>NZ_JBSWTF010000006.1:0-46959 GCF_056158405.1 Photobacterium sp. AWH4_225 | reverse complement strand
TCAACGAGAACGATCCGCCATCAACCGGGATCAGGAAAAGATCGGCGGCCATCATAGCGTTGACGGATGTCAGGCTGAGGTTAGGCGGGCAATCCAAGATAACCAGATCGTAATCATCTTTGATGGTATCCAACTGCTTAAGCAAGATACGCTCGCGATGCACCTTGGTAAGGCTCTGCTCAATCACCCGGCTCAGGCGGATATCTGCCGGGCATAGTGAAAGGTTGTCGAAGTTATCGCCACCGGCCTGGGCAGGGACAATAGATTGGCTGATCGGGTGCTTCTTGGCCGATTCGAAAACATGCGAGATAGTCGTCTCGAACTCGAACTGTCCGCCGCTGAGTACGACGGTCAAGTTGGCCTGCGGGTCGAGGTCGATAGCAAGAGTGCGCTTGCCTTCTTTGGCAAGCTGGGCACTCAGGTTGATGGCCGTAGTGGTTTTTCCCACGCCGCCTTTCTGGTTGATAATAGCGATGACTTTCACGGGGTTGCCCTCTCTTTTATGTACTACAAATGTAATACATAAAAGTTTAGGGAGCAAGGTTATTCTTGCATCAAGGGCATTCCGTGTTGGTCAATTATGGAGGTATTTAGCTTTGTAGTCTGAACTTTGGTGGAAGAAAATAACTCCGGTAAAGTGTATAACGAGTGTGGCTACCCAGATTAAATTTTCAGTCTCCAGTAAAAAAATGCTATTTAACGGTAGCCACAGAAGGTAAATGGTAATAATCAGTCTGTGAGTACTCTTGTTGTTGTTTGAAAAACGTGCATATTTTACGATCAAATCAAGCATAACTTTTATCGCTGCCTTGTTTAAAAAATTACTTAAATAACGCAATAGCAATTGGCCTCCTGGATGAGGCTTTTCAATATTGCTTCTGGGTCGGCTTTCGCCTTGTTCAGGGCGGTTATAAAACCTCCTCCCTGATAAATAGGCGGGTACGTTAATACATTTTCAAACACGACTCCGAATGCACGGCTGACCTGGAAGTCAATCTGGACCAGTCCTTCCAGCGCAAGAAGATCACAGGCTCTTTGGGAGAGCAGTTCAATTTGTAATGCATCGTTGGGATCAATACTGTAGTTATCGGTGTAGATATAGGGGGAACCGTTGGTCATACTCGCCCTTTTAACTATGGCAAGCGGTGTTCTGTTGATGATGATACAGGCCATATGTACTGTCTGCGGATTATAGGGCTCGACCATTGCCGTATCGCAGAACTTGAAGCATTCTTGAAGTTGTCTTTCGGTGCTGGCAGTGTCGCGAATATCGATAATGCTTTCGCCATACCAGAGTTTTTGCGTCAGTGTGCTGAGTTTGATATGTGATGACGCGAAATCAAACACTTCCTCATATGAAGAATGGCTATTCCGGGAAATTTCACGATATGTAGCAACGGGCAGGTTTTCGTAGCCTAATATTTTTTTTAGGCTTTTCTTGTTGTAGGTTTTATTGGCAGTTTCCACACCACAACCGACATAGTGGATATTCTCGATATCCAGTAATGCCTGTGTGTATCCCTTCGTAGCTAACATATCGTGCTGGGCAATAAAAACACAGTCAATATTGAGCAGGTGGTAGAACTGTTGATTTATAAACTGTGGGTTGATCAGGCTGATCTTGTATCCAATACGGCTCAGATGCCTTTCGAGGTATTGATAGGTCTGATCCGCGAGTGGGCGCCAGTACTGCACATCCCCGCTAATGAAAATCCCGATATTCATTAGCCGCCCCGCTGCTTTCTGAAGAAGGAAGGTGTGATATACAGTGATGTCGGACTAGTTTTGTTATCATGTACACTGTTTTTCTGGGTGGTAAACGATGTAGGTAAGCATCTTTTATTTTTATCATTACGCATATACATAGGATCGTTCCGGCTATTGGAATTTGCTCAAGAGTACACTTCGGTAGCAATGAAAAAAGTTAAATATTATTAAGGGGTTCTAGTTAACCTGCTGGCTTGGTTCATCCCCTTTGTTTTGTCAGGTTTGGCTGAAGAGATTGCCATTCTGGCCGAGGCCATTAGCTAATTGCGGTGAGTGTTTTTCGTATCTGCTTCCCTCACTTAGCAGACCAATATTATGAGTCGGATAATTCAAGCAAGCATTCAACGTGACAAGTGATTTATTCACAATAAACATTAAAGCCATTTAGTGTATTACATTTGTAATACACTAAATAAGTCTAAACCGGTTGGCCTTCCACTCGGCACCATCAATCAGGCCTTGCTGGTATAGCCCGCTCCAGTCATAGAAAAAAGGTGCAAAGCTTCCGCTGCCGGTGACATGGCCGATGGCGATACAGGCAACGACTACGCCGGCCGCGATTGCGTACTCGATAGGATCACCGGTACGGAAACGGCCGCCGAACAGGTGGAAGCGCCTGTCGCTGTAGGGCGAGAACGGCACGCCCGATACCGTCATGGCATCGGTCAGGATATGGCTGACACCGCCCCATGCAAAGGCAGCCAGCAGACCGTGGTAGTCCCAGATAAATGTAGAGGCAACGGCGGCAAGCAGCCAATGGGTGAAGATGTGGGTCGGGCCCCGGTGTTTGATATGGCGCCCCGTTAATTTGGCGATATATTCAAACCAGTCAGGGGCGGTTGCCCCCGCTACACAGGCCGCAACATGGGGCGGTGATATCACGGCGCAGACCGCACCGGCAATCAGGGTATGGTTGAGCCATTTCATTGGGGCAACCTTTGCTGCAAAGAGTTATCCGGTGGCGGCAGGTAGGCGAGCGATTTCAGGTAGGTGTTTACCTGCTCCTGCTTCGCGGTGTCACACATCGAGATCAACGCCAGCCGGTTCTCTACAATCTGGCTTTCGTATTTGAGGATATCGCGCTGGGCAGCGGCCACTTTCTCGAGGAAGCCGATCTGCTCGGTTATATTGGCGATCCCCTGCCTGACCCGCGCCTGCGAACGGGCTTCCATCACCAGATATAACCCCATCTCGCGGTAGGCATGGTTACGGTTGGCCAGGGCCTGGGCAAAGGTCGCGACATTTTTGGCGGTACCGACCCTGCGTTTGTGTTCCCACTCCCTTTCCCTAGCCTGCTCGGTGGTCGAATAGAGCGGCATCTCGCCGACGACCCCGATGTAGTGGTCGGTGATCGCCGGCCAGTCGCTGCTGTTGAACTGGTCGATGCTCGAACGTACCCCGGCAACTAGGCTGAGATCGATCTTGAACTTGGTTTTCTCCGGGTAACAGTTGTTGATCACGGTGAAAATCGCATCGGGGTCGACCTTCGGGGCCGGTGCCAAAGCCGGTGACGGCGTCACAAAGTGCGGCGCCTCTCCTTTGAGGGTTGGTAGCTCGAATGGTTGGATGTCCGGCGGTGCTTCTGCCGGCTGGCTCCACGGCAGGCTGATCTGCCACCCCGGCCCCTCTTCCGCCGCTTTGGCATCAGCCGGAAGCATTAGGGTGGCAACGGATGTCAGTGCCGCGTGCAGGATCAGCAGGGCAACAACCAGCGCGCGCAGGAGTATTCTTACGATGCTAGTCAGCACGGGTAGAGCGCCTCCCGCTGCCGAGCATCTGCAGGCCGCCTATCACGGCCCCGGCCTCCCAGGCTCCGGCGACGACACAGAGTGCGACTAGGAACCAGACCAGTGCTTTGGTGGTATCGTAGCTGACGTCGCTCTCGAGGTTGATACGCTGGGGATCACGGCGCTCGATGATTGGGCGGATGGAAGGCGGAAGGCGGCCCTCTTCGCTGGCTGCAACCAGCCACAGCTTGGCCGACATCATGCATTTTCGGGCGACCTGCGCCTTGCGTCCGGTTAGCTTGTGGGCATCGTCGACAAACAGCAGCGTCTGGGTATCGAGCAGGTAATCGGCGAGCAGGTCGGCTTTGAGCTGTAGGTTGAGCCGTTGCCATGGCGTTGGGGCGTCCTCGCCGGCAGTAAAATCAGCGTACCATCGCTCTATCCCCTTTACTTCTACCCAGCTGGATAGCGGCATCAATCCTTCCAGCAATACCGGCTGTGGCTTGCGGCCCCAGATTTCGTTGCGGTTTTCCCGCAGGCGCGTTAGCCAGCGGCTTTTGCCGGAATCGTGGGCACCGGTGATCAGCTGGCAGCGGGTGCGCTTCAAGCTGGTCTCGGTACGGCTATCGCTCGGGGCAAACTTGCGCGGCGCGTCGACGATCAGCGGGGTGACATATCGGCTGCCGTCGCGCCGGGTCCGGTTGTGGTCGGTACGGAGTTTGAGGAAGCGCATGTGTCTCTCTGATGGCTGCGAGAGCTTGAGGTTAGTGCAGTTCTTGAGCTCGGGAAAAAGAAATGCCCCGTTTTGCGAGGCATTGTGCTGTGTTGTGAAATATGCTCCGTGTCAGTTACCTACCGCCGGGCAAACTCGGCCCATAGGGGGTAGTGATCGGAAATGCGGTGCGATAACTGCTGCCGGGTGAGGCTAGGGTAGAGGACCGGAACAAAGTCGAAATTACCGGCGTCCAGGAATGACATATTCAGCTGGGCCTTCCTCGACTGGGTGAACCAGGCAATTTGGTCGTAGAATTTGTCATCCTTCCCTCCGTGGAAAATCGATCTCGGTACCTTGTTGAGTGCATCGGGTACGACAAGGCCTGTCGAACTAAATGCATCCCATAATGGGTCTCCCTCCCGGTCGATATTGAAATCACCTAGTAGGATCAGATTATGGTGGAACCGCTTGCTCTTTTTCGCCCAGTCTGCCATCCACTCAGCGATGGCTTCCAGTTCGGGAACGCGCTCCTGGCTGCTGTCACCATATAGAATATGGGCGGTCACCAGAATAAATGTTTCGTCTCCCGCCCTGAAGCTTACCGCATAGGGTGTCCGGGCAAACTGCTTGCTGATGTTATTCGGATCTTCCAGGACTTCCGGCGGGAGTACCAGTTCGCAGGCGAGCCCTGATAACTGTACCCGTTCGGTATCGAAGATATAGGCAAGTCTCTCGCTATTTCCTTTTTTGCCCTTGGTGACGTCGGTCATGATAAAGGCCCAGCGGTCACCGAGATACTTCATCATATCCCGCAATGCCCTCAGGTTGCTGCCGACCTCCTGTACCGCACAGACATCGAACCTGCGGATGATACTGGCAATGGATAGCAGGCTCCGGAGATCCCTTTTCGGGCTGTAGTCATTGCCGTCCTCTCCCCATTTACGGGTCAGGTTACCGAACCGGCGGATATTCCATGTCCCGATCAGCAGATTACCGTTATGCTTGCCGGGAATCGCCACATCCAGAGCCTCAGCCAGCACCTGCTGCTCATTGCTTACGGTTGTGGGAGGCGTTTCGAGGATAGTTGCCATGCTAATTACCCTCAATCGTCCTGACCATGAAACGTCCGGTGCTGCAGGATTTCTCCTTCTCTGTGCAAGCCATCGGTTCACCGCTGCGGTCGAAGCAGATGCGGATCTCATCGAGGGTATCATCGCTGGCTTTCGGCGACCGATGGTTTTCGTCACATGCGAGCTCAATCATATAGCTATTCAATTGCTGGTTAGTGGAGATGATCTGTTCTTTGAGCTCGGTTGCGCTGTAATGGCGGTGCTGCAAGCTTGGTAGGGTTAAAGTTTGCCAAAGCTTCTCCGTCAATGCGAAGTACTCCGAGCGCTTGAGGCCGGAACAGGTACCGTGCCGGTTCCATTCATGACAGATTAGATAATCAGATGGCATGTACTGCCAAATCCTCGTTTTGTCTATGTCATCAAATTTCCCTTGTTGGGTAGCACACTCTAACGGATAGCCTTTTTCCTTGCTGTTATCGTACTGGGGCCATAGGCCATGGACTATCCAGTTCCGGCTGCACTGTTCCTGTTTGTAATCGTCTTTGGATATGCAGAATTCCGGCGAATAACTTATCGCAAGCTTGTAGTAATCAAACATGCCGGGTGTGTGCTTCGCTTTCCTATCTGGGTTGTTATAACCGATCTCGCCTTCGGCATTGCCGCAATAGGCATAGGTCCATCTTTTTCCTTGTCCGGGAATATCGATCCAAATGACTTTTTCTTCCGGAGAGTTGTACTTCAGTGCTGCGTAGGTTTTCCCGACGGTAAGTGTTGGTAGAGATGGTTGGCAGCTTAATTCTTTCAGCTTCCGGGAATGCGGGCATTGCTCAGTGGCCGTGAAGCTTGCCGCGGTCGCTGCTGTTGGTACGGCCAAAATGAACAACAGGGTTAGCCAGGTTTTCATGTGTCCTCCGTCCTTGCGCGTTGGTTAGTCTCCATGAAGAGTATATAAAGCCATGCAGTACCGTTTGGATTACTGGTCACAAAGTGACCAATTTACCGCTGTTAAATCCGGACAGCCGCGAAATTTTTTTTCGAAGACTAAGGGGTAAACAGTTATGTGTGGTGTGATGGAGGCTGTTCATTGGCTGGTTGTACGTGAATATCGGACGTTTTTTACGTACAGGTATCTATGACGGGGGCTGGGTGATGCCACACAAGTGCGTTAGCATCAACCCGCTTTTCCATCAAAGAAAGTATGTTGGCTCTTCTTCCGGATCCTTTATCAGGTGCGATGGTTCTGCGACAGATTAGTTAGGGCTGGGCATAGTCGCACGGTTCGCCAGTACCGTTGCAGGTCGAGGCGTTACTCTCTTCCGTTTCCCTGCTGGTTTGCGCCTGTTCAACGCGTGACGTCGTCACACTCAGGTCATACCTAACAGCAGGGCAATGTATGGTTATCACCCGTTTCGCCTTACCTGCTTATTACCCGTATCTACTGCAACCATGATACGGGTACGTCCCCGTCAAGACGGGAGTCCGGTTGTCACCGCCTGTTTCTTTATGCCGTATTGCTAACCGGCAGGCCGCCCACTTATTTTATGTCGCTGGCGTGGTTGTCCCCGCTACGACCAGGAAAGGTCGGTTTCCTAAAAAGTTGGGAGTTGGTTCAAATAAGACGAGTTGATACGACCGCATTTAAGCGGCAGAATGGAGTGGCTATGCTATTCCTTTCCTGTTCAGGCTACGCTGCTGCAACAGCGCCCTGTCCTTGTATCCGTCCCTGATTTATTCCGTTAAACAATCCTTGTCGTGTGGTATTCATGTGCCTGTAACATAACAGTTTGGTTCTGGAATTGGTCGCGGGTCTAAAGTTGCTCGGCATAGATCGGGAGCGGGTGAAATAGGGGATAGGTCAATTACATTAGAAAGGGATCAATAATGCCTTTTCTAATGCACTATAACTTAATATTTTACAAACTATATAACATAATCAATAACATCAAAAAGAAGCTAATCAGCTTACATGTTTCTTAAGTGCCGTATTCCTCAACAATAGCCATCGCGCCCTTGAACTTCAGCATGAATGCCTCATTGATTGCAATGTCATCATCCATAGCAAGTTCGCCCAGTCGGTTCTTCACATTATGGAACTCCGCCGGAGTAGGAATTGCCCGTTCGAATTCAATATCCCAATATGTCTTCACGGCATCGGAATACGTCAACGCTTCTTCCAGTACAGGCTTCTTGGCCCGCGATTTTTTTTGATGGACGGTGGTCCAGTTGTACAGAAAATCGATTTTGTCGATCTTACGGCCCTTCTTGATTGGCTGGTAACCAATATAACCATCGGGACCAATGTCGAACTCGATATTTCGGTCCGTCTTAGCGATCTCCTCGATAGACTGCTTGATACAGCGCTCGATGAAGACCTTGTTGTTGGCGTAGCTTTTCTTGATCAGCTCACCTTTTTCGTTGAGCAAACCGAAAAAAGCATGTAGGTCGGCAATAGACTGAGGGTGCAGCTTCGTCCCCTCGTTTTTGAAACGGCACAGAAGCGGATAAAGGCGCTTGGAGTGTTCTCGCCTCAGCTTGCGGAAGACCCGGTGATCGACCTGGGCATGTCCTTGCGAAACGCCTAGGTATTCAAGCATCAGCTCATCATTGGGAGTCATCGTCAATACCGCATCTTGGTATTCGAGGCGCTTGAACAGCGGGATAAAGGCAAAACTCTGTTTTCCTTCACGCTTTATTCCCACTTTACGATCAGACAACCTGTCAGCCGTATCGGACAACGTATTGTAGAGATCGGCTTTCTTCACACCGAGCCATTCGCACAGCACATCGGAATTGAAATTGTAAGCCGGCGACTTGGGAATAAGCCCGTTCTTGAACGACTCCCAATGCTCCTCATGCAATCGGCTCAGCAGCAGTGCCATCAAATCGTGTTCCCGGGCTGAAAGGGAGGTCTGGCTGAAAATAAGATCATGGCTCTTCTTGAAAAACTGCGCCGGTAGCTGCTTGCTGTCATCCGTGCGAACAATTTCCTGCTGTGTGCCCTTCAATTGCAACTCCAAATTGGTCACTGCCCCTCCCCCTAAAATAACCAAATTTGCGTGTTAAGGTCACATAATTTTCCGGTTTCAGCGGGGAAATCGGAAAAAGCAGTGACCAAAAGCCCAATTATGCCTGATTGCTATGCCATAACAAACTCTCTTAGGAAAATTATGTGACCCTTTGAAAAGCACAGCGAACCAATAAAACACAGACTTAGAGTTATCCCCATATTCCCGGAAGCATGATCGGAAAATCATGTGACCTTTACAGGAAAAAAAAGATCATTAGATCGGAAAATCATGTGACCTTTACAGGAAAAAAAAGATCAGTTGCAGGAAAAAAAAGATCATTAACCGGAAAAATTTGTGACCTAAAGTGACTTAACGTATTGTTTAAAAAGGTCAATTTTGAGCCTATATACTTTATATACTCTATATAGTTATATATAGGGTTATATATTGTTATATAGCGTGGATATGTGGATAAGTCTTTGACGCTTCAGCATCCTTAAACAAACTAACATCACCTGATACAACAAATCTCAACTCACAATCAAGATAAAAACAACAACCAAAAGCGGCCTCAATCCAAACCTAAGAGCACTTAGCATCAACCCCGCAAAATTTCCTTACCAAGCCAAGATCTTTGCTCACAGCGCGCTACAGGAAGCATAATTACACTCTATCAATAACTTACACAGTTCCTTTTAACCATAAGATCCTATAGCGTGATATGAATAAATTATAAACAAGGATGACTTATGACTAGCTATGCCTACTTACGTGTTTCAACGGATAGCCAGGATATCTCAAACCAAAAACATGGAATTTACGAATACGCTAACCGGAGCGGTCTTTCTGATCTTGTGTTTGTTGAAGATACCGTGTCAGGACGAAAAAAATGGCGGCAGCGGAAACTTGGCAGCCTGCTAGAAGGGATGACACAAGGCGATACCATTGTTTTTGCAGAAGTCACGCGTATGGCTCGTTCTACTCTGCAGGTATTAGAAATTCTCGAGCTATGCATGGAAAAACAGCTGAAAGTACATATTGCTAAACAGAACATGCAACTTGACGGTTCGCTGCAATCAAAAATCATTGCCACTATGCTTGGGCTTGCCGGTGAAATCGAACGCGAATTTATCCGTATGCGTACTAAAGAAGCATTAGCAGCCCGTAAGGCTGCCGGCCATCAACTAGGCCGGCCTAAAGGTCCTGCGAAAACCCTCAAACTTGATGCAAAACGTGACCAAATAGAGAAATATCTAACAATGGGGTTAGGGATCAGGGCGACAGCCAAACTGGTTGATGCTGCACCGAGTACGTTGAGTGATTATGTGAAGCGTCGGGGGTTGTAGATGTTCTGTGTATTACAAATGTAATACATTATATTAGGGTTGATCCAGTTCATGCCTATGGTCTTTATGTTTAGTCAAAATTTTCGACCACAACTTTTCCTGTCGTTTTTTGCTTGTAGACCAATTGATCGAACTCGATCTGAACCAGTTTTTCTCCCCGGGTTTTCAAGCGGTAGAAATCAAGCCCGCCAAAGTAAATTTCCGTATCATCCGAGTAAAGCTCAAGCATTTTTTTGAGCTCGCCGACGGTTAGCTGCATATCAACCTCCTTGTTGCTGCCTGTTTGTAATGTACGTTTTTTCTATGCCCTAGTCATTGACGGGCATAACGAATTTCTTTCTTCCCGCTAGCGGGGGCATCATCACGTTGCTGCGCATTTAATTGAGCCAACCCTTAAACTCACTACTGTTATCGAATGTTTTTAATACCTCTCCGTTATTCTTCAGGAGGGTGATTTTTTGCTCGGTATCGATTTCTACAAAATAGCTAAGGTTATCTATGACGGCTCCATAGACGTCCAGCCTAAACTGGAAATGCTCGGGAAATATTTTATTCACTTTATAAGCCTGCATGTCAGGTTGATGTTGCCTGACAATTTCAATGCATTGTTCAAAAGTGTCTTGGCGACGACATGTACGTTTTCCTACGCGTTCTGTTTGAGGCTTTGAACGCAAGGACTCTACAAGCTCCTTGGTTTGTCGCAACTCTTTTTTTAATTCAATCACTTCATCATGCGTAGAAGATATCTCCTTATCTTTTTGGGCAATGATACGACCAAGCAGATCTGCACTTCGCTCTTGGTTTTGCAATTTCTGGTAAAGTGATTTCAGTTCTTCGTCATTCTGTTGTCGGGGCGCAGCCCTGAGGTTTTGGTTTTTATCTTCCAGATATTTTAGTTTTACCTTTATTTTTTTATGCGAGCGATAGAATACGATGGCCGGTACTACCAATGCCCCGAATACTATGGCACCCGCCATTTCAGGTTGAAACTCGATCATTTTGGCGCAACCTCACTGAACCATTCGGAAGTATCCCAGTTATTGGTGTTTTGACTGGTTCTGATAGCGATCTGCTGACCGATCAGGCCCTGCGATTTTTCAAATACATCAAGAGCGCTTTGTTGGTACTTTTTTATACTCATCTTACGTGTTTCCCCTGCATGGTTTTCAATAATGATTAACGAGCCGGTATTTTTTGCCGATACCAGTGTGCCAAAGTCATTCCAGACAAAATTGTTCATTTCCAAAACCTTGTAAACTGTTGTCCTGCTACATCCCAGCTGCCTGCTGATGGCATGCTTGTTCATCCCTTGATCGGCGAGCTGGCGTATTTTGCTGTGCAGCTCGGTGTCGGGGAAGCGGCCTAGGTGCTTCCCTTCCGCCCGTGCTCTTTCTCTTCCTTCGTTGCAGCGTTGAAGGATGCGCTTGCGCTCCATTTCGGCGAAGGCCGAAATCGTGGTGTAGATCACTCGGCCGACGTCGCTGTTGATGTCGACGTTGCCCAGATCGTGGAATACCAGGCCGGCGCCCTTGGCGGCAAGGGTGTCGGCGATCTGTAGCGCGTCGATGGTGTTGCGGGCGAGGCGGTCGACCTTCATGACATGGATGGTGTCGCCCTCGCGGGAGAAATCGATCATCGCCTGTAGCTGGGAGCGGTCGGAGTCCTTGCCGCTGGCGTTCTCCCTGAATATCTTCTCGCAGCCCAGCTGGTTCAGCTGCTCGACTTGAATGTCGAGCGACTGGTCGCTGGCACTGACCCGTGCATAGCCGATGAGCATCTGTGTAACCCTGCAATAGTGTCCATTATGTTATATGTGATTTTATGGTCATGTACAGGTTTGTGCAACAGGAGATCTTGGACAATAAAAGCGATGTCACTGCGGACTGTCCTGAAAGTACACCTTTATGGACATGGCGTATTACACCTTTACTGTTCAATGGGTTGCTCCCCCCTTTTTCATGTGTGAGGATCAGTCATCATCTTTTCTAGAATATCGAGGCCAGCAATGTATTGGTGGGTTAACCATAAACAAACTCATGCTGAGGAGATCCGCGGAGGCTATATTTGGTCGCCGAAGAAGAATACTAACGGGGCAAAAAACCATAGCTACGACAATATGCCTCGTACTGCGGTAGGCGATACCGTTTTCTCTTTTGCATATGCAGAGGTGAAAGCGATAGGTGAAGTTGTAGAGGCATGTTGCTCTTCAGCAAAACCGAGTGAGTTTGGTAATAAGGGTGACTATTGGGATGATGAAGGATGGTTAGTAAAAGTGAAATGGACCATGCTAGAGAAACCATTTCGTGCCAAAGATCATATCGATAAAATTGAGCCTCTATTACCAGCAAAGTACTCCCCTATTCAAAAAAACGGTAATGGCAACCAAGGCTGTTATTTGGCTAGCGTTTCTACTGAGTTAGCTCAGGTTCTGTTCTCACTAGCTGGTAAGGAAACAGAAGCGCCTGTTGCTGTCGATATGGATGAGAAGGTTGAGAAAAAAGAGAGTGCTGCTTTGCAGCAGCTTGAGCAAGATACATCTTTGACTCAAACTGAAAAAGAGCAACTTGTTAAGTCTCGACGAGGACAAGGTAAGTATCGTCGCAATTTGGAGCTCATTGAATCTCACTGTCGTGTGACTGGACTTGCTGATAAGCGTTTCTTAGTGGCTAGTCATAGTAAGCCTTGGTGTGATTCATCGAATATAGAAAAGCTAGATGGCTACAATGGCTTCTTGCTTTCACCGCACATCGACCGTTTATTTGACCGTGGTTGGATTTCTTTTGCTGATGACGGTGAGCTGCTGGTTGCTGAGCCTCCTGTTATCGACGTCCTAAAATCTTGGGCTATTTCTTACCCGCTGAATGTTGGCTCGTTTACAGACGAGCAAAAGTATTATCTAGAGCACCATCGAAAAGAAGTCTTTAAATCAAAGCATTTGGAACGATAATGTATTACATTTGTAATACTTATAGTTGTTGGCTCAATAGAGAGCGGCAACGTGTTAGTTGCCGCATTGTGTTAGTTCTCGAAGAATCGGCATTCCAGCGAAGGGGCTTGTAGGTGTACGTCATCATGATGATAGTAATAACCTTCACCGTTATCTTCGGCATGCGATGAAGCATAGGCGCGTAGCCAGAGCTTGCGTCTTTCTGCTGATAGGACAAAGCCTTTGTCCATTTCACTGTTTGCTAGTCGGCTCGGGTACGCCCAACCATTGCGCTGCAGCTCGGTGATTGTCAGGATCAGGTGCACCATTTCATCTTGCTCTGGTGCGATTACCTCATGGATGTAAGAGAAAAATTCCTCATCCTTTTTAGATGCTCGCCAACCTGTTTCATGATTAACTTCATCCAGTGAATCATAAGGGTGGGAATGGAATGTCCCGATCAGCTCCAAGTTTGGCCAGTAGCGCTCGAAGAATTCTTTTTTCTTTTGAATGGACTCAAAGTCAGGGGCTACCGATCCGTGATCGCGTACGGCAGATGTTTCAATAGTTGCTGTGGTAATTACACAGCGTGCGGGCTTGTTGCCTTTCTCCGGAATGATATGTCCCCATAAAAGGCCGAACGTTTCTATTCTGTCCTTGGCCCGCGAGCGGTGCGTTGCCTTGTGTTCGATTTCATACGCTTCGATGGCTGACGTAAATAGTTGAGGTAGTACTGCATCCTCAATAAAGATCGCAGTGGTCATGGTGCTCTTCCTTGTACGATAAATTGCAGAAGAGAGCTAGCATATCAAAAGGATAAGTAAAGTAGTTTGATTTATATCTTATTGCTTAAAAATCATTGTTTTGATTGCTTTTATGTATTACATATGTAATACATCATTGCGAGTCGTAGAGTCTACTGTCAGCATCAATGATCTCATTATCACAATATTCATTGAGGTAGGCGTTCACCGCGACATTCCCAGCCGTTTTGTTGGGTGCATTTAATGTTTCCATACGTGTAAGTACTCTGGCTGCGATTTCTTGGTTGGTTGCTTCTTTCTCAGAACGGCAGGCTCGTTGCCAGTTCGTAATGTATTGGCTCTCTAGTCCGTCGGCCAGACCCATGATGTATAGCATTGAATATTGGAACCCTTGATCACCTTGTTTGCTAATGTCTAACAACTTGCCTGCTGTCAAACCTGTCCAGGTTGCAGGAGCTTCTTCGAAGCTGGCCATAACGGGCAAGGATAGTATCCCTATAACGAGAGAGATTTTACGTATCATTTCTAACCTGTTTTTTGGTGGTTTAGAGCAATATGTAATGCGGTGGTGTCAGGACTGAAAGTAGCTGTAGGTACTATTGGAGGAGGGCTCACAGCTTGTTGTACTTTTCTTTGTTTGTGTTGCGGACTACTTTGATATGGCTCTTTAATAGCAGATGTTTACGCTGAGTTGTGTATTACACTTGTAATACATTTTATGCTCGTTGTTGTTTCGGTTAAGTGAGAATACCGTACTGTGCTGTATTCTGGCCTATTCATCGTAAAGCATTGAAAAAAATAATCTTCCTAACGAATAGTGGTTCGAAGGCTGCAGCTGTTCCTGTGAGGTACCAGAACAAGAAAGGCAGCCGTTTGGCTGCCTCCGTTACACAGGTCAGTCGGTAATCTTAATCAATATTTACTCGCTGGATATTAATTTCGATTTTTCCGCTGTTGTTTTGTGCGTCATCGATAAGGAAGAACTGTAGTTCTCCTGTTGAAGTGATATATGAAACGTTGTCGTTGGCGATGGAAATTTTCTTTTCGCCGTTTTTATCGATGTACGCCACGCCTACATTTGCAAACCTGTCCCCGCGATCATTGTGGGCCGAGTTATTTTCTGTTACCTCAATTGAGTATGTGGTTCCTGGTTCAACAAAATGAGACAGGTAGCTACCACCATAACCGCTCATTGTATGTTCTGAGGCATCCAGCGTCACGGTTTCTCCTGCAACGGTATTGGCTGTACCTACGATAGTTACAGTTAGGCTCTGCAAGCCCCAGGTCTGGGGTTTAACGTCAATGTTGAACTTTCCTGTCATGAGTGCTTCACGAAGCTCGTCTGTCTGGACAGCACGGCAATACTCTACATTGTTGTTATAGAAAGAGTTGAAGACTGAATTGTTGCTGTTGTCATAGACATTCAGCGTCGTCATCCACGTGTGGCTACTTTCATATGAAGGCTTTACACAAAGCTGCTCCACAGATGAGAACGTATTACCGAAGTCGACATGCCCATCAATCAAGTCGGCGGATTGGAGAGGGAACGGTTGAGCCAAGGTTACTGAGCCGATGTGTGTATCGCTGGCATTGGCAAAAGCAGAAAGAATAAGAAGAGAGGACGGCAGAAATAGTTTTAACATGGTAAATCCCTATTTGTTTAAAAAAGTTCATGTAGTGCTGGCCAGCGCTGGGGAACATGATTAAACATTAGGATTTTTTTGTCAAAGATATTTTTAGGGTGTAGTTACACGTGTGCCATTATATTACCACAAAACAAATAAATCAATAGTTATTGTGCCACAAATTAAACTTTTTATTATTTTGTTTTTGCGATTAAGCTTTTGATTTTATTGGGTTTTGTGTTTATTGGTGTGAGGTTTGTCACGTTTTTAATTTTTTTACTACATTCATCATATGGATAACGCCGCCCTGCGACCGCATTTCGGCTCCCTCCGGTTTGTTTTGCAGGCCATCACGTAAAAGCGCCGCGTAGGCAGGGCGCATCAACGCTGCGCGTCAATTGCCCACCCGGCAAACGTCATGGCCTACAAAACGCCCCTCCGTCCGCCTCCATCGCAGGGCCCTCAAGAGCTTTGCTACCAACCCCCATCCCCCACGCATGGGGGGATGGCGCCAACTGTAACATAATGGAATTTATGCGAAGTTGTTACGCCGCTAGCGCCAGGCAAGCTGGCGGCGGCTGGGCAAATTCAGGCATAAAAACATTATGTGTAAATTGGCGCGCAGCCTTGGAAAGCAGGCTGTAAGGCCGCCGGGCAAGCCGGCGAGTTGTTTATCGTCCCGTGGCTGCACCACCGGCCGGGCAGGCCTGCGCACCGCAGCACAGAAGGCGTGCTGCCGTGCGGTTAGCCTCGGCGTTACAACATTACAGCTTCAGTTGCTGTTGGTTCGGCATGTTGGCCGTGCCGGCCAATCCACCTGGCGCAAGCCCCTCGGTGGCCCCCACATCCCCCGCCCACCCGGTTTTGCCCCGTTTTCTTTTGTGGCGGGTCGGTGCCTGCCAACGGTCCGTTGCCAGCGGAAGGCTTATCAATTTCAAAATTCAGGGGGCAAAGGTGGGCTTGTCGTGGGGGCTACTATCTGCAGTAACCAACCTCGTTTATAAGTCATGAATTATTGTTGATTATATTTCTTTAAATTAACAAATACATATACTCATATCTACACCTTTAATATTAATTATAATTTATAGTACTTGTTTACTAGTTCGGGAAGGATCCTGTATGCAATTTTTTCTATCATTGAAACTTATCTGAAGTAAAAATGAAATATTTTTCAGGTAGTGAGAAATAAGCCATATAGAACCTTTTGATTCGTAAATGACATTATATTTTATATAAATATCAAATATGCTTATCGATAATACATATAAATATTAAATGTAAAAAATACTTTCATTATTCACTGAACGAATTATTATTAGCACACGAACGCTTGAAGAGCGGGGCAGTTGGGCGCCTGCATTAGGTTCGGAGAATCAAACATGCTTATTGCAATATCATCATTTTCGCGATTAGCCGTAGGCCTCGAAGACGTACATTTCTACATACGAAGGACTGGCAGCCGACACATTGTTGGGTGGCGCTAAGCTTTTAATAATAAGGCTTTAATTGCGATCTTGTGGGTGCTGTAGTCAGGGGGGGTTATCCAGCCTGAGTACATTTTTTCTTTGCTTTCTGAGGATTATGCCCAGGGCCTGATGGCTGAGCATGCAACTGGCTCCGGTGAGGTGCTAGCGATAAGCATCGATATAATAAATAAATTTATATTTTGAGGGCGGGGTTCGTCCCACAATAAAATATGACTAAAGAATATATTGATATTCCTATTGCTGAGGTTCTATCTCGGGAAGAGATGGCTGATAATCCTGAAAAAGTTTCAGATAACAACCTAAATATTAGCAAGTTAAATAAGAATGCTGCTCGCCATATTAATTTGATGTACGTTCGTCAGTCTTTTAAAAACAAATCTATATTCTTGCCTATAGAGGATAAGAATAGAAAGTCTCCATCTGGTGATGATGTTTTCCATATCATTAACCTCTTGAGAGATAACTATAAATTAAGTTTGTCCAATCTTACTAAGATGCTAGGCCTGAGCTCTAACTTTTCCTTCAACAAGTGGACGAGCAGTAAAGAAAATGAAAGCCCGATTCCTTATGCGGCATGGCGGTTGCTATGTGCTAAAGCAGGTTTGTCTATCGACCTTTCGATGACAGCAGAGGAAACGGAAAAACTAAAGAACATGTAGTAGAGGTAAATGTGGGTAGCAGCAACAAGGTAACAGTTAGCCGGTACATGAAAGAGCTTCTTAGTGACCGCTCAAACCTTTGGATCTTGGATACCGAGACAACTGGCTTGGGGAATGATGCTGAGGTGGTAGAGCTTTCTGTGATTGATGGTACTGGCAAGGTGATTATGGATACGTTGGTTAAGCCAATCAAGCCAATCCCTGCTGAAGCTACAGCGATTCACGGTATCACCAACGAGATGGTGAAGGATACCCCGCACTTTATTGATGTGCTGTTCACGTTCGCCAATGAGTTCTGTAAGGATAAGGTAGAAACGCTGGCTATCTATAACGCTGATTACGATACCCGAGTGATGGACCAATCAGCAGAGGCGGTGTTGATGGCCATGCCTGAAGATGAGTTTTTACGAGTCAATAAGGATGCTGAAACGGCTATGTCACTGGTTGAGGTTGCTGGCCACTGTGTGATGGAAGATTACGCCTCTTTCTACGGTGAGTGGAATGAGCGCCATGGTAATTATCGCTGGCAGAAGCTGACTAAAGCGGCCATGCAGTGTGGTATTCCTAGTGAAGGTGCGCACCGTGCGCTGGCTGACGCCCGTATGACTTTGGGTGTCATGGAACACATGGCCAGAAACGGCGGTGAGATTAAGTACCAGCCACAAGCGGCAGCCTTTGTCACTGCCCAACAAAAAACCAAGCCATATACGGTGCCCAAAGACAGAACCGGTTGGTGGTTATTGTTGGGTACTCCCATTGCCCTTGGTTTAATTGCTTATCTTGGGGACTACTTCAGTGCTTGAAGATCTAAAAGTAAAGCTAGAGATAATCCTACTTTGCATGAAGATAGGGTTAGCTGTGTGGTTCACTGTTTGGTTGCTTGCCGGTAACTGGGATGTGCTGCTAGATATCTTCGCATAACCAGGTGCGGTAACGCCGCACCACTTTAACGAATAAATGCTTAATTACTGGGTATACCCCAGAGAACAAACACGCCTGAACGATGGCAGTTAGTAAAGATAAGAGGCACTGATGGGATTTTTCAGAGCGCTATTCGGAAGTATTGGCCAGAAGCGTACCGGTGGCCGGTCAAACACAATGTACTTTGAGTTGGATGGCGTTGAGTACGACTACCGGAACATCACCAACAACATGCTAATCAAGGCTAAGTCAATTAAATGGGTGTCCGGAGATCCTGATAAGCGGAACCTAAAGCGACTAAGCCGGTACCGCCACAAGTTCACCAACTGGGGAACCTTGCGGTTCTTGGACAACACGATTTTCTAGGCATGGTCATGCGAAAACTAATCATTGCAGCGGCCTTGCTTCTATCTACAAACGTAATGGCCATCTCGATGGAGACAGATTGCCAGGAAGCTGAAGCGAAGCTTTTCAGCCTCAAGTACAAAATTGACCGTCAACAATCATGGGTCCAAGAAGGGCCTGTCAACGGTGAGTTTGAATACCAAATCCTAATCAACTCTTACAAAGAGACGATTAGAAAGCAAATTGAGCTTAAGGCTGCGTACAAGCAATTCTGCAGCGAAGAATAAAAGCTAAATTCGGTGCAGCACCATAAGCTGCACCCCGCTGCCACCACGGTTTCGTTAATTTCTTCTCATTGGCAGTGGGAACACAAATAAAACAAGACCTAACTGGGAACCTAGCGCCCAGTGAATAAACACGCCTGCACTTTGCCGGCGAATAAAAATAGAAACAGGTAAACGTTAAATGAAAAAACTAGCTCTAGTTGCAGCATTGCTAGCACTACCAACAGCAGCCCTTGCTGATGAAACATGTGGCGATTACATGGGAGCCGTAAAGTCTGGCCTTGAGCCTGCTTACAGCTCATACCAGGCAGGATTACGTGATATGGGCATGGCAGATCGTGCCAAGTACCAGAAAGAATTTATGGATGCGCCCACTGACGCCAACTTGAAAAGCAGCGTCCAGTGGATGATGACTCGTGTTCATAACGGCTGTCAGCGTGAAGGCGTTCGCACGAACCTATCTGAAGTAATCAAAGCATACCAGTAACAAGGATTCTCCCATGAAAAAAGTAATTGTCGCATCACTAGCAGTGGCTGCACTTTCTGGCTGCCAGTCAACTATGTCTACCCTTCATGCGCAAAGCTCCGTAGAAAGCGCCTTGCTTGGTAATAACGTTGGCACGATTAGTTTCGGTAACTGGTGTGCTACTGATGGCCACTACGAGCATCAAACTCGTGACCACAGGTACTTTAATGACAAGTACAACAAAGGCGGTGATATGGAGTCATGCTACCAAGTCCTTGCAGAAATGACGCTGCCATTAGTGGCCTACGAGACAGTGGAAGAACTGAAAGCGGTTTATATCAAAGATGACCTTGGGAGCATCGAAACATACCGTCGAATGGCTACCAACCCTAAATATGCAGCAGACCGTGCCACTTGGGAGCGAAAGGTTGAATGGCTAAGCGATCCAGAAATTCAGCGTCTAGTTAAGTGGGCCGAAACAGTCGATACCAGTGCGCCATGGCAGTCCGGTGAATACGGTGATGAGTTTGAAGGGTACAAGGCCATTACAGCAAACCCTGCTTATTACAGCGCTGGCAAATTAAAGATGCGTACCAACGTTAACTTTGAATGCCGCATTAAAGGAAACCAAAAAGACTTCATGTTTGTCTGGCGTGTTGAGGATGCAATCGCAACACCATCTAGCCCAGTGGTTGTAAAAGCCATCTTAGGTGGCAAGCCAGTGACCATGCGCTCGAAGCTATACAGCAATTCTTACCGTTCTGGTTTTATCGTCGGTAAAGATGCGACTGCACTGGCCAACCATGTACTTGCTGGAAACCTGCTTAAGTACCGTGTTGACGGTGATACGTCTTACGCCGATTTTGAAATTAAAGAGTCAGGCAAGACGCAGGCACTTAAGGATGTGTTAGAGGCTTGTAAGTAACCCGATAGCCATGGAAGACCTTTCAGCAAAAGAATGGCAATTAAGGGATAGGTTGATGCGAGCCAGACGGTTTACACAGCCTATCCCGCAGGAACTTAAGCCAGCAGTCAGGGCTTTTATTCGTGATTGCCGAGACAGTAGAAAGCAGTTATGCAGAGTGTTTGGCCTCAATTACAAAGAACTCGAAGAGGAACTTTCGGCATGAAGTTCATTGAGGCCTTTGAGGTCTTGCGGAGTTACCGCCGTGAGTACGAGCGATTAGACTGCGAAGTTCGGAAGATTAGGGCCAAGCCAGAGTCGATGCGGTCCGGTAGTGAGTCAGCCCCAAAAGATGCCATTACCTATAAGAGAAACTTGGTCGAGTGCGAGTACAACGAGATGGCAAGTGACAACAAAATAGCCAAGTCACTTGAAGAGCTGAATGCAGGTGATTACCTATCAGTCGCCTTTATCGTCACTGTTGTGACTGTATTCGCTATTGGCATAGCAATTTAATAACGATTAGCCCACCGGTTGGTGGGCTGTTTTGGGGGGGGGGGCGATGGAAAAGAAAGCAAAGGAAGATTCTTTCAACCGAGAGATGGATGAAATGGAGTCAGTGGCTAGGGCCAAGGCTTTGGTTAAGGGTGAGATAACCCCGTCGATAGTTATTGGCTGGATCTTGTTTATTGGTTTTTTGATTTTCAGTTTTGCGGGGTAGAACAGTGACTAGAAGACGCAAGATAAAGAGCATAATTATCTAAGACATCGTGATTTCAGGGGAAAAATACGGAACGGGAAGGATGGCAAGACGGTGGAACCTTGAGGCATGCAAAGAAACCTCAGCTCAATATTCAACTATTAAAGAATGGCGAAAAGAATGGCCTACTGCCTACAAAGCTGCATGGCGACATGGGTGGCTTGAAGAATGTACTAGCCATATGGTTAGGCTTTATAACACTTGGACACTTGATGAATGCAAGTCGGCTGCAAAGAAGTTCTCACGCCGAGTTGACTGGCAGAAGTTGGATACTAGTACATACAAATTTGCCCATCAAAGGGGGTGGCTTGATGAATGCTGTCAGCACATGAAGCTAGTTAACCGAACTTGGACCTTTGAAGAGTGCAAGGACGTGGCTAGTAAGTTCCCTAGGATTGTTGATTGGCAAAAGGGCTGTCCACGTACATACAACTTCGCCCACCGACGAGGCTGGATTGATGATTGCTTCACCCATAGTGAAAGACAAACAAGAACAAGGACGTTGGAGGAGTGTAAGGAGTCTGCGATTAAGTTCTCATCAAGAGAAGAATGGCGAAAGAGTGAAGACTCATCTTTCTACCACGTCGCCAAGAAAAAACTCTGGCTTGAAGCATGCTGCAAACATATGAATTTCAATCCCAAAGGCCCTAGAAAATGGACAGAAGAAGAAATACGTTCTGCTGCAAGCAAGTTCAAAAAACGAGGCGAGTTCAGAGAGGCCCATCCTGGTGCTGTATGGGCTGCAGAAAAGTATGGTATCTATGAGGATATTTGCTCTCATATGGAAGATGTTGCGAGCTGGGATTTTGACTCACTACATGCAATCGCTCTTAAATACTCAAATCGTAATGACTTCGCACAAAATGACAGTAAGGCATTTAACTCTGCATATTTTCACGGGATCATGCACGAAATATGCTCGCATATGGAGACAAAGGTTCATGGGTTTCAGGATGATAAGCCTGCGACTATATACATCCTTGTTGACTCTCAAGATGGCGACAAGATGAAGATTGGTATAACTGGCAACTTCAGGATTAGACATACAGCTTTAAAAAGTGACACGCCATTTTCTTTCAATGTTGTTGAAAAACTTGAGTTCTCTCGTGGCCTCGACGCTAGGATGGTTGAGAAATCTGCACATGGTATGTGTGAGATTATTGGCTTGGTTCAAGCCAATGGCGCAGTTAGTCAGGAGTGGGCAAAACTAGACGGCGCTGTTATTGATTGGGTTCGGGAAGAGCATAAGAGAATAACAAGTGGGGTGGCAGCATGACGCCAGCTAAAGCCTTGCTGTTAGTATTAGCACCACTGGTAATCATGTGCTCGTTCGCCATTGGCATAGCCATAGGTAAGTCGATGAGTGAGCAGGGAGATGAACTAGAGCATCAGCGATGGCTATGTGATTTCGAGATTAATCAGCTAGAAAGAAAGCACCAAAGAGAGATTGCCGACCTTAATATTGACCTGAGACTTGAAAGAGCGAAAGTCGCTTACTGGGAGGAGCGCAACAGTGGTTGATGTTCTAAAAGTAGCAGCACTGATACTGTTTATCGCCATTCTCGTTATTGATGACTTCCGCGAAGATATGTCGAATGAGAACCAGATTAAGCAGCTTATCCAAGCTCATAAGGCGGAGATTGAGTTACTGAAAGCCAAGCACGAGGCCAAACTACTGCGTGCAGGCGCATGCCCTGAAGGCCTTGATGAGAATGAACTGCCAATATTGGTGTGAGGATGTTTGCTGATGCCAATGTTTGTATTTATCCTTGGAGTGCTAATTTTTGCCACTGCCTTTATCGAATCCGACGATGAAGCGATGGAGAAGATCTGCGACCTTGAACTGCGTGTTCTGGTGCTGGAAGAGTAGCTACTTCAGAAAGAAGGATAACAATAGGTACTGGCCACTTTACGGTGGCCGTTAAATACAAAAAGAATAATAAATACCTAGAGCGGATCCATAAGTGCTTCATGCTCGCAGAACAGTCAACGAACGAACACGAAGCAGCGGAAGCTATGGCCAGAGCTCAGGCCTTAACCCCATGCCTACAACGTAGGGTTAAGCCTCCCCAACAAAGGAGGCGATCATGGTTTTAGGTGCTCTAAAACTGTTAGCAGTACTGTTAACAGTACTTGTCTACATTCTCGAAATCCTACAGCGCTAATTTGACGGGCGCCGTTCGTCGGCCAACCTAAGTAAGAACCCAAGGACTATCCTTGGGTTCTTTTTTTATGGTTCTTCTCGGATTACCGGGGAGCAGATACGAAAAACGGTTGGATACGTTATTGTGTAATCGCCAAACAACACTCTAACAACCAACCGTTTTTACATGCCAAACACTACATTACCTTTCCCTCTTTGGGAAGGATTTACCCCGATTAAAGTTGATCAACACCCAGACTCCCTCACGATTCACCTTTCTCCCACGACTCACCCTACGTGCCCTTGTGGTGCCACGAGTTCTGAAGTTCATGACACATCCATACGGACAGTCTCAGACAGAAATATCATGGAGTATGCCGTTATTTTAAAAGTACCGGTAAGACGACTTTGCTGTCTTCAATGTGGTGTGCTTACTGAGAGCATCAGTTGGTTATCCCCTTACTCTAGACAGACTAAGCGGCTGATATCATTCGTAGAGAGCCTCTTGCCCCAACTTCCTATCAAGCACATCTCTGAGTTGCTAAAGCTTCATTGGACGACGGTTAAAAACATCGACAAAAGGCGTCTAGCTAGGGAAGTCAAAGAGCCTGATTGGGGACGGGTTAAACGCCTGGTAATGGATGAATTTGCACTGTTCAAAGGGCACCGCTATGCCACGGTGATTGCTGACGCAGATACCCACCAAGTGCTCTGGATTAATGAAGGAAGAAGCCGAGAGGCTATTCGGCCATTTTTCGAGATGCTCGGAAAACACTGTCAGCAGATTGAAGCGGTCGCCATGGACATGAATACAGCCTTTGACTTGGAGGTGCAAGAGCATTGCCCCAATGCGGTAGTCGTCTATGACTTGTTCCATGTCGTCGCTAAGTATGGTCGTGAGGTGATTGACCGTGTTCGCGTAGACTGTGCAAATAAGTTGAAGGATGACAAGCCCGCTCGTCGTCGAGTAAAGCGAGGCCGATGGGTTCTGCTAAAAAACAGAGCTAACCTGAACGAGAAACAGTCCGGATACCTGGAGGAATTACTCTCTGCCAATAAAGACTTGATGGTCGTTTACTTGATGAAAGAGCAACTTAAGGAGTTATGGTATTGCTGCAGCGAAAGTGACTCGGCCAAACTCTGGGAAGAATGGTGGACACAGGCAAAAGAGAGCGGTATTCAACCGCTCATCCAGTTTGCTCAGAAGCTGAAAAAGTATCTGCCAGGTATTACTTCTTCTGCGGTTCATCCGCTTCATACCTGTCGGCTGGAAGGCATGAACAACAGAATAAAAGTCATGAAGCGAATGGCCTATGGCTAACGCGACACTGGATACTTCTTCCTGAAAATTCGGTCTGTCTTCCCCGGAGATGCGAGATGAACCTTTTTTATTGCGCCTTCGCTCCTAAATGAAGTCGTTATTATCGTACCTGCCATATTGCGACTACTTTGTTTTCTCCGTACCACCTGACTTACATGATGTGGCAGAAGATAAGCTTGCGAACTACCCTAACGTTGGTATTGTTTGCGGCCTAACCGGAAAGGTGATCAAGAAGCCGGTACTCAACCAAGTGGAACCCGAAGAGGCCTTTGAGCTCTATAAGACTATCGCCTTCAAAGGATAGATAAATGACTACACCTAGAAAGAACTGGTTCGACAATGTTGACCCAGAACAAGCACAACAAGAAGCAACTCAAATGGATGAAGAGTTTAAGCATGTAGGTGCTGAAGGCTCAGAAGAGTGGGAGCCTGAAGTACACCAGGCCATGGCAGACAACCCCGACCTAAGCCGTGAGCTCATAGAACAGGCTTTTATTGCCAAAGCAGAGATAGATGCTGGCAGAGCTTAACCCTACCCGCTTGCCGTGGATATGGAGCTAGCAGCCATCGTCAAAGAGCGAGAAAATGATCCAACTATCGCTGTAAGCTGGGAGCAACTAGAACAAGACGTTCCTCTCTTCAAATCCCACGACTAACACCCCTCGAACTTACTCAGATTTCACGTGGTGCACGATATAAGTGCTGTAAGCCACTGATATTAAACTGATATGCTCGAAGTTTTGAACAGCAACAGGAATGACGACAAATGAAAGTAAGCACAAAAGCATGGCTAGTTACTCTTGCTGGCATCATCACTCTATCTAGCCTTTCTATAGCTAACGCTGAAGTCCCAGCAATGACAAAGAAAAATGGCTATATCGAGCCATTTAAGATGTTTGATGGCGTTTATTATGTGGGAGACAAGTGGGTATCGTCCTACGCTGTAAAGACAAGCGATGGCCTTGTCATTATAGATACACTTGATTACCCATACTCTGAGTGGATACCAATCAACCTTGAGAAATTGGGATTAGAGGATGAGAAAGTAACTCACGTTCTAGTTACTCACGGACATTCAGATCATGTAGGTGGTGCTAGTCTCATACAGGATATGCACGATGCGAAGGTCATAATGACCAAGAGCGCACATGATTTATCAATCGAACAGTCAACCAGTGTCAAGAAGGAAAACCAATTCAAGCCGCCCACTCTGGATATAACAATACATCGAGACACGACTATGAACTTTGGTGGTCGAGAGTTTAAGTTTTATATGACTCCTGGTCATACTAAAGGTGATTACTCGTTAGACTTCACTGTTTACGACAATGGGAATCCTCATAGAGCGTTCATTGTTGGCGGTCATAGCGTACTGAGGAACGACCCAGAGATGATAGATACGTTCCTTAATAGCATGGCGAAGATTAGAACCATAGCCAATAAAGAGCCGAAGGTTAGCGTTAACCTTTCAAACCACCCGCATAAAAACTACCTGTTTGAGAATAGGGAAAAGCTAGGTGTAAATGGCAATCCATTTATTAGCGAGAGTAACTTTTTTGGATTCCTGCGGATGCAAGAGAGATTAGCCATAGACAAAGACAGAATTTAGCCGCTCAACGGCTTCAACGTCTAGTTCTACTTTCATTTCCATCAATCCTAAAAAATCCCACTATCAAGTGGGCCTCATCAATTACTTGCTCTCAAGCTGTTTTATTTCTTCGTCTTGGCACTTGTTCGCTGTTGCGTTCGAACCCATCTTCTCAAACGCTTGCACCAACATTGCTTGTTGTTGAGAGATTTCTTAGGCTTGGATGCTGAGATTCCAAGCACCTACTGAAAAAACCATTACTGCATCAATGGTTTCAGGTTCAGTATGTTGGCCGTGGGGGCTACTGTCTGAATTGTTCAACATCTTTTATAAACTATGAGTTATTGTTGATTTGCTTTTTGTAAACAAGAAACACCAAGACTCATCTCTACATTCATAAAGCAGTTCTTACTTTTTACTATTTCGATGTGATGCTCATATTAAAATTGTACTTATTTAGCTTGAAATAAAATTGAATGTGGTTAGGTCAGCCATAAAACCAAATAATATGTAACTTATTTTTTATTAAATAATGTCACCGTTATAAAATATAAATATAAGTCCACATAAACTATGTGAATATTGTATGCAAAAAATGCTTTCACTATTTTATTAATGAATTATCATTTGCGCGAGAAACCAAATCTTTCGACAGAGCCTTATCCTTGGTTGAATTCAAATAAAGGTAATTACAATTAAGTCAAAAAATAACACTTAGGATGAAATGTAAATGAAAATAATAACTTTCGCTGCTTTAGCTTCAATTGCATTACTTGGGTGCTCAAGTGATGATGATAATAATCATGTAGAGTTACCCGATCAATTTGAAGGTTTGTATTTGAATGAATCGGAAATGGGTGTAGATTCAGCAATCATTGCTAATGATGAGCAAGGTGATCTACTCTTAATTGATTTCAAATCGAATAGCACCTTTGTGCCTTTATCTTTTACAGAAAGCACAAACTCTATTGATTACGATCAATATAAAGAGGGGACGGCTGGTAGCTGGACTCTACAAACGGGTCATTACAGCGTCAACTTTAGTGGTACAAAAGCCAGTAGTGACCAATTAGGAGCAGAGTTGAATAAAACCTCATCAGAAGCTTTGGGAAATATTTCTCCTGATTGGAATATCATCGGTAACACGTTTACTTTTACATCTGATAATTCAAACACTTACAGTGGATCTTTCGAATGGGAATCAGATGGTTACTGGGAGCTTGATGATAACTTTCCATTCACAGACAGCTCTGGTCAGTTAATGTCATCAAATGCTGAAATTATCCTATTCACAAGATCAGGAAAAACATACTCAATAATTTATGACAAACAGCTGAGTAGTGTGATATCGCTCGATATACGTTTGTAATAAAATGAGTGAAAGGCTAAAAATCTAGCCTTAAAATCTAATTTTTTAAGGCTAGTGTTGGGGTTCACACCCCAGGTAATCAAGAAACCCTAAAACGTGGATCCGCGAAGTGTTCGGGAAAAATTTAGATCAAGATTGCTTCATCTCGCTCGTTTTCGGATTATCCGCCCGTAACCGGGAATCACATTTATTTTTGGGCTAAGTCAAAAATTATCTTCAAGCACCAAACTTACAACTCCGAAATATAACCCCATGAATGCCGTATCACTACTGCCGATCGTGAGGTTGATATAGTGGGTTTTGGCTAAATGCTTACCATGGGTATGGTCGATGATAAGTACAGGCTCCGTTGATAGCGGTTGTTTGTTGATCTTGACCTCCAGTGGCGTTACGCCGGCCTGACTTCTCAATACGAGTGGGGTGGCCAGATGGGCAGATAACCCGACAGATACGTTGGCTGCCAAGTTGATTGTCCAGTCTGAAAATGACTGGGTATTATCATCAAAAGGTATCTCAACCTCTGCCGGCCAGGCACCATAAATCGGCGTAATGCTAAAAGTCGGGGAAGGGATCACCGACGAAACTGATATGACCTTGTTGATGGCATCCCCCACCGGCTGGCTTGTCGGTTTGTTTTCAGTATTGGCAAAGGTGTTGGCCGGTGCTTGTTCCTTTTCTGCTTGGGGAGGCGGTGCCGGGATATCAAAGTGAAAGTGCAGCGCCTGATCTTTTTCCACCTCCCTGACTACCGTCTGCTTGAGTACACCACATATAGCCACAATGGTATTTTTGCCCCTTTCGGCCTTGAACTGCAGGCTCTCCCCCTCATCGATTGCGCGTTGGTTAAGCTCCCCGATTACGCGCTGGTTCACCTCAAACAGCGTCGGGCAGTTGCTGGTAAGGCTTAATTGGTATTGGTCAAAATCGATCCCCAGGATATCTTTTGTTACCTTCAACAAGAGGGGCGACAGTACAAGGTGGTATGTCAGCTCGGCGGTATAGCTGAGAGTGCCATTCAGATCCTGGCGAGCATCAACCAATTGGTAAGATTCAATCTCAAGATCAACACCTTGGTAACTGAACTGGCCAGAGCTAAATTCTTTTTTTAGGGCGCGGGCAACCAACGACTCCTTGAATGTGTTGGTATGGGTGCAGTCTGTCAGTGATCGCTTGGCACTGCATGGGTAGTTGCCGCGGATCATTCTGGTTTTGCGCTTGTTGCTGTAATCGTAAATGTAGTTGGAATAGTCACGCCTGAACGCGTCAATCTGGCGGCCCAATTCATAGCTGGTTGATTTTTTAAGTTTAAGTAGTTCCTTCGACACGATGTCGTCATCCACTGTCGCCTTGAGGGCTGCGATTTGCTTCTCAAGTAACGACGTTTCCTTGGCAAGGTCCGTCAGCACTTTGTATTCGGGCGTACCGCTGGGATCCGGGTCAACGGCAATCAACCTGACGAATTCATCCCTGGCCTTGTTGAGCTGTTCTTTGTTTAGTGCCAATTTAGATTCAAGTAACCTGACTTTCTCGCCCAGTACCGCTGTTTTTTCCCGGTTTTCGGTGATATTGTCGGCAATGGTTTGGCGCTGGTGATCAAGCGCATGGATGCTTGCCACGTCGGGGGAGAGCGCATTGACTATATCCTGCTCTATCCCAGCTGCGGCAGTTTCGGGAAGCAGAAATGCCATCAGTAAGAGTGCCGTAGAACAGGTTTCGGTTAACGTCATGATCGCCTGTCGCCACGGTTAAAGCGCAATAGTGCAAATGACATTGTTGTGCGCGTCCGATTTCGAGCCAGAAACAATGAAGTCATTGTCTGATAGCCTGAAGTGATCGCCCCCGGCGAGCCAGAAAGGTTTGTTGGCAATCTCATCCTGGGTGATGTAATCCAGGTTATCAAACAGCAACTTTTCTTCCGGCAGCGTTCCCTTGATAGTAATACATGCCTGCTGAGCATTGCTGTAGGATAGGTTGGCCAGCGTCTGTGTGTCAGCGGCGGCTGGCAGGGCAAACACCAACTTGGCATTACTGTCGGTACCGATAATATGGGGTTGGTACAGCTTCTTCTCACGCTTGATAGGCGGCACTTTCTTTTGCGGCTTGATGTCGGGGGAGGCCGCCTTTTCCGGCTTGGTCATGGCAAAGTTAAAATACAGCGCTTGATCTTGCTCTATTTCCCTTACCACCGACTGCCTTTCGCCATCGCAACTGGCAATGATTGTGTTGCTGCCCCTCGAGAGGTTTATGGCTAAGTTAGTCCCAGAGCCCACCCTGGAGCGGTTGACTTCATAGGTGGCATTGCAGTTGCTTTTCAGACTAACCTGATATTCCTCAAAGTCAATGCCGAGCATATCCTTGGTGGCCCGCAACAAACCCGGGTTGACGAGAAACTTGTATTCTACCTTAGCCGTATAAACCAGTTCCCCTTGCAGGTTTTGGCTTGCATTGCTTAACGTATAGGACAAGTCCTTGAGCTCGACACCGCCAAAGTGGTAATAGTCCGAGACGAACTCTCTATTGAGGATCTGCTTGGCAATATCCTGCTTGAAGCCATCGCTATTCACGCAGTCGCTCAGGGCGCTACGAGTATTGCATGAATACACGCTATTGATGACAGCGCGTTTGGCTTGCTTGCTGTAGTTATATAAAAAAGTTGAGTGCTTATCTTTGAAGGCATTGATACTGGCGCTCAAGTCATACTTCGTTGCCTTCTCAAGCGCCAGCAATTCACGCTTCTTGCTCTCGTCGGTGGTAAGCTGCTTTAGCTCGGTGATCTGCTGCTTCAACGACTCTGAGCGCAGAGCCAATTCCGATAGGGCTTGGTATTCCTTTGTTTCCAGAGGATTTTCAACGGATGTGATGACCTGGACAAATAGATCCTTGTGCTGCTTCAACTGTGCTTCATTCAGCACCAAGGACGACTCGAGCGACTCGAGCTGCTGTAAGTTTACCGCTTGGGTTTCATTATACGCAACCACTTCCTGCTGGATGGTATTGAGCTTGACCTCAATGTCATTGATACCGGCGACGACCGTCGAGAACTCATCCAGAACATCGTCCTCGATGCTGGTATTTGCCAGCACATAAGCAGGAAAAATTAATGGCAATAAAATGAATAGACCAACTTGCTTCTTCATGAGTAGAAATAATCCTATTCCTATATAAATAGAGCGCTGCACTTATTCATATTGTTATCGCTTTAAATTTATAGGATTTTAGTGACTAGCTATTTGGCGCTAGTTATATTTTGATTTTTGCATTGCTTAGTACACTCCAATCAGTGATTGGTCGGCATTATATTCGGAATACAAAAAAACAGAAAGTTAACTTAATTTTTTTTAATAAAAATTATATAAGCTGCCGATTTAGCCAGTTATCCCCGAAATTCGGGGGGCTGTTGCAAGAACAGACGTCTAAATTCTAAATCAGCGTTTTTGCCAACCAATGTGCAATTTCAATGAGGAACCCCTATTTCAAAGGAAGCATTTTGCCCCTGAAGTTATCCCTTGGTACCTTCGAGGTTATGGCTCCCCTCATTAGCGAGGCCAGTCTCAGTGGCATGCTGTTCGAACGAGGAATTTCAGATAACTGCTCAACCTCTTATCGCTGTTTTATTGAGTATTGGCCGGTATTACGCAAGACGTTGACAGTTGCCACTGTCGGGCGGGGTTCAATAGCTTGAATAAAAAAGCCCCAAGCTTTATTGGGGCAAAAGCATTAACAATAACAAAAGAATTTAGGTACATTAGTGTTGGTGCTAATAACGAGTATTGCTGTACTCAGAGTTATCAAAGACGCTGGGATAGAGGTCGCTATGTTGCTTGGCGGTGCCATCATGCCTTACCAGTACCTGATGGGCGCTATCCTATTATCAAAGGAACCGCCATATTTTTCTAACTGCCTTTTTTACGGCTCTTGCTCCCAAAAAAAATATTTTATTGGCCAATACAGTCGCGGTTCCTGGCTGTATCCATGAGTAGTCGATGTTGCTCTTGTGTTCTGTTGGCGGTACTTGTGATGTGAAAAAAGTAATCAATGGCAGCCTCTTTGCCTTCCGGACCTGAGTGTGTAAGTAATTCAGTTAGGCGCGATTTGTATCGGTTACTAAATAGAATAAAACGGCTGTGGCCAACTTTTACATGGCTATAGTTAGATAGGCCATTTTGAAGAGTGGAGCTTATAATATGGCACCAGTTTAAAGAGTTTAGTCTTATTGAGTGTTTCCTGTCATAGGAGGCTAGCTCAATGGTTCCTTTGACCTTATAAATACTTCCTTTTTCTGGTTTATATTTAACGAACCAGAATCGTGGGGCAAGCGTGTCAACGTTTATCCCTGCAACAATAAAAGTGTGTTCTTTTTTATGACGGACTACAGAGTATGGGGGCACCATTGGTAGTTCGCAGACAATACAGCTTCCGTGTATGGTATTTTTGTAAAACTCCCACTGATAGTAGTTAATTGTGTGGCGACTTTTTAAATGGATATCCAGTATTTTCTTTAAATTAATCATGGCTAATTGGCTTTTATTGTTTTTGATTTAAAAAAAAGCCCCCATAAAATAAGTGGGTTTGGGGGCTAAGCTGGAAATAGAACGTTATTGCCGACTTGCTGCATGAAATCCGGTTTCTTACTGACAATACTAGTAACGTGGGGTGTTAGTAAGCTTCCAGTACTGCAAGATATCGGCTCAGCATATCGGCCTCCTCCGCTATATCGAGGTTGGTTGCGTAATAAGCATTACTCAATATGAGGATGCCCCGACTCATCGTCGATAGGCCTTTGATGATCTGTCGGGTATGTTTTTTCCAAAATTGAAAATTATATCATTACATTTATTTAGGTTTAAATGAAATTACAATCATTTTATTTTGCTTGTTTTATATAGAATCAAATTTTCTATAGGGCTTTCCTCTGTGTTTTTGAGAATGTTTTATTTTGTTATTTTATTTTCTATGTGTGCTTTTGTATATTAAAACGTTTTTTTTGGCGGTTCCTGATCCCAATAATGGTTTTTTTATATTAAATATTGTTATGTGTTTATTTCTTTGGTGTATGCTTTTTCTCGATTTATTGAAAGCTGCAAGGCTTTTATTTTTTCTATGAATTGGAAAGTCTTTGTGTCAATAATTATTTGGGCATATTTAACGGGAGGTACTATCCGTGAATAGGCCTGCTGTTGTGTTGGTTCTTTCTTTTTCAGGCCGTCTTGCAGTGTCAGCTGCCCCATAAGTGGAGCTGATGTTGTTTGGGTGTCGAAGTGAGGAGGTTGTAGTTTTTGGGAGCCGTCCTTGGCAATATGGGAGTACTCGTTGGTATTTACGGTCCTGGGATTAGGCTCGAGTTTCTAGCCAGAAGTTATTGGCAGATCCCCGGCCGGGGTTGTTGTCAGCTTAAGTGAATTGGCTTGGCATTAGAAGTCAGCTTCGAAAGTCAGTCTGACGACATCATAGTAGACATTTCCCGCCTCGCCGTGCTCCTTGACCCCGCTGAGGGTAAAGTCGATGTAACCCGGGTATTCGTAGGGGCTACCGGTGAAGTCGGCACCTTCGATATAAGTAGGGATCCCGTGCCGCAGTGGGTAGCTCTGGTTCTGCTCTGTGAAACGCGCCTGGGTAGCCAGTACCATTTCGCTACTCGAGAATAAGCAATTCCCTTCTGGGGTAGCCGCAGCCGAATTGCTGCATTGCATGGTAATGCTGTACCGCTCGTTGCTCTGGGCTCTGAACCGCACTTCGCCGGTGAAAGAGTCATCATCCTCGTGGGAGGACGACAGGGACACCGAGGTATGGGGCATATCAATATTGAACACGTGGCCTATGACTAGGCTAAGGTTGGGAATGTAGGGCGAGGTTGTTGTGCCAGAATTAGTGTAAGAGGTCAATTTAATTTCTTCGGTGCTAAACTGGTATCCGCCTCGCGCAGAGTAGATCCCTGGAGTGACAGACTCTGGATTGAGGAGCTCGAAAGCTAGGGTGTAATAAATCTTATAATGATAACTTAAATGCTCTTTAATACTAACAGCCCCTTCAGTCCCGTAACTTTTTTCTCCATAAAAATTGTAAGAACTAGTGCTACTTGCACATGTACTACCCGTGATGGTGGCACTCCCTCCAAAAGTTTTTGATGCTGTTTTTTGGGTCCCCAGCGGGGTGATTTTTATTTGAGCCGTGCCTTTCCCACTTCTTTCATAAAGGGTGACATAGGCTGGCTCATTCACTTGGGCGCGATATTGGTGACTCGCAGAACCCTGAACACTGCCGGATACTCTGTACTTCCTGGCAAAGGCATTGTTTTCCCCGCATAGCGGCATACTGGTTCCGGACTGTGGCAACAGGAAGTTACCCATGGTATCGGGCTCGTAGTGCAGCAGCCCAACGGGAATGGTGAATTGTGCGCCGTGTACCATCCCAGACCATACCGCTAGGCAGAATACCGCTGTTAAAGATCGGATCAATATATTCATAGCTTGCTTACCCATTCTGGCACCCTACCTTGCCCAAATACACGAACTCTTGGTTGTTGCTGGACTTCAATCTATCGTCTAGTTCGACGGTGCAAAGCGAGCGGCCCTGGTCGTCGAGTAGCTCGAGCACCGGATACTGGCGCGAGACCGTCAGTTGGAAATATTCCTCGTTGTCGGTACCGTGGATATCGACGGTGGACTCGTGGTTTCTGATAGTGACCTTGGACTCGTGGTTTTTCAGAGTGATGCTGTCGTTACCAATGTCGCCAAAGTTGATGTAGCCGGCTGCCTCGAACGTCTGTCTCGGATCTATGGCCAGGAACGCAAAGTTCCCTTTGTAGAGTACATAGTTGTGGCTATAGTCATCGATGACGGCATTCGACGAATTGATGTACATACTGCTTTCTGTGAAACTCGGAACGGTTACTAGAGTGTTGCTTTCTCCAAGCTTTACGGATCTCCCTCCGCTGACGTCAGCCCGGACATCGATGTTGCTTCCTGGCAGGGTATCCATATTGACGATAACCCCGGAGCTGGCCTCGTTCCGGTCGAAGGCATATTGGGTTCCAGAGAAGTACATGTTGCCGCTGATCCTGCCATATTGGTTGCTGTTGTAGGTCCCCTGCAGGGCATCCTGGTACACGAAGCCGCCCAGGTAGGCGTCGGCACCGTCGAACTCGAAATTCGCATCAGCGCCGAGCCGCACGAATTCCTGCCCCCCGCCAGCAGATAAGGTCAGCTGGCTCAGTGTACTTTCCTCTGCCAGCTGCTTTGACATGATGACTTCACCATAGGACGATTCTCGTTGCCCGGTATAGGTGAAGTTGGTGCTCAGCGAATAATCCTGCCTGGAGCCGAGGATAAAGTTTAGAGATAGCGTAGCCAGCAGGTCATCGGTCGTCGAGGTCCCTAGCGAGGTACTCAGGTTGGCTGGTACGCCGAATACGTTGACGGCATTCTGGTTCTCGATATTAAGTTCGCTGTAGTCTTCCCTGTATTGCGGTGTATTTACCTTTGATGTATGGGCATTGAGCATGAATAGATTGGAATAATTCAGGTTCGGCATCAGTGATACGTTGAAGAAGTACGAATGGCTCTCGGCTCCGAGTAGATCGCTATACCGATAGTTGAAGTTACTGTTTACCATTTTGCCCATCAGCGTGCCCGTATAGTTTGTCTGCAGGTTAACCCCCCAGTCCTTGGATCTAATATTAAATTCAGTGGACAGTTCGACGCCTAGTGGGAAAGGCGGCTGGTAATTGATTGTCGATTGGAGATACTGGGCCGTGTCGATGTTGAGTATCGAGAGCGATCCTGTGGCGTACTCATGGACTTTGGACTGGTAGGCAAAGCCTGCTGCCAGTTCATCGTAATCTCCATCCAGTACATCGAGTTGCTTTGGTCCTGAGCTCATCATGCCCAGTGCCAGTGTGAAACCGCTGTCAGTTAGCGAATTGCTGACCGTATCCGTAATGGCTTCAAGCTCTTCGCCACCTAGGGAGCGGCGCACGATTGTCACGTCGTAGACGCCTATCGGAAAATCAACAACAGGGATTTGGGCCATACCGGCCGTTGCACGTGTGACGTAGAGCAGGCGGTTGCCGCGGTATACCTCGACTATGCCGGTAAATGGCATAAATACCAGCAAGGGTGAACCCGTGCCTTGCTGTTTATTCCTGAATGTCTCGCTGGTTGACGAGTACCAACCGCCCACCATATTTCGGCTGGGTATGACGCCGATGCTCGAGTTGATCAGGTCGTTCTGGCTGGATGGTTTGAACCCGAGCTCATGTTTGGTGCCGGCATAAGTCCTAGAGCCGAGCAACTTACCGACGTTCACCGAGTTGCTCCCATTATAGCGGTCAAGTATAGGCTCGGCCTCGATGAGGTATTCGGCATAGGATACCTGCCCGGACAGTGACAGGGAGCCGTTGGAATTATCACCTTCTGTGAAGTTGGCGTTGTACCGTAAGCTTCCGCTCACCGTGTCCACCGTACTACGGCCGATGTGCTCCCGTCCCTGCATAGTTTGGCTTCTCTCGGCTCTAATGCCGAAATGTTGGTTCAATGCCGGGATAGATCGGCTGTCCGGCTGTAAGTATACCAGTTGTACCTTGTCTTCGAACTTTTCATGTAGTGTGAAGCTCATGGACTTGCAGAGGTTCTCATTATCAATGATGTCGCGGATGAGTGCGCTCGATACGCAGTGGTATGTCTTGTCAAACTCTAGCTCTTGCCCGTCCGAGCGGTAGTGCTTTTTACCAGAGTCAGAGAAAACAATTTCACCCTCGTCAATTGTGATATTTAAATACAGCAGTTCGGTCGGTGTCGCGTTGTGGCCCAGCAGGCCTTCAAAACCAGCTGGAGTTATAAAACTAAATTCGTCCTGTGAGGTTGCTGCCTCTGTCTGTGTAGCAGCAACCTGAAAGCAATGAAGCACTGCCCAAGCAATAAATAAATTTTTTTTTATTTGTGTCATAGGATTTATTAGCTTAGTGGTTTGTGACGACTCTCTTGCCTGCACCTGGCTCGATTAAGTCACACTGCCATGTTAATTTTTTTTCCCCTTTGATGATTGGATTAAAATCTAGCTGGCGCGCGGGGGGGAGTCGAAATTCCGTAAATACCTTGCAGTCGTTGCCTCGGCAGATATTGCAGTTTTGCATCAAGGTTATACTGTCACCGTTGTTGGTTACCTTGCTTCCATCTATGTCGAGTTGGTAAGTTGGGTTCGATTTGACGACAGTGGCAAATGTCGTTGAAGAAATGGAAAAAAATAACTCAGCTTTATTTTCATTGTTGTTTTCAAGTCCTATATATTCTAATTCCGTTACTGGGTAAAATCTGATTTTATAATTCCTGTCATCATCAAGGCTTTTCCCTGTATATATTGCCCTTACACTGGTCTGGCCATTTGGTGGGATGGCTATTTTATCCGGAAGGACTATTAGGTCGTCTTTTTTCAATTTCCCCGTTATCTCTATCAGCTTTTCTTTTCCGGTACCTATGCTATCTGGGTCAATATAATAAACGCCGACCTTGACGAACCTTGGCGTTTTTTTGTCGGGGTTAGATACCTGTATTAATGCTGATGAGTCTTTGCTGTTTGATTCCAGTATTGTTACTTTGTTGGGAACCAATACCTGCATGACACTCGCTTGAGTTGGTACGCTAAAAAAAACAATAAATAGTAATAATATCTGTGGGGCGTAGTTTAGGTATACCATGGTTTTGTCCAGACATATAAAGTATGGAGTGCTTCCGCACTCCATACTTTAGAGTGAGCAACGTATCAAGTAAGCTTAAAAAGTATCTTCCATAACCATGTTAACAACGCCTGCGTATAGGCCGACTTGCTCATGGGTGCCGGGAGCAGCTTCGATTGATAGGTCGATTACGTGTGTTTCTGGGCTGCCGTCGCTACCAGAGTTTTGTACGATTCCGGTCGGTGTTGGGCCTAGCGGTATGTTAGCCAGCTTTACGATTAGCGGTACTTCGTTGGAGCCGCTGGTAAGTACTGCTTCCTGCTGCAGGTGTGCCGTAAGGCCGGTAGCGGTAACTGCTTGTAGGTGAAGATCGTAAGTGTTGAAAGTTTTGGTTGCTGTGTCATATGGCAACTCGATATCAGTTGGCCACGACCCGTATGTCGGCTCGACGCTAAATGTCCCTGAAGGGATAGTTGCCGATACATTGATGACTTTATTTATTTGGTCGCCATCAGCTGCATTTGCTGCACCACTAGTTACGAGTGCTGCCAAAATTAGAGAAGCAACAACACCAGTTTTTTTGCTAAACATGTTTTACCTTTTTATGTTTACTGTGTAGAGAAATGTTAATTTTATAGCGTTGTTGTGCTACATATAGTTAAGTTAAGTTAAGTTGAGTTAAGCTTGATTAAAAAACATTAAGTTGTCGTGATGTTTTATATGTTGAATTAACGCTCATATTTTTTCTATTGGAGAGACATCTACCATATCACTTAAAACAAACCCTACTCTAGGTACGGTTACTATAATATTCTCCTCTGCCACGTGTCGTATCTTTTGTCTTAATGTACATACAAGTTGATTCAAGTTTGTTGTTGATGGTACTACTCCTCGTCCACGCCAGACTTCATCTTCAATATAGGCGCGTTCTACATTCTTACCAACGTGAGAACACAGTAGTTTTAGCATCTTAGCTTCAGTTGTGGTTAGCCTAACTTTATTTTCACCTATGTTTTTTCTTATTACACGTTCGGTGGGGAAAAACACACACTTGTCATTTGTTCCGATTTTTATCTCGTATATAGAATTCATGGCCTCTTCTTCCATTATATGTTTCATTAATGCTTTAGTTGTTGATTTTTTATTGATTTTATTGGTTTTGTTGATTTGTTATACTAATAGCCTGTATAGGCTTCACAAGTATATGTTTAGCTTTATAAGGCACGTCATCACATAAATTAAAACGGTATATGTTGTCACGAAAATGAAATAAAGCCAGAGGAAATACTCTGGCTTTGTATTATTGATGTGGTTTATGCTAGTTACTATAGCGTAAAGTCGACATCCAGTTTCAGTGCCTTCACTGGTTTGGGCGCGCCACCCCAGCTCTGGGCGTAGATCAATACAGGCTCCTCGGTACGGTAATGGCCGGCAGGCAGGTTCGGGTTGTCATCAGCACTGATTGTTGCCCTGAAGGCGCCGTGGCCGTCCTGGACCCCGTCGTTCATGCGCAGGTTGCGGCTGCCGTACTGCTTGTGGCCACGCAGTCTGGCCGTGAACTCCTCACCCTCGTCATTCACCACCTTCACGTCGAAGAAAGAGGTGCCTGCCGCACCGCTCCATAGCGAGCGGTCCGGTGTCGAGGCATCGGCATGCACCACCCCGTCCTGCGGCGGCACGTAGAAGAACACGCTCTTCTGGTCCGGCCGCAACTTGGCGTAGTTATCGGTCCAGCTGCCCAGCTGGATATCATCCTGCTCGAAGTTCATATCCAGGTTTACATCCAGTTTTATCTCGGCTACGGGCTCCGGTGAGCCGCCCCAGCTCATGCCGTAAATTGTAACTGGCTGCTTGGCCGTATAGATCCCCTGCGGCAGGTGCATGTTGTCGGCATATTTGAAGGTTGAGTGGAAGGCGCCGTGGCCGTCCTGAACCCCGTCGTTCATGCGCAGGCCTCGGCTGCCGTACATCTTGTGGCCGCGGATCTTGGCAGTGAATTCCTCGCCCTGCTCGTTCACCACTTCAACCTCGATGAAGGAGGTGCCGGCCGCCCCGCTCCATAGCGAACGGGCTGGCGTGGAGGCGTCGGCATGTACCACCCCGTCCTGCGGCGGCACGTAGAAGAACACGCTCTTCTGGTCCGGCCGCAACTTGGCGTAGTTCTCGGTGGTTTCTCCCAGGGAGTAGCGCTCGCCCTCGTTCAGGGTTTCACACTCGTCACTTGAGACGTTGTCGCCGCAGGTGGTATTCCACTGGTCACGCTCTGCCTTGGTGGTGTGGTTTTCGGACAGGGTGTTGCCCAGGCCTTCGTTCAGTGCGTTGACGGTATAGCCGTTGTAGTCCTGCTCGACGGTCCAGGTGAAGACGCCGGCCAAGTTGTTTTCTTCGGCATACTTCGCTTTTTGGTGTGCGGTACGCAGCGTATCGCCGCTGTAGTATACGCCAGTCTGCTCGTTGTAGAAGTAGTCAGCGTTGGCGGCAGCATCCGTATACAGCTTGAAGCCATTGCTGCCTTTCATATCGTCTCCGGCCATGTTGGCATAGAGATCGTAGCCTTCTACCACCGTGGGCTCGTGGCTACCGAAAACGGAGGTGGCGGTGACATCTGTCGCCGAGCCAGGCACTCCCGCTTCTTGGATGGTGCCCTGCTTGCCACGGTGGTAGTTGGCAACACCCAGCATAATGCGCTCGGGCTCAACGCCGTAGCTTTTCAGGGTATTGATGGCCTTTTCGGCACTGTTCGCGCCGTCTTCACCGGCAAAGCTGCTGCCGAACAGGTTGGTTTGGTGGCCCAGCTTGTCCGGGGTGAACGCCCCCCAGTAGTCGTAGTTCATCAGGTAGATGTAATCGAGGATCCCGCCGGCCCCAGCCAGAGTCTTGTAGTTTTCGGCCCCGACCAGCTCCATATACTGCTCGGTTGCCCCGATGGCGCTGGAGATTTCGACATCCTGCAACCCTGCCCCGTCCAGCGCCGTGCGCATGTCCCGGATCAACTGGACGTAGTTGTCAGCATCCTCTGGCGTGTGGGCACCGGACTCGCCGCCGTGGCCCGGGTATTCCCAGTCGATATCTACGCCGTCGAAGTCCCATTTATTGATAAAGCTTACGATGGAGTCGACGAAGATCTTGCGGGACTCCGGTGTTGCCGCCATGCGGTGGAACGGTTCGGACAGCGTCCAGCCGCCGACGCTCAGTGCCAGCTTCAGGTCTGGGTTTTGCTCCTTCAGCTCCAGCATCTGGCCCAGCAAGCCGCGGACATTGCCCGGGTTCAGCCCGTCATAGTTTTGCTTGCTGGCCCCGTCGTAAAGGTCGCTCCAGCCCATATCTTCCTGGCGCTGGCTGACGGCACTCTGCAGGCCGGCCCACATATCGAGTACAACCATTTCGTGTTCGTCCAGCTCTAGGTCCTCACAGGCCTGGGCGACAGTACTGGCCTGTGAGCCTTTATCACCACAGATACCTAGAAATGAGTAAACCAGCTTGCCATAGGCTGTCGGGTCGATAGACTCCAGGCTGAACTGGCGGTCGTACTGTGCCCACTCAGAGACATAGCCTGTGACCAGCTTGTCCGAGTTCCGCTCGACCACGGCCTCGGCGCTCATGGTGCCGTTCTTGATATTGCCGGCGTCGTTGTAAATAACAGTTTGTTCGGTCAGGCCTTCAACACTGTTCTCGTAGTCGAAGTCCGAGCCTGGAGGTGGTGTGGTATCACCAGTCAGAGTGATGTTTTTAGTCGCTGTTTCACCGCTCGAGACGGTTACTTTGGCTGTAACAGCATCTTGCTCGGCCACCATTTCAGGCGGTACAGCCATTTCACCTTGAATGGTGGCCATATCTGAGCCAGGGTCGTGGCTGGTCAAAGTGAACTGGTCACGATCCTGGCATCCTACTTTTTCAGCGTCGACAAAGTAGCAAGCTTCGCTTGGTACTTTTGCCCAGTTCATATCAAAGACGATTTTGACATTATTTCGATCTTGCTCTGAGAGTGTGCCGTAGTCTAGCGTGATGTGGCTAGCGTGTGCACCTATTGCCATAGAAATAGCTATGGCAGTAAAGCTTATTTTTCCTACGTTCATTGTATTCCTGCTAAATTCCGATTTATTGGCCCCATAGGGAGTAAGCGATACCAATTATCGGGATAGGAAAACAGCAATCACGTTAACTATTATTAAATAATACTAACCAACTTAGTTCATTAAGTATTATCATTGTACGAGTGGTTTTTGGCTTGCATGAGGTGGTAAAGGATCTTTAGTGTTGGAATAAGTTAATATTCCTTTTATGGCTTCTTTTTAGAGGCATTTATCAGAGCATTAGCAACTGTATACGGTGGCGTCTACTTAACAATGCTTAACATAAATTAAGGTGCATCTATGTCAGTTAATGATAAAAAATTATTTGGTGTTAGTGTTACAACCTATTAAATAACATTTTTACAACAATAAATAACTCAGATTATGAAGAAGTGGGAACAGTTTGATAAGAGGGTCTATCGCGCCCTTTATCGAGCAATGGAGAGGAGTGGTCACCTCTCTTTGCTATCAATCGTTATTAGTCAAAAAAAAATTCAAAATAGTAATAGTAATATATTCTTACCTAGAAAGGTATACCGTGTTAACTTACTTCAGGATAAGTATGAAAAAACCAATAACTGTAAAGCTGATAATTTCAGGATGAGAAGATTAACGAGGTAGACATATTTACATAGAAGGCTTTTCGTTATCTAACCCTTTTGGTAATAAGGTTTCTGCTACTCCTAGGAAAAAATAATTAGATTTTTCACACTATAAATTAGTTTCTAATAGTGAATTTCTAAACCCACTTGCTGGGTGACCATATAGGAATGAGATTATTGATTTACCTTTTGTTTTGAGCCCTGAGCCACCCATTTCAGTAGGTGTTTATCATCCAGAGAGGCTTTGCCTGAAGTACTACTCATTGCTAAATGATTTCTTGATCTTTCGCGAAGTCAATATCATACCATATGGACTTCCAAGTATCGTTCAGGGTTTTGAAGAGCAATGTGGATAAAGAGGTTTATCGGTGTATCCAGGTGTACTGTAATCAACTTGGATGTGAGATCATTGAGTTTAATGTACAAGTTGATAGGGTTATTGAAAGGAAAAATAGCCCTGAAGTTATTCAGCAAGTTTCCGTATTTGAGGAAGAATAAGCGTTGGGGAAATCACTTTTGGCCGAGAGGCTATTTTGTCGAAAGCGTTGGAATTAATGAAGACATAACCCGCCGATATGTAAGGCATCAAGAGAATAAAAAACGTCAAGAACAGTGTGAGTTAGTACTTAACTACACAAAGGCTCTCTCCTTGCTGGCCCATGAAAAGCCATCTTCTTTACAAGGTGGCTTTTTTACTTGTCAGGAACTATATTTTAAACTGTATACCGCTTGCTTAAGTTGAGTGGCGTTATATTCATGGATGAAACTAGTGCTTAGTGATGTGATAGAAACAGCCTTTATTCCTTTCATATATAGAATTAACTTTCCTGTGTGCCCCCTTTTCATGAATCAATTTGCCATATAAAGAAGAAGGATTTTCATCCATCTAACTTTAGAGTGTTTATATTACTGTGGTGAATGCAATGCTGGTAGATGTATTTTCTGTGGAATTGATTTGGTGGCGGAGCATGATACCGAATGGGATCAGTCTGGATGGGTTAGAAATGGAACTTACGATATAAACAGCTTTTACCTCCCCTAATTTTTTGCTGCAAATATCTTTTGACTCTCTTTATTCTATAGCTAAGTCAATAACGTTAAGATTTTTTCACGCCGTGATTATAAAAAGCAGGCTGTTATCTGATAAAAAAATCCGATAGGCGGCGCCTATCGGATTCATACCTAAAGATAAGCTGCTTTTTTGTCTTCCCTACAGCTTCAATACTGCTGGCCTGAGCTATAAGCTAAAGTCGACATCCAGTTTCAGTGCCTTCACTGGTTTGGGCGCGCCACCCCAGCTCTGGGCGTAGATCAATACAGGCTCCTCGGTACGGTAATGGCCGGCAGGCAGGTTCGGGTTGTCATCAGCACTGATTGTTGCCCTGAAGGCGCCGTGGCCGTCCTGGACCCCGTCGTTCATGCGCAGGTTGCGGCTGCCGTACTGCTTGTGGCCACGCAGTCTGGCCGTGAACTCCTCACCCTCGTCATTCACCACCTTCACGTCGAAGAAAGAGGTGCCTGCCGCACCGCTCCATAGCGAGCGGTCCGGTGTCGAGGCATCGGCATGCACCACCCCGTCCTGCGGCGGCACGTAGAAGAACACGCTCTTCTGGTCCGGCCGCAACTTGGCGTAGTTATCGGTCCAGCTGCCCAGCTGGATATCATCCTGCTCGATGTTCATATCCAGTTTTACATCCAGGATTAGCTTGGCTACGGGCTCCGGTGAGCCGCCCCAGCTCATGCCGTAAATTGTAACTGGCTGCTTGGCCGTATAGATCCCCTGCGGCAGGTGCATGTTGTCGGCATATTTGAAGGTTGAGTGGAAGGCGCCGTGGCCGTCCTGAACCCCGTCGTTCATGCGCAGGCCTCGGCTGCCGTACATCTTGTGGCCGCGGATCTTGGCAGTGAATTCCTCGCCCTGCTCGTTCACCACTTCAACCTCGATGAAGGAGGTGCCGGCCGCCCCGCTCCATAGCGAACGGGCTGGCGTGGAGGCGTCGGCATGTACCACCCCGTCCTGCGGCGGCACGTAGAAGAACACGCTCTTCTGGTCCGGCCGCAACTTGGCGTAGTTCTCGGTGGTTTCTCCCAGGGAGTAGCGCTCGCCCTCGTTCAGGGTTTCACACTCGTCACTTGAGACGTTGTCGCCGCAGGTGGTATTCCACTGGTCACGCTCTGCCTTGGTGGTGTGGTTTTCGGACAGGGTGTTGCCCAGGCCTTCGTTCAGTGCGTTGACGGTATAGCCGTTGTAGTCCTGCTCGACGGTCCAGGTGAAGACGCCGGCCAAGTTGTTTTCTTCGGCATACTTCGCTTTTTGGTGTGCGGTACGCAGCGTATCGCCGCTGTAGTATACGCCAGTCTGCTCGTTGTAGAAGTAGTCAGCGTTGGCGGCAGCATCCGTATACAGCTTGAAGCCATTGCTGCCTTTCATATCGTCTCCGGCCATGTTGGCATAGAGATCGTAGCCTTCTACCACCGTGGGCTCGTGGCTACCGAAAACGGAGGTGGCGGTGACATCTGTCGCCGAGCCAGGCACTCCCGCTTCTTGGATGGTGCCCTGCTTGCCACGGTGGTAGTTGGCAACACCCAGCATAATGCGCTCGGGCTCAACGCCGTAGCCTTTCAGGGTATTGATGGCCTTTTCGGCACTGTTCGCGCCGTCTTCACCGGCAAAGCTGCTGCCGAACAGGTTGGTTTGGTGGCCCAGCTTGTCCGGGGTGAACGCCCCCCAGTAGTCGTAGTTCATCAGGTAGATGTAATCGAGGATCCCGCCGGCCCCAGCCAGAGTCTTGTAGTTTTCGGCCCCGACCAGCTCCATATACTGCTCGGTTGCCCCGATGGCGCTGGAGATTTCGACATCCTGCAACCCTGCCCCGTCCAGCGCCGTGCGCATGTCCCGGATCAACTGGACGTAGTTGTCAGCATCCTCTGGCGTGTGGGCACCGGACTCGCCGCCGTGGCCCGGGTATTCCCAGTCGATATCTACGCCGTCGAAGTCCCATTTATTGATAAAGCTTACGATGGAGTCGACGAAGATCTTGCGGGACTCCGGTGTTGCCGCCATGCGGTGGAACGGTTCGGACAGCGTCCAGCCGCCGACGCTCAGTGCCAGCTTCAGGTCTGGGTTTTGCTCCTTCAGCTCCAGCATCTGGCCCAGCAAGCCGCGGACATTGCCCGGGTTCAGCCCGTCATAGTTTTGCTTGCTGGCCCCGTCGTAAAGGTCGCTCCAGCCCATATCTTCCTGGCGCTGGCTGACGGCACTCTGCAGGCCGGCCCACATATCGAGTACAACCATTTCGTGTTCGTCCAGCTCTAGGTCCTCACAGGCCTGGGCGACAGTACTGGCCTGTGAGCCTTTATCACCACAGATACCTAGAAATGAGTAAACCAGCTTGCCATAGGCTGTCGGGTCGATAGACTCCAGGCTGAACTGGCGGTCGTACTGTGCCCACTCAGAGACATAGCCTGTGACCAGCTTGTCCGAGTTCCGCTCGACCACGGCCTCGGCGCTCATGGTGCCGTTCTTGATATTGCCGGCGTCGTTGTAAATAACAGTTTGTTCGGTCAGGCCTTCAACACTGGTTTCATAGTCAAAAGGTAGGACGGCGTCGCCAGTAAGGGTTATTGCACGGTAGGCATTTGAGACACCGGCCGTTGATTTAACTATCACCTTAGCCGTGACTTCTGGTTGTTCGGCAACCATCTGGACAGGGACATCTATATCCCCTTGTATCGTCGCATGGTCATTCCAGTCATCGTGGTTATTGATAGTAAAATCATCACGCCCCTGACAGCCTACTTCTTTATCATCTATGTAGTAGCATGCCTCATCCGGTACCTTGCCCCAGTTAATGTCGAAGGCAATAATGACTTCGTTGCGGTCCTGCACCGCCGGAGTTCGGTAATCAAGAGTAACGGTGTTGTGAAAACTGCCGTCGGAGATTCCGGGAAGGTTGTCGTTTGCGTGGGCATTCATTGCCAGTGTCACGGCAATGGTAGTTAGCGCTATTTTGTTCTTGTTCATTGTTTACCTTGCTTTTGTTCGGGATGGAACTCAATAAAAGGAAGGTGATCTTCGAGGGAACCGGAATTAGGATCACGTTAAATATCGTTAAGTTGTGCTAATCGCGGCGCAAAAAAAAGAGAGCCCTTCACGGCATCAGCAAGGAGGACACACCGAAATGGCAGGTCTCTGCACTAGACTGTAGGTCCTTATTATTAGTGGCACTGTATAGGTGTATTACCTTTATAATACATTTATTGAGGGGGAGGTAGGTGTTGGTCGTACTTTCAGGAGATAGACGCTTTGCATTCACTCGACTTGAGCGTGAATGCAATGATTTCTTCGACAACGTCTTTATAGTGTATCACGCCTTTAAACTTTCCCATTGCATCGGTGAGTATCAGGAAGTCAGCTTTAGTTTCCTTGAGTTTTTTAATGCATCAGCAATATTCGAATTGTCGTTGATTGCAGCTTGAACCCCTTCTCCTGGCTTTACGTTTGAGGCGTTCTCCTTTATCCGGCCGTGTACGGACTCAGGTCTTGTTATCAAATACTCAAAGCAGCCTTAAAAAAAGGCCGAGAGTTCCAAGTCGGGGTTATCAGCGGCAGGATCCTGTATCTTGCCCTGTTACAACTGTATGCAGCAGAAGAGGAAGGAGAGTAGTGATACTGTCTACTGTCGTAATGTCTTTTTGCTGCTTGTTGATATATCGCTATGCTACACAAGAGATAACAAAGCCAATCCATTATCTCCTCCTTGAGATTTACCAAATTGTACGGCTCTGTTCGTCTTGTTAGTTCGCCTCGTTAATCGCCTTGATCAACGCTTTCTGGTTCAGCTTCCCGCGCATGCGGATCAGCCCGCGCATCAGCTTGGCACCGGTGATCTTCTTGCCTGTCGCCTCGCTCAGCTCTTCCAGCCACAGGCCCAGCTCGGCCTTGTCGTTCTCCGGCAGGCGCATCGGTACCGGCGAAGTACCTGTCGTAACATTCCGGCGGGTCGCTACCGTGGTGATTTTCTCACTTTTCTGTGGTTGCGCATCGGCTTCTGCCTTGCGCTCCTTGCGACGGTTCAGGGCCGTCACCCCTTTTAGTTTACTCATATAATGTATTACATTTGTTATACATTTACTCTTGCAATAACTTCTTTTGCAAGGGCTTTGTAATCGTTGATGACGGTAGAGCTTGGTTTGTAGGTATGGATAGGCTCGGCACTGACACTCGCCTGGCCGATAGCTTCGGTGCGCCGGATTGTGGTCTCGAGCAGCTTTCCTTCCAGGTCATTCAGCTGTTCATCAAGGAAGTTATTGATCAGCTTGTTGGCCTTGGCATATTCGTTGCGGAATACCGCATAGTTGACGTCGTCAGACTCTTTGACTTCTTCCAGTGCATCGAGCAGATCAGCCAAACCGT
>NZ_JBSWTF010000005.1:0-110849 GCF_056158405.1 Photobacterium sp. AWH4_225 | reverse complement strand
CGGCATTATAGAGACTTGATTCATCCTGACAAGGGTTTTCTTTAAAAAAATTTCCACCTGCCGATTATTTCAACTAATGTGAGATAAACGGCTCTAATTTCAACATTAGAGGGCCGTCACACTCACAATCTAGCAATTCCAAGTCAATGAAAGTAATATCAATGTGACTTTGTTGTTAAAATAACCAATAACGCCTTCTTTCTTTTTTCTTATGACGATGTAGTTAACTTATGAAATTATCCAAACAATCTCTTATGCCGGTTCTCGCAATCGCCGTTGTTGGGGGCTTAGTATTTAGTTTTCTCCCCATCTATCCCGGAATAGCCTTCGCGCTTGGTGCGATTTGTACTGCTTATATCCTGCCGCTTATTCCTACCCAATCTTCTTCTGCAGAATCAAATACCGCGCAAGCCAGTAAAACCCTCTATGTTGGCAACCTGCCATATCGGGCTAATGAAAGTGAAGTAAAGAAACTGTTTTCCGAACATGGTGAAGTCTTTGCTGTCCGCTTAATGAAAGATAAGCGAACAGGTAAGAGACGAGGATTTGGTTTTGTTGTAATGAGCAGCAACGATGCTGATAACGCTATTGCTCAATTAAATGACAAGGAATACGGCCAGCGCACATTGAAAGTCCGTGAAGCCAATGAACCTAAAGGCGGGGATAGTGAAGAGTCTTAACAGGCTCTAGCTGCATTGCTGCCAAGCTACAATTGAGTGCCGCTGTGTTATTACCAGCGGCACTGTTGTATGTAAGGTTTGGTTCTCTGCTGGTTACTGTCACTTCCCCCAACAAATCTTTAACCCTATTGGCGATAGCTCGCCCTGAGTCAACAATAGTGACGTCCCCATCAAGTGCTTGGGTGATCTCATCCCTAATTAATGGGAAATGAGTGCATCCCAAGACAATACAGTCAACCACGTTGCGCCATGGCTTTAATATCTTTTCAAGCTCGGCAATCGAAATAGCCTGACCGCGAAGTTTTTGCTCGGCCATCTCAACTAACCGTGTAGAGCCAATTCTCAGTACTTCACAATGGCTGGCAAACTGGCTAATAAGTAACTCGGTATATTCACGCTGTACTGTTGCCGGTGTTGCTAATAAGCCAATCACTTTTCGCTCGCTAAGCATTGCGGCTGGTTTAATAGCAGGTACGACACCAACAACCGGAATAGATAAAACGTCACGTAATGTTGGTAACACAATGGTACTGGCAGTATTGCAAGCAACAACAACTAAATCGACAGAGTGGCGTTCAGCCAGAAGCGAAACGATATGACGAGTACGAGCGATTAATTCGCCTTCAGGCAATTCACCATAAGGAAAAGCTGCATCATCGAATGCATAGATATATTGAACGTTAGGCAACTGCGCATATATTTCCTGATATACGGACAATCCACCCACACCGGAATCAAAAATCAGTACCCGTTTCACTCTTATACTCTGTCGTATTGCTTACAAGGTGCAACATCATACTGCGAATTGTATGCTTCACCAAAATACCCAAGGTAATTTTTAAGTTAGACAATAGCGCTGATAATGAAAGCGACTTTGCTTTTCTATTTCTGTTAATTCCAGTTTCAATAAGCCGTCAAAGCATGGAGCTTCAACAACGAGTGTATGGAATTCACCGTCTTCACCACATGGGTCGACACCGTTTGGCAATGACTCAATGAGTTCACGGTTATACCACCGGCCGCAAAAGTCGCCATCTAGTTGGCTAGTATCAACCGTTGTTAGCAAAGTTTTGATCCCGCGCTCAAGTATTTCGTCAGCCAAGATTCTGCTGTCTTGCCCCATTAAAGGGAAGACACACTGCCAGCCAGCAGGTTCGATATAACTACGGCGATAATCGGCAATGCCATTACAGAACATATCCCCGAAAGCGACAGCCTCAACTCCCAGCCCGCTAGCTCTTAGCCCGTCAATGACCAATGATTGGTAGACGTCATTCGATGGGAACACTTCAGGTAAGGGGATTTCGACTAATGGCAGGCCTGTCAAAGCAGCCTGGGCACGGACAACGTTCAAAGGTGTTGCCTGGAACGGGACTTCATTTTCAACATAGGTGGTATAGAGACCCACCACGTCATAGCGAGGATCTTCCAAGAGTCGGATAAGGGTAAGGGTCGAGTCTTTACCGGAAGACCAGCTGACAATAGTTTTAAGGGGATGGGTTTTAAGTGGACGCATCACTACGGCTCCTAAGAAATGGCTCCAAGAAAAAAGCCACCAGCAGGTGGCTTTTTATGAGGTTAGAACTGGTAGGTTACGGTGGCGTAGTAGCTACGCTCTTGGACGTTATAGGTATCCTTAGCCACGTAGTCTTCGTCAAACAAGTTTGCCACCCGCCCGCGCAAGATCAGGTTCTCACTCCAGTAATAGCTAGCGGCCAAATCCACTAAGGTATACGCATCCAAGCTATTTGTATTGGCAGCATCTTCATAACTCTTGCCTTTGTACAAAGCACTGACATCGAATTGCCATTGATCAAGCAAATAAGAGACATTCCACTTGGCATTGTGCTTAGAACGGCGGATCAGTTGCTTGTTAGTTTTACTATCCTCGGCATCCAAGTAGTCGTAGCTAACATCGTGGTAAAGCGGGCCGGTATTAAACCCTGCCGTCAGCTCTACCCCTTTTATCTCGGCTTCGTCGACATTCATCGGCTTCCATATCAAACTACCTGGCTCGATAGGCGCCCAAGCGATTAGCTGATCAATCTCAGACTGATAGGCTGTTACCCGCCAGTCTACCAACTGGTGTGAACCCGATAATGACACTTCGTAGTTGGTTGACTCCTCTGGCTCTAGGTCCGGGTTACCGGAGTCAGGCCAGTAAAGGTCATTAAATGTCGGTGCTTTGAACGCTGTCCCCACATTGGCAGAGATCTGATAGTTAGAAAGGAAAGAGTAGGCAGCAGCTAACTGCCAGGTGTTATTACGCCCATAACTATCGTTATCGTCCGTCCTCACACTGCCTTCAAGCTGCAAGCCCATGTCGTTACGGTAAATAGAAGTCAGGTAAAGCGCCGTATTGTCACGTTCATCCTCGGCAAGGACTGTCGTGCTGTTGGATACCGAGTCACGGTACCACTCAAAACCGCCACCAAACTCAAGTTCTGAAGTGAGTTGGTAATGGTTTTGCCAATTCACCACATCTCGCTTGGTTTTAATTTTGCTTCCGGCGCTGATATCACTGAAGTTGCGTGCTTCATCCTGGTTCTGGGCAACTGTCACTACACTAATAAAGTCATCAGTGGTGTAACCGGCTTTAGCTGCCACGTTATATAGGGAGGCTTCGCTTTGGGCGTTTGGGGCACCATACGCGTCATCGTATTCTGCCTCACCGTCGTGATAATAGCCTTGCAGGCTCAACTTCCAGTTATCATTCAACTGAGTTCCTAGCTCCACAACAACATTTTTCTGCTTAAAGCCATCATCATCTTGTTCAAAGGGTGGCTTGCGTGCCGAGAAGCCATCAGCCTCTTCACCTTTAACAGCCAACTTGCCCCAGCTACTTTCTCCCAGCTTACCCGCTACAGAACCACCAAGTTGATAATAGCCATCACTGCCAGCGCCAGCTGTAACTTGTGCCAATTGCTCGCCAGACTGGTACTCAGTGATGATGTTTAGCACACCACCCACGGCATCAGAGCCATACAAAGCAGCACGCGAGCCACGAATGAATTCGATTCGCTCGATACCAGTTAAAGGGATTTGGCTAAAATCAGCACTGCCAAGCGTGGCACTGCCAATACGCACACCATTGATCATCACCAATAGATGACGAGATGTGGTACCGCGAACATACACTTCAGTGTTCTGGCCATACCCGCCGGAGACAACCTGCACACCCGGCAGACGGCGCAATACCTCTGCTAGGGACTTGGCCTGAATCGCATCAATCTCTTCTTTGGTGACGATAGAAACGGGGGCAATGACATTTTTGACAGATTGCTCAAATCGATTGGCAGTCACCACCATGACTTCATCAGAAGAAGTCTCAGCGGAAACCAAAGACGGCAGGCACAAGGGTGCCAACGCCACTGCTAAAAGCGTTTTTTTCATTTTTTAGATATCCTAAGTCGCGTTGATTACTGAGCTCTTGGGAGGCTCAATACACTGGTCGGTCTTCGGACTTAAGAGCGTGGCCGGACGGCCGCCTAGGCAACAACTTCCCACTTCAGGCACCTGCATTGCGCAGATTGTAGAAGCAGTGTTCGGAACTGAACGTCCATGTGCTTTCGTTCTCTTTCACCGCTGCGCGTCAGTCACGGAATTTCACCGTGTTCCCCAGCCTGCAAGCAGGCTAACCAGCGCAATTGCATGCTAATTATCCTACATTCGATTGTCTAGTGGTTATTGCCACAGGGACAAAATATAGAGGTATTCACTATTTTATCTGGCGCAACACTGGACATCGGTCAACAATGCAATAAAATCTGGCGCTCTTATTTTGAGCAGTTTGAGGCAACCTCTATGGCATCCACCACTATCAATCCAGCTGAGTACCAACCACAGCTAGATGAAAAGGCAGCGCGTATTCAAAATATCTTTGCCGATTTTGATACACCTGAGCTTGAGGTGTTTGCCTCTCCTGCCGAACATTACCGTATGCGTGCTGAGTTCCGCGTATGGCATGAAGGTGAAGATCTTTACTACATCATGTTCAACCAAGAGACACGCGAAAAGTACCGCGTGGATCAGTTCCCGGCAGCCAGCCGTCTGATCAATGACCTGATGCCGCTGTTGGTTGATGCACTGAAGCCGGTAAAAGCCCTTCGCCACAAACTGTTCCAGGTAGACTTCCTGTCGACCCTAAGCGGTGAGATCCTGGTTTCCCTGCTGTACCACCGCCAGCTAGATGCCGAGTGGGAAAAGGAAGCCAAGGCACTGAAGCAACGCCTGAATGACGAAGGCTTCAACCTGAACTTCATTGGTCGTGCCCGTAAGCAGAAAATTGTCCTAGACCAAGAGTTCGTGATTGAAAAGCTACAGGTTAACGACCGTGTACTGACTTACAAGCAGGTGGAAAATAGTTTCACCCAGCCAAACGGCGAAGTTGCCCAGAAGATGCTGGAATGGGCGGTTGACTGCACCCAGGAGAGCCAAGGTGATCTGCTGGAGCTGTACTGTGGTAACGGTAACTTCTCACTGGCCCTTGCCCAGAACTTCGAGCGAGTACTGGCAACAGAGCTGGCCAAGCCATCGGTTGACTCTGCACAGTACAACATTGCCGTGAACAACATCGACAATGTACAAATCATCCGTATGTCTGCCGAAGACTTTACCGATGCAATGGAAGGCCGTCGTGAGTTCCGCCGCCTGAAAGATCAGAACATCGATCTGCAAAGCTACAACTGCAACACGATTTTCGTTGATCCACCACGCGCCGGTATGGATGAAGGTACCTGCCGTATGGTTCAGGGCTATGACCGTATCATGTATATTTCATGCAACCCGGATACGCTGAAAGACAACCTAGAGATTTTGTCTGAAACGCACCGTATTACGCGCTTTGCCCTGTTTGATCAGTTCCCATATACCCATCATATGGAAGCAGGGGTACTACTCGAGCGTAAGTAACGCAATACAAACAAAAAAGGCGCCAACCGGCGCCTTTTTTTATGTCTATGTCTAGGGGCAATTAAGCTTCAGACTGTGATTTTGGAGACATGATACCAAGTTTATACGCCACCCAGATAATCAAGCTAAGCGATACGATCAACTGGAAGTAGTTCGAACCCATGTCCGGTACCTGGGCGCGGACAAAACCAGAGTAGCCAAATGCACCAACGAGGAAACAGGCAAATGCAATTGCCGGGGTACCTTCAGCCATTGGCTTGCTCAAGTACTCCTGGTACAGGCAGTACAGAGCCAATGCGAATGCAATCACTGGGAAGATAGAAAACGCCACTGCGCTTGAAGTAAACACTGACAGTGTCGCACTGCCACACAGGCCCGCTAGCAATGACAGTACCAGCGTTTTGCGTTCAGCTTTAGTTTGTTCCTTGTTCATATCCTTTCACCAACATTATAAAGTTAGAGTTTTTGCCTGAGCTCTCTGCGCTCACGCTCTTTACGGTACCAATAAGCACCTTTTGCAATCATTCTTAATTGCATAATCAATCTTTCTGCATGCTCACCGCGGGCTTGGTTGTCCAAATCCAGTGCCTCTGCGCCTGAACTGAAAACTAGAGTCACCGAGGCTTCTGCCTGGGTAAACGCTTCTTCATGGGTCACACCTGTTTTGGCCACGAGGTATTCCGTTAGTTCCGCGACAAAGTGCTGGATCTCTCGGGCTACAGCGGCACGAAATGCCGGTGAGGTACCGGAACGCTCACGCAACAGCAAACGAAATACGTTCGGGCTGCTATCGATGAACTCCATAAAAGTTTCGACCGATGTCCGGATCACACTGCCTTCTTTGGCAATCCGCTGACGGGCTTGGCGCATAAGCTGACGTAAGATCAAGCCACCTTCATCAACCATCGTCAGACCAAGCTCATCCATATCTTTAAAGTGGCGGTAGAACGAAGTCGGCGCAATGCCTGCTTCTCTAGCCACTTCCCGCAAGCTTAAATTAGAAAAGCTGCGTTCAGCACTTAACTGATTGAAGGCAGCATCAATCAGTGAACGGCGGGTTTTTTCTTTCTGCTGAGCCCTGATTCCCATGGGGTTTTTGTTTCTCTTTGAATTATCTTGCGTCAAATTGATAGTCACTATACGCGCTTTTTCACTGCCATCAAAACATAGTAAATCCTGACTGGCGCTTAATCAAAGCCGTTCTTACCAGTTTTTCTAGTAGCTCACAAACTCCACCACCAGCCGGGCGGTAAACAAAACCTCCACCTACCTCCAACTTTTGCTGCAAAAATAAAGCAGCAACGTGATCGTCCGCTCCCTATCGCAGCGCACTCATTCTACCTTGCTTTAGAAAAAGTTAAAATAACGCGGTAGCAATGTTGCAAGGATGATAAATAAGGCCAAGCATGACAAAAAGCAAACACTCTTCAACCCAACACTTTGATGCCATTATCATTGGCAGTGGTCCTGGTGGTGAAGGGGCGGCCATGGGGCTAACCAAAGCCGGATTCAATGTGGCAATAATTGAGCGTGAAGACAGTGTTGGTGGCGGCTGTACCCACTGGGGAACCATCCCTTCCAAAGCGCTGCGCCATGCTGTCAGCCGAATCATCGAATACAACCAGAACCCGCTCTACTGCAAGAATAACTCCACCCTGCACAGCACCTTCAGCCAAATCCTCGGCCATGCCCAAGACGTGGTCAACAAACAGACCCGAATGCGCCAGGGCTTTTACGATCGCAACCAGTGCAGCATCATTTTCGGTGAAGCATGTTTTACCGGCACCCACAGTGTGGTCGTGAAAAAGCCCGATGGCAGCAAAGAGCACTACACTGCCGACAAGTTTGTCATCGCCACCGGCTCTCGCCCTTACCAGCCAAGTGATGTCGACTTTAGCCATAGCCGGGTCTATGACAGCGATTCCATTTTGCAGCTCAAACATGATCCCCGCCATATCATCATCTATGGCGCAGGCGTGATCGGCAGCGAGTATGCCTCGATATTCCGCGGTCTTGGGGTCAAAGTGGATTTGATCAATACCCGGGACCGCCTGCTGGAGTTCCTCGACAACGAAATCTCCGATTCTCTGTCCTACCACTTCTGGAACAGCGGGGTGATGATCCGTAACGGGGAAGTCTACGACCAAATAGAAGGGACCGAAGACGGGGTGATCCTGCACCTGAAGTCCGGCAAGAAGATGCGTGCCGACTGCCTGCTTTATGCCAACGGACGTACCGGTAATACCGACAAGCTTAATTTGGATAAGGTTGGCCTGAAGCCAGACTCCCGCGGCCAGCTCAAGGTCAACCAGAACTACTGCACCGATGTTGAGCACATCTATGCCGTCGGTGATGTGATTGGCTACCCAAGTCTTGCTAGTGCCGCCTATGACCAGGGCCGATTTGTGGCACAGGCCATTGCCAGTGGTGCCGCCGAAGGCCAGCTCATAGACCATATCCCGACCGGGATCTACACCATTCCGGAAATCAGCTCAGTGGGTAAAACCGAACAAGAACTCACAGCGGAAAAAGTCCCCTACGAGGTGGGTCGTTCGCAATTCAAACACCTTGCCCGAGCCCAAATAGCGGGGACAGAAGTGGGCAGTTTGAAGATCCTTTTCCATCGTGAAACCCGAGAGATCCTCGGGATCCATTGCTTCGGTGAGCGTGCTGCAGAGATCATCCATATCGGACAGGCGATCATGGAGCAAAAAGGGGAAGGAAATAATATCAACTACTTCGTCAATACTACCTTTAACTACCCGACGATGGCCGAAGCCTTCCGGGTCGCTGCGTTAAATGGCCTAAACCGGCTGTTCTAGTTACCTTTAACTTGGCAGAGCAGCCTCAAATAAAAACGGAGCCACTTTGGCTCCGCTTTTTTGTCTATTGTTTTCTGTTTACTGTTCGCTGATTTCCATTAACCGATTATCCGGCGTCAATATCGATGACCACGGCAAGCTCTCATCACCCAAGGTGATAAAATTAGGATTCTCTAGTGTATCGCGCTCATTGTAGGACAAAGGCGTTAGGTGGGTATTGAGGATACGCCCTCCCGCTTCTTCAACAATGCACTGGGTAGCAGCCGTATCCCACTCGCCTGTCGGTCCAAGGCGTAGATAGCAATCCACCGCCCCTTCAGCCACCAAACAAGACTTAAGCGCAGCAGAGCCTAGTGGTACCAAGTCATAGTTAAGGGCAGGATCCAACCGATTGGTAATAGCGCTAATATCCTGACGACGACTGATCGCCACAGCTATCGACTGGGTCGGTAGCTCATGCTTATGGGTAGAAATACGCACCGTCTCGCCTTCCGGCGTCGTTTTCCATGCGCCTTTACCATTATAAGCGTAATACACCACACCGGATACCGGCGCATAAACCACACCCATTGTCGGCGTATTGTTATCGACCAAGGCAATGATAGTCGCGAAGTCACCGCTTCCCGCGATGAACTCCTGGGTACCATCGAGCGGATCCACCAGCCAGTATCGCTGCCACTTGGCACGCTCGGTCAATGGCACATCGGCATCTTCTTCCGACAATACCGGTATATCTGGTGTTAATTCCGATAGACGCTGGACAACCAACTTGTGCGCAGCCAAATCAGCACTGGTAACTGGAGTGTTATCATTCTTTACTTGTTTTTCAAACTGGCCGCGTTGGTAGATATCCAAAATCACTTGCCCTGAAGAGCGGGCAATATCGATAACTTGAGGTAACAGGTGAGATAAGTCCATATTCGTTCCTATTTTCCAAGTTGCTTCAGGGCCAGGAACAAGGCGGTGATGCTTCTTGCTTCGGCAAAATCCATATGATGCAGCAGCTCTTCCGCTTGGCTTAATGGCCAGCGTACGATTTGCAATGGCTCTGGTTCATCACCATCGAGTTGTTCCGGATAGAGATCCTGCGCGAGGAACAAGGTCATTTTGCTCGAAAAGTACGACGGTGCCAGCACGACTTCCTTTAATGGTTGCAGTGCCTTGGCGCCAAAGCCGATCTCTTCCTTCAATTCACGGTTTGCCGCTTCGGCTGCCGATTCACCTTGGTCAATCAGCCCTTTGGGGAAGCCAAGTTCATAGCGTTCGGTTCCTGCGGAGTACTCTCGGATCAGTAACAGATCGCCTTGCTCGGTCACCGGCACAACCAACACTGCATGGCGCCCCGATGGTTTCATCCGCTCATAGGTGCGCTCGACGCCATTGGAAAAGCGTAAATCGAGCGACTCAATCTTGAACAGTCGGGATTGGGCAACGACTTCTGTTGCCAAAATTTCAGGTTTGTTGTGTTCCGCAGCCATGTAATGTCCTATTCCTGGGAAAGCGGGCTACCGCCATTGAAGCGGTAACCAAGACAATAACTGCTATTTAATGGCAAGCCGCAAAGGAAATAAAGTAGTTTGTGAGGAAAACGTTAACCCGACTAACAAAGTCGGGTATTACGATTATAGGCGCCCGTTATACGAAATTTTGTACTGACCTTTAGGATCGGGGTTGCCTAACCACTTGAGTTGCTGGCCGAGCTGAGGCGGGAATTGTGCCCCGGGTTTGAACCAACCCGACAACGAATAGGTATTACCTGGCGCAAGGGAAGCCTGCCATTCACTGGCCACATCATCCGAAGACTGGGCGATATCGGCGAGCAACTTACCTTGGTCACAGGTCAAGTCAGCGATAACCGGCCCAGGCTCTAATGACCCAAGCGGTGAAGAGACTTGAGCTGCAGTCCACGCCAATGCGCCATCTAGTTGTGCACAATATGGTGCTGCAAATTGGTAGTTGCGAAGTGTCAGCTCCAGATTTCCGTTAACAACAACCGGCAACGCCGTTGGAGAGTACTTGATGACTTCACTGGCCGGCATCGAGACCAATAGGTTCTCGGCAAATGGCCCATTGCTGCTATAACCCACCAGACCTCGGCCTTGCAAATTCATTTCACTGCCTTGGCCAAAGCGGATGTCCATTTTCACTTTTCCGGTCAGCAAAGAGAGGATTTGCATATCCCACTGCACCCGGCCAAAGCTCTTTCCCTGCCAGCGGATCTGGCTGGCTGTTCCCTGCCACGGGGTACCGCGGATGCCAGAGATATCCAACCCTTGAATTGTCGGAGCCTGTTGCCATACCCAGCTTGCGGGAATATGAGCCACCAAGCTTCCTACCAACACCACGCCAAACGAGGCACCCAGTAATAACTTATATTTCACGCTTACCCCCGCCCTAACTGCAAGCGGTTAACTTCAACAACACCAGTTCGATCGGCTTTCGACACATCCAAAAACTGGGCATCAATACCGTGCTCATCACGCAAAAAGGCCAGCCAGTTTATCAAGGTGTTAAACGGTAATGGCTGCACCCACACCTGAACGGCTTCGCTACGCGGTTGCATACGGATCAGTTCTATATTGAACTGGCGAGTAGTTTCATTGACAACCTGATTCAGCCCTTTATCACTGACCGAGCCCGTAGAGCCGGTTGACGCTCGCAATGACAAGATTTCATCGGCTTTAGTCGATACCCAGCTCAGCAACTGTCGCTCAGTCTGCAAACGGCGCTCGGCATTCTCGGCGTTGGTTGCCAGTGGCTGCCATATCCCCCAATACAATACGGCGATAACCAGGGCAATGCCTCCACCCAGCACCAATCTCTGCTCGCGCTGGCTTAAGCCTTTCCACCACGCATTCATGATTTTCTCCTTAACACGATGGCACCGGTTACCTGATTTCCTTCGCGGTTCAGCTGACCCAGCTCAACGTCAAAATCTTCATCTAACAAGGTTCTGAGCTGCTCAAAATGCTGGAACTCAGAGGCTACCGCCTGAAAGCGCATTTCATTGCGATTCTGATCATAACGGAAGTTCTGCACCGACAACTGTGAGACCTTAGCCAGTGATGGCTGCAACTCAGCTAGCCAATACAAAATGCCTTCCGTGCTGCCGCCACCACCCAAACGGGACAACTCACTGTCCATTTGTCTTCTGAGGTAGCTCTGCGACGGGACTCGCTGGAACTGAGGCAGTACCTGGCGGAAAATACGCTCGCTTTCTGCCTTGTACGCTTGTGCCTGCGCTTCCATCGCCTGTACGGAAATGACATGCTCTGCAACCAGCACCGACAACAACACCCCAGCAGCGATAGCCACCTTGCGCCAAGGCTTAAGGTATTTGCGCCATGCCGGCTGTTGCTTGTACTGACCCGACAGCAAATTCACCTTACTGTCTGCAGCTCCTTGTGCAAGAAGCTGCATCACCAGCTCTGGCGTTTCCGCCTGCCAGACACCCGGCATACCCTCAGGAGCCTGGGTGTAGTAATGCACCACGAGTTCATCACTTGCCGACTCATCATCTTCCGAAGCTTCTTGATCGTCAGTGGCTTCACTAACGTCTTCATCCTGGGCTGTCGCGACCATCTGTGATTGCAGCCAAGGTGCTAACCAAGATCTATCCGCCCCGACCCCTAGGGATTCCGATTGACGGATCAGCCACATACCATCGAGCTCTGCGGCGGTGAAGCCATTGTCGAATAGCGGTAGACACAGGCAATCAGGGAGCAGTGCCTTGATTTCGATACCGGCATCATCTAATGCCGCCAACCACAAGGCGACTTTTTGATGTTCCACCACCGCCACCTGCGCCATATCTCCGCTTTTCTGTAGCAGGTGAACATGCAGGTTATCGACATCCTGAGCCAGCTCTTCTTCCATTAAAAATGGCAATACGGTAGATAACTGCCGACTGCTTCCGGCAGGGATAGCAACCTCTGTCATCAATACATCAGAAGCCGGTACCAGAGCATACACAATGCGTTGGCTAGCATAGTCCGCGATTTCGTTGAGCTGGCTGATGGCATCCAGCTGACCCGATGCGATGACTTCTTTTTGTTGTGGCGACCAGACAAGCCATTGCAGCGGCTGGTCAGCACGGCTACTTAGCCTGATTGTCAGAAATTCGCTCACTAATTCCTCCATAACGGCGACGTACAACCGTCACCGTGTCTTCACTATCTCGTTTGAGCAAGGCCACCAGCCTCACCCTGGATCGATCGACCAATACCTCGGTATCCATCTGAAAATAATCACTACTGATCGCCAGAAACTCCTTGGCCTGATCTTTTATCGTGGCATCAATACTGCCTAGCTGAGACACCCCAAGGAAGTCATCCACACTATCCCAACCGTCATAAGGCCGGTCGGCAATCAGATTCTGGGCATCTGACAACGACAGTCGCGATGAAAACAATGCCACCAATATTGGCGCTTGGTGCTCATAGAGCGTATTGACGTTAATGGCCAATGTGGTGGTCGGAATCGCACACACCTGATGACGGACCTTGTCAAAAATCGTAGCCGTAACCCCGTTGACTGCCCGCAGTTCACTGGCATCAGCCATCCAATCTCTTGGCGGCAAATAAGGCGGACGGAAACCCTCATAGGTACTGTCACCCGCACCAAAAGCGGCATTGACTCTTTCGTCGGTATCGACATATTCCCATACCGAATCGGCCACCACTTCAGCGTCATAGCTGTCGACACCGGTTTCTTCTATCAGGGTTTGCAATACGGTCACGATGTAAGGCTTGGTGCTACTTCCGGTTGTTGGTTGCACGCCCGACAAAGCATTCAGGTTAAAGCACGCCTGGCGATCAATAATGTCGCCGATAGCCTCACCGCCATCGAGCGGATAGCGTTGGCCTTGAGTGGCCCAGGCCTGGCTCAAGTTGACCGTATCACTGTCATCGATCCCCTGCTTGATCGCCACCTTGGCCAACTCTTCCATCCCCTGGGCATACCAGTAGGCCTGCTGGTTCTGAATTTGGTTTTCGACCCGATAGAAATTGAGGTGCAACCTTTCGGTCATCTGCACTGCCAGCAAGGTCATCAGTGACAGCAGCAACAGCACCACAATCAAGGCTACTCCTCGCTGTTGTTTAGGCGGAGCACATTTACGTGTCATTGCTCGCCTCCAATGCCGAAGTTGGCAGCATGTAGACCCGTTCAATTTCACCGTAGTCTTCAAGCGTCAGTTTGATCATGACACCTTCCGGCAAGGCCGCTGGCTTATCCCAGGTCTCCAGCCATTTTTTCTCACTGTAGAAGCGGAACGACATTTCCTTGACCCCAGGCAAAATCGGCCTGATCAAGGCTTCGGTACCGACCACACTGTCAGGGTAGCGGAACCAAACCCGCTCTAGCTGCTCCTCGACAATCCGGTAGCCCACCTTGACGTTTTCGCCTCGCGGAAACATCTGCTGCGGATTCTGCCAACCGGTACGGGTGAACAAAATGCCATAGCTCGATGAGTCCAGCAGATACTCACTGCTCTGGAAAATGCGGTCGCTGACCGTCTCACCCTGATTGCGGACCTTACGAGCCACCACCTGACGGAAATCATTATCCATCATGACCATCGCCCGCTGGATATCCTTGAGCCGCTCACTGTGCTCGCGAGACTGTTCGTCACTGCGCTGCACGCCGTTCATCACCTGATAAGCCGACAGGCTCAGCATGGCAAACACCGCAATCGCGACCAACACTTCCAGCAAGGTAAAGCCCGCTTGCTTGGTCCTATTCAGGCGAGGGACTCGCTGGCCGGAAGTCGTTTTAATTCTCAACATAAGTTCTCAGCGTTACTACCGACTGCTTGCGTGCTTCATCTGTGGTTACCGTGACGTCCAATGCACGCAAAAAGCCATCTGCCGTCTGGGTGCTGGTTATCGACCAGTACCACTCGCGTCCAGCCAGCTCAGATTTGCCACGTTTGGCCGATGTCGGGATCTCTCCCGACAGCCTTAACTTCGCCATTTCGTTGTCGGCAACCATGGCTGCAAAGGTCTTTTCCTCAAGGTAACCCAAGGTATTTAGGTGCTGGCTGACCGCCTTCATCACACTCAATGCGGCTGTCGCAAACACGGCCAATGCCACCAACACTTCCAGTAAGGTCAGACCCCGAATACGCCTAGGTGAAGAAGATAGATGCCTCATGGTTGGGCCTTCTCCTGCACACTGGCAATGGTCTCGCCCGGTGGTAACAGGAACAATTGCCCCAGCTCATCGGCTTGTACCCGCCAAAACTGGTTTTCACCCGTCACTTCAAACTCCAAGGTAAAAGGGGTGTACTCACCACTGGCCATCACGACCACCTGAGGTGGTTTTATCTTGTCTTTGTCAGTTTGCTCAGCAAACAAGTCTTCATTAAACAGTGACCCCGGCTTGAACAAGCGATCCTTGTCCTGCCAGGAGTAACTGCCGATCTCGACCACCAAACGGACATCTTCCGGCATTTCCACCTCGGTGAAAAACTTGGAAGACTCCAGCGGTTGCCAATCCTGACTGGTTAGCTGAAGAAACTGGTACCGATTACGCTCAACCCGAACACCATAGTCGTACCCATTGAGCAAGGCATCCTCGCCCAGCAACTGGACGAGGTGGTGGAAGCGCGCAGCTTCTTCCCTGACTTTATCTTCCTTGCTCTCGGGCAAGGCAACAATGACTGCCACGGCGCTGGTTGCCAACAGCACCAGCACCAACAGTATTTCAATCAGGGTAAAACCCGCTACACGCTTACTCATCATCACAGCTTAGAAGTCCAGCATGTTCCAGTTACCGATATCGGTATTCACACCTTCACCACCTTCCTGGCCATCAGCACCCAGGCTGAAGATATCAACCGCACCATGCTCACCCGGCATCACGTACTGGTATGGGTTACCCCATGGGTCATTAGGCAGACGGCGGATGTAGCCACCATCACGGTAGTTACGTGGCTCAGGGCTTGAAGAAGGCTTGCTGACCAGTGCTTCAAGGCCCTGATCTGTGGTTGGATACACGCTGTTGTCCAGCCTATACATATCCAGTGCCTGCTCCAACGCACTGATATCGGTCACGACTTTCTGCTGGTCGGCTTTTTCCTTGTTACCTAGTAGGTTCGGTACGACCAAGCTGGCCAACACCCCAAGGATTACGATCACGACCATAACTTCAAGCAGCGTAAAGCCGCGTTGTTTGCGTTGCATTGAAAAAACCTCCAAAAATTACATTCCGACCATATTGTTCAAAGCAATGATCGGCATAAGGGTAGCAATAACAATAAACATCACGATGCCAGCCATCGCGACGATCAATAAGGGTTCAAAAATCCCCAGCGCCATGTTGACCAAGGACTCAAAGTCACGGTCCTGGTTATCGGCAGCACGGGTAAGCATCTGCTCCAGTTCGCCACTGCGCTCACCACTGGCAATCATGTGCAGCATCATAGGGGGAAAGAGTTTGGTTTGCTCGAGTGATACCCGCAGGCTCGAGCCCTCACGCACTTTGTCTGCCGCTTCCCGGATCTGCTGATTGACCCAAGTGTTGGTCATGACATCCGAGGCTACCTTCATCCCTTCCAGTAAGGGAATAGCACTTGAGGTACAGATAGACAGGGTACGGGCAAAACGAGAGGTACTCAGGCCCCGAGCGACTTTACCGATCACCGGTAGGCGCATGACCCAACGGTCCCACTTCAGCCGGAAATCAGGACGCTTGAGCGCCATCTTGATGATCATGAACAAGGCAGCAATCACCAGCAGGACCACCAGGCCCCAGTTCTGGACAAAATCACTGGCCGCGAGCAAGACCTCTGTGATAGTCGGTAACTGCTGGCCCATCTGGACGAACTGATCGACAATCTTCGGTACCACCGTTGCCAACAAGAAGGCCACTACCGCTATCGCAATAATGGTCAGCATGGTTGGGTAGATCATCGCCTGCATCAGCTTGCTGCGCATTTTCTGGCGATTCTCGGTATAGTCCGCCAAACGGTTTAGTACCGTATCCAGATGACCGGATTTCTCACCAGCGGCAACCATGGCCCGGAACAACTGATCGAAAATATGCGGATATTCCGCCATCGAATCCGACAGGGTATAGCCTTCCACCACCCGCGAACGTACTGCCAACAGCATGTTCTTCAACCTTGGCTTTTCGCTTTGTTCAGCTACCGCTTTCAGGCATTCCTCAAGCGGCATCGATGCCTGAACCAGCGTCGCCAGCTGTCGGGTGATAAGAGAGAGCTCTGTGGTACTGATCCCACGGCGCAGCTGAAAACCGCCTTTGGCTTTTTTCTTCTCACGCTCATGGGTTTGCACCACTTCGACTGGGATCATCCCCTGTTCACGAAGCTGCTGGCGGATCTGCCGCGCGGTGTCCCCTTCGAGGACACCTTTTTTCTGGCGCCCTTTGGCATCCAGGGCTTTGTATTCAAACGCCGCCATCGGTTAACCCTCCTTGGTCACCCGCATCACTTCCTCAAGGGTAGTGATACCGGCCTTGACCTTGGCCAAGCCATCATCACGGATGCTTGGGGTATGGGCACGAACAGCTTTTTCTATCGCCATCTCACCGGCTTCACCGTGGATCAGCTCCTGCACCTGATCATCAATCAGCAATAGCTCATGAATACCAGTACGACCGCGATAGCCCTTGTTGTTACACGCTTCACAGCCCTTGGCATGGTACAGCGTCAAGCCTTCATCAGCCGGTACACCGAACAATTTCTTTTGTTCATTGTCGGCTTCATACGGTTCACGACAGGTCGGACACAGGGTGCGAACCAAGCGCTGGGCAAGTACGCCAAGCAGTGAAGATGACACCAAAAATGGCTCGATGCCCATATCACGCAAACGCGTAATGGCACCCACCGCAGTATTGGTATGCAGGGTCGACATCACCATGTGACCGGTCAGCGACGCCTGTACCGCAATCGATGCGGTCTCGAGATCTCGGATCTCACCGACCATCACCACATCCGGGTCCTGACGCAAGATAGCACGCAGTCCACGGGCGAAAGTCATGTCCACCTTCGGATTGACCTGGGTCTGGCCAATACCGTCGATATCAAATTCAATCGGATCTTCAACGGTCAGGATATTACGCTCCTTGCCGTTGAGCTCCTGCAAACCGGCATACAAGGTGGTCGACTTACCCGAACCTGTCGGGCCGGTCACCAGAATAATCCCGTGCGGGCGTTCGATTATATGGCGGAAGTTGGCATGGTTGGCTTCGGTCATCCCGAGGCTGTAGAGATCCAGGCGGGTCGCGTTCTTATCCAGAAGACGCAATACCACCCGCTCACCATGGGAAGACGGCATGGTCGATACACGCACATCCACCGCACGGCCACCGATACGCAGCGAGATACGACCATCCTGCGGAACCCGTTTCTCGGCAATATCCAACCTTGCCATTACCTTAATACGCGAGACCAGCAGCGGCGCCAGTTTACGGCTCGGCTGCAGTACCTCACGCAACACACCGTCGACCCGGAAACGGATCGACAGCACTTTCTCGAAGGTTTCGATATGAATATCCGATGCCGCCTCTTTGATTGCTTCGGCCAACATGGCGTTGATCAATTTGATGATCGGCGCATCATCTTCCGATTCAAGCAAGTCTTCAGTTTCCGGCAGCTCTTCGGCTAACGAGAAGAAGTCATCGCTATCCGAGCCCAAGTCTTCCATCAACTGACGGGCTTCGGACGAGTCACGCTGGTAGGCTTCGGTTAACTTAAGCTCGAATGCCTTGTCTTCCAGTGCATGCGGGACAAAACTGCTCCCCGCTACCCGGCGAATTTCCGCCAGTACTGCACCTGACAGCTGGCCGCTGTAATACAAGGCGACATCTTGTTCCAATGCCTCAAGCACCACCCGGTGGCGCTTGGCAAAAGAGAAAGGCAGCCGGAACAGCGGCTGCTTATCCTGTTCCTGGCTTACATCATGCATTACTGATCGTTCTCCAGCTGGGCAACAAAGGCGCGCACCTCTGGTGGCAGCGAAATATCTTCACCGTATTTCGGCAATACCGGGATTTCTGTTTCCGGCATCAGGCGTAACCCTTTATCAGCTTTAAACAACTGCTCGGCACGAATGTAATTGTACTTACGCTGGGTGATGCCATCTGCCGTCACCCCATCACGGATAATGGTCGGCTTTATGAAGACCATCAGGTTGGTCTTACCCGTGGTGGTGTTGGTTGACTTGAACAAGTGGCCCAGTACCGGGATATCACCCAGAATCGGGATTTTCTGCTCACTTTCGTTGGTCTGCTCCTGGATCAAGCCACCTAGTGCCAGCATTTGGCCGTCCTGGATCAGAACATTGGTGGTCAACTGACGCTTGGAGAAGCGAACATCGACCGCACCATCGGCACCCAGTACGTTGGAGACTTCCTGCTCGATTTTGAGCTGGACCGAGTCACCTTCGTTGATTTGCGGGGTTACGTTGAGCTTGATACCTACTTCCTTACGCTCAACGGTCTGGAATGGGTTATCGTTGTTCGAACTCGAGGTCGAGCCGGTTACGACAGGGACCTCTTCACCGACGATAAACGAGGCTTCGCCGTTATCCATCACTGTAATACTTGGCGATGACAGGATATTGGAGTTTCGATCCGAGGCAACCGCATTGACCAGCATGGTCCAGTCGCCCATAACGATACCCAGCGCGGCACCATTCACGCCACCCAACACAGAAGCCAGAGTGCTGAAATCACCATCTTCCTCGATAGTACGGGTCTGCTCGATACCATTGGCATCGAGGTATGTTTCGGTTCGGGTTGAGCTTTGCGCTTCTTCCAAGCCGATTGCGTACTGGGAGATCGGGACGCCGGAGTTACCAAACTGGATCACCCCGCCGTCAGTGGTTCCCCACTGGACACCGAAGTTCACGCCATCACCCTCAGCAAGCTCGACAATCATCGCTTCAATCAGCACCTGGGCACGACGGATATCCAACTGGGCAATGATGTTTTCCAGTGCGCGCATGATATCTGGCGGCGCAGTCAGGATCAGCGAGTTGGTATCAACGTGGGCCGAAATCATCACCTGGGAGTTAGTGTTCGCAGTCGCCTTGGCATTACCCTGCTTCTCTGCTTGCAGGTTATCGGAGACTCCTTTAAGGACATCCACCATCTCTTCGGCATTGGCATACTTGAGGTACACCACGCGGTTATTACCCGATGAGGCCATCTCCACATCCAGCTGGCGGATCAGGCGGCGCAGACGATCACGCACCTGTGGGTCTCCTGATAGCAATACCGAGTTGGTACGGTCATCAGCGACCAACTTAGGTTGCAAAAATTCTGGAGTTGATTTGGCGTCCGCTGTTTTGTTCAACGCTTCTACAATACGGACCATCTCTGCTGCCGAGGCATTACGCAGCTCAACCACATCGATTTCTTTGTCGCCAGCACGGTCAACCCGCTCAATGATCTCAGCAAGACGGTTCACGGTAGCGGCACGGCCGGTGATCATAATGATGTTGGCAGGGTCGTAGTGCACTACGTTACCAGCACCAGCGTTATCGTTAAGCTGGCGCAACAGTGGGGACAGCTCACGGACTGATACATTGCGCACTGCGATTACGCGGGTTACAACCTGATCACCGGTGATGTTGCTGTTGTCGCCGACGACAGGGATTGCCGAAATCTTGGCATCCTTATCACGGACCACCTTGAGCACGCCGTTATCCATCTCAACCACGGCGAAACCATAGACTTCGAGCACATTGAGGAAAAACTGGTAGTACTGCTCGTCATTGAGCAGATCATAACTACGAACATTGACCTGGCCACGTACTGCAGGATCCACGATGATGGTTTTCTGCAGATTTCGCCCAACAATGTTAATAAATTCCTGAATGTCTGTTCCTTTGAAGCTGGCACTAAACTCACTGGCCAATGCAGAGCTGCACATCAAGCTGCCTAATAACCAGAGGGCACTTTTACCCATCCATTTTTTCACAAAAAACTCCTGCGTTTTCGCATGTTCGCGTTGGACTGCTATTGCAGCTCAATATAAATATCGTGTAGCTGACCTTCTCGCTCGACGGTCAATGTGAAATCTGTGGCGCTCGATAGCTCAGTCCACAGTTTTGCCATCACAGCAGCGTCAGTCAGATCATTGCCGTTGAGACTAACGGCCAAGTCATTGGCCTTAAGGCCCACGGCGTCGAACAACGCCCGCTCTTTACCAGGGTTAACCCGGTATCCCACCAACTCGCCATCCCGCTTCACTTGGGACAGGCGAATATAGCTAAATAAGGTTTGCGGTTTTTCGAGAATTTCCTGCTTGATCCGGCTCAGATCAGAAGTTGGCTCTGCCGGCTCGGCTTGTCGAGGTTCAGGCTGGCGGGGTCTTGCGGTGCTTTGCGATGCCTTGTTGAAATCGACGCCATCGAGCATCAGGGTTTCATCTCGTCCGCTGTTACGGATGATCACCCGGTCAGGGTATACCGCCTGCAGGGTTGCACGGGTACCTTCAATCGCCTCGTTAAGGCCATAGGTATTTTGCTTGCCACGATGGGTGATAACCGCAAGAGCAGTTTGCGGGTTAGAGCTGGCGACCAAGCCAACCAGCGTCAAATTAAGGCGAGTTTGCGGGGCATCCTGCTTCACCGGCTGTTTGCGCTCTACCACCGGCGCATTCTGCTGGTAGCGGCCAAACAGGTTCATGTTAAGTACCTTGGCCACTTCAGAGCGATCGCCACCCGCGTTGGATGACACAGATACCGTTGAGGCCTGCCAGTTAGCAGGGGCCTGAGTCGGCTGCAACGCAAGCCACACCATTCGGCCTACGACCCAAGCTAGGATCACTACCAGCCCCCACGTAAGGACGCGGGTCAATGAAGAGATTGAGATCTTGCTCTTGGACTGCAAGCTCCCTAACCAATTTGCTGTAACCATGAAATATCCATCATCCTGCGGAAATAAAACTAGCGCGTTATATCAAAAGGTAATATCAAAGCGTATTACTTATTTGTCGAATCGTTTAATTATCGTGAGTAGTCTACCAAAATGCATGAAGAAAAGTTTCTACTACTATCAATAGACTAGCTATTTTATGTGATTTATTCCCGATTTACTGTTGAAATCCCGATCCCATATCACCATTTATTATCTCTCAACGCCTGCTGACGCTCTGTCGGCAATGTGGTACTTTTAGCGCCCTTATGGGTTAAGGAGCATACTGTGGGCCAACAAACATCGCATCCAGACAACATTCAGGTCCGTCTCGATAAGTGGTTATGGGCGGCACGCTTTTACAAAACCCGTTCTATTGCCCGCACCATGATCGATGGCGGCAAGGTGCAATACAACGGCCAACGCTCCAAGCCCAGTAAACTGGTTGAAGTGGGTGCTGAGATCCGTTTACGCCAAGGTAATGACGAAAAGACCATTATTATAGAGAAACTCTCAGACACCCGCCGTGGTGCACCTGAAGCACAAACTCTATATCGTGAGACTGAGGAGAGCGCAAAACGCCGTGAACAGCACGCCCAAATGCGCCGTCTTCATGCCTATGGCAGCCCTAGTCCCGAAAAGCGCCCTGATAAAAAGCAGCGTCGCGATATAATTAAGTTTAAAAGTCATTCCGACTAAGGGTATTAGTTCAGTGTAGCGCAGAAAAGTTTCGTTATGTTGACGCAAGATACCAAAAATAGGTCAATTAGATACCTGCTGGAGAAATCAAGCTAATGACAAAAGATAGTCTATACCGTTACCTGTTTGACGGTGTATCCGTACGTGGTGAACTGGTTCAGTTGGGTGAAACCTACCAACAGATCATTTCCAGCAAGGACTACCCAGCCCCGGTGCAGACCCTGTTGGGTGAACTGCTGGTTGCAACAAGCCTGCTGACTGCCACATTGAAATTCGAAGGTTCAATCACGGTTCAGCTACAAGGTGACGGCCCGGTTAAGCTCGCTGTCATTAACGGCGACCACGACCAAAAACTTCGCGGTGTTGCTCGCTGGGATGGCGATATCCCTGCCGAAGGCAATATCCACGACCTGATGGGCAAGGGCCATATGGTGATCACCATTACCCCGACCAAAGGCGAACGCTACCAGGGTGTAGTAGGTCTGGAAGGCGACAGCCTTGCAGCATGCCTTGAAGGTTACTTCGAAAACTCAGAGCAGCTGAAGACCCGCATTTGGCTGCGCACCGGCGAGCACGAAGGTCAGGCAAAAGCAGCCGGCATGTTGCTGCAGATCCTACCGGACGGCCAGGGCCACGAAGGTGATTTTGATCATCTTGAGCAGCTAACAGAAACGGTGAAGAACGAAGAGCTATTCGGTCTGGAAGCACAAGATGTCCTTTATCGTCTATACCACCAGGAAACCGTTAAGCTGTTCGACCCACAGGAAGTTGTCTTTCAGTGTGGCTGTTCACGTGAGCGCAGCGCGTCAGCAATCTGCTCTATCGAGCGTGCTGAAGTGGATCGTATCGTTGCTGAAGAAGGCAAGGTTTCGCTGCATTGTGACTACTGTGGCACCAGCTATGACTTTGATAGCATTGACGTTGCCGCACTGTTCGAAAAAGCAGCAACCGACAACAGCAACCAGGTGCATTAATTATTCCTCATAATTAAGCCTGAAACTGACTTACAAAAGCCGGACATTGTCCGGCTTTTTTTCTACCTGAAGCACACTTTCCTTGCTCAAGATGTAAGCAAATAACATGCTAACCCTCGCTTTTTTCAGGGAAAATATTAATTTTTAGAACTAGCGCAAACACTTCACATCACGATAAACTTACCACCTACAATATATTTAAGATTTTTACTTAACCTTAACTTTTTAATGGTTAATTTTTGATAAACCTCCCTGAATTACCCCTTTAGGGTTGCTAGCATGGTCAACAGTTAAACAACATCTTACCCAAGGAGCACCTATGACTGTCATGAACGTCGATAAAAAGGTTGCAAAAAAATTAGATCTATCTCAATACGGTATCAACAATGTTACAGAGATTGTTCGTAACCCAAGTTACGAAGTTCTGTTCGAAGAAGAGACCAAGCCGGGCCTAGAGGGATACGAAAAAGGTATCGTTACTGAGCTTGGTGCCGTCGCCGTTGATACCGGTATCTTCACTGGCCGTTCCCCTAAAGATAAGTTCATCGTAAAAGATGACACTACCCGCGACACTATGTGGTGGGCAGACCAAGGCAAAAACGATAATAAGAGCATTGGTGTCGAAGCGTGGAACGATCTGAAAGAGCTAGTGACAGGCCAGCTATCTGGCAAGCGCCTGTTTGTCATTGACGGATTCTGTGGTACCAACCCAGATACCCGCCTATGTATCCGTATCATTACTGAAGTGGCTTGGCAGGCTCACTTCGTGAAGAACATGTTCATCCGTCCAACGGAAGAAGAGCTGGAAACCTTCGAGCCTGATTTTGTGGTCATGAATGGTGCCAAGTGCACCAACGAGAAGTGGAAAGAGCATGAAATGAACTCCGAAAACTTCACGGTGTTCAACCTGACTGAGAAGATGCAGCTTATCGGCGGTACTTGGTACGGCGGCGAAATGAAGAAGGGTATGTTCGCTATGATGAACTACTTCCTGCCGCTTCGTGATATCGCATCGATGCACTGTTCTGCCAACATGGGTGAGAACGGTGATGTCGCGGTGTTCTTCGGCCTATCAGGCACAGGTAAAACGACTCTGTCTACCGATCCTAAGCGCGCCCTGATCGGTGATGACGAGCATGGCTGGGATGATAACGGCGTATTCAACTTCGAAGGCGGTTGCTACGCGAAAACCATCAACCTCTCTAAAGAAGCCGAGCCAGACATCTACAATGCGATCCGCCGTGACGCTCTGCTAGAAAACGTTACGGTACGCAGCGATGGCGCTATCGACTTCGATGATGGCTCGAAAACAGAAAACACCCGTGTTTCCTACCCGATTTACCACATCGAAAACATTGTTAAGCCAATCTCCAAGGGCGGCCATGCCAACAAGGTTATCTTCCTATCGGCTGATGCGTTCGGCGTATTGCCTCCGGTATCGAAGCTAACTCCTGAGCAAACCAAATACCACTTCCTATCTGGCTTCACTGCCAAACTGGCCGGTACTGAGCGTGGTATCACTGAGCCAACGCCGACTTTCTCGGCCTGTTTCGGTAATGCATTCCTTACGCTGCACCCAACCAAGTACGCTGAAGTACTGGTTAAGCGCATGGAAGCGGCAGGTGCTGAAGCTTACCTAGTGAACACCGGCTGGAACGGCTCTGGCAAGCGTATCTCTATCCAGGATACCCGTGCAATCATCGACGCTATCCTAGATGGCTCTATCGAGAACACAGAAACGAAGAATATCCCAATCTTCAACCTGGAAGTCCCAACATCGCTACCGCATGTTGACCCAGAGATCCTTGACCCACGCGATACCTACACCGATCCACTACAGTGGGAAAGCAAAGCGAAAGATTTGGCCGAGCGCTTCATCAACAACTTCGAGAAGTACACCGATAATGCCGAAGGTGCCTCTCTGGTTGCTGCAGGCCCACAGCTAGACTAACCGCTAGCGGCTAACCGTAAACTCTAAGCCCCTCTTATGAGGGGCTTTTTCGTTAATTCAACGCCAAAAATCCTGCCCAGCGCTTGCAGCCGGGATGAAATTGCCGCCTAATGATCATTGCCTCAGATACAAATGTACTGAGGGCGATTGACTGGGAGTTGTCGGATGCTGGGAGCCTCTATGCGTTTTATTGGGAAAATTATCGCCACGATTGTTGTACTCGCGGCATTGGGAGTCACCGTCATCCTGACCCTGCTGCATACCCAATATGCTGCGCCCATGCTTAGCCAGGCGGTTAATTGGCTTACTCCCTACACCTTGACCCTCAGTGAAGCACGTTATCATATCCGAGATCCATGGCACCTTACGCTGCTCCAACCGTCATTGACCCTGACTGACGAACAGCCACCGATAACCGCTAATCGAGTCTCGCTTTGGCTCAGCACTGATTCACTGACCCAGCTGCAATGGCAGTTTGACAGCTTGCTGGTTGATGGCCCTGCCGTTCCTCAGCAAATGCTTCCTCCCGAGGCACTAGCCAACGCCAAGCTGCCCGAACTACGCAGCCGACGCCTTGCGATCAGCCAATTGAATGTTGCGACCAACTCGATATACCTTGAGAAGGGAGAACTCCAGCTCGATAATTGGCATTACCAACCCAATAATCCGGCCCCTTGGTGGCAGCAGTTCAGTGGGAATTTCCAATTAGCGGCCGACAGTGCCCAGTGGCAGCAATGGGAAACCAAGCAATTGCTACTGGACGGTAACCACCACGGCAATCTATGGAAGCTCAATGGTTTTTCTTTTGATTGGCAGCATGCCAGCATCAATGGCCAGCTCGACTTGGCAACTGACAAAAAAGCGCTGGATATCCACCAGCTCACAGTGTCCGGGCTGCAACTACAAGACAGTGAGTTAACCCAAACCCTCCAGCACCAGCTCGATAGCTGGGCCTCTGAGCAATGGCAGGCCACACTCAAGCGGGTTGATATGCTCGACAGCAGTATCGAACTGCCTGTTGTTAGCCTCAACCACGCCAATCTTTCCCTAACCGACTGGCACTGGCCCAGCTCAGCGTACTCGCAGCATAACGCCTGGCTATCATTCAATGCAGACAGTGGCAGCTGGCGACAACAGCCATTTACCGATCCCCTGTTGGATCTGAACTTCATGCCCAACGCCATTACCCTAAATGGTGCTTCCGTCAGCGCACTGGAAGGATACTGGCGTGCAGAAGGCAAAATCACCCCGGATACTCTGCAACTGGGCAACCTGACCAGCAAAGGGATCAAATGGTTCTTACCCGCCGATTGGGCTAGCCATCTCTCGCACTCACTCTCTTCTTTCAAGCAGATCAAGATCCGGTCAATGGATATCGGCTATGCCCAACTGACGGCAGCCGAAAGTGATACCCCATGGTATATCAATGGGCTAAACGTCAGTGGCAAAGACTTGTTGCTCCAGCCACAGCCCTATTTCGCTCTATGGCAAGGCAATATTGCAGCGACCGCCAGACAGGTGAGCCTCAATACTGTTGATTTATTCGAACCGCTTATAGAAATGACCAGCGAGCAAGGCCAATGGCAATTGAACCAAGCCTTCCTGCCGTTCAAGGATGGGCTGCTAGAAGCGACGGGACAAATAGATCTGAGCAAAGAAGGGTTGCCGTGGCAGGCTGCACTTCAGGGTGATAGCCTGCCGGCACATGTTTTGCCGAAATGGCTATCAGTGCCTTGGCCGGCCAGCGGCCGCATCGATATGACGGCAGCCATACAGGGCCTCGGCCAGAACTATACCAGCCTGGCCCATAGCCTGAACGGCGAGCTGCGTGCGACATTTCGCGACAGCGCTGTTGAGCAAGGAGGCCGTTCACTATTCAATGCCTGGCGACAGGCTTCTGCATCTGAGGCTGAGGCCTCTCCTGTCGCCAAGACAACAGAGACGGATAAGCCGACACCATTGGTAATCACACCACTTAAGATCACCAGTGACCGGGGACGAATGACCATTGCACCGCTCAGCATTACGGGCAAGGAAATAGACGCGGTATTAAAAGGCCAGTGGGATTTAGCGACTCCTGCCGGACAACAACTGGAGCTGGAAGCGAAGATAAGTTGCCAGCACCTGATCAGGCGCTGGCAGGAAGGTCAGCAAACGGTATCCGGCTCGCTGTGTGACGGCAGCAGCATATAAGTACCGGAGAACGTCGAAGCCAGTTCATCACCGCTGTAGACGTTGACCTTGACGATAGCCCTGCCTTTGCGATGGGTCGCCAGCCGCTCAACATCACCCTCGAGATCTTCCACGGTGACCACCGCGCGCGGGCGCTCCTTAACCGGTGAACGATAACGGATGTGGCTATCAACCAGAACGATATCGGCTTTGTACTTGCGCTCTTTGAGCAGCATCCAGACAAAGCCCCAGCCCGCCAGTGTCGCCATGGTGAAGATACTGCCGGCAAACATATTGGCTTTGGTATTGAGATTGGCATTGATCAGGGCGCTGACTTCAAACCGGTAGCCGGTGTACTGGCTGATCTTCACGCCCATGCGCTCACTGATTGGGATCTGAGATTGCCACAATTCCTGTAGCTCCTGGCACCAATCCGGATGCCGCACCACTTCGGTAAGCGGGTCGAGGTGCTTGAGCATTTGCTGGTGCCTAACCGGCCCCTTTTCTTCACTCAGCTCACCTTGGTTGGTAAAGCCGCTACGCAAGTAAAACGGGATCGCATCCTCGCGGGCATTACACACCAACCGCTTCGCCCCTTCCTCACGGGCCAATGATTCCAACGCCATCAGCACTATCGCCCCCATCCCCTGATGGCGGTGATCCGGGTGGACCGCCATGTAGCGGATCTGGCCGTCGTTATCCGGGGTCATGTACAAACGGCCAATCGCGATAGTCTGGCCGTTATCACTGACAATCATCCGGTGGCTACTCAAATCGTCATAGGCATCACGCTCAGAGCCCACCGGCATATGCCAAGGCTCACGCAGCATCCGCCAGCGAAAATCATAATAGCTAGCCAGCTCTTCTTCGGTTTGGGGGGTGACAAGTCGAAACATGAAATCCTTCTCCAGCGTTCCTGAGGCAAAGCTGCCTATTTAATAATTATACCTGCAACCAGAAGGTTACCGGGCCATCGTTGAGCAGTGCCACTTTCATATCAGCGGCAAAGATGCCCGTTTCCGTCTTGACCCCTGTTTCCTTGCAGCAATCAACAAAATATTCATACATGCGCTCGGCATCTTGCGGTGCCGCACCATTGGAAAAGCCCGGGCGCATGCCTTTCTTGGTCTCGGCAGCTAGGGTAAATTGCGATACCACCAATACACTGCCACCGGCTTGTTGGACGTTGAGGTTCATCTTGCCCTCTTCGTCCTCGAACACCCGATAGCCTAGCACTTTTTCGCGCAGGCGCTTGGCCTTGGCTTCATCATCACCTTTTTCGACGCCAAGCAGAACCAGCAAGCCTTTGCCGATAGCCCCAGTCACTTGGCCATCAACCGTTACACTCGCTTCGCTCACCCGTTGGATCAGTGCAATCATTCGTTTTTACCTTTTCCTACAATCTGTTGTGAGGCTGTTTGTTCATTGTCTGCCTGAAGATCCACAGCCTGTTGAATATCAGACAATTCAGCCTGGGTGGGGACAGTCATTTGCCACCCCTTGGCCTCTGGGTGCCAGTGGCTCTTCTCGCCAAGGCTTGCCGTAATCTCGGCCCCAAACAATACAATACACCAGCACAGGTAAACCCATACAAATAAAATCGGCACCACCGCCAAGGCACCATAGATCACCTGGTAAGAAGGGAAATTGGTAATATAGAGAGCAAACCCCTTCTTGCTCAGTTCGAACAGGATACTGGCAATAACGGCACCGACCAAGGCATGGCGGAAGCGCACCTTGGTATTGGGCACCAACAGGTAGAGAACGAGAAAGGCCGTGCTCGACATCAACACCGGCAGCCAGCGCAAGGAGCGCTGCAGCAGGCCGTTCACTGCCTCGCTACCCAGCAAGTTGAGCGATCCCAGATAAGAGCTAACCGCAATACTCGAACCAACCAAAATCGGCCCGAGGGTCAATACCATCCAATAGATAGAAAACGAAATCACCGGTCGGCGCTTTTCATGCACCCGCCAGATATAGTTGAGTGACTTGTCTATAGACGAGATCAGCATCATCGCCACTACAAAAAGGGCTGCGACCCCCACTGCCGTCATCTTGCCGGCATTGGCCACAAACTCGTTGAGGTATTGCTTAACTACTTCACCAGCCGCAGGGACAAAGTTCTCTATCACGAAATTCTGCAGCAACTCCCCAAGGCCAGCAAATACCGGAAAGGATGACAAAGCCGACAATACCACGGTGATCAATGGTACCAGGGACAGCAAAGTCACATAGGCCATCGAGCCCGCCGTCACGGTCAGCCGGTCATGGCCGATACGATGGTGCAAATACCCGGTAAATGCCATGACACTTCGCGCCCGCTGGCGCCATGTCTGCTTGCTAGTTGTTGGTTTGTCAGCCATAGTCATGTCATTATTTACTTGTATTCACAGTCACTTTTCACATATTAGGACACATGGAGTCAACTATGCCCTACCTGCTTGCGATCCTTATCAGCCTCACCACCCTGACAGGTTGCCAAAGTGCCTATTACTCGGCCATGGAACAGGTCGGCATCCACAAACGCGATATCATGGTCGACCGGGTCGAGGATGCCAATGAGGCCCAGCAAGACGCCCAGCAACAATTTACCAGCGCGCTCGATGCCCTCAAGGCACTCACCCAATTCGACGGCGGCGATCTAGAAAGCGCCTATAACCAGGTCAACGACCAATACGAGGCCAGCAATGATGCAGCCGAAAAAGTCCGCGAGCGCATTGCTGCGATTGAAGATGTCGCCGACGCCCTGTTCGACGAATGGCAAGATGAACTAGATCTCTACAGCAGCAGCAAACTACGCCGTGACAGTGAGTCTAAGCTCAACAGTACCAAAACCTCTTACCAGCGTATGCTCAGTGCCATGCACCGTGCCGAGCAAAAAATGGATCCGGTACTCGATACCCTACGCGATAACACTCTGTACTTAAAGCATAACCTCAATGCCGCCGCGATCGGTTCTCTACAGGGAGAATTCCAGTCCCTGCAGCGCGATATCCAACGGGCAATCACCGATATGGAAGCGGCAATTAACGAATCCGAGCGCTTTATTTCCCAACTGCAACGCAGTTAGCCTGCAGATTGCTGCCTTTATTCCTGCTTAAGCCGGGCCAGTAACCAACTGGCCCGCTCTTCAATACCATTCCACGGTATATCGACCACCTCGTAGCCCAGCCCGCGGTATGTCTCGATCAGTTGTTGATGGATCTGCTCAGCCTCGGCAAAACTGTGCGGACGCTCTTCATCCTGAACATAAATATCGGCATGCGGCGCGCAAACAAAAACTGTCGGGAAGTAGCCCTTGGCCATGGTTTGGTAATGTTCATCCACGTTGATGCCGCCGATGGTCAAATAAGCACAGATATCGCCAATTGCCCGGTCGACAAAGGCCGGCATGGTCCCTCGCTTGGCCTGCTCACGCTGGTTACTCATCCTATCAAGGCATAGCGCAGCAAAGCGGGGCAGGTCTGTCCAAGGTAGTACGCCGTCAGGCAAGGCAGCCTGCTCGCGGATCAAGGTGCGGGATACTTCGGGGAAAGTCATATAGCCGCGCCGGGCCAAGGCATCGAGCAGCGAGGTTTTCCCCGCTCCCGGCCCCCCGGTAATAATGATAGGTTGCATAGTCGTTCTTCTTTTTTTGTAGGGTTCAGATACAACAATCCCCCCATGGTAGCACCGATGGGGGGATGGTTTAACGGCTAGCAGCTAGCAATTATTTTGCTGCGCGGCTTGCACGTTTACGATCAGTTTCCGTAAGTAGTTTTTTACGAATACGGATGCTTTCAGGTGTTACTTCCACTAGCTCGTCATCATCGATGAACTCCAGTGCTTGCTCAAGCGTGTACTTGATTGGCGGAGTCAGAACCTGCGCGTCATCGGTACCCGATGCACGAACGTTAGTTAGCTGCTTACCTTTCAGGGCGTTAACCGTCAGGTCGTTGTCACGGCTGTGAATACCGATGACCATACCTTCGTATACTTCTACACCGTGGCCGATGAACATGCGGCCACGCTCCTGCAGGTTGAATAGGGCGTTAGTCAGGGCTTTACCCGCTGCATTCGCAATCAGTACACCATTGTTACGCTGACCGATGGTACCGCCTTTGTGCGGACCGTAGTGGTCAAACGTGTGGTACATCAGGCCAGAACCAGAAGTCAGGGTCATGAACTCAGTCTGGAAACCGATCAGGCCACGAGATGGCATCATGAAGTCCATACGCACACGGCCTTTACCGTCTGGTGCCATGTCAGTCAGCTCACCTTTACGCAGACCGATGTTCTCCATGATACCGCCCTGGTGCTCTTCCACCACGTCGATAGTTACGGTTTCGAACGGTTCCATCAGCTGACCATCTTCTTCTTTGATGATAACTTCAGGACGAGATACCGCTAGCTCGAATCCTTCACGGCGCATGTTTTCGATCAGGATAGACAGGTGAAGTTCACCACGGCCAGATACGCGGAACTTGTCCGGATCTTCCGTTTCTTCAACGCGTAGGGCAACGTTGTGTACCAATTCCTTCTGCAGGCGCTCAAGGATGTTACGTGAAGTCACGTACTTACCTTCTTTACCCGCAAATGGAGAAGTGTTTACCTGGAACGTCATGGTTACGGTTGGCTCGTCAACAGACAAAGCAGGTAGTGCTTCAACCGCATTCACGTCACAGATAGTGTCAGAGATCTTCAGCTCGCCAAGACCAGTGATTGCGATAATGTCGCCAGCAGTCGCCTGCTCAACTTCGTGACGCTCAAGGCCAAGGTAACCAAGGATAGTACCCACTTTACCGTTACGGGTTTTGCCGTCTGCACCGACAACAGTCACTTGCTGGTTCGGCTTCACGCTACCACGGGTAACACGGCCTACACCGATAACACCTACGTAAGAGCTGTAGTCAAGCTGAGAGATCTGCATCTGCAGAGAGCCGTCAACGTCAACATCAGGTGCCGCTACGTTGTCCACGATAGCCTGGAACAATGGTTCCATGTCGTCGCCAGTCTCGCCTTCTTCCAGTGTTGCCCAGCCGTTAAGCGCTGATGCGTAAACTACCTGGAAGTCTAGCTGCTCATCCGTTGCACCTAGGTTGTCGAATAGGTCGAATACCTGATCCATTACCCAATCAGGACGAGCGCCAGGGCGGTCGATCTTGTTGATTACCACGATAGGCTTCAGGCCGTGGGCAAACGCTTTCTGGGTTACGAAACGAGTCTGAGGCATTGGGCCGTCAACGGCGTCAACGATAAGCAGTACAGAGTCAACCATCGACATGATACGCTCAACTTCACCACCGAAATCGGCGTGTCCTGGGGTATCTACGATGTTAATGCGGTAATCATTCCAGTTAATCGCTGTGTTCTTAGCAAGAATGGTAATACCACGCTCTTTTTCGATGTCGTTGGAATCCATTACGCGTTCTTCAACTTCACCGCGAGACTCTAACGTGCCAGACTGCTGAAGCAGTTTGTCAACCAGGGTGGTTTTACCGTGGTCAACGTGCGCAATAATTGCGATATTTCTTAATTTATCGATCTGTGGATTAGACATGGATTCACATTCACTCAGAACATGCAGCGACCGGATGGCGCTACTTGGTTAAAAAAACGGCTCATAATCTAACAGATTTTACGCCAAAACCCACGTAATATGTGATTTATATCACCGCCTTTTTCTTTCTGGCCGTTCTATTAAGGCTTTTTCATGCTCTGTCGGCCCACAAACCGCTCTGGCAGACCGGTTTATTGCTTGCCTTTTTCTATTCTGACCAATTGACAATATGCCGCGGTAGGCTAATGTAGTTACGCGCACCATAAAAGGGATACTCACACCAATTGCACCATTATGGTGCAATAAATCCCCAAAAAGGTGCAACAGATGGACTAAATCAGCCCGAAATACCCGCTAAGTGCGCTATTTTGGGGCTTTGAAAAGTTGGCACGGTTATAGCATTGTATTAGGGCAATAGAGCAGAACACGCTCATTACTAATTTGTTGTGGCCAATGCCCAACCTAACACCGGAGGTTACTCAAGATGTCAGTAGAAAACGTACTTGCGCTGATCCAGGAAAACGAAGTTAAGTTTGTTGACCTACGCTTTACCGATACTAAAGGTAAAGAGCAGCACATCTCTATCCCAGCCCACCAGATCGATGCTGACTTCTTCGAAGAAGGCAAAATGTTCGATGGCTCTTCTGTTGCTGGTTGGAAAGGTATCAACGAATCAGACATGGTTATGATGCCAGATGCAGCGAGCGCGGTACTAGACCCGTTCACAGAAGATGCAACCCTAAACATCCGCTGTGACATCCTAGAGCCTTCGACAATGCAGGGCTACGACCGTGACCCACGCTCTATTGCTAAGCGTGCGGAAGACTTCATGCGTGCAACAGGCGTTGCAGATACCGTTCTTATCGGTCCTGAGCCAGAGTTCTTCCTATTCGACGACGTGAAGTTCGCAACCGATATGTCTGGTTCTTTCTTCAAGATCGACGACGTAGAAGCTGCTTGGAACACAGGTTCTGACTTCGAAGGCGGTAACAAAGGTCACCGTCCAGGCGTTAAAGGCGGTTACTTCCCAGTAGCTCCAGTTGATTCATCACAAGACATCCGTTCTGCTATGTGTCTAATCATGGAAGAAATGGGTCTAGTTGTTGAAGCACACCACCACGAAGTGGCAACTGCAGGCCAGAACGAAATCGCTACCCGTTTCAACACCCTAACGGACAAAGCTGATGAAATCCAAATCTACAAGTACGTTGTTCACAACGTTGCTCACGCATTTGGTAAAACTGCAACCTTCATGCCTAAGCCACTAGTAGGTGATAACGGTTCTGGTATGCACGTTCACCAGTCTCTAGCTAAAGACGGTGTTAACCTGTTCGCTGGCGACAAGTACGGCGGCCTATCTGAGATGGCGCTTTACTACATCGGCGGTATCATCAAGCACGCTCGCGCAATCAACGCATTCGCGAACGCATCAACTAACTCATACAAGCGTCTAGTACCGGGCTTCGAAGCGCCAGTTATGCTAGCTTACTCAGCGCGTAACCGCTCTGCTTCTATCCGTATCCCAGTGGTACCAAGCCCGAAAGCACGCCGTATCGAAGTTCGTTTCGGTGATCCATCAGCTAACCCATACCTATGCTTTGCAGCAATGCTAATGGCTGGCCTTGACGGTATCCAGAACAAGATCCACCCAGGCGAAGCGATGGACAAAGACCTGTACGACCTACCAGCAGAAGAAGCGGCAGAAATCCCAACTGTTGCTGAATCTCTACAAGGCGCACTGGCAGCCCTAAACGAAGACCGTGAGTTCCTAACAGCGGGTGGCGTATTCTCTGACGACTTCATCGATTCTTACATCGACCTGAAATCTCAGGACGTTGAGAAAATCAACAGCACCACGCACCCACTAGAGTTCGAACTGTACTACTCAGTTTAAGTAACTGATAAATAAGTCTACATAATAGATTTAGGCCAGCTTCACAAGCTGGCCTTTTTGATCTTGTCCACATGACACAATACTGCTGACAATATCCGGAACACCCATAACCCAAGAGAAACCATGTACCGGCTCTCCCATTTGCTCGCGGCTTTTTTAGTGGCTTTGGCCTTGTTCCCTTCCACGATCTCTGCCTCCCAGATCTATACCTGGCAAAACGAAGACGGCACGACCCATTTTTCCGATAAGCCCCATCCAGGTGCAGCGGTACTCGATATCCAACTACCCGAACCACCAGCTCCTCTCCCCATGGGAAATGCGACGACATCAGCAGACTCTCTAGTCTTAGATGATCTGCCCTCCCCGGAAGAACCGCTATCCAACGAGCCTGCACTACCACAGCCAAGCATCCAAATCGACACCCCATCAGATCAACAAACCCTTCGCGATAATCAGGGTAACCTGACCGTCAGGGCCTCTGCCAACCGCAAGCTCAACCAAGGCCACAGTGTACAATTGCGACTTGATGGTGAAGTATACGGCCGCCCCCAAGCCCAGCTTACCTGGCCACTCACCAATATAGATCGCGGCAGTCATACCCTACAGGTAGAATTGCTAAAACACGGCAAGGTTATTGCATCATCTGAAGAAATGACTGTCTTCTTGCACCGTGCCCGTATCAACCAACGCCCTGCACCGCTCCCGGTGCCCAAATAACAGGCGTTCGCCACTTTTTCGTTCACGATACCAGACAGACAGGCTACACTTGATTGCACCAATATGGTGCATTGGCAGTTCAATGCACCATGATGAACTGCACCAACAAGGATGGTAATTGTGACGGCTGACTTTTCTTCCCTGATCCTGGACAACCAAGTCACGGCAATCGTATTGCTCGATGAGTCGCTGACCATACGCTATGTCAATCCGGCAGCAGAGCAATTGCTGTCGTTCAGCAAGCGCCGGCTCAACAATACCCGTTTCTCTGATCTGCTCCAGCATACCTCTTTGGACTTGAGCCTGCTCCCCGAAACGCTGCAAAGCGGACAAGGGTTGGCTGACAGTGACGTGACGTTTGTGATTGACGGCCGCCACCACACCCTCGAACTCAATGCTAGCCCACTGTCATGGCAACGCGAGCTGCTGATCCTGCTCGAGCTCAAGCCGATTGACCAGCAACGCCGGATCAGCCAAGAGCTGAGCCAGCATGCCCAGCAACAAGCCGCCAAGGAGCTGGTTCGCGGGCTGGCCCATGAGATCAAGAACCCGCTGGGCGGCCTGCGCGGTGCCGCCCAACTACTGGAAAAAACCCTGCCCGACCCGAGCTATACCGAATATACCCAGATGATCATCGAGCAGGCAGACCGGCTGCGTAACTTGGTCGATCGCCTACTCGGTCCGCAGCGTCCCGGCAGCCGCCAGCAAGATAATATCCACGTGGTGCTGGAAAAAGTCCGTCAGCTGATCAGTATCGATTGCGGCGAGAATATCCACCTACACCGCGACTATGATCCCAGCCTGCCCGACTTCACCATGGATGCCGAGCAGCTCGAGCAGGCCATTCTCAATATTGTCAGCAATGCCTCGCTAGCCCTCAAGCAGCACGGCGGTGGCAATATTACCCTCAAGACCCGTACCGCCCACCAAGCGTTAATTCACGGCAAGCGTTATCGCGTGGCCGCCAAAATCGACATTATCGACGATGGCCCCGGGATCCCGAGCGATATCCAGGACACCCTGTTCTACCCGATGGTGACCGGACGCGAGGGCGGCACCGGGCTGGGGCTTTCCATTGCACAGAACCTGGTCGACCAGCACCAAGGCAAGATAGAAGTTGTCAGCTGGCCAGGCCATACCAAATTCACCTTGTATTTACCGATTATGTAGAGGACTAGCATGAGCAAAGGACTAATTTGGGTCGTCGATGACGACAGCTCGATCCGCTGGGTACTGGAGCGGACCCTCAACGCAGCCGGACTGAAATGTGAAACCTTCGCCAATGCCGACAGTGTGGTCGAGGCACTGGAGCGCAGCGTTCCTGACGTACTGGTCTCCGATATCCGCATGCCGGGCATGGATGGTTTCTCGTTGCTCAAGGTGCTACAGGCCGATTACCCGACCCTGCCAGTCATCATCATGACCGCCCACTCGGATCTCGATGCTGCGGTCAATGCCTATCAGGAAGGGGCTTTCGAATACCTGCCCAAACCATTTGATATCGACGAGGCAGTGAGCCTTGTCGAGCGAGCCGTCACCCACAGCCAGGAGCAGAAGCGCCAGCAGCAGCCTGAAACCATTGAGAAGAATGCGCCGGAAATCATCGGTGAAGCGCCAGCGATGCAGGAAGTTTTCCGCGCCATCGGCCGCCTGTCACGCTCATCCATCTCGGTGCTAATTAACGGTGAGTCCGGTACCGGTAAAGAGCTCGTGGCCCATGCCCTGCACCGCCACAGCCCGCGCAGCCACAAGGAATTCATTGCCCTCAACATGGCTGCGATCCCCAAGGACTTGATTGAATCGGAGCTGTTCGGCCACGAAAAAGGCGCCTTTACCGGGGCCAACAGCGTCCGCCAGGGCCGCTTCGAGCAGGCCAACGGCGGCACCCTGTTCCTCGATGAAATCGGTGATATGCCATTGGATATCCAGACCCGGCTATTGCGGGTACTTGCCGATGGCCAGTTCTACCGGGTCGGCGGCCATTCACCGGTCAATGTCGACGTCCGGATCATCGCGGCAACCCACCAGAACCTCGAACGTCTGGTGGCCGAGGGAGACTTCCGCGAAGATTTGTTCCACCGCCTCAATGTTATCCGGGTTCATCTGCCGGCACTGAAAGACCGCCGTCAGGACATCCCGCAGTTGACCCGCCATTTCCTCAAACGCGCCTCCGATGAGCTCGGGGTCGAAGTCAAAACCCTGCATCCGGATACCGAAGAAGCCCTGACGACCCTGGATTGGCCGGGTAATGTCCGCCAGCTGGAAAATACCTGTCGCTGGCTTACGGTCATGGCAAGCGGCAAGGAAATCCTGCCTGCTGACTTACCACCGGAACTGTTGGCACCGAGTGAACCGGAGTCCAGCGAAGGCGGCCACCAGCACTGGCACCATGCGCTGGAAAAGTGGGCCTTCGACAACCTGCGCCAAGGCCACCAGAACCTGCTCGGTGAAGCCTTGCCGGAGTTCGAGAAGATCTTGCTGGAGGCGGCACTGGAACATACCCATGGCCACAAGCAGGAAGCCGCACGACTGCTCGGCTGGGGTCGCAATACCCTGACCCGCAAACTCAAAGAGCTCAATGTCGTGACCGACTAGTTCGCTTTAATGTGCGGAAGGAGGCTCAACCACAAACTGGGCTTGCTTTCGCACTTCCTTTCGTACAATGGTTTCATTAAAACCCATCCGAATATGCAGGCGGTAGCGGCAGAAATTAAATCCCAATTACTGGCCATTTTTTGACCTACCCCCATTCCATCTTCGCTCATTTTGCGTACAATACCCCCCGACTTCGGCCAACGCTGAAGCCACACCACACGACGCAACATAACACCAAGAACACAGTGGAATCCCACCATGCTGGAAAGTCTATTTTCATTCAGCGTGGCAATACCTGCTGTCAGTGAGATCGCAGCCAATGGCCCGGGCCATTTTGCTGCCGGGATCCTGGCACTGATTGCCGCGGTGAACATGTTTAACGGCTAATACCTGAGATCGGCCGGTACAAAAAAGCCCTCGAACCAATGGTGCGAGGGCTTTTTGTTTATCTCGGCAACGCGGATAAGCGTTAGATAACCCGGGAGAACTGCTGCTGGCGGGCACGGTGGCGCAGATATTTGTCAAAGCACATACAAATATTACGGATCAGCAAGCGGCCTTTAAGTGCAACATCTATCGCGTTATCGCTCACCTCAACCAGGCCATCATCGATAAAGGTCTGCAGCAACTCGATATCTTCAGCAAAGTAACTGTCGAACTCGATATCAAACTGTTGCTCAATGGCTTGTTTGTCGAGGTGGAAATTACAGATCAGCGACTTGATGACCTCGCGGCGCAACAAGTCATCACTATCAAGCGATACCCCTTTCCATAGCGCTTCACGCTTCTCGTCGACACTGGCGTAGTACTGCTTGAGCTCTTTCTGGTTCTGAGCATAGCAATCGCCAATCATCGAAATGGCCGATACACCAAGACCCAGCAGATCGGTATCGCCCTGGGTGGTATAACCCTGGAAGTTGCGGTGCAGGATCCCCTCACGCTGGGCTACAGCCAATTCATCTTCCGGCAGGGCAAAGTGATCCATACCAATAAACTGGTAGCCGGCACCGGTTAGGGTCGCAATGGTCTGCTGCAAAATCGTCAGCTTCGCATTGGCCTGAGGCAAATCCGCCTCTTTGATCTTGCGCTGAGCCGCGAACAACTTCGGCATATGGGCGTAGTTGAAAATCGACAAACGGCCAGGTCGCATGGTCAGCACCTGCTCCAGGGTTTGGGCAAACAGCTCAGGTGTCTGCTTCGGCAGGCCATAGATAAGATCCAGGTTGGTCGAGCGGAAACCCAGCTCACGGGCACGCTCTACCATGGCAAAGATAAAGTCTTCATCCTGCTCACGGTTAACCAGCTTCTGGACTTCCTTGTTGAAGTCCTGCACCCCGATGCTCAGGCGGTTGAAGCCTTCATTACGCAGGTGGTCAAGCATATCGAGTTCGATTTCACGCGGGTCAACCTCGATGCTGATCTCGGCATCAGGCGCAAAGGTAAACTGCTCGCGCAGCAGCCCCATCAAACGACTTACCTGCGGCTTAGTCAGGAAGGTTGGCGTACCACCGCCCCAGTGCAACTGGCTAACTGTGCGCTCACCCAACAGTGCCGCACGCTGACGAATTTCCTGCTCCAGCGCATCAAGGTACTGATCAGCCTTGTGCTGGTGACGGGTGATGATCTTGTTACAGCCACAGTAGTAACACAGCTTGTGGCAGAACGGGATATGGACATACAGTGACAGGTTACGCTCAGGATACTGGGCGCACGCCATGTCAAATTCCGCAGGCGTGAACGCTTCGTGGAACTCCAGCGCCGTCGGGTATGAGGTATAGCGCGGCCCCGAATAGTTATATTTTTCGATTAAGGCCTGATCCCAAACAATTTGCTCATTTGACATGACTTACTTCCACTAAATTAGAGGGGAGAGAAAACTGACCACCAAGTTTGACACAACTTGGTAAAGATGTAGATAGGAGATAACTAAACTGCTAACCCGATCAGCCTTCCCCTGTCTGTGAGTATAGACAGGAGAAGACAGCTATCGGTATCAGGCTGTTGGCTTGGCGGCCAAGATCACATCCAGCTCAGACTTGATGGTCTCCTGGAGACGGGCTTCGGCTTTCATCCGGATCAGATCCAGCTGCATACGCTCTTTCTTGGCCAGGGTCTTGCGCTGATCGCCACGTGGCATATCTTTCACCACCAGGTAAAGCTCATGCATGGCCGGATATTGGCTGGCAAAGTCCACCCGGTGATCACCCTGGAGGACTTCCATCAGCTTGTACAAACGAATCGCGATCTCAGACATATCACACTCGTCCTGCTTGCCGGCCTCGGCGATGATCAGCACGCTTTCCATGATATTGGCATTGCGTTGCTTGATCCCTTCTTCCTGCTGGCGCTGGGCCCGGGCAAGAAAAGCCTTATGGCGTTGGGTCTGCTTATACAGCTTAAACAACAAGTAACCGGCATAGCTTGCCAGTACTGCCACAATCAGGCCGGCCAGTCCTAGCCACAATGTCATATCCTGCAAGGCTTACTCCTTGTCTAAACCGTCAAATTCCATATTTTCGAACTGATCGAGCAAGTCATCATCGGAACGAGGGCCGCTTACCGCTACCTCATCCATCTCCGGCTCGTCTTCGTCAAGCAGGCCAAGCTGGTTCATCAGCTGCTCGATACGATCCAGCTTCTGGTCAACTTGCTTCTGCAGGCCAGCTCCTAGCTTCTCGCCCGCTTCGATACGGTCAAGCAATATCATTAGCTGAGCATCATTTTCCAGCATCTGCAGCTCTTGCTCAGCAGTCATGCGGCGCTGCTGCTTGGTCATCGGCTTCTTCGGCTCGACAATCAGCGGGATAGCCTTCTTGCTACCGTGGCGCGGATCTTTGCGCTGTGCTGCCTTGCGGGCATCTTCTGGCGTTACCATTGAGTGGCGGCTACCAGATTTAAGGCCTTTGCGCTTACGATCTTTTTTGCGCTGCAGACCATCTAGGTCATGCTGGGTGCGGGTCTTTACAGTGACTACCTGATCGGACATCCCGGTAGTACGGCTTCTTTTCTTACGGGTCATTACTGGGTTTTCCTCAGCAAAATTACATCATTCCCGACAAACTCCACATCGAGGCCATCTCGTTGGGCCAGATACTGGAAGGTTTCGCGGCTGAAAAAGCTCACGTGAGTCGGGTCGTTCTTGTAATGCCATTGCGCAAAGGCATCTGCATCTCGTGCCAGTTTGGTCATCAAGCCCAGCCAACCACCGGGTTTTACCATACCAACCAGCTGCCCCCACTCCTTCGCAGGCGTATAAAAGTGTTCTATCGCTTCGGTACAGGTAACGAAATCATATTGCGTATCCAGCACCGCCGGCTTATCGGCAAAATAAGGGTCATAAACCGCCATTTTGTGGCCGGCTTCAGCCAGCATCAGCGACAAGGTCGGGCCTGGGCCGCAACCAAAATCCAAGCCATCAAGCGGCTCGCGGCCGATTCGCTCAAGTAGCGGATCCGCCAGCCGAGCTAGAAAGCGCCGATAACCCAAATCTTCCGGGTTATTCTCATGCAAATCATAGTGCGCTTTCTCTTCCTGTGGCGACAGCCTCGACGCAGGATCAGCGAAAATCAAGGCACATTCACCGCAACGGAAATACTGTCGGCGCCGGTCTTCAAAAAACAGCGCAGTGCTTTGGCTATGGCACAGCGGACAAGGGGCCATCTTCGCTCTCCTGTTAAGTCTAACGCACAGGGCAATGCCACGGCGCCCAAATGAAGCCGGGTATCATAGCAGATTTGATGGAGAAATGTGCACTACAAAGGTTGGCGAGGCAAGTGCCATAAAAGAAAAAAGCGACAGGTTAGAAAACCTGTCGCTCTGTGGGGTCGCCATTGCTGGCTATATCCTGTCTAGTCTGTCCTTAACCAGTTAGAAACATCCCGGTCTGACAATATCCATTGTTATTGTTGCTTCCATGCCAACTTGTTGTTCTTCATCGTCCTGATGAATTTTATCCGTCCTTGAATGGTTTTCCTTACCTTTACGGCTATCCCTAACCGGCTTTTCCATTAGCGTGTTGTCATCTGACAACCAGTTCACCATCCGTGTGTGCACCCCGTCCCTAGAATGCTGTTTCCTATGTTGTGTTTTCTTTTCCGTAAGGGTCTTACCTGACAATCCTTACCACATCTTGCGGTCTACCCGGCTCCTTGCCGGACATCCTGTGATCCTTCGGGCCACCTGCCCATGCCGTCAATGGCGCTTTCCTTCCTGTGCCAACTCCCTGTCGACAAGGCATACTTTACGCCGATAAGAGAATGAAACAATGTCCCCGGCACAGAGCACTTAGCTGTAACTTTTTTTCAGTACTTGCAAGGCCATGTTTTATTGTGATTTTTAGTCAATCACTATTAATAACTTCATCAACATTAACCGGTACGAATAGCTGATCTCTCACACGCCGCGCAGTTATTTGCGTTTCTGGCCACAAACGCTGTCATTTTCTTGCAGTTTTAAGGGGAGCAAGCCAATAAAAAAGGCAGCCGAAGCTGCCCTTTTCTCACCACCGACTGGAAGCCAGGCTGAAGTAAAATTTAGTGCAAGCCGCCCACGTACTGTGACAAGGCGGTAATTTCGTCATCGGTAAGCTTGGCAGCTACCGCACGCATCATGGCATTCATGTCATTGACACGTTGGCCATCGCGGAATTTCTCCAGCTGAAGCTTAACGTATTCGGCATTCTGGCCAGAGATTTTAGGGAAACCTGACAAACTGGTGCCATTACCACGTGGGCCGTGGCAAGCGGTACAGGCAGTCACACCCCGTTCGGCATCACCAAAACGGTATAGGGTTTGGCCGATTTCAATCGACGATTCAGGTGTGGTGTTATCAGAGATAGGCAGTGAGGCATAATAGGCTGCTAGGTCAGCCATATCCTGCTCGGTCAGCGGCATAGCCATGCCACCCATAACAGGATCATTACGTCCTTGCTCACCACCGGTGCTCATCGCAAGCTTGAAATCTTTGAGCTGTTTTTCAAGGTAACCTGCATGCTGGCCGGCGATCTTAGGGTATTGCGCCATAATCCCGTTACCATCTGCACCATGGCAGGCGGCACATGTTGCGGCTTTCGCCTTTCCGGCTTCTGCATCTCCCTGGGCCCAGGCTGAGCAACTGGCCAGCAGAGTCAATATCAGTGCTAATTTCTTCATGACATTCCGTTTATAATTATAGAGCTTCCAGTACCACAAGTAATGCTCAGTAACATGGTATACAATGCGACCACTAACCGAGCTCGGTTTTCGTACATTTTACACAATTTCACATAAAAGTAATCAGTCGACTACATCAAGACTTGACGGAGTTAACAGTGAATCAACCTCTCAACTATAGAAACACAGGATTTATCACAAGTGCGCCTACAATCCGACACTTGCCAAACGACACAGGCGTTGAGATCGCATTTGCTGGCCGCTCCAATGCAGGTAAGTCGAGTGCCCTAAACCGCATCACCGACCAAAAGAGCCTGGCTCGTACCTCTAAAACGCCTGGCCGTACCCAATTGATCAACATGTTCGAAGTGGTACCGGGTTGTAACCTGATTGACCTACCAGGCTATGGCTATGCCCAGGTTCCGCTGGAAATGAAACTGAAATGGCAGGAATCGCTGGGTGAATACCTGCAAAAACGCGAGTGCCTGCAGGGCCTAGTGGTACTGATGGATATCCGCCATCCACTCAAGGATCTGGATCAGCAGATGATCATGTGGGCGATCGAGAGCCGCCTACCCGTGCTGGTTCTGCTGACCAAGGCCGACAAACTCAAGAGCGGTGCCCGCAAACAACAACTGATGAAAGTACGCGACAACGTCAAGACCTTCGGTGGCGACGTCCAGGTCGAAGCTTTCTCATCACTCAAGGGGATCGGTGTCGATCAGGTCCGTCGCAAACTGGACGAATGGTTTGCCCCTGAGCTTGAGCGCCAACTGGCACTGCTTGAAGAAGACGAAGCGCAAGACGAAGAGTAAAGCTTCGCCCAGCACTTAAACCAATAGCAAAGCTCCCGCATGGGGGCTTTTTTTTACCTTTGACAACAGCAACGGACAGCCAATTAATAACAGGCATAAAAATACCCCACCAGCAAGGCGGGGCAATGGGAGAGAAATAGGAGGTTTTTATATTTGTTTCGAAAGCATCAGTGATTTCCCCCACCAACGCAAGTTTTTTATCCCATAAGTGTGTTTTGGGCAACATCGCGACTCATATCCGGCCTTGGTTTCCCGCCGCAAATATCCAGTTTTAGACTGTTGGCGCACAATCTAGGGGAAAGTTGTTTTTTATCAAAAATAAAGATGGTGACAAGCGGATTTTGACATCCCAAAATGGAATAAAATTACAGTTTGATGACAGGCTGGATAAAAAAAAGCCACCCCAAATCCAGGATGGCGATTTCATGTATTTGTTGGCTAGCCGGTTTTGAACCCACTACCGAAAACAAATATGAACAAGAAGCAAACAAGATTATAGCCACCTGCTCAGCAAAATTAAAGTAATTACTCTAAAAATTAGAGAAGAAAAAATCGGCAATGAGAGTAAAGCCTGGCAACAAAAGCTTCCAGCATCGATATTCGGTAACTAAATAGATGAGTTGGCAACCAATCAGCGCCAGAATGATCAAAATATACACGGGGAGTTTAGGGGGAGATGGATTTTTCTTCGGCACAATAAAAAACGCCCTGGTCAAATGACCAGGGCGGCTGAATCAGCCAAATCCAATAACGTGAAACAAAAGGTCTGAAAGATAGAACATCTTACCTCTGTACCCTACGCCTCTAACTGTATATCAATTGTTCAGTCTTGAAAAGACTTTTTGTAGTTTTTTTTCAAGATCTCGTAACTAATTTCTAAGCTTCGTAAGTCACTGAACGAATAATTTCAGTAAAAAAATAGCCAGCATTGCTGGCTATTTTCTTCACTTTATCGCTTTTGGGCCTGATTAGTGCGCTTGATCCCAATTATCGCCAATCCCTGCATCAGCAATCAGCGGAACAGCCAGCTCAGCCGCCGATTCCATCAAACGGCGAACCTCGGCAGAAACGTTGTCGACCTCCGACTCCTGTACCTCAAATACAAGTTCGTCATGAACTTGCATCAGAAGGCGAACACGTCCTTCAGGCTGTTGGCCAACCCACTCATCGACCAACACCATGGCACGCTTGATGATATCGGCAGCGGTTCCCTGCATCGGGGCATTGATCGCTGCACGCTCAGCGGCCTTGCGGCGCATGCCGTTGCGCGACTTGATGTCAGGCAAGTGCAAACGGCGGCCAAACAGAGTTTCGACATACCCTTGTTCACTGGCCTTGTTACGTGTGCTTTCCATATACTCCAGTACGCCCGGGTAGCGCTCGAAGTACACATTCATGTAATCCTGCGCTTCGTTACGCCCCATATCCAACTGCTTGGCCAAGCCAAAGGCACTCATACCATAGATCAGACCGAAGTTGATCGCCTTGGCACGGCGACGCTGCTCGCTGGTCACCGATTCAAGCGGGATCCCCAAAATCTCGGCAGCGGTCGCGGCATGGATATCTTTGCCGTGGTTGAAGGCATCCAGCAGGGCCTGATCGCCCGACAGGTGCGCCATGATACGCAGCTCGATTTGCGAGTAGTCGACCGCCAGTACCTTGTAGCCGGTCGGTGCAATGAAGGCTTGGCGAATGCGGCGTCCTTCTTCGTTACGGACAGGAATGTTCTGCAAGTTCGGATCGCTTGACGACAAACGGCCGGTTGCAGTTACTGCCTGGTGGTAAGACGTATGGACGCGGCCTGTTGCCGGATTCATCATCTTCGGCAGCTTGTCGGTGTAGGTCGATTTCAGCTTCGCCAAACTACGGTATTCCAGGATCAGCTTCGGCAACGGGTAGTCCAGTGCCAGCTCCTGCAGTACCTCTTCATTGGTCGAAGGGGTACCCGATGGGGTTTTCTTGAGTACCGGCAGGCCCATTTTCTCGAACAGGATAGCCTGGAGCTGTTTTGGCGAGCTCAGGTTGAACTCGTCACCCGCGATCTCAAAGGCTTGCTTTTCCAGCTCATCAAGGCGAACGGCGATCTCAGTCGACTGCGCGCCAAGCTGCATGCTGTCAATCAATACCCCGGTACGCTCCATGCGCGACAGAACCGGTACCAATGGCATCTCGATATCGTCAAACACCGATTTTAGCTTGGCATCGGCATTCACTTTCTCGAGCAATACATTGTGCAGACGCAGGGTAATATCGGCATCTTCTGCTGCATAAGGGCCGGCCTGCTCCAGATCGATCTGGTTGAAAGTCAGCTGCTTCTTGCCTTTGCCTGCAATGTCTTCGAAGCTGATGGTCTTGTGCTCAAGGTAGCGCAGCGACAGGCTATCCATATCATGGCGGCCTACCACACTGTTGAAGACGTAGGATTCCAACATAGTGTCAAAGCGGATCCCCTGCATCTCGATACCGTAGCGGGCAAGGATGCTGGCATCGAACTTGAGGTTCTGGCCGACCTTGTCCTTGCTTGGGTCTTCCAGCAGCGGCTTAAGCTGGGCCAGAACCCAATCGCGATCAAGCTGGGCCGGAGCATCAAGGTAATCATGAGCTACCGGCACGTAGGCCGCTTTACCTTCTTCCACCGCAAATGACACACCAACTAAGTTTGCCGTCATGTAATCCAAACCATCGGTCTCGGTGTCAAACGCTACGACTTCAGCCGTATTGAGTTTTTCCAGCCACTGGTTGAATGCCGCTTCATCCAGCACAGTTTCGTAACCACTACGATCAATCACTGGGGCAACCGGCTTGGCTTCAGCAGCCGGTGCCGCCGATTTTTCATCGGCAACAATACGGCCGTCACTGCCATCTAGCATTTCAGACAACCAACGGCGGAACTGCAATTGGCCAAACAGCTTGGTCAGTTCATCCGTGTCCGGGGTGGTTTTCACCAACTGATCCGGGGTGACATCCAGCTCGACATCCAGCTTGATCGTCGCCAGCTCGTAGGACAGGTATGCCGCTTCCTTGTTATCAAGCAGCTTTTTAGACATGGTTTTCGAACCACGGAAACCCAACGGCGCAATATCATCAAGGTTGGCGTACAGTGCATCCAACCCACCAATACCAGTTAGCAATGCCTTTGCCGTCTTTTCACCGACTCCCGGTACGCCCGGGATGTTATCAACCTTGTCTCCCATCAGGGCAAGGTAGTCGATGATCAGCTCCGGGCCGATACCAAACTTATCAACAACCCCAGCCGGATCCATCACCACATCGGTCATGGTGTTGATCAGGGTAATATTCTGATCAACCAGCTGGGCCATATCTTTATCACCGGTACTGATCAATACCGGCATACCGGCTTTCGACGCCTGGCTGGCCAAGGTACCAATCACGTCATCGGCTTCTACCCCGGGAATCGAAATCAGCGGCAGGCCCATGGCCTTGATCACGGCATGAAGCGGCTCGATCTGAGAGCGAAGATCATCCGGCATTGGCGGACGGTTGGCCTTGTATTCCGGGTACATATCGTCTCGAAATGTTTTTCCTTTCGCATCAAAGATGACGGCAATGTGCTCGGTGGAAAACTGGCGCAACATGCTGCGCAGCATGTTCACTACACCATACACCGCACCGGTTGGTTCACCGTCTGAATTAGTGAAGTTAGGCGCAGCATGGTAGGCACGATAAAGATAAGATGATCCATCAATCAGAATAAGTGGATTTTCTGGGATAGTTGCCATAAAGATATTCTTATATCCGGGGGATGAAAGAGTTAGGTCACTAGGATGCCATGACTACCATCAACTGTTAACTGCTGTTTTCCAGTTTGGGGGCCGTTTCTGTGGATAAGTTTGTTGGTAGTTCATTTTAAACAGTTGATCAATTTTTCAAACCATAAAAAACACAGCCATAAAAATAATAAAATACAACAACTTAAATCAATATCGTTCAATAGATCCACGATCCTGAAATGATCGTTAATTGTGGAAAAAGTTAACAGGACATACTGAAATAAGATGAACTGAGAGTAAAAATAGACAAATCTGACGATAAAGGGAGCCATTATGAAGAAAATTGCAGTTATTTTGAGCGGCTCGGGAGTCTTTGACGGTGCCGAAATCCATGAATCCGTCCTCTCCCTGCTTGCTATCGAGCAAGAAGGTGCCAGCTGGCATTGCTTTGCCCCGAATATGGATCAGCACCATGTGATCAACCACCTGACCGGTGAAGAAATGGCAGAAAGGCGGAATGTCTTGATCGAAGCAGCCCGGATCGCCCGCGGTCAAATCGATGATCTGGCCACCTTGGATCCCACCCAGTATGACGCCCTGCTGCTACCCGGCGGCTTCGGTGCCGCCAAGAACCTGTCTGACTTCGCCTTCAAGGGCAGTGAATGCACTGTTCATCCCGAGGTCAAGCGGGTGTGTCAGAAGTTTGCCGAAGAAGAAAAACCCGCCGGTTACTTATGTATTGCCCCGGCGATGATCCCGTTAATTTATGGCCCGGGTGCCAAAGGCACGATCGGCACCGATCCGGATACGGCCAAGGTCTTCACCCAAATGGGTGGCGAACATATCAAGTGCCCGGTCAGTGACTACGTGCTAGATCAAAAACGTCGCCTACTGACGACGCCGGCTTATATGCTGGCCGGCAGCATTTCAGAGGCCGCAGAAGGGATCAACAAACTGGTCAAGGAACTCGTCAAGATAGCCTAGCACCTTCGAAGTAAAACGCTGGTACAGAATAAACCGCAGATAAAGAAAAAGCGGCACTACTTTCCATTATCAAGACCTGGAAGTAGTTGCCGCTCAGCAGAAGGGATTGTGTTTTCAGCCCTACACTAAAAACCCACCCTAGCTAAAGTACACTGGAAGCAATGTGAGCAATGTCGTGCCTTCAATCGAGAACTCTTTGTTGCTGTTCTCGCTGAGTGCAAGTTAATAATAACCATTCTCATTTGAGATGCAAGCATTTTATTGAGAATTGTTGTCATTTAGTTGTTTGATGAAATGCAACCGGTAATCTTCAATCCCATCTTTCTTCTCTAGATGCTCGACTTGGTAACCATTTCTCAGCAATAAACGCAGCATGGCAGGGAAGCGGTTACGGGACTTGACCCTCAGTTCCTGATAGCCTTCTGCCACCACCCATTCTTCCTGCGCTTCCAGCAATGCTTGGGCCACCCCACCCCGACGGCCGGCCGGCGCAACGCCACCCAACCAGCTATAAAAACACTCTTCCGATAGCTGATAACCGATTTTTACCCCGACCAATTCACCGTTCAGCTCGGCCACCAAAATCAGTGCCCGGTGACCGCGAAGCCTTTGCTTGATGTCATCCTCGGTGGCCGGGCGGACAAACTCAGAAATGGCGGCCAATACAGTTACCGCTTCTTCAATACTGGCCTCTCGGATATGCATACTTCCTCCTATTAAAAAGGCCAGCAATGCTGGCCTTAAACTGTGCTTATTATGGTGCGAAACCCGATGAAGGGAAAGCTAAACGCCCAAGGTATTGCGCGGCTGGCTGTCACCATCAGGCTTGGCCGGGGACAAGGTGGTCAGCTTACCAATCAGGTAATTAAGCAGTACACCGTACATAGGCACAAACAGGCCAAGGCTGATCAGCAATTTGAAGCCGTAATCCACCAAGGCGATCTCGACCCAGTTCTCCGCCATAAAGGCATCCGGGCTGTTGTAGAACGCTATCGAGAAGAAGGCTAGGGTATCAAGCGCATTACCGAACAAGGTCGAGCAGCTCGGCGCTACCCACCACTGTTTGGTCTGGCGCAGGCGGTTGAACACCGATACATCCATGATCTGACCCAGCAGGTAAGCCATGAAACTGGCAATCGCTATTCGCGCCACAAACAGGTTAAATTCACCAAGATGACCGAGCCCCTGATACTCACCCTGATAGAACAGGACCGATAGTACATAGGAAATCACCAACGCCGGCATCATCACCCGCAAGATGATCTGCCTTGCCATGGCTGCCCCGAAAATACGGACCGTCAAGTCAGTGGCCAGGAAGATAAACGGAAAGGTAAAGGCACCCCAGGTAGTATGGAACCCCATCACGGTAAAGGGAAGCTGCACCAGATAGTTGCTCGATGCGATGATAAGTAGGTGGAACACCACCAGAAAAGAAAGCGCCTTGCGCTGCTGCGCGGGCGAAAATTGAGAAGTCGTCATTGTCAGACCTTTTTGTCATTGGGGGAGAGGGAACCCAAAAAAACTACTGCCAGCTATCACACTGCCAGTAGCAACCGAAGGCGGGGATTATACACGCTTTGCGTAATGTTTCACCTTTTTGCTAGTAGCCCAGCGAGGAATAACAGTGTTTCCTCGGCATCACTGTCGAGCCCTTCCAGCCACATCTGACTGCTGTAGTGTTCGCCTTTGAGCAGTAGCCGGCATCCCTCGAAATCCACCAGCCAGACATGCAAATCGGCATTGGTCTCTTTTTCTACCACCTTAATGCCAAGCTGTTGCAACAAAACCTCTGCAACCGCGGCAAAATTATCATAGTCGAAATCAGGGCTACCGATCTCCAGCAGCCTTACGGCACTGTCCAGATGGCGGCACCAGTAGTGTGGGCGAGTAGTCATGGCGCTATATTCCTTTTAGCAATGGGAGGTTGCGGAAGGTTTCCTGTAACCAATTGTTTCTCTGCGTATCAAGCAATAACCAGCCTCTAGCCAAGGGGCAAAGTTCATGGTTTTATGAAGTTGTTGCCAATCGGGGAGACCCGGTTAGCAATCGGTGAATTTAACATTCTCACCAAATACGCAAGCTGTTTTGTAGCGAACAGAGCATGCCGGGGCAACGCCCCAGTTTGTATCTAAAACGCATTTTGTACCGGACGCGGATTGTCCGGTATTTTTTTATCTGGCCGTTTTATCTAGCCGATCCCAAAACCGACTTCTTCACCCGCAGTGAGATGATCTTCAATCAGCCCCAGGAAGGCATTGCCGTACTTTTCCAGTTTACGGTGCCCGACCCCATTGACGGCCAGTAGCTCTCCTGCCGAAGTCGGCAAACGCTCTGCCATTTCCATCAGGCTGGCATCATTGAATACCACATACGGCGGCAAATCTTCCTCATCGGCAATCGCCTTGCGTAGTTTGCGCAGCTTGGCAAACAGCTTCTTGTCGTATTGGCGGTTGGCCATTTTATCGCTCTTGGCACTGCGAGCCGCGATATCCAACCTCGGTACCGCCAGCTCGAGCGGCACTTCGCCCCGCAGTACTTCACGCGCCTTGGCGGTTAGCTGCAAAATAGAACTGCGCACGATATTCTGGGTCAGGAAGCCGCGGTGGATCAACTGACGCAAAATGCTGACCCAAAACTCATGGCTGTGCTCGCGGCCGATACCATAAGTACTGAGCTTATCGTGGCCATGCTCTCGAATGCGCTGGTTCTGCATACCGCGCAACACTTCCACAACATGGGTAATACCAAAGCTCTGGTTCACCCGGTAGACGCAGGACAATGCCTTCTGCGACACCTCAAGGGCGTCAAAGTGCTTGGGTGGGTCAAGGCAGACATCGCAGTTGCCACACGGTTCTTCCCGCGCCTCGCCAAAGTAATTGAGCAACACCTGACGACGGCAAGTCTGGGCCTCGGCAAACGCCCCCATGGCGTTAAGCTTGTGGCTTTCCACCAGCTTCTGCGGGCCCTCTTCCTTTTCATCCAAACAACGACGCAGCCAAGCAAGATCCGATGGGTCATAGAACAGGATAGCCTCTGCCGGCAGGCCATCACGGCCAGCCCGTCCAGTTTCCTGATAATAGGATTCGATATTGCGTGGAATGTCATAGTGGACCACAAAGCGCACGTTGGGCTTGTTGATCCCCATACCAAAAGCCACGGTCGCCACCACGATTTGGACATCATCACGCTGGAACGCTTCCTGTACCCAGGCCCGCTCATCGTGCTCCATCCCGGCATGATATGCTGCCGCTCGGACTCCGCTATCATTGAGCTTTTCGCTGATTTGCTCTACCCGCTTACGGCTATTGCAGTAGACAATGCCACACTGACCCCGGACACCGGACAGGTAGCGGGTCAACTGGGCCATCGGCTTGTATTTTTCCTGCAGGGTATAGCGGATATTCGGCCTATCGAAGCTGCCGAGATAAGTATGCTGATCCTTAAGTGCTAAGCGGGCCACAATATCTTGGCGCGTGGTCTCATCTGCCGTGGCCGTCAAGGCAATCACCGGCACCTCCGGGAAATCCTGGCGCAAACTACCAATAGCCGCATACTCCGGGCGGAAGTCATGGCCCCACTGCGAGATACAGTGCGCTTCATCGACCGCAATCATACTGAGCGGCAAACTGGCTAGGCGTTCGGAGAAGTCACGGCTGAGCAAACGCTCGGGAGAGACATAGACCAGTTTCAACTGTTCCTGTGCCATCGCCTGAAAGGTATCCTGCATCTCTTCCCACGACATGGTGGAATTTATACAGGCAGCAGCCACACCGTTGGCCTTGAGTTGGTCGACCTGATCTTTCATCAGGGAAATCAACGGGGAGACCACCAAGGTCAGGCCATCACGCAGCAAGGCAGGAATTTGATAGCACAGCGACTTGCCGCCGCCGGTCGGCATGATCACCAGGCAATCCTGACCGGAGACCGCCGCCTCAATAACAGACTGCTGGCCTTCGCGGAATTCCTGGTAGCCGAACACCTCCTGCAGGACCTGCTGACAGGTCATTGGGGTCTCGGTCTGGCTCGGCTGGCTTGCTGGCATAACGTTCTCATAGGCACTGGCGACCCGAAGCGGGGCACCTGAAGATGGACAAGGCTGGCTATTCTATACCATTCAGATCACTGATGGGAGTCACACCCGGTTCAAATCATTTGCTCTGCCAGCAGCTATAGTTGTAGAGGAAAAAGGCAATAGTATTGAGATCGATCACGATTTATACTGCCCTTGCATACGCAATTGAATATTTATTTCTCCCCGCCAGCTCGGCACCAACTTTTCAGGTAACCATGGAAGCGCAAAATACCCAGACCCAACGCGGCGTCATCCTCGCCCTATCGGCCTACACCATGTGGGGGATAGCACCGATCTATTTCAAATCCCTCCAGCATGTCAGCGCGATGGAAATTCTCAGCCACCGGGTGATCTGGTCGTTTGTCTTTCTTGCCTTGTTACTAGTCGTCAGCAAGGGCTGGGGACAGGTCCGTGCCGTACTGGGCCGGCCGAAAGTGTTAATGCTATTGCTAGCGACCTCGCTACTGGTCGGGGGCAACTGGCTAATTTTCATCTGGGCGGTGAACAACAACTACATGCTGGATGCCAGCCTCGGCTATTACATCAACCCGCTGCTCAATGTCCTGCTTGGGATGATGTTCCTGGGTGAGCGCCTGCGTCCGCTGCAATGGATCGCCGTTGCCCTGGCTGCCACCGGGGTTGCTGTCCAGCTGATCCAATTTGGTTCCCTACCTTGGATTGCCCTGGCACTGGCCGCCAGCTTCGGCCTCTACGGCTTGCTGCGCAAGAAGGTCAACCTCGATGCAGCAACCGGATTGTTCATGGAAACCAGTCTGTTGCTGCCTCTAGCACTCGGCTACGTGTTTATCTTTGCCAACAGCGCAACCTCTGACTGGTCAGCCAACCCGATGAATACCAACTTGCTGCTGATGGCAGCCGGTATTGTCACCACCCTGCCATTGCTGTGCTTTACCGGAGCCGCCACCAAGCTCAAGCTCTCAACCCTGGGCTTTTTCCAGTACATTGGTCCGAGCCTGATGTTCCTGCTGGCTATCACCGTTTACGGCGAGAGCTTCACCGCCGACAAAGGCTATACCTTTGCCTTTATCTGGGCGGCACTGATCGTGTTCAGCTTCGAAGGTTTGCGTAACCATCGCAGCAATAAAAAACAAGCAGCTGTCAGCTAAATTTTCAACGAACTAAAAAACAGTGCTGCATATTGGCATGCAGCACTGTTGATTTTTTACAAGCGCTGCCGCCATGGCTATGGTGTACTCATAACCGACCATGAGCCGCAAAGGGGAGCGAGATATGAATAAAATCAGCCATCGCAAAAGCCCCATTGATGACATCAGTCTGATTGATGCCCATTACCAAAGCTTTGCGTTCAAGCGCCATTATCACCTCGATTACCATGTCGGGTTGATCACCCAGGGCCAACAGCAATATTTCTACAACGGCAGCAAACACATCGCCGGTGCCGGACAGCTGGTGATCATGCCACCGGACGAAATCCACGACGGCCAACCCAACGAGCAAACGGGATACCAAGTTAAGGTCTTCAGCATAACCCCCGACTGGCTCAGCCAGCAGGCCAACGACGTCTCGGGCAAGAGCCACTATAGTTTCCCGCAAAATAAGATCGCTGATCATGCCCTGTTCCAGCAACTGACTATGCTTCACCAACAGTTGGACAATCCGCTGGTGTCACAACTGGCCAAAGACAGCTTGCCGATCGAGTCCTTTTCCTATTTGTTGACCCACTACGGCAAGGTTCGCGAAGCCAATGTCACGGCTCTGGGCTCCAAAGACTTAGCTCAGCTGCGCGACTATGTAATGGCTCATCTGGATCAGAAAATCAGCCTCGAACAACTGGCCAGCCTGTGCGATCTCAGCCCGTCACAATTGCTGCGCCAATTCAAAAAAGCCACCGGTATGACCCCCTACGCCTGGTTGGCCCGGCTTCGCTTGGAACATGCCATGGCACTGCTGAAAGCAGGTTACACCAGTACCGAAGTGGCCTACCACGTGGGTTTTTACGATCAGGCTCACTTCGCCCATGCCTTCAAGCAAACCTTCGGCATCGCCCCTTCACATATCAAATAACCAGCCTTAAATTCACGGCATCGAATAACTGTCATTTTTTTACAAGCTTCCACCACACAGCTAAGGCATGCTAAGCCTTGCTGGGCATTGTGCCCTGATATTTGAAGGATAACGTACACACTATGATCAACGAAGTAACCACCCTTGCCACCCTAGTCACCGTTCATATCGTCGCCTTGATGAGCCCGGGACCCGACTTCGCCTTAGTGGTACAAAATGCCGGCCGCTACGGCCGTCAAACCGGCATCATGATCGCCCTTGGCCTGTCGCTCGGGATCCTGCTCCATTCCATTCTCAGCTTGACCGGGGCCAGCCTGCTGATCCACCAGCACCCGATGCTGTTTGCCCTTCTGCAAGCCGCTGGCGGCAGCTACCTGCTGTGGCTCGGGATCGGTGCCCTGAAAGGCACATGGCAACACTGGCAGCAGCGCCACCAAGCCGAGGCAGGACAGCCAAGTAAATCTTCGCAGCGAGTGCTTGCTAACCGCAAACAAGCTCTAGCCAAAGGCTTTACCACCAACATCCTCAATCCCAAGGCTCTGGTCTTTTTCATCAGCCTGCTATCGACACTGGTACCAGCCAGTATGTCCCTAGGTGGCAAGGCCACAGCCATCGGTCTGCTGTGGATCACCTCGTTCCTGTGGTTTGCCCTTTTGGCCTGGCTGCTGACCGGAGCCCGCCTGCAGCAAAAACTCAAGCAATGGACACCCTGGATTGATGCAACCTGCGGTGCCCTGTTCACCGTGATCGGCAGCCTGATCCTAGTCAGCATCATTTCATCGTGATCATTGATGCTGACTGCCGCACAGGTTGACCCGCAGCACAAAAAACAACCAACGGTTAGACATTGCCCCCAGTCCTTACTTAGGCTAACTACAGCCTAAGTAAGGAGTAAATTGACCATGGAATGGAACCAACACCGGATTGCCTTGTTGTCAGCTTGCCTGCTGACCCTGCCTGTTACCTCCCTTGCCAAAGACAGCCAGCAAACTGCTGATCAGCTTGCCCCGGAAGCGGCAACCGGCCGGACCGAGCAGCAAGCCGTGACCGGCAAAGACTGGATGGTTGCCTCTGCCAATCCTTATGCCAGCGAAGCAGGTGCGGAGATCCTGCGCCAGGGTGGCAACGCCATCGATGCCATGGTGGCTACCCAGCTGGTGCTGGGCCTGACCGAGCCGCAATCCTCCGGCATTGGCGGCGGCGCATTCATGGTCTATTGGGATCAAAAGAAAAAAGCCCTGACCACCTTCGACGGCCGCGAAACCGCCCCGTTTGCTGTCACCCCGCTGTTATTCCAAGATGAAACAGGCCAACCGCTTAAATTCTTCGATGCCGTGGTCGGTGGCCGCTCGGTCGGCACCCCGGGTACTGTTAGGTTAATGTGGTATACCCACCAGCGCCACGGCAAGCTGGACTGGAAGAAGCTGTTCGAGCCTGCCATCAAACTCGCCAAAGAGGGCTTTATTGTGAGCCCTAGGCTGGCGGCATTAGTGGAAAAGGACAAAGCCCACTTGCAGCGTTTCACCGCGACCAAAGCTTATTTTTTCAATGAAGACGGCACGGCTATTCAAGCCGGGCAAACCTTAAAGAACCCAGAGTATGCCGACACCCTGCGGCAGATTGCCGAGCGCGGTGCCAGCGCCTTCTACACCGGTGAGATTGCCAAAGACATCGTCAAGGCGGTCCGTACCGCCCCCGGAAACCCGGGCGTGCTCAGCACTATGGATCTGGCGACTTACCAGGTCAAGGAGCGCCCTGCCGTCTGCGCGCCATACCGCCAGTATGAGATCTGTGGGATGGGGCCGCCAAGCTCCGGAGCACTGACACTGGGGCAGATCATGGGCATGCTCAGCCACTACCCGCTTGGCGAGTTAGGGCCGGATAACCTCACCAGCTGGCGCTTGCTCGGTGATGCCTCGCGCCTCGCCTTTGCCGATCGCGGCCGATACATGGCCGACAGTGATTATGTACCTATGCCGACCAAAGGGTTGCTGGCCGATGACTACCTCCAGCAGCGTGCCGCCCTGCTGAACAGCGACCAAGCCCTGGCTAAGGCCGAAGCTGGCAATCCGCCATGGGATCACGCCATGCGCTATGCCATGGACGAATCACTCGAGCTGCCCTCAACCAGCCACTTTTCGATTGTCGACAAGGGCCGTAACGTAATTTCGATGACCACCACCATTGAGAACGGCTTCGGCTCGCGGGTGATGGTACGCGGCTTCCTACTCAACAACGAGCTGACCGACTTTTCCTTCCGCAGCCATGACAACGGCATGCCGATAGCCAACCGGGTCGAGCCGGGCAAGCGGCCTCGCTCCTCGATGGCACCGACCATCGTGATGCAAAAAGGTAAGCCATACCTTGCCATCGGCTCACCAGGCGGCAGCCAGATCATCGGTTATGTCGCCAAAACCCTGGTGGCCCACCTCGACTGGGGCATGGATCTGCAACAGGCCATCAACCTGCCGAACATGAACAACCGCTTCGGTCCGTATGAGCTAGAAGCCAATACCGCAGCCGAGCAATGGGCACCGAAAATGGAAGCCCTCGGCTTCAAAGTCCAGGTCAAGGAGCTCAACTCGGGTGTTCAGGCCATCAAGCTCAGCGACAAAGCCCTCACCGGCGCTGCCGACCCGCGCCGCGAAGGCAAGGTCATCGCGGAATAAAAAGCCTGTGTACCTCCCACAAAAAAACCGTGGCTCCTGCCACGGTTTTTGTTTCAATATCGACACTGTGCCAGCCGGTAATTACATCGGCTCAAGCTTGGCATACTGGGTGACCAGCCATTTGATCCCCTCGCCATTGAAGGCGACCTGGACCCGGCTCTGGGCACCGCTGCCCTCGAAGTTGATGATTGTCCCTTCTCCGAATTTCGGGTGCTGGACTCGCTGGCCAAGGCTGTATCCGGTCTGGTTGAAGTTCTCGTTGACCTGGCTCTGGCTGAAGCGGCCGCTGCTGGCCGGGCGGGAGACCTTGGCCTTCATCCGCACTTCTTCAATGAACTCTTCCGGGATCTCGCGAATAAAGCGTGACGGCTTGTGGAAGTTATCCTTGCCGTAGAGGCGGCGCATTTCCGCATACGAGATGTAGAGCTTCTGCATCGCACGGGTCATCCCCACGTAGCACAGGCGGCGCTCCTCTTCCAAACGGCCCACTTCCTCGGTCGTACGCGAGCTCGGGAACATGCCCTCCTCGACACCGACCATGAACACCACTGGGAACTCCAGGCCCTTGGCGCTGTGCATGGTCATCAGCTGGACCGCATCCTCGAAGTCATCGGCCTGGCCTTCGCCGGCTTCCAGCGCAGCATGGGACAAGAACGCCGACAGCGGGCTCATCTCCTCGGCTTCTTCCGGGATCTCGAACTGGCGGGTTGCCGTTACCAGCTCCTCCAAGTTTTCAATACGGGCCTGGGCCTTTTCGCCTTTCTCCTGCTCGTACATGGCGCGCAGTCCGGAGTTGCGGATCACCTCATCGGTCTGCTGGTAGAGCGGCAGCTCGCGGGTGTCGTCTTCCAGTGCGTTGACCAACTCGATAAAGCGGCGCAAGGAGTTGGCGGCACGGCCAGCCAGCACTTGCTCTTCCAGCAGGGCAACACTGGCCTGCCACATCGTGGCGCCACGGTCGCGGGCTGCCATGCGGATAGTTTCCAGGGTGCGGTCACCCAAGCCGCGAGTCGGGGTGTTCACAACCCGCTCGAACGAGGCGTCATCATTGCGGTTGGCGATCAAACGCAGGTAGGACAGAGCATCCTTAATTTCCTGACGTTCGAAGAAGCGCATACCGCCATAGATGCGGTATGGCATCCCGGCCTGGATCAACGCTTCTTCCAATACCCGCGACTGGGCATTGCTGCGATAAAGCAGGGCCGCTTCGCTCAGCGCACCGCCCTGATCACGCAGTTCTTTGATTTTGCCAACCACAAAACGGGCTTCGTCCAGCTCATTGAAAGCCGAGTAAATCGAGATCAGCTCACCCTCTGCACCATCGGTCCACAGGTTCTTGCCCATACGCTCGTTGTTGTTGGCGATCAGGCCGTTGGCCGCTTTTAGGATATTGCCGGTAGAACGGTAGTTCTGTTCAAGGAAGATAGAGCTCGCGCCCTTGAAGTCATTCAAGAAACGCTGGATGTTTTCCACTTTGGCACCGCGCCAGCCATAGATAGACTGGTCATCATCACCCACAATCATCACGTTACAATCAGGGCCTGCCATCAAGCGCAGCCAGGCAAACTGGATGTTGTTGGTATCCTGGAACTCGTCCACCAAAATATGCTTGAAACGCGCCTGGTAGTGCTCGCGAATATGCTTGCTGCGCTGCAGCAGTTCGAAAGCACGCAGCAGCAACTCGGCAAAATCAACCAAGCCGGCACGATCACAGGCTTCCTGATAGGCGGTATAGAGGCGTAACCAAGTCTGCTCGACCGGATCATTGAAGGTATCAATGTGCTGTGGTCGTAGTCCCTCGTCTTTTTTCTCGTTGATATACCACGCTGCCTGACGGGCTGGCCACTGCTTTTCGTCTAGGTTTTGGGCCTTGATCAAACGGCGCAGCAGACGCATCTGATCTTCGGAATCGAGGATATTGAAGTCTTCCGGCAGACCTGCATCAAGATAGTGGGCACGCAGCATACGGTGACACAGGCCGTGGAATGTACCGTTCCACATCCCGGCCGACGAACCGTGCATCAGCTCGTTAATTCGGCCACGCATCTCTGCGGCCGCCTTATTGGTAAAGGTCACCGACATGATGGAGTACGGCGAGGCCTGCTCTATCGTCATCAACCAAGCAATGCGATGGACCAAGACCCGGGTCTTGCCACTCCCGGCGCCGGCCAAAACCAGGTGGTTACCCAACGGTGCTGCCACCGCCTCGCGTTGTTTGTCATTCAGGCCATCTAACAGAAGTGAAACGTCCATCGCTCTCTACTGGTTATTTATACAATGGTGATGATTATAACCACAAAGCCCCCTGCGATGCGAGAAACCTCCCTAACCGCCGAGATACCACCCTCTATAGATGACAAACCCGTCAATAATGGGCGACAAAAATTTCACCTTATCAACCTCTTGCCGGATTGTTTTGTTCTATGCTTGGAATTACGCAAGTTAACGGAAAGTTAAAAAAATTTAAGAAAGCGTGAAAGTTATTCCCAACTCGCCCTTTCTTATGTACCGAGAGCACCAAGAGGTGCCAGTTAATCAAAAAGGAAACGTTGCATTTTCCAGCAACAGTCAGCGTATTTAAGAGGAATGAACATGAAAAAGACCACCAACATCGCACTCGCCACTGCCGTAACTGGCCTACTTGCTCTAGCCGGTACCGCCATGACCACCACAGCAGCGGTAGCCGCCGACGAGAAAGAGAAGTGCTACGGCGTTGTAAAAGCCGGTAAGAATGACTGTGCCACCAAAACCAGTTCTTGTGCCGGTACCTCGAAAACTGATGGCCAGAAAGATGCCTTCGTGATGGTTCCCAAAGGTTTATGTGATCGCCTAGCCGGCGGCTCAACCAGCTCATCATAACCCTTAACCACCTACCAACTTGATAACACTTAAATGAAGGAATCATTATGAAAAAGTCTAATCTTGCTGTAGCTACCGCGGTTTCAGGTCTACTTGCCCTTGCGGGTACTGCTTTAACTCCTTCTGTTGCGGTCGCAGCAGACAAAGAGAAGTGCTACGGAGTGGTCAAAGCCGGTAAAAACGACTGTGCGACCAAAACCAGCTCTTGTGCCGGCACCTCGAAAACCGATGGTCAGAAAGATGCTTTCGTCATGGTGCCTAAAGGCCTTTGTGATCGCCTGGTCGGTAGCTCAAAAGAGGCTAAATAATTGAGCAGGTTGCCTTATGACAAGATGGTAGGGGTGGGGCTTCGCTCCCCCCACATCCATCAATTTCTCGCCGAACAGCCAGATATCGGCTGGCTGGAAATTCACAGCGAGAATTATTTCACGGCCAACTCACCGGCCCGTCAACAGCTCCGGGATATTGCCAACTACTACCCCATCAGCTGTCACGGGATCGGAATGTCCCTCGGCTCCGCCGACGAGTTGGACATGCGACACCTCAGCCAGCTCAAGCAGCTGGTAGAGGAAATCGACCCTATAGCGGTCTCCGATCACCTGAGTTGGAGTTCGGTCGACGGCCAATATTTCAATGATCTGCTACCGCTTCCCTATACCGAAGAAGCCCTATCCCACTTCTGCCGCAAAGTCGAGCAGGTACAGGATACCCTCGGACGCCAACTGTTGGTCGAGAATCCGTCCAGCTATCTGAGCTTCAACCACTCAACCATACCTGAGTGGGAGTTTCTGCGGGCAGTCCAGCAACGTACCGGCTGTGGTTTGTTATTTGATCTCAACAACATCTATGTCAGCAGCTTCAACCATGGCTTTGACTGTCAGACCTATCTCGATGCCATCGACCCGCGAACCGTTAAGGAAATCCACCTAGCTGGTTTTACGGTCAAGCAGTTCGAGCAAGGGGAGATCTGGATAGATACTCACAGCAAACCGGTCAGCGAACCGGTGTGGCAACTCTACCGCCAGTGGGTACGCCAACATTTCGCCGCACTAGGCGGGGTGCCAACACTGATAGAGTGGGATCTCGATATTCCTGAGCTTGATGTATTACTTGGAGAGGCAAAAAAAGCGCAACAGATTATCGCCAAGGAGGCCAGTGATGGGATCTCCGCAGCCTAACAACCTCCATCAGTTGCAGCAGGATTTCGCCGAAGCGCTGCATTACAGGTCCAGCTCGGCCAGCGACAAAATCGCTGATAGTACATTCGGCTCGGAACAACTGATTCAGGTTTATCGAAATAATTTTATTATCAGCCTGTCAGAGGTGTTGGAAGCCACCTACCCATGCTGCCTAGCAATCGTTGGCGAGGAGTGCTTTGCCCAGATTGCCCGCCAACATGTCCTCAACCAACCGCTTGGCGAAGGTAATGTCACCGACTACGGTGACGGGTTTAGCGACACCATCAACAACCAACCTGCCTTGGTTGAAGCTGTCCCCTATTTAGCTGATCTGGCCCGCCTTGAATGGCTGGTAGACCGTGCCAGCCAGCATGTTCCGATCAACTCGAATTTTCCGTTCGAGCAACTAGCACTGATCACCGAGGACAATCTGGCCCAGTTGGTGATGGAAGTGGCCGAGCCAGTCTACAGCTTCGACGCCCAGTACCCAGTCGCCAGCCTGTGGCAGATGATCACCCAGGACCAGATTGAGCAAATTGACCTCAACCAGCCGGAGTCGGTCATTATCCAGCACCGCCCGCAGGGGATGCAGGTATTGTCAACGGCCCCGTCGGCTACAGCGCTGCTGCGCCTATGTCAGCAAGGAAAACCATTGGGAGAAGCCGATGAAGCCATGCTGGCCATTCTCGGCGAACTTATCCAACAACAATTCTTTACCCGTATCCACGGCTTGCCTGAGGGAGAATGCGCATGCTGAATTTTCTCAAACAAATCGACACAACGTCCCAGCGGATCACCGAGCCACTGATCCCATTCCTGCTGCTGTTCACCCGGCTTTGGGTCGCCTGGGTCTTCTTCAAATCGGGCATGGTGAAATACAACAGCTGGGACAGTACCCTTTACCTGTTCGAGTATGAGTACCAGGTGCCGCTGCTGCCCTGGCAAATAGCTGCCTACATGGGTACCGCAGCCGAGCTGATCCTGCCGGTATTCTTGGCGCTGGGCCTGTTTACCCGCCCGATGGCGCTAGCTTTGTTTGTATTCAATATCATTGCGGTGGTGTCATACCCACTATTGTGGGAGAAAGGGTTCTTCGACCACCAGCTGTGGGGCATGATGATGCTGGTCAACGTATTCTGGGGGGCAGGGATGATCTCGGTCGACCATTTGATAAGCAGCAAACCGAAGCAGTCCCTGTTGCAATAAAACCTCACCCAGCAAAAAGGGGACAGCACCATAAACTGTCCCCTCTACCAATCTACGCCACAGCTTCGATAGCAGAACGAAAATCCCAAAAACGCAATCAAGACATCCATGTCGCTCCAACCCGACGTCCGTGTCGGGTAGGTTTTGTGATTTTATCCTGCTACCGAAGCCAGAAATTAAGCATCACTCAGACACCAACGCCAACAGTTGTGAAAGCTGGCTGATTTCGACATCCGGCAGCCACTTGGCGCGCGGCTCGCGGCTCAGTACCCGTTGCTGGTCGTTGAACCAGCAGGCTTTGAAGCCAATGCGCTTGGCCCCGCCGACATCGGTCACTAGGTGATCGCCGACATGGAGGATATCGCCCGGTGCCAGACCAAGTCCTGCCGCTGCACTGGCAAACAAATCCGGCTCGGGCTTTGATAGCCCATCACGGCCGGCCATCAAGACGCTATCAAAATACTGCGCCAGCCCAATTTTACCCGCATCGACATTGCCATTGGTAATCGCCACCAATGGCAGCTGCTGCTTGAGCAAGGCCAGCACCCGGTGGGTCTCGTCAGGAATATCAACCTGGTTCCTGACCTCCAGTACCACCGCCACGCCCTCGGTCGCCGCCTGCTCAGCTGCCGACAAGGAATAGCCCAACTGCATAAAGCCAATTTTGAGCAACTCGAAGCGCCATTGGGTCACGTCATGGCGCAGCATTGGGTCCGCCTTGGCAAGGCGCATTTTCAGCTGCAACCAACCCGCTGTCCCGACACCTTGCGTGCGCGGGTGATAAGCCGCCAACCAATCATGCATCGCCTGCTCGGCGCGACGGATCACCGGACGGTTATCATAGAGGGTATCGTCAAGATCGAAGGTCAGCGCTTTGGGCGCAGACAAGCGGCGGTAAAACTGCATCAGCGGTTACTCTCGAAAAACCCCGGCTCAGCGCTTGTTACGCTTGGCTCGGGGATGGGCTTCATCGTACACCTGTGCCAGGTGCTGGAAGTCCAGGTGGGTATAAATTTGAGTGGTCGAGAGGTTAGCATGGCCCAGCAATTCCTGGACGGCCCGCAAATCTCCCGAAGACTCGAGCATATGGGTCGCAAAACTATGGCGTAATTTGTGTGGGTTGATATGGCTGGAAACAGCCTGTTTCTGGCCCCATTCCGCCATCCGTTTCTGGACATTGCGGTTGGAGATGCGCTGCCCGAGTTTGGAGACAAACAGCCCCGGCTCACCAGCCGCCGCCAGTTGACCGCGCACCTTGAGCCAATGACCGACCCATTCGCGGGCCAAGCCAGCAAACGGCACTACACGCTCTTTGTCGCCCTTACCGATCACCCGCAAATCGCCCTTGCGCAGGCTAACATCTTTGACATCCAGGCTGACCAGCTCCGACAAACGCAAGCCGGCACCATACATCAGCTCCATCATAGCCCGATCACGGATAGCCAGCGGATCATCCTCATCGACACTGAGTAGCTGATCCATTTCATCGACATCAAGGTTCTTTGGCAGCGGTCTCGCCTTGCGCGGCGCCGACACGCCCTTGGCCGGGTTGGCCTTAAGCACGCCTTGCTGCACCAGATAATCGAAGAAGCTACGCAGCGCCGACAGGCGCATCGACAGGCTGCTGGCCTTGAGACCATCACGCATGCCCTTGGAGGCCAACTGGCGTACCCATCCGGCATCCACCGCCTGCCAATTATCGACTCCCAAGGAGACCAGCTGCTCAGCCAATGTCGTCAGCTGACGCTTGTAGTTCTGCTGGGTATGCAAGCTAAGCTCTCGCTCGCTGCGCAAGTATTCATAGAATCGCTGCAACGGCTTTTCCAAGCCAGAAGGCAGACTCATTCAATCACCTCACGAGTGTATTCCCAGTGGTGAATGAGTTTAGCCAGCACCATTGCCAACTGCTCGACAAACAAGGTATCCATCTCCGGCTGGAAATGGCCGCCATCAACACTGGCGAAGCTCAGGACACCAAACGGCCTGTCATTGCCAAGCGGCAATACCAAAAAAGAGCCCAGCTGTGGTGGCTGGTTAAACAACATTTCCGCCTCATGCTTGCGCAGGCGGCCAAGATAGACCGGACGAGATGACAAACGAGAGCGGCTGAAGCTATCGAAGCTACGGCGCTCAAGGAACAGGTTATCATCCAGGCTATCGAATAGACGCAAGCTAACATCAAGCCCCAGCTCATCGGCCAAGGTCTCCAACACACACAGTGCCTGGTAGATATTATGGGTCTGGAATAGCTGCTGCTGCGCCTTGGCAAAGGTATGGAAGAGCTGGCTGTTCTTGGTTGCCGCTCCAACCAAACCGGTAATCTTCTCTTCCAGTTCGCCGACATTGCTACGCAGGCGTTCAAGCTGGATGTCCACCAACGACACCACACCGCGGTCGGCATGGTGGACCTGTATCCGGCTTAGTAGTGCCGGATGGCGAACAAAGAAATCAGGGTTGGCCAGCAAAAAATCTGCCACCGCCTGCTCGTCCAACGAGACGGCGTCCTGTTCAGGACTGCACACGTCCAGCTGAGAAATATCGGTCATAATACAATTTGTCCATCAAACACATGCGTTGCCGCACCTGTCATATACAAAGGTTTACCCTCTCCCGGCCAGCGGATTTGCAAATCACCACCCGGAAGCGACACCTTCACATTGTCATCCAGCAGCCCTTGCATCCGGCCGATGGCAACTGCGGCACAAGCCCCGCTGCCACAGGCCTGAGTTTCACCGGCACCGCGTTCATAAACCCGCAGCTTAACTTCATTGCGATTGATCACCTGCATAAATCCCGCATTGACCCGCTCAGGGAAACGCTCATGGGATTCCAACAGCGGCCCCAGAGTCTCGACATCCGCAGTATCAACATCATCCACTACAGTGACACAGTGAGGATTACCCATGCTCGCGGCACCGCAGAACACGGTTTTTTCGCCAGCACGCAAAATATAGGTTTTCTCACTTTGCTTGGCACGAAATGGGATTTTCGCCGGATCAAACTCAGGGACGCCCATGTTGACGGTAACCTGATTGTCGTTCTCCAGCTTGAGCACCATCTTGCCGGCTTTGGTGCTGACCGAAATGTGGTATTTATTGGTTAGCCCCTTCATCCAGACAAAACGGGCAAAGCAGCGCGCACCATTGCCGCACTGCTCGACCTCGCTGCCATCGGCATTGAAGATCCGGTAGTGGAAATCCGTCTCAGGATCATAGGGCGGCTCTACCACCAGCAGCTGATCGAACCCCACCCCGCGGTGGCGATCAGCCAAGCGCCGGATAGCATCCGGCGAGAAGAACACGTTCTGGGTAACACAGTCAACGACCATGAAATCGTTGCCCAACCCATGCATTTTCGAAAAATTGACCTGCATGATGTTCCTTCTCATTATTCCGGCAACAAATGCTCGGACTGCCACAGCTGCGCCAGCTCTTCACGCTCACGCACCACATGGGCCTGGTTACCATCGACCATGATCTCTGCCGCACGGGCACGGGTGTTGTAGTTCGATGACATAACAAAACCATAGGCACCCGCCGAACGCACCGCCAGCAAATCACCGGTCTCAAGGCGCAGCTGGCGATCCTTACCGATGAAATCGCCGGTCTCACAGATAGGCCCCACCAAATCATAGGTCACCTTTTCACCTTCGCGTGGGGCTACCGGCACGATGTCTTGCCACGCCTGGTACAGCGTCGGACGGATCATATCGTTCATCGCGGCATCGACAATGGCAAAATTCTTGTGCTCGGTATGCTTGAGGTATTCCACCTGTGTCAGCATTACCCCTGCATTCGCTGCGATTGCACGGCCCGGCTCGAAGATAAGTTCAAGATCACGATGCTCGGTCAAACGCTCCATCAGCGCCTTGGCGTATTCCGAAGGCTGAGGCGGGCGCTCGTCACTGTAAGTCACGCCCAAACCGCCACCCACATCAAGGTGGTGGATAACAATGCCTTCCGCCTTAAGGGTATCAATCAACGCCAGCAGGCGATCGGTAGCATCGATAAACGGGTCAATAGCTGTCAGCTGTGAGCCTATATGGCAGTCCATACCCGTAACTTCAAGATGAGGCAGGCTGTGGGCCAAGCGGTACACATCCGGCGCCCGGTCAAAGGCAATACCGAACTTGTTATCGCGCAGACCAGTCGAGATATACGGGTGGGTTTGGGCATCAACATCCGGGTTGATACGCAGTGAAATCGGCGCCACCTTGCCCAACTCGCTAGCTACCTGGTTGAGGCGCTCCAGCTCAGGTTCGGATTCTACATTGAAGCATTTGATGCCAAGCTCCAGGGCCCGTTTCATTTCCGCTGCAGTCTTGCCGACACCAGAGAACACCACCTTTGCCGGATCGCCTCCGGCAGCAACCACCCGCTCCAGCTCGCCACCCGAGACGATATCAAAACCCGAGCCTAGCCGTGCCAACACGTTAAGCACACCGATGTTGGAGTTAGCCTTGACGGCATAGCAAATCAGGTGGGGATGATCGGCCACCGCCTGGTCAAACGCATGCCAATGACGCTCAAGCGTCGCACGCGAATACACATACAGCGGTGTACCAAAACGGTCAGCCAGTTCGGCCAGTGGAATGTCTTCGGCCCATAATTGGCCATCTTGCTGATAATTAAAGTAATCCAATGTAGTCTCTTCCCTGTCTGAACCGTTTATTGATCGTTTTGCTGTTGCTGCTCGCTGTCGTCAGGCATGTACAGTGGCCCGCTCTGACCACAACCGGTGAGGGCCAGTACGCCCAACACCAAAATTGCTAATAAACCTTTACGCATTTTTGAAAGCCAGTGATTATCATTTCATTGCCCTCTATAATCGCACCCACACTAGGAAAAGCAATAGGACGATCGGGGATGAATGATACAGAATTTCATAAGTTAGCAGATGAAGTGCTGATGAGCATCGAAGAAGGCATCGACGAATCCGGTGCCGACATCGAATACGAGACCACCGGCAACGTACTGACGCTGGAATTTGAAAACCGCAGCCAAATCGTGATCAACCGCCAGGAGCCGCTGCACGAGATCTGGCTGGCGTCGAAATCCGGTGGCTACCACTTCAAGTACAAAGATGGCGAATGGCACTGTACCCGCAGCGGTAACGAGCTGATCGCCCTGGTCAAACAGGAATGTTCGCTGCACGCCGGTGAGACCGTCGACTGGTGATCTCACCAGCAGGCCACTGATACAAAGCCGGTACAAAAAAGCGGAAGCCTTGGCTTCCGCTTTGTGTTTCTGAGTTCATTTTTCTAGCGCGTCATATTGGCATTCATCAACGGCTGGGGCGCTACCAACGGACGTCGCGAAGGCTGCTGGCCACTCTTGAACGGCAGTACCTGCGGCTCACCGCTTTCGCTGTGAACAATGTCGTAGAACTGCGGCAGGTTGAAGTTGATAAAGTTCGCACTGTAGCTGAAACGATCGTGGGCCGAGGTATAAAAACGGTTCACCCCGTGTACCATCTCGTCTTTATCGCCGCTGCACTGGCGGTATACCTCAATCCGGTTCGACTCATCGAGAATATAGATATTGAAGCCTGAATCACAGTCTTCGAAAAAGAACTGGATCAACCCCTCACTGGCATAAGCATCAACGATTTCCGGCGGATGCGGCTCATCAGTCTTGCCCATCACCAAATTAGCCGAACCCAATAGCTTGTTGGTCGAGATACAACTGTAGAAATCGACCGAGTTTTCCAGCTTCTGCACCGATACACCACGGCGCTCGAAGAACAAACCATGGGTCTGGCGGGCAATACGGATCGCCTTGAAGCGACGGCGTTTTTCCTGCTCAACCGGTTTGAGGCGCATCTCGATACACTCGGCCACCAGCTGGTACACCAAGTTACGGATCAAACCACGCATGTGCTTGCTGTAACAGAATACGTCCACCGACTCCGGTGGCAGCGCATCCTGGTGCATCTTGCCCAGCACCGTCTTCAACGCATCAAGCATGGCATTGTCGCCGGTAAAATTCAGGGTACGTACTTCGTTCCACGAGTTGCGATACACCAAATCGACACTGCCGACCAGGCACATCTGCTCAGGACCGTAGCTGAAGATATCGGTGTTCTTGAAATCGAACTTAACCGAGCGGTTGCGAAGCCGGGTGGTCGGATCGTTTTCCAAGTTGATGAACAAGCCAAGCTGGCGGATCTCACATGGGCTCGACAGCGCCTGCAAACTCGGCTGCGGGCGGCGGATCGGGAAGGTGTTGCGAATATCGCTCACCAGCTGGTAGAGCTTGTCGATATCCACCGCCGAATTGCGCACCACGCTATGCAGGCAGGTAGATTCAGTCAGCAAGCCATTGAAATAGGCCCAAGCCACCAGTTTGCTGAGGTAACGGTTATGCTCCAGCGCCGGACGCCCCATAATGGCGATCGGATCGAGCGACTGCTTGTAGAGATACCACCCTGCGGTGTTGGTACGCCCAGCCGGTACCTGAATAAGGCTCAAATCCTGCTCGTGCAAATCCGGAGACAGCTGCGGGTTGAGCAAGGTTACCTTACCCGGCAGCACCTCGAACGCGGCATACAGCTTACGCGCCAGAATACTGATATCTTCCGGGCTGATCGCCGAGGTAATGTTGTTGCGACGAGCAAAGCGGATCAGGTTACGATAGCTGAGCATCAGGGCATCAAGCAATTCGTTGTGCGCGCTCTTAACCTGCTCGACCTTCCAGTCGCGGCGACGGTCCAGCTCGACAAGCACCTCTTGCGGCCACTGCCACTCATCAGTCAGCTCTTGCAACACCTTACGGCGCCACGGCACCGAGCCAGACGCAGGCTCGCGGGTCAGCTTCTCATGGGTTTTGAGGTAGAAACAGCGACGGACCAAGTCGAGGCGACGGTGATCGTCGATACGCTCAAGGTAACGGGTCACCTTCTCCAACATCAGGTAATACGCGTCCATACAGAACTCAGTGCGGTCGATCGCAAAGAAGCGACGTTTACCATCAACACTGAGCAGCTGGGTATGCGGATATTCCCACGAATAGGCTTCAAGCAGGATCGCTTTCAATACCGATTTGTACGGCGAATCGATACTCTTGTAGAGCTGCCACAGGCTGGAGCCAAAGTATTCCTCGGCCGGAATACGTGACAGACCACCAAAATCAATCCATTCATCACGATGGATATACCCGCCATTTTCCAGATAGCAGATGTAGTCATCGTAACACTCCTCCATTTCTGGCGGCACCATGAACCACAGCAGACGCTGTCCAGCCAGGTTCACCGCTGAGCGGTAAAACTCATCCAACAACAACAGGTGCTGGCTCGAACCACAGTTCTCGCCGGTCATCTGCTCGGAGAAGTTATCTCGGAAACGGTTTTCGTCAATAAGGAAGAAGTTAGCTTCAACGCCCTGCGCCAATGCCCACTCAGAGATCACCGCACACTTGGCTTCCAGCGCCTGGCGGCTGTCTGCAGGCATATCGGTGCGGATACATACCCAGATATCCAGATCACTGGTCAGGCTCTGGCCCAACGAGGCTGTACTGCCCATGGCATAGAGGCCCTGGATAGGGAAAATATCAACAACAGGAGGAGAAATTGGGGTAGCACAAGCCAAGCCACAGTCATCGATTAACTGTTGCTGCTGCTCGGAGGCAGTAAAAGACGCAATCCCCACCGGAACATCCTGATCAAGATAGCCAGGCACCGCCGGGTGATTATAGTGAAGTAGAACCGGTAACAGGTTAAAAACCTGCACAGACTGAGGCGTCATAGCAGCACGCGCCCGCTCGAGTCTTAGCTCGTTGAGCTGATCCAGTCTACCTTTAAGCGTTTCGATATAGTTCTGCAAATTACTCTTCCAAGAGCTACCAGCTTGAGAGCGGCCCAAATCTTGTCATTAAAGCGGTTGAGATGGCTCGACCTAGGAGTAAAAACGTGATCAATCTAACAGTTTTTGTATTAACCGTAAAGATAGTGCCGTTTTATGACAAATTATGAATGGACTGAAATGTTGCCAGCTGACCTTTCCGTAGTCGCCTCCCCTCAAGCTAGTACATGTTCGCCAAACCGCCACTTTACGATCGGTTATCTGTATGTTGCCAAGGATATATGTGACCAATATCACATTAATTGCAGTTTATGGCAAGACAATATTGCCCCAACGCACTGACAGCAACACATCAATTACCATCACTGCCCAGTAGTGGTAGGATTAGAAGCAATAATGACAGTGCCCAACTTAATATATGGATCCAATCCTATGACCGATACCCCAATCCGTATTGCCACACGCAAGAGCCCATTGGCTATGTGGCAAGCCGAATTTGTCAAAGCTGCCTTGGAACAAGCCCACCCGGGCCTACAGGTTGAACTGGTTCCTATGGTCACCAAAGGCGACATTATTCTCGATACCCCGCTTGCCAAAGTGGGTGGCAAGGGGCTGTTTGTCAAAGAGCTGGAAGTCGCGATGCTGGAAGGCAGGGCCGATATTGCCGTGCACTCGATGAAAGATGTCCCGGTTGAGTTCCCGGAAGGGTTGGGACTGGTCACCATCTGCGAACGCGAAGATCCGCGAGATGCTTTCGTGTCCAACCAATACGAAAACCTGGAGCAGCTGCCAGCCGGTGCCGTAGTCGGCACCTCGAGCCTGCGCCGCCAATGCCAGCTGCGCGCCCAGCGCCCTGATCTAGTTGTCAAAGATCTGCGCGGCAACGTCAATACCCGCCTGCGCAAGCTGGATGATGGTGAATACGATGCCATTATCCTGGCCTGTGCTGGCCTCATGCGCCTGAAGATGGAAGACCGTATCCGTGATGCCATAGCTCCAGAAACCAGCCTACCAGCGGTTGGCCAGGGTGCCGTCGGTATCGAATGCCGTTTGGATGACCAGCGTGTCCGGCAATTGCTGGATGCCCTTAACCACCGTGACACAGAAACCCGCGTACTGTGCGAGCGCGCGATGAACAACCGCCTGCAAGGCGGCTGTCAGGTGCCAATCGGCAGCTATTCGGTGCTGGAAGGCGACCAGATCTGGCTTCGCGCCCTGGTTGGCGAGCCAGATGGCAGCCAGATTGTGCGCGGCGAGATCCGTGGCCACCGCGATGATGCCGAGCAGCTCGGTGTCCAGCTGGCCGACCAGTTGCTAGGCGACGGTGCCAAGGCGATTCTCGACGAGCTGTACGGCAACGCCTGATGACCATACTGATCACCCGCCCGGCACCAGAATGCCACCAGCTAACCCAACAGCTGACTGCTGCGGGGATCAGTGCCATTGCCCAGCCCCTGCTGGAAATTCAGCCGGGGCAGCAATTGCAAGACCTACCCAATGCCCTCTCACAACTGCAAAGTGGCGATTTCCTGATTGCCGTCAGTGTTCACGCAGCCAACCTAGCGCACAATTACATGATGTCGGTAGGTGCCAGCTGGCCAAAAAACGTGCATTATATAGCGGTCGGCCAGAAAACCGCCGCCGCGCTGCAAGACTATACAGGACAACCCGTCCTGACCCCGTCCGAGCGCAGCGACAGTGAGGGGCTGTTGGCCTTACCGATATTGTCTGATGTGGCTGGGCGCAGAGCGCTCATTCTACGCGGCAACGGCGGGCGCGAGTTGATCTACCAGCGCCTATGCCAAAGTGGGGCCGATGTCTCCTATTGCGAGACTTACCAGCGCAGCTGGTTACCGCTTGATGGCCCGGCCCTGAGCCGGAATTGGCAGCAGGCCGATGTTGACACCCTGGTGGTCACCAGTGGTGAACAACTTGACCAGCTGATCAAGCTCATACCAGACAGCGCCAAGGCTTGGTTTCTTAACTGCCAGCTATTCGTACCAAGCCAGCGAATCGCCGATCAAGCCCTCGGGCTTGGTTTTCGTTTAATTTCCAATGTGGGAAGTGCGGCCAACGGCCCACTGTTCACGACCCTAAGCAAAATAGGCACAATGGGAAAATCGGATGACTGATAAAAAAACCAATAATGAAAACCCTGCAGATAAGCAACAATCCGCAGCGAACAATACCAATAAGCAAGGACAAGCCAGTGCCAAGGCACAAGCGCCTAAGCCAGCCGCTGAAAAAAAGCCGGCTCCTGAGCAAAAGCCAGCAGCTGAAAAACAAGAACAAGCAGCCCAGCCAGCCGCTGCCCCTGCCAGTCAACCGAGCGAAAAACAGGGTGGCAGCAAAACCGGCGCGATCGCTATCGCCCTGGTCATTGCGTTAGGTGCCGGCCTTTACTACCACGGCCACCAGCAAACCCTCACCCAAAACAGCCAAATGACGGCACTGAAGCAGGAAATCTCCCAGCTTCAATCCCAGCTCCAGTCATCTCTCAAGACCTCCCAGCAAGAAACGCTAAGCCAAGTGAACAACAGCCTTCAGCGTACCGAGACGTCTATCGAGCAGCAGGAAAAATCCATTACCGGACTGCAGATGGCGCTGTCTGAAATGAAAGGCCGCCGCCCGAACGACTGGCTACTGGCTGAAGCGGATTACCTGGTCAAGATGGCGGGGCGCAAGCTGTGGCTTGAGCACGACACTGTCAGTGCCACTATCTTGCTAGAATCTGCAGACCACCGTATTGCCGAGCTAAACGACCCTAGCCTCACCCCTATTCGCCAGGCAATGCATACTGACATTACCGCGCTGAAAGCTGTCGCCCGCGTTGACCGTGACGGTCTCGTTCTGCGCCTGACCAGCCTACAGGAAGAGATTGGCAAACTACCATTGGCCAATGCCATCCTGCCTGAAGCGGAAGCGGTCGAGACCACCGAAGTCTCTGCATCGGTGGATGACTGGAAGCAAAACCTAAAGACCTCGCTGAAAAACTTCAGTGACCACTTCATCACTTACCGCAAGCGCGACGGCAGCGTGATCCCACTACTGACACCGAAGCAAGACTTCTACCTGCAGGAAAATATCAAGTCCAAGCTGGAAACCGCTATCAAGTCGGTTTACCGCGAGCAGGGCGAGCTGTACACCACATCTCTGGCGATGGCCAAAGACTGGGCTGAGCAGTTCTACAACATGGAAGATCCTGCGGTTCAGAGCTTCATCGAAACACTAGAAGCACTTGGCCAAGAGAATATCGAAGCCGACTACCCAAGCAAGCTGCAGTCCCAGGCGCTGATCACCGATACCATCAGCGAGCGCCTACGCCAGCAGGTGAAACCGCTTAGCACAGAGGAGAACCCTGCATGATCAAACTGCTATTGCTGGTAGCCGCACTGATCGCCGGTATCGTTGTCGGTCCAATGCTGGCCGGTAACCAAGGTTACGTGCTGATCTCCGCGGCCAACCAAACAGTGGAAATGAGCCTGACTACCCTGATCATCTTGGTGGTTGTCCTGTTCGGTGCTTTTTTCCTATTGGAGAATATTCTCAAGCGTCTGTTCTCGCTGGGTAGCTCAACCCGCGGCTGGTTCTCGGGCCGCAAGACCCGCAAAGCACGCCTGCAAACCTCTGAAGGCCTGACCAAGGTTATCGAAGGTGATTGGAAGCAAGCGGAAAAGCTGGTCGTCAAATCAGCCAAACACAGTGATGCACCGCTGCTGAACTACCTGGCCGCTGCCGAAGCTGCCCAAGGCCAAGGTGATGCCAGCCAGCGTGACGAGTACCTGAAACTGGCCGCTGAAATCGATGGCCAGAGCCTGGCTGTGGCCCTGACCCGTGCCAAGCTTCAGTACCGCCAACAGCAATTCGAACAAGCTGTGGCTACCTTGCAGGACATCAAGCGCGATCACAGCCGTAACCCGGTACTGCTGACCCTGCTCAAAGACTGTTACATCCGCCTGGAAGACTGGAAACCACTGCTAACCCTGCTGCCTCAGCTAGAGAAAGCCGGGGTGATAGATGCAGAAGAAGCCGCCAAGCTCGAAGCGAAAGCCGAATGTGGCATCATGCACCATATTGCCAAGCAGCAAGGTAGTGAAGGCCTGATGGGTCACTGGAACAGCCTGAGCCGCAAAACCAAGGCTCGCCCAGATCTAGTGGCGTGTTTCGTCAAGCTAATGAGCCAGTACAACGCTGACAGCGAAGCGTATACCGTGCTTCGTGATGCACTGAAGAAGAACAATGACGAATCGCTGATCAATCTTGTTCCAGCCCTGAAGCTGGCTGACAACCACCCTGCCATTGTTCGCCTGCAGGACTTGCTTCGCTATGACAGCAGCAACCCGAGCACCCACAGTGCCCTAGGGCAGCTGTTCATGCGTGAAGGCAAACTGGAAGAAGCCAAGGAGCATTTCGAGAAAGCTATCGCACTACGCAGCGATGTAGCTGACTACGGCTACCTAGTTGAGGTGATGGAGCAACTGGATGACAAGCAAGGCGCTGCCGAGCTATCCCGTCAGGCTCTAACATTGGCGCTACCAGCCAAAAGCTAACAAAAAAGCAACATAACATTTTGCAAATAAAAAGCACCCGAACGGGTGCTTTTTTATACTCAAAAGCAATAGTTTATGTGTCCTATTGCGGATATGTGTTTCTAATTGTTAACAGGCGTTTCAACCTATATCCATCCCATTGCTAGCATTTTGTAAACAGGTTTCAATAGGGCTCCCGTTGCTCAACAGATGGATACTTAACTATGGATATGCTTCCTTGGTTGATCGTTTCTGGCATCATTGTTTCTGTGATCACCTGCCTAATGACAGCAGTACTGATCAAAGAATCATAATTGCCCAGAACAAAAAAACCTCCGCCAGGAGGTTTTTTTATATCTGTAATTCACGGTTAGATCGACGCTTGTACCTTCTCCAGCGCCTTGTGGTAGCGACGGGTCGTCTTCATGGCTTTCTTGAGTTGCTTCTTCTGCTTTTTCGCCAGTTTCTTCAATTTCTTAAGCTGCTTGGCTTTTTTCTTGGCCTCTTTGCGGCCCGCAGCCACTGCCGGGTGGGAAGCAATAACCGGCGCCGGGGTATCCAGCTCAGCCGCCACAGCAGCAACCTGGACTGCGCCTCTAGGCAAGGGGGCGATCTTAGGCAGTTCAGACACTGTTGCCGTCTCTACCGAGGTCAGGCTCGGCTTCACCACATGGGTCATGTCGGTAGGCCGTTTCAGAGCACTGGGCTTACACAAATAAGCTTTCTCTGACGCCACCCGGGTACAGCTGCTGCACATATAATTGGCAGTACTGACAATCCGGCTGATAGTGGAAAACTGGGCTGCGATTTCAACCCGGCGGTATTTACACAACGACTTTGCCATTCCCTCATCTCCGGCTGCCCGGCCAACTTCAGACCGGAGTAACTATTCTCATTTACAATATACCGCCGTCATCGAAGGATCGCTACTTCATCGCTGCTTTTACATAAACATCAAAGCGATTTTTCTTAGTCTCAATGGCCATGGCAGGTTTTTGCCCCGCCAAAAACTCGGCATAGTCAGGACGCTTAACCACGACCCGCTTGGTCGCCAATGCCAATGCAGGGGCCAGCAAGCCATCAGCATCGAGATCAGCACCGACCAGAGTCTGGAACACCCGCATTTCCTTTTTCACCAAAGCCGATTTCTTCTTGTGTGGATACATAGGATCGAGGTACACCACATCCGGCGCGACGAAGTTTGGATCTGCAGTCAGTTGCTCCAAAGCATTATGGCTCGAAGCATGCAAAAGAGTCAGACGCTCGCTGATCCAGCCACCGATTTCGCTGTCAGCTTTGGCACGCGCCAAACCATCATCCAGCAATGCCGCAACCACCGGATGGCGCTCGACCATCTGCACCTTACAACCGAGCGACGCCAGCACAAAGGCATCACGCCCCAGTCCTGCGGTGCCATCCACCACAGTTGGGGTCACACCGCCCTTAAGACCTACCGCCTTGGCAATTGCCTGCCCACGACCGCCACCGAACTTGCGCCGGTGTGCCACCGCTCCACCAGCAAGGTCAACATATACCGCGCCCAGCTTAGGTTCATCGAGCTTGCGCAGCTCCAACCGCTCAGCTGTCAGCACCAACGCAAACACGCTGTCAGGATCATGGGATAGCCCCCAGCGCTCTGCCAGCAGCTCCAGTTCAGATTGACGTTCAGGGGACTCACAAATTAAGGCTAGTTGCACACGCACACTCCGGAAAATACAGTACCTGCCAGCGATACACGGCAAGCGTTAGGCGGCGGATTATACCACCTCTTCACGCTGGCTCAATTGAGCCACCAACTGAGACAGAGGCTGCGGGCGGCCGAACAGGTAACCCTGGGCGTAGTCGACGCCCAGCTCGCCAAGTTTGGCAAGGATTGCCTCGTTCTCGACAAACTCCGCCACCGTCTGCTTGCCCATCTTCTTGGCCAGCTCATTGATCGCCTTCACCATGGCAAAATCCACTTCGTCATCGGCGATATCCCGGACAAACATACCGTCTATCTTGATGATATCGACCGGCATCCGCTTCAAGTAGCCAAATGATGATAGCCCAGAGCCAAAATCATCGAGGGAGATCCGACAACCCAGCTCCTTGAGCAAGGTAAACGAGCGGATCGCCTCACTCATATTGCCAATAGCGGCCGTTTCGGTGATTTCCAGACACAGTTTCTGCGCCGGTAGGGAGGAGTGGCGGATTTTGTCCTGCAGGAAATGGACAAAGTCACGATCGCCAATCGACTGCCCCGATAAGTTGATAGCGCACATATCCAACGACGCAACGGCATCAGGGTGAGACTCCAGCCAATCTATCGCCGCACTCACAACATAGCGGTCAATCCGATGGGCCAGGTTATAACGCTCCGCTGCCGGCATAAACAAGCCGGGGGAAATCATCTCGCCGTCATCGTTGCGGATCCGGACCAGGATTTCATAGTGCTGACCCTGGTCGCTCGACCCCAAGGGGGAGATTGGCTGGGCATAAAGCTCAAGCCGCTGCTCGGACAATGCACGGCGGATGAGGCTGACACACTCCATTTCCAGCTCGCGACGGCGCAGCTCCTCATCATCCGGGTGATAGACATGGAGACGGTTACGGCCCTCATCCTTGGCGGCGTAACACGCGGTATCTGCTTGGGCATGAACCTGCTGACTTGAGCCTGCTGTTTCATCAATCATCCGCAGGCCTATAGAAGCGCTGAAACTAAAGCGGGCTGTCTGCCAGTAGAACTCGCTCTCTTCGAGCAAGTGCAAGATCTCGCGCCCGAATGCCACCGCTTCAACCAGCTGGCAGTCGGTCAGGATCACGGCAAACTCATCCCCACCAAGGCGCGACAATACTGCCTGCTGCGGAGTGATCCCCTTGAGCAGCATAGCCACTTGCTTGAGCGCCTCATCACCGGCTTCATGGCCGGCGGTATCGTTAATAATTTTGAACTGGTCCAAATCAATGTAGAGCATAGCATGCTGAGCGCGATGCTCTCGGGCCTCGGCCAGCGCCTTCTCAAGTGACTGTTCAAAATGATTACGGTTGTACAAATCAGTCAGGTAATCATGGCAGGCCTGATAGGCCAGCTGCTCTTCCAGCTCACGGGTAGAGGTAATATCTTCCCCTACAACGAGCAGCTGGCGGTTCTGGGCTTGGCGAATCGTCTCTCGGATCCATACCGTGCGGCCATCCTCGCAGCAATAGCGTAGCTGTCGTCGCCATACCCGCTGGCCAACATTATCCAGCGCCGAACTAATATAGCGCTGCGGAACAGGCTCATCCCCTTCATAGAAACTGGCAATCTTGTGGCCAAGCAAATCCCGCTTGCTGTAGCCCAGCAGATCGGCGGCAAACTGATTGACCGATTGGATCCGGGACTGGCGATCCACCGTCAGCAGCATCACTGGCTGCTGCTCGTAGAGCAATCGATAACTCGCCTCACGCTCACGCAGCTTTTCCTCCATCTGGTGACGGGCCGTGACATCACGGGCTTCTAGCAGCAACTGCACTTCGCCGCTCTCCCCTGCTGGCAATCGCTTGATCACAATATCCAGCATCCGGCTGCCATCCTCGTGGCTCTGGATATCGATTTCCATCCGCACCGGCTGGCTACAGGCCTGGGTCACCTCGCGACTTAATTTCAGGGCCGCTTCCGGGCTCCAGCAAAACCAACGCCACAGTGGCCGGTCATACTTGACCACCGAGCGCCCCACCAGCTCATGCAGGGCCAAATTGCCCGAAACCAGCATCCCCGCCTTGTCGAAGATACCGATGAACTGGAAACTCTGATCAAATACCCCTTCGAACAAAGCCCGGCTCTGCTGCAGGCGTTGCTCTCCTTTGCGCAGCCTGCGAATAACCATTACCAGCAAAGCAATCACCCCACCCATCACACTCAGTGCAACGGTCAGTACGCGAATTTCATTCTGGTAGCGGTGGAACCAACTCTGGGGCTGGTTAATGATCAAGGTTTCGTTGTTATCAATTTCCAACCCCCATCGGGCGACCTCAGGGTAGTTAAAGATTTCCTTGCCCGTACTGCGGATAAAGGTCGGAAAACGGGTGACCTTGCCATCGAACAGTTTGACCAGCATCTTGCCAATCTGGAGGCCTTTTTCATAACCACCTACCATCACACCACCAACCACACCATGGTTGAGCATGTATTTGTAGGAGGCGTATACCGGGGCTGCAGCACGATCGGTCAAATGCTCGAGAAACTCACCACTGTCCATGTAATGGCCCTCACTATCCTGGAAATAACTCAAGAACAATACAGCTGAGCGGGAAGGTAGGTTCTCTGATTCAGAGAGTACGGTTTCGAAGCTGCCATCCTGAATGCGGACGACATCGAGGTTGAGAAAATTAACGTCCAGAAACTCCCGGATCCCTTTCCACAGCGCCCGCCCGGTCACTGTATTGTCAGCCAGGACATACATGGTTTGCAGATCCGGCTGAACCGATAGCGCCAAGTTGATATTGGCCGCGGCATCGGTTTGATCAAGGATCCCAATGACCTTTTTCAGCCGCCTGTGTTTATGGGGGTGGTAGTCATTGATACCCGCCAAGATCACCGGGGTCTCTCCCACCTCTTCCGACAATTGGTTGATTAGCCACAGGGCATTGTCATCCGTGGCAACGATAGCGCGGTAATTCTCCCGCAACAGCTTGGTGCGGTAGATATCCAGCAGCTCATTGAGGTACGCCGGCGACTGGTAGCGCTTGCTGTCCATGTAATTGACATGGAGCGAGACCCCCTCGGTACTTGCCACCGACTCCAACCCGGCCTGGATCCCATCCGTCCAGCGCATCCCCTTATGGTAGGAGTGGATCACCAAGGTGTCATAGGCCGACGCCTGAAGCGGTAACCAGCCAAGAAGAAACAGAAAAGCAATCAAGCGCATAAAGATCAGGGGTCCTGTCTATCAGTTGCAGGGCCAGAAGCAGGCCAAACGATAATTTTTTAATATAATTTAGCGACATAACTGGGCGACAGTATAAGATATGAACAAGCACGTATAAACCAAGGATTGCTTCTACCATGACCAGCCAGATTCGAATTGATGATCTCGACCGCGAAATCCTCAATACCCTGATGAACGATGCCCGCACCCCCTATGCCGAAATGGCCAAGCGGTTCAATGTCAGCCCGGCGACGGTCCATGTCCGGGTCGAAAAAATGCGTGCTGCCGAAATCATCACCGGTACCGAGGTGATCATCAATCCCAAGCTGCTCGGTTACGATGTGTGCTGCTTTATCGGCATCAACCTCAATGCGGCCCGGGACTACCACTCGGCCCTGCGCAAACTCAACGAGCTCGACGAGGTGGTCGAAGCCTACTACACCACAGGTGCCTACAATATCTTCGTCAAGCTGATGTGCAAATCGATAGAAGAGCTGCAGTACGTGCTTATCGACAAGCTGCAGGCTATCGACGAGGTCCAGTCGACCGAAACCCTGATCTCGCTCCAGAACCCGATCAACCGCAACGTTAAGCCTTAGAGCCCCGCCCCCGATATTAAGTAAGGGTTGAGCAAGAAAAAGGGCCAGCGCGTTCGCGCTGGCCCTGTATGCTCTAACAGTAAGTGAATACTTACATTATTGTTCGCTCAATTTGTCCAGCTCAGCCTGGCGTGCTGCGGCATCTTCTGCCAGCCACTCGGCTACCGCCTTGGCAAAGTAAGTCAAAACGCCATCGGCACCGGCACGCTTGAAGCACAGCAACGATTCCATCACGGTCTCGCGCTCTTTGAGCCAACCGTTCTGGATCGCAGCCATATGCATCGCATACTCACCGGATACCTGATAGGCAAAAGTCGGCACCTGCAGCTCGCTCTTCACCCGGCGAACCACGTCCAGGTATGGCATACCCGGCTTGACCATTACCATGTCCGCACCTTCGTTAACGTCCATCGCTACCTCATGCAGCGCTTCGTCAGTATTAGCCGGATCCATCTGGTAGGTCTTCTTGTCACCGCCTTTTAGGTTACCCGCCGAGCCGACTGCATCACGAAACGGGCCGTAGTAGTTCGACGCATACTTGGCGGAATAAGCCATGATTTGGGTATGCACATAACCCGCTTCTTCCAGTGCTTCGCGGATAGCACCGATACGGCCATCCATCATGTCTGACGGCGCAACAACATCGGCACCGGCTTCGGCATGGGACAGGGCCTGCTTGATCAACACCTCGGTGGTGACGTCATTGATGACATAGCCGTCTTCATCGATGATGCCATCCTGACCGTGGATAGTGAACGGGTCGAGAGCAACATCGGTGATCACGCCCATCTGCGGCACATGCTCTTTAAGCAAACGCACGGCACGCTGGACTAAACCTTCCGGGTTGAAGGCTTCCGCAGCACAGGTGGATTTGAAATCTTGTGACACGACAGGGAACAGGGCAATCGCCGGCACACCCAGTGTGGCCAGGTATTCCGCTTCCTGAAGCATTAGGTCAATAGACAAGCGCTCGATCCCCGGCATTGAATCAACGGTCTCACGACGATTCTTACCCATCAGGATAAACATCGGGTAAATCAGGTCGTTCACAGAGATCTGATTTTCTGCCATTAAACGGCGGCTGAAATCATGCTTACGCATACGACGCATACGGCGTGCTGGAAACGCGCCCTGGATAGATACAGACACTGCATACTCCTTTTATGGGTTTAATCGCTTTATTTGGATCATATCACTCTCATTGTGCTGAAGGTGATCCGATATTGAAAAATGCCTGAGTGGTAACATAAGCATTGGCCATCACCTGCTCGGGCTGCTGGCCTCGACACTCGGCAATCACCGATGCGATATGAGGCAAGAACTTAGGCTCGTTGCGGCTAGACTTTGGCTTTGGCCGGTAATCCCTTGGCAGCAGATAAGGGCAGTCGGTTTCTACCATCAAGCGGCTATCGGGAATATCGCCGACAATCTCGCGCAACTCGGTGCCGCGGCGCTCGTCGCAGACCCAGCCGGTGATACCAATGTGGAGATCCAGCGCCAGGCAGTCGTGCAACTCCTCGCGGGTGCCTGTGAAACAGTGAAGGACTGCGGCAGGTAGCTTGTCCCGCCACGGTTTGAGGATCGCCATAAAGCGCTCATGGGCATCGCGGCAGTGCATGAACACCGGCATCTTGAGCTCAGCCGCCATCGCCAGCTGGGCCTCGAAAACCGCTTCTTGCTGTGGGCGGGGGGAGAAATCACGGTTGAAGTCTAGGCCGCATTCGCCAATAGCCACGACTTCGGGCTGAGCGGCCAGCTCACGGATTTCAGGCAAAGATAAATCCTGAACGCTTTTGGCGTCATGGGGATGGACCCCTGCGGTACTAAACGTATACCCCGGCCACTGGCGGGCCATCGCCAAAGCCTGCTGGCTTTCCTCGATACTGGTACCGGTAAGAATAAGGCCGTGGACACCCGCTGCTTTGGCGCGTGCCACGACCTCGTCGCGGTCTTTGTCGAACCGGCTGTTGGTCAGGTTGACCCCGATATCAATCATCGTTGTTTCCACTCTTTTTGTTAGCAATGGAAACAACTTAATGAATATCGCTACGTATTGCTATCACCCTTTGTAAATTTTCGGGTTGAACACATCACGCAACCAGTCGCCCAGCAGGTTGATAACCAATACCAAGGTCACCAATACCAGCCCCGGGAAGGCGGTGATCCACCATGAACCAGAGAAGATATAGTTAAAGCCGATACTGATCAGCGAGCCCAGCGACGGCTGGTCGACAGGCAGGCCAAGGCCAAGGAAAGACAGCGCAGCCTCGGACATAATGGCATTGGCCACCTGTACCGTCGAGATCACCAAGATAGGCGACAGGCAGTTCGGCAGGATATGGCGGAACATGATCCGTGGCGCCTTGAAGCCCATCACCTTGGCCGCTTCAACGTATTCTTTTTTCTTCTCGGCCAGCACCGATGCCCGCACGGTCCGCGCATACTGCGGCCACTCGGCGATACCAATAATGACCACCAACATCACCACCGCATACTGGGCAAACAGCTCTGAGCCAAGCGCGGTACGGAAAATCGCCGAGACGATAATCGCCACCATCATGGTCGAGAATGACAGCTGGACATCGGCAAAGCGCATCAGGAAGCTGTCAACCCGACCACCGAAGTAACCGGCACTCAGGCCAATCACCACACCCAGCACCAGCTGCAGGCCCACCGCCAGCAAGCCAATAGTCAGCGACAGGCGCGAGCCATACAGGATGGTCGAGAAAATATCCCTGCCCTGGTTATCAGTGCCCAGCAGGAAGCGGCTGTCACCCTCCTCCATCCAGGAAGGCGGCAGCTCTGAGTCCATAATATCAATGGTCGACAGATCATAGGGGTTGGTCGGGGCAATTACTGGAGCCAGCAATGCCGAGACGGCAAACACCATGAAGACGGCAAAGCTGACCATCGCCACTTTGTCACGGCGGAAGTAATAGAGAAAATCTGACTGCTTGAAACGCTCCCAACGGCTTGGGGCAGCGGCTGTGGTACTACTCATGACTTACTCTCCCTTGCCAGTCAGGTTTACTGTTGGGTTTACCAGGCCATACATCAGGTCAACAATGGTGTTGGTGACCACGAAGATCAGGCCGACAAAAATAACGTAGGCAGTGATCAGCGGGGTGTCGACCCGGTTGATCGCCTCCAGGAACAGGAAGCCCATGCCCGGCCACTGGAATACCGTCTCGGTCAAAATGGTATAGGCGACCATGGTACCGATCTGGACGCCGCCGACCGTCAGTACCGGCAGCATGGTGTTCTTCAGCGCATGCTGGTAATAAATTTTATTCATCGCCAGGCCCTTGGCCTTGGCAAACTTGATGTATTCCGAGCTCAGCACCTCCAGCATCTCGGAGCGCACCAGGCGGATAAACAGCGGCAGCATGATAGACGCCAAGGCAATACACGGCAGCACCAAGTGGCGCAGTCCATCAAGGGTAAAGTAGCCCGACTCCCAACCCAGCAGGTTGGCCGTTTCGCCGCGTCCGTAGGACGGCAGCCAGCCGAGCTCTATCGAAAACACATACATCAGCATAATCGCGGTCAAAAAGACCGGAATGGAAATGCCGATACTACTGAAAGCCATCACCACTTTGGTGAAAAAACTATGGGGGTGGATTGCCGAATAGACCCCAAGCGGGATCGACACCACGATAATAATCAGGGTTGCCCCGAACACCAGCTCCAGGGTAGGCACGAGTTTATCGAGGATCACCTCTGCCGCCGGGCGCTTGAAGAAATAGGATGTACCCAAGTCGCCTTGCAGCGCGTCACCGACAAACCGGCTGTATTTGACAATAAACGGGTCGTTAAGACCCAGCTCGTCACGAAGTTGTTGACGTTCAGCTTCTGATACCGACTGCCCCACCAGCTCACGCAGCGGGTCGCCAAGGTTATCCTGAATGGCAAACGCCACCAGACTGATCACAAACATCACTATCAGTGCCTGAAACAGGCGCTTGACCAGAAACGTAAACATTCCCTGCCCCTTTATTCATCCTTAAAAACAGCACCGGCCATTGCCGGTGCTGGCAAGCCGCCGGTTACCCGGCGACAGTATTACAATTACTCTTCAACTACCAGATCACCGAAGTACGGGAAGTTCATACCGTTAACGATCGAGCCAATCTTCAGGTTAGTTTTCGCAGCCCATGATGGGTCCTGCCAGTGCAGCGGTACGAACGCGGCATCGTTGTACAGCAGCTCTTCCACCTTCTTGAGCATCGCGCTGCGCTTCTCAAGATCGGTTTCTTTGTTAGCTTCGACAATCAGCTGATCCACTTCTTTGTTTGAGTAGTGGCCACAGTTGTACTGGCCTTTACCTGTGCCTTCGTCACGGGTCATGGTCAGGAACTCAGTAAAGTTTGCTGAATCTTCTGTATCCGGGTGCCAGCCAATCATCATCATATCTGCCGCACAGACATCGAACTCAGGCCAGTACTGGGCTTTTGGCAGGGTTTTCAGGTCAACCTTGATGCCAATTTTCGCTAGCATGGCTGCCGCAGCCTGTGAAATCTTGTCATCATTCACATAGCGGTTGTTTGGCGACATCATCGTCAAAGTAAAGCCGTCTTCATAGCCCGCTTCTTTCATCAGCTGCTTGGCTTTTTCAACGTCAAAGCGCGGTGCAAGACTTTCTTCGTAGCCCGCGTAACCCACAGGGCTCTGCTGGCCTGCAGCGGTTGCTGCGCCTTTCATAACACGCTTGGCAATACCCTCATTGTTAATGGCATAGACAATCGCCTGGCGAACACGGACATCTTTCAGGGCTTCATTAGAGTTCTGGTTCATCTGGAAAGTGATAATACGGGTACCCGGCATGGTGATCAGGTCAACATCCTTGGCACGCTCGATACGGTTGTAGTCATTTGGGCCAACCGGCGCAATCATATCGACGCCACCAGACAGCAACGCAGCTACGCGGGTCGCATCTTCTTTGATTGGAACTAGGGTCAGCTTGTCGACGTTACCCTTCGATCCTTTGTCCCAGTAGTCGGCAAAGCGTTCGAACTCAACTTTTACACCCTGCTCGCGGGATGTAACGATAAATGGACCAGTACCTGAAATGTTGCCAGAAGCAAAGGAGTTACCGTGCTTCACCAGCTCAGCCTTGTCTTTGCCATCTGCCGTTTTACCTGTGTAGAACTTGCTATCCATTGGGAAGATGTAAGTCGCTACGTTCTCTACTAGCGGGTAAGTACCGTCAGTTTTGATCTCAACCGTGTAGTCATCAACCTTGGTCAATGACAGCAGTGGCTCAAAGATACCTTTGAAGTCAGGGGATTCTTTCAGACGGGCAAACGTCCATACCACATCATCAGCAGTCAACTCATTGCCAGAGTGGAATTTCACCCCTTTGCGCAGGTTAAAGCGCATTGTTTCGTTATCAACACGCTCCCAGCTTTCTGCAAGACGAGGTTCGAACTCCATATCCTGGGTAAAGCGGATAAGTGGATCAAAAACCATGTGAGATAGCTGCATCGTACCGCCAGATAGTTGCTCATGCGGGTCAAGTGATACCGGGTCAGCATCGTAGGCAACTTTGATTTGGGCAGCAGCGGCACTAAAGCTCAGGCCGGCAGCCATTAGGGCAACAGCCAATTTGGTCTTGATGGTTTTCATTGCATAGCTCCTTTATGCGGGGAGGTAACTCCCTTGCTATTGTGTTTGCTTTTGTTGTGTCCGATTCCCGCTGCACAGTTCAGTGCAGCGGTAAATTTGGATTAAGCTAACTTGAGTCCTTCCTGGCTCATGCCCTTGAATTCGGGCATCAGCGATATCAGCTGGCGGCTGTATTCATGCTGTGGGTTGGTAAACAGTTGCTCGGTCGGGGCGACCTCCAGCAACGTACCTTTCTGCATCACCCCGATGCGGTCACACATCTGGCGGATCACCGGCAAATCGTGGCTGATGAACAGCATGGTCAGGTTCAGCTCGTCCTGCAGGTCTTTGAGCAGGTTGAGAATTTGCGCCTGAACCGAGACATCCAATGCCGATGTCGGTTCATCACAAATCAAGAGGCGGGGACGGGTGGCCAATGCCCGAGCAATCGAGATCCGCTGGCGCTGGCCACCGGAAAACTCATGCGGGTACTTCACGCCGGAGGCGCTGCCCAAACCAACGTGATCAAGCAGATCATTGACGATCTGGCGGGTCTGGCTTTCGTTGTCGGTCAGTTTATGGAAGCGGATTGGCTCGGCAATGATATCGGCGATCTTCATCCGCGGGTTCATCGAGGTATACGGGTTCTGGAATACCATCTGCATCTGGCGTCGCAGCGGGCGGCGCTCAGCTTCATTCTTGAGGGCTGTCAGATCGACACCTTCAAAGGTAATTTTGCCGGAGTTAGGCGGATACAAACCAGTAATAGCCCGGGCAATTGTCGACTTACCAGAGCCTGACTCACCCACCAAGCCAAAGGTTTCCCCCTCGAAGATCTCAAAGCTAACATCATTGTTGGCCTGGACGTATTCGCGGCGGCTCTCGAAGAAAGAATCCTTTGTAACAAATCGCAGGTTAACGTTCTCGACCTGCAGCAGTGCACCGGTATAGCTGCGTTGATCTTCACTCTGTCCCAGCCAGTGGTTCTTCACGTCCAACTGGCTCATCTCCTGGGCTTCTTCGATATAGCTCACCAGCGGGAAGCGCTTGAGCTTGATATCAGAGCGCGGCACTGCAGAGATCAGGCTCTGGGTATAAGGGTGGTTAGGGCGGCAAAGTACCTGCTCGGTTTCGCCGATTTCGACCAGATCACCCCGGTACATTACGGCAACCCTGTCTGTCACGTTGGAAACAACCCCCATATCATGGGTCACCAACATACAACCAACGTTTTTCTTCTGGCACAGCTCACGGATAAGGTTAAGGATCTGATCCTGAATCGAAACATCCAATGCCGTCGTTGGCTCATCAGCAATGATCAAATCCGGCTCGCCGGCCAAGGCAATCGCAATCACCACCCGCTGGCGCATACCGCCGGAAAACTGGTGCGGATACTGCTTGATACGCAATTCAGGCTGCGGGATCCCAACCTGCTCCATCAGGCTGATAGCACGCTTAACGGCTTCTTCCTGACTGACCTTCAGGTTAGTCACTATGGTCTCGGTCAACTGCTGCTCAACTGTAAACAGCGGATTGAGCGAGGTCATCGGGTCCTGAAAGATAAAACCGATTTTCGAACCACGTACCGAACGCATCTGCTCCGGTGTCAGGCCCGAAATCAGCTTACCATCGAGGTAAACTTCACCACTCGCTACCCGGCCCGGAGGGCTGAGCAAATCAATGACCGCATTGCCCACGGTTGACTTGCCGGCACCGGACTCACCGACCACACCGACGATCTCCCCTCGTTCAATCGAAAACGAGAGTGATTTGACTGCTGCATGAACCCCATGTCGAGACGGGTATTCGATACGCAGGTTTTTCACTTCCAATAAAGCCATTACCAGACCCCAACTGCTTGGCAGCGTTCTGCCCTGTCTGAAAAATTGAATCCCTTCTTTCAGCATAATTTGCTGAATATATGTTCAGGACACAATCTGTCAAATATTTCACAAAAAATCAACAACGCACTCGTAAAAACTATCAAAACGAATAAAAAAAGAATAAATAATCATTATATTGGATAGAACAATAGGAAGTCAGGAGCAAATTCAGGTATGACCACCACACACAACACAGATAACTAGCAGTTAAACACACTGGAAATCAGGTTATATGATATAGCTAACACTTTTCAAGTTTGCATAAATAGTCAATTCAGAAAAAGCAGCAGTTAACATTACAGAAACAAACACCGTACTATTAAAATACTGCAACGTGATATGCCGAATTACCCACATAAAGTAGATGGGTGAGCTGTAACAAAAGATTATTAGCAGTAGATCACACTATGAGATTTGACCAGAGATTGGTGTCACTTTTTCGCTGGCATACCACAGCAAGCGACAAAGGAAGTGAGAAATAGATGGGAGAAACGAAAAAAGCCTCGTCATTTCTGACGAGGCTTTCAATGGTGGTCGGTGAAGAGGGATTCGAACCCCCGACCCTCTGGTCCCAAACCAGATGCGCTACCAAACTGCGCTATTCACCGACAATGTTTAGGCTACTGCCAAGGTATCAATATACCTGAAATAATGGGGTGGCTAACGGGATTCGAACCCGCGACAACCGGAATCACAATCCGGGACTCTACCAACTGAGCTATAGCCACCGCTGTAAGTGGTCGGTGAAGAGGGATTCGAACCCCCGACCCTCTGGTCCCAAACCAGATGCGCTACCAAACTGCGCTATTCACCGACTTAATTCTGTTGAGGTTTTCACCCCTAGATACTGATATTATAATCAATACCCTAAAATATGGGGTGGCTAACGGGATTCGAACCCGCGACAACCGGAATCACAATCCGGGACTCTACCAACTGAGCTATAGCCACCAATGTTTCTTTGCCAATACGATCCTGTCCGGAATGGCGCGCCCGAAAGGATTCGAACCTTCGACCTTTGGCTCCGGAGGCCAACGCTCTATCCAGCTGAGCTACGGGCGCATGCCCTATCGGCGGAGGTGAATATTACGGATCAGGGCCCCTGTCGTAAAGTGTTTTTTTTAGTTTTTTTCTCGTTCGCTGCAAATATAGGCAAATAACTGTTGATTCGTATCATACAAAAGCAGCCGCCTAGTTTATCGCAAGGAAAATAGGGGATATAATCACGATGTTTTTACATATTAAACATTTTGTAAATAATCACTGCCTTGTCTCAACAGTTTGACTAACAACAAGCACGAATAAGACTGTGGCAATCGCACATAATGATCTGGAAGTGTAAGGTGAGCTCAATGGAATTTTCTCTTCGACAACTTATGGTAGCGGCCGTTGCTGCCCTGGCATTTACCGGCACCGCTGTGGCCGCCGACATGTCAGACGAAGCTATCGCAGAACGTATCAAACCGATAGGCTCCGTTTACCTTGAGGGTGATGCCCCAGCTGGCCCAGCTGTTGCTGCCGGCCCACGTAGCGGTGATGCGGTCTACGGTACCTTCTGTGCAGCCTGTCATGGAACGGGAGTCATGGGTGCACCTAAGATTGGTGATGCAACAGACTGGAGCGCTCGTATTGCCAAGGGCAACGATGTGTTGGCTGACCACGCCATCAATGGCTTTAATGCCATGCCGGCGAAAGGCTCATGTATGGACTGTAGCGATGACGAAATCATTGCCGCCATTGACCACATGATTGAAGGCCTATAAATAATCCTTTTCCCTACAACGAAAAAAGCGAGCGCCGTGCGGCCCTCGCTTTTTTATTATCTCTACCAGTATTAACTGCTTTATTTCTTGAACATCGCCCGAATATTGGCGATGTGGGCCTGGCCCTTTTGCATTCGTTGCTCCTGGGTCATCGGCTTTTTGTCCGCTTCCCATTCCAAGTCATCCTGCGGCAACTCAAACAAGAATCGGCTCGGCTCAGGCTTGATCAGCTCACCAAACTGTCGGCGCTCCTTACACAAGGTAAAGGTCAGCTCCTTCTGGGCCCGGGTAATACCCACATAAGCTAGGCGGCGCTCTTCCTCGACATTATCCTCGTCGACACTGGTCTGATGGGGCAGAATGCCTTCTTCGGTACCAACCAGGTAAACATAAGGGAACTCAAGACCTTTGGAAGCGTGCAGCGTCATCAGCTGGACCTGATCAGCATCATCATCGTCTTCGCCCCGCTCCATCATGTCGCGCAGGGTCAAACGCTGAACCACTTCCTTGAGCGTCTTCTCTTCCTGATCGTAGTTATCCCCTTCGAGATCGGCCGTAATCCAGCTATACAGATCCGAGACGTTCTTCATCCTCATCTCAGCCGCTTTCGGGCTGGCAGAAGTTTCGTACAGCCAATCCTCATAATTGATATCACGGACCAGCTGGCGCACCGCAGCCACGGTATCACCGCGCTCGGCGTTATCAGACAGCTCGACCACCCAGCGGGTAAAGCGCTGCAGGGATTCCAGGCCACGGCCTGACAAGTGCTGCTCGAGCCCCAGTTCAAAGCTGGCGGCAAACAGGCTCTTTCCGCGCATGTTGGCATAGGTACCGAGCTTCTCCAGCGTCACCGGGCCAATCTCACGGCGCGGGGTGTTGACGATACGCAAAAACGCATTGTCGTCATCTAGGTTGGTCAATAAGCGCAGGTAAGCCATGATGTCCTTGATCTCGGCGCGCGAGAAAAAGGATGTGCCCCCGGAAATCTTGTAGGGGATCCGGTTTTGCATCAGTGCCTTTTCGAACAGCCGTGACTGGTGGTTACCGCGGTAGAGGATGGAGTAATCCTTGTACTGGGTATTATTCAGGAAGCGGTGGGCAATCAATTCCCCCACCACTTTCTCCGCTTCGTGCTCCTCGTTCTTGGCCGTGATCACCTTGAGCATCTCACCGTCGGGGATCTCCGAAAACAGGGTCTTTTCGAACACGTGCGGGTTGTTGGCAATCAAAATGTTAGCGGTGCGCAGAATACGGCTGGTCGAACGGTAGTTCTGCTCCAGCTTGATCACTCTCAAAGTAGGGAAATCTTTATTGAGCTGTACCAGGTTTTCCGGCTGGGCCCCGCGCCAAGAATAGATGGACTGGTCATCATCGCCAACCACGGTAAAGCGGGCGCGCTCACCCACCAGCAATTTCACGAAAATGTACTGGCTGGTGTTGGTATCCTGGTATTCATCCACCAGCAGGTAGCGGATCTTGTTCTGCCAACGCTGGCGCACTTCCTGGTTATCCCGCAGCAGTAATACCGGCTTCAAAATCAAATCATCGAAATCCAGGGCGTTATAGGCCTTCATCTGGCGCTGGTACATCTCGTAGCAATAGGCAAACATCTGATCACGCTCGCTCGAGGCGCGGGCCTTGGCCTCTGCCGGCGATAGCATGTCATTCTTCCAGTTAGAAATGGTCGACAACAGCTGCTTGAGCAAATCCTTATCGCCATCAATCTGCTTCTCTGTCAGTTCCTTGAGCAGGGCCATCTGATCTTGGTCATCAAACAGAGAGAAGCTCGCCTTGAGCCCGAGAGCCTTGTACTCACGACGGATGATATTGAGCCCCAGGGTATGGAAGGTCGAGACCATCAAGCCCTTGGCTTCTTGCTTGCCAAGCGTCTGGCCAACCCGCTCTTTCATCTCCCGGGCCGCCTTATTGGTAAAGGTCAGAGCCGCAATGTTACGGGCTTTATAGTCACACTGCTGAACCAGATAGGCAATTTTATTGGTGATCACCCGGGTCTTGCCCGAGCCAGCGCCGGCAAGGACCAAACACGGTCCGGCGACGTATTTTACCGCTTCGTTTTGCCTTGGGTTCAGTTTCATTGACTTATCCTGTGTTGATCTTCGGGTCAGCAGGCGCATTGTAGCGGGTTCACCGCCATTGTCTATTCGACTACAAATCAAGCCTACTTATCTCGACGACATAAAAAATTGCTTGCACATATAATCAGGCACCATAGAATGATGAATGAACATTCATTCACCATCTTTTTTTACAACTGCCTTTTATGAGTGACAAGAAAAAACGCATCCTCCAAGCAACAGAAAAGTTGCTGGCGGAACATGGCTTTCACGGGATTTCGATGCAAATGGTAGCCAAGGAGGCAGGGGTAGCCGCAGGGACGATTTATCGCTACTTCGAGGACAAAGAAGATCTGTTGCACCAGCTTCATGATCATATTTTGGCCTATGTCGCGAACAAAATCAGCCAGAACGTGTCAGATGACATGCCGTTGCAGCATAGGTTTCGCACTATGTGGTTAAACATCTGGAATATGGCAACCCAGGAAGATGCCCCACTGATCAACCGAGGCCAGTTCGAAAACCTGCCCCGGCGCGAAAGCCATGAACAAAAACTATTAGAAAAGAAAATGTTCGCCAAGGTGAATACGTTATTCGAGGAGGGCAAGGCTTCTGGCCTGTTCAAAAACCTCGATAACGAAATCTTGAGCGCACTAAGCCTTGAGCCGAGCGCTTGCTTGGCCCGCAAACATATAAACGGCGTTTACCAGGTCAGCGACGAAGCCCTAGAAGCAGCAATCCAAGCCTCATGGGACGCCATTATTCAGCATTAACATTACATTAGCTAACTTCGGAGCACACCCAACAATGAAAAAATGGATAGTGATGCTACTGGTCGCGATTCTGCTTTTCGGCAGCGTGATTGGTTTCAATCTCTTCAAACAACAAAAAATCGCCGAGTATATGGCCAATATGCCCGAGCCAGATTTTCCAGTGACGGTAACAACAGCAGCTCCAAGCAATTGGGTACCAGCCATCGAAGCTATCGGCTTTATCGAGCCTAATCAGGGTGTCACCATCACCACTGAAGTATCTGGTGTGATCCAAAGCATCGATTTTGAATCTGGTGCAACCGTCAAAGCCGAGCAGCAGTTGCTGGCCTTGGACTCAGACGTGGAAATTGCCAACCTGAAGAGCTCCCAGGCGCGCCTTCCAGCCGCCAAAGCCAAATATGAGCGCTACCGCGGCCTATTCAAAAAAGGTTCTATCTCCAAAGAAGCCTTTGATGATGCTGAAGCGTCATACTTCTCACTGGTTGCTGACATCGAAAGCCTGAAAGCGACAATCGAGCGCCGCACCATCAAGGCACCGTTTGACGGCGTTGTTGGTCTTCGCAATGTCTTCCTGGGTGAATACATCCAGCCAGGCAAGGACGTGGTACGTCTTGAAGATACTTCCCTGATGAAACTGCGCTTTACCGTGCCGCAAACCGATATCTCTGAGATCCATTTGGGTCAGAAAGTAGAAATCTTTGTTGATGCTTATCCGGAAACGCCATTTAGCGGCGAAATCAGTGCTATCGAGCCGGCGGTCAACTACCAGAGTGGCCTGGTTCAGATCCAAGCTGACATCCCGAATAACGAAGGCCAGCTTCGCAGCGGTATGTTCGCCCGTGCTCACATTATCCTGCCAACGCTGGAAGATCAGATCATCCTGCCGCAGACAGCTATTACCTACACCCTGTATGGCGATAACGTCTATCTGGCTAGCGAAGACGAAAACGGTGTATTGCGCGTTAAGCAATCCGTGGTCAAAGTCGGTGAGCGCAAAGGTAACAGCGTCCATATCCTTGGCGGCGTGAAAGCGGGCGATACCGTGGTCACATCAGGTCAGGTACGTCTGAGTAACCATGCCAAAGTCCGTGTGGTTGAAAGCAACTCGCTGGAAGCTCCAGCAGAAACCCCAATGCTGTGATCCGGAGGAGACATGCGCTTTACAGATGTTTTTATTAAACGTCCTGTGTTAGCGGTATCGATCAGCTTTTTGATCGCCCTCCTTGGCCTGCAGGCAATCTTCAAAATGCAGGTCCGGGAATACCCTGACATGACCAATACCGTAGTAACGGTAACCACCAGCTACTACGGCGCCAGTGCTGATCTTATCCAGGGCTTTATTACCCAGCCACTGGAGCAGGCCATCGCACAGGCTGACAATATCGACTTCATGACCTCGTCATCAGTGCTGGGTTCATCGACCATTACGGTCACCATGAAACTGAACACCGATCCGAATGCGGCACTGGCCGATATCCTGGCCAAGACCAACTCGGTGCGTTCGCAGCTGCCTAAGGAAGCCGAGGACCCGACCGTAACTATGTCGACCGGCTCGACCACGGCGGTGATGTATATAGGTTTTACCAGTGATGAATTGGTATCAAGCCAGATCACCGACTACCTTGAGCGTGTGATCAACCCGCAGCTATTCACCGTTAACGGTGTATCCAAGGTTGACCTCTATGGCGGTATGAAATACGCCCTGCGTGTATGGTTGGATCCGGCCAAAATGGCTGCCTATAGCCTGACAGCCTCAGACGTGATGAACGTACTGAATGCCAACAACTACCAGTCGGCAACCGGCCAGGCTACCGGCGAGTTCGTGCTGTACAACGGGACAGCCGATACCCAGGTAACCAACACTGACGAGCTGGAAAAACTGGTTGTTTCTACCCAGGAAGGCCAAGTGATCCGCCTTGGTGATATCGCCAAAGTCACCCTGGAGAAGAGCCACGATGTCTACCGTGCTTCTGCCAACGGTGAAGAGGCTGTCGTAGCCGCCATTAATGCGGCACCAAGTGCCAACCCGATCAACATCGCAGCAGATGTCTACGAGCTATTGCCTGAGTTGCAGCGCAACATGCCAAGCAACATCTCGATGAACATCATGTACGACTCGACCATTGCAATCAACGAGTCAATCAATGAGGTTATCAAGACCATTGCCGAAGCAGCGCTGATTGTACTGGTGGTGATCACCCTGTTCCTGGGCTCACTGCGTGCAGTTATCATCCCGATTGTGACCATCCCGCTATCACTGATTGGTGTTGCTATGGTGATGCAGTCCTTCGGTTTCTCGTGGAACCTGATGACCCTGCTGGCGATGGTACTGGCCATCGGCCTGGTAGTAGATGACGCCATCGTTGTATTGGAAAACGTCGACCGTCACATCAAAGAAGGGGAATCGCCGTTCCGCGCAGCAATTATCGGTACCCGCGAAATCGCCGTACCGGTTATCGCCATGACCCTAACACTGGGTGCGGTATATGCCCCTATCGCCATGATGGGTGGGATCACCGGCTCGCTGTTTAAGGAATTCGCCCTGACTCTGGCCGGTGCGGTATTCGTATCGGGGATCATTGCCCTGACGCTATCGCCGATGATGTGTTCGAAGATGCTGAAGGCCAACGAAAAGCCAAGTAAGTTCGAGACCTCAGTCCATCACTTCCTCGACCGCATGACCAACCGCTACGAGAAGATGCTGGGCGGGATCATGAAAATGCGCCCGGTCGTGATTGTATTCGCCCTGATCGTATTCGGTACCCTACCGCTGCTATTCAAATTCATCCCGAGTGAACTGGCACCATCGGAAGATAAGGGCGTACTGGTAATGATGGGTACGGCGCCGTCTAACGCCAACCTTGATTACATCGAGAACACCATGGGTGAAGTTAACCGCATCCTGGTTGACCAACCTGAAGTGGCTTTCGCTCAGGTCTTCTCCGGCGTGCCGAACTCCAACCAAGCCTTTGGTATCGCCTCTATGGTGCCGTGGAGCGAGCGTGAAGCGAGCCAGGCTGACGTGGTTAAGCGTGTCACTGACTTGGTGAAGGACGTGCCGGAAATGGCAGTAACGGCATTCCAGATGCCTGAACTACCAGGTGCGGGCTCTGGCCTGCCGATCCAGTTCGTGATCACTACGCCGAACAGCTTCGAGAGCCTGTTCCAGATCAGTAGCGATATCTTGGGCAAGGTGAAAACCAACCCGATGTTCGTCTACTCGGATCTCGATCTGAACTACGACTCGGCAACGATGAAGATCAAGATCGACAAGGACAAGGCCGGTGCCTATGGCGTGACCATGCAGGATATCGGTATGACCCTGAGTACCATGATGGCTGACGGTTATGTTAACCGTATCGACCTCAATGGCCGCTCTTACGAGGTGATCCCGCAAGTTGAGCGTAAATACCGCCTCAACCCGGAATCACTCAAGGGTTACTATGTCCGCGCGGCTGACGGCAATGCCATCCCACTGGGTAGCCTAGTGACGATTGAAGTGATCTCCGAGCCACGCTCGCTGCCTCACTTCAACCAGTTGAACTCGGCAACCGTCGGTGCGGTTCCAGCACCTGGCGTCGCTATGGGTGATGCGATCAACTGGTTCCAGACCGAAGCGGCCAGCACGCTACCGGCCGGTTACCAACATGACTTCATGGGTGAGGCCCGTCAGTTCGTAACCGAAGGTAACGCACTGTACACCACCTTTGCCCTGGCACTGGCGATCATCTTCCTGGTTCTGGCAATCCAGTTTGAATCGCTGCGCGATCCGCTGGTTATCATGGTCTCGGTTCCGCTGGCTATCTGTGGTGCCCTAATCGCTCTGGCGTGGGGCGCAGCCTCAATGAACATCTACTCACAGGTCGGTTTGATCACCCTAATTGGTCTTATCACCAAGCACGGTATCTTGATTTGTGAGGTAGCTAAAGAAGAGCAGCTGCACCACAAGAAAGATCGTATGGCAGCCGTCATGGAAGCGGCGAAAATTCGTCTGCGTCCAATCCTGATGACCACTGCGGCGATGATTGCCGGCTTGATCCCGCTACTTTACGCCACAGGCGCAGGTGCGGCTCAGCGTTTCAGTATCGGTATTGTTATCGTTGCCGGTCTGGCGATTGGTACGGTATTCACCCTGTTTGTATTGCCGGTGATTTACACCTACCTAGCTAGCATCCACAAACCGCTACCAGTCTTTGTCGAAGACAAAGATCTGGAAAAGCTTAAGCGTGCCGATGAAGCACGCAACGCTCTGAAAGAAGCGCACGATTGCTAAGCAAATAGACTGCGAACCAAGAGGCCGTTTTGACGGCCTCTTTTATTTTGTACCAACACCAACGACAATCCTGTTATATTTGAATAAAATAACGACAACAGATGAAATGCCGTTACGGAGTTAACTAAGCTATGTTTGATCCAAAGAAACTTGAGCAAGTGGCCAAGCAGATCCAGGACGCGATGCCTCAGCCAGTCAAAGAGCTGGGTAATGATGTAGAACAGAAAGTTCGCCAAGTGATCCAAGCACAGCTTGGTAAATTGGACGTGGTTAGCCGCGAAGAATTTGATGTACAGACCCAGGTGCTGCTACGTACCCGCCAAAAGCTATCAGCCCTTGAGCAGAAGCTTGAAGAGCTAGAAGGCCGTATGGCACCAAAGGCTGATACTGAGCAAGAATAAGCGCTTTGCTAACCAATAACAAAAAAGCCCGGATAATCATCCGGGCTTTTTAATATTCAATCTTCAGGGGGCTTAGCCACCCACAGCGATACGCTTCATGTCTGTCATGTAGCCACGCAGCTCTTCACCGATATACTCAACCGGGTGGTTGCGGATAGTGTCGTTCACGGCAATCAGGGTTGCGTTATCTACCTGGTTAGATGTCTCGCCTAGGCCCTTACCGATAACATCTGTGCCAACTGATGGCATGAACTTCTCACGCAGTAGCGGCGTAGCTACGTTAGCGAACAGGTAGTTACCGTATTCAGCCGTATCAGAGATAACCACGTTCATCTCGTACAGGCGCTTACGGGCGATAGTGTTGGCAATCAGTGGTAGCTCGTGCAGCGACTCGTAGTAAGCCGACTCTTCGATGATGCCAGAAGCCGTCATTGCTTCGAACGCCAATTCAACACCAGCACGTACCATAGCCACCATCAAGATACCGTTGTCGAAGTACTCTTGCTCAGCGATTTCAACATCCGAATCAGGGTAGTTTTCGAACTGGGTTTCAGCGGTTTCGCCACGCCAGCCCAGCAGGTTGGCATCGTCGTTTGCCCAGTCAGCCATCATGGTGCTAGAAAAATGACCAGTGATGATGTCATCCATGTGCTTGTTGTAAAGCGGACGCATCAGCTCTTTCAATTCTTCAGACAGTTCAAAGGCTTTTACTTTCGCCGGGTTAGACAGGCGATCCATCATGTGGGTGATACCGCCGAACTTCAGTGCTTCGGTGATAGTTTCCCAACCATACTGAAGAAGTTTGCCGGCGTAGCCTGCATCCACACCATCAGCAATCATCTTCTCATAACATACAATCGAGCCAGCCTGCAGCATGCCACAAAGGATAGTCTGCTCGCCCATTAGGTCAGATTTCACTTCTGCAACGAAAGATGACTCCAACACACCTGCACGGTGGCCGCCAGTCGCAGCAGCCCAGGCTTTTGCGATTTCAAGGCCATCGCCCTGAGGATCATTCTCTGGGTGAACCGCAATCAGCGTCGGCACACCGAAGCCACGCTTGTACTCTTCACGTACCTCTGTACCAGGACATTTCGGAGCTACCATCACCACTGTAATATCAGGGCGGATCTGCATACCTTCTTCAACGATGTTAAAGCCGTGGGAGTAACCCAATGACGCACCTTGCTTCATCAGCGGCATCACTGTTTCAACCACATTGGTGTGCTGCTTGTCCGGCGTCAGGTTAACAACCAAATCTGCTTGCGGGATCAGCGTTTCGTAGCTACCTACTTCAAAACCGTTTTCTTTTGCATTCTTGTAAGACTGGCGCTGCTCGTCGATAGCAGCCTGACGCAGGGCATAAGCCACATCAAGACCAGAATCACGCATGTTCAGACCTTGGTTAAGGCCCTGTGCGCCACAGCCAACAATAACGACTTTCTTACCTTTTAGGTAATCAGCCTCGTTGGCAAACTCGTTGCGATCCATGAATCGGCAACGGCCTAGTTGATCTAATTGCTGGCGAAGATTTAGGGTGTTGAAATAATTAGCCATAACAGCAAACTCCGTGAATTCTATTCCTTGGGCCGACAGTGCTTGTCGAATAATCCGATAGTAGATCACGCAGTAAATTGCGCAAAGTGATATATTCACAATAAGTCATTGCAAAAAGTGCAACATGGAAGATGAACATAAAAACCTTGCAGTTATTCCTTCACCTGTGCGAATCAAAAAGCTTCAGCCAAACCGCCCAGGCCATGCATATCAGCCCATCCGCTCTTAGCCGGATCGTCCAGCGACTAGAAGAAGATTTAGGGCAAACCCTGTTCGTCCGTGATAACCGAAGTGTCGAGCTGACCTCTGCAGGACAAACCCTGTTGCCAACCGCCTCGCTAATTGTGTCCAACTGGCTGGAAGTAAAAGCCGAGCTTGCTGACCACCACCACAAGCTGCAGGGTAAGCTCAAGCTATTTTGTTCCGTCACGGCCAGTTACAGTCACCTGCCAGATATCCTCAACCGCTTCCGCCAACTCTACCCCCAAGTAGAAATACAACTGCTTACTGGCGACCCAGCCCAAGCCATCGATAAAGTTCAGAACGATGAGGCCGATATAGCAATTGCAGCCAAACCTGACACCTTGCCGGGCAAGCTCGCCTATACAGAGCTCGACAATGTCTCGATGTCGGTTATCACACCTCTACTACCGCCACCGAGCTTACAAAAAGCCTTAGCAGACCCACCTAACTGGGCCAGCCTACCTTTTATTTTGCCAGAGTCCGGGACGGCAAGAGATAAAGCCGACAAATGGCTAAAAACAAAAAAAATAAAGCCACAAATTTATGCCCAGGTCGGTGGCCACGAAGCGATTGTCAGTATGGTCGCGCTGGGCTGTGGTATCGGTATAGCCCCTGATGTGGTGATAGAAAACAGCCCGGTAGGAAACAAGGTCAAGCGGCTAGAAAAAGAAAAAGTGCATCCGATGCAATTAGGGCTGTGTTGTAAACAAAGCCGACAAAATGAGCCGTTACTCTATGCGCTACTCAATCTGTTTGGCTGCAATTAATTTTCAATGGAATAATAATAATGCCTCAACCAATCTTAACTCATTCGTACTACTCTGATTTTTACGCAGCCAAGGGCTATGACTTTCTAAAACAAGTCGCGCAGAGCTACCGCACTCCGCCAAACCTAATTATTTTTTCAGTCATGCATTGCTACGAAGGCTCCTTGCCTTATATCAACGTACTGGCAGAGCTTGCCCATCAACTCATATTTGTTCCAAAGGGCGCAACCGCCAGTGGCAACAGCACCATCAAAAAGACCATAGAAAAGTTGCCAAGCTGCACGATAGCCAACGATACCGTTACCAAAGAACAATTGCGTGATCCTCTTTTCGCAGAAGCCTTTATTCGCCAACACATAACAGCAGACAGCAAATTCCTATTGCTCGATCATGGCGGATATTTCTCCCATGCCATCGAACATCTCGGCAGTGTTTTCCAAGAACAGCTCATCGGTATCACCGAGCTTACCGCCAATGGTTTGTACAAATACCTTAACCGAGCGATGAACCATCCACTGGTGACTGTTTCCCACCTTAGTATCAAAGCGCCTGCCGACTATGAAGCTTCGGAGTGCATTGTTCACTATTCTGATCAGATCCTACGTGAAGAGTTTGGTCTCAAGCTCAATAATGATGGGTTTCTCAAGGTTGGAGTGATTGGGGCTGGAAATCTCGGCTGTGGGGTGATCCAGTACCTAAAAGGCAAAGCTATAGGTAACATTTATGTCGCCGACCTCGACCCAAGGAGGCTAACCCAGTTTCCCCGCAACGGTGTTCAAGTTTGTTCAATAGAGCGCTTAGTTCGAGAATGCAACCTCATCTATTGCTGTACAGGTAATGGTGCTATTCCGGAGCACCTGCTCGATACCATCAGTGATAATAGCTTTATTGCCACTGTGACCTCAGCTGACGATGAGCTTAACCTACCCACCTTGATTGCCAATGGGGCGCTCACTGAGGTAGGAGGTAATAAGCTGATCCGAGAATACCAAACCAGAAAGGGCCATCGCCTCTATCTATTGGCCGGCGGCGAATCGGCCAATACACCATTCAAAACAGGGATGGGGGATCCAACCCTGTATCTGTTTGAGGCAGCACATATGCTGGCAGGGCTTCAGTTGCTCTGCCAGCCAGAAAGATTCAAATCAGGTATCCAGCCTTTGAGTGAGAATGACGAGACTGCTATCGCCGAGCACTGGTTAAGGCACTTTTATAATTATCAGTAGGGAAGCGGTCCTGGATCCTGGGTCCTGCACCTCCAAGAGCCCTGTTCTCTACCTCTCACCCCAAGCCATTAGCCCTCTGGCCTGAAACGTAAAAAGCCCAAGCATTTCTGCTTGGGCTTAGTATAAGTGACGGAGAGCCGGGGTCGCGCACTACCGGGACTCAACGCGCCGGGCTTCCGTACGCGACCAAAGTACACAGCACTTTCGGGAGCGTCAGATACAAGAAAGCCCCGTCTTTCGACGAGGCTTCTTAATAAGTGGCGGAGCGGACGGGACTCGAACCCGCGACCCCCGGCGTGACAGGCCGGTATTCTAACCAACTGAACTACCGCTCCACTCAAATCACCGCACGTTCACTGCGATAATCTAAATTGGAAGCCTGGCGATGTCCTACTCTCACATGGGGAGGCCCCACACTACCATCGGCGCTATTACGTTTCACTACTGAGTTCGGCATGGGATCAGGTGGGTCCATAATGCTATGGTCGCCAAGCAAAATTCTTACAATCTTGAAAGCTGATGTTCTCAACACTCATCCAAGTGTTTGCGGAGTCCGTAAAAACCCCTTGGGTGTTGTATGGTTAAGCCTCACGGGCAATTAGTACAGGTTAGCTCAACGCCTCACAACGCTTACACACCCTGCCTATCTACGTCGTAGTCTCCAACAACCCTTCAGGAACCTTATAGGTTCAGGGATGACTCATCTTGAGGCTCGCTTCCCGCTTAGATGCTTTCAGCGGTTATCGATTCCGAACTTAGCTACCGGGCAATGCGTCTGGCGACACAACCCGAACACCAGAGGTTCGTCCACTCCGGTCCTCTCGTACTAGGAGCAGCCCCTCTCAATCATCCAACGCCCACGGCAGATAGGGACCGAACTGTCTCACGACGTTCTAAACCCAGCTCGCGTACCACTTTAAATGGCGAACAGCCATACCCTTGGGACCGACTTCAGCCCCAGGATGTGATGAGCCGACATCGAGGTGCCAAACACCGCCGTCGATATGAACTCTTGGGCGGTATCAGCCTGTTATCCCCGGAGTACCTTTTATCCGTTGAGCGATGGCCCTTCCATACAGAACCACCGGATCACTATGACCTGCTTTCGCACCTGCTCGACTTGTCAGTCTCGCAGTCAAGCGGGCTTATGCCATTGCACTAACCTCACGATGTCCGACCGTGATTAGCCCACCTTCGTGCTCCTCCGTTACGCTTTGGGAGGAGACCGCCCCAGTCAAACTACCCACCAGGCACTGTCCGCACCCCGGATAACGGGGCGACGTTAGAACATCAACACTACAAGGGTGGTATTTCAAGGACGGCTCCACCGAATCTAGCGACTCGGTTTCAAAGCCTCCCACCTATCCTACACATGTAGGGTCAATGTTCAGTGCCAAGCTGTAGTAAAGGTTCACGGGGTCTTTCCGTCTAGCCGCGGGTACGCAGCATCTTCACTGCGATTTCAATTTCACTGAGTCTCGGGTGGAGACAGCGTGGCCATCATTACGCCATTCGTGCAGGTCGGAACTTACCCGACAAGGAATTTCGCTACCTTAGGACCGTTATAGTTACGGCCGCCGTTTACCGGGGCTTCGATCAAGAGCTTCGACCGAAGTCTAACCCCATCAATTAACCTTCCGGCACCGGGCAGGCGTCACACCGTATACGTCATCTTTCGATTTTGCACAGTGCTGTGTTTTTAATAAACAGTTGCAGCCACCTGGTATCTGCGACTGCCAGCAGCTCCAAGAGCAAGTCTCTTCACCGCCGGCAGCGTACCTTCTCCCGAAGTTACGGTACCATTTTGCCTAGTTCCTTCACCCGAGTTCTCTCAAGCGCCTTGGTATTCTCTACCCGACCACCTGTGTCGGTTTGGGGTACGATTCCTTACTATCTGAAGCTTAGAGGCTTTTCCCGGAAGCATGGCATCAATGACTTCAGCACCGTAGTGCCTCGACATCGGGTCTCAGCCTAGTGTAATCCCGGATTTGCCTAAGATTACAGCCTACACCCTTGAACCTGGACAACCGTCGCCAGGCCCACCTAGCCTTCTCCGTCCCCCCATCGCAATAGTAAGAAGTACGGGAATATTAACCCGTTTCCCATCGACTACGCCTTTCGGCCTCGCCTTAGGGGTCGACTCACCCTGCCCCGATTAACGTTGGACAGGAACCCTTGGTCTTCCGGCGAGGGAGTTTTTCACTCCCTTTATCGTTACTCATGTCAGCATTCGCACTTCTGATACGTCCAGCACACCTTACGATGCACCTTCAACCGCTTACAGAACGCTCCCCTACCCAATACCTAAAAGGCATTGCCGCAGCTTCGGTGTATAGCTTAGCCCCGTTAAATCTTCCGCGCAGGCCGACTCGACCAGTGAGCTATTACGCTTTCTTTAAATGATGGCTGCTTCTAAGCCAACATCCTGGCTGTCTGAGCCTTCCCACATCGTTTCCCACTTAGCTATAACTTTGGGACCTTAGCTGGCGGTCTGGGTTGTTTCCCTCTCCACGACGGACGTTAGCACCCGCCGTGTGTCTCCCGGATAGTACTTACTGGTATTCGGAGTTTGCAAAGGGTTGGTAAGTCGGGATGACCCCCTAGCCTTAACAGTGCTCTACCCCCAGTAGTATTCGTCCGAGGCGCTACCTAAATAGCTTTCGGGGAGAACCAGCTATCTCCAGGTTTGATTGGCCTTTCACCCCTAGCCACAAGTCATCCGCTAATTTTTCAACATTAGTCGGTTCGGTCCTCCAGTAAGTGTTACCTCACCTTCAACCTGCCCATGGCTAGATCACCTGGTTTCGGGTCTAATCCTAGCAACTGAACGCCCAGTTAAGACTCGGTTTCCCTACGGCTCCCCTAAACGGTTAACCTTGCTACTAAAATTAAGTCGCTGACCCATTATACAAAAGGTACGCAGTCACCCCGAAGGGCTCCTACTGCTTGTACGTACACGGTTTCAGGTTCTATTTCACTCCCCTCACAGGGGTTCTTTTCGCCTTTCCCTCACGGTACTGGTTCACTATCGGTCAGTCAGGAGTATTTAGCCTTGGAGGATGGTCCCCCCATGTTCAGACAGGATATCACGTGTCCCGTCCTACTCGATTTCACTCGCAATGCGCTACCGGTTACGGGGCTATCACCCTGTATCGCTGAGCTTTCCAGCTCATTCACCTGTCGCAAAACTAGCTTAAGGGCTAATCCGGGTTCGCTCGCCGCTACTGCCGGAATCTCGGTTGATTTCTCTTCCTCGGGGTACTTAGATGTTTCAGTTCCCCCGGTTCGCCTCAATGCGCTATGTATTCACGCATTGATAACTGCTTATGCAGCTGGGTTTCCCCATTCGGAAATCCAAGAGTATCGTGATTCTTACCATCTTCTCTTGGCTTATCGCAGGTTAGCACGTCCTTCATCGCCTCTGACTGCCCAGGCATCCACCGTGTACGCTTAGTCACTTAACCATACAACCCCAAGGGGTCTGTTCGTATGGCTCAACAACCAAGGTTGTTCATCTGAGTATTGATGAACTGTGTTTCGCCGGACTCTTACACAAGACACTTGAATGTGTGTTGCTTGAGAACTCGTTTCATCTTTCGATGAAACTATTAGTTATTGAATTCGAAAATTCAATTTACTAGTCAGCTTTCCAGATTGTTAAAGAGCATGTGTTTATCGTCAGATAACCACTTTCTAAAGATTCTTAAGGAAGAAACCTTAGAGAGTGGTGGAGCTAAGCAGGATCGAACTGCTGACCTCCTGCGTGCAAGGCAGGCGCTCTCCCAGCTGAGCTATAGCCCCAACGATTCGAAAGACTTCACACTCACTTCCTCTGGGAGAGAAAGTGGTGGGTCTGAGTGGACTTGAACCACCGACCTCACCCTTATCAGGGGTGCGCTCTAACCACCTGAGCTACAGACCCAAGTCTTTCACGTTCTTTTACTATTAACCAAGCAATCTGTGTGGACACTGCATAAAACGCAGTCATATCGTTAAGGAGGTGATCCAGCCCCAGGTTCCCCTAGGGCTACCTTGTTACGACTTCACCCCAGTCATGAACCACACCGTGGTAAACGCCCTCCCGAAGGTTAAGCTATCTACTTCTGGTGCAGCCCACTCCCATGGTGTGACGGGCGGTGTGTACAAGGCCCGGGAACGTATTCACCGTGGCATTCTGATCCACGATTACTAGCGATTCCGACTTCATGGAGTCGAGTTGCAGACTCCAATCCGGACTACGACGTACTTTCTGGGATTCGCTCACTCTCGCAAGTTGGCCGCCCTCTGTATACGCCATTGTAGCACGTGTGTAGCCCTACTCGTAAGGGCCATGATGACTTGACGTCGTCCCCACCTTCCTCCGGTTTATCACCGGCAGTCTCCCTGGAGTTCCCGCCATTACGCGCTGGCAAACAAGGATAGGGGTTGCGCTCGTTGCGGGACTTAACCCAACATTTCACAACACGAGCTGACGACAGCCATGCAGCACCTGTCTCAGAGTTCCCGAAGGCACCAATCCATCTCTGGAAAGTTCTCTGGATGTCAAGAGTAGGTAAGGTTCTTCGCGTTGCATCGAATTAAACCACATGCTCCACCGCTTGTGCGGGCCCCCGTCAATTCATTTGAGTTTTAATCTTGCGACCGTACTCCCCAGGCGGTCTACTTAACGCGTTAGCTCCGAAAGCCAGTGTTCAAGACACCAACCTCCAAGTAGACATCGTTTACGGCGTGGACTACCAGGGTATCTAATCCTGTTTGCTCCCCACGCTTTCGCATCTGAGCGTCAGTCTTTGTCCAGGGGGCCGCCTTCGCCACCGGTATTCCTTCAGATCTCTACGCATTTCACCGCTACACCTGAAATTCTACCCCCCTCTACAAGACTCTAGCCTGCCAGTTCCAAATGCTATTCCGAGGTTGAGCCCCGGGCTTTCACATCTGGCTTAACAAGCCGCCTGCATGCGCTTTACGCCCAGTAATTCCGATTAACGCTCGCACCCTCCGTATTACCGCGGCTGCTGGCACGGAGTTAGCCGGTGCTTCTTCTGTCGCTAACGTCAAACACATGCGCTATTAACGCATATGCCTTCCTCACGACTGAAAGTGCTTTACAACCCGAAGGCCTTCTTCACACACGCGGCATGGCTGCATCAGGGTTTCCCCCATTGTGCAATATTCCCCACTGCTGCCTCCCGTAGGAGTCTGGACCGTGTCTCAGTTCCAGTGTGGCTGATCATCCTCTCAGACCAGCTAGAGATCGTCGCCTTGGTGAGCTCTTACCTCACCAACTAGCTAATCTCACCTGGGCTAATCCTGACGCGAGAGGCCCGAAGGTCCCCCTCTTTGCTCCGAAGAGATTATGCGGTATTAGCCATCGTTTCCAATGGTTATCCCCCACATCAGGGCATATTCCCAGGCATTACTCACCCGTCCGCCGCTCGCCGCCCATAAGCGCACCCGAAGGATTGTTTATGTCGCTGCCGCTCGACTTGCATGTGTTAGGCCTGCCGCCAGCGTTCAATCTGAGCCATGATCAAACTCTTCAATTAAAGTTTTGGCTCAATGAAATACTGTTAAACCATTACCGAAGTAATGATTGAATTGACTGTGCCAAATAATAAGTAAACTTAAAATTTGTATTGGTCACTCAGTTTCATTGATAATGCTTTTGTTGACTATCATTTCACGAGTGCCCACACAGATTGCATGGTCAAATTGTTAAAGAACGTTGACTTTCAATGCCTTGGCGCTGTGCGCTTCAGCAAGTCAGGAGGCGTATAATACGCGTTTCTGATATCCAGTCAAGACAAAATTTTCATCTTTTTTCGCAACTGGCGAAAAAGTAAAAACCTTCTGTTGACGTCGCTCACATTGCAATCAGTCGGAGCGAAAGAAAAGCCCGCTGTACCCAGCGGGCTTCCTATAAATCAAAGCCTGGCGATGTCCTACTCTCACATGGGGAGGCCCCACACTACCATCGGCGCTATTACGTTTCACTACTGAGTTCGGCATGGGATCAGGTGGGTCCATAATGCTATGGTCGCCAAGCAAATTCGTTACAATCTAAAAAGCTGATGTTCTCAACACTCATCCAAGTGTTCGTGGAGTCCGCTAAAACCCCTTGGGTGTTGTATGGTTAAGCCTCACGGGCAATTAGTACAGGTTAGCTCAACGCCTCACAACGCTTACACACCCTGCCTATCTACGTCGTAGTCTCCAACAACCCTTCAGGAACCTTATAGGTTCAGGGATGACTCATCTTGAGGCTCGCTTCCCGCTTAGATGCTTTCAGCGGTTATCGATTCCGAACTTAGCTACCGGGCAATGCGTCTGGCGACACAACCCGAACACCAGAGGTTCGTCCACTCCGGTCCTCTCGTACTAGGAGCAGCCCCTCTCAATCATCCAACGCCCACGGCAGATAGGGACCGAACTGTCTCACGACGTTCTAAACCCAGCTCGCGTACCACTTTAAATGGCGAACAGCCATACCCTTGGGACCGACTTCAGCCCCAGGATGTGATGAGCCGACATCGAGGTGCCAAACACCGCCGTCGATATGAACTCTTGGGCGGTATCAGCCTGTTATCCCCGGAGTACCTTTTATCCGTTGAGCGATGGCCCTTCCATACAGAACCACCGGATCACTATGACCTGCTTTCGCACCTGCTCGACTTGTCAGTCTCGCAGTCAAGCGGGCTTATGCCATTGCACTAACCTCACGATGTCCGACCGTGATTAGCCCACCTTCGTGCTCCTCCGTTACGCTTTGGGAGGAGACCGCCCCAGTCAAACTACCCACCAGGCACTGTCCGCACCCCGGATAACGGGGCGACGTTAGAACATCAACACTACAAGGGTGGTATTTCAAGGACGGCTCCACCGAATCTAGCGACTCGGTTTCAAAGCCTCCCACCTATCCTACACATGTAGGGTCAATGTTCAGTGCCAAGCTGTAGTAAAGGTTCACGGGGTCTTTCCGTCTAGCCGCGGGTACGCAGCATCTTCACTGCGATTTCAATTTCACTGAGTCTCGGGTGGAGACAGCGTGGCCATCATTACGCCATTCGTGCAGGTCGGAACTTACCCGACAAGGAATTTCGCTACCTTAGGACCGTTATAGTTACGGCCGCCGTTTACCGGGGCTTCGATCAAGAGCTTCGACCGAAGTCTAACCCCATCAATTAACCTTCCGGCACCGGGCAGGCGTCACACCGTATACGTCATCTTTCGATTTTGCACAGTGCTGTGTTTTTAATAAACAGTTGCAGCCACCTGGTATCTGCGACTGCCAGCAGCTCCAAGAGCAAGTCTCTTCACCGCCGGCAGCGTACCTTCTCCCGAAGTTACGGTACCATTTTGCCTAGTTCCTTCACCCGAGTTCTCTCAAGCGCCTTGGTATTCTCTACCCGACCACCTGTGTCGGTTTGGGGTACGATTCCTTACTATCTGAAGCTTAGAGGCTTTTCCCGGAAGCATGGCATCAATGACTTCAGCACCGTAGTGCCTCGACATCGGGTCTCAGCCTAGTGTAATCCCGGATTTGCCTAAGATTACAGCCTACACCCTTGAACCTGGACAACCGTCGCCAGGCCCACCTAGCCTTCTCCGTCCCCCCATCGCAATAGTAAGAAGTACGGGAATATTAACCCGTTTCCCATCGACTACGCCTTTCGGCCTCGCCTTAGGGGTCGACTCACCCTGCCCCGATTAACGTTGGACAGGAACCCTTGGTCTTCCGGCGAGGGAGTTTTTCACTCCCTTTATCGTTACTCATGTCAGCATTCGCACTTCTGATACGTCCAGCACACCTTACGATGCACCTTCAACCGCTTACAGAACGCTCCCCTACCCAATACCTAAAAGGCATTGCCGCAGCTTCGGTGTATAGCTTAGCCCCGTTAAATCTTCCGCGCAGGCCGACTCGACCAGTGAGCTATTACGCTTTCTTTAAATGATGGCTGCTTCTAAGCCAACATCCTGGCTGTCTGAGCCTTCCCACATCGTTTCCCACTTAGCTATAACTTTGGGACCTTAGCTGGCGGTCTGGGTTGTTTCCCTCTCCACGACGGACGTTAGCACCCGCCGTGTGTCTCCCGGATAGTACTTACTGGTATTCGGAGTTTGCAAAGGGTTGGTAAGTCGGGATGACCCCCTAGCCTTAACAGTGCTCTACCCCCAGTAGTATTCGTCCGAGGCGCTACCTAAATAGCTTTCGGGGAGAACCAGCTATCTCCAGGTTTGATTGGCCTTTCACCCCTAGCCACAAGTCATCCGCTAATTTTTCAACATTAGTCGGTTCGGTCCTCCAGTAAGTGTTACCTCACCTTCAACCTGCCCATGGCTAGATCACCTGGTTTCGGGTCTAATCCTAGCAACTGAACGCCCAGTTAAGACTCGGTTTCCCTACGGCTCCCCTAAACGGTTAACCTTGCTACTAAAATTAAGTCGCTGACCCATTATACAAAAGGTACGCAGTCACCCCGAAGGGCTCCTACTGCTTGTACGTACACGGTTTCAGGTTCTATTTCACTCCCCTCACAGGGGTTCTTTTCGCCTTTCCCTCACGGTACTGGTTCACTATCGGTCAGTCAGGAGTATTTAGCCTTGGAGGATGGTCCCCCCATGTTCAGACAGGATATCACGTGTCCCGTCCTACTCGATTTCACTCGAAATGCGCTACCGGTTACGGGGCTATCACCCTGTATCGCTGAGCTTTCCAGCTCATTCACCTGTCGCAAAACTAGCTTAAGGGCTAATCCGGGTTCGCTCGCCGCTACTGCCGGAATCTCGGTTGATTTCTCTTCCTCGGGGTACTTAGATGTTTCAGTTCCCCCGGTTCGCCTCGCAACGCTATGTATTCACGTTACGATAACTGCTTATGCAGCTGGGTTTCCCCATTCGGAAATCCAAGAGTATTGTGATTCTTACCATCTTCTCTTGGCTTATCGCAGGTTAGCACGTCCTTCATCGCCTCTGACTGCCCAGGCATCCACCGTGTACGCTTAGTCACTTAACCATACAACCCCAAGGGGTCTGTTCGTATGGCTCAACAACCAAGGTTGTCCATCTGAGTATTGATGGACTGTGTTTCGCCGGACTCTTACACAAGACACTTGAATGTGTGTTGCTTGAGAACTCGTTTCATCTTTCGATGAAACTATTAGTATTGAATTCGAAGAATTCAATTTACTAGTCAGCTTTCCAGATTGTTAAAGAGCATAACGCAAAAGCGTTAATCAATAACTGACGTTATTCATTAGCACTTTTGCTATTTCTAAAACCATTTCACCAAGCAATCTGTGTGGACACTGCATAAAACGCAGTCATATCGTTAAGGAGGTGATCCAGCCCCAGGTTCCCCTAGGGCTACCTTGTTACGACTTCACCCCAGTCATGAACCACACCGTGGTAAACGCCCTCCCGAAGGTTAAGCTATCTACTTCTGGTGCAGCCCACTCCCATGGTGTGACGGGCGGTGTGTACAAGGCCCGGGAACGTATTCACCGTGGCATTCTGATCCACGATTACTAGCGATTCCGACTTCATGGAGTCGAGTTGCAGACTCCAATCCGGACTACGACGTACTTTCTGGGATTCGCTCACTCTCGCAAGTTGGCCGCCCTCTGTATACGCCATTGTAGCACGTGTGTAGCCCTACTCGTAAGGGCCATGATGACTTGACGTCGTCCCCACCTTCCTCCGGTTTATCACCGGCAGTCTCCCTGGAGTTCCCGCCATTACGCGCTGGCAAACAAGGATAGGGGTTGCGCTCGTTGCGGGACTTAACCCAACATTTCACAACACGAGCTGACGACAGCCATGCAGCACCTGTCTCAGAGTTCCCGAAGGCACCAATCCATCTCTGGAAAGTTCTCTGGATGTCAAGAGTAGGTAAGGTTCTTCGCGTTGCATCGAATTAA
>NZ_JBSWTF010000004.1:0-2556150 GCF_056158405.1 Photobacterium sp. AWH4_225 | reverse complement strand
AATTGAATTTCTGGCCGACGAAGTTGAATCATTGAAAGGGGTTAAGATCCCTTTAGTTGAACAACTGCCGCCCGCGACAGAAGAGAATGCAGGGACAGTCCTTGGGCTCACTGAAAGCGCAGAAATGAAACCTGACTTCAGGGTTGAATATGTTTTACAGAGTGAAAACATTGTCGTGGCGTCATCGGTGAACACTGATGAAATTGCGGTATCAGAAAACCACGGCCAGTCATTCGTTTACAAGCCTCTACCCACACCGCATGTCGCGCCCATCAACTACAACGGTCAGGGTAAGTTGATCCGGATGGGCGTTCACCCAAGTTCAAACGGGATACCGTTGTTGGTGTATGCCACTAAGTCTAAAGGCAAGGCGATTTATATCACCAAGGATCTTGGCGATACATGGGAGAACCTGACAGAAAAGCTCGCTAAGGTGGATGCGGTTAGCCCAGCAGGGGCAACGTTCAATGCACTTTCAGCCGATGGCGATACCGATTACCAATTTAGTGTGTCGGTAGATGGTGATTTGATTGCCGTGGTAACTCGTAGCTTATTTGGCTATGGTGGCATTGCCTTTTCAACCGATGGCGGTAAGTCCTTCAAAGGCCATCGAGGCTCTAATCCTGAAAACCCAGAATCAGAATCGGTGCTCACTTGGAAACTCAGTATCTATGATGTGTACGACCTCTGCGTCTGTGATAACGGTGTAGAGAAGTTTGGATTTTTGAATGCGCCACTTGGCTATAAGCTAACGTTCGGTAGCAGTATCTCTTTCCAATATGTAGATATCAGTATGAAGATGCATGGCTATTTTGGAATGGGCGTAGACCCGGTTCGGGATGACATTTACCTCTTTAATAGGCATAGCCCCAAAAGCTATCTGCGTTATTCAAAGGCAAGTAATTCATTCTCTGAACATACTATCCCGACAGTCTCTTATCCCAGTGGTTATCACTCGCATTGGACTTTCGGCCACGCAGCAAAAGATGGCGGGGGGCAAATCAGTATCTACGATGGAAAGATGGTGATTGGCCGCCAAACAGCTTCTGACAATATCGGTGTCTACTTGTTTGATGCTACAAACCAAACTGCTAAACACCTGCATGATGTGGCAATCAATTATCCATCTCGCCATTATCTCGAATTTACAGGCCAAGCCTCAATTGCTGGCGAGCATCTTTTGTTTATTCAGAACAGCCAGCTTTATAAGGCATCCGATGGTCAAACTATGAATGGCCCCAATCCGAAAAGCCTCAATGTGGTGATGAGTTTTAATGGGCAATGGAGCCGGTTATAAATGCGCTGGTTCATTACCATATCCGCAATTATTACTTTCTGGGCACTCAAACGTGCCCAACCTAAAGACTCAACACCAATAAACACAGGGATGAACGAAGACATGACTACAGGAATGCCACGGGGTATCCGCAACAACAACCCGCTGAATATCGAATACAGCAAGCACAACAACTGGCGCGGCCAAGTGTCCAGTGATGGCCGATTTGTCATTTTCGAAGATGATAAATGGGGCTTCCGCGCGGCGGCCCGTATCCTGCGCAGCTACCAAAAACGCGGGGTAACAACCATCAACGACATTATCCACACGTTCGCACCAAGCCATGAAAATGACAGCGATCATTACGCCAACATGGTTGCCGCTTGGACTGGCTATGACAAGTACCAGGTTCTTGATGCCAGCAACGATAACACGGCGGCAGTTCTGATTCAGGCCATGGCTCGGATGGAAGTCGGCCGCCAGTACCCAATCAATGACGTGATGGAAGGAGTTGCACTGGCATGACGACCAAGAAAGCCGCTACCTCGGTAGCACTTAGCGTGACTGGTGTGATCATCGGTGCTTATGCGCTCAAATTTCTACGTAAAAAAGGATGGTTATGATTGATTTGAAACAGTCCAGTACCAAGACTGGCTTGATGTTACTTGGCAGTGCTACCGTTGGTTTGCTAACAGGCAATAGTGATTTGCTCACTGTGACAGTTGGTGAATCCGGTGCGCAATTAGGCGGTACAATCCCGGTCATTGCCGCGATGTTTATCGGCTTGTTTGACACGGTTCGCAAGGAAAAAGGTTAGGGGGCTTGTGTGGGAGAGCTGCTTAAACTGTTTACTGAGATTGGTGTTAATCCGCCCACGCTTATCATCTGTTATCTGCTATTCCGATCAGTTAAGGCACATGAATCGGTGCTTACTGAGTTAAAGCGAATGTTAGCTCAGCATGAAAAAAGGATAATGAAATTAGAATGGGACAGGAAGAATGATAAGCCGCTGATTTAACGCTTCTAGAAAACCTGGTATTGTTCTATTTCCACGTACAATCAGGGGCTTATGATGCCAAATCAGCAATACACGGTCATCGCTGAAAATGATGAATCCAAATGGAGTGATCAAACAGGTGTTCTTTACCATTTTCCAAAACGATACCTTAAATTTCTAGAGCCCGGTTGCAAGGTTATCTACTACAAAGGAAAGATGAAGAACAAGCTGTATGCTTCAGTTCGTTTAACCAAAGAACCACACTATTTTGGTTTTGCTGAAATTGATCAGGTATATAAAGATCCAGACAGTGAGAAGAATGATTACTTTGCAACAATCAAGGATTACCAGCCTTTCACTAAACCTGTTTTAGCAGCCACAGGTCACAAGGTATACCTTGAGATCATTCCAAGCAATAAAGCCTCAAACTACTGGCGTGATGGTGTTCGTCCTGTAGATAAAGATTTGTACAGCCGCATTAAAGAGCTAGCTGGAAGTAATGTAAAGTTGCCAGTAACTCAAGATAATGATGACAAGCTTGATGATCGTGAACATCAATTAGAATCAGCCGTTGAAGGCAATAAAACTCAGAAATTTGTTACTACCTATGAGCGAGATGCCGGGCTAAGAAAACAAGCAATCGCCATTCATGGCACAACTTGCATCGCATGTGGCTTTAACTTTGAAGCCACGTATGGTGAGTATGCCAAAGGCTACATTCACATTCATCATGTCGAACCGATATCAGAGTTTGGTGGTGAAAAGAAAGTTGATCCACAAACTGATTTAGTACCTTTGTGTGCAAATTGCCACTCAGTTGTCCATCGTCGTAAAGACAAAACACTGGGTATCGAAGACTTAAAAGCTTTACTCAATCGCTAAACATATAGCCCGCTACTGCGGGCTTTGTTATGCCAGAACAAAGGCTAGGGAGCTGATGCGCTGCGCCGGGCATTGAGTTTTTCCCTAGCTTTGCGGCAGGCTTTCTTCTTGTCCTTGGGGACGGTTTCCTGTTGGGGCTGTTTGATGCGACGGCCGCCACGGAACGGCAATGGCGTCACGATATTGGAGCGCACCGGGACATAGTCCAATTCATACATCCGACACAATGCATGATAGCGATCATAACGGAGTGCCCAAGAGTCCAGTTCTTTGGGGCTGAATCGGCGGCCTTCAGGTGTGATGATGATGCAGCGGTGTTCATCAATCCGAAAACCTTGCCAGCGGGTATCATCGGGCAGATAGCCACGGGCTTTAATGATCAAGAGCTTTTCGGCCATGGGGTTAACGTCAACTTTACCCGTGAGCCAACGCTTGACGGTAATGGGACGGACGTGAAACCACGCGGAAGCCTCAGCGATGTTGTCGAAGTGACGCCAGAACAGCTTGACGAAGGATTCATGTAGCATGATGTACCTCGCAAAATTTATCGTTTATAAAAGTTATTTCCGATTAATCAAACGCAGGTTGATAGAGCACGCCGATAATACCTAGCCAACAACGGCAACCGGGCGAAACCCAGCGTTTGTGGGCACAGGACGGTACCGAAAGTTGAGCGGGATAAAAAGCAGGTGGTTTTGATTTAATTAACTGTTTCCAAAGCATTTTGAGACTCCTTAAAGTGAAGTTTCTAAGCTGACACAAATGTCCTAAATCAAATGTTAAAAAAGCATCACTTAGTACGTATTATGGGAGCGTTATGTTAAATATAGGAAGTGTCATTCTTGTTAATTAACTCGAAACATCAATGTGTTAGAGAGGTTACTATTCTATCAGTTGCGTAACAATGGATTGAATAAATAAGCGCTATGGCTAGTAAGTTGACCGAAAACTACATTTTCCGAAAGTTTGTATGTGGACTGAGTAAAGAAAGGGTAGCTGAACTATGTTTCAAATCTGTGAGAACCGTCACACGCTGGGATTCAGGTCATAGGATACCACCAGAGTGTAGACGCCTAATGAAGCTTTATTCATGTAGAGATCTTGCAGCGATAAATGACGACTGGAGAGGGTGGCAAATCAAGCATGGAGAGTTGGTAACGCCAAACGGATGGACGTTAACGCCCGATAGAATAGTTACGGGTAGTGCGCTTTTACAAATTAGCGCTGAGAACGATAGAGAGATGAAGACCACCATCATCAAAACAGCGAGGATGCTTAATCGACTACCTTCAAGATAATAGTTTACCAAGAACCTAGCAAAGCCCCGATTAAGGGGCTTGTTCATTTGGAAGCCTAGAGACCGTACCGTGCTGTAGGGCATGACGACCCCTTAAACTTTCACCCCGTATTACTAGACGGGGTAGGTCCGATGCCTTCGAAGAACCGCAACCGCATACCACCTTAATCACCAAAACCAACGCATAGTAAAAATGCCACGCGTTGAGAATCCCTCTTAAATTGTTTGTTATACAAATCATCCACTAGTGCACTATGCCTAAATGGCGTTCAGCACAGCCGTGGCAATAAGTTTCTGAATGCATTGTACCAACAGGAAAGTGCTCATGACACTTGTTACAAAAACCAACATATTTTGTGTTTGATAATAGACTCTCTATCTCTTCGTACAACTCTTTGAGAACAATATCAGACTCCAGAGTCTTAGCCGTTATCCACTTATCTCTTGGTTCATGAGGTCCATGCCATTCAACTGTACATACCTGCAAAACTAGCTTTCGATTGCCTCGTTTTATACGAATAAAATCTTTGTAACTTTGGCTCATTATTACTCCATTTGTATAACGCCGCGTTAAGTAGTGAGCAACGCCACCACGAAACCTAACCATACCACCTTAAACACAAAACCCAACGATGGAATGAAGAATGCCAAGCGTTGGGAATCTGTCTTAAACGCTTTGTTATAAAGCTATTTGTTGATGTTATATTTAGGACTTATAGCCTCAATTAAAAAAGCTTCTATTAGATTTATTGATATATCCCAGTAGTCTGAATGTAATACCCTTAGCCTATAGTTTGACAAGTACAATCGCCATTCATCCTGATCATTGAATGAAATACCATCAACAGTCTGGATATTTTTACTGATTGTCCCACCATTATTTCCATTTTCAGTTTTATTAAATAATCTCAATTCCTGAAGAATTCTACTGTTTAATTTTGTGGATTGTTTTCTGCCACCTTGCCCAACATACACCAATTCTCCAGACGGTGACTCTAGTATATATATACCAGTCGAATTCAAAGATAAACCTAAAGAAAGATCACCACTTTTAGGGATACCATCTTCTTCTAGCATTACTTGTGACAGTTCAATAGCGCTAAAACGATTACCGTACTTGAATAGCACTTCTTCTAATGCCAAATTACACGCCTGATTTAATTTTCTCGTAATTTCCACGAAAGTCCCCTTGCTTTATAACGCCGCATTAAGGTGTGAGCGACGCTTGGCTATACTTGAGCGAAGCGAAAACGCCAAGCGTTGCGAATCACTCTTAAATGCTTTGTTATGTATTCTGGTACACGTTTGCTCGATGGTATTCAAGAAACTCTTCATGATCAGGCTTCAATTTAATACCCATTTCCGAATGTATCCCTATCGATTGGCAGTTTTTAAACTTTGGCGAAATCATAATAGCTCCCGCGCAGTCGAAACTAATAAGACCAGAGTCAAACGCTTTATCAAGGTGTGCTACTAGAAGAAAACCATTATAAGGATTTAACCTATTTTCTTCAGAAACACACCACGGAACAATATGACTAGCAACAAGTAACTCTTTGACTTCACAACCTGTTACAGCACAACCACCCCACATATTAAATAATTGCTGCCGAAATATACCCTGACCGATTCGGGACTTAATTAAGCTCTCTTTTTCAGTTGCTGCAATCTTGGGGTTGGACACGATTTCGCTCAAATCTAACTCTAATCTCGATTTTTCTTCAGTACCATTTTTATGAATAAAGTCTATTTGAGCAGCTAAGCTTTGAGCATTTGAGGCGTTGTATTCTTCGCTAGTCACGTAAACAGCATGACCCCGCTCGATGGCTCTATCAAAATCAAACTTCTTCAAAGTTCTCCCCTGAACAAAGTCCCCCTTAGAAAAGGTATGCTCAAACTCTTCATCTCCAACTGTTTTTACAACACGAACAGCATTCGTTAACTCAAAGAAAGTATACTTCGCGCCATTTGGTTCGTTTTTTCTTTGATATTGATGTTTTCTCATAACTTCCTCGAATACATAACGCTGAACATAAGGTGCGCCACGTTGAACCTACCAAGTGCACTAAACTCTATACCAAAACTGCCGAGTGTAACGCGTCACCTTGATGTTTTTGTTATAGCTCGGGGCTCACCACAGTGAATTTACTTAAAATGACAAGCCTAACTACAAACACTATTTTTGAGTAGCTTTGTATAAAATGGATGGATTTTACATGCATGCTCTCTAACACCTGTAGAAAGAGCCAGCATTTCAATAGCTTTCGGCTTGAATACATCTGTTATTAGATTAGATTTCAGTACTTCATTCTCAAACAAATACATACCAAGTTTTCTTTCTACAGTTTCAAATCCAAAGTTACATGAAATATTATAACCTTCATTAATTAATGACAATAAAGCTTCAAATGTTACATCATTATCCATTATGAAGTTGTATGCGTCATTTTTATAGTGGGAACTCCATAACCCACAAGCAACATCATCAAAACCTTTTCTAAAAACCAAAATCTCTTCTTCGGATGATTTTGTAATGACGAAGTTTAGCATATCAGAGAAACCTGAATTATTTGTACCTTCGAAGTAATACAAATATGCTAGAGAACGGCCAAGGGTATGCATTCCATATGAAGTAAAATCAGCAATCATATTTTTCTCTCCTTGAAAATTAATTTATTTATAACAAAAACTGAAAACAAACTAACAACTTGCCCAAAGAGCTATAACATTTTATTTTACGATCTTGTTTCGCATATCCAACCTCGTTGGTAGACATTATATCCATTACGTTAAATAGCCGATTTTTCTATCTAAAACAGAGCGTTCAAGCTTCTAACGTCATAATGTTGTCAATTCTACACCTAAGTGCATACAAAACCATACCTTCATGGCGTGAAAATTAGTTACACAATCAGATAGGTTTCACATTACTGAAAAGTGGTCTGGGTTAGGGGGCATATCAGAAGCGAAAAGGCCAAAAAACTAAGAAAAGCCTCAAGAACTGTCACTTGATTAAAAACAGCATTAACAAAACAAATAGAAGAATCTCGATTCCTCCGAAGAGTAGAAGACCTGTTACTAAATCCATATACAACCACCTTGCAAAGAGTCTGATGCAATCATTACCGTAGGGGCAAAGTTTTGCTACTGGCGGTTGCCAATACTGTTACTGCGGTGTCTCCGACAATCATGTTCATTACTTGCTAAGAGTCATTAGCAACCCATTTAATCGGGCTTAGCAGGAAGGGGGGCTATGTAGGATAATTCATTTATTCGAACCTGATTAATCAGGGAGGCAATATCAGCTTCATCGAACTGGCCTAGCATGCCTTCGGCATAAACCCAACGCGCTTGTGATAGCTTTGATTGCATGTTCTTTTCAATTAAGAGCTGCTTAATTGCTACAAGCTGGTTCCTATAATCAATCTGTTTGGCCTCACTGACTCGGTTATAGTTTGAATCTATGTCTGTCATTATTCCCTGAAGAACAAGGCAAGACAGAGGCTTGAAAGTGTGCCTGTAGAATTCAATAGACTTAGCCGCTTGGACTGGCAAAGCTACACACATCAAAACGATAATCAAAATACGCATAAGTACCTCCAAGGCCACTATGCATATTTTTGCTTTTGATGACATGTAGAGTTTATCTTTTTGCGTAATGATTCCAGAGGCTTAGTGTTTTCTTTCACTATGCTTGCTAAGTTAGGCGAGCCAATTCAAATATTGACTAGATTTTGAATTGGCCGTCATCTATCAAACCACCAAGCGGCGATGGGTCTGGTTCCGTTATCGCATAGCTTTCATCTTGCTGGGTTTCCTGTTGGGTGTTAGTCGGGTTACACATCAGTACTTGTTGCTGTTTGCCATACTCAACCAGCACAAAGCAGGGGTCTATCACTTGGAACTCAAAGCCCATCGGTTTGAGGTGTGTGCTGTGAACATATCCGCGTTGGCCGTTACGGGAGACTTGTTCAAACACTATCGTCGTAATTGCTTTCTTGTAGTCGGTCAGTTCGACATGTACACCCGACACATAAAGCTTGGTAATGTCATACGGCCATTGAGGTAAAGGGTTGTCTACAGGAGGATGGTCGAGAACCTGAGCACTAGCCGCAGCATTATTGAAACGAGCGCGAATATCATTAACCGGAACATCAGCCATTTGATGATCGGCTTCAACTTGCTGGCTAGGTAGCTGATTGGCCTCAGTAGCTGGCGAACCATCAGGAACGGGCGGGTTTGCAGTAGCTTGGTTATCCGATACCACATCATCAGTATTATCACGTGTAGCGATTTCATAGACAGATTTCCCAAAGAAGAATACGCAGACTATTAACGTAAGCAGGAACAGTAGAAATTTGGGCTGGCGCATGATGGAAGTGCCAGCTCCCGATTTTGTTATCTGGCCTGTCACGGTGGATGAATACATCAAGTGGACGGCAACAGGTACTTTGATTGTTTTGGTCGAGTCATCCTTGCTGGGTTTGGTGGCGGCTGAACGTGGGTCATGCTCCCAAAGCCTAGGGCGGCGCTTGAACAGGGCAAAGCTGTCTTTTGACCTGTGGTGTATGGCGAGTTCTGACACGCCTTTAATCTCAGAAGGGATTTGCTTGATATCCGGCGTACAGAGGGTGATATCCCAGTTGTATTTTCGGTGGCGCATGAAAGCCATATTGAAATTTTTGGGTAGCAGTACGTTGCCCTGGTAATCAATCACTGACTCCCCAGTATCATCAAACGGCACAGATTCAGGTTTGAAGTCATTAAGTTGGGCTTGGTAGAAATCAACATAGCCTTTGGGTAGCAACTCGCGAAAGGCACCAATACCTTGGTAGACATTACGCGCCATGTCGAAGCCTACCGTTTTGTTGTAGATATCCTGCGCTTCATCAATCAATATCATGGCACCAACCGGACACCAGTTGTACCAGTTCTGCCACAGCTTAATGCCGTTTTCACTCATTGAGGAAATACGAATGATGCGAGCAGATACGGGAAAGCGCTCCCCAAGTCGTTGCTCTATGGTTTTGATATCTTGCATACCTTCGACGTTGGTAACAACGACACGGCCAGAACGCAAAGCCGGTAGCAAGTCGAACCATACCGCACAGGCACTTTTGTAGGAACCCGCAGCACCATGCCTAATAATCGTTGCCATAATTAAGCCCCCATGAAATCAAGTACGAAGCGGGTAGTCATTGCTTCGATAATCCGCATGATGCCAGCGCCAACACCATAAGCACCAATCGCACCACGAATATCAGGATCTAAGGATGAAAATGCAGTATCAATAAATTGGTAAATGCTAAGGTCAGTTAATAACTCTTGGGCAACAGTAAAAGCGAACTTCATAGTTTCAAGCTGCATTATCAGTTTCAGTTTTATGGCGTATTTTATGTAATAGGCATATATACGCTCGATAAAGTTTGGCGTGTATTTAAAGAAGTCATCAACCCTTGATGCTATATCAATAAAGAACTGAAACATACCAGAGGTAGTTTGTTCATTGGCAAAAACGGGTAGGGTAACAAGACTAATAAGCGCGATTAAAATCCATTTCATCATTTCCTCCTGACAAGAATAATGGCAAATGCCACTAATGACGCGAGAGCAATAACGGCTGTTTTTATTACGTTGGCATTTTCAATCCAAATATCATTGGAAATAGTGAAGGATTTACCCGCCTTGGTTATTGTTTCTGCTATTCGTGGAACACTACCGGATTCATTAATATTGACCTTACCAAGCTCGGATTTGAATTTATCAAGCTGTTCTTTTATATCGTTGCGTAGGCCATCGATATCACTTTCAATAGCATTAATATCTTCATCATCCAGAATGCCCTTGAATGGGTCAGGCCGTTCTGATGGTGCTGTACCATTGAGCGAAGTACAGATTAACAAGTTTGCATTTTCAGGCTTGCTACAATCCGTACCTCCATTTCCTTCATCTGGGTCTAAATCAGAGCCGCCACCACCTGAAGGATTATCTTTGATGGCCTGTACAATATCTCCCGAGCCTTGCCCTATTTGGTCGCCAATACCATCTAGTTGAGCCATTAGTTCAACCATTTTATTATCCAATATGTCATTGCCAGACTGGTTAAGATCACGTATTTGAGCAAGTAAAGCGTTTGATTGACTGGTGTTGTCAGCAATAATTTTGGTGTTCTTTACTGTAGATGCAGTATTGTTTTCGACGCCGTAAGAGGTTTTATTATGATCGTGTACCGCTTGTTTAACACCGTTAATCGCAGCGATTACGCCATCTAATTCAGAGCAACTGCCATCTGTTACCGGGTCACAATCAAGGCATATATCGCCTTGGGATGGATCACAATCAGGGCGAGTGTCACAAAGCCAAGGGGCAGTAGGAGTCGCGCAGTCTTCGTAATCTAAGCAAAGTTCGGGGAACTCTTCACAGAACGGGCTAGCTGCATCATCAGGTTTACCGCTATCCGGCTTGTCACTGCCGTCAGGTAATCCATTATCAACATCACCGCCGTCACCAGTACCACCGCCGTCACCAGTACCACCGCCGTCACCAGTACCACCGCCATCACCAGTACCACCGCCGTCACCAGTATCACCGCCATCACCAGTATCACCGCCATCACCAGTATCACCGCCATCACCAGTATCACCGCCATCACCAGTATCACCGCCGTCACCAGTACCACCATCGTCACAACCTGGGCCCGTACAATCATCGATAGGGGTGTAATCACATTGGAAGTTAGCTGATTGAGTTTCGGCATTACATGATGCCGAAAAGTTCATGTTATGGTTTTCAGGTAGACCAGCTATACATTGTTGCTCTGCATCTTGTCTGTCTTGATTGAATTGCTCAGATTGACAATAGTATTCTTCAGGTTCACATGATGTATTTGGGTGTTCTGGAAATGTTGTTCCTGAAGGACAAGTATTATCAATTGGTATCCCGTAAACTTCATAATAGACCGAACCCGATTCTTTTTTATCATGATTTGGACTCCGACATTCTCTTTGAATAACCGTAATTGAATGATAATTCCTTAAATAGGATTGGTCATTATATCTGTTTCGCAAATCACTCATTTTTGCTCCACAATTACTATACCAATCGACATAACTATTTCCACCTGCTATAAATTCCCATTTTATATCAGATGCAGAAGAACCAAATGATATAACAAGCAATATACTAAATATAAATAACCGCATAGGATTTTCTTTCCTTCTACTTAGTAATATTGATATCGATACAATTCACAAAGAACACCCAGAAACCGTTAATAAAAAGGGCAGCCTAAGCCACCCTCTAATTAATGAGACTGCACCCCAGAAACAAAGCCGTAAATTAAGGCCATGGAGTAGGCAACCCCGAGCAATATTTCTGGGGGCAGACTTCCCATTAACGGTTAAGCCATTTCAGGAACATACCCACACCAAAGCCAATAACAGCCAAACCGACAACAGCAGTAATTACCGCAGTCTGGTTGGCACTGGCTTCAGTACTGGCCGAGGTGATTTCAGAGGTGTAATCGCCAGCCTGAACAGCGACAGAAGTAGCAGCCGTTCCCGCAACAACAGCAAGACGAGAACCGTATTTTTAGCAGTAGATAGGTATTTCATAACAATTTTCCTTTTGTTGATACACAAGCAGTAAGTAATTAGGCTTTACCCAACCAGCGAACTAATCGGCCAGCAGCGTGACCGGAGAAAAAGCTCAGCAGAATAAGGCCCGAGACTTCGATAAATAATTCGTTATCGAAATTCTGATACATGGCTACATCGTCGGGTTGCAAAAGCACATATCCCGCACATTGGGCAATAGGTGTATCTGTTATTTGTCCGTCTGATAAGCAGCGCATGATTATTCTTTAGTGCCGTTTTGAGCTTTGCGCTCAGCTTTCGCGCCTAAGCTCAAAACGGGAGTTAATTATTTAAGGTATGGAAGTATGTATTGGTCATAAATCCATATCGGTAATTCTTTGCCCGCTTGCGCCTGATAGGTGTAGTACCGGACAAACACACATTGGTCTTTGACGGGTAGATAAGAATCAGGCTCAAAATTTGGCATGTTGGCTAGTCCTTAAAATCCACAACGACATTGCGGGTCGGGTTCTGCGGGTCAGGCTCCAAGACCAATTGAAGCTGGGTAGGATAGGAGAGTCCGGCGAACTGGGCGTATAAGTTCTGATTAAAGGCCATCGGGATTTGCTTTTCCTGCATACCGCAGCGTTGAATGTTGTGGTCATCATTCTGGAAAGATTCAGCTGATGCCAAGTACATCACGTTTGCCATTTGGTAAGGCTTGGGTGAACCAGACTTTTTAGAGACGCCGCTGCCTAATACAGCACCCGTTACCATTACGTTTAAAGTTGTCATTGTCTTATTTCCCTGTATGTCATTACGCTAATGAATAAATGTCATGGCTATCCGGTTCGATGAACTTCATACATCGGAGCCGAATGTCTTTTGATTGTTCCGAGTCCTGATAGACAGGCTGATTGAGTCGGTCTGGGATTTCGTGTGATTCAAGGTGGTTAGTCAGCATGTTCACAATCTGCGAATCATCCATATCGAGACATTGGCGCATGAAGTTAACCAGCTTGCCGCATTGGGTCGCACCGTTACGAACCGCGTTATCTACGCTGGTAAACCATTTGCGCTTGTGCGTTGCGATGCTGCATTGTTCTTCTGTGCTGACAAAGCCAAGGGCAGGGTAAGCACCTGCAAGATACTTGTCGGGCTGTAACAAGACATCAAAAGGCAGTACACGGTCTTTTGCTCGGAGTTCTAACTCCCAACGCACCCAGTTCTGATGCTCGGATTTAAGCTGTTTGCCTTTTTCGTAGACACGCAGCAGCTTGCCAGCGTCACGCGTACCGACATAAAACGATTTGCCTTTGTCAGCCACGAACCCAAAACGCTTTTTAATGGATTCCTCTTTGCCCGAGGTTTTCTGATAGCTACAGAGTTGGGACATATGGCCAGACTCGATATAGCAATAAGAAGCAGGACGACCACGGGTAACGAACTGGCCGTGCTCAGCCATTTTGCGCGCAGTCTGAATGTTGTATTTGCCGTCGAGCGAATCAAAGGCGATATCCACACGGGTAATTTTTGCACCTGGCAATTCGTGTAGTGCCTGATGGATTGCGTTTAAGTCCAAGACCGCTGTACCTGTACCTGAGAAGGACACATAGCAACCGTGGTTTTTTGCTCCCCAAGCACATAGGCCAGCTTGTTGGCCGTTGACGAGAATGTTGGCGGAATGCGAGTAACCGGAGAAGCCGCCGGAACGCAGGGAGAAAGACCAGTCATTGCCGAACAAACCAAGACCGTGATTAAGACGGTTGATGAAGCGGTCAACTTCACCACGGCACAGGCAATCCAAGGTGTTCAGGCCGAAGTGATCGAGCATGTCACGTTTGATTTCATGGAATTTGCGTGAGTCAGTACCGATAGCAAATTCAGTATCACGGAGTTTGGCAAGGATAGCGGCCTTGTAATCAATGGCGGCAGTATCTAACGCGTCACGGGTTACGCGGTCACCATATTCATTAAATTCAAATCCACGGATAGCCTTGATGGAAGCGCCCAATTTAGCGAGGTCGAAAATCTGGCTCAGTTCCTCGGGTGTCCACGAGAAGGACAGGTAATCAATAATCGCAGCCATTGTCGAAAACCCCCGAGTCATAAAGTGATTGCCAGTTATCCGCCGTGACCAAATGAAGCTCATAGCCGGCGGGGTAAAATTCTTGTCCGATTTGGTGCAGCTCAGCCAACGAACGGAAGTACTCGGGTTCGCCATCAATGAAGGCAAAGCCAGTTCCGTCGTCGTTGATTTCGTAGTAGAGCTGCGAAGACATATACTTAAAACTACATAATTACCAGATGTGGTAATCCTAATTACCAATAGTGGGAAGCGCAAGATACCAATTTTGGGAATTATCCAGCTAAAATGGTAGAAACGGAGGAATTCTTATGTATGCAAATCAACTGTTAGATGCCTACAAAACATCGAAAAACTACATCCAAGACAAGCAAGTTGCCCACGATTTAGGTGTAGGACCATCAAGGATTTCAGAATTCCGAAGTGGTAAGCGCCAAATGTCTGATACACAGGCAATTTTTCTGGCTGAAAATGCAAATATTGATATTCATGAGGCTTTGATTTATCTAGCGGCTGATAAAGCTAAAGATCATAAGGCACAACAAGCTTGGCAGGACATAACGGCAAAGTTAAGTCGCCAAGGATTTAGGGGCTTAGTCCTTGGTTTGACAGGATTTTTAGCCCTAGTCCCAACCATCAATCAGTGCGCATTATGTATATTATGTTAAATATGGTATCTGTAGATTGTAGCCGCTCTTAGTGCGTACATTGATTTCATTGTTTCTAACCCACTCTTTGCCATCAGTTTAAAATCTTCTTTTCAATTACACTGTCACTTCGTGCTAATTTAACCGTAATGCTGATTTACCATAAAGTAGATAATTTGCAGATAAGCAAAATGCCTTCGCAGAATGCGTTCGTCAGTTAGCTTTCGTGAAAATTATCAAATAAAAAGCCCTAAGCTCTGCTCAGGGCTAAGTTCGTGGTAATACCGGCAAATGAAAATTAGCCGCCAGCCAGTTTTACTGTATGGCCTTTTTTCTCAAGTGCTGCTTTGATTACATCACGCTTATCGCCTTGGATTTCAATGTTGCCATCTTTCACTGAGCCACCACAGCCACACACTTTTTTCAGTTCGGCAGCTAGCAACTTCAATTGTGCATCTTCCAAGTCTAAGCCCGTTACGATGCAAACTCCTTTACCTTTACGGCCTTTTGTCTGGCGTTGAATACGGACAATACCATCACCTTTAGGGCGTTGTGGTGCTGGTTTGTCTTCTTTGATGCGGCCAGTTTCTGTTGAAAATACCAAGCGGCTGTTGTCGTTCATGGGAAAATCTCGTTTAATTTCTTGGATCTGTGAACCAGGTAATATCTTGCGATTTCTCATTTGAATATCACCTGAACCAGAATACTATCAATAATAGGTACTGTAACGGAAACAGTTATGATTAAAAACGTTATTTTTGACTTTGGCGCTGTGCTGTTCGAATGGAACCCTGCAAAAATCGTCTCGACGTTTACAGATTCTCAAGACGAACAAGCCCTATTACTTGAACATGTTCTCAATCATCCAGATTGGCTTTCGCTTGATCGTGGCACCATGTTGATGGCTGAAGCTATACCACGCTGTGCAGCTCGCGTTAATCTTCCTGAATCTAGGATGGAAGATTTCTTCGAACACATCCAGAGTAATCTTCACTTGATTGATGAAACGTACGATTTAGTCAACCAAGTATTAAGTCTTAACTTTTCTGCTTACTTTCTCACAAACATGAGCAGCGCCTTCTTTGAAAAGCTAAATGAGCGCCATGGCCTGTATCAGCTTTTTGATGGCGGCTTGGTCTCGGGCAAAGAGCTTACCATTAAACCCGAAGCTGAGATTTTTGAATTACTGTGCCAAAGATTTGATATTGATCCTCGTGAATCACTCTTCATTGATGATCAACCGAAAAACCTCGATGCCGCTAAAGCATTTGGATTTGAAGTATTTCAGTTTAAATCACCTCCAGAAAGCTGTTCCGGTATTCGTAATTTGCTAAAAATTAACTAGAATTTTTCTTAACATGATGAAATTCATTTAACGTTCATCTGAAAAATGGCATATTGCCCCTTAATTTGTACCTAATAGTCAGGAGTTTTCGTGAAAAGACTTTTTATCCCAGCAATGTTGTTATTCTCTGTTTTGGGTTCCAATCTTGCCTTGGCTGAGTCAAAAAGTGACGATTCGAAATCGATTGTAGGTCAAGTCGAAACAATCAAAGTTTATGATTTAGATATAGATTACCTAGCACGAATTGATACTGGCGCAGCAACAACGTCTATTCATGCCAAAGATATCAAGGTGATTGGTGATGAAAGCGACAGTGATAACATGCGCGATCATCTTGGCCATACCGTTGAGTTCACTTCTATCAATGAAAAAGGTGAAGAAGCTACTTATAAAGGTAAAATCGTCAAAGTCAGCAAGATACGTAACGCGCAAGGCGTAGAAAGACGCTATGCCGTCAAGATGGACCTGGGCTGGAACGGGGAGCATAAGACTGTTGCAGTTAACCTTCGTGACAGGAGCAAACTTGAATACAAACTCCTTATCGGTCGTAACTGGCTCGAAGGTGACTATTTAGTCGACGTTGAGAAACTCGATGAAAACGATTAATTGATTTACTGTGAGCTTATAAAAAAACGCCCTACTCTGGGCGTTTTTTTATTGCTGCTTGTTCTGCTGCAGCTTAGCGATTACCAAGTCTAAGTGCTTTTTTATTGCTAATGGAGAACCTTTTAACAGCTTGCTGCCTAACATGACATACCAGCCATTCGGCTCTCCATTATCATTAATGAGCTTAAAGCCTTTGTAATCCTCGATTTTCTGATCAACCCGGTCAGTTTTATTCCCCGCAAGGAATTTTTCAGGTGGCATGAAGGTTTGCATGTCATACCACCAATCAATACTTTTTTTTACAAGCGTAAGCTTATTGATAATTGTATTTCCATTAATGGTTGTTTTCCAACCATCCGGTGCTCCTGAGGCGTTTTCAATATTGTGGCCTCGATGGAACAGTCTTTTTTTCATTTCTGCCTCGTTCGGTTGAGCCATAATGAGCCTTATGTTTTCATAAGTATTTTTAAATATAAGCATCAAAACTTTGGTTTGTCTGCTGTTAAAGCTCATTAATGTTACATTTGTGCGATTATATATGAAGTTTTGGGATATCTATATTAGAATATGATAAGCAATAAATTATAGTGCACTAGATGGATAAACTATGGCCAAAGAGATTGATCCAATACAAGATGAAGTTGAATGTTTGATGAGTATTAAACGCTTCAATCAGCCATTAGAGTCTGTAGAAGCCATGAGAACATTAACTCAAGATAAATACGCTTCAAATACACTCATATCATTCAAAAATGACTGGAATAATTTCCTGGCCTTTTGTTACGCAGAGCATATCCCAGCACTTCCAGCAAAAGCCGACACCGTTCACCGCTATATAGAGCAGATGGCGAAAGTGAGAAAGTTAGCCAGCCTCAAGCGTTACATTGTCACCATATCACTTGTACATCGCTGCCATAATCTGAGCGACCCTTGTGCTAAATCCGAAATTCGTTTAGCCATGAAGAAGCAGCAGCTCGAAAAGCATGACGACTATCAGAATGCCGCCCCTTTTAGAGATGAACACTTACAACAATTGATTGATAGCTTTGAACTTTCTACAAAGCCTAAAGATATCAGAGATTTGGCTATATGGGCAGTGATGTTTGAAGCGATGCTGAAAAGAAGTGAACTTGCCGCCCTTTCTGTTGAGAATTTATACATTCATAGTTCAGGACTTATTGAATTAGATGTGAATCAAACAACAATTTCACTCAGCAGCATAGCGTCTAAAGCATTACAGCGCTGGTTGGTTATTGGCATGATTGAGAACGGTTATGTCTTCAGACGTATAGACAGGCACAGTAATATCGGCGACAAACCATTAGATCATTCTTCAATCTATCGTGTTTTCCGTCGTGCTAGTGACGAGTTAGGACTAGGTGAAACCTCCCTATTTTCAGGCCAGTCTCCACGCGTTGGTGCGGCCAAAGATCTCTCAGATGCCGGGTTATCTATCATCGAAATCCAAGAACAAGGTCGTTGGAAGAGCCCTGCAATGCCGGCACAATATGTAGGCAATACTGATAGGCACGATAAAGAAGTCAGTAAGTTCATCAAACCTAAGCCTTGGGAAAAATAGGATTTAGTTTGGTGTAGAAGAATGTAATATTAAGAGCACAGCAAATAAATTATAGTGCGCTAGGATTCCATTTTTATTACCTTTTCGGCTCATCGGTCCAATGGTCTTCGTAACCGACACTTAAATCGATTGGAGATGTAATTCTTTCGAACAAGTTCCTCAAAGGCTCCATGTTTCCGAAATACCCTGCCTGGTTCGCATCAACCCACTCGTTTAATCCTATACCTTCCCAACACACCTCATAGCCGGCATTGATAGCCAGTATCTCAAAAAAGATGCGTTGAACCCGGCCATTACCTTCTCGAAACGGGTGAATGACATTGAGTTCGCAATAGTAGAAAGCCAACTTATCAATAAACTCAGCTCGCTCCAGTTGGCACAAATTGTTTTGTGCTGCCAGTTCTTCGAGTAGCTTGTTTGTTTCACGCTCAATATTTTCCCAATGGCAGAAACGCGTCTGACCCTTGGTGATATCAACGCTTCTTGGCACCCCAGCCCATGGATATAAGTCTTGAAACAAAGTTAGGTGAATTTGCTTTAGGTACTCGAATGAAAAGTTATTAAAAACAGGCTCAAAATGGCTGGCACGTACTCGGGTAAAGTCACGCTCAGCCGCCTCAAGTTCATCCTCATCTCTGATATTGAGTAAGTTAATGAGAACGGTACTTTCAGGATAACAATCCGGGTCTCTATCTACCCCATACCTATCTGGCATAATGTCCTTTTAACTGTCTGATCTGTTCAATTTCCGTCAAACCACTTTCTGAGTTGGCAGACTCTTCTTTTTCTAAGTGGATACCTTCTAATCGCAAACTTGCACGATAGTTTTTAGCTTGCAGTTGCTTAAAGCGCCGCTGCTTTTCATCATCCGTTAACATTAAACTTCTTGTTGCCTCATCGTTGTTATAGGTACTGGCGTACATGAAAAAGTATAGCCATTTTGCATTAGGTTGAAAAAAGCCGGGTATGAAACCCGGCTCTTCATCACTTCACATTGTTCTTTATTGCCTGCTCCAAAAAGCCTTTGAATGTATGGCCATGGTGCTCAAGCATTTTAGGGAACATTGAAATTGGCGTCATTCCTGGGAAGGTATTGATCTCATTCAGTAAGATCTCGCCATCTTCACTCAAGAAAAAGTCAATTCGAGATAAATCTTTAAGCTTCATATGAACAAACGCTTTACGTGCATAATTGCGAATGTCATCGATTTGTTCTTCAGTCAGGTTGGAAGCTTCCACTGCAGTCGTAGAATGGCTGTCTGCACTGTATTTCTCTTCATAGGTATAGAACTGATCATCCGGGCAAGATACCTCACCAGGCTTGGTGATGATAAGTTCACCGTTGAACTCATAAGAAGAGATTTCAAGTTCGCGAGGCTTGATGGCTTTCTCAATCAACACTTGCTCTGAATAACCAAATGCAGCGTTAATGGCTTCAAAAAGAGCCGCCTTTTCTGTGACGCGGTAACAGCCTACCGATGATCCTTGACTTGCTGCCTTAACGAACACTTTACCCCACTTATCAAAAGCGTCTTCCGCTTGTTGATGGGCCAGCTCGTTGTTTTCACTCAGGAAAACATAAGGCGTATTAGGGATGCCTAATGCATCGAACCAAAGCTTAGTAGTGATTTTGTTAAAGCAGTTTGTGCTAGCCTCTGCGCCACAGCCTAAATATGGCAGTTTTGCCATATCAAGAAATGATTGAAGATCACCTGTTTCGCCAGGGAAGCCATGGACACATGGGATCACATAATCAACCTTCTGCTGTACTTCACCTTGGTGCAAAGTACGATCAAGGTTTAGGTGACAAAGTTGGTCATCTTCATTGAACCAACCGTCAGACTTCATTTCAATTCGGGTATAGGTAATGTCGTCAATCTGCTTGAGCTGCTGTTCAATGTAATTGGCAGATACTAGAGAGACTTCGTGTTCGGCGCTTCCACCGCCACAGAGTAATAAAACGTGGATTGAGCTCATTATCATCCCTTGTGTAAAATTCTTCCTTAATAGTAATAAAAAAAAGGTGACTATTGCACCTCATATCTATAGTTATGGCGAATTCTTTCGAATATTTGACAAATTCCAGTCCAAAAAGCCAAATCTCGCTCAGCTATCATGATTTTGCTTTACCCAATGAGTAAAACCCACAACCTCAAGAAAAGGTTGTGGGCTTCATTATTACGGATAATCTACGCCGCTTCTACTGCAAACTGATTTAGATTCTGTTTGCATAAGCAACAGTTAGTTCAATCGAGTCAACTTAGGCGTTGGAGAAGCCTTGACTTCATCTAGATCGCGGATGAAAGGTCCATATGTTTTCACATCATTAGGCAGCGCATCCAAGGCTGAACGGGCTTGCTCTCTTGTTTCAAATTGACCATAAAGCAAGGTATACCAAGGCACGCCATTGATTTTCTTCACATTCGTCCAAACTGGTTTGTCTGACGGAAGCTTGTTCATATAGGTTGTGAATCCCTTATTATGACTTAGCGCCAACACCTGAATGGAGTAGCCTGATTTGGACAATTCAAGATTCGAAGAAGCATTCTCTTCCGCGGCCTTTTTGATGACCTCTGTTGCAGTTGCTTGATCAGCACCATCATCAACATCAGATATTGTTGTTTCATCTAGCTTTGCCAGAGTCTCAGACTCCATTTGCTCTTGAACAAAAACTTCTTCTGTTGAGGAAGTGATTATTTCAGTATTCCCTGAATCAGATGCACACCCTGAAATCGCCGTAACTACGGCCAATACGGCTAGTTTTTTCATTATTTCTCTGCCAGACAAAAAAATCTAATCACATTTTGCCGCCTGAAATTCCACCATTCAAGCCTAAGTTTAAGATAGATCAATAACTATCTGCCCTGCATCACAGGAATTACAGGTAATATATTACTGCATTCTTTCTTTTTCATTGGAGCCCATCATGGCCGATCCTCATTTTCAGAGCGAATTAGATAATCTGGATAAATTAACGGTAATCTTATATCGAACTGCTCTGACAGCCGCTGCTGGCATTATGTCCATCCTAGCTTGGGAAATAGATGTGGGCACCACAGCCCTGGTTATTGCCGCAATATTAGCTACAACAACGGTTCACATATACGATAAGCGTTTCCGTTGGCTAATTCTTGGCAGTGCTCTATTTGCAGTCTGCTGGTTATTGGCTGGTCTATGGACACCACTGGCACTTGGCGCTGCACTATTTTCTTTTAGTGCCCTGGCCATTAAAGAGTATTTTTGCTTTCAATTAAAACCACTATTACTCACACCTCTCGCTTTGGCGGGATTCTGGTTCTGTTTGGTTTTCAACCAGTCACAGATCAGTATTGCATTTAGCATGACAGGGGCCATTTTGTTAGCTGTTGCGGCATTTTCTAAATGGCGTATGCCAATGCACTACGATATTGGCGACAAGTCAAAATACCAGATCTAATTTCCCTCATAAATTGAGTCTTGTGGCAAAGGACCTGCCACACCCCATTCCCAATAACCTCGTTAAGTGACAGCTCCTCTTCTAGCTAATTGATTGATATTAGGCATTGATCACAGCTCACGTACTTTTGCCAGAAACTCAGTAGCTGTTTAGTTACACTCATTGGAAAGCATTGGCAAAAAGAGTTGTGATATGGACGGATTAGATAAACTGCTCAAACCCAAGTCAATCGCCGTGATTGGTGCCTCCGATAGCCCTAATAGAGCCGGTAATGTGGTGATCCGCAACCTCCTATCAGGATCCTTCCATGGCCCTATCATGCCCGTCACTCCAAAATATGATGCAGTTGCCGGTGTCCTTGCCTATCCAACCATAGATAGCCTACCCCGAGTGCCAGATTTAGCCATTGTCTGTACCAATGCTCACCGCAATGTCGAGATCATCCGTCAGCTTGGTGAAAAAGGTGTAAAAGTTGCCATAGTGCTTGCCGCGGGTATGGCCAACATCGTTACCGATGGACAAACTGAGGAGCAACGCATGTTTGACGTTGCCAGACAGTTTAATATGCGCTTGGTCGGGCCGAACAGTATGGGACTCATACTGCCCTGGATAAACCTCAATGCGTCTTTTTCGCCCATTGCCGCCAATAAAGGCAATATCGCCTTTATTTCACAGTCTGCTGCCGTGTGTACCACTATCCTCGATTGGGCGAAAAATAAGAATGTTGGTTTTTCTACCTTTCTTTCCCTTGGTGACGCTTGTGATATCAACTTCGCGGAGCTTCTTGATAACTTATGCCGCGATAGCAAAACCGAAGCTATTCTGCTCTACATTGATTCGGTGAAAGATGCACGCAGGTTTATGTCTGCGGCGCGAGCTGCTGCACGAAACCGCCGGATCCTTGTGGTAAAAAGCGGTAGAACCCAAGCAGGCAGTGCAGCCGCTTTCTTGCACACGGGCTCGCCTGCTGGCTTAGATGCTGTTTATGATGCGGCGATACGTCGTTCGGGGATGCTGCGAGTAAACAATACCCACGAGCTGTTTGCTGCGGTCGAAACCCTTGCCCATTCTGTCCCTTTACGCGGAGAACGTCTCGCGATTTTAACTAATGGCGGAGGCCCTGCCATTATGGCAGTCGACGCACTTGCTGATCGAGGCGGTAAACTGGCTCAATTAAGTGATGAGACCACCAGCAAACTGTCTGCCATTTTGCCCTCATGCTGGTCCAAGGCTAACCCGATCGACATCATCGGTGATGCAGATATCAATCGCTATGAGCAAGCCGTTAAAATTTTATTAGACAGTGATGATTTTGATGCACTGCTAATTATGCACTCACCATCTGCAATAGCGGCAGGCAACGAAACAGCTAAACGTTTAGTGGAAGTGTTAAATTCCCACCCAAGAACTCGTAAGTTCAATATCTTGACCAACTGGGCTGGCGAAGATGAGGCCATTGTTTCACGTAAGATTTTCACCGAAGCTGGCTACCCTGCTTATCGTACACCTGAAAGTGCGGTTTCGGCTTTCATGCACTTAGTGGAATACCGCAGAAACCAAAAACAACTGATGGAAACCCCGGTTTCTTTCGGCGAAACTAAAGCCAACCCCAAACATGTCCATGACGTGGTCAATCACCTACTCGCACAAGGTGTTACCCAACTTGAAACGCATGACGTGAGACCGGTGTTAGAAGCATATGGATTCACAACCCTTCCAACATGGATAGCCAGTGATCCTGCTGAAGCTGCACATATCGCCAACCAAATTGGTTATCCTGTTGCAGTTAAACTTCGCTCACCGGATATTCCCCACAAATCAGAAGTCCATGGTGTACTACTGTATTTACGTACGGCGGAAGAAGTCGCCAACGGCGCGCAGGCTATTCTTGATCGGGTGTCATTGGAATATCCAAATGCACGAATTGATGGCTTGTTAGTACAGAGGATGGCTAAACGAGCTGGCGCTCAGGAATTACGTTTATCAGTCCATCACGACTCGACTTTTGGCCCTGTTATTTTACTGGGAGAAGATGCCGGCGATTGGGACATCCATAAAAATGCTGCGGTTGGTATCCCGCCGTTAAACATGGCACTTGCGCGCTATATGGTGATCAATGCAATTAAAACCGGCAAGATTACGCAGCGGAATTTACCTGAAAAAATTGATATTCCCGCGCTTTGCCGCCTATTAGTAAAAACATCGCAGCTCATTATTGACTGCCCTGAGATAGAGTCGTTTGATATCCATCCGCTACTGGCTACCGGTAATGAGATGACAGTCATTGATGCGTCAATGACGCTGCGTCAGTTTAAAGGTAATCGACAAGAACGTTTAGCCATTCGTCCTTATCCTAAAGAGCTTGAAGAAACTGTCGCACTGAAGAATGGTGAGTGCATTTTGCTACGGCCAATTTTGCCGGAAGACGAGCCACAACACGCTGAGTTTATCGCTAAAGTCTCGGTTGAAGATCTCTATAAGCGCTTTTTCTCTGATGTCGGGGAGTTTAACCACGAAGCGCTGGCAAATCTTACCCAGATTGACTACGACCGTGAAATGGCGTTTGTTGCCGTACAACAGTCAACCAATGACAAGGGTGAGCCGGAAGAGTCTATTATCGGGGTTACCCGGGCCTTGTCGGACCCTGAGAATATTGAGGCCGAGTTTGCCATCCTTGTGCGATCGGATCTTAAGGGAGTCGGCCTTGGCAGTATATTGATGAATAAGATCATTCGATATTGCCGCGAGGCCGGTTTACGACGAATTACAGGTATGACAATGCCCTCTAACCGGGGAATGATCATGCTTGCCCAAAAAGTTGGCTTCGAGATCGATATTCAGATGGAAGATGGAATCGTTGAGATGTTACTTCCTCTTCCTTCAGAACGATAACTGTCGATAGCAGGTTCTGGGCAAAATCGATAGCAACATCCCAATCCTGCTCATCAATAGCGAATTGAAGATCGGCCATGAAGGTCTTTAGGTATTCACAATGGTCAAAATCATCTGAAAATTCGGTAGTATTTAATTTCATGCTTCCTCCTAATTGGAGGTTGCATGATATAAATTACAGGAAATCTGACTTACCTTTTTACGCCACCACACCACAAAAGCGTTCAAAAAACACACAACCACGCAGTTGCAGAGCGAGTTATTTCTTAGCCTGCTTTTTCCAAAGTGAGGTAATATGTTGAATACACCATGATTTTGCCTTACCCATTCGACTTCTATTCCAAGCGATCACCAATTCAAGCTCATGAACTGGATCATCACCAATCACCACCAGCTCCCCACTATCAATCGCTTCTTTAGCATAGCTGTATGACATAGTTGCAATGCCGAGCCCTGCTTTCAAAGCCAGCAGCTTGTCATGCATTGAAGACACGGTCAGTAATGGCTGATCATCGAGAATATTGTAGGTTATAGGTGGTAGGTTCCTTGCCGTATCAGCAACTGCAATGCCGCGATACTGCTTTCTAATCATAGGATCTAACGGGTACTTATGTTTATGGATCGGATGGTCTGGATGCGCCACCCATATAGTATCTATGGTTCCTAGTGTTTGAATCTTAGCTTCAGGGGGAGCAACCGTAGGTGCTGGAGCAATAAGGATGTCAGCACGGTCTTGGGCCAATGCCTCCCAGCAACCGGCTAAGATCTCTTCCTGGAAGCGGACACGGGTTTTACTCTGCTGAGCCAACCCTTCTACTAGCGGAAATAAAGCATCCACTTTGACCAAGCCGTCATAAGCAATCGTGATATCCAATTCCCAACCATGTGCCAACGCACTGGCATCGGCAATCATCTCATCTGCCGCAGTGAGTAGCATCCGACCTCTTTCAAGCAAGAGATGCCCAGCCTTAGTAAATACCGCTTTGTGACCAGATCGATCAAAAATCACCAAGTCCAAATCTTGCTCGAGTTTTTGAACCTGATAACTCAAAGATGAAGGCGCTCTGCCTAATTCCTCTGATGCCGCAGCAAAACTTCCTCTTCGCTCAATAGCGTCTAGCACCATCAAAGCTTCAAAAGACAATAGCTTGTTCACCTTCTCTCCTTGTTTTTATAATCATCAATAAATAGTTATTGATATTTCACCTTATCGATCCTCGCTTAGCAAATCCATAATTTATTGCTCATTTTTCATGTAATAGCGTTAAGATCACTCTATCACTTATGCTGATGAGTCATACTCACCAGCATTCAGAAAACAGCTAGGATTTGTACATGGATTTTTCTAACAGTATTCACAATCGCAATACCCTGTATAGCTATTGTCTTATGTTTCTACTGCTATTGGTTTGTCTTTTCGGTCTCTTTCCCAATAAAGGCATGAGTGATGAACTTCCTACCATTCGCTATACATTCATTCCTAGCTTAGATGAGCTTGACCAACAAACTATTCAAGAAATAAGGCAGACTGACTCCCTCAAGACAGTCCATATGTTGTCAGACTCAGTGTTTATTCTCGCCGAGCCAGTGAACATTGTCTTTGGTACCGAAGATGGTCCCTTATACGATCCCGAATCCAATCAAATAGAAATCCCTTATCACTTTTGGCGAGAAATGATTGACAATTTTACCGCTGATTTTCATGACAATATGGAGCAAACTGAATTATCCAAGGAAGACAGCCAATATGTTTACCAGGCAGCGGAAGGTGCTCTATTACACACTCTACTTCATGAAGTTGGACATGCTTATATTGCATTGAACCAAGTCCCCATTGTCGGTAAAGAAGAGGACGCTGCAGATAGTTTTGCCAATGTTCTCATGCTCAATTACGTTGAAGATGGTGATGGCCAAGCGATACATGCTGCAAACCTATTCGCTATTGAAGATCAGCAAATCGACAGTTTTGATGATCTAGATTTTATTGATGAACACAGTTTGGATATTCAACGCTACTATTACAGCCTATGTTTGATTTACGGCAGTGATCCCAAAAAGCATCAGACCCTATTTCAAGATCTAGAATCAGAAGTTAAAACGGAACGAGAAGAGATTTGCATTGAAGAGTTTGAGCGAGTGACGGCAAGTTGGGAAAGCTATTTTAAATAGCTTTAAAAGCTTTATTAACGTTTAAATCAACCAAAGTGGATTCGTCAGACGATTCTGGCACTCAAGGCGTGTTGCTATAACACGCCTTATTCACGCCACAGAATATTCATTCAAATTCTTTTGTATTTCCCCGGTAAAATTTCATACCAAGGTGATAAGTTAGTCATAAAAATGACTAAACCTTCCCTGTCATAACTCTTTGTTTACGTTCATATTGATCTAAGCCAAGTTCTCTCTTTTCACACTGATTTAGATTGCTATTAAAGCTAAAGCAACATTTCAACAACCCTTTTGTGCAAAGCATTTCCTATCAATAACGGATCTCATCATGCTTATATGACTATACATGATGAAACATCAAGGAGTTTTCGGATGGATAAACCCTCGCAGTCGCTAACCCAGACCCTCTCTTACTTAAAGTTATGCACCTCTCAAATTATCTCAAGCCAACTTTCAGTTTCTCAGCCCGGTTCAGCGAAGCACATCAATGACCTTATTTCATTGGAATCTATTGAGTTGGATCATGCCAATGAACAAGTTATCGAACTACAGAAGCTGTTATTTAGGGCATTGCATGCGCTTGAGGCCGACCAGACTGATGTGGTGCATAACGCACTGATTGAAGGGATTAAGCAGATTAACCATGAGCTAACTGTGCCGAAGAAAAAACACCTTGCTCAAACTAAAAATAATGAAGAAACCCTGAGCGACCCAGCTCTAGCTGGATAAAAGCCTACTCAAACGATAAACAAACGAATTTTTATAACTATAACTCACCAACCCATATGGAATCTGCCGGATACCTACGTCCTGTCTGTATCCGGCTCTTTTTTTGTGATGCTTTACATCAACCATTTCCACCAAATGAATACGGCCAAGAATCCAAACAAGTATGTCAGGCCAACCCAAGACAGAGCTTTCATTCGCTTCGACCACTGAAGGGCCACGGGTAGTTCCGCTTTAGACACTAACTGGTAGTTCAGTAGCGCAAAAATCGGTGTCGTCATGAATGCCAATATCATGGCGAAATCAAGCATCGGCATTAAAGCAGAGCTAAAGAACAAAATGATCCCCATCGCTGAAATCGCAATAAATACCATCCAGCCATTGTGGAATGAACGTTGTCCAACCGGTTTTGATTGTAGAAGCGATTGAGCCTCTGCCAAAGAACGGGCGTAACCATCAATAACCGTAATCGTACTGCCGAAAATACAGAAGAAAGCCACAACCGCAATCAGGTAGCGAGACCACTCACCAATGGTTGACGCGTACATGCTCACTAATTGATGAGAGAACCCGATACCCGATGCTTTTAGCTCAGTCCCATTACCATGCAAAACAAGCGCACCCAGCGAAAGGAATACGATAGCAAGCACAGCAGTACCGATATAACCGACATTGAAATCAAACAATGCAGAATCAGCCGTCACTTGCTGCTCTTTGCGCTGGCTCTTGAGCCATAGTGACGTCAGGCAGGAAATCTCGATAGGTGCCGGCATCCAGCCCATCATCACGACAATGAAACCAATAGAAGCAAGGGACCATGCAGAAGGTGCTTCAAAGTCTGCCGGGGCGACACTACCCTTGCCCGCAGCAATTACTACTGCAGAGAGCGTAGCAATGACCAATACCGCCATTATGATTTTAGAAAGGCTATCTAGGGCCTTATAGTGGCCAGCCATCAAAATCACCAAGCAGGCAATAACAACAATGCCTGATAACACGGGTAGCGACAGGCTGAATGGTAAGAAGTACCCCAGTAAGCTTGCACTAAACAATAGTAAGGCCGCGGTATTTACCACACCGGAGATCAAACTTAGCCCTGTAAACACCCAAAGATAACCGCGTCCCATCCCATCATACCCTTGGACCAAGCTGTTGCCTGTTCCCATAGTGTATTGAACGCCAGCTCGGAAAAATGGGTATTTCAAAAGGTTTACCAGCAAAATCAACGCGGCAAGCTGCCATCCGTATATTGCACCAGCCTTGGTAGAGGCGACTAAATGGGAGCCACCGACAGCTGCGGTTGCCATCATGACACCTGGGCCTAATGAGCGAATTAACTTACCCAAAGAGAGAGATCCCGAGGGAGATGGCTGTACTGGAGAGGTTTCTGACATAATCACATCCTGATGATTTTCTATTATTGTCCTCACTTTGTCTCAGTTTTGTCACAAACAATCAACCTATCAAAAACAACCAATCAGCCACTTCCTCTTCATTAATACGCAATTCCAGTTAATAACTTCAAATACACACCATCAAACATCAGTGATATCAGGCAAAAACTGGCAAAAAAACAATAAAAAAATCACAAGATTTCAGCGACTTCAGAGAAAGGCAAAATTTTATACTGGATGAGTAAACTTTCTTACACGCAGTAGAATCAACCACACCAAAATTCCTTTTGAAGTGCTTGATTTATACAATATTTCTAACAACTTTCTACCTAGCGGTTATGCTTAGAATTGTCACATATCATTTATGTTGGTCAGATAAAAATAGCCATATGAATAATGCTGTAGGCAACAATAACAATCCAACGCCCTCAAAGCCCAGCCGATATCGGTATGTGCGTATGTTCATCTATGGTCTGTTTTTTATCGTTTTCGCCATTGTCATGCTGGCTATTTTCATCCCTCCTTGGCTGGCTTCTAAAGGAATTGAAATCAATGCTATTTCTGGCATCCACATAGGAAAACGGATTCAAATAGACGAGCTCTCTATTGCTGTAAATAAAACGGCGATAACCATAAAGAAGCTATCACTGGAACATTTTGCCGATGACAAAAGCGCTATTTCTACCTCATCTTGGCGTTTACTGTCTCCACATACCGTCGTGCGTCTAGCGCCGGATATCCAAAATGCGATAAGACCCCACGGGCTTGAACTTAATGACATTATTTTCAATGACATCACCTTTAACCTAACTGACCTGTCCGCCCCTTACGTGTTCAGTGCTCACAGTGAACAAGCATCTGTCACTATCGAAAATACAGTCGGCACCCAGATCCCACAGGTTGTCAATGATTTACAGCTTGTCCTTACCACCGACCCGTTTGTCACTCTTACCGGCATTATTGGCTCCTCTGATTTAGAGTTATTCCTACCGCAAGATATCGGCCAGAACATCTACCCTGTCGGTTTCACTAATGGGCATTTTTCACTTAGCTGGCAAGGCAATAAAATTCCATTAGCAGTTCATATAGATTCGCTGGTACCAAAATGGCCTACAGACGTTGCGCGTTTTCAACAGCAAGGAAACGACATCGCCTTAACTGTTGACCTCAACCAGCCTACTAAAAGTATGCGATTGCTGGCAGAGGAGCTACGCTTCGCCCAGCCAACGGAACTACCAGAGTTTCTGGAAAAACCAGATGAAACTCACGAAGGGTTACACTTAGGACACGCTATTGCCAATTTAGCGCAACTGCCGTTAAAGCATTTAAAAGTCAGCCACTTCACTTATGGCAACTTAATCATGGATGCCAAACTGGTATTGGATACCCCTAGAGTCCGCCAAAACCGGCCGGATAAACAAGCCAAATTGCATTTAAAGGGTAAAGCCCTCGGCCCGGAGAATCCATACGATATCAATGTATTGATAAAACACCGAACACAGAACGACGCAGACTTTACTGGAACCGTTATTGGCCCCAAAGGCAACAAACTTGACTGCAAAGCTGATATCAACTTCATCAGCCCGTTACCTAAACTGTTTCACTGCGAAGCAAAGTTCAAGCGGACACAAGATCTCACTGATCGACTGAAGCTGTATGATATTCCCAGCGCTGAGCTAACCAAGCCTATTGTAATTTCAGCTAAACAAACATCACTGGCTTTCAAGGATAACGGCTCAACCAAGCAAGGCGATCCCTTTCATTTTAGAGATGTTGAGCATGCCAGTTACTCACTAGAAGTCAGCTTACCGGAAAAGGTGAACGTCGAGCTAAACCGCTTTGCCTTCCAACATAAAGTGATGAATCAAAAAAAGGATTCAAAGTCTGCTGTTTCCTTGCTTGAACTCAACACAGATGGAGCGCTAACGTTTAATGCAGATTATCTTGATGGCAATATCGCGTTAGGCCTCGATAGACGCAGTGAGCAGCTTCATTTTCGCAATGATAAATTCGGGTATGACTTCGCCATCGATTTTTCTCTCCTACAATGCCAGATACCCTTCCTCAACAGCGATTTAACATTACAGTGTCACGCGAAAAGTAATATCAACATTGTGATCCCTCAGTTATTTCCCAGCCCCACAATCAATATTGAGAACACCCAACTGCAGTCTGTGCTTTCTGGTAATTGGACTGATAATAAGCTAGACATGCAAATAATCGATAGCCAAGTCAACATAGGAAAAATGCGGGTTCAACATCAGGGGGAATGGATAGAAGCAGAAGCCGATAACGTCAATGTAAAAGCAGACCTAATCAGATTAGAGCAAAATTTCCGGAATGAAAAAACGACAGCCCTATCCATATTCACAGATAAGGAAAGTGACATCGTCATCAATGCTGATAATCTTTCAGCGCTAAAATTAATCACCTCAGATGATGCCTCCGATGTCGAAATCGCCGCGATTAGACGAGAACAAAACATCAATCAATTACCCGTTCAACGCTACAACGGTCAACTGTCCTCCGTCTTTTCCAATCTTGGTTTACTCCTGAATTTATCTCCTGAGAGCAATTCTGTATTCACCCTGACCTCAAGCTATCAAATCCACCTTTCCTTAAATCAAAATAACCAGCGCCTGCCTGGGGCCATCACGGAAGGTAAACTGAACATCACCCCAACTAAAGCTCGATTCAAAGGGAGTATACTGAACAAACGCCATACAACCTTGTTTGTCTATACCGTTGATTATTCGATACCGCGGCAACAAACCAATATTGAGTTACACCGTAATGATATTCCGTTCTCCAGCAAGCAATCCTTGAAGAAATACTATCTGCCAAAGTTGCCAGTTGATCATGATATCTATGCAGGCTCATTGGGATTCGATGCAAAAATATCCATAAAAGAAAACCAGTGGAAAGGTCAGGTTGGTTTATATACGCACAACTTGAGTGGCTATATTCATGACATACATTATGCTGACCTCAATGTCTCTCTCACTGTCGACATTTCCAATCACGGTATTCGCTCACGTCAACCAATCAGCCTGCATGTCAGCTACTTACATGCAGGCATTCTGTTAGAAAACCTCTATGCCCTGCTTGAGTTTGACACTCACAAACCTTTCTACAAACTCCACCGGGCCAAGGCTTATTTGCTTGGTGGTGATATTAGCTTGCACAATGTGGTCAGTAACTCACTGTCAGAAATACCCGCTAGCCCAATTCAGGTTCATGGCCTTAAGCTTGAGAAGTTGATTGAGGCAATAGAAGCTAAAGATATAGAGATGACCGGCATCGTTGATGGCGTGCTGCCTTTTGGATTAGAACAAAGCGCCCCAGTGATTAAAGCAGGCAAGCTTCATGCGCGTTACCCTGGCGGGATCCTAAAATACAAAGAAGGATCAGCCATCGATCAGAACGTAGAAGCCGCTGGTGAGAATAGCTTGTTAGTTGTGAGCAAAATTCTCAAAAATTATAACTACCACTCGCTCAAGGTTAATCTAGACTATTCTAAAGAAGGACAACTGAGTGCCAGATCACAGTTTAAGGGGCGCAACCCAGATGTTTTATCCGGTCGCCCGATTAATCTGAACCTCAGCATAGAAGAAAACATTCCAGCTCTACTAAAAACGTTGAACATGATAAATGCATCAAAGCTGGAAAATATGTTCTTAAAGCAGATTGGTGTGGATAAGTAGCATTTTTGCGCTTGAATTTAAAAAATCAAATGGCTGGACGCGCCTGTCACCCTGTCTCTTAACTAAGGCAGATGGGTATGAGGTCCACAAAAGGTTGTAACCAATGGATATCCAACTTAAGCTGTTTTATATACCATTTTTTATCGCCATGCTTTCGGTATTATCACTTACAGCACTATCTGGCTGTACACCAACGGTACAAGTTACCGCTTCTGAAAAGCCGATAGAAGTTAATTTAAATGTCAAAATAGAACACGAGATTCGCATTAAAGTTGATAAGGAAATCGATGAGCTGTTTAATGATGATGATGTCTTTTGAGTTGGCAGGGAGTATGCCATGACGCGAGTTCTGCTCTTCTTCCTATCTTTCTTCCTTGCTTTTAGTGCATTTGCTCTCGACCTTCAGCAAGCCAAGGATCAAGGCCTTGTTGGTGAAGCCAACACGGGTCTCATCGCCCCTGTTACTGCTCGTCCCTCTCAGCAAGTAAGAAGTCTGGTTTCCGAAGTAAACAACCGCCGAACCAACACCTTCAAAAAGATAGCTGTTTCCCACGGCCTAACGGTCAAAGAAGTTGGGCATATCGCCCATAAGAAAGCAATAGAGCGCACATCTCCAGGGAATTATTATCAAGACTCATCGGGTAAGTGGATCAGAAAGTAGGTATGAAGATACGACTCAGTTCAATATCGCCGAACAAGATGTTAAGTAAAACTTAACCCCGGCATAAAAATATTATAATTATCCTTACTCCTCTTTGCGCATATACTCCTGCGACGATTTACTCATAATTGAAACCAATGTCTGCAGTTCACTCTTTTTTCAATAAGCTTTCCAAGACCGATGGTATCTTCATTGCAGTCGCACTGCTGTGTCTGTTTCCCTTAGTCAGCTCTCCTATAGCACTTGTCCTGGGCTTCACCTTGGCAACATTTGGCCTAGTGCCATCCCAATTTAACTTGGCGGCTTTGACTAAAAAGCTGCTTTCCTATTCCATCATTGGCCTCGGTTTTGGAATCCAGTTAGATCAAGCCATCGAAGCCAGTAAACAAGGATTAGGCCTCATTGTAGCCTCTATCTTCTGTACGCTATTGCTTGGCTATGTTCTGACTAAATTACTGCGTATCGAGCAGAAAACGGGCCATCTGATCGCCTCAGGTACAGCGATTTGTGGCGGTAGCGCTATTGCTGCTGTTGCTCCTGCAATTAATGCCAAAGACGACCAAACCTCACTGGCTTTAGCCACGGTGTTTGTTCTTAATGCTATCGCTTTATTTATCTTTCCGGTCATTGGCCATTCTCTAGAGATGAGCCAACATGCATTCGGTACATGGGCGGCAATTGCTATTCATGACACATCATCAGTAGTAGGTGCCGCAGGTGCCTATGGTGATGAGGCGTTGAAGACAGCAACAACATTAAAACTGGCCCGCGCCCTGTGGATTATCCCAATCGCTTTTCTAAGTGCTTTAATGTTCAAAGGCAACAGTAAGAAAATTGGCGTGCCATTTTTCATCTTGTTTTACTGCTTAGCTATCGGTGTGGCTTACCTGCTACCTGATTTCCAACCGCTCTACACTGCTATATTCTCGATGTCTAAGCGCGTTCTGGTTGTTTGCCTATTCTTGATCGGCTCAGGTATCACAATCCAAAAGCTAAGAGCGGCAGGTATCCAGCCTCTATTACTCGGGGTATTGCTCTGGGTTTGTATCGGTGGCGGCTCATTGGCCTATATCCAACTAACCTAGAGACCTACGGGCTTCCTGATTTTTTAAATCAAACAGCGAGCTTCAAATGACAAAACAGCGAATTCACTCTGAATTCGCTGTTTTTCAATGTAAAAGCGGTTTACCGTGACTGACACTACAACCCGGCGTTACGGTGTAATGTCCATTCTTCCAGAAACGCTGTTGATTTGTTTCACTTCGTCTTTAAAGTCAACGTTGACCTGATTGCGTTGTAACTCATCACTGGGGTGTTGCGCTACATGGCTTTTATTTTTTTTCTTTGCATTTAGCCGCTTGATCCCCAAGCTTAAAATAATTACGAAGGCAGAAAGATCTAACACTGCACTCATAAGCCCGGTGGTGAACGATGAGGCGATCAGAATGCTACTCACTATCCCTATCCAAACAAACATCCTAACCTCTTATCATTCATGATTTTGTGATGATAATTATTAACTAATTGTCTGAATTCAGAAATTCGCTTTCACTCTATAACATTCACATTTGTTATATGACATCAACACTTGGCAACTTGCAGCTCATCGAGGCGTGTTGTCCATCGATTGGAACGAAAGGCCTGGCGCATGTGCCAGTTCGTTGAGCCAATCACTGAGGCGGGCTTTACCCCATTCTTGAATCTGGCATTCATCTGATCGGTGATAGCCATTAGATCTCTGCGCTTCATTTCATCTAATGCGCTGGTATCAAACATATCAAATTGGAACTGATCATTGTTTGAGTCGGTTAAACCGTCCAGAATGACGCCGATCTTCTGATAGGCGTAACCAGGGCGAAAAATAGACTCGAGTTGTTCCAAAGCAATATCAAGAAACTTATAACTGTCCTGACTTGGGCACATCAGCTCCCTAGCACTACTGATATTATGTTGCGGCAGGTCCTTATACCGGTTGGTACGAAGGAATACACCCACGACATTCGCTTGGCTATGTTGACGCCGCAACTTTTCCCCCGCTCGCTGGCAATGAAAAGCGAGGGCTGATTTCAAATCGTCCAAATCACTGATATCTGAACCAAAACTACGACTAGACAGAATCTGCTTTCGCTTCTCATCAATATCACCAGGGTCGATACAGGAAACCCCTTGCAGCTCTAGCGCTGTTCGGGCCAACCCGACATTCCATAACCGACGCATATCGGCTGGATTCTGCTCAGCAAGTTGCAATGCCGTACTGATCCCACTGGTTTGCAGACGAGTCGCTGTCTTAGCGCCTACTCCCCAAATATCCTGAACTGTGCATCTTTCTAACAACCATCGACGTCGCTGCTCGGAGTCAATTTGAATAACACCGCGGACCCGTTGCTCATAGTGTTTAGCTGCCTGGTTACCTAGTTTGGCCAGAGTCGGGCTTGAACCTATGCCGACTCTTACTGGCAAGCCAAGATGCGAATAAATGGTGTCTCGGATTTCTTTGCCAAACTGGGTGAGACCATCTAACTTGAAGCCATCAAGCCTGACGAAAGCTTCATCAATGGAATACTGCTCGACATGTGGCGAGAATCGATGCAACTCTTCTATGAAGCGACGACTCATATCGGCATACAAGGTATAATTTGAGCTTCTTACCTCGACACCCATTTTCCTGGCTTCACGCTCAATCTTAAACCAAGGTGCACCACGTTTTATTCCTAGTGCTTTGGCCTCTGATGACAACGCAACGCAACAGCCATCATTATTGGATAACACCACTAATGGCCTATTGACCAACTTCGGATCAAACAGCTGCTCACAGGCACAGTAAAAGCTTTTAGCATCTACCAATGCCCATACCTGATCACGGTATCCATCTAGTGCTGCCATTGCTTAACCCAATAAATTATGTACGTTACGAGTTACTACGCCGAAGATTTCAGAATCTTCTGGCATAGGAAAGGGTTTAAAATTCGGGTTTTCGGCAATCAACCACCATGCTTCCTCATGACGCATCAGTCGTTTGCAGGTAAACTCATCATATACGCGGGCGATGACAATTCTACCCGGAACCACAGGCTCTGCTCGGTCTACTACCAACAAGTCGCCGTCATAGATTCCCGCTCCCACCATTGACTCACCCGATGCTCTGAGAAAAAAAGTCGCATTCGGGTTTCTGATCATATAGCTCTCTAAATCGAGCTCTTCCTGATGGCCATCTGCGGGTGATGGAAAACCACACTTCACACCTTCGATAAAGTAAGGAAATACCTTCATCTCCAACGCTCTTCAACAAACTGTATATATGTACAGTATAATAATAAATCGCTAGAATAGTCACACCTTAGTTTCAACTTTTAGGATAAGTGAAGTTTGAGCAAGCAAATCAGACACTTTATATACAATTTCAACAACCTAGCAGCCTTGTGCTCTGCTGCCTGGCGCTATTGGTGATAATTTCGGCATGTATTGCTGGCATCTTCGGCAAACAGCCCGTTATCAACGAGTAATATCAAACATCCCCTTATCATTGTTGATAAAATTGTCGCTTATAAAAATAAAATTCAGGGATTTACCAAGGAGTTTTAATGCAAAAGATTTTTGCAATATTAGCTGTGCTTCTATTGGCCGGCTGTTCAACAACTGAAAATACACACACTGACAGCCAGTGCATCGGCCAGATGACAACAGAAGAAGCCTATGGCCACCTGAACCCAGATCGCTTCACCATTCAGGTTCTGGCTTTAACAGAAGAACGTCAAGCTGACGTTCGTAACTACATCAATCATATTCAAGGCCAACAGCCAATTTGGGTAAATTGGAAGAAGAGCCAGAGTGGACGCTGGTATGCCGTGATTTACGGAGATTTCGCCACCAAACAAGAAGCGAAAGCAGTGATCGACCGTCTACCAGAAGCAGTTCGCCAACAAGGTCCTTTCATTAGAAGCTTCGCCGAAGTAAAAAATGACCAGCAAACCGACGTTTTCCGTTTGCGATGATCAAAAAAGCCGGAAGTTTCATTCCGGCTTTTTCAGGATATTTGGCGGCCTCTGGACGATCAGCGCCCTTCAAACAGCTGACCGACCGTTTTCATCGGTATAAACATCCTCACCCGGCCATTGTGCTCACACAGGACTTCAAAACCATATTTGGTATAGAAGGATTCCGCTTCAGCGCTAAGACAATCCACAACGATAGCATACGCCCTCATGTGGGCATTGACCTGCCATAGGTACTTCAAGGCTTTTACCAAGCTGACTTTCCCTAAGCCATTTCCGTGGTACTCATGATGAACAGCCAATTGGGCAAGTAAAAACACTGGAATGGGATACTTGGGCAGTTTTTTTGCCATTGCCGCAGGCAAGGTATCACGGCAGATAGAGCTCGGGGCAATGCTGTAAAAAGCACAAATAGGTAACTTTTGATTAGGCAGTGGAAGTAAGGCAGGTAATACCATGGTCCGGCTAATACCTGCCTGCATATGTTTTGCCGCCTGAGTCTGAATAAAGTTGTTTAGCTCCGGCTCTCCACAGTCAAACGATGTACGATCATGCTGTTTTTTATCTAGCTCGATAAACTCTTTTGACCAACTCACTTACTTAAAGCCCTTCTCTTCAGCAAAGTCTACTGCATCGAGTAACGCTTTATTCGGCGCTTTGGCCTTATCGCAAGCATCAACAAACCGGTCAAACACATCACCATCCACGGTGATACTTTCATGCTGAGCAATCACCTGAGTTGCATCTTCGTCCATAAGACGAACCACATACTCCGTCAAACTCTTCAGTCCTAGCAAGGCTGACGCTTTTTCGGCTTTGGCTTTAATTTCTTCATCTAAACGCAGGTCTAGTCGCGCTGTTGCCATATTAACCTCCATTAGTACGGAAACCTTCCGTACATAAAGAGTATAACCATTGACCGCCGACACAGCAAATCGTACGGAAGGTATCCGTACGATTTTATAACAGCTATTAAGAAGGTATCACCGCAGCGCCATGCTCTTTAGTACTGAGAGCTTCATTGCTGTGATCTTCATGGCTTTGTGCATAACGCCCTTCGAGCTTGCGAAGTTCACGTAGCAAAATGAACAGCAGCATCAAACCAGTCGCTGCCAGGCCTACTGCAAGTCCGCCCCAAACACCTTCCAATCCAAACAGATTCATCAGTAACCATGCCGATGGCAAGCCAATAAGCCAGTAGCCGATAGCTGTTGTTACCGTCGGCGCTTTGACCACTTTCATACCACGCAGAATGCTGATAGCCGCCAACTGCCAAGCATCTACAACAAAGCAAGCCGCGACCATAATCATCACACTTGGCAGAGCTGAAACCAGCTCTTCTGCTAGCGCATCACCTTCAACGTTGAAGACGAAAGTCAAAAACTCTGGCTTTGCAATCAAGAATGCACCGAATACAGCACTGGTTACCGTTACCAGCAACAAGCCCTGTTTGGCATAACGCTTAACCATCGCAGGCTCTTGCTGGCCGACATGCTGACTGACCAAAATAGATGCTGCTTGGGACAAACCAAATGCGACGTTCCATGATAAGTTCAGGCACTGCAGAGCGATCTGGTGTATAGCCAATGACACCGCGCCTAAGGTACCCGCCAACAAGGCTGCTGTAGAAAACAGAGCATGCTCCATCAAGGTCGCAATCATGATCGGCACGCCAATGGCCATTAACGGGACAAGAATGCCTAAACGGTACTCATGCCAATTGGTAAACGGATTGTAGTGGCGGTACTTGTTGCGAGTGAATACCCAGTAGCCATAGCCCAGCATCACAATGAACGCAGCCAATGCGGTACCATAGCCAAGACCTGCCAACCCCATTTCTAGCTTGAAGGCCATCAAATAGCTCAAAGGTACATTCAGAATTACCGTGACAATAGACATCACCATCACAGAACGGGTATCACCGAATGCACTGACCAAGCTACGTAATACCAGTAATACTAGCGTTGGCAGCATTGCCCACTTCAACGCATCCAAATAATCGACTGCCAGCACGACTGTTTCTGGGTCTTGGTTTGCTTTGAGCAGCAAACCATCCATCCAAAAGAAAATCGGTAACAGGGTCACTGTCAGAATAACCGAAAGCAATAGGCCACTCTTGAGTGAGATGCTGACTTCGGCATCACCTTTCTGGGTGTCTTTCAACCTTTTGCCATATGCAATTGCAATTAAGTTAGCGACACAACCTACGGTACTACCCGCCACGGTGAAGACAATTGAGTAGACTGCCGCACCAAGACCGCCGCCAGCTATGGCGAGGATACTAAGTTGGGCCATCATCCACACATCGGTAAAAACCAATAATTGAGCAACCAGCTGAGAAATAATTAGCGGCACTGCCAGGCTGATTAATTTTTTCATTATTCACCACGAAACACTAAAGCATTGCAAAACAGACAGGGATCTCAGAGATGGCAGAAAAGGCGGCCTACTAACAAAGTTTCAAGCAAGAAAAAGTAAGCTAAAAGTGCGATACAGCCATCAAACTGCAGAGATATCACTAATGTAAATTTTCCCGATTTGTGTTTCAAACGACATTTATAGTACCTTAGCATTCATAAAACTCATGCAAGAGTGTTATTGAAAACATTTTCCTTTGCCCACGAGGCTGACAATGAAAAAAAGACACAATTTACTGCCGTCTTCTTTGAATGGACTTAGAGTGTTTGAAGCGTCGGCAAGGTATCTTAGCTTCACACTGGCAGCAGAAGAATTAAACGTAACGCAAAGTGCAGTAAGTCGCCAAATCAGACAGTTAGAAGAACAACTTGGTTTTGCGTTGTTCATCCGCCACCACCGAGCATTGGAACTTTCTGCTCAAGGGAAAGAGATTGCTTTATTGCTCACCCGTCAATACAGCGAGCTAAACCAAACCATACGCCAGTTGAAGGCCAAGGAAACCGGAACATTACGAGTACAAGTTGCCATGAGCTTCGCCGTACGCTGGCTGATCCCACGTTTGCATTCCTTTAAATCACTCAATCCTGATGTCAATATTGTCTTGTCATCAAGCATGGGCCACAGCAATGAACTGTTGCAGTTAGAGGAGGATGACTGTGATATTGCGATATATAATGTGCCTGAAATCGGCAAAAGCGCCAATATGCCCAATTTCTTCAGAAAAGAATATCTCGCCCCTGTCTACTCCGAGTTATTGACCAAAACCGAAGAGCCAATATCTGTTGATGAATTGATAGCCGACTATCCGCGCCTGCACCCAACGTCTGACCAGTGTGATTGGCGCGAATGGCTTACCCGTAATGACCGGACTGATCAAATCAACAAAAATGGATTGACCTTCAATACATTGGATATGGCATTAACATCCTGCTTTGCCGGGCAAGGGGTCACCATTACTGACTTGATGTTGGTTGTTCATGAACTTCAACAAGGGTATTTAAAGCTGCCTACCGAGGCCACCATCGTCACTAACAGTACCTGGCAGTATTACTATCAAACCGTTAGCAAAGGTGACACCGTCACTCGATTTATTGACTGGATGGTGCAAGAAGAGAAGAAAGATTGGGCCGCGCTAACCCATATGGCTGAGCTGCACGGCTGGAAAATTATAGATTAAGCAAATCGGTACAGCGTGTTTACACCGAGTCGATAAGCTCAGGCAGGATTTCAAATAAATCACCGACCAAGCCATAGTCTGCGATCTCAAATATAGGCGCTTCAGGGTCGCTGTTGATTGCCACAATGACCTTGGCATCTTTCATTCCGGCAAGGTGTTGGATCGCGCCAGAAATACCCACGGCAATGTATAATTCAGGGGCAACTATCTTGCCGGTTTGACCGACTTGATAATCATTGGAGATGAATCCTGCATCAACAGCTGCCCTTGAAGCACCGACAGCACCACCGAGTTTGTCGGCAAGCTTTTCAATCAAAGCAAAGTTCTCTTTACTTCCAAGAGCCCTGCCTCCCGAGACGACAACGCGTGCAGCGGTTAGCTCTGGCCTTTCACTCTCAGAAGCCTGTCGCTCCACAAATTCACTCAACACATTGGCGATAGAGATGTCGAGTGACTTTTGCTCCGCCTGGCTATCTGACATTTGAGCCGCCTCAAACGCCGACCCACGTGTCGTCATCAAAATCTTACTGTCTTTTGAGCGTACCCGTGCTAATGCATTCCCCGCATATATGGGTCTTACCACAGTATCAGCACTCTCGATCGCTACGACATCAGACAGCATCCCGACATCGAGTAAAGCAGCCACCCGCGGCAGCAGGTTCTTACCGAACGTCGTGGCTGGTGCAATGATATGGCTATGTTCAGCTGAAAGTTCCGTTATCAACATGGCACTGTTTTCAGCCAGTTGATACTGGTAAATGGAATTATCCGCCATCAAAACTCGGTTGATCCCATCGATACGCGATACTTCATCAGCGACCTTTTGACACTGGTAACCCATCACCAAAACATCAATGGGTAAATGCAATGAAAATGCCGCCCCAACTGCTTTGAGCGTTTCCCCTGACAGGCGCTGATTATCATGCTCTGCAATTACAAGTACTGTCATCAGATCACCTTCGCACTGTTTTTGAGTTTATCGACAAGCTCTGAGACCGAGTTTACTTTCAGCCCGCCAGAGCGTTGTGCTGGTGCCATCACCTCAAGAATGTCCTGATGGTTATCGATAGTCACACCCAAGTCGTCAGGGGTGATGATATCCAAAGGCTTTTTCTTGGCTTTCATTATATTTGGCAAAGACGCATAGCGAGGTTCATTGAGACGAAGATCTGTACTCAACACCGCAGGAATAACGAGCTGGAGTGTTTCCAACCCACCATCAACCTCACGGGTGACATTAAGTGCGCGTTGACCGCCATCTGTGACATTGTCACTTGAAATATCGATGTCAGATGCAAAAGTACCTTGAGGATAACCAAGCAAAGCGGACAGCATTTGAGCGACCTGATTGTTATCAGTATCAATGGATTGCTTACCTAAAATAAGCAAATCTGGCTGATCTCTTTTTGCTACTGCTGCAAGCAGCTTTGCTACAGACAAAGGTTCAATGACAGCATCACACTCTATATGAATTGCCCTATCCGCTCCTAGTGCTAAGGCCGTTCTCAACTGCTCTTGGCAATTAACATCTCCTGCAGAGATGACAACAACCTCATCAGCATGACCGGCTTCTCGAAGACGGATCGCTTCTTCCACGGCGATTTCACAGAAAGGGTTCATCGACATTTTCACATTGGCGGTTTCCACGCCAGAGCCATCATTTTTCACCCTTACCTTTACGTAAGGATCAATAACACGCTTGATCGCAACATACACTTTCACAGGCACTTCCTTATCAAACCAAGGCTGTTAAACCTTGCAAATGATTTATTCTTTGAGCCTAGTTGAGTTTACGTTTACGTCAACTGGACTATATTTTAACCAAGCGCAGTTCAGTAAGGGATTGAAGCATGAGTTCAGAGCAGCAAAGAGAAAGCATGTCGTTTGATGTTGTGATTGTTGGTGCTGGCCCTGCCGGACTATCTGCCGCCTGTCGGCTGAAGCAACTGGCTAATGAGAATGATGTGTCTTTATCGGTTTGTGTCATAGAGAAAGGTGCCGAAGTCGGCAGCCATATCCTTTCAGGAGCACTATTTGAACACAAGGCACTGGATGAACTCTTCCCTGACTGGGAGCGAATGGAAGCACCACTGCACACCGCAGTGTCTGATGATAAATTCTGCTACCTAACAAATGAGTTCAACTACATTACTGTTGCTGAACCCCTGGTACCGGAAACGCTTCAGAACATTGGCAATTTCGTCATTAGTCTCGGTAACCTCTGCCGCTGGCTGGGACAGCAAGCTGAAGCGCTTGGTGTCGAAATCTTCCCCGGCTTCCCCGCCAATGAAATTCTCTATAACAACCAAGGCATGGTCGCAGGTGTCATCACCAAAGACATGGGACGGGATAAGCACGGGGAACAGAAAACCGCTTTTGAGCCTGGCATTGAGCTGCATGCAAAATATACCATTTTTGCCGAAGGCTCACGCGGCCACTTAGGAAAACAACTGATAGATCAGTTTCATCTCGACCATGGTAAACAACCTCAGCATTACGCCCTTGGCCTCAAGGAACTGTGGGAAATTCCTCCGGAACACCACAAACCCGGACATGTGATTCATGGCGTTGGCTGGCCATTGAGTCAAACCGGCACCAATGGCGGCAGTTTTTTGTATCATTTGGAAAACAACCAAGTCGCTGTTGGGTTAATTGTCGATCTTAACTATCACAACCCGTATCTAAGCCCTTTTGATGAGTTCCAGCAGCTCAAGCATCACCCCTTATTCAGCCAACATTTGGTAGGAGGTCAGCGTATTGCCTATGGTGCAAGAGCCATTACCAAAGGCGGCCTTTCATCACTTCCAAGGCAACAGTTTCCCGGAGGAGTGTTGGTAGGTTGCGATGCAGGCACGTTAAACATGGCAAAAATTAAAGGCAGTCACACCGGTATGAAGTCAGGCATGCTTGCGGCCGAAGCCGTCTTTCATGAATTAGAACAGGGCTTACATCAAACCGCACCAGGGTATGACAAGGTTTTTAGTGATTCTTGGTTATTTGAAGAGCTGCATGAATCGCGTAACTTTGGCGCGGAGATCCACCGCTTTGGAACGTTAATTGGTGGGACGCTAGCTTCTATCGAGCAAAAATGGTTTAGGAAATCCTTCAAGTGGTCACTTAAAGACGATAAACCCGATCATGAGTGTCTTGAACCTATTAGCGACCACCAGCCTATTGAGTACCCAAAGCCTGATGGTCAGCTGAGCTTTGATAAACCCTCATCGGTGTTCCTGTCAGGTACCCAACATGAGGAAAATCAGCCCTGTCATTTGCTTCTAACAGACAGTGCTATTCCTATAAACTTGCACCTGGAACGCTTTGATGAGCCTAGCCAAAGGTATTGTCCTGCAGGGGTATATGAAATCATTGAAAAAGAAGGAAAGCCTGCTTTTCAGATCAATGCTGCCAACTGTGTCCATTGCAAAACCTGTGATATTAAAGACCCTTCACAGAATATTACCTGGGTTCCACCAGAAGGCGGTGGCGGTCCTAACTACCCCAACATGTAATTAGATACAGCGCTCTGACTGTCCATATATCCAATAGGTACTATTTGTATCGGGAGCGCTGTCTATCCAAATTCGGTTATTAAATCCAGCGAGTCTTGCGCCACAGCGCTTGTTGTTCTTTTGACAGAAATGTCCAAGCAACAAAACGTGTTAGTTTCTGCCCCTGCGCCATATCTATGGTTTTGACTTCAACTGCCCCAACCTTTTTCAGCTGCTTATAGATTAAAGACAGATTGTCTTTTTTCGATACCAAGGTAGTAAACCAAAAGCATTGATTGGCCTTCTCAGTACTTTGGTTGATCATTCGCTTGATAAAGGCCGCTTCTCCTCCCGGACACCACAACTCTGCCTTTTGCCCACCGAAGTTTAATACTGGCTTTTTGCTACTCATGGCATGAGACTGAACTTCCTGCTTAGAACCTTTATGGTGACTTTCTTTTTTTAGCCCGGCTTTCTTATGCCCACCTTTCTTTTCAGAATTGGCTTTTAGGTTCTTCACTTTGCGCGCACTGCCTGCCATAGCTTCCTCGAGCGAGGTATGGAATGGCGGATTACATAGAGTGAAATCAAACAGATCATTGTCGTTGATCATACCGGTAAAAATATGATCTGGGTTTTGCTGCAAACGGCACTGGATCCCACCTTTCAAGGTAGGATTAGAATCAACGATGAACTTGGCTGATTTTACAGAGATAGGATCTACATCAGCAGCGACAAATTGCCAGCCATAGACTCGGTGACCAATAATTGGGTAGACGCAATTGGCGCCAGTTCCGATATCAAGCCCTTTAATAGCCTTTCCTTTAGGGATCTTGCCACCGTTGGAATCAGCTAATAAATCAGCAATATAGTGCAGATAATCAGCCCTGCCAGGGATAGGCGGGCAAAGGAAACCAGCCGGAATATCCCAATAGGAAACCGAGTAAAAGTGACTAAGCAACGCGCGATTGAGCATTTTAACGGCAGACGGGTCACTGAAGTTAACCGACAAATCACCATAAGGGTTCTTTTCAACAAATGGCGACAATTCCGAACAGCTTTTGATCAGCTTGTCAAAATCATAACGGGCTCGGTGAGGGTTTCGTGGATGCAGCCCCTTACTCGGCGCTTTCTGCTTATGTTTTTGTGACATATCGCTTTCTATTTGGAGTTTTGCTCGGCCTAAGGCCAAAAAGAAAAGTATCCTACTTGAAACTGTAGCGCTTTAGAACCGCCGAAGGATTAACTTTGGTTAAAAATCAGCCTAACAAGCAGCTAATAATTTCAATATGCCACTTGATTCAGAAAAATTTCGTGACAATCTTACATAAAATTGTACATTTTCATAATCTTAACTTTACTATTACATATGAAGCATTAACAATGCTATTAAGGACTGAGCGACTAAAGGACGAGGTTGCACATGGATGTCATCAAACGCACATTACTCATTTTACTATTATTATTCCTGCCGCTGTGTAAGGTTCAAGCTAGTCAATCAGTCGCTTTTTACTACAACAATATAGATTCTATAAGGGAGTTGATTAATTACGACCGTGTCGTTGTAACCCCAGCCCTAATCACAGATAAACAAATATCTACCCTGCAAAAGGCCGATTCTTTGATATTCGCCTATCTCAGTATTGGTGAGTATGATGGCAAACAACTACCAGAAAAGCTCCAAGGACTATCTCCGCTTATCAATCCTAACTGGTCTAGCCATGTAATGGATTTATCGACAGAAGAATGGCAAACCTACCTTATCGAGCAAGCAGTAATGCTTACTAAGCGCGGTTTTGACGGGATTTTTCTCGATACGCTCGATAGCTATACCTTATTTGCAAAATCTCCCGCAGAAGCCAAGAAACAACAAGCAGCACTTAGTCAGATCCTTGAAGGATTAAATGCCCTACCGAAAAAGCCATTACTTATTTTCAACCGCGGCTTTGAAGTCATGGACCAACTATCTTTCAAGCCTTACGCCTTAGCCGCCGAATCGATGTACAACAGCTATGACCCAGTATCGGATAGTTATCAGCTCGTGCCAGCATCAGATCGAGAGTGGCTAACAGGTAAGCTTGAAGAAGTAAAAAAAGCGGGCATTGAGGCGATTGTCATCGATTATCTGCCAGCCAGCAACCGTGAAGCCCAAAAACGAGCCGCCAAACGCTTGCTTGATGAAGGCTATACCCCATATATCAGTGACGGGCTACTCTATGAGTTCGGTATCAGTACGATAGAACCTATTGCAAAACGTGTGCTCGGTTTCTATGACAGTCAATTTGGCCGCATGGTAACGTCACAGTGTCACCGAATGATGTCGATGCCCATTGAATATTATGGTTATGTCCCAGAATGCGTGGATGTACGCACAACCAATTTCAACAATATCGATATTAGCCGATATGCTGGTTTCTTTTTCTGGTTAGAAGAAGCAAGTTATCGACAGGTGCCCCTACTTCAAACCTGGATCAATTCTCTAGTGGGTAAACGCCCAGTTTTATTTCTCAATACACTACCAACTAATCAAACTCTACTGTCCAAACTAGGCATCGCTAGCAAAGGTGAACTTACTGGCAATATCACTCAACAACAAGGCCAAAGCTGGACGAAACAATTCTATCCAGCATCTTTCAGCCAGTTTGAAAAACACACTATTTGGCAACCAGCACAAATTGGTGTGAGCAGTGAAATTTCTTTTGGGAATAACAAGGGTGAGTCAACAGCCGTTTTGTTCAAAGCACCTTGGGGAGGCGCGGCTTTATCTCCCTTCCCGGTGATGAGCCTCGCCAATGGCAGCGAAACATGGATCATTGACCCATTCCGGTTGATCAATGAGCTGTTCCCTTTACCACCTATTCCTGCCGCTGATGCAACCACCGAATCTGGCCTACGTATATTGACCAGTCACGTCGACGGTGATGGCTTCCCTTCCAAAGCATGGTTCCCTGGCAAACCCTATACGGCTGAGGTGCTCAATGACTATGTCTTTAAAAAATACGACATCCCCCAAACCGTTTCAGTGATTGAAGGCGAAGTTGGCAAACGCGGTTTGTACCCTGACCAAAGTGACAAACTGGAAGCCATTGCACGCGACATTTTTCGTCTACCAAACATAGAAATTGCTTCCCATACCTTTAGCCACCCATTTTTCTGGGATTTTTCCGCCAATATCCAAACCAAGCAGTATGGCGATAACCTTCCAATCCCAAACTATACCGTGGATTACTACAACGAGATTTTAGGGTCGATCAACTACATCAATAGAGAGCTAGCACCAAAAGGAAAAAAAGCAGAGCTCATATTGTGGTCTGGCCGCGCGGATCCAACAGAGGAAATCCTGGCTATTGCTGAACAAGCTAATGTCCTTAACGTTAATGGTGGAAATACCTATGTCGTTCGGGGCAATAATAACTTTACTCAAGTTTCTCCCACCATAGTTTGGTACCCAAGTGCAATACAGGTTTATGCGCCAGTCCTCAATGAAAATCTCTACACCAACCTTTGGACTGAACATCATGATGGCTACAGTCGCGCTGTTGAGACATTTGAAATTTTAGGCTCTCCTCGTCGCTTAAAAAGTATAAGCATCTACTACCATATGTATTCAGGAGCCTACCCAGCCTCTCTTAATGGCCTGAAGAAAGTCTATGACTGGGCCTTAAACCAAGAAGCGACACCGCTTTATTTGAGTGAATATGCAACAAGAGCCAGCGCACTCTATGAAACTGGCATTGCGCGAACGCTTGATGGGCAATGGCAGGTAACCAGTACTGGTATTGCTAGTGTTCGTCTACCTGAGCCATTGGGCTACCCAAGAGGAAGTCAATTTGCTGGTTGGAATACTGGCCCAGATGGCAAGTTTATGATCCTGAAGCAGCCCAAGACCCGTTTTAGTACGGCGAATACACCAGAAAATGAGCTACAACTCAAAAGCAGTAACGGCAAACTGGTAACGTGGGATGTAACAAAAAATACAATTGACTGGTCTGTATTGTCTCACATGCCGCTGAAGATGGTCGTTAGAGGGGCTAAAAATTGTCAAAGCCTTAGTGGGGTCAAATTAACCACCAAAAGCCGTGGAAAGGGAAATATCGAATTATCAAGTTCACAGAAAGGCTTACTGCAAGGCACCCTGAAGTGCCAAATGCTTTAGGACAAGGGATAAGGAAAAAACAATAAGCGATGGCAAAAGATAAGAATAAGCCAAGGATAAGACTCATCAACAAATTCACCCTTGTGGTGTTAACCGCAACCTCATTATGGGCGTTGTGGCTTGTTGCGCCGTCGAAATCCATGCTTATCCAGCTTATCGCCCGTTCATCTTCACCTGAAGTGTCATTGGCATTTCTAGAGCAGCTCTATAATGACGATCCTAAAAACCGCGCCATTATCAAACAGATCGTTGATAACTATGCCGCTACGGGGCAACTGGAAGATGCCACCTTACTGCTTGAAAATATCCTCAAAACAACAGAAGGTAAAGATGACTGGGGAGCAATTGGCCGCTACCTTAGTCTGCTTCTAGAGCAAACTTATCAAGACAACCCTGAACTGAAAAAACAAGCTAATGATGATCTATTGGCCCTGTTAGATAAAATTGATTACGTTCCTGAAGCTGAGCTGGCAAGGAAATTTGCTGATACGGCTATCTCTCTGTCGATGCCAGACAAAGGTTTCAGTTACCTATACCCCCACCAGCAAAGTGGTGAGACTTCATACGACGAGTTGGTTTCACTTGCCTTACAAAGTGAAGACTATGACAGCTCACTAAAAGTAAGTCTGGATGCATTTCGTGAATTTGAAGATCTTGCTCATGCACAAAAGTTATTCGACTTAATGCTAATCAGTGGCCAGTCGCAACTCAGCAGGGATTTCCTTACCAGCTACAGAGGCGAACTTTATAACAACCCAGACTTTTTGACGGCTGGAGTAAACCACGCCAAGCAAATCGGTAATCTTGATATCGCCTTATCGCTCTCACGCCATTTACTGACCATCACACCAACATCTGAGCTGTATGCACAAACTGCGCATACAGCTATCGCTTTGGGGGAGCTAGAACTGGCAGAAGAGCTCTTATTAGCAGCAATCGAGTTATCACCCAATCAAAACCATTTTGTATTGCTTCATCAGATATACCGCTGGCAAGGGGAAATCTCTAAAGCTCAATCGGTTAGCTTAAAACTAGTTTCATTAAGCCCTAGTGCTAAGCACATTCGCGCGGGTATTGATGAGTCCAGAGCGCTCGGTGATATCCTTAATGAAGGGCGTTTATTCAAACAACTCGCTGCTCATAATCTCATTAACCCGGCTGAATATAGTGCTTGGCTGAATGCGCTCGAAAAAGGCGAAGGTACCACTGCAGCTTTCCGAAGTCTGCTCGCCTTACTTGCAAAACGGCCATATGACGCAGACTTACTGAGCCACACTACCCGCTTGTACAGTTACCGTAGTGATCATCAATCAGTGATCAGGTATGGTAACCGCCTTCAGCAAAGACGCTCGCTTAACTTCGTTGAAGCTGAGCGAATTGCTAATGCTCATATCATGTTAAATCAACCTAAGCTGGCACTGAATACCCTAATCAACCCGACAGGCTGGCAGCAAGCTGATGATGATTATCTCGAAGCAGTCTCTTCACTGGCATGGGAGACCAACAACCGTGTAATCTCTGTTGCCTCACAAACAGAGCTGGCAGCGCGGGCCAGCACCAACATTGATACCTACCGTTTCATCAATGTTATGTCTCCGCTAAATGATAAAAACCTCGATCAGTTGCTTGCACTATATGATAAAACACAGAATCCAGAGTTACTTCTTGCTGCTTTAAGACACGCTGTTGAAATAAAAGATGAGGCTCTTTTGTCCGAGCTTATAAGCCTTGGTAAGCAAAACTCTTCTCTCAATCAGAATATTGAATTGCTAACCTATCAAGCGGTGTTGGCAGAATGGCAAGGTGATCCTGAACAAGCTAAGCAGCTCTATTTGGCCGTATTACAGTTAGACCCACTCAATACATCGGCAGTAGGCAATCTAATATGGTTTGCTCTCAGTGAAGGTGATACTGAAACCCTTGAGCAAATTTATCTACAATACAAACACGCCTTGGCAGCTGAGCGAGATCTCTGGCTAGCCTTTGCCAGCGCCAGCCAACAACTTGGCTTCAACCACGATGCTGATGCTTGGTATAGGCAAATACTGCTTAATGACGCCTCTGCTGAGCCTTCTGTGTTACTGAACTATGCACAGTTGCTTGAACAGCAAGGTAGTGGTGAAAAAGCGTTCCAACTGCGTCGCTACTTACTCAAAAGTAAAACTGATGAATTACTCGCATTACCTGATGGCGATATTAGCTATCGCTCACTTGTTGAGATGTTTATTAGTGAACGTGTAGCTTCACAACTCATTGAAGAAAACGCCTTGTCTAACCCGACGGACTCAAACATTAGTGAGTTATTTGGTAATTATCTTGCCCATAGCCACGGTGAAAAAATACTATTCTGGCAGCAAAGAACTGCCTTTGGACACTATAAAATACCCGAATGGCAGCAGCTGTCATTGGCACTGCAGAAAAAGGATCGCGTTGCGGTTGAAGAGATATTGTCGCGCTCAGTAAACTTGCCTAAAGCCGATGAAAACGTCGCCTTGCAGTTTATTGGTAAACACCAAGAAGCCTGGCAACAAGGCCAAGCCAATGTTGGCAAGATGGCTGATAAAACTGCAGAAAACCAGTTACGTCGTATACATGTACTGCAACATCCTACGAAGACACATAGCGTTCGGGCTCAACAAACCCAAATTACTCACTGGGATGTCGACCGTTCGAGCTTAGATTATTACTCACCACATTATCACGGCAACTGGCGCTTGGGCATTGACCACCAACGTGCAGGCTCACCGGATCAATTAGCCAATACCGACATTGACAATGAGTTCCGTTTGCGCGGTCGATATCAACATCAAATGAGCGAAAGTTACTGGGCCTTGGGGGTTGATCTTGCCGATGGCATCGGTGATCAACGACTCGGCTTAAATGGTGAGTACCAATTTGCTGTCGATGATTATTTGCGCCTTGGGTTCCGGTTTGGCCTTAATAGCCACATCGAAGCCAGTCAGTTGCTGAATATTGCAGGCCAAGACAACTTGCTTGGTTTTAACCTTGCGTACCAACCAACGGCAAGGGAGTCCATCGCCTTCCAATTTAACCTACACGACCTATCTACCCGTTTTGATGATGAAATTGGCCAGGGATGGGACTTAAACTTGCGTTTTGCAGAGCAGTTTTTCTTTGCCGACCCAGCTTGGCAGGTATACGCCGATGTCACCATGCAAAGTGTGAATCTCAGTGATGATCCATTAACAGGCATCAACCGCTGGAACAATGAAAGCACACCACTTACCAGCGGTGATTTTATCGAAGACAAATACCAACGTATTGGTATCGGCCAACGCGTTTGGCATGGCGAGCCGGGCCAGCCCGGCGCAACGGTGCCTTCCCCTAGATATTGGTTCGACAGTTCGCTGGGCTATAACTTTTCAAGCTCGCAAATCGATGTCACCTTAAGCGCGGGCTTAGGTTGGCGCATCTTCGGCAATGACGAACTCTATTTAAGTACAGACTGGCAGAGCCAAGACAGAAATGGTGATGAGTCATTAAAAGTATCAATAGGCTATTACTATGGCTTTTAACCTAAATCGAATTTAACAAGGATGACTATGATGAAAAAGATACTTACCCTAGCCAGCCTCTTAACACTGAGTGCTTGTAGTAGCTACCAGGTGACAGACAGTAATCAATTTCCTGCTGATAGCAGCTGGGCAATTATGCCGATGTATAATCACTCAAGTACCCCGCTAGCCGCAGAGAAAGCAGAACAAATTTTAAGTAGTCAGCTCTTTGCAAAAGGTATCATTGCAGTGAAATACCCTCCATCTGCTGTCAATGACTTGCAAAGTATTCTCGACGATTCCGCCAAACAGAAACAAGCACAAGCCTGGCTTGCCACACAACCTGTCGACTATGTGATCACTGGCTCTGTTGAGGAATGGCATTATAAAAGCGGCCTTGACGGTGAGCCCGCCGTTGGCATTACGCTAGAAGTAAAATCGGCCAAGAGCGGAATAACATACTGGCAAGCATCAGGAAGTCGTGGCGGCTGGGGCCGTGAAAGCGTCAGTGGTACTGGGCATATAGTGATTGAAGAGTTGCTCAGTGGCCTGAATGTTGCTGCAAAAGATGACTAGTCTTTAACTGGTTTAGTCTGTTTACAAACGATGGTTGTTTTATATGGATAAGAAAACCAACAACAAAGCTTTTCTCGGTTTTTCAAGAAGTGGCTATGTATGGCTCGAAACCCTCATCATAGCGATTCTCTCAATTTACGTATGGGTAGAGTCCGACTCCCTGACCCCAACGTCTACCGAGCAAAACTTTTTCTGGCCTCTCTTTGGCCCGCTACTCATAGCGTTGCGTTACGGCTTTGCTAAAGGTTTTATTTGTGCATTGTTCACAACCGCTGGACTCGCAACCATTATGAATGCGTCGGGTATGTTGGATTATTACCCACTTTCACTGGCTATCGGGACGATAATGGTAGCGATGATCGCCGGTGAGTTTCATGATTACTGGCATAACATTAACCAAAAGCACATCCTTGACCATCAGTACATGACACAAAAGCTTGATAGCTTTACCCAGAATTACCACTTACTCAAAGTGTCGCACGACCAGCTGGAGCAACGTACTGCCGGACAAACCGTCAGCTTGAGATCAAGTATCAGTACGTTGCACAAAATAGCGGCAAAACATGCTGAGCACCGATTGGAGTACTTAGGCCAGCCCTACCTTCACCTCATGGCTGACATTGGCGGTCTTGAAGTCGCAGGGATCTATAAAGTCACCAATGGCAAAATTGACACGCAAGCTGCAGCCACACTCGGTGATCACCACCGTTTAATCGAAAACGATGCCATGTTGGAAGATATGCTAGCCACCAAAAAGCTACTGTCCCCTGCCAAGCTCGAAGCCAACCAAGTGCATCAATCACGATATCAGCTTTGTATTCCTTTAATGGACACACGCGGAACGCTTCAAGCCGCTATCATTGCTGAGAATGCAAAATTCTTCATGCTTACCCCTGCAAACGTGGCCTTACTTTCTCTTGTCGCTAACTACGCCGCGGATCTTCTCAGTGATGAAATCATTACGCCAATCTTGCAGCCGCACCAAAATGATTTGTTTATGAATTATCTCAAGCGTGCTAGCTATAACAAACGTCACTACGGTGCTGACAGCTCGGTTGTGGTCTGTGTCGACAGTGCTGGCAGACACCATCAAGAGTTGGATAATACAATTAGTTATCGCCGGGGTGCCGATGTTTATTGGTCATGCAGGACTAAGCAAGGTAATGCCGCACTGGCGGTATTACTTCCACTGACAACAGCATACGATGCCCAACAATATATCGTCAGGTTGCAAGAGTTACTCAAAGACCAACTCGGTGAGGAAATTAACGACATCGACATTATTGGGCCGCTTTCTATGTCAACGGATAGACCTGAAATCAGAAAACTAATGGATGAGCTTGGAGCATACGATGAAGACATGGTTATTTCTTCAGACCATAGCCTTTGAGAGCTCTGGGCTGTACATCATTGTTACCCAACCAATGACAACTGCAATGTGGCTGGCATTTGTAACCGCCCATGCATTGGCCTGCTTGAGTTTCGCTGGTTTATGCTGGCTAATTTTACCGAAAAAATACAAGACTCCGGTTACAGGCTCTTTTACGTTCTTATTTGTCTTCAATTTGTTACTACCCGTCGCAGGGATGATTGGAACCAGTTTTTCCTTACTGATAGCCCTCTACTTACCAAGGCATAAATCAAATATCACTTGGCAAGAATGTGAAAAGAGTGAGCTACCGCAAAGTCCAGGGGAAATCATTGGCACCCAATTTGGTTCTGGAGCGCTGCGAGAAATCTTGCTGCATAACCAAGATCCCGAACGAAGACAAATGGCCGTTAATGCTATCAGGCACTTGCCTCGACAACATGCAGTCCCCCTTCTACAACTGGCTTTGAAAGATTTAACCGATGATGTTCGGTTACTTGCTTACGCCTCTTTGGAAAACATCGAAACGCAAATTAATGAGTCAATCTCGCTCTCGAAAAAGCAATTTGAGCATAAACCTTCAGCTGAAAAAGCCTACGATATTGCCCAGCAGTATTGGGAGCTTTGCTACCTAGGCATCGCTGAAGGTATTTTACGTAGCCACTATTTGGAACAGGCAGAAAACTACCTCAACCAATCAATCAGTATCAAGATAACCGCATCAGCGAATCTGCTCCTCGGCCGTGTTATGCTTCAGCAAAAACGTCCTGCCGATGCCCTTCCGGCTCTAAAAGCTGCAATGGATGGTGGCCTGTTAATAAAACAAGTTGCTCCCTATCTTGCAGAGGCTGCTTACATATCAGGTGATTACAAAACAGCAAAAGAGTACATAAGCTATTTCCCAGAACAGAAAGGAAACAAACTCAGTCAAATTAAGGAGTACTGGGGATGACTTGGCAAAAGCAGAAAACCAAGACTAGCGACGATGAAGTCGATGTTTGCCTTCTGCTAGAAGGGACTTACCCCTATGTACGCGGAGGTGTTTCAAGCTGGGTCCACCAGATTATCTGTGGTTTACCTGAATACCGATTCCATTTAATTTTTCTAGGTGGTCACCCTGATTTTTATGACCAGCCTGCATATGAATTTCCCGATAACGTCGTCGGTTTTGAGGTGCATTATTTGCTATCCAATCAAGGTCATGTAAAACCTTCCGCTCGCTCAGGGAAAAGTAAGCTGTTTAATATATGGAGTCGTTTTCTCTCTTACTTTGAAAAGAAAGGTGAGCCAATACCTGGTGATCTGCTCGCTGAAGTTTCGGAGTTTCTGGATACAAATGGCAAGCTATCACTTTCTGACTTTCTATACAGTAGAGCCTCATGGGAAGTACTCACCGAAAGATATTTAGAATCTGCCCCAAGGCAATCTTTTGTCGATTACTTTTGGACTTACCGAAATATTTACCAACCCCTTTTCGTGTTATCAAAAGTGTCGCAGAACCTCCCTAAGGCAAAGCTATTTCACAGTGTGTCTACTGGCTATGCAGGTTTTTTAGGAGCCATGAGCCGAGAGAAAACGCAAGCCCCTTTTATTTTGACCGAACATGGCATCTACACCAAAGAAAGAAAAATTGACTTATCGCAGGCCACATGGATCAAAGACAACCATAGTGTCATTGACATATCAATGCATAAAGGGGTGGATACAACCCGTAAAACCTGGATTCAGTTCTTTGAACAGTTAGGTTTATCAGCCTATCACCAAGCCGACCATATAGTGGCATTATTTGAAGGTAACAGACAACGACAACATACCGATGGCGCGCCGACAGATAAGACTCGCGTAATTGTAAACGGTATAAATACCCAGCGTTTCGAAGAAGCTTACCAACGCCGTCCTGATAGCCCTCCAATGGTTGTCGGTTTAGTAGGTCGTGTTGTTCCCATCAAAGACATTAAAACCTTCATACGTACTATACGTGGCGCTATAGAAACCCTTCCCACACTTGAAGGCTGGATCATTGGACCAACCGAAGAGGATCAAGATTATGTCCGGGAGTGCGAGCTACTCATTGAAAGTTTGGGCTTAAAAGATAACGTTAAAATGCTTGGTAGCAAGAACGTTGCGGAGATTATGCCTGAGCTTGGTGTCATGATGCTGACTTCCATCAGTGAAGCTCAGCCATTAGTGTTACTCGAAGCCATGGCCGCCGGTATTCCCTGCATTGCAACTGAAGTTGGCGCTTGCCGCGAAATCATAGACGGTTCAGCCGGCGAAGATGCAGAAATAGGCTCAGCAGGTGAGATCATTCCCATCGCAAGCCCTGCTGAAGGCGCACAAGCCATTGTTAAAGTTCTGAGCAATAGGGAAAAATGGCTTGAAGCGGGTGATGTAGGCCGTATTAGGGTCAAACGTTACTACGACGAACCTATGATGTACGGGGCTTACCGTAGTTTATACAAGGAGGCAATCAGTGGCCGGCATCGGATTTGAATTAAGGAAAATTCTAAAGAAAAACTCGCTGCTATCAATGCTGGAAGCCTATGGGTTGGCGGGATTGATCAGCTCTGGACCTTGGGTGTTATCAATTCTGGCTTTACTGACCATTGGTATTATCAGTGTTGGAGTCGTTTTTCCGACCTATGTTATCGTACAATTTTTGGTCATTGTCACCTATATGATGGCTGGCTCATTAATCATCAGTGGCCTATTTCAACTACTGCTTACCCGATTTATCTCTGACTTATTATTTGCAGAGCAAGATCATCGCATTGTCCCTAACTTATTAGGCTCTATGTTGGTCACAAGCATGATTGCTGCAGTAGTTGGTGGGGCCATCCTCGCAATCTGTGACACCATTACTCCCGTAGAAAAATTGACTATTTTTACGTCATTTATTTTGCTCTGCAATCAATGGCTAATCATCATTTTCCTAAGCGGCATGAAAGAGTACTATCGAATCTTTTTCACTATGATGTTCTGTTATGGATTAATGGTTCTAATGAGCATTTATTTACCGCCCTTCGGACTACTTGGCCTGATGATGATCTTTTGCTTGTGCCAAGCTATCCTAACCTTCGCTTTTCTGTTCCACGTCATCCGTGACTTCCCTGCTAACCAATTAATTTCATTTGAATTTTTGAATCATAAGAAAACCTTCTATTCCCTGATTATCTGTGGTTTTCTTTATAACCTTGGTGTGTGGCTAGATAAATTTGTTTTCTGGTTCCGTGATGAGACCTCGCATCAGGTCATCGACGTTTTCCGGGCATCTTATATTTATGACCTACCCATCTTTATCGCCTACTTGGCTATTGTGCCAGGCATGGCCGTATTTATGCTCAGGATGGAAACCGACTTTGCAGAAGCTTGTCTGAAGTTTTATGACGCCGTTCGTGAAGGCGCAACGCTGGACTCTATTTATCTACTGAAAGATAAAATGGTGCTTGCCTGCCAGCAAAGTATCTATGAAATATTCAAAGTACAGGGTCTAACGTTGGCACTTTTGATTCTTTGGGCAGAAGATATACTAAATTTTCTGAACATAGACCTTGCCTACTTACATTTACTCTATGTCGACTTGGTCGGCGTCAGTCTACAAGTGTTGGTCATGGCCATCCTTAACGTCATGTATTATCTCGACAAGCGCTATTCAGCCCTATTCTTAACATTATTGATGGCGGTCGGAAACCTTGTTTTGGCCTATATCAGTATCGACCTAGGACCAACATTCTACGGTTACGGTTTTGCAGTCACTATGCTGGTGACAACCATCACAGGCCTTATCATGCTAGATAGCCAATTTGATGATTTGGAATATCAAACCTTTATGCTTCAGCGCTCGTAACATACATCGCCCCTCATCATTAATTCAATGGTGAGGGGCAATATGGTCAAATAACCACAAGACCAAAATACTACAGGAACTATTCGTCTTTAGACTTCACCGTTGCCATAACGTCAGTTAACTTCTCGACTAAATCAATTGGCATTGGGAAGACAATTGTCGTCGTCCTGTCGTTTGATATTTCAGTGAGTGTTTGCATATAGCGCAATTGCACAGCATTGGGCGACTGGTTAAGCACTTCAGCTGCTTCTCGCAATTTAGCTGATGCCTCAAGCTCACCAGTTGCGTGTATCACTTTGGCCCGGCGAGAACGTTCAGCCTCTGCTTGGCGGGCAAGTGCACGCACCATACTGTCATCCAGATCAACATGCTTGATCTCTACATTAGCCACTTTGATCCCCCAGTTGTCAGTATGCTGATCTAAGATCCCCTGCAGATCTCTGTTCAATTCCTCTCGGGCAGACAATAGTTCATCGAGTTCATGCTGGCCCAATACCGAACGCAACGTGGTTTGGGATAGTTGGCTGGTGGCTTCGAGGTAGTTCTCGACATTGTTAATGGCCATCTTCGGGTCAACTACTCGAAAGTAGACCACAGCGTTGACTTTCACCGATACGTTATCTCGGGTGATCAAATCTTGCGTAGGTACATCCAATACAATGGTTCGCAGGTCAACACGCACCATTTGCTGGATAATTGGGATGATAATGATCAGACCTGGCCCCTTTACTTGGTAGAAACGGCCTAGTAAGAAGACAACCGCACGCTCGTACTCTCGTAGCACCTTGAACATGCTCACAATAAGTACAAACACCAGTACAATTATTGTTGCTAATGAATATGTGATCATATGATTGATCCTTATAAAAAGGTTATTCCATGCACATTAGATTTATTTCGTTCGTTGGTTTACTTCCAAACAGAGACCGTTAATCTCAACAACAGTTACCCGGTCACCCTTACTCAGAGCAACATCACAATTAGCCTGCCAAATCTCCCCTTCCACCAGCACCCGACCACTGCCAGGGAAACCACTCACTACAACCGCTTCTTGTCCTAAAAGGGCTTCCATACCTGTGGTAACAGGTTTACGCCTTGCTTTAAGTAACAAACTCAGGATGACAAAGGTAAATACGCCTGAAACGACGGTCAGACCGACAATTAGAGGAATTGCTATTTGGTATCCTGGTGTTTCGGTATCCATCAGCATCACCGACCCCAGTGCAAAAGCGACGATCCCGCCCAGCCCTAGGATCCCGAAGCTAGGACTGAATGCCTCAGCAACCATAAGCGCGATTCCGAGCAGCAGTAACCCTAACCCTGCGTAACTCACGGGAAGCATCTGCAGGGAGTACATGGCTAACAATAGGCAAATGCCGCCCAACACGCCCGGTAAACCAACACCAGGGTTGTAGAACTCCAACAGCAGGCCATAGATACCAATCAGCATTAAGATGTATGCAACATTGGGATTGGTTATCACTGACAATAATTTAAATCGCCAATCCTGCTCTCTCTCAATATAGGCAACATCTGAAAGTTCAATTTTCGCTTCCAGCCCGTTGATAATGACAGTACGGCCATTAGACTGGCTGATAAGGCCGTCTAAGTCAGAAGCAAGAAAGTCTATGACATTGAGTTCCAGAGCTTTCTCAGCATCAATACTTGCCGCCTCGGTCACCGCTGTTTCTGCCCACTCTTCATTTCGACCATGAAGTTTAGCCAGACCACGTATATAAGCCCTGGCATCATTGATGACTTTTTTCTCCATCGCCGTTTTCGCTGTCACCTTTTCACCATCAGAGCCATCATCGGCAGCATCATCATCGCTTTCATCACTGGAGTCTTTGGGCTCTTGATCTTTTCTAGGCGCAAACGGGTTGTTGCCACCAGAATCATCATCCTTTCCCCCTGGAGCGGTTATAGATACAGGGGTTGCTGCACCTAAATTAGTCCCTGGTGCCATAGCTGCAACATGGCTTGCAAGAAGTATATAGGTCCCCGCGCTGGCGGCTCTTGCCCCAGCAGGGCCTACCCAAGTGGCGACAGGCAATGGTGATGTCGTTATTGCTCGAATAATATCTCGCATCGAGGTATCCAAACCTCCGGGAGTATCGACTTTCAGTACGATAAAACTTGCTTGTTCCTTGTGCGCTTGTTCGATTTCACGTGATACATAATCACTGGTTGCTGGCCCTATCCCTCCGGATATTTCAATCACCCAAACATTTTGTGCCAGTAAAGGCTGACTGAAAAACCAGATGCTGAGTGCAGCTAAAACAGCCAACACTTTCATACACCCTCCTCGCCATGACTGACCAAACGTTAAGATTCCTCTTGTTCCAGCCAACCATTGCTGTCCATCAAGGTATTAACCAATTTGTTAATAAGCATAGCTCATTGACTTCATTGACTAACCAACTTTGCTGCAGTGGCGAATAAAATGGAAAGCAATATTGACAGCAGACAGAGTCTCTAGGAGCAGTTTGCTAGTTGTCTCGGATGACAGGCTTGTGAAAATTTCATGATGTTTATAATTAACTAAAGAACAATAACAACGCCCTCTACCAAGTGAGATCACCCTATGCGAACAGTGCATCACTCTATGTTATGTGTATGGCTATTTTTCAGTTCTCTCATATCATTTTCACTCCCCTCTATTGCAGCCAGCAATTCCACGGTTAACGTGGGCACATATCACTGTCCCCCCTTTGTTATCGAGAGTGAATCCCAACCTCCTGAAGGGTTGAGTATTTATCTTTGGCAGCAGATTGCCCTCGAGCTCGGCGTTGACTACAACTACAGCCACCATGAGCTTGGTGAACTACTAGAGCAAGTCAGTGACAATATACTTAACATAGGCGTGTCTTGTATATCCATTACCCCTGAACGCGAAGAAGTGCTCGATTTCTCCCACTCTTTCTACGAGACCCATCTCGCCATCGCGGTCAAACAGCAGGGTTACCTGTCTTCAATTAAAAATATTTTCACCAATACCAAGCTATGGTTTGTGCTAGCGATTGCGTTCGTTGCTGCAGGCTTTGTCGGCGGTATTTATTACCTACTGGAACACAGAGTGAATGACAAACTGTATTCTATGCGTTCGAAATTCGCCCAAATGGTTGAAGGATTCATTCTGGGGCTTCTTTTTATAACAAAAGGCCCTTTTAACTATTACGAGTTTAAAACCCTAACAGGCAGAGTCTTAACTGTTCTGTTAGCGGTCTTCACAACGTTTTTCATTGCTAGTATCACTGCCATTCTTGCCAGTACATTTACCCTCGGTTTAATAAGTAGCGATATCAAAGGCCCTAATGATCTGGCTAACCTATCGGTGGGCGCTAAAGCTAAGTCTACTTCCTCTCTGTTTTTAACTAGCCATAGCATTGTTCATCGTAGTTATGAGTCAACCAATGACTTATTAGAAGCGCTTAATAATGGTGATGTAGAAGCGATCGTTGCCGATGATGCTGTTTTAAAATACCTCATCAAAAAAGCGAAAGAAGATGGAAGATATAAAAGCTTATCGGTATTACCGTATCAATTTGAAAAACAAAATTACGGTCTGGTCATCGAGAATAACAGTCCTCACAGGGAAAAATTAAACCGCGCATTACTAAAGATCCGTAATAGCCCAGAATGGCGCCAGACCCTCAACAAATACTTTGCCGACAAATAAAAAAAGGGCGCTCATTTGAGCGCCAAAAGCCAAGACAACTAAGAGAGTGTAGTTAATTCTGCCAAATGTGGTTTATTTCCACTTAAAAAGGCGCCCAAATTTTGATGGATGATAAGACCAGCAATGATCAAAAATCGTCATCAATTCCGGGTTACCGTATTTCGACAAATTAACTGCGTGAAAACGGTTTTTACTTTCTTTAAGTTTTGCAATGCGCTTCATCATTTCATCAGGCTGAGAAGGCGCAATAAAATCTGACAGAACGATCAAGTCAGCATTTTTATATTTCTCGCTCAACATCAGCTCTATGGACTGATCAAGCACCGGCCCAAGATCTGTACCACCATGGAATGAATAAGAAAGGAAGTTTAATACCTCACTCAAACCATCTTGCTTGGTCAGCTCATAAGTGATTTGCTGAGTCGAGAACATAATGACATAGCAATCTCTGTCTTCAGCAAGGGCTATTTGCATCAAACCATAAGCTAACGCCTTTGCACATTGCTCAGGAAAACCATTCATCGAACCAGAAGCATCGATACAAACAATGAATGGCCCTTTTTCCTGCTCAACCTGCTTGGTTTGTCGCTTGTAGGCTTTTACTCGGCGCAGCTTACGCTGTGCACCCTGTACCTTGTAATTAAGCAAACGCTTATCGACAAGGTGTTTATAAAAAACAACTTCTAATTCTGGGTAAGCCAAAAACATCGCTTCGTTAGGCAACAGTTTCGATAAATCATCACTTTCATGAATACCCACAATATCGTCGGTGACGTTATCGCTTTGCTCTTCGACCATTTTCAAATCTTCAGAGCGTACCCGCTCCTTGTTCGGGTCATCGACTTCATTTGCCATCCGCCCAAGCTTTTCCGCAATTTCTTTCAGGCCACTATTTTTCTTCAAGAAATGCGCCATGCTTTTTAGCGTGCTGACATCGGTTTTTGTCAGCTTAGCCTTGGCCATATCCCACAAGCGCCCTGCTTTGGTTGGATCGCCAGCCTCAGTGACTTCCTCCATGTGTTGCATGGTTTCAATACGCTGATATAAATCAGCAAGTAACTGTTCTTTATGTTGCTCAAGCTCAATTTGCTGAGCTTCAGTCAGTGCCAACGTCAGATACTTATGCCACTGACTACAAAAATAGCTTTGGAACATCGGATTGTGCTTCTGATGCTCCCGCTCCAGTAACGTTTTGGCTTTGAAGTAGAACGCCGAATGGCCTTCTAGTTGTTTTACCACCTCATCAATGTGATTCAAAAAGTGGTCTGATTCCCACTGACAAGCCTGTTGATAAAGTTCTATTTCCTGATGAAAGCGTTCCTCAACACTCACATTGGTCATTCGTTTTTGAACTTGCCCTCGCCATTTCATGATCTGCTTTTTCATCGCAGACTTAATACCAGGGTTCGATTCTGCCGCAACAATGATCTGTTGCTGTAACATCAATTCTTGTACTGCATTGTCGATGATGCCGGACTCAGATAGCATCAACGCCAAATTTATACCTTCAGAAACCGGCATAAACTACTCTCCCGCTAAGCAAAATACTCAGTCAGATGACTGATACGGAATACATTTTTATCAACCGTTATTTTCAGGTCATGCACTGAATCCGTTGCTTGCGATAAACTCTGCTCAATCCGCTCGGGTAATTGAGGGTCGATAAAGTTATGTGGTAGTGCGCCATGGAAGCTACTGCGGGACACTTTCAGATTATGCTCAGCATCCATCACTTTGACTGATGCTTTTTCCGCCATTGCTACCCAATGGGCCTGTTGCTCCTGAGTAATGCCATTCTCACCTGCAATACCAACCAGTACAGCGCGGTTAGCAATATCTTTGATCACCAAACGCTGCTGGGCATCCACTTCAAACTGAAGGCGGCATAGATGGGCATTTTTATTTACAAATCCATAGATATCACATTGACCAGTTTTGATCTTTTTCTCGAAGTCATCACCGTCAACATATACCCAGCGGCTATCACCATTTTCCTGTTCAGATACCGATGGGTTTTGTTGCAACATAACAAGCTTGATCATGCGTGAATTGTGATTGACGGTATAACGCTTCGCACCGCTCAAATCACATTTAAACCACTCCTTACGCATCATGGTTTCACGACTTAAGTTGACCGCCAATTCACTCGCAACTTCTGAATTTACATCATCAATAATGGTTTGCGCATCAGTCGCACTGATCTGGGCCGACTCCTGATTGAATGCTTTTTCTATTGCAAAATCACTGACGATATCTCGGATCACATTACGAGACTCTGGGCTATGCCACATACAATCTTGTAACAGCAACAAATCTAACGGGTTGATGGCATCACGGCCATTATAGAAAGCACTCGCCTTCAGCAGCCTAACTGATTTTTTCCAACGGCGGTCAGAGATATAGAGCTCACTTTCATGCTCGTCAATGTGTTCAACACCTTCAGCTCGCTGCTCAATCATGGTCTTCAGTTGATAAATTTTCTCGAAGATATCCTCAGACAGTTTGATATCTTCAATATGGGTCTGCCAATCGTCGTATTCTTCATCAGTGATCGCTAAGCCCGGTTCAAGCTCTTGGATACTTGGACCTTCGCCCATTAGCATGGCTTTAAAGTTTTGTTTTTCCTGAATACGGTTAACAAACACCCTTACCAACATCCGGTCGTACAATGCCTCTAAGCCGCTATCTTCTTCAGGCAGTTCGTTGGAGGCGGTAACTAGCAGTCGCATTGGCACAGGTAGTACGTCTTGACCGTTTTTGAAGGTACGCTCATTGACCACGGTAAGTAGCGTATTAAGAATTGCCGGGCCCGCTTTCCAGATTTCATCAAGGAAAACGACTTGCGCAGTTGGTAGGTAGCCATCCACTAGGCGTACGTATTTTCCGTTATCTTTGAGTTCCTGAATAGAAAGTGGACCGAACACCTCTTCAGGTGTAGAAAAACGGGTCATTAAGTAATCAAAAAACTGGCTGTTGTCGAACGCTTGAATCAAACGCTTTGCGATTAAACTTTTTGCAATACCAGGAGGACCAAGTAGAAACACGCTCTCACCAGCAAGCGCAGCAAGAAGACATAATTTAATTGTTTCTTCTCGCTCATAGACGCCATTAGATAACGCTTTAATTAATTTCTGAATCCTTTCAGAAACTAGCGCTTTATTTGGCTGCGCTCTTTTCGCCATTGTCAGCATATTTCCGACCTCTTAAGTTGTCATATCCCTGTACTTTCGTACTTATTATGAGGATAGACACAAACCACTAAATGTTACAATATTGTAAACTGAAATATTTTGTTACAGTCTTTATATATCAAAGAGTTCAACCCGCCACCAGAGGTCAATCTTTGTTTTCATAAATGGGACAGGCTTAACATAATGAGGTGTAGTTATGAGACAAAAACATGATAAAGCGCATAGAAATTCAAACAACGTGTATTTACACCACTTTTCCCCAAAATATTCGCAGATATTTTAATGCAAGGTGAGTATTTATTTCTTTCTAGCACTGGTTATACGCTTGGTATATTTAACAGCTTCGCTCACTGACTCACCCGGCCTACAAAGGGGTCAAAAACAACTCAAGCAATACTTCGATGTCATAGAAGAGCTGACCTGAATTAAATTTTCATTCTCAAAACAGAAAACCTTTTGTGGCTATGTGCTGACTTTGCAAAGATAAAACCTACTGCACGATATAGCTAATGAATTACCCATCATGAGCACGCTCTCTAAATTACCAACCCGTATGGCCATCATTGTATGTATCGGGATATTGTTATCCGCCCTTGTCCCTTCAAGCGGTAAACTTGATATCGTGGTTTCGATTCTAACTTTGGTTCTTATCATCATGTTACTCCGTGAAGATATGGAACCCGAGATGAGGGGGTGGATGAAGTTAGCCCTTGGTACGTATGCCATTGGGGTAACAGCCGATCTTCTTGATGAGATTCCCGAATTTAATGACCATTGGTTAATTGATACCAGTGACGATATATTCCTCCATATAGGCGTATTTTTAATCTGTTTTTGTTTTATCAAAATGCTAGATATTCACCGCACTTTGATTTCAAAACTTCATCATCAAGTTGAAGTCTCTCAAACATTAGAAAAAAACCTCAGTCGACTGGTATTAGAAGATGATCTTACTGGGCTTAATAATCGCCGTGCCCTATTTCGCCGTTTCGACGAAATGGCTATCAATGTACAACGAGGCATGCTCGCATATATTGACTTGGACAACTTCAAACAAGTCAACGACAACTTCAACCATCAATGTGGCGATGAGCTACTCATTCAAATAGCAAGTTATCTCAATGAAACTGCGCCTGAAGGCAGCCATATTTATCGTATCGGCGGTGATGAGTTTGTTGTGTTACTTCCTTCTGATAACCCCGAGCTATGTCAGTCTTGGATAAACAGCCTATATGATGCGTCAGCTTCAGCTCGACAACAATTTAGTATTGATATCAGTGTTGGCCTGTCCCCCTACTACCCGGGTAACCTCAGTGATCCAGACTCTATCCTAGCTAAAGCTGACCGAGCGATGTACCAAGAAAAACAAGGTAAACGAGCAACTTACGTCTAATTTTGTCGTTAAGCCACTCTATTAACATGCATAATTTTCACATTAGTGTCATAAAGCCGTAATAAGATGAGCGCCAACCTTTTCTGGTGTTATTTGGAGATTAAAATGCTTACCAGAACCACGCTTTGCGCCCTGCTTACCAGTTTGGCTTTTTCAGTACATGCCAATGAAACTGTTACGGTGACAGGCTCGACCTCAGCCAGCCACATCGTTGAAGTGCTTGCAGAAACATATAGTAATGAACAAAAAGATACCCATATCGAAGTTCAAGGTATTGGCTCATCGGCAGGCATCACGGCTGTAAAACAAAATGTCGCTGACTTGGGTATGAGTTCTCGATACTTGAAAACCGAGGAAATCAACCCTGATATTGTTACAGTGACGATCGCTCATGATGGTATTGCACTTGTCGTCCACAAAGATAACCCGGTAGCCAACTTGACCAAGGAGCAAGTTGAAAAAATCTACCACGGTGATATCACCAACTGGAAGGAAGTCGGTGGACCTGATTTAAAAATCGCAGTGGTAAGCCGTGAAAATGCATCCGGCTCACGTTTTTCCTTTGAAGATTTTATGGGGCTGACCCAGCAAATCGAAGGACAAACGGTATCTGATATTAACCCGCAAGTACTTGTTGTTAACACCAATGGCACGGTAAAAAGCCTGGTATCACGCAATAAGCACGCCCTTGGTTATGTATCACTGGGGTCAGTTGATTCCTCTATCAAAGCTCTCGATTTTGAAGGCGTTTCTCCAACGCTAGATAACCTAGAGTCTGGTAAATACCAAATTTCCCGACCTTTCTTGATGCTATATAAAGAAAGAAAAATCAAAGACAGTGCAAAGGCGTTTGTTGATTATGTCACCTCGGCATCCGGCCAGGATTTGATTGAGCAACGTGGCTACGTGTCTGTTCTGGATTAATCTTTAATCTCATCAAATTTTCTGACATCAGGCACAGTCCATAAAAACTGTGCCATTTTTCTTTTATTAAACCACTGGGTATTTATAGGTTGAACCCCACTCCGTCCATGAACCATCATATACGGTTAACTGCTTTCGCCCTGCTAGCTCAGCCGCTAAGGCAAGAATACAAGCCGTTACCCCGGAGCCGCAGCTAAAGATTAACTGCTGATCATTGTCACTCACGGCATCAAAACGCTGCTGTAATTGTTCGCTGGGCAAGAAGTGTCCATCTTGGAGCAGCTGTCCAAAAGGTAAGCTTTTGGCACTTGGCATATGTCCACTCCTTACCCCTTGTCTTGGCTCTGGTTGTGTACCATAAAAGCGCGCAGCCGCTCGTGCATCAAGAACTTGAATACTGGGCTTGTTGAGGCTTTGCACCAAAGTATCGCCGTCAATAACCCACTGTGCTTGGTATACAGATTTAAAATTTCCTTGCTCAAAAGGCTGTGGCGCATCGCTTTCTAACTCATGACCTGCAAGCTCCCACGCAGGCAAGCCTCCATCCAACACGGCGACTTGATCATGCCCCATCGCTCGAAACATCCACCACACTCTCGGGGCAGAAAAAACCCCTTGGCTATCGTAGACCACAACCTTGGTATCATTTGAGATCCCAAGAGCTTCTACCTCTCTGGAGAAGTGCTCAGCATCAGGTAGCATGTGAGGAAAAGAAGCATCGGGATGGGCAACTTTATTATCGAAATCAAAGTAACGCGCACCAGGAATACGTTTTTCCTGCCACTCCTTTTCTCCATTTCTCTCTGAGCCAGGTAAGAACCATGACGCATCAAGAACAACCAACTGCGGATTTGACAAGTGTTGATCTAACCATGAAACGGAGACAAGTGGCGATGTGATTGTGAGCACTGACATATTAATCCTTAACTAGTTTCTTATTCACAAAGATTTACGCTTAATATTTAAAATCGCTAGCGAAAAATCTCTTCCTTTCGATATCATGAGTAAATAATTGGATGAGCACATACATAAAGCGCCTATTGGCATGTAACGCTTTATACAAAACTAAAAAATGCGCTGTTCACATCCACTTTGTATAGTCTTCCTGCTGTTGTACCAAAGGATTATCAATGAAACAATTTTCACCTGTTTTTTTCGCTTGCCTTTCTGCCCTCGCTCCCAATGTATGGGCATATAACTCAGGCAGCTTTTCCTTTTCCATGGACAATGATGGGATAGTTGGTACCGACCAAAATTACACCAACGGTGTTTTCCTTGAATACAATTCTCCCTACACATCAGACCTAGCAGTAGCAGCCCCAACACCTATCCGTCAGTTAAGTCGCTACTTGCCATTTGAAGATGGTACTAAACAAGGCTGGAGCTTAACCCTCGGCCAGCAAATGTGGACACCGGAAGACATTGAGTCGGTTGAACCACCCGAAAATGAACGCCCTTACGCAGGCTTATTGTTTTTAGAAACCAGCGCATATCAATTCTCGCCAACTTTTGTCGACAAGTTTAGCTTAATGCTAGGCGTTGTTGGTCCTAACTCATTTGCCGAACAAGGTCAGAAATTCATTCATGACATAGTTGGGTCTGATGAGCCTATGGGCTGGGATTATCAGATTGAAAATTCGCTAGTCTTCAACCTCGGCTATCAAGGGCACCGACTACTTACGCGCAAACAGGCTTTTTGGCTAGATGATTACGATTTAAGTGGCGTGGGCCGAATAAACGTCGGTAACTACCAAAGTGAGTTGGCCGTTGGGGGTGTGGCTCGCTGGGGTAAAGATCTGGCGGGTAACTTTGGAACAACAGGCTTCTCTCCTGGCAATTTCGTTGATATTGGTGTGCTATCTTCCAGCTCATCCGGCTACTTCCTGTTCACCGGCATAGAAGGTCGCTACCGATTCAACGATATAACCATTGATGGGGATCGCCCTAGTGAAGTACCCAATACCAAAGTTGAACACTGGCAGGCAACAGCCGTCATCGGCGGGGTTTTCTATCAGACTAGATGGGGCCTTAGTCTAAGTTTTGCAACTAATACTGCCGAATTTAAAGAAGCTAAACATCGCTCAAATTCAAACGGCTCTTTAGAAGTATTCTGGCGACTCTAGTCACAGCAACCAACTACCCTATCACGTCACCCTGTAACCTATATAGTAAAAAAGCACTGTTTTTACAGTGCTTTTTCTTGTTAATAGATTCTTGATAATCTAAGCAACAGATTGAATCAGAGCAGAGATGCCCTGCTCTTTGAAAGTCTGGGTTTCCGCCATCGCCGTGATCTCTTCAGGGTTGTAGACCGTCCCGTCATAGACAACAACCATGCTGACATCACCCGGCTTCAAGAAAGTGGTCTCACCAAATTCGGTGTATCGTGTTGCACCAATGCTGATGACAGCTTGTGACGGGTAATCCGCTCCAGCAAGGTAGTCTGCAATGTTCTCCGTCGGACCAACATCTTGCTGATTATTCATGCGATCAACAATCCATTTCAGCAGCTTTTCGTGGAAATAGCTATAACCAACAACAGGGCTGTCTTCACCGTAACGCGAAATCGTTTCGCCACGCTTGTGAAAACTCGCGATACGGAAATTATCCAGTTTGCCACCTTCACTTAGGTTATCAACCGAAATCACTTGAGATGAAATCCCTTTGGTATTCGGTCCCCAATTTTTCTTCTCGCTGATCTTCTTCGCATTAGGTTTGCGGATTGAGCAGTCATTATAGGCAGCAAAAGCCTGTGGCTTGATCGCAACAACTTTGTTGTCTTGGTATTCGATATCACAAATCAGCGCGACTTCAGGTTCAATTTGCAGATTATCAGCATCATTAGGTGGAATAATGGCATCAGAAGATAACGGGTAAGTCGATAGGAACCCAGCTTTGTCTGATGGGACATAAAATGGAAATATAGCTTTTGGCTGAACCGCTTCTTTAACTTCAACCGCTAAAAAATCTTTGTCTTCACCAGCTTGCTCTAGGTGGCCAGCAAAATTTCCCGCCACCCCAAAGCCAATAACGTGCTTGTAAGTCATAAACTGCAACTCTTTGTTATTACTCAATATCAGACTGCAGTATAACGTGCTACACCATTGATCACGAACAGTAGATGACAAGGGTTTGCATTAGATCAATATTCTCCTCTAACTGCCCCAATCCATTGATTAAATATATAAAACCAAAAACCAATATCACACAAAGCGATTTTTTGTTTGGAATAACAAGGAAAAGTATTTAACATACCCCTCATAAAAACAATGTACATTAAATCACTGAAAGCATGTTGAGTAATGGTTCATCGCTACTCATCACTTGATAGTAACTCATTAACTAAGCTTAAAAAGAAAAATAAAAGGATCTTATGAAGAATCAATTCACCCCAGTTGCGCTAGCCTTAGCCGTTGCATTCACAGCACCAACTTTTGCCGAAGAACTACAGATCAGCACCAAAATACTTAATGGCGAGGAAGCCAGTAAGTTAGCTGATGACCTACTTTTGCCTTGGCAAGCCGCTTTTCTCACGGAACCACAACTCAATGATGGAACTTATATCACATCAGGCTGTGGTGCTGTTGTAATTAGCGAATTTTGGGCAGTAACCGCTGCGCACTGTATTATTCCTGAAATGAGTAACACCTTGATAGTAGGGTCTAATGTAATCAAAAACAAAGCTCACACAGCCGATGATATTGATGCAAAGTATAAATTTACGATCACAGAAAAGACCAAGCATTATGGCTACAACGGTGTTTTTGATTTAGACCACGATATCGCTTTGTTGAAAGTTGATAGATCAATGCTAGAAGTCGCTAAGCCTATCAAAATTGCCACTCAGGCAGAACAAGAGACTGCTAATAGCCAATTCGCTAACACTTGGAATGCTAGTGGATATTCGAAAGCAAATTTAATTGCTTCTGGCTGGGGTTATATGGAGCCTGATTTTGACCAACCGGATGAATTGATGGTAGTCAAACTAGGCGGTATACCGATGAGTCAATGTGATTATGGTCAATATCCTCTTAGCAGCCAATCTCATTTTGTATGTGCAGACAGCAACACACCAGATATTAAAAAAGATGTCTGTCGTGGTGACTCAGGTGGCCCGCTTGTTTGGCAAAACCCTACTAAAATCAATGATAGTGATTTTGGTTTACGTGTAATTGGTGTAACAAGCAATGGTCCATACTGCCATGAAAAAGAGGCTGGTAACTCTGATGCTCAACAAAACGGCCTATATACTGAGCTCGCCTCATATTATGATTGGATTGAATTGAGAACAGGCTTAGATCTCGGTTCACAAACCACCCCTACCTTCAGTGTTGATCCATTTGAGAAAGTGAGTGACCCACAGAGTAAAACTGGCTCTAACTCTGGCGGCTCAGGTGGTGGTAGCTTGCCTCTGTCAGGCTTGATTAGTTTGGCTGCCCTCGCCTTGCTGCGTCGTAAAGTAAAATAGATTTCTAGCAGTAACCGATTAAGACGGAATAAAAAAAGCTCCCTACCTAGGGAGCTTTTTATTTATGTAATTACTTAGGATTACACTTCCAAGTTACTCATCATCAAGTGGGATCAGTTTGGTTGAGCCACCATGGAATTTCTCACGGCGACGCTGTACCAGTGCGAAGAAGCCAGGGATCAGGAAGGTACCTGCCAGCAACACACATAGCAGACCACCGGTTAGGGAAATACCCAAAGAGTTCTGGCTGATGTGACCCGCACCATTGGCAAAGATCAGTGGCAGAATACCTAAGATAAACGACCAAGAGGTCATGTTAACCGCACGGAAACGCAGCTTACCACCACGTACCGCAGCTTGTTCGATATCCAGCTCTTTCTCTTCGCGCTCAATCTTAGCGAACTCAACAATCAGGATGGCGTTCTTAGCTGCAAGTGCAATCAAGAGAACCAAACCGATCTGAGCATACAAGTTCAACGGCGTTCCTGTCAGTGCCAGCGCCAAGAATGAACCCAAGGTCGCCACAGGTACCACCAAGATGATCGCTAAAGGAATACTCCAACTCTCGTACTGAGCCACCATGAACAGGTAAATAAACACAAGTGCTAGTGCGAAAGCATAGATTGCTTGGTTACCCGCTTTAACTTCCTGGTAAGCCATACCCGTCCATTCGTACTGGTAGCCCTGAGGAAGAATTTCTGCCGCAACACGTTCCATCGCTGCGATAGCATCACCACTCGAGTAACCCGGAGCTGGGCTGCCCTGGATAACCGCTGAACGGTACATGTTGTAACGCCATGCAACATCTGGTTCGAACACTTGCTCGACCGAAGTAATGGTACTTAGCGGGATCATCTCACCCGAAGATGAACGTACGTGGAAACGCTGAAGTGCATCTAGACCATCACGGTAATCACTGTCTGCCTGTACTGTTACACGGAAGTTCTTACCATATAAGGTAAAGTCATTCACATACATTGAGCCAAGGTTACCCTGTAGCGTCTGGAAGATTTCCGTTAGCGGAATACCCAGTTGCTTGGCTTTAACACGGTCAACATCAATATAGTAGTGAGGTACGTTTGCACGGAATGTACTGAAGGTAAATTGGATCTCAGGTTGCTGGTTGGCAGCCTGGATCATTTCACCCATAACATTGGCAAGATCTGTTCGGCTTCGGCCCAATGTATCTTCAAGCACAAACTCGAAACCATCAGCCGCACCCATACCCGGTACCGCCGGAGCACCCATCGCAAACACAATCGCTTCAGGAAGCTCCATAGCTGCTCGGCCATTCACACGGTTCGAGATTGCAAAAGATGAGTGATCCCCTTCCATTGCATTTCGTTCATCCCAATCTTTCAACTTAATGAACAGAGACGCACCGTTTGAAGCTGCAGCACCTGTCATGAATGCATAACCATTTGCAACAGTAATACCTTCAATACCTGGTTCGTCAGCTAGGATTTCCTGAAGTTTTTCGGTGGTTTCTTCGGTACGAGACAGAGAAGCCGAGTCAGGTAACTGAACATTTACCAGCAAGATACCCTTATCTTCCGTCGGTACAAACGCCGTAGACGTTGTTTTCGACAGGAAGGTTACCGCGCCAACTGCAAGTACGAAGAAAGTCACTAGCAGTGCAACTTTTCGAACCATGAAGCCAGCTATGGCACCGTACTTCAAAGTTACCTTTTCAAGGCCACGGTTGAAGACTTCGAACCAACGTGCTGTGTTACCGCCACCTTGCTTAAGAACCAGAGAACAAAGTGCTGGTGAAAGCGTCAATGCGTTGATAGATGAAATGATTACCGAAATACAGATCGTTAGTGCGAACTGACGATACATAATACCGGTTATACCTGGCAGCATGGCAACTGGAACAAATACCGCAAGAAGTACCAGTGTTGAGGTCACAATCGGACCAGTTACTTCCTTCATCGCAATCAGCGTCGCTTTTGCCGGAGTCAGGCTTGGATCGCGCTTCATGTTGGTATCGACCTGCTCGATAACCAGAATCGCATCATCCACCACGATACCGATGGCCAGTATCAAACCAAACAAGGTCACGGTGTTGATCGTAAAGCCTGCCGCCAGCATGATAGCGAATGTACCGATAAGCGATACAGGGATCGCAACAACCGGGATCAAAGTAGAACGTACGCTACCCAGGAACATGTAAGTTACGGCAATTACCAGCAAGATAGCCTGAATCAAAGTAACCACAACACCTTTGATAGATTCAGCAACGAAAAGGGTTGTATCGTAACTGGTCTCGTATTCCATGCCTTCAGGGAAGTCGACACTCAAGCGCTCAAGCAAGTCCATTACCGCTTGACCACTTTCCAGTGCATTGGCATCGGACTGAAGGTTTAGCGCAACGATAGAAGCATCTTGACCACGGAACATACCGTTACCGCTGTAGAACTTCTTACCCAGTTCTACACGTGCCACATCTTTCAGGTAGACCATAGAGCCATCGTTGTTGGCACGAAGAACCACGTTCTCGAACTCTTCAACAGTCTGTAGTCGACCTTTGGTTACCAGGTTGAACTGCACTTCCTGAGGATTGTTGTATGGTGCAGCACCTACTTGACCTGCAGCTACCTGAACGTTCTGCTCAGAAAGCGCTGCATTGACATCAGAGGTTGTCAGGTTCAGGTTGGCCATTTTCTCAGGGTTAAGCCAAACACGCATTGCGTATTCACCACCACCGATTACATTAACCTCACTAATACCTGTAACACGTGCCAACTGATCTTTTACATTAAGGTTAATGTAGTTGATCAGGAACTGGTCATCATACTTACCGTCAGGTGAATAGAAGTTAAGTACCATCAGCAAGTCAGGCGAACGTTTCTTAACCGTCACACCTACCATACGTACTTCCGCAGGTAGCTTTGACTCGATCTGAGAAACTCGGTTCTGAACGTTAACCTGTGCCATATCAGGGTCGGTACCGATATCAAAGGTCACGTTCAAATTGTATGAACCATCGTTGGCACTCTTAGAAGACATGTAGATCATGTTTTCTACACCATTGACCGATGCTTCAATCGGGTCGGCTATCGCCTCTTCAACGGTTTCGGCACTTGCACCAGAATAGAAAGCGGTTACACCCACCGACGGTGGACTGATTTTTGGGTATTCAGCCACAGGCAGGTTAAGTACGGCTATCGCACCTGCCAGTGTCAGAATAATCGAAATGACCAGCGCAAACTTAGGGCGCTGGATAAAAAAGCGACTTAGCATGATTACTCTTGCGCCCCTGTTTCTTCAACTCGGACTGTCACACCGTTACGGACACGCTGAAGACCTTTGGTCATTACAACGTCATCATCGTTGATACCTTCAGCAATGATGATGCCGTGCTCAGTTTGTGGACCAAGGACGACATTACGACGCTCGGCAACATTGTCGTCAGCCAGAACCATGACAAAATCACCTTCTAGGTCACTTTGTACGGCACGGCGTGGGATCACAATGCGCTTAACAGGCTCTTTTTCACGAAGGAAAACTTGAACGTGTTGGCCAGGAAGCAGAGATTGCTCTGGGTTAGCAAAGCTAGCACGCATGGCGATGGTACCGGTCTGAAGATCAATACGGTTACCAATAAAGTCAACTTTACCTAGCTCGCTATATTCTTTGCCGTTAGTCAGCGTCAATACAACTTCGACATCGCCTTGGCCTTCTCCAGCACCGTCTAAGCTATCAATACCAAGGTTTAGGCGCTCACGCTCACTCACGTTAAAAGAAGCTTGCATTGGGTCTAGGCTAACCAGTGTGGTTAATACACCCGAGCTTGGCGAGACAAGATCACCAATACTGGCTTTGCTATCACTGATGCGGCCAGTAAATGGTGCAGTGATCTTAGTAAATGACAAATCAACTTCTGCAGCCTTCAACTGGGCATTAGCTGATTTAAGCTGTGCTTCAGCACTCAGCTTTTCAGCAGTTAGGCGGTCAAATTCAGATTGGCTAATACTGCCCTTAGGCAAAAGGTTTTGACCACGCTTCCAATCCAGGTTTGCGCGCTGTAATGTCGCCTCAGCTTGGGCGATTGCAGCAACAGCACTTGCTACACGCGCTTCATATGCAGCAGGCTCAATTTCAAATAAGACTTGTCCTTGCTGTACAACCTCACCTTCATTGAAAGAACGCGCTTTAAGGTAGCCTGAAACTTGAGCTGTGATGGCCACATCTTCAATTGCTTCAGTCCTACCAACAAATTGTTTTCCCTGTTGATAATCAATCACAGTAACAGGTTGTACTGCAACCAGCGGAACCATTCCCCCTGCTGGACCAGACGACTTATCGCCACAACCAACAAGCAGGCTTGTGCTTATCAGTGTCGCTATCATAAGTTTTTTATTCATATTGCCGACCATCTTAAATTTATGTAAAAACTACGCTTAAAGTTTGTTATATTCAATCACTCTAGCTATCGCTAAATGTCTAATCATTCTAGTGAAATCAGAGTAAGTTGAGGTTATTTAAGGTTTCAAAAAAAACTATCATTATAGTTCGCATAAACTAGCATTATGCCTTTAATCCAAGCTGAACAGTTATGTGTATTGAAACATTTTCACCAAGCAAGTGTTTCAAATTATTTCAAACCTTTTATTTTTGTGTTTTTATAGTAGCTAGAAAAAGATATCACTACAAGTCAGTGACTTAGAGACAGCACATATACCTAGAAAGAATATCTAATATGGACTATTTCCCGATTTTCCTCTCTGTAAAACAGAGAAAAGTAACAGTTATAGGCGGTGGAGAAGTTGCTTGTCGAAAAGTTGACTTACTTCGTAAAGCTGACGCATCCATTACTGTTGTATCTCCTAAATTGCACAACCATTTAGCCGTATTAGCAAACAACGGTCATATTCATTGGAAAAATAAGTCATACGAAAAAAGTGATCTTGTAGGGTCATATCAAGTCTGGGCAACTACGGACAACCCCTCCCTCAATCATCAAGTCCATGAAGATGCGACTGATCTCGGTATCTGGATAAATGTAGTCGATGACAAGGAATACTGTGACTTTATTACCCCTTCCATGATTGATAGAAGCCCGATTCAAGTCGCGGTATCAAGTGGTGGAGCTTCGCCTGTACTTGTTCGTTACCTTCGGGAAAAACTGGAGACACAACTACCGCATAACTTATCGCTACTCGCCAGTTATGCCGGTGAGCAACGGGAACGAATTAAAAAGACGTTTTCTACTGTTGATGAAAGACGCAAGTTCTGGGAGCTATTTTTCCGCCATGCGGATGTTGAGCATGCCAGAACGAAGGATGAACTCGAACAAGTTTTTGTGGAACTCCTTCAGCACAATCAAAAGCCGCAGGCTGCGTTGTATTTGATAGAAACAGGTACAGATACGGAAATGCTGACATTGAAAGCATTACGACTGATGCAGCAAGCTGAATTTGTTCTTTACCCTGGTGAAGCAGATAGCTTGGAAGGCGCTGATGATGCTTTTGTCGATTTATGCCGTCGGGATGCCGATCGTGAGCCATATAATGATGAAACACTAAAAGCTCAGGTAAAACATCAGCTAGATGAAGGCCTAAGGGTATGTGTTCTCGCTTCAAAATCACAAGCCAAAACCAGCCTGAAGCCGCTTATTGAAGAATTCAACGGCCTTTACATCCCCTGCCTATAACCAAATGTCCATAACCAAAAAAAGCCGCTAAAGCGGCTTTTTTTCAATTTAATTTGGGGTTTAATCTGCTGTCGCAAGGCTTCCCTCTGGCTTAGCCAATTTTTGCTGAAGCCACAAACCTGACGCCTTCATTGTATAACCAAATACAATACCCAGTACTAGCGATGGTACGACCAACTGCCAGTCACCTGCAGCGGCAAACGTTGCACATGAGCCAATAAATGTTCCTGGGATAAAACTCAACCACGCTTGCTTAGCTTGAACACACATAAAGAAAGCAACGACAGCGGTAATGACATACCCAATGATCTCTATACCTACTGAGGTTGAAAGGTGGATAATCACCATAGCCCAAAAAACACCACTCATTGTGGTCGCAAGGCTCAGTAATAGTCCCTTAATACCATCTTTCGGGGAAGCAAAATATGCCGTACAACCGAGGAAACCTGCCCAACTTAGTAAACCGAGAGATACGGCAACCCATCCCCATATCCCTGAGAGAATTCCAGTTGTAATAGCAATAGCGACCAGGGTAGACATCATTCATTTCCTTTATTGGACTGTTAAGGAAACAGTTTAAGGAACAAACGGCGGCATTAAAGTGCTACCGATCACATTTTTAATGCAACAATAACCAGTTACATCATAGATAAATAAAAGCCTGTAATATTTTCTTTTTATTTCAGATAATTATAATTGAAATAGTAAAAACACCTCCTCTCATGCAATCCATTACAAAACTCAATGTTTCCACTGAGAAACAAAAATAAGTCTCCAAATCGCACACTATTTGTGAGAAAAATACAGTTTCGTTTTCGCCAATAGGTGCCGCTTTGCTAATAGTGAGTCAAATCTCTCTATAATTAAGCGTGTTTAGTATGGTATTCCCTGAATATAGGGCATAATTATCTGGTTGTAATTATTAGATAAATTCCGTAAGGAGAATTCATGGGCCCTCTGATGCTTGATGTAGCTGGCTATGAGCTAGATGCAGAAGATCGCGAGATCATCCAACACCCTACCGTTGGTGGGATTATTTTTTTCGCACGTAACTACCATGATCGTGAACAACTTCGCGCCTTGACCAAAGATATCCGCAATACGGCTAAGCGCCCTCTCCTTATTGCTGTCGATCAGGAAGGTGGCCGTGTCCAGCGCTTCCGTGAAGAATTTACATTACTTCCACCAGCCAAAGCTTTTGCCCAAAGTGATGAAGGGAAATCTTTAGCTTATGATGGCGGATGGTTGATGGCCGCAGAACTGCTTGCTATGGATATTGATCTTAGTCTTGCCCCAGTGTTAGACCTCGGCTTTGACTGTAAGGCGATTGGCGACAGAGCATTCTCAGATGATCCACAGCAAGTGATCAAGTACGCCTCCGAATTTATCAAAGGCATGAAGTTAGCCGGTATGGCAGCAACAGGTAAACACTTCCCTGGCCATGGCGGTGTCATAGCTGATTCTCATCACGAGACGCCAGTCGACCCTCGCGATACTATCAAGCAACACGATATGATCGTTTTCCAGTCTCTGATCGAAGCAAAACTTCTCGATGCCATGATGCCAGCGCACGTTATCTTTGATCATTACGATGATTCACCAGCAAGTGGCTCCAATTACTGGTTGAAACAAGTCCTAAGAGAAGACATGGGGTTCAAAGGCGTTGTCTTCTCTGACGATCTAAATATGAAAGGTGCAGATGCTCTAGGTAGCTACCGCGAGCGAGCTATCGCTGCCCAACAAGCAGGCTGTGATATGGTCATGCTCTGTAACAACCGTGAAGGAGCCATCGAGGCATTGGATGGTCTACCTCAAACACAGGTTCCTTTACTTGAATCGCTTTGCAAAAAGCCAACAGGGGAATATCGGGACTTGATTAAGACATCGAAGTGGCAGGAAACAGAGAAGCGTATCACTCGCTTGCGTAATGAATGGGTAGAGAAACAAGCTTAACCGCTTGTTTATTAGATACAAAAATCGCCCTATATATTCAAACCTCTCTAAGGTGCAGAATATTATATGGGCGATTTTGTATTTCTACGCTATTTCAAAAAATAGCTAGCCATACTGGTAACATCTGAAAACCAGCAGATTACTCTATAAAAAATAGGAATTACAAAGAGTCTCGAGAGTAATCAACTTCCTTGGTACATTTCTTCTTTTCTCTGCAAATAATGTAGAAACCACCAATGATGAAAGCAATAACCAGTAATGTTTCCATAATCACATAAACCTATGATTTATCAAAATGTGTGAATACGTTTAGCATCTAAATGCGGCCTGTAAGTCTAAAGATTACCACTAAATCTAGAAGCAATTTTTAGACTGGGGACAAGATACCCCACCAGAGCAAAAAATGCACTAAAAAGTTTGCATATTATTCGTGCTAGTTGCATGTAAACCAAGAAATAACTTCACAATACCAGCCAGACTAATTCTTTAATAACAGCAACTTAATAAAGTAATTTATTCAATCAATGTACACTACGCTTGCCAGGCTTCGCTTTATTGATTATTTAATGAATATTTTGCGTTGAAAAGCCCCAAATAACCAGAGTATTTTTGGCTATAAATTTTCTACCTTCAGATTAGATATAGTTATAAGTATGAGGATAATTGGAAATATTAATTTATGGAGTAAAAAAAGGGCAATTAATGCCCTTTTCTAGATAGATATTCTGAATCTGGCTATTAGAGCCACCTCGCCTGCCCAGTAAAGCTGACGGATAACCAAGTATCCCCTAGCTCATCGGACAAAGCCTCCCAAAGAATAAGCCGGATCTGATCCTGACGTTTCGTCGTCCAGTAAGTGTCATCCTTTACGAGGATATTGACTTCAAGATCGTACTGCCGCCCCGTCTTGGCAAAATGATGGGTATAGTCGTCAAAGTGATACTGTTTGGACAGTTTGGCAATGACACGATCAACATTCTCCTGCACATCATCCTGAGGAGCCACCAGCAATACCTCCCTGAGGTTACGTCGTAACACCTTGATAGGTAGAACAATCGCAGCGAGGGATAAAGCAGAGACCAATATTGGGTCGACATAACGGTTCCACTGGGAATACCCGTAATGATCCAAGATCATTACCGCAATGAAACCGACAAGAATTGACGCACTTAAAATGCCATCGATAAGCCACTCTTGCGAATCTACCTTTACCAACTCAGATTGTTCTGCTTTAGCAATATAAGTTTCAGTGAAATAGATAGAGAAACAACAGATTGTCGAGAGCACTGCATATAAAATTGCATGCTCCAGCACAACCTCATGGCCGCCGTTGACAATGGTTTGCACACCACTAAAAAAGGCTAATATACATGTGAGTAAGATGAGCAAGCCATTGACGACGTTGATTAACGGTTCAATGTGCGCATATCCGAACTGGAAGTATTGATCGTCTGGTTTGGATACAAGGTAAGCAGTGTACAAACTTAACCCTGTCATTCCCATACTGAGTAAGGAGAACATGCCGTCTAGCAAAATGGCGTTGGATCCGACATATAACCCATAGCCAATACCTAGCGAGGACAGAACAACAGTGCCTGCTAGGGATAATTTCAGCGCTAAACGCTCCTTACTAATTTTACGGCTAGTAGCCATAATTTCCTCCTTTTCATTTACCTGATAAGTTGAATTATTAAAGCGGCATTCAGATGAAAAACCACTTGTTTCATTTGCATAGATAGCTGATTATGCCGCTGCCTACACTATACCTTTAGCACAGTTACGCTTTTGTGATCAAATTGATAGTGAATCTGTTAACCACTTTAAAAGCTCATTTTTTCGTAAAGCAGTATTGAGCACTGCTTGCTGGCGCCCTTTCTTGAAGGCGATAGTAGTCGGGACACCACGTAGACGATATTTTGTCGATAACGCTCTGTTTTTATTTATGTTCACGAAGACAACACGGAGCTTACCTGATCTCTCTTTAGCAATTTTTGTCACTATAGGTTTGAACGCTTTACAAGGCGTACAGTTATCCCCCCAAAACACAGCAATCACCGGTACTGGTGAAAATATGATTTTGTCTAATGCCTTACTGTCAACTTCAACCGGTTGGCCGTCTAACACGGGTTTTGTACAGTGATCACATTTGACAGTATTTGATAGAGACTGAACCGCCATAGTTGTCACTTTTTTGCAGTGGGGACATTGAATAGAAAAGGAAGCCACTTCATTTTGCTCTAGGGTAGAAATGGCGGATATTAGCAGAGATTATTTGCGGTGACACTCAAAATCGAAGTGTGAGTTGTGACACCATTATTGACGCTGTAATGCAGACGCAATGGCAATGACCGCTAATAAAACTCAAGGGTTTTGTTGCAGCTCCAAACGCTCTATATCACTGAAAAAGTTAATTATTTTCGCTCGGCTTACACTGTATTCAAAGTCAGTACCATCACAAAACGCATTGTTTGCTTGCAGCGATGGTGTCTTAATCTGAATAAACTCACAGGTGGCATGTTGCTCACAGGCCTGATTTCTTTCAGTTTGTAGCTGATCCCAATACGTCACAAAATGCTTTAAGGCAAAATCAAGTTGTTCATAATTTTCATCACTTAGTGAAGCCCGTAAACCGCCTAATTCTTCTTGCCTGTCAGACATAAAGGTTTTGAACGCATCATTGAGGGCACTCTCTTCGTTTTCGTAGCACTCATTTTGGATGTACAGTGTCTTCTGCTGGGCTATTTCACTTACATTTGCCTGTGATGAGCACGCAGACATCACTATCACCACGGCCAAGCAGCTATACCATTTCATACTGTTATCCCCGCAAGAAACAGCTCAACAATTCAATACACCACAACCATGCGGCATGAGATGCACTCTTTAATACAAACTTAAGTATGTGCGATAGCCTGAGCATTGCGCGGATAACTCATCAGGGTCTTAACACTAAAACACCCGTCTCGGAATCTTCTTACTGACAAATCAATCAAGTGTACCGATAAGTTTACTCCCCCTACAAAAACGACCACCTGCGAATGTTAACAATTTGATTACACTTAGTACTATCGAACGTCGCCTATCACACTAATGATATTTTCCACTGTTCCAACAGGCACGTTCTAGATTTTGCTGTCCGCCTCATTTGAGGCAGCACCAGAAGGAGCTAACGATGAATGTTCTGGCTATGCCGATGCATCGTTTCATCGATCATCGCGGTAAATTGGTTAATCCGCTCCCTGAATGGGCTGATCTTACAACCCTGAAAGGCTTCTATTGCGACATGGTATTAACCCGCACATACGATAATAAAGCTGTCGCCCTTCAACGTACGGGCAAACTGGGGACATACCCTTCTCACCTCGGGTCCGAAGCAATTGGTATTGCAGTTGGACGAGCGCTAAAAAAATCTGATGTCTTTATCCCTTACTACCGAGATCTACCCGCTTTGTGGGCTCGCGGTATTGGAATGGAAAAAAACCTCCAATACTGGGGCGGTGATGAACGCGGTAGCGATTTTTCACCTGATGATGCCCACTGCCGTGATTTACCTTTCTGCGTACCTATCGCCACACAGTGCACCCATGCCGTAGGCGTGGCTGCGGCCTTGAAAATTCAAGGTAACCACCAGGTTGCTCTAGTAACATGTGGTGACGGTGCAACGTCCAAGGGGGACTTTCTCGAATCATTGAACTGTGCCGGGGCATGGAATATTCCACTGGTATTCGTGATTAACAACAACCAATGGGCAATATCAGTCCCTCGCTCAATCCAATGTGGAGCAGAGTTACTTTCTGACAAGGCCAAAGGCGCCGGTATCGAGGGCATAACGGTCGATGGTAATGATGTCGTTGCCGTGTTCGATATCGTGACAAAATCTCTAGATCACGCCAGAAAGGGCAAAGGTGCCACTTTGATTGAAGCGGTTAGCTATCGCCTAAGCGATCATACAACAGCTGATGATGCCTCTCGCTACCGCAGTGACGATGAACTCCAGCAAGCATGGGAGTACGAACCCGTCAAACGCCTGAAAACATTCCTAATTGAACAAGGTGTTTGGTCTGAGCAAGATGATCTTAATTGGTTAACCCATTGCAAGGAAGTTATTGAAAAAGTTGTTGAAAAGTATCTCAACACCACACCGCAAGCACCTGAAACAGCCTTTGATTTCTTATATGAAGAACTCAGTGAAGATTTACTGAGCCAACGCGACACCATCATCAACAAGGCAATGCGCATGCAAGGGGGTAACCATGGCTGAAATTACTCTCCTCGATGCCGTGAACATGGCTCTGCATTACGAAATGGCACATGATCAAAATGTTGTTGTCTTGGGTGAAGATGTTGGCGATAACGGCGGCGTTTTCAGGGCAACTGTTGGCCTCAAAGAAAAGTATGGCTGTAAGCGTGTCATTGATTCCCCACTCGCAGAAGCCCTGATCGGTGGTGTCACCGTCGGCATGGCGACTCAAGGTTTACGCCCTGTGGCTGAGTTTCAATTCCAAGGCTTCGTATTCCCTGCGCTGGAGCACCTCGTATGCCATGCGGCAAGGATCAGAAACCGTACCAGAGGTCGCTTGACCTGCCCCGCCGTTTTCCGAGCACCATTTGGTGGTGGTATTCATGCGCCAGAGCATCACTCAGAAAGCGTAGAAGCTCTGTTTGCCCATGTCCCAGGTCTCACTGTGGTCATCCCTTCTTCACCGCAGCGTGCTTACGGTTTGTTGCTAGCAGCGATAAGAAGCAACGACCCGATCATGTTTTTTGAGCCTAAACGAATTTATCGTACGGTGAAGTCCAACGTTGTTGATAATGGCGAGGCCCTGCCACTCAATACTTGCTTCACATTAAGAAAAGGCCGTGATCTTACTTTGGTCACTTGGGGGGCATGTGTTGTTGAATCACTCCAAGCCGCTCAAACTCTGTCGGAAGTAGGCATAGAAGCTGAAGTAATAGATTTGGCCACTATCAAGCCACTTGATATGGCATCCATCATCAAATCTCTCGAAAAAACGGGACGACTACTTGTTGTCCATGAAGCGTGCAAAACATGCGGTGTGGGTGCGGAGATCATTACAAGAGTGTCTGAACAAGCCATGTGCCTGTTAAAAGCACCGCCTAAACGCGTTACAGGTACCGATACCATAATGCCTTATTACCGTAACGAAGATTATTTTATGATTCAGGAAGATGACATTGTTGATGCAGCGAAATCGCTGGTGGAGGGGTGGAAATGAAATCATTTAACTTACCCGACTTAGGCGAAGGGTTAGCTGAATCTGAAATTGTACAATGGCATGTCAATATCGGGGATTATGTCGAAGTGGATCAGGTCGTTCTCACAGTCGAAACAGCCAAAGCGACCGTCGAGGTCCCTGCCCCGTACAGCGGCACCATTGTGAGTCGCTATGGAGAAGCAGGCGATGTTATTGGCATCGGTAGTTTATTGTTAGAGATTGAAGAAGCCACAGCCTCTGTCACAAAAACTGCGACGACAAAAGAAGCAACACAGCAGAAGTCCGATGCAGCCACTGTCGTCGGCACCGTGGCGCAAGAAAGCCATGACATCAACGTCGATGAGTTTTGGGTGGGCAACACCCATCAAGAAAATAAAGAGCACCCATTAAGTGCGATGCCCTCTGCAAGGCTACTTGCTCAAAAGCTAGGTGTAGACCTCAATGCTATTAAAGGTAGCGGCCCTGACGGCGTTATTCTTGATAGCGATGTCTATAATGCCTGTGACAAACAACTGCCTGGTACGGAGGTTCTTAAAGGGGCTCGTCGTACCATGGTGGGGGCAATGGCCGAATCTCACCACAATATAGCCGCCGTTACCATCACTGAAGAAGCGAGCCTTGCACAATGGCTGCCAGAGCAAGATATTACTTGCCGGCTAGTCCAGGCAATCGTTGATGCCTGCCAGAAGGAGCCTGCACTAAACGCTTGGTTCGATGCAGAAACCATGACCCGCTGTTTACATCACACGGTTAATATCGGGATTGCTGTAGACAGTAAACATGGCCTTTATGTCCCTGTATTACGCCATGCTGATGAATTTAGCAGCAAGGGGATTAGGCAATGGGTGGATAAAACCGTAGCAGGGATTCGCGAACGAAAAATTGGCCGTGAGCAACTTCAACACGCCACCATTACCCTATCTAATTTTGGTGCGATTGCAGGCATATATGCCACGCCTGTCGTCACTCCACCTCAAGTTGCCATTATTGGGGCAGGTAGAATTATTGAAAAGCTAGTTCTCGACAACGGCAATGTGAAAGCCGTCAAAGTCCTCCCCCTTTCTATGACCTTTGACCACCGAGCATGTACGGGGGGTGAAGCGGCGAGGTTTGTAAAAGCGTTGGTAAACCACCTTCAACAACCCTCTGTTTAACCTCGTTTAATATTCTATAGGTAAAAAATGCCAGTCAAAGACTGGCATTTTTATCGATCAAGAATGTTTATCTAGAATTAATCTTCAGCCGATGGACTAGCAGGCTTTTTCTTTTTAGGGATAAAGACGTTATCTCCCACTGCCATGTTGTCGTAGAAGCGTTTGTCCATTTTCTTCTTAGCCTGTGGCTTAGCCTGAGTCTTCTTAGCCACCGGTTTCGCTGATGTCGGTTTCTTCTTAGTAAATTTCTTTTTCGGCGCAGGCTTCAATCCTTTGAACTTACCTTCAAGGCCTTCAATTGTTGTGAAGCTAATTGACTGCTGTAGGAAAGCTTCAACGTTCTTAAAGCTCTTCCAGTCTTTAGGGCCAACCAAAGAGATTGCGTCACCTTTGTTACCCGCACGGCCAGTACGACCGATACGGTGAACATATTCCTCAGCATGCTTTGGCATATCGAAGTTAATAACGTGAGATACTTTTTCGATATCCAAACCACGCGATGCAACATCAGTTGTCACCAAGATCTTATGACAGTCACGCTCGAACTGGCTCATGATGGCATTACGCTGAGTCTGGTTCATATCACCACTCAATGCGACTGCCTTCAGCTTACGCTCATTCAACTCATTGGTTAGACGATCGGTATCTGCACGGGTCGCCGTAAAGATAATCACCTGGTTGTAGTTTTCGGTTTCTAGCACCTTGTCCAGCAAAGCTTGTTTGTGGTCTAGGTGATCACAAAGGAAGAAGCGCTGAGTGATATCGGTATGCTCTTCTGCCGAGTGACCGATTGAAATACGCTTAGGTGCATTCAGCATATCGCTCGCAATACTCACAACGTCAGTGTGATCCAGCGTTGCTGAGAACATCATAGTCTGACGGCGACGGTGATTCGCTGCTTCGTGAATACGACGTAGTTGGGCTTCAAAACCAAGATCAAGCATACGGTCTGCTTCATCAAGGATAAGCATTTCAAGGCCATCCAGATACGTACTGCGGTGCTCAAGGTGATCGGCCAATCGACCTGGTGTTGCAATAACAAACATTGGATCTTTGCGAAGCGCTTTCACCTGATCGTTAAAGTTTTCACCGCCAACGATAAGTGCACCATCATATGGTGTACCGGCATTAAGAGTACGTAGCTGGGCAAATACCTGCTTGGCAAGTTCTCGGGTTGGAGTCAAAACGAGAACACGAGGATCACGACGAGTGAATGGTTTGCTACGATACATACGCTGCATAGCTGGCAACAAGAATGCCAGTGTCTTACCAGAACCTGTTTTTGACGAGGCCAAGATATCTTTGCCCAAGATGCCGACAGGTATTGCTGCTTTTTGAATTTCAGTTGGTTTATCGAACGCCAAATGATGAAGTTTTTTAATCAGGCGCTGGTCTAATCCAAGATCGTTAAATTGCAAAGTGATGCTCCGGTAATTGCCCAACTATGAGCAAGAATAATACAGTTCAAGCCTGCGTGACAGTCATCACACAGCGCTAAATTTGGTTAGCTAGGCATTGTACCACATTTCAAATTGCTAGCACCAAATTGATAGAGATTTATCGCCATTTCATAAAGATAACCAAGCACGACAGCCTTACCTCAGACCTAAAGCGGCCAAATAGTCGAACTTGTCGCAAAATGACCTGTCACTCTAGGACCAGCACAGGTAAAAAGTACATGAGCGCAGTCATGGAGTTAATTGCGCCTTATTGTTTACCCATTTTGTCTAACCAAGAACTCTTCTATGGGTATTGGCCTAAAGCTGGTTACCCCCATGCGAGATACCTGCTTCTCGCATGGGGCTTTTTCACAATCAATATGACTTGTCGCAAAATGACCTACATTCGGACTGACTTTTCATTTAGCTTGAACAACCATTTATCCCAAGCCAAACTTGTATCCCCTTCTCGACATGAAACTTATGAAGACTGAAACACCTTGGAAAAAATTCCGTTTGGAAAAAGTGCTTGAACCTGCCGAAAAAAAGAAACGAAGCCCAGGCAGAAAACAGCAGTCGTTCACACAACGTCGACTGATGGCAGCCAAATCCAGATTTGGTGAATTGGCGCACAAGCACCGTTTTTTAATCATCGAAACAGGGAAGCCAGATATTGAACTCAAATCGCCACCGAAAAGCCGAGGGATAGCTGAAATTACTTTATATTATGAAGACTGTGTCGCAAGGCTCGAAACCTCGGTGGCAGCCCTACAGCGGTTTAAAGAAAGCGCTACTTTGGATTGTAGTCGTACAAACTAGCCATCGATTCAGTTTTCCGTATCTTTCTTGTGCTAACCTTCAGGATAGATAGTTACATGTAGGATATTGAATTAATGACACAAATTCGAAGCCATGCCATACCTGTCACCACTTTCGTGATTGTCACCCTGATCATCATTTGGTCTGGCTTGGATCCTGTATTCCCGGATGTCTGGCTGGCTGAAATCATTCCTGTCGTCCTGATCCTAGCCCCATTGCTGATCACCTATCGCTTTTTCCAATTTTCGAATACGGCTTATATCCTGATTGCCATTTGGATGTCACTCCATACCATCGGCGCCCATTACACCTTTGCCAATGTCCCTTTTGATTGGTTTAACGAACTGATTGGTTCCCAGCGTAATAATTTTGACCGCGTTGCGCACTTCTCTATAGGGCTTTACGCATTTCCAATTGCTGAGTTCATGGTCCGCAAAGGTCATTGCAAGCCACTGGTGGCTACTATTTTTGCCCTAGCTACAATAATGGCTATTGCCGCTGGCTACGAGATTATTGAATGGTGGTATGCAGCCCTTGCTGGTGGAGATGCTGGTATAGAATTTCTTGGTAGCCAAGGAGACATATGGGACGCACAAAAAGACATGATGATGGACACACTTGGTGCTATCACCAGTTTAATCTTATTTTGGCTTATCAAACCCTACCGTAATTAAGTAATAATTACCCCAGCATCAAGCTGGGGTTTAACCAAACAATTGAGCATGAGTTTACTCAATGTTCATACGAGCCTTATATGCGATATATGCTGCGATATCTTCCTTACTCTTAATATCTTTTACATTTCTAATCTGTGTATCAGAAGCGAACCCATTCTCTATCAAGCTTTCAGCCTCTTTGTAGGCGTCAACAACGCTTATCGCTACAACTTCCATAGGGTCAATAAAATACACGTTAGGGAAATTATCTTGCAATTGGCTCCTCACTAACGGCAACTCAGTACAACCAAGAATGATGGTATCAACACCTTTAAGTTGTAAAGAACGGATAGCGTGGCTTAACAATTCTGCATTACTGTCAAAAACACCTGATTTAATACCCGCTTTTTCTCTTATCTCTTGACCACAATCCGTTCTTTCGCCAGTTTTTTTCCCGTAAATTGCACTGTGAACATAGTTCTCTTGTTCTTCAGGTTCAAGTTTAAAAAAGTGGATACCATCAAGATCTAAGTAGCTATCGTAAATGCCAGAATTGTAGGTGCCCGTAGTACAAAGTACCCCAACAACAGCATTAGGGTTTTTCTCTTTTATTACTTCTGTCGTTGCTTTTAGCATATCAACCAAGTAAACACTGGTTTGTGCCTGGACAGCTTCGCGGAAATAATGCGCTGTATTACAAGTCATTACGGCATAATTAACATTATTCTTTTCTAAGATTTTTGCCGACTTGACCATTTCGGGAACAGGATCCTTCCCGCCTTCATTAATTGCTTCTGAACGATCTGGGATATCGGGATTTTTCACGACTAACATGCCCATGTGATCCTGATCTTTCAACGCTCCTTGGGTTATCTCCTCTTTTGCTACGATATCCTGAAATAGTGCATCCGCTTCAGGCCCCCATATTTCCCATTACACCAAACACAATTTCCTTCATCTTCATCCTCAATTTATTGCAAGTGTATTGTCTTGCAGTGAGAATATGATGAGTTCATTCATATGATGAATCGTATAAGATGGATGCCATCATCAGTTGCTAATAACATAAAAAAACTGCCATCATAGCGATGGCAGTTTAGAAGTTACACAATATAATTGGCTTTTATAAGTCAGGATAACCTGTTGGGTTAGCAGACTGCCAACGCCAAGTATCTGCAGTCATATCTTCAATGGTACGTGTCGCTTCCCAGTGTAATTCAGCTTTCGCTTTAGCAGGGTCTGCCCAACACTCTGCAATATCACCTGGGCGACGTGGTGCAATTTTGTATGCAACGTCAACACCCGCAGCAGTAGAGAAGGCTTTAACCATCTGCAATACACTGAAGCCATTACCTGTGCCTAGGTTGTAGATATGCAGGCCTGCTTCTTTGCCTTTGTGGTTCAAAGCTGCCAAGTGACCATCAGCCAAATCAAGTACATGGATGTAATCACGAACACCGGTACCGTCTACTGTTGGGTAATCGTCACCGAAAACAGACAAGTATTCACGGCGGCCGACCGCTACCTGAGAAATAAACGGCATCAGGTTATTTGGGATACCCTGTGGATCTTCACCCATCTCACCACTTTGGTGCGAGCCAACCGGGTTGAAGTAGCGCAGCAGAGTAATGCTCATTTCAGGATGCGCTTTTTGAATATCTGTCAGACACTCTTCAACCATCAACTTACTGCGGCCATATGGATTAGTCGCGCTAGTTGGAAAGTCCTCGGTAATTGGCACACTCGCCGGGTCGCCATAAACCGTGGCCGATGAACTGAAGATTAAGCTGTTCACACCGGCAGCACGCATTGCTTCAACAAGTACCAATGTCCCGTGGACATTGTTGTCATAATATTCCAGCGGCTTTTCTACCGACTCACCCACGGCTTTTAGCCCTGCGAAGTGAATAACCGATTCCACTTCATTTTCAGCCAACACCTTGTCCAGGAAAGCACGGTCACGAATATCACCCTGATAAAAAGCTGGAGTAACCCCCGTCAGCTTTTCAATTCGAGCCAATACTGTTTTCTTACTGTTGTATAGGTTATCGACAATAATTGGTGTCATACCTGCTTCAATCATCTGAACACAAGTGTGGCTGCCAATGTAACCCATACCACCGGTGACGAGAACTCGCATGCTTTTCTCCCTTTGAGTGAGGATTTACTCAAACAATCTTAGTTAAACTGCGCATAAAGTATCATAACTATCTGGAAAATAAAGCAAGGATCACATTACATGAGCAATTTGCGAGCAATAATTTTTATACTTTAGCTGATAATAAAACAGCATATAATAGATTCGTTCAAATTTCTGGGAATGGAGAAGTTCTCGTGCTCGCGCAGTTAAACCGCCAACTTATTAAGTTTATTACCATATTTCTTGCACTCATGATCCTCAATGGTTGTGAGCTGGTGCAATGGAAAGAAAACCATGACCACGACCAACTGTATGCTCAAGGCTTCCAAGAGCATATCCTCAACTTAAATGAAGGTGGTCAACTCAAATACTGGGCTGGTGGTTCGGGCAAGCCTTTGTTGTTGATTCACGGATTTGGCGGTACTGCAGTCGCGACCTGGAAAGAAGAAATGCTCGAGTTAAGCAAACATTACCAAGTGATTGCCCCTGATCTTGCATGGTTTGGCCAATCTTACAGCATGGGCACCCCCAACCTTACAACGCAAACTGACACCATTTGGCAACTACTGGATGCACTTAAGATTGATAAAGTGAATGTGGCGGGGATTTCTTACGGTGGCTTTATTACCTACAACATGATGATGCAACCGGAAAGAGTGGAAAAAGGAATAATTATTGCTAGCCCAGGTCCACTCTTTAGCGATGAAGATCTCGAAGAGCTATGCCAAAGAGCTGGTGTAGAAAAACCTGAACAGCTTTTTGTCCCGACCAATAGTGATGAAGTTAGACGTCTGTTCGACAATGTTTTCTATGAGCCGAAAAAAATGCCTGATTTTGTCGCCAACCAAATTTACAGCAGCTATTTTTCCCCTTATAAAAAAGAAAAAGAACTTTTAATACAATCTCTTGTGGATGACAGAGCGCGAATCGCCAATGCCAACACTAAAGAATTTCCGCCTACAATGATAATTTGGGGTGATAGCGATAAAATTTTCCCGCTGAAAAACGGTATCGAACTCAGTAAGCATCTAAGTTCTGCCATTGTCGTTCTCCCTGAAACGGCTCACGGCGTCACCAATGAGCAACCCGACACTGTCTCTAAACTATTGAAAGTATTCATTAGTTAAATAGTGCAAGCAATGATTATCACAGATCAACAAATTACATTTTTTACGCAAGAAAATTAGACAAGGTTCTCACCTTCTATTAAGCTAACCCAGTCAATGCGCACGGTTGCGTATTGACTGGATTTTCGCTTTACCAAGGGATGACCTTTTGCCATGACTATGGTTTTCAAGAGCCACCAACTACAATCTGATAATCACGCCTATATCGAACTTAGCAAGGAAACGCTGAAAAGGCAGTTGTCCATCCTCTTTCCCGTCGCCGGTATCATTTTTCTTATCATTGCATTTTCTTATTTCGTTGCGACGAACTCTCTATGGCTGACAGGCCAAGCGCTTTTCGGTGCCCTACTTTGTCAGCTCCTTGCTGCATTAAATAAACGTTCTGAAATTCCACGTGTGTTGATATGGGTGTTTATCATCTATACCACTGCAAATTGTATCTCGGGGTTTTATACCGATGGCCCCAACTTACTGAACAATACCATTGCACTTACGATCCCGCTTTTATGCTTTTTTACGCTAAGACATCAATATGCATACTGGTATAGCTTGTTGTTTGGCTTATATTACGTTGTCATGAGTGCAGATGAGTACTTTCAGAAACACCTGCAGATCAACGAAGCACTGCAGAATATCAGTGCCTACGCCATGGTACTTGTGATGGCATATTTGTTGGCTCAACATCGTAATGAAGCCATCAATAGGGTAAAAGTGACAGCTAAAAAAGATTTTCTTACTGGTTTACTCAACCGAAAAGGCCTAGAGGAACAATACCTTCACCAAGCTTATCGTTGTAACCGCTACCTGAAAGATTTTTCTCTTGTACTTGTTGATATTGATGGACTAAAAGACATTAACGATAGATTTGGCTTGGAAGTCGGCGATCAAATTCTGATCATGGTGTCACAGTATCTAAAGCAGCATCTAAAACCCTTGGACAGCCTAGCGCGGATGGGAAGCGGTGAGTTTTGTCTTCTCCTCCCTGATACATCACAATCAGATGCTGAACTCATTGCCTTGAAACTCATACAAGAGATAAAAAACTGGCAACTAGAATTGGATAATGGACAGCAAGTTTCGGTCACAGTGAGTATTGGCCTTACGCTTGTTGAATATCAAAATTTCAGCCTCGACTACATAAAGGCAGACAGCGCCTTACTGAGAGCAAAAAACTGGGGCAAAGATCAAATTGCGATCAGCTAACAAAGCACTTACGCTAGAAACAATTACAAAACGGGTACTCAATGATGACAACTAAAACCCTTTGCCAGTGGAAATGTTTCTCTGTTGAACAATCTCAGCATACTTTACCTGACGGTAGGGAAATTGACTTTACCACCGTCATACATCCGGGAGCGGTGATAATCGTGCCTATTGATGAGGCTGGAAATTTAATAATGCTCAACCAGTATCGTCCCGCGATCAAGGATTGGATACTGGAGTTCCCTGCCGGCACACTGGAAAGCAATGAAGATATTTTAGGCTGCGCTCAACGTGAACTGGCTGAAGAAACGCAATTGAGTGCCCGGCATTGGCATAACCTCGGTGAGCTTTTCCCTGTTCCCGGTTTTTGCGACGAAGTGCAGTATTTATTCTTAGCCTCACTGCTAAAGCCTTGCCAAGCGCAATGTGATGATGATGAAGTTATCGAAGTAGTCAAAATGACACCGGCAGAATTTCTCAGTAAAGTCGCTGAAAACGAGATCAAAGACGCCAAAACATTAGCCGCTTTTCTCAAGCTACAAGCCATGGGGCTGTTGCCCACTTAGGCTAAAATAGGCGCTATTGGTTGAAGACGTCACAGCTTAGCGAATTGTAATGAAACATTGCTAGTGAGAATACACTATCGCATTTTACTGCTAGCTGTGGCATCTTGCTGCCAAATACATTCTTATGATGATGTCAGCTATGGATAAACTCTTTTCACTTCTCAATAAGTTCGCTTCGATTGTTGCAATGCTTATGTTCGTTATTGGCGGCGGCATGGCGCTATTCGTGTTCTTTTATGGTCCTTAAATAGCAAACACATATTTAAGGCCGTTACATCCGCATGCCACCATCTATTTCTAGAACGCGCCCGGTAAAATAGTCGTTTTCAAAGATGTATTTCACGGCGTGGGCTATCTCACTTGCCTCCCCCATACGACCAACCGGTATCATGGATTTGAGCCTTTCAATGGCTTCAGGTTTTAGCTGCGTAGCCATAGCTGTTTCTACCACTCCAGGTGCAATAGCAGCAGCTCTTATCCCATAACGAGCGAGTTCTTTCGCCCAGCAGACAGCCATGGTTGCAACCGCCGCTTTTGATGCCGCGTAGTTGGTTTGTCCAATATTACCTGCTCTTGCGACACTGGATATATTGATGATTGCACCCGAGTTACCCGCCTTCACCATGCTAGCGGCAGCTTCCCTTCCACACAGAAATGTTCCAGTGACATTGACATCCATGACGGTTGTGAACTGCTCGAGAGACATTTTCTCTATGCTGTCATCTTTGGCTTTAACCAGTAACCCATCCCTCAACACCCCGGCATTATTCACCAAGCCATTGAGCTGGCCAAAGTCCTCTATGATATTTTCAAACACCGCAATGACTTGCTGCTCATGCGTCACATCAGCCAAGTAGGTTAATGTTTTTGCACTGAGCATTTGGCACTGCTGTTTAGTTTCATGCAGTCCGTCTTCATTCATATCAATCAATGCAAGTTCGGCACCGGCCTGTGCTAGGCTTATCGCCATCATTTGACCAAGGCCTTGCCCTGCCCCAGTAATGGCAATGACACTCTGTTTTAAGTCCATAGTTCCCCCTAACAACATGTGCTTATCGTTATTGTTCTTTTGATTGCTTGCGATAAAACTCAAACAAACTAGAGAAGTCTTTTAATTCGTTTCCATCCGCGTTATGAAAAGCATATAGATTACGGGCTAACGTCCCCATAGGAATGGGCGATTGACTGCTTGTTGCGGCTTCCAGCCCCAAACCTAAATCTTTGAGCATTAACTTAGCCATAAAGCCTGGCTGATATTGATTTGAAGCGGGTGCTTTCTCCATAATTCCCGGACATGGGTTATAGAGTTCCAGCGCCCAGTTACGGCCTGAGCTTTGAAGCATGATCTCTGATAATACTTTTGGATCTAATCCGTTATCCATACCCAAGCTCAATGCTTCGCAAGTGCCTGACATTAAGATCCCCAACATCAAGTTGTTGCAAATCTTCGCCATCTGTCCATCGCCAGCCTTACCGGCATGAAAGATATTTTTGCCGACAAACTGCAACACAGCCTGCGCTTGCTTGAAACCATCATCCGTACCACCAACAATGAAGGTTAACGTACCAGCTTGCGCCCCAGCCACACCGCCAGATACCGGTGCGTCAACAAACTCAAACCCTTTGGAATGTGCTTCTTGTGCCACCAGCCTTGCAGAAGCCGGCTCAATAGTGGATGAATCGATAAGGAAAGTGCCTTCATCAACCATTCGCAGTAAGCCAATACCACCATCATGATCGCCTAAGTATACCGCTCTGACGTGCTCGCCCGCAGGCAGCATAGTTATCACCGTTTCTGCCCCTTTGACACATTCTTCCATAGTGTTGGCAACCGCTGCGCCTTCAGCTTTCAATGATTCCGCCGCTGCGGTATTGATATCAAACACTGACACCTGACAACCAGCTTTGAGCAAGTTCAACACCATTGGGTGACCCATGTTGCCAAGGCCAATAAAAGCAATATTCATCATTATGCTCCTTCAAGTGAATCATCAAGCCCCAGACGATATAGCGGGTGTTCATTATCCGCCCACAGTGGGGTAAACAAAGTATCAATAACTGCTGGATCAACACTGTCGATATTAGGGAAGAGCCATTCAGGTTGGTTGGTTTTCTCAATGAGCCGAGATTTAACGCCCTCATAGAATTCACCCAACTCTCCGCTGCGAACAGATAAAGTCAGTTCGAGCCTGAAGCAATCAGCTAGCGATTCATAATGGAATTGAGTGAGTTGCCGGTAGCAGATATGAGCCGTGATAGGACTCCCTTCTTTCAACGTCTGCTTTGCCCTTCTCAGCCACTTTCCTTCCCCTTCATCAACGGGCTCAGCCATGGCTTGAATTTGATCATAGATCTCCGATAAAGACCCATATTGGCATGCCGCTTGGATCGCAGGCAAAAACGGTATCAGCTCATTACTCGGATGTGAGTACATCGCCTTCTTACCGAGTTGTTCGAGCAACTCAGTCACACCTTGATGTGGTTCCACATCTTCCCAGCTCACTGCTTGAAGGTTTTCGAAAAGGGCCTCTTTCTGCTCAGGCGATAAAATATGCTCTGACAGCGACAAGGCGAGCGCATCGGTGGCATTAACGGTTGCCCCCGTTAACCCAAGGAATAAGCCAACACCTTGCGGCAAATGATTAAGAAACCAAGTGCCCCCCACATCAGGATATAAGCCAATACTAATTTCTGGCATGGCAAGCTTTGTCTTCAGGGTAGTGATCCTGTGGCTAGCACCGATATATAACCCAATGCCGCCCCCCATCACGATCCCCTGCCCCCATACAATGACAGGCTTGCTGTAAGTATGAATGAGATAATCAGTCTGATACTCAACAGTGAAGTAATCCGTCAAATAGCCAATAGCATGGAACTTACTATCAGGATGTTCAGAAGACTTTGCCTCATGCATAACGTGGTACATTGCCCTGACATCCCCACCCGCACAAAAGGCTTTATCTCCCACACCATGGATCACAACGCCAACAATATTCTGATCATCCTGCCAGTGGCGAAGAGCCTCATTGAGCACAACCAACATCTCGTAAGTAAGTGCATTTAAAGATGCGGGATTATCAAGTTCCGCCACACCAAACTTGAGCCCGCCTCCGCAATCAAGTTCACTGATATTCACCATGCCTGACATCTTCTCCCCCTAAAACTTGTAAAGCGCCTCTGATTATTAATTTTTACCGGTTCTTCCACTCAGGTTTGCGCTTCTCTAAAAAAGCGTTCACCCCTTCGGTTTGGTCTTCTGTGTCAAACAGTTTCATGAAAAGCTCACGCTCTTTAACCAAGCCGTGTGTCAATGGTGAATGGCGACAATTTTGGATAAGAGACTTGCATGCAGCCACAGAAGACGGTGATTGATTTTCGACATCAGTTGCCATTTGCATTGCGCATTCCAATGCCTGACCTGACGCCACCACTTCTTCAACCAAACCGATCTCCAACGCCTGTGACGCCGTCACTCTTTCTCCACAAAGGATAATGCGTTTTGCCCAGCCTTCGCCTACTAACCAAGTCAGGTTTTGAGTCCCACCCGCACAGGGCAACAAGCCAACTTTTGCCTCAGGCAATGCCAAGCTCGCATGTGCTTCTACGATACGGATATCACAAGCCAAAGCCACTTCTAAGCCTCCCCCCATGGCGTAACCATTAATTGCAGCAATGGATACCCCGCGAAATTGGCTCAGATTCTCAAAAGCCTCACCGAATGCCTGCGCCATGCCTAAGGCAACCGCTTTGTCTCCATCAGCAAACAGGTTCAAATCTGCGCCGGCAGAGAAAAACTTCTCCCCTTGCCCTGTAATTACCAGTGCATAAACAGCCTCGTCCTCATTAAGCTTTAGAACTGTATCTCTCAGAAGGTTAAGACTCTCTTTTGTCCAGGTATTGGCTGGTGGGTTATTCATGGTCAAAACAGCAGTGTGGCCACTTATTTCAATGTCGATAAAACTCTCTGAGTTAGCTTGGTCTGACATGAGGTTTATCCCTCTTGTTAAGCATTAAAGGAGTCGGCAGCCTTCGCTGAGTACCCGGCGGGCAATAATGAGGCGCATAATTTCGTTGGTACCTTCAAGGATTTGATGCACCCTGACATCTCGGAAGTATCGTTCAAGCGGATATTCCTTGATGTAGCCGTAGCCACCATAGAGCTGCAGGGCATGGTCACAGATCTTAAAGCCAACGTCGGTAGCAAACCGCTTAGCCATTGCACAATAAGCCGTTGCCTCTGGAGCTTTTTGATCCAGCTGATAGGCGGCATAACGCACTAACTGTCTGGCGGCAACTAGTTCTGTTGCCATATCTGCAAGCTTGAACTGTACCGACTGAAAATCTGATAATTTTTGGCCAAACTGTTTACGTTCACCCACATATTGGATGGCTTGGTCTAGCGCCTGCTGGGCAGTACCGATTGAGCAGGTTGCAATATTGATCCGCCCTCCATCCAACCCTTTCATTGCAAACTTAAAACCATCGCCTTCATTGCCAAGTAAATGGCTAGCGGGTATTCGAACATCATCAAAGGTCACAGCTCTTGTTGGCTGACTATTCCAACCCAGTTTTGGCTCTTTGCGCCCATAACTGATCCCCTTGGCATCTGCTGGGACAACAAAAGCCGAAACACCTGATGCCCCCTTTTGGTTGATATCCGTTCTTGCCATCACAACCAAAACATCGGTGTCCCCTGCGCCGGAGATAAACGCTTTTGCTCCCCTAAGCACATACTCTCCACCTTGCTTAGTTGCCGCTGTTGTTAATGAAGCGGCATCTGAACCTGCATTTGCTTCTGTTAGGCAATAGGAGCCCAAGCTGTCACCTGTAACCAGCAACGGGCAATATTGTTGTTTGACTTCATCAGAGGCAAAACTGGCTATCATCCACGACACCATATTGTGGATGGTCATATAGGCGGTTGTTGATGTACAGCCCATCGCGAGCTGTTCAAAAATAATTGAGGCATCCAATCTAGGAAGCCCCATACCGCCATGCTCTTCAGGGACGTACAGACTTAAAAATCCCATTTCACCGGCTTCTTTAAGCACGTCTTTGGGAAAGATTTGCTTTTCATCCCACAGGGCAGCATTAGGGGCGAGTTTGTCTTGTGAAAACTGACTCGCAGCTTCTGCAAAGGCGCGTTGGTCTTCTGTCAACGAGAAATCCATATCAGCTCCTTATTAAAGGCACTATTGACTGATTTTGAGTCAATGGAATTAGCGCAGGTGTATGGTCATATTCGGTCCGTCAGGAATGTCTTCATCAAACCAGCGCGCAGTCACTGTTTTAGTCTCGGTGTAAAACCGTACTGCTTGTTTTCCGTAAGCATGCAAATCGCCATAAAAGCTGCCTCTCCATCCTGTAAATGAAAAGAAAGGTAGAGGCACCGGAATCGGCACGTTGACCCCAACTTGGCCTACTTGAATTCGATGCTGGAATTTTCTCGCCGCCGCGCCACAGGCCGTAAAAATAGATGTGCCGTTACCATAAGGGTTGTTATTTATTAAGGTAATTGCTTCATCTAGAGTTTCGACGGCAATACAAACCAATACAGGTCCGAAGATTTCCTGCTGGTAAATCGCCATATCTGTCGACACACCACTAAACAAGGTTGGCCCGAGCCAGTTACCGTCTGGGTAGCCATCTACCTGACAATCTGAACCATCGACTTCACAGGTAGCGCCTTGCTGCTTACCTTGCTCAATAAGGTTGAGCACACGCTGTTTAGCTGCTGGGCTAATTAATGGCCCGTACGCTGCATTACTATCATCGGAGACACCCGGTTTGACTTTTTGCATCGCTGCTTTTAGTTCAGGAATGATTTCACTGGCATTACCCACCAGCACGGCAACCGAGATCGCCATACAACGCTGCCCCGCGGCGCCAACCGAAGAGCCAACCAAGTGATTGACGACCTGCTCCATTTTGGCATCAGGCATGACCACCATATGGTTCTTTGCACCTGCAAAAGCCTGAACCCGTTTAAGGTGCTGAGTACCGGTTTGGTAGATGTGCTTCGCAACAGGTACCGACCCGACAAATGATATGGTGCGAATGTCCGGGTGTGCCAGCAGATAATCCACTTGCTCTTTGCTGCCGTGAACAATTTGCAGTACACCCTGCGGCGCCCCGGCTTGTTCAAACAGTTCAGCGAGACGCATCGCGGTAAGTGGAACTTGCTCTGACGGTTTGAGGACAAAGGTGTTACCTGCAGCAATCGCCATCGGGAACATCCATAGGGGGATCATTGCCGGGAAGTTGAACGGGGTAATACCGCAACACACCCCAAGCGGTTGGATCAAAGAGTAGCTGTCTATATCACTGGCAACATTCTCAACCGTTTCACCCATCATCAAGCTGGCAATATTGGCAGCTTGTTCAACCACCTCAATCCCCCGCCAGACATCGCCTTTAGCATCAGCAAAATTTTTGCCGGTTTCGCTGGAAAGCAGCTTCGCCAGCTCATCATGATGGTCTTTCAATAACTGCTGATACGACAACATCAAACGGGCACGCTCGGGTACCGGTACTTCTTTCCATTGCTCGAAAGTAGCACCCGCGCTGGAAATAGCCGATTCCAATTCAGGTTCAGTCGCACATGGAACATTGGCGATTACAGCGTTGGTTGCCGGGTTTGTTACTTCTATCCATTGATTAGAAGACGAATTGACGAATTCTCCGTTGATATACAGCGGAACAGGAGAAATAGGATTTGCATCGTTCATATCTGCTCCTCACTTATTCAGTGTTACCGACCTCAATGGCAATAGCCGTCGCTTCCCCACCTCCAATACAGCACGAAGCAATGCCTCTTACCGGGCGTCCGATGCTCTTGTGCAATCGGTTCAAACGATGGATCAGGGTTACGATAATTCTTGCCCCACTCGCACCAATGGGGTGACCCAAGGCGCAAGCACCACCGTCAGGGTTAACTCGCTCAGGGTCGATGCCCAGCTCTTTGGTCGCAATTTGGGTTACCACCGCGAACGCTTCGTTTAACTCCCAGCTGTCCACTTGTTCTGGCGACCAAGCTAACTTGTCCAATAACTGGCGAATGGCGTATACAGGCGCGATAGTAAATTCCGACGGAGCACGAGCATGGCTTGAATGGGCCGATATAACAGCTAACGGTTTGTGCCCTTGCTGCCTGGCAAGATCGCCATCCATCAAAATAAGCGCTGCAGCCCCATCGGAAATAGAACTGGAATTACCCGCTGTGACCGTGCCGCCTTCAGCAAACGCTGGGCGTAAAACTGGTAACTTAGTCAGGTTTATTTCGTTAGGATGTTCATCCCGGCTAACAACCACATCCCCCATTGGGTTTTCCACTTTTACGGGAATAATTTCGCTTTCGAACCAGCCTTGCTCCTGAGCAATCAATGCACGCTCGACGGATTTTACTGCCCATTTGTCCATGCTCTGGCGAGTGTAATGACGCTCATCAGCAATTTTCTGGGCATAGACACCCATCAGATCCCCTTCATAGGCATCCTGTAGACCATCGAGGAACATATGATCGTGCAAGGTACTGTGTCCCAAGCGTAATCCTGAGCGAATTTTGCTTTGCAGGTATGGGGCATTACTCATGCTCTCCATACCACCCGCTACCACCGTTTGATTGGTCCCTACCAAAATCGCATCATGGGCCAACATGACGGTTTTCATGCCCGAACCACACACTTTATTAATGGTGGTACAGCCTACATTTTCTGGGATACCCGCTTTTAGTGCGGCTTGCCTTGCTGGAGCCTGACCACAGCCGGCGAGCAATACATGACCCATTAATACTTCATCAATCATTTCTGCCGAAAGACCGGAATGCTGTAATGCGCCTTTGATGGCCACACTACCCAGCTCGGAAGCACTTAGTGACGATAGCTCTCCTTGAAAACTACCAATAGGTGTACGGTTTGCCGCGATGACCCACACTTCCTTACTCATAACAAAGCCCTCTTGATGTGCTCTATCTCTGCAGGCGATTTCTTGACGTTTACGTAAGCATAGCACTAACATTTACGTAAACGTTAAGAAACAACTCTAATACACATTGCAGCTGTGAAGCCATTACCTAAGATTGGGGGCAAAGCAAGGTGGAAACGTTCAAAATAAGCGAGTTAGCCAGAGAATTTGACATCACCACCAGAAGCATCCGTTTCTATGAAGATGTGGGATTACTACAGCCCCAAAGGCAAGGCAGCACCCGGGTCTATCAACGCCGAGACAAAATACGGCTCAAGCTCATTTTGCGAGGCAAAAGACTGGGGTTTTCCCTGGCAGAAATAAGAGAGCTGTTTGATTTGTACGATACCAATCAAAGCTCTTCACAGCTCAATAAAATGCTCATCATCATTGATACCAAGCAAGCTGCCCTGCAACGTCAGCTTGAAGACATCAATGTCGTAATGACCGAACTTCAAATTGCTAAGGACAGATGCAATCAAGCATTGAAGTCCCAGTCCCCTGGTGAGTAACACGAGTCCAACCTCGACAACTGGAGCGCTTATGAAAGATAGCTTCACCCCTTTAAATTATGGCCTAGGCGAGACCATTGACATGCTACGAGAGCAAGTTAATGGCTTTGCAGAACAAACTATTCTCCCTCTGGCCGCGGACATCGATAAAGACAATCAGTTTCCCAATCACCTGTGGCCATTAATGGGTGAAATGGGCTTGTTGGGTGTTACGGTCAGTGAGGAATATGGTGGTGCGGATATGGGTTATCTTGCCCATGTAATCGCCATGGAGGAAATCAGCCGCGCTTCAGCGTCTGTCGGGCTAAGTTATGGCGCTCACTCTAACCTTTGCGTCAATCAAATTTATCGCCATGGTACCAGTGAGCAAAAAGCCAAGTACCTACCAAAGCTGATCAGTGGTGAGCATATTGGCGCGTTGGCAATGAGCGAGCCCAATGCAGGCTCCGACGTGGTTAGCATGCAACTTAAGGCAGAACGTCAAGGGGATCACTTCGTGCTTAATGGTAGCAAGATGTGGATCACTAATGGCCCCGATGCCGATACCATCGTTGTATACGCAAAAACTGCTCCGGATGCAGGTTCACACGGTATCTCGGCCTTTATTCTCGAGAAACGCCTTCCCGGCTTCAGCCACGCTCAAAAGCTAGACAAACTCGGTATGCGAGGTTCAAACACCTGTGAGCTAGTGTTTAACGACTGTATCGTCCCAGCGGACAACCTACTCGGTGACCTCAATAAAGGTGTACAAGTTTTGATGAGCGGGTTGGATTACGAACGCGTCGTCCTTGCCGCAGGGCCGCTGGGGATCATGAGAGCCTGCCTGGATATCGTTTTGCCCTATGTGCATGACAGAAAACAGTTTGGCCGCTCGATTGGCGAATTCCAGTTAGTTCAAGCCAAAGTCGCTGATATGTACACCCGAACCAATGCCGCGCGTGCCTATGTCTATACCGTTGCAAAAGCCTGTGATCGGGGTGAAGCGACCCGTAAAGATGCTGCTGGTGTCATTCTATATGCAGCGGAATTGGCCACTCAACTTGCGCTAGACACAATCCAATTACTCGGTGGCAATGGCTATATCAATGAGTTTCCAGCAGGACGCCTGCTTCGAGATGCCAAGCTCTACGAAATCGGTGCTGGCACATCTGAAATCCGCAGAATGTTAATTGGACGCGAGCTATTCGAGGAATCCAAATAAGGAAAGGAAATGGCAATAATTAAGTCGACAGTCAATCGTGATGACACATTTTTCGCTAACAACTACAAAAATATGGCCGAAGTTGTCGACAAATTGCAGACAAACATTGAAGCCATAAAACTCGGCGGAGGTGCCAACGCACAAAAAAAACAACAAGATAAAGGCAAACAGCCTGTAAGATCCAGGATTCAATCACTATTGGACGCTGACAGTGAATTCCTCGAAGTGGGTCAGTTTGCGGCGTGGGATGTCTACGCTGAATCGATACCAAGTGCAGGCGTCGTTGCTGGTATTGGCCGCATTGAAGGGATTGAATGCATGGTGGTGGCCAATGATCCTTCAGTAAAGGGGGGAACCTATTACCCTCTGACAGTAAAGAAACACCTCAGAGCACAAGAGATTGCCGAACGATGTCACCTTCCTTGTATCTACCTTGTCGACTCTGGCGGTGCCAACCTGCCCCACCAAGCCGAGGTGTTCCCCGACCGTGATCATTTCGGACGTATTTTCTATAACCAAGCCAGAATGTCTGCCAAAGGCATTCCGCAAATAGCGGTTGTAATGGGCTCTTGCACCGCAGGCGGGGCCTATGTTCCAGCCATGGCCGATGTCTCCATCATCATTAAAGAGCAAGGCACTATTTTTCTTGCCGGCCCCCCACTGGTAAAAGCGGCTACCGGGGAAGTCGTCACCGCTGAAGAGCTTGGTGGTGCCTATGTTCACTGTAAGACTTCTGGCGTTGCCGATTATTTTGCCAATGATGAGCAACATGCACTAAAGCTGGCAAGGCAAGCGGTGGCTAGCTGTGCCCTCTCTTCTTTTGATCCTTTGGACCAAACCGCAGCTGCTCCACGTTATCCTGCTGACGAGATGTTTGGCATTGTGGGCACCGATTTGCGCACACCATTTAATGTTAGAGAGGTCATTGCACGAATTGTCGATGACTCAGCATTCGATGAATTCAAAGCATTGTACGGAGCGACGTTAGTATGCGGCTTCGCCAGCATCTACGGTCAGCAAGTCGGTGTTGTGGCCAATAACGGCATCCTGTTTTCAGAATCGGCGCAAAAAGGCGCACATTTCATAGAACTATGCTGCAAACGAAAAATCCCGCTTTTATTTCTTCAAAATATTACCGGCTTTATGGTTGGTAAGAAGCTTGAGTCAGAAGGCATCGCCAAACATGGAGCTAAAATGGTCATGGCAGTGGCATGTGCAGATGTCCCTAAATTCACCGTTATTATCGGTGGCTCCTACGGTGCCGGGAACTACGGCATGTGTGGCCGAGCCTACAGCCCTACCATGATGTGGATGTGGCCGAATGCTCGTATATCAGTAATGGGTGGCGAACAAGCTGCTGGCGTGTTGGCGCAAGTAAACAGAGATAACAAGCAACGCCAAGGCGAGCATTGGACACGCAAAGAAGAAGAGGCGTTCAAGCAGCCTATTCGTGATCTCTATGAGCAGCAGGGCTCTCCCTATTATGCCAGTGCCAGGCTTTGGGATGATGGCATTATTGACCCAAGAGACACACGGCATATCGTCGGAATGGCACTGCATGCTAGCCAAAGGGCACCCATCGCTGAAAGTACTTTTGGAATCTTCAGAATGTAGGGCTATAAATGAAGTGCGAGGCAAGTTTATGAATCAAATTATCAGTAATAGCTCAAGCACTAATCCCACCCCAGAAAAACAAAACGTACTTTTTCACATTGATGAAAACGGTATTGCCACTATTACCCTAAATCGTCCAGCAAAGAAAAATGCCTTCGACAAACATACCATTGAGGCTTTATTGGCTATTCTGCAACAACTGAAAGAAAGCTCAGAAGCTAAAGCGCTTGTGTTAAGGGCAAATGGTAGCCATTTCAGTGCTGGTGCCGATCTTAACTGGATGCAGTCTCTTGCCAATTTCAGCATGGACGAAAATATCAAGGATGCAGAAAATCTCGCTGAGTTACTTCATCAACTAGACACAATACCTTTACCGAGCATTGCCTTAGTCCAGGGAGCAGCGTTTGGGGGAGCACTCGGTTTAATTTGCTGTTGTGATATCGCGATTGCCAGTAAAGATACACTGTTTTGCTTAAGTGAAGTAAAGCTCGGCTTGGTACCGGCCACAATTGGACCTTATGTTTGCCGTGCCATGGGCCAACGCCAAGCCAGACGCTACATGCTAACCGCTGAGCTTATCACTGCCTATCAAGCCAAAGAGCTCAATATCATTCATAAACTGGTATCAACACCGCATGCCTTAACGCCATGCCTACAAGAGTTGTTAAAACAACTTTCTCGAAATAGCCCAAATGCCATCAGAGAAGCCAAAGCACTCTGTCAGCTTTGTGAGTCATCCCCCTTAGACGCATCGCTGAGGAAACAAACATCTGAGCTCATTGCAGAACTAAGAGTTTCACCTGAAGGGCAAGAAGGTATTGGCGCATTTTTGGATAAGCGTAAGCCCAACTGGAAAATCTCACATGATTAAAAGGCTCGATTGTTCAACCGACTTTCCCGATAAAGTCACTCTCTATGAAGTGGGTGCACGTGACGGCCTGCAAAATGAAGCGCCTTTACCTACGCAGACCAAAGTCGATTTCATCAACTTGCTCTCTCAGTCAGGACTCACTCATATAGAAGCGGGCTCATTTGTCTCTGCCAAACGCGTTCCGCAAATGGCAGACTCACTCAACGTCATGCGTGCAATATCACGCAAAGAAGGTATTACCTATTCTGTCCTCACCCCAAATATTCAAGGTTTCGAAATGGCACTCAGTGCCCAAGCCGATGAGGTTGCTATTTTTGGTTCAGCGTCTGAAGGATTCAGCCAACACAACATTAATTGCTCAATCGATGAGAGCCTCAAACGATTTGAACCGGTCATGGCTTTGGCACAACTGCACAATATTCCAGTTAGAGGCTACCTCTCATGTGTTATTGACTGTCCTTATGACGGTCCTACTGATGCAAATCAGGTAATGGACGTCGCAAGAACGCTTATAGACATGGGATGCTATGAAGTTTCTCTGGGGGATACTATTGGCACGGGAACCCCAATTAAAGTTGCCCGGCTCATTGAAACAATCAATAGCAATATTCCGCACCATCAGATAGCAGTTCATTTCCACAATACCTGGGGGCAAGCTCTACCGAATATCTATCAAGCTTTATCGATGGGTATTGGCACGATTGATGCCAGCGTAGCGGGCTTAGGAGGTTGCCCTTATGCCCCAGGCGCAAGCGGGAATGTGGCAACTGAAGATGTTATCTATCTTTGCCAGCAGCTCGGGATTGAAACAGGACTTGAGCTGGAAAAAATAGCAGAGGCGGGTTGGTTAATTACAGAAGCGCTGGGTATCCACCCTCGCTCAAATGTATCGCTAGCATTAAAAGCCAAGAAACTTCAGTAGTTTCGTAAAAAAATATCTATGCATGGGAGCGAAAAAAAAGAGTGGTAACTACCCGTGAAATGATAATTACCACTAACTCACCAAAGGCTACATTCCTATCCTCTCAGCACCTTTCAAGAAGCTAATAGGTTTCAGATCGAAGAAATCGTTGTTCTGCCTCAAGCTCATTTACCGCTCGCCAAAGTTTTTGCTCTCGCTCTTGCAATTTATCGTGCAATACACTGCCAGGCTTAACCTTTAACGTTTCACTAGGGCCAATATACTGGTCAGCTTCATTATTGAATAATTGCCTAAACTCTTCCATTGTCGGTAAACGGTTGTTGTCCTCCTCAAATGATTCAAAGATATCAACGACTTTATGTGACACATCCCTTTTGATCCCTTCAACATCGACACTATCCATCAGCTTCTCCAATTTTTTAGTCTGAGGTGTTGATCAATCTAGACATGTAAAGTGTAGTTGAAGATGTTTAATTTATTCATTAATAGGAAAATCATGTGTAACAAAATATTCTATATACTAAACTTCTGTTTTATAGAAAATTCACTCTAATCGAACAGCGCACATATAACCTCCACCGCATTTTTAGTTTTTATTTTTTAGAATTAGATCTCATTTTAATAAATTCACCTTTTTAGTAGGTAATCAATAAATGAGCAGTCTATAATTTTTATAAATAAGTTCATATTCATCATGTAGTTATGGGAGAAACGGGATGTGGCAGTATTCAAATCTCTTTGATTACATGCGCAAGCCCTTATCCTTTATGGCTATCCATTGCGCTATTTTACTCACACCGTTTTATATCCTTGCCGGTGAAGTAAAAGAAGATGCCTATGACATCCATTACGACAGAATCCATTCTGATCTTAATGATGAAGAAACCTTTGTAGATTGGGTCGACGACACTCAAGATTTAATTTCAGATTCTGTTCACGACTATAGTTCTTACATCGATCATTTTATGTCAAAAGACGACGAAGAACTGCCCATGTTGAATAACAGCTATCTGAAAATCAAGCTCAAAGGCCGTTACACCCACAGAGAATACTTTGACCCTGATGGCAGTGTTAAGCTCAAGATTGATCTCCCCCATACAGAAAAGAACTGGAAAATTATTCTAGATACAGACCCGTCTGACTTTGACCGCCTAGAGGATAAGCAACGTGGAATCAGTAACCGCTCAGATGATGGTTTGTCTGGTGCCCTCGGTGGATTCCGTCTCCAGGGACAGCAATTAGGGAAATGGAAAACCAACTTTGATCTAGGTTTGAAGATAAAACTTCCACTTGACCCATTTGCACGAGCTGATTTGCGGCGTGTAGATAAACTGAGTCATACTTGGACTAGCCGTATCAAACAAGAAGTGTTTTATTTCGATTCGCGGGGACCGGGTGCACTCACTGAAGTGGATTTTTATTTTTCATCACAAGAAGACCCAACAACTATTTTAAAACTAGGCTCAAGTGCTCAATTTTTAGATAGCGATGATAATTGGGAATTTGTTCAGCAAGCTGAGATATTTGACAGAATTAATCGTGATAATCTATTGAGGTATGCAATAGGCATTAGTGCTGACTCAACACCTAATTACTCTATAACAAACTCATGGTTAGAAGTTGCTTGGACCCATCGCCTATATAGCAATTGGCTCTTTATGACTATTACCCCTGAACTCGATTTTCAAAATGACTTTCAGTATAAAGTTAATCCCGGCATCATGGTTGAACTAGAGCTATTTTTCACCGCCAATAGGGGAATTGATAGGCTAATGAGGTCTATTCCTTTGCCGACGAATTGATAAAATCACAAGCATAAAAAACTCGGTAAGCCCATTTCAGACTAACCGAGTTTTTATCATTAAAATGTTTGCTTACTACAGCTCTATTTCCCATCGGGAAAGCGGATTCTCTTTGCTAATTCCTTTTCTTCCCCAGCGATCGATAGGATCAATGATCATAACCCGATTAGAGTTGGGTAATTGGGCCTGAAGTGTTTTACTCAACTTACGTGTTGTTAAAATCCAAACACTTTCATCTTCGGATAATGTCTTCACAAGCGCCTTCATTTCATCTTCTGTCCAGTCCATTTCAGGCTTGGTATAACGCCCAACAACAAACAATTGATTCCCTGAGGCAAAGTCTTCGAGTTCTTGGGACAACAAAATTACAGTATCAACTACAGCATCAAACAGCGCGGCTTGCTGCTTATTGATGAGCGCTCGAACATCAATCATCAGCGTCTGTTGGTTTTCAGCAATCTTATCAGCATGCTCAGGCCACAATTGCTGAAGATCTTTGCTAACAATCGCCGCCATTCGAGTCAGGTTTGACGAGTTCAGCCAAGAGAATGGCGATAGAGCACCATTCTTTAACCTAAGAGCAGCCACTCCTTGCGCCCTCGGAGAAATTGATTGTGAAGCATCAATTTCTACAATGCGGATATTTCCCTGCCGAGCATGGACATAGAGTGGGTCTTGTGGCCATACCGCACCAATAGTCACAACAGCAGTGGCATTTTTGGCAGCATGCGCAGTACTTTCCGCCCCTTTACTGTTGAACCAGTTTGGCAAACGCATCATACCGTACCGCTTGGGAGGCAAGTATTGCGTCTCTAATCCAGTCCCTTTCGTCAGTTCAGACGAGATCATATAAGTTACTGGTGTCGCTGTCAGGATATCTTTTGCTTCAACCATCGCCGCAGAGAACATTACTGAGCAAAGCCCAAGTAAACTCAGGGCTTTTTTAACCTTTATATTCATCGGAAGTCCCATCTCGTTACTAGCTTTTACGTACAATGCGGTAGCTTGTCGCTACCAGGAAGAAGAAGGCTGAAACAATAATGATTGCCGCGCCAGAAGGTACGGGCATTTCTAGCTCCATAGGCAAAATCGTTCCTACCAAACAGCTCACCGTTGCCAGTAACGCCGATACCAACACAAAATCACCCATATTTTTAGTCATTAAACGTGCCGTCGCCCCCGGGATCAGTAACAAGGCACCAACCAGCACAGCACCGATAATCTTCACCGAGGCAATGGTGACCAAGGTGATCATCATGACAAACAGGTAGTCGTAAAAGTGCGTTGCATGGCCGCGAACACGAGCAATGTCCGGGCTAATGCATGTCAGCAAAATGCGATTGAAGGTTGGGATCAGCACCAAAATAATCAACAAGCAACTCAATCCCAGAATCATAATATCTTGGTCGGTGACCGTCAGGATCGAACCAAACAGCACATTCTCCAACATATGGATATTGATCTTGCGTGCTACGTACATCAGCAGCGCAGCCCCCACAGCAAGAGCTAAGGCCAAAAATACCCCAACCAAGGTATCGTAAGGTACATTGGTGCGATTCCTAACAAAATGAAGCAGTAACGCAAACACCATACAAAAACAGAACAAACCAATAATAGGGTTTTCAGGTGGCTCGCCCAGTAACACGCCCAAGGCAATACCGGTTAACGCAGCATGACCAACAGCCTCGGAAAAGAATGCTAGGCGCTTGGCAATAACCAAGGTTCCTAAACCACCTAACAGCGGGCCAACCAGCAATGCAGCCACAACCGCATTAACCACAAAAGCATAAGAGAAGCTTTCACTGAGCCATCCCGCTTCAACGCCAGACAATGCCAATTGGCGAATTGAGTCCATCATGCCGCTTTACCTTGTTTCTTCATTGCATCATTACTTGAACAGGAATAATGATTAAACAGCCTTTCGACTTTTTCAGGAGTCAAAACATTCTGTACCGTTCCGCTATCAATCAGCTGGCGGTTCACAACATGCACTTGGGCTTGAAGGCGCCTAACAGCAGAAACATCGTGGTGTACCGCTAATAAGGTTTTGCCTTCAGATACCAATTCCAAGATAAGCGATTCCAAATAGCGGACGCCCTGCTCGTCCATACCAGTGGTTGGCTCATCCAGTACTAATAAATCTGGGTTGTCCAACAGGGCTTGGGCGAATAGTACACGCTGTTGCTCGCCACCTGAGAGCTGCCCCATTCGGCGGTCAGCACGCTCCGCCATACCCACACGGTCAAGTTGCTCAAGAGCAAAGTGACGTTGCTTAGACAAATTACGCCAGCGTGCCCAAAACAATGGTGTTCGGCTCTGGTTGAGTAAAATAAAATCCATTACCGTTAGCGGAAGACTGGATTCAAAGACCGCTTTCTGAGGTACGTAACCTACTCTACCCTTGCTATCTGGCCAGTGAATATTGATGTCACCGACAAACGGCGTTAGACCCAGAATCGAGCGTAGCAACGATGTTTTTCCGCCACCATTTGGCCCCATCACAACATGGCATTTGCCGGCTTCAAACTGGTGGTTTATGTCATGAAGGATTTGATTGTCGCCATACTGCAAGTTGACGCTCTGAAGTGAAATGCTCGGTCCGGCCATTAGCTTACCTTCCCTTTGGCAACAAACTGCATGGCCTCGATTAAGGTATCTAGGTTTTCTTTCATTTCCTTTTCTACCTTGCCCGCTTCATATGGGCCGTGAGTCATGTGCGAAAAACGGTATAGCTGGACACCTGTTGCCTTCTCAATGGTATCAACATAGCGGTTAGGCATGTTCAATTCATAAAACAACACATCGATGCCAGATTGGCGGATTTTTTCGATAGTCTCTTGAAGCTCGCTGGCACTGGGTTCTACACCGTGCGCAGGTTCGATGACAGCAGCAACATCAACACCAAACTCCTGCAGTAGATAACCATACGCATTGTGCGTAGTTGCTACGACCATACCGCTAGTGTCCAAATCACCCAGTTGAACCATCGCCTCGTGTTTGAACTTACGGAAAGCGATGGAGTATTTGCGGGCATTAGCTCGATAGAAGCGCGCATTTTCAGGGTCTAGTTTGGATAGCTCATTGGCAATGGTATAGACCTTCTGAATCGTAGTAGAGAGGCCAACAAAGGTATGAGGGTTCACAGCTCCATCCCCTACCGATTGCCCCATCGCTGGAAGCAAAGGCACATCTTTGTTCGCCTCGATAACGACCAAATCTTTGCGGTTTGCGGCGGCAATCACCTTCAATGCAAAATCATCATGGCCAATACCATTCACCACAATGACATCCATTTGTTTTAAGCGGCGCAGATCATTCGGCTGGGGCTGGTAGTTATGCGGGTTAAAACCGGCATCAACAAGGGGAATGATATTGGCTTTGTCCCCAACTACAGCCTTAACGTAGCTATAGTAAGGCTGCAGCGTGATACCAATGTTGATTTTTTCAGCGGCATAACCCTGTGCCGATACAGCTAGCATCAATGCTGCTGATAAAAGCCCTTTTAGGCTGATATTTACTATTTTCATCTTTTTTCCAAATAGTCGGTTGCTAGCTACTTAGTGGGCATGTTGTTGCTTGTGTTCTACAAAAGAGACTTGAAACCAGCCAGATTTCGCCAGTGCTGAAGAGGTGAATAAAGAAGGTGTTTCAATAGCACTTTCAACCGTGAATGATGTAAACCAGATATTAGGTTCATTCTCTAAGCTAATTAGCAGCACCGCCGTGAGAGTGTCGCCAGAATCATTTTTCTCCGGTACACCTAAGTACACACCGCCTTCAACGAGCTGCCAGCGATGGCGGCCTTTGTGCTCCCAGCTTTTGTCTTTGATAAAAGGAGGTAACCAGAGAGATTCTAATTCTGCCACCAGCGGCCAAAGCGGGTCATCACTGGATGTTTTACCTGCAGAAAGAAACTCTGACTTATCATGAAACACATTCCGAATTTCCTCATGAGCCAGCCGTAGTTCAGCTATCATAGAGAGTTCATTTGCTGGCATATCCTTGATTGAAACCTGATGCGCTTCAAGGTCAAGCTCACTATGGCCGGCTTGGTGATAAGGCAATGAAAGAAAACCGATAGCCAAAATAACCGCAATTGCTAGGGCAACCCACTTGCCCTCGGTGCCACCATCATCTGCTTTTACTGCTTCAGTGATCATTTCTCTTCAATCTCGACAACATCGACTTCAACTGGGCTTTCATGCCCTGCATCGAATACCAGGTAAAAGTCATCTTCAGGCATGGAGAACTCAGCAATAGAGCGTTTATCTGTTGTCACACGATTAATAAGGTTGTCATCGTAATCAAACATTTCGACGTCATAGTCAACCGCTTCACTACCATCACTGTATCCAGCTTGGCATACCACCTTTTCAGCTTCGAACCAACAACTCATTAAAGGGAAATGTGCGTAAGCACTGCCAACATTCATTAAGCTGGCGGCAACGGCCGCACCAACAATTACGTTTTTGGGGATTTTCTTCATTACAATTTCATCTCAAGAAGAATGGCCTGCAACGAGATACAGGCCATAACGATTGCTTTTCTGCGCTATTCTAGGGGTCTAGTTCTTCACTTACTGCAACACGGCCTCAAATGTCAGGTGAACATTGACGCTGGCACGATCAGCTAGCGCATTGTTTTCAAGGTCACCTTTATAATTGGCCTTCATCAACCAACGACCCGCATGTTCTGGGACAAAGGTCACCATACCCTGCTCGTCACTCACAACATCAATCTGCTCTTGGTGGTTGCGGTAAAGCGTACCCTCACGCGTAATTTCGGCTGTTACGCCCTGCTGAGGTTCACCGTTGAAGAAAAACTGGAAGGTCACCTCTTCACCCTCAACGATATCTGCTGGGTGTGTGACAGGTACAAGCTCAAGGTACTTACCTTCAATCTCAAACGCTTTTTCTGTTGGCTTACCCACTGTCACGTAGGTTTCAGCCCGCGTATAACTGATTTGCGTAATGACATCGCGAGATTTCTTAGGTAGCACTTCATCGCGCTCGGCTTTGTGCGCCTTGACCCACTTAACGGTATCGCGACGGCCGGCTTTATATTGGGTGTAGTATGAAGGCACGTTATTTACGCGAACTTTGTGTGTACCTTCTTCTTCAAAGTAAAAATCAAATACCGAGCGGCGCTTTCCTTTAGTCACATAAGACGGGTACTGGATACGGCCATCTGGCATGACGATTTGGCCTGTTTCACTACCCGCCGGCTTATCAAACACAAAGGTGCCGTGTGACGCGGTCACATCAAAAGTCAGCCAATCACCACCTTCTTTTGAAACCGTAAAATGGGAAGGCAAAATCCAGCGTGGGTGGGCATTAGCCGTGGCACTTACTGCCATGCCAGCTACTAAAGCACAGGCAATAGTTGCTGCCTTAAATTGCGAAGATTTAATCATTCTATAATTCTCGAATTGTGTTTAATCTTTATTTCACTGTGTACTGAAGTCGGATATCTCCTGTCTCTTCAGTAGGCTTTAGGTGATGAGTAAAACTGGCTTCAGACAAGTTGATTTTTTGGCGTAGGTAATTACGACCACCGTGTTCACGTACAACTTCGACGTAAAAGGTGTAATCGCCCTGCTCTACTCGGTTGCCAGCATCATCCAGGCCATCCCAAACAAAACGATATTCACCAGCAGGCCTTGTGGCTGATGTGACGGCATCGACTAACTCTCGGTCATAGCGTCCGACTTTACGCCACCAGCTTCTCAAATCCTTAAGCCATTCATCCTTGCCCACCCATAACTGTACCGTGCGTACCGGTTTGCGGTTGCTGTCTTCGATCCAAACAGCAACATAAGGTCGCGCATACATAGAGGTTTCAATTTTTGGTAGTTGAAACTCAATATCCATCGAGGCTGATTCTGGGAGTGGTTTGGCGAAAGCCGTAAATGCAATCGGCATAGCCAGACTCAAGCTAGCAAGCGATTTAGCAAAAGCATTCATGGGTGTTCCTTGTCAAATAGCCTGTTAAGGCACAGCGAAAATAAAAATTAATAGCGTGGTCAGCGAGCCCAGTGCCATCCATTTCATTGACGTATTCAATGTTTTCTTTTTAGGAAGCAGCAGACATACACCAGTTAAAACGAAGAAGACCATCAGCAAAGCAGTTATATCGATAAACCATTTCCAAACCTCACCGCTGTTTCTGCCCTTGTGGAGGTCGTTTAGTACAGCAACTATGCCGTAATGGTTCTTTTCTATTTCAGCTTCTTGGCTGACCAAATCAATAAAGACTGTGGCATTGTAGCCAGGGCCTTTGTAATCGAGTGCAATTTCACCTTCGATCAACTCGCCACCTTCAAATTCAGTAAACACTTCCATCGCTGATGGCATACCAGACAAGTCAGCATTCGACTTCAGAAACGCTAATAACGCCTGCTCTTCTGGTACGAAAACATTGTTTCCGCTTGCCATTAATGAATGTGGCAAGGTAAGGGTCAGCGACTCTACGTTCGGCTGGCTTTTTACGAACAGTTCAGGGCGGTTTAGGGTGATCCCTGTCACTGAGAAAAACAGTACAACGAGCAGCAGAGCCATAGACACGTAGGTATGCAGGCGTCGGGCCCAGAGCTGAACTGCTTTACTTTTCAATAGCATGGTCAAATCAATGTATAGTGACTATCTTATGCTGCACAACATAATTGATAATCGTTTTCATTGGCATTAAATTTACATTGTTTACGAATGTAAGGATTTGGGCCGGGGGAATTCATTTGGATAGAACCCCTTAAAGGCGGAAAAGTAAAAATCACAGCGCTTTATTAATTCGCATTGCATTATTCACAAAAACCATACCTAAAACCTCTATACCCTCAATTGTTAGAGATTTATTGATGATTAATTTTGCTTATCAATACATGCAATGTTTTTTGTTTTCCTTACTCACCAACACGCCTTATTCTGCGCAGCCTTTTTGTTTGCAGGTAGTTATCAGTGACCCCAGCCTCTTCCAATGCGTTGTACACCGACTTATCAGGTTATTATGACTTGATGTGTGCAGATATTGATTACAAAGCACAGAGTACATACGTACGCAGGTTACACCAGCTATTTGGCAATGGAGGCAAACACCACCTTGATTTAGCATGTGGTACCGGCCCTCACATTCGTTTCCTGATTGACACTGGATATCTAAGTCAGGGACTGGACCTAAACCAACCCATGCTGGATCAGGCAAAACTGCGTTGCCCGGAAGCAAGCTTCAAGCAACAAGATATGTGTGGTTTTACTGTCGAGACCAAGCTCGATTTGATCACCTGTTTTCTCTACTCTATCCACTACTCTGGTGATATTGAGAAGCTTCAAGCCTGCATTGCCAGTGCTCATGCAGCACTGAATGAGGGCGGTATGTTTTGCTTTAATGTAGTAGAAAAAAACAAGATAGATAACCGCCTTTTCGTGCGGCATAACACCCAACATAACGGTGATAACTTTGTTTTTGCCTCAGGTTGGCACTACCCAGGTGAGGGAGAAAGGCAGTCACTGAAACTTAGCATTGAAAAGCACAGCGATAATGAGACACTCCAATGGAGCGATGAGCATCCTATGGTGGCTGTCAGTTTTGAACAAATGCGCCAGTTGCTAGAACCCTATTTCGACGTGTACGTATTCGAGCATGACTATGAAAAGATTGTTCCGCTTAACAACACATCAGGTAATGCTTTCTTTGCTTGTGTAAAGCGCAAAGAAGCCACTCCGGCAGAACAAGAATTGGCTGCATAATAGAAAAGCCGCAGTAGCACAAAAGATTACTTCTGCGGCTCAACTATTACAGGTAATTATTATTACTTGAAGGCTTCAATTAGATATTTGTCGACAACATACGACCATAAGTGGCCATAGTTATAGAAAACTTCATGCCCAGAAACGCCCGAACCTAACTGATAGAACTTAAAGTCGACTTGACCGCCTGCTTCCTCATAAGCTGTGACAAAGCTTTGTATTGTCGAATCGGCGTAATAAGGATCGTTATGGCCATAAATGAACAATGTCGGTGTTTTTAGCTTATGGGCTGCACTCTCAAATATCTCGATGTTTTGCGATAGAGTCCCATTATTACAGGTGTCCCCTACCCATCCACCGGAAAAGTTAATCACTCCCGAAAAAGCATCCGGATGCTGGGAGGCATAAACCAAAGACAGTATTCCGCCACGCGAATTACCTGATAACAGTATTTTGTTTTTATCTACCCATGGTTGCTCGATTAAATAATCATACGTTGCATCTAAAGATTGCACGGCATAGTCCAATCCTGCGTTTATCCCTTCAGGGTCACAAGTATATAACTCGTCATAGCTTCCTTCAGACTTCCCTCGCCCTCTTCTCATCGGGATAATCAGCGCAATATCTTTACTGACTAAATACTTACCGAAGCCCCAAGGGTTGATGGTGTAGTCTGTGGGAATAACATAAGGCCCTGTTGAACCATGGTTAAATACAACAGTGGGGAAAGGCCCTTCCCCCTCAGGTTTGTATACTGTCGCTTCTAAGTTAATAGTGCTCTTACCAAAAAAGCCACTTTCGACCAATGGAACCTTAACACTTTCACCGTAATCATTAGCCAATGAGCCCGTTGAAAAGCAAAGCACGAAACAACCTAAAGCTAGACGACGACTCATTACAAACTCCAAACCAATATATTGCTTTAACACCCAAATAGCTTGGATACATGATAAACACAGCCATACCTATACGGTTTGTGATCAATTAAGCAGTTTCATGCCATATATAAATTAGCTTGGTTACTAAATTGATTAGCCAAATTTAACCAAAACATGCCATAGCAATTTCAATTGCTGAAGTTCTGCCTGTATTTCTTCAGGAGATAAGCTTCGTTGACTATTAGCCACTCTCTGCGCCGCTTGGCCTATAGCGAAGGCCGTAATTTCACCATCAATGGCAATATGTTTGGCAAGCTGGACCATATTTGGCCCGCGAAAATCATCAGGAACACTTTCAACCGCTAATCTATACGCTGGTCGCCAACTCAGCTTAATATCATGTGTATTCGCTAACAGCTCAAGAGCATTGCCAACCTCTGTACCCTTGAATGACGCATCAGCAATGAGGCTTTCGACATCATTGGTTAAACTGATATCACCGTGAACTTGTGCTTCAACATAATGATCGAGGTTTCTTGCATTTTGTTTTGATAACCGAACATCAACATCTGCACCGAGTATGGCCAAGTCACCATGTAGACAACTTTCCATAAACGCTTTAGGCCGAATATTGGTTAAGCCCAAAACAGCATCTCTTTCAAAGCACTCTAATAGTGTTGCTGCGAGAATAGGCTTGAAAGCGTCTAGCGTCCCTCTAATTTTTGGTGTTTGATAAGAATCACCAAAACAAAATGTTGCTCGCTGACTGACTTCGGGTTTGAAAACAAAATAACATGAACCGAATCTCGGACATGGGCCGTCCATGTGCTTTGCGATATCAAGCGCACCATACTTGGGGCGTTGATTTAGCGGTGCGTTTGTAAATACATCACCAAATAAATGGTTTTCCCACTGGGCACGCTCGCCTTCTTGTTGAGGGTCAAGCTTGCCGTTCGATATTAAAGATTCAAACTGGTTGAGATAACGACCTGAGTGTTGCATTGAATCCACTACCGTTAGGCCGTTTGCAGTAACTCTATCTGGGTGGAAGTGCGCTGCGATCTGCGCTATCTGTTGAATCTTAGCTAAAAACTGCGACACCAACTGCTCGTCAATGTTAGACATTTCCAGTACGTGTCCAAACACCTGAAGCTCATTGGTACTTAACTCATTGGTATTTAAGGTTTGGGCATATTCGTTGACATAGCGAATCGCATTTAGCGCAGCAGTGTTATGATTCATCAAAACTCCATGATAGATTTTCAAGCTATTCAATAATCTATCATGGAAATTGAGACCGACAAGATACTATTGCGGAAGATCTATTTGAATAAGACCGCCATCATTCACTTCGAAATGCAACGACACGGTCCCCTGTTGCTGACTTTGCTTAATAATTTTAACTTCCCGATCTGGAAAGCGGCTCATCACGACTGCCTTGAGTTCTGACAATAGCTTTTGTCTATCATCAACTGATAGGTTTACTCCAAGAGACATCTAACCTCCAAACAAAACAATTCTGTTTGAAATAAGCGACCAAGCGGAAAGGAACTTAAACGTCTAATGTGAGTGCCTAGTTGTAGCGAGTTAACCGCAAGTACTATGTTGATTCAGCCATCACGATTGGCCTAACCTGCTGTTGTTTTGCTGTATACCACAGTATGCCCAAGTTCTCCTGATGGTAACCGCCTTTCATTTTTCTTCAGGCATTCAAATTCATATCCACAACGCTCAGCAACAGCCCGGCTAGGGTAATTTTGCTCTGCCGCGGTGATTTCAACACGGTTAGCTTTCAACTCATTAAATGCATAATCTGTAAGGCAATTAACTGCCTCTGTCATGTAGCCGCAACCATAAGCCGAGGTTCTCAACCAGTAGCCAATCTCAAAATACGGTACGTCTTTATCCCTAACGAGAAGTCCTATGGCACCAATGAACTGTCCAGCTTCCTTTTCAAGGATGGAGTATCGCAACTCTCCCTCAAATGCTTCAAAATTAGCTATCGCTTGCTTGGTATTCTCAATAGAGGCTTCTTCGGTCAAGGCATAGGGTACCCAAGGTAAAAACACTGCGAGTTCGTCGCGGCTCTCCACTATGGCTTCAAGCATCATTGATGCCCTTTCTAGCGATGGTGGTACCAGCTTCAGCCTTTTCGTTTCCATTTATCATGACCTCCCAAAAGGATTCCTATCAAAATAGGAACATATCACCTTGTTTTTAAACGCTCAATAAATAGGCTCCTGATTTCAGGAGCCTTTAATTAGTCAAAGGTGCTGGCTATATATTTTTGCTAACACGTTTCTTCAGCAGCACTGCATACCTTTTTCTGTACAGTGTTGGGGGCAGGTTCGTAGTGACTCAATACCATACTGAAACTGCCTTCACCGCCAGTCATCGCCCTCAAACGCTGTGAGTAATCTAACAGCTCATTTTGCGGGATCCGCGCTTGAAGTGAGGTGAAATTGTTTTCTTCAGATTGAGTGCCCAATATCACGCCTCGGTTTGCGGCCAGATCACCGCTAATGTCACCAACAGAATCCGTTGGGATCTGCAGATTAAGTTCAACGATAGGCTCAAGAACAATAGGGTTGGCATTGTTCACTGCATCAAGGAACGCTTTCTTACCCGCAATCACAAATGCGATTTCCTTAGAGTCCACTGAATGGTACTTACCATCATAAACAGTGACTTCTATGTCATGTATAGGGTTACCAGAAATAGCCCCCTCCTCTACCGCTTGACGGATACCCTTTTCTACCGCGGGGATTAATGATGTTGGGATCGCACCACCTACCACTTTGTTGATGAATACAAAGCCATCACCACGTTCTAATGGGCGAACTTTGAGCTGAACTTCACCAAACTGCCCAGCGCCTCCACTTTGTTTTTTGTGGCGATAATGGCCTTCAGCTTGTTGGGTGATCGTTTCAAAATACTCAATACTTGGCTGTTCGGTATTGACGTTGAGCTTATATACCGATGCCATTTTTTCCAGCGCGATTTTCAAGTGGAATTCACCTTGCCCACCTAAAACCGTTTCATTGGTGCGGGTACGGTGCTCAAGACGCAATGAAGGATCTTCAGACGATATTTTGTTAAGTACTTCTGATAATTTCTGTTCGTCTCCCCTTTTGGTGGTTTGCAGCGCCAAGCTATACATGGGCGCAGGAAAATCAATGGTTTTCATGATGACATCATCTTCATCATGGGAGTCATGGACTACCGAATCAAAATTCAAATCATCCACTTTTGCCAATACACAAAAATCACCCGCTCTCGCACTAGCGATTTCTAAACGTTTCTTCCCTTGTAACTGATATAAGTGTCCAACTTTAAACGCCTTGCTATTTTCTCCGATGTAAAGCTGAGAGCCGGCATTTATTTCACCCTGGAATACCCGCAAATACGCCAGTTTTCCTAAATACGGATCGACACTGACTTTGTAAACATGAGCTACCGTATGATCCAACTGTTCACAGTCAACTCGAATTTGCTGGCCGTTTTTCTCCAACATCGGTGGATTACCTTCAGAAGGCATCGGCATGATTTCCGCTAAAGTTCGGAGCAATAGTGAAATGCCCTGCCCAGTTTCTGCTGATACGAAACATACCGGGATCACATGCCCCGTTCTTAAAGCTTCCTCGAAGGGATCATGAAGTTGCTCTGGTGTAAGAGAAGAGCCTTGCTCTAAATATAGCTCCATGAGATTTTCGTCAACTTCGATAACCTGATCAATAAGCTGCTCATGTGCTGCTTCAACGCTATCCCACAAGGTGTCTGCGTCATAATCGGGTGAGAAATAGCAGTCAACAATGGATTGGCCATCCGCTGAAGGTAAATTGATCGGCAGACACTCCTGACCAAAGTGCGCTTGGATTTCCTGAAGGAGCTGAGGTATTTTATCAGGGTTCAGATCGACCTTATTGATGATGACCATCTGGCACTTTTTCTGCGACTGGGCAAAAGAATATAACTTTTCTGAAACTTGGTTAAGCGGTGTGTTGGCATCAAAAACTAAAGCAGAAGTTTCAACAGCAGGATAGATACTGAGTGTACGACCCAACAACTCGGGTAAACCGGGGGTATCAATAACATTCATGCGGTGTTTTTGCCAACAAAGTGCGGCGGGGGTAGCTTCAATACTGTGTTGATAGTGGATTGACTGGTCATCAAAGTCTGTAACGGTGTCACCTTCTTTGACATTTCCGAGATGAGTGGTGCATTCTGACTCAAACAACAGACGCTCAATCAAGGTCGTTTTACCTACCCCGCTTTGACCGACTATTGCAACATTACGAATTTCATTCATAGACATAACAGCCTCCGAAGATCAGAAAGACAAACGCTATTTTTCAGCATAAATGGCGGTTTCCCGCCTTCTCGTCTTCCAGGTCAATTTTCGGATGGGTACGTCCATAAGCAGAGGCCCAAATCGCCGCAAGAGTATTAGTAAGAATAACCAAACTTTAAAATTTCATTGTCTCGAATAGCTTGCGCCCATTGACTTCGATTTAATGTGAGTTATTTCATAAGGATGAAGATTGTCTGTTTTTTGTTATAAAAAAAGGCCACATTTGTGACATTCAACGTAAGTGTAGATATCACAACTGCAGCCATTTACTAATCAGGTCTGGTTAAGTACGGTTGTAAGCCTAATAACTTAGCTTGCCATTTCTCTTTTTTGAGACAGATACTTAATCCAGCTTTTTGATGCTGTAGTGGACTCAATATTGTCTGCTTGCTTGGCAAAGATAATGGCTTTTTCAAGATTATCGAGCTTGTAATATGCGCGTACCTTGGCGAGCGCAACTTCAGCCGCATGCTCTTTGTCTTTGACTTTATCAAGCTCAGCGATGGCTTTCTGATAATAACCTTGCTGAAGGAGCAATTGAGCCAAAGGCCAGCGGTGTTTATTGTTCAACGCTGCCGCTTTACGCCATACCGAGATGGACTTATCCCACTCTTTCGCGATTTGCCAATATTGTGCCTGCAATACAACAAGCTCAACATCTGAGTCAGCATCTTCAAGTTGTGAGAACAGAATCGCTGCGCGCTCTGGGATACCTCGCTGAGCATAAAGCTGAGCCAGTGTCTTCAAGTCTTGTTGCGACAACTCTACACCTTGTCTACGTGCCAACGCCAACGTATCTAGTGCCGATTTTGACTGGCCTAAACGCAGTTGGATACCGACCGTCTGCTGCCACCAAACCAGCTTGTTCGGCTCAAGGGCAATCAGGCTTTCCAAGGTTGGTAATGACGCTTTCCATTGCTTGAGCTGCAATTGGGCACCAAGCTTGATGGTCAAAGGTTGCACATCAAGTTTGCCTGCATACTTGCCATAAGTGTTGATAGCACTCAACGTTTGTTGCCACTCAGAGATCTGATAGTGTGACTGGGCAATGCGAAGCCAGAGCTCATCAGCTTTCTGATTTTCAGGGATATTCTTGCTCAAGGCATAGTAATGCGGCAAAGCCTGCTTGAACCTTTCACTTGAGAGCAAGATATCGGCTAACATACGCTGTGTCACCCATGCCTGTTCGTCTTGGAGCAAGCCTGAATTGACGGCATCAGATAGATTTGCAATCGCTTTTGCCGTGTTATCTTGCTGCCAATAAAACACACCCAACATACGTTGGACATAGGCCTTGTCGTATGCCCGAGATGGGTTTAGCCCCTCAAGCATCGTAATTGCTTCACCCAACTTCTCATCTTGCTGAAGGTTATGTGCTCGCTGCACTCGCCCCGCCGTATACTGTGAAAGTTCAGCCGATACAGCCTGTTCAGGAATTAGGCCAAGCGGTAGTGACAAGGCAACAAGTAATGTCAGTTTCTTGATCATTTCTGTATTTTAAACTCCAGTCTTACCGTTTGACCAACCTGAGCAATCGACTTGCCATCGACAACTTTAGGCTGGTACTTCCATTTTCTCAGTGCTTGAATAGCCTCACGCTCAAATAAACGACGCGGCTTGGCATCCAGTACGCTGATATCCGTTGGCCGACCTTGTGGGTCAATGGTAAATGACATGACAACGTAACCTTCCGCCCCCTGCTTCATCGCCCTTGAAGGATACTTTGGCTCAACACGGTATAGCGGCATAGCCTGTTGGTTAGAACCAAAATCAGAGAAGGTTGGCATATTAATCGCCAAACCCGATACCGACGCGTCCAAATTCAAGTTCGGCATTGAAGGCGAAATGGTATTGGTCACGGCCTGGTTCGTCGCCTGTGGCATGGCCTGCGGTGGCGGTTCCGGTGTTTCAGGTTTCTCCGGTACCGCACGCTGCCTACGCTGAGCTTCACGTTCCTGCTCAACCATCACCATATCAAACGCTAAGAGCTGTTTTTCAGCCTCAGGTCGCTGGTTGCCGTTATCGACCATCCACGCCATGAAAGTGAACAAGCCTAACGCCATCGCGAAAGCAGCTGGAATTGCAATGAGTATACGCAGCATTAGCGCTTCTCCGCAGCCAGCGCTATTTTCTGTACACCCGCGCCTTTAGCGGCATCCATCACTCTAACAACTGTACCGTTATAGGCGTGTTCATCAGCCTGAATCACCAAAGAGGCTTCTGGTTGCTCAAGAAGTAAGTGTTCAAGTGTTGCCTGAACGCGTTCTACATCAACAACGCGCTTATCAATGTAGACATCGTTGGCAGAAGTTATAGCAATGAAGATACCCGCATCTTTCTGGCTGACAACATTACTCGCTTGGGGACGATTCACTTCGACACCAGACTCTCGAACAAATGAGCTGGTTACAATGAAGAAAATCAACATGATAAATACGATATCCAGCATAGACGTCAGGTCTACCTGGGCATCTTCACGGGCTGAAGAAGGACGACTCAGTCTCATTACTGACTCCTCAATAATTTTTCTAACTTAATTTCGCGCTTGTGGCAGGACTTTGATAAGCGAGAGTGCACAAACATCCCTGATAACGCGGCAACCATACCGGCCATCGTCGGTAGTGTGGCAAGGGAAATCCCCGATGCCATCAGCCTTGGCTGGCTGCTACCTTGCGTTGCCATCACATCAAATACCGAGATCATACCGGTAACCGTACCCAGCAAACCAAGCATTGGGCAAATCGCGACAAGCACCTTAATAAGGTTCAGGTTTTGGTTAAGCGCAATATGTGCTTGGCTCAGCCAACCATCACGAATAGATCGTGCGTACCACGATGCATGGTCATCCCTTGATTGCCACTTTTCCAACCAAACCTGGCGCTGTTTCGGATAGGTAATGAGCAGGTATAACACCCGCTCAATAACCAAGATCCAGCAAAACATCACAACCGCTGCCAACCACCAGAGAACCTGACCACCTTGGTTCATAAAGGTCTCAAGTGAGTATTTCCAAGCATCAAAGAATGAAGCTTGCACTAGCGGAACTTCATACAGATTGCTTTCCATTATGCGGTCGTTCCTGCTTTTTCAGCTTGCTCAGCAACTAGGCTAATACCTTGTTTTTCCAAGATACTACGAATTGTTTCAGCCTGAGTCGTCAACATGTTGTGTGCCAATAGCAGTGGCATTGCCGCTACTAGGCCAAGCACTGTAGTAACAAGTGCCATTGAAATACCACCCGCCATTACAGTCGGGTCACCGTTACCAAACTGGGTGATCACTTGGAAGGTTTCGATCATACCAGTTACTGTACCCAGTAGACCCAGCATCGGCGCGAGAGCCGCCAGAAGCTTCAGCATTGAAAGGCCTTTCTCTAGACCTTGCTGCTCATCAACAATCGTTTCAAGCAAACGCAATTCAAGTGCTTCAACACTGCGGTTCTGTTCTTTGCTGTAAACACTTAGTACGCGACCCAGTGGATTGTTGCCTGGGTTTTCGGGTGTTTTAAGCTGCTTTTTGATTTGTTGACGGATAACAAACAACTTAGCACCACGGAAAAGGCCAATAGACAGACCAATCGCCAGTAGGCCAAGGATGATCTTACCGACTACACCACCGTGCTCGATGCGATCTTTTAGTTCGGGCGCATTGGCTAGCTGTTCAAGCATAATACCGCGTGATGGGTCGACAACCATCGACTGCATACCACTTTGCTCAAGCTGAGAAAGCTGGTTGCTCACAGGGCCGTTTTGCGGCTGACGAAGATATGGTTTTGCGGATTCGCGTTTACCGTCCCAAGATAGGTAACCTTTTTCACCAATCAGGCCAAGGCTGCCTAAGCGGTATGCATCTACATTTGCACTCTTACCCTGACCGTCGATAAACGGAACAGATACCGCTCGCAGTTCACGGCTTGCTTGAATTTGCTCTTCAAGCCCTTTCCACAGACCGTTCAGTTCTTCTAATGAAGGTAGAGTTCGAGCATCAACAATGCTGTCGATAACCTGACGGTATTCATTTCGGTCAACACCCGTTACCGAGAAGCCCACTTCAGAATCAAGATCTTTGGCGGCTTGACGAACAACACCGAACAATTCACCCAGGCTGCCCGTTTCTAGACGAAGCTGCTCTTCCAGTTTCGCCAATTCGTTTTCATTTGAGCTGAACGTCGTACTTAGCTTGTCTGTTTCTGCTTGTAGCTTCTGACGTTGTTTAATTAAAGCATCACGCTGAGCTTTGAATTCTTGCTCAGTCATCTTGAAGCCTTGTTCACGCTCAGCATTGTGTTGCTGCTGAACTTTGGCTTCTTGACGGGTATCTTGAACTAACGAGGTATTTGCTGAAACTACAGGAACAGTAAATAGGCACAACGCTGCCACTAACGCTTTGATTTTCATGTTACTTAGTCTCCACGTTAACTGAAACTGGCAGTGAAATTAGGCTCGGGGCCGCTTGCTTTGACGCAATCGCAAAAGCCTTGTTGATGTCTGATGCAAAAGAGTGATCAAGTGATTGCCACACCGACTCTTTCTCGTTCCAAGACCAGTAGTTGGTTCCATCAAGGCTGCGAGCAACAAGGGAAACACGGCCTAGGTAGAGCATATCTGCTTCAATCGAGCCACTTTCTAGCGCCAGTTGGCCCTGATAGACACCCATTTTAGTACCGTAATCGAGCTCAATTTGATAAGCCTCGAGAATACGACGGTATTTTTCTGCATCGCTAATATCAGCCTGCACCATCATCTTTTCTAGCTTTTCAATACGCGCCAAACGTTGCTCTTTTCGGATAGGCTTGTCTGATTCGACATTGGTCTTTAGGCCATTAAGCATGCTGTACATCAATGGCACCACACCCTGTCGGGTATCTTTAATGCCTTCAATCTGCTGGTTGAGGCTTGCCATTTCTTGGGTCTGGCTGTTAACCAGATTGGCAAGGTGGTCACGATAAACCTGCAGGTTCTGTACTTCTTCCTGAAGCTGTTCGATTTCCGCTTTCATTGACAACGTTGCTTCGGCGCTACGGTCAATTTTCTTCTGGCTGTTAGCTGAGGCCGCATTCATCGAGCTTTCAAGGCTGCGAGCGTCACCTAGTGTACTGGCTTGTGCGCCAGCTGTGAGACTAAGTACCAATAGCGCGAGGCTAGTTTTCTTGATATTCATTTTAAAATCAATGCACTAATAAACGTTAAAAATCTTCAATCTATGAAGGCTATACCAAAAACAAATAAACTCATCGAGTGCTAGTCAATGAGTGAAAATCAATATACAACAAATGAAAATCAATATCATTTGGATTTACATTATTTAATTAAACAGTAAAAGGGAGAGCACACAGCCCTCCCCCTTTATTAATCAATTAGTAACGTACTTGCAACGTAGCCATGTAATTGCGGCCTTCGCCAAGGGTTACATTGGTGTTATCACCACCCATCATGTAATCCGTATCGAAAACATTTTCCACATTGAAGCGAGCGATGAAATCTAGGTTCTGATCATAATGGATAGTATGAGAAATACCCATATCCACACGCGTGTAAGCATCTTTCTTAAACGTGTTGGCATCATCACCGTAACGCTCACCAACATATGTCAATCCAAGGTTAACATTGGTATTGTTCTCAAATGCGTACCGAGACCAAACTGTCGCTCCAAACTCTGGAACATCTGCAGGACGGTTACCCTGATAGTCCGCATGGCTCTTGTACTCAGCATCTAGGTACATCGCGTTACCGTGCAACGAGAATTGCTCTGTTAGGTAACCTTGCATTGCAAACTCAGCACCTCGGTGTACTTGTTCACCGCCTTGCGTTTTAGTGTATTCGCCATTTGAGTGCTTGATATCCAAAGCAACATCTTCTAATGCGATATCAAAAACAGCACCAGTCACAAACAAACGTTCGTCGAACAGTTCCCACTTCGTACCTAGCTCATATTGCTTACCGGTACGTGGTTTTAGATGCTCGCCATCGTTACGGTACTTTTTCTTACTACTTGAAGTTACTTCGCCCTGTGGCTCAAAGCTTTCAGAGTAAGAGGCGTAAATTGAGCCATTGCTCTGTGGGTGGTAAATCACAGCGACTTTAGGCGTCAGGGCATCTTCTACTAGATCTTTACCTTTTGTTTCTTCACGGTCGTAACGAAGACCCGCCAATGCTTGCCACTGGTCGTTAAACGTTACCATATCTTGGATATAGAAGCCGTATGAATCGCGCTCTGTTGGTGTTCCTTTCTTCTGTGTGGTGTAGTCAAGCCCCTCAGGTTTTGGCATTGGTTTTCCAACTTGAGCTGTGTAGTAATCGCACACCTCTTTTCCGTTGGCATCTTCGCTGCAATTACTATCTGAGTGTTGTTGCCTCTGATAGAAATATCCTAGCCAGTTAGCCCCGACAAGTAGCTGGTGATCAACTCCAAATGCTGAGAATTCGCCTACAAAGTCAAGAAATGCAGTGTCATATTGCCAATCATCTGAGCGATCATAGCCTTGGTATAAAAACTCACCCGTCTCAGGGTCATAGGTTTCTGGCTGTGAAAAGCTTTCAGTATCGTGACGCAAGAAGTTCTGATGGTTATAGCTCGCTGTCATGCGCCATATATCAGTTAGCTGCGCGTTTACATCAATACCATAGTTTTCAACGTTATTTTCAATCTGTGACCACTGAGCATCCCAAATGTGTTCATTGCCTAGAACTACCTGTCCATCTTTAACATATGCACCCGAATCCACACTGCCTTTGTCGCGAGTTTTATCGTAGTGAACAGACACAGTGACGTTATCGTTAACGTCGTAATCAACAAACAACCCACCCACAAAACGTTCTGTCGAAGGCGTGCTTCCATCAGTGTAAGAGCGCCAGTTGTCATATGTTTGCTGAGAAACAATTGCGCGAGCACGTAATGTCTGGGCTTCGTTAAGCGCACCGCTAACATCAACAACAGTGCGTGATTCGTTATCAGAGCCGATATCCTGGCTAACATTCACTTGTGTTTCGTAGGTTGGTTTCTTAGAAACCATATTGATCAAACCGCCTGGTGCCGACTTCCCGTACAACAGCCCAGAAGGCCCTTTCAATACTTCGACCCGCTCTAGCAACTCAATAGGCTGACGGTAATGGGACCAATGTTGCTTACCGTCTCGTAAGAAACCACTACCGCTTTGCACTTCAAAACCACGCAAGGAATATGTGACGCGGTTACGTGTTTTATCACCGATAGAAACACTAGAGTCGTTTTGTAGCACCTGGTCCAACGAACTGGCACGTTGCTCATCAATCAACTGCTCGTCGATAATGGATACCTGACCTGCTGTTTCTAGTTGCGTCGCTTCGATACGCATAGCTGATGTGTTGGTATCCGCTTTATATCCATAGTCACGACCCGTAACAACCATGTGCTCATCAACATCAGTTGTCGCAGTGTGCTCTTGGGCATAGACAGCAGGTGCCGCTAGGATGGCACCAATAAGTAAAGTCAATTGACTTTTATTAAACATATTCCGTTACTCCAAATCGTTTGAGATACAGCGCCTTGTTTTTGATTTATTGATAGGCGGCTTTGTTGTACCCACATGCATTTTTGTGCTGAGAGGAATATAAGTGATAACCATTACCATTTGCAGTTAATTTACATTCTTTGCATTCGTAAAGAAGTGTAAACTTACATCAAACTCATCCTGTTCTGATTTCCCCATACAGGAAATGTGTCATTTTCATGGCAGGCAGGTATAATGCGATGTTTTTTAAAATTATCGGTACATTTGAAGTGACAGAAGTAAACCTAGATAACGTTCGTCAGCAACTGACAGCCCTTAACCTAAAAGCAGAAAAAATGCGCATTGTCACCGTTTCTGCAATGGATGAGGATGTACTTGAGTCGTGTACATCGACTGAGGGTGAATGTTTCTATAACAGCTATATGAACGTCATTTACGGAAAAGGTGATCGTTACGTACTTGGCTATCGCTGCGGCGAAGAGGTTGTAGACCATGCAATCATCCGTAAAGGCGATAAATACTATGACCCAACCCTACAAGCTGAAGGTGACTTCAAAGAATACCAGTACGCTGTGATGACTGAATTCACAGTGTTTGACATGATGAAACACGCCAAAAGCAATAAAGACTTCCCGCCAGACGTAGATTACATTTTCAGCAAGGCAGGCAAATTCAAAAACGTTATTGATATCGAACGTTTAAAGAAATAACACTAAGCCCGATGCAATGCATCGGGCTTTTTTCAGTTATACGGCTCTAGGCAATTGAACTCTTACACGAAAGCCATCAGCCAGGTTTTCCGCTTCAACTTTACCATTCATGATGGTTGCCGCTTCTTTCACAATCGCCAGCCCTAGCCCATAGCCACCAGCTTGCTTTTCACGCGATGATTCAATCCGGGTAAACGGGTCAAAGATTGTGGTGATATTCTGTGTTGAGATGCCTTTTCCAGTGTCTTCCACCCACATTTCAATCGCTTCCTCCCCTAAAGACCTAACAGAAACACTGATATTTGCCTGCTTACCCGCATACTTGATGGCATTGCCAATTAAGTTGTTCAAAATACGAAGTACCAAGCTGTTATCCGCTACCGCCAACATTTCACTCTGATCATTATTAAATTGTAATGACTGTCCACTTAGCAATGCATCTTTCATCTTTTCAACTTGAAAAACGCATAGACTTGATAGATCAGTTGGGTGCAGTTTCAATTGGTAGTTGGCATTTTCCAATCGGCTATATTCAAGGATCTCGCTGACCAGCTCGTTCATTTCACAAGACTCTCGCTCAAGACGATCCAATAAACCTTGCTGCTCATCCGGCAGTTTTCTTCTCAATAAGTGCAAGGCTAAATCATGTCGAGCTAATGGCGTTTTAAGCTCATGCGACACATCCCTTATCAAACTTTTTTGCTTTTCCGATAAAGCATCGATCCGCCGGGTCATATGGTCGAAGCTGTTAGCAAGGGCAGAAAACTCAGTCACTGTATCACCAACCTCATGGCCCACTCTGACCGAAAAGTCCCCCTCAGCTAAACGCTGACTTGCTACCTGAAGCTTATTCAGCGGTTGTTGCAAATGCCTCGCAAGGATCAGAGACAACACGCCTAGTATCAGACCTGCAATGACTACCTTTATCACAGTAAAGTAGTAAGTAAAAAAACGTGCGGGATGATGATGGTGCGGAAACTGAATATAAATGGTATGTCCAGTCTGTAGCGGGATAGCAATGATCGGTTGATTAACCTCATTATCAAAAACCGTGTCAATGTCGCGGGCATACTGCAGCTTAAATTCGAAATGTGGGTGCATCTCCCTTCCACTAATTGCTTGTTGTTTTTCGTCTAACACAAACAAATAGTATTTCTGTCCCCTTTCCCAATCAGCAAGTTCATCCATATCCCCCTCACGGATATTGACTTCAGCCTGATAGGCCATCTCTACCATATCTGCCTTAATCTTTTCTGGAACATGCAGCATCACTCTTACCAATGCTGCTTCAGCAAGGTTCTGTAACAAGAGAATGATAAACAAGCTAATCGCAAATGAAGAAAATAACTTGAACGCTAATCCATCTCGATCACCGAGACAAAAAGTAGACTTTATCTTTTGAATAACAATGAGACTCATTACAGATTACAGATAATTTTTTGCCAGAGTAGCACAAGCTGTGAGTCAATATTCACTTTATCCCACTTTACGAGCAAAAATGCGCCATTTCAGGCTAATCTATTGGTAGATTCACTAATTTCATGTACCAAATTAACAAATTTTGTTTACATAACTGTCTTATTCGCTATGTATCATGTTAAATAGCATATAACGTTATACAACGTACTCGGTATGATCGGCGACGCCATTGCAAGGACGCAACAAATGAAACGCTTCATCACTCTTACATTTTGCTTGTTTATCTGGGGATGCAGTTCTGGTATCTATATCAATGTGCCAGAAACTATCGCCAATAAAACCAGTGCGACTGGCTATCTTGCTGGTAGCCTTGGTGTAACGACAGTATGGCCCTCAACAGGCGAAGGAATCATCACTACCCTCTCAATCCGTCCAGTCGGCAAGACAGATGAAATCACATTAACCAACACTCAAGCCAAGTCTGACTTTGAAAACGAGCATGATAAAGGCCAGCTGTTCGTTGCAGAACTTCCTATCGGCCGCTATGAAATAAACCAAGTGCAATTTAAGGGGAGCAATGGCCGTAAAACCGTGCGTTCTACTTCTAATCAAAATCTTGCTATTTATTTTGATATCACTGAAGACGAAGTTACATATATTGGGCAGTTCATCACGTCTAGCCTAGTTGCTAATAGTCAATTGTGGAATACGCCGTACCCGAGTGGATTTGGTGTCATCCACCACAGTTATGCGACAAGTAGAGATCATGAACTTATGGCTGAACGCTTCCCTGATCTAGAGGCTCTTTCATTCCATGAAGTGGAGCTGCAAGGATATGACATGAATAAATTAGCATCAAAAGTTATTGAGTATTAAATGAAATAGCTTATTGGAAAGGAATTTCAACTTGAATGAAGACATCCTCTAAGTCGCGATCTTCATGCCAGCGATAATCAAAACGTAGCCGTGGCGATTGACCGTTTTCACCACCAATACCAAAACTCATCTGTAGACCGTATTTCCTTATCAGCTCTTTGACTTCTTCAAAATCCATTAAGTCGTCTTCGGCAAACTTATCAGGCATCCACACACCTAGACCATAAAAGCTTGATGAAACATTGGAGGAGACAAACGGAGAATCAAATTGGCGTGCCCAGTTATCCCAAAAGCTATCTTTTTGCGTTTCACTGGCATTCCACTCAAAAACTGGATCAGAGAATGCATCCGGAGAATTGTAACCACTCTCTGTAGGCATAGCATAAACAGCCGAACACTCGATTTGTTGGGTATATTGAGTTTCTGCCTCTGGTTGAGACCGTTCACCATCAACAGGCGCGATACATGTAGAGCTATTAAAGTATATTGCTGACAACAATAATCCAGAGGAAATATTCAACACAACCATTCAACACAACCATTCAAAACAGCTATTCAACACAGCGATTTAACACAAAAACGGTAACGACTAAATCAAACCCAAAGCTAATTAAATCAACGGTATCTTCACCTATTTGGCATACCACTTATTTTCAGCCAGCATTTTAACAACCTTCTTGGTCGTTAAATGTGAAATTGTGCGACTATTGATAATTTGCTCACGGATTTGGGTACTGCGCACCTTGACGGTTTCAGGACACGCAAGCACCTGCCAGCGCTGCATGATTTCATCAGCCTTGAAGAACTTGCCGAAGTTTAGAAAGTTATCCGGACCAACAACAAATGTAAGGTTTGCATCCGTGTATTTTTTTTCAAGTGCTTCAAGAACAGCAAACGTTGTGATGGCTTCATCGCCAACAGCGATCTCTTCTTCGAGTCTCGACAGTTCTAGGTTGCTCTGTTCTAGATCCTCAATGAAAGCTTCTACCAGTTTGCATCGCGCATCATAGTCCAACATCTGCTTCCCCCAAGCGTGACTATAGCTTGGTAGTAGTATCACTTTGTCAAAATGCGTCAGTCGTTCAATAACTGACTGGTGACCTAAACTCGGTGGGTTAAAAGCACTGCCGAAGATGGCAATTGATGCAGTCATGACTGGAATGTCCTTTTTTTATGCCGTTTTACTGTTTATTTGACTTATTTAACGTAAGAGGATTGATCCTTACATAGAGTTATCGCATATTTTGCAAAAGGTTTAATGCATTTCATCTCTTTTTTGCATTAAATAAAGCTATATGGTTACAAATTGGGCAAGCCCCTGAGGATCGATTCATTATGGAACAGTTAATTCGCGAAGAAATGCGCGTATTACCGGAAATTGATGTGGACTTTGAAATTGAACGCCGCATTGCGTTTATTCAAAAGAAGCTCAAACAGTCAGGATGCAAATCACTGGTTTTGGGTATCAGTGGTGGTGTTGATTCAACCACGCTTGGCCGCCTTTCACAATTGGCAATTGAAGGCCTGAATGCAGCTGAAAATACCAACGAATACCAGTTTATCGCTGTCCGTTTACCGTATGGTGAGCAAAAAGACGAAGATGAAGCTCAGCTTGCCCTGTCTTTTATAAAACCAACCCAATCAGTAAGCGTCAATATTAAAGACGGCGTAGATGGTACCCATGCCAGCACACTATTGGCACTTGAAGGCACAGGCCTTATTCCTGAGAGCGAAGGGGCCATTGACTTCGTTAAAGGTAACGTTAAAGCCCGTACCCGTATGATTGCCCAGTATGAAATCGCTGGACTCGTTGGCGGTTTGGTTCTTGGTACTGACCATTCAGCTGAAAACATTACCGGTTTTTACACCAAATTTGGTGATGGTGCTTGCGACCTTGCTCCTTTATTCGGCTTGAACAAACGCCAGGTTCGACAAGTTGCGGATAAACTGGGTGCGCCAGAGTTGCTTGTACACAAGATACCAACCGCTGATCTTGAAGAGTTGACTCCACAGAAAGCCGATGAAGACGCGCTCAACGTTAGCTACGATCAAATTGATGATTTCCTTGAAGGCAAGCCAGTTGACCAAACCGTATCAGACCGTTTGGTCGGCATCTACAAGGCAACGCAACACAAGCGTCAGCCAATTCCGACGATTTACGACGAAGAGTAATATATCCCGCCAGGGCTGTCGCTATACGTCACTCAATGAAAAGGGCTCAATTGAGCCCTTTTCTTATGATGCTTCTGAGTAACGCAGTAGATTATCTAATTCCCACCAAATCGCTTCGCAAAGCCCTTTTCGATATACAGACTGTTTAAATGCTTGATGCTCTTCTTGATAGAGTTGATAGTAATGATGATTGCTGTATAAGCTCGCACGCACATTCGCTAGCCGGTCGCACGCTTTAACGATTAAAGCAATTCTGGCGGCCTCTTCTACCGTGTCTAACGTTGCCAATCTTTGGTTGATTTGATGTTTCCTATCTTGCCGACTCTCAAGCTTATCATCTGTCATATAACAAACAGCATCAGCAACGAGAAACCCGAAGTCAGCCGCTAATTCGTCGACAGTAGTTTCAGTATCTTCAAGTACGTCATGCAGTTGGGCCACAATCATGGCATCAGTACCAAAGGGGCTGGCTAAACGTGAAACTGCATCGAGATGGATATAATATGGAACGTCACCGTACATCTGTCCTGTGTGCTTAGCCCGGGCCAAAGTACGAGCCTTGAGGTAACGGTTATTCATCCTTCCCTCCTTCATCTAAATCTGACACGACCACACCCAAACAAAATTAGGCCAAATTGAAATCAGGATGTGATTCACTCTTTCAAAGAATGATTTTACTCAATCCCACATAAACAACTGGGATTTATTGCACGATTTGATGAAAAAACGGGCGCCAATTGGCGCCCGTTTCATAGATTCGTATCAGGGATAAGACAAATTATTCCTGCTCGTCTTCCGACTCAGCTTTTTTAGCCTCAGCTTCACGAATGGCATTAGCCACCATCATAATCGCTTCGCCGCTGCTGATCCCCTGTGCCATCAGCTCATGAATTTTTTCTGCCGCTTCTTGTTGCTGCGCGTGAGTCAGTGTCGGAGTGTTGTTAAACATAAATCATCTTACCCGAAATAATAGAGCGCATAGTTTATTGACTTGCGCTCTTGTTGTCACCTGCTATTTATCGTTAGCCCGGGCGTCCGTCTACACGGGGTTTAGATAAAATGGGATAATACACTGCCGTAAAAATAGCGAACGAGAAGGCCCATAAGCCTGCCGATACAACATATGCCTGAATTGTCAGTGCTGGATACATAGCAATTAACAAGGTACGTGATAAAGTCGCCAATACCAACGCAACAAACGCAACTACTATCAGCGGTTTAATTTGTAACGCTCTACCTGTATGGCCTAATGACACACGGGCAATCATCGCTAAAATCATGCAGCCGATCCCACCTACCGTTAAAGTATGTAAAGCTAAGCTATATCCCACACTGTCTGACCAGAAATGCAGGCCTAGTAATATCATGCCAATCACCATGGCCAAGTATGCAAAGTGAAGCAACCATAGCAATGGGACATTTACCGTAGATAAACTGCGCCAACGGATGAAACGGACTAGGTTCATCAAACCTGTTACCACAAGCAATGTTGGTAAGGTAAATGCTGAAATGGCTTCTGGAACAGGTAAAAGTACATTTAACAACAGCAACCAACTTGGTATTAAAGCTCCGTATTCCAACCATTTAATGCGCGTAATTTGCTCAGTTTGGGTACCGCGCCAGGTAAAGAATGGAATCACCCTGCCCCCAACCACCAGTACAATCACACTGATGACCATAACCGTTGCAAAAGAAACCGTTCGCAATGGTGTATCGATCAATCCAAGGGCAATAAGGTGGAAAAAAGCGTTTAATACTGTCATCAATATGATTAACGGGGCAAAAAACAAATTGTTCCATTGACGACGTATGATAATCGGATGAGCTAAAAACCCTGCAGCCAACGGCATCCAGGTTAAATCAACCAGCATCCAAATTAAGTGCGGCGTACTTGAAAACATCGCCAATCGTGCTACTAACCAGAAAGCAAAGATTACCGCAAGCTTCCACCCTCTAACGCCTGGGTTACCAGTCCAATTTTGAACCGCTGTTAACAGGAATCCAATTATAATGGCTCCCGTAAAACCAAATAGCATTTCATGGCTGTGCCACCAAACAGGATTGCTGTACATGTAGCTAGCTAAAGAAACATTCCCAGCCCAGAACAGCCCCCAAAGAAGCATAGAAACAACAGACAGTAAGCTGGCTGCGAGGAAGAAAGGTCGGAAGGCTAAACGAAATAATGGCAGGATCTTCTGCTCTTTTTCGCTATCAAGGATTTGCATCATGGTTTCATCACCCATTTTAAAGATGCATTAATAATACACCTTTAAATTTGCAATGAAAATACATCTTTAGATCTAAATTAAGGTCCCTAATTAAAACCGCCAATAATCAATTAGATGAATTAGACTTACATATAATTATTAGATGAGAAAACCATATTACATTTCAGAATGCTCTACTGGTCTCGTAATACTTTGAATATCACGTACCGCGATTTCACCCTGCCATCGGCTATGAATAATACCGACACTTAGCCAATAGCGCCCATCAGGAAGGTCTACATCAGGCAAGGTTGTAGGCAGCTTACCGTCGACATTTTCCGTCCATAGTGGTGTCCATGACGTATCATTGAGATCATAAATGTTCATTGATAGCACAGGGGATGGACATACTTTATCTGGCAGGCCGTTTCGCTCTATACGCCAATTCTGACTATCAACCCAACCAATTCGTTGCTTGCTCTGAGGCCGGGTTAGCAAAACCCAAGTTTTATAGCTCTCCTCACCGTCAGCACTGATTATCATTTGATACAGGCCTTCGCTGCTCGCTTTTTCTAATCGTTTGGTTTCAAGTGAAAAGTAGCCACCTTTATCTGTTTTAGGTGTAGCTGATAAAATTGACTGCTCTGGCCAACGAATAAAATCAATGTTGGTAATACGCTGTTCTGAAGTCCCCGTGATCGCAAGACGAGGTAAAACCTGATTCTGGTTTTGGACCATTTCTCGCTGAATCACCAAAGTAGACAACCAAGGTGGTAAGGCGGTTACATCAAGGCTACGCCCACAATCTTCAGTAATTGCGAGTTGGAGTAAATCATTTAGATTATTCTGCTGTTCAATATTCGGTGACTGCTGCCAAGCTTGCACCATAGCGCCAAAACTCTCGTTGGTTTTACCTTCGAGTAATTTTTGATGGGCCAAAGTGAACACATCTTGCGATACAAACCAATTAGCGAGTGCATTCGGCGCCCATAGCGCCGAATGCAACACGAAAAGAGAACAAGCAATTGAAAAGTGAGACATCTTATGCCGATTTCATTCGATAACCCACGCCACGGAGGGTCTCAATTTCAATACCTGGAAGCTTCTGTCGCAACTGTAGAATATGGGTATCCACAGTACGTGTTGTCGGGTAATGGTTATAGCCCCATACCTGATCAAGAAGCTCATCACGGGTAAACACACGTCCCGCATTCTTTGCTAAAAAGACCAAAAGTTCGAACTCCGTACGCGTCAAAGTGACAGCGTCACCACCCTGAATGACCTCTCGGCTATCCAGATCAATCGTAATATCACCAACTGAAACTGTATTACTCGGTACAGCCTCCGGTGCACCGGAACGAAGGTGAAGGCGGATACGGGCCAATAACTCTTCCTCAGCGAAAGGTTTGGTGAGGTAGTCTTTAGCACCAGAATCTAAACCAATGACTTTATCGGACACTGACACCATCGCAGTCAGCAGAATCACTGGCACATGTTTTATCTTCAACCAGTCACCCAAGTAACTCAGGGAGTCTCCCTCAGGTAACTGACGGTCAAGTACAACGAGATCAGCTTGAGCCCACTGCTCAGCAACATTCGACGCGCAATCAGCATATAGGCAGTGGTAACCTGCCCCTTTTAAGCTCTCGAGTAAACCATCAGCAAGGTTGCGGTCATCTTCAACCAGAAGCAGAGTTTGATTCACACGGTATCTCCAATATAAAAGTGGTAGGAGGGCCAACTAACTTCATTCGTCCCCCCATTCTTCGGATCATCGATTCAACGATTGTAAGTCCAAGCCCTAGTCCGCGTTCGCTTACGAATGGCTTTCTTAATCTTGCCCAGTCTTTTGCACCGAGCTGACCGTTATCTGAAACGCTTACAATAAGTTTTCCGTTCGAATACGATGATGTTAATTTTACAGGCTTAACGCCATACTTATGGGCATTAGACAACAGATTGTCGATACAAGTGCCCAACCAATAAATATTTACATCTACAGGGCGGTCCTCAGCAAGATCCAGTGTTACCTCATACGGTTCACTCAGGTACTCAACCCACTCATTAAACGAATCAACATGTTGAACACTCAGCTCCTGTTGATTCGCCTGTAAGTAATCTTTACTTGCCTCTGCAAGCTGTCTTAGACGCCTTGAATCTTCAGTCAGACGCCTGAACTCATCATATAAGGTTTCTGGCAGCGCATCAAAATGTCTGCGAAACCCTTCTACTGTCATAGCCAAACTCGCGATTGGTGTTCTCAGTTCGTGAGTCAGGATCTGCAGCACCAACATCCTCTCTTGCATGGCGCGACGGCGGATTCGCCAACGATAGAAACCCCAGCCAAATAGCAAGCTTACATTAACAACCAACAACCCGACTAAAAGATAGAAGGTAAGATGCGATTTATCTTCTTCTTCCCAGCAGATATTACCGCTTTTCAAAATACAAAAACTGGTTGTATCGAGTCGCGTAAAATTCACATCAAACTGGCTCAGAACCGGGGACCACCTTGGCTGATCATAGATGTTGTATTCGTTACCATTACGAATCCAAAGCTCTCCATTTGATATGAAGGCTTCCGCCCCAGCGATATAGACCTGAATTTCATCACGACTCATTCGCTGCAGGCGCCCTAGTACGGTATTCGTTGGCGCTAGGTCACGTTCTTGAATATGAAGAAAATCCCCTAATTTGCCTTTTAAATCAGGATGCTTTTCCAAATACCTTGAGGCATAACTTCCTCCGCCAGGATGAATATATCCTGCCCTTGCAAACCACCCGATTGGTAACACAGTGTTATTACAAATAGCACGAGTAAACACCAATGGCTGAGTGAGCAATGGCGTAACCGGCCACGGACCTTTACAAGTCAACGAACTATTATAAAGCCGCTGAAGCGATTTCAGAGGATATGTCGCTGACTGTGGTAACAGAGATGAAGGTAACAGTAGCTGCGTTGGAAACTGGCCTTGTAGCTGTCTGAAATCATACGTCGCTACTGCCTCGCTTGCCAACAGCTCAGCCCGAACTCCATTAAGGCGCTCAGGTAAGTTCTCTGCCGAAGCAGTATTAGTGCCAGCAAGCAGCAATGAGATCAGTAAGACGAATTTTTTCATAAGTGAAGTCTATCACCCCGCTTTTGGGATATGTCAGGGCTTTGTCATTAGCCTGATGGATAAATGTGCATTCAAATCGCGTCAATCACCTTCGATATTCAAACGGCGATAAACGTTAGAAACTTAATCATATCGGTAAAATATGATAACTAACAAACAATTATACCTAATTCACATTTTAGGTTTAACTATATCGGCATCTTCCAGACAAAAGAAAGGGAGCACATGGCTCCCTTTCTACTATTACGCTCTTACTATCTCAACAGTTAGATGTGCTCAAGGATCTTATTACAAGACTCTTTCGCATCACCAAACAGCATTTGCGAGTTTTCTTTGAAGAACAATGGGTTCTGAACACCAGCATAGCCTGTGTTCATCGAACGCTTGAAGACGATAACATGCTTGGAGTTCCACACTTCCAACACTGGCATGCCAGCAATCGGACTGTTCGGATCTTCCATCGCTGCTGGGTTAACCGTATCGTTAGCACCGATAACCAACACAACATCTGTTTCGCTGAAGTCGTCATTGATTTCGTCCATCTCTAGCACGATGTCGTAAGGTACTTTCGCTTCAGCCAATAGAACGTTCATGTGACCCGGCAAGCGCCCAGCTACAGGGTGAATACCAAAACGAACATCAACGCCTTTGTTACGCAGCTTTTCGGTGATCTCATGAACTGGGTACTGGGCTTGCGCAACTGCCATACCGTATCCAGGAGTGATAACCACTGAACGTGCATCTTTTAGCATTTCAGCCACTTCTTCTGCCGATGCTTCCTGATGTTCGCCGTGATCTTCGTCGGCTGCAGCTGAAGAACCATCAGTACCGAAGCCACCCGCGATAACACTGATAAATGAACGGTTCATTGCCTTACACATGATGTAAGACAGGATGGCACCTGAAGAGCCCACCAAAGCACCCGTTACAATAAGCAGGTCGTTGGCCAGCATGAAGCCTGCCGCCGCTGCTGCCCAGCCTGAGTAGGAGTTCAGCATAGATACAACAACTGGCATGTCGGCACCACCGATTGATGCAACCAAGTGATAACCGAACGCAAAAGCGATCAATGCAACGACGATCAATGCAATTGTCGAACCTTCAGCCTTAACAAATGCAACCATCAACAAGAATGAAACCACCACCGCAGCCAAGTTCAGCTTGTGACGGTGAGGTAGCATTAATGGCTTAGATGAAATACTTCCACGAAGCTTTCCGAACGCAACCACCGATCCAGTAAAGGTTACTGCACCAATGAACACGCCAAGGAAAATTTCCACCAAGTGGATATTCAGCATTACCCCGCTAAGATCACCATGGTCGAAGTAGGTATTGAAACCAACCAGCACTGCCGCCATACCCACAAAACTGTGAAGAATAGCAACCAGCTCAGGCATCTCGGTCATTTCAACGCGTCTAGCGTAGTAAATACCGATAGCACCACCAATAATCATCGCGATAATTACCCAAACAGTTCCCTGCGATTCTGGGCCAAAAATAGTCGCGATCAAGGCGATTGCCATACCGGCAATACCATAGTAGTTACCCGAACGTGCCGTTTCCTGCTTAGAAAGACCCGCCAGTGACATGATAAATAATACCGCAGCAACAATATAAGCTGCTTGTACGATTCCTGCAGACATTTGTTACTCCTTTATCTATCTTTGCGGAACATTTCAAGCATGCGCTTGGTTACTGTGAAGCCACCAAATATATTGATACTGGCTATCAAAACTGCAATAAACGCGAGGAAGGTGACCAAGCCACTTCCCTGCCCTATCTGCAGCAGTGCACCGACGATAATGATGCCTGAAATCGCATTAGTTACCGACATAAGTGGTGTATGCAACGCGTGTGTTACGTTCCATACCACGTAGTAACCCACCACACAGGCCAATACAAATACCGTAAAGTGAGCAAGGAACTCAGAAGGCGCGTAGTTGGCAACCCAGCCAAAGGCTGCAATACCCGCAGCCATAAAACCATACTTTTTAGCTGGCGAAGCTGGCTTTTCTTCCTGTTTAACTGGCGCTTCGACAGGCTTAGCTTCAGGTGCTGGCGCAGCAGAAACCTTGATTGGTGGCGCAGGCCAAGTCACTTCACCTTCTTTAATGACGGTCAAACCACGTAGGACTTCATCATCAAAATCGATGTCGATAGTACCGTCTTTTTCTTTACATAGCAGTTTGAACAGGTTGACTAGGTTAGTACCGTAGAGCTGAGATGACTGAGTCGGCAAACGGCCTACCATATCGGTATAGCCAATGACTTTGACCCCATTTGCAGTTGTGATGACTTTGCCTGCTTCAGCGTATTCGCAGTTACCGCCGTTAGCTGCAGCTAAATCCACGATCACACTACCCGGTTTCATTGAATCAACCATTTCTTTGGTGATCAACTTCGGCGCCGGACGGCCAGGAATCAAAGCGGTAGTGATAATGATATCGACGTCTTTTGCTTGCTCGGCGTAGAGTTTTTCAGCTGCTTTATTGAAGTCATCAGACATCTCTTTGGCATAGCCATCGCCAGTCGTCGTGTCTTCCTTAAAGTCAACCTCAAGGAATTCAGCGCCCATCGATTCAACCTGCTCTTTAACTTCAGGTCGAACGTCAAATGAACGAACAATTGCACCTAAGCTTCCTGCCGCACCGATAGCAGCAAGACCAGCAACACCCGCACCAGCAACCAGAACTTTAGCTGGCGGTACTTTGCCCGCAGCGGTTATTTGACCGGTGAAGAAACGACCAAATTCATGGGCGGCCTCAACAACTGCGCGATAACCCGCAATGTTTGCCATCGAGCTCAATGCATCCAGTGCCTGCGCTCGAGATATACGGGGAACAGAGTCCATCGCCATTACATTGATATTTTTACCAGACAGTTTCTCTAGCAAATCTTCATTCTGCGCTGGCCAAATAAAACTGACTAAGCTTGCCCCTTCTTTGATCAGGTCAAACTCATCAACACCCGTTTGATCATTAACCTGTGGTGCATTCACCTTCAGAATAATATCCGAAGCCCACACATCCTCTAATCCAACAACAGTGGCGCCAGCTGCTTCATAGGCGGCATCATCAAAACTTGCATGAATACCCGCGCTCTGTTCAACAGCAACACTGAACCCCATTTTTATAAACTGCTCAACCGTTTTCGGCGTTGCAGCTACTCGCGTTTCATTTGCGAGTATTTCCTTAGGCACACCAATTTGCATTATTAATCCCTAAATTACGGCAAATAAGTAACAATTTTTTATCCAACCACGAACATAATATCAAGCAGTTTGTAGCCGAAATACAAAATAAAATTACACAAGCGTCGTTATGATTAACAAATGTTACCTTCTAACAGTAAGAAAATAACGTTTACAACACCTGGACAGAGGTCAAACCACAAATAAAATTAATAATGCATGCACTCAAGAATGCATAAATCACTAATATTACTTGATTTAACTTTATAAATGCCCATTTTCAGCATCCTGAATAGTGTCTTTATCGTTTAAAACATCAAAGGAATGAGGTTGCCCTGAAAGGAAAAACAATCATCATTCCCTGATGAGTGTTGCACTACATACATTCGCTGCAGCTCTCCCTACCTTTCATGGATTACCCGCTAGCGGTAGAGATAACTAGCGGGCAAACAGAAACAAGTTAACCGAACATCTTGTCGCCAGTCTGATCAATAAACATCTTTGCCTTATTGATCATGAATGACTCAGCATCGGCTTTGGAAGACAACAAATCAGAACGGACGAATACATGCGTTTTCACTTCATCCCCAAACTGTTTGCAAATACGTCCGGCAATACGAAATTGTCCCCCCTCTGCCTTTGGCTCCGGGTAGATCAAATATCCTTCATATTCAATCGGCTCAACATCTGCAGCTTTAGTTTCTTGTTTACCTAGTCCAAATAATTTTGATAAGAAACCCACTTCAATTATCTCCAAAAATCGTTCTGATACAGTGACATCTTGCCATAATCTAATAAAAAAAAATGAAAGCAAGATTAAATTCTTGGAAATCTATTACCAAAGCGCAGAACCCTCTGTCATTAGATGGGAGCGACTTATTAGCAATACAAAATTTTGCACAGCATTCAGATAAGCAAAATTTATCTTGTATGAGCTTTAAAGATTGTAAAGAAGGCTTCAAGCGTAGCAATCAACAGCAGTACTGTTGTAATTTGGTTTTCAGATACAAAAAAGCGCCGGTAATCCAGCGCTTTAGTATTCGAAACTCTCAGACTCTTAACGATACATACCGATATCTTTCTGAAGGTGTACCGGTAAATCTGAAACATTATATTGCTTAGCTGTAGCCTTACGACCAAAAACAATATCAAATGCGTGTGCAATCAATCCTTTGAAATTTACCGCATAGGCTTTTTTGTCCATTGCGGTTGGGGTTGCGATGGTGTCAAAGTTCATTGCCTGTGCCATGATTGCCTCTCGTTTGTATTTTTATCAACTGCAGACATTTTAAGCTGATCAGATTACAACCAAAAATGACAATATTTCGGCAGGAAGATTAGTTTTTCTAATGTGTTAGTAGTTCGTTAAACTGTCATCTACCATAGCGAAATAACATGCAAACCTTTTGAATAAATCTACAATTTTTGATTGATTTATGCTTGGTTATCAATTTCCTTGCATATCACATGGAATTTCCGTAACAATAACTCAACAAAAAAATTTTGGAATTGTGTGATGTTATCGTTTTTGGCTAAGCATTCGTCTGTTTTACTAATCGTTGCGACCTTACTCGGTTTTCTATGGCCTGAGGCATCACACGCTGTTTTCCCAACCCTTCCCTATGTTCTGTTCTTCTTGATGCTGTTTACCCTTGTTGGAATTGAGCAAACATCACTATTGAAAGCCTTGAAACAAAAGCAATGTTGGGTATATGCGCTATTGCATAGTGTGGGTATGACGATTATCGCAGCTTCACTGGCTATTGCTTTTAATGCATCTGAGCCGTTGTTAATTGCCATCGTTGCTGTGACCGCTACAGGGTCTCTTTTTGCTACGCCTGCTATAGCTCGTTCTGTAGGACTAGACGCTTTATCAGCCATGGCCATGACCATAGCGACAACTTTAATGATGCCATTGGTGCTATATATCAATCTGCTTATTTTTCAGAGTGATGGATTCACATTAGATATGGCTAGCTATAGCCTTCGCCTGTTAATCTTCATTGTTTGTCCTATGGCTTTTTCAGCCCTTGTCTATCGCTTTGTACCGAGACAAACGTTAAAAAGAGTGCACGGCAAGCTTTCTCATTTAACCATTATCCTCGTTTTTGCATTTCCTTTTGGCTTAATCGGCCCTTTCAGAGATATCTTTGACACCAGCCCAACTCTCGCTGGTCAATATTTAGCCATTGCAACAGGACTGTGCTTTCTTTTCTTCATCGCCCTTGCTGCGCTATATTTCCGACAGGGAAAAGACACGGCTTTGCTCACTGCTATATCCTCAGCTAACCGAAATGTCTTACTTACTTTTACCGTAGCAGGAAGCTACCTTGGCCCTGACTTTCTGATTTTGCTCGGCGCTCTTCAAATGCCAACTTATGCGTTGCCTTTATTCATAAGATGGATAAACAACACCATTACAACTCGCGATTATTCACCTCAAACCAACCATCAGAAATAACAAGCACAGAGGTTTTAACTGCTTGATGTCAAAAATATCAAATAAAGAAGTCTGATCTTCTTGCACGTAAATTTTCTTTTCCTTATAGTTCAGAAGAATTCTCAGGGCGGGGCGAAATTCCCCACCGGCGGTAATCCTTATATAGGAAAGCCCGCGAGCGCTTATATTTTGTTCTTTCAAGATATAAGGTCAGCAGATCTGGTGAAAAAGCTTAGTCTTTCAGTCCAGAGCCGACGGTCATAGTCCGGATGAAAGAGGATCTCAGTACAGTACTTGTCTATCTCTATCAAAGAGACAAGGAGACAAGGATTTTTTATGCAGTGGTATCTCCCCCCGAGGGCCCTGTATATCTTTTCTTGCCAGTTGCTTGAGTGACTGTGCTTGCTGACTTTCCATGCCCTGATTCTGGTAAATGTTTATTTTAGGAGTTTATTACCATGAATCAGTCTCTACTTACCCCTTACGGCACAGCTTTTGAACGTGTTGAAGCTGGCCTTGAAGCCATTCGCCAAGGTCGTGGTGTGTTGGTTGTTGATGATGAAGATCGCGAAAATGAAGGCGATATCATTTTTGCTGCAGAAACGTTGACTAGCGAGCAAATGGCGCTGATGATCCGTGAATGTTCGGGAATTGTTTGTCTATGCTTGACTGACGAGCGAGTCAAGCAACTCGATTTACCAATGATGGTTGAGAATAATACCAGCGCTAACCAAACAGGCTTTACCGTTACTATTGAAGCGGCAAAAGGGGTCACAACAGGTGTATCAGCTGCTGATCGAGTTACCACTATCAAAACCGCTATTGCAGATCGCGCCGTGCCTGCAGATCTGAGTCGTCCTGGTCATGTTTTCCCTCTGAAAGCCAACCCAGAAGGTGTATTGGGCCGTCGCGGTCATACCGAGGCAACCATTGACCTGATGCGCTTATCCGGCATGAAACCTTATGGCGTGCTGTGTGAACTGACGAACCCGGATGGTACGATGGCGCGTCTGCCAGAAGTTATTGAATTTGGTAAAGCTCACAACATGCCAGTTCTGACAATTGAAGACTTAGCGGCTTACCGTTTGGCGAAAGAAGTAGCAAATTCGGAATCAGTCGAAACACTAACAGCTTAACCTTTAGTTCTAAAGAAAGTAAAAGAGTTATCTACATATTGCCGAGTATAAAAATACTCGGCAATTAAATACGACAAAATGTTTTAATTATGCTGCTGGCATAAAATGCATTAGTAGCGCCCAAGCTGATACCCACCCCATTACAACCGCTATATCGCTCCAATCTTTGTTCATCCTTGGCTCCAGATTCTGACTTATATACCCTCTGTCATTATGACAATAAGGTACTCAACTAATTCACATAACTAATAATTAAAGCTATCTATTGTGATAGAACGTCAGAAAAGCCGATTTCTTTAAATAAAAAAACCGGTGCGACGAAGCTACCGGTTTTTATCGTTTACATTTACAAGGCTATTTAAGCCACATCTTCCTGCTCACAATGACAAGGGATGTAGTTAATCATCACCTCTTCAAACGCACCGAATGTCCCTCTGTGGCTTGCATACTCTTGAAAGGCATCAGCCATAGTAATGTTTAAAGGTATCGGGTCTACATTGTGATTAACCAGTGAATCGTACCCTTCTTTACCTGTTGCGGTATAACCAGAAGATACTGAAAGATAAACAGACTCATCTTGGATATCTTCCCAGTTACCATTCTTATACAGTTTTAACGCTTCTATACGTTGCCCTTGAGGAGCACAGCAACGGTAGGTGTACTTCAAACGGGATGTATATGGGAAGCTTCCGCTTCCTGTACCTTCAACACCGTTATCAATCGCATTATTAATCGCACCTTCTAGCGCTGAGCGAAGCTGTTTGCCACTCACTTCATAAACCATAAGGCCAATAGCAAATGGCAGTAGCCTACCGGAAATATCTGCAGCGGTAATGGGTCCTGCATGCAAAGATGCCCTTACGCCACCAGCATTATGAATACCAAAGTCCACGGCATGACCACGTTGCCTTGAAGACCAAACGAAACTATCAACAACCAACGGGGCTATTTGACTCGGTCCTTTTTGATCAGGCACACGGATATGACGCAGCGATTCTGTCAAATCAGCGACTTTTTGCGTTTGCAGCTCTCTTACCGCTGGTCGGTAATCTTGATTAAGCAAATTTTCAATATGAGGGTCTTTAATACAAAACCTCACATTACCTTGGTCAAGAAGGTAGTTCTTCACCATCTGGTGAGTTGAAACGTCAAGGTGTTCACTGCGGCTAGCATCGACAGTAAACTGTCTGCCAAGCAACAGCTGATTCTTACCTCCGACACTCGCGACTGAACCATCAGCATTGAAATCAATATCTAACTGCCCTAACGCAAGCGCGTTACAGCCCGCCTGTACAACACAAGTACCGTTAATCTGCACGGCATAATCATCAGAAGCGCTGAAGCCAATATTACTGAAATCGCCTTGCATCGTATGGGTATGGCCGCCGATGATTGCTCCGACCCCATCAATTTGAGCGGCAAGCTCTAAGTCTCGTTCATAACCAAGGTGACTAAGCACAATTATCTTGTTGATACCTGCTAGGCGAATAGCTTCAACAGTCTGCAGGGCGACCGAGGTGACATTCAAGAACTGTGTATCTGGGTCCGGATTGGCTATGCCTGACATGTTTTCAATAGCCAAGCCAAAAATAGCAACGGGCTCCCCATCGACATCTTTAACCAGGTACTTCGCATGCCCATTTTCGTTGTCATAAGCCATGACATTTGATTTAGGAGACAGTGGATTTTGCTTATTTTGATGTTCCCCGGACAAATCCCAATTTCCCGCTAACAGAGGGAAATTGGCTAAATCCATGAAATCAGCCACTACCTGGTTCCCCATGTCTAACTCATGGTTACCCAGCGCCATAGCATCGATACCAATCGCATTAAGTAAAACCGCGTTGGCTGACCCTTTGTATAAAGAAAAGAATAACGTCCCTTGGAAACAATCTCCGGCATGGACAAAGAGGAAATCACGCTGTTGTAAAAGTGCCTGCTTTTTTACCTCTCTCACCGCGGAAGATACCCGAGCGAAACCACCACAACTCGCATATACCGACATTGGCGACTCTAAAGTGCCCAATGGTATCTGTAGCGCAATTGTAGATGGCTCAAAGTGTGAGTGAGTATCATTGATATGGGCAATAGTTAACTTTGCCGAGCGATGTTGTGTCATAAAGCGTTATAGGCCTCCACATTTTCAGAGCAGTTATCTTATACCAAAAACCGTTCAATCTCAGATTTTTATAAGTAATTTCCTCTTCGTTACACAACAAAGCAGGAGTGGATTCACATATTTTGGTGATCATAAGCAGTAAGTATCCTGAGTATACTTACTTTTATGTCGAATCGATGACAGGTTGAAGTGATGTTGCAGTCAGTAATCTCAATCTTACTTGCAGTGTTAGTTGGTCTACTCGCCCAACGTACGGGACTTTGTATGGTTCGGGGCGTAAGCGAACTGCTTGAGCGACGTCCATCATTTCTGTTGGCAATTCTCTGCTGCGGATTTTGGTACTGGTTGGTTGTTCCATTTACCGGACAGGAGTGGGTTCCATTCCTAGCCAAGCGTTTTGACGGTACGGTGCATTTTATCATCGGTGGGTTGCTATTCGGCTTAGGTGCAGCGTTAAACAAGGGCTGCTCAATATCAACCATTTCAAAACTAGCCAGTGGACATTTCTACATGTTGGCCACTATCGTTGGCTGGATTTTGGGTTGGTTACTTTTGCCTATACTTACCCCTCCAGTCAGTTACCAGCCACTGGAGAGTATCAACACACCTAACCTACCCGCTCTTCTAGTGTTGGCTTTGATCTTATTTTTAACAATCTTGAAGACTTCACCAGAGCGAAGAAAACTACTTTTAGGTGTTATCTTATTTGGTATTACAGCCAGTATTTTAACATTGCTGGAGCCACAATGGTCACCGAGCCAATTGTTAAAGGATCTATCTTACACAGCCTATCATCGCGACGTACAAGTTTGGCCTGAGGTTGAAAGGTACTTAATTATTGTAGGCTTAGTCTTTGGAATGGCACTTGGTGCCAAAAATCGGCTAGCACTAACATCATTCCAGTTTCGGCCTAACCAAATACTCTCTCACTCCTTAGCAGGGTTCATTATGGGGTTAGGTGCTTCCCTCGCATTAGGTGGAAACGACTCCCAATTACTGATTTCTTTACCGGCATTTTCCCCATCGGGCGTAGTTGCCATTCTTTCTATCATTTTCGGGATTGCGATAGGCCTTGTCTCGCTCAAAGTTTATAAGCGGATGATGGCCAAGAAAAAGCCACACCTGTAAAGGTATGGCTTAATAAAACACATGTTTTGCAGTTACGATAAAACCATCGATTACTGGTAGCGGCCATGACGCTGCAAGAATTCAATCTTATAGCCGTCAGGATCTTGGACAAAAAAGAACTTCGCCAATAACTGTCCTTCACGGAAAAACTCCTTAATGTCAGCAGGTTCATAACCTAGCTCCGACATTTTTTGGTGCTCAGATTCAAGCTCATCAACAGCTACAGCGATATGGCCGTAACCGCTGCCATGAGTGTAGCTATCAGTGCCTTCATTCCAAGTGAGCTCTAGTTCCATATCGTTTTCTTCATTACGAAGATAAACCAAGCTAAAGCCTTCAAAATCAAGGCGTTCGGCAATATCCAGATCCAATGCCTCTTTGTAAAATTTTAATGATTTATCTAAATCACCGACACGGATCATTGAGTGAATAATTTTAGCCATCTGACATCTCCATGATAATCAATATGTTAGTCGTTATATTGGTTGCTGACTATAGCAATTAGATACTAGGACAACAAGCAGTTTCCCTTTTCAATCAATTAGTTATTTTTTCAATATTGTGACAAATACACCTTCAGATCTGCGTCTCTTAAGATAGGCTTAAAGTATGAGCCAACGATGCTTCGCTTACTCCTTTACATTGTCTCTGCTTCTTTTTTTCATCATGTTGAGGTGGCTATGCAGCTAAAACGTATTGAGATTTCAGGCTTCCGGGGTATCAAACGATTATCCCTTTCATTCGACGAGTTGTCGGTATTGATTGGTGAAAACGCCTGGGGTAAATCCTCTCTGTTGGATGCTCTCGATATTGCGCTGTCACCCAATGCAACATTCCACACTTTTCACTTCGATGACTTTCATGTCGACTACAGCGCTGGCCATTCCAAAATGAGCCACCTAAATATCATTTTACACTGGCAAGAAGATTACCCCGGTGAGCATAAGGCCCGGCGATATAAATCATTTTCACCGGTATGGGTTAAAGGCGAAGATCATTGCAACGCTTTGTTTTATCAAATTACGAGTAGCGTCTCGGGAGATAAAATAACGACAAAAAGGCGATTTCTCGACAAACATGGCAATCCAATAAACTGCGAAGACAATGATAAACTCGCCAAACAACTTATGGTACTGCACCCTATTGTGAGAATACGTGATGCACGACGATTGCGTGAGTATCATCCACTCTCATCCTCCAGTACGACTAATGGCAATGGACAGCAGAACGGCAATGGTACAGATCGTCGACATGATGACAATGTGAGAATACAACGACGGCTAGACAACACATGCAGGCGCCTGATGACGAAGCCCGGTCATGTCAGCCAAGCAGAGATAAAAAGCAGTATTAATGCTCTCAGGACTTTAGTTGATCATTACTTTGCCTTTACACCCCATTACCGAAGCCAAAACTTCGACCGAGCCCATTTTCCAGAGCGGGCCCAATATGCCATAAATCCACTTGAGCAACTCACTGAACCCGAAACAACCAAACAGAGTCGCCTTGTACTTATGGGGCTACTTAATGCATTTATTCGTGCAAGAGGCCCAGTTGAATTAAAGCGTATTTCTCGTCCAATTTTGATTTTAGAAGACCCAGAAGGTCGATTACACCCCACAATTCTCCATCAGGCGTGGACCTTTATTTGTAAAATGCCGATGCAGAAGGTGCTCACTACAAACAGCCCTGACCTTTGTTCAGTCGTCCCACTGGAAAGTGTCAAAAAACTGATCCGGAAACCTAATAAAACCAAAGTTTATTCCATTATTGATCATAAACTTAGCCGTGATGAAGAGCGGCGGGTAACCTTCCATCTTCGTGTGCACCGACCAAGTGCCCTATTTGCTAGAGCTTGGTTATTGGTTGAAGGAGAAACGGAAGTTTGGCTATTCAATGAATTAGCAAGAATATGCGGTTACAACCTTGCTGCCGAAGGCGTACAAATCATTGAGTTTGCACAAAGTGGTTTAAAACCATTGATTAAAGTCGCTAGACACTTCGGTATTGAATGGCACATGGTTGCGGATGGCGATATGGCTGGGAAAAAATATGCAGATACAGTGAGAAATATTTTAGGCAATGAAGCTGAACGTCACCGTTTAACTATTTTACCGAAAAGAGATATCGAACATTTCCTTTTCTTTAATGGATTCGAACCTTTATTCAGAGATTTAGCCAATATTCCTGTTGAGTCACCAGTAACGCCCAAAAAAATTATCCAGAGAGCACTAAAACGCCATGCCAAACCAGATGTTGCGCTTGCTATGATCAACTTCATTGAGCAAGAAAATGTCGATAACATCCCTATTCTATTACGCTGGATCCTAAAACGTATCGTTGCAATGTCGAGAGGGCAAAGTTGAATACGATAATTAAATTCACTAAAAATAATAAGTTAAGTGACTTAATAAAACACAACTCATACGAATCCTAGATTACTGTAATGAACATAGAGTTCAAAATTAATTTATAGAAAAACATAAAACTTAATGCTAGAATTTTTATGGTGTTAGATATAGCCAAGGAGAAGGTATGTTTATCATTTTTATATTACTAGCCCCATATCTATTAAAAATATTTATCATAGGGGGTGCATTCTATATAGACGATAATTATAGTTATATTAAAATACTATTCAATGACAGCAAAGTTATTCTCTTGTGCTTCTTCCTATACTCCCTTGCAAACATCTCTAATATAAAAACATTTTACACTCTACGATTGTTTTCTTTTTTCATCTTTATTTTATATCTGATAGACACATTGTTAATATTACTGCTTTCAACTCGGCTTTATTACAACGACATTTTAAACATGTTTAATGATGCATTTTTGCTGTTTGATACTTCAGATTTATATTTCGTATTAACTTTACTCTTTACGGTATTGCTATTTTCAGTTTTTATACAGAGAAAATCCATAGATAACAAAAATCATAAACTTTTGTCATACTGTTTTATAACTTTAGCAATTTCGGTATCTTTTAATTTTTTTCCAATCAAACAAAGTACTGCTCGAGAGATTTTTTTTCAAGATTACTTTTCCGTGAACATCAATACGACTATAGATAAAGAATATTCTGACAACTTTATATCTAACTTCACTTACTCCCCTAAAGAACAATGCAGTACAATACAAGAAAAAAAGCCTAATTCTATATACATCTTCTTAGTTGAATCTTGGTCAAACTACCATAGTGCATTCTTTGGAAATGAAAATAACTGGACACCAAATTTAGACCTTACAGCTAAAAAAAACATTTCAATGACAAATTTTCATGCTAATGGTTTCACTACTGAAGCTGGTTTGTATTCAATTTTAACTGGAAATTTCCCAGTTCTTTACAAGAAAAAAATGAAACTAGATGGCGCTGTAGGACTAACAAACTTTAGTAACACTAAGACCCTACCAAAAGAATTATCTAAATATGGCTATCACAGTTACTTTGTTACTTCAGGGAATCTGAACTTTTTAGATAAAGGAAAATGGTTAAGAGAAATTGGCTTTTCAACAATTATAGGATCTGATGATTTTCCGAAAGGTAGTCAAAGATATCTTTTTAACTCTGTTTCTGATGAAGACCTTTTCAATAAAGTTGCAACATTATCAACTGATAGTACTAAATCCGACTCTAAACTTATTGTTGTTGAGAACGTTTCAACACATGCTCCATTTTATTCACCTGATAAAAATGGTAATATCGTCCAATCTGAAGAATCAGCCTTCTTATATACAGATAAATTGTTAGCTGATTTAATATCCACTATAGCTACACCAAACAACTTAGTAATCGTTTTAAGTGATCATAGAGCAATGACACCAGTCACCAGTACAGAAAAACAATCTTCGGGACTATTGGCAGTTTCAAAGGTTCCAGCATTTATGATATGGGATGATATAAATATTCAAATCGATAAGGAATTCCAACAAACTGACTTGATGAACTCAATAGTTGGCCTTGTAAGTGATACGCAATGCTTTGGTGACGTTTTAGGCTCTGTATTCCCTATAGAGAAAGCAATTAGTCCAAAATGTATCTTACACTCCAGAGGTGATAATCGAAATATAATTACAGCAAAATGCAATCAGAATTTTGAAGCATTTAACATTTTGCTTGATGGAGATAATACGAGATCAATTAATAAAAATGTTGATTCAAAGTTGGCTTTAGACATCATAAATCATTCAAGAATAATTCAAAATTAAGGCGAAATGAAATCAGTATAAACTTCTGTCACATCATACTTTGATTGCAGCTCTATGAGTTCTTCTCTATTATTAACAGTATGAACAAAACTAGTAATGTCATACTGATTTAACTTTGAGCTTAATCCGCTTGTTGCTCTATGCTTTGGCATAGTTACACCAACCTTCCCATCAAAACGACTAAGCCAGTAAAGTACTGCTCTATTACTGCCATTAAACTTGTACAACGTCCAAATAATAGATTCAAAGCCAACTTCTTTTACCTCTGAAAACTCGTTTGGATTGTAAATTTGTGGTATTACTCTTTTGTTTGAGTCTGGAATAACACTATGAATTTTCTTCAAGGCATCTATATTACTTCCTTTTACATCAGTTATTAGTATTGCAGAGGGATTGTTCATCATCCAAATTGATAGACCATGTAACGTACAGTTCTTATACTTCCCTGAAAGTTCAACGGATTTAACAAACTGCTCTAAGGATAATCTGTCAGAAGGAAGGTATCCAAAATTTGAATAAAATGAATCATTCCAATCATGTAAGCAAACTATCTCATTATCAGATGTAAATACGAAATCAATCTCAAAATAAGTAAATCCTTTTTTTATATTATTATCAAGGGCTTGATATGAATTAGTATAAACATCGTTATTAACTCCACCTGCTGCATGAGCTACTCTTCCTGGTGTTAACTTTGAAACTTTAATATCTAAAGGTGGTATATACACTTTAATGATATCATATAGAAATAATGAAAAAGCACCCCAAATCATTATTCTCAAAACAAAATTAAAAATAAACTTACGCTCAACCACAAACTTACAACCTTTCATTTAAACACCCATTTACCTAGCATAAAATAATTTATCGCTGCGATAAGTAGTGCCGATAAAATTGTTGATAAATGTTTATTTACTTGGATATGCTCAACCAAAATCAAGATTATAAATGCATTAAAAAAAACACCAAAAATGGATAAAACAAAAAACCTAAAGAAATAGTGGCTTTTATATCCATCACACCCAAATGTGAATGTTTTTTGCACAAAAAATGAAAAAATAACACCTACTATATAACCAAATATTGATGCTTGTATTAATGGCATAAAGTTAGTATAGATGAACAAATTAACTAGAAAAAGATTGATTCCAGTTGAACTCCCTCCAACTAAAAGAAATCTAAATAAACCATTATCTAATCTATCCAGAATAACATTCATTAATATTAACCTCTATAATCATTACCTCATATAATAATAATTAATCATCAAATTATTTTAGATTATTTTCTTGAAAAAGAATTTCAAAGCCTTCCAATTTACTATCTTTAATATTCTCATACGACAAATAGTTAATCATTTTTGATTCAAGCCTTCCTCTACTCACATTATCTAGAATTAAACCTGTAAAAAAACACAGAACTGATATAATACCCAAGCCACTGGCTAATACAGCAGTGGGTAACCTCTCGACCAAACCAGTTTGAAAAAACTCAACCACGACAGGAATACCACTAAACAAAGACATTAATGCAAAACACATTGATAAAACAGAAAAAAATAGAAGTGGTTTTACATCCCTCAATAAAAAGAAAATGAAATTCATGATTTTAAAACCATCACTAAATGTTTTTAGCTTGCTTTTTGTTCCCTCAGGTCGACTTTTGTACATTGTGGCAACTTCTTTGATTGGAATTCTATGATGCAAAGCGTGTACTGTTAATTCAGTTTCAATTTCAAATCCATCACTGAGAACTGGAACTGTTTTAACAAACCGCTTGCTCATTACTCTATAGCCAGAAAATACATCGTTTAGTTTAGAGTTAAAAAACATACTTATCAGGCCTGTAAAAACCTTATTCCCTATGATATGCCCTCTTGGGTATGCATCTTTCGCAACAGAACGAGTACCAATCACCATATCTAAGTTTTCATTGACCAAACATTCAATCAATTTAATTACAGCATTTGCATCATAAGTATCATCCCCGTCGGCAAGCACATAGATATCTGCATCTATATCTGCAAACATCCTTTTAACAACTTCTCCTTTACCTTGACGGAGCTCTTTAAAAACTATAGCTCCCGCTTTTTCAGCTTCATCAACTGTTTTATCTATTGAGTTATTGTCATAAACAAAAACTCTTGCATAAGGTAATACCTTATAGAAATCTTTAATTGTTTTACCAACAGCTCCCTCTTCGTTATAACATGGGAGCAAAACAGCAATGTTCATTGCTTCAATCATAAAACCTCCTGATCCACCTTATACAATATCTCTCCACTTGAAGACTCTTCGACTAATGAAAGCCATTGTGGTAATCGTTTCTCATTTAATTGATGAATAAATGCATCGTTATCTGATTTAGATAAAAGAATACTTGTTCCGCCATCTTTTCCAATTAAGATATATTCAAATTTATATTTATCAATTTCTTGTTTCACATACACATCATTTGTTGATGAGAATATCTCAACCATGATAGTGTTACCACTAATGTTTCTATGATATGGCGCAGCAACTATTTTGTTATTAGTTAGTGCTAATATTGGTGCTCCATACTCTATTGGAGCTAATATTAAACTGCCATTTACGTTGTTTCTTGTTAAGAGATCTATTTTATTTAAATTGGATTGTTTTTTCTTTGATTCATTTTCTACAACATTATTTTCAGCCACGACATTATTGATGTAAGTTTGAATTGTTTTTGTAGCTAGTATAGGTGTTATAGGCATACAAACCAATAATATAAATATTCTTACCAACTGAAATTTGTTTTTATTTATTAACAAATCACACAATATCGCCTGTACAGGAATCGCAAACAAAAAAACCGCATAGATAACTCTAACTTGCCAGAAAAAAGGCAATATTAATAATAACACCATCATAAGATAAAGCACTAAATGATATTTTCTCTTGTAAAAACATACAATAGAAAGCATTCCTGGCAATATAAACATCAAAAAATTGTGTTTATCTAGAAGACCCCCAGCCCTTATTATCTCTAACATGGATCTTGCTTCAATGACATGGTTTAGCCAAAACTCTTTTAGAATTTCAGGATAGTCTAAAAACAAGCCTGAAATTAAAAATGGGATAGTTGTAAGCAAAGGAATGATAGAGACAATAGCTATTATTGAATATATTAAGAATCTATTGAACCTTCTTAACCTTTTGTTCACTAGACAGTAAATGGATAAACTACAGAAAATATAGCCTGAAACAAGCAAAACTACACATATGAAAGATATAGCATCAAATCTTGCAAGTAATGCTTCATCCATTGGGCGGTTAACTACAACAAACAAAGCTGTAAATAGACTGGCACTAATGCAGACCTGCTTACAGTATAGTAAATATTGTCTTGAGATTTTGTAGCCGAAAATTGTCATGAATAGCAATATAATTGCAATTATTGGTAAGTTCTCCATCCCAACCCACAGCGACAAACTAATTAGTAATCCGTGCAACCAACAAATATTAATACATTTAGCTTGAAATTTATTGAGGGGAAGTAATGCAATTATCCATGCCAAAAGAGCTAATTGGATATTATGATGATCAATTGAACCAGGGTTAAATTTTGTTATAAGTGGTGACAACAACACCATACATAATGCTAGTTTTGCAGCATCGATACCAGCTAAACGATAAGTAAAGAAACTTAAAGCAGTGCTAAGGAAGACTAAATATATGAACGGAACAAATATTATTGCTACTATTTCAGCAGTATGTTGTCCCAACCAAGGCTTCATAACTAATGTTATCGCTGCAAGCGGGATATCGGGGAGTCTTGACCAATGGATAATTTGACCTTGATCTGGGTTAAAATTCCCAATCGGCTTAAGGTACCAATTTCCATCCTGTAACCAGGATGTAAACTGGTAATACCTCATGTAATCATCATTATCGTTAAGTTTAAGATTATATAAATCTTCCCAGCCATTTGTAATCATAGCTAAAAAAATGATGCTATATAGAATCAGCGATAAGATGATTAGCTGTTTGATATAACTGAAATCTATCTGTGCTCTTTCCATACGTCCATGTTTGTTTCTTACTAATCCTTCCTTATATCAGTATGGTACACAAATGATTGGATTGTTAACGCTTGTGTAAGAGCTATTCAATAAATATACATATATCGCAAAATGGTAGATTCTCGAGCTTATATACCAAAAATAACAAACTAGCCGTAAAAATTAAGAACTATGCACCAAATTACTTTCTTATTCACTGTTTTTCAAAAAACAAGGTAACTGTTCCAACCGTAAAACCCCACTTGGTCATTTTGGCGGTATTAAACAGGCGCTTTTCATCTTGTAAATGCATCCAATCATTAAAGGAGATGTCATATGTAGTGTCATCAACAGGGATACGCAACACATACTGCCAATGAAGCGTGTTACCTAATGCAATACCTGTAGCTTCTCCAACTACATCATCAGCACGGCCGGTGTAGGTTCCATCTAGGTTTTGTGTAATAACCCAAACCCTTCGTTGTTTTTCTCCGTCATCAAAGACAAAATCTTCTTCAAGCGTCAAGACATCATCATTCACCGAACCTTTGATATCAACTGTAAAACGTCGGGTCTGTTTCCCACTTCTATCTTGCAACATTCCCCAAGCCTTTATGTCACCCTCAAAGTAACTAAACAAATTAAACACCGGCTTAGTATTCTGATAATCATTGATTGTTGCGCTACACCCGAACAAACCAAACAAGGACATCATCAACCACCCAAATAGCCAAAAACGTTTAATTGTTTTTTTCTCAAGCAACATTAGCGTTTACCTATCAGTTGGCTGCGAATTTCGGGGTATGCAGTGTTTGGAGACAACCAAATTTGCAAGAAGGAATGGGACATTTCAAAGTCTTGAAGGACGCCTATCTGACGGTTGTCTTGAAAGAATGCACCTTGGTTATCGTCTAAAACAAAAATTAGACGATCTCCTTTCCTAACATCAGGCCAGATTTCTTCAAGACGGTTTATCCATTGAGTACGTTTACTAGAGCTAATGCCGAGGTGTCTCCATTGGTCGTCAGTAGCTTCAATCAAATCTTCACTATCTATATTTCTGTGATAGCGAATCACCAGCGCAAGGTTGTCACCAGCAGCTTGATATTCTCCATCAGGAGACCGTAGCTCCGAGTCATATATAACCCAAGGTCCCCACGTTAAACGGGCATCACCCACAGCGGGCCAAACTTGCCAAGGCGTTGAGGCAATTGCATTGGTAGCGAACAAACCAAACATAGCCAACATTGTGTATCGGGTTAGAATTGATCGTAACAGTTTCATAAATCCCCCTCGAGGGCGACATAGCTGACTAACACGTCATGGGTTATGAGTAATGAGGCTCATTGCGTTTCATCATTAGTGCTATCGATAACGAGAACAGAAGCCATATGACAAATAGTACTGACAGGGTAATCCCCACCCCTAACGGCCATTGCACTGCTTCTAAACGATACCCGGCAAAATAGCTCATAGAGCCACCAATTCCGCCTAATATACCGATCAGCATTACAGGGTAACTAACAATGGTACTTCTCATAAACCACACAAAAGTACCGAAACCTAGCCACAGCATGACGAGCCATGCTGGGATTACGAAGCTGTCAAATGCAAAGATATCTACAGCACTCAGAGTGAAATCCATCACCACACCAACTAAGGCAATCGAAAGTGCAGCTTTGATACCTTTTGGAAACTTCCACCAGCAGGCAACAATAAGTAGCACAAGTACCCACACGTAAGCCTGTTGCCCTAACACCGCGATTAACCAATACATGTTAAACAATAAACCTGCTAGGAGTAGTTTCTTACCGGACATATTCATCACCATCGTCATACTGGATGTTAGATTGCCTGTTGGTTAGCTATGATGGTTCAACGTCTCCACCCACTTCTACTGGCAACTAACTGTACGGTACTAATACTTCGCTCTAAAAATCCACCTTCGCAATAACAAAGGTAATAGCGCCACATCCTTATGAATTGCTCATCGAATCCGCTTTGAAGATATTGGTCGATATTCTCATTGAAACCCTTATGCCAATCAGACAGCGTTTTTGCATAGTCCATTCCCATGTCTCTCAGATCCCTAATCACGAAATCTGTATGCTGGGTTAGATGCTGCGAAAGCACCGTTACAGAAGGCAAGAATCCACCAGGGAAAATGTACTTCTGTATAAAGTCCACCCCCTTGCTGTAACTGTCATACCGCTGGTCGGCAATGGTTATAGCTTGTATGGCCAATAAACCATCTTGTTTCAATAATGACTGGCACTTTTTGATGTAAGTTGTTAGATACTCTTTCCCAACAGCCTCAATCATCTCGACGGATACAATTTTGTCGTATTGCCCGGTTAAATCCCGGTAATCGTCGAGTAATAGGGTGACCCTATCTCCCAATCCTTCTTCTTCAATACGCTTTTTCGCCCACTGATGCTGTGCATCAGATATAGTAGTGGTTGTCACTCGGCACCCATAGTGCTTGGCAGCATGTACAGCAAGTGCCCCCCACCCAGTACCAATTTCCAACAAATGATCATGAGGCTTAAGATCCAGTTGCTTACAGAGGCGATCCATCTTATTGAATTGGGCCTGAGAAAGACTGGTATTGTCGCCATCATAGATCGCGGCCGAATAAAGCATATTCTCGTCTAAAAAGGTACGGTAGAAATCATTGCCAAGATCATAATGCGCAAGAATATTTTTCTTTGAAGACTGCTTGCTGTTTCGGCGAGTGTAATGAAGCCATTTGTTTTTTAAGGTCGATAACCAGCCCACTTTAGATTCAATGTTATCAAGAGTGGCCAAGTTCCGGGCGAGAACACGCACAACTTGAGTTAAATCAGGTGAATCCCACCAACCGTCCATGTATGCTTCGCCAGCAGCAATACTGCCGCCATCTAAAACACGTTTGTAGAACCCCTGGTGTTTGACGATAAGTTGGGCCTGCAGTTCAGCTGAACGTTCACCAAAGTAATAAGTTTCACCTTGATTTTCCGACACCATCAAACCGCAACCGCTTAGTTGCTCTAAAAACCGAAAAATGATTTTCCTCGCAACGCGATCTGTTCCTGAAAGGGCCAATGCCCCTTGGCTTACTTCGCTATTTAACATGATACCTCTACTCCTTATTGTTTGATGGTGGAGGAAAATGCTTGTTTTCATTTACCGTCGCTGGTGAATGAGTGCTATCTGGATGAGAGTAAAATGGCACTTTCTTTAGCCATAACCTCAACGCTTGCCAGTAGATACCGAATAAGACTTTGACCGTTTGAATTGGCGTTTGAGCAATATGCTGCCATAAAGTTGATGAGGTCATTGGGTGGCGCTTGAGAGCCATCGTCGCATCCAGCACTTTGATGTCTGTTTGCTGCTCATGAATATCGAGATGAAGAAAAACATTCGATGCTGGCTGTTTTAATTTCCAGTAATAGTGTTGCTCCATCGGATTGAAAGGCGACACATGGAATGATTTTTTCTCATACCATTGTTTATTGTTCCAATGCTCAACAGCAGGTAACGCATAGTAATGTTTTTCATTCCATGGTGTATTGCTAACTTCAGCCAACACCCATTGCCATTTACCCTGTTCATCAAATACGTAGTACATATTAAGTGGGCTAAAATACATACCTGCGTAACGCAATTGGCAAAGCATATAGACTTGGCCTTTCACTTTCTCGTCCGTCAAATGCTCTAATTTATCTAACACAGCAAACTTCAACCCTGCGCCTTGTTCAGCAATACCTGAATGAGTCAGCCCATTGAGTTGCTCACAACCACGCATGTAATCCGAAAGCTTGAACCTTGCAAAGTGGTACCAACGGTGGCCAAAACCGAAAACATGCTTTTCAAGCTGACCGAGTTCATCCAAATTGATTAAGGGCATAAACATCGGATACTGGAACTGGTGCGAAACAGGCGTAAATCGACGGTGCCTGACAACGCCTGAATACAAGCCGCTGTTCATGACACTCCCCTACTTCCTGCCTCTACGGCAGATAATTCGTGGGAGTCATTACTTCTTGGCGTAGATAGTCCCAGCTCTAACTTGTTTATCTGCTCGACGACATCTAATGCACTGCGAACGCCATCTTCATGAAATCCGTTGTACCAATAAGCACCGCAGTACCAAGTATTTTCTACGCCATTGACTTGTTCACGGCATTGCTGCGCTTGGATACTTTCAGTTGTGAAAACAGGATGTGCGTATACAAACTTACGTAAGATCCGCTCTGGTGCAATTTGATCGGTTTGATTCAGTGTGACACAAAATGTTTCCGGTGCTTCAATACCCTGCAGAATATTCATGTTATAAGTCAGGGTTGTTTGCTTATCTTCCCACTGGCCATCTTCATTATCCCCCAGATAATAATTCCAAGATGCCCATGCAGCCCTTCGTTTTGGCAATAAATACTTATCGGTATGCAATACGACATCATTTTTTTGATAGCCCAATGCACCAAGTATTTTCTCTTCAGCTTCAGTCGCATCCGTCAGCATGTTCAAAGCTTGATCGCTATGGCTGGCAAAAATAACGTGATCATATATTTCGCTTACACCATTTGATGTCACTGCGACTTTGCCATGTGTACGCTTCACAGCAGTGACTGGGCTGGATAAACGAATTCGTTCTTCAAAAGGAACAATCAAACGTTTGACATACTCACGGGAGCCACCAGGAATGACGTACCATTGTGGCCTGTTTGTCACTTCCAGTAACCCGTGATTACGGAAGAAACGAATGAAGAACTCCAAAGGAAACTGACGCATGTCTGATAATGTCGAAGACCATATCGCAGCGCCCATAGGCAAAATATAATTTTCGCAGAAGTAATTGTTGAAGCGGTGTGAGGTGAGAAAGTCACCGAGGGTTTGCGTTTTGCTTATCTCAGACGCTAAATCAACCTCCCTCGCTAGTCGATTAAATCGCAATATATCGTAGATGAAGCGATAAAAAAATGGGTTGAGCAAATTGCGCTTCTGAGCGAACATCGACAGTAAGTCATGCCCATTATATTCAAGGCCATTTAAGGTATTATGAACACTGAAACTCATCTCAGTGGGTTGACCGACAATACCAATTTCTGCGAGGAGTTTTTCGAAATTCGGATATGTACGATCATTGAAAACAATAAAGCCTGTATCGATCGCGTATTTACCGCTCTCTACTTCAACATCTACCGTCGCAGTATGCCCGCCAATATAATCATTTTCTTCATAAAGAGTGATGTCATGCTGCTCATTCAAATAATGCGCGCATGTTAGACCAGAGATCCCACTACCTATAATTGCTATTTTCATGCGGTTTTTCCTGTCATACGTTTCACGGTAGCCAATTGCAGCCTAATGGGTAGCAAGGCGATAAACTTTAAGAACAAACTAAACTTCAGCGGAAAGTGAATTTCCTTTTTCTTCGCTTCTATTCCTTCTCTTATTTTTTCTGATGCAAATTCTGGTGACATTAGCATAGGCATGGCGAAGTCATTTTTGTCAGTTAATGGGGTTTTAACAAATCCCGGACTAACTAAACTGACAGTGACACCCTTACTAGCCAAATCTATAGCTAGCGTATTTGCAATATAAGCTATCGCGGCCTTAGAAGAACCGTATGCTTCTGCCCTTGGCAATGGAATATAAGAAGCTGTTGAACCTATAATCACGAGGTGAGTATTTGCATTAAAAGATTGTTGCAATGCTTCTATACAGTTAAGCAGACCAAATACATTAACTTCGTAGACACGACGAAACAAAGGCACATCTATCTGACCATGGTCGATGTATTCGCAAGTACCCGCATTTAAAATGATTAGATTAGGTACTTCACTTAACTCTGACAATTTCTCATGAACGTCTTGATTGTTCGTGACGTCAAAATTTACTGTCGTAATGTTTTCATTTTCATCAGACAGCGCCTGTAAACGTTCTGGATTTTGCCCGCAACCAAATACCGACCAGCCAGTATTCGCGTAGTCAATGGCGAGTTGCTTCCCGATACCGGAGCTGGCTCCTGTTATCAATACCTGCTTATTTGTGCTCATGATTACAGTCTCGCTTTAATTTTGCGAACGACAGATCCTAACAAAGGAATTCCTTCATAAAGCATTTGCCCCATATCGAAATAATCCCGGTGGTGGATCACTTTGCCCTCTGCAAATACCAATCTCGAACAGCCATTAACCAAACGGCTTTTTCCTGACTGTAAACGTGGATGCTGGAAGGTCATTACCCACTGTACGTATGCGATATCGCCTTGGCATACCTGCTCAGTAATATTGAAGCTGCAGTAGTCCACCGCATCGAATAAACGCGCAAAATAATCTGAAAGCTCTCCCCAACCTTCCACACGATGAGCGGGGTCTTCAAATACAATATCGTCGTGATATATGTCTTTTAATTTAGACAAATCTTGCTTATCCAGATTTTGATAAGCTGCGACGAACTTGTCTGCTAACGCTATATTTTGCTCATCCATATGATCTCCTGAACGCTTAAGGCCGCTGCACCTGATAGCAAAGATGCAATCACATTTCCTTTGCCGTTTTGAAAGCACTGATTGCCTGTAGCCTTGCCTGCTTATGATCAACAATTGGCTTTGGATAATTGATGCCATCGCTACCTGGCCACAGATGTGGCTGATGGATATATTTGTCCGGCACGTCTTTTAACTCATACAACCAAGTACGGATAAATTCTCCTTTTGGATCAAAGCGTTCACCCTGTGTTGTCGGATTAAACACCCGAAAATACGGCTGTGCATCAGTCCCTGTTGAAGCAGCCCACTGCCAGCCGCCGTTGTTTGAGGCAAAGTCTCCATCAACGAGCTGAGACATAAACCATTGCTCCCCCGCCTGCCAGTGAATCAGCAGATCTTTGGTCAGAAAACTCGCTGTTATCATTCTTAATCGGTTGTGCATCCACCCTGTTTCTTTCAACTGGCGCATCGCGGCATCTACAATGGGAAAGCCTGTTTTACCCTGCTGCCATGCAGCCAGTAGTTCACTCGATGACTGCCAATGCACTTTCTTCGTCCATTGCTGGAAGGGTTGATCCCGGCAAAGATTAGGGTATGCAACAAGCAAGTGGCGATAAAACTCACGCCAAATAATCTCATTAAGCCAGCTAAATGCACCACTTTCCGGCTCGTCCAAACACATAGGACTGACTGCGACCAGCACCGCTATACATTGACGGGGAGAAAGCATGCCCAGTGCCAAATACGGAGATAAACAACTGGTGCCATCTATAGCTGGAATATCGCGTTGTTGATGGTAGTCCTCAACTTTTTCGTAGCAGAAAGTCACTAAACGCTGACGAATTGTTTCTTCATCAACAGGCCAAGCCATGCTATCAACAGGCGGATACGTCAAGGCGATTTCACCCAAGTCTTTTATTTTTAAAGGCTCCTTAACTGGCTTTGGAGTTGGTAGAGGAGCCGGGGACAATGAACGAAACAGTTTCAGCCACTCTTTTCTAAACGGCGTGAATACTTTGAACGCTTCACCTTTTTGCGTTTGTACTTCCCCAGGGGTAATGACGCAGCAATCGTCAAATATGCTGAATTTAACTTTTGCGTCAGCAAGCCGGTGCCCGACTTTGTCATCTCGCTGAAGCTCGTTCCACTCATATTGCTTATTACAAAAGACATGCGTTACTGCCATCTCTTTGGCAATATCAACCAGCAGCTCAGCGGTTTGATCAAAATCGGCAATTTCTTTAAATACAAGTGGAATACCAATATCGGCAAGTTGTTCTCTTAGAATCGATAGCCGGCGCCTAATTAAATCAACCTGTATCGGAGCAACATGATGTTCATGCCATTGCATTGGTGTTGAAACATATAGTGCGATGAGTTGATCGCAGTGTTTAACCGCTTCAAACAAAGCTGTATTGTCTACCACACGTAAGTCAGTACGGAACCAAACTAAACCTATCTGCTTATGCTGACTCATGCTGCCACTCCAATAACTCGGGATGGATAGTATTAATGCTGCCCATTGTTACCAACTCTGAATCGGTACCATCTAATAACAGTTCAACTTGGCTCAAAATGTCCAAAGGAAGCTTGTTATCACCATCGATAAATAGCTTTTTATCAGTCCAAGAGTTGAGCAATGGTGTCAATGGCGCCAATTTGCCTTTCAACTTTGGCAGCAAGGTGACACTGTAACCCAGCTCTGATAGTTCAACAGCCTTTAACCAAAACCGTGAACTTGGTTCTTCATCAAAACTAATCAGCAGGCACGGCCTTTTATTGCGCTTGCGCGAAGCTGATATCAGAGATAAGCACCTTTCTTGAAAAACACTTGTCCAAATGACCATCTGAATATCCAGCAAAGGATTGTCAGGTTGCTGTATTTCTTTAATCACTGTACTGATAATTTTATTTTCCAATACCTTTACCGGATATTCTTTCATCAGTTGAATAAGCTGCTTATCCAAAGAAATAGCATCAAGCTGAGCCAAAGATGCCAAAATATTTCCAATCGCTCGTTGGCTCTCATTCTGATTGTCTTCACCGATATTAGGGGCAAGCTTGCCTAACATAGGTTTTACTTTCCCGATTGCGACACCTTTATCAAGCCATTCAACAATTTCTTTGATCTTCGAGATGTCTTTATCCGTATATAAACGATGCCCTTTCTCGGTTCTCATCGGGTTGAGCAATCCATAGCGTCTTTGCCAGGCCCTAAGCGTTACTGAATTCACACCGGTAATTTCAGAAACTTCTTTAATTGCATAGTATTTGTTATCAGAGTCCATAACGTAATTTCAAATCTTCCGGATATGGGTCAAGGAAAGTTTGTAGCTGCAAATACGGATCAGGGTATTCACGCAAGTAATGCTTAATCAAAGCCAGCGGTGCAAGAATCGGTTGATTCCCTTCCTTATAGCTCATGATTAATTCAGACAGTTCTTGTTTCTGTTCTTTGGTTAGAGAACGCTTGAAGTAACCCTGAAGATGCATCAGCACATTAGTTTTGTTTTTTCTCGAAGCGCGCTCTTTTATTGCTTCCATAAATTTGAGGCGGTACTCCAAATAAAACTCGTCAATATCCCATTCACTGATGTGCGCAACCATACCGCCCAAGTCTTTATAAGCTGCCGGATTGTGTGCCATTAAAACTAGCTTGTAGCGGGAGTGGAATTTCACAATAGCATTGGCAGAGAGCTGATCCCTTACTGAATGATAAAAATCATTAAGGGCAAAAATGCGAAAAACGAAATTTTCACGCAATACCGGATCATTTAATCGACCGTCTTCTTCCACCGGTAACCATGGCATTTTTGCCATTAACTCTCTGGTGTAGATGCCAACAGAGCCGCCTGGAATAGTGTTATTGTTTGGTATGTGTAGTTTTACACGCTCCATACCGCAAGTAGGTGATTTTGCGCAAACAACATACCCACACAGATCATCGAACTGAGACACTTTCTTGTGAGCGAATTCCACCATTTTATCGGTGTAATCAATTTCCTGACGCTTGCTTTCCACTAAGCGAATTTCATTTGAAGGTAGCTGCAGGAGGCGGATAACAGGTCGAGGTACCTCCATGCCGATGCCCATTTCAGGACAGACTGGCTTGAAAGTCAGATATTTAGATAATTCATCGACAATAAATCGATTGAGTTTGTGTCCGCCATCGAACCTTACTCGCTCGCCCAAAACGCAAGCACTGATCCCAACTTGTATTTGCATGACTATCCCTACCTTGTACAAAACTAATCTCTTGTACAAGGAAGAGTAGTAGATTGGATCAATTATACAAATATTTTTTTTGTATAAGTGCAATTAGTTACATAATGACTGTTGTTCACATGCCGTTATTACCAATGCAAAAGCTATTTGCACTCACTCTCTATCCATTGCAGATAGTCACTGTATCCGGCTGTGATCGGAAGCTGAATGATTTCCGGTGTATCGTAATCATGGTTGGCAAGAATGTCAGCCTCCACCTGTTCATACAGGTCGGTGGTCGTTTTAATGATGGCCAACTTTTCTTGGTCATTATTCACCTTTCCCTCCCAGTGGTAATAGCTCTCAATAGCTTGAACTTGTATGCAGGCAGCTAGCCGCTTCTCAATTAACGAATGGATAATTGCCTTCCCGACTTTTTCATCAGCGAAGGTTGTCATCACCACGCATTTTTCACTCATCTTTACGCTTCCAGCTATTAATATTGTAATAAAAACAATAACAAAAAAGGGAGCCACCTGCTCCCTTTTGGTATTAAATTAATGAATTTATGGGCACTTAGAAACCATCAACTGTTCCGGCTCTCCGCTGTCAGAAAACTTGAGACTCCAAACATACTCACCGGCTTCAGGTAACGTCACCGCAGTATCTTTACCGTAACCACCTCGCTTAAGAGTCGCAACTTTACCTGGTGTTAGCTCAAGGCCATCAGCAGTAAATTGCGGTGACCAATCTTTACTGGCGTATTGCATTCGAAATGCACCGGCTTTCTCGTTTACAACCGCTTGGTAGGTATTATCACCCACGTAGCTGTAAGCTCGATTCGGCTTGTGCTTCCACCCCGCATCGACAAAGTCACCCACAACATAAAGAGTTTTACCAACAGGACCTGCGCCTTCAACCTCTGGGTTGTCACATTGAGCCATAAAACCCTCGCCCATTAGCGTTGCAGTCGTCGTGGCTGCAGCCTTAGTCAGCCCCTCTTCTGATGGCTCAACAATCTTCAAGAATTTGGCTTCAAAAGGTGACAAGCTGATTTGATATTCACCATCGATAGCCTGGTAAACTTTGCCACTAAGCAAATCTACCAACTGACCTTCAGAAGCTATATCCTTTGCTTTCAGCGAAATAGATTCTGGCTTGGTGGTTGTACTAACCATGTAAAGCAGTGCTTCTTCGTCCGTCTGCTTATGGTCAACATAGACGGTATCGTTGGCAACTATATTAGTTCGCTCTCCACGGCTTAAGGCTGGGTGAGACGCTCGCAATGACATCAACTGTGACACATAATGCTTCAAATCACGCTGATTGGTATTTAGAGAGGCCGTTATACCGTCAATATTGGCGCTGGTACGGGAAACATGGTCATCACACAACCCTTGGACAGCACAGTCTAACTCGACCTTCTTCGCATAGCCTTCAAGCTCATCACCAATTTCTTCGCCGTAATACAAAGTGATTGCCCCTGAATATGCCGCTTGGAAAGACAATGCCGCTTTGTGCCTTGCCCAGTATTCAGGCTGATCCGGGGAGGCAATATCGCCACGCTGCAGCAAATCACCAAAACGCACCAAATCGTGATTGCCTAGCATCAGGTTCGGCTTGGCGTGTGATGGGTAAAGACTATGAAGGTTCATCCCTTCATCAAGCCATTTCCCTCCCTTGTTGCCAATACTGTTTTCATTGACCGCAAAGGTTTCTACGACGCGGTAACGAACCGGGAAATCAAATGCAGAACAAAGTGCAGGCTCACCCTCTTTACCGTAACCTGTTTCTTTGATGTAGTTTTCGTTGTTCCAGATTTCAGCAACCATATAACCCAACGGGTTCACAGTTTCTCCCTCTGAGTTCACATAGGTCACTGATTTAGAGGCTTCGTCTACACTAGCGCGGATAGCCGCCCATGCCTCAGTTGGTACTTGATAAGCTTGGTCTAGGCGCCAGCCATCAATCTTAAGCTCTTCGATCCAGTAGGTTGCAACTTCCTGATAGAACTCGAGGCTTTCTGGGTAACTGACTGGGTTGTTCTCCCCAGCTGGCAATCGACCTTCAGGCGAAGGCACAACATTACCTTTATGATGACCAAATACGCCATCAAAGAAGACATATAGCCCCTTCTCATGCGCTTTTTCTACCAACTCTTTTGCTTGGTCCATGGTGCCGAAGCGAGGGTCAATGGCAAAATAGTTACTAGTGAAATAGCCTGTAGCATCTAATCGATCAGCCCAGTGATCCTGGCCCTCGACAGGGATTGAATCAAAAATAGGTGTCAGCCATATTGCATTCATTCCCAAGGACTCGATGTAATCCAATGAATCTATAATGCCTTGCAAATCACCTTTATGATGGCTGGTACCATAGCCGGTACCATGCCCAATGCTGTCGTCACCACTGACAAAGCTTTCAACCATGATCTGGTAGATACGCAAATCATCCGATTGCGTCATCATTGAGGTATCGCACATATAGGCATTTGAATTAATACCAGCGACTTCAGCAGCATTGTCTGCACTATTGCAGGCAGTGAGCGACGCTGCAATCGCCACAGCAAGGAAAGATCGTAGGTTCCTTTTCACATCGAGTCTCCAAGTTTGTAGTTATGATTTCCCTATTATTCATAACTTTGTAATCCCCATACCCTCCCCCTTGCTTTGTTTGATAGGCGTAGATGGGGGGCGTAGAAACTTGAAAGTCCTTTTTTACCAACTCCATCACTGTATAAGTAAATACACATGGGAAATGGGAGCTACAAAACGAGAGATAAAGCAATTTTTCGCCCACTGCTAACAAGTAATCCGCTCACATACTGTTAGGGAATCCATGTTTTTATGTATTTGAGTGTATGTATTGAAATGTTCGTGAATAAACGCTCAAAATTTGAAATTACCAGCTGTGCGACCAAAAGAGGACAAAATTTAGTCACCTATTGCCTGCAAAATCATAATTCTGTCTTTCCAATCAATTACACTGCTAGAATATGCGCAATCAACTTTGCTTAATAATAGGTATTAAACCATGCAACATGACCAATTCGAAACACTGGTTAAATCTCTTTGTGAATTGGACTCTGTTCCCCAAGTTCTTGAAGCACTTAAAGCCAATGAAGATACAGAGATCGCTGAAGCCGCAGCATCACTAACAGGCCAGTTTAAAGTGGCTGAGATTGAAGGTGAGCAGCGTATCTACCATGTGTCGTTAGAAGAAAATGATGAAGGTGAACAAGAAGAGTACGCCGAGTGGATCATGAATGTCGGTGAGGATGTGATCAAATTCGTTGCGTGGTTCTTTTTTGATATGTTCGACGTAAAAGCGAAAGATGTTTACCAAGCTGCGGGCCGCACATACCAGCAGCCTAAGCGTAAGTAATCTTTTTGGGCTTCACCGTTTATCTCTGTGAAAGTAAACGGTGAAGCCAGTAATCGTCAATATCACTCAGACAAAAACAACCGCTTACGGTATTCCCTCGGTGAGCAACCATGATATTGGCGAAAACGGTGGGTAAAATTAAATGGGTCTTGATAACCCAAACGCTGAGCCACCATACCGATCGTCCACTCTTGGTAGTAAAGTAAATCCACTGCTTTCTCCATGCGCAGTTGAATCAGCCGCTGCTGTGTCGAACAATTAAAAAGCTGCTTAGTGATTCGGTTTAGCTGCTCTGTACTGAGAAAACATTGCTTGGCTATTCCCTTCACCGTCCAGTTAAGATGAAGCTGAGACTCAATATCATTGAAAACACTTTGAACGCGTAACACAGAGTTGGAAGGAGCCAAGTTGGCACTCCCGAGCATTAAACGAGAAAGTTCGCTAGCAAACAGCTTCCTGTAACTAGCTCGTCCACCGATTTCGCTGTGTAACAAATTCATCACTGACCATACTTGCTCACAGATATGGGTATGTTCGACACGCTGTCCATTTGCCACCAGCGGTAACCATTTATCACCGGGTTTCAAAAGCACCCAGGCCATCTTCCAGCCCTTTTTTTTGTCAGCCAATTCAAAACGGAAAGGCTGCCCTGCTGGCAATATCGTCAGTGTATTGGGCATAAGGTGATATTGGCGATCTGAAAGGGTTAATAACCCAGCCCCCTCTTGAGTCAACAGAAGAGTATGATTGGTCGTCGCAACCCGCTCTATCTCATATCCCTCGGCCAATTCGGCCAAGCCAGCCATAAAAAAGCCATTATCGGTCAACTCAGGCAGATCTGACTGAGTAAGAAAGCGCTCCTTACAAGCCTGAGCCAGATAAACTTCTTCTTTCCAATCCGTTTTGGGTTGAGCCAATGCAAAACCCATGGTGACAGATTCACACAGGTTTTCTGTATTTTCTAACATGTCACTCCATTTTTGTGTTCGCTATAGTTGCCGTCCATTACCAAGCCGATCTATCTCTATAAACCGCTCTACCTCTAATGGGTATGATCCGGAGACTGACGATGACAACAATTAAAAACAATCCAACAGCACTACCACAAGACCTCTTTGCCCGTATCGCAAAGTTGGCCTTTCCCGTTGCCATTCAAAGTGCCCTCGTGGCGATCCTCGCTCTTGCCGATGTATTAATGGTGAGTGACTTTGGCCAGTCAGCCACCGCGGCTGTGGGTATTGCTTCGAAATGGCACTTTGTCGCCATTATGATCATGGCTGGCTTGGCCTCAGCTAATGGCATCCTAGTTTCCCAGTATTGGGGCAAAAAAGACAGTATTCATGCCAAAACGGTGACTATTCAAGCGATGAAGCTTGGGGCGACCATTATGGTACCAGTCACTATTGTTATTACTGTATTTGCCCCGCAAATTATGCGCCTACAGACCAGCGATCTGGAAGTCATCATGCAAGGCAGCCAGTACTTGTGGTACAGCTTCCCAGTATTGATCCTTACTCATGTGATCATTACGTTGGAATCAAGCCTACGTGCCAGCGATGATGCCCTGCTGCCACTTATATTTGGTGCCATTACCATTGCGTTGAATATTGCCCTGAATTTCCTACTGATCAAAGGTGGTTTAGGCATACCAGCCATGGGGGTAGCCGGTGCGGCGCTGGCAACAACCATTGCTCGATTTGCACAGGTTTTGATGATGTGTGGCGTACTCGCTTATCGTAAGCATTGGCTGATCGTTAGCCAAGCTATCCGTAACCACCAAACTTTGTGGATGACATACCGTAAGCTGGCTATTCCGCAATCTCTAAATGCGCTTCTATGGGCACTAGGTACCCTGACTTATCAAATTATTTTTGGTCATATGGGCACCACTGAACTTGCGGTATTTAGCATGATTGGGCCTTTTGAATCACTGCTCTATTCCGTTTTCATGGGTATTTCCGTGGCGTGTTCAGTATTGATAGGTCAGTCTTTAGGGCGTGATGAATTCGAAAAAGCACAAGCTATGACGGTATTCTTCCTTAAATTCGTGTTTATTGTCGGCTTGGGAATGGGCTTGTTCCTTTATATCAATCACCTGTTCGTGCTTTCTTGGCTCAACCTAAACCAAGAAGATTTAATGCCGCTGGCAAAACCCGCTATGTATGTGATCAGCATTGGTATCACATTACGCATGCTTAATATGATTATCATTAACGGCATTTTACGTACCGGTGGTGAAAACCTGTTCTGCTTGAGAATGGACTTTATCGCCATGTGGATGATTGGTATTCCATTTACCGCATATGGCGCATTTATCGGGGAGTGGTCATTTGGTTGGGTGTATCTGGCACTGCTAGCAGAAGAGATAGTAAAACTATCGCTCTGTTTCAACCGCTATTTGAAACGCCGTTGGCTAAATAACTTAACTGTTCAACCACAGCCTGCTAACGCGTAATAGAATCAACACATAAAAAAACTGGCTACGTTAATTTAGCAACGTAGCCAGTTAAGATGGAAACTAAGCCGATATTGTTATGCTGCTGCTCTACCCACTACGAGTGAAAACAGGAAAATTGATATTACGGCTGCTAGTAATTTAAGCTCGCGTTTTTTCATGTGCGCCTCCTTTAACTGGGCTTAGAATCAAACTACGTACCATCATGATGAAAAAGCCTGTCAGCACTAAGTTCAAAGCCAATGACAGCATACTGATCGTCACAATAGGTCCACCAAATCCATAACCGATACTGATCATCAACACACCAGCACCAACTTCGCCTCGAGGCCACATGCCTATAGACAGAGCTAAACGCTCTTTCACAGTCGCCTCGTTGCGGTAACAAAATAACGGGAACATCTTGCCGATATTCGACACAATGGAAATCATAATGACGTGGAATACAATCTCGCTCATTTCCATTGCCGGCATTGCTGTCGTCACACTTGTATTATCAGTCGAAGCAACAGCGCCAAAAATCTGAGGTAAGCTCAAGCCCACCAGCACCATGAAGATACAGGCAACAGCCGTAGACACTTTTACATCTTCAGCTGATTCATGCTGCGATTTCATCATACAGCCCAGTACAAAGGCTGGGAGAAGTACTTCAAAGTGAATATCCGTAGAGATATAGAACAACTCACACAGGCCTGCAATTAAGACTGAATAAGCCACAATCGAACTTGCCGAAGCTGGTATATTCCACTTATGTAGGTATTTGTAGCCCATGACTAACAGCACAAGCATTACTATTAAGGTTAAGCCCAGCGCTGGTCGCCAACCGACAACCAAAATAGTTAATGGAATCATCAGCAGTACGGTATCTAGATCATCAAAAATGGCTAACACCCTTGCCTTTTTGAACATCCAAGTCGCACCAAGACCTGCTGCAGCGAGCATCGCGAACAATACTCCTGCTGAAGTCGGCGCTGCAAAACGACCAATAACAAGTGTTTCTTTCCAAGCATCAGCATTGAACCAGAGCTCACTCGGCATCAGTACAAAAATAAAGTAGAGAACGACAGCGATCCAAGGGAATGTCGCTGTGGTCATAGCTACGACATAGTCCCAGCCATATTGCTTTAAATTGTTTTTATCTATATCGAATTCACGCCCGACGTTGATCATGATGTAAGCCAAAGCCGACATCGTTACAACCATCAGTACTGGCTGCAAGGCGCTATAGCCTTGGAAATACAGTGGGAGCAATTGTGATAAGAACAAGCCAATCAAAAGTAAGATTGAATAGAGTATGACTTTTTTCACATTGAAACCTTATTAAGAGTAATCTTCATTCTACAAACGTCTATATTTATTGTTTTCTTGAGTGTGAATATATTGATTAAACTTATTACAGTGTTTTATTTAACGTATAAAAAAGTATGATACTGTAATGGAAATATATAATGAGTAAATAAAGCATTAAAAGAATGAGCAAACATTTCAACCATTTACAAAGTGAAATATTTAGGAGGGTGAAATTGAGGAAGAAAAGTATTTTTATTATTGAACTGGATACTTTATTACTACGTCCAAATAATACCCTTAACTCGGGTTTTTCTTCAAGTCTTTTCTGTCTAACCGATATAAGAAAACACCTCACGATAAAATGAAGCAAACTTTTACACTCTCTAATATCTTACAACTGTATTTACACTTTGAAATGCAAATACCACTCACTGAAGCACGTAATTAACCGGCTAGGCTTTAGAGAAAACTTTACCCTTTGACTGCTAAGTAAAATCCGACATCTGCAACATGTGTTTCAATATCATAACTGTGATATAGCTCGAAACATGGACGCCCATCAATCTCAAACCCGGCCTGTTTCACTGAGTCTGATAATGCTTTCCAATACACCGGGTAATCTGATTTATGTCTCACTATCTCTCTCTGTGTGCAGTATTTGCCTTCAGGCAAGACTTGTATACCAATCTCACCGGAGGTTAAAGTACTTGCTGGCACAGTTAAACAGATATCCGTTCTACATTGTGCAGGCGCCGTTTTATCCGGATCATCAAGATAGATAAATAAACATTGTCCACCTTGTAAGTTTTCCTCCCCTGCCCAGCGGTATAAATGGTCAACAGCGGGTTCATAACTTTCACCATAGGGTCCAGTCACTCTCAAATAAGCTAAGCAAGTTTCACCAATGTGTACGCTTTTCATGTCATTACCCACACAAACAACTAGTATTAGTAATGTAAAATCATTAATTCGCTAATGTCATTAGTAAGGTTAGCCTATGTTTGAGTGGCTCAAAAACATCTTTAATCCTGAACAACCAGACAAAGACAATATCGTTGAACAACACTCACCTGACGATGAGGATGGCATGGATAGGTATGCCAAAGGTAGCCCAGGAGATGACTCCCCTTATGAAGGAAGCCATGATGATGGAGACGATGGCGGAGACTAAAAGGTAACTCGGCTTGACATACATCAAGCCGAGTTTAAATACAGTGCCAGGCTTTTTGCCCATTATCTAAAATTGTATTGATGGTTAAGCAATCTGTCGGAGGCAATTATGAGCTTGGTACCTCGTGATTCTTGGTTCGACTTTTCGCAGATGTTCGATCATGCCTTTCCTACCCTAAGGCACAGACTTGATACTAATGTTTATTCACCAAGAATCGATATCATTGAAAAAGACAATGCTTTTGAAATCAGCGCTGATCTTCCCGGTGTTAACAAGAGTGATATTTCTGTCCAACTATCAAATGGTTCTTTGACCATAGAAGCTGTCACTAAGAAAGATGATCTAGAAGAAAAAGATGGAAAAGTGATCCGTAAAGAACGTTATGAAGGTAGGCTGATGCGAAGTTTTTATCTCGGCCACAATATCCAACAAGAAGACGTTCATGCTAGCTTCAATGATGGCGTACTCACCATACAAGTACCAAAAGTTGAAGGGGCTTCGCCTAATAGCACCAATGTGGAGATCAATTGATTCAATACGTCAAGCAACACAAGAGGCTAGATAACTAGCCTCTTTTTGCATCTGCTTACAATTGAGCATGAAACCTTCCCGACTTCCCCTTATAATGCCTCTTTATTTTTAGTAACACTGCGCTTTAAGTCATGGCCAAATCAAAACCTGTCGTTAGCATTGAGACCTATGGTATCCATACCACTTGGGATGCCGAGTCCAAGCACCTTCCCAAAATCAAGACCTTCACCACCGATGTGCCAGCAGAAATAGACATCGAGTTTGGGTTTACTGTCAATATTAAGAAAGCCCGAGGCGAGAAGATCCGCTATTGTATTTACCATCCGGGCATCACTGACGAGGATGGTGATGAATTAGAGCCTTTTGACGGCGAGTTGCATGTTCGTACCAATGACTGGGACTTCTACTTGGGCGATACCATTTGGGCTCCGATTTCCAACAAAATCGGCAAATGGCGCATGACAATTGAGCTTGGAGGTAAGGTGGTAGCAGAAAAAACCTTTAATCTTTACGCCAAAGACGAAGCTGAATTTTGGAAAAAACGTGGTTACTAATTTTCTAAGAAAAACAAAACACAAAATAAACACTTATTTGCTAGGTTACTAATGTATACACAACATCCCGCTGATACGGTTATTGTTCTCGACTTCGAGACAACAGGCCTTTCACCCAACATGGGCGACCGTGCCATCGAAATCGGTGCTGTAAAAATTCAAAACGGCATTGTTATTGACCAGTTCCAGCAACTGATGAACCCTGGTTTCCGTGTTAGCAGCTTCATAGAAGGCTACACAGGTATCACCAATAAAATGCTAGAGTCTGCTCCAAGCTGCCATGCGGTTATGGATGAGTTTGCTGATTTCATCCAAGGCTATAATCTTATTGCTCATAACGCTTCTTTCGATCAGCGCTTCCTTGATGCAGAATTGGGTATGCTCAATCGCCAATATAGCGGTGATTTTGTCTGCTCTATGCTGCTGGCACGCCGCCTCTATCAGGAAGCACCGAATCATAAGTTAGGAACCCTGGTTAATGAGCTTAGCATTCCTAATGATGGCACCTTCCACCGAGCATTAGCCGACGCCGAAATGACTGCAAGGTTGTGGTTACATTTAGTCAATGAAGTGAAAAGCAAAACCAATTTACAGTCGGTCTCATTTGACGTTATGCGCAAACTAAGCAAAACAAGTAAAGCATCGGTGCCTGCGTTGTTTAGGAAACTGGCGGCTTAATCACCAAGTACTAATGCCCAAGTTTTCGACTTGGGCATTTTTAATGGCTAAATGGCAGTAGATACCCGTAATTACCAACTCAGTTCTGCTGTAGCAATTTAGCCTTAAGCCACTCTGAAATATCCTTGATTTGTGGGTAGCACACCTGATGTTCCATAGGATACTCGCGCCAGTTTGGTTTGAACCCAAGCCCCTCAAGAGCCTCTAGTGCATCCCTTCCCATTACAGGCAGCACTACTGGATCATAGCTACCATGCATTACCTCTATGTCTAGCTGTTTGTTGGCACTACTTACTTCGATATCATCTGCGGTAGGAAAATACGTTGAGAGTGCGAGTAATCCAGCTAGAGACTGCGGATAGGTTAAAGCAAGCTGATAGGCAACTGCACCACCTTGAGAGAAACCTGCTATCAATATCCGTTCACTAGGAATACCGCTGGCTATTTCATGATCAACCAGCTTTGAAACCGCAGCAGCAGAGTCGAGTAACTGCTGTGTATTGAGCTTTCTTCCCGCCCCCATCTCAAGAATGTCATACCATGCTGGCATGACCATACCACCGTTTATGGTGACAGGAATCGAAGGAGAATGCGGAAAAATAAAGCGGATAGGAGCACCTTCAGGAAGGTTAAGCTCAGGCAGGATTGCCTCAAAGTCGTGACCATTGGCGCCTAGTCCATGAAGCCAGATCACACTTGCTGTTGGCGTAACTTCAGGTTCGACAATCACGGAAGATAAAGTTTGGGTCATTGAAATAGCATCCAGCATTTGATGGTTTTAGAGCTCTAATATACCTGTAGGGTGCATGTGAAATAAAGCCACTCTAGCGGCTAGATATAGAAGTGAATCCCAAACATTAGAGTGGCTAGCTTTAAGAGATGTTATTCAGGTACAACCCTTGCGGTTCGGCCATCAACGTTAACCCTTACCCGCTGCCCGACTGTGAACATCATATTCGGGTTTGCCTCCTGTACAATTGCAATTGTTTCACCCGTGTCATCCATCTTAATCGTTAAATTAACTCCATTACGTCGTGTGACGCCTTCTGCTGCTTTACTACCGGCATAACCGCCAAGTACACCACCACCGATAGCAGCGATATCAGAGCCGGAACCACCACCAATCTTTGAACCTAAAATACCACCCACGGCAGCACCCGCTATAGCACCAACGGCTTGTCCTTCACCTTCAATAGTCACAGGTTCAGTCTTCATCACAACACCATAGCGCACCTGCTGAATTGTACGGGTATCTGCAACCCCATAGGAATCACCATAAGGGTTGCTAGAACACCCTGTCATTCCTATCCCTAGTAAACCTAACAGCAACACAACCGGATAAAACAACTTTTTCATGCCGACACCTTTTTGTTACATAGGATCCTGCCTTAAGTATAGCGGCAGCTTTACAAGGCTCTAGCAAGGCATTCTGAATAAATATCCCGCAACTGAATGCCATTCGCCAGCAGCATTGCAAAAATCAATTGCATTTTTTTACTAACGCTTTAACTTGTTTGCACTCATCAGATATAAAGCCCTCAAATGCTCTGGCATAGATACAAGAAATGAAACATTCACTTTCACTCCCCAAGTTCATTATGCTGATCTTCGGGTTATCGCTTGTATCTCTATCAACCTATATAAGCTTCTTATTTCAGCCTGGATTTGAGCACAGCCGTTACCATCTAACCCTAGTGGTTGAGGCCTCCGAACAACGGCAAGATGATGATGAAGAATGGTATTTTTCATCGTTACACAAGCATGAGCCCATTGGCTGGATAACTATCAGTTCTCCGCCTACGTCACAACGGCACCTCGAACTTTCCCAGAAAACAATACCTGTTGATTACTGGTGGCAAGCGTCCAAAAGACGACTTTTGGTCATGCAGTGGATAATGGTTGCAATGGCTGTAGTCACCATCCCCTTGTGTGCTTACACGCTAGTAAAAACCAAACACCGTTTAGGTGGCTGGAAAGAAGCCAACCTCCAGTTCCGCACAATAGTCGAGCATCACTAACTAATCGAAACAACAACATAGATGTTTTCGGCTTTAAACTGCCAGCGTGCGCAATACCTATTGCGCTAATTGTTATTGCTTACGATTCAATAGATTATGCTTAACTTCAGACCAAGAATTGATTACCCATTGCTGATAGCCATCAGCACATTGATTTTACTCGGCTCCCTCACAGTATGGAGTGCCAGTGGCTTTAGCGAGCCGATGCTCGAGCGCCACCTCATTCGTGCATTGATTGCTCTGTTTTGTTTGGTGGTGATGTCTGCCATTCCGCCTGTTAAATACCAACATGCCGCCCCTTATCTATATGGCCTAGCGATTGTATTACTGCTTGGTGTTATTGTGATGGGCGACAGCACCAATGGCTCACAACGTTGGCTGGCAATTGGCCCTATCCGCTTCCAACCTTCAGAGTTGGTTAAAGTCGCCATCCCGATGATGGTGGCCTGGTTGTTGGTGGTAGATGCTGGCCGTCCTGATCTTAAAAAAATTGGCCTCTGCCTATTGGTAACAGGCATTCCTGCTGGCCTGATCTTTATCCAGCCGGATCTTGATGGTGCCATCTTCACCATTATCTATGCCTTGTTTGTGCTGTATTTCGCCGGCATGAGCTGGAAAATCATTGGCTCATTTCTTGGCGGTATTGCCACAGCTGTTCCCTTATTGTGGTTCTTCGTGATGGAGGCTTATCAGAAGAAACGAGTGACTCAATTTCTTGATCCGGAGTCTGATCCGCTTGGCGCTGGATATCAGATCATTCAATCATTAATTGCTATTGGTTCAGGGGGAATTAAAGGCAAGGGTTGGACCAATGCCACACAGGGTCATCTTGGCTTTATCCCGGAGAGCCACACAGACTTTATCTTCTCAACCTATGCCGAGGAGTGGGGATTTATCGGTAGCCTGATCCTACTGGGTTTATACCTATTCATTACAGGCCGAGTGATTTGGTTAGCCTGTCAGTGTGAATCGCCATTCAACCGATTAGTCAGTGGCGCATTATCACTGAGTTTCTTCTTGTATGCGTTTATCAACATGGGGATGGTCAGTGGTGTGTTGCCGGTAATGGGGAGCCCTCTTCCCTTCTTCAGTTATGGCGGTACCGCGATGATCACACAAGGTGTTTGCTTCGGTATCATCATGTCATTGTGTTTGTATAAGCCGTATAAGAGTAAATAACGCTTCATTATCTATGTGAGACCAGTAGGATCAACTTTCAAAAACGCCTAAATACATCCATGTAGCTCCGACTCTGGAACGCCAGCCCGGACCATCGATGCGAGTAGTTTTTGAAATTTAACCCTACTGCTCTTTATCTCACCTGTCACTGAAACTAATTACTTCACAAAATACATATCCTTGGCGTAGATGTTGCCCTTAGGGTTATTAACAGGGAAGCCTTTCAAATTCGCTTTGACCAAACGGGTATGGTTATAGTGGTATAGCGGGATCACAGGCGCAGCATCATTTAAGATCGCTTCTGCTTGATGGTACAGGTTATAACGCTCGCTTTGGTCTGATGCCGAAGCCGCCTTAGCTAGCAGATCATCAAATTTACTGTCACAGAATCCTGTCTCGTTACTCACATGGCCACATTGAAAGCTTCCCAGCACCGAAGATGGCTCAGCAAAATCCCCGAAAGCATAGGAACGAGCGACAGTAAAGTCACCTGCAGTCTTGGCCGACAAGTACGCGTTCCACTCCATATTGATCAGCTGAACATTTACGCCCAGCGGCTTCCACATTGAAGCAATCGCCAACGCAATTTTCTTGTGATTTTCACTAGTGTTATACGTCAACTTGATTGTAAGCGGCTTATCTGGACCATAGCCTGCTGCTGATAATAAGGCTTTGGCTTCCTTAAGGCGCTGTTTATTTCCTGTCGCTTTAAATGAAGGTACTGCCCCTTCATAACCCGCAATAATGTCCGGTACGACGGAATAAGCTGCTGGCTCCCCTTGTCCGGTCACTTTATCAACCAGTATTTCACGGTCGATAACCATGCTAAGGGCACGGCGTACATCAGCATTATCGAACGGAGCAACACGGGTATTGAAGGCATAGACGTAAGAGCCAAGCAAGCGGAGTGCCTGAATCTGTTCTGGGCTTTCTTTGATGAGTTTTTGGTAGTATTCCAGCTGGACACGATTGGTCATATGGATTTCACCCGCTTGGTATCGGGTAAGCTCGGCATTTTGTGACGACAGTGCTAAGTAAGTCACCCCTTCAATCACCGTTTTGTCATTCGCACGGTATTGCTCATTTCTTACCACTTCGACTTTTTCATTCGGTACCCACTGCTTCAGTGTGTAAGCACCGTTAGAAACAAAGTTCTCAGCGCGGGTCCAGTTGTCGCCATACTTCTCGACTGTTGACTGCGGCACCGGAAAGAAGGTTTTAATACTCATCATACTGATGAAATACGGTGTTGGGCGAGTCAGTGATACCACTAAGGTTTGTTCATCTACTGCCTTCACTCCTAACTCAGTAGCAGGTTTATCACCGGCGATAATCTGAACGGCATTGACCACATTGGCTGTTTGAAAGTTAAACCCTGTGCTATTACCGGTTTTACTATCAACCGCGCGCTGCCAAGCATAGACAAAATCATGGGCCGTCAGAGTCGAGCCATCTGACCATTTCAAACCATCGCGTAAAACGAAAGTTACCGTTTTACCGTCTTCAGATATCGACCATGACTCAGCTTGGCCTGGAATTGTTTCTCCGTTAAGGCTCTCGATCACCAGTCCTTCAAAAAGATCATTGACGATCACATCGCCCGGACTACCCGAACCAACAAAACCCGGGTCAACGGTATCCGGCTCTGCACCATTGGCTCTTACCAAATGCTGGCTCTGGGCAAGCTCAACACCTTCTGGTACATCAGCGGCAATCAAGTGGAAAGAGGGAAAAGCAAGAGCAGCACTGATGGCTGCGGAAAGAACATACTTCTTCACTGCAAAGTCCTTTTTATAAGTTATATTGTTACTTCCTGTTGTCAGAGTGACTTATAAATAGAACGCTATATTGTTCTTCAAATCAATAAGGAAATTGCTAGATATGCAAACTCGGAATAATCGTTTTCCTGTTTTAGAAAGGACGAAAATGAATACTGAAAAATGATCAATTTACAGTATACTTTTCTGGAATTTATCATAATGACTTTTCTACATTACGCTCATCACTATGCTAGTTACCTCTGAAGATGTCTACGACACCAAGACTTTGATTGACTACCTGAGCCGTCATCAAGGCAGTATCACCCTTAAACCTGTTCGCTTCGAGAAAAACCAAACACTTCTGACTCAAGGGCAGCAAGTCGAGCAATTATTGTTTATTTTGGATGGTGAAATCTCTTTGCATCGTCAAACTGTACATGGGCGACGCTTTCAGCTAGGAACCTATAAACACAATGGCTTTATTGGTTTGATGGAGCTCTTTTCTGAAAAAACATGCTTCTACACTGTCTGTGCAAATAGCATGTGTACTGGCTACCTTCTTGACACTAAGCAGTTTACCCAGCTGATTTATCAAACACCTGAACTGGCCAAATTTGTCTTTAAGCACATCACATCGAAATGGTATTTGTCTGTTGAAAAGATGACCCGAAATATCCTTCACACCATTAAATTCTGTGTGATTGACGAACTACTGTCTTTTGACGAACTAACACCGGGTGAAAAGCTCTATATCAATAAAACGCTGGAATCTGAACGGTTAGGCACTAGCATTCGCGTATACAACCGTATTATCAAACAACTGCAAGTTGATGGCGCTGTTGAGGTAGGCAGAAACTTTATTCAAGTCACCAACCGTGAGCTACTGGAAGAGATTTTAGAAATGGAAATTGACAAATAGCCGACCGGAAGATTGAGCAATAATCTGTCGGTCAGCTATTAAATACTTATTTATGAATCAATTAGTTCCAGCGCTCGTGCTTAAGCATATCTTCTGTTGTGAAGTTAGGATATGCCTGCTCCCACATCTTCAAACCATTATATTTATCACTTGAGTATTGTTCGAAGAATGCATCAAGGTCAGCAATCATCTTCACACGCAACTCCTCTCGCGGTGGTTCAGACAAGTAACGTTCGCCCATCGGGTTACTTAGATCATACCAATGATCTTCTGGCTCTTTATTTACTTCCGGGTTCGGATAATAGCGAATAAGCTTCCAATGGCCGTTAGAGATCATTCTAGAATTGCCACGTTCTGCAAATTGATATTCGCGCCAATCACGTACACGCTCACCTTTAAGCATTGGCAGCAATGTTTTGCCCGGCCCATAGCTGGTGTCATAGGTCTGCTTCTCGCCTGCGGCTAAGTCCAGCACGGTTGCATGTAGATCAATCAAATCCACAAACTCACCACGTACTTGTTTTGGCCTCACAAACTTTTCTGGGCCTGATACAACAAACGGGATACGTACTGTCTCTTCATAATAGTTATATGGGAAAGACGCATTCACCTTGCCGTACAATCCATACTGCCCCATCAATAAACCATGATCTGAAACGAAAGCAATCACAGTATTGTCGAGTAAATCGCGCCCTTCTAGACCATCAATCAACTTGCCCAGTTGATCATCTAACAGTGTTACAGCAGCTAAGTATTGGGCTAATTGCTCTTCGTGATCATCGGGTATTAAAGTAAAGTCGCTCATGTGCTCAAGTACCGAATTTCCACCAAATGCCACAACTTTGTGTGCAATGCCGCGGTATTTGGTTACCAAACGCTCTGGAAGTCCTTCGAACGGAAAATGAGGCTCAACATAGTTTAGGCTAACAAAGAAAGGCTGATCACTGTCCTGGTCGATAAACTTCAGCGTTTCATCCGTTAAGAACTGCGCTTGAATGCCCGTGTACTCCATGTTTTCGCCATCACTAGAAAACAGTACCGTCCCAGAGTGCAAATATTGATTTTTCCAGCCCGCTTCTAGCGCATCGTAGCTCAGCCAACGGTCAAACCCTCGAATAGGATCTTTACTATCAGTGGTTGCATGCCACTTACCCATCAAGGCTGTACGGTAGCCTTCATCTTTCATTCGCTCAGAAAGTAGCTTCTCACCATCAAGCCAATTGGCATCGAACTTTGGGTCTTCAGCCAAGAAGTCATAAACCCCATGCTGCGACGGCATTTTTCCAGTATGAAACGAGGCACGAGCCGCTGAACTGACCGGAGCGGGCGTCATCCCGTTCTCAAAACGAACACCATTCTCCGCCAAGTAATCCAGGTTAGGGGTTTCGATAATGTCTTGGTTGCGAAAGCTAGTTGCCCACTGACCTAGATCATCCGCCATTATCACAATAATATTTGGCTGCTCATCGGTACTCACAGTTTCGGTTGCTTGCACAAAAGGTGAGCAAGACAACGCCGCCAATGCGCACCCTTTGGCAATGGCATTTAGTTTAAACATGGTACGTACTCCATTTACTGCTGTAGAGATTCTTTCTTTTGGATAATTTGCTTGATTGCCGCAGGCGGATACTGATTCAGATACAGCTTTTTCATTAGCGCCATATACGGAGAGGAATAACGGAAAAAGGCTTTATAGCCTGGGCATAAATAATTTTGATCCGGCTTCCCGGATGACGAAAGAGCAAAGCGATGCTTAGGACAACCGCCGTGACAAAGTGAACGAAACTCACAGCGGCGACAGTCGGCAGACAAGGTGTCCGATTTAGCTAAACCAAACAGTCGATTACGCTCACTATTGTTCATATGTGTAATTGTCGTTTCGTGTATATTTCCCAGCTTGTACTCGGGATATACGTAGTGATCGCAACTATATAGATCACCGTTGGCCTCAAGGGCAAAAGCACTGCCACACTGGGATGAAAACACACAAATTTGCGCGGGTTGATTACACGTCAGAGCAAAAGTATTTTCAAACATCTGAATATAGACATTGCCAATATCTACCCTAACCCACTCATGGAATATTTGAATCAGAAACTCGCCGAAAGCCGTGGGTTCAACAGACCACTCACAAAGCTCCCCAGCCACTTTGCTTTCAGGGTTAATCAAGGTTAGCCCACTGCTTGTATGCTCTGTTGCTTTCCTTTCAACCAAGGGAATAAATTGCATGTGTTGACTACCTAATTGCTTTAGGTAGCGGTAAACAGTGAGGGCTTGGTGAACATTCGCCTCGCTCACCACCGTTAGGGTATTAAATTCAATCTTGTACTGCTTGAATAACAAGATTACGGCTTCTACTTTAGCGTGGGTGGGTTTTCCAGAACGGCTTTTTCGATATACATCATGCAGTGCAGCCGGACCATCAATTGATATACCGATCAGAAAATCATGCTGCTTAAAAAAAGCACACCATTTATCATCAATCAAAATACCGTTGGTTTGAAAGGTATTAATGACCTTCTTACCCTTACCGTATTTTTGCTGTAACAGTACCGCTTGTTCAAAAAAAGCGAGACCACGTAACGTTGGCTCCCCGCCCTGCCAAGCAAAGATAACTTCATTTCCACTTTGGGCATCTATCTGCTGTTGGATGTATGCGTCTAAGGTTTGCTCTCCCATCATCCAATCTTGACCGCGCTCAGGGTACAGTTTTTCTTTTTCTAAATAGAAGCAATACGAGCAATCAATATTGCATTTTGAGCCTGTCGGTTTTGCCATAACATGACAGCCAGAAGGGTTCCAAGTTTGTACATTCATCCGCAGCCACCAGCGAGTTTAATCGTTTGCGTGCGGATGTTAGACAAGTTCAAAATGAAGCAATAGGACATTTGTCCAAATCAGTACTTCTCTTTTTAATATGTGATTTTCGGCTACTTTTTTTCTATTAATGTTTAGCTTCACTGTAAAGTGATTAAACATTTGCCATACTTTCGAATTGTTCTGTCATTAATCAAGGAAGAAAAAGCGATATGAAAGACGAAACGCTATCAATACACAGTGGTTATGAGACCTGCCCGACAACTAAATCAGTCGCAACACCGATTTATCAGACTGTTGCCTATGAGTTTGATGATGCGCAGCATGGTGCAGATCTCTTTAACTTGGAAGTACCGGGCAATATCTATACCCGTATTATGAACCCGACTAACGATGTACTAGAAAAGCGGATGGCCGCACTGGAAGGCGGCATTGCCGGACTGGCTGTCAGCGCTGGTAGTGCAGCCATCAACTATGCAATCCAAACCTTGGCAGAAGCGGGCGATAATATTATATCTACCCCTCAGCTATATGGCGGGACTTACACCCTCTTTGCCCATATGCTACCTAAGCAAGGCATTGAAGTTCGTTTTGCCCCAGATGATAAGCCTGAGAGCCTGGCAGCCCTAATCGATGAAAACACCAAAGCGGTTTACTGTGAAAGTATCGGTAACCCGGCAGGCAATATTATCGACTTGGAGAAAATCGCAGAGCTTGCCCACCAGCAAGGTGTGCCGGTTATAGTCGATAATACGGTCGCGACCCCTGCCCTGTGTAAACCTATTGAGTTTGGCGCGGATATCGTGGTTCACTCGTTAACCAAATATGTTGGTGGTCATGGTACAACCCTTGGCGGTATGATCATCGACTCCGGTAAATTCCCTTGGGCTAAATTCAAAGATCGCTTCCCTGTCTTCAACCAGCCAGAAGCCTCTTACCATGGCGTGGTATATACCGAAGCATTTGGCGAAGCTGCCTTTATAGGACGTGCACGTACGGTTCCCCTGCGTAACACGGGCTCAGCACTTTCTCCAATGAATGCCTTTATGTTGTTACAAGGGCTTGAAACACTCCCCCTTCGCATGGAACGCCATACCGAGAATGCGCTTAAGGTTGCTGAGTATCTAAAACAGCATGAAAAGGTGAGCTGGGTGAGCTATGCCGGTTTGTCTGATTCGCCTTACTACCCACTGGCTGAGAAGTACATGAAAGGCAAACCTTCAGCGATTCTCTCCTTCGGATTGAAAGATGGTTATGATGCTGGTGTACGTTTCTACGATGCATTGAAAATCTTCAAGCGCTTGGTCAACATTGGTGATGCGAAATCGCTAGCTTGTCATCCCGCTTCAACCACACACCGACAACTGAGTGAAAGCGAACAAGCCCAAGCGGGAGTCAGCCCAGAGATGATTCGCCTTTCCGTCGGTATCGAACACATCGACGATATCATTGAAGACTTGGAACAAGCGTTGAACGCATAACATCCAATCAAGTTCGGTGTATATGGGCTAAACTGCAATTTTCGTTTTGTTTTTGCATGTATAGCCCTATTCTATTTATAGGATTTCCGAATATTTGGATAGCAGTTTGCCGTATTCAACCGATAACGCTCAACCCGATAGTACTATCAAAATAACTACTTTCAATTTATGCAATTACCTCGCCCCTCCCGACGCTTTCTATGACTTCGAAAATATCTATTCGCAAGAGCAGTGGGAAAAAAAACAATCCTGGATTCGTACTTATTTGGCTGAACATCAACCTGATGTGATTGGGTTTCAAGAAGTCTTTTCTTCGTCTTCTCTACAGCAACTAACAAAAGAGTCTGGCTACGCCTATTTCACTGTTATCGATGAGCCAAACGTGGTCGACGACTATATCTACGATAGTCCAGTGGTCGCCATTGCCTCACGCTTTCCGATAACAGAGTTCAGCGCTGTTGTAGAAGACGCTAATCTCAATGGCCCGCTAGGGATCAGTGACAGCTTTTCTTTCAGCCGCAAGCCGCTTAGAGCAACAATACACCTTCCTCAGCTAGGAGAATGCGACTTCTATGTCGTTCATTTTAAGTCTAAGAGACCCATTGTTGATGAGGGCTTTCGTCAAATTAATATCGATACGGCTTCTCAATCAGAAATAGCGACTGACAACTTACGTGCTGAGATCCTTGGTCAATGGGCTTCAACTCAACAACGAAGCGCGGAAGCTGCCCAGCTCATGAATGCTATCTGGACAAGAAAATTGAAGTCGGGCTTACCTGCCATTTTAATGGGTGATTTCAATGACGAGTTAGAGACCAGTGTGTTGCACCATTTACTTGCTGATGGTGGTCGCCAGAAAAATGATGCCTTTTCGAACTCTATTTCCCAACGCTTCCGGCTTCAACACAGTTGGGCACTGTTTCAGGCCAGCCTGTGCCATCGCGAAACCAACACAGCCGCACAGTCAGAATCCCTTGAGGGTATTGAAGATCAAAACATACGCATCCCAACAAAGCACCCTGCTCCTTATACCTACTACTATGGCGCAAAAGGCATGGTGCTGGATTACATTTTATTAAGTGGAGAGTTTGACCCTAGCTTTAATGAAAGTCTGGCAGAAGTTTACGATTATCACCTTTACGATAGACACCTTATCAACCCATCCTATGACATAGATAGCCATAGCACAGACCATGCAGTTGTGATGATTTCACTCCACATTAGGCAATAAAATAATGACAATTTAGCAATTGGTTTAAAGCCACCCATTTCGATTAATACCGCAACAGAATGTAAGATGCGCCTCACAATGAAATGCAAATAAATACAATCAACAAGCAAAAAAGTGATCAATACTTCAAAAACGAAAACGTTAAACCTTTAGTATTACGCCACTTTATTCATAAAAATCATAAGTTAACATGAAAAAACATTTATTAGCCTCGACCATTCTTCTCGCCATGAGCGGCCATGCCTTCGCAGCTGATGGCGATATCGTTGATGTCACTATCTTAGGTACATCTGACATTCACGGACATTTCATGGCGTGGGATTACGCCAGTGACAAAGCGAATACCCGTGGTAGCCTGAGCCAAATCGCCACAAAGGTAAAAGAGGTCCGCGGCCAATCTGACAACGTCATTCTGGTTGATGCCGGTGATACCATCCAGGGCAACTTCGTTGAAACCTTCAAGGATGAGCCTGTCGATCCTATGATGCTCGGCTTCAATGAAATGAACTACGATGTATGGGTGTTGGGTAACCATGAGTTCGATTTTGGCCTCAAGGTGCTAAACCGCTCGCTTACACAGTTTAAAGGTACCTCTCTGGGCGGTAACATCAAACGCAAAGATGGCAACCCTTTCTTACCTGCCCACACAATTATTGAGCGTAAAGGCATTAAGATTGGCGTTATCGGTATGGATACCCCAATGACTCAGGTGTTTGCTGAAGGGACAAACCGCCTAGAAGGCATGACATTCACTAACCCATCAATGGAAGTGAAAAAAGTCATCAAGCAAATTGACGATAAAGTAGACGCTATCGTGCTTGTTGCCCATATGGGCCTTGATAACGAAAACAACATCGAAGCAACCGGTGTCACCGATATCGCCAACGACAACCCAGAGCTGGATGCCATTGTTGCCGGTCACATGCACACCCGTATCGATAAGGCCGTGGTCAATGGTGTAATTATCACTGAGCCTGATAAATATGGCCGCGCCCTTTCTCGTATCGATCTTCAGTTCGAAGAGAAAAATGGCCAATACACTTTGGTGAACAAAGACAGCTTTACCTACAAAATTAATGGTATCGATTCTGATGACAAAATGGACGAGCTGTACTCGCCATATCACAAAAGACTTCGCGAGCAAGCTAATCGCGTAGTTGCTGAACTTACAGGCATCGATCTTGTACCGCAAAATGAGATCAAGGGGATCCCGCAGGTACATATCCAAGACACCGGTATCAGTACTCTATTCCAAGAAGCCAGCATGTATTATGCGCCGAAAGCCAATGTCATTGCCCTTCAGATCGATAATGACAAGGCTGAGCTGAACGTTGGTAAGATCAAGGCTAAAGATATCGCCTATAACTACCAATATGCAGGTGGCGAGATCACTGTCTATGAAATGACAGGTAAAGATCTAAAAACTTACATGGAATGGTCAGCTGGCTACTTTAACAGCGTCACTCCTGGTGATTTGACATATAGCTTCAATCCAGTACGTCGTGCCTCTAAGTACTCCACCAACGATTTCTTTGCCGGTGTGACATATACCATCGACCTAACCCAGCCACAGGGCCAGCGAATTACTGATCTACAGTTCGCTGATGGTACAGCTGTGACAGATACTACCCCTATCCGCTTAGGCATGAACAGCTACCGTATGGGTCACCTGACAAAAGCTGGCGGCGTATTAGAAGGCAAATCTTTCCCTGTTCTATTTGATACAGAAGCTGAATACGGTGAAGAAGACGGCACAATTCGCAACCTGACCATTCGTTACCTGACTGAAGTTAAGCACGGCAAATACGAAGGCAAGCCAATGCACCGTTGGAAGCTTTCAGGCCTTGACGGTTTTGAAAAGCAGCGTGAAGTCGTCAAGACTCTAATTAATGAAGGCAAGATTTCCGTACCAACCAGCGAAGATGGTCGTTACACCAACATCGCATCAATTAATGTCAAAGATCTTATGTTCAAGTCGCCAAAACAAGCTGCCGAATATATCAAGACACAGCAGCAAATTCTTAAAGGTGATGTCAGCGAACATAAGGCGAAAGAAATTGAGCGTAATATCGTGATTGCTCAAGCACTGAATAATGTTTAGCAGTAAGGCTATTTCATTTAGAACTGCCACTCTGGCAGCATAACCACAACCTCAATTACAGCTCCTCACTCGAGGAGCTTTTTTTTTCATGGACAGAATCCGTCCTCAGCACTACATTTGACTAATTAACTGTACACCCAGTAACTTGGGTATATGTAACTGCATGGTTTAATTAATCAAAGCTCACAACTTTAAAATGTCTGATAAGGAAGTCAAATGTCGAAAAAAGTTTACTGTATTGCCCAATTCCAACCTAAAGCTGGCCGTGAACAAGAGTTATTTACTGCCCTCCAAGCTCTAGAGCCAAACACGCTAAGAGAAGATGGCTGCCTGCAATATATCGTCACGCGACAGATCAAAAGCCCGTTTGCCGAGGGGAACTCTATGCCTATTGCGTTCAATGAAATATGGTCAGATATGGCAGCATTTGAGGCGCATTGTCAAAGAAAAGAGATCCAAACTTTCTTTGCTACACATTGTGAGGCTGAAACAGGTGCAGCCAAAGAGTGGAATGTATGTATTTATACTGATGAACCAGAGAACTTTGACGCGCCGCAGATAGTTCCTTAATGCAGATGCTTCTTTAATTTGGCTCAGATTCAGACAAAAACACATATCTAATCGCCGGAAGTGCAAACTTGCGATCCCTTCCGGCAGTTCTCGAAGCTACGCTTAAATAGGTCAATTACATTTACGAAAAAGATATGTCAGAACATCAGCAACCAGCCGTGCCATCACGCTTTACATTAGCAATCGTTTTATTTGAAGGGTTTGATTTACTTCAGGTATCGGCTGCTATTGCACTGTTTCATGGATTACCCGAAAAGTTTGATATTCTGCTGACCTCAGAGAACGGCGAGGCGGTGGCCAGCCAACAAGGCATCGTGTTAAACACGGATTTAAGCTATCAGGCACTGATGGCCTATGACATTCTCTTTGTTCCAGGAGGTTCCGGCGTCGAAAGTGCCCTTCTAAACGAAAACCTAATTCATTGGCTTACTAAACAAAACCGACATGACACCCTCATTTGCTCGTCATGTTTAGGGGCTGTGTTACTCGCTCAGGCAGGGCTACTTGAGAATCACTCTGCGACCAGCAATAAACAACACTATCATTGGGCAACGACATTTGGAAACCACGTTAAATGGAACCCCGTAGCCCGCTGGACACGTGATAAGCGTGTATTTACCTCGTCCGGTAATACTGCCTGTTTAGACATGTTTATCGCTGTGATTGCAGATTTTCTTAATGAAGAGGCTGCTCGCAAGGTAGCGATAAAAATGGAATACCTTTGGATTCACGATCCAGACGATGATCCTTTCGCCCCCCTTCACATCGTCGAGTAAAGCTCATGTGTGAGGCCGAGTGAGAAAAATTTAACAACCTTCCTCCCACATGACATGACAATCAGCCTGTTTTGCCGCTTCAAGCATTTCAATCAGTGGCGTTGCACGAGTATGGAGGCTAACTACAGGCTCCATGTCTAAATCGGCGACATCATCAACATCAACAGCATCTTCATCGGCAGCTTGCAACTCTAACTGACGCAGTCTTTGTGTTTCTGCAGTGAGTTTTGCAAGCGCATCACCAATATCCTGCGGATCAATAGCGCCAGGGATGTTCTCACAATGCCCCATAAACTTAAGCAGCTGTTTAGCAATATCACCGAACATCACAACATTCGCGTGGACCTTGCATTTGAACGTCACCAACATTATTCACTCCTTCTCTTATCTCTACGGGCATAAAAGTAGCCCGCTATCCCGCCCGAGATAGCACCGAACAAATGGCTTTCATAGCTGATCCACTCTTGTGTGGGTAAAAATCCCCAAACCATTGAGCCATAAAAAAACATCACCAAAACGGCGATAGCAATAGATTTAACGCTACGATACATAATCGCGTACATCAGCAAGTACGCCCATAGTCCATAGATAATCCCGCTCAAGCCTATATGGTAATGCATTCGACCGAACAACCAGACACCTAAGCCACTGCCTAGCCAGCTAATCATAAAAATGGCGATTAACCTTGCCAAACCTGATCGAGATAACAGAAACGCCAACACAGAAAACGAGAGGATATTACTGATCAAATGGCCCCAAGAGCCATGTAGAAATGGGTAAGCAATAATGCCGGTGAAACCACTAAAGTGACGTGGTAACAGACCAAAATCAGAAAGATAGCCTACAGTGAATACATTGACGACATGCACGACAGTGATGAGCACGACGATTGTCGCAATGAACTTTAGCGAGTCTCTGTCTTTCTGATCCAGCTTCATCATCTGCAACCATTAAAATGCATTAGCTTATATACCATCATCACCCATAACGGTTTTTCTACCAAAACGACTGCCTAGGTTTGTAATCTATATCAACTTTCTTACGTTGTCGTTTGCCGGCGATGTGAAAGTTCTTACCAAGAATCAATCTGATCTGGTTCAAGGTTTCAGTCGCTAGCAAGCGACGATCTGAACTATGCCAGCAGCGATTCATTGTTAATTTGATGGCAGCAATGGCATCAGGAGACCCTTTGCTAATTGCTTGGCATAGCGCTTGGGCTCGTACCATGGGCTCTTCCACCACTTCGGTCACCAAGTTCAGCTTGTTCGCTTCATCTGCTTGTAGGATTTCCCCAGTCATAGTCAATCGCATGGCCGCATCTCTGGGCATCACTTCACGTAGGGACATTAACCCTGCCATATCTGGCATCAACCCCCATCGGATCTCCATAATGGACATCTCTGCATCTGGCGAAGCGATACGAAAATCCGCTCCCAGCACTATTTGCATGCCACCGCCCCAACATTTGCCTTCTATGACAGCAATGACCGGGCAAGGGATCTTGCGCCAATTTCGGGACACACGTTGTGCCATATTGGCATTGCCAGGCAGCCATTTCGCAAGTAAGGAAAGTGCATTGGAACGTGAGGTCACCACACTTTTCACATCAAGCCCACTACTAAAATTCCCGCCCGCACCTCTAACAATCACTGCTCGCACATCCTTGCGCTTGCGTAGCTGGTTACTTACTTTGTCTAGCTCTTTGAATAAAGGCATATCCAGTGCATTACATTTGTCTGGCCTGTTAAGCACAACAGTAACGACACCATCCTCTTCTTCAACAAGCAATCTGGTCCATGACATAGTCGTCCTCTCCCTTCTGGTCTGTCCAGTTACACCATGAACATTAACACAAAATCAACAAAGCACCGCATTGAGTCTTCATCTTTGTGGCGGTTCAAATCCTTTTTTTTCAGCATAGAGTCGCCACTCAGAGGACGTCGAAGAAGATATAGGTTCAATAGTCTCAACACTGACTGCTACATCACCACCAGTACAGGTTGTCCCTGTTGGCTCAATCGAAGCTCTAAATAACGGGTAGGAATGACTGCCCGAGATACACCAATCGAGATCCATTTCCCCTCCCTTGCTGTCACAGACATCAGCAATAAACCGCTGGAACTCATCTATTGAGCCTCTCCCCTTGTCCAAACACCAAAGGCGGTTGTAATGGATGTATCCATCACGGGGATGATAAACCTTACCGGGAAAAAGCGAGGTAAAATCCCATCCGCCACCACGTGTTGCATTCACGTACTGCGCCGATAAACTGGCAATGTCTTTATTTTCATCGATCACAGGCTTTGAGTAATGTTGACTAGTACAGGCACTTACTAAAACACAGCTTAATAATGCCAAACCTGCTTTCCCCATATCCTCACCTTCATGTTAACTACTGCATCCGACTACCTCAGAAATGAGACGTTTAATGTCAGAGGGTTACGCATTAATGCCACTCCATTAATCATAGTGAGGATTTATCTTTCCCTCTAACCCATTTAGTCTTTTGAGACCCTTCTTGAACTTCGCTGTAATGGATGTACCTCATCCATGTCTCTGCAATGAGCAAATACCCCTTGCTAAGCTATGCTTTTATGAGAACAAGCCCAAAGTGTGATGTGAGTCAGATATGTACTTAGAACCTCATTCGAGACTATTAATCGCTGATACTGCCGAGGTATTGGACGCTTTTTTAGACAATGGATTGCATAAGGAATATGAGATTTACTGTCAATTTCCTCACAGCTTGCATTTACAAGAAAAGCTGAAAAATGAATCGCCCATTTCTGTTGAGTTTAATGACGGCTTTATTATCAGCGAAGACGCGCTGTGAGATTTATACACACCTGCATCTAATACTTATAGGTGAAAGTATGGCTAAACAATTAATATTACTGTTTTTTATATTAATTAATATCGGCTGTACTAAGGATGTTGTTACTGACTTTAATAGTGCAGTGAACTACAACAGTTACAAAACCTACGAGTTTGCAACCTTCTCTACTACCCAAGCCACCACGCTCGATGGAAAAAGAATTGAAGATGCTATCGCTACACAACTTTATACAAAAGGGCTAACGGGTGTGAATAATGATGCTGACTTATTAGTTAGGCATTCCATCATCGAACAAAGTGATTTTCAAACCTACGGTACATCATTTGGATTTGGATATAGACATCGAAGCGTTGGTGTTGCCTATTCCACACCAACACAAATTAGAGAATACCGATACGGTAAAATAATCGTAGAGCTCATCGACACCGAAACTAATAGCGTTGTTTGGCGCTCAACTTCCCAACGAAGACTTACCGAAACAATGACTCCTTCTTCCCGCAAAACATTCATTGATACCCAAATCAATGAAATGTTTAAAGAATACCCACCCTACCAATAACCTGCATAAACAAAGTGTAATTAAAAAAGTGCTAAAAAAAGCAATGTCTTTTTTTTGTACTATATTGCACAATTTAAAAGTCAAAATTCATTTATATTTTTTAAATAACTAATTTAATTAGTAAAAATATCAGCACTCCGTACGAAGCATATTCTGCTTAATCAACTAGATAGCTAAATAGTTGATAAATTTGCTCGCCACGATCACAAAAAAGTTCCATTTTTTTTGTATTTCTGAACCAAGTTACTAAATTTATATTGTCGGCGGACAACGACAAAGGTTATGTCAATTAAGGAGTTATACCATGAAATCAGTCAAACAGTTTTTTATCAACTTTTATAAAGATGAAGAAGGACTAACTGCGGTCGAATATGCCGTTGCAGGGGCGCTTGTTGCTGCAGGTGTAGCAACCGCTTTTGGTAATCTTGGAAACGTTTTGAATAACGCTATTAATGGCATTGAGAATCAAATAAAGTCAGGCGGCTAACAGCAAAAATAATTTCAGAATATAGTTATAAGTAGGTTTTATGGTTTTTTTATCAATCATATTGGTTGTGTATGCGTGTTTACACGACATTAAGCACCATAAAATACCAAATTGGGTATGTTTTTCTATCCTCATATTAGGTGTTTTAGGTAATTTAGTTGTTCATAGCCAATTCGATTATAGCCATCTAGCCTCTGCTCTACTTGGAGTATTAATAGGTTTTGCATTATGTATACCTTTATACATGATTAACCTGTTTGGAGCCGGAGACGCCAAACTTTTGGCGTCTCTAGGCATCATTGTTGGTTACCCCAACATCATTACCCTAATTCTCGTTTCCATTATGTTTTCCGGCCTGCTTTCGTTGTTAAGACTCATCTGTTACGGCGAACTCACACCAATGTTAACACGTTGGAAAGTTTCTTTTTTAACAGGTGTTTACGAAAAACCACAAGAAAACTCTGTAGCGGCTGGTGCTGTACCTATGGGGGGAGCGATTTTACTCGCATATTTATACTGTTATTTCTACCTATTCTAAAAGGATATTGCATGGACGCGCATCAATTCAGCAAACCGGTGGAACAAACCCAACCTACTGACAGTATTAACTTATTACTTACAAAGCCAAGAACCGCTGAAGAAACAGGCATTCCTCTGCGCATACTTGATGCTTTGTTGCTTAAGCACCTGACCAAATATGCTGACAGCGACGCGTTGCAACTTTCGAAGCGTATGGCGCTACCAGGTAACATCATCGAACAACTACTGCAAAAGCTCAAAGATAACGCGTATGTCGAAATACGTTCTGACGGACGTTTTTCATCCGGGCTGAGATATGCACTAACAGAGAAAGGTCGAGCCGTAGCCAACTTGGAACTTCAGCGTGATGGCTACATGGGGCCGGTTCCTATTTCTCTGCATCACTACAACCAATTGGTGCTTTCCCAATCATCTTTAAAGCAAGCTGTTACCCCTTCTGTCCTACGCAAAGGGCTCAACGGGCTGATTTTACCTAATAATATTGTTAATCAAGTTGGCCCAGCGTTGAATTCAGGCAGAGCAATTTTCATTTATGGGCTGCCGGGCACAGGTAAAACCTATATATCCCGGCGACTTGTAAAACTCTTTGATAGCACAGTGTATATCCCCTATGCCATATGTGCTGGCACACAAGTTATCCAAATTTATGACCCTGTTGTTCACAAAGCCATTTCAACGACCAACACGCCATCTATTTTTTTAGACAGCGGTACCGACGAGCGTTTGGTTCATTGCTACCGGCCAGAAGTTGTTGTCGGCGGCGAGTTAACCGCAGAAATGCTAGAAGTCAGCCTAGATGCCACTTCGAAAATCAACCGAGCTTCATTACAGTTAAAAGCAAATAATGGCCTGCTGCTTATAGATGATTTAGGTCGTCAAAAAATGAGCGTCGACGCCATATTAAACCGTTGGATCATACCGCTTGAAGAGCGCATCGATTATTTGAGCACCGCTTCTGGTGAGCATTTTGAGATCCCTTTCGAGCAAGTGTTGGTGTTTTCATCCAATATCCACCCTGCAAAACTGGCAGATGATGCCTTTTTACGGCGTATTGGCTACAAAATTCAATTTGGGCCAATATCTGCCAATGATTATCAAGATCTGTGGCACAAAGAGTGTCAAAAGCACCAGCTCAATACTTCTAATACCACGCTGGAATATATCATTAATCAGCTTCATGCTTACGACAAAGTCCCTCTTCTCCCTTGCTACCCCCGGGATCTAGTATCAATGTGCGCTAACCAAATTAAATTTAGCCAGGCTTCCTCTGTCATCAACGCAGAGCTCATTGATCTCGTCTGGAACTGTTACTTCGTAAACGATTCATCTGATGGAGGTGAACATGTCTAAAGGTAGGCTCCTCATCACAATATTGATATCAACATTTATGGGCTTCGGTGCACTAATGTTGGCAAATAACTGGCTAGAAGAGCAGCAAGCAAATCTCGAACCTGTAAAGGCAGAGCCTGAGCAAGTGGAAGTTGTCAGGGAAGTCATCAAAGAAGTGATCAAAGAAGAGAACAAAGTCGGTCAGGTCACCGCAATACATTTAATTCCGTCAGGTACTATCCTTGAGCCTAAACACCTGGTGATAAAAAAACTACCTGAGGAGGTGATTACATCTAGTGGATTTGAACACACGCAAGATGTTGTCGGCAAAGTGGTCAAAAACGAAATTTTGGCCGGTGAAGTGATCAGGAAAGAACGATTAGTCAATGCAGGAGAAGGCACAACACTGGCGGCTCTTATCTCTCCGAATATGCGAGCAGTCACCATAAGGGTTAATGACGTCATTGGTGTTGCAGGTTTCTTGCTGCCTGGTGATTATGTCGATGTTATTTATGCACGAAAAAATGTATCCCGGGCACAAACTGTTTTAAAGCGGATCAAAATTCTCGCGGTCGACCAAACAGCTAAAACGAATGCATCCGACCCTATCATTGTTCGCGCAGTGACCCTTGAACTCACCCCTCGACAAGCTGAATCACTTGTCACCGCTAAATCAAAAGGCGAACTTCAACTATCGCTTCGTAATCCCAACGACCCAATCGAAAAACCACGTGTTTACAGAAAAACCACCGATAGCGTCACTATCATCAAGGGCACCGAAAGTAGCCGCGTCAATGTCAAAATATAGTTTGCAGTCATAGGAAGCTACCGCATGGAAGCACTAAAACCAATTACAAAGTTATTCCTTATCGGGGTAATACTCTCTTTCTTGCTGAGTGGTTACAGCTTTGCAGCGCGTACTCTGTCAATTTCTGTCCCTCACAACAAATCTCGGCTGGTTGAGATTCCAGGTAGTGCAAAACGTATCTCTATTGGTAACCCGGACGTCGCAGACATCATCATTCTGAGATCAAATCGTATTTATGTGTTAGGTAAATCATTGGGCACTACCAATGTAATTATCTGGGACTCCCGTGATCGCTTAATTACGGTTTTGGATGTAGAGGTAACCCACGATCTCAATGCCCTAAAAGCCAAACTCTACGAGTTCATGCCTCAGGAAAAAATCGCTGTCTATACCAGCCAGAACAAGTTGGTATTGAGTGGGGAAGTAACCAGTGCAGAAAAAATAGCTATGGCCGAAGAGGTTGCGCATACCTTTACCAATAGTGGGACAGGCATCATCAACCTCATGAGTGTGGGCGGTTCACACCAGATCATGCTCGAAGTTACCGTTGCCGAAGTTTCGCGAACGCTAGTAAGAGAATTTGATTCCAACTTTGTTTTTGCCAGAAATAACAGCAACTGGACCTGGGGTACTGTGAATGGTGGCGCGAGTATTCCCGCGGTTCCGGAACTTAACGATGCAGGTAACATTATCACTGAGATAATCAGTGACCCTCTCAGTATTGATGACAACGGCATTTTTGCTAGCTACCTCAGTGACAGTACCTTATTCAGTGCCGCCTTCAGTATTGCGAAAACCAATGGATTAGCCAAAGTCCTGGCCGAGCCAACTCTGACTGCGTTAAGTGGTGAAAATGCAGAGTTTCTTTCGGGCGGTGAATTCCCTATCCCAGTTCCGAATGATGACAATATCACCATTGAGTTCAAAGAGTTTGGTGTGGGTTTACAGTTCGTACCTACCGTTTCTTCCGCCGACAATATCAACCTTGCGTTGAATATTGAAGTCAGTGAAATCACAAACCAAAATGCGGTCACCCTTAATCCGTCTGGTACCAGTTCACAGTTCTTTGTTCCGGCTCTCACCAAGCGTAGCGCCAAAACTACCGTCTCTTTGGGTAATGGCCAAACTATCGGTATTGCTGGCTTACTCAATGAAAACATCACGGACGTTGTCAATAAGTTACCCGGCCTTGGCGACCTTCCCATTATCGGCCAATTATTCCGTAGCCAGTCATTTCGTAAAGGTGAAACGGAGTTGGTCATTTTAGTTACACCTAGGTTAGCTAAACCTATCCGGAGACAAGATATTAGCCTACCTACCGATAGTTTCGTTGAGCCCAATGACTGGGAGTTCTACCTCTTGGGTCGCATGAGCGAGCTAAAAGAAAACCAGCCACTGAATCAAAACGCACCCTATACCCAAAGCAACACTGCAGTACTCACCCCAAGCGCAGGTACCGAAGGGCAATTCGGTCACAGTTTATAAGGAAAGAGCAATGCGTAATAAGATGAAGTGGAAGCGAGCACCCTTATTAACAGTTCTACTCATGATCTTCCCTAGCCTATCGGTCGCTGAGGTGACGTTGGGAAAAAGCCGGGATCAGATGATTCGGTTACAAACCGTCGATCCAATAGCTGAAAACAGAGTACCAACCCAATCACCGCCATTTAGTGGGAAAAAAGCATCAAAGGCGCTGAAAAATGAGGATAAGGGTTCAACGCAAGATAGGGTCAAAAACAAAAACATCGTAACCCAAACCAATTAAGTTTGAGTTTAATAAGAGGTTTGCAGGGATGAGAAATTCAAGGCACACACAAATAACGAAACAACGTGGTGTAGTAGCAATCTTCACCACCTTTGCCCTTGTTTCACTAATTGGCATAGGCGCGTTAGCCTTGGATGTCGGTCATCTCATTTTATCTAAAAGTAGATTGCAGAACCTTGCCGATGCAGCCGCATTAACAGCAGCCAAAACCTTAGATCAAAAAGGTACCCTTATCGATGCCAAAAATGAGGGAAACACGACAATACAGACTAACCTCTCTTCATCAGGTTTTACGGGATTAACTATATCCTTCGATAGTGTCAGCTATGAATTCTCAGAAGCCTTGCCATTTGACCCATTAACCCAGACTTCCTCGTCTAAGTATGTACGAGTCAAAATAGAAAACATTGCTCTACCCGAGTTTCTATCTTCGATTTTTGGCGTTACGCTACATGCCCGCGCTTCCGCCGTTGCAGGGCCTAGCACCAGCTTGGGGATGACCTGCAATGTACTCCCCTTGAGTATTTGTGAGGGTGATTCTGATAGCTCAACACTTTCCGGCTATTCGCCCCAGTCTCTCCATGTCCTGAAAGCCTCTACAAGCAAAGATTCAGCAATTGGCTCGGGAAATTATATGGCCGTGGCCTTGCAAGGTGTCGATGGTAGTACTGAGTCAGGCGCTAAAGCATACAGTGAGGCCCTTGCAGGAAACTTCGACAGTTGTGTCAATAATGCCGACGGTGAAGTAATAACCACCGAGCCCGGTAATATGGTTGGCCCTTCTTTGGCTATCGATACCCGTTTCGGCGTTTACGACAAGGGTAATCTTGACCCAAGTCTTTATATTAGTGATATAGACACTAGCTATGAGAAGAATGATCCAGCATTAATCGAAGAGGTCACTGAAGAAAGTGATGAAGGAGAGTCAACAACAACCTATAAACCCAACAAGACTTACGATGAAATATATAACTACCAAAAATACATCTCTAATTACGAGTCAAATAATTATCAAGCGTGTCTAGGATCTGAAAACTGCCAGAACAAAGGGCTTTTTAGGCGAGTAGTGACTGTCCCCATACTGAAATGTGATCAAGCAACAAAATCAGGGGGACGGATGGATATCCCTCTGAAAGGATTGGGCTGTTTCTTCCTTAACCAGCCTTTGAGCATTACTACAACAACTGATAATAAAAACGGTAAAGGCGATGGCTCATGGATCATCGGCGAATTTATTGAAGACTGCAGAAATTACAGCGGTCAGCCTGGTCTAGTGCCTGATACTGAAGGTCCTTACAAAATTGTCTTATACAACGACCCTAATAGTGAGGATTCATGAGTAGTCGTAGCCTCAAGGAACAAACAGGGCTCGCGATTGTAGAGTTTACTATTATCGCACCGATTTTGATTATCCTACTGATTGCCATCAGTGAGTTAGGGCGTGCCTATTATACCTATACCCAAATTGAAAAAATTAGCCGCGATTCTTCTCGGTATTTATCCAACAGAATAATAGTCGGAGATAGCGGTAGTTACGACCTCACGGATCAACTTGTTTCTAGTGCAAAAAATTTATCACTGTATGGCTCCGCTGTGGATAGTAGCTCAACGGTAATCAATAACCTCAAAGAAGATCACATTACTATCGAGTTAAATAATAACTACATCACAACACAGATCATTTATCCTTTTGAGCCGGTATTCGCACAATGGCCAGCTTTTTTTAGCGATGAACCAAGCTCATTAGTGTTCGACATTGTCGCCAGCTACAGCATGAGGGTATTGTAATGAAGCCTTATACCTCTCAAAAACAACAAAATGGCATTGCACTCGTTGAGTTCACACTGGTTGCCACTATCTTTTTTACTTTAATATTTGCGATTTTTGAAATAGGCAGACTGATTTATTCATGGCATTTACTCAACGAAACGACTCGCCGAGCGGCAAGGATTGCAGTTGTATGCCAAGTTGATACTGACGATATCCAATCTGTAAAAATAACAAGCTTATTAGACTCAGTCACTTTACCTGACTTCAGCATTGATAATATAGAAATTAACTACCTTGATAGCACGGCTACGGCAATCACGGAGGATCTAACCTTAGCCGAAAACTACAATCAGATTGAATTTGTGGAAGCTAAAATTGTTAACTATCAATTCAAGCCACTCTTTCCGATTGTCACAAACAGTTTAAGTATAACGGCACCAGATTTCTCTACCCTACTTCCAAGAGAAAGCCTGGGAGTAACAAGAAATGGATTTACAAATTGTTAGGTGCATATTATGAATACATTGACTGAAAAACCGATATCAACGTTAAATAAAGAGAACAAAGCGACTAAATCGAAACTGCCGTTATCAACGACGATTCAAGGCTGGGTTATCAGCAATGATGAAGACTTCAAAGCACCTTTGATGGAATACCTTGCGCTATGGCCAAATGCAAAGTTTTCTTCAATGACAGAATTAGAATATAAGATAGCATTTAACAACTTAAAACAATTCCCTACCCCAGACATTATCATTGCCGATAGCAATTTAAATTGGGAAAAACTCTCAAATGATGTTGTAGAGCAATATACCACTGACTTACCAATTATCCTTATTAGTCACCAGTCTGACGCTGAGATGTTGAGACGAGCGATTAAGAACAACATTAAAGATGTGCTTACCATACCCTTTGATGAAAATGAAATAGATAGCATTTTAGACGAATGTGCGAAATCAAAAAGGATTAAAAGAGGCCAAGGCAAACTCAGTGTATTTATCAACGCCAAAGGTGGCATGGGTACTTCTATTATCAGTACCACTATTGCTCATATGATGGCACTTGATGATTTAAGCACTTGCTTGGTAGACACAGACGGACAATTTGGTAGTGTTTCCAATCTATTGTCGACCCCAACTAAGTACATTCTAAGTGATGCCTTATCGCAAGTAGAAACACTCGACGAGTATGCCTTAAATGGCATGCTGACAAAACACTCATCAGGATTGAAGTTCATTGCTACCCGATCTGAACATGTTTTTGACAGTATTAATGAAGTTCAACCTAAACTGTTTGCTGACTTTATTACCCAATCCAAAAACAATTTCAACCATGTTGTTATTGATATGTCTCGTGGTATGGAAAACAGTACGTTACCAGCGATCTCGGAAGCAAACTATATTTTTATTGTTGTACAGCAAAACATACCCGCAATCAGGGAAGCCGCTTCATTAATCAAACGGATCAAACACCTGTTTGGCAATAGTGATCAGCAGATCAAAGTCATCGTCAACCGTTATTCTAAAAATGTCGATATCACCGACAAAGATATAATAAAGTCACTACGTGTCGATGACATCATCTTAGTTCCTAATGACTACCAGTCAGTGAGCTCTTCAACAAACCTTGGCGAATTACTTGCCTCAAACTTTGAAAACAAACCTATTACAAAGTCTTTGAGGAGTGTGTCTAACATAATTTATGAAAAAGAAATCACCCATGTGACAGGTCTTAAGAAGTTGATGATGTATTTTAGGGGATAATTATGTTTTTAAAGAGAAAAACACAGCAAGCCGAAGAACCACTCGCTCCTCAAAAGAGCGAGCCTTCTCCTATCCTGACACACAAAGAACCTGTTCATGTTGAAACATCTTCGATCGTCTCATTGACCAATCAAGAGATAAAGATAAAAGATGAGATCATGGATGACATTTTTAAAGCTCTTGATCTTTCTTTGTTAGAAACCCTCGAGCTCACTGAAGCTCGCAAACAAATTGCAGATATGGTCAGTTTATTGCTGCTTGAGAAAGAAGTACCGCTTAATGCAGAAGGACGACTAAGGGTTATTGATGAAATCTGCGATGAGATCCTAGGCCTCGGACCTATTGAGCCGCTACTGAAAGACCCCACTATCTCAGATATTCTGATTAACTCCAGTAAACAGATATACATCGAACGTAAAGGCAAGCTTGAGGCAATTAACTCTTCTTTTCGCGATGATAGGCATCTACTCAACGTAATTGACCGTATTGTTTCGCAAGTTGGACGGCGTATTGATGAAGGCTCCCCCATGGTCGATGCAAGGCTTAAAGATGGCTCGCGTATTAATGCGATTATTCCACCATTAGCCATCGACGGCCCTTCTCTTTCAATCAGGCGTTTTTCGGTTGAAAAGCTCAAGATGGAACAACTGCTGGGTTTCGGCACATTGAATGAGGAAATGGCGCACTTTCTGCAAGCTGTCGTCAAAGGGCGGCAGAATATTCTCATTTCAGGCGGGACAGGGTCTGGTAAAACAACAACCCTGAATATCTGCTCGTGCTTTATCCCTGAAAATGAACGAATCATTACCATTGAAGACTCTGCGGAGTTACAGCTTCAGCAACCCCATGTCGTGCGCTTAGAAACCCGCCCCGCCAACATTGAAGGCAAAGGAGCCATTACCCAGCGTGAGCTCGTCATCAACTCACTCCGAATGAGACCCGATCGCATTGTTGTTGGTGAGGTGCGTGGTGGTGAAGCCGTTGATATGCTGGCCGCAATGAACACAGGACATGATGGCTCAATGACAACCATTCACGCCAATACGCCTCGTGATGCTTTGGGCCGAATAGAAAACATGTTTGCAATGGCAGGTTGGAACATGCCTATCAAGAACATACGCTCCCAAATCGCTTCTGCTATCAACATCGTGGTGCAGCTTCGACGCATGGAAGATGGTAAAAGACGCATCACCAGTATTGTCGAAATCAATGCGATGGAAGGCGATGTTATTACCATGACAGAATTATTTTGCTTTCAGCGCAAAGGCATTGACGAACAAGGAAATGTGCTGGGTGACTATGTCGCAACCGGCAATATTCCTTCGTTTATTGAAGCATTCAAGCATATGGGTATCGACCTCCCCTACAGCTACTTTAATGATTCAAATTTGGAGGACTTCTAATGGATCAGAATCTCCAACTTTACTTAATAATACTTTTCGTTGCCGTTGTGGTCGTTACACAGACAATTCTGATCACTACTACGGGGGCACGGGCGAAGCGATCCAGACTAATGAAGGAGCAACTCAAGCACATTGAAGAAGATGGCTCTAAGCAAAAGTCTCTGTTACGAGCGAACTACCTCGAGCAGCTTTCACCAACAGAACGTTGGTTGGAAAATAATCGATTTGGTGAGTTCATGTCGGAGAGACTCGCTTTAGCTGGCTTAGAATGGAAAGCGTATAAAACAACCTTATGGTTAACTATCATATGTGTCACTACATTTATTGCTTCTTATCTTTTCTTCAAAAGCATAAAAATAGCAACATTCATCCCCGCAGCTATTATTGCTGTTTTCATTATTTTCTTACGTTATAAAGCCGAGAAAAGAATGCAGCTGTTTGAAGAGCAGTTCATTGAGGCCATTGATGTCATGAAAAGAGCGCTTCTCGTTGGCTATCCATTTACTGAAGTCATGAAAACCGTCAGCCAAGAAATGGCGCCGCCGATCTCAACTGAGTTTGGTAAAACATTCATTGAACTCAATTATGGGGCTGACTTAAGAACAGCGTTAGAAAACCTTGCACAACGGAATCCTTCAGTCAGTGTTTTGGCCTTTAACAGTGCCGTCATTATCCAGAAAGAAACTGGCGGCAACTTAGCTGAAACCTTAGATAAGATTTCCAATGTGATCCGCGGAAGGTTCAAACTGCTGCGCAGAGTGAAAACACTGTCTGCAGAAGGACGAATGTCTGCCTGGGTGCTAATGCTGGTTCCTTTTGTACTTTTCCTTGTTCTATATCTTTCTAATCCTGAGTACTTATCTCCTCTGATGACCACAGATACAGGTATTACCCTTTTGAAACTAGCTGGTTTCTCCATGTTTATGGGCTTACTGTGGATAAGAAAGCTGTTACGTATCGAGGTATAACATGGATTACTTGATATCATTATCCTCAAACTTTCTCGATGACACTCAAACAAAGTGGGTGTTTCTTGCATTAATCTTTGCTGTCACTGTATTGCTAACCGTTTCTATATCAATACTGCTAACTAACAGCATCACGCCAGTGAAGAAAAAATTAAAACGTATCTCCGGGCAAAATAATCAGCTGCACTCTGCTTCTGAGTTGAAGAAATTCGATAAGACATTGGAGTCTATTGATAAATATGTGAAGCCTACATCAGTCAAGGAGCAAGCAAATACGAAAACACTGTTAATGCATGCTGGTTTTGAAAATGAAAAAGCACTAACTTCTTTTTATGCGCTAAAATCAGTATTAGCCATTACGGTTGGCTTAATCTGCATTATCAGTTCACAGTTTTTTCCCGAAGCGTCAACGCAAAAAGTCATTACCAATAGCCTTTTTGCTGTAGGGTTAGCCAGTTTTCTTCCAAATTTTGCATTAAATGCCCTTGCGAACAAGCGGATTAAATCAATGAGAAGGGCTTTCCCTGATGCGCTTGATTTGCTTGTCGTGTCTACTGAGGCAGGGTTAGGCTTCCAGGCAGCCCTTCAACGAGTAGCAACAGAAATCAAGCCATTGTCGAAAGACCTCAGCCATGAACTTCAACTAGTTTGCCAAAAAACAAAAGTTGGGATTCCTATGGCTGCTGCACTGAATCAATTTATTACACGTACAGGGTTAGCTGAATTACAAGGCTTGGTCAGTGTTATCTCACAATCTGTCAAACTGGGATCCAGTTTAGGTGACACCTTACGTGAATATGCTTCTGAATTTCGTGACAGGAGAATGCAAAAAGCAGAAGAGGCTGCAGCAAAAATAGGAACGAAAATGATCTTCCCTCTAATCACCTGCATATGGCCAGGTTTTTTCGTCGTGGCCGTCGGCCCGGCAGTGCTCATTTTTATGAAAGTGTTTGCTAGTTAATTGATTTTCAAGGAAGGTAAAATAATGAGTCCTCTCCCACTAAAGCTATTTTCTTTTATGATGGTGATTGCGTTAGCTGGTTGCACAGCCAATAACAATACGGCAAACCAAAACAATGTAGAGTTCAATCATGAGTTATATGACGGCAAACCGACATTGGGTTTAACAGGTGAATTTCCTCCCGAAACCGCTGAGGAAGCAATTGTAAGAGGCGATAATGCCTACATGGCCGGGGATCCGGATCTGGCCTTGTACGAGTACATAAGAGCTGTCAGCTTTCCTTCCCAGAAGAAAGCAGACCAAGCTTTCTATAAGATTGGTTATATTCATCATCAGCGAAAAAATTATGCTCTAGCAAAACTCGCATACGCTCGCGCTGCACTAATTAAACCTAACAGCATCCAATATACGGCTTCGGTTGGTGTCGTTTCACTCCAACTTGGTGAGCATGATAATGCTAGGAAACAATTGCTAAAGGCCGTAATGATGGATCAAGAGCGTCAAGGCATTACGCAATTTGATCCGGATACGACTATGCTATCTCAACCGCTAAAAATGGACGGGCAATCTCCTTTCGAAGCCTATATCGCCTTGGGGATTCTGACTGACTTAGACGCAAACCACCAAGATGCTCAGAAGATCTATCTCACTGCTCTTGATGTCAATAATCGCTCAGAAAAGGCATTGACTAATTTAGGCTACTCATATTATCTGGACGGTAAAATCGAACAAGCTGAAATGATCAACCGCCGAACCAGTACTCTCTACCCTAACAATCAACGTGCGTGGTCAAATTTAGGCCTCACCTATATTAAGGCTAAACGTTACGAAGATGCCCTCGATGCCTTATCAAAGGTGATGAACCGTGAAAAAGCGCTCAATGACATTGGATATTTTGCAATGCTTGAAGGCGACTATGAGAGTGCCATCGATTACTTAAATAGAGCCATTAACACCAGCCCTACTTTCTATGCCAAAGCCCATGAAAATTTACAACGCGCTCAGAAGTTACAGATTACTGCGCCACCCGTAAAACTCACTAATGAGCGAAGAGGGAGTCAGTCACAAGCAACAGTATTCTCAATTACAGATACCACACATTAACGAGAGGTAAATTGTTAGAGAGCCATGAAGCATAAATCATAACTCATTGGCTCTCTAACTCTCAGAATCAATTACCTTGTGGTAATTTGAGTATACATATAATTTACATTGAGCAATTGTTCCCAAGCCAAAACTCTATCCGCACTTTTTCAGACAGAATTTTCTCATTGCTAATATTGGATGCCTGATAGTATTCAATTCTTTCATACATTCGTGCGCTCATGCTAAAAACAATCATTACTGCGAGGCTAATGAGAATAAAGTGATTAGCTCTACAAACAGAATGATTCTGTTTTACAGGAGAAGTGGTCCATAGAAAGGCTAGTGAGACAATAAACAACAATTGGCTTAATGGTGTATTTAGCACCCCTGATACAAGACTATAAGTTAAGCTTGCTAAAATAGATAACCCGAATACACGTACCAACCTACTCTTAGTCGTAACCACAGAATACAGCACATGGAAACTGAAAATCACAAAAGAAACTGTAGCCAGTACCCCCCAATCAACCCAAATATTTAACAGCGAGTTATGTGGGTGGCCTGTATTTGGGATTGAATAAAATTCTGATGCACAGACAAAGTAACCGCCTCCATTCCCCCAAAAATTTACCAGTGTTAAAGACTCTTTCCATAATTGCCATCTACCTGATGTACCGGATCGAATCTCACCGAGATCTAACTCGCCATTATAAAACAACCAATTGGGCAACGGATCTAATAAAGCGAACTTTGCAAGGTAGCCCAAAATCATTGATATGATGACCAACTTAAGAATATCCGAACGCCAAGATCGATCCAAAATGGCCCAAAGCATGACTGTTACTAATAAGGCAGCTGAAACTCCCCTCGCATCTGTTGCTATGATTGCCGCTACTGAAGCAACTAAAGCTGTAGTATACGCAGCTGAGTAATTACTTTTTCTTTTAGCCAGTATTGCCATATAGAGCACAGGAATAATAAGCCAAACTTGGACTTGATTTAGAAATCTAGGGTTTGCAAAGCTAAATATAGTGTGAAGATTACTTTCTAAGTTTAAATAAAGACGTAGCCAAAATGCGATGGCAACTGAAAAAAACAAAAGCAATGATACCAAAGCAAAAGCTTGTATCACTTTACTCCTCTGTGATTGGATACCCACCCTTAAAAAATAACAAGTGATTCCCATCCCCAGAATAAATAAAAAATCACTGACATGATTGACCGCATTCTCATTCATAAGCGTAGACATTGTCATGCTGAATAACATGGTAAATAACAGTACTCGATTAAAGAGTGACAAATGTCTAAAACCATTGACAATCTCACATCTAACTGTATTGGAGCATAAACTTATCAGAGAGGTTAACCAAACAATGCCCACGACAAAGAATCGTTTTGAATCGTACAGATAGACGATGGTTTCTTTTCTAATAGTTAAATTGAAGCTAAATAGGATTAAACCTAAAACCACTAAAAAAATCACGTTATTGTAATAATTATTTTTAACTACCATTATTTCTTCCCTGATATGCAGTTACAACAATTAATTATATACAATGGCTTATAGTTTTTTCTGTGTAGCTCTCATTTATACAAAAAAGCCAGCAGAAAAACTGCTGGCTTTGAGTTTCTAATTACTAGAAGGTCGAATGACTACTTTTGACGGCGCTTCTTCACATCTTCCGCAAGTTGACGCAGTACTTTCTCTGTATCACCAAAGCCAATACAGGCATCAGTTATACTCTGACCGTAGGTCGGCTCCTGGCCTTCTACGATGTCCTGACGGCCTTCAACTAGATGGCTCTCAATCATCACACCGAAGATTGCCTTATTACCTTCTGCAATCTGGCTGCCTACATCTTCAGAAACTAACATCTGGCGCTGGAACTGCTTGAGGCTATTGGCATGGCTGAAATCAATCATTACCTTTTGGCGCAGACCTGCTTTTTCGAGCTGACCAGTAATCGAGTCAACATGTTCTTTGCTGTAGTTTGGCTCTTTACCGCCACGTAGGATGATGTGGCAATCTTCGTTGCCTGCGGTTGAAACAATCGCAGAATGACCGTATTTCGTCACTGACAAGAAGTGGTGCGGCGCACTGGCTGAACCAATCGCATCAGTTGCAATTTTTATGTTGCCGTCTGTACCGTTCTTGAAACCTACTGGGCAAGAAAGGCCCGAAGCCAGTTCACGGTGTACCTGTGACTCCGTGGTACGTGCACCGATTGCACCCCAGCTGATCAAATCGCCCATGTACTGTGGCGTGATCATATCTAGGAACTCACCTGCTGTCGGTACACCCATATCAGTTAGGTCAAGTAGAAGCTTACGGCCCATGCGTAGACCATCATTTAGTTTAAAGCTGTTATCCATGTACGGGTCATTAATCAGACCTTTCCAGCCAACAGTTGTGCGTGGCTTTTCGAAGTAAACTCGCATAACGACTTCTAGCTCGCCTTTTAGCTCTTCACGCAGCGCTTTTAGCTGCTGGCCGTACTCCAAAGCGGCTTTGGTATCGTGAATAGAACATGGTCCAACGATTACCAGTAGGCGATCATCTTCGTCGTTCAGAATTTTGTGAATTGACTGACGAGCTTGATATACCGTTTCAGACGCATTTTCTGTTGCTGGGAAACGCTCCAGTACTGCGACAGGAGGGAGAAGTTCTTTAATTTCGCTAATGCGAACATCATCGGTCTTATGCATTGTTACTTCCTAATTTACGCATTTGTCAGCTGTAAACTAATGATTACAGACTTTGTTGACAGTATCTTTCAAATCCAATTGACATAAACTTATCTGTCTTTTATGTGCAGTGCAAACGCTAATTGACCAATTTGGTGATTTTTTTTCATAACGGCTACTTATTAATCAACATGATGCGTAATCAGAATAATTTCACAGTTATCACCCTATAATCACTTCATATCTTTGAATTCCTCTTTACAAAGCAATAGCATAGTAAACATATACCTTCTCTTTGGAGCGGTCTGGATGACCAAAGAAACTGTAATTTCGTTTCAAGACATCAATAAGTGGTATGGAGATTTCCAGGCACTGAAGAACATTAACCTCAACATACAACGTGGGGAAAAACTCGTCATATGTGGTCCATCCGGCTCGGGAAAATCTACCTTGATACGTTGTATCAACGGCCTAGAGCAGTTCAATGACGGTCAATTAGAGGTAGAAGACAAACCATTAAATGCACAACACCTAAAACGCATTCGTGGACAAGTGGGTATGGTGTTCCAACACTTCAACCTATTCCCTCACATGACGGTACTGGAAAACCTTACTCTTGCACCTCGCCGCACTCGTAAGCTGAGCAAGCAAGAAGCCAACAAATTAGCAATGGAGTACCTTGAACGTGTTCATATTGCCCACCAAGCCGATAAATACCCTTCACAACTATCAGGTGGACAACAACAACGTGTCGCTATTGCCCGTTCGCTTTGCATGAAACCTGATATCCTGCTTTTCGACGAACCAACATCAGCGCTCGATCCCGAAATGATCCGTGAGGTCCTAGATGTTATGACTGAGCTTGCCGATGAGGGGATGACCATGATTTGTGTCACCCATGAGATGGGTTTTGCCAAAAAAGTTGCCGACCGAGTCGTCTTTATGGACGAAGGCGAAATCGTCGAAATTGCCCCTCCTTCTGAATTGTTTGATTCCCCACAACACCCAAGAACCCAGATGTTCTTAGAACAAATTCTGAGTTATTGAGGAGGATATGATGATTCAGAACGTGATTAGTTCATCACAGATAATGAAAACGATGGGGCGTATTTCCAAACCTTTCTTCTCCGGATTATTGCAAGTGGGTCTTGTAGCTATGTTCTTACTTTGGCTACTGGAAACCGGTGCCGATGCGATGAACTACCGTTGGCAATGGTACCGGATACCCCAGTACTTGTGGTTTGTGGAAGATGGCCAATGGTTTCCAGCGGAATTATTAGAAGGCTTGAGAGTAACACTTGAAATTTCAGCCGTTAGCTTGTTTTTCACTTTAGCGATAGGTTTGACTACTGCCTTACTTCGGCTATCTAACTCTGTTGTGGGGCGTACTGTTGCTAGGGGGTATATCGAGCTTATCCGCAACACCCCTTTACTGGTACAGATTTACCTACTCTATTTTGTCTTTGGCCCTGTTCTTGGCCTGGAAAGATTTACAACTGCAGTATTAGCACTTTCCCTTTTCCAAGGGGCATATACCGCAGAAATTTTCAGGGCGGGCCTAACCAGCATTGATCGCGGACAGTTTGAAGCCAGTGAAAGCCTTGGCCTCTCGACTTTCGATAGCTATCGTTTCGTTATCTTGCCGCAAGTGATTAAGAGAGTCTTGCCACCGCTGACAAATGAAGGGGTTTCACTCGTTAAAAACTCCTCAATAGTCAGTGTAATGGCAATCTTTGATTTAACCACAGAGGGGAGGAATATTGTCGCCGATACGGCCATGCCCTTCGAAGTATGGTTTACCGTTGCAGGAATCTACCTTGTTGTCACCCTTACTCTCTCAGGCTTTGCTGCTTGGTTAGCGCATCGGTTAGATACTCCGTCACACTAACAAAACAATAACCAAAAGAACTATCACCAAAAGAACTATCACCAAAAGAACTTTCAGCACTATGTATCAACAGTCATTTACAAAATAATCAATTAGGAGAAAGGAAGCATGAAACGATTACTCTCAGCATTTATTGCTGTTATGGCGCTAACTATGGCCTCTGTCTCAACCGCCGCCGATAAAAGTGCACTGGTTGAAATCAAAGAACGTGGAACCCTACGTGTTGGGCTCTCAACATTCGTTCCTTGGGCTATGAGAGATAAACAAGGTGAACTAGTCGGTTTTGAAGTTGATGTTGCTCGCCGTTTGGCGAAAGATGCAGGGCTTAAAGTTGAATTCATCCCGACAGCTTGGGATGGAATTATTCCTGCCCTACTTGCCGGTAAATTTGATGTCATCATCGGTGGATTATCCATTACCCCTGAACGTAACATGAGCGTATTGTTTACTAGCCCATATGCTCATTCAGGGGTACAGCTTGCAGCGCATAAAGAGCTTGCTGCAGGCAAAACAAGCTTTGAAGACTACAACAAGCGCAGTGTTACCCTAGCTGTTCGACGGGGTGCATTTACCGTTCAAACCGCAAAGAAATACTTCCCGAAAGCTAAACTCCGTCAATTTGATGATGAAGCTCAAGCATTTCAGGAAGTCCTGAACGGTAATGCTCACGCAGCATTGGCCTCATCACCTAAACCTGAGCATATGGCTATCCAGTACAGTGACAAACTCTATATTCCTTTCGAAGAACGTCTAAGTCGTGGTTCGGAAGCATTTGCAATCCGCCATGGGGAATTTGATCTACTTAATTTCTTCAACAACTGGATTTTACTTCGAACAGAAGATGGCTGGTTAAAAGAGCGCCACGACTACTGGTTCACCACCCTTGACTGGGAAGACCAGATCGCAGAAGGACAATAAGCGTTGTCGCACTCAAAGTCACAAAACATGCCGGGAATTAAGTTCCCGGCTAATTTCAAACTGAACAAGCTTGATGCCTTTCTGTTGGCACTAATTGCTATTGCCATTGGCTGGTTGTGGTACCGCTCTTCTGCCGGTGTTCATTATCAGTGGAACTGGGAGAGAGCGTTTAGTTTAGTTATGACACCAGGCAGAAATGGCGAATTGCCTTATTTTTTCCAAGGTCTACTCGCGACTCTGCGTCTTAGCTTATGGGGTATGGTATTCGCTGGCGTCCTTGGACTGTTACTCGGCCTAGCTCGCCGCTCTACATGGTTTTTCTTACGACTACCCGCTCAAGCCTACATCCAATTGGTGAGGAACATTCCACCATTGGTATTTGTGTTCATATTTTACTTCTTCATTTCGAGCCAACTGATCCCAGTTTTAGGCTTAGACACCGTATTTAGAAATACACCCAGTGAAATCAGCCATTGGCAGTCTGTACTGTTTGGCCCGGCAAAATTGTGGGAGAACTTATTCTCAGGGATCTTATGTGTCGGCCTGATCTCAGCAGCTTATATTGCAGAAATAGTCCGATCAGGTATTGATGCTATTGCAAAAGGTCAATGGGAAGCCGCTGACTCGCTTGGGTTATCTGCACTTGACCGATTCCGCTATATTATCTTCCCTCAGGCATTAAGTGGTATCGTACCACCGCTTGCGGGTCAATTTATTTCCTTGGTCAAGGACTCCTCCATTATCTCGTTAATATCTATCCAAGAGCTCACTTTTGTTGGTAGCGAAATCGCCAACTCTTCGGGTTTGATCTTTGAGATCTGGCTCTTGGTCGGTGCGGGTTACCTTTTCCTGTGCCTTGGCTTATCTGTTCTATTTAGCCACTTAGAAAAGCGATCACAAAAACACTATCAGTCTAGGTGAAGGCGACCTCAAGTCACATATACATAATCATTGCAGCAACAATAAAGGGAGCCGATTCAAGGCTCCCTCTTTATTTGAAAGACACTGAGCTTTCTGTTGTGAAGCTCTCTATCTCCAATATGTTCCATCCCAATTTTTTTCATTACCTGACGTGCCGACATATTTCGTACACAAGTAAATCCGATAATGCTGTGGAAACCCGCCTCTTGAAAACCGTACTCAAGGATCGCTTTTCCAATTTCTGTCGCATAGCCTTGATGCCAATGATCTTCACAGATCACCCATTCAATTTCTGCTGTCGAATCATTATCACCATAGGGATGTAAACCAACCCGACCAATCAGGGTGTGACAGTCAGAGAGTATTAGCGGGCAGTTAAAGTAACCACGATGCCCATCATCCGCAGATGGCTCAATATGATACTTTTGTAGCTCACGTCTCGCTTTTTCTTCAGACCAAGGTTCTTCTTCCGTGAAGGTATGAACTGATTGATTGGACATTATCCGGTATAAACCAGCAAGGTCGTCTTCACCCCATGGTCTGGTATAAAGACGTAGAGTTTTAATACTCGGTGAAACATCTAAAATCATATTCATCCCTCTTGAGAGAGCCTAGTTAGCTCCTCACACTAGGCTCTAGGTTTACAAAAGGAGAAGTTAGCTCCCCTTCTTGCTAAAACGCTCTGACCATTCCGGCCATAGCTTGTCAAAATCCATGTGTTCTTCAAGCATATCAGCAACACGATCAATGCCTTGTTCTCTAATCAAGTCAAAGTTAGGGGTACAAGTTGCAGTCAATCCGGCCCAGTTCAAAATGGCATCGCATGCTTCTTGTTGCTCGAAAATACCGTGTAGATAGGTGCCAAACACCTGATTATCCACGCCTAGTTTTCCGTCAGCATTATCAGCTAACCGGATAGGCGCGTCTTCACCCTCCCCTTCGGTAACTCCAGCGTGAATTTCATACCCTCTAACCGGCACACTGCGCTGATCAGGCATTGTTAGGTTGCCACTAACCAGTTTGAGCTGCTTATGTGGCGCTAAAACTGTCGATACCGCTAGGTATCCCAAGCCACGACTTGTTCCCGGCTCACCCTCGATGCCGTCGAGATCTGCGATGGTTTCACCCAACATCTGGTAACCACCACAAATACCCATCACCTTACCGCCTAGACGAAGATGACGGGCAATTTGCTGATCCCACCCTTGCTCCCTAAGGTAGTCCAGATCACTACGAACACTTTTAGTCCCTGGAATAATGATAAGATCAGATGGCGGAATTTGCTGCCCTTTACCTATAAATTGTAGATTTACTTGCGGATGCATGCGCAGAGGATCAAAATCAGTATGATTACTTACACGCGTAAGCACAGGTACCGATACTCGGAGTTGATCACCGTCGGCATCAACTTGCTGAACATCTATGGCATCTTCTGCCTCAAGCATTAATCCATGCAGATACGGTAACACTCCCAATACCGGCTTACCGGTTTTCTGCTCTAACCATTCCAAGCCTGATTCCAGTAACTTGATATCACCACGGAAACGGTTGATGACAAAGCCTTTGACCCTTTCCTGCTCGCTGTCTGATAACAGGGCCAGAGTGCCATATAGGTGTGCAAAAACGCCTCCACGATCGATATCAGCAACAATGATCACTGGCACATCGGCTTCTTCAGCAAAGCCCATATTGGCAACGTCGTTTTCGCGCAAGTTAATTTCAGCTGGGCTTCCTGCACCTTCAATTATGACAGTTTGATATTCCTGCTGAAGAATGTTGAAAGATTCCATTATCGGGCCAAGCACGACTTTCTTGTAGTTGTGGTACCCCACAGCATCCATGTCTGCCAATGCTTTACCCTGTACGATAACCTGCGCCCCGATATCTGTGTTCGGTTTTAACAGTACAGGGTTCATATGTACTGTTGGCTCGATCATACTCGCCTGAGCCTGAACAGCTTGTGCCCGCCCGATCTCACCGCCATCTTTGGTTACGGCGCTGTTTAACGCCATGTTCTGCGATTTGAAAGGCGCCACTTTAATTTTCTTTCTAGCCAGCACACGGCATAAACCGGCGGCCAAAACACTTTTGCCTGCATCAGATGTTGTGCCCTGAACCATCAAAGCTTTAGTTGTTGATTGCATTCGTTCTCGCTTAATACTGCTGTTCGATCGGCCACTGGATTTGAGGCCAGTGCAAACCATTATCATCTGTTGTTACTGTTACACGGTAACGCGCCGCATAAGGTAGGTCTACCCGATGGAGATAGCTGGTAGTTTCTGGCATCTCTAACAAAATACGCATGAGCTGCTTCATGACACCCGCGTGTGTTACCAGTAAGATTTTCTGCCCTAAATAATGTTCGAGAAGATGGTCCCATGCCTGCTGGATACGCATATCAAAATCTTTAAGGGCTTCTCCACCATGTGGTGTCGATAGCCAAGGGTTTTGCCAGTACTCTTCTAATAACGCCCCATGTTGTTGCCATAAACTATCATGACTTTGGCCATCCCATTCGCCAAAATCCATTTCTTTCCAATGTGCAAAGTGTTGGCAAGGTAAAGCAAACTTCTGAGCAAGCATATGTGCGAAATCACTGCACCTTAGCAATGGAGAGGTGATGATCTGCTCAATATCATTCAACCCTTTTACGGCAGTGTGCATTTGTACCAAGCCGGCTTCAGTAATGGGAAAATCAGTATGCCCCCGCAAGCAGCCATGGCCTTCTGGTAGACCATGGCGCAAGATATCTATTCTTGTTCTTACACATTGAGCCATCTAAGCCCCCTTCAAGTGCTGTGGGATCCCTGCAGTCACGAAAGTCACTTTCTCAACCTGCTTAGCTATAGCTTGGTGTAACCAGCCGCTTTCATCAACGAACCGTCTCGACATCTCGCCCATAGGGACAACCCCCTGCCCGACTTCATTGCTAACAAGAATGATCTCTCCTGGCACCTGTTTCAATGCCGCAAGAAATTCACCTTTTTGCTGTTGCCAATCAATGACGTAATCTTGGTTAAACAGGCAATTGGTCAACCATAACGTTAAGCAGTCCACCAGCAAACAATTATCTTTTGTAGAAAGCTCGGTGATCACTTTCGCAAGAGCGAGAGGCTCTTCCACTACATGCCAACTGTTCGGGCGGTCTTTCTTATGCCGCTCAATTCGCTCGGCCATCTCAACATCACCGGCTGTTGCCGTCGCAACATACACGATAGCTTTTCCACTCGCTAGGGCAAGTGACTCAGCATAACTGCTTTTTCCTGAACGGGCACCGCCCAGCACAAACTCCGTTGTCATTCATTAACCTTTCTTTTCACAAGCAAGAGATTCAGCGAAATTATTCATCATTAGACAATGTCCCTGCTCACTTTCAAATGCGTTGTATTTCACCATTATCACAATGAAAACACAGTTTTTTTTAGTTACCATGGCTGTAACTATTATAACGCTCAACTCAACTTAAAATACTATGTTTCATCTTAATGACCTATGGCCAGACGGCCTAATTTGGCTACTTCTTGCCATTACTGTTTTATCCGTTTTTATCAGGCCAAAAGTTTGGCCGCACTTGCTGGCTGCCACAGGCTTAGTTGCTTTTGTTTTAGAACGAGTTTCGCCAATGGCACTGGTCATTATTGCTATCGGGCTCGGAATTGCCAAACTGAGCCAACGGCAAACAGGTATCTATAAAATCGCTTGCCACAGTGTAGTGATACTCTGGGCTGCCGCTCTAGTGCTCCATCTAGTACCTGGTTTTGACAATTTACTCGTACTCAACAAAGCCTTCACTGGTTCAGGCAGTATCCCCTTTACTATGTACCTGAACCTCGACAAGCCACTTATTGTTTTCGCTCTGTTGCTGCTAATGCCAGATATGTTAAAGCTCACCAATCCTATATCATCGGCAATAACACCATTAACTCAGCTACCATTAACTCAAAAAATTTTACTAGCCGCACTGTTCATCGCCCTACCATTTTTCGCATGGGGAGTGGGTATTGTTGAGCCTGAGTTCTCGCTTCCGCCTTGGTTGTGGGTGTTTGTAATCAACAACTTAATATTTACCTGTGTCGCTGAAGAGGCTTTGTTCCGAGGCTATATCCAAAATGGCTTGAGCAAACGCTTCAACCCTTATGTTGGTATTTTTCTTGCGAGTCTCCTCTTTGGTTTCGCGCATTTTTCCGGGGGCGGGCTGTTCATCGCTATCGCTGCCCTCGCAGGACTGTTATACGGTCTGACGTATTACTGGACGGGCCGTTTGATATATGCCGTATTGATTCACTTTGGTTTTAACTTGGTTCATCTTTTATTATTCACCTACCCTATGGCTAATTAAAAACGTACATGAACCATTTCTGAATAGGTAACTCATCATTAATTCAGAACCTGTGTTGTTTAATAGAACCATCAACACAAGGAGACCGAATTATGATTAAGAAAACTGTTATTGCTATCGCTACTGCCGCTATCATTCTACCAACTGCTGCTTTTGCTGGAGACCATGACAAAAACGAAAGTGCTTTGAATTACTCTGGCCCGGTAGAAACCGTAAGCGTTGCTGAGCTTCTTCAAGACACCAGCATGTTTACTGAGAAAGAGGCGATTGTAGAAGGTCAGCTGATCAAACAAATCAACGCTGATACATTTATTTTCAGCGATGGTACAAAAGAGATCCAAGTTGAGATAGATGACGATATCAACATGCCTGCAGCAATTAATGCCACCACAAGACTGCGACTATACGGTGAGTACGAAGGGGGTAATACCCCTGAAATAGAAGTCGACCGATTACAGTTGCTTTAACATCTAACACATAATTATCGCTCTACATAATTATGCGGCATAACCAGACGGTTATGCCTTTTTTTGCTATTTGTAGTACAAGTCTGCAGCATCCCCCGCACTAGGATGTGACAAGCATCACAATAATGAGGTTTCAATATTTATCATTAACTTCACTATCAATAAGTTAAATTTTACCTAAGCCTTAAGTTTACAAAGCTTCACACATCGGAGCTAAGTCTTAGGGGGCACCGTGTTATAATGCTCGCAGAAAACCAAAATGAGTCGATACATGTCAGATACTTTGTTGTTTCATAAAACTTACCTTCACCCAACCAGCAAGGACTGGGTTGTATTTGTTCATGGTGCAGGTGGCAGCTCTTCCATCTGGTTTAAGCAGATTAAGGCCTATAAACAGCACTTCAACTTACTCCTGCTCGATCTAAGAGGCCACGGTCGCTCAAACAACATGTTTCAGGACATGATTAAAAATCCTTACACGTTTAAATCTGTCACAACAGATATCGTGCAGGTGCTAAATCATCTTAAAATCCAATCTGCCCATTTTGTTGGTATCTCCCTAGGCACCATCATTATCCGTAACCTTGCAGAGCTAGCACCAGACAGAGTAAAAACCATGGTTCTTGGCGGTGCAGTCACGCGTTTGAATACCCGATCCCAAGTACTAGTGACTGCTGGGAATATGTGCAAACACTTCATTCCGTATATGTGGCTTTATAAGCTGTTCGCTTATATTGTCATGCCACAGAAAACACAAAAAGAGTCCCGCTTGATGTTCGTTAATGACGCTAAGAAGCTCTGTCAGAATGAGTTCAAACGCTGGTTCAAACTTGCTGCAGACGTTAATCCGGTCATGAAGTATTTCAAGGAGAAGGAGCTGCCAATTCCGACCTTATATTTAATGGGTGGAAATGACTATATGTTCATCAAGCCGGTTAAAGAAATGGTTAATAAACATGAGCACAGCTATCTCACTGAGTTCGAGGACTGTGGCCACGTTTGTAATGTTGAACGCCCTGATGAGTTCAACCATCATTCTATCGAGTTTATACAGCGCCATACCCTAGCCGCTTAACCAACTCACTTTGATAGAGAATGAATTAGCTCTTCAATCCTCAAAAGAAAAATGGCCAGAACTCAACTGGCCATTTTTTATATCAGGGTAAAAGCTAGGCTGATGTTAGTTAGAAACTGATACCAACGCCTTGGCCAAGTAGCCTAAGTGTTGTTCTTGTAGGCCAGCGATATTGATACGGCCATCACCGACAGCATAAATTGCATAGTCATCACGCAAACGAGCGATTTGTTCCGGAGAAAGCCCTGTCACTGAGAACATCCCCTTATGCTGCTGAATGAAATCAAACTGATTTGAGCCTAACGCTTGAACTTCGTTTACTAGGCCAGCACGCAACGTCAACAAACGCTGTTGCATTTCATTTAGCTCTTGTTTCCAAGTTTGCGTTAGAGATGCATCATTCAAAATCGTCGACACGAGAGCCGCACCATGATCCGGTGGCATAGTGTATGTAGATCGCGCAAGGTTAAGGATACGCCCTTTCGCCTTCTGTGCTTCTTGCAGAGTTTCCCCTATCAAAATAGCTGCACCCGTTCGTTCACGGTAAAGGCCGAAATTCTTGGAGCATGAGGTAGCAATAACCATTTCTTCAATATTGTCTGCCATATGCTGCAAGCCTGCGGCATCTTGCTCTAAGCCGTCACCAAAACCCTGGTAAGCGATATCCACAAATGGCATGAAACCGTTCTTGTTGGCCAATGCCGTTATAGCCTGCCAGTCCTCAAATGAGATATCAGCACCTGTTGGGTTATGGCAGCAACCGTGGAGCAATACCACATCTTTAGGGCCCGCTTTTGCCAACTCAGCCAACATAGCTTCGCTATTTACTTGCTTAGTCACCGTATCGAAGTAAGGATAATAGCGAACTTTTAAGCCTGCAGCTTCCATCACTGGCTTGTGATTGACATAGCTTGGGTTTGAAATCCAAACTGTTGTCTCAGGCTCTGCTAGGTGGATTAAATCTGCCAGCATTCTTAAAGCGCCACTGGCACCTGGTGTCTGTACAGCAGCAGCACGCGGTTTAGCGGATGTACCTGTCAAAAGCAAATCCATCATGGACTGATTAAATTGCTCATTACCAGCAAGACCAACATAAGCCTTAGTCTTCTGGCTAGCTTGTACTTGCTGCTGCGCTAATTGTACCGCTTGCATGATAGGTGTCTCACCCTGACTGTTGCGGTAAACACCAATTCCAAGATCTACTTTTTCTTCTCGGGGATCGTCGCGATAAGCAATAGAAAGCGAAAGAATAGGATCAAGCTGCGCTTCGGCAAGTTGCTTAAACATGATTAAAATTCCGTTTAGTTGTCGTTCATACCTTTCAAGCTACCACTTCATTTCTATTACGTCATCATGAATTTTCAACATTTTCAATTTCTTTAAAATTCAATAATGTGAGGCCCATCCATAGCAATAATTGATCTAGAATAAACCTTTCATCAGTTCTATTGCAGATTGAGAGTAAACACCTAAATTTAAGGTAGGAAAACTTCGTTTTGTATACTTAACGTGCTTTGTATAAAACCTGCATGAACATGCACCATTAGCACATGATGGAGGCCAAGATGAAAAACAGAGTCGATGTACGCACCCTGCTTAGTGTCTATGAGAAGATCAAAACTCAAGGTCAAACCATTGAGTTTGGTAGCCAACTTGACGATATTAAATGTACTGAGTCACCTGATGGCTACAGTGTGAGTTTGGCAGATGATAAGGTCACCTTAGATATCAACTTTCACAATACCTACCACTTCCACACCATGAATGAAGATCCTGAGTCAGTGATCAATCAGACCACAACGGAATTTCATAACAACAATGAAGTCCAAATACAGGAGTTTCTTCACAAGTTAGAAGAGATAGATAAGAATTACTAATCGTTAACTCTCTCAACCCAACTTCGCGCAATTTCCTATCTTTCTGAAATTGCGCAGCTTATTTCCGCTTTCAACCATCATTCTGACATAGCCCTGACAATACCATGACAGACGACTAACACCCGCTTTCTATTATAGCTTTGTTGATTCCTTGCAATGTGCAATAAACGAACAACCTTGTTCAGAGTTTATTCATGTAAGCAGCGGTATGCTTTATGGGAATTAAGGTTTCAACAGCATCTAATTGGCAAGCTATCTTGATGGGAATAATGTCATGCAACTACAACAGTTAGAAAACAATCAAGTAGATACAGTGCTTCTTGCTCTGGATGAGTGCTATCGTCGACTAGAAAAAGCAGAAGTCTCAGCAAAAGAACTGACACAAGCAGGTTTTACCTTAATGTTTAAATCGGCTTACGAATCTCTCGCACGCCAGAAGCATTAATGTTTTAAAACCAATGAATTAAAAAAGCTCAAGTTTTTCAACTTGAGCTTTACTGTATATCAATCATACTACCGGTTTAGAAGTCCCAGTCGCGGTTCTGCAGCACTATTCGATATCCATCGAGATCTTCAAATGTCTTACCCACTTGTTCCCAATACGGGTTACTTGACTCAACCACTGAGAAACCAGCGTCTATCATTTTTCTGCAAGCCCTTTCCCAAGCTTGGCTGCAATCTACATAAAACACCAACAGGTGTTCTTGGCTGGGTGCCCCTCCAACTTCAGAGCCAATTTTGTGCACAAACTCGATATGATATGGGTGATGCTTATGCCCCAGAACGACACCATCAAAACCATCATAATCCTCAAACTGTTTGAGTAAATCAAAACCAAGTGCCTGTCGATACATGGTTGAAATTTGGGATACGTTATCAGTTGGTCTGACCACTCGTAATGTCGAATCTTGCGGTATCATATTGAAATTAAACTCCATTTATTTTGTTACTTGGCTAGTGTATTCCTCAGATAAATCTTATTCAACATGGTTAATAGTGACGTCCTACATTCCTTGATATCTGTCACATACTCAGCCTTTTTGAACAGTAGAAAGGTTGCCTTTTATCTATAAAAAAAGTGGCCCGAAGGCCACTTCATAAAACGTGTTACAACTGTTGTTTAGTGCGATAAATCACCGGAGGCGAGAAGAGAGAGTGCATCTGCTGAGTACTTTTTGAAGCTAATATCAGATTTCTGAGGCGGATAAATATACTTAGTCACCTTAACTATGTATTTAGCCACGACCTCACCGGTTGCCTTTTTCTCATCATACCAAAAGGTGTCAATATCTTGCTTTTTCCCTATATCCCACTTCATATCAGTACGGACAAACTGATGTTCTGCAGGGATTTCTAATAAATCTCGGTACATAATCAGACTCCATTTTTATTTCACTGAAGCCATAATTCCATAGTTTATATAAGGGCTTTTATGCACATGTCACAGTTTAAAAAACAACCAAGCGCAGGCATCACAATCTGCGATCTAAACTAACAATCATTGAAATCCTGAAGTACTTGGTTGCTCTTAATTTAATTTAACCCGCTTTACAATGAACCAACTGGCGCTTATTCGATTCTGCCCTCAGTTCGCAACGTGACTTGTCCCATAGGAACCCTGCAGGTATCTTGCCTTTCTCAATAACAAAAAACGCATCCTCTTTCGGCTCAGTGAGCAAAGTCGATAATGGCTCTTGATTGAGTTTTGCTTTCCCTTCGGAATAAAACTGCGCTGAAAATGGTCTTTTTTGAATATAAATCAATTCACTGTTTTCTTTTTCAACCTGCTTTTCCCACTTAGCTAACAGGACTTTTTCAGACTCTTTTCCTGAAAGGTTATAACCCAACAAAATTGCCGTGAATACCAATAAAACCGGTGTAATTAATCCAACTTTGAACACTTTCTCCGACAGCTTTTGTTGGCTATGGTAACCCGCAACCAGCAAGCCTAATGCAGGAAGACCGGGCATCACATAACTAGGCAAGATGTTGCCAGCCATTGTGAAAAGCAACATAGGAGATAGCATCCAGCACCACAAGTATCCCATATAGCCATTGCTACTTTGAACACCCTCTTCACCGGCTCGGAAGAAACGGGACACCTGATACATTAATACCGGCGCCCATGGCAGTGCAGCCAAGAACCAGAACACCCAAATAGTTCCTCTCACTTCATCATGCGCTGAGCCGTAAAGGTCACCTTCCCAGCCACTCACCACAAAGCGCTTAATATGTTCGCCGATAATGAAATAATTTAAGAAACCGGGGGTTTTCCACTCTGCCAATAAGTACCACGGCAGTGAAATAATTAGAAAAAGAGCGATGCCACCTTTCCAAGGTAAACATCTAGGAATACGACGCCACCTTTGTTCTTGTACTATCCAAATAACTAGGCTGATCCCCACTAACACCATTGTCAAAGGCCCTTTGGCCAACATACCTATCGCCAAGCCTACAAAAAACAGGTACCCCCACAGCCGGCTACCTGACTCCCACGCCAGCCAAAAACTGACCATGCTCAAGGTGACTGCGAATGTCAGTGCGGTGTCTGTCATCACCGCGCCTGAAATCACGATAAATGCCGTCGTGGTAGACAAAATAGCGGTCGCTAACCAAGCCTCTTTTTTCTCTCGAACTTTTGCTGCCAACAGCCAAGTAATAGCCAAGATCACTATACCGACAAGAAGGTGCGGGACACGTGCGGCAAACTCATTCACCCCAAGCAGTTCGAATCCACCAGCACTTAGCCAAGTAAAAAGTGGCGGCTTTCCCCAGAACGGTACGTTGTAGTCAAACATCGGAGTTATCCAATTGCCTGTCTCAAACATGATCCTGGCCATTTCACCGTAGCGAGCCTCTGTCGTATCCATTAAAGGATAAAACCCCAAGGTAGCCAACCTGACGATGACAGTTCCGACTGTCATTAAGATAGCAAACTGGGTTAAAGGTAATTTTGATAATTGTTGCTTGCTCATGCCTGTACTTCCTCGGCAATGTATTTTGGTACTGTGTGATTTTCTTCCATCACAACAAATAACGGCCTTTGCTTCGCTTCAATGAACAAACGTCCGACATACTCCCCCATCAACCCTATCGACAACAGCTGTACACCGCCGACGAGCAAAATAACGATCATCATGGATGGGTACCCTGCAACGGGGTCTCCCCAAATTAGGGTTTTGGTAAGAACAACGACCGCTAGCAGCAAGGCGGAAAACGAAGTAATCAGTCCTGCTGCCGTGGCAATACGAAGCGGTCGGGTACTAAAAGAGGTAATCCCCTCGAAGGCCAAATGAATCAACTTGCGATAATTCCATTTTGTTTCACCGGCAAGCCGTGGGTCTCGATCAAACTGAAGTGTTACCCTTTTGAAGCCTGGCCAAGCAAATAGCCCCTTCATAAAGCGAGTTCGCTCTGGCAACTTGTTGATCTCATCAATAACACGTCGATTGATTAGCCGGAAATCTCCAACATTTTCTGGTATTGGCATATCACTCAAGCGGTTCATGACTTGGTAAAAAGCAGCTGCCGTAAAGCGCTTGAACCATCCTTCACCCAAACGGCGTCGACGCTGCATATCAACAACATCAAACCCGGCTTGCCACTGGGCAACCATATCAGGGATCAGTTCAGGGGGATCTTGCAAATCCGCGTCAATAAGCACAGCCGCTTCTGCCGTGACCGCTTTTAATCCCGCGCTCATAGCGGCTTCTTTGCCAAAATTTCGGCTAAGTCGCAATGTTTTGATACTGTGATGTTCACTACCCAGCTGTTTTGCTATTTCCCAGCTATCGTCTGAACTACCGTCATCGATATAAATGATTTCACAATGTTTGCCCAAAGAATCCAAGACGTTGCATACCCTTTCATGACAAGCAGCAAGGACCTCTTGTTCGTTATACATAGGAATGATGACTGAAATATAAGGGGTTTCTTGTCTGAAATGGGACTGCCGCTCCCGGTGTTGCGAAAGAACAGTGATAGAAGACATAGCTAACCTCAAATGGCATAACATAAGTAATGCGACATAGGTTATTTGAAACCTTGTGAGAAAAAGGTCATTGACACTTTTTTCACTCCCCACTGTGTCATGATAAAGTAACATTGAAAGGTGCTATTTTCTTCTTGAGCACCGAATTATTCATTTTGGTTTAGGTACTTACATGAAGTTATTACTGGTGGAAGATCACCAAGATATTGCAGGTGTTATCTTCGATTTTTTTGAAATCAAAGGCTACACGCTTGATTATGCAAATAACGGTCAGCACGGTTTTGAACTAGGTAGTACCGAACATTACGATCTCATCATTCTGGATGTAATGTTGCCTAAAATGGATGGTTTTGAAGTATGCCGGAAATTGCGTGATCGCGGCATCGATACCCCTATCTTAATGTTAACGGCAAGGGACACTCGGGAAGATACATTAGAAGGTTTCTCGCACGGCGCAGACGACTATTTAGTCAAACCATTTGACCTCGAGATCTTAGAAGCCAGAATAAAAGCATTAACTCGTCGCCGAATGGGCGAAACGGCTTTAAACACACTAAATTTTGGCGAAATGACGCTGGATTTGAGTACCCATATTGTTGAGCGTGGTAACTGTTCTTTCTCCCTAAATCCAACACTCTTTACAATCCTAAAGCTATTGATGATTAAGGCACCGAAAGTCGTCAGCAAGCAAGAAATGATTGCTGCATTATGGGGAGACAATGAACCGGAAGGAAATGTACTAAGAAGCCATATATATCAACTACGCCACCAAATCGATAAGCCTTTCAAACACGCTTATATTAAGAATGTGCCAAAAGTCGGGTACCAATTAGTGGATGAGGACGAGCTGTGAAGCAACATTTAAGTAAAGTAAAAAGTGCCAAGCAGCTAACAGTAACCTACTTCTCGATAATCGCTTTCGCCATCATCTCACTACACTTTTCGCTACTCGATGCGACCCTAGAAGATTTTGAACATATCAATGCTAACAACCGCTTACTGCATGCTAAAGCTGTTGCTAGTGAGGTATTACAAGAACAACATGATATCACTCACTTTGCTATTCCCCCTTTTACCAGAGCATACCTTGATCCTGAGTTGATCCCATCAGGAATCAACCTTGCCAAGAACTCGCCCAAAAACAAAGCTTTTGAGATAAAAACAGATACCAACGAAACTGAATACTTTGCCATGGTTACTTCCGTCCAGGTAGGTAACCAACAAAAAGATCTTTATTTACTCTTTTCCGATGATATCTATGAAATCAGTGAAGAGCAGGTTTTTAATAACCAACTGAAACAGCTTGGTATTTCGATGATACTTCTCATTGTCAGCTTCATTGTTGTACTTAAAGTCTCGGACAGACTGACAAACCCACTGACCCAGCTAGCCAATGATATCGATTCACGTCGGGCCAATGATCTGTCACCTATCTCACCACCTTCTGGGATCACTTCGCGCGAGGTTCTGCAGTTGGTTGATAGCTTCAACCTTTATGTTACTCACATTCAAGAACTCCTCGATCGTGAGCGTTCATTCAACCGCTATGCCAGTCACGAGCTGCGTACCCCTCTTATGGTAATGAAGGGGGCAATTTCTCTGCTTGGCCAATCGAACGACCCTAAATTTATTGCAAAACAACAAAAGCGTTTACAACAAGCAAGTACAGAGATGAATGACTTTGTGACAACCTTACTGTCACTCACGCGTGAAGAAGATTTAGATAAGGTAATCATCAGAGAAGTTGATCAAGCAGAGTTAACTGAGATTGCGAGTGCCCATACTTCACTACTCACCGGCAAATCGGTTAACTGGCATGTTGAAGTCCCAGAGGCTATCACAGTGAAGATGCCTGAAAATGCTTTTAAGATATTGCTCGGCAATCTTATCAAAAATGCATTTGCTTACACTGAACAAGGCCATGTCATCATTCGAATGACGCCATCGTCAATCACTGTTGAAGACACGGGCATTGGCCTAGAAAGCAGTACCAACAACAGCAAAGGCTATGGTTTGGGGCTGTTAATTGCGGCCGATATCTGCCGTAAATATCATTGGCAGCTCAGCCACCAAACCAACAAACATCAGGGGTGTACTGCAACTATCTTGTTGCAGCCAAACGGAAAACCCAACGGTCTGACAGGATAAAATTCACACCCATTCCAAGTAATATACCTGGCACCATCGCAACATATGGCCACCATATTGATATCTTGATAGAGAGTATTGATGAGGTGGCCAATCCAATATCACTATTCATCAACAGCCAATAACATCCCCAATTAGGCAAAAAACCAATACTCGACGCACCCAAAAACTGTAGCCATTGCTTCAATGGTTGCTCTTTTTGATTTGAAGAGAAGGTAAACTGTCTGTTCAACCACCAGTTTGAAGATGCAGCAACCCAAAAGGCTACTCCCCTTGCCAGCTCAGCAAAAACGACCTGAGAGAGCATGTAAGTGACTAAGACATCAACAAGAAACCCACCAGCCCCTACCATTGCAAACTTTAAAAAGCGTCTATTTTTCAATGAATTCACCACAACTGACCCAAACTAACTGTAAACGCAGTTAAATTAGCAAAGCCATGGTCAAAAAAATGTCCATTTTCATTCACGGCAGCAGGAAAACACTTTTTTTTCACTCATTGTAGGTATAATAGCGCCAGTTTATTTCTCATCGGTAACTGACGGAAAAGTATGAGCAAAGTGTTTACTTTCCTTAAAGGGATGGCAATGGGAGCAGCTGATGTTGTTCCTGGCGTCTCTGGCGGAACAATCGCATTTATTACAGGTATTTATGACACGCTTCTCGAAAGCATTCGACGCGTTAATCCTAGCCTGATAGGCATCTGGCGCAAAGATGGGTTTAAAGCGGCTTTCAACCACGTTAATGGTACCTTCTTGATACTATTGCTATCGGGGATCCTGACCAGCATCTTTACCCTAGCGCGCTTTATCACCTGGATGCTTCACACTCATCCTATCCCTCTGTGGTCATTCTTCTTTGGTCTGATCATTATTTCAGTGATCCATATGTTCAAACAGATCACTCACTGGGGGCCATCACGTATTGTGGCTGTGATCGCCGGCGCCATTTTCGCCTATGGCATCACTGTTTTACATCCTCTAACGCTTGAACCTACTTACTTTAATATCTTGCTAGCTGGCTCTATCGCTATCTGCGCAATGATTTTGCCTGGTATTTCCGGTAGCTTCATTCTTCTTCTACTAGGCATGTATGCGCCAATTCTAGGTGCAGCAAAGTCATTGGATATCATCACACTAGGCTTATTCGCCTGTGGCTGTGCGATTGGGCTTCTGACATTCTCACATGTCTTATCTTGGGTGCTACGAAACTATCGTGATATCGCCCTAACCTTCCTGACAGGCTTGATGATTGGTACGTTGAGCAAGATCTGGCCTTGGAAAGAAACGTTGACTTGGAGAACAAACTCCAGCGGTGAACAAGTGCCGTTAATTGAACAAAACCTGTCTCCATTCAGCTTCGAGCATGTTACAGGCCAACCAGCCCTACTTGGCTATGCTATTGTGGCGATGGTACTCGGCATAGGTTTGGTTTGGGGACTTGAAAAAGTCGCTGATAAATAAAGAAAAAGCCGCCAAAGAATCTTGGCGGCTTTCTATCACCTTTTACGAAAACGAATGTATTTCCGTTACTCTGTGATTTTGCTTAGTAATACTGGAACATCTTCTGGACGTCTTGGTAGTCCTGCGTCTGAGTAAGAGACAGCATTAGAAGTATCCGTGCTTTCTGAGGGTTCAAAGACCCCGCGGCAACAAAACCGTATTTGTCATCATCGACTTCTGCATCCAATGTTGTTGAGCCAGAAGCAGTACGAGAGCTACGTACGACCATAGTGCCCTCTTTACTCGCCTTAGCTAACTCATCAAAAATGGTATGATACATATTACCGTTACCCACACCCGCACTGACGATACCGTCATAGTTCGCTTCCATCATCGCTGTCACAGGAAGAGCTGTAGCATTGGCGTAGTTATAGACAATACCGACTTTCGGCAAGCTATCGACTTTTGAAATATCAAACACAGTTTCAGTTGTGTGCTTACGCTCTGGGCTACGCTGGTATTTCACATCACCATTATGGATATATCCCAGCGCCCCGGTGTTTGGCGACTGGAATGTATTTACTGCTGTTGTATTTGTCTTGGTTACATCACGTGCGTCGTAGACAGTGTCATTCATAGCCACTAAAACACCACGCCCAGTCGACTCGGTATCTGTTGCTGTCACAACAGCGTTGTACAAGTTTACCGGGCCATCAGCACTCATTGCTGTGGACGGGCGCATTGCCCCAACAAGGACGACAGGTTTATCACTTTTAACAGTCAGATCAAGGAAGTATGCAGTTTCTTCCATGGTGTCTGTACCATGAGTAATCACCACACCATCGACATCATCTTTAGCAAGTAGCTCATTCACGCGTTTTGCCAGTTTCAACCACACTTCATCGTTCATGTCTTGTGAGCCGATGCTAACAACCTGCTCGCCAGAAATATCCGCAAGTTTTGTCATTTCAGGTACAGCTTCAATCAGTGCATCTACCCCTACTTTACCAGCCGTATAGTTTGACTCAGTAGTTGATTGCCCAGCACCGGCAATAGTGCCACCGGTTGCTAGAATTTTGATATTTGGAAGATCACCCGCGAAGCTAAAAGAGCTAAGACACATACCAGCTAAGAACATACCTACAGATACAGCATTCTTCTTCATTGTCATTACCTTATAGTGATTTATTTCAACATAAACTCAATGAATGAAATACTATTCCAAATAGATAATACTTTTGCGGTATACATCACCTTTTATAATATTAAAAAAGTGATCCTAATTACACATTCGGCGAGTGAGCTCAAGAGATTAACTGATTTTCTATACCTTACAAACAGTTGCTAACACCCCATCACATGATTAACAACCTACAATCAGTATCAGCTTTGGCAACTCGTACCCTCCTCACAAAAATCAACATCTGTTCGATTCCCTTAACCAAGTCAGTGATAACATTCACAAATCAGTGCAATACAGAGAGATGATACAGCAAGTGGTACGCAGTAAACGTTATAGATATGTTTTACTTGCTCTCGTTGCTTTTACAGGGAGCTACTTTTTTTTCCATTACGGACTTCCAAAGCTCAAAGTAATGGTCAGCAACTACGGCACAGTCAGCAATGTTGACTCAGCAGATACTTACTGCTTGTTGAGTAATGAAAACTGTGTCATCGATGGAACGAACATTAAGTTAGATAGAAATATCATCAGGCCGATGGAAGCAGCTAAAATTCAGATAGAGTGGCCATCATTACCATCCGAGGCAGACACACTGGTGCTGACCCTTGAAGGGCAAGAAATGATGATGGGGATCTACCGACAAAAACTCGTTCGACAAATAGGTACCGACCTTTATTCTGGAGAATTGGTATTACCATTTTGCGTATCTGACGAAATGACCTGGCAAGGAAAGATCACACCTCCAGCCAATAGCTCAGAACAACCAGTTAATGTTTCAGTAAGGATGATCAAGTGAAATATCAATGGATTATACTCGCGCTTGCCTTGACGGCTGGATTTATCACCAGCGTGATTGTTGATCGCCAACCGCCTACGGCACAAACCAGTGAACCTATTAACCTGTTAAAAAGCGGGAAAGACAACGTAGATTTATACAACCCGGAAGATGAACGAATTCGGGTGATCTATTTTGGCTACACCCACTGCCCTGATGTGTGCCCGACGTCACTTGCCGTCTTATCAGCCGCCTTGAAACAGATCGATGATCAGCAGATAAATAAACTGTGGCCGATCTTTATCACTTTAGATCCCGAACGCGACACGCCTGAAAAGAGTGCTCAATATGCACAGTATTTCCATAAAAAAATTATAGGTATGACAGGAAGTGCTAATCAGACAAAAGCACTGGCCGAAAAATATGGCGTGCTATACATGCGAACAGAACTTGAAAACTCAGCATTGGAATATGCGGTTGATCATAGCTCGTATTTTTATTTCCTCCGAGCCGATGGCACCCTAGTTGAAAAAGTGCAACATACCCTGAACCCGAATATATTGGTCGATGCTATCAACCGAATTCTTGCCGCACAGAACACACCTGCATAATTTCTACACTCCGCATAAATAAACCCGCTCAGGCGGGTTTTCTCATCTTTGAGAGAAAAAAATCTGACTCTTTCTTCACTTTAAGCAGCAATTTGCGCAACTTCTGCCATAATGAATTTGCCGACTGAAACTTTTATCGAACAGTCTGTAGTGGCAAACAAAGGAGAAGAAAGAAAAATGAACCGTTCATTATCTATCCTTACCGGTATTATTCTGAGTGCAACACTTATCGGTTGTTCTAGCTCAGATGAAGTTGACCAAATGCAGCAACTAACCAATAAAGTAGATATGCTCTCTGATCAGGTAGGCGCACTACAAAGCCAACAAGATCAAATGGCTGGTGCAGTTAACGATGCTCGTGCAGCATCAGACGCTGCTTACCAAGAAGCTATGCGCGCTAACCAGCGTATCGACAATATTGCTAGTTCTTACAGCAAGTAAAACTAAAGAGTGGCGCTTTATAGCGTCACTCTTTTATTTTATTCACGCCCCGACAACTTCCAAGAAGCTATACCCTTTTCCCCTTACGGTTTTTATATGTTGTTTTGGTAATCCAGATTGAACTATTTTGCGACGAATGTTGCTGATATGCATATCAAGATTACGGTCAAATGGGCTCAATTCTTTCTTAAGCACAGCCTTTTGCAATTCGGCCTTAGAGACAACAATACCATTATGCTTGACAAGATATTCCAACAATTCGCTTTCGGTACCCGTTAACGGAATTCGTCTGAGCTGTTCAGTGATACCTACGTCTGTTGATACATTACTGCCACGTTGTTTTTCTAATCCAACACGACGCATTGTAGATTTTATTCTAGCCAGCAATTCAGGCACCTTAAAAGGTTTCGCCATATAATGATCAGCGCCAGCTTGAAGTCCATCAAGTAATGAGGCTTCATCGCCCAATGCGGTCAACATAATAATTGGCGTGGCAAAACGTTGGCATATTCTGCGAGCCATTTGCATACCGTCAATATGCGGAAGCATGACATCAAGCAAAACTAGATCAACAGGCTGCTCTTGCAAGTAGGCAAGCCCTGTCTTCCCACAATGTGCACAATGAACGTCATACCCTTCTTCTTCGAGTACTTCCTGAAGTAACTCACAGAGAACGATGTCATCATCTACAACCAGGATCTTAGACACAAAATACTACACTTATTGAAATCATTATCATTTAAGAAAGCATTATCATGCCTCTATCTACTGCAATCAAGGCTAAGACATGCTTTCAGATACTGATTGCGTTCAAAATACACAGACTTTTCTCGCAAAAAAGCAAAATTGAGCTACGTCAATAACCTTTATTTTTCATGATGTTTTTATAATGATTTCATGAACACAGGTATTGACTTTACTGAAGCCAGCATGGGGATTAGCTCTCCACCATTTCCCACAGAGTTACTCACAAGTTTTGTGGATAATAAAGTTATCCACAGGCTAGCGTGACATTCCATTCAAGCAACGTAAAAAACATTAACTTCTCTTTATCCACCCAAAACCCACCAACTAAACCCTAGAAAAACCCCATCAAAACCAATAATTAGAGCGTAACCATGATTTTAACAACCAAAACACACTAAATAGCACAAGCTCGCCAATTATCAGCGCTTAAGGCTATGGTTTAACGAAAAGAAATCGTTTTCATATAAAACAACACAGAGCAAAGTTGTGGTATCTGCATTATGAACGCGAAATGCTTAGCTGTTAGATTTTCTTTGGCAACAACAGCTATCAAACACCGCAAGACAAACGTTTTCTTTTTTAACAGTCACTCATACCAATAAATGTAAATCATTGTTATAAAACGACTTAAATAAACAACATTGCAAATACTCAAAAAAATCACCAAAACAAATTTGACAGCATTTTTTTATCCACTAAAATACGCGCCGTTTATCTGTAAATCAGTACTATTATTTTAATGACGTTAGGGGTGTTTCAATGGCTGGCGATAACAACTACAGTCTAGGACCTGTGCCAAAGTCGGCACGTAAAGGAGTAGTTTCACTGACCATGGTGATGCTGGGACTGACCTTCTTTTCAGCCAGTATGTGGACAGGAGGCACATTAGGAACGGGGCTTTCCTTTGATGATTTCTTCCTCGCTGTTCTCATTGGTAACCTCATTCTTGGTATCTACACTTCCTTCCTCGGATACATCGGCGCTTCTTCTGGTCTCTCTACTCACCTTCTTGCTCGATTCTCTTTTGGCTCTAAAGGCTCTTGGCTTCCTTCTTTACTTCTTGGCGGTACTCAGGTCGGTTGGTTCGGCGTTGGAGTCGCGATGTTTGCCATTCCAGTTCAGAAAGCCACAGGCATTGATACCAACGTTCTGATTCTGGTGTCAGGCTTGCTGATGACAGCAACGGTATACTTTGGCATTTCAGCATTGATGGTGCTTTCTGCTATTGCTGTTCCAGCCATTGCCTTGCTTGGTGGTTACTCGGTTTTTGAAGCTGTTGGCAGTACTGGCGGTATTGACGGCCTAAAAGCCATTACACCAGAAAGCCCTATCGAATTTTCAACCGCACTTGCGCTAGTTGTTGGCTCTTTCGTTTCAGCCGGCACATTGACTGCTGACTTTGTCCGCTTCGGTAAAAAGCCAATGGGGGCTGTCATGGTTACGATGATCGCCTTCTTTATCGGTAACTCGCTAATGTTCATCTTCGGAGCCGCGGGCGCAGCCGCTACTGGTCAGTCTGATATCTCTGAAGTAATGATTGCCCAAGGGCTTCTAATTCCAGCCATTATTGTACTTGGCCTGAACATTTGGACGACCAATGATAATGCGCTTTACGCTTCTGGCCTTGGCTTCTCGAATGTTACTGGCCTGCCAAGTAAATATCTCTCAATGGCTAACGGCCTAATCGGTACTCTGTGTGCACTATGGCTATATAACAACTTCGTTGGTTGGTTAACCTTCTTGTCGGCGGCGATTCCTCCGATTGGTGGTATTATCATTGCAGATTTCATTAAAAACCGTCATCGTTACAAAGATTTCGCGAACGCAGAGTTCAAAACAGTTAACTGGGCTGCAATCATCGGTGTTGCTGTAGGTGTCGCTGCTGGCCATTTCTTGCCAGGTGTTGTTCCAATCAATGCCGTACTTGGCGGTGCCATCAGCTACCTTATCCTTAACCCGATGCTAAATCGCGAAACAGAAGCTTGTGCTAGTAACGCGTAAGGACAACTAAGATGCAAACCTCAAATATGCTAATAAAAAACGTCACCATCAAAGGCAAGGATGGCCTGCATCAGATACTGATTAACGAAGGTAAATTTCATTCCATCAAGCCAATGGACGAGCACGTTGATTTCAACGGCGCTGTACTTGATGGTGAAGGTGGTATGGCTGTGCCACCTTTCTGTGAGCCTCATATTCACTTGGATACTACGCAAACAGCGGGTGAGCCTAACTGGAATATCTCAGGCACACTATTCGAAGGAATTGAGCGCTGGGCTGAGCGTAAGTCCATGCTTTCTATTGAAGATGTCAAATCACGTGCAAAACAAACACTGAAGTGGCAAATCGCCAATGGTGTACAGCATGTACGAACCCATGTTGATGTTTCAGATCCAACACTTATTGCTCTAAAAGCAATGCTTGAAGTGCGTGAAGAAATGAAAGAATGGGTTGATATCCAGATTGTGGCATTTCCACAAGAAGGTATTTTGTCCTACCCAAACGGCAAAGAACTGCTTGAGGAAGCCGTTAAGCTAGGTGCTGACGTAATCGGCGCTATCCCCCACTTCGAGTTTACTCGTGAGTATGGTGTAGAGTCTCTGCATTATGTTTTCGAGCTAGCTCGTAAGTACGATCGCCTTATCGATGTTCACTGCGACGAAATCGATGATGAGCAATCTCGCTTTGTGGAAACCCTTGCCGCACTTGCCCATAAATTTGAAATGGGTGACAAGGTAACAGCTAGCCACACGACTGCAATGCACTCATACAACGGCGCTTATGCTTCACGTCTGTTCCGTCTTCTAAAAATGTCAGGGATCAGCTTTGTCGCCAACCCGCTGGTGAATATTCACTTGCAGGGCCGTTTTGATGATTATCCGAAACGCCGCGGTGTGACTCGTGTGAAGGAGATGCTCGCTTCAAACATCAATGTCTGCTTTGGCCATGATGATGTTTTTGACCCATGGTACCCACTGGGCACTGCTAACATGATGCAGGTTCTGCATATGGGGCTACATGTTTGTCAAGTAATGGGCTATGAGCAAATCAATCAATCTCTGGACTTGATCAGTACTAACTCTGCAACAACGCTAAACATTCAAAACCATTACGGTATTGAATTAGGCAAGCCAGGCAACCTGCTAATTCTTCCAGCAGAAAATGGCTTTGATGCAGTGCGACGCCAAGTGCCAGTTCGGTACTCCATTCGTGCCGGTAACGTCATTGCAGAAACCCAGCCTGCAGTTACGCATATTGAGCTGGCAGAAGGTAAAGAAGCCGTTTCTTTCCGCCGCTAACAAAAACAGCCACCCTCCGGGGTGGCTGTTTTGCTTTAATAATTCTTAAGTGTAACGGCGCCGAAACAACAATATAGTTAGCAAGCTTACTAAGCCCAAGAAGCTTACCGTACCGCCACTTCCGTCCGAATCAAGCGCACAGTTATTTGGGCTAATACCTGAAACGTCAGGATCACATTCTTGGTCAGTCTTTCCGTCACCTGTCTCATTGCCACTACCACTATCTGTGGCTGATTCTTCAATAAAGTCTGGATTAGAAATTGGTTTATCGGGAATAGTACCAACGTTTTCCTCAATCCAGTCATAGTAAGTTCCAACTCTCGCGTAGAATCCAGGACGCAAGTATGCGCCGCAAAGTGGGCTTCCAACCGGCCCCCCACTTACAATACCTAATTGTACCCAGTTGCCATCAGAGTCTTTAGTTACCAATGAACCTCCGCTATCCCCTTTACAAGAATCTGGGCCATAACCAAGTGACTCCCCCTCTTCATCGAATAAAACATCAGGAGGTAAAGCACATACTTTCGTTTTATTCTGAGGTCCATCGATAATGACATGCTCATCATTGCCTCTTTCAAGCAAATTGAAGCATTCTGCTATCGGTAAATATGATAGGTCAGCAGACATTAATGTGTTTGATACACCAGTACCATCACTATTCGTAGATCCCCAGCCAGTGACCATGACATTCTCTGGACGTTGTTCTTCAATCCACTCGCTAGTTAAAATAGCCTCTAAGGTATCTGCTGTTTGGCTGCTAGCCATTTTGATAGGTTTTACTCGAGGAAATGGAAAGGATCGATTTACCCTAAGAAGTGCAACATCATTATCTAATGCTAGCGTAAGTACTTCAGTTGTTACTTTGCCATCTTCATCTACAGAAACATTAATTTCTGCATTCGGAGAATAATCTGGGTGAACAACAACATGACTAACTTGATATAAATCTGAAGGGTCAATAACTTCAGTATCCAAGGCACCAACCATCACGGCAAGCTTGTTTGGAGGGACTGTAAATTCTCCGCCCACTTCACCTTGTACCACACAATGAGCTGCTGTGAGGACCCACCTATCATTTACAATGCTACCACCACAAAAGTGTGATGTTTTATCAGTCGTATTTCTTAATGAAGCCATCCAAGTAAAATCATCACCAGGCCTGACGGGCGTACCACCAACCACATAGCTTTCAACATCAGCAGTATACCCAATTGTTGGTATACTGAACAATATACCCGCAAGGACACCAATACATTTCCTTTTCATCGATATTCACCATCTCTTCCCTATAAGCGTTTGTTAAAATAGCAAAAATGGCGAAATCAAAGAGTACGAGAAGAAGTAAAATGCGAGGCATTTAATGAAATATAACTATAAGTATGAAACGTATATGCCGTTTATTTTAAGCGGAAGGGAAAAGAGTAAACCCCAATAAAATCATCGTAAGGTTTACTCTTATTCATATTGACCGACTACAAATCAATACTTGAGCAACTCACTCTTTCAATATCAAAGTCAGAGTATGTATCACCTAACAGTTCTGCAGCTAACTTAGGATAGAAACCATTGTCATAGGCACGTTTCACTTCATCGATATCAATGGTATAGAGTTTAATACCTAACTTGGTTACTTCATCGGGTACACAGACCGTGTCACTGCCAGCACCAAAACAGACATCACCGCTGGTATCAATTACCCCGCAGCTCGTATCTTCAATATCGATCCCTAATGAACCCAACTTATTATCCAAGGTTTCTTCAGTTCCCGCGGGAAACTCGTCAGGTAATTCGATTCGATATACATTCAACAAGCTGTCGACACTGGTATAACCTTGCGCTCCCTCAATTTCAGCTCCGGTTACGGCAAAGACTTCCGCATTACCTGATACAGTGTTTACGACATCCTCATCATCACAACCAATAAGTGCTAAAGCTGAAAGTAAAAAAAGTGCCTTTTTCATACATTTTCCTATTTATTTTTCTGTAACTACTTGGATAGGCACTTTGATCTTAGTCCCAACTCAACAATATCTCCTACATTTTTGTTGCATTATTTTTACCTTCTTATCGGGTTAGACTGTTTTTTGTTCGTAAGTCAAAATGAGAGTAATGTGATCTTGATCTTCATTCCTTTTCTTCTCAGAATTAAATGGCATAATAAACCGAACAATTACCTGTATGGTATCTAAGACCATTACACTTCCTTGGAATATTCCTATGAGCATTGAATCGATCGTTAAAGAGCGCTCTGGCGCTAAATGTGAACTATGTGGATCAGAAGACAGTCTGAGCGTTTATGAAGTTCCTGCTTCTCCTGACCAAACAGCAGGTAGCTGTGTGATGGTATGTGGAACTTGCCGTACAGAGATCGAAGACGCAGAAACACTGGATCAAAACCACTGGCGTTGCCTGAATGACAGCATGTGGAGCCAAGAGCCAGCTGTTCAGGTAATGGCTTACCGTCTTCTTAAGCGTCTGTCTTCTGAAACATGGGCCCAAGATCTGCTTGATATGATGTACATGGAAGAAGACATGATTGAGTGGGCAGAGAAAGGCATTGCCCTAGCTGAACTTGACGCTATCAAAACAGTAGACGTAAACGGCACTGCTCTTGAGGCGGGTGACAACGTCACAATCATCAAAGATCTTCCAGTAAAAGGCTCTAACCTTGTCATCAAACAAGGTACCGCTGTTCGTGGTATTCGCCTAACAGATAACCCTCTGCATATCTCAGGTAAAGCGGCAGGTACTAACATGGTGATCATTGCTGCATACTGCAAAAAAATGTAATGACCCCAGGCGGCCACGGCGTGGCTGCCTACTTATTCTCCTTCTGTATTATTCTTCATCCATCACCTCATTTTATTCCTAACATGTTTGCCCTATCGTAAAAAACATGTTTAGATTAGCCACATCTTCAGGCATTTAAGCCAGAAAACTGTTTTTTTTAGGTCAATATTCAATATTGGCCATTTAGTACAAATTATATCCGTTAGTCGGGGAGCCGAGCGCTGAGACCACGTAGTGGGACCCGTTGAACCTGATCCATTTAATAATGGCGTAGGGAACTAGCTGCATTGCCCTATCTCGCACCTTCCACAGGCTCGATGAATAGTTTCGATGGCATTGGCTACCTTACGTCTTAACAGAGGTATCTATGCCAATTTCATCAAAGACCCCAATTACCCTTACCATTGCTGGCTCTGATAGCGGCGGCGGCGCAGGTATTCAAGCAGACATCAAAGCTATTTCTGCAACCGGCGGTTACGCATGCTCTGTCATCACAGCACTAACAGCCCAGAACACCCAAGGCGTGACCGGCATCCTCGGCATCGACCCCAATTTTGTTGAGCAGCAACTTGACGCTGTGTTTACAGATCTTGATGTAAAAGCCGTTAAAATTGGCATGCTAAGTGATGCGAATATTATTCGCATGGTGGCCAAAAAACTTCGCCAATACCAACCAAAGTTTTTGGTTATCGACCCCGTCATGGTCGCGACAAGTGGTGATTTACTGCTTGAGCAAGATGCGATTTCAACACTGAAATCTGAGCTACTGCCACTGGCAGATGTTATCACCCCTAACCTGCCTGAAGCTGCAGCTTTAATTGGCTCAGCGCTTCCTGAAACCGAACAAGCAATGACAGATATGATCGCTGCATTACGTAGCATCGGCTCTCGTTCAATCCTGCTCAAAGGTGGTCACCTTGAGAAGGATGAGTTCAGCACCGACTTGCTAATTCTAGAAAACGACGTAATCCGCATGAGTACGCCGCGAATTGCAACACGCAATACCCATGGTACCGGCTGTACGTTATCTGCTGCAACGGCCTCATTCCTTGCTCAAGAGTATCCATTGCAAGACGCAGTAAAACATGCCAAAGCCTACATCACCAAAGCAATCGAGCATGCTGATGAACTTGAAATCGGTTCAGGTCACGGCCCAGTGAACCATTTCTTTGCAGGCCATTTCAAACCAGAGTAAGCATGGAAGCAATAAACAAGATGAAAAGTAATCTTGCATTAAACACATCTGGCGATGCGTATGTTGCTAAAGGGATGGCTGTCAAAATCGAGGATTTAATGCTTCGATATAACGATGCCAGCACACCTTTATTCAGCCAGTTAAATGTTAAGCTGCCAGCTGGTCAATGGACTTGCCTGCTGGGTAAGAGCGGTTGTGGTAAAACAACACTGCTACGCCACCTCGCAGGTCTTCTCGAAGACAACGTGACATGGAGTGGTAATATCACCACCAGCAATGCATTGCCTCTAACCGGCAACATCGCTTACATGGCCCAGCAGGATTTACTGTTGCCTTGGCTCAATGTCATTGACAATGTTTGCTTGAGTGCCCGCTTTGGTAAAGCACAAAAAGCAGACAAACTACGCGCGTTGGCATTGCTTGAAGCCGTCGGGCTAGCCGATAAATCGGACGTGATGCCGAATCAACTCTCTGGTGGAATGCGCCAGCGTGTTGCTTTGGCACGAACTCTGATGCAAGACAAGCCTCTTGTTTTAATGGATGAGCCTTTCTCAGCCCTCGACGCTGTCACACGGCATAAGCTCCAGTCTCTTTCAGCAAAATTACTCGAAGGAAAAACCGTATTGCTGATCACCCATGATCCGCAAGAAGCACTTCGTCTTGGCCACCAAATCTACATGATGTCAGGTACCCCAGCTTCACTCAGAGGGCTACCCGTACCTTCGAATCTTCCGCCAAGACAGTTTGATGGTGAGCTCGCAACCCACCAGCAAGGGATCATCAATGAGCTGGAGAATGATTATGTCTGATCAATCGATATCTTCGAAGCTACAGAACCCTTTGTTGGAACAGCAAGAAGCTAATCAGCATACCAGTAAGGTCAATAAATCACTGTTGTCACAGCATATCTCCCGCTTTGTCATTAGCGTGGCAATTATTATGGGTCTATGGCAGGCCAGTGTCGTTATTTTCGACCTACCGCCTTTTATATTGCCGGGCCCAGTAGCTGTTATCTCCAAGCTAATTGAACGAGCAGATGTTCTGTGGCACCACACAGTGGTAACTGGCACTGAAGTCCTTTTTGGTTTACTTCTTGGCTTAGCAATGGGGCTGTTCTTTGCCCTGCAAATGCTGGTCTTTGAGCCTCTGCGTCGTTGGCTACTGCCAATACTGATCACTAGCCAAGCTATACCAGTATTTGCTATCGCGCCCATTCTGATGCTATGGCTCGGCTATGGCATGGCGTCAAAAATTGTCATGGCTGCACTGATCATTTTCTTCCCTGTCACGACATGCTGTTATGACGGCCTTCGCCATACACCAAAAGGCTACCTTGATCTGGCCACAACTATGGGAGCCACCCGTTGGCAGCAACTTTGGCAGATCCGCTTACCCGCCGCCCTACCCGCTTTGGCATCAGGTATTCGCGTCGCGGTTGTCGTCGCGCCAATTGGTGCCGTTATTGGTGAATGGGTGGGGTCAAGTGAAGGTCTCGGGTACTTAATGCTGCAAGCCAATGCACGCATGTTTGTCGATGAGATGTTCGCCGCTTTGTTTATCTTGGCGTTTTTCTCAATCAGCCTGTACTTCATTACCGATCTTTTATTAAAAAAAGCCATTCCATGGCAAAGCCAATAACTCGGTTCCAAAACACGGAATGCTTTACTTCGCTCAACAACAAGGAAATAGAATGAAATCCACTTTTTTTAAAGCAGCTAAACCGCAGCTGTTTGCCGCTGCTGCATTAATGCTGGCTTCTTTTAGTGCATCGGCAGAAGAGAAAGTCACACTCATGCTGGACTGGTTCGTTAACCCAAACCACGGCCCAATTATTCTAGCCAAAGAAAAAGGCTGGTTTGCTGAACAGGGATTAGATGTCCAAATTCAAGAGCCTGCAGACCCAAGCGTTCCAGACAAATTGGTTGCTGCTGGTCGCATTGATCTTGCAGTTTCATACCAGAGTACGCTTATCTCTAGTACTGCTGCAAAGCTTCCTCTGGTACGCTCAGCAACGCTCATTTCAGGCCCATTGAACTCACTGATTGTACTGGATAAGTCAGGCATTAAATCATTAGCTGATCTGAAGGGTAAAAACATAGGCGTTGCTATCGGCGGCAATGAAGATGCGACTATCGGCACCATGCTTCGTTCGGAAGGCGTTGATATGGACACGGTGAAAATTATCAATGTTGGCTGGGCGCTCTCTTCATCTCTGGCGTCAGGGAAAGTAGACGCTATTTGGGGCGGCTTGCGTAACTTCGAGCTTAACCAACTTGCCATCGAAGGCTATGACGCAACAGCTTTCTACCCAGAAGAACACGGCGTACCACCATACGACGAGCTGATTTTCGTTGCCAATAAAAATAAGTACAACCCAGAAACGATCAATAAATTTAATACTGCTATCGAAAAAGCAACGGTTTACCTGATTAATCACCCAGAACAAGCTTGGAAAGAATTCGTTGCTTACTCGCCAGACACATTGAACAACGACCTGAACCGCCGAGCTTGGGAAGATACGCTAACCCGCTTTGCTTTGCGCCCAGGAGCTGTAGAGCTAAAACGCTATGATGAATACGCTGAATTCATGAAGCAGCACAACATCATCAAAACATTGCCACAAGCCAAAGATTACGTGCTGACGTACTAAGCGTTAACAGTTTAAGTTGATAAGGAAACACCATGAATTACCAAGATTTGATCAGCTACTGCCAACAGGATTGGGAAGATTACACCGAGCACGACTTCGTGAACCAGTTAGCGACCGGTGATTTGAACAAATATGCTTTCTTCCACTACCTAAAACAAGATTATTTGTTCCTCAAGCACTACGCTCGCGCGTACGCCTTGGCTGTGTTCAAATCATCAACACTGGCTGAAATGCGCGAACCGCTACCGGGCCTTAATGCTTTACTTGAGTCAGAAATGAACCACCACATTGAGTACTGCCAAACCTGGGGCCTTTCAGCAGAAGAGATGGAAGCAGAACCAGAAGATTTCGGTACCGTATGCTACACCCGCTACGTTTTGGATACCGGTATGGCAGGTGATCGTACTGATTTGTTCACTGCACTTGCTCCATGTGCTATCGGCTATGCCGTCGTTGGTCAACGCTTGGAGCAATGGCCCGAGACTAAACTTGAGGGTAACCCTTATCGAAGCTGGGTTGAGCTATACAGTGGAGAAGATTACCAGTCAGGTGTAGAAGAAACCATTCGCCGTTTAAACGCGATGCTTGAAGAAATCCCTCTTGAAAGTAAACGTGGTCAGCGCCTTTGTGAAATATTCAAAACGGCTACCCGCATGGAAGTTGCTTTCTGGGAACAAGGTATGAAAGCGGCACAATAATTTCGCAATGTGGATTAAAAAGCCCTGTTTTTACAGGGCTTTCTTATATCTTCTGGCAATTAACCTTATGTGAGCAAATGCTCCTTAAACCCCAGTTCAACCAACTTCTTGTAGGCCTGCCAAACTTCATCAGGGATATCTTGCTCAACAGAGTAACCATATGACGGATAGACTTTGATACGCTGCAGATCACCTAGCATGACATTAATAACATCGCTGTATGACAAGGTTTCATTCGGGTACTCATCAAAGCCAATAGGAGGAGAGGTAACCGTCACTTTCTTGCCCGGCCAGTTTTGCTGGAAAGTCGCATAAGCCCTTCTTTCCATAAATGGTTTTTGGACGATAATAAAGCTCTCTGGTTCAAGCCCCTTCATCTCTAGTAATGCACGCGTGAACTGAACATTTTCGCCCGTATTGGTGGATTGTGGTTCAAGAAGAATAGCACCTTCAGGGACGCCCATGTCCAAGGCAACTTCTGCAAACGCTTTAGCTTCGGAGCCCTTAAACATACCACGGGTCAACTCACCTTCTCCCCCAGAAAAGACAATGTATGGCGCGTAGCCTTCTAGGAACAACTTTGCCGCATACTCAGCGACTCGAATATCATTACTACCCAGCACGAAGATACAGTCAGATGGCGAGAGTGCGTGGTTTAGATGATGGTAATCCCACACTTTTGTTGCTAAAGCATGCACATTTGATGGCATTGCACGACTCCTTGTTGCTGAAAAGGCGAAAGCTGCCTAGCATCCAGGCAGCAGTATCAATCTTGGTATTCAGGAGAATATCATGAAGGGCTTCGATGACTGTTCAGTGACAGTCATCTATGGAAATGACCAAAGGCTCACAACCGTGTTAACGAAGCCACCACTCTGGCGTTAGGGTACAGCTCTTGTCACCGAGCATCAGCCAACCCTGCTCTGCTTCAATGGTTAACTGTAGATTCATCGAACGTTCAACCATAGACTCAAGTTCAGCTAACGTTTCGTCATTGAAGAAAACGACTGAAATATTACCGTATTGGCTCACTTTAGCTTGGTGTTGCTTCCACCATACCGGTGCGGCGTTATCACCATAAGCAAAGATAATTACTTTTTTTGCCTTATGGGCGGCTTTCTTCAGCCGTTTCTCATCAGGTAAGCCAAGGTCAATCCATAGCTCGATTTCATCACTCAGATTTTTCTTCCAAAGCGCAGGCTCATCGGCTTCACAAAGACCTTTGGTAAACTGTAACTCTTCATCGGCATTAAAGCCCCATGCAACCAACCTTAGCATTAGACGCTGCAGGGTCTCAGATGGGTGACAAGCCAATGTGTGCTGCTGATCGAGATACACATGGCGATCAAGATCGGCAACATTGAACTGGGCTTTGTAAATTGTGGCTTTAAGTGCCATAAAAATATCCTAGAATAATAAAAAGCTGATATAAAAATAATAAATGCAGTGTAGTTTGAACAGGAAGAAGGTTCAATTTCAATTGTCTAACAAACACCCAAAAGGCCTTCAAAAAACGTATAAACCTTAAAATTCACTAATCTTTTCGCTGCGCTAATGCCTTATTCAACCAAGCTCAACACACTTACACTGCCTATGACAATTTGCTCCTTGGTACGCTTTGGCAGACGTTTGATCTTATATTCAAGCTGCATTGCTAAGCGTTTATCTCCCACACACTCAGACCAAGCCAGTTCCAGAGGCCCCTTACCCTTTAGGAACTTTGCTCCACGCTTTGAAGAAGTATGCTCGTTGAAGCGCCTTTCTACATCTGTGGTTACGCCACAATACAACCGATTGTCTACCGTCCTAATTAAATAGACCGACCACTGGCTAACTTTATTCTCTTGCCCTTCACCTTCGATAGCGTGAGCAGGGTTAGTACAGGCCATCTTTCTTTACACCTTACAAAAAAGCCCAGCTTTTGCTGGGCTAACAACACTCACGCTATTTGACACTTATGAAGTTAACGATTCAAGCATTGCTTTGAGCTCTTGTACTTCTTTTTTAAGCTCTGAAACTTCATCTTCCAAGGCCGTTAGACGCTCAGAGGTCGGAGAAGACGGTGCACTCGCAGAAGATGCAGCCTGTTGTTGAAGGGCCTCAAGATCTATCTCGCCACTGAATAGGTGCATATAACGAAAATCACGCTTGCCCGACTCTTTTGGTAATTGAACAACAAAAGGACCTTTCGGGTGTTCCGATAACGTACTCAGCACTGATTCAACTTCTTTAACATCAGAGAAGCTACACAGGCGATTAGTACGAGTCCGTAGTTCACCAGGAGATTGTGGGCCACGCAGCAGCATCACACAGATAATCGCTTTTTCTTGCGCGCTGAACTGGAAAGTACTGAATTCAGTATTACAGAAACGGTGCTGGTATTTCGCAACACGGCTACCTAGACCTGCGGTTACTTCTTGTACAAACCTTTTCGCCTTCAGCGCTTCGATAGTATCTTGCACCTCAGCTTCAGTAAGCGACATCACAGGCTCACGATTACTCTTCTGATTACAGGCTGTCGTTAGCGCATTCAGTGTTAATGGGTATTGATCAGGTGTAGTTACCTCTTTTTCAAGCAAGCAACCTAGCACGCGCGCTTCTGTCTGCGAAAAGCAAATATCCATGATCTTCCCTCACTTATTCTTCTTACAATACAAATTCCATTGAGCATAGCCGAAAACACGCTGTATTCATGGCAGGGATTCACTGCTACTCAAAAGAATGCACACTGCATTAGACATTCCTGCCTAACAGCAGATTATCACTGAAGAATGTTACGGCAAGCGCAAGGGAGGTTATTTGGCTGCAATTCAGCCAAATAACGCTTGGTAAAGTACAAAGTGTTAACTAGATCAAAAAATCAGGCGGGAGCTTAGGTAAATTCAGCGGCGACAAAACGATTTCGGCCTTGTTCTTTGGCCTTATATAACACCCGATCGACAATTTCATACATGTTTTCAACTGTCTCCAAGCCTGTTGGAACCCAAGAAACCATGCCCTGGCTAACCGTCACAATGTCAGCCGTGGTCGATTTGGAATGTGGAATTTCAAGCTGCTGAATACACAGTTTCAATCGTTCACATTCTCGTACCGCTCTAGTCTTATCGCAGTTACTCAGTGCGATCACAAACTCTTCCCCTCCGTAACGGGCAGCAAGCTCTCCCGCACGGCTGAAGTTTTTCTTAAGTTCAGTAGCAACCGCTTGTAAACAGCGGTCCCCTTCCAAGTGACCGTAGTGATCGTTGAACAGTTTAAAGTGATCGACATCTAGCATGATCAGTGTCAGTGGGAAGTTGTTACGGCCATGCCAAGAAATAAATTCAGCCAGCTTACTATCCAGATAACGACGATTTGCCAATTTGGTTAAGCCATCTTCATTAACCTGCTGTGAGAGCTTCTCATTCGCCTGCTCCAAGCTTTTCGTTGTATCCTTCAGCTGATGACGCATATGGGCGATACGCTGCATCGCTTTGAGCTTAGCCGCTAGCACAATCTTGTTTACTGGTTTGACAATGTAATCATCGCCGCCCATATCAATAGCCTTAGCGATCATTTCCGGTTCATCATGCCCACTCAAAAAAATGATGGGCACCCAGTCAGGATGCTTAATTCTGATTTGCTCAGCAACTTCAGTACCACTCATATCAGGCATACTGACGTCTAAGAGTAATAAATCTGGGTCGAACAGCGGATATTTCTCGATAGCTTCATGACCTGAAGCGACAGCTTCAACCACGTGCCCGAGGCGCTGCAACCGCATGGCCAACTGCATCCTCTCAAGATGCACATCATCTACTAGTAGTATCCGCATCGCTTCCATCTAAGCATCCTATTGATATATTGGCTATTCCTTAAGCTATTTATAGCACAGAATGCCTTGGCTTAAATGGTTCTATAAAAAACTTTATGCAACATATTTACAACTTGGTATTTTCAAGGTGTCAGGAAACAAACATATCCGATGTCATCAACATAAATGATTTCAGTAAGTCAGCCTAATCATTAACAATAATCGTGAGCAAATTAACGTGATTATTCGGGTTTATCCGCTATCTTATCAGTTGACATTTAGAGAGAGGACTATAGGATTCCCTCCCTTAAACAATTCATGCTTTAGGAATTAGCTATGTCTGATATTGAGAAAAAAGAAGATCAAACGATCGAAGAAGTTAAATTCACTCTTGACGATTGTTCACCAGAACTACGCCAAGTTGTTGAGTTTGAAGAAGTGCCTGAAGAGCTTCTAGACATGCTAATTAACGTTTACAAAGCGTCTGAGCCAACTTCTCGTGAAGCTTGGGACCAGCTTCCAGCAAGTGCTCAGAATGTCTTGGATAACTTCGAGCAATTTCATGCGCTAATCGCATTGAGCCAAAGCTACTCTGGCGTAGATTTCCTTGGCGAAATGCAGGAATCAGAAAAGCCGTCAGATATGACTGACGAAGAGTACACTGATTACAAAGCAGTGATGCTAGACAAAGTTCTACACAACTGTGTTAAAGACATGTGTAAGCAGCTGAAAAAAGCGCGCCGTAACCCACCAATGAAGCGTGAGTTCCAGGAAATTTTCAAGAAGTAAGCTTTTTACTTATCTGAAAACTCTATAAGCATCAAAGGGAGCCATTGTGCTCCCTTTGTTTTTCTGCAGCAATTATTCGCATACCATTTATTTTTTTTCATGATAAAATAAGCGTCTTCAATCAATTAGGCGTCATTTAGTTCGAGCTGTGATTCCTAGCGCCAATAAACGACTAAAATAGCAATTTAGCAAGGGTCTCTGAGGTATCAATGTCTGGCCAGAAGCAATTCAAATTCACTAATGAGCTTATTTTCATTCCAGCTCTTGGGGTTATCACGTCAGACACAACCAATCAAAAGCTCAACCTTTCAGAGCAATATATTCTGCTCTACCTGATTGAACACGCTAACAGCCCAGTAACAAAAGAAGACCTGCTCAAAGCCGGCTGGCCCGACCGCGTTGTCTCTGAGGCGTCTCTGTTTCAGGCAATTCGCAGCCTACGGGTAAAATTGCAAGAAAAAACAAAGGGCGAGATTATTGAAACCCTGCCACGTGTAGGCTACCAGATCACCCAAGTCGCTGTTGAAAAATACTCTGATTTATCAACGGCTACCGTCATCAAAAAAACTGCGCCCTATTTACCTTACTTCTCAATTGCGACCCTAGTGGCTGCAATTTTACTTGTAGGTAGTTATCTCTGGTTCACTGGTTACAAATATCCAGATAAACCGCAGTACATCACCCGTACCAGCATGCTGCAAAATAGTACTGTCACGCTGATCTCAACCAGTGAGAAAGAAATTATCGAACTTCAAGCAAAACTTGATGATCTCCATGACACATACATTCAGCTCGATAATGCGCCAGATTTAACAAACTTAAAGCTCTATGCATTCAAAGGGAAAGACTCATATTCTCTGGCTTGGTGCCGTGTGGATGAAAATAATCACTGCTTACCCTACACTGATTTTTCATACCAAATCAGTGATGAAGGCTGGAAACTGTTTAAACTTCAGGTCATGCAAGACTTACCACTGTCGCGCCAAGACCCAATCATTCAAACAGAACTTGCACGCGAGCCAACATCTCAAGTCTTCCTTAACTTTATTGATGACTCAGGAATTGACTCTCAGGTGGTGTACCACTACATCACCAAAGATGAAGACAATAAACTTAACTTCTCTTATTTGAACTTTATATCCGAAGAAAAAACCGGGTATCACCATGCCCTGTCAATCAGTTCGGCAACCTTAACTGTCGTTGAGAATGAATCTCCATTTATCTCGACTATCGAGCTCAAACCTATCATGTACCATTGGGCATACCAGCCTAATGAGTTTGTAAATGAAGAAACTTCAACTGCGATCTACATTGAAAATAAAGTTAAAAATCAATTTCTTGGTAAAAATATTGGCTATAGCTACCTACTCTACCAGCAACCTTTTATTGATCTGGTCTTAAATGATCAAGTCGGTATCTTTTGGGTTCATAACAGCGAGAAAGACGCCAAAATATTTAACTACAAGCGTCAAGCGATAACTCAATAAGCCGTATACTCAAGTAACTTCAAGATGAGTCCTGCTACTTGAAGTTAATTGGGTACATAGCACCACATGCGAAAGCAGCTCAAATGAGCTGCTTTTTCTTATCAACAGATGTCTACACCAAAAATAATTTTTCCAAAGTGTTTTGATAGACTTATACATAACATTAGCTTTTAACGCATTGCAGCTTGCTTGCATAAAAATAAGATAAAATCAGAATGACTAAAAATAACAGATATTTAAAACGTTCATGGCTGTTTGCCTTGATACTGTTTTTCTCCGGTTGTGCTGTCTACGCTGGACTTAACTTTGATCAGCAGTTCGGCAAGCCTCAACCGCAGGAGAGGTTAGCCGCTGCTAACTCCCCCATAGCCAATCACTACTTGGACACTGTGAAGCCAATTATTGAAAACCGCTGTGTAGTCTGCCATGCATGTTACGATGCACCATGCCAGTTAAAAATGTCTTCCGCAGAAGGCATAGACCGTGGTGCCAGCAAAGATAAGGTCTATGAAGGTACCCGACTTCTCGCCGCGAATACCACTCGTATGTTTATTGATGCACAGTCTACTGCCGAATGGCGCGAAAAGGGATTCAACCCAGTCCTTAATGAACGCCTCCAATCCGAAGAGGCCAATACCCAAGCTGGTGTAATGGCTCGCATGCTTCAACTGAAACAGGCACACCCTCTGCCTGAGCAGAAAGTCCTTGACCATGATGAATGGGACTTCTCTTTAGATCGCAATCAGCAGTGTCCTACCATTGAAGAAATGGCTAAATATGAACAGAATTACCCTGAATGGGGTATGCCTTACGGCCTTCCTCAAATCAGCGACAAAGAGAATCAAGTTCTGATGGACTGGCTGGCAAATGGTGCCCTGATGGCAACGGCACCTCAGCCAAGCGCATCAACACTCACTAAAGTGGCTGAATGGGAAACCTTCCTAAACGGCAGTAGCCTGAAGCAGCAACTTGCCAGTCGTTACATTTATGAGCATTTGTTTGTCTCTCATCTTTATTTTTCAGACGAACAACAGCCTACATTTTTCAAACTCGTTCGTTCTCGTACAGCGCCTGGTGAGCCTATCGACCTTATCGCAACGCGACGCCCTTATGACGACCCCGGAGCAACACGAGTCTACTACCGTTTCCAGCCTGTCAGGGAAACCATTGTCGATAAGACCCACATGCCTTACGCGCTAAATAAAGCCAAGCTGACTCGCTTCAATACGCTGTTTATCGAGCCGGAGTACATGGTAACGTCTATGCCTAGCTACCACCCGGACATTGCCGCCAACCCATTGATTGCATTCAAGCAGATCCCAGTCGATAGCCGCTATCGCTTTATGATAGACAATGCCCAGAATACCATTATGGGCTTCATAAAAGGCCCCGTATGCCGAGGTCAATTGGCACTGAATGTTATCAATGACCATTTCTGGGTGTTCTTTGTCGACCCGGCGATGGCAAACACCCCTTCTGTTGACGAATTTTATGAAACTCAGGCCGACAATTTAAGACTGCCAGCAGAAAACGAGAGTAACACGCTACCCGTTGCAAATTGGATTTCTTACTCCAAGCAGCAAGGCCGTTTCCTTAAGGCAAAAAATGCCTTTCTTAATGATGCATTTAAAAATGGTGAGCATCTCACGACGGATCTCATTTGGGATGGTGATGGCTACAACAACAATGCTAGCCTAACGGTGTTCCGCCATTTCGACAGTGCAACCGTTACAAAGGGGCTCGTTGGCAGCCAGCCGAAAACTGCATGGGTTATTGACTACTCACTGCTTGAACGTATTCATTATCTGTTGGTTGCAGGCTTTGATGTATACGGAAACTTTGGCCACCAGCTTGTAACCCGTATGTATATGGACTTCTTGCGTATGGAAGGTGAATCTAACTTCCTTTCTTTGCTTCCAGCCGATGTACGACGAGAACAACTTGCCTATTGGTATCAAGGCTCCAACAAACACCTTAGCGACTATCTACAGGGGGATATCAACCAATTTGATCAACCCACCGGCGTTAAGTTTCACACCCAGCATCCAAAAAATGAGCTATTCGGTATGCTTCAAGAGAAGTTGAAAGTCGTACTGCCAGATCGTTACGATTTTACTCAATCACAATTGGCCAAAAATGGCTCTCTTGCTCTGTATAAGTTGAACCGGTTGAGCGGTAAGCAAGCGAGCCTACTACCTGAAATTACTTTCATCATGGTCGAGCCAACAGAACCAAACCAAGACGCTGAGTTGTTTACTTTAATCCGCAATAGCGCCCATAAAAACATCTCAAGTTTATTCAATGAAGAGTCTAACCGTTTGCCAGCTCAGGACAATGTGACACTAGTTCGCGGGCTGCTCGGTAGTTATCCTCGCGCTTTCTGGCACCTCAAAGCATCAGATTTGGATACTGCAGCTAAACAAATCAGCACCATCACGTCAGAAGAAGATTACCGACTGTTTCTGGATAAGTACGGTGTACGCCGTACCAGCCCTGACTTCTGGTCGTTCAGCGATAAGCTCAATGAAATCAATCAAAGTATGTTCCCTATCGAGTCAGGGTTACTTGACTACAACCGGATTGAAAATCGCTAATTGATTTCACACTACACTCTTACTCTATTCTAGGCCCCTTCCGGGGCCTTTTTATTGCCCTGCAACTCACGTGACCAAACGCTAGGAAAACTTTGTAAATAAATGAAAAGAAACAACAACCACTGTAGCCAGCTTGTTTCAAAAGGGTAAAATAGTGGCATCATTTTTCATGGAAGGAATCGCTCATGACTCATACCCAGTTTCACCCGGTGTGGGACAGTTTTATCCGTGGCTATCACTGGCTTCAAGCGCTCACCATTGGAGGACTATGGTATACGGGTACAGAGGGGCTAATGGACTGGCATTTCAGCTTGGCCTATTTTCTTTTGGCACTCATTACAACTCGGTTGATTTGGGGTGTTTTTGGCAGTGAAACGGCTCAATTCCGGCGCTTTGTCCGCTCACCTATCACTGTAGTCAAATACTTAGCTGCAAATATTCGTGGTGAAAAAAGCTCAGATGCTGCAGGTCACAACCCTGCAGGCGCATACATGGTCGTCGCCTTCATGATCCTGCTGGCAACCCAACTGACAACTGGCCTGTTTGCCAATGACGATATTATTTCCGAAGGGCCTTTTGCTTACCTTGTCAGTGGAGAAACAAGCAGTTTTCTCACGGAAATCCATGCACTTAATTTTAATATTATCCTGGGTGCCATTGGGCTTCACTTAACCGCGATTGCTGTTTACTTGTTACGAAAAGAAAACCTTATTACGCCAATGCTAACTGGGAAAAAACGGCTGGTCGGTAGCGCTATACCAAAAGTGGTCAATGGTGTTTGGGGCTGGGTAATATTCCTAGTTATTGGCGCAATCATTTATTTCACCCTCGCCAAAGATGTTGTTACTTATCTGTTCTGATCAAAAATGCCAGACTTATGTCTGGCATTTTTCAATGTCTATTTTCACTCGAATTTATCAAGCTTTAGCGATATTTATAGTCACTATGGCATGACTTACAGTTTTTGGCGGCTTCGCCGAAAGCACGCTTAGTTGCTCTCTCATCACCTTCGAGTGATACTTTCGCCAAGTTGGCCATATCACCCTGGAACTTATCTAACTTAGCGCTAAAGCCTTCCCAGTCAGACCAAATTTCTGGTTTAGCCTTAGTTTGACCTTTATCTGTACCTTCAACTTTGAAGGCTTCTTCCGGCATATAAGTTAGCTGTGAAATAAATTGCGCGCGCTGACTAAAGGTTTGCTGATCCCAATCTTTGCGTCCTTTTACCATTTCAGCCAAATCGCCAAAGTTAGTCGCAATCATTGTGAATGCCGCTTGACGATATTCAATGGCATCTTCAGGCTTTTCAAATGGGCTGGCAGATACACTGGCTGCAAACATTACGCACCCTGCAAGCAGAACTTTTTTCATGACTTCTTTCCCTTTGTTATTATTCCATTTAAAGGTCACTCACGGTGTACGTTACCGACTTAACAAGGAATACACGTGAGAGCTTAGTGGCATATGGAAATGATACCGTGGCATAAAGACATGTAAACAACAGACAGCCAAAGATTACATTTATTTACAAACAATCAACGTATTGCTTGTCAAATCAGCACATATCTATATCCACTGATTTTCTACTAAAGGCTCAGGCACTATTGGTATAGACTATCAATACGAACAACCTCTTAGCCTCACTCCCTACTTCAACTGTGGCTTCGAGGTAAATCTATAATTACATCGAAAGAGCAAAGTCATGCTAGGAACACTGAGCAAAATGAAATCTCAACTCGGCGACATCGTCGAGTATCAACTCCCCGTTGGTGATGAGTTACTTCCTTTGAACCCGCTGATTGGCAAGCACCTCAAGCTTACCCATACAGGCAATATCTATTGTGATGCTTGTGGGAAGAAAACTAAAAAGAGTTACTCTCAAGGTCACTGCTTCCCATGTATGAAGAAACTGGCACGTTGTGACATGTGCATCATGAAGCCAGAAACCTGCCATTACGCGAAAGGGACATGCCGAGAACCTGAATGGGGAGATGCCAACTGTATGGTTCCTCATTATGTCTATCTTTCCAACACTTCTGGTTTAAAAGTGGGCATTACCAGGCACACTCAATTACCAACCCGTTGGATAGACCAAGGGGCAACGCAGGCTTTACCTATTCTGAAAGTCAAAACTCGTCAAATTTCCGGGCTGGCGGAAATTGCTTTGGCTGAACTGGTTGCAGATAAAACGAATTGGCGAGCTATGCTAAAGGGTGACAATGCCGATATTGCCCTACAAGACGAAGCACAACGCCTTTTACCGGCTATTGAGCACCGCATAAACGAATTACTGGAAATCTACGGGGAAGACGCCGTAGAACGATTAAGTGAGGAGATCGTTGATATCCAGTACCCTGTCTCTGAATATCCTAAAAAGATTGCTTCTCATAACTTCGATAAAGAACCTGTCGTCGAAGGTACGTTAGTAGGAATTAAAGGCCAGTACCTCATTTTTGACACTGGTGTAATTAACATTCGCAAATTCACCAGCTATGAAGTCAGTGTAGAAACGCCTGATAACTAAAATCAAAACCTCATTACCTCAAAACATAAAAAAGCGGCTGAGTTAACTCAGCCGTTTCTCTATGATTTTTGCTAAAGGCTATATAAACAAACGTTATTTGGCTTTAGGCTGAACAAACTTACGACTATTATCGACAATCGCGACATCCCGAATAAAGTTCACCCCGAGCACAATTCCTTTGCCGGCAGTCAGGGCAAATTCTGTTAGCTCATTGAGTTCACCCAGCTTCGCTCTGAGCTTAACGACCGCTTGGCGCGAATCACTTTGTTTAGATTTCAGCCAACGTTCTACAGGTAATTCTACCTCTTGGCCTCCAGCATTGAATTTCACCCAATCCTTGCCATCCCGCTCAAATGCCTGAACATTAGAAACACCGATCGATGAAAGTGATTTACCATCATCAACTCTGGCGCGGATATGCTGCTGGGCTTGGGAGATCCATAACCACTCTTCACTACCTAAGATCAGCTTACCGTCATCGGTTTTAGTGACTACTGGCTGAGGCTTTGGCTCAGGCTTCACTTCTGGTTGTGGCAGTGGATCTGGTTCTGGAATAGGTACTGGGACCACTACAGGTGTTTCTGGCTCAACAACCGGTGGTGTCACAGGTTGTTCAACATTACCACCGCTGATTTCAGGGTCTGGTGTTGGCTCTGCTTTCTGCCCTGACTGCTGAGCACAACCCGCAAGCAATAATAGCGCAATATATACAGCCGACTTTCTCATCAAATTCATCCCTACAACATCAAGATACGCAATACGACCAAACACTTATAAATATCGTTTTAACAACTAGGTTATATAACATAGTATGCGCGATCGTTGGCAACATCCAAAATGATTTGCCAGATTGCAAGATTAACTCACAGCTTTAATGTAAGACAGAGCCAAAATCAGCTTTTGCTGTTTGCTCAAACTGTACCAGCTTATTTTGGATCCACGCTTCATCATACCATCCCATGTTTCTGCTGTGCTTTGCATCATCCCACAAGCTTAGGTACCAGCGTCGTATATCGAACCCTGGTTGTAATGCCACTTCTTGCTGATAACGCTCTGCTAGCTGTAGTTCTGGCCTCACGTCAAACAGATGAAAAATATCCATTTCCCTGTGTTTAAAACCAACATCGCATGGATCAAGTATGGCTGTTACTTCAAAAGACTTGGGATCAACCAAAATATTTCCGACATGGCAGTCATCATGGATCAAAGAGGATTCAGAAGAGGCGGTGGATAATATGGCGTCCTTCATTGCCCATAATGACTCATAGGCTCGTTTTTGGGCTGGTGTAAATGGAGAGACTTCACTGACTATATAGCGGTATACAGTCCCCATCCAATGCGCAAAGGCCTGAGGTAAGTTTGCCTCGAACTGGCCATTATCCAGTTCGAAGCCTTGTGGGTTATGCATTTCATGCAAGGTATGCAAAAGCTCAAGGTAACCGTCGGAAAAGCGTTTGATCGCAATAGGATCGTTCGGGATCTGGTGGGCTGATATTCCCTCTAGCCACTCCAACATAATGAAGTCGTAACCTTCCTCTCGACCAAAGTACAGCACCTGTGGCACCGGGCATGGTAAAGCCTGCTGAAGGCGTTCGAGGCCTTTGATCTCTTTTGCAAGCCTTCCTATTTCACGAGAGAACTTTACCACCACCTTGGCGTTATCCGAGGCGAGAAAAACAACCCACCCATAGAATGTTTCTTGAATTTCACTGACTTGAGGAGCCTGTCGAAACATTGTTTTATAACTAAATTCAGCAATCCTTTTTAGCTGCAATCTATTCAATCTGGCTTCCTTTTTCACTCATTGACTTCTTTTACCCTTAACGTTAAGGCAATGATTTTATGTAGATAATTGTTAACCTTAACTGGGTATACCATACCCTTTTAGAAGCAATTTTGCGGCCATCATAATCAATTATGAGTTCAAGCTCTCATAAAAAAGCCCGAGCAATGAAATAGCTCAGGCTTTTCGCTATTGGATAGCAATTCCAAGTATTTCAGCTAACTCTTCAAGTTGCTGCTCTGAATCAAGGCGAAGGGACCAATTTACACCAGAGCCCATTGCTGTGATCACATTTGCACCTTTACCAAGCAGTGTGATGTCATCCACTGTCGCTTGTAATGATACTCGGGATGCACCTTCAAGCCGAACCACAACTTCGTGCTGGTTCGCAATAATACGCCCCGCCGAAAACACTAATGTCATTTTTCCGCCTTTTTATGCTTCATTACTGCAATCGTCAAGCGACTGGTACACACCATACGACCACGCGGGTCTTTGATATCGATTTGCCAAACTTGAGTAGTGGCTCCCAAATGAACAGGCGACGCTGTGCCGATAACATGGCCGCTGCGCATGGCACGAAGGTGATTGGCATTGATATCAAGTCCAACGCAATATTTGCCATCATCAACACACATGTTAGCTGCCAGCGAACCGAGCGTTTCAGCCAGCACGACAGATGCGCCGCCATGAAGCATGCCCAATGGCTGGTGAGTTTTTGATTCAACAGGCATTACGGCAGACAAGCTGTTGTCATCGAACGCCGAGTACTCAATACCCAAGTGTTCAACTAGCGTATTTACCGAAGTCTCATTTAAACTTTCAAGAGTGAAGGATTTTTTCCAAATACTCATCACGTTATCCGTACAAACTCATTTGGAGAGAATGATACAGCAACTGTATAATTCCGCTATTGCGGTTTATACATTAAATGAAAGGAGTCTTTGATGAATCGCTTTCAACCTATTGCTTTAGCAGGCTTAATCGCCTCTACAATAGTACTTTCTGCTTGCAGCAGCTCTCCGACCGGCAGGCAACAGGTATTATTGTTCTCTGAACAGGACATGTCCCAACTAGGGGCACAGTCCTTTGATGCACTCAAAGAACAAGAAAAAATCCATACCAGCAAGAAAACGAACCAGTATGTTCAGTGTGTAACGGATGCATTAACTACACGCCTGGGTGGTCAACAAGCAGCCAGCCAATGGGAAGTTGTGGTGTTCGACAGCGAGCAGGTGAATGCCTTTGCCCTTCCTGGTGGTAAAATCGGTGTGTATACCGGGTTACTAAACGTCGCGACCAACCAAGACCAGTTGGCAACCGTGATCGGTCATGAAATTGGTCATGTTCTTGCTCAACACAGTAATGAAAGGCTATCTAGAACCCAACTTGCTAACATGGGCATGCAGATTACCAGTACAGCAATTGGTGGTACTGAGTACCATGATGCAGCTATGGCTGGCCTAGGACTAGGCGTGCAATATGGTGTTCTAATGCCTTATGGCCGCGCACAAGAATCTGAGTCAGACATCATTGGTTTGAGACTAATGGCCGAAGCAGGCTTTGACCCATACGAAAGTATCAACCTATGGAAGAACATGGCGAAAGCGGCCGGAGGTAATCAGCCTCCTGAGTTACTATCAACCCACCCTTCTCATTCCACTCGGATAGATGATCTTCGCTCGGAAATCGCCAAATTACCGAGTTACAACACGCCTAGACCACAATGTGACATTTAAAAAATAAGCACCCTCCGGGTGCTTTTTTCATCCAATGAAGTCAGGATGTACTGCATACTATGCACCCGAAAAAAGAATAAAGACCAGATGAATCTAGATACCAAATGGCTTGAAGATTTTCTTATGCTCGCCGAAACACAGCATTTTTCACGAGCAGCAGAAGCCAGACACATTACACAACCCGCATTTGGCCGTCATATCCGAGCGCTTGAAAAAGCAGTCGGGCACTCCCTCATTGATAGAACAACAACGCCAGTGAGTCTGACACCAGCTGGGAGACAGTTCAGAACTATAGCGCGGAATATGGTGTCACAGATGGAGGAAGGCGTTAGGGCGCTAAATGGTATTGAACGGCCATTACCAAACCCCATCCGTATCGCGACACCACATTCATTATCATCACCGACTTTACTGGACTTAACTGAGTTCATCACTATTGAGCACGACTTGCACTTTTCTATCGATATTTTACGTGTCGACTTTGCTGTTGAATCGTTGACCCAGTCTAACTGCGATTTCTTATTGGGCTTCGAGGTCCTATCCTTGCTTCAACCACCGTTTCAAAACCTGTGCATTGGCCACGGCGACTTTTTATTGGTTTCCATCCCAGATAAATCTGGTAGTGCGTTGTACAACCCACTTGAGAGTAAATGTCCAATCCTTAGGTATAGTGCGGAGTCTTACAGTGCAAGGCTTATAGAGCAGTACCATCCACAACTTGAAGCCCTCAATACTTACCCAGTTTTTGAGAGTTCAATGTGCCAACTACACAAAGACATGGCTTTAAGAGGAAAAGGCTTAGCTTGGTTACCCGATACAATGATTCGCCAAGAGCTTGATTCAGGTAAATTAGTCGCCATTGCACCGGAACATTACAGACTCCCTTACCAGATACGCTTATATCGGAATTCAGCGCCTTTACGCCAGGATGCCCAACGCCTTTGGGACTACCTCAGCCACAGCATTCAGAATGGATGGCAAATCAATCGTCCATGGCACTCAACAAACTAAATGTCTATTAAAGCCGATTTCGGTATCAGGTTAATACCTAGTGCCGAATCGGCACTAGCATACCAATATTTGCATTTCCCTTTACCTTGTAACAGGTAGATACTCGCAACCAAGGCAAACGTTTGCGCGCTTTTTTAAGGTAATGAGGTATCTGTGAAACCCACTTCCATAACACTCTCTGAGTTTTATCACCGCTTTCCAAAAGCGGATCTCCACTATCACCTGTTGGGCGGTGTACGACTTGAAACCATGTTGTCACTGGCTGAAAAATACCAAGTCGAATTAACAGAGCATGACGCCAAAGCGTATTACCGAGAGCACCAGGAAGAGACAGGCATCGTTAAAGGGGGAATCGAAGCTCTGACCTTTCTTTACCAACTTATGCAAGAGCCCTGCGATTATGCTCGGGTCTTACGAGAAGTGGCAGAAGATGCCCATGCTTGTGGTGTGAAATATATTGAGACCTTCTGGAATCCATCAGACACAGAATTAAGCTATCAAGCTGTTACTTCGGCATTGATTGATGCGATTGAAGAAGCCTATCAACAGATGGGTATCATCATCCGATTAATCCCTTCCATCAACCGCGAAAAGTCGCCGGAAGAGGCGGTTGACATGGTCAATGAGATGATCGCCCACCCCCACCCTTATGTGCTTGGTATTGGTATTGACTACAAGGAACATAATGCACCGGTAGAGAACTTCTGGAAAGCTTACCGTATCGCCAAAAAACATGGTTACAAGCTCACAGCCCATTGCTCAGAATTCGGCCTCCACTGGCGCAACGTAGAGACAGGCATAGAGTTGATCGAAGTTGATCGTATCGATCACGGATATTCCATTATCGAAAACCCACTTCTTACCGAAAAGTATGCAGAAAAAGGGATCCCTTTTACTGTCATTCCATCGAATACCTTCTTTTTCAAGCAGTGGCCTGAACACCAACAATGGTGTGAACACCACCCGATCCGGGCTATGGCCAAAGCTGGTATGAATATCATTCCTTGTACCGATGACTGGCATATCCACAACACCACCAGCGCTAACTGTTACAGAGTGATGGTTGAAGATTTCGGTTTCGACTTAAGCAGCTTGAAGCAAATGCTGATCAACAGCATTGAAGCTTGTTGGATGCCTACTGAAGTTAAACAGCAATGGCTAACAGAATGGGTCGACGAGTTTGATACTTTGAGAGCCAATTTAGTTGCTGAACCCGATATCGCACCAAAAATGAAAATTAGCTACCGACGTTGAGTCAGGTCACGAAAATTAAAATGACATGTAGAGGGAATCCATGGAAACTGTAGCTGACAAACCAGCTCTTAGCATTGCTAAATGGTTTGACTTTAAAGGAAACAACACAAGCTTAAAAACCGAGATCATCGCGGGCCTGACAACCTTCGCCACTATGGCTTACATGGTCGCCGTTGTACCAGGAATGATGAGCAAAGGCGGCATCCCGTTTGAGAGCGCGCTAACAGTCACAGTTTTGATGACCGTTATCACCACAATTGCCATGGCGCTATATACCAATCGCCCTTTTGTATTGGGTCCCGGCCTTGGTAGTGTGGCAATTTTCTCTTTCACCCTCCTGGGTAACGATGTGCCCTTGAGCATTGCTGCCGGCATTGTTTTTATTAGTGGCGTGCTGTTCATGCTAGTGTCTTTTCTTGGTGTCAGAGACTTTGTGGTTCGTATCATTCCACATAGTGTTAAAGTCTCGGTTGGCGTTGGTATTGGCCTCTTCATTGCCCTGCTTGGTTTTAAACAGGCTGGTATTGTTATTGCCGATCCCCGTAAGAATGTATTAGTTTTCGGTGAATTGGCTTCTACTGATGTGATTACGGCTATCTTGGGCTTCTTCATGGTACTGTTTTTTGTATCAAGGAAAATCCAAGGCGGGATCATTTTAGCTGTGATTCTTACAACACTTCTGAGCCTACCTTTAGGAATTACTTCAATTCCTGATAACTTTTTCAGTATGCCTGGAAGTATCGATGACATGACTTTCCAGCTGGATGTCATTGGTGCTCTAAGTCCGGTGTATCTACCGTTCTTACTTGCCTTTTTCATTCCAGACTTCTTCTCAACCCTGGGGGCTATGCTAGGAATTGGTGCACAGGCGGGCTATTTGGATAAAGACGGTAACCTTCCGGGGATCGAGAAAAACTTCCACGTCGACTCCAGTGCTACGACGTTTGGTGCGCTTTTCTCTTGCCCTGTAATGACAACCTATGTTGAAAGCTCGGCTGGCGTAGAGTCAGGAGGCCGGACAGGTTTTACCGCCTTGGTAACTGCCGCTTGTTTCTGCTTAACCCTATTTTTGGCTCCTCTGGCGGGCATGATCCCGACTGTCGCAACAGCACCCGTATTAATGTATATCGGTATCGCCATGATGGGATCGATGAAAAAAATCAATTACGATGATATTACCGAATACCTGCCAGCATTTGTCTGCGTTGTCATGAGTGTATTCAGCTTCAATGCCGGCAATGGTATTGCAGCCGCTATGCTGGTATACGCGTTCCTAAAGCTTGCGACTGGACGCTATAAAGAAGATCATTGGTCAGTATATTTAATCGCATCTTCAATGATTTACTACTTCTATATCATTTCCTCTCACTAAGCGGAGATGATAAAAGACCGGCAGATTACCGGTCTTTTTTTATTTCATATCAGACGCAAAGCTTATTGCTTTAATTCTTCAAACTTATCACTCAGCTCACTAGCGGTATCGGATGCTTTGTCAGACACATCTTCAAATACATCCTGTACATCTTCAAACGAACGTGAATCGGTAAGATCTTCAATTTGATCTTTATAAGTCACACCAATGTAAATCCCAAAACCAACGAGTGCCAGTATAATATATTTCAGCATTTCAATTATTCTCTTCGCAAACCGAATGTACGAGGCATATCCCGCCTCTTTAAAAATAGTCTCTTTTTAACGAAAAACAGCTTCCGAAGAAGCTGTTTTGTGGGTATAGCTCTTGATTAGCGAACTAGGCTAATAAGAGACTTGCCCAACAACCACTCGAGCTCTTTTTGGCTTTCTTCACCAAAGCGTTCAAGGCAAAGCCCATAAAGTCTATCGATACCGCGCTTGGCAAATTCGCTGGTTGTTTCTGATGATGCGATATGATGGAACAAGAGGCGTAGTGTTGCTTTGAACTTCTCATCATTCAACGCTGCAATCCAACTGGTAGAAAACCCAGCCAAGCCGTTATCCAGATCAAGTTTTTCAACAAACAACCGAAAGATACGGCCATCCAGCGCGGTCGCAAAGTCTTGTTTTTTAGGGAAGTGGTGGCTAATCCCCGTACGAGAGATCCCTGTTTGCTTGCTTAAGGTGGTATAAGACATTTTGTCGTATCCTAACGTCAAAATTTGATCCACCACCGCATCCATAATCGTTTGGATGGTAATTTCAGTATCTTCTTTACTACGCTTCGGCATAATACGTTGACTCTATGATTCTAAATGATCACTCATAAACCCGCCGAAATCCTATACGGGCTTCGTAACCATCTAAGCAAATGTATTGAATCCCCATTGGTAACACTTTGTACAGATTACAAGTCACACAATACAGGATATCATTCCGTTAATCGATAATATTACCGTTTAGCTGCCAGTTTCAAGTCATTAAATGTCATGAAATGAAAAATTAATGCTGCAGTCATCAGCCAACCCGTCAATCAGATTTATGAGCTGCTAAACATGAAGCACTTATCAGAACTTTCCATTTAGTTAGTGTCATTAATTGGAATCTCCGACCAGCTTAACATTTCATTAACACAACAAACATCTAGCTCAATGGCAAAAAATTGGCACTATTGTAATAGAAACAGGAATTTATGAACAGACCAGAAAGAGTAAAAAAATTGTACACCTGTTTGAATTTTGTTCTATTTTAATCTTTGAAAACTAATTAATTTTCACGACTTTGTGTCTGTTCCATGAACTTTCGTAACAACTTTAAGGCAAATAACTGCTTGACCAAACAGTGAAAATAGCATTATTTTAACAAAAACATAACACGGAAGGATCGAAGTATGACTCTACCTCTGCAATCGGATCGCTTAAGGGATACACTGATGACTCAACCACTGCCAACCGAAATGATTCTCAAATGGGCAGAAGAACGCGCAGATGATGTGTATCTTCGCCAGATCATCAATCGTCAATTCGTTGATTTTACTTATGCAGAGGTAGCAGACAAGGCACTAAGACTTGTCAGCGCCCTCCGTTCTCAAGGCTTCCAACCCGGTGACCGCATCGCCCTAATGTCTAAAAACTGTGCTGAATGGTTTATTACCGATTTGGCTTTGATGCTAGGTAGCTACATTAGCGTACCTATTTTCCCAACCGCTGGCGCTGAAACCATTGAGCACTGCCTCACGCACAGTGAATCAAAAGCAGTCTTGGTCGGTAAGTTAGACGATAGCAAAGCGGCACTGTCGGTAATGGAAAAGCATCCTGAGATCCTTTCCATTGCCTTCAACTACCCATCGGCACCAAAGTGTGACCACGACTTCAATACCTTGCTTTCACAGCATGAACCTTCTGAAGAGCGTCCAAACCATCAGCAAGATGATTTGATGTCCATTGTATATACCTCAGGTACATCAGGCTTACCAAAAGGTGCCATGCTAAGTTATGGCTCATTTGCCTGGGCTGCTCAGCGCCTAGTTGACCACATTGGCATGCAGGAAGGTGAACGTCTGTTCTCTTACTTGCCTCTCGCGCATATTACCGAACGCGTTTATATCTTTGGCTCTTCAGTAATGTCAGGTATACAGGTCGCGTTCCCAGAGTCACTTGATACCTTTATCGACGATGTCAAAATGCATCGCCCTACCTTGTTTATCTCGGTCCCGCGTTTATGGACACTATTCCAGCAACGAATTCTGGAAAAACTGCCGCAAGCAAAACTTAACCTGCTGCTTAAAATTCCATTCATTTCAGGTGTCATCAAGCGCAAACTGGCCGATGGCCTTGGCCTCAACAAGGCACGTGTTTTAGGTTGTGGCTCGGCACCAGTTTCACCAGCCCTGCTTCGTTGGTACGAAAATATCGGACTGAACATTACCGAAGCTTGGGGGATGACTGAAAGCTTTGCCTACAGCACGCTAAACCACCCATTCCGCAGCGATAAAATCGGTACGGTAGGTAATGCTGGACCAGGCGTTGAAATAAAAATTTCCGCTGATGAAGAGATTTTGGTTCGAGGCATGGGTCTCTTCTCAGGCTATTACAAAAACGACGATGCGACCAAAGAGATGTTCGATGAGGAAGGTTGGCTTCACACTGGGGACATCGGCTTTATGGATGAGGATGGTTACCTGACTATCCAAGGTCGTAAGAACGATACTTTCAAAACTGCCAAAGGTAAGTTTGTTTCTCCTGTACCAATTGAGAAGCGTATCTTCGAGCTAGCCAATATCGAAATGATGTGTGTTGTCGGCTCGGGCATGCCAGCACCAATCTTGCTTGCCGTACCTCATGATTTCCCTAACTTTGATCGTGAACGTTACGCACGTACCGCACAGAGAGTCATCGATACGCTGAACATGGAGCTTGAGTCCCACGCCAAGATTAGAGGTGTGCTGATGATTAAAGACCCTTGGAGTATTGAGAACGGTGTCCTGACACCAACCCTCAAGATCAAGCGCCACCTGCTTGAGAAGAAGTACCATGATGTTGGTGCTAACTGGCCGAAAGATCAGCTTGTACAATGGGAAGAGTAAAATCCATTATCTTCAGATAAAACTAGCCCCCGCATTTGCGGGGGCTTTCATTTTATGAGTCATTTACAAGAAGGCTTAAAGCTTGTAGCGCTGGACTTCTTTCTCTAGTTGCCCCGCTAACTCTTTTAAGGACTCAGCTTGTCGAGCAGCTTCCATGGCTTCTTGAGCCATTTGGTTTGCCACTTCCTGCACCCCTTCCGTATTGCGACTAATTTCAGCCGTCACACTCGATTGCTCTTCGGCAGCAGAAGCAATCTGCGTCGCCATATCGCTAATCACATTAATTTCACTCGCAATACTGTTAATACTTTCACCTGCGGCATCAACATCCTGTACGCTAGTATCCGCAAGCTGATGACTATCATTCATCACCGTCACGGCATTATGCGTCGTCGACTGAAGTGTCTCGATCATGGTTTGAATTTCTTCCGTTGAGGTATGTGTACGCTGCGAAAGTACACGGACCTCATCAGCTACGACAGCAAAACCACGTCCTTGCTCTCCAGCACGTGCCGCTTCAATAGCCGCATTGAGCGCAAGAAGGTTAGTCTGCTCCGCAATATCACGAATAGTCGATAGAATGGTGCTGATCTTCAGGGCGTGCTCATTAAGGTCTTCAATAATGGATGCAGCATTCGTGACTTCATTGGCTAAATTACCGATAGACTGCTGACTTTGCCCGACTTGGCGGTGGCCGCTACCAGCCAAGGTAACGGCTTGTTCAGCCGTCTTCGCCGTGTTCTCGGCATTCCCTGCGATTTCTTGGGTAGCACTCGCCATCTCGGTGACAGCGGTGGCAACCATGGTAATTTCATCCTGCTGCTGGCGAATATTGTGGCTACGCTGAGTAGACGCCGTGGCAGCATCAGCTGCATTGCGGTTCAGTTCAATCGCAATATCTCGTAGTTTTGTTGCCATCACGTGCTGATGAGAAACAAATTGGTTGAAGTTATCTGCCAACTGTCCGACTTCATCTTGGCTGTTCACCGGAATACGGGCAGTCAGATCACCTTCCCCATGCGCAATATCCGCTAATGCAGCAGATACTTTTTTCAGTTCACTCAATTGTTTTGTCAGCAACAAGCTAATCAAACCACAAACAACAACAAGAATAACCAAACCGATCAGCAGCTCATCGAAAAGCATGTCACGGATTGGCGCTTCAAGCACTGACTTATCCATCACCAGGACCAACGCCCAACCTGAATTTGGCACATCGTGAATAGCCACTGCACGCTCACGACCATCAAAGTCACTCAGGAAAAAGCCATTGCGATGCATCTCGTTACGGAGCAACTGTACGTTCAGACCCAATTCTGAAATAGGCTTAAGCTGCATGTCTTCATTTGGGTGAGCAACCACAACCTGATTACCCATATCCAGCAACATGGCGTAGCCGTCACCCAACACCGGGATATTCAATACATCACGCATCAAATCGCCAAGTGCTAAATCCGCACCAACCACACCTTGCAATTGTCCTGCCTGCATCACTGGCTCAGCCAAAGTCACAACCAGGGTTTGCATGGTATGGCTCATGTAAGGTGCCGTCACAACCGCTGCTCTAGCTGCTGACGCTTCTTTGTACCATCCCCTTTCACGAGGGTCATAGCCCGCGCGATTCAAAGACGGATCTTGGCGATGCATATCACCTTGCTGGTTTCCGTAAAAACTCAGGCTAAAATCACCAGAAATATGCATTTGCTTTAAATGCTCAACGATATCTGGCGTGTTATTGGTTGCCATCGTTGATACCACAGCTTCCACAGCCGCTTGTTTGTTTTCAAGCCAATCACCAATACCTTTTGTCACAGCAACCGATGTATTACGACTTTCACTTTCAATCGACTGCCATGCTTGGTTTTTCATTGACTGATAGGAGAAACCGCCCAAGGCAATGGCGGTAATAGAAATAGCGACAAAACTCGACAGTAAAAGTTTTGTTTTTAAGGATAACTGCATGACTTCCCTTTATCTCGAAACAAAATTGGTGCGATTATAGTGTGTGGCACGAATTAAATTCATGATCTACCACTAAAAACTCTCAGTTTATTCAATGAATATCATGCTTGTATGGATAGATATTCTCAGTGGGGCATTTTTACCTATAACGACCGTTTCCTTGTAATATTCAAGAAATTCAAAACATTTTGTTGGCCTTGGCACATACAATGTAAAATCAATCCGCTATATTCATTTTCGGTTCACGTACAATCAGTTACAATTCAATGTATGAATAGAAAAAGCAAATACATAACCCTTTTGTCTCTTCTCTTCGTTGCTTCTTCAGCGCTTGCAAACGTTGAACTGGAAATTGAAGAAGATCACGACGATGTCATGCGAGCTGTTCAACAGGGGCTGGTACAGCCTTTCTCATCTTTAAAATCCAAAGTCAGCGAACAACTCCATGGCCGTATAATCCACGTCGAACTTGAAGAAGACGATGACATTTGGATCTATGAATTAAAGCTTATTGACCCCAACAATAATATTGTCAAAGTGGAGTATGACGCCCAGACGTTGACCATTCTTGAGATAAAAGGCCGGGGTCTTGAAAAGATTATCAAGGTAGAACAATGAAAATACTCGTCGTTGAAGATGAACAAGCCTTGGGCGAACAGATTGTTGAAGGTTTAGAACAAAGCGGCTGGGTAGCCGAGCTTTCCTGTGATGGCATTGATGCCTTATATCGTGCGACCTCTGAACCTTGGGATGGCATCGTCCTCGATTTGGGTTTACCAAAACTAGATGGCCTTACCGTTTTGAAAGGCATCCGCGATGAAAATGTCACTTGCCCAGTCATTATCCTTAGTGCCCGTAATGAACTAACCCAACGCGTAGAAGGACTTAACGCCGGTGCTGATGACTATCTAACTAAACCGTTCCAAATGATTGAACTTGTTGCCCGACTACGAGCTCAAGTTCGACGCTCAACCGGCAACGCTTCACCTGTTATTCAAATCGGAGGATTGAGCTTAGATACCCGTACCTCGAAGGTGATGCACAACGGTGAAAGTATCGATCTCACCGCGCTTGAATTCAAAGTGCTCTCCTACATGATGCACAATGCCGATAAAGTTATCTCCCGTACTGAATTGGTTGAGCATATTTACAAGCAAGACTTTGACCGTGACTCCAACACCATTGAAGTGTTCATCGGCCGTATTCGACGTAAGATCGGTGGAGATGTCATTAAAACAGTTAGAGGGCTTGGATACCGTATCAATGCAGATTAGAGCACCACAGACACCTCTACCTAGCCTGCGCAGCCGCTTGCTTATTGCTGCGGCTGTTTGGTTATTGGGCATTACTCTTGCTGCCGGTTACCTGATGCCATTCTTTATCAAAACATATCTTGTGGATCAGGAAAAACACCAGCTATATATCTACCTAGACGAATTAACGGCCCAAATTGATACAGACAGTGACGGCAATATAATTACGCCCAAACCTTTATCTAACCCCCGCTTCCAGCAACCTTATAGTGGCCTATACTGGAGCCTGAATGTGGCAGATACAGAGCTTCGTTCTCGTTCGTTATGGGACACCCGTATTTCAGGGGATGAAGAGTCTGGCTTTGTGGGGCCTGACAAACAATCTTTGATTGTTTTAACGCGGGATATCCTGCTTCCTGATCTCGATGATCCTGTCACCCTGACCGTTGCAATAAGCCAGGAGCGTTTGCTAAAGACCCTGACTCAACTCACCAGCGGCCTTTGGTTAATTCTGCTAATCATGGCAGGCGGCATACTTTGTTTGATTTGGCTTCAAGTTAGCTGGTCTTTATGGCCCCTTCGCCGGCTGCAGAAAAACCTCAAACAAGTTCGTGAAGGCGAAACGTCTGAGTTGAGTGGGGTTTATCCAGCAGAAATACGCCCTGTAGTCGACGATTTGAATGCCCTTCTTTTTCACTATCAAGAAATCTTGGAGCGGGCCCGTAATCACGCAGGCAACTTGTCACATGCACTTAAGACACCAATAGCGGTATTGAATAACGAGGTTGCCCACTTAAATGAGCATGACCAATCTCGTCTTCAGCCTTCACTTCAGCAATTACAACAACATATAGACTATCATCTTGGTCGTGCAAGAATGGCAGGGGCAACAAACATCTTGTCCGCTAAGACGGCACCATCACCCCGTGTTGATGCTATTTCCATGGCGATGGATAAAGTCTACGCAAATCGCGGTGTTGTGCTTGTTAACGAACTAGACAGCGATTTATATGTGGCTATTGAGAAACGCGATCTCGATGAGATCATCGGTAACTTGATTGAGAACAGTTACAAGTGGGCAAAAAGCCTTATTCGGGTCCACCAGCTTGAACAAACTAATGACACTGTTGTGCTAGCGATTGAAGATGATGGTCCCGGTATTGAAGATGATGCTTACCAAAGTGCCCTCAAGCGTGGAGTCAGGCTCGATGAGACGACACCAGGTACGGGCTTAGGGCTGAATATAGTGAACGAGCTCGCACATAGTTATCGCGGTGAGCTAACCCTTAGCAGAAGCCAGCTTGGCGGATTGAGAGCTTCTATTACACTGCCGAAACCGAGAAAATGACATTCAAATCATTTCTTCGCATAATTTGACGTACTAGTGGGCAATCACTCTCTATTGCCCACAACTTTACTCTGTCTAGGCAGGCCAGAAAGTTAAGTTAACGATCCTGACAATCACACCCAGTACCAATGCAGCAACACCCAGCCGATACCATTTGAACTCTGCGGCCGACATACCGATACGGTTGTAAAACATCTTCAATACACCCGTCCAATCACTGGTGCGGCGGCCATATAAAATGATCCCGTTACCGACTAAGATTAAGCCAGCCAAAATCAATACATATTCAGCCACTGTCATTGATACCTGCAGCATGGTGTACTCCCTTTTTCATCATCTACACTCTGATTTAAAGCCATTAACAACAAATGCTCAATTAGACCATGGTAGAGGGTCAGGCTTTCTTAGAGCTTCCTATTGAAGAAAAAAAGCCCTTAACGTCAAAGTTTGTATGCTTATTCAAGGCGTTTAGTGTAGAATCCTGCCCCCGGAATTTCTAACGAAGGTATCGAGGCGACATGCAATTACTCGAAGCAAAACTACATAAAATTGACCGTCATAATTACCGCAGCTACTCCAGCCTGCGTGGTGAATACCATTTCGTTGACTTCGATTTCTTCATTGATATCACTCAATCAGACCCATTTGCGCCAGCATCACGGGTACGCGCTCGCCGTAAATGGTCGTTGACCGACCTTGAGTGGTTAAAAGAACAGTCTCCTGTTTACCAGCGAGCAGCCCGCGACTTTATCGCCCGTCATTTTGCTGAACTGGCACAGCAAATCAATGAGATCCAAATTGACCGTCCGGGCCAAGCTGTATTGGATCGTACCGCTGTTGTGTTTGATGACGATGCGCTAGAGCTTCGCTTCCGTGTGAACCTACCATCAGACGGCCGTACCATTATTGCTAAGAAAACAGCAAACCTACTGACATTCACCATGCCAAAGATCATCCGTCGCGCTACGATTGCACGTGAGCTGCCGATGGATGAACTAAAACGCCACTGTGAAACAGTTGAAGATCAGGTTGCTCTACGTAAGCAGTTGGCTGATAAAGGCTTAATGGCCTTTGTTGCTGATGACAGCGTACTTCCTCGCCTAGCAGGTAACAGTGATCTACCTATGGCTGATGCTATCCCATTTGTCAGCCCAGAGAGCCTAGCCGTAGAGCTTGAAGCACCTCACCGAGGTAAAATCCGTGGTATGGGTGTGCCTAAGGGCATCACCATGATTGTGGGTGGCGGCTTCCATGGTAAATCAACGCTGCTGAACGCTATCGAAAACTCAGTCTATGACCATATTCCAGGTGATGGCCGTGAATACATCGTTAGTGATGAATCTGCCTCAAAGATCCGTGCTGAAGACGGTCGCTGCGTCCACAATGTCGACCTGACCCCATACATTAGCAACCTGCCTATGGGTAAAGACACTAGCATGTTCTCTACCCAGAATGCTTCAGGTTCGACATCACAGGCTTCATGGCTTCAAGAGTCCATCGAATCGGGTTCAAATGCATTGCTGATCGATGAAGATACTTCGGCATCTAACTTCATGATCCGTGATGAGCGTATGCAGGCACTGATCGCTAAAAATGATGAGCCAATTACGCCACTTGTTGATCGTATTTCGCTACTGCGTGATCAGCTAGATGTTTCAGTGCTGCTGGTAATGGGCGGCTCTGGTGACTATCTGGATGTTGCTGACACTGTGATTCAAATGCATAACTACCAGGCTCTGGATGTTACAGACAAAGCCAAAGAAGTTGTTGCTTCGCACCCTACTCGACGTCAGCTTGAAGGCAGCACAGAGATCACTCGTCCTCGCACCCGCAAACTTAACCGTGCAGGTCTAAAGGCACAGCTTGAAGATGGTAAGTTCCGAATTCAGGTGAAAGACAAAACTTCTATGCGTTTTGGTCGTGAGTTCATCGATCTACAAGCCTTGGAGCAGGTCGCAGATTCAAGCCAGCTGCATGCTATCGGCTGGTTGTGGTTCCGAATTGCACAAGGCAAAGGCTGGGAAAAAGCACCAAGCAAAGCATTCAGCCAAATGCTGGCAAGTGATGAGTGGTTCCGAACGATGCCAAACTACGGCGATATTGCCAAACCGCGCGTCATTGAGGTGATGGCTGTATTAAACCGTATGCGAAAAGCAGAGTTTAAATAAAACTAATTCGATTAAACAAAAAACGATGAGGCTCTCCTCATCGTTTTTTTTATTCGGAATACCTAACGTTAATTCATGTGTTTGAATTAAAATCGACGGCTGACTGCTACAAACATTGTTTCACGAGAACCAAAGCCAGCCTCCATCATGACTTCCCATTCTCGGTTAAATGCATACTGAAAACCTGCAACACCATTCCATTTATCATCAGAGCTTTGGCTTACCTCAAACTTTCCGTCTGGTGCTAAGTCGTCAATAATACTATCCAATGCTGGCGGTAAACCCAGGCTTTTTAAGTCGCCTGATAAATATTGTTGAACATCTTGATACATCGCGCCTACAAATACTCTTAACTCTCTGCCACCATCATATTCCCAGCGATGGCCAACACGAGGAGCTGCAACGAATGTTTTAATGTTACCGTCTATCGCCGAAATGTCCGTATAGGTGTAGTTCATGTCTACTAGGGCAAACCAATTACCTACTCCACCCGCTATAGTTGTACCAATACCATAGGTACCACCATCCATATCCAGCTCGAACATGGCATTGTCAGGTAAGTTCCCACCTGCAGCGTTAATTAACCCACATAAAATTTTATCACCAAATGCCGGTACCGATGCGCTATCACAACTGACTGAGTTGATTTTTGCTTTACTGGTACCTTGTGTATAACCAAGGATCCCGTATACGTTCATAAAAGGTAAGATCCATACATCACCACGTAATGTAATGTTCGAACCTTTAAAATCAGCATGATTAGCATCAACATCTATTGCATCTAATACTGGATGGCCAGTTAGGTTGATACTATTAACCGTAATTGGATTACTCATATCCATATATGACAAAGATAAGCCATATGGTTTTGGAAGTGTGTAACCACGCTTTTCTGCTTCATCACCCCATATAGGGAAGAATGAATCCTGACCAAAACTCAGAGGTGCAATAAAAAGGGTCGATAGCAGTAAAGCTTGTGTTTTCAAAATATTATCTCAATTAGCAATTAATACACCGTCCATGGTTAGTTTTTCACGAGTAAATAATGACATTCTGATACTTAACCAATACTTAATTGAACACAAATCAATTAAACGCATTATTTAACATGTACAGGTTTAAATTTGAAATAAAGTACTAATTTTCAAAAAGGTATGATTACCTCACCGAGAATTTCACTATCGTTATGCATAATTATCCGGTAATTATTTTCAAATTAATTATACACCAGTCAATTGAAGTTCAGCATCAACCTTTATTCTTATGAGTTGGTCAAAATATTATTTAGCAAACAGGTTTCATTTATGGCTTTACTGGGGTTAACCATCCTTTCGCTTTTTGTGGTTACTGCTTTTTTAATCAAGCTAGGCATACTGGCCTATCACCGGGTACACATAAAATGCGGACAGCATACACGTCAAGATTGGCCTAAAGTTACTGTTATCATTCCGGCTCGAAATGAAGAGCAGAATATAGCCAATTCATTAGGTAGCATCCTTGAGCAAGACTACCCGAAAGAAAAATTAGAAGTCATTGTTGTCGATGACTTTTCAGAAGATAACACCCGCCAAATTGCAGAGCAATTAATGTCAAAGAGCCACTTTACAGCTCGCTGCATTAGCGGTCGACCTCTACCTAAAGGCTGGATCGGTAAAAGTAATGCCTGTATGGCTGGCGCCCTTCAAGCTACAGGTGAATACATTTTCTTTATTGATGCCGATACTCAATCTGATAAAGGTATGCTGAAGAGCATCATGGACTTCACTTTGACCAAGGGCATAGACCTTCTGTCATTTAACCCAAGACAATTGATGGTTTCCGGCTCTGAAAAAGCCCTTTTACCTGGTCTTTTTCTCTCGATAGCCTCGTTTATGAAGTTCCATGAGTCTAACGACCCAAGTAAAGAAGAAGCGATTGCGAATGGACAGGCAATGCTATTTAAGACCAGTGCATATCAGTCTGTGAACGGTCATACTGTGGTTGCCTCTGAAATATCTGAAGATCTCGCCTTTGCTAAAGCAATGAAACAAAGAGGCTTCAAGATTTTTTGGGCATTTGCCGACGACTTAATGAGTACAAGAATGTATACCAACGCAGAGGAGATCTGGCACGGTTTTTCTAAAAACATGAGCCGGATTGTTGAAACCAATCACTTTGCAAATGCCACTGGTTTATTGGCTAAATCGGTGTTTATTGCGTGGTCTACCCCCGTTTTACTCATCCTTTCGTGGCTATCCTACAGTAGCGATCCTTCTCAACTCGCAATGATCACATTGGGGGTAAATCTACTCATGCAGGTAGTGTTACTAATCACTTATGCTGTTCTTGTGGCTGAACTATCTGTGCCTGTTATCTATGCCTTGTTGGTTCCATTCGGCATTACTTTACAGGGAATGTTGATAGTGAACTCCTACCGCCTAGCAAAGCAAAAATCAATTTCATGGAAAGGGCGTGTAGTAGAGTGATGAAAAGGTTCCTGAAGGTATTAATTTGTCTCATCAGCTTTCAAGGTTTCTCTATGCAAGCTATCGCTGAAGAGATTGCATGGAAGAACGTCCGTGACCGGAATGGCATACAAGTCTACAACCGCTCAATCGCAGGCAGCGATTTTAAAGAGTTCATGGCACAGACCACTATCGATGCCAATCTCAGTACTATCATCGCAGTCTTTGATGATACGCCTGCGGGGATTGAGTGGGTCGAAAATGTTGATGAAATGCACACTGAAAGAAGAATCAGTGATTCTGAAACCATTACTGTCACACTCAGTAAGGCGCCATGGCCGGTTGCTGACCGTGATGCGGTCGTACTGAATAAAACAAGCCAAGATCCAGAAACACTAGTTGTCACTCTTGAGCAAGAAGGTATTCCAGACTATTTGCCGCTTAAAAACGGAGTCGTTCGGGTTAAAAGTTTAACGAGTCAGTGGGTGTTCACGCCTGTCACAAGCTCACAGACGCACGTCCACTACCAGGTACTCACAGATCCCGGCGGTAAGCTTCCCGCCTGGTTAATTAATTTGGTATCAGTCTCGCAACCCTACAATACTCTGAAAGGACTTAAGGAGATGGTAAAACGAGAGAAATACCACAATCAACACTACCCGCATATTGTTGACTTGAAGTAGGCCCTGCCATTTGAAAATCAGCCCCCAATTTGGGGGCTGATTATTTTCTCGTTCAACTCACTCGTTTGAACTGATTCATCAATCTTTCAAGGCCTTCCAAACGCTCTACCAACATACGAGTACTTTCTACCGAAATGTCACTCGATTTTTCAGTCTCATTACCTAGCACATTAATCTTCTGGATATGCTCAGCAATATCAACACTCACACCCGCTTGTTGTTCAACGGCTGCAGCTATCTGATGGCTGCTGTCCGTCACTAAGTCTAAAACTTGATTGATCTCTTTAAGCTGTTCACCCATGGCCAGCGTTTGCTGACGACAATGCTCAGACTGCTCACCGCCTCTCTCAACAGCTGCGACAGCTTGGCCGGCGATATCCTGAAGCTGAGCGATCATTTGGTGAATTTCACCCGTTGAGGATTGCGTCTTTTGCGCTAGTGATCTTACTTCATCGGCAACGACAGCAAAGCCTCTCCCCGCCTCCCCTGCTCGCGCCGCTTCAATAGCCGCGTTTAAGGCCAGCAAGTTAGTTTGATCAGCAATGGTGCCGATGACATCGAGGATCCCCTCTATTTGGCGGCTGCTCTCCGATAATGCGTTGATTACTCGTTTAGAATCATCAAGCTCTTTGTGAAGTTCGCTAACAGAGGTAATGGTTTCCTCAACCCTCATTTGCCCACTATTAGCAACCTGCTGCGCTTTTACTGTCATCTCAGAGGCATTAGTCGCATTCTCAGCCACTTCTTTGACCGTAGATGCCATTTGGTCAATGGCTACCCCAACTAGCTCAGTCGCCAAAGCTTGCTGTTGTAAATTGGTTTTCACCTGTTGAGTATTAGCAAATTCATCCTCAGCCGACAAAAGAATATCTGATGAAGTTTCACTTGCCCTACCAACTATGGCCCGCAATTCTGCCTGCCGCATTCTAAGCGCAAGCTCTATCCCAGAGTAATCGTCGTATTTTCCAGTATAAATCTTTTCCATCAAGGTATTATCATACGCTTGAAGGGCCAGTTTAGTTATCTCGTTCAGACGTTTCTGGGCCATAACGCTAACTATCAAACCTAGGATAGTTGCCAACAAGATAGCTATCGAAATCCCAGACGTTGCCACTACCGTGTTATACATGGCAGCTAAAACGGTAAGTGCCAAAATAATATTCAGCAAAGCACCATACTTTAGCCGAAAACGGCTAGTACCTTGCTTTCCCTCATTTAATGCTTGGTAAGCCGCTTCCGCACGCTTGACTTCATCTTTAGAAGGACGGCTACGGACAGATTGGTATTCAACAACCTGACCATTGCTGTTTACTATCGGGGTAACAAAAGCAGAAACCCAATAGTAATTGCCATCTTTACATTTGTTTTTTACCAACCCCATCCAGCTTTTACCTGCTTTGACATACTGCCAAAGTTGCGCAAAAGCCGCTTTAGGCATATCAGGATGCCTAACTAGGTTATGGGGATTATCAATCAGCTCTTCGCTACTGTAGCCAGCGACATCGCAAAAAGTGCTGTTGGCATAAGTAATCGTACTGCTTGGGTCAGTAGTAGAGATCAGGTTCAAAGAGGCTGAATACTCGACTTCCCTTCCTTGGTGTGAAGCATTCACAAAATGTGTGTTTTCCGCTGTCATTATTGTCACTTATTATTTTTATTCAGGTTAAAAATGAGGCTGAGCGAGCAAATTATCGCTTTTTATAAAACCGTATTGTGACATTTATTCCAAGTAATCAAATTGATTTATATTAAATAACTATCTGACACTAAAGAAACAAAACGCGAGCAAATCATTTCTACCCTTTCGCTACCTGCAAATCAAAGCTAAAAAAGGCAACTACGAGCATTAATTAATTTATCATACCCAACATGACCTTGAGCTCAGGTAACGCATCCTTCATCGCTTTATAGCCAACCTCCATGGCTGCGGTTCGCTCAAATGAACCGCCAAAATTCACTAGGCTCGGATCAGGTGATACTGGAGAAAGAGCAATATCCGCACTTTTGTTCTCATCTTCAGTCACAATACAGCTCTGCAACCAGAAGGTATTTGCCATAGTATCAATAGCGGTATATTCGAGCGGTGGTGGCAAGCTACAGAATACGTCGACCCCAATAACAATATCGGCCCCAAGTTGGCGGGCAGCATAAACCGGTACCAGAGACAATACGCCTCCATCAACAAGAATATCTTCATTGTGATAAATAGGAACAAACACACCAGGTACACTTGATGATGTCTGTACAGCTTCGCCAATATCCCCTGCTGTAAACATTACAGCCTTCTGCTGAGTCAGGTTGGTAGCAACAATACCTGTAGTGATTGGCAGGTCTCTGATATCGTCATAACCAGTGTGCTTATTTACCCACTTCGCCAATGCTTTCCCTTTTATCAACCCTTTCCGTGATAGGTTGATATCGACTATCTCATGTTCAGAAAATTCAAACATCTTACGCTGAACGTCAAGATATTCATTGCTGCTGTATAACGCTGCAGCAATGGAGCCCACTGATGTGCCTGTCACAATATCAGCCTTGATCCCCGCTTCTTCTAATGCCTTCATAACTCCAAGGTGCATCATGCCGCGAGATGCGCCTCCACCAAAAGCGATAGCTAGCTTGGGCTTATCGTTTTTGCTTGCACTTAATTGACCAGCTTCCGCAACCTCTGGATTTGTAACCATAGAGATATCAACCGCGGTAAGGCCATTATATTTATTAATGGTTGAACACCCGTTTAAGGCCATCAACATAAATAATGCAGCGAAACGATGAGCCTTAGTCGCGAATAGCGTGTTATTCATTGCTAACTCCCTTAGCCTCGAATTCTTAGTTGTCTTTTGGAAGTTTACATTAAGCTTTCTAGTAAAAAGTGATTTCGTGTCTAAATCAGCAAGTATAAGCTGGAGAAATTTTGACAATTTTGAAAGAGACGAAAAAGAAAAAACCCACCACTTTATCAGTGATGGGTTTATTTTAAGTAACAGGCTAACGGGTAATTAACGCTTGAAGCGGTAGAACACCGTTGCCAGCGGCGGAAGATCGATTGCGATAGACTGCGCTAAGCCATGGCTCGGCACTTCTTCTGTCGCGATAGATGTCTTCACTGGTGCGTTACCACCCCAGTATTTCTCATCATCGGTGTTCACAAGCAACTCGTACTCACCTTCTGCAGGAACACCAAGTAAGTAACCTTGGCGCGGAACCGGCGTAAAGTTGCTGACAACAAGCACTTTGTCACCATTGAGCGCAATACGTTCATGGGCCAAAATACTGTTTTCGGCATCGTCCTGAACTCGCCACTCAAAGCCAGCAGGATCACAGTCTTGCTCATGCATTGCAGGCTCTGAGGTGTAGAGCGTGTTCAAGTCTTTAACCAATGACTGCATGCCGCTGTGGCGTGGGTACTGCAACCAGTGCCACTCTAGCTGTCCATCGTGGTTCCACTCAGCGCTCTGGGCGATTTCAGCGCCCATGAAGTTAAGCTTCTTACCCGGCTGGCCATACATGTAACCCATGTAAGCACGTAGGTTAGCGGTTTTCTGCCACTCATCACCCGGCATTTTATCCAGCATTGAACCTTTGCCGTAAACCACTTCATCATGGGAAAGTGACAATACGTAGTTTTCGCTGAATGCGTACACCATAGGGAAAGTAATGGTGTTGTGATGGTAACTACGATGGATTGGCTCTTCCTGAATATAAGAAAGGCTGTCGTGCATCCAACCCATGTTCCACTTAAAGCCAAAGCCCAAACCACCCATATCCGTTGGCTTAGTTACACCCGGGAATGCCGTTGATTCTTCAGCGATAGTCATCGCATTCGGGTAGTGACGGTAAACTTCTTCATTCACCCAACGCAGCAGGCTGACAGCATCAAAGTTTACGTTGCCGCCTTCATGGTTCGGGATCCACTGATCGTGCTCACGGGAGTAATCCAAGTAGAGCATTGACGCGACCGCATCAACGCGCAGGCCGTCAATGTGGTAGTGCTCAAACCAGAACAGAGCATTCGACACGAGGAAGCGGCGAACATGGTCACGACCGTAGTCATAAATGTAGCTCTGCCAGTCCTGGTGCCAACCGCGGCGTGGGTCAGGGTCATTAAAGAGTGCCGTGCCATCGAAATTCGCCAAGCCATGATCGTCTGACGGGAAGTGGGCAGGAACCCAGTCCAAGACAACACCAATATTAGCTTGGTGACATTGGTCAACGAAGTACTTGAAGTCATCCGGTGAACCGAAACGACTGGTTGGTGCAAACAGACCGATTGGCTGGTAACCCCATGAACCATAGAACGGGTGCTCAGAAACCGGCATCAGCTCTACGTGGGTGTAACCCATATCGCTCAGGTAAGGGATAAGCTCATCGGCAAGCTCGCGGTAGTTCAGGAACTCACCCTGATCGTTCTTGCGCCATGAACCAGCGTGCAGCTCATAGAATGACAACGCCTGCTGGTGCTTGGCTGTTACCGGGCGGTTTTGCCAGGCGCTATCTTGCCAATCATATTTCGCCTGATCGAAGACTTTAGAGGCAAAAGACGGGTGTTGTTCCGACTGATAACCCCATGGATCGGCTTTGTGAGGTAGCCCCTCGCCTGCACTGTCTTTCAGCTCGAATTTATATAGGGTGCCTTCCTCAAGCTCAGGAATGAATAGCCCCCATAGGCCATCATCAAGACGTTGCATTGGGTGACGACGGCCATCCCACGCATTAAAGTGGCCAACGACACTTACTGCTGAGGCATTCGGTGCAAAGACAAGAAAACGTACACCGGAGATGGAAGAGTTGCCTCGATTCAAAGTGACAAGCTGTGCGCCCATTTCACTGTGCATCAGTGATGGGTCAGTCAATGCTTCACCGGATTGAACCAGATTGTGGAATTGGTAAGGGTCGTAAATCGTTTGTTCGCCTTGCGGCCAGTTAACGACAAGTTGATATAGTGCAGTGGTAAAATCGAAATTACCCTCAAGCACAAAACCGCTATTAGCTTCGCGTGCGAGGGTAAAACGTTCACCGTTTTCAGTTATTGCTTCAATAGAATCAGCACCTGGCATGTACACACGAAGTGCAATGTCAGTCGACTGATATTGAGGGCCTAAAAATGAAAATGGGTCTGAAAATGCAGCTCTCTCGAGCTGCATGTATTCCTTATCACTGCGGGTCACTGTAGATGTGTCCAACGCATTACTCCTGATATTACTTATTGTTTGATGCTTCTGCTCGTGTTTCGGTTAAACGACGAGTCAAGTCAACAATATTCTGGCGGGTGAAGATATCATCCAAAGTGGTCGATAGCTTACGACGCCAGTTCGGGTATTCATCAACGGTACCCGGAATGTTGACCGGCTTGTCCATTTCTAGCCAGTCTTCCAACTGTAGGCTCAACAAAGCACTAGAGCCGGCAGCTAGGTGGAGTTGCATGGCTTCACTTAAGTGCTGATCCATCGGCACATATGCAGCATCATGCCCAACCCCTTCAGGAAGATAACCATGCCAAGCTAAACTATCAAGGATTTTTTGTTTGCTTTCGGCACGACTATCGAACAAACCTGCCAATTGTTCCTTGTTCGGGTACAAGCCAAGCTCTTCACCCATCTTAAGGTCATCGCAATGCCAGAAGCCACGTAGTGTCGGCATATCGTGCGTACACAGTGCAGACATTGACTGGTCAGCATAGTGTTTCGGTGAATAGAAACCACCGTCTTCAGCTGTTTCGAAGAAGAACACTTTGTATGAGTGAATACCGGCTGTCGCAAGCTTATCAACGATTTCATCAGGTACTGTACCCAAGTCTTCACCGATAACTGTACACTGGTAACGATGACTCTCAAGCGCCAGAATCGACATCATGTCTTCAACCGGGTAGTACATGTAAGCACCGTTTTGCGCCGACTCACCTTTCGGAATCCACCATAGGCGAAGCAGACCAAGAACGTGGTCAATACGCAATGCGCCACAGCTGCGCATATTGGCGCGAAGAAGCTGGACAAACGGTTCGTATGAACGCTCTTTAAGTACTTCAGGGTTTAGCGGAGGAAGACCCCAGTTCTGGCCTAGTGGACCAAGGATATCTGGCGGCGCGCCCACACTGACATCCTGACACAATGCGCCGTGATCAGCCCACGTCTCTGAGCCCGAATCACAAACACCTACTGCAAGGTCACGGTACAGACCAATGGTCATGCCCTTCTCTTCAGCTAGTTCATTCACCTCAGCCAACTGGGTATCAGCCAGCCATTGCAGGTACATGAATAGCTGTACTTGCGAGTAGTTTTTCTTGATAAACGTCTGTACAGCCGCATTATCGAAGTGGCGGTACTGCTCAGGGAACACAGGCCAACCCCAAGTGTTATCGTCTTCTTTCTTCAGCTCAGCATGTAGTGCATCGAATGCCGCTTGGTGAAGCAAGCTCTCACCACCGTCTTCAACAAACTGTAGGAACTTCTGTGCACGCGCAGTATTTTTCTCAAGATGGCGCTCACTGAACGTTTTGAACAACAGAGGCAGAACAGCCATTTTCAGACAAGACACTTCACTGTAGTTCACCCAGTTCGCATTACGCGCTTCGTTTAGGCGTTGCTGGAACTCTGGGCTACCGACAAGCTGCTGGGCTTCATCACACTGGGCAAACTCAGTCACTGAGCTAACATCAATGTACATCAGGTTCAGCCAACGACGTGAAGATGGGCTGTATGGGCTCGCACCTTCAGGGTTAGCTGGGAATAATGAGTGAATTGGGTTCAAACCCACAAAGTCACCACCACGGGCAGCAACGTCAGCAACCAATTGTTTCAGATCGCCGAAGTCACCAATACCCCAGTTGTGGTTAGTACGAATTGAGTACAGCTGAACGCTGGTACCCCAAAGCTTCTTGTTGTTCAGCAAGTCTTCCTGCTTGAAACAAGAAGTTGGCGTCACGATCAAAGTCATTTCAAAAGGAGATTTACGACGCTTACGGAACACCTCAAGCTTGTGGTAACCCCACTCAAGATCATCCGGCAAAGCGAAAACCAACGTACCACCGTCTGCACGCTCGTCAGAAACAAGCTGAGACTGTAGCCAGCCTTCCAGCACATCACCCTGCTCGGTTTCCAAGCGCCAGCTGAAGTCACTGATACGTGCGCTTTGGCCCAAATGCATTTCAATGTGCATTGGCTCACCACTGCGAACCACCTTCACCGGTGCTAGCACATCAGGGCGTAGCTTCTTGTTTGCCGATTCCAGCAAAGCTTCATCACTTTTGGTGTCGTAACCTAGCGCTGCCAACAGGCGACGGATTGTATCGCTGTCGACTCGCGCCTCATCCCCCCAAGCACTGACATAGTTATCGGCAATGCCGACCATGTCTGCGACTTGTTTTAATACTTGATCGTCTTTCATCGTTCTCTCCGTTAGCGGCCTTGCGGCCGCTACGATGTTTAAAGTTTTGCTGATATCAATTCGTACTTTTTTTGCAGCCTAGAGCAGTTATAGTGAAACCGGCTCTAGTTTCCAGATATTGTTAGCGTAGTCTCGAATACTACGGTCTGAGCTGAATTTGCTCATCAGTGCCGTATTCAGAATGGCCTTGCGAGCCCATGTCTTCTGGTCACGGTATTCCGCATCGATTTTCTCTTGCGTCTTCACGTAATCGGCAAAGTCAGCCAGTACCAGGTAAGGGTCACCACCGTCCAGCAGGTTGTGGCGAATTGCCGCCAACTGGCCAGGGTTGCCTGGTGTGAACTCATCGGTCTCTAACAAATCCAGTGCTGCGCGTAGAAGGCTATCAGCATGGTAGTAACGGTAAGGGTCGTAACCCTCCTGCTTCAGTTTCTGTACTTCATCAACCAGTAGGCCGAAGATGAAGATGTTTTCGTCGCCCACTTCTTCGCGCATCTCTACGTTTGCGCCGTCCATCGTACCGATAGTCAGTGCACCGTTCATGGCGAACTTCATGTTACCTGTACCTGATGCTTCTTTACCGGCAGTTGAAATCTGCTCAGACACATCAGCCGCTGGGAACAGGATTTCAGCCAGGCTTACGCGGTAGTCAGGAATGAATACCACTTTCAGCTTGCCGCCAAGACGTGGGTCGTTGTTCACTTTCTCAGCCACTTTGTTGATGGCAAAGATGATGTCTTTCGCCAGTGCGTAACCCGGTGCTGCTTTCGCACCAAAGAAGAACACACGTGGGTGCATATCAAATGTTGGGTCATTCAATAGGCGGTGGTATAGCGCCAGAATGTTCAGCAAGTTCAGGTGCTGACGCTTGTACTCGTGCAGGCGCTTGATTTGAATATCGAAGATAGCATCAGTATCCAGCTCGATACCCATGTTTTCTTCTACCCAATTAGCCAGGCGCTGTTTGTTTTCTTTCTTCACTGCCATGTAGCGCTTCTGGAAGGCTTCATCGTCAGCGAACTTCTCTAGACCGGCAATTTTCTCAAGGTTCGCAGGCCAGTCATCACCCACTTTCTCGCTGATCAGCGCAGAAAGGCCAGGGTTACAGTATTTGATCCAACGACGTGGCGTTACACCGTTAGTCACGTTAGTCAAGCGACCTGGGAATAGCTCGTTGAACTCTGGGAATAGGTCACGCTTAACCAATTCAGAGTGAAGCGCCGCTACACCGTTTACTGCGTAAGTGCTGACAACACAAAGGTTCGCCATGCGCACCATGCGCTGTGGACCTTCTTGGATGATTGAAAGCTTACGCTTCACTTCGTTGTTGCCCGGCCAAGTTTGCTCAACCAGCTTCATGAAACGGTGGTTGATCTCGAAGATGATCTCCATGTGACGCGGCAGCATCTGCTGGATCAATGCTTCACTCCACGTTTCCAGTGCTTCTGGTAGCAATGTGTGGTTTGTGTAAGCAAAAGTCTTCGAAGAGATTTCCCACGCCTTTTCCCAACCTAGCTTGTACTCATCAAGAAGGATGCGCATTAGCTCAGGGATAGCGATAGTTGGGTGGGTATCGTTTAGCTGGATAGTTTCTAACTCAGATAGTGATTCGATTGAGTTACCCGCAGCTTCGTGGCGACGTAGGATGTCTGCAACCGAACATGCACAGTGGAAGTACTGCTGCATTAGGCGTAGTGCTTTACCTTGGTCGTGGTTATCGTTCGGGTAAAGTACCTTAGTCACGTTACCAGCTTCTAGTGCAGAGTACTGTGCACCTACGTAGTCACCGTCGTTGAAGCGCGCTAGGCTGAATGGCGCGTTCGAACGACATTCCCATAGGCGAAGAGGGTAAACACTCTTGTTGTCGTAACCGACGATTGGTAGGTCCCAAGCCACACCTTCAACAGACATAGCCGGAACCCAGCGACGGCACTCAACACCGTTTTCATCAGTGTAAGATTCAACATGACCGTATAGGCTAACTTCTTGGGTTAGTTCTGGACGTAGAACTTCCCATGGGTAGCCTTCAAGACCACGCCAAGCATCTGGAGCTTCAACCTGACGACCGTCTACAAAAGACTGACGGAACAGACCGTACTCATAATGTAGGCCGTAACCTACTGCAGGGTATTCCTGAGCGGCTAGTGAGTCCATAAAACAAGCCGCTAGACGACCTAGACCACCGTTACCCAGTGCAGGGTCACGCTCTTCTTCTAGTAGATCTGTTAGGTTTTGGCCCATCTCTTCCATTGCGTCAGCAACGTTTTCGTATAGACCCATGCTGATTAGGTTGTTGCCTGTTAGGCGGCCGATCAGAAATTCCAGTGAAAGGTAGTTAACACTGCGAGCTTTCTGCTCAGCAAGATTCTTTTCAGTGGCCAATAGGTTACCAGTGCTGATTTCTGCCAGCGCTTTACCCATTGCCAGATACCAACTGCGTGCAGTCGCTGTTTCTGCTGTAGATGCGTAAGTTGTTGTTAGGTGTTTTTCTACTGCTGCTTGGAAAGCAGCTTTATCAAATTGTTGTGTCTGACCATTCTTAGGCATGGTTCAATCTCGCTCTAGGATTATTTCCAACTGCTGACAATATTGCCTGTATTTATCAGCGCTAACATCCTCCCGAACTGGGGAGGAGTAGGGATGAGTGGGAGGGGCGTAGTTATGAATCTCCCCCACTTTCTGTGACACAATGCAAAATTCTGGGGTGTAGAAAGACTTAAACGCCCATCCATATGCATTTAAAGTCACAAATACAGACTACCTTTTCATGTGCAATTAGACAGATACAAGATGGTGAAAAATCAGAGATATGTGAACCGTGTCATAAATATAGGGATGAGTTGACATCTTTTGCTGAATTCAACCTAATGCGCTGTCAAAGTTATCATCTAGATCAAATGCCTCACTGCAATTTTTTGAAATGATAATCAGGATTACATGGCATAAATGCTCAGATAACATAATTCATTCAGAGCAACGCTCCTGAGCAACAATGGAACTGAAACCTTACAATAAGATAGCAAGACTATGTGGATACCATCTAAATTAACTCGTCCGGCACGCCTTCATAATGCAATTCTGCGTCCCCGTTTGCTGGAAACGCTAGAGCAGGCCCCGTTTTATCGTCTTGTGCTGTTTCGATCACCTGCGGGCTATGGCAAAACGACCATGGCAGCCCAATGGTTGAATGAGCACCCGCATACTGGTTGGTTCAACATTGACGAGAATGACAATGACACCTTCCGCTTTGCCAATTACTTACTGCAAACCATCAACAAAGCGACGAATAACGCCTGCTTGAAAACCCAAGCCATGGCTGAGCGACGTCAGTTTGCTTGCCTGTCTACTCTTTTCAGTGAACTGTTTGGCGAATTAGCTGATTACCATGAGCAGACCTACGTTGTCCTAGATGACTACCACCTCATCAACAACGATGATATTCATGATGGTCTGCGTTTCTTCCTTAAGCATATGCCAGACAACCTGACACTGGTAGTTACCAGCCGGACATTACCTCCTCTTGGTACCGCGAACCTCCGCATTCGTGATTTGCTGATTGAAGTTGATAATGATCTGCTGGCCTTTGATGAAGAAGAAACCACTCGCTTTTTCGACAAGCGTATCGGTGACAACATCGAAGAAAACGTACTAAGAACACTGCACCATCAAGTGGAAGGCTGGCCTTCAGCCCTACAGTTGATCGCTTTGCACGCCCAGCAAAAACCACACAACCTGGTTGAGTCTGCTGAATCCATGGCTAACTTCAACCGTGGTCACTTGTGGGATTACCTGGCAGAAGAAGTGTTTGACCTGCTTGACGCTGAAACTCAGCAATTCCTATTGCAGTGCTCGGTATTGGATATGTTCAATGCGCAATTGGTGACTGACCTAACAGGGCGTAGTGACGCGTTGGCAGTACTTGAGTCACTCAACCGTTTTGGCTTGTTCCTCAATACCCTCGAAGGTGACAGTAACTGGTACCGCTTCCACAACCTTTTTGCCGAGTTTCTACGCCACCAGCGCTACTCCCAGATCCCGCAGCAGAGGGCTGAATTACACGCCTTAGCAGCTAAGGCATGGCTGAAGCAAAATTCACCGCAACAAGCCCTGCTCCATGCGCAAAAGTGCGAAGATACAGCACTGGTGATCAATATCCTGTGTGATTTCGGTTGGGAAATGTTCCATCATGGCGAAATGAAGCTATTGCAAGATGCCTTGGATCAAATTGATGCCGAAGAGCTCTACAGCCAGCCTCGTCTGAACCTACTTCACATGTGGCTGCTGCAAAGTCAGCACCTGTATAACGATGTAGGTGACATGATTGCGGAGACCGAGACCGAGTTTGCAAAGCGTGATATAGAACTTAATGATGCCCTGCAAGGTGAATTCAATGCCCTGCGTGCTCAAGTGGCAATCAACCAAGGAAAGCCAGACGATGCGTTGATTCTGTCGGAACAAGCGTTGGGACAACTTCCATCGACGACCTACCGTAGCCGAATTGTTGCAACATCTGTAGTCGGTGAAGTCCACCACTGCTTGGGTAATCTGAGCCGTGCGCTACCTATGATGCAGCAAACGGAAAAGATGGCGCGCCAGTACCATGTCTATCACCAGGCATTATGGGCACTGCTTCAACAAGCCGAAATTTTACTGGCACAGGGCTATGTACAGAATGCTTATGAACTGCTTGAACAGGCTTTCAAGCTGGTCAAAGAGCAACACTTACAGCAAGTACCTTTGCACGAGTTCCTGCTACGCCTTCGCGCGCAGATCCTATGGTGTTGGAACCGCTTAGAGGAAGCCGAAGAGTCGGCCCTGAAAAGTTTGGAAGTCCTGGCACCGTATGACGAGACCAAATCACTCCATGCTTATTCAATGCTGGCCCGTATAGCGATTACTCGTGGTGAGCAAGACAAAGCAAGCCGTTATCTTGACCTGTGCAACAGCCTAATGAGCCGTTCGATCTACCATATCGACTGGCGTGCTAACACCGATCTGGCCAATTTGCTTTACTGGCAAATAACTGGTGACATGGACAGCATCCAGCAGTGGTTAATCCATGCAGAACAACCTGAAGCGGCTTGTAACCATTTCCAGCAACTTCAATGGCGAAATATTGGTCGTGCATGCGTGAACATTGGCGAGTATGAGCGAGCTGAAAGTATCTTCAATATGCTCGATGAGAGCTGCGATAAACACAATCTGATCACAGACAAGAACCGTAACCTTGTGGTACAAGCAGTACTAAGTAAGCGCCAGGGGCGTAGAGATTTAGCCCTAGCCCAAATGAAGCAAGCGCTTGAATTAACCAATAGTACAGGCATGGTTGGTATCTTCCTTTGTGACGGTAGCCAGATTTGTGATCTGATCCAAGAGTTGGTCGATACCAAAGCGCTAAATGAGTTAGAGCTTCATCGCGCCCGTCAATTGTTGCGGGAAATGACAAGTAAAGAGCGTAACCGTTCGGTTCATTTTGATGAAAACTTTGTCGAGAAGCTGCTTAACCTACCAGACGTCCCTGAACTCATCCGTACCAGCCCGCTTACTCAACGTGAATGGCAGGTACTGGGATTGATCTACACCGGATACAGCAACGAGCAGATTGCCTCTGAGCTTGATGTCGCCTCAACGACCATCAAAACTCACATTCGCAATCTATATCAAAAGCTCAATATCGCAAACCGACAGCAGGCCATTGAAACAGCAGAAAATTTATTGAAGTTAATGGGCTTCTAAGCCCCCGAACAACTGGTTAAGGATGACCACAATGGAAGAATGGAGCAAGGATCGGCTCTGGACTCGGGATATGCCATTCAAGCTGAATGGCATTCCTGTTGGTGCAAGGATGACGGTGGTAAAGCTTGAGAACGACAAACTGCTGATCCACTCCCCTATCCAATTAACCACAGCACTTCAACTAGAACTTAGCCAACTCGGTGCAATTCAAGCGATTGTGACACCGAACATGAACCACCATTTGTTTTTGTCTGAATGGTGGCTCGCTTACCCTGAAGCGTATTTTTTCGCACCACCAGGGCTTCAGAACAAACGGACAGACCTCGCCTTTGACGACGCTCTCAGTGCTCATAGCCCTCAAATCTGGCAGCACCAGTTATATCAAACGTTATTGAGAGGGAGCGACCGTATGGAGGAAGTGATCTTTTGCGATCCGCTCTCCAATACCTTGATCGTCGGGGACACCCTTGCCTGGTTCCGCCCTTCAACCAATATCTTCACCATGGCTCTGGCATTGGCCAACGGATGCTATCAACACCCTGCTATGCCGCTTTACTGGCGTTGGACTTTCCAGAACAAAACAAGATTAAGGCAATCGCTGCAAGAAATCCTGACCTGGCCTTTTGACCGAATCATCTTATCTCACGGCCATAATATTGAAACGGATGGCAAAGCCTTTTTCCATAATGCTTTTAAGTGGGCTTTGTAAGTCAGCTATACCTTTAAAGCTCTGGATACAATTTCGGTTACAATTTCATACGAACAACGTTCATTTACTTTATTGAACATTGTTTTTATAAGTATATGATAGACGTCAGAATCTATTTGTTGCCATATACACTCATGAAAAGCCACCTAAGTACACTTTCACTTCTTACACTTCTCCTTACTACCCCACTCGCAAACGCACAACAACCAACGACCGAGTTTGATTATATTAGTGGCGGTTTCCAGTACACAGGATTAAGCCATGAGTTCACAAGTTCCCACTATTTTCATCATGACAAGGAAGGTACGACGGTCGCTGACAGTATGGCAGGAGCCTATTTAAAAGGCAGTTGGAATTTCACTCACCGATTGTATGTAACAGGTAAAATCGAACTATCAAAGCGAAACCAATTCTCTCTAACTCATCAAAATGCAGGGGTAGGCTTCTATCAACCTATAACTCCTTCACTTGCCCTTTTTACAACGCTGGGTGTCGCCCATTTTGAACTGGAGCAAGGTGAAGTCTTTGGGCATAAAAGCAAGGAATACAGCGAATCAGGTGCTAGTGGCGAGATAGGGTTACGCTACACCCCGTTTGAGATATGGTTGCTCGAGCCTTCATACCGCACCGATCAGCTCAAAGACACATTTAGAGAATACCGATTGGGCAATGTGTTCAACGTTTCTAACAGTATGAAAATTGAAGCTAATTTTTCATATTCAACCATTGATAAATATTCAATGACGAGTTATCAGGTCGGTGTTCGTTATACGTTCTAAAAGCTCAAAAATTGCCTTATATCAATAAACTAATAAGTATGGTTTAACCGAATCTCATATGTGATCAATATCACAACAGCAAGCATAAATAAGCGTATATTTATTTTCGATCATTTGTATGAGGAAATAGATATGAATGCTTCTAGGCTTTACTTAAGGGATTTATTAGGCATCGGCTTAGTGATCTCCGCAATTCTGGTAGTACTTGGCTTAATCTTTAGTGTTCTCGCTGCCTTAAACTTCATAACGCATGAAGAGGTGCTAGCCAATACGTATTTAAATGAAGCATTACCGCTTTTTCTCTTTGTATTACCGGGCTTCTTAATCGCAAGATTCATTAACCGCCCGCAATGGGTTCACGATGTTGAAGAGTATCATTTAGAGTCAGCAAAAAAATACAGTCAATCCCACTAATGCACTCCGCAATTGCTACAATGCTCACCGCTTAGCTTGTAGCGATTGCTTCCTTCTTCTGCCAACCAGTAGTCAGTGCCTAAACTGACATTCGCTTGTCATACCAAATAGGTATTATGCTTAATCGCCAATCGAACCTTTGGCGCATATAGTATGGCAAAGGAGTGCAGCGCATTGCTCAAAGAAGGCCTATACCGCAGATTACCTGAGCTCATGCAGCTTGAAGCATTAATCAATCATTCACTACCGACGCTAAGCCACGTTAATGTCTCCACAGAAGTCGTTAGCTACGCCGACCTCGAAAATATCCCACTACCTATCTATAAAATCAGCATAGGTGCTATTGATAAACACTCACCTTGTTTGTTTTTTGTCGGCGGCGTCCACGGCTTAGAGCGTATTGGCAGCCAAGTCGTTATCTCCCTCTTGGATAGCTTATGCCAACGGCTACACTGGGATGAGTCCCTTCATCAAAAGCTAAGCCGGATAAAACTTGTTTTTATGCCTTTGCTCAATCCTGTTGGAATGGCAAAACGATACCGCTCTAATGGTAATCATGTTGATTTGATGAGAAACGCCCCTGTGGAGAGCACAGAGCCCACGGCTTGGCTTGTCGGTGGACATCGCATATCCAAATATATCCCTTGGTATCGAGGCATTGCGCAAAACGCGATGGAAATCGAAGCACAAGCATTAACCAATGAAGTACTAAAAGTAACTGAGTCCAGCCCGTTCACTCTAGCATTGGACTGCCACTCAGGCTTCGGAACCAAAGATAGGCTTTGGTTTCCCTATGCCCGTAGCAAGTTTCAACCCATCTCGCAGATTGGTGCTCTATATCATTTGAGGGAAATGTTCTTTAATGCTTTTCCCCATCAAAATTACCTGTTTGAACCCCAAACCAAGCATTACACCTGCCATGGCGATTTGTGGGACTATTTATATGACATTGCAGACAAGCGTCAGCAACACCTTCTCCCACTCACGCTAGAAATGGGTTCTTGGCGCTGGGTAAGGAAAAACCCATTACAATTACTCGACCGCATAGGTCTGTTTCATCCTATGAAACCACATAGAATTCAACGTGTTCTCCGTACTCATTTGACATTGACTGAATTTCTGATGAACGCAACCTATTCTTATCAACACTGGTATCAAAGCGATCAAAATGATGACTTTGCTCAGCAAGCACAATTACTCTGGTATCCACAATATGCCTCAAAACAGACTCGGCAGTACTATGAACCAAACCGCTAACGATGCTCATCATCGCCCCATTTTGTTGCTAAGAGGACTACTTCGTGAAACACGTCATTGGGGTAAATTTGCCGACATGTTGGCTAGCGCTTTTCCTCACCGTGAAATCATTGCATTAGACATTGCAGGAAATGGCTCACGTTCTCTTGAGCAGTCACCAACTAACATTTCAGCCATGGTCGCTGATTTAAAAAAACAGCTCGCCAAACATAAGTCGTCCTCCCCCACAGGCTTGCAAGCAGATAATACGCCGACACCGTCTTCATCTGACGGTGTTGATATCATCGCTATCTCTATGGGCGGCATGATTGCTTTGGAATGGATGAGACAATACCCGCAGGAAGTAAAATCAGCAGTCTTGATTAACTCGAGCCTTAGTAACTACTCCCCCTTCTATAAAAGACTTAGGTGGCAGCAGTACAAGAACATCCTGACATTTTTCTTCATCTCAGATGAAAAACGTGAATCACTAATATTTGATATGACCACACGGCAATCTCAGCCCAGTGTCATCGACAATTGGGTTAAATGGCGTCAAACCAACCCAGTATCAATATCGAATACAATGCGGCAACTCTATGCGGCCAGCCGTTTTCGGTTTGAATCATCACCAACAGCAACAACTTTGCTTATTGGCAGCCATAATGATGCGTTGGTCGATATCTCATGCAGTAAAGCTTTGGCCAAGCAATGGTACATTCCATTGTTGATTCACCCCGAGGCAGGACACGATCTTCCGGCTGATGATCCAAACTGGCTACTCGACAAGGTCTCCATGTTTTACCATCGCCAAAATACCCCATTACAACAACATGAATGCAATATGAATTAAGCCCTCAGCATTAATTCAATCACAGGCTTGCACACTAGCCCCAGTAAAGACAAAAACTGGAGAAAGTTATGACACCTGTAAGCATTGTGATCATCGCATTAAATGAAGAGAAACGAATTGGCCGTCTACTGGACGATCTCAGCAAGCAAAGCCACCAGCAGTTCGAAGTTATCGTTGTGGATTCCAACAGTGATGACAATACCTGCGAGGTTGCCAGAGGTTTTGAACAAGCCCTACCAAACCTAACTGTCCACAAGATGGGCGAACGTGGTACTAGCCTAGGCCGAAATACCGGTGCACAAATAGCCAAGCACGAACGTTTGTTGTTCCTTGATGCCGACGTCCGCTTAAGCCCGACATTCCTGACCAATGCTCTCTATGAGCTGGATAACCGCAAACTAGAAGTTGCCGGTGCCTATATGGCAGCTAAAGACTTATCTATTGGCTATAAATTGGGATATGGGCTGTTCAACGCAGGGCTGTTTACAACGTCCTTTTTCTTCCCTACCGCTGTTGGCGCATGCATGTTTTCAACCAAGCGAGCGCACAATGAGATCGACGGTTTTGATCAGACCATTGTGCTATGTGAAGACTGCGACTATGCAAAGAGAGCGGCCAAGACATGGCGCTACCGCATGATCCCTGTGAGCTTTTGGTTTGACCCTCGCCGTCTGGAGCAAGATGGTTTCGTCAAAATGGGCCTTACTTACCTCAAAGCCAATGTCCGACGTTTCTTCTTAGGGGAAATGCGAAACAACGAAATGGAATATCAATTTGATCATTACAAGGATGCAAAGTAATTCATGCATGACGTTGCTTGGTGGTGGTATTTTGGAGGGAGCTTCCTTGATGCCCTGATCGGACCTAACCTGTTTTTCCCTGGTGAGCCATTCTTACTCGCGGCCGGGTATTTGCTTAGTAGTGGCGCGATATATGGCTTATTAGCCGTTCTTGCCGGAGGGTTTGTCGGCGATCAATTGAGTTTCTTCATTGGTCGCCGTTGCGGCCCGCAGGGGCGTCGCTGGTTAGTGCGTAAGTTCAGTAAAACCAAACGTCCAATCGCCAAGACACGTTTGATCCTACATAAAAAGGGCCCGTGGATTGTAACGGCCTCACGTTTATTGGGTCCTGTTGCTTGGATAATGCCTTTTCTCGCAGGCAGCTATGCCATGCGCTGGACAACCTTCACCCTCTACTCCTCTATAGGTTTAATGCTGGGCGTCGGTCAATTTACGCTGGCTGGTTTCTTTATCGGCAAAGGGATTGAGGTACTGCCTAGCTGGCAGACTGTCGGGCTATTCTTCCAAGAACATAGTTTGCTACTTACCGCCAGCCTGATATCACTGATTGCCTCTGTGATCATTTACCGGGTCTATCGCTGGAGAAAGTGGTTCCTTATGGCTAGCTGCTGGATAATGGCGCTGACAACAGCCAACTACTACCATTTCTTCCACAGTGAAGCCTATAGCATTGAATGGATCTCTAAGGCGCAAGCCGGTACAAACCAAGCAACAACGATGGAAAATGTTTCGCTGCAAAAGCTCGATTACTCTGTTTACCCAGGGTTATCGCCTGTCTACAAAGCACAGCCGATCAATATCATCCTGCATGGGGCTCATCCTAGCGCGTTGATGACAGAGTTAGGCTGGGTTGAAAATAAAACCTTTTCCCGCGATAAATTGGATTTATCTCAGTACCTTGAGTTAATTGCAGAGCAACAACCGCCAATTTCAGATTTGTATTGGAATCAGCAACCGCAATTACTGGCCTACCAAATCGAAGGGGATTTGATTAACCGAAGGCATATTCGATGGTGGTTTGCAGGTAAATCGCTGCAAACGAATCAAGATATCTGGCTTGCATCCATAAGCTATGACGACAGACTCAAACTAGCCCATTACAAAGGTTTAATCACCGTACTGCATGGCATCGATCCTGATATCGATAATGAGCGCGATACACTAATGAAAAATGCTAAAAAATTAGGGTGGAAGGCCCAATTAAAAAGACTTGGAGAACCCGTCGCCTTTTCTAAATCCAATCATTACTTCAGTGATGGAAATATTGCTATTATCGAAGCTATTTAACAAAGCCATTTAACATAGAAAAAATCTAACAATGTAGAGCTTAAGAAATCTCGTTTATACAAAACGGAATAATAGAAAGCCGCCAATGTAGGCGGCTATTAATCTAGAAGGCTATTAATCTAGAAAACTATTAATGTAGACAGCTAATAGCGCATTCCATCATAGATTCATTTTTGAATTAACGAGGCTTAGCAAAAACTTGAGTCCAGTAAATACCGTACTGTGTTGAAGAGTTCTCAACATATGACGCGCCCATTTCAGTAACGCTACCGTTCATGATGTTTTTACAGTGGCCAGGACTGTTCATCCACGACGTCATTACAGCATTTATGTCTTTCTGTCCGGCAGCAACATTCTCTGCCCATGTTGACCATGAGTAACCTGTTGCTTCAATACGGTCTTGTGGCGAACTGCCATCTGAACCGGTATGGCTCATAAAGTTATTGTTGGCCATGTCACTTGAATGAGAGAATGCAGCTGACTCCAAATCATAGTCCCATGTCAGGGCTGGCACTGCCGGCATGATTTGACCACCACAGTTTTGCTCTTGTGAGCGCGCTTGGTTCACAGCGAACAACATCTGCTCTGCAAAAGTATCACCTGGACCTGGCTCTGGGTCAGTATTTCCCTGATCATCACCGTTATTGTTATCATTACCGCCGCCTGTGTTGTTATCATCACCAGGGTTAAGGTTTCCCTCATCTTCAGGCAGGGTTACTGGATTACCTGAGTTATCTGTTCCAGATGAAGATGATGAACTTGAACCACCTGAACCACAACCAACTAACAACAACGATGATAATACGAATAAGGGTAAAACTTTCATAACAGACCTTGTTTCTATATTTGGTATGTTTTATTAGGCACAATAAACCCATTAAGCTAGTACTTATTTAGCCTAAGAAAACACTATAATTTAATTTGCTACTCGCTTTTTACGAAACATACTATACTGACTCCCCGCTTAATCATTCAATATGCAACGCTGATATTCGCTTCAACCTGACAAACAATTAACAAAGAAAACACGATAAAAATGCAAGGTTGCCTTATATAAAGCCATGAATTTAAGAGCTATATTTGTTTTATAAGGAAGGATACTTTGATGTTAGTCAAAACAAACTGCCATGCCTAGCTTTAGTGTCATATTTGACAAAGCCATGATATTTAATCCCGAAAAACAAGTCAGTAAGTAGAATTAATTAAAATTATAAAGTCATGTTTGTTTTACTTATAATTTTTATATACTTGATCTTCCTCTTAAAAAGTAAAAAAAGTACCAATATATATTGGTACTTTATTCAATTTCTAAATCACATCGCAGCTAAATCTTCTTGTGTCACACTAACACCTTTAATTTGGGCGAAGACTTTATCTCCAACAGAAAGGTTTAGCTCATCAGCTGCCCACTTGGTGATATTGGCCCACAATTGCGCCTCCCCCACTCTCAACCGTACTTCGATACGCTCTTGCTCGTCGACAGGGTGAATCTTATCGACCTTTGCCGCCAGTATGTTTCGAATACTGGTTTGCTCCGACCTCACCTTGGTCAGTGACACATCATTTGAGTGCACACGCACCCTTACCCATTCACCGCGCACACTTTGCAGACGATTAACCCAGAGGTAAGCATCATGATTGAGCATTACCTGAGTCAGCGCGTAATGAGGGTGATGATGATTAACCCGAGCACTGATCAGTGAGCTTTGTTCCTTAGCCGGCAACCAAGGCCTCATCTCCGGCGAGCCCCAAACACTATTGATATGCCCTGACACCACCACCTTACCTTGGTGGATCATCGCCATATGATCAGCGAGTCGAAGGATCTCATCGAGACTGTGAGTGACATAGACAATCGGCATCTTCACCTCTTTTGCCAATCGCTCTAAATAAGGCATCAGTTCCTGCTTTCGAGGCAAATCAAGCGAAGCGAGAGGCTCATCCATCAGCAGCATTGAAGGATTTGAAAGCAATGCCCGGCCAATCGCCACCCTCTGCTTTTCCCCTCCAGACAAAGAGGCAGGATAACGCTTGAGTAAATGTTCAATCCCCAACAACTGAGTCACTGAATGGAGCTGCTCAGCATCTTCCGTCTTACAGCCGTAATTTAGATTACCAGCCACTGTATAGTGAGGAAAAAGCCTAGCATCTTGAAACACATATCCGATTCGACGCTTCTCGGGCGGCAAATTGATCCCTGCCTGCTGGTTATAAAGAACATGTTGGCCAAGAGAGATAGAGCCTGAATCAGGCGTTGCTAGTCCGCTCAACACGTTGATCAATGACGTCTTACCCGCACCTGAACGGCCGAAAATAGCCGTAATACCTTGCATAGGTAACTGAAGCTGGATATCCATATCAAGATCACCCAGCTTTTGCTTTACATCAATCTCTATCATCTCGCCTCCAATCGCTGTCTTGCTGCGCGAGACAGCCATTCAGAAGCCAAAATAGATGCAAGCGCAATCACTATCGCAATCACACATAATCTTGCCGCCTGATTTTCAGCGCCAGGTGTTTCTATAAATGAATACATCGCCAAGGGAATAGTTTGGGTTTCGCCGGGAATATTAGAGACAAACGTAATGGTTGCACCGAATTCACCCAGCGCGCGGGCAAACGCCAAAATGGCCCCCGTTAACACACCCGGCAACGTCAGCGGTAAGGTGATAGTGAAAAACACCTTAAGCGGGCTCGCCCCTAATGTGCGGGCAGCCTGCTCAAGCTTGTAGTCGACGCTTTCGAGCGCCAACCGGATTGAGCGCACCATCAGCGGGAAAGAAACCACTGCAACTGCTAGTACAGCCCCACGCCAGCTGAAACTGAATGTCAGTCCAAACCAGTCATATAGCGCCTTACCCACAACACCTTGACGCCCCATCACCACCAACAATAAATAGCCAATGACTACGGGTGGCAAAACCAAAGGCAAATGTACCAAACCATCGAGTAGTGACTTACCCACAAACTGACAGCGAGCCAGTAACCAAGCGCAAATGACGCCAAAAGGTAGGCTAATGACGACCGCTACGCTGGCAATCTTCAAGCTCAGCAGTAAAGCTTGGACTTCATACTCGGTTAGCACTACTTCTCGTCCTCGACATTCACGTCCTCAAAACCGTATTCAGAAAAAATGGCCGCGGCTTCGTCAGAATTAAGGAAGTCATAGAACGCTTTTGCACTTTCATTTTGTCGCCCTTCAACCATGGCAACGGGATAACTGATCGCGGTATGGCTATCGGCAGGGAACTCACTGACGATTTTAACTTTTTTAGAAATTAGCGCGTCAGTTTTATACACCACGCCAAGTAAGGCCTCCTGCCTTTCAACAAGCAACAATGCTCCCCGAACGTTATTAGCTCTTGCAAGCAGACGCTCAGCTTGTTGCCACAAGCCGAGATTCTCCAAGGCTTCTTTGGTGTAAATCCCAGCAGGCACATGGTTAGGATCACCAACGGCTAAACGTGTGCCATCTAAAGCTTTGGTGAAATCCAATGAGTCATCCAAGGTGAAATGTTGCTGCGGGTAATCATTAGGCGCCACCATCACTAAGCTGTTGTGAAGTAGAGGCTTTCTCGTTGACGGCACGATCACACCTTGGTCGGAAAGATAATCCATCCATTTTTCATTGGCAGAAACATAGATATTAGCGGGTGCACCCTGGGCTATCTGACGTGCTAATGCCGATGAAGACGCATACGAAACCGTTGGTTTCTCGCCGGTTTTATGCTGATAAGCAGACACCACATCGTTCATCGCATTGGTCAATGACGACGCGGCAAAGACAGTTACCTTATCAGCGGCAACCGTTGAAAAAGACGATACAGATATAACAACAGCGGCGATGGCCGCTTTCCAGCTCTTCATCTTCAGATCCTACGAGCAAAAACACCGTTATATACTAAAGTATATAACGCTAAAGCTAAATACCTAGATAGTGATAAGGGACACTGGGAAAGAAGGCAATAAACCGGAAATGCCCAAAGAAAGCCGGAAAGACTTCCAGATAGCTACACTGCTTGTTGAGGATTTAATATGTTTATAATCAGAAGTTTATGGAATCAAAAATCTGACAACTCATCAAAATGTCAAAAAGGCTTTTTCAAAAACCGTTAATTTAGACCGTGTGGATAACAATTGTTAAAAATGAGAGATATGGCATTATTACGCTGTCACCAAGAGATATGGCTTACATAACGAAAAAACAGAGCCACTGAAAGCTCAGGGTATGATAGTTGTCTCAAGCTCAGTTTTGGACAGAAGTGAGTCAGTTATATTACTAAATTAGAATATTATTGATTAGGTTTTGTATGGAAAGGTAACGCCAAATTAAGGTGTAAAGCACGCAACCACGATACTCAATTTGACCACCGTAAACACAGAACTTCACTCAAACAAAAATACCAAGCGTGCTGAATCACTCTTAAATTGCTTGTTAGGGCTCATTTACATCCAAAGTATCAGTATGTACGTGTTTGCCAAGAAAACGCATGATATCTGGTGATAAAACCCCCAACTCTGACATGGCTGACACTTTTGAGTCATGTGATACGTCTGCATACTGTGCATCCAAAACTGCAGCAACACTTGGATAGACATGCTCTTGCAATTCAGCCACATTTGACTTCAATATTTCGACGACTGCATTTTGAAATTTTTCTGTCTCTTTCACAGTTGGAATATATCCCTTATGAACAACACTATTACGGAGCTTTACCATGCTGTTACTTAGTAGTTTGGGAGCTTTTCCATGCAAGCTATTGTATGCAAAAACATAAGCACCAAGCTGACGCTCTGATTGCGCAGCAATTAGACTCCAACTATCCATAAAACCACACAATGTTTGTCTATCTACGTGGTGCTTTACTTTGAGAAAGAACTCATAATAACGTTCCATCGAAACCGAAAAAGAGCTTATCGCTTCACGTAAATATCCCGCATCGAGTGCACTACACCCATACATATACAAAACTTCAAATTTAGGATTCGAAAGAACACTTATAAATTCGTGCTGATTTGCACACATAACCTCAAATGTACAATCATCTCTCAGCACAGCGTATTCAGAGTCCACTGTCTGATTTGCAGCCTCTTTCATACAATAAGGACATAGTACAGGAATCTTCATTGTCATTGTCTCCCATGAGCCCTAGCGAGTTAAGTGGTGAGCAACGCTACCACTGAACCTAACCATACCATCGTAAACACAAAACCCAACGATGGAATGAAAAATGCCATTCGTTGGGAATCTGTCTTAAACGCTTTGTTAAGCCTCAGTCTGCAAGTGTAGATACTTTCATATGTAACTCTACAAATTCATCGACCTCTCCGTTGAAGAAGGTTTCTCGAAGCTCTTCAAATGTTAGAGATGGAAACAGCTTACTTGCTATTTTTTTACCGCCTAAGGCTCCTGCTAAACCATTAGATTTTGATAATGCCTTAACGTCACACCAGTCGGTGAAAGCTAGATTAGCGCCCGGAACTAAGCGTTCGATACCAGCTGGAGACATATAATTTTCTATTTCTCTCTTTTTAGATACCGTAAAGTTCTCGCCTTCCACGAACCCATACTCTGCCAATTTTTCAGCATTTGGAGAGGCTTCATCTTCTGAGGTTTTATCAGAGTCTAAGAAAATGAAGAATGGCTTGTTCAACGTTTGCAGCAAGTCTAGTGTTACCCAATGCTTGATGCTTCCACAACCACCAACGGGGATAGTAACAACGCCTAAGTCAGCAAAGTTTTGTTCAATTATTCCATTGTTTTTATATGTATTAGCTAGATGATCGAAAGCAACGCAATCGTCTATGCCTTCCACAAGAAGAAAACACTTTGTATTGTCAAACAATGAAATAAATTGGTTGTCGATTGTTATTCCTAGATCGCTCGCAATACCAGAGTGGTCATTTACATTTGAATCACATGCGTATGAGGCAGCCTCTTTATAAACCCTATGCAAATCAGATTTTTGAGTTTTCGAAACAATTACAGGAGAGTGTGTAGTTAAGAAAACTTGATAACCAGCAACCGAAATATCATTTAGCTTTTCGAATAGATTTTCTTGCGCAGAAGGGTGAAGAAATGTTTCAGGTTCTTCAAAGCCAAAGATGATATTTTGAATTTCACTAGATTTCTGCTCAGCGAGATACTCAAAATAAGCCATCATTGTAATTCTTCGGAAGCCGTCTCCTCTTGCTGAAAGAGGCACAGAACCATTTCCGTTATCACTGTCAAACGTGGTAGTAATTAACTTGCTCCAATCAAATTCAACTTTTGCCTGAACCTGTTCACTTTCAGGGACTACAGCATTGATTTTACTTGTGATAGCAGAAAGAACTGTTTGCAAATGCCCTTTAACCGTGTCCTCAAGCTCTTCAGTATCCACCTGTTCCTGAATTACTTTAAACGCCATATCTTTAAAGTATTTCTGTATAGTAGAATCACTTTCTGATAATGGAGCATCCGCTACAAAGTATTCAAATCTAGGCAAGCATGCCTTAATAGCACTCTCTGTCTTTTTAAGACGAGATGTACCTGAAGTTGGTAGCTTCTCTGAGATATATGAAGACTCATCTCCACGAGCGATAAAAAACTCTCGAAGTCTATTTCTTTTCTCTGCATTATTGTGAGCTTCACCAGTGTCTGGGTTTGTCATTAAACCTGGTTCCGCTTCTAACCCATTGTCTCGGCATAGCTTTATGAGCTTAGCTTCAGTAAGTGAAAAGAAATCTAGCTCACCAAATGAGAGCCTTTCCACAAAATACTCGGGAGAAATTTTACCTGATTTGGTTCCATCCCATCTTTTTGTAAGGTGTAAGTAACCATCACTATTAACTAAACCTTCGGCTTCAAAAGTTGTGGTAGTATTTTCATCAATAACAATTTGAGTGTGATTAGGGTAGAAGTAAAGTTCGATTACTGAAAATTGTTCTGTTGTGTTATTTAAATACTCTGCTTGATATTGCTTTGCATTTATAAAAAGATCTAAGGCTTTCAATACAGTTGACTTACCCGCATCGTTTTTACCAACTATAACATTGAAATCTTTTGCAGGTATTTCTACTCGCTCGCTAATACCTTTAAAGCCACTGATCGCTATTTTTTCTAATTTTATCATTATTTCCTAACTCCAACTGATGAGGCTTAACAGCTTTATATATTGATATTGGCTGCTTATCACATCAACCATATCCAAAGCGCACCCGCGTAATCAATTGAATATACATAAATTTTTGTATTGGTTCTGTGTGATATGTTGAAATATTCAACATATCACCATCTCCTATATCAAAAGTTGTGTAATACCATAAGCAGGTATGAAACAGGATAAGCAACTCTAGAGAATCATTAGCTTAGATAAGGATAAATCAAGCCAGCCGTTTTCTTATTGAAAAGGAGCCAACAAAATTTGGGGCAGAAATCACTTACGACAACTTGTTCCGCATTTGTGCACACCCTTGCTGCGCAATTGAGTTTGTCCAATGGTTGGACAGGATTCAGCGGTCAGAGTTTGTCCAGTGGTTGGACAGGATTCAGCAGTCAGAGTTGGTGGTAATCGCTACTGTCCAACCATTGGACACCTGATGGAGTTCGCTACTGTCCAACGATTGGACACCAACAACCTTTGGGGCATAAACGCGTCAGGTCTAGGCATTATCTGCGTGTGGTCATCAAGCGATTCTGTCGTATCTAAACTGCCACGCACTCTGACTCATAGCAGGACTGACACCATTAACTCATTAAGGGAATGCCGATTAAATAGCCATGTAAGAACATAGCAAAGATGGCACTAACAGCCGCTCCAATCACTACGACTATCACGTCATTCACCCAGGAAGCTTTCAAAGGTGAGACAACTCTCTGCTGGCGTTTCCTCATCGAAATCAGATCGACTATGGCCCACACTAAAAAAGAACCAAACAACACTATATCGGCTAAGTTGCCGTTAACTAACAGGTGAGAAAATGCCCAAAAGACTACCGATAATAACTGTGGGTTTTTAGTGACTGATTTTATTTTCCCGGGAAAGTAGGGAGCAAAAAAGAGGATAAACCCAACTAGCATAAAGAGAGAAACTAACGGTCTTAAAGATTGATCGCCAAAATAGACAACAATCGGATCAGCTCTGAGTGCGCCGAAACCTGCAACAATAAGGTAGATACCTAAAAAAGACAGCAAAGAATAAACGGCTTTGTACACTTTTTCATTTTTCTTTACGAACTTCTCTCTATACAGCGGCGCGATGATTGAAATCGAGTGAATACCAAGAAATATGACTAAACCGAAGACTAAGTTAAACATTCCATTGCTCCATTAATTAACAAGTGATGTAACACCTATTCTAGAGAGTACATTACAAACAGAACAAAAAGTAAGACAGACGATGGCTTTATGAACTAAAAAGCAAAACAGGTGCAACTCCTAATAGGGCAAATCTGAGTCGACGAAACAGGCTGCTCCCTAATTGTGCAACAGCTTGTTGCACAATTGCCAAGACAACTAAGCTCATCAGTCAACCTTATCGTTAAGGAAGTGCGCCTAAACACGTTTCGGGGCCGTTCCGAGGTAGATCAACTCGGCTGGTACTGAGCTGGAGACTACTGTTCCCAACGCCGATCAAGTAACAGCAAGTTGGTAATGCAATCGTTAGTTGTGAAACAACACCAAACAAATAAGAATATAAATAACAATTGTTTACGGCGATTGACGGTCATTCTGCATGGGGCTATTGTATGTAACTGCATATGACCCAATGAGCGGGAGAAACTTGATGGTTGGCAGTGATGACTACGCATTGTTTTATCGAACTGCGTGTAACATTTTTGAATCTGGTTTCGAGTTTATCAACGAAGCCGATGATAATTACTACTTCATGAATGTTGCAGCTCTTAAGCTTTTGAAGCATCTCAATACTACTGAAATGCTGATGACTAGCGAGCTAGACCTGAACCATGTAGAACAGGGGTTCACTTACTATGACACTTCAAGCGTTATAGCACTTTTACGAGTATCATATGAAAACTTGGTAACTATTGCTTATCACTATTTTGGTGATGAACTAGATAAAGACCGTCTTGATTGGTATACGTTGCTCGGTTACAAGAACAGGGCAAAGAACAAAATTATCGTTGGAACGCCAGAATTAGAAGCAAAAATTCGGGAAGAACAACAGATTATTGATGAGCTATCCTCGCGCCTTAAACTTAATCGCTTCAAAGCATCGAGAAAGAACGAATGGAAACCTTGCGGTTGGTATGAGTTAGGTCAGCAGCTGGGCATCCCAACTTTTGTATGTGACAAATATTCGTTTTGGTCTTCCCATACCCACACTGGTTTCGACTCATTGATGCAGGTAAATACTGCTCATAAGGCTCACCCGACCGAAGAGATTAAGCGCAACCAAATAAACTACCTGTTTATGTGTAGCGTTCTAGTCTATTTTATCGATGGTTATGTGCGCGTTTTGTCCAAGTTGGGGTATCCACACATATTAGATTTTGAGCTTGATGATGTCAGAAGTTTTTCGCGATTTATGAATTCGTTAGACAAGACCATCTAAATACGCTGCCTACCTAAAGCGAAGAAAGAAAAGGAGCCGGGTCTTGTCTTTTGCCTAACCATTAGTTTATGTATTGTAAAAATAGATTGCCGATGTAGTTCAGTCATCGGCGCAAACAAAGAATGTGGCACAAGTGGGTTAGCACAGAGCTTACCTATACACCGTCGGACAAAAACATAGACCACGTAGTTAGCTCAGATAATCTCTTGTCTCAATAACTCGACGTTAAGTTGAGAAGGGCTTTATGTTCATTGTCACAACTAGAAACCAATTCCAATTATTTGGCAGTTCTTATATATATCTTCTCCATCCCATGACCAAACCATTGGCTCAACGTCCATGGACATACAGGACTGACCCAGTCCTGTTTGGTTCTCTGGGAAAGCCAATACGCGCATCCCTCTATATTCCCACATTCCATATTTGCTGGGAGTCATAGTTACAACATTAGTCATGCCACAAGGATTATCTATGGGTTCATTTGTGCTGCGCCAAAATGAGTTATCACCATTTTCTATCGCATCAAAAGTGAGAGTGTATGTATTAACCCCAACACTGCATGAAGTTCTCTCTATCTCATGCGTAAGGGTAACTACCTTTTTCGCAAGGTTTTTTGCTTCCGAAGTATTAGTTACAGGGCAGGCATCGAAAAGTTCCACCCACTTGGTCATTAATTGCTTTTTGTTTTCATTTTTAGCACTCGCAACGATATCAGAAAGGCCCTGCCTATACTCTTCTGAACAAACCTGTCTATTCAGCTCTGCCACTTCATTCTCTTTCGTCTCTAGCTCTGTAGTTATTTGTGCTAGTTCCGTATTCAAATCATCCTGTGTGCTGGTTCGCTGAGAAAATAGAATCTGATTAAAGGTGCACGCGATTTTGTTATCAGAGATAGTCGAGCATTCCCCATTTAGCAGTGAACTCATAATATCCCCTGATTTGGGTTTAAGAGTGAACATATGAGGGGTTTTCAACGAACTTGCTTCCACACAAAAAGAAAGTGGAAGTAGCAACCAGTACCATTGTTTCATGCGTCACCTTTTATTTGAAAAATACAATGCAGGACACTCACTGCACCCGATTAGTCGATTGTCATTAGAAAAACTATAACAAATAGACGGACGAGTTTTGAGAACTAATGCGATCTCAACACGAAATGGGGCATTTTCGAGTTAGTAATTATGCATACAATTAAGCCACCCTCATCACAATGTGATGTAATGAAGTACACATAAGAAGCACTATGTTAAATGGCGCACTTTACCCAGGAAAAGATGGCTTAGGTGACTGGTTAGGTATTTAACCCTTAAAAAACCTATTCAAATTGGCCGACATTCGACTGTTATCTGCAGTCTAGTTTACTTTCGATTTGAAAGTTAAAGCTCAAATAAGCTTGGCAAAAGCATTCCAGGCAGATTCAACAATGAAAGCGTCAAAAGAACAAAAGTATTGTTATGAATCCAGCGCATCTAACACCGAAACCGTCTCTGAGGGTTAACTTGCCTCTTCAGTTGTTCCAGCTTTCTGACATGAATCAGTAAACTTGCCCAAAAATCGAATATCACTACTCTCGAACAATCGTTGTCCAAGAATGAGTATTCCACTGTTACACACTTTGGTGTGAATCCACCACAACATGTGTTACGCAAATATGATTGGAATACCGATAGTAAATCAAAGAGATCACTCATCCTCTGGGTATTGTGTCTTACTTTCCTCGTCTCAGATACACCGACAAACACCAGTGCAATGGATATTAGTCTAACGCTATACCAATCGGTTAAGAGCCTGCTCTGGCTGACAAACAAACCGTACTCATGCATCCAAGCTGATAATTCAAGCTCATCCCGAGCATGCACCTGATGCTCAAGAAACAAAATATCTGAACATGCCATAATTCGCCCTCTTTGTGCTTGCATTAAAAAGAAAAGCACCTACTGTATATAAAAACAGTATAGTTCAACTCGAGGTACATCTCGCTATGGCCAGATATGATGAAAAGAAAATCACATTAACTCCTAGGTATATTGAAGCCCTGCACGAATTACTTGAAGCTGAACTCGAGATGATGCAACAACAGGATGACAACAATCGTGAGTGTTGGGCCTGGGGGATCTGCACCATCAATAACCTCTGTGAGCAAAACAATTTACAGTTTGAGTTTGGCGATGAGGGCTCTAGACCGAAAGGTATGAAACGTAATACGTGTGTTCGAGAGAACTGCTAACTCTATCTGAATATCGAGGCTGTAAAATGAAACATATTGTTCTCAATAGAATAAAAACACCAGACGGTACAGTTTTGATCAGCAAGCACCGTCACGATTATGTCTCTCATCTTGATGCCAACGGCGAGTGCTACATGGTAGATGGAGGCACTGACTACCTTAGAAGGAACGTCAATATCGAGCCATTTGAGGAACAGTCTATCTATTCTGACGCACCTCACACTGAAATAAGGCAAGGATTTTACTGGGGAACAAGAGGTAAAAACGGAGATCAACCTGTCGAATTCAAGCCGCTGAAAGAGCTCGATACATCACACATTGAAGCTATTGTTCTGACACAGACTCGCTTAGAAAAGTGGAGGCTAGACATTTTTGAAGCGGAGCTATTATTCCGTACGAGTGAAATTAAGCGACTCCCCTAGCAAGCTTCTTTGAGGTTATTACAACTAAGTTTGGCCTTCACCACAAAGAGAAATCTATCTTGCGAGCGACAAAGGCTTTATGATTTGGCCTTAACCAGCTTAGCTCTGTCAGTTCGACTCAGAACAGCCGTATATTTCTCAGTCAATGTAGCGAGTTAGAGTTAGACAACCCGGTATCTGCTCGGTGGGATGTGAATCTTGAGAGGCTCTTCTTCCTCCTGATAGCCATAAGCCGACATATTCTGTAAACGCTTATTGATATAGAAACTGCGGTATGTCATCGTTTTGAAGCTGTTTTGCTATGGCAACTTCAACATCGACTATCTCTTTACGGATTTCTTTTATTTCTAGCATGAGTTTTTGTTTACGCTTCGAGGTCGAATGAGAAGCGATCATCCAACCGATTACCCACAATCCACCAGTAAAAACAGAAACTGCAATATGAACAATATGGCTTGTCTTTTCGTTGTTATAATCCAACTCAGCTTGATTTAGCTCTTGCTGTAATTCAGATCTGTACTTAATCAGTTCTATCTTGTTCTTCATAATTTATTTGTTTTTAATCATTGCCTTACCCATACTTCTAGTAAAGGTATCCTTATACTTGGACATTTTACCATATTGCTATTTACACTTGATCTAGACTTTTCTAATTTAGCAAATTATTAATTGGCGACTTCCCTACAACGTGCCAGTCAAGCTGGCACGTGATATTTACTCTCAGATTCTTTTCGGCTAGTTAGAGTTGTAAGGATAACTTACCCATCATCCTCAACTTTCTGCGTGTTCTTACATGCATCCTGGCTCAGGCTGAATCCGCTGCAACCCCAGAAAGAACCGTATTTCCCAGTTCGCTTTTTCATCGGCCTACCGCATTCATCACATATCTTGAAGGAGTGTGAACAACCTGGATTTTGACATTGGCTAGTGCCACGGGTATCGATTGATGGTGAGCCACACTTCTCGCAACTTCTAGCACGACCGACTTTGCAGCCTTTACCAGTACTACACACATAAAACTGACCATGATGACCCTCGATCCTTTTCAAGTAACCATCAACACAATTTGGGCACTTGAAAATTTTCCGGTAAGCATCTTTGAATGATTCGGAATAAATACCTACCTCATACTTAGGTTCGAGCAGTTCGGTCACAAACTTCGAGGGGGAAGAGGGATCTGCAATGATGTAACACTTCTTCTTGGCCCTAGTGATGCCAACATAGAGCAGGCGTCTTTCTTCGGAGTCTGGGTAGCTATCGAGAGATGGAAGTAAAGCTTCAATGATTGCGTTTTCCTGCGTATCACTTGGGAAACCATTCTTACCCTGTGAAAAGCCAATCAAGATACAATAATCAGCTTCAAGCCCTTTAGACTTATGGAAGCTCCAAAACTGGATATTGTTGCATTGTCTAACACTTGACAGTTTTTCTCTGGCATCACGTAATAAAAAGTTATACCGCGCTATTACAGCGATACTCCCCTTACTGTCTCGACTTCTTATCTTCTTAACGACATCGACCACTTTACTATAAAGTGCATCCTCACCATTGACCTTATCATCCAGCAGGTAGACTTGAGGCTCATCTACTTGAGTATGAGTTTCAATGTCCTTTTTGAACTGGTTCGGGTTCTCCATAACAAAACGGCCGGCGGTCGTTGCGATACTGTTGTTGTACCGGAAGGTTTTCTGCAATTTGGTTTCTGTGTATGGGCCAATGAGTTCAGCAAACCCTGTCGTCAGCTCTAATTTACCTCCAGAAAACCGATAAATGGACTGCCAATCATCCCCAACAACAGTTAACGAAGGAGTATCGCTATGCTCTATGATGGTGTTGACCAAGTTCATACGCGCGGATGATATATCTTGGAACTCATCAATTAAAATATATCGCCACTGAGGTTTGAAACTCCCCTCTTTAACCAACTCTGTTGCTTTGATAATCATGTCATCAAAGTCGATGGAAGCCTGTAACTCAAGTTCTTCAACGTAACCTTGATGTAAAGACCATAAAAGCTCAGTCGCTCCTTCTGGAGAAACAATTTGCTGACTCTCTAGCCTAGTGAATATGTCCTGATACCCAAGTTGCTCGGTTCGAATAGCAGCTAATGCTGTTCGTAGCAAAGCTGAACCCTTACCGACATAGTCACTTTCTTTGAGCGTAGTAAGGATTTCTTCTTCACTTAATGGATTAAACGGCACCCCGGCGTCTTCAAGAAGGAGTTTTAATCGGTCATTCAACGTCCCTTCTTTCCAATCATAATGATAGGTCTCGAGCAAAGTTGTCCCATACGACTCATGCAACTGACGCTTTCGTTTAATCGATTGATTGTACTGTTCGGCGTCGATGTCGGGGCGTGTTGAACCATCACGACTGATGCCAAAGTGCTCTAGGTAAATATCGGTTCCAGAAATATGGAAATCAGGCAGGTAATCAAAGCCAACATCAATCCTTTTCTTAGCTAGATATTGGGCTTCATATTCGTACCCTACACCATTGATAAACAAAAAGTTAGCGATGAGTAACTCTTGATAGCCCTTAACCTTATCACCCTTAAGTGTCGTGAATTCATTATCACGCACATACCTTTGATAGTCAGCAGCATCTGAAAAGCTCAACGGATCAAGGGGAGGATTAAGTAACTCAATTAAAGTTGGGATATTCGCAGTATTCGATGTCAGGTACTCTTGTAGCCAACGGGTGATCCAAATATCTAGCTTGTTATCGGATTCTGCAAATTCGCTCAATCTAATCCTTTCTCCACACCCCTTAAGGATATGGAGTCCAAGAGCATGAAAGGTGGAAGCTTTAGGATCTACTGTTAATTCAATTCGGCTTTTTTCTGCTTTCTCTTTTATTCGTTCTTCAAGTTCAGCTGCTGCTGTCTTGTTATAAGCCAAAATAAGAATTTGATCTGCAGATGCTAATCCCCTATCGATCAAATCAAGAGCTTTAGCGACCATTACTGATGTCTTGCCTGTACCTGCAGCAGCAAGCACCATATTACGGTCGTTATTTCGAATGACGCCCAGTCGTTGCTCCTCCGTTAGAGGATTAGACTCGACTAAGTCATAGAAGTGACCCCTTTGCTCAAGCTGGTACCCTTCATGTATATGCCTAAGAGCTGTAGCCTCTAGTGGATAGGTCTTGCGAATCACATCAACAGTCCTCATCACCGAAGATGAAAAAAAAGATGTCATCGTGAGCCGCTGTCTCATCAAAAATTCAACACGAGAGCATATTTCTGTAAGCTCCGGCAACTTTGAATCCCTGGGGTAATTCACCAAGGCATGTTCATGAAAAGTATCAGCCATTAACTCAACACGTACCTGAACATGTTCAGCGATGTTGCTATTCAACACTTCTATCAGACTCGAGTAATCTCTCTTGCTGAGTCTACTGAAGCTAAGCTGGTCACCAAGACTTAACTTGTAACCAAATATCGACTTTTCGAGGGATGCAAAGTTATCTAAGTCTTTGATAGGAAATGATTGGGTAATCTGGCCTTTCTTAAACAAAGTGATTGTATCAGGAGTTATCTCCAGAGAATCAAACTTGTTTAACCAACGTCCCAAAAGATTGCATGAAATTTGATTAGAGCTCGCTACCACTGCTTACTATCCTGCCTACAACTCAAAGGCGAACGAGTGACTCAGTGAGAATCACTAATAGGGATAGCCGATGCTACCTAAGTATTGATACGGTTTCTATATGGTTCTGGTAACAATTCATGATGGTTACTGATGCAGCAACAAACCTCAAGGTTAAGCACCACTCTTACAAGTTGTAACGCTTGTTGAGCGTTAAACCAAAAGCAGCAGCACCGAAGGAAGTATCATTCGAAGAAGTGCTCAAGTTTGGCAAGCTCGCAGAGGAGCTTTAAGAATAATTCAAAGGCAGACCTGCTGATGCAGCAACCGCCGGCAACCTTGAGACTTTTGCAGCATGTGTAGAGAGTCTGTCGAATTCAGATTACCGAATAGTCCTTAAATAAGCATAGATTTGAATACTTATATTCATCACCGATAACACCCATTGGGTGTAAAAAGTGTGGAGATTTAAGTTTATTCGGTGCAAAAAGTGCGGTGACTCGCTTTTATTCGGTGTAAAAAGTGTCTATTAATAGACTCTATATGAGGAAATGCCATGACTGATGGTAGTCACAAATGCTGCATCCATCACAGGCGTGTTACGAACTCCACCAACACGCCTCTGGACAATTTCGATTTAGAGCTTTTCATAGTTAGTTAATCTTCACATTACTCCTTGTATAGAAAAGTTCTAATTAGTGGTCTTGATTCAGGAAGTGATGATAAATGCACAGTAAAGTAAAAATACGTCAACTTTAAAATAAATCAGCACCAACGTATGTACGTTGGTGCCTATAGATCAACATCTTATATAGATGGGACATTTCCATAGTAGAAATTTGATTGCCCACGTTCACCCCAGGACAGTTTAACCTGAATCGCTTCAACATCTTTACCTGCCGCTCCTGCAGGCCCAACATAGCAATCTACATCACATTGCTGATGACTGTCCCCACGAGCTCCACCTGCTCCACCTGCTCCACCTTTCCCTGTATTACCGGGCTTACCTGGTTTTCCGCCTTTCAGGCTGTAATGTGCTATTTGGTGCCATATATCTATAAACGTATCTTGTGGCCCGAAAAGAATAATATTTAACCCATCACCGCCATCAGCACCATTGCCGGGCTTACCTCCAGAACCACCTTGACCGCCAGAGCCACCACTTCTACACTGGGATCTACACTTAAAGCCATCGATCTTACTAGCGCCTCCTTTTCCTCCTGTCCCACCAGCTTCTCCTTTACCACCATTACCACCATTACCACCATCAATACCATAACCGTGTATCCCAACAGATGTAGATTTAATATCTTCTTTATCCACAATCTTCAGTTCATTAGCAGCGATTATAAGATTTCCGATAAATAACGTTTTACCATCAGCTCCTGAGCCACCATCTTTACCTGTGCCACCAACCTTCCCATTATTATCAAAGCCATATTCGCCTGTTGCCGCTGCAGAATTATGACTGTCACCATGCTGTCCTATTGTTAAATTTGCATATCTAGGATTATTTCGTGAATTTACAATAATCTCTGAATCATGATTATCGCCCTGTAAGATTAGTTTTTCAGCTAAAATAAGTAAGTAATTAGGTGGGATAGTTGTACCTTTATCTGTATGAAAAACAATGGTTGAACCGCTTTCTATGGTTATTACATTGGCGACTAGGGTATTTTCATTGACTTCAAAAGGCTCTGGCCCATTAATTGAAATACTTTCTTTTTTGGTTGCTCTTTCTAAAGCGCCATCAATTATTTTTTTTACTTCATCTTCGGTAAGGGGGGACTCCGATAGCGCCGAAAAAGAAAACAGTATAGAGAAAACAATGAGCAATAACTTCATGATCAACTCCCGACTTTGTAGTATTCGTCTAGAAGTGTAGCTTACGATGTATATATATCTAGCAACGTGAATAGGCATCGATTCAGAAGACACTATAAAGTCTCAAACTATGGGCAGTTTTTTAGCATGGAAAGTATGTTAAATGACTCTTTGCTGAAGTGGGTTATGTCGCAAAGTTATGCTGATGTACAAGCGTACTGATTTCCTGATGCAATTAGGCTGCAAGCGCGTAGAATTCATCCCAAACGGATAAACCATCAGGGTTGTCGAGTTGCCCATTTTTAATCATCGACCACAGTTCTATACTGGCTAATGTGGCCTTTGCGCCTTCGTTAGATTTCCAGCCCAGTGCCTGGTTCATTTTCCCTTTCACTCTGCGATGGCTTTGCTCGACGATATTGTTCAGATACTTAACCTGATGCACTTCAATCAGGTTGAGTATCCTACCAGCCAGCCAAAGTTGGACGTTGATAATATGTAGCGCTAACGCGTTGGCACCACTCTTATCGATCACGACTTTCTCAGGTAAGCCGTTATAACCTATTGCCTTGGTGAAGAAGGCACAAGCAGCTTTCTCGTCGCGACGATCGCACAGTAAAAAATCAATAATACAGCCGTACTTATCGACGGCTCGGTAGTAATACTTCCACTGACCTTTGACGTTAATGTAAGTCTCGTCCATCCGCCACGAAACAGCGACAGGCTTCTTTCTTCTGCGAGCTCGGTGCTCTAGTAATGGCGCATATTTGATGACCCACCAGTTGATGGTTGAGTGATCAGCATCGATACCTCGTTCAGCAAATATCTCTTCAATTTCACGGTAGCTGAGTTTGTAAGAAACGTAATAGCGAATAGCCTGAAGGATGATGCAGGAAGGAAAGTGGCGACCAGAAAAGTTGATAGTCATAAGGTAGGAGGTAATGAGTACTGGCCGGAATCATAACTCAACATCCAGTTTGCGACAAAACCGATAATTGTACAACAGCTTGTTGCACAATTGCCAAGACAACTAAGACCATCAGCTAACCTTATCTTCAAGGAAGTGCGCTTAAACACGTTTCGGGGCAATCTTGTGTTACAAGAAGTTGCTAAGCTAACGAACGTTAGGCTACTGAAGAATTTGGTTCTACGACCTAGGCTCTCAGACACGTTTTTGAGCAGATCTGAGCTAGCACAGCTTGGGGGGTAAATATCTAACCTTGCCGAAGACAACCACATTGTCAGTCGCTAACCAGCCAAATCAATCGCCAATATGCAGGGGTTGCACTATTTGTAGCTATGGCAAATTAGAGTCATGCGAGACAGGAATTGCCTTTACTCAATACAGCCAAACTAAGGTACAAGCCATGCAAATTAAAATGTTCACATCAAACCATTGCGATATCATTCGCAAAAAAGTTGATGCTGCCCTCGTTGATGTATCCAAAGAGGTCGGCATTGAGATCAAACTGAGTAAAATGACCTATGGTGATTTCCACATCAAATCTCCATTAACGATTACAATCGCTGGTGGTGACTCTAAAGAGCTGATCGACCTTAAACATAGACTAGATATTTTCAATTTAGAAGAGTCGGATCTAGATGTAGTATTCAAGTTGAACCGAGAAGAATTTAAGCTGACTGGTTTCAAGCCAAAAGCCACAAAGAACAACGCTATTATCACCCGATTAAAAGATGGTAATACCTTCGTCTGCTCGATTGATACGGCTAGGCGAGCCATCCAAGCCGCTAAACAACAATATATCCGCGATGCAAACCATGAAAAAAGGATCCGTTGGTTCCTTTTCAAGTCTCAGGTAATAAAATTGCGCTTCTCAATCAATCTAACTCTAAAAATAAAATATATTTTCAATCGATAAAATCATTGTAACGAACTAACACACTGCAACATTAATTATTTTTAGCAAAGTAAAAATATATAACCCAAATAACCAGAATGTTAGCAGTTAAGTTTTTATCGTTTGTTCATTACAATATCATTCCAACCACTCAAACGTCGGGGTAATGCCTTTTTTTATAAGATTTTTTCCTTCTATCTTTAAATGAAACATTGTCGATACATTCAGTTCGTGGCCATTCAACCAGCAATTTTCGAGCTCCTTTAATAATTTTGTCAAGATCCGATGAAACTTAACCAGGTCTGTTTTATCAACAACCAAGGCTTGGGAGTTATGAACTTTTGGAAAGTATATTCTTGAGCCCGTAAAAAACCAACCGCTATCCTCTTTGACAAGCTTACGCTGAAAGTAAATTTCTTTAAATAAGTAATAATGGGCAAAATTATGGCCATCGGACGTTGGATTTAACGGGGATTTTGGACAGCCTTCTCCCTCTAGCATAATTCTTTCAATAATCGTAACAGCGTCCTTAAAAGATTTTATGCGTGGCGATAACTCAACAAAGATTTGATTGTAATTTTGTTTTATTTTTGGCCTAAGTGATATCAATGAATCTATTATTGTTTCATAAAATTCCCCAATAGAATATTCATTTAACTTATCTTCATCAGAGGAAAAATTAGGCTGTTCAATTTCTAAAAATACTTTGACCTGATCAAATGAAAGTGGTGCCAAATGAGCGGGTCTACTTAACGGTATTTTACCAGGCAATTCATGTAATGGATATTGAGGCAGAAATTTTTTATTAGCAAAATCTGGCTTACCTCCAATTGCAGATAATACATTCCCGACCAATGCAAAATGATTCATTTCCTGACCAACAATATGATGAAACACCCCCTCAACTCGATCGGGATCTTCCTTTATAGACCACTGAGCACACAAATATAATGGAATAGTAGAAAACTCTAACTTCATAGCAAGATGTAATGCTTCTTTTAAATCATTCAGATTGTTAATTCCATTTTGACAACATTCATTAATTGAACGCATTTTTGTTATCCTATTTTTATAGACCTAACTTTTTTAGTTCTTTTTCTACTAATGCTAACACATTACAAGGTATCTCCCGAGGTCGATTAAGCGGTAGATTGCCTCTATATCCCAACTCTCTCATTCCAGCCTCAGAAGTAAAATAACCCCCAATCACTAAATAACGAAATCTTAGGAAAAATTCTTTCCCCACATCATTAGATTGGATCATTTCATCGAGCAGTGTTTTTTGATTATTTACCTTTAAATCAAAATAATCGATGCCATATTTTTGATTTGAGTAATTGTTTAAATATTCCAAGCCTTGAAGTAGCATGTTTCTATCACGTTGCTGCTTTGAATATGGTGCACTAAGCCATTCATCAAAAAAGTCAGATATATTAATTTCACTAGGAGCAGGGAAATCTTCTGTCGAAGGCAAAATAAGATCACTAAGTGAACTTACAATTCTTTTTTCAACCTCGGTTAATGTCATACCCCAGGTGGTAATTGGAGTTATTAAATTTGGATCCGTACCATATTTTTCTCCTTTGTAATTGGTATAAGTATTTACAGGAGATTTTTCGTTATTCCACTGAGTGTAAAGGCTAGAGTTTAAAACTCTTTTGTGTTTTTCAACAAAGAAATCTACTTGTAGATAAGAACTTGCAACTCCTAACAAAGGTTCTTCATCTTCCAAGTCATTTTGAAAATTGTAGTTCATTACTATATCCCCAACTCTTTTGAAAGTTTCAAAATCTGGTTAGCTCCACGCTTCGCTAACGCTAATATCGTCAATGTTGGGTTCTTGTCTGGCATAGAAGTAAAAATTGCACTGTCCAATACAAACACATTCTGACAATCCCAGCAGCGTCCGTAACTATCGACAACGGAATCATTTTTATCAAACCCCATACGAGCGCCACCAGATTCGTGAACAGAGCTTCCACCTGCAGGCATTTTTGAAGGTAATGAGCTAGTATTTCCTCCGAGAGATTTAAATACATCATTGAATGTATTATGCATATGTACCCATTGATTCCTCTCTTCCTCGCCCCACTTCCAATGAAAACGTAAAACGGGAACCCCCCATTTATCAGTAACATCTGGGTCAAGTTCACAAAAACAGTCCTCATTTGGTATCATTTCACCTTCACCAGTAAGAAAAACTTTACTTGCATAACGCTTCGCCGCTTTTTCCCTTAACCCATTACCGTAAAGAAAGTCAGAACTTTTAACATATCCACCAACATAAACCGTAGGCATTCTTCGGCCACCTCTCGGCTCAATATGGTAACCTCTTCGAAAACCTAACTTGTCGGCTTTTTGATCTTGATATAACCACCAAGGAATATAGATATGAGGAGCAAACATACCATCGTCGTTCTGAGGCGGAATCTTTTCTAACATAGGTATATATGACGACCTTGTATATTCAACTGAATCCAAAATATATTTACCTAGGAAGCCAGAAGAATTTCCTATTCCATCTGGATAAGTCTCAGACTTTGAATTCAGAAGTATTCTTGTTGATGAGAAAGCACCAGCAGCTAACACAATCGTTTTTCCATTAACCGAAATATGTTTATTAGTGTTAGTATCGAAAAAATTAACCCCTTTTGCTTTTCCTGCTTTGTCTACATTTATTTGATAGACAGACGCATTACAAATAGTTGTAAGATTACCAGTAGCAGTAGCCTGAGGAATTAGAACAGTAGTGCTTTGAAAGTTTGAATTTGTAGAGCACCCTCTAGTACATTGAGTTGCATACATACATTCTGGCCTACCCTTATGCGGCTTAGTTAATATTGCAGCATGCATTGATGCGGTCTTTGCTCCCAACTTTTTAAATGCTCTGGATAACACCAACTCATGAACTCTTAGGGGCGGCGGCGGTAACAAAATACCTTCTGGCGAATCTGGTGAGTTTTCCAAGTGCTCAGTTTTACCAGTCACTCCTATATGCTCTTCAACTGCATCATACCAAGGTGCGATATCTTCATAACTTATTGGCCAGTCATAGCCTAATCCATCTCTCGTTCTAGGTTTAAAGTCGTACTTACCAAATCGAAGAGAAACTCTTCCCCAATGATTGGTTCGTCCGCCTAACATTCTAGGCCTCCACCAAACAAAATCGTCAGAGCCATCTGCTACTGTATAAGGCTCACCAGAAACGGAGAAGCCACCGTTAACCGTTGCATCATAAAACCCTGCAGGCTTATCATCAGTTGGAAAGCCTCTAAGTGGAGCCTGTTCAGGTGACTGAAACATAGCAGTTTCTGTCTGTGGGTCATAATTTCTACCAATTTCAAGCATTAAAACTTTTTTGCCCGCCAAAGTTAGGTCATAAGCTGCAATCCCTCCTGCGGCTCCGGAACCAACAATTATTACGTCATAAAGTTCTTTTATGTTCATTGCTTATGACCCTGTACTTTACCTATTGAGGTTAAACTTAATATCAGAATAGATATATTCTAATAAAATCATTACTTGAACCTGTATTTAAAAGTAATCACAACAAGATAAATTATCAATATTTTGAGGGATAGATTAGTCAAATAAGTCACAAAAAATTGAATAGCCACCGACTTGATAAACACCTTTTGTTAGACAAAATAACTAATAAAGAGGTGCTTATGAACAGCAAACGATATCCAGAAGAATTTAAAATTGAAGCCGTAAAACAGGTTACAGAAAAAGGTCATAGCGTGGCCGATGTTGCGAATCGTTTAGGGACAACGACTCATAGCCTTTATGCTTGGATCAAGCGCTACGGCCCTGACTCCTCCCAATACCAAGCCCAGTCTGATGAAAGTGCAGAAATCCGCCGACTCAAAAAGGAATTACAAAGAGTCACCGAAGAACGAGACATATTAAAAAAAGCCGCGGTGTACTTCGCAAGCCAGTCCGACTGAGGTACGCCTTTATTAAAGCCAACCAACCTATTTGGTCTGTTCGGCGCATGTGCAAAGTGCTTGGCATACATCCCAGCGGATATTATGCCTGGCTTAAGCAGCCCGACAGTAGACAGGAAAAGCGGCGCAAACACCTTCTCGGGCTGATCAAACAGTTTTGGCTGGAGTCTGGCGGAGTTTATGGTTACCGAAAGATATACAGGGATCTGCGTGTTGAAGGTGAGTTCTGTGGAATTAACCAGGTTCACCGCTTGATGAAACGAGAAGGCATACAGTCGCAGAGAGGCTACCGAAAACCCAGAGCGAAAGCAGGTGGTGAAAATGTTGTGGCTGCTAATAAATTGGCTAGAGAGTTTAACCCTTCCGCTCCGAATCAATCTTGGGTCACTGATATTACGTATATAAAAACTCACGAGGGTTGGCTATACCTAGCCGTCGTAGTTAACCTTTTCTCTCGACGGGTAATTGGTTGGTCTATGAAGAGCAGAATAACTAAAGAGCTAGCTCTTGATGCACTTCTAATGGCTATATGGCGGCGCTCGCCGGTAGTAAATGTACTTGTGCATTCAGACCAAGGAAGCCAGTACACGAGCCATGATTGGGATAGTTTTTAAAACAACATGGACTTGAATCAAGTATGAGTCGCCGAGGCAACTGCCATGATAATGCTGTCGCCGAAAGCTTTTTCCAACTGCTAAAAAGAGAAAGAATTAAGCGGAAGATATACTCCACTCGAGAAGAAGCTCGGACGGATATCTTCGAATATATAGAGATGTTCTACAACGTTAAACGTAGACACGGTTCCAATAACCAGTTGTCGCCTGTAGAGTATGAAAAGCAGTACAAAGAAAGGCTAACTAGTGTCTACTGAGTCGGTGGCTATTCATTAAGTCGAAATAGAGCCCCTTATCTCTCAGATAACTATTTCTATTCCAAATCAGTCGAGCCGCCTAAAAACAACAGACCAATTCATTACATCACTACAATTGAAATTACCATAGTATTTTCTCTGACATCGATAACTAGTGGCTGCATATTTTGATGTAAAATTCCTATAAACCTAATAAGTAGTTGTCAATATTCGGTATATAAATACCGATAAAGTCGTGGTCTTTATTATAGTTTTCTTTTGAATATGATGAATCGCTTTCACCGAATGACACAGATTTGCAGATTAAATCGTTTTCTGCACATAGATATTTGTAACTATCTCTCCAGTAAAATACTTCAGATTTTTGTAGTGGCGGGCCAGTTAACACCCAAGACAAATTATCTTTCGCCTTGCCGTTAGTCATCGCATTTGCCATAAGTAGCGCATTCCTAGCAATTAAACATCCTTGTGAATGTGTTACGATTCTAATTCGTTCTTTTGTATTTGCGAACAAATATGCAACTTGCCGTGTTGTAGGATTCGCCTGATGATACTTTATTGGCAGTGGTAGAAGTGGCCAAATCCGATCATATGACGACTCCAATAGATCATTTTGTATGTTTGATGTACTGTTATATATTAGCCCGACTGGCTTCTGTAATTTTTGAGACAAGGCGGTTGCTTCTTTTATTGCTTTATCTTTTGTTGTTAACATTCCGTTTACATAGTAGACAATTTCTCCGTCCAGATCATCATTTATCCTGATAATAACTGGACTCATCAAGCTGCCGCTATCTCCGGAGAAGTGATTGTATATTTTTACTGGATTTGATAGTAAGTTTATTTTATTCTCATTAAATACGTGCTGGACTGTGGCGTGAAAACGCTCAACAAATACATCTTCGTATTGACCAGAATCAATCGCTTTATATAACTTTTCTACGTAGTCTTTCTCAATGTTAATCGAAGTACCTATATAATTAACTGCCTCTATAAAACGCACATCAACTGCGATAAGATCCTTTATTAAGTCAGGGTCAACACCCCCAGCTTTTGTTGATTTTTCAACGGCAGCCACCCCTGGAGGGGAATCTATTTTACTCGCATCGACTATAACCTCCGTTGGGGTTTTGATCTTCGTCTCTTTGATTTTTCCATCTAATTTCCCATCGGCTCTATCAATAAAAACAATTGCTTGCGCTGGATTGGATATTGCTAAGAATATGAAAATGAATATCGCCACGTATTTAATTCGATAAATAATCATTACCTACCCCACATGAGCTTTGTGCATAACATTTTATTAGTCGGCGATCTCGCTTTTCTAGCACCTCCACCACCCAAAATCCTTCTAACCAACATCTCAACAGCTATTTTCCAATCGCAGAAATAGTGCCTACCCAAATTTTAGATATACCACCCACTTATATCCAACAATAAGTGTAGGCTTGAAAACCCAAACTTACTAAAATATTGATTCAGATAGAAATAGTGGTCAACTTACTGATATTCTTTAGCTTCAACAGAGAAACAAACTGTATAAAACACAAGCATCATGACATTTAAGTGTAGGTGATTATGGCAAGTTAGTTTTAGGTAAAGTTCGGCAAAACTTTAGGCTTCGATGGTATTATCTAAAATCAGAGATTTAATATCTGCATGAGGTACGCATGTTCATCCGTTATTATAAAAAGGAGATGAAAGCATAATATGTGCCTAGGACTAACAGTAGGTAATCTAGGTTTCTCACATCTTAACAATTCTGAAGCCTATCTTAGGACTTATGACATTAGAAATGTGTAGAACAAACGGAGAGATTGTTAGGTATGCTCATTTGGTTGAAACAAACAATGGTCAAGTAGACGACACTTGTTACCAAGTGCCGCCCCTCTAAGAACCGTACGTGCAACTTTCACTGCATACGGCTCAAGCTTCCACTAAGGCATCGTTTGACACCCAGCAACTTATAAAGCAGTTAGAGCAGGATCAACCCATGAGTTACGAGCTTGTCTTTTTGACTTCCGCTTTGCCAAGTATTCTTGGTATTCAGGGTAAAAGGAGTCGCCGCACTCCTGATTTTCACATGTCGCTCGATGGGCACTTTTGCTATTTGGAATAGGTTGAACAGGCAATCCATGTTCATGATCTTCTGCCAGCCGTGAATTTTCCATTGGCCTTTACGGTTGAGGAAGTATTTATGAACAACCCAGTCCTTGGGCTTGGTTGGATGACGTCTAACTGCCCAGTGCCATAATGCTTGGAATAGTTTGTGGCCGACATACCCGAATACTTGTTTTGCTACGCAATGGCGATAGTAATTCGCCCACCCCCTAAGTTTTGGATTTATCAGCTTGATAAGATCGTTAACATGGACGCTTGCGTGCTTTTTAATGAGTTCACGTAGGTTTCTCAAAAATAACAACGTGTTGGATTTGCTCGATTTAATAAGCAATTTTCCTTTGTACTTCCTATGGTTGAAGCCAAGAAAGTCAAAGCCATCATTAATGTGAGTAAGCTTCGTTTTCTCTACGGAGAGGGTTAACCCTCTTTCTGCCAGAAAATCAGAAATCAACGGTTTGATGTCGTTCACTAGCACTTCCTTTGAAGAGCAGGTGACCACGAAATCATCTGCGTAACCAATAAAGTTGGCTCTAGCGCTCTTTTTGAGCGCAGTGGATTTTATGCACTGCTCTAGCCCTGCGAGAGTCATTAACATCAAGGTCGGAGATATGATTCCGCCTTGTGGTGTACCCTCATCAGTATCATAGAACAGACCTTTGTCCATAAAGCCAGACTTTAGCCATTGTTCCAACATTCGCTTATCTACAGCGATGTTATCAAGAAGCCATTGATGGCCGATCTTGTCGAAACAGGCTTTGATATCCCCTTCAAGTACCCATTTGGCTGATTTCTTTAGAGCCAAACATTTGAAGCATTGACTGACTGCGTCAGCAGTACTGCGATTAGGTCTAAATCCATAACTGTTGGGGTCAGCAAGTGTTTCAGACACAGGCTCTAGTGCTAGTAGATGGAGTGCTTGTTGTGCTCTATCAATCATGCATGGAATGCCTAATGGCCTGAGTTTGCCGTTCTTTTTGGGAATGTAGATGCGTTTAAGTGGTTTCGCTTTATAAGTCTTGCGACTAAGCTGATTGACTGCTTTCATACGGCGTGCATCTGTGTTCCAGATGACACCATCTATTCCAGGCGTTTTACTGCCTTTGTTTTGAGATACTCGCCTAACCGCAAGAAGCTTAGCTGAGCGAGAATGAGTTAAGAGCCACTGTAAGGAGTTCACCTTACCGTATTTCTTTTCTCTAGTTGCTTTTGCGATACGCATTTGAAGCTTTAATACGTGCGTTTCAACGGATTTCCAGTCTATTGACTGCCATTGAGCACCGTCAGAAGATGCACTAATCTCTTTCGAGATCACCATTTGCTTTTCTCCTTAAATAAAGTTCTTCAAATTCTCTCGCAAAGGGAGACCAGTCGGAAGTGGGCTCACTTTCGTGATCAGGTATCAACCTGTATCTGCATCATTACAACACAGCTTTCGCTTTTTCCGACCTCCTTTACCTGCATCACTATCGGCCACAAAGGCTTTCCCATAGGGAGCGATACAGGCTTACCCTGTTCCGTATGTTACGTAAATGTCAGGTTAGATGCCCACTCTAGTGCGGGGAGCGTGTCGATCACGAAAGAGCATTGCCCAATCCCTTTCCAACTCCCATTGCCTTTTGGCTACAGCGTAATAACCACTTCCGCTGCTTCATCACATAACGCACCTTGGATGGATTCACATTTGTTCATCGTACTGACTACCTAGCACTCACCCGATTTGTGTGGTTATCAGGAGGATCGCCCTCTCACGATTCAGATCCCGAGAGATTTAAATCACTCTTCGTTACATTGTCTGAGCCGCTGCTTTATTCAGGCTCATAGGTTCATCTGGTGATACAGATGGTTCACTCATTAAGCGGTGAACAACGCTTCATACGACTTCAGGTCGCACGGGCAATCTTGAGTTACAAGATGTTGCTAAGCTAACGAACGTTAGCCTAACGTTCGTTAGCTTAGTGAAGAATTTTGGTTCTACGACCTAGGCCCTCAGACATGTTTTGGGGCAAAGGTGTGTTTGCCGCGATCGGCTTCAGCACACCTCTGGACATAAGTGATCTACAGCATATTCTAATTTAGTAACTTATGAATTACCTTAATTATGGAAAGAGTAGCTAATCTCGGTGTTCAGTAATGATGATGCTAGTAAGCAGCAATAATAGATCACAGCTTTGTAACTGTAGTCATTAGAAACGCCTTCTGTCAGAATATTGTAATCACTAAAAATCAAGGTTCTATTGTGTTAAAAAAACGTTGGCTGAAAGGGGTTAGCGCCATATTAGTAACCCTCTACTTATATTCCATGATAGCTCAACCACTATACATCAGTGGATTAGATGGATTAATGCGCACATGGAAAGAATGGCAAACTTTCAACGCTGGTATGATTGCAATTTTAGCTGCAATTATCAGTGCTTATGTAGCCCTTAGTCTTGATAAAAGTGCTCGCCAAAGAGAAACCGTACGAGCACTTGAGTTTCGACAGAATGAAAGAGAAAAGTTACGAGCCCAAAAGAGAGAAATAGATGAACAGAGACATCGAGAACTCATTGCTGCTTGTGCCTTTTTACCCGCATCATTAAGCTCAATACACCAATATGTCGAGGATGTAAGCAAGAAACTACTGATATTATATATGGTAAGAGTAAATAAAGAGGAATGTGACTTACGAAAATACGTTGAAGAGGTTCAAGCACCACATGTACCTGATGGTTATCAGGGTGTTTTTAAAGATTGTATAACTCTTTCATCCCCTGATGTGTCTGAACATTTAGTGTACATTTTGGTTCATTTACAGGTTTTTTCATCTCGAATGGCAAGTCTCGACCCAGAGCACTTAGGATATAGTTTTCCAGAAGAAATGCTCATTGACAGTATTAGGTTCCAATTGAAAATAGAAAGCTTATTCGACTTTGCTAGAAAAGGGGCAGAAGTAACTGAATTACATAGAAATGTTGACAGTTATTATTCTAGAATTGCTCGCTTACTAGACTATCAAGTTCAACTTGAAAGAGGTAATGACGACCGTATTGATAAATTCATTGATAGCGCTGTTAGAAGAGATTAATTGACTAACCTTATTATCGAAGTGAACAGGTATTGTCTGTTTAAGTATGAATAGTACCTATAGGCAAAGGTGTTTTTGCTATGTTCGACTTCAGCACACCCTTGAGAAAAAGCGTGTATCATGCCACATCGCAACACCTCTGGACATCATTTCCGAGTCAGTGAATCTACTAATTTAGATATGTGCGCATTACTTCGCGTAAGCCAAGTCGTGCCATAGTCTCTTGTTATGTTTCTTGTCCGAAGCAGGTAAACTTGATACTGTGTATCTGATTTTTTCAATGCTTAGTTTATATTTAACTAAGCATTCAGAGTTGGAGCAAGAGGGCTCAAGTATTGAGTTCGGTCGCGGTGTCTTGTCCTTGTCGGTATACTTCGCATCTTTTTACTTAATTGTAGTGACGGGAATGGGAGTGTCGGTTATGAGTATGAGCGAGATGTTTTCATGGTGCGGTGCAGTGCTGCGGGTTACCCAAGTGAGACAAAGTAACTGGATGAGAAAAAGAATCGCCTTCCCAATAGCCTGTTGAGGTTCAATTCCTCTTACCCGCACCAATTTTGGCCCTTGCAGACATATGTTCGCGAGGACTTTTTAATGCTTAAAACGCTACTGAAACATAACGCCTGCATAAGGGGCAGCAAAACTAAAGCGGCGATTGGTTAAACTTGGACGGAGCACCAAACTAATCGCCGCGTAGTTTTGATGTCCCAGGGAGCGAAGCGACCGACTTGATGCGATTGTTATGTTTGCACCGCACTTTTTATGGCTCCAACTTCGATAATTGCTTCTTTCTCAGGATCAGCCTTATCAAAGTAAATGATCTTGTCTCTCTCGACTTGTGCAGTAACAACAATCCCGTTTGGTTCTTCATTGTAGGTTCCACAAGCAAATCTCTCTGCGACTTCTTTATCGACAGTCCAAGATTGTGCGTATTCTTGCTTTTGATGCTCTTCGACGCAAAGGCCACGATATAAAGTTTGAAGAGGTTCAAGCTGATCCACATCGGACTTAGGCACATCACCTTTAGTAATATTTATCGGAGGCGCACCCCATTCAGATTGCCGGCATTTAAACAATTCAAATACTCCACCATCAAAAAAGCGAACAATATTGTTGTAAAATTCAAACAGCCAGTTATACAACTCAGAGCTTTCATCAAGCTTGAAAGGATTGATGAAGTTTAAAAACTGTTCATTGTCGCCCACTTTCATTGGAGCATCGAAATGTTCGATTAATTGAACAAAATAACTAGCATCCCCTCCAAATTTACCAAGCAAGCTTTGGTAGTACCCAGTAGGGTAAATTCTCATTGCTTCTAGCAATTTTATTGATTTTTCCGAAAACAAACCTTAACTCCGATCTTCAACAGCAAACATAACGCTTATTAGACGACTAACAGCCGCCTTTCACTCTCACATCTTGCCGTTTTTCACTTACTGACTCAATTACAGATCAATACCTTATCAACAATACAAGGAAGTTAGGTTACTAAGAGGTGCATAAATCCTAAATGAGCGGACTTCGCATTACTTGTTGTAGTGCAAATTCACATTAACATTATGTGAATGAGTATTGACTCTGAATCACAATGGTCGGATAAGCGACACTTGTTACCAAGTGCCGCTCTCCTAAGAACCGTACATGCAACTTTCACTGCATACGGCTCAAGCCTCCACTAAGGCGTACCGTGTTACCCACCGGCCATTGAAGCAGATTTTGCAATGTACATTTGAAGCTTTAATACTCACTATCAAGGTTTACGGCCATTAATAGCGGTATGGAGAGGCACTAACCTTTAAATATCAAAGTCATCATTTGCGTTTCTCCTTCAATAAAGTTCTTCAAATCATCTTGCAACGGGAGACCAGTTAGAAGTCAGCTCGCTTTCGCGCCAGATATAAACCCGTATCCGCATCATTACAACACGGCATTTGCTTCCTCTAACCTCCTTTACCTGCATACCCATCGGCGATCTTCACAGATTGCTTTCCCTGAGGGAGATATACAGGCTTACCCTGTTCCGTATGTTGCGTAAAACGTCAGGTTAGATGCCCACTCTAGTGCGGAGAGCATAGCGATCACGAAAGGGCATTGCCCAATCCCTTTCCAACTCTCGTCGCCATTTTGGCCACAGCGTATTAACCACTTCCGCTGCTTCATCACATAACGCACCTTAAATGGATTCACATACGTTCATCATACTGACACCCTAGCACTTACCCAATTTGTGGTTATCAGGAAGAACGTCCTCTCACGATTTCGTTCCCACTCAGCCTAACGACCAAGTTTCGTTACATTGTCGGATCCGCTACTTTATTCAGGATCCTAGGGTCACCTGGTGATACAGGAGGTTCACTCTTATCGTGGTGAACAACGCTTCATACGACTTCAGGTCGCACGGGCACAAGTGAGTCAGCGGCCCTCGTAGGCTACTGTACGACCGAGTTAAGTCATATCCTCTGAAATGTCAGATCGAGTTTGAGTCACTACAGCTCGCGATGTTTGCGTGATGCTCATTGATGAAGATCGACTTAAGCTCCTCGGGTTAACGAGAGACGAGTTTATCGAAAAGGAAAGTCGAAACTTTGATTACCAGACGTTTTACGGGGATATCATTCAGGAAGTTGTTGATATTAATTTGGGCAGAGAGGCAACCGCCGCTCTGGACACAGCACAACTCTTCGCGGCATACCAAAGCCGACCGTTATCTGAGCATCAAAAAATTCACGATAAGTGGGAGGATAACTTCCTGGAAGAACTCACCTTGATAGCCGAAGCTATGATGGTGGCTGTTAGCAGATCAGTCGCTAAGCATACGCAAAAAAAGATAACAACCCAACGTTATCATTGACTTAGCTATCACTGGCATTCAGAATGTATGTGTAGCGGGAGAGGCGTGAGGTCAGAATTTGAAAACATTGTGACCCAGTGCCTCGTGTACCCAGGTGGCGATATCAGATCGGCCTTTAATGAGGGTAGTTGACAAACTGGCTGTCAAAAACAACCTAGCAGGCAAGTCATCACCTGCCAGGGAGGCGGATAATTCAGCCCATTATTCCTTTGTTTTCAGCTCATCTTTCATCGATGCCCACAAGGGAAGCCGGAGATCAATATCTATCGGGTATTTGTGCTGACACTCGGTGATGGCTTTGCGCTGAGCTAAAATAGATTCGCTTGAATTCAGGATCCGTCGACTACCCTTCCCTTCTGTCTTTATCGGCTTTAGGTAACTGGGGATTTTTTTTACCCTTTCCCTGGCTTTGTTTTTGCCTTCGGGAGAGACATCGACATCCTTCCATTTCTCCATCAACATTTCATTAGGCCATAGTCTGTTTGGAGAAAACGTCTGTCCGTCGAGACTGATGGTCTGATGTTCACCCAAATAGCCGCTGACCTTAACAAGCGCGGTTTCCAAGTCGTCCTGCTTAGAAATGTTCGGCCTACTTAGCTTACCACTATGGAGCGTCATATTGACGAATAGATAAAAAGGCAATTGCTTATACAAGCAATGATGGATCAGGTAGGTCACAAACAGGGCTGCGTCGTCGACAGATAACTTTTCGGGTAACAAAGGTGATTTGGGGTGGAACTTTGGACAAAATGTCCCCTGTTCATACCTGAAGTCAGAATAGAGTACTGCAGCGATCAAAGAAGGGACATCGTGTAGCTTATTAAAAAGCCGCTTCTTACCCCGATTATCACACCAAAGACTGAGCTCATGTAGTGCTATTCCGTATGACTCAACGGGGATCGCAATCCTATGACTCCTGCCACGCTGTTCACCATAGCCGATATGTTCAAGCAATCTATCTCGAAGCGAAGCCACAACCTCATCCAAAAAACCCAGTTCATGAATGTTTTTCAAACTCACCAGATCAAGCTCAAGCGCCAACTTGCCATGAGACGGCCTGACGACTCTGCACACATTGGCAAATACCGACCGATTAAACCTCCCTTTCTGCTCCGGCTCCCAGTGCCTGGCAACATCGAAAGCCGCGTTGATTGCATCGGCCAGATTTTTCATCAACATGGACTTAAGATCGCCCGGGAAGGATGATTCAATGACTTCCGGGAACTCGTTCAAAAATGTTTTCAGATCTTCAAGAGTCAGTACCGATTCACACTTCTTCCTGATCTCACAGTGGCGCTCTAACTTTTCACAGTTATTGAACGAATGTGAAATCGTGAATCTTGAGAAAATAGAGTTCTTAAGTGAGTCCATAAACTTATCGAAAAAGATGTGTGGCTCGGACAGATCCTCAATGACAAGCAAGGGCTGAAACATGTCTACTGGATTCACCAGAGCCGTATGTAGCATGCCATGGTTATACATCGGCCTGGATGGCTGATTCTGTTCCAATATGGGATGTGAAACATAAGGCCGGAACGTCACATGCTCTGCCTGTATACGTGAGAGCAATCGATACTTAAGCGCTGAGAGTTCTGATTTTTCGCCCCATTCTCCCGGTGCTTCCTGTCCATTTGTTTGCTTTGCGTCCTCTTTCGCCTCCAGAGCCGGTGAATCATCCTTACTTAAGGTCTGAATGACCTCAACTATCCCTATCCCATCATCGAGCATCTTCAAAACAAAATGCACCAGCGAGAGGTCTACAGGTTGATTTTCCCGGGGGGTATGGTCACTACAAATTTTATAAGCCAAGTCAATCAACAGCATCCGACCCTGAGCATCACTGATAGACGAATTGAAACTCTCGTTATAACAGAATTGCCGACTATAGATAGCCAGGGTCAACACCTGTTCCCAGGCGAATTTGTGCACGTCAGTATAGGACTTCGAGAGCTTTTTGTGATCAATCCCCCATTTATCGCGAAGGAGTAAAAAAAATTCCTCCGCCTCTTCCGGCCCCAAAGGGGTCTCCGCTTCGTTAGCGCTCATAATTTGCCATCCCTATAGCTAATAAAGGTGGAAGCATCTTAACAGCCATTTGGAAATATCTTAAGCGTCTGGGGAACCTTAATCTCTCATTTATTAAATTATCCTCCCTTATTGGCTAATTAGTTGTATTTTTAACGCCAAATGAAGCAGTTTCACTTCCCTTAATACGACTGTAAACTCAATTTTGAGTTCAGTCCTGGTTAACCCAAAAAGGAAAACAACTTATGAAATCTGACATTCTGTCAATAAAGACCACTGAAGAACTGAAGAAGGCGGGATCGCCGGATAAAATCAAAACGTTGCTGCAGGCAGACCTCCCGCCGTTTATCGCCATTAAAACCCAGACGGACGAGGAGCTCCTCCAGGCCATTGAATGGGTCTACGAGTACCACATCCGTGAAAAGCAAGTGTTTATAAGCGAACGAGCCAGGGTGATTTTCTGCCTTACCGAAATTGACGGCGAGAACAGGACTGAGCAGCTGGGTTTCCTCGATCACTTTTACACCCAGTCAGGCCGTACCGAAGCAAAACGCTGGCGAAATAAAATCAGTCATATCTTGAGAGCTGACCTTTATCACGATGAAAAAACAAGGCTAGCCTTCGAGAATTTAAAGGCCCTGTTAGAGCAAGCGAACATCCCCATGGATGACTTTGACACAGTAGAAAACATATCCGGCGAACTGGCTGCCGCTGAACTGGAAAAAGGGGAATAATCATGGCAACGGAAAAGAATGAACTCATGGTTATCCCGCTCACTGCAGAGGATTTAAATCTCCCGGAGCCTCCTGCCGCCTTAAGCCCGACAACAGGCAAAAAGGTTAAAGAAACGGTGGAAAACCACTCCGTAAGAACCCCGGATGGCAAAACCGGAATAAACGCCAAAGGGACAAAAATACTGCTGAATACAGACGATGTCGGGGCGAAGAAGTTCACGGCCGAACAACGCGACAAAGACAAGTTTAAGTCCGGCGGCGAGTGGTACATTCGCACCCCGGCTCTGAGAAAAGAAATCGATAATCGAATCGAAAAACCCTACGACGCGCAAAAAAGAGAACATCTGCGCTACGCTTCCACCTGCCTGGTGAAAGTTAGGGACAACCAGGAATCCGAAAGAGATCGCAGCGTAGAGGAGGTGAAGATCAGAAAAGGCCAGAGAACACTTAAAAGCCAAAAGATTGCCCGGGACGGCGTGACGCATTGCGAGCGTTCCGGTGAGCCGCTGGCCGCCAACGCGGAGGCCCATCACACAATCCGTCGAGCAGACGATCCGGACAAGGCGTTAGATCTGGACAACATAGAACTTCTCAACCCTGAGGTTCACAGTCAGCATCATGAGGAGGAGCGCCGGGCAGCAAAAGCCTAGCAGACCGCTCTGCTACTCCGGGTTGATTTGCATAGGGTGGTCGTGACAATGGCATATGCCGCTTCTAAGCCTTACCAAAGGAGAAAAGCGGCAACCTGTGAATGGCGTCCTGGGTGAACCTTGGGCGCCATATCCGTTTTAGAGATAAATATCGCCGATCAACATGAACGTGTGATCGCAGCCGTTCCAGGGATAACGGATCCACTGGTCATCTTCCAGCAGCATCCAGTTTCTCAGCAATTTGGGCAAATGGTGTCGCTTAAGGTTAAACAGGCGCATTAAATCTTCGGCATCGACGGGCCGGATCGCCAGCCTTTTGAGGTGGGGACGCCCGGTAAGGTAACTGACTGGCTTATAGCCCGCACGATAAGCCATGAAATGCTTGTAATGGCGGCGTGAGCGAGCCATGAACCGATACGCAGTGTTGAAGCGAACATCGGTCACCTTTCATCGGCCATCTCCATCAGTCCGTCAAGGTGCTTGATCATCTTCTTCTTAAACCACGCGCAAAGCTTTTCGTCATCCTGCTTAAACCAGAAGCGCATGGTCACATTGAGAATGGTGAGCAGGTTTTTTTGCATGATCTAGGTATCTTCCAGTGCCGCCTTGCTTCCAAAGAACGCATCACTGAGTGCAAGCAGCTCCACGCCTTCTCCTGCTACCAGCTGACGGTCGGCAAGATGGAAATGGCACGTACCTTTGATGGCAGTAACACCTCTTCGGTCACGCCGTCCAGATGCTCCAGGATAAAGGCGGAATTGGCCCGGGTCTCCAGCTTCAGGCAGGCCATAAATATTCGACCCGCCCGGCTTCCAACCAGTACTGCCGAGTCGACCCGCCAGGACGGGAAATATATTATATTTAGTGGAAATGTTCACCAAGGTAGTTGGAGGTTTTTAGATCCCTTGACACTAAGCGGCCCCTGGCTGTTTAGTAGTGTGAACAAGCTTAAAAAGAGCCACTTCATGTTCACCACACATACGTTCACTAGCTTTCCCAATTAATTATTTTCAACATCGATGACTAGGTGTGATTATTGTTCACCAAAAGCAAAAGACTAAAGACGCTGAGCAGGGGGCGCGCTGCGCATGGTTCATCTCACTGAACGATCTCAGCTATGGTCTCGGCTGCCGACCATCTGCGGTTCTGATAACCTGTGAGCGCAGCCTTACACGCCCTAGGACGTCTGTCGACACCAGTGGTACGATCTAAAATAAGGTGTCAAAATTGGCTTCGGTCAATTTTAAGGAGCGTAGATGGATCTGTACGACTGGATGAAAGAACGCTTTGCTAAATTTCCACTTGTGTCAGCTGAAGATGCTTTGAACCTGCTTGGCTACGAAAATGCTGCAGATGCAACAGCGATTATCAATCAAAGATAGAACACCAACTTTTTGTTTTCAATTTTTTTGATGATGACAGCTAGGTAAAAGTGCCGTTGTTTTAGATAGGTATGAGAAGTTCCGAAGTATTTGAAACGGTGCCAAAGTTATGTGCAATATTGTCACCCTTGAGCGACATCGGTGTCTACCACTGGTTAACAAGCTTTAGTGAAGACCTTTCTTGTACGCCATCAGAAGCGCTTCAGAAGCCAGAGCTCGAGGAAAAATTGTTATAACTAGCAGGCCTTTTCGTATCGCATAGCACACTTCGCGAATTAAACTATAAACCTGATTCAAACTAGTGTTTGTTCGTAGAATCGACACTATGTCATTTCGTCGAACACTCGATCTGATAGATTTGCTGATAAGTCACAACCAATCCATACACTGTGGCTTCTTCATATGTTGATGTTGTCATTACTGAGGGAACATGGCGGGATAAATACCAACCGATTCTGTCATGCTCCTATATTCTAGTTCTCAAGTTACGCACCTGCCTTACACGTCGATATTCATCGACTGTGATTTTTTAATCCTAAGCTCCCTGGTGTTGAGTTTTTCTTCTATCTGGACGCTGGGCGATATGATCAACACCGTATTTGGCGAGCAAGTCATTCACTGCTTCAATCATCAGGTCGTGCACCTTTACAACCTTTCCTGTCGCACCTGATACATCTAACGCTAATTGATTCAAAATTAGTCGAGTCTCCTCATAAGGACGGAAAGGTATGCTTTTCCTATCATTACCAGTGCCATTTTCGGAGATACGAGATGCAACGCCCTCTTGTAGGTTTTTAAATTTTTCTGTGCGGTTTAGTTTATTAATTTTAACTTTCATTGCGTTTTCATCTAATGGATTAAAACCAGCACTTTAGCGTTTAAAATATCAGTGTAAACCCATAAAAAATATGATTAATAACCATGTATCCAATCAAATTGATTTTTGTGCTTTTCACGCTAATTTTGGGATGCCCCGCCCAGTAAAGGGAAAGAGATGTTTGTATCCCAACAAACATTTCAAAGGGAGGATCCATTAGGGAATAAAATATTTTGAAGCCTTGAGTTCAACCGTTCAAGAAGTAAGCAGTATCACTGTAACTAACTTACTTCGGGGCAAAAGTGATTTTACCTTTGTTACTACCAAGCAGTTCTTGACCACCTACTACATTAAGACGTTGCTAAAAGCTCGTTGAAATAGGAACGTAACTTTCGAATTGACCCTGGTTACACAATTTCCCTATCGACCGGAACATCAGCCCATTAGTCGACAGTAAAGTATCATTTTTAATACCTTACTGTTCACTTAACTGAAACCGGAAAATCATTAATTTGTATGTCAGCCCGTCGCTCGAAGACCTTTAGGCCCTAAGCCCCTTGTACGAAGACCGGCCTAAAAAAGCATCGATTTACTATTGGATAGAAAACTCACATCAGCCTTAACACCCTAAATAAACTTTGTGGAAAACCAAATAGCATCCCTACCATTCACTTCCATGATGACTCAATAACTGTGCTGAACTGAGACAATGAAGATGGCTAAATGCTGACGTTTTCTTGCCCACACAACCTTAACTTACTGTGTAAGCCAACTCTAACAAGGTGATGATCATAAAAAATTCATCACAAAAATTCGCCTTTATTACTCTCTACAACCTGGACAGCCTTGATGTCCAGCCCACCCTGCAAAACAATTAAAGCCATATTTATCAGTAATATAAACTCAAAACAATAATCTCATTTTGCCGGACAGAATCCCAAATGAGACTGGAACCGACACAAACTGACGCCTTCTTACTCTTACCATCTAAAACCACTGTGTAAACAAACAGCTTGAGTATATTTACATACAAACCACACAAACAATCAAAAGCTATTCACAAACTGAAGTTCTCGCCCTTCGCAGATCACGTTGCACAACTTTACTCTCAACGATTCATCGGAATCGCTTTATGAGAACTTCCACACTGTGCATTTATTAGTACAAAACATTGAAATATTGAGACTTTACTGCATGTGTAGAGATTATACTGTCCCTTATTACCTAGAAGTCCCCGAAAAGTGTAGATTTAACTTCCTATTTTCATCATCGGTAACACTAATTCGGTGCAAATAGCGCTGAAATTTACTTTTCGGTTTAAAAAATATCTTTTAGGCGCTGATTAAAGGCAATTTGCGAGTGAGTCAGGCAGTTAGTTCTAACTCCTAGTGAGAAGCAAGTAGATAGCGATGGTGATTTTTCATGAAAATTAATTGCTTAACAACAAAACGCATATCAGATTATTGGCAAGCACCTAACTTGGCCACCGCTTTCTGGTAGCACTGAGATGCAAAACAAACTTAAGTAAACAGCTAACGACCATCACATAAAACCATGAATCTTAACAACTAATCACTATCTCGCCGTAGTATTTAGATAGGATAAAATACTCAGTATCTTCTATGACAACACCTCGCTTTTCCATCACTCGACAAACATTGAGAATCGGTTCAAATTTATTGATTGAAAGTAAGTCCGCAGTCTGACGATCTGGCAATACCGCATCAATTGACTCACGAATTTTGTCGTAGGCTAAATGACAATGTTGACTTATCTCTTTGTATAGCGACCCCTGGTCAAGAAAACGCTCAATGTTAAATCCGGGCACTCGGTTTACATAGATAATGTTTTTTTCGGTCGCAATCACTTTTGAGCCTAGATATCGGTAACGTAAAACGTGTAAGGCTTCATCTCTCATCTCATGCTTCAATATACGAGTCTTAAATTCTCGCTTAGTATCATAGGATAGTGTCATACCTTGCTTTAAGTCATGAACAACAGGGATCTTTTCAGGCGCTTTAACGACACGAGTCCCAACGCCTCTTTGCGAGCTGATAACGCCTTTCTGAAGCAGAACTTGCCAAGCTTTCCTGATCACGATATCGCTTATATTGAATTCTTGACAGAGGAACTTTTGTGACGGTAATGGAGAACCGATAGGATATGTGCCATCAATAATACGGTTAGTAAGGATATCTACGGCTTGGGCATAAGCCGGTTTATACGAATCTTTATCAATCATAGTCCCTCCAAGAGTAGCCATTGTGTCAATGGCTACTCTTGCTGTCCATGTTGTAAGTCACAGGCTAAGCAAAGGTTTTCTCTACTTGTTCAGCATAGAGCTTGAGATCATATTGGTTCGCTTCATTGATTGTTTTAATGAAGCGGCTTTCTAATGCATCCGCTCCGTGAAGCGTTCCAACAATTGCACCTAGCATCGTCGCAATGGTATCCGTGTCATCACCAGCATTAACCCCGGCATAGATCGATTCGTTTGGATTGTTGCCACAACATGCCAATATGCCAAAAACAGCAGGAACAGCCTCACTAATATGAATGCCACAACCAATGACATCGGCAATCTCAACAACTGCATCTTCCCAACGTTCAAACTGCTCACCGATTCGAATTGCCAGCTCCATACGCTTGATGACGCTGGGGCCGGCTAGTTCAATTGCACCTTGCTGCTGTGCAAACTTGTACCCGTCATGAGCATATCGAAGCGCCGCTTCAAACACATCCGTTAACTCGTTAGTATCAAAGCTTGTCAATACAGCACCGGCTACTGCGCTAGCACCAGATACCGAGAGCACGTTATTATGCGTAAACTTAGTGATCTCATAGGTGTTTTTAATCAGCTTAGATCTATCGTTTAAGCTCATTAAAGCAGCCGGCCATATCTTCATTGATGCACCGTTGGTCGCTCCAAAGTTGCCATTATTAATGATTTCAACCGTTTCATTAGAAGAGCTGACACTCTCTTGAAGCGAAGCTCGAGTATCTGAGAAAATCTTTTTCATCGCCGCTCGAGTAGAAGGCCCGGTGAAATTTGGATAAAACGGGTAATCTAACCAACGCCTGAAGGCCTTTTTCATCACCTCATCGTTAAATTGACCTTGATTCGCTATTAGTTCATCCATGATGTACTTAGCCTGAATGAAGTCATCAGTACACATTCCAGCCGAGTTACAGCGACCATATGTATCTTGTGGTGGCGCATAAAAGTCTTTTACATCACCACCAAAGTATTCATGGATTTGTTTAATAGATCTAACTTCTGTTGCAGCACCCATGGCGTCGCCCGTTGCTGCACCTACGATACAGCCTAAAATTTTATTATGCATAATCTTGTAACTCACCTATGACTGAAATGTTTTTGTATTTGCTCTATTGTCGGCTGGGGTTCAATCGCCCCTTTTCCTCCGACGACAATAGCACCAACATAGTTAGCAACCTGTAAATAGCGTTGCATCTCATTTATAGATACCTCACCGTGATTAGCCGTCATGAGATAACTCAATGTTCCGCTAAATGCATCACCGGCGCCGGTTGTATCTACCACTCGGGCTTCCACTCCATGCGTTGAAATTAACTCTCCGCTCTTTAATAAGTCACACCCTTGTGAGCCCTTAGTAACTACCACACACTGACAACCCCAAAGGTGTGCATGCTTTATTGCTTGGTTGTAGTCACTTGCACCGGTTAGGAACAGCAGCTCTTCATCAGAGAGTTTGACTACTGTTACCTTATCGATAACATCAAGATTGCTCTTAATAATTTCGTTGCGATCGGATTCCCACTGTTCTTCACGGATATTGGCATCATAAAATGTCAAACCACTTAGCTTATTGACTTGCTCAATAGCTTGATGAACCACTGAACGCTCTTCTCTAGCAATAAGACACACACCAGATATCACTAAGTGGTCACCCTTTTTGAATGACGGAAGATCATCGCTACAGACGCAACTCTGTTGGGACTTAGAAGTAACGAGCTCAAATGTACGCTCTCCAAAGCTGTCCACCGTCACCTTTACGACTGAAGTAGCACCACTCTTCTTCGCAGCAACAAACTCCCCTCTGACTCCTAAATGGCTAAGTACCTGAATTAAAAACTCACCTTCGTTATCTTGTCCAACAGTCGCAACAAGTCCAACATCACCACCTAAGCGACTAATCATCGAAGCAATATTGGCTCCCGTCCCTCCAATGACTCGCTGCTTGGTACTCTCTCCTGCATAAACATCAAGCGAGAGGTCTCCCATCACCCAATGTGTCATCGTCGCCTCCTAAGCAATCTCTACTTGTCTCTTACCAGCATCGTCTTCACTAGTCGTATCAACTCGTTTAATTTTCTTAGCAATCGAGTTGTAGTAATCATTAGTAATGATGTACTTCGACATGATGAACGCGACAACCAAGCAAATTGCACCAGGGATAAGGGTTACCATCAGATTAATACCCAATAATGATTTCGCAGTTTGGGCAACATCGGCTTGGTAACCAAAGTAGGCCAGTAACATCCCTAAAATCCAACCTGCAATACCCATCCCGAACTTTTGGAAGAAGCAGATACCGCCAAACGAAAGGCCTGAAACACGCTTTCCTGTTTTAACTTCACCATAATCCACAGCTTCTGCGATAGATGCCCAGAATATAGGCAGATACATATCAGCACAGAACCACAAGCAGAAGATGAAGACGAAAGCGAGAGGTAAAGAACTTCCATCAACAAAGAAGTACATCAATACAGCTAATACAGCCGTTGCGATCTGACTCCATACGATAAGTTTGATTTTGCATACAAACTTAACAGCCCATGTAGTCGCGATCATTGCCAATAAAGACGCGACAACACCTGTCGTTAGTATTGGAGAGATCAGCGAATCACCACCATCTAAGAAGTATTTAGCGTAATAAGGAGTAACTGAGCCACGGATCACCGTGCCAACCATAATGAAGTTCAGTGCGAGACACAGCAAAACCCACTGGTCGTTTTTCACTAGATATTTGAATTGGGTCTTAATTGGTTCATTTGATACCTCAGGCTTTATTCTTTCTTTTGTCGTAGAGAAACATACCAAGAGAGAGATAGTCCCTAGTACCGCCATGATACCCATTGCACGCTGATAACCTAACGCAAGGTCACCTCCACCGATGCTTTCTGCCATCAGTGGCACCGCGACAGTCACTAAGAAAGCAGCAACTTTCACTAACACAAATCGGTAACCATTCGCCTTCAAGCGCTCTTCTGGATTATCAGTGATCACACCAATCAAGGACACATACGGTATTGTCACGGCTGTGAACATTAAGGTAATGAAGATATAAGTACAGTACGCCCAGATCACTTTGCCCTGATAGCTAAAGTCTGGCGTCATGAAGGTTAGATAAACTGCGATACCGAAAGGTATTGCAAGCCACAGTAGGAAAGGTCGGTAGTGGCCATGTTTAGAACGAACTTTATCCGTGATCATCCCCATCACAGGATCAGTAAAAGCGTCGATAAAGCGAACAATCAAAAAAAGTAGCCCCATGTGTTCTGGTTTGAGGCCAAATATATCGGTATAAAAGTAAGCAATTATTAATTGCATGGCAATTATGACGATGTTGACAGCCATATCACCAAGAGAAAATCCTATTTTTTCTTTAGTTGTTAAGATCATTGTCCTGCCCTCTTCTTGAAGTACAGACATAATCTCAAACTCAAAATTGTTTAAAACGTATACTTACATACGTTTTGAACTCAGTCATATAAAACTGGCTCTACCCTCTATTTTTCGTTAGCTGGGTATAATTTTTAGAGACGTAGCATTGATAAGCACTATTTCGCTACAAAACCAAAATTAACGAAATCTAGATACCAAGTGTAAATTAGCTTCTATTGGTTATTTCTCGGTATTTTAATTAAATATTGAAAATTAATGACGAAACAAAAAAGAAAAAGTTATGCATTGTGCATAGCAAACTAGTTACAAAGTAACTCTACTCACTGCTGCTACAACACAACCATCAAGTAGACACTAAGGTATCGCTTCTAATACCTTACTGTTCACTTAATTGAAAACAGAAAATCAGAAATACATGGCCAACCAGTCTCATCCGATGGCATGTTTGCCCTAGGATCTTACTAAGCAAGCTGTTCTAGAGACGCATCTATTTACTATTAGATAGCGAACTCACATCAACCATACCGTATACCTAGCATACATGTCGTGACGCAACATCTCACTATCAATGTTCAGAAATGTACCGAAGAAATCTGCATCTACCGGAAACCCGAATTCAGATTAAATCTGCCTTTGAAAATAAACACTTAATATTCAGTTCGCTAACTACTTCTTATCAGTCTCATTCACCCGGAAAGGATTTCATGTGAGACTGGAAAGCACACAAGCACACACCCTTTCAATGCCATGCTGAAACAAAAAGTACATATAGTTGAAACGATAAAGACAACTTCATGCTGACATTTTTTGCCCACACCTTCTAAAAGCACTGTGAAAGTAACCAGATTGAATGTTTCACATGCAAACCACACGTACGATAAAAAGCTCTTCACAACTGAAGTTCACGCCACTCCCAGATCTTACAAGTTAGAACGATTGATCTATAACACTATCGTTTCATATCAAGCTGTACATTTTTCGTTCAACAATTAGTCATTATCTTATTGTGAAGAATTCTCACCAATAGTATTGAACACCTCCGCGCTGTGCATTTATTAGACAACTCAGTGCTTTAAAAAAAGCCAACACTCAAAAAAACCAAGAAAAAAATCAGTTCATAAAATTTTTATTTTTCCGCTTAACTTGAGCATTATTTATTACAATACTAACGAATAACCAAGCAAAAATAGTAAAAATAAGCATATTTAATATCAATATAATTAACTGCACAACTTAATGAAATAGTTGAACAAAATAAAAAACAATTATAAGAAACCACCAAAAAACCCAAAAAAAACAAATCTAAAAATATTCACCAAAAAGAATCCAATTAATTATAACAATACTAACCAACGCATGAAAAAATATAATTTCTTAGACTTGAAACTATATTTTTTGCCGCTATCATTCAGCATCACCAAGTCAATCGGAATGAATTTATGAGAAGTATCAAAAGACACTCCAGAGTGAGTAACATTTACAGAATTAAAAGTCTTAAAGCTGGCGTAACATTTAAACTTGAGAGCTTAGGAGAAGTTTGCCAGGCTTTAATCAACGAATTAGACATTAATGTTATTTCTCAGTGTGCACAGCCATTTACCATCAAATACTGGTTTAATGGTAAGCAGCATCACTATACTCCTGATTTTCTCGTAAAAATGGCAAATGGAGAATGGCGTGTAATTGAAGTAAAACCAAAGAACCATGTAAAACCATTCAAAGAAAAATTTGATGTTATTCGGATCATTTTAAAAAAAAAGGGATCACGTTCCTGATTAACAGTGATGAGTCATTATTTAACTACAAGACATTATTCGACTTAAACAGCAGATATACAAAAAAATTCTATGTTTAATATTAAGCAACTAAATACTAATGATGCAGTCATGTACAACCATGAGGAGTACATCCTCAAGCACATCGGCTCTAACTATTATACTTTCTATCATGAAGATAAAAGACCTTTATCCCTAAGTATCACAGAAGTCTGTGAGGCTATACGTGAGAGTAAGTTAGATGTTGCACCTGTATACAAGCAGCCGACTTTAAGTTCAGTACATACCCTATCTGATAGGGAAAAAGCAATATGTACCATGAAGTTAGCTCAAGCCTTCAGGACTGAGAAAAATATCACAACTAAGGCTATCAAGGAGGTTGCTGACAAAATTGGCGTACCCGCACTTGGCAAATCCCGCTTATACGAACACTTATCTAATGCTCGCAAATACGGTTGGTACCTGGAGGTTTTTTTACCGAAGCATAAACAAAAAGGATTTAGAGGTTCACGTTACCCTGTATTCCTTGAACATAAAGCAGAACAATACATATATAAACATTACCTTAAAGGAGGAAAAGTCACACAGCGTTCATTATATGATAGTTTTAAGGGCTACTGCCTGACCGATCTAAATTTATGTGACGTTGATGTCCCTTGTATCGAGTGGTTTCGCCAGCAACTCAAAAAAGTTCCTCAGTTTGAAAAAATCAAAAAGCGTAAAGGTTCAGTTGCTCTAAAACAAACCATGAGGGATTATTTCCAGCGATTTCATGTCGAGAATATTCTCGATAGGGTCGAATTTGATTTCTACAGTCCGAAGACTCTACTGATTACAGAAACTGATGGAAAAGAAGAAATCTCTAGCCGAGTTTTTTTCTGTGTTGCCATTGATACTTACAGTCGTATGCCATTAGCAATTGTTACTCTTTCGGAAAGAGGGGAAAGTGCAAACTGTTTCCGCCTATGTGTCAAACAAGCAATGCAAAATCCAATATTGTCCACAATTACTGGGGACGCAATTTATTGTTGTGGCCTTATCAAACAGATTGTTGTTGATGCTGGTTCTGGTTTTAGTCAAGAGAGTTTCATCAACAACCTTGTTGGTGATTTTGGCATTCTCTATCAAACCACAGAAGTCCAAGCTCCTTATAGAAAGCCGTATGTAGAAAATTTTATCTACCAAATAAAAAACCAATTCGAGGTAACGCTACCGTGCTCCTATGAAGACATTCGTGATGAAGGAAAAAAGGACAAAATAAATAAGCGAAAAGCCATCACTGTGGATAAGTACCTGGAGTATTTAAACAGTTGGATTGTGGACTCATATGCAATAACAAAGCAAACGGGTGATACTAAAACGCCTCTCGAACGTTGGCAATCTTCATTTGAGCGAACCAAACCATTTTTACCAGACGATTTCGATATTCGTTTTTCTCGCTCTGGAACTTTAGAAACAGGGAAAGCTAACTATAGGAGCGGTATCAACAAATACTATACATTTTACAACAGCCCTGAACTACAAAAGCTCCTCGATATCGAGCGAAGTATTGATCTTCAATTCTACGTCGAGCCTCTAGATATGAGCTCAATTTTTGTAATAAACCCAGGCACTTCAGAACTACTTAGGGTTCCTTCAATAAAACCTGTAATACAACCAGGAACAACGCTGGAGGATCATTTAGCGCAGATGAAAACTTTACGCAGACACAAGCCAGCAGAGGCCTGTATTGCCGAGTATAAGATCCGGGAAGAAGCACATAAAACAGCGAAACGAGTTAAAGCTGAGCCAGCCGTAAATACTGCAGGAAACAAACCTAAATCAGACGCGAAAGATGCAAGAACTGGCTATGAAGCGTGTGAACTAACTGAGGAGCTACTCAACGAAACAGTTCATTTGAACCAGAGTGGAAAAGTAACAAAACAACGCACAACAACTCGCCAGCATCAAGATGATGACTTCGGCATGACGACATTTTCTAAAAAATAGAGAGATTATTTGTATGAATGTATTAGAACAACTCCAAAATAATTACATTATGCACAAAAGTGCAAAACTCGCCTTCAGAAAAATTGAAATGTGTATAAATAGTACTGTTGATGGTGGAACTCCTAGAAGTGTACTGATCCTTGGAGACGCAGGTGCCGGCAAAACAGCAATGCTAGAGGTGACCAAAACTCACATCATAAAAAACCACCCTCACGAAGACATTAACTGCGATACTTTTCTTTTTGTTGAGGCCCCTTCACCATCGAGCCTCAAAGCCTTGCAAAGTGCATTTTATGAAGAAATGGGGGCATCAAAATTAGATAACCAAAGACATACAGAAGCTCGACGAACTAAGCAAATCATAGAGCTGATAAATAAACATGGATATAAAGTCATCGCCAATGACGAAGTTCATCACTTTACGGAAAAGTATAAAGCCAATCATGAATCAGTCGTATGTGACTTCTACAAAACCGTCATGCGCGAAACAGGGTGTGCTTTCATCCTAGTAGGCAAACCTGTTGCAGAAAAGCTCGTTCGATCTGACGATCAATTACGACGCCGTTTTCTTGGCACCTCTCGGCTAGAGCGCTTCGCTCCTCCTCATAAGGGGAACCGAGAGTTTCAAGCCTTTGTGAACATGTATCGCGAAGCTTGCCCTGTAGATCATGTCGATTTCAGTGACGACTTTCTTACCCGTCTATATATTGCTTGTGACGGTCTTCCAGGACTCTGGCATACATTAATAGAGCTGGCTATTAGGACAAACCCTGCCAAAAAGCTAATTGACATGAATGATATAGAAAGTGCTTTCGAGAAAGAGTTCCAACCATCAGATGTATTGGGTTTTAACCCATTTGAGGCTAGCTTGCTCGACGTTGAACACTGGCTCAAAACGAGCTTTGAGGCATAGATGATGGGTAAATTGAAGCTACCATACTCGTTGACTCCAGAAGCCAATGAATGTGTTCAAGGGTTTATCGCTCGACTCGCAGAAAGTAACTGCTGCATAAACACCAACGAAATACTAAATGCATGCAATGTAATGCCAAGTCATTGTACTAATTTCAAACAAACAGGTTCCTATACATATGTCATCAAAGTTCTACAAGCCCTTGCAGATGAGTGCGTACAAGAAACCATTAACCACTTCGAGCAGCAAGCAACTGAAACAAAACTATCACCACTGCTTAAGAGTGTTGCCCGATATTGCCCAGCTTGTCTGGCTCATTCAAGGATTCAAAACATTGATTGGCAGATTTCACTCAAGACGCACTGTGCCAAGCATGGTATTCAACTTATAGATAAATGCCCATCCTGTAATGAGTCTTTATCTTTTGAAGCAATAAACGATGATTGCTGCAGCTATTGCTCCTGCCAGTTGAGTGAATTCAGAGACACGTTTGGTTCTTTGCCGTCTTACCTAAACGGTCTCATCAATCTGAGAGGAAAAGCACTCAAGGATGCATCCAAAAGCCTTCTCGATACAGCAGGACAACTACTAAGACCATATGACCAACTACCTGGCAAATCTGAATACCTAGAAAATTATACGATTCCAGATCTTGTTGAGATCCTTACAGCAACCTATGAGTTACTAACAAAACCAGCAGCCCGTAAACAATATGCGCTCGAGATTGAACAGGCTCGCAAAGATATGGAAGTGATCAGTCATGATGCTATGCAATACCCAAGTATCGTAATCGATACATCCATCATCTCGGCTTATAACTCACCCTGCCTCACACCATCTTTCACAAAATGGCAGGCAACGAAAGCTATAAAAAATAAGGTTAGAAAAGCATTTAAGCTACAGGGACAAGAAATTAATAATGAGTCCACCAGGTTCATCGGCGATTTATGGGTCGTAGAACAAATGCTTGGTTCAACCTTTGAAGAAGTATCATCTCTAATTAAGGAAAAAGTGATCGTACCGTTCAAAAGCGCCAAATCTATCTCTGGTATGTTATTTGACCTAAGAGACTTTGCCAAGCTACTAGCTGTAATCCCCCTTGCCGAAGGAGATGCAGAACACTATCTTTGTCTTGAATCCATTCGAAAAGACTTTTTGTTTGAGAAATGCGGCAGTTCGCTTGGGGAGCTACTTACAGACCAGCGCATTCAAACTTACAGGACTTCAGTTAATCACGGATTTCATTCTCTATGTTGGCGAAAAACTGACCTGGAAAGCTGGAGCTCACAGATGCTGTCACAAAAAGAATTTTATATGACAGCAAAAATCGTCAAATTACTTCTTGGCATTAACCAAACAGAGCTCAATACGCTAGTTGCCAAAGGACAAATTCGTCGCTGCAAGACAAACCCACATATCAACAAAGCATTTTTCCACTCTTACAATTCTCAAGATGTGGAAAAAGTGCTCAAAATCAACACATCTAACTAGCCTCATTCAAAGAGCAGCTACCTTGCTGCTCTTTCTTTCATCTTAATAGCTCCAATTTTAAGACCTTCTAGCAAACTTCCTTTCTGTATATTTATTAGTCACGCCATTTAAACTACATTTAGATAAGAAGCCGAAGCCCCCCATGTTTTTATAACATGCTGTTTTTCCAGCTTTATATTTGTAGTTAGAAAAATTCCGGCTTATTGCCCTTAATTAATTTCCGGCTTTCTTTGGATTCAGCTTTAACTAGTTGATATAGCTATTAACGATTTCCGGACTACTTACCACTTTTCCAACACATGATGAACACTGGCATCCTTTCATTCTTTTAATCCTAATACGTAAGTATATAATTCCATGTAAGAAGATATAGAACACATGGATGTAGTCATGAAGAATCGCTTAACCGCCTCAGTACAACTCCTCTTAGCCATATCTATTTTTTACTTGGGATACACGATCTACTCGTTTACCAACACGATTAATAAAGTGGTTGATACGTACCCGCAGATGATGGCAGATATCAATGCAACAGCTGACAAGCTTGAGATTGAGCAGTGGTTATTACTGGCGAAAACCTTTGAACAGCTCACTCCACAGGCGCTGTTGTTGGCCGACGACATACAAACGACCATAGAGGGAGTGAACCAAACCGTTGCCTCGGTAGATCAGAAAATTCCACGCCTGCTAGATGAAGTTCATGCAATACGCAGTGAAACCATCCCTTCGGTTATCCAAACCGTAGACACAGTTAACAGTACTACACTCCCTGTAGCCCTTAATGAAATAAAGCATTACCGGACAGATGTAATACCTGTGGTGTTGGTTGAATCCGAAGAGTATAGAAAAGGAACAATTCCGGCGGTGCTTGCTGAGTCTGAAAAAATACGACAAGACGTACCTGTTATCCTCGCAAAAACAGATGAGATTGTAGAGAAAAGCGAGCAGTTAACTCAGCAGGCGACACAGGGTGCGGTCAAAGGTGTACTTCTTTCCCCTGTTAACCTAATCCGGGATGCTGGCACTGGCCTAATCAATATTCCATCGACATCCGAATCTGATCCTGAGTAAAAACCTGACAGTAATCCAAGGCTGCGCTTGGATTACTTATTTTTATTCTTCAATGAACTCACGATAAACACGATACCCATCATGCTTTGAATCCCCATCACAATAAGAAAGAGGCGTAGTGATATTTCGCAGGCGATGATCTGATTTCTTGACAAAAACGCAGCAGAAGTTACAACATCATCCCAATAGAAGAAGAGTACGGCAGGAAAGAGTGACAAAGTAATGGCAAGACCTTTGATAAACCAATGCTTAGACCGCCACTGCTCAGGGGAATGGATCCTATAGCGCCCAGCCGTCCATAAAATTGCCGCTATGATTACCACTAAACTTTCCATACTCACCCGAATCAGCAAATCTAAACAAATTTAAAATTACCATCAGGAATACTTATCGAAAAGCTGATAATTGCGGTGTGCGATATCGGCATATAAAACAGTCAGAGTTTTGCAACACGAATAACTGGATACACAGATAAATATATAATTACATTTAGAAACACCCAGCCAACTTAGTGCTTATCACTATTACAAAGCCAACAACTGCAAATTATGGAATCTCATTTCTCTATTTTGAAGAATATAATCCGCTTAATTTACAATCATTCACATACAAGGGTTAAACGGGGGGGAGACTTGGCTGAGCAAGCACGCCCAGCCAGATTTACAAATAGGATTATGAACAGTTGCCTGCTTTTCGGTAACCGGCGGATAACGCTTCTTGCTCAGAATGGAAATTGACAATGTTCTTTGAGCTAACACGATCATAGCTAGGACAACCAACAGGCAAGTGGTAAACCTTGCTGTTCTTATTGCCTCGGATATAACTCATCTCATCCGTTACCTTGCTGGACTCTTTCAATTTGACGGCGGTTTTTAGCCCTTCCCCACTATTCTTATGCCCCACCTGCCAGACCGCTTTGCCTGTAACGAACGGATTATCATTACCCATTTGTTTAGCAATTCGGTTGTTACGCTCTAGCTCCCATTGCGACACTGGGTACTGCCTATCCCAGGCCACCAGTAAACGCTGCTGTTGGGTAGACATCGATAAGTTATAGCGATCGAACATATAAAAATAGGTTCGAGCAATCTGGCCTTTAACCTCATCTCTCGGCTCAGCTAACCGGCTCTTAAAATCTACTTTGAAATCACATTGCCCGTATTGACGAGAAGAAGCATTGAATTGACTGAAGTTGAAGTTTGAACGGTCGCCATTCACCTCACCGATAGAAGGCGTTAGATTGTGCATGTCGGCTTCCATTGCAGCAAAGACAGGATCGTTCTTCACACAATTTTTACGACCACCTTCCTGCCAACATTGTCTGGCACGACCAAAGTTAGACGCCGGAACAATATGTTCCCATTCAATCCGCTGGGCACGATTTTGGTTTTTTCGCACTTCGTACCCGCAGCTATCTAGATCAACACGACCACCACTTTTCCCCATAAAAGTGTAGTTACACCCGCAGTAGAACGTACCATTCTCTGTCTGGTCGAAGTAGACATGTTCTTTCGCTAACACTTTGGCATGACTGAAATTATTCGGAGCAGCTGCGGCGGTTGTTGATAAAAGAAGAGCGAATATAGGGAATAATAATGATTTGGTCATTTCTCATGCAACAAAGGTATTGATAAGTTGCACTAGAATGACACAACACTATAGATAATTCGATAAATATCTAGCCATAACTATCTGTTTAGCCATGATATGCACGTAGATATTTACGCTAACTGTCTGAAATCTCATTTATAGTCAGTGGCGGCGTTTTTCATCATTTTTCGAGGTAATCTCTGTGTTTCTTAACAAACGCCCCCAAAAATGCAGCAACCCAATACGTGTACGGATCGCCTCAGCCCAGTAAACTCCGATTAGCACTCCTAGCATGAAGCCAACTGGAATAGCCAACATACTCACTAATCCAAAGTCTTGTATATAAACAACAAAACCGAAAAGCATAAAAAGCAAAGCGGGAGATATCGCAATAGATACCCATAAAACTAACTGTATAAAGAAACCTATTGCGACTTCAAACATTCATTATTTCCAATTGCGTTTTAGGCTTTTCCTGTTGTACCTAACAAGCTTTGCGTCTTCTTGTATAAGTGAGTAGCGAGATCAGTAGCAATGACAGATAACCTAATGAGCCACCACCTGATGAACTTTTCTTCTGTTCTGAATCTCGCGATTCAGGATCTTGTACATCCGGACCATTTTTTTCTGGGTGAAAGATATCAAACACAAAATTTGAATTTGGCTCTTGGTAATCAGTAATTTGTTCTAAAATCCACTCTTTTGCTCCGCTAACCTGAGTAAATACATCCGGGTAATCGCTATTGGCACACCTAGATTTATGAACAAAGCTTGTAATTCCCACTAAGCGATAGCCTTTATCCGCATCGGCAGCATGAGATTTATCTTGCCAGACAAGTGGGCCACCACTGTCACCATTACACACCCCAGCATTTTCTGAGTTTGCGCAGACATAATTATCACCGAACTTCGAGAACCACTCATCCAATCCCCATGCTTGGGCACAGCGTTGATCATTCACACCAGTAAGCACAGTTTTTTGTAGATTTAGTCGCTTTGTATCTTCCAAAGAAGAGTCATTAGATGTTCTCCCCCAGCCAGATGAATAAACATTGCTATCCGTTGCCAAATCTAACTCGAGATCTAATGCTTCTTGCTCAGTTAAACTTAACATTTTTATTGCTGTAGCTTTTTTGGAAACTGGGTATCGTAATTGAATTAAAGCGATATCTTTATAAGGGAGCTCTTTATAGTAGTCAGGGTGAATAATCACCTGTTTAGCAACAGATACCGACATATCATTATCTTTCAGTGAGGTCATTCCTGAACCCACAAAAACATCACTAGCGTTGGCTACATTGTAATAACTATCGTTCATGGAAACGTCAACACAATGAGCTGCTGTCAATATCCAATTGCTATTTAACACAACTCCACCACAACTGGAATTGCCCTTGGTTTCATCATGTACTTCAACATAAACCTGCCAAGGAACTTCTTTCGTTGCCGCTTCGTTACCGTTAATAATTTTTGGTGTGATGTTTGCGTATGCACTTGTTGTGTTTGAGAATAAAGCAATAACAGCTAAACCCAATAGTTTTTTGGGGGTCTTAACCACTGACATTATTATACCTTTGAATTGTTATTTATATTTTCGATGAGTTATATTTATAAAATTAGAATTTTGAAGTTAAAGTATGTAAACAAATGAGAAGCGATTGTTATTAATCATCTACTGTCTTATTACCACAAAGAGAGCAGATGGAATGCCTTTCAAATTCGTTCATCGACGCAACAAAAGGGCCTAAAAACCACCCTGCTACAAAACCTTTCCAAAAACTCTCCGACTCTTTTTCATCCTTTCCCGGAGATTTTCTAACTAATACAACATAATGTTTTGTTATGTTATCGCATGATGAACAGTATAATTTTTCTTCTGTCGATATCATTACTATCCTTACAATGATTTGTATCACACAAGATTAAAAGCACTTTGTTACTATTATACTTCTCGATTACCAAATCAATGATTAGATTCACACTTTATACTCAATGCAGAGTCAAAACGTTTTGATTTATTTCGACATTACTCCTATAGCAATAAAACTGAAATCTTATTTTACACTGCCGTTATAATTATAAATACTTAGGATTCAACAAAAATACATTAGCAACAAAATAACTATCTTCTTATATTTAACATCTTGGGATTAGTCTTTAGCGCTTACTCAACTGTTGCAGCGGTGTTTTACATACACTAGGCAGCATATATAACAAACTCAATCGCATCACATGATTAATGGCGACAAAAGCAGGCTCAAGACCAATTAATATTGCTACGGCGGTCATTGCTTCAACGCTACCGGGTAGCCATGCCAAGAGTAATACCTCCCACTCTTTTGTCGTTATGAAGCTGAAAAGGATGGCATAACCTATGGTAATAACAATACCCATGGTGGTAATGATTAGACCGGCTCTCGAGTAACGTAATGCCTCACGCAATGTCGTCTCCCCTAGCCTTACTCCAATCAACACCCCAAGCATCGACGTTGCAAATATGATTAGTTCTTTCGGAACGAACGCAATTGCTCCCCCAAGTAGCCAGTTGTTATATGCGAGACTGACAAACAGCCCCATTACCATAAATGGCGCAGGCAAGCCAAGGTACCCCGTCAACTTGCCAAGAAGAAAACTCATTGCGCCAATAGCGATAAGATGAAGTGCCCAACTCACGGGAAACACAATATCTTCAGCGATGACTTCCGCTCCCTGTGAAGCGATGTAACCGGCTAAGACCACTAACATCAAAAGCCGCATGGTATGAGAAACTATTACCTTAGGCGACGGCTTTTCCTGCTCCTCGTTTAACACCAAAATTGCCCCAAGTGCACCAGGAATAGCCCCCAGCAGGGATTCAAAGGGCCGCCAACCTTCTTTTTTATTCAACCACAGGTAGCTCACTATGGTTTGGGATAACATACAGAGAATCAAACCGATCAACAGCATTGGCGAAAAAGCCGCAACTAGCTGATTTAACTTCACAGTAACCCCTATACTCACCCCCAGAATAATCTGGACGAGCAAAATAACGAAACCAGGCAGCCTGATTGTTTTACCGGTAGCTTTTAAGCATGCAATGACAACTAGGGTGGCCCCAAACAGCTCTCCCATCGGCAGATTGAGGAAGCTAGCGCCATAAGCCCCAAACAGCCCTACCACCATAATCAAAGCCACGCCCATCGATTCTATCCTCGTCAACATTCAGCCCAACAAACTCCGTTACAACATAAATCTATCAATAGAATCAGCTAATAAACATGCCTTAAAAAGAAGTCTTCTCACTTGCATAGACAAATATTGATGCAGATAACATTCAAAAGCAGATTTTCGCCACAGATAACACCAGCGATGTAAACCTAGAGTTACACGGAGCAAAAAACCAAAAAACACCCCAATCATTGACATTTTATCTTGTGCTATTTCACTAGTTCGATTATGTTGACCAAGAAAGCAAACAGAGGCTCACCACGGCCCAGCTATATCTGTTATATGAACTGACATCACACAACATAAGATACCGAACATGAAGCCAAGATTACTTACTCCTGCGCTGCTCAGTGCACTTGCCCTTGCTACCTCTTCTGCTTTTGCAGGCGAAATACTTGACCGAATTGAACAAAATAAAGAAATCCGTGTTGGTGTAACGGGTGACTACATGCCGTTTTCTGAAAAACTCAGTGACGGTAGCTATGTGGGTATCGAGCATGATCTTGCAGCCGTTATTGCAGATCAGCTGGGCGTCAAGCTTACTCTTGTACCAACCAGCTGGCCTACGCTGATGGAAGATTTCCAAGCAGGAAAATACGACATTGGCATGAGCGGTATTTCTGTTACAGATGCCCGTAAAGAGTATGCCTACTTTTCAAATAGTTACTACAACTACGGCAAAACGCCTATTACTCGCTGTGAAGACGTAGAGAAATTTGATTCATTGGCAAAAATTGACCAACCTGACACGACAGTGATCATCAACGAGGGTGGAACAAATGCTATTTTTGCCCGGGCAAATTTGAAGCAAGCCAAGCTACATGTTGAGCCTACTAACAAATACGTTTATGACCGGATTCTTGATGGTACCGTTGATTTAATGATCCCTGATTCAGTGGAAGCGGACTACCGCGCACGTCACCATGATGAACTTTGCCGCTCAATGCCTGGATTTGAGTTCACAGAATCGACCATTGCGACCATGATGCCAAAAGACGACGAGCTTAAGGCTCGCATTAATGCAGCACTCTCTGAGTTAGAGCAAAATGGTCAGCTAGATAAAATCATCGATAAAAACATGGGCATTAAAATCTAATTACTATCCCCAAGTGAAAGTGCCACTACTGTTTAGTGGCGCTTTAGCGCTGACTTTCACTACTCACCCTCCATCAGCAGCGAAATTAATAACTACCTTACCCTAATATTAAGTAAGCTTTTTTCTAACATTCCCCCGCATCCCGGCATTAAAAGAACATATACCCGCGAAGTTTAGCATCTACAACCGTATTTCTTTTTTTGCTTTTTTATCAATAAGCTTTGTGAAAATATAATTGTCATACTAAATAACCTTATTTTTGAAAAGGAAGTCGTAATGATTGGAAGGATCACCCAGCTATTCCCTGTTTGGGCCATACTCTTTGCCGTAGTGGCTTATTTATCTCCCAGCTTATTTGTCGAGCTGAAAACACAAATCGTTCCCTTGTTGACTATCATCATGCTTGCAATGGGTATCAGCTTATCTCCCAAGGACTTCCTCAATGTTGCTCAGCACAAAAAAGCGGTCGGTGTCGGCGTGGTTCTGCAATTTCTTATCATGCCCCTGACTGCACTGCTTATCAGCTTTTTATTGGACTTTAGCACCGAACTGACTGTTGGCATGGTCCTGGTAGGTAGCGTTGCCGGGGGAACATCATCGAATGTCATGGCATTTCTTGCCAAAGGTAATGTTGCGCTTTCCATCTCAATGACCGCAATTTCAACGCTACTTGGCGTGATCCTAACTCCTCTTCTGGTTGAGTTACTGGTAGGCGAAACGGTCGATGTACCGGTATCTGCAATGCTGATGAGCTTGGTGAAAATTGTCCTTTTACCTGTTGGGCTTGGTGTTGTCATAAATACTTTTGCCCATAAGGCCGTTGCCAAGGTGAATGCTTTACTGCCTTTAATTTCAATGATCGCCATCGTTTTGATTATCGCGATTGTTGTCGCTTTGAACGCCGAGAATTTAAACCAAGTAGGTCCGATGGTTGCACTTGCCGTGATACTTCACAATGGCTTCGGCTTAACAGCTGGCTACTACTGTTGCCGCCTTCTAGGCTTCAACGAGTCAACCTGTCGGACCATCGCTTTTGAAGTTGGCCTACAGAATTCGGGACTGGCCACCGCATTGGCGATGAAGTTCTTCTCACCTGCTTCCGCCATTGCCGGCACCATTTTCTCGGTTTGGCACAATATTTCTGGCTCACTATTGGCTGGTTACTGGGCAAGCCGGAAAGAAAGCCAAGCAAAAACATCGATCGCAAATTAACGGGTAAACTCGCAAAAACTAGTCCCCCCAATATAAAAAATAAAAAGCCTTGCCGGTAACCATACCGACAAGGCTTCATTTTTTAGACAACTTGACTAAGGTCAGTAACCTTTCTTACGCTGTCGGCTTTGGCTTTGTACAGAGCGATACATCTTGCCAAGTTGTTTGTCTTTATCCCTAAGCTGGTTCAAGGTTGCCGTATTTCTGGCCTGCTCTCTCTGTAGCTTGAAGTAGTTGTGCAATCGACGTCCATCTACCTCACCAGTTTCCAGTGCATCTTGAATAGCACAGCCGGGTTCAGACTGATGCTGACAATCACTAAAGCGACATTGCTGGCTTAGTGCTTCGATATCAGCAAATGTTTCAGAAACACCGTTCTCGCAATCAGTCAATTGCAGTTCGCGCATTCCTGGTGTGTCAATCAGTACCGCACCAGATGGCATGAAATGCAATGAGCGTGACGTTGTCGTGTGACGCCCTTTGCTATCATCCTCGCGGATGGAACCCGTTTGTTGAACGTCGTTACCCATCAAGGTATTAACGAGAGTTGATTTGCCCACACCAGACGATCCCATGAACGCAATTGTCTTGCCTGAACGACACCATGATTCCAACGCACTATACGAAGAAGCATCCAATGCATTTAGCACCTCAACCATTAACATCGGATCAAGTGCCTGCACTTGCTGGCGTTTGTCATCACTATTTTGGCACAAATCGGCTTTGGTCAGTATGACGACAGGCTCAACATTGGCTTCTCGCGCTATCGCCAAATAACGCTCAATGCGGCTCAAGTTAAAATCCTGGTTCAACGAACAGACGATAAACAACGTATCGACATTTGCGGCAATGTACTGCTCTGCAACCTTGGCACCCGCAGCCTTACGGCTAAATAACGAAACTCGCTCCAACAAGCGAACAAAGCGGTTATCTGAGTCAATTAGTACCCAGTCCCCTACCGTCATTGCGGGTAAAGAATGGTGGATATCAAGCGTGGCTGAACCATCCTCTGTCTGCAAGGCATAGCCATTTCGGTGATGCGCTAAAATACGGGCAATTTTTGCTTGTTCGTAATCTTCAAGTGTTAGTTGTTGTTGAAAAACTGGCTGCCAACCAAGCTGGCTAAGTGTAATAGTAGTATTCATTATTTTCCCCACGCACAAGCCACTAATCAGTTTTGGCTCTGATAATGCGTATCAAAGAGAATTTAGGGTCAAATAAATATAGATAGACCCCGGGTTGAATAACACCGGGCAAGAGAAAGGAAGTTGTAAAGCGGTTAGTAAAGTGTCGCTGATACTTGTTTGGTTAATATCAGCTCTATAACGCTTATTGTGTTAGCTTCGCAGTCTTTGCCGAGTGGGTACTTAATACAATCATCTTTATCTCCTATTGTTTTGGTCAATACTGGTGACGATAATAACAGATCTATTGTAATAGGCTAGATCCGCATAGAAGTAATTTTTCAGTTAAATGACAGCCTGCAAGCGTTCAGCGTTCATTCAGCCTTTCACTGCAATGTCATCAATCTTCTATCAAAACAACATATACGCCTCCTAGTATTCATCGCAATTGCACAGCTGTGCAAAACGAATGAACGAGGTATATTTTGAACACTTTGCCTACAGGGACGGTTGGTTCCAATCAATATTCGCGCTGGCTTGCCCTGCGCTATCACTTACGATTAATGATGCAAACGCCAACAACGTTAATCGGTGTTGTGCTCGCGGTGATTTTTGCCTATTTCATCGCAGTACCTGTTTTTTCATTGTTGCTGGACGCTTTCCAAGTGCAGTTCGGTGATGAAAGGCGGATTGGTGACATCACTGGCAGCTGGACAGATTACTACATCAATCGTGCTCTACTGTCTCCAATTTCCCAATCACTATTCTGGCAGCCCCTTTCCCACACCATGCGCGTTGCATTGGGTGTGATTGTTATCTCCCTTTCGCTAGGTAGTGTGCTGGCTTGGCTGGTTAGCCGCAGCAATATGTTTGGCAAAAAATGGTTTGCTACCGCACTTATTGTGCCTTACATGTTGCCAGCCTGGACGTTCGCCATGGCCTGGACGACCATCTTCAAGAACCGTTCTACTGGCGGACAGCAAGGTTGGTTGGAAAGCTTAGGCGTAGAGCCGGCTGATTGGATGGCCTATGGTGAACTACCGATCATCATCATCTTGTCGCTCAACTACATTCCGTTTGTGATTTTGCTGCTTGGCAATGCCCTGCGCTCATTTGATACGCAACTTGAAGACTCGGCCCGTATTCTTGGCGCACCTAGCCGCACGATCACATTCAAGATCATTATGCCTTTGATGCTGCCAGCGTTGATGTCTGCTTGTGTGCTGATTTTTGCCAAGGTGCTTGGTGAATTCGGTGTTTCCTACATCCTAGGCCTTCCGGTTAACTATGAAGTGCTATCGACTTCGCTATACCGCAGCATTGAATCACGCCAAACAGGTGTTGCCGCCGTATTAGCTGGTGCCATTATGTTCTTCGGTATCATTTCATTGTTGATTGACGCAACTTTGCTTAAAGAGGCAAGGAAATTTGTCACTGTCGGCAGTAAAGGTGTCATGCACCGTACTAATGACCTAGGCAAATGGCGTATGCCAGCCACTATGCTGGCTAGCGGTGTTTTCCTTGTTTCGGTTGTGATGCCTATGTTGGTGCTCTTCCTATCAACCATTATGAAAGTGCCAGGCAACTTCAGCCTCAGCAATTTCACGCTGGATTACTGGATAGGCTCGGGGCTTGAAACCATCGCAGAAAGTAACGGTATCTTGCTTAGCGACAACCTTTGGAGCGCAGTATGGAACACGCTTTGGATTGTCGGTATCGCCTCAGTTTGTTCGGGTATTCTTGGTTTGCTCGTTGGCTATGTGGTTGTCCGCAGCCCACTGCGCCCATTAGGCAGCATGCTGCGCCAGATCACCTTCTTCCCATATTTGGTTCCAGGTGTTGCCTTTGCCGCCGCTTATCTGTCGCTGTTCGCCGTACCACGGGGTCCAATGCCTGCACTTTACGGCACTGTCACCTTGCTCATCCTTGCCTTAATTGCCGATGAAATGCCTTACGCCTCACGCGCTGGTATTTCAGCCATGATGCAATTGGGCAAAGACCCTGAAGAAGCGGCTCAAATGGCCGGTGCCGGTTGGTTTACCCGCATGCGCCAGATAGTTATGCCTATTCAAAAAGGCTCTCTGGTGACTGGCATTCTATTGCCTTTCATTTCGGGGATAAACGGCCTAAGCCTATTTGTCATCCTCGCCGTACCGTCTACGGACGTATTAACCACCTACGCGTTAAGACTTATTGATTACAACTACACCCAAGCCTCAAACGCCGTTGTACTGATTATCTGCCTGATTGCTTTTGTAGGCACTTATATCACACAGAAAATGACCAAAACTAACCTTGCAGAAGGACTAGGAAGCTAATGCCTAATATTCATCTAAACAGCGTCAGCAAACAATATGAGAAAAACGCGGCCCCTGCCGTTAATGCCGTTGACCTTGAGATCAATGACGGTGAGTTCATGTGTCTTCTTGGCCCTTCTGGTTGCGGCAAGACAACAACACTAAGAATGATCGCTGGCCTTGAAAACATCTCGGATGGCCAATTAATCCTTGGTGACCAATTGGTTGATTCGAAACAAGATGGTGTGTTTGTCCCACCCGAGAAGCGTAACCTAGGCCTGGTCTTTCAAAGCTATGCACTGTGGCCTCACCTCACGGTTGAGAAGAACATCGATTTCGGCCTGAAGCTTCGTAAAATCGATAAAACTGAGCGTGAGAAAACCATCCATTCAGTGATGAAAACGCTCGGCATTGAGAAATACCGTCACCGCTATCCATCTCAACTATCAGGTGGACAGCAGCAGCGTGTCGCCTTAGCCCGAATGCTGGCAGTACAACCTGATATTTTGCTGATGGATGAACCACTTTCTAACCTGGATGCACGCCTCCGCCTTGAAATGCGTACTGAATTGAAACGTATCCACAATACATTCAAGACCACTATTGTATTTGTCACCCATGACCAATGGGAAGCCATGGCATTAGCCACCAAAATTGCAGTCATGAAAGACGGCGAGTTACAGCAGGTCGGTACACCAAACGACATCTACGACCGACCAGCTAACCGCTTTGTTGCTGAGTTCGTCGGTACGCCGCCTATTAACATTATCGAATTGGACGAAGCCTCATTGTGCAGCGAGCTTGCCCGCAACCATATTCGTTCATACGTCGGTCACGATATCCCTGGGGGATCAATTGGCCTTCGTCCGGAGCGCATGTCTGTCGCAGCGGCGGATGCCAACGTTGATAGCCGTGAAGTCTTCAGGCTTCACGCAAAACTCGAAGGTATTTTGCCAACAGGCGGCAGCTGGATCTTGGAGTTTAGCGTGGCTGATCACCGCCTCCATGTGAATACCCAGACTCCTCCGCATTTCAAAGAGGGAGAATCACTGTCATTGATTATCAGCAATGACAATTTACACCTGTTCGATAACCAAGGTTTAGCCATTGATATGCCGTGCATGTCATCTGCGCCTCAAAAACAGTTTCAAAAGTAACCGCTCATTCGGAGTTAATTGTGAAAAGGACCAACATGAAGACAACAACTTTAGCTGCCACGCTGGCTTTGACACTAGCAGGTGCAGTGCAAGCAGCTGACAGCGATGATTTTGACCTAAATGCACTGATTGAAGCGGCTCGCCAAGAAGCGCCTATTACTGTTTATGCACCATCTGGGAAAATTGTAGAGACAGCAAAAAACTTCACTGAAAAATTCGGTGTCCAAGCAACGGGTAATAAAGTAAGCAGCTCGGCACAGGTTGAAATGCTTATCCGCGAATACCGTGCCAGCAACATCCGTGGTGACGTCGTTATTACCGGTGATGCATCGGCAACCATGGCTCAACTTGTTCCGATGGGCGTGGTAGAAAGCTGGGTATCACCTGTTGTCGCAGAGTCTATTCCAGCAAACGCACAGAACCCGCTGATTGTCTACGGTGACCCAGCCGTATGGACATATAACTCAGAAGTTCATGACACCTGTCCTATTTCAAACATCTGGGAGCTAACCGATGAGAATTGGCAGCGAAAAGTGGCTATTCCAGATCCACTGAACAAAGCCTCTTACCTAGATTGGTTCAACCAACTTGCTGATCACCATGATAGTGCAGTAGCTGAAGCCTATGAAGTGCATTATGGCAAGCCTCTAGAAACGGATGAAGCGTCAGCGACTGCGGCATGGGTTAAAGCATTGGCACAAAACTCCCCACTTCCAACCGACTCTGATTCAGCAGCCGGTGATGCAGTGGGCGCACCAGGCCAGAAAGACACCTTCATGGGACTGATGTCGACAGCTAAATTCCGTGATGTTGCCAGCGGCAAAGTTCACCTGGCAATCTGTGAAGGGCTTGAGCCTTTTGTTGGCTGGTCAACCCCAGGTTACGGTGTAATGTCTACGAAGACTGAAAGCCCGAATGCAGCAAAACTATTCCTGCACTTCTTGATGACTGAAGAAGGGATCAGCAACCAAACCGTTGATGGCAAAGTGTCTGGTAACCAAGCCATTGCCCCTCACCCTAAGGAAGCCTCTGGCGTTCAGAAGATCTACAAACATGTTCTGCAGTACAACGCAGAAACAGGTCTTGATGACTTCGACCATCGTCAATACTGGGCCGATCTGTGGCGCATTAACTTCTCACGATAACACTCTTAACAAACGCCAGCGATTGCTGGCGTTTATAGCCAATTTTAACAATGACCTATGACACTACTTACTGAAACTTGTCTAGACAAACGATTAGATATTGCACTTGAGATCGTCCGTGAAGCCGGAGACATTGCTTTAACCGCATTTAAGGCAATGACACCTGAAAAAATCACCTTCAAAGGCCCGCAAGACTTCCTGACGGAAACCGACCTTGAAGTAGAAACATTGATCCGCAAACGCTTGAGTGACGCTTTTCCTGAAGACGGAATTTTAGGCGAAGAAGCCGGTGGCGACGTTCAAGATAATACGTGGATCATTGACCCGATTGACGGGACTGCCAATTTCGCACGTGGGATCCCCCACTTTTGCATCGTGCTGGGATTTGTCAGCCAAAACAAAACCCGTATTGGCATTATTTATGACCCTTGCCATGACGAGCTCTATGTCGCACAGGATGGCAAAGGGGCAACATTGAACGGCAAGGCAATTAACGTCGCCAACACGCCATCATTTGCTTCCGCCAACCTCGAGTTGGGTTGGAGCCAGCGTGTACCTAATGAGCGCTACCTAACTTCATTACAAGGCTTTTTAGAGCTTGGAGCCAATGTACGCAGAAGTGCTTGTGGCGCTCTAGCATTGGCATACGTGGCTGTTGGTCGGACTGACGGGTATGTCGAGCATCACATGAACCCTTGGGATTGCCTAGCAGGCTTACTCCTTGTCAGTGAAGCTGGTGGAGTCAGCAACCCGTTTACCTCTGACTCTAACTGGCCACAAGGTGGTGCCGTACTTGCTAGCACCCCGCAATTTGCTCGAAATATAGCTGATATCACCGCTATTACCATCGATTAGACGCTAAACAACGAACACAAGGAACACCATGAAAATTGCACCTGTATACCAACGTGACCCGGCTCATTTAGTCGCAACCAACATCGGTCCTGAAGGCCAAAACCTTTATCTGGGCGGCTACGATTCTGCTCGTGATCTCGCTCTACAAAAAGAGCTAGGGATCACTACACTCGTAAACTGTGCCGTTAACCTGGACATCAACTACGTTACGGAACCGTATCTTGAAGCCGAAGAGAATAAACTATCAGGTGGCAGTGGCGTAATTCGTACTTACAAAATGGGATTGATAGACGGACCGGGTAACCCGCACCATATGATTCTGGCAGGTTATTACCTGTTGGACGGTGCGTTTAACCAACAGCTACCAGACAAGCCAAGCTACCCTCACCGTGAACGTGGTAATGTTCTCATTCACTGCCGTGGCGGGCGAAGCCGCTCTGTAGCGATTGCCTCACTGTATATGCACCGCAAACAACCGGAGCAATACCCTACCTTGCAATCAGCGATAGATGCTGTTCGTGAACGTCGTGATCTTCGCCCTGACGAGTGGTTCGAAACGCCAAAGCCAAGCTTGATTGAAGCAATAGAAAAGGCGAATCAGATGCTGAACCTACTTGAGGAGCATAGCTTTAGCTAATCCATCATTGTCGTTAGAAGATACGCTTAGCTCCCTTGTTATACAATGCCTGCGCTTGCAGGCATTAACGCTTTAAAATAGAACAGGACAAGATATATGGCCGGTAGTGGAAACCGCTTTGTTAGTGCACAACAAGTCGCCGAATTTGCTGGGGTTTCTCGCTCAGCCGTCTCAAGGACGTTTACCGAAGGGGCAAGTGTTTCCCCAAAGACAAGAGAAAAAGTATTGGCGGCAGCACAGGAACTCGGTTACCACGTTAATCACCTTGCCCGTGGCCTTCACGATACCAGCAATATTGTCAGCCTCATCACCACTGACATTAGCAGCCCATTCCAATCCGCTTTTATTGATGAACTAACTCGCCAACTGCAGAAAATTAATAAAATTGCCCTTGTCGTCAATACCAAAGGAAATGATGAGGATGTTGATATTGCACTTACACAAACTCTGAATTTCAGAGCAGAAGCCTCTATCGTCCTTTCAGGCCAGCCACATAAAGATCTTATCGATAAATGTATTGCGAATGGCCAGCATGTCATCCTGGTTAACCGCAACCAAATTCATGACAATGCCTATAACATCCGGCTAGACAACCATGCTGCCTCCTTTGAGGCTTTGGCAATCCTCCAGCAGCAAGGATGTATAAATCTCTTGCTCGTTAATTCCGATATTGGCTCTCCCGGCCTAGTAGAAAGGGAAAAAGGGTTTGTAGAGGCAGCGAACAAAGCCGGGTTGTCAGTGAATATAGCCCGTTTTGGTGATACATCCTATGAGTCAGGTAAACATATTGCTGAGCAACTCAAACAGATACCAGATGGTGTATTTTGCGTTACCGATTTACTTGCCTGTGGTTTTATCGACGGCTTAAAGCAACAAGGTGTAAAGATCCCTCAGCACACTGTCGTCATTGGCTTTGATGATATTAACCAAGCGAGCTGGGAGGCTTATCAGCTGACAACATTTCGGCAGCCACTAGCAACTATAACTCAGCACATTATCCGCTGTTTACAGGCAAATAATTCGGTACTAAATGGAGAATTCACCTACACCCTTGACCCCGTATGGCGAAAAACCACCCGGCACAGGTAAGACTTCATAGCGTCAGGGTGGCGGACAGAGTATTGTTCCAGTAATATCGAATTAAGATTCTTCTTGGAATGACCGATCATGGATATTGAAGTTGTCGCAAAGGCGCTCAAAGAGCTGGGCCACCCTACCCGTCTAAGCATTTATAAAGCTGTTGTCCGTGCAGGCTATCAAGGCACGCCTGTAGGGAGCTTGCAGGAGAAGCTTGGCATACCAGGGTCTACGCTTTCTCATCATATCTCCAGCCTTGTTTCTGCTGGTCTTCTTTCCCAACGCCGTGAGGGCCGCACGCTTTACTGTGTTGCTGAGTATGAGCAACTTGATTGTGTAATCGGCTTCCTGAAGGACGAATGTTGTGTTGATGAGGAAGCGCTAGAACACACTGTGGAACAAAAATAGCCGCCCATATGATTAGCTAAATAAAAAAGCCCTCAAATGAGGGCTTTTTCTATTTTCCAGCATACCTAATTGAAATGTTTAGGCACACTCAATCTGCTTTTTTTCCAGTACAGACTCTTCTTCACCGGCATACATGCGCAGGTATTGCTCTGCGGCATCTTTCCACTCAAAACGACATGCCATCGCATTTTGCTGAAGGCGCTTAAACTCTTGAGGGCGCTGGCAGTATAGCAACAAGCTTCGCTGCATCTTGATAAGAAGCGCTTCTGAAGTTGGGGCATCGAACACGAAACCCGTCGCAAACTGCGGGGTTTGATCGTAATCGATAACCGTATCCTTCAAGCCGCCTACACCGCGAACAATCGGTAACGTACCGTATGCAAGGCTGTAGATTTGGTTCAAGCCACAAGGCTCAAATTGTGATGGCATCAAGAAGAAATCAGAACCGGCTTCGACACAGTGAGCCAATGGATTATCGTATGCTTCGATAAAGGCAAACTTATCCTTGAAATCGGCACTGATCGCACGTAACGCTTCAGCCAACTTCGGATCACCACTTCCGACCAACACAATCTGTACATCATTAACCAAGAAGTCACGCAGCACTGGTAGAAGATACTGGATCCCCTTCTGCTCCGTCAGACGACAAACCATACCGTATACAGGCACATCATCCTGTGGCAAGTTTACCTGCTGCTGCAAATCACGCTTACATGCTTTCTTACCACGCGCAAGACTGACTTTATTAGCTTTGAAGTGCTGCTTGATATACGGGTCTGTTTCCGGGCTCCAATCACCGTAGTCACAGCCATTCACGATGCCGTATAGGACATCCGAACGGTGCTGGAAATCTGTCGCCATACCGTGGGAACCAAGTTCTGTCAGCAGTTCTTTTGCATAGTTCGGGCTTACAGCATTTACCTTGTCGGCAAACGCAACGCCAGCTTTCAGCATGCTGATATTCGCGGCTCCATCTTCAAGCTGAAGGTAACGTTTTTGAATCAGCTCAGGAATCAAACTGTACTGATCATAATTAAACGTACCCTTGAACACCGCATTATGAATAGTGATAACGCTTTGCGTATTGGCATAGAACGCATCATCGGCATAGCGGGTTTTCAGCAGGAACGGGACAAGGCCTGTGTGCCAATCGTTGCAGTGAACAACATCTGGCTTGAAACCCAGTTTTTCACACATATCCAAGGCAGCAGCACTGAAGAAAGCAAAACGTTCACCGTTATCACGGTAACCTTCGTTGTTCTCTGCATACAGCTCAGGACGGTCAAAGTATTCAGGTGCATCAACGGTATAAACAGGCACATCACCATTATGTAGCTGTTTAACCTTGTACGATACAGCCTCAGGCTGAGTCGATACCAATAACTCAGTATCGAGCAATTCAACGGCATCAGCACCATTGGGTACTTTGCGGTATAGAGGCATCACCACTCGCACATCATGCCCTAGTTCCTTTAGAGCAGCTGGCAGTGATTTGGCGACATCTGCCAAACCTCCGGTTTTGACCAATCCGTCTACCTCTGAAGCTACAAACAATATTTGCAGTGGCTTAGAGTTAGATTTCTTCCTAGTAACCAATTTTTGCTCCTTTTGGTATCACAACAATTCCTTCGTCAGATACGTGGTACTTCTTCTTGTCTTCTTCTAGGTTCTCGCCAATCACCGTGCCCGGTGCAATCATTACATTCTTGTCGATGATAGCGCGGCGGATAGAACAGTTGGCACCGATCTTCACATCACCCAAAATCACCGACTCACTGATAGTCGTGTCATGATCGACATTGGTACGGAAACCTAGTACAGACTTGTGTACCTTAGCACCACGGATATAACTACCTGCAGAAATCATACAGTTGTTGATATCGACCTTGCAGTCGTCACTGTCTAGTACTGTTGCAGGTGGTAGTGGTGGGTAGTAAGTGTGTAGCTGCCACTGGCGGTTATATAGAGAGAATGGCGCATCTTCAGAAAGCAGATCCATGTGTGCCTGCCAGTATGACTCGATGGTACCTACATCACGCCAGTATCCTGCTGTTTTCTCACCAGGAATAATATTGGTCATGAAGTCATAGACATACACTTTACCCTGTGGGAAAAGCTTAGGAATAATGTCTTTACCAAAGTCATGGCTTGAATCTTCGTTAACTGCATCTTCTTCTAGCTCTTTACATAGAACATCTGTTTCGAAAATGTAGTTACCCATAGAGACAAGTGCATTTTCTGGATCACCCGGAATTGACTTAGGGTTAGCAGGCTTTTCTTCAAAACCAACCATACAACCGTTCTCATCAACTTCGATAACACCAAATGCACTTGCTTCACTCAGAGGCATACGAAGAGCAGCAACCGTTAGATCCGCTTTTTTCTCATTATGGAAATCAAGCATTTGCTTAACATCCATCTTGTAGATGTGGTCACTACCAAAAATACAAACCTGATCAGGTTCTTCTAGCTGCATGAAACGCATATTCTGGTAAATAGCATCTGCTGTACCATCATACCAGCGCTTACCCATACGCATTTGTGCTGGAATAGGATCGATAAAACGCCCTGTGATCCCTGATACATTCCAGCCCTTTTTCATGTGCACATACAAAGATTGAGATTTGAACTGAGTCAGAACATAAATCTTCATCAGGTCAGCATTCAAAAAGTTGTTAAGTGCGAAATCAATAAGGCGGTAACTGCCACCAAATGGCACCGCAGGTTTAGTTCTTGTATCTGTTAATGGACGCAGACGAGAACCTTCGCCACCTGCTAAAATCATTCCTAAAACACCAGCCATGGTGTACCTCCTTGTTAGTAAGCAATCGTAATCATATATACCATATTCCAATGGGGGATTAGAATAGGCTTTCAATGAAATTTGGTGAATAGTTTCAAAAATCTTGTTTTATTACATTATGAACACTGATTTTTACATCACCTCATACCACCTCATCCTTAGTGGTAGAACTATCAATAAACCATATAACAAGAAAATGCCAACAAAATATTATTTTGTTTACAGTACGCACATTTTTCATACATTTCCATAATAGTGGTCTGACTACTCCCCCTCACCTCCTCCCCATTTTTTAATCAAACAGCTGAATACTTTTTCATCAGCCAGCGGTAGACTGCACTCAGTTCATTGAAGGGACACAAACCATGACCACCAGCAATACTACTAAGACGACAATCAAAGCGACCAATGTCATTCTTCATGCTTTTGACTGGCCGTACAATCGAGTCACGCAGTATGCTAAAGACATTGCAAAATCAGGCTATAAAGCCGTTCTTGTCTCACCTCCTCTGAAATCATACAAACATGAAAGCGGTACAGAATGGTGGCAGCGCTACCAACCGCAAGATTATCGAGTGATAGACAATCAGCTGGGGAATACCCAAGATTTCCGTACGATGACAGCAGTATTAAAAGAACATGACGTGCATGTTTATGTCGATGTTGTCTTCAACCATATGGCCAATGAGTCATACCTCAGAGACGATTTAAAATTCCCATCGGATCAGGTACTGGATGAATATCAGCAATCAGCAGAAAATTATGAAAAGCTGAAATTATTTGGTGATCTAACTAAGCCCTTATTTACTGAGCGGGATTTTATCAAGGCGTTTCCCATCAAAAATTGGACTGATCCCTGGGAAGTTCAACACGGCAGGATCAGCGGCGGCAGTGAAGATCCTGGTCTACCGACACTGAAATGTAACCAAAATGTAGTAAAACAACAAAAAAGCTATATTGCCAGTTTAAAGCATTTAGGTATAAAAGGGTTCCGAATAGATGCTGCCAAGCATCTAACACTCGAGCATATACAATTGGTGTGGGACAAAGATATTAGCGCTGACGTCCATATTTTCGGTGAGATCATCACTGACGGAGGCGCAACAAAAGAAGAATATGAGCTATTCTTGGCTCCATACCTAAAAGGGACCAGCCTTGGAGCATATGATTTTCCTCTGTTCCATGCCATGTACAACGTGTTTGAAAAAGGCCAGCCGCTTGCTGAGCTTGATAACCCCTACTCTGTTGGACAAGCATTAGCTTACGACAGAGCCATTACCTTCGCGATCACCCACGATATCCCCAATAACGACGTGTTTTTGGATCAAGTAATGAAAGAGCAAAACGAGCTCTTCGCATACTGCTATATTTTGGGACGTGATGGGGGTGTTCCTTTGATCTATAGCGATTTGGATACCAGCCAAATTGCAAATAACAAAGGACTACCTCGATGGAAAGATACGTGGAACGATCCGCTTCTCGTACAAATGATCACATTCCACAACCTGATGCAGTGTCTACCAATGACAGTGCTGGATAAAGGGAAAGATCATTTAATCTTTAGCAGGGAAGATAAGGGGATCGTGGCGATTAATAGGGGAAGTAAACCACTGGCTGTTGAGCTGCCTCCAGGTGAGTTTAGTGTCTTGATGAATTCCGATGAAAAGCACTCAATCTCGAATGAAGTCGGATCCTGTCAATTCACTATTGCAGGGAAAAGCTGTGCCATGCTGGTCCTTAGCGACTTGCTAGGCTGAGTACGATAATAACAAAAGCCGCGTAGTCAATGTTAGTGAACTGCGCGGCTTCCTTAAATTCAAAGAGGTAGAAACTTAATCTCTCTCAACAGCCAGAATTTTGCCACTAAAGAGATCCATTTCAATCTCAACCCTGTGGCCATCGGCATTTCGAGCCTCTACTTCAATCTCATGCTCGTCACGTTCAACTTTTATCTTTCGAAAATCATGGTAGCCGTGACTTTGCAACATTCTCATTGCCTTGGGCACTGTTAGCTCTGGAGTGGCTGTCCGCTCAACCGGGTCGGCATAAACAGGCAGAGAAAAACAACTCACTGTGAGCACCGCTAACAGAGATTTCAACATAACTTTCATACATCCACCTGTAACCATTACTACTCAGCGCATAATAACAAATGTGCAGGCAATAGCTTGCTTACACAGCATGCAAGGTGTGAAACCCATCACGCATTTATCCCTTTAACTCTCAGTATGAACCCTAGGTTGCATACCCTTCGCTTCATTTCTAGGATTCTATCTATTGTTTTGGCTATGCAAGTCAATTCTTAGTTAATTCTCTCGGAAGCATGAATTACATCTAAGCTTTTCGTAGCACCTTCATTTCTGTTTCCGAAGGGGGACACAATGACATCACGATACCGGACAGAAGTTGACAGCATGGGGGAAGTGAAAGTCCCTACCAAGGCGCTTTACCGCGCACAGACTCAGCGCGCTATTGATAATTTCCCCGTCAGCGGCATTCCTATGCCGACCCTATTCATCCAAGCCCTTGCATTCATCAAACAGGCCGCGGCAAGAAGCAACCTTGAACTTGAGTTGCTGGACTTCGATAAAGCTCACGCCATTATCGACAGCTGTCAGGAAATTATTGACGGTCAGCATTTAGAGCATTTCCCTGTCGATATATTTCAGACCGGCTCTGGCACCAGTTCAAATATGAATGCCAATGAAGTTATCGCAACTTTAGCTACCCAGAAGTTAGGTGATGAAGTCAGTGCCAATGATGACGTCAATATGGGACAAAGCAGCAATGATGTGATTCCAACAGCGATTCAAGTCAGTTCAGCACTCGCTTGTCATCGGTTGTTGCTACCCGCTTTTGACCTCATCATTGCCACACTCGAGAAAAAAACACTCAGCGTAGGTCACCTCGTCAAAACGGGACGCACCCATTTGATGGATGCCATGCCAGTCACTCTTGGCCAAGAGCTAGAAGGATGGCAAACCCAGCTCTGCAAAGCCCGCCATGGTATTGTAATGGCTCTTGAAAATGTCATTGCCCTAGGGCAAGGCGGCACAGCCGTAGGTACAGGCATTAATTCCGCACCAGAATTTCCGGCAATATTTGCCAATAACATTTCAGTTTCGACCGAGGTTGATTTTACGGTCAGTGATAATTTCTTTTATAACCTCAGTAGCCAAGATGCCATTGTCAGTCTGTCAGGTCAGCTCAAAACGACTGCGGTTGCTCTAATGAAAATCAGTAACGATCTAAGATGGATGAACTCAGGCCCGCTGGCTGGGCTAGGTGAAATCGAATTGGAGTCTTTGCAGCCAGGATCGTCAATAATGCCGGGTAAAGTGAATCCCGTCATTCCCGAATCATCGGCCATGGTGGCTGCGCAAGTGATGGGCAACGATACCACCATATCGATTGCCGGCCAGTCGGGTAACTTTCAGCTCAATGTGATGTTACCCGTTATTGCTTATAATATTTTGCAAAGTATCGAGTTGCTAGCGAGGTCACTGGAACTCCTTGCCAACAAAGCCATTGATACCTTCCAAGTGAAACAGGATACGCTGGAAAGCGCCCTAGCCCGCAACCCTATTCTGGTTACAGCTCTGAACCCAATTATTGGTTACCTAAAAGCTGCTGAGATTGCGAAAAAAGCTTACAAGGAGCAACGAAACATCATTGATGTCGCTGAAGAGGAAACGGAAATCAGCAGGAGTGAACTTGAGAAACTTCTTGAGCCCCACCATTTGACTCAAGGTGGTGTCGCAGATAAAGATTAGCGATGCCATTCATTGGCTAATACATTGGCCAGCCTACCCACATTAACTGGGCTGGTCAGCATTTCCCGTATTATTCATTCGATTAACGTTTGAGGTAGTTTGATTTTCTACATTTATGAGCTGTGGAAAACCAACATAAAAACCCTGGAGGTAATCTGCCCCTAACGAAATTGCAGCATGATAACCTTTCAAGTCTTCGACGCCTTCGATAATTAATTTTGAACCCAGCTCTCTACACAATTCGCATACGGCCAAGAGCGGTTGCGTGTTTCCCTGTACGTACTGTACTAACAGTGAAGCATCGGCTTTTATTATGTTCGGAGTCACGGCCCTTGCACGCTGCTCTGACGATCCCTCTACGCCAAAGTCATCGATAACAATATTAAGCCCTGCTTGCTTTAAGTGGCGTATCGCCCGTGTCAAAGCTCTATCATCGTCAGTGTGGTGCTCTACAATCTCAACGTAAATTTGCTCGGGTTTTAAGCCAAGCTCATAAATTCGAGGCAATAAAATAGAATCAACCAGTCCTTCATTTTCACAAAAAAGTATGGTGGCCGGCATCATGTTAATAAATAATTTCGTTGAGGTTTGCGGCAGAGAGAAGTTTCTGAGATGAATTACTCGTGCAAGGCGATCAATATTAATTAAATGAACTGGATGGCCTCGGTAATGATTGATCAAATCACCATTATTAAGTAGCACCCCTTCGGAGTTATATATCCTCATTAGAGCTTCGTAAGCAAAGATACGGCCACTCGTCTTTACAATTGGCTGAAAAACGCTCTTAATAACAAGATCTTGATACAAAGCAATATACTGCCCCTCTTTTTGCAAAAGGAGATGCCTTTCAATTTCATCTCTTGTTCTTAAAATTTCATCCACAAAGAATATGCCCTAATAAAGACTATTGCCAAATAACATGATACTAGTGATTAAAATATCAACTATGTAAAATAGGTTAGACCATATCCTAACGTCATTTAGTTAATTTACAATATCTTGACAATTCACGCTAATGATAATAAACATTTTATTACTTAAAAATATCTTATTGTTAGCAAAAAACTGTCAAAAATATGAACAAACACGAATAGTGTGTTCTATCCCCCTCCAGATGCAACACTGCACATAGATTTCTGCGACTTTACAATCACTTTCCATGAAAATGGTAGCGAAAGGTGATCTCACATCGTCTTACAGGTAGAATTGCCGACCTTAATCCCTATCGGCTTCTTTAAGGATTGGTAGGACTGGATAACTTCACCAAAGATCAGCTTATGCACGCCCCGGAACACTGTTTTACGCCCTTTACCTCATCTATCGAGCAATATGAATTGCCCGAGCGTTTTACATACCCGTTCTACTATGAACCTCACCCTCTGTGTATTGTTGCAGCAGAACAACTTCAGCAGCACCTGGAGACGCAAAATGGCTGGCAGCATAACTTTGGCTTAGATGGCGATGCTGAATCCGCTATCGGTAAAATGTTTGGTGTCCTTCTGGTGAAAAACCAGCAGGGTGAAATCGGCTTCCTATCTGCATTTTCAGGAAAAATTGCCGATCAAAACTTATTACCCCATTTCGTCCCGCCTGTGTTCGATATGCTTGCAGAAGGCAGCTTTTTTCTTAGCGGCCAAGATACACTCAATGAACTTAGCAAGCAGATCAGACGCTTAGAAGCCAACCCTGCACTTGCTGAAGCGAAACAAGCGCTAAAGGAAGCACACACTAACGCCAGTGAGGCATTAGCGGCCCATCGCAGCAATATGGTCGAAGCAAGAAAAGTCCGTAAGGCAAAGCGGGCTGCAAGCGCTGATCTTGACCCAGACGTGCGAAACGAGCTGAAAAAACAACTTAGCCAAGAAAGCGTGATTGAAAAGCTACAGCTTCGCGATCTCAAAATTCACTGGGAAGCTGAAATTGCAAAAAAACAAGAACAGCTCGATCACTGGCAAAATGAAATCACGCCTTTGATTGAACAACGCCGTAATTTCTCTTCTTCCCTGCAGCAACAGCTGTTCGAACAGTACCGCTTTCTCAATAGCAAAGGTGAAGAAAAATGCCTCGGTGAGCTTTTTGTCGACACCGCACAAGGCGTCCCACCAGCAGGGGCCGGTGAATGTGCTGCACCAAAGCTACTTCAGTACGCGTTTAAGCACAATATGACGCCTATCGCGATGGCTGAGTTTTGGTGGGGCAGCTCACCCAAGTCTGAAATTCGACGCCACAAGCACTACTACCCTTCTTGCCAAGGTAAGTGCCAACCAATCCTGACCCATATGCTAGAGGGGATGGAGCTTGATGATAACCCGCTGCTGACTAACCCTGCAGAAGGGAAAAGCGTTGAGATTATCTACCAAGACGAAGATATGGCCGTGGTCAATAAACCGGCTGAGTTCTTGTCTGTTCCGGGTAAAACCATCGAAGATTCGGTTTACCTAAGAATGAAGCATCAGTTCCCTAAAGCAACGGGGCCATTGATAGTTCACCGCCTCGATATGTCGACTTCAGGCCTAATGGTTATCGCCATATCCAAGCGCGCGAACAAGAGTCTGCAGAAACAGTTTATCCAGCGTACGGTTCAGAAACGCTACGCAGCGTTAATTGACGGTGTACTGGAGCAAGATACGGGTTACATCAACCTGCCGATGCGTGGCGATCTCAATGACCGTCCTCGTCAGTTGGTCTGCTACGAACACGGTAAGCCAGCTGAAACCAAGTGGGAAGTCATCAGCCGGAACGATAAGTACACCAAAGTTCATCTTTACCCGAAAACAGGACGTACCCACCAGTTGCGTGTTCACTGCGCCCACGCTTCAGGGCTGAACATGCCTATCCTTGGTGATGATTTGTATGGTGTAAAAGCCAACCGTCTTCACCTGCATGCTGAACGTTTGGAGCTAGTACACCCAATTACGGGCGAGCCGATGGTCTTCCAAGTGGATGCAGCGTTTTAAGTCGCATCCTATTCATAAAAAAAGCCCCGGAACCAGAAGGAACCGGGGCTTTCTTTTTCAAATCTGATTAAGACTGAACAGCTGCCGCTTGGGTGCTTTCGTCTTGGTTCTTGTAAAGCTTGTAAGACATAATGCCGATCACCAAAGCTTTGATAATCATCATCTGAGGGTTACCGTAGTAACCTACCATACCAACGAAACCAGACATCAGCATAAGTACACGGTACTTACGCAGGCTAGTCATGTAAATTGCAGTGAGGATAATGCCCAGATCCATGAACTGGAAGCCGACAGCCAACGTAGGCTCGGCGACAAAAGAAGATACCGCCACATAAAGAATGTAGCCAATGCCGGCCGCCATAACGCTACCCAACACGATCAAAAGTACCTTGGAGACTTTCATGAAGTCTTTCGCATAACGGTAAGAGTTAACACTTGCTACCGCAAGGTTAAGAATTACCTTTGGGTACCACCCCATCAACAAAGCCCAAACTGTATCGTTCGCAGCAGAGCCAAACGCGGCAAAGCGGGTTGCTTTCATGCTATTGAAAATAGTCAGTGAAATGTAAAAGGCGACACTGGTCCAGCCCAGCACCTCGACGATAAAGTCCATTAAAGTATCTCCACAAGGTAAAATTCGGCGTAGATACTAATGGTGTAGACCTGATGAAACAAGCGTTTTCGCCGGCTGAAACAGAATTAAACACTATATGAAAACCACAAACCAGCTATTAACATAGACACAAAAACCATCAACAAAATATAATAAACTTATACCGCATAATATTTACTATATAAATCAAGCCGTAACTATGATCTAACCTTATCAATTAGGTAAGTTATCCACAGTTTCTGGGGATAGTTTGTTACTAATCCTGTTTATATACCCAAGTTGGCTCATTTCACATTGAGTTAGCCTTTTTGGCTCATCACCTGCCGCCAGACACTCACAATATCGTCACTAAATAGATAGAATGACTTTTCTAGTTGCTCGAAATCACTTTCCGAGCAGACATCTATTGCTATCTCTGCGGCCTCACGCAGTGGATAACCATACACTCCACAAGATATTGCTGGAAAAGCAATACTTTGACAGCCATTTTCTAATGCAAGCCGCATAGAATTACGGTATGAAGAAGCCAATACCAATGCAGGCTCAGCTGATTGTGAATAAATAGGGCCTGCAGTGTGTATAACAAACTTCGCAGGCAGATTCCCTGCCGATGTGATCCTGGCTTCACCAAATGGACACCTCACCCCGTTAATAACTGGTACTTCCCGACAGGCTGCCAGCAATTCAGGTCCCGCGGCACGATGAATAGCACCGTCAACCCCGCCACCACCCAACATGGTAGGATTCGCCGCATTGACAATCGCATCGACTGAAGCCTTCGTGATATCGCCTTGCACTATTTGAATAGCCATCATGCGCCTCTCAAGTTCATTGTTAGGAAATACTGATTACAACGATAAACAAAACCAAATATCGTTTCTAACCCACCCAGCGTAACCTTGGCGAGTAACAGAGATATTGAGGTTTATATGGTTTTTGAAAACAGTCGCGCAATAATTGTAGAAGGTGGCGCAATGCGCGGCATTTTTGCCAGTGGTGTATTGGATGCCTTTATGGCTTCTGATTTTAATCCTTATGACTTTGCAATTGGTGTTTCGGCAGGCGCTTCTAACTTACTCGGGTACCTTTCAAAGCAGCCAAAGCGAAGCTATAACGTCATCACCGAGCTGGCAACAACCAAAACATTTTTCAACCCTAAACGCTTTTTAAAAGGCGGAGATCTGGTTGATGTCGATTGGCTATGGCAAGAGTCGAACCGCCTATTTCCGATTGATAAGCAAAACCTATTTAATGGTATTCCTTTTTGGGCAACCGTTACCAATGTGTCAAACGGTCATGCCGATTATTACCGCATTAACGAATCGAACATCAAAGAAACGCTAATCGCTACCGCAGCGTTGCCTATTGCGGTAAAAACTCCTCCCTGTTTTTCAGGCGGGTGTTATACAGATGGTGGCGTTGCTGACTCTATTCCGGTGAAGGAGGCTTACCGACGCGGAGCAAGAGATATTACCGTTATCCTATCTCACCCATTGAGTTACCAAATGAATCCTGCCAAGCATCCTTGGCTAATGAAAAAGCTGTTGTCACGCTATCCCGGTGTTGCAGAAGCCATGCTACACCGAGCGGAAAATTACAATGCATCATTGGACTTCATCCGCAATCCACCAGCAGGTACGGTAGTGAAGGTCATCGCTCCACCGGAAGACTTTGTAGTAAAACGGTTGACGATGAAACAAGAAGTATTAGAAGAAGGCTATTTGATGGGCATAGAGGCCGGTCATTCCCATATCAGTAATCTAAAGGGTCGCCATGGACTAACTGAAGAAAACTGCCACTTCTGCCTCTGAGCATATAAAGCACAGAATACAAAAGAGGCTGCACTACGCAGCCTCTTCCAAAGTAGAACATTTTGATGCCAATACTTAGTTAGCTCTGCGGTCAAGTTCATTAAGTGGTAGCCAGTTCACGGCTACACCCGCCTGCTCGAACATCTCCTGGCTCACTTGGATTTTATCCCCCCAACGAGACAAGAAGTCTTCGGTCTGCTCAGGGCAATGTACGGTAGAAATGCCTGTTTGAATAATTTTCGCAGCACAGTTTGGACAAGGGAAATGCGTTACCCAGATATCGCAGTCTGCCAAATCACGCTTTGCAAACAAAATGGCATTTTCCTCTGCGTGAAGTGTTTTTAGTAGCTTCATTTCGCGATCATCAGTATCAGCACTGTCTGACACGCCATGAGGATAACCATTAAAGCCTACCGACACAATTCGATTACCTTTGGTAATCACCGCACCAACTTGGGTCGAAGGATCTTTACTCCATGAGCCTACTAGCTCCGCCATTTGAAAAAAGCGCACTGCCCATTTCGAAATCATGATCTTTACCTTTCTTTACTCGTTATCGGTATTATCCGTCAGTTCAAGCTACTCTAAACAGCCAGTCTTGAAATCAATGGGATATATGATGCAAAACTTATGCTCGCCACTCAAGTCCGACCTTGTCAATGAATGTGTATTTAGCGCCAGGCTAATACCCTCACTTCATTGCCTTCTTCTGGTTTAGCAGGAATATTCAGCGATAACAGCAGCGACACTCCGGCCATGGCTGCACCTGCAAAAAATACTGCTGATGGGGACGTAAGCCAAAGCAACCCGAAACTAACCGGTATAACAACAGCTGCAATATGATTGATGGTAAATGCCACCCCAGCCGTTGACGCCATATCAGCAGGGTCGGCAATTTTCTGGAAATAGGTTTTCATCGCCAATGCCAAAGCAAAAAACAGATGGTCGACCACATACAATACTGCCGCGACCTCGGCCTGCTCGACAACCGCATAACCGGCAAAGACTGCTATGAGACCAACATATTCGAATACCAAGGCCTTACGCTCACCAACTTTGCCAATGAAACGGCCGATTTTTTTCGCAAATAGCCAATTGAACAAATAATTGATCAAGAACAGCAGGGTAATATCTGCAGCTGAGTAGCCAAACTTTTCAACCATTAGAAAGCCAGCGAACACAATGAAGATCTGCCGGCGAGCACCACTCATAAATGTAAGCGCGTAATAAAGCCAATAGCGCTTACGAAAAACCAGTTTCTTGGTCTGTACGGTTTCACTCCTAAACTCCGGAAATGCCAAGGCGACAAACACCAACACGGCGAAAGCCGCCGTTCCGGTAATGAGATAAACCCACTTGAACGATAAATCAAACTGTTCCAGCATCAGCCATAAAGCCCCATAGGTACAAAGCGAAGCCAATGCGCCAACAGAGATCAGCTTGCCCAGTACTTCTGGCGCCTCATCTTTGCTCAGCCATTGTAGCGAAAGGGACTGTTTGAGCGTTTCGAAATAATGGAACCCTGTCGACATCAACAGAGTTGTCATTAATAACCCCGCAACGGAAGGGAAAAAGCCGGTTAATGCCACTCCCAGCGTTAGCATCGCAAGCGATAGGATCATAAACCGCTGCTCACGAATAAACAGCAGAACAAATACGGCGGTGAAGGCCAGAAAACCCGGTATTTCACGCACACTTTGTAATAATCCGATGTCTGCCCCGGTAAAGGCTGCTTCTTCGATAACAAAGTTATTAAGTAGTGCCTGCCAGCTTGAAAAAGCAACCGGAACAATAATTGAAATTAAGATCAAAAAGTTTTGCGGGGTTTTCCACCCCTGATCCTGACGTGTAGCGAGCATAGCTTCCCTACTGTTACTGATAAAATAATATTCAACTAGCTTATCAGCCCAGTAAAAAAAGGCTATGTAAAATCATTATCATTACCAACGTGAGCGATACTGTCGGTGGCACGCTTTACAAGTCGACTGCGCTTGCTTGAGCCCTTGCTGAGCTGATGGTTTGTCTTCATTTATGGTTGCTTGATAGAGCTGCTCAAACCCTTTATCCATCTCCTTTAATAACCGTTCGAATTTTACTTTGTCACTCCAAACCTTCTGCTTGGCTTTACTGCCCTCTTGGCTTCCCTCGGGGAACAGTGACAATAAACTCACCGAAGATTCATGTAACCCTCGTGATATTTGCTCTAAGCCCTCCCAGTCAACCTGCTTATTGTTGAGTGCCTTTCCTGCCTGCTTGGCATCATTTTCAATCTGGACAAAAGCATGTTGTCGTAGCTGGATTGCTTGCTCAGTACTGATTCCTTTGGCTTCCTGATTTTGCAAAACGTCATGACTATCTGTCGCCATTGCAGTGACAGAGAAAGTCAGGCCAAGCCCGAGACCGATACTCATCATTACAGTATTCAATTGTTTCATATTCATTTTGATACTCCTCTTTTAGTGAGTTTTTGAGGCCGACTGTGTTTACATGACACTAACTTACACAGCAACAGTTGCAATTGCAACTATTGCTATGTAAATATAATTACCAACTCATGGCTATCACAGAAAAGGTTAACGACTATGAAAATTTGGGATTTACCAACTCGGCTCTATCACTGGATGCAAGCACTACTCTTCACCCTTGTCGCATTAAGCGGTTTCAACGGAGGTGGGTCACATATCACTTTCGGACTGGCACTATTTTCGTTATTACTGTGGCGGTTAGCATGGGGCATATTAGGCAGTGAGACGAGTCGTTTTTCGCAATTTATCCACTCTCCTCGCGTGGTTTTAAGCTACCTAAAAGGAAATTACTCAGCAAAACCTGGGCATAATCCAGTTGGCGGCCTGATGGTTTTTGCTCTTATCACCATGTTGATAATCCAATGCCTAAGTGGTTTAGCCCTTGCTGGTTGGTTCGATAGCTTCTCCTTCCTTCAAGGTGTGTTGGATGAGCAGTTCTATTATATGGTTGAAGGTGTACACCTCTTTGTCGCAAAATCGTTGGTTCTGCTTGTCGCGATCCATCTTGCTGCAATTTTGATTTATAAGTTGCGCAAGAAGCCATTAGTACTCGCAATGATTACAGGCAAGCAACGTAATCAAATCCCCACACAGTCGGATACACTTGAATTTGCCAGTAACTTAAAAGCATTGGTACTGTTAGTTGCCGCCCTATCAGTTACAATAGCAATAGTTGCTAGTTTATAACCCATGAAGGTTTAAGCCCCCTTATGACACAAGAATTTGACCGACAGTCCAGCTTCGGCTGGCTGATCAATGTCGTCGCCAACAATGCGGCAAGGACTTTCGACACCGAGTTGAAAAAACATGGCCTTACCATCGCACTCTGGCCAACGCTTATGTGCTTATGGGAAGAGGAAGGGGTCACCCAAACGGAAATTTCACAAAAGTCCAAGGTTGAGAACTCTACGACGACACGTACTATCGATAAACTCGAGAAACTGGGGCTGGTAGAAAGGCAAAATGATCCCAACAGCCGCCGCTCGTTCCGTATTTTTCTGACCGAAAAAGGGCGTGAGTTAAAAACAGAGTTATTACCGATTCCCGTCGCTATCAACAAACAGGTTTTAAGCAGTTTGGATGACACTGAACAACAGCAACTGATCTCGCTATTGCAAAAAATGGTGAAAGCCCTCTAGCTTGGAAGACCTGTCGCTTTCTGTGAAGGTAAGTTTGGAACAAAAGCTTACCTTCAATTATCGCTTTCTAACCGTCCCTCCCTAGCCAAACGTCGATCTACCATTTTTCTGTACCAGCGAGAAAGCCGTATTTTCACAAAAGGCAAAGCCATCACCCATGCTATTGGTCGTAAATACCATATCTGATTAAACAACAGGATGTAGGCATCTAACTCCTTGAGGATTTCCCCCTCCACATTCATGACATGGAGTTCCCTAACAGCAAGATAAGGGTCTATTCCCAACGCCCTCAAGTCTTCTTCTTTGCCCGTAATATCATACCAATCAACATTTTCAGGCTGCCTGAGGCGCCGCTCAAACCAATTGCGGTCATCAACACAGCTCGGGCAAGCACCGTCATAGAAAATGGTCAATTTCCGCTTTGACATTTCCCTCTCCCAGTATTCAGCAGTACATTTCATGTCTATTTAAATTGTAGCGAGGTTAAAAGTAGAGAGAAGACATAACAGCAACACGCACAGCTTCCACCTACGGACGCCCCATAAAGTCATACAGGTATACTATGCTTTCGCTGTGAGTTTTATCTCTTACTTGAGGGAGTATGATTATGGCAAAAGCATTAATTGTGGTTACCAGCCATGCGGCATTGGGCAATACAGGGACAACCACTGGATTCTGGCTATCGGAGTTAACCCACCCCTATTTTGCCTTAGCAGACAAAGGGATCGAGGTAGACATTGTGTCAATTGCTGGCGGTGAAACACCCATTGACCCGAAAAGTTGGGATGAAGAAGATGAAGCTAACGCCCGCTTTCTGGCTAATCCGGACCTAGTTGGTCTATTAAAAAACAGCCATTCCCTCAATAACATCATGCCTTCTGACTATCAGGCTATCGTTTTTGCCGGCGGCCACGGCACCATGTGGGATTTCCCTGATGATGAGCACGTCAAACGTGTCGCCATCGCCATATATCAACAAAATGGTATCTTAGCCGCTATCTGCCATGGCCCTGCCGCTTTGGTTAACATGACTTACGGTAATGGCGACCACCTTATTGCCAATATGAAAGTGACCGGTTTTACCAACGAGGAAGAAGAAGCTGTTGGACTAACTGGCGTTGTTCCATTCTCGCTTGAAGACAAACTTAAACAAGCCCATGCGACTTTTATTGGCGCAGAGGCATGGGCCAATAATGTCGTCATCGACGGACACCTCATCACTGGCCAGAACCCCCAATCGGCCGCTGGGGTTGGCGAAGCCGTTGCAGAATTGCTGTTAGAATAGTAACTTGGCGTTGAGCAATAGCTAACAATAACAGGATGTACAATGGAATATTTACACACTATGGTACGAGTGAGCGATCTCGATGCATCGCTTGATTTCTACTGTAACAAGCTAGGTCTGGTAGAAACCAACCGCAAAGAAAGTGAGAAAGGCCGATTTACACTGGTATTCCTTGCTGCGCCGGGTGACGCAGAGAACGCAAAAACCACCAGCGCCCCTTTGGTTGAACTGACCTACAACTGGGATTCAGAAGAGTACACGGGTGGTCGTAACTTCGGTCACTTGGCTTTCCGTGTCGATAATATCTACGACCTGTGTGCGCACCTACAGTCAAGTGGTGTAACCATCAACCGCCCACCTCGTGATGGCCACATGGCATTTGTCCGCTCCCCTGATGGTATTTCTATTGAGCTACTGCAAAAAGGTGAAGCGCTTGCCCCTGCAGAACCTTGGCTTTCCATGGAAAATACTGGACAGTGGTAACTCTTTAGTCAGTTTATTAGCGCTTTACTATTCCGGTTTAGTAAAGCGCTTCATTTGCAACGTCCAGTTTTGCTTTTTTCCGCCACTTCCCCCATTGCTTTCTCACTCTCAACCTGCGCCATCAGATTTGCAACCAATCAGTAATACACTTTGTAAAGTGGTAACCAATACGCAATAGATGGCTTACCCATCAGTTGCATTTTGCATGTTTAAGATATCCGCTTAACAATAAGAAAGTGTACTTTTTTATCTTTCATGCACTTATTTGCCCTACCTCAAAATAGGTAACACAAAAAAAACTGGCTAGTCATTTGCACTACTAGGAGAACCTTTACTCAAGGAGACTCCAATGAAGGTGCTCAATATCTTATGCTTTGCGGCAAGCACAATAGGATTAAGTGGCTGCCAACTCACTAGTGAGGAGTTTGTTAGCCATAGCTTTGATGATCCTGTGACCGTTCATGATTACCAACTCCCCATCTACCCTGATGGCATGAAACTGATATCAAATTATCGCCAACGGCGTAACCATGATATTTGGTATTGGTCTGAATTAGAAAATAACACATACCAGAGCGGTGAAAACTTAATTGTTCAAATCGTATCCAAGGCTCCTCTTGAGGTTCCTCCGGCCCATTTTGCCTTTTCATTGCCAAGCCAGAAGCCAGAGCGAAAATACAATGCCGTCGGCCCCTACCAACGCTGGGTAAATGTGATGCCCAATGGCGACAGGTGCACCTATGCCCAACAGCATACCCGCCGTATGGAGCAGTGGTTATCTGTCTTTATCCATTACTGCACCCCAGAGAATCGAGATGGCCTCAAATGGCTGGATGAACTTAAACCGAGTTTTTACCTGCAGGAGTTTTAGTGATGCGCTTTTTTAATGCTGTGTCATGGATGAAGTGGTTAGCAGCCAGCATCCTTATCGTCGCTATATTGAGTTTGGCAACAGTACAAGTGTCGATGGAAACCCACCTTTGGCTGAGTGCCAGTGCTTTCTTCATTGTCTTAATGGGGATGACTGCAAATAACAAACCTTATTTGCACTTACTTATGTTGTTAACCGGGGCGTTTATCTCCATCCGCTATATCTGGTGGCGCTACGATCAAACCTTACCCTGGGAAAGCAGCTTGGATATTCCGTTTGCCTTAGCACTCTTGGTGACTGAGATCTACGGTATCGCCATTTACTTGCTTGGCATTTTTGTTAACGCAAAACACCGCGATCGCGACATTATTCCAATTGATAGCGATAAACCTCTACCCAGTATCGATGTGTTCATTCCGACCTACAACGAATCACTTCGTGTTGTCGGCCCCACTATCGCCGCAGCAACGCAGCTGAAATACCCAGGAAAAGTAACTGTTTGGATACTTGATGATGGCGGTACGGCACAAAAACTTAATGATAAAGACATAGAGCAGGCGAGTTCGGCTCGCAAACGTTCGAAATCTCTTAAACAGTTGTGTCATGACCTTGAAGTAAATTACCTCACACGCCCTGCCAATGAGCATGCGAAAGCGGGCAATATCAATCACGCGCTAACCCATAGCGATGGAGAACTGGTACTGATCCTCGATGCCGACCATGTTCCGTCTAAAGACTTCTTGATCAACACTATTGGCCAGTTCCAGCACAATTCAAATTTGGGCTTTGTGCAAACACCCCACTTCTTTGTTACTCCGAATCCCATCGAGCGTAATTTGGGTATTGAAGACAAAGTGCCGGCAGAAAATGAAATGTTCTACAACGGCATTCTAAAAGGGTTGGACTTCTGGAATGCGAGCTTTTTCTGTGGCTCAGCAGCCGTGATTCGCCGTCAGGCGTTGGATGACGTTGGTGGTATTTCTACACGAACCATCACAGAAGATGCCGATACAGCACTCGATATTCATGCCAAGGGCTGGGATAGCGCTTATATCAACAAGGCAATGATCGCTGGATTGTCACCCGATACTTTCGGTAATTACGTCACCCAGCGTACGCGTTGGGCACAGGGTATGCTGCAAATCTTGCTGCTAAATAACCCCGTTTTAAAACGCGGACTCACCCTTCCCCAGAAACTCTGTTATCTCAACTCAACTCTGTTTTGGTTCTTTCCAATTTTCCGGGTCGTTTATCTGTTTGCACCGTTGTGCTACCTACTGTTTGACCTACAAATTTTTGTCGGGAATGCCAACGACTTTATCGCTTACGCTATCCCCCATCTGATTATCAGTATTGCAATCACCCAGCACCTATTCGGGAAAAACCGTAACACCCTTTTCTCCGAGTTCTACGAAACAATTTTATCGATTTTCCTTGCAATACCCGTGCTGTCCGCCATCATCAACCCGCGCAAACCCAGCTTTGCTGTTACCCCTAAGGGGGAGACAACCGATAAGACGCACTTCTCACCGTTAATGCCAGTGATCATCGCAATCACAACCATTATCGGCTTTGCCGAAGGGCTCGGCTTATACCGATATTTCCAATATCCCGCGGAACAAGGTCAGCTGGCGGTTGTATTGGTCTTCAATACCTTCAACTTGATGATGTGCCTCGTTTGCCTCGGTGCCATGGTTGAAAGAAGGCAGCGTCGAGCTGAGCCACGTACCCGTTGTCGCAGTCAGGCTTTTGTCTCCATGGGAGAGAAAACCTCAGAAGCGGTTATCGAAGATACATCGCTCAACGGCGCGCATCTGACCATAAAATCGCTTGAACACAACTTGCAACCTTCCGATGTTGTTGAACTGACCTGTTTTGTCGAACAAGCAGGGCAAACAGCACAAGGTAAGAAAAAGCTCAAGCCTCAGCGATTAGCCATGCGGGTTCACCACGTGAAATATCTCGCAAATGGCCAAGCAGCGAACTGCGAAGTGTTGGAAACGAGCACCAAAACGTGGCAAGCATTCACCACCATGACTTTCGGAGACAGTGAAAAATGGTTGCAGCGCAGGGCTTTTGAAGAACAACAACGCCGAAGCGTACCGCACGCAATTGGTCACTTTTTCACTCTGGGTTTCAAGAGCTTGGCTTATACCTTTTCGGTCTCACGCCAGACCTCATCCCAACAAATGCAATCAGAGCGAAACGAAAGCAAAACACAGGATGTACGCCAATGAAACGTTATCTAATCCTTATTTGTGGCTTACTTTTCTCTGCCATGAGTATTGCTAAAACCGTAAACGTACCGCTCAATTTTGTCCTGCCTGAGGGACGAGATTCAACATTGCGCGGTCAGTGGGATAAAATCAGTTTTCCACTCACTATTTTGCCTAACCAACAAGTCAATGATATCAAGGTGTCATTGTCACTGACCCACTCAGGCAATATCGATGTCGCCCACTTATGGGTCAATCTGGGTGACAAACCCATCGCCAATATTCAGTTACAGCCTAATGGCGAGTCACAAAATATTGTTGTGAACTTGTCCCAAGCCTTGTTGAAGCGGTACGGCAACATCATGACCATTGCGGTGCGTCATCAGCTACCCGCATCATTGAGCCTAACCGAGCAACGGATAGAGGCTTCTGAGGCCGTGACTGAAATTCTGGCCCAGCAATCGTATTTTGAGCTCGACTATGTGGCGAAAAATACCGAGGCCACCCTCGCCGATTTTTCAGCCCTGATCATGAGTGGTCAACTGCATGATCAACCTGTACAGCTTATCAGCCACACTGCCGGTCATTCCCAGTCGGCACTCTCTATTGCCAGTCAGCTCGTTCAGGGGTGGACTCTACGCAGTGGTAATGCGTCCTATGAATACCAATTTATCGCTCCCACTGACGTCACGAATACAAACCGTATCAAATTAATGTATGGCTTACCTGAGCAACTGGCAGAAACCAATGTAATGCCGAGTGACTATTTAGCAGGGATCAATGGTCCATTTTTAGGGGTAATACAGCTGTCTCACACTGATCATTGGCTGCTTGTAGTCTCAGGCAGGAATGAACAAGAATTGCTTGAAGCAACGGCCTATTTCGCCAACCCAGACTACCCGCTTCCAGCCCATAAATATGCGGTGGTTAACCGTTATCAGCAGCCAGACAAAAACCAGCTGCAAAGCAAAGGGGAATACTCCATTTCGCAATTTACTCCCCAAAAGTCATTCGGGGAAGAGCCCTTAGTACTGCCTCTAATGATGCCAGCTAATTCGTTGTTCAGCCCTGACGAAAAAGCCCATATTAACCTCGTTCTTGCTCACCCAACCGTTCAGCCGGGCGAAGCCGCGATGGTGATCCGAGTCAATGGCGATTACGCGAACAGCATGCCGTTACGAGCGAGCCGCTGGCGTGATACCCAACATTATCGCTTGGCCTTCCCAATGAACCAGCTTCGTCCAGGATTGAACAAAGTCAGTGTCGAACTATATGGTCCCGAGCAAATAGACAGCTATAGCGCAACAGCCATGCCGTTCATTGCAAATATTGAAGACAGCTCTGCGGTCCGCTTAGGTGCATGGGTGAACTACCTGACAAGGTTTGATCGCCAACTCCCAGCAGACCAACTACTTTTTATCTCTGATAACAATGGCCGAGATAGCCAGATCTCTGTCAACTTCAACGAACCAAGCACCCTATCCGCTGTATGGCAGTTACTTAGCCATATGACCTTACAAGCTCGCCATCCTATGACTGAGCTGCTGGTCACAGACAGTACGAGCCAATTACGTCCCATTAATCTGACGTTTGAGGTAGGTAATACTGGCAGTATCACGACAGCCACCATAGAACACAACTCGGGCTTGTTCGCTGCACTTCGCCATTCCTTACTCAACACCATGGCCAAGCAACAAGATGGATTGAACGGCTTGCCAAATCCACTGGGAAGCAGTGAATTTGGTACTGAAAGCGAGTCGAGCAACTTCTACCAATATGGAGCCAATCAAGCATACTGGCAGAGTGATAGTCAGCTTGACCAATTGGCCAAGCTAACAACAGCGAGCAATGGCTGGCGCAACATCATTTTCAATGCCAGCAATGAAGCAACATTGAATCAGGAAATGCAGATTTACCTTAGTCAGCATACATCCGCAGGATATGGTGAAATTGAATTAGCCATCAATGATCTGGAGGCTGATAAGCAGCTGGCCCGTTCTGGGTTCATTGCCTATCCGTACTCGCTACCCACTTTGCTGATTCTATTGCTCTTGCCTCTAACATTGCTGATCCACCGCCAGTTGGAGAAGCCTCTATGAAGTGGATCCCGCTGATAATAGCGACCATTCCCCTGCTCACCAGCTCTCAAGTTGCAGCCAAGGTACACGGCTGCAACATCAGGGCTGATCAGCAGCTATGGAGCGACTATAAAACTAAATTTATTACTGCCGATGGACGGGTGGTTGATAATGGTAATAGCAGTATCAGCCACAGCGAAAGTCAGGGTTATGGAATGTTGATGGCCGCCTTTTTCAATGATCATCAAACCTTCAAGCAACTCTGGCAATGGACACAAAGCCATTTACAACACAAAGACGACCCGCTTTTTGCTTGGAAGTGGCAACCCACCCAACCCCATATTCCCGATAACAATAATGCCAGTGATGGTGATATCTTCATTGCCTGGGCGCTACTCAAAGCCCATGGTCTTTGGCCCGAGAATCATTACCAGCATCAAGCCAAAGCCATCATAGAAGAGCTTGCCAGCACTCACTTTGTCAAACTCGGCGAGCAGCAGGCCCTGCTTCCTGCTCATTATGGGTTCGATAAAGCTACCTCGACTATCGTGAACCCATCCTATTGGGTTTACCCAGCGTTTAATGACTTTGCCAAAATGAATAGCGCTTGGGCGTTACTGAATCAAGGAGGGCTATCCATTCTTAACAGTAACCAATATGGTCAATACCACCTACCTAGCGACTGGCTGGAATACCGAAACAATCAATGGCAACCCTCTAGTCAGTTTCCTAGCCGATTTAGCTATTCCAGTTACCGTATCCCGCTTTACCTTATCTGGGGGGGGTACGACAATGCGGTAAATGACAACTACCGCCGTTGGCTTTTCCAACACAACAAGGCATGGGTGGATATTGAAAATGGACAAATGGCACCTTATGAAGCGCCAAACGGTGCCAATGCCATTGCGACTCTGGTTCAGCTCAGCCAAGAAACCTATAAACACCGAAGCGCGCTTCCTCACCCTGATAGCAATGATGATTACTACTCATCAAGCCTGATCATTTTCTCCCATATCGCGTTCCACGAGAGGTACTGCCAATGAAAACATTTACTCTCGCTCTTTTCGTCGCCCTCCCAGCAGTGGCCTCCGAGCAAGCCTATATCAAACTGCTAGAAAGCGACGTCTCTGTAGAGGTCAACCCGCAAGGTCAATACAACCTCTTTGATGAAGGGCCGATTTGGGCCACTCTGGAACAAGAAGGCTGGCAAGCCGCCCAACAAGTGGCGGCAAACCAACCGATTTCAGAGTCACTCAGCGAAGAGTTACGGTACCGCGCTGCGTTGGAGCAACTAGATCAAGCTATTGCCCAAAAGCAGACTACCGCCGCCGTTCAACTTCTCTCCGCAAACCCACAGTGGGCGAACTGTTCTCGAATTCAATGGGCATGGTTGGATCTTAAACAGGAAACCCAGTCTGGCTATGGCCCCAATGCCAAGCAAAAGCTCACGCAACTATTATCAAACTGCCCTGAGCACGGTTTATCCACCACCCAAAAGGCTTTAGGTTGGACGAATGCATATGCCGGCCCAGATATCTTGACCCGTTACCAAAATAGCAGCAGCTACGATGCTACTGAGTATGAAAAACTCGCCTATCAAGTTAATCTGGCCAGCCTGGGACAGCAAAAGCTCACCGCTAGCCAAACCCGCTCCGCCAGCCAGGTTGTTACCAAAAAGAAAGATGCCAAGGGAGCCGAACTGTTAGGCTGGCAGCACCTCAAGAAAAAACAATACAACAACGCGTTAAACTGGTTTGATAAATCAATCAGTTGGACAGAAACTCCCAGCCAGAAACAAATTGAAGGCAAAATCCTAAGCCTAAACATGATGGGCAAAGCCGACGAAGCAAAGCGTTACCAACAGCTTTGGTCTTCACGTTACCCTGGATTAAAAAAGATGGGAACGAGCAGCGCCTCACCGCAGTTAGCAAAAGCCTGTCAATCCGATCCACAGGCCTGCCTTGAGCTGTTGTACCAAAACAAAACACTCAGTGCGGAACAGCATGCACTAGCTGGTTGGCAGTGGTACAAAATCGATAGGCCACTTACCGCCAAACGCTCTTTCGAAAAAGCGCTGGAAGGTATGGACAGCAGCGACAAGCAGTATCAGTCAACCCAATATGGTTATACTTTGGCACTGAACAAAGCTGGGTTTGAGCAACATGCCGAGTTCTTAGCAAATAACCTCGCCGATCCTAGCCAAAAGATGCTTTACGCCAAGCAGAAAGAAACCAAAGCGATTCTTAATGCCTATGAGAAGCAGAACTACCAATATGTCATCGATCGCAGCGAAGCGTTTGAGCAAACCTATGGCAAAGAAGTCGGACTTGAGGAGATCAAAGGCTGGGCGTATTACAACCAGAAACAGAACAACAAAGCAGTTGAGACTTTTCGAGAACTGGTTGATGCCTACCCGCATGATGAAAACTTACAGGATGCGCTGAAAACTGCCGAGTGTGCGCAGAAGAAAAGCTATAAGCTTTGCTACTAAATAAAAATCTATAAAAAAGCCTCTGCCTTATTCAAGGCAGAGGCTTTCATTTAATCATTTACCATCATTATCTTGATGTCTGGGGTTTTGATGCCCGGGCCTATGGCACACCATGGCCTTTTGAGGCTACCCATACGCGGTACCACTGTTCACGCGTTAGAGTAATATTCAAAGCATCAACCGCCGTTTGTACTCGTTCAATTTTACCTGAACCTATGATTGGAAGCGGGCTAGATGGAAGACGGCGTACCCATGCGTAGATCACCTGATCAATACTGTCGGCACCCACTTCTTCGCGGAGCGCTTCTAGCTCATTGCGTACCCGAACTTGTTGTTCTGTTTGGCCGGAGAAAATTGCCCCCCCGCCCAGACAAGACCAAGCCATTGGTTTAACACGCTTCATCTGCAATTGATCAAGCGTACCGTCATGGGCTACTTCAAAGTTCAGCGGATTGATTTCAACCTGGTTTGTCACCAAAGGCGCATCCAGGCGAGACTGCAGCAACTCGAACTGTGAAGGCGTAAAGTTAGATACACCAAAATGATTCACTTTGCCTTGCTGCTTCAGCTCAGCAAAAGCACCGGCGACTTCGTCGGCATCCATCAATACATCCGGACGGTGGATCAGCAACACATCGATATTCTCGACATTCAGGCGCGACAGCGAATTGTTCACCGAGTTAACGATATGTTGTTTGCTGGTATCGTAGTGATTGATCTTACGCTCTGGCACTAAGTCACTACACAGGTTGATATCGCACTTGGTCACGATTTCGATTTGCTCGCGAACACTTGGATCTATGGCCAGTGCTTCACCGAACAACTGCTCACAAATGTAGTTACCATAGATATCAGCATGGTCAACAGTCGTAATACCCAATTCAATATGCTGTTTGAGGAAACTCAACCGCTCCTGTGGGCTCATATGCCAATCAGCTAGACGCCAATAGCCTTGAACTAACTCTGAAAACTGCTGCCCTTGCGGGGTGAGTTCAACTTTTGCCACCATCTGGACTTAACTCCGTTTACTCAAAAATCGCTAACCATCCTAGGCTTGTTCTGCCAATGAGGCAATGCTATAAATCCATACCTTCGAACTGGAGTACGAACTATGTCTTTTTCCTCCCGCCTTAAATCCCTCATCGGTGAAGAAAGCATCAGCGGCTTTGCCCGACGGGTTGATATCAGCGAAGCCTTGATCCGCAAATACCTCAAAGGGAGCGAACCCAGCTTAGCCAAAGCCAATCAAATCGCGATGCGGGCGAATTGCTCGTTGGAATGGCTCGCCACAGGTTGCGGTTATCTCTACCGTCAAGCCGAAGTTGTCGACAAATCGGCACTGAATGCCGCTTTTGAGCATGTGAACGATAAAAAAATCAGCGATACTGAAGCAGATAATCTGTTAAAAATTGTGACTGGCTATCAGTACCTCCGAACCCATAAAAAATCTGATGGTTACTTAGATATCAGCGGGATGAGCAAATTTCTCAGCATCGCTAAGCAAGAAAAACCTGAATGATTTCTGTCAGCACACTAATTTCCCAACTGGCAGGAGTAGTGTTTTGATATTAGGGGGTTACAATCCGCCGCAGTCATTAGCTAAGAAGTACTGCTATGCCAAAACTAAATCTCCATCGACGTGATCACATGAAAACCGTGGTCAATGACTTCACTGCTGACGAGCTGCAGCAACGACTTGGCTCTAACTTTGCCAAGCCGGAAAAAAAACAGCCACGCACTCCCTACCTGACCCCTAAGGCAGTAGAGCGACGCTGGCAAATGCTCGACAACGAGGAAGCCAAAGCGCAATTACTCGATGGACACACGCAAGAGCAGATGCTCTGCTACAACAAAAACATCGAAAACTTCATCGGCACAGTCAAAATGCCTATCGGCATCGCGGGGCCTTTGCGTGTAAACGGCCTGTTTGCCAAAAATGATTTCCATGTGCCCCTTGCGACGACCGAAGCTGCCCTTGTTGCCTCCTATAACCGTGGCTCGCAACTTATTACGCAAGCCGGCGGGGCAAGCGCCATGCTGCTTAACGAAGGGGTAACCCGTACGCCGTGCTTTGCCTTTTATGATTTGGCGCAGGCTGGACAATTTGTGGCTTGGGTAGTTACCCAATATGATGAATTCCGCCGTATCGCTGAATCCACCACCCGCCACGGCAAATTGGCTGACATCAGTGTCAATATCGAAGGCAACCACGTCTACCTGGTGTTTGAATACCTCACAGGTGATGCATCAGGTCAGAATATGGTCACCATTTCGACCAATGCTGTGTTCGAGCATATCCTGCACCACTCACCAATTAAGCCACTAGAAGCCTTTCTTGATGGCAACTTGTCGGGCGATAAGAAAGCGACTGCACAAACCTTGCGTGGTGTTCGAGGTAAGAAAGTCACCGCCGAGATCAACATTGAAAAAGCTCTAGTCGAGAAGATGCTGCACACTACGCCTGAAAAAATGGCAGAGTTTGCCCGTATGAATACCATCGGCGGAACACTGAGTGGCAGTATCGGTATCAATGCTCACTATGCCAATGCTCTTGCAGCTTTCTATATCGCCTGCGGACAGGATGCGGCTTGTGTGGCTGAGTCTGCCGTTGGGATCACACGTATTGAAGTCAACCAGCACGGCGGGCTATATGCCTCGGTGACCCTGCCTAACTTGATGGTAGGTACAGTAGGTGGCGGTACTTCGCTGCCAAGCCAAAAAGCTTGCCTCGACTTACTTGGCCTTCATGGCTCGGGCAATTCACAGGCCCTGTCTGAAGTGTGCGCTGCGCTCTGCCTTGCAGGCGAGCTGTCGATTGTCGGTGCCTTTTGTGCCGGGCATTTCTCCCGTGCGCATCATAAGCTAGCACGCTAAAATCGCTCTGCGATCATATCTTGATAACCGTCTCGACCTAATCCCTAAATTAAAGTGTCCGAGACGGTTTTCATTAGGCCCTAGGCTGAATTAAAGCAGCTCAATATCAATCAACAGCTGGCTCGCTTTATCCAGCACCGCTTGCTGGTTTTCATCAGGTTGATTATCCCAATTACGATAAACCATCCCTACCCTCGGGTTTCGTTCAAATTGCTCACGATGCTGCGTCATAAAGTGCCAATATAAACTGTTTAGCGGGCAAGCATTTTCTGTGGTTTTTTCCTTCACTTGATAATGGCAATGCTGGCAATAGTCACTCATTTTATTGATATAGTTTCCGCTCGCTGCATACGCTTTACTACCAACGATTCCGCCATCGGCATACTGGCTCATTCCTCGGGTATTGGGCATTTCTACCCACTCAATCGCGTCGACATAAACCCCTAAATACCACGCATCAACCTCATCAGGGTCAACACCGGCAATCATACAAAAGTTTCCTGTCACCATCAGACGCTGGATATGGTGAGCGTAGCCATAATCAAGGGACTGGGAAATAGCATGGTGAAGGCAGTTCATTTTTGTCTGTCCGTCCCAGAACCATTGTGGCAACGATCGCTTGGCCCCGAGGTGGTTACGCTCGGCATAGTCGGGCATATGTGTCCAGTAGATCCCACGAACAAACTCGCGCCAGCCTAGAATTTGCCTAACAAAGCCCTCTACCTGGGCGATATCTATTTGATCACTGGCCTGATAATGGCGAATAGCACACTCGATAACTTCTATCGGGCTCAGTATTTTACTGTTCAAGGCAAAAGAGAGACGTGAGTGGTACAGGCTCCATTGTTTGTCATCGACCAAGTCATCGGCTTGGCAAGTCATGGCATCTTGGAAACGACCAAACTTGGGTAAACAGTGAGTACAGAAAAAATCTAACAATTGCAGAGATTGAGTCCGGTCTACCGGCCAGAGCAGCGTATCCCGGCTATTTCCGATAGTCTTTACCTTATGCCTTAAAAGCCTCTGATTTATCACAGAGATATCATTACCAAAAATAAGAGGCTCAGGAAGATCGGCTATATCTTTGGGTTTGAGCTTTTCCCGGTTCGCTTTATCGAAATTCCACTTCCCGCCTTCAGGCTTCTCTGCATCCTGCATCAAGATTTGGTGCTTTTTCCTCAATTTACGATAAAAGGTCTCAAGCCTACCCGCTTTCTCTATTGTGAAATATTGGCTGATTTCGTTATAGGGGACAATGAAATGCTCACTATCGGCGCACTCAGAATTGATGTTGAGTTGCTGGCAGAATGCGGACATCTGCTGATGCAGACGAAACTCATCTGGCTGTTGGTATTCAAACTGCTGGCACTGAAAACGGGCAATGAGTTGAGTTAACAAATCAGGCAAATCGGCATACTGCTGGGTCTCATCCAGAGTAAGATGCAGGACATCATGGCCAGCTTGCTCGAGGCAGGCTGCCAAATGTTCCATAGCGAGAAAGAAAGCTTGGACCTTCTGGATATGATGCGAAGCGTAATCCATTTCCTGATGAAGCTCGGCAATCACGTATAACGTATTGTCATCAAGATGGCTGAACCATGAGTGTCCCATGTTAAGTTGGTCACCGAGAATGAGCCGGAGTCGCGCATAATGTTTAGCCATTATTTGCCCTCTTATGCATTCGGCAGCGCTTCGAGCAGTACTTCACCTCGTGCCAGACTTTCTGCCACTTCTTGCGCCAAGAAAAAGGGAGGCCGCAAACCACACACTGTTTGCTCGGTAAGTGAGGTTTCTTCATGACCTGTTGCCAGTTCTTTTTGTTCAAGTTACTGAACTGAAACGTCTCTAACTGGTATATCGATCATAGATGTTAATTACTTAAAAAGAACAAATCACAGTGTTTCTTTGTGCCTAATTTTTATCTGAATTCATCACACATATCTAATGCGTTGTGCATCATTTTCAGGCAAACTTGCGGCAGCGATTCCCATTATCATTTGGAGCAGCATTTTTTTGTTGCATCACAGCTGAGGTTTCAATTTCACCAATGCACAAAGCCCTTGTTCCCTCTTTCCTGAAAAACTCCCTACTAGGCCAACTTCCTGTTGGGCTTAGGTTCATGTTGTTATCTGCGCTTGGTTTTGCGCTTATGGCTGCCTGTGTGAAACTAGTCAGTGCCACAGGCATGCCAATATTCCAGATTGTTGCTGCCAGGGCGTTTATCTCTCTGGTGATCAGCTACCTTGATATCAAACGCAAAAAGATCCCGGTATGGGGCAATAACAAACCGCTTCTCATTGCGCGGGGAACCGTCGGAACATTAGGACTGATTTGCGTTTACTACGCCATTGCGCATCTGCCATTGGCAGAAGCAACTATTCTTCAGTACCTACACCCAGTATTTACAGCTGTCTTGGCACTTTTTTTCTTAAAAGAGCGTATCCAGTTGTCTACAGTCGCCTGTATTGTGTTGAGCATTCTTGGTCTAATCATTACCGTTAAGCCAAATATGCTAGCAAGTAATGCTGTAGAACTGCCAACTTTCGCTGTCGGAATGGCAATGCTAGGCGCGTTTTTCAGTGCGGTTGCTTATACCATCGTCAAACGTTTGAGCAAGAGTGAAGACAGCTCGGTTATCGTGTTCTATTTCCCGTTCATCGCCCTGCCTCTATCCCTTTTCCTATTGGGGAGCGATATCCAAATGCCAACATTGTTTGAAGCTGGCTTGTTGCTATTAGTGGGTATCTTTACCCAAATCGGCCAAGTCTGTTTAACCAAAGCGATGCAAACAGAAGCAGCAAGCAAAGCCACTGCCTACTCTTATATTCAGGTAGTCTTTTCAATCTTGCTCGGTGCATTCCTGTTTAACGAACTGCCTTCAGTTTGGACACTGCTGGGCGGTAGCTTGATCATTATCGGTACCCTTATCAACATCTTCGGCAGCCAACGTGCAGCGCCGAGTAAGTAAAAACGGCTAAACCCGTTAAAATACACACCAATAAAAAGACCGCCATTGGCGGTCTTTTTGATTATTCACGAACGAAGATAATTATCTAAGGGCATTCAATTTTAGCTGCGCCTGACCCAGCACACTATCTACAGGGAAGATCCCATCCAACCCGGCTTGCCCTGCAGCTTGTCCAATTAGGATTTCAATCGCCTCAGTCACATGACGGATTGCCCAGATATTGAAATCACCTTTCTCAACCGCTTCTACGATATCTTTTCGCAGCATTAGGTTATGAACATTACACTGGGGAATAATCACACCTTGGCCAGGTTTCCGCCCCTTGATCGCACAGACATCAAAGAAGCCTTCAATTTTCTCATTCACCCCACCAATTGGCTGGGTGGCACCAAACTGGTTCATCGAACCAGTAATGGCGACATCCTGCCTGATTGGCATTTGAGAAAACGCCGAGACAATGGCACACAACTCTGCCATCGAGGCACTGTCACCATCGACACCGCCATAAGACTGTTCAAACGTCAGGTGTGTGGTCAGTGGAATACGCTTATTGCGGCCAAACACAGATGCCAGGTAGGCTGACAAAATCATCACACCCTTCGAGTGAATACGGCCACCAAGATCAACGCTGCGCTCAATATCGAATACGCCCCCTTCGCCGTAGGAGGTTGTCGCAGTGATCCGGTTTGGCGAGCCAAACTGGTAATCCGAGGTAGAAATCACCGACAAGGCATTCACCTGCCCGACTGCTTCACCATCGGTATCAATCAGCGTCGTACCGTTGGTGAAAGTCTGCATCACATGGTCCTTTAGCCTGCTGACCCGCATTTCCTGATTGCTCAATGCAAGCTCAACATGGTTCGCCCTGATCATCGTGGCATTTGATGACTTTGCAACATAATTGGACTCACGCAGCAAGTTCGCAATATCTGCCGAGTGCAAAGACAACTTGTTTTGATCATCAGCCTGACGAGAGCTGTATTCAATGATCCGGCCAATTGCTTTGCGATCACAATGCAACATCTTGTTATCATTGACGATACTGGAAATGAACTTGGCATATTGCGCCTCCGACTCATCGGTACGGTTCATTTCATCCTCAAAGTCCGCCGTCACTCGGAATAGCTCACTAAACTCAGGATCATAGTGCTGAAGTAGCTGATAGGTTTGGTAATCACCAAACAAGATGATCTTCACATTTAGCGGGATCGGCTCAGGATCTAGCGAGATCGTGCCCGACAGCGTCACTTCTTTCTCCAGCGAGCTCACACTCAATTTGCGAGAACGCAGTGCACGTTTCAACCCATCCCAGACATAAGGACGCTCCAGTACCTTCACCGCATCCATCAGCAGCACACCGCCATTGGCCTTGTGCAAGCTACCCGGACGGATCAATGAAAAGTCTGTAAACACCGTACCTTTGTAAGTGGCGTTTTCCACATAACCAAAAATAGAGTGATAATTTGGGCTCTCTTCGACCACAATTGGAAACTTAGAGTCATCTTGGTTCACCAGCACATTGACTTGATAACGACGTGGCATCTTTTTATCAAGCGCAGCATAAGCCAGTGCAACTTGTTCTTCACTCTCTTCTAAGAAAATGTCTAAGTTCTCGAGGATGTCTGCTTGCATTGCTTTCAGATAAGCCGTTACTTCAGGAAGGGGCTTATATTCATCTTTCAATGCTTTGATAAAATGCGAAACGACATCCAGCGCCACTTCTTCATTGAGCTTCTGGATCTTGTCGGAAAACTCTTCCTCTAATTCAGTAAGCTGACGGACAATACCACGCAGTTGGCGCTCAAGCTCGTTGATAGTATCTTCAAACGCCTGTTGGTCTTCTTCTGATAGCTGAGCAAAAGTTTCTTCGGTATGGGGCTCTTCACCGTTTAGAGCTATTAACTGATACTCACCTGTTGTCGTGACCGACAAGCTAACACTGTGTTCTTTGGCCTCTTGGGTCAACGTCAGCAATGCACTCTCTTGCTTCTGGGTCAGTTGGTTTTTCAGCTTTTCTGAGCGGCTGTAATACATCTCGTTGTCAAAAGCCAAAGGCAGCGCTTTAACCAAGCGGGTCATCAGCTTTTCAATATCTTTTTTGAAAGCGTGACCGCTACCAGCAGGTAGTTTTAGCACCTTGGGGCTACGAGTTTCTTCAAAATTGGCAACGTAACACCAGTCGTAAAGGGGATTGGCATTTCCGTTAGGATCGTGACGATTGAGATAGCGCAACACCATAGTGCGCTTACCAAGGCCATTACGGCCGATAGCATAAATATTGTACCCCTTCTCCTTGATAGACATGGCGAACTCAACGGCCTTCTGGGCACGTTCTTGACCGACGATTTCATCAAGTGGGGTCAGGTTTTTGGTCGACTTACAATCTTCAGGCAAGCCATTTAGTTCTGAGGCGCGATACAGTTTGTCACTGCTTAGCGGTTGAATAGTCATATGGCTCCCTCCATAAACAATCAGTTACATCCAGTGTAGTCAGTAAATTATTATGATTTAGTGACTTAGACTACGTTTACTGCTGCTGAACCAGCCCAAAAGGTATCGTTTGCTGTATTTATGTACAAAAACCACAACGAAATGAGGTTTTTATACAATTTCAGTGTCAGCTCATAGTATGTGCGCCTACCCCTTAATCTGTCTCTCTGTTACTATGCCGCGCTTGAAACAAGCTTAGCGGACGTCATCAATGAAAAACAACCGAGTCAGTATTGGACTAAGTAACCCTAAAAGCCCTACCAATGTTGGGGCAGTCATGCGTGCAGCGGGCTGCTACCGTGTCGATTCTGTAAAGTATACGGGCAACCGCTATGGTTATGCGGCTAAATTCCATACCGACACTAAAGACATTACAGACAAGATCCCACTGACCAACGTCGAATCGCTACTTGATGATTTACCTGCCGACACCAAAATTGTGTGTGTCGAACTTGCAGAAGGAGCAACAGCTCTACCGGCTTTTGAACACCCTGAAAATGCTTTGTATGTCTTTGGCCCGGAAGACGGCACAATTGCCCAGGAGGTTGTCGACCAAGCCGATGCTGTTGTCTACGTACCTACCGTCGGCTGTATGAACCTGGCCGCAACGGTAAATGTGCTGCTTTATGACCGCTTGGCAAAAGCGGAAAATGTGATTATGGGTGATGAGCTTATCCGAGAGAGCCGCGATAACCGGAACAGACTTGTTGTGAAAAAATAAGGCCAGGCTACTGGCCTAATTTAGCTAATATCTTCCTGACGTTCGCTGCATTGTTTTCGTACGCAGCGAGCGTCTTAATCACGGTTAAGCATTCTTCAGTCAACTTTGACTGGTTATTGTCAATAACAGTGGCATAAACAGATTCAGGGAAGTCTTCCCTAGGCCCCTGCGGCTCAACATAAATCACTTGTGATTCTTGATAATCTCGATGGTACTTTAAACAAGGCCAACTGATCATTTCAACTGCCGCCTCGGCTATACCACACAGCCACTCTTCACGTACTTCTTCAGGTGATTGTTCGAAATGCAATGCTTCCTCAGTACCAATATCTAACCATCGCTGTACTGATGCTAAATAGTGCTGATGATCATAATCCTGAATCAGTCCCACTATCGAAGATGACGAGTACGAGAAGCAAACACTCATGAAATACAGCTCCGACAAAGACATCTCTTCTAGGCTAGCGAGTGCTTTGCTATAAGCTTGTTCATGAAGCGTCGATTCAACACTCTCTCTATGCTTTTCTTCGCGTTTACGCTTTTCTTTCAAGCATTGAATTCGAGCCTTTCCGTCATCAATAAGTTGCTGCGCTTGCTGTAGCAGTTCAATTTCTGATGGCGAATATAGCTCATTCAAATCAACCAAAATCACCTCTTTGATGATATTGGATGCTGTGGTGGCTTTCGCCTGCTTGCTTTTCAACACACTGCTATTGGCTACATTAAGCATAATAACCCCCTAATAATCGAAGACTGATGCCTGATAAGCATCGATAAGGTTAAAAACGGTTAATCAGTTATTGGGAAGGGTGAGAAAAACGGTTACTAGAAAAGGTACAGGTAGAAAATGACAAGACGTCACTTACTAAGAGTATAGAAAAGAAACCATCTAAGTTAGTGACTTAAGTTCGATTTATGATCCTTGCCTAACAATCCCAAGAGCAAATGCCTACAGGGCTGAAACACAAAAGCCGCCAGGATTACCCAGCGGCTTAGACACATTGGTGTCGTTCGTAGTAACTAGGGAGTTATTGCTTTACTAGCGCGATTTCTAAGTCACGATCAGCAATCATCCACCAGCGATTACCATATTGGCTATCGTAGCCCACAACAGGTTGACCGGCACAGTCTGCATCGCGAACAGGGGCATTGACCAAATAGTACTCGTCCCAAGGCGCATCAACCACACAGTTTTCAGTGACTAATGGTTTCCAGGCACCGTTCACTTGTTCGCCCAGCGTTAAGTTATTAGCATTCAAGTTAGCATCGGCTGTAAATTGTACGCCATATTTATCAGCGACAATTTCCTCGACATTCCAGTCTTGGGTAGCTGTTAACGGTAATCGAGTGTGTGGCATTTTTGACGTACCATCAGGCTGGGACCCCGGCAAACCTGACTCACCGCGAATGTTCTTTTCACCACCAAAGGCATTTTGGTAAACACCACCGTGGTTCTGCATACCACTCACGATCAAGATATCAGAGCGCGTTTCATTTGTTTTTGGCATCCAGCTCAATGTGACATGTTTTTTCATATCGATAGTGGTTGCTGGTACTACAACATTCCCCACCTCTGCACCTGTGTCATCAGTATCCTGAGCACCAGGGTAAACACGCTCGGCACTATTTAGGTTCGGATCCCATGCTTTGTTTTGTGTGAACAAGAACTGATAAGTCAGGCGCATCATGTCATTCATGGTCTCGGCACGGGTTAGGCCGGCGTTGTAACCCATTGTACGTTCGGTCGTATCAACCCGGTTGAATGTCTCATTGACGCCACCGACCAAGCGTGCCGAAGAACCATCATAGCCCAGACAATCGTTAGTTTTGTATTCAACAATATGATTAAGGACTGGACGCTGGCCCTCAGGAATAGAATTCGGGTAAATAAGCGCTTCACAACGATCCAATGTGCGGCTGAAGGTATCCATCAATGTCCAATCCGGATCTTCAAGTTCCTTCATGCCATCTTCATTACGCGTAATGGTATGCGGGGCGTAATAAGCATGGTAATCAACACGACTGCCATCAAAACTCAAAATCGCTGCATTGGCATCGTAATGGTTTGAGTCATACTCAGGCTTTAACGTCGCCATTTTGTGCTGGATAACGTCCTGGATAAGCTCACGTTCTCCATAACGGTATTCGTAGCCTTTGTACGAGGCATTGCCACTAACAATCTGGGTGTATGAAGGCATGCGGTAGTTGCCACCACTAGGTGTAGAAGCAAGCGTATCAACATTACTGCGGCCACCTGGATCATTCGAACCATATACGCGTGCATGGATTTGCGAGCGCTGGTACATATGTTCATGTCCTTGTACCCAGATCACATCATACTTCGCAAATAACTCACGAATGTCTTTATGAATATCAAACAGGCGATTGTCGTCTTTCACACCTTGGACAATTTGCTCACGGGTTTGACCATATTTAGCACCGACAAGCCCGTCATGACTTGCGATGACCACATGGTCAAACTTACCTTCGTTTTCAGCAATAACTTCCTCAATCCAGCCAAAGGCGATCGGCAAGTTGTAATAAGCCAATCCAATCATCAAAACATTGTCGCGGATAATGTAGTAATTCAGCCACTCAGCCGAAGGCATATGCACGGCATCTTCTGGGATAAAGTGACGCATATTATCTATCCACTCGACCGTATAAGCCCAACTCGTTTCATGGTTGCCCATTACCGGCAAGAACTCCATGCCCGCTTCACGATACTTATCTGCAACTGAGCGCCACTGTTCCCACTCTTTAGTAGAACCGTTATCAGTTAAGTCACCAACAGGAATAACGACATTAACGCCTTCTTCTTGGTGTTTAGCCAAAACCGCTTCCATAGGATGGATAGCAACATTCCAACCGCCACCTTGAGTATCAGGGAGAAGGCCGACTTTTAATGCTGAATCTGGTTTTGGTGATGTTTTACCTGAATCATCAGATGAAGAACTATTACAACCCGCTAGTGTTGCAATAATAGACATCGCTACAAGTGAACGTTTCCATATAGTATTTTGCATGATTACCACTGCTATTATTATTTAAGAGAATAAATTGCGAGTAATCTACGAATGAAAGATGACACTATTTATGTTTTCTCTCTGCAATTGTTGCAGAGCTAATTCAATCAAACTGTCATTGATTAGCGGTATTCTCAAGCAAATTTTCTTATACGCCTTTGAACATGAAGCCAATAACAGCCCTATTTATTACCATGCTCAGTGTACTTGTAAGCACAGCCGCTATTGCAAATGAAAACCAAGCACATACTATCCAGCCTCGCCAGCTTGCACCTGAAGAAATGATGTTTGAGCTAAATGAAGAAGCAACCTGTCTAGCGGCTGCCAAGTACCTTGAAAATGAGCGATATGATATTCACCTTTCCAGCTACCAATCTTTGATTGCCGAATTCAATGTCCCAGAGAAAGCCGCAGAGTCTATTGTGAGCCGTACTAATAGTGAATATTTATACTTTGCCGAACGAGCGAAGAATCGCTACACAGAAGTTGACCATCATATGCTGCTTACTTCCGCCTATACCCACCGCTGCCTATTCATGAATGGATTTGAGGCTCAAAGGCCTTTTATTGAAAGCAATAAAAGTTAAGGAATAGGTTTCCTTAACTGTGAATAGCACTGATGCAACTTAATGTGATTAAAATAGTGATGCCCATTAATTAATGGGCATCTCTTCAACGTTGGCTGAAATTAATGAACGACCCCAATCAACCCAATATCACTCCGAGTGACTATTCCTTTCTCATCAACCTCAAAGGTAAGGCCGGATTTAGTTTCGAACGACAGCAGGTTTTCATTCAACGTCAGCTTGCCTACAGACAGAGATGAATATGCATTTTCACTAATCTTCACATAATTGTGAAAGTATGAAGCTTTTCGAGATGTTTTCATCACGGTATCGCCATATTTCACATCTATCTGAAAATCACCAATGCTGGTATCAAGTGCTACATAATTATCATCTTTAGTACACACACGCATGCTTTCTACGACAAAAATAACGTCTTCCTGTAGTTGAGGGCTGTAGTACTCATATACCTCTTTCACATAGCAGCCATTAGGCTTGGCTTTCGCAATAGCAGATAAGTTCTCGAACTCCGAATGAGGAATGAAGCTGTAGTTTATTTGCTCCTGTCCTAACGCTAAGATCAACTGCTCTCTAAACTCAACCATATCTTTATTGGTCATCTCAGCATCTTTAAGTAGATACTGAACATCTAGAGCATCTGCTGTCGCTTTTTCGCTCAGCACTTCAATCAGCTCACTCTTTTGTAGATCCACCGGAATCACTTTAGAAGCTTCATCTTCACTTGGGCTTGCACACCCAAAAAGAAACATCGATATAACAGCCATTAACGTTAAATTTTTCATCCTGACACCAACTGGTTGAGTTTAACTCGCCACTGAATATAAAACACCGTTCAATTCTTAAGCAAACTAAATTCTATTTATTTTTATTTTCCTCTAAATCAACAATCTTACTGGTTTGATATTAGGGACTAGATAGCAAATCAATGCTTAATGAAGTGACTATAACAGACGAGAAGCAAAAAGTTGTAACCTAACCCAAAAAATTATAAACATCGTTTGAAATTTATACGGTATGATGCCCTGACAATCAGGGCATCCGTAAAAATTATCGAGGCTTAGCCACATATTCATAATTATCACCACGGCGTTTGTAGTAATGATTATCGATAATGGCGTAGGTTGCGCCTGCAATTACAGCAAATGTAGCGATTTCTGGTAGACGACTACGATGATAGTGGCGGTGCTTAGGGTACTTGTGTACAACCACTACTTTCTTATGCTTTTTTTTCGGCTTCTTCTTCACTACAACTACATGGTGTTTATGTTTGTGGTGCTTATGCTTGTGATGTTTATGCTTATGGTGATGATGGTGGTGATGCTTATGCCCTTTTGCCTCAGCCACATTAGGTACAGTGATCCCCGCAGTTGCAATGATCACCGCTATTGCGCTTGTCATCAGGACTTTGGTCAATGATTGCTTGGCCTTTGGCAGTTGCTTTGATTCCGCTCTAAGTTGTAATTTCATGGTATAGCTCCATTCTTTTATGGCGCTAGATTACGTCCTCTAGTGAAAAACAATGTTCGATTTCTGTAAAATTTCGTCAAGCGGACAGTCAAAAACCATAGAAATATTAATGGTACTAATTAAGTGATTGAATTATTGGTAAGGCTCGAAAGATCCCCTTACATTTCAACTAGAGCAAAAAGACCATTCCAGTTTTGCAATCTAGGATTTTCCATTCAGATAGTTCATTTCTTCACCGCTGGCGTATAGTAAATGCCATCGACGAGTGACCTCGTCGGTGGGAGATGATGTTCCTCCTTTAACCGCCCTACTGGGATGATGACGTCTAACAACAACGGCAAGAATGGCCGAGGATCCATATTGACACTGTGTTTTTCACCGTGCACTTGGGTATGTTGTTAGCATTATGACTCCTCCTCCATTCTTTGCTCAAGCGTACACCTATTAGAAATGAGCAAAAGTAATGCAATATTCAACTGAAATCCAAAACATGTGCCCTATCCAGAGAGGGCCTCAACATGAGTCATCACCTATCCCTGTCGAAGGTCGTTGGGTCCACCCCAAAGATGTTATCGCTATTTCCGGAGTCAGCCATGGTGTTGGCACCTGTGCACCTCAGCAAGGTGCGGCAAAACTCACTCTAAACGTTAAAGACGGCATTATCGAAGAGGCCCTCATCGAGACCATTGGCTGCTCGGGCATGACCCATTCTGCGGCAATGGCGTCCGAGCTCATCACGGGCAAAACCATTCTGGAAGCATTGAATACTGATTTAGTGTGCGATGCCATCAATGTCGCGATGCGCGAAATCTTCTTGCAGTATGTGTATGGCCGGACTCAAACCGCTTTCTCGCTAGATGGCCTTCCAATAGGGGCTGGACTCGAGGATTTGGGAAAAGGGCTTCGTAGCCAAGTAGGTACTCATTACGGTACTCGTGCCAAGGGGCCACGATATATGGAAATGGCCGAAGGGTATGTTACCGAACTGGCGCTAGATGAAAATGATGAAATCATCGGCTATCGCTTTGTCAATCTTGGAAAAATGATGGAATCAATCCGCAAAGGAGTCCCTGCCGAAGAAGCAATGCAACAAGCAACGGGACAATATGGGCGTTGTGATGAAGCGGTCAAGACTATTGATCCTCGCCATCAGTAACTGGCACACAATAAGTGACAACGTCACCAATCTATAGACATTACTTTCTTTTTCCGAGGACAGCATCATGGCCGCATTATTCGAAAATTACGACCGCCGCATCAACCAAATTCAGCCACTCCTTGAACAATATGGTTTCAGTTCGATCAATGACGCTCTAGCGTATTGCAAAGAGCGCAACGTTAACCCTTATGAAATTGTCAAAGAGACCCAACCTATTGCCTTTGAAAATGCAGCATGGGCTTATGTACTGGGTGCCGCTATCGCATTGAAAGAGGAAAGCCAAAGCGCAGCTGAAGCGGCAGAGGATATAGGACAAGGCTTGCAGGCCTTCTGTATCCCTGGCTCAGTAGCCGATCAACGCCAGGTGGGTATCGGACACGGAAAATTGGCCGCTCGCCTGCTAAGTGAAGAAACCCAGTGCTTTTGCTTTCTAGCTGGACACGAGTCTTATGCGGCAGCTGAAGGAGCAATTAAAATTGCCCTCAATGCCAACAAAGTACGCCAACAACCGCTTCGGGTGATCCTCAATGGCCTAGGCAAAGATGCGGCCTACTTGATCTCTCGCATCAATGGCTTTAACTATGTCCAAACACAATATGATTATGACAGTGGCAAACTAAATGTTGTTTCAGAACGCCGATTCTCAAAAGGCCCACGAGGTGAGATAAATTGTTACGGTGCCGACGATGTACAGGAAGGTGTGGCTATTATGCATCGTGAAAACGTCGACATATCAATTACGGGTAATTCGACTAACCCTACCCGCTTTCAGCACCCTGTGGCAGGGACCTACAAGAAAGAACGCCTGGAACAGGGCAAGGCATACTTTTCTGTCGCCTCAGGTGGCGGTACCGGACGTACCCTTCACCCTGACAACGTGGCTGCAGGCCCTGCTTCTTACGGCATGACTGATACCATGGGCAGAATGCACTGTGACGCCCAGTTCGCTGGCTCTTCTTCCGTGCCAGCTCATGTTGAAATGATGGGTTTGGTGGGTATGGGTAACAACCCTATGGTTGGCGCAACGGTCGCCGTGGCGGTTGCTATTGAACAATCAATAAAGTCATAAATTCACTAAGCAGCCTATTTTAACAATTGGCTTGCCGCACAGCCATTGCCCAGCATTTACTTTCTCTTTTACTCGAAAGTAGGCTGGGCAAATAAGCTGTGATTCTCACTAGCCCAACTCGAAGGTGGTGACGCCAAATGTACGGTCAACCGAAATCTCAGGCGTATCACCTGTGTACATGCGTGCAGTGGTAAACACTGGCTCCATATTGTATTTTTCTGCTAGTGCTACGCCGGGGAGATTCACTTCCGGCACGTCCAAATAAATATTATCTGTTGCGGTTGCTTTAGCTCGAAGAGCAAGAAAAAGCTCCTCTGCTAACAAAGCATCATCGGCAAAAAGCGGCCCTATCTTAAATCCGTTTCTACACGGGCGGATCACTCCATAACCAACCAGTTTACCTGCTTGATTGATACCCAATGCACTAGAGCCAGTTTGATTTATCCATTTCTGTAAAAAAAGCGCTCTTTCGGTTGGGAAAAAAGCAGCGTCATAATCCAGTACTTCACTTAATGGCAATTCACTGAGATCGATCAACCCTATACCTTCAGGCTCATCACCGCCACCAACGCCTTCAAAGCGAATGTTGCCATAAGCGAGCTTAAACCCTGATTGCTTATAGTTACCCTGCTGCTCAACAACACCATCTAATCCCACATTACAGCCTTCCAAGTAATGCAACCCTGCTTGCCAGAGCTTAAAGCCATAACCCTTACCACGATATTCAGGCTTAACAATATAAAAGCCCAAAAAGCCGTAACTATCGTCGTACTTCACCACCGAAATCGAAGAAATCGCTTCATCCCCTAAATAACCAACCAAAAAACCATTCGGGTCAGCGGCATAAAATGACTCAATATCATAAAGCCCCGGATTCCATCCTTCTGCGGCGGCCCAATCAATGGCCTGTAATAAGTCCTGTTTCGACATAACCTCGATACGATAGTCTTGTTCTGCCATCGCCGCCCTCCAACATAACTCTACTTTCATACGGTATGCTAAGGGTAGATGATTAATTAGTTTACCTGGTCCATTGAAATGCTGTAATGCCATCTTACTCGCAAAATGACTCACCGATTGTCCTTCACAATCAGGAAGAGGAAATACGGAAGTAGCATAATGCCAAGCATTTATTATCAATTTAAATTTGATAATAAATCAAAAGCACACCTGTTTTCAGAAAAGCTATAGCCATCTAATATTCAATACATCAACGCGGTATTCAACACCGCAACCAAAATGTCCATAAACAAATTATGAGAGGAAGCCCCATGACTAAGCTAACCATCGTTGCCAACATCATCGCTAAAGAAGACAAAGTTGACCTTGTAAAAGCAGAGCTATTGAAGCTTATTGATGTAACACGTGCGGAAGAAGGTTGCATCAACTATGACCTTCACCAAGACAACGAAAACCCTGCACACTTCCTGTTTTTTGAAAACTGGACCTCACGTGAGTTATGGCAGCAGCATATGGGTAACCAACACCTTGCTGATTACATGGCCGCTACTGAAGGCTGTGTGGAGCAGTTTACCGTCAATGAGATGACCCAAATCGCATAATTTAACTCCCTCCCTTTTCTGTTACCCCATTGCCAGCGAAATGCAGGTGATGGGGTTTTGCATTTCAGCTTAGTAGGTTACTAAAAGTTAACTACTTGTAGATATCGGTATCCGTGTCCACAATGAGCACTGTGATTCAAACAATCTATACCAATGGAGTGAAACATGGATTATTCGGTGAAGCTCAAAGCGGGTAACGATTTCCCTGCCCTTACTGCAACGAAATTAGATGGCTCTGAAGTGAAACTGGGCGTTCCGCAAGGCGAAGCGACCTGGCAAGCTGTCTTTGTATACCGAGGCAAGCATTGCCCCCTTTGCACCCAGTACCTCAACGACCTAGAAAATTACAAACAAGCCTTTGCTGATACTGGTGTCGATATCCTTGCTGTTTCTGCTGATTCTAAAGCGCAGCTTGAAACACACCTTGAAAAGCTCGAAATCTCATTCCCTATTGCTTACGGGCTAACCGAAGAGCAAATGAAAACCTTGGGTGTCTACATTTCCCTGCCACGCTCCGAGCAAGAGACAGATCATAATTTTGCCGAGCCGGGCTTGTTTGTGGTTAACGAACACGGAAAGTTGCACGTGGTCGACATATCCAACAACCCATTTGTCCGTCCTGAACTTGGCGCTTTAACCCGCGGCCTTGCATGGATAAGAAATCCTGACAACCACTACCCAATCCGCGGTACGTTGGATTATTGATGAACTGAAAAAAAAGATGAAGGCGGAACTCCAGCCTTCATCTTTTTATCACACCTATTCAACTGATAATGTTGCTGAGCTAATTACATACCGCTGCCTGCACTGATAAATACGTCATAGAAGAATGCACGTCCCATCAACTCTGAAGCTAAAACGATAGCGAAACTGGCAAATACCACAGGCTTGGCACCATGGCTTCCTTTAGTTGCGCTGACCAGCCAGAAAATAATACCTGCCATCAACAAGCCGACACGAATCAGTGCCACTCGGAACGAATAATCCACCACCTCAAATGGGTTTACGTGGACATTTAACTGACCAAGCCATACCAAATATGCCGCGTACCCCATCAGAGCAATAATGCCAAATGCCGCAGCCGAAACGGCAAGGGTTTTATCTGCTTTCGCCGCTAGCTCTCCCATTCCCTTAGTTTGCAAGCGAAGCATTACCGCTGCAGCAATAGGCCCAAGAACCGCAGCCGTCATTAAGAACTGGAACGAGGTAAACGGCGTGTTCCATGTCGGTACGGTGGCCAACGTATAAACATTTGCAATCGCTAAGATGAAAACCACCCCCATCACCATTGCGATTGGCAGCAGGAATTTCCGAACATCTGGCCTGATATCAAAAAGGCGCATACCGGTGTAAGCAGCGCCCGCACCGCCAAACAGGCTGAGGCCTACAATCTCAAGGCTAAGTGCGCTACCGTGGGCAAGACCAAACATAACGTTAAACATACGAAATGGTTGGCCTAGGTGGGTGACAGACGCCATAGCACCGATACCCAGCAGGACAAAGACCGCAATAAAGCTTCGGGTCATCACCTTCTCATTGGGTTTTAGCAGCATTTCAACCAGGCCTAAGGCAATGAACATACCGACAGCAGCCTGTGCTAAGACTGTAAAGATAACAAGTGATAGCTGGCTCATGCTCCCACCTCCGTTGGATTCTGGATTTTCCCTTTGGTATCACCACTTAATTTGCTGTTGGAGCAAGTGCTAACAATCAGGTTCGGGCTTGTCAGTCGAGGATCAGGCAAAGGTGCAATATCAGCCCTTGCTCCGTATTTCTCGCGTAACTCATGAATCGGCCCAAAGTCCAATGCACGCAGCGGGCAAGACTCCACACATACTGGCTTTTGCCCAGTACCGATACGCTCATAACAACCATCACATTTGGTCATGTGTTTCTTTTCTGGGTTGTACTGCGGGGCGCCATAAGGACAAGCCATTTCGCAATAGCGACACCCTACACACACATCGCCATCAACAACTACGAGGCCATCTTCTTTTCTCTTGTGCATTGCACCGGTTGGACACGCCTTGGTGCAGGCAGGGTTGCTACAATGATTGCAACTAACCGACATGTAGTAGGCGAAAACATCATTGGTATAGGTACCATCAGTACCCATTACCCAGTCACCACCCGCGTATTCATATACCCGACGCCAATTCACACCAACTGGCAGGTCACTTCTATCTTTGCAAGATACTTGGCACGTTTTGCAGCCTGTGCACTTACTAGTATCAACGTGAAAACCATACTGAGTCATTTATACCCGCTCCTTAGACTTTTGCGACTTCAACGAGGATGGAGTGCTGGCCGTTGCCCTTGGACAATGGTGTTGCACGCTGATTGGTAAGTGTATTGACACATCCCCCTAAATCGACGCCGTTTTTATCCGGCGAGTACCAAGCGCCCTGACCTAAGCCGACAACACCCGGCATGATTCGAGGCGTGACCTTCACTGCCATACGGATCTCACCGCGGTCATTCCAAATTTTGACGTGGTCTCCACTTTGCAAGCCACGTTTGTTGGCATCAATTGGGTTGATCCACAATCCATCGAAGACGGCTTCACGCAGCCACGGGATATTGTGGTACGTCGAGTGAGTGCGCCCCTTGGTGTGGTAGCCTGCAATTTGTAGCGGGAAGTCCTTAGCCCTTGGGTCTAAATGACTGTCCCAACTAACCACATACTGAGGCAATGGTGTTACGATGTCGCCTTCGACCAAATCCCATTCTTTGGCAATGGCCTCAAGCTTCGTGGAATAGATTTCAATTCGGCCTGATGGGGTTCCTACCGGGTTGGCAACAGGGTCTTTGCGGAAATCTTCCAATGCGATACGCCCTTCTTTCGGGGCGACAACCCGGTACGGGCCCTGCTTACGCAAATCGGCCAAACTCGGGATCGCCGGGTCTTGCTTCATTCGTTCGCTATAAAGGAATTCCAACCACTCATCATGAGTGCGACCTTCAGTAAACTGTTCGTGTAAACCAAAACGCTTTGAAAGCTCGGCACACATTTCATATACGCTCTTGGTTTCAAACAATGGCTCAATAACCCTTTCAAGTGGGAACAGAGCTGCCATAGACCCCGAAGAGTAACCGTCGGAGCTAACTTCGGTATTTTCAAGCGTAGTCACATCTGGCAGCAACAAGTCAGCCCAGCGAGCAGAAGCTGTCATGTGGTTATCACACACCACGATAAACTCACAAAGTGACTCATCTCCCAAGATTTCTGCCTGACGGTTCAAGCCCGCATGCTGGTTCATCAACACGTTACTGGCGCAGGAAATAATAAACTTGATTGGATTATCTAGCTTATCGCCGCCTTGCAGGCCATCAGATTTATCCGTCATTTCATGGTGACGCCAGATAGCATCCACCCACTTAAAGAAGGTAACTCGGGTTGAAATGGGATTTGAGCCAACAGGTAAGCGAGGCGCAGGATAGCCATAGTTAGCTGGCATATCGCCGGTATTGGTGCCCGCAAGGCCAATGTTACCAGTAAGAATTGGCAGCATTACGATTGCACGGGATGTTTGCTCACCATTGGACTGGCGCTGGATACCCGTCCCCTGAGTAATAAAGCAAGGTTTAGCTGTACCAATTTCACGCGCTAGTTGAATAATTTTCTTGGCTGAAATACCGGTGATTTTAGATGCCCATTGCGGCGTTTTCTCAATGCCATCAGGCCCGTGGCCAAGAATATGCGCTTTATAGTGACCATTATCAGGTGCGCTGTCAGGTAGGGTTTTCTCATCAAAGCCTTGGCAGTACTTATCGAGGAAATCCTGATCAACCAAGTGCTCGGTGATCAGCACATGGGCGATACCTTCAACCAAGGCGGCATCGGTACCCGGACGGATTGGGATCCACTCATCTTCTTTACCCAGCATGGTATCGGTATAGCGTGGGTCGATAATAATAGTACGCACATTGCGCTTACGCTGGGCATTAATATGTTCGTGGATCTCACCGCCGCCGCTCATTCGTGTTTCAGCTGGGTTGTAACCGAACATCACCAGCAGCTCAGCATTTTCAATTTCCGTGGTATAAGAGCCGTAAGCCGATGGCTTAGTATTGCCATAGGTAAAAGGGAGTGCAAACTGGATTTGGCCCCAACTGTAGTTGCCATAGTAGTCGAGGAAACCACCCATCAGATTCATTAGGCGTTTAAAACAATCTTTGCCGTCTGTACGTAACCCCTGAGTACCTGACCCATAGGTAATATGTACTGCATCGTTGCCATACTCTTTGAGGGTATACTTGAGTTTGTCCGCCATTAAATCAAACGCTTCATCCCAGCTAATACGCTGGAAACGGCCTTCGCCCCGCTTACCAATACGCTTCATTGGATACTTCAGGCGATCTGGACTGTATACCCGGTGCTTGATCGAGCGGCCTCGCAGGCAAGCTCGTATCTGGTGCTGGCCGAATTCACTGTCATCACCACGGTTATCCGTTTCAATCTGGGTGATCACCCCATCTTTGGTATGAACCCGAAGGGCACAACGGCTGCCGCAGTTCACCATACAAGCTGACCAAGCTGTATTTGTATCACCGACTGGTTCAGGTTCTTCAGCTGCCACTGTTTTGAACGGCAAAGGAGCCATTGCCGCGCCACCGACAGCTGCTCCCCACTTCATAAATGTCCGGCGTCTCATTTTAGAGAAATCCGTATCGCTCATCCTCTACTCCGTAATCAGTATTGATATAAATTAAGTTGCCCATGTCCCATTGCACTTATCATGGGAAAAACAAAAAAGATGAGTTGATGTACGGGTACCGAGATGTCGTAAAGGTATTGCTATCAACTCACCCATCGCTAAATATTCTTTATAGTGAACAAAAATCCGTTATAGTGTCCAACGGATTTTTTGCATTGTCAATTTGAGATTGTTGTTAATAGAGGTAGCGCTTGTTGCCATTCAACGCATCAATAGGTTGATTTCTGCATTCTTCAGACCTAACACTCTGTAATTAAAACCTTTATATTCGAGTTGCGAAGCTCGTTTACAGCTACTATGATTCACCCTCTTTAGGTGCTGTCTGTCAGCAGTAAAGCCAGTGGTGATGTTTGTCATCTAAGCAACAAGTTTCAAAAGAGGTAAAAATGGACGACTTTTCCGTGTTGGGGGACAACTTAAAAAGCACCCGTAAGAAAATGGGCCTAAGTCTCGACAAAGTGTCTGCTATGACGGGTGTCAGCAAAACCATGCTGAGTCAGATAGAAAGATCGGAGTCGATGCCTACCATTGCAACAGTGTGGAAAATTGCAAACGGACTCAAAATCAAACTGGAGACCTTGCTGGAAAATTCAAGCTCTGAGGTTGATGTACAGAATATCGAAGATATGATCCCGGTGATGGATGATGACGGTAAGATGATCATCCATAGTATTTTTCCGTTCTCTCCGACCAGCGGTTATGAAGTATTCCATGGCACCTTCAAGCCCGGCTGCAATTATTCAAAATCGAATCATACAAACAGCACCACTGAACAAATCTTTGTTAATCAAGGTGTGCTTGAATTGGTGGTTAGCGGCAAGTCTTATGTACTTAAAGCCGGCAGCTCAATAACTTTCGATTCAATGCAAGAGCACAGATATATCAACCCTGGTGATGAAGATGCCAAAGTGGTGATCATCGTAAACTATTAACAAAATGGATTTGTGACGCAAAAAGGTCATAGTCTTGCAAACTAACTGTCATCCCCCTTGCATAGTCTCTATCGAAACTGAGCGAATGCCAGTAGAAAGCAATCTACCAAAAGACTTGTAGCAAAAGCGACTTATACAATAAAGATGATAGGAACACAGTTTGACAACCAATAACTCGACAAAGAAGCAGCCAGCAAAAAATGTGACGCCTTACCTCGCGATTTTCGATTTAGATGAAACTTTGATTGCGGCTGACTCTGCTAGCCTATGGAGTGCCTACTTGGTCGAGAAGGGTGTGGCTCCAGCAACACTTCTGCAAGAAGAAAAACAGATGATGGAAGCCTACGCCAAAGGCCAGATGGATATGGACGACTATATGCAGGCAACACTCAAGCCAATGATTGGTATGGATCATACAGCCATCACAGGTTTAGTGGATGAGTTCATTGTTCAACACATCAAACCTGCGCTATACCAAGATGCGATTGAACGAATTGAGTGGCACAAGCGCCGTGGCGATACCATTTTGGTGATATCTGCTACTGGTGAGCATCTCGTTAAGCCTATTGCTCATCTGCTTGGTGCTGACGATGCCATTGCCATAAATCTTGAACAGATCAATGGTAAATTCACAGGGAAGACAACGGGTACACTTAGTTACCAATATGGAAAGGTGATCAGGATGAAAGCTTGGCTCGACCAACAAGATACCGCGTTCAAAGGTAGTTACGGATACAGCGATTCAATCAACGATCTCCCGCTATTAGATGCAGTCGATCGCCCTTTTGCTGTCAATCCGGACCCAGCTCTGGCGCTTCACGCCCAAATGAACGAATGGACCATCATGGATTGGCGCCACGATAACAACATCCTGCGCTAGCCCCTTCGTTTTTATATAAACCGTCATCAAACGAGGTGACGGTTTAACACCCATTCGCCCGCTGCTTCATTCTTATCTTTTTCTTCATTCATATCGCCCTGTGTCCAATGTTATTCAGATAATTTGATGTTGTTGTTCAATTGTTAGTACTTATGTTCTTGACAGTGATGTCTACAATAACCCTATAAGTGGCATACGGTAGAACAAAATGAACAAGGACAGAAAGACATATGATGGATTATCCATCTTCATTCACTGGCTTACAGCTCTCACTGTTATAGGGCTATTTGCAGTAGGCCTGTGGATGGTTGACCTCAATTACTATTCGCAATGGTATAAGCCTGTTCCTCACTGGCATAAATCAGTCGGTATCTGCCTTGCTCTGGTAACCATTTTCAGATTGATTTGGAAGCACGTCAAAAAGCAACCTGCTATTGAAGGGGCGGCATGGGAAATCGCTGCAGCAAAAATGGCACATGGCCTTATCTACGTATTGCTTCTCGGTATCTTCATTTCTGGCTATCTCATTTCAACAGCAGATGGTCGTGCAATCGAAGTCTTCGATTGGTTCGCGGTGCCGGCTATGGGGGAGCTTTTCCCTAACCAAGCAGATATTGCAGGAGAGGTGCACTATTACCTCGCCTTCGCTCTTATCGGACTCGCTAGCTTGCATGCCTTAGCGGCACTCAAGCACCACTTCATAAATAAAGACAACACTCTAAAAAAAATGTTGGGAGTAAAGTAAATGAAAAAGCACATCATCGCCATGGGACTAATGGCAGCGGCATCTGTTTCAGGTATTGCTCAGGCAGCTGATTACGCCATTGATACAAAAGGTGCTCATGCCTCTATCAACTTCAAAGTAGATCACCTAGGCTATAGCTTCATCAAAGGTCGTTTTAATACTTTTGACGGTACGTTTAGCTACGATCCGCAAAACTTGTCAGCTTCAAAAGTGGAAGTGAATGTTGATACCACCAGCCTTGACAGTAACCATGCTGAGCGTGATAAGCACTTACGCAGTGCCGATTTTATTGATGCGGGTAAGTTCTCAACTGCAACATTTACCTCAACAAAAGTAGAGCCCAAAGGCAATGGCGAAATGACCATTTTTGGTGAACTGAGCCTACATGGTCAAACCAAACCTATTGCCATTGATGCCAAGTTCATTGGTGAGGGCGAAGACCCATGGGGTGGCTACCGCGCCGGCTTCACTGGCACCACCCGTATCGAATTTAAAGATTTTGGCATTCAGGTGATGGGCTCTTCAAGCTATGCCGATATCGAACTGCATGTTGAAGGCATTCGCCAATAAACATTTGAGTGTAGCGAAAGTAAATTAATTGCAAAATCCGGCTATTTGCCGGATTTTTTGTATGCAATTCAATCAATCAGCAATGTTTTTTACGCATGGTTACAGATTGAAACAGGAACCATGAGCTAGGATGAAGGTCATAAAAACAAAGCATAATGACGTGCTACTCAATGAGAAGGTAAATCATGACACCACAAGAAAAAGAGCTGATTCAGAATGTCGCCAACAAGCTGAAGCAGAGCCCAAACAAAGCCAAGGATGCAGAAGCAGAAAGCTTGATCAACAATGAAATCGGCGCACAGGATGATGCAGTCTACAAGCTTACCCAAGCTGTTCTTGTGCAAGAAATGGCGCTGAAAGAACTCAAGCAAAAGAATGAATACCTTGAGAAGTGCGTTGAGCACCACAAATCTGAAGCCAACCGTGGTGCACTGAGTAAGATGATGGGAGGCAACCGCCCTGCCCCTCAACCGCCACAGCCGACCCACCAGCCAAGTGCCTTTGGTAGCTTCATGCAAACAGCAGCCAGCGTCGCTGTGGGTATGGTAGCTGGTAACATGATCAGCAATATGCTGTTCAATAATGATGACCCGGCAGCTGATGCCATGGCCTCAACGGATGCACAAGCTGCAGACACTCCAGCCGAAGAAGCTCCGGCTGATGACGCATTAGCAAACTCTGGTGCAGAGGATATTTCTGGCACTGAGGAAAGCTCTGGTGGTTTCTTAGATAACTCCTCTAGCTTTGCATCCGAATATACTGACAATACAGGAGGCTTTGGTACTGATGGGCTCGGTGGCGATAGTGAAGGCTTTGGCGATGCGGGTTTCGGTGACGCTGGCTTCGGTACTGATGGCTTTGAAAATACTGGCTTCGACGACACACTAGCCAACAATGGTTTCAGCAGTGATGATGACTTCTTCGGTGGCGGTGGAGATGACGGCGGCTTTGATTTCGGCGGCGACGAATAACCAACTACCCGATCCAGATTCAAGGGCACACATGGTGCCCTTTTTACCCTCTATCATCTTTGGGCGTGTCCATCACGACCATGGTGGTAATTGAGTTTACTTGCGGGATTTCACCCAACACATCAGCATGAAAACGCTTATAACTATTCAAGTCAGATGTTTCAACCCGCAGCAAGTATTCACTCGCACCAGTAATGTTATGGCACTCCACGACCTGCTTTGCTAAACAAATATGCGACTCGAAGTCCAACTGTGACTTTTTGCTATGGTTAGCTAAGCCAACACTCACATAAGCAACAAACCCAACCCCCATTTTGGTCTGGTTTAAGATCGCTTTATAACCGGTGATGACCTTTTGCTTCTCAAGCTCCTGTACACGCCTTAGCGTCGCTGACGGAGATAACCCTACCCTCTGCGACAACTCTACATTGGTTAATCGACCATCCCGCTTCAGCTCTTGCAATATTTTTTCGTCGAACCTATCCATTACGCAACTTTATTGTGTTTGAGATAACTATCAAGCAAAGTTAGACACAAAATTGCCTGACTCTTTCATTAATATACAGATTAAAGATGAACAGACCAACTAGGCAACACTATGGAATACCAACACCTCTTCGCACTTGTGACCTTTGCTTTCGTTTCAACCGTTACCCCTGGGCCTAACAATATTATGCTAATGACTTCAGGTGCAAATGTCGGCTTTTTTCGCACCATTCCTCATATGATGGGAATCATCTTTGGGTTTAGCTTCATGGTTATTCTGGTAGGGATTGGATTAGTCGGTGTCTTTCACAATTACCCAGTACTGCATCAGGTATTACAAACTGTCAGCGCCGCATACCTACTCTACCTGGCTTTTAAGATTGCAAAAAGTCGACCTGCTCTTTCTGATAGTACCCAATATAAGCCAATGACCTTCTTTTCTGCAGCAGGCTTCCAATGGCTGAATCCCAAAGGATGGACAATGGCTATCACCACTGTCAGCATTTACAACACAACGTCAGATTGGCGCGGGATTGCACTCATTTCATTGGTCTTTGCTATTGTGAATATCCCATCAGTAAGTATATGGGCCTTTGCAGGAAGACAGTTGCAGTCACTGCTTCAGCAGCCAGCTAAAATGAGATACTTCAACTTTGCTATGGCCGGATTGCTAGTTGCTTCTTTGAGCCAGGTTTTATAGCAGAATACTGCTATAAAAAGAAAGCCTCCAGAGTGGAGGCTTTCAAGGTTTATTTCTTCGCTTTTGCATTATCTAGAATTTCTTTAATACGCTTATTTGATACACGTTTAGCCATAACAATAACTCCTTTTAAAATTACGTAGCACGGTCTAAAACTTCATCCTATAGTGCTGAAACACGCTTATGGACTTAACATTTAATATACGTAAGTTGTTGCACATTGGAATACCTACTTAAAAATCAGACATCTAGCTCGTGGGGAGCGAGTTAGAATTAATCACTTAATTTAAGAAAAAACAAGAAATAAACATTCAGAAAATTTAGATTTTCATCAAGATTTCAATAAATTTTAAGAAAAGCGCAAAACCTTTATGCATGTGGGATTTTGTGAGATCGGACTCAAAATCTAACTCAAAGCATCATCCGCAATAGAGAAAGCGAGTGAATCACCATAGTCCCATATTCATTTTTTATACTAGTCATTTGTAAAAATCTGGCTTCTTGTTACGATTTATCAAAAGTTCTAGCACAGTTTTCAAGTCTGTAACTAGGCAACAAACATGGTAATTACTACAATTAAAACCTATATTTATAGAAAATTATAACTATAAGGTTTGAATTAACTTGCTGCGCTTTTTTCAATACGTTGTTCTCATTATCGGATTTTTTTCATTTTTCGGTTGCTCATCGTTGCCTGAAGCAGAAAAAACGCCGACATATACTATTCCATTTGATGCGCAAACCGAGCTGGGACGCCAGGTTAAGCCTTATCTTGATGATTATCAAAACCTAACGGGTTTCTATCCTCTTGGTGACGGTCAAGAAGCCTTTCTCGCCCGTCTAGCCCTCATTTACAGTGCCGAGCACAGCCTTGATCTTCAGTATTATATTTACCGCAGCGACAGCACCAGCTCATTGATGACCTATGCTCTCTACCAAGCCGCCGAGCGAGGTGTGCGGGTGAGGATTTTACTGGATGACATGCAGTCACGAAACGATACCTCACTCGCTAGATTGTCCAGTCATCCTAATATCAAAATTCGCCTGTTCAATCCATTCGTTAACAGAAAGTCACGTATTTTTGGTTTCATCAGTGACTTCGACAGGCTCAATCGCCGAATGCATAATAAAGCCTTGATTGCCGATAATGCTTTTTCCATCACTGGTGGGCGCAATATCGGCGATGAATACTTCGCTGCAAATGCCGCTATTGATTTTGGTGACTTTGATATTCTTATGGTCGGTGATGCTATCACTGATATTTCAGTTCAATTTGACCTCTACTGGAACAGCAAACCTTCGACCCCTATTGAGTCTTTAGTACAACAGCAATCCAAGCCCACACCAGAAGAAGTATTCGAATGGGAAACTGAGCTCAAGCGTGATTTTAAGCACTCAGAGTATATGGACTCGATGGCGAAACTCCCACTCACCGATCATATAAAAAATAAAACACTAGAATTTTACTGGGGAGAAGCTGAAGTACACTACGACCTGCCCTCAAAAGTGTACTCGCCGGAAGACACAGATCTCATGCTCCACCAGCTGAGTGCGATCCTAGAGCAGGCAGACAGCGAACTCTTACTTGTATCACCCTACTTTGTGCCAACAACACAAGGCGCAGATGCCCTTGTCCAAGCGGTAGATGAGGGTATCGATGTCACGATAATTACTAATTCTCTCGCCTCCAATGATGTTTTTGCGGTTCATGGTTGGTACGCCAAGTACCGAGAGCCCTTGCTCACCGGTGGAGTCAAATTGTATGAAGTTAAGGTCGATCCTAGCCTTAAGAAAAAACGCTCATGGCTGGGTAGCTCCCGAACCAGTTTGCATGCAAAAACCTTTATTATCGATCGCAAGAAACTGTTCGTCGGTTCCTTTAACTTCGATCCCCGCTCCGCTTACCTGAATACGGAAATGGGGGTTTTGATTGAATCAAGCGAGTTCGGTGAGCTGTTATATCAACAAGTGGACAAAAACTTAAAGAAAAACACCTATCGTTTAGCCTTGGATGAATCCGGCAACCTTGAGTGGCACAATGACTTAAGCGGGATAATAAAGCGGAAAGAACCTGACTCTGGGCTATTCCTTCGCTTTTCTGCATGGCTTTCTGGACTACTCCCTATAGAAGACCAACTCTAATTAGCAAAAAGCCCCATCAACAATCATGTTGATGGGGCTTTTGATGAAAACGGCTTTAACGAACGTCTTCGGACAAATTAACGCTTCATTTGACCATGAGCCGATGCCATAGCCCCTTTACCTACACCTTCATAGGCGACGACATCAAGTGTTGAACCGACTTCGACATTCACACTGACTTGGTCAGCAATATATTGCGCCAATAGCTCTACTGTCGTATCAGTTTCAAGCATCTCGACGTCAGTTCTGGCGATAGCCAACTCAAACTCACCCTGCGGCGCTGTGTAGCGAAATGCATAGTGGCTCTGCTCTGTAGCACTTTCAGCTGACTGGCTTAGGGTTAGCTCAGCCAAAGTGCATTCATCTTCTGTACTGCCAAGGTAAATATCTTGCCAACGTTCAGCCCACTGTTGCTCCAATGCCAAATCTCTCTGGCCGTTAATCAGTAGCTCAACCGGTGAGCGGTGACCATGCGCAATACGCTGACAATTACCATCGTGCTTTTTCAAGCCGTGGCTGTAGTGATAAAACGGCCCAGGGATAGGCTCGTGGCGTAGAGTTAACTCCAAACCCTGAACATTCTCTGGTAGCTTACCTTCTAGTACTTTATAGATATGTCGGGTAACAGATTCGATAGTGACTTCACTGTCATCGATAAAACAGTACCCTTGCTCAGGACAATGCAGATGAAGGCTTTTGTCTCCACGCAGCAAATCGACGGTAGCATAGCCCGGCTTGGTTGCTGCAGTACGAATTGCATCGCTTTGGCTCGGAACAATCAAACGATGATCAACAAACTCATCAACAATCTGTTTGATTTGTTTTTTTACCCGACTGAAATCAAGCACCATGCTCATTTCATTCAATTCGCCCGACATCACCACATCGAGGATCCAACTCTCCCCTACCATACCTCGCTGTTGGCAAAGGTAAGAGGCATCGATGACGGTAAGATCTCTAACAAATAGCTTCAAACTGAAGTCCTTACTGATTCTGGTTGCGGCAAGGCATTATACGCAGCTAAATTCCTGAGTAAACCGCTCAAGCTATCCTAGAAGCCATTAAAAACGGTAGGTGGCGCCAAGATAAGCAGATGTCACCCCTTTGAGCTGTGTTTCAACGGTCACAGACTCACCTGCACTATTTTCCGCCTGCCAAGAACGACGTTCTGAAGGGAGAACAGTATGGCGTAAACCAAGCTCTAGACCCAGATCATCCATCACCTCCCAGCCCAAGCCAGCCTGGAAACCGAAAACAATACCACTTTCATCATAATTGTCAGAGAAATCAGAGTCTGTTTCAGCGAAAGCATAACCGATATGCAGACCAACAAAAGGCCTTACAGAACCCTGAGGACGGAAAATATGATCAGCACTTAAAAGGTGTAAGCCAACATTAGTATCATAAGCATCCTGACCATCAAATTTGACTGTAGATGTATGATATTCAAAGCTATAGTAAACTCTACCTCGGTCATTCGGCATATACACACCTAAATCTAGCGCACCGAACGAGCCAAAATCGTTGTCATCAGAATCTATGTTACCAGTAGAAATAGACGCGCTATCATCACTGCCGATTAAGTTAACACCACCACGTAGACCTGCGAAGTATTGAAAGCCTTGCTCACTTGCTATTGACTCAGAGGGCATAGGCTCAGTAGCCACTGACTGCGAAACAATTGGCTCATATTCAGTTTGAGCCGCATTCACTTGCCCTGAAGCAGTCTCATCACACCATGCCTGCATAGAAACTAGCGACAGCAAAACCCCAGACGCAATTACATTCCTTTTCATTTTCACCATACCTGTAGCGAAATTTATCATTTTAAATAGGGTCTGCTTACCTTTCCCCAAAACTATCAGCATCTTAATGTAAACATAGAGGCAATACTAGGTAGCGTTATTTTTTTCCCTGCTACCTTACTCTTCTCGCAGCCAACTGATTGCTTCCAGTGAATCTTCAAAATAGAGGACTTCTCCACTGACAAACCACCCCCCGACCTTGCTCATCACTTCTTGCCAATGTTGATTCCCATAGATGGCCACTTTATTAAATTTCTTACCAAACCTAAGACCGAGCTTTAGATCATCCCATGCCGCGTGGAGATCCCACCCCTCGAAATCAGTACCATCAAAATACACATTCACGATTGGGCTCTCTATCCCCTCTAATGCTTCTTCTATCAGCGGGGTGATCTTTTCATAATCAGCGTGGGTCAAGGTGCCTACAGCCTTCAGCTCCATAAAGACCAAATCATCTAACCGTTCAACCTCAAGGTGGATACCATGGACATAACTCATGTTTACTCCTCTTTGCATCCGGCTATCTCCATAGTTTATACCCAAGTTGCCTGAGTAGCAGATTGAAGTCGCCTTTGTATATCTACATGTACTTAACTCAATGTTCTCGCTATTATTTAACAAAAACCTCAGCTGCATTCTCTTCAATATGGCACTTATCACCGAACAAGACAGATTCAACCCAGACGCAATCAACAATCAAGTTGTCGGCATTGCCGCAAATATTGGTCGCCATGATTCAGGTATGCACAGCCATCAGAAGGCCCAATTGCTATACGCACCGTCTGGCTCTATGAGTATTACGCTTGAAAACCAGCAGTGTATATTGCCGCCTACACGCGCAGCATGGATTCCTGCAGGCGTCCGTCACTGTGCCGTGATGACAAATGTAGTTGCTTATCGTTCGGTGTATTTCGACATTTCAGATGCGAATCGACAAGAAGATCAAATTAGGATTTTGTCGGTCAATCCATTGCTTCGAGAGCTGATTGAAAGAATGGCTTTTTGGCCTTGGCAAATGCCCTACGAAGAGCAAGAAGCGCTAGTGAATTTATTCTGGCAAGAACTCGCAGCAGCACCAGATGAAACCTTGTTGCTACCTTTGCCATCAGATAGCAGGTTGACGACTTGGATAAAACAGCTCAGAGAGGAAGGTTATACCCCGTCACCGCTCAATGAGGCCGCGCAGTCTATTGGCGCAAGTGAAAAAACCATTTCTCGTATTTTTAGCCGTGAAACAGGCATGCCCTATCAGGCTTGGCGCCAGCAATGGCGCCTAATGAAGGCAATAGAGCTTCTCTCTGAGAACAAATCTGTCTCAACCGTCGCTTTCGAATTGGACTTCTCCAGTGACAGCGCCTTTGTCAGCTTTTTCCGCAAACAAACAGGAAGTACCCCGAGCGCTTATATCAAGCGCCCAAATCAATGAAGTGCCATCACATCAATTGATATTAACTGAGACGATGAAAGATGCGGCTCCGATGAAAAGAGCCCAGTTTCATCATAACGAATTTCTATTTCTCCAGAAAAAGGCCTGAGCAAATCATATAATTCATCTAATGGATGATCAGCCATGCTCAAAGCAAGTGTTACTTCCACCCTGACAATTTGGGTCATTTGATAGCCTGCTTGAGTTAAGTTTCTCTTAATACTGGAGATTTCTCTTTTGGTTTGTCTTATTAAACACTTATAGTCTTTCGAAAAATCTGATGTATGAGACTGAAAGCTTGAACTAAAAAAGTTCACCTCACCACTTTTGGCAAACAAACAAGCTAAAGGTAACTTAATGAAAGGTAGAAAATTTTTATCGATTGCCTTGAGAATTTCCATAACGCCCCCAAACCACTCATCCTTACGCATCACTCATAAAGAGTAGTATAAAAAAGTGATATGGTCTCCAAAAAAGTTATAAGTGACAAAATTAACACCAACGCCTAACTCGTTGACAATATTGGTCAAATTGCTCGCCAAACATTGCTTGCAATACTGCTTCTTCTGGCGCTATCTGGAAATGGTTCATATAGAAAATGAACAGCCCAACCATGAGTAAAGGGCTAAGAGCAGAAAGATAAACAAACGCCGCGCATAAAAAGCACAGCAAGCCAAGGTACATAGGGTTACGCGAAAAGCGGTAGATACCGGATGTCACCAACTTGGATGTTTTATTGGGGAAGCGAGGGTCAATCGTAGTTCTTGCCTTCGAAAATGACCAAACAGCAGCCATCCCAAGAAATGCCCCCAACAAGCAAAACACTAAAACAATCAGTGTCTGAGCCGAAAATGAGAAAGTATAGAGAGGCCAATATCTAGCAAGTGCATACATGCAGCCAAAAGTGATGAATAAAACTAACGGTGGAGGCAGGCGCAATTCCATTTCGTTTCTCCTTTTTCTTTTATTCTAGTGTCACTTCTTGCCGCAATCCTAGTCTTAGATTGCCCGTATCATTCAAAATGTTTAAAATCGCGCAACATTTCTCTCGTTGATCGACATCTGGCTGCGAAAATGCAAAAACTTAAATACCTACAGGGCTACCCCGACCAACTTGTTGGCCAAGTCAGCCAACTGGTTGAACAAGGTAACCTAAAACGCTATCTGCTACGAAAATACCCAGAGCAACATACCATCCAGTCAGAGAAAGCGCTCTACGACTATGTGATTGAGATAAAAAACCAATATCTGAGAAAATCGTCACCTGTCAGCAAAGTAGCTTATGATGGCAAAATCCATATGGTCAACCACGCTTTGGGGATGCACAGCTTTGTCTCTCGCGTACATGGCAACAAACTCAAGGCCAAAAACGAGATACGGGTATCGACTATCTTTAAGCAGGCTCCACTTCCCTTGCTACGAATGATAGTGGTGCATGAGCTTGCCCATATCAAAGAAAAAGAGCACAACAAAGCGTTCTACCAGTTGTGCAGCCATATGGAGCCTGACTACCACCAGCTTGAACTTGATGCCCGCTTACTGTTAACCCAGCTAGAAATTGACGGTCCACTGTACAACTAACGGTAAGCATTATTTAATTACTGGTATTTATTGCGCTTTTGCCTAAAATACCCTGCTAACTACATTATTAGGTGTTTACATGAAAATTTGTGCTGTTGAGCTTCGTAGCAACGAGGCCGTCATTTGCCTTCTTACCAAGAGTAACGGTCTGTTCGATCTTCCAGAATGCCGTGCTCAAAAGTTCATCATGCAAGACTCAATGGACAATGAGCAAATGCGTAACTTCCAGCAGACTTTCAAAAAGCTTCTGGATGACTACCAAATTGACCGCGTTGTGATCCGTACTCGTGAAACCCGTGGTAAATTTGCAGGCAGCGCAATTGGCTTCAAACTAGAAGCAGCGATCCAGCTAATTGATGGTGTTGAAGTGGACTTCATCACAAGCCAAGAGATCAAGCAAAAGATGAAGCGCAACCCACTGGCTATCGAATTCCGCGCAACGGGCCTTCGTCAGTTCCAGGAAGCTGCTTTCATGACCGGTTATGCATACCTTGGCAAATAACGTCAACGTATAGCGTTCTAAAAAAGCCAGCATTGCTGGCTTTTTTATTGATTAAAATCCATTCAAAGTCAAACTTTTGACACTGATCCGACCTGACAATCCATTACAATTGTAAAAATTGTTTCTCCACGCTATTTATCACAAAAATATAACCTCTTTAGTTATATCTAGTCTGCTTTTCATTGCCCCACTTTCCTGCAAAGTCACTATCCCCGCAAAATAAAACTGATTTCATACAAAGCCAATACAATTCAGGACACATACCTATACAGCATAAATCTATAATCCCACCGAATCATTACATGGACAGTTATATATCTTTTATTGAACTCACTTTACACGGTCTCATAATGAAAAAAACGATTATCAGCCTTTCTATCATTTCTCTTCTAGCCGGTTGTGGTGGCGGCGGTGGCGGTAGCTCAACGCCAGATGACAAGAAACCAGCTCCACCAGCACCAAAAGTTGATTTCCCACTGAAAGGAGCAACTTTTGATGCTGCAAATCTTAAAAGCACAACATTGTCTATCAAAGAATACAACTCATCTTTCATGGAAGATGAAGCTTTGGTCGATACCAATTTTGAAAAGAGCACATATCAAGCGATTGAAAATAGCGATATAGCCAAATACGATATTCTTAACATTCTTGCTAATAACGAAGGTGTTGAACACTTCTTTGAAGTTACCACCACTGAATATAGTGATGCTGGTCTGACCCTACAAAAAGACCAAGACAGTTCTTTTGCTGGGCGTATTGAAGATAAAGTACAAAACACTGATAAGCATTTTGTCACCTATATTGATAAAGATACCACTAAAGAACAACCACTGTGGAAACTTCCTGACTTTATTGGCAATGGTGACTTTATGCTTGCTAAGCAAGGCAAGTATCAAGCAACCTTTGAGGCAGAGCTGGCTGGTTTATCTAAAGATGCCATTCAATACATCCTTGAAGACTACGGTGTAGCGGACGGCAATGAGAACATCTATAGCTGTGATGATTTTACAGTAACAAGAACACTCGATTTAACACGCCAAGAAACAAAAGTCTTTACTATTAAAGAAAAGAAAGTCGAGGCAATGCGAATGTATATTCGCGACCGAATCACAGGTATGTGTACTGAAGAAAATGGGCAAACGAATTATCTGTCAGAGATTAGAAACGGCGATCCAACCGGCCTTGAAGTCTGGGTAAACCCATCCCTAGGTATCGTTAAAGGTATTGAGAAAAATGACTATAAAAAAGAGGCATATTTAGTCGAGCTTGTTGATTTCTCTTTTAACCAATAAGCCAGAAAATCCGACACCTACCCAAGCTTTGCAAAAAGCTTGGGTATCTTCGTTTGTTTTCTATTTTAACTTCAACTTCGGTAATGCCGCCTCTTCCTTAACTTATAGAGCGTCAAAATTAGCAACGCGCTGACGACAACAGAAAGAACAACAAACCCATAGATCAATAGATTGGTACTCTTCATCCATCGTAATAAATGAACGGCCCCAAAGAAGAAAAGAAAATAGCCACCGATCACGGTGAACAACTTGTAAAAATCGACCTCACTGACTTTCCTAAGCATCACTGATCGCTCCTATTGCTATATCCAAGCAACCTTATGAAACAGCGTTATTTGGAATACGTTACAAGTATGGTGCGTCCTGCCGGTTTTGCCTCTACCTTGAATAAATACTTTATATTTAATTAGTTAAGTTTGCAGTGACAGGTGCCCGTCAGATACAAAATCGAACAAATACTCACCAATATACATAGTGTTAAATGGATGCTTTTACATTTCATGCTATGTGGTCAGGCTCGCAGCTTTCACCTCTGAGTTTACCTATACTCATCAATAAGATATCGGTTCAGGCTATAACAGATTCATACAAAAGGATTTAAAATGGATAAGGTCTACGATTACATCATTGTCGGTGGTGGTATCGTCGGTATATCAACGGCTTGGCAACTGAAGCAGCGCCGTCCAGATGCATCGGTCATAGTCATAGAAAAAGAAGCCTCATTGGCTATGCATCAAACCGGGCACAACAGCGGTGTTATCCATGCAGGGGTTTATTATGCACCGGGAAGTTTGAAGGCAACACTCTGCAAAGCGGGAGAAAAAGCGACCAAAGCCTTTTGTAATGAGCATCAAATCCCTTTCGAGCAATGTGGCAAGCTGCTAGTCGCAACCAATAATATCGAATTAGAGAGAATGCAGGCTCTATATGAACGCTGCTTGGAAAATAGCATTGAAGTAAAGCTCCTAAGCCAAGAACAATTGCGCCAACAAGAGCCAAATATTACCGGCCTTGGGGCAATTTTGGTGACTGCTACAGGCATAGTCGATTACAAAATGATCACTAATAAAATGGCCGAGTTATTCGTCACACTCGGTGGCGAAATTTCCAAGCGCACTGAAGTCATCGCGGTTGAAGAAAAACCAGATAGCGTTGTGGTTGATTGCAAGAGTGATGGCCAGCCATTTCAATTAAAAGGTAAGTTCTTAATTAGCTGCGCTGGCTTGATGGCTGACAGGCTTACCCGCATGATGAAAATCGATACTGATTTTCAGATCATTCCTTACCGCGGAGAATATTACCGTTTAGCGCCCCAGCACAACCAGATCGTAAACCATTTGATTTACCCAATTCCTGACCCTGAACTGCCTTTCCTGGGTGTTCATCTAACCCGGATGATTGATGGCACTGTGACCGTTGGCCCAAATGCTGTCCAGGGCTGGAAACGAGAGGGGTACAATAGGATCAACTTCAGCGCCAAAGACACTGCCGAGATGCTCTCTTTCAAAGGTTTTTGGAAGGTAACGGCTAATAACCTCAAAGCGGGGTTAGCTGAAACCAAAAACTCATGGTGGAAACCGGGTTACCTGAAACTGGTCAACAAATACTGCCCACAATTAACAACCGCTGATTTGCAGCCCTACCCTGCAGGGATCCGTGCCCAAGCGGTGCTTAATGATGGCACCTTAGTTCATGACTTCCTGTTTGCAGAAAGCTCGCGCAGCCTGCATGTGTGTAATGCACCTTCACCAGCAGCTACTTCAGCGATGCCAATTGGTCAATACATTTGCGACAAGGTATTGAGCCTATAGCGTGTGGTGGCGTTTAGCCCGCTGGCGGTAAAGGCTCAATGCCAAGTCTTTTTCATAATCTCGCTTGGTTTTGTAACCCAGAACCTGCCATGAGTATCCTGCTTGATAGCCACAGACAACCCTTGCCAAGCAGTCACGACGGGTTTCAATTATCAGTTTATTAATCATTTTTTTAAGCTTGTTCATTGTTTTGGCTCCTCGTATGGCTTGCCTCAACAATACGCTTTGGGGAAAGACTGACTTATCCAAAGTTATCAACTATCAGTACTATCCCTTCAAAGCATTCACTTTAGGTATAAATTCAGTACTATATTGATAAAGATTGGTACTTTTCCTTAATACCCGGATTGGCTTTCAATGCAACAAGCAACTATCGAAAGAGTCATGCAACGTCAGGGCTACTCATGGCGTTATCGCAAGATAGAAGAACCACACAAACACTATGAGTGGCACTTCCATCAAGAGTATGAGTTAGTGATTCATCGCCACTTTCGCGGTAAGGCCAGTATTGGCCACTACGAAGGCGAGTTTGGTGATAGCAACATGGTGCTGATTGGCCCAGGTCTGCCCCACCGCTTTACCTCAACTGAAACGCATGACAACCAGCTTTGTGAGACCCATATCATTTGGTTCAAGAAAGAGTGGGTTGCCAATATGATGTTTAGCTGCGTGGAGATGAGGAAGATCGATTCTTTGCTCAAGCGAGCCGAAAAAGGTATCGAGTTCTCTGACAGCGCTTGCCAAGATGTACTTAAGTTATTGGAAGGTGTGACAAGCCATACCCCAATGGCCCAGCTCGGTATTCTGCTTCAGGTACTCAGCAGTTTGATAGCGGATAAAGAGAGCCGTACCCTGCTCTCTTATGCCCCACAGAAACAGCCTGATGGCTCACATAAAGAAAACGTAGCCGAGAAGGCTAATCAAGAAAAAATCGAGAAGGTATGCCAGTACCTCGAAGAGCACTTCAGCCAAATGGTGACCCTCGCCGATCTCGCCGCGCACATGAATACCAGCGAGAGCAGTATTCACAGGTTGTTTTCCGTCCACTTCAAAGAAAGCTTTAGCCAGTATTTGAAAAAGCTGCGCTTGAACCATGCGGCTGAGTTACTACAGACTACCAGCCAACCTATCGGCTTAATCGCCGAAAGCGTAGGCTATCGCAATCAGGTCAACTTCAACCGCCAATTCAAAGACTACAAACAGATGACGCCACGCCAATACCGCAACAATTATAAAATCAATGCGGCGGTCTGACTGACGTAGATATCCACGGGTTCAATTGATTATGACGGGTTACTGTGGCTAATCACGGTTTTGTACCCCGTTTCGGCACAACCAACAAAATCAACAAAGTTATGGATACTGTCGAGGGCATCTTCCGGGTGATGAGAGACATATAACAACTGGCTGAGGTTGTTGTTGGCAATCATCTCCAACGCATTTTTAACTAACTGGCGGTTGAGGAAGTCTAGCCCTTGATATGGCTCATCAAGAATGAGGATCTTCGGCCGCTTGATAAGTGCGCGGGCCACTAGCAACAAGCGTTGCTGACCATATTCCAACTGTTTGAAAGATGTCGAAGCAAGATGTTCCATATGCAGTAGCTTCAGCCAGTCTCTGGCCTGCTTGATTTCATCAATGCTTGGCTGCTGGTATAAACCGATAGAATCATAGAAGCCAGATAGAATGGTATCCAATGCCGAACACGACACACGGTATTGCAAGTGAAGTGCCGAAGACACCATGCCGATATGTTGCTTAATCTCCCAAATAGTCTCGCCACTACCCCGCTTAATACCAAAAATATCAATATCATTGCTGTAGCACTGTGGGTGATCGCCAAAGATCAAGCCGAGCAGTGTACTCTTGCCACACCCATTCGGCCCTCTGATCTGCCAATGCTGACGATTATTGATTTGCCAATTGACACCGTCAAAGATCAGCTTATCGGTATACTCAACTTTGCCATTGCGTATAGCCACTAAGGGATCGGGTATGTCGGTTTGATGCTGGTACTGTTGGATCAACACTAGCATGGCTTCACTACGTTCTGCCGATTGTGCTCGGAGGTGGGCAAGCAGTGGCAAGGATTCCCACTCTTTGCGTGTATAACTCCCTGTCAGCTTCTCCTCATCGAAAACACCGACATGTGTAATACTGTCTGGCAACGCCTGTTCACGCGATGTAATCAGAATAACTTGGACATCATTTTGCAGCTGATCGATCAGAGTAATGAGCTGGGCTTGATGGGTAATATCTAAGCCAGCAAGCGGATCATCTAAGATCAACAGATCTGGTTGTTCGGCCAGCGCTCTGGCCAACATGACACGGCGAGTTTCACCCGTGGACAGGTTTCTGAATCCGCTGTTTCTCAGGCTCTGAAGATCAAACAGCGTGATAAGCTCTTCAACATAGTCCAGACTTTTACATCGAGCGGCAACTAACTCCTCAACACTTGTCCCTTTGTCCAACCTATCGAGAAAATCAGTATCATCCTTCGCTAGCTCTTCCTCTAATAATGCTTGTTGCTCAGCAAGGGATACCAGGCTGATTTTATCAGGCAGACCAGATAACTCGCCGTCGAATTCCAACAGCTCATTGGGCTTATTAATTAGTTGTGTGTCATTAGTTAAAAGCTGGGCGAAAACAGAGCCCGCTTCACCTTTGGCGCAGAAAAAAGCCCAGTGTTGTTCTGGATGAATATCCAACTTGGGAATGGATAAGCGGACAACCGGCTTCGGAGTACTCGGTTGATTGCTGTAAAGTTTGATTTGGTGTAGCTGGATAGACATTGGCTCCATTCCCTGTAAGGCCGCTGGGTAATATCAGATACCTTACATGGAATACGCGAAGCCAATCAAATAATGTTACTGTGAAAAAAAAGCTTTAGGCTTTAGGGAAAGCCATAGTGATAGCGCCGGTATAACATGCTGTGCGGCACTGACCACACCCATCACAAGATTCAGCATTAACAACAGGAACCTGTCCCTGCTCAATACTGATAGCATCGTGTGGGCACTGTTCTGCACACATTTCGCAATAGCCTGACAAGCGGTTGCTACAACGGGTGGAGAAGTCAGGCCTGACACCAATATCGGTTACCTCAGATGAAAGCGCCTGTGTTGGGCACGCTTTCTGGCACTCACCGCACTGGCTGCAATCATTATATTCAAGGTTTAACTGCGGTAACCCTTCCGGGCGCTCAATCACCTGTTGAGGGCATGCCGTTTCACAGGCATCACATGACTGGCAGACTTGAAGAAACAGCGCCTCTTCAATCGCCCCCGGAGGACGAGGCACCGTGCGAACGATAGTCGGGGCTTGCGCCTCTTTTTTTACGCGGTTTGCCCCGGAGAATAAGCCTCGCAGCAAACCGCGTCGGCTTACCGTGTAATGCTCCATGCAAGCTTTGTAATATCGTTCGTCACGTTCAATCATTAGAAATAAACCTTTTTCTCCACGGCCGTTACCGCAAGTTCTTCAGCAATAAAGGCCAGCCATTGCTCTGCCATCGCACCAAGTAACTGATAAGACTGAGTGTTGGCGTTTTTCTGCATAAGCTCTAAATATCTTGGCGCCCATGGTAGTAAGTGAACGGATAACAGAGCCTTAATCGCTTCGCTATCTTCGGCCTCTGCCAGTTTTGACATGGCCATTAGCATCAAACCGAACTGATCTTCCGGCTCGCGCATGCCCGTATCTAGCGACATTTCTCTATCGGCGAGGAAGCGGCGGTAGGCAACGGTGGTTTCCCCGAAGATCACTTGTTCTTTATCAAGGTATACCGAACCCCATGGCGGCGCAGGCATCACTTCGCAGCCTTCAAACAGTTGCTGGAAGTCCATTGCAAGATCATCAGCCCCATCCGCTTCCACAGCTTTAAGCAATTCTGCAAACGGAGAGTCCTCTTGATCTTCACTATCAGCAATCATCTGACAGACCTGTCGGTTCGTTTCGTGGGTCAGTGGATAATAAAAAAAGCTACCCAGAATACGAGCGATTGTTGAAATGTGCTCCATGGTCACATCCGCCTCCAAAAATATGTAATATCATGCAATAAGTTTTCATGATGCCAGTGGAATAACAGCTAAATTAGGTTATTCATTAACATTTTCCTAAGCACGATAGCCGATAACTAACACGGAAAACATGCTTTAGGACAATATTTACCGCTTTAAATTGTTGATAGTAAATGATAACCACTATCAACACCCTCAGTTTAGTAATATCTTGTTACACGCATTAATCCCTACATTCACATTGTTACAGATACATAAATATTCAAAATAATTCCCCGCCTTTTATTGATCGACGGCAAAGTTAAACGCTCAAGCTGACGGAAAATGCGTGTCAGAAACCTACCAATTAAGTGTAGGACTGTTAGTCAATACCGAGAATGTCGTGTCATGAAATCACAACTCAAAAAGCTATTGGCACCTAAATTCACCCGCCGAGACTTTGTTAAGTCAAGCTCAGCGTTAGGTGGATTAGCTGCAGTTGCAGGCAGTGTTTCCCTGCCGTTTAAATCAAGTAAAGTCGAAGCCGCTACTACAACCGACGAAAAAGTTGTTTGGAGTGCGTGTACCGTTAACTGTGGTAGCCGTTGCCCGCTACGCATGCATGTTTCTGACGGTGAAATCAAATGGGTTGAGACCGATAACACCGGTGACGACCAATACGGCAACCACCAAATCCGTGCCTGTTTGCGTGGCCGCTCTATGCGCCGCCGCGTATACAACCCTGACCGCTTGAAGTACCCAATGAAGCGTGTCGGCAAGCGTGGTGAAGGTAAGTTCAAGCGTATCAGCTGGGATGAAGCCTTTGACGAGATCACCAATAACCTTAACCGTATCCGCAAGGACTACGGTAGCGAAGCGGTATACCTGAACTACGGTACAGGTACCCTTGGAGGTACAGTCACCAAATCATGGCCACCAGGTGCTACGCTAATTGCGCGCCTTATGAACCTGAGCGGCGGTTACCTAAACCACTACGGTGACTACTCAACTGCACAGATTGCTGCTGGTATGCCTTATACCTACGGTAACGGTGCCAATAACTCATTCTCAGATGTTGAAAACACCAAGCTGATCGTTCAGTTCGGTAACAACCCTGCCGAAACCCGCATGTCAGGCGGCGGCCAGATCCACCACTTGATGGAAGGTAAAGCCCGCTCTAACGCCAAGATGATCGTTATCGATCCTCGCTACACGGATACCGCCGGTGGCCGTGAAGACCAGTGGATCCCAATCCGCCCGGGTACGGATGCAGCGCTTGTTGCGGGTATGGCACATGTAATGATCACCGAGAACTTGGTTGATCAGCCATTCCTAGACAAATACTGTGTCGGTTACGACGAGAAGACGCTACCTGCTTCAGCACCTGCCAACTCTGACTACAAGTCTTACATTCTTGGCCGTGGCGAAGACCAAACCGAGAAGTCACCAGCTTGGGCAGCAGACATTACCGGTATCCCAGCAGACATCATCATCAAGCTTGCACGTGAAATTGGTTCAACCAAGCCATGTGCTATCTTCCAGGGCTGGGGCCCTCAGCGTCACGCTAACGGTGAGTTGGCGGCACGTTCAATTGCGATGCTGGCAATCCTAACTGGTAACGTCGGTGTAAGCGGTGGTGGTACTGGTTCTCGTGAAGGTAACCAGGCAATCCCGTTTGTTCGCTTCCCTATCCCAGAGAACCCGGTGAAAACCGCAATCTCTATGTTCCTGTGGACAGATGCCATTACCCGTGCAACAGAAATGACAGCAAAAGCTGACGGTGTTCGCGGTAAAGACAAGCTTGACGTGCCAATCAAGTTCATCTGGAACTACGCAGGCAACTGTCTGATCAACCAGCACTCAGACATCAACCGCACTCACGACATCCTACAAGATGACAAAGCGTGTGAAATGATTGTTGTGGTTGATAACCACATGACTTCATCTGCTAAGTACGCCGATATTGTTCTGCCAGACCTTACAACTTCTGAGCAATCAGATTTCTGTATGGATGGTGCAGCAGCCAACATGCCTTACTTCATCTTTGCCAGCCAAGCGATTGAGCCGGTATTTGAAGCACGCAGCATTTACGATATCTGTACCGAACTTGCCAAGCGCCTTGGTATTGAAAAAGAGTTCACTGAAGGCCGTGATCAAGAAGGTTGGCTTCGCCACCTATACGCGCAAACCCGTGAGCTTGACCCAACACTGCCAAGTTTCGATGCAATGCGTGAGCAAGGTATCTACAAGCGTAAAGCTGAGCACTTTATTGCCCACGAAGACTTCCGCAAAGATCCTGAAAACAACCCACTGGCTACACCATCGGGCAAAATCGAGATCTACTCTGAGCGTCTTGCCGATATTGCGGCTGAATGGGAACTACCTGAAGGCGATGTGATCCACCCGCTTCCGGTATACGCGTCAACCTTCAATGGTTGGGACGATCCTAAGCGTAAGGACTACCCACTACAGCTTACTGGTTTCCACTACAAGTCTCGTACCCACTCGACTTACGGTAACGTTGAGCAGCTAAAAGAAGCTGCACCACAGCAGATGTGGATGAGCCCGATGGATGCAGATCAGCGTGGCATCAAGAATGATGACCAAATCCGTATCTTCAACGAGCACGGTGAAATTCACCTTACAGCCAAAGTAACCCCTCGCATGATGCCAGGTGTTGTAGCGCTGGGTGAAGGTGCATGGTACGCACCGGACAAGAAAGGTGTTGACCACGGCGGTAGCATTAACGTACTGACTACCCAGCGCCCTAGCCCGCTGGCAAAAGGTAACCCGCAACACACCAACCTAGTCGACGTGCAACTGCTGAAAAAAGCATAAGGTTTAAACCATGAAACAATACGGTTTTTATATCGATTCAAGCAAATGCACCGGCTGTAAGACCTGTCAGCTGTCGTGCAAAGATAACAAGGACTCAGACATCGGCGTTAACTACCGCCGCGTTTATGAGTACACCGGTGGTAACTGGGTAAAAGAAGGCGAGACTTTCCGTCAGGACGTATTCTCCTACTACCTATCTATTGCCTGTAACCACTGTGATGAGCCAGCCTGTGCCAAGGTTTGTCCGTCAGGTGCCATGCACAAGCGTAAAGAAGACGGCTTGGTTATTGTTGATACCGATACCTGTATCGGCTGTCAGTACTGTTCAATGGCTTGTCCTTACGGCGCGCCACAGTACAACTCAGAGAAAGGTCACATGACCAAGTGTGATGGCTGTTACGAGCGTGTTGGCCAGGGCCTTGAGCCAATCTGTGTCGGCTCTTGCCCACTGCGTGCACTTGAGTTTGGTCCAATCGATGAGCTACGTGCGAAATACGGTACCAACGCCGATGTTGCACCGCTACCTTCGTCGCTGAAGACCAAACCAAATCTAGTCATCAAAGCAAACCGCCATGCCCGCCCAACAGGCGATCGCACCGGTTTCCTAGCAAACCCTAAGGAGGTATAAGATGGCTTGGCATGAGTGGCCTCTGATCCTATTTACAGTATTGGCGCAAACTGCTGTTGGTGCTTTCATCCTGCTTGGTGCAGTGATCCTAAGCGGCAAGTTGTGTATTGGCGTGAACGATCGTGTTCACAAGGCAATGTTCTTTATCTGGGTAATCATGGGTCTAGGCTTTATGGCTTCAACCATGCACCTAGGTAGCCCACTGCGTGCATTCAATGCGCTGAACAATGTGGGGAGCTCTTGGCTTTCTAACGAGATCTTCACCGGTAGTGCCTTCTTTGGCCTAGGTGGTGTTTACTGGTTACTTGAAATGCTGGACAAGGGCAGCGAGAAAATCCGTAAAGCCCTGCTTGTTGCCGGTATGGTTGTTGGCCTGAGCTTTATGTTCTCAATGACCAAGCTGTACCTACTAGACACAGTACCAACATGGAACACGATTTACACACCTATCGCTTTCCTGAGCACTATGGTTATCTCCGGCCTTATCTTTGGTCACCTACTGCTAACAGGTGCCCAGCATAAGATGGCAGGTCTGGATCGTGTATTGCCATACGTTGGCGCAGTCGCTGTTGTCGTAAGTTTGGTTGCTCTTGTTAGCCAGCTAATTGGCCTGGCTGATATCCAAACATCAGTGATCACAGCAGCAGAGCTGATTCCGAACATGGCGCAACTGCAGATCATCCGTATTGGCCTTCTGCTAGCAGCCCTAGCGGTGTGGTTCATCCCTAACCTGATGAACAGCCGTCCTGCAATACCAGTTATGGGCGTGAGCTTTGCGCTGGTACTGCTTTCAGAGCTAGTTGGCCGTGGCGTGTTCTATGGCCTACACATGACAGTCGGTCTGTAATATTTAGGTGACGTCAAATAGACAAAAAGGAGAAATGGCCAGTGCCGTTTCTCCCTTTTTAAATCTAGCGATTACGGAATGTAGACGAGCAACTCAAGCAGATCATCCCAATTCCCTGCCAGAAACCAAGTCGCAAAAAATACGCCGAGTCCAAACTTCAGGCATAGAAGAAACATCCCTATCTTCGTCTTCACAGAATCAAAGTTAGCCATCGTCATCTTAAAACCACCAGCCTCTTGAACAAACAAGGCGAAGTCTCTCAATGATCATGCTCATGTAGCAATGGTGAACCGTCTGTTTTTATATTTTTTTTAGATATAACTAACCGCCAAACCATAATTATGACAAACACAACCAAAATAAGAATAAATATCATTACATAAAGCACTGATATGTAAGACGTAATTCACACTCTACATTTTTGTATGATGAATATCACAACCCGTTACATTTTATGCCGTTATCGCATTTATATGCGCCGTTTATTGATAGAAAACAAAGCTAGCCAAATACGCCCAGTCGATTATCTCAAAAGAACTCTACCTCTAAAGTAGTGTGAATAACGAAAATCAAGAGAATGTCGTGCTATGAAAAATACAATTAAGCAGCTCTTCTCCCCTAACTTCAGTCGTCGTGATTTCATGAAATCCACGTCTGCGGTAGGCGGGTTAGCAGCCGTTGCCGGTAGTATATCCCTACCCTTTAAGTCATCCCCTGTTGCTGCGGCAACAACTCCTTCCGAAGAAAAAGTTGTCTGGAGCGCCTGTACTGTAAACTGCGGCAGCCGATGTCCGCTGCGGATGCACGTTACCGACGGTGAGATCAAATGGGTTGAAACTGACAATACCGGTGATGATGAATACGGTAACCACCAGGTTCGAGCCTGTTTACGTGGTCGCTCTATGCGCCGTCGGGTATACAATCCTGATCGCCTAAAATACCCAATGAAACGGGTTGGCAAACGTGGTGAAGGCAAATTCAAGCGTATCAGTTGGGATGAGGCCTTTGACGAAATTGCCAATAATTTAATGCGGATCCGTAAAGATTATGGCAACGAGGCTATCTACCTTCAGTACGGTACGGGTACCTTGGGTGGCACAGTCACCAAGTCTTGGCCTCCTGGCTCGAGCCTTCTCGCTCGCCTAATGAACCTGAGTGGCGGCTACTTGAACCACTATGGCACCTACTCTACTGCACAAATCTCTGCAGGGTTACCTTACACCTATGGAAGCGGAGCGAATAACTCTTTTTCAGATATCGAAAACACTAAACTCATAGTTCAGTTTGGTAACAACCCAGCGGAAACCCGCATGTCGGGTGGTGGCCAAATACACCACCTAACAGAGTCTAAAAACCGCTCAAACGCCAAGATGATTGTCATCGATCCTCGCTATACCGACACTGCTGGCGGTCGTGAAGATCAGTGGATCCCAATCCGTCCGGGTACTGATGCTGCGCTTGTCGCCGGTATGGCCCACGTCATGATCAAAGAAGATCTGGTCGACCAGCCATTTCTCGATAAGTATTGTGTTGGCTACGATGAAAAAACATTGCCGACCTCGGCACCAGCCAACTCTGACTACAAGTCCTACATCTTAGGGCGTGATGTTGATGGTATTGAAAAAACACCAGCCTGGGCTGCTGACATTACCGGTATACCAGCAGATGTCATCATAAAACTATCCCGTGAAATTGCCTCGACTAAGCCATGCGCAATTTTTCAAGGCTGGGGGCCACAGCGTCATGCTAACGGTGAGCTCACGGCACGCGCTATTTCGATGCTCTCAATTTTAACGGGTAACGTCGGTATTGCTGGCGGCGGTACAGGGGCGCGTGAGGGCAACACGTCTATTCCTTTCGTTCGCTTCCCTATTCCAGAGAATCCAGTCAAAACGTCAATATCATTCTTCTTATGGACCGATGCCATCTTCAGAGGCACGGAGATGACCGCAAAAGCAGATGGTGTTCGCGGTAAAGACAAACTCGATGTGCCAATCAAGTTTATCTGGAACTATGCGGGCAATAGCATGGTGAACCAGCATTCTGACATCAACCGCACCCATGAAATCCTGCAGGATGATAAAGCCTGTGAGATGATTGTCGTTATCGACAACCACATGACCTCATCAGCCAAATATGCAGATATCGTGCTTCCGGATCTCACCACTTCCGAGCAGTCAGATTTCTGTATGGACGGGGCTGCGGCAAATATGCCGTACTTCATCTTTGCTAGCCAAGCCATAGACCCTGTTTTTGAAGCACGCAGCATCTACGACATTTGTACTGAAGTCGCCAAGCGACTTGGTATTGAGAAAGAATTTACGGAAGGTCGGGATCAAGAAGGCTGGTTACGCCACCTATATGCGGAAACGCGTAAGGCTGACCCAAGCCTACCTGACTTTGAGGCTATGCGTGAAAAGGGAATCTACAAGCGTAAGACAGAACATTTCGTTGCCCACGAAAGTTTCCGAAAGGATCCTGACAGTAACCCTCTGGCAACCCCATCGGGCAAAATTGAAATCTATTCAGAGCGCTTAGCCAATATCGCTGCCGAGTGGGATCTGCCTGAAGATGATGTTATCCACCCATTACCCGTCTATGCCTCCACCCATGACGGCTGGGATGATCCTAAACGCAGTCAATATCCACTACAGCTAACAGGCTTCCACTACAAATCACGTACCCACTCTACCTACGGCAATGTGAAACAAATAATGGAAGCCGCACCGCAGCAGATTTGGCTTAACCCTATGGATGCCCAGCAACGCGGTATTAAACACGATGACCCGGTTCGTATCTTCAACGAACGAGGTGAGATACACCTCACCGCTAAAGTCACCCCAAGGATGATGCCTGGCGTCACAGCCCTTGGCGAGGGTGCATGGTATGCGCCTGACAAAAATGGCGTCGATCATGGCGGTAGCATGAACGTGCTGACAACCCTAAGACCAAGCCCATTGGCCAAAGGGAACCCACAGCATACTAACCTCATCGACGTGCAACTGCTGAAAAAAGCATAAGGTTTAAACCATGAAACAATACGGTTTTTATATTGATTCAAGCAAATGCACCGGCTGTAAAACCTGTCAGCTATCGTGCAAGGACAACAAAGATTCAGATATCGGCGTTAATTACCGCCGCGTCTACGAGTACACCGGCGGCAACTGGGTCAAAGAAGGCGAAACCTTCCGTCAGGATGTGTTCTCCTACTACCTATCTATCGCCTGTAACCACTGTGATGAGCCAGCCTGTGCCAAGGTATGTCCATCAGGCGCGATGCACAAACGCAAAGAAGATGGTCTGGTTATCGTTGATACCGATACATGTATTGGCTGCCAATACTGTTCAATGGCTTGTCCTTACGGTGCCCCACAATACGATGCAGACAAAGGCCATATGACCAAGTGTGATGGTTGCTATGAACGCGTAGGCCAAGGCTTGGAGCCAATCTGTGTCGGCTCTTGCCCACTGCGTGCTTTGGAATTTGGTCCTATCGATGAGCTACGCAAGAAATACGGTACCAATGCTGATGTCGCCCCACTGCCTTCATCGCTAAAAACAAAACCAAACATTGTCATTAAACCAAATCGTCATGCCCGCCCAACCGGCGATCGCAGCGGTTTCCTAGCAAACCCTAAGGAGGTATAAGATGGCTTGGCATGAATGGCCCCTGATCCTATTTACCGTGCTGGCACAAACTGCCGTAGGCGCCTACTTGTTGCTCGGTGGCGTGATCTTGAAAGGCAATCTATGTGTGGGCGTTAACGACCGCCTGCATAAGGCGATGTTCTTCCTGTGGGTATTAATGGGACTGGGTTTCGCGGCTTCTACTATGCACCTAGGTAGCCCGATGCGTGCTTTTAACGCCCTCAATCAGGTGGGTAGCTCTTGGCTATCCAATGAAATCTTCACCGGCAGCGTATTCTTTGCCCTTGGTGGTGGTTACTGGTTGCTTGAGGTGCTGGATAAAGGCAACGAAGCGCTGCGTAAACTGCTGCTTGCTGCCGGTATGCTAGTGGGTATCGCCTTTATGTACTCCATGATCAAACTGTACCTGCTTGATACGGTACCGACTTGGAATACTGTTTATACCCCGATTGCGTTTGTGATGACCATGCTGACATCTGGCCTTATCTTTGGCCATCTGTTACTTACAGGCTCACAGCACAAAATGGCAACCCTAGATCGCATCTTGCCATTTGTTGGCTCTTTGGCGGTGGCAATTAGCCTGACGGCCTTGGTCAGCCAGCTTATCGGCCTGGGTGATATTCAAACTTCGGTGACCACCGCATCTGAGCTTATTCCTAACATGGCTCAATTGCAGGTGATCCGAGTCGGCCTATTGCTTGGCGCTTTAGCTGTATGGTTTATCCCTAACCTGATGAACAGCCGCCCAGGTGTACCAGTTATGGTGTTGAGCTTTGCTTTGGTGCTGCTATCAGAGTTAGTAGGTCGCGGTATCTTCTACGGCCTACACATGACTGTGGGTATTTAACACTCAATAACAAGTTTCAACATAACAAAACGGGAGCCTTTATAAGGCTCCCGTTTCTTTTTGGGTCTAATCAATGATTAGAAATTAGCTGTCATACCCAAGTACCAGCTGCGTGGCTCAATCGAATAGCTACGACGGGTCACTTCAAAATCATCAAACTGCTCATCAGTAATGTTGCGCACGCCCGCGCGCAGACGCCAGTCACTGTTGATTAGGTAGTTCATACCTAGGTCAGCAGTCGTGAAGCTTGGACGGTATAAATCACTACCAGAATCAATCAGGGCTTCGCCTGTGTAGTTCACACGTAGGAAAGTATCAACGTAATCAGTCGCGTACCAAGTAGCACGTACATTCGCTTGATGGTCTGGACGATCTTCAAGAGCTTTACCGGTCGTTTTATCTTCAGTATCGAGATACGTATAAGCACCATTTAGCTTAATCGACTCAGTCACATCATAGTGCGCAGTAAGCTCTAGGCCCTGTGTCATGGCTTTATTGATATTCTTGTAGGTGTAAATATCGCGGCCATCAGGTGAGATACCAATTGCATTGTCACGGTCTTGATCAATCAGGTTTTTGATGTCGTTACGGAACAGTCCTGCTTCGATACTCCACAGTGTCTCGTTGTAGATGGCAGAGACTTCGTAGCTAACACTGGTTTCTGGGTCAAGATCCGGGTTACCAACAACCTGGCAGTCACCCTTACAGCTATTGATGATGTTTTCTTCTGACGTTTGCAGCAGCGTCGGTGCATTAAATGCTGAGCCTACACCACCTTTCAGTGTCAGTTTATCCGTTACGGTGTTCACCAAGTAAGCACGTGGGCTCCAGTGGCTACCGTATGATTCATGGAAATCAAGGCGGGTACCATAAGTCAGCGTATACGCGTCGTTAATGTCCCACTGATCTTGAACAAACAGCGCCTGCTCATGAACATCAGCCTTACCCGTTTCAGTCAGGCTCTCTGGGTTCTTAAGCTCCGAATAACTCCATTCACCACCAAAGGTCAATGTATGATTGCCAACGTAAGTCGTACCGTGGCCATAGACTTGTTGGTTGGTCTCATCAATGTCTGAAACGCCGGTGTCAATTTCCGCTGCATCGACGCTTGATACCGCATCACGGTTATAGCGCAGTTGTGCCTCACCCCAGTCAAACATACCGTTGTAAGTTAGTGCCTGCATATCACGCTTAACACGTGAGTCGGAGTCAGTAAGGCCGACGGTCGACTCAATCATACCGTCACGTTCATCATCGGTATAAGAAAAGTCAAAAGCAATGTCATGCATATCATTGATATACCAGAGAAGATTACCGCTTACCGCAAGGGTTTCGCGCTCTTCAAGCGTAGTCGCTTGTGAACGGTCATATTCACCATTAGAGCCTTCTGCCTGGCCAGAGAAAGCGCTATAAGCATCACGCTGTGTTTGGCTAACAGAAAACGTCATATACAGTTCATCATCAATCAGCGCACCGGAAGTGTTAAACCCAGCAGAGTATTGACCACCGTTGTCATCATCACGGTATCTGTAATCGCCACTGATTTGCGAATTCCATTCATTAGTTGGCTTTTTGGTGATCACGTTGATCACACCGCCTAATGCTTCCGAGCCATATAGAGCAGACATTGGGCCACGGATCACTTCAATCCGTTCAATGCTTTCTTTCGGAATTGCTGATAAATCAAAGTCATTACCGCGGAAAATCGCATTAGAAGAACTTAGTTTACGGCCATCTACCAAAATCATGGTGAATTTCGGGTTTAGACCACGGATGGAAATCATCTCACGGCCTGCTCGGCCGCCATCCATTTGGCTTTCGACACCAGCAATATCTTTGACCAAGTCATTCAGCGCAAGGCTCGGCTCTGACAAAATATCTTCTTCTGTCACCACTGCAATTGACGCCGGAGCTTTTGCCAATGTGGTCTCAGTACGTGTTGCCGTAACAACCATCTGCTCATCTGTTTGATCTTCATGAAGGTCGAAGTCTGCGTAAACAGGAACAGAGAAAAACACAGAAGCAACAGCAAGTGCCAAAGGCTTACGAATGAAAGAGGTGCTGGTATACATAAACGTCCCTATATAGAACTATAAAGCCAAACATAATGATAATGATTCGCATTAGACACATTATTCATAAAAATGGCAATACAAGTTCCATTCGGGTTTTGAATTATGATTATTCAATATTTAGATAATTGCCGCACACTAAATTCACTTTTTAGCTAGTATGCAGCTGTTTGATGATATCCCTTACCCACATACAAAGCTCATCATTGTGGTATCGCTTATGCCAATACAAATAGACATCTTGATAAGGCGATCTCAACCCTTCCGGCACAGGGCGAGCCACTAGATTGCGGTTGATGCAGGCTTCTTCGGCAAATGGCGTTGGCAGGTGGAAGATCACATCTGAGTGCTCCGCCATTGCCGGGGCAACGTTGAAATTGGTCAGCATTAACGGCGTAGAAACCGGTTTGTTCCTGTCTGACAAACCAAGATCCCTAAAGCGCTGTTCTATCGATAGGTTACGATCACCATGTAATGAAATTTGGCCAAACTGGCATGCTGCCAGTTTTTCAGGGGTGAGCTCCTGCTGTGCCATTGGGTGGTCAGCGTTCATTAGCAACCTGTAATCACGAGACGCTATGAAGCTACGATAAATATTCTGCTCAGAAGACGGGGGTTGCTGTGTCGATAAGACGAAATGCACATCACCTGCGATAAGCGCATCAAAATGCCGCTTAGGCACGGTATCAATCTCAAGGGTCAACAAGGGGGCATGTTCCCTGAGGTATTGGAACACCTTGGGCATTAGCCAGTTGATCTGAGGAACCAACCCAAACATCTTCAATGATTTCTGACAGCTCTTAGGATCAAACTCTTGGTCATGCACCAAACGATCCAATGAGGCAAGCATAGAGCTGATCTCGGTTTTTACCGATTCAGCCTTCGGCGTCAATTCATAACCGTAGCTAGATCGAACCAACAAGTCATCATTGAACAGCACCCGGCACTTTTGCAACGAGCGGCTCACCGACGGCTGGCTGATATTCAACGCTTGCGCAGTATTCGAAACATGTTTTCGCTCTAATAAGTGCTTTAGTACGATTAAATGGCTGATATCTATTTGGCATAACTTCATAATTCAATAACAACTTTCCGCTTATCTCAACACAGTTAACCTGGCACGCTATCCAACGAAATCGCACAACTCAAAATCGAAATACACATAGATTGCATATTCAAATATTGAATAACCACTATTCAAAGTCAAAATACCGTAGGTCAAATGAACTGTGCTACAAATAGCTTTCGACGCTCTAGAGTGTAAATAATAATTAATATTACTATGATTTATGCCACTTTCATGAGTAATATCAATAAAAACAATTCTCATTTGTGATTAGATTGCACTTATCAGCTTTTAATCAGCTTCAAGTTTACAAGGTTCGTTATGACTCGCTTTTCCACTGCGTTAAAATCAGCACTTCTTGTGGGTGCAATGGCTATCAATTTCCCGGCTCTTGCAGAATCAGTGACCGTTGAGCACTCATTAGGCACAATCACCATAGAGCAGACCCCGCAGCGTGTTGTGGTCGTTGGTGGTCATGGCAGCCTTGATACTCTAAACCGTTTGGGCATTGAGCCTGTAGGCGCTGTAACAACCATGCTGCCGGAATACCTTTCAGATTACAGTGAGAAAGCTACTCATATCGGCAGCATGAAAGAAGCCAATTTTGAGCAAATCTTCACCCTTCAGCCTGACGTAATCATTGCAGAGAGCCGCATGGCAGATGCCTACCCGACCCTGTCGCAAATTGCGCCGACGGTTATGCACGTCGTTGAGAACGGTAACTACTGGGAAGATACCAAGAACAACTGGCGTATGCTGGGCAAAATCTTCGACAAAGAAGCTGAAGCCGAGCAATTGATTAAAGAAACTGAAGCCCAAATGGCTGAAGTGCGTGAGCAAGTTCAAGAGCAAGGGCTGAAAACCCTAGCAGTAATGAACAACGGTAATAACGTATCCATGTTCGGTGAAGTAAGCCGCTTCTCGGTGCTATTTGATGAGTTCGGCTTCGAGCCAGCACGCACTTCTGATACGCAAAACCCTCACGGCAACCTGATTTCCTTCGAGTTCATCGCCGATGCAGCGCCTGATGTGCTATTCGTGCTAGATCGCGAAAGCGCAATTGGCCAAAGCTCTGGCAAAGCCCAGCAGCTATTTGACAACCCACTAGTCAAAAGTACCCCAGCGTACAAGAACAACCGCATTGTGTTCCTAAACCCAAGTGCATGGTACCTGACAATCGCTGGTGTTAACGCCACTGAAGTCATGATTGATGATGCACGAAAAGCGGTAATGTCTACTCAATAACTACCTATTAGCCCGGCGCTTGCCGGGCATTATTACCATGCATAATAAAAAATTATTTTGGGCTGTTATTGCCCTCTTCCCACTCGCGGCCTTTTCGCTCTTTATTGGTGTCGCCAATATCAGCCTAGAGAGTTTTCTCGCTGGCGATGAACATACCCTTTCCATTCTTTTCGGCAGTCGCTTACCGCGTTTACTGGCTATTTGCCTTGCTGGCGCAGGTTTAAGTGTTGCGGGTTTGATCATGCAGCAGGTCTGCCAAAACAGATTCGCCGCCCCATCGACAACCGGTACGATTGATTGTGCAATGTTGGGCTATGTTCTGGGTATTGTCTTTTTCGCTGGTGCCAACCGCTGGATCAGTCTTGGCGTTATTCTGACTTTTGCGCTGGTTGGTACGTTGGTCTTTGTTCAGTTCTTACAGCGCTTGCAGTTCAAGAATGCCGTATTGGTTCCGCTTATCGGAATCATGTATGGCAACGTGATCTCGGCAATGACCACCTTTATTGCCTATCGCTATGACTTGGTTCAAACCATGTCGGCTTGGACTGTCGCTAACTTTGCGTCAGTACTGCAAGGCAATTACGAATTCCTATACCTTGCCCTACCCGCCTGTTTGGTTGCCTACTACTTCGCCAGCCAATTCAGCGCTGCCAGTGTGGGTGAGAGCTTTGCCAAAAATATCGGCCTGGATTACCAGAAAATTGTCTTTATCGGTGTCTTGATTGTCGCCATCCTGGCTTCAACGGTGGTGATGATCGTCGGTGTCATTCCGTTTCTTGGCCTCATTGTCCCTAACCTGGTCGCTATCTTTATGGGCGATAACATGCGCCGCAACCTGCCTTGGACGGCCTACTGGGGTGTGGTGATGGTATTGGCCTGTGACATCCTGGGTCGCTTGATTATTTTCCCTTATGAAATGCCTATCTCGATGATCATCAGTATTTTCGGTGGGGCTATCTTCATTGCTCTCGTTCTGAAGGATAAATCCAATGCGTGATGGTGTTAAAGTTTCCCTGCTTGCGGTATTTGGGTTACTCATTACTGCCTACTTCATTGGCCAAGGCCTCAACGCCCAGAACTATCAGTTCTTCTTGTCGCTTCGCCTGCCGAAGGTAATGGCTATTGTGCTGGCCGCGATTGCCATTTCAACCTCGTCGCTGGTATTCCAGACCATTACCAATAACCGTATCCTGACGCCTTCGATCCTAGGGTTCGATTCACTCTATGTGATGATCCAGGTGATTATCGTGGTGATGTTCGGCAGCATGAGCGTATGGTTTGCTGATGCCAAGGTGAATTTCCTGCTGACAACACTCACCATGAGCGGCTTCTCTATGCTGCTGTTCAGCCTGTATTTCCGCCGAGCCAACAGCAATGTCTTCACTTTGCTGCTGATCGGTATCATCTGTGGCAGCTTGTTCAGCAGTATTACCAGCTTCTTTACTATGATTCTGGATCCGAATGAGTTCGCCAACTTACAAAACACCATGTTCGCCAGTTTCAACAACGTCAACGGGCAATTGGTTTACTGGTCAATTATCCCTCTTGGCATTTGCCTTGCGTTGCTGTTCTCCCTTTCCAATAAGCTTGATGTGTTCTGGTTGGGGACTGACAACGCTAAAAGCCTTGGGGTTGATACCCATAAGGTGACCATGCAGGTCATGATGGTGCTCACTGTCATGGTCGCTATCTCAACGGCTCTGGTTGGCCCAGTACTATTCTTTGGCTTGATCGTGGTGAGCTTAACCCGCCAGCTATTTCGCAGTTACCACCACCGCTTCTTGATGCTGGCTGCCAGTACCATGTCGATTGTGCTGCTTGTTGGCGGCCAATGGCTCATCGAGACCGTCTTCGCCTTCGATACCACTATCAGCGTCATCATCAACTTTGTCGGTGGTAGCTACTTCCTCTTCCTTCTAATGCGTAACAAGTTTTGATTTATCATGATTAAGTTAACTGGACTCTCAAAAAAATATAACGGCAACTTGGTGGTTAGCGAGGCGAGTGCCCTGTTCCCATTAGGAGAAGTGACTTCGATTATTGGCCCTAATGGTGCCGGTAAAAGTACCCTACTTTCAATGGCTAGCCGCCTAACAGAAAGTGATGCCGGTGAGGTGCTGATTGCTGGCAAGCCGCTATCACAGTGGGATACCCAAGAGCTGTCTACTCGCCTGGCGGTATTGCGCCAGTCGAACAATATCAATATGCGTTTTACCATTCGTGAATTGGTTGCCTTTGGCCGTTTCCCGCATAGCAAAGGCCGCCTAACCGACGAAGATAACCGTATTATCGATGAGGCTCTTGAGCACCTGGATATCACCGATATTCAAGATAAGTTTCTTGATCAACTCAGTGGTGGCCAGCGCCAAATGGCATTCATTGCCATGGTGGTTGCACAAGATACCGACTACATCTTCCTCGATGAGCCGCTGAATAACCTGGATATCAAGCACTCGGTGGAAATCATGCAGACTATCCGCCGTCTTGCCCACAAAATGAACAAGGCCGTTGTTATCGTAATCCACGATATCAATTTTGCTTCTTGTTATTCAGACAACATCGTTGCGATGCGCAAAGGCGAAGTGATCAAAAGCGGCAAGGTTGATGAGGTCATCCAACAGTCAATCATGGAAGATATCTACAATATCCCATTCAAGATCCAAGAAGTCGATGGCAGCCGTATCTGTATGTATTACGGCAGCTAATTCCGGCGGTTTCTAACAGATAAAAATGCGGCGAGTACATGCTTACATAACTATGAAAGCATAGGTACTCGCCGCTTTTTCTGTTTTCAAGTTAACCGCACTATCCCTGAGCTATCGTGAACGATTCCTAAACAGAGACAGGCTGAATTGCCGTTAATTCAAAGCTGATAGCCCCCATCGGGCAAGAAGACCGGCATTGGCCACAGCCGGTACAACTTTCTTTTATCACAGCAGGACGCTTGTCACTAAGGTCAATGGCTTGCTTAGGGCACTCCTCGGCACACATATCGCAATAGCCGTGCAAAACACGGCGGCAGGCACCGCTAAACACAGGGATCATCCCCGTTGAAGCCACGTTGTTAGATAAAGCTTTAGTTGGGCAAGCTTTCTGACACTCACCGCAATCCGTACAGTAGTTGCAGTCTAGGTGCAGTTCTGGCTTGCCATCTATCATCGCAATCACTTGCTGAGGGCAGGCTTTCTCACACTCTCCGCAACCATCACATAGCTTATCCAGCAGCGTTTCATCAACAGCTTGCGGCGGGCGGGCGGCTTTACGTGTGAAAGGTTCCAGCACTGCGGCCTGGTGGGTTTTCTTCACCCCGCCCAGCAAACCACGAAACAGCCCTCTACGGCTGACTTGCTTATGCTCCAGCACCGCTTTGTAATACTTCTCGCTTTTCTCTTCCATCACCTAGCCTACCGTTTCATTCAATTAGCGGTATAAGCGCACAATTCGGTAGTCAGCTTTCACCAACTGGGCAAACTGGCGCAGCGTGCCCTCGGCAGCGAAGCTGATGCCGCGGTAAAAATCTGTCTCGGCCTGCTCGCGCATGATATGTAGCATGCGAGGTGCCCAAGTCAGTACATGCTCACTCAGGAACTTTTCCAAGGCACATAAAACAGGTGATGGCTTGTCTTCATCAACTTCGTGCTGCAAAGCAATTTCAGTCAAATGGGCAAGGAAGGTAAAGATCAAACCGATGTGGTCTTCTGGCTCGCGCTCTCCGGTATCAATCTCGATGCCGAACTGGGCGTAAAAGGCTTTAATCGCCAAGGTAGGCGGACCAAACAGGGTTTGATCTTCCGTCAAGTAAACCGAGGCCCAAGGAGCGGCTTTCAAAGCATCAGGCCCGATGAACAAGGCTTGGTAATCATCTGCCAGTGATTTGATTTCAGGTTTGTTTTTCAGTAATTCAAGCCCCTGCTCAACAGAGTCATTATCAGCATCCAACGGCCATTGACCAATCAGGTCATTTTGATAGATGGCATCAACAAACTCAGCAGTAGGAGCCTGGTGAAAAGCTTGGTAGAAGAAGCGGCTAACTAGCGATAAGCCTGCGACAGTTTGAAATTGTTGTTCGGTCATATTTTTTCCAAAAAAGAAGGCTGAATAATCAGCCTTCCTTGCTTAATCAATGAGTAAGTAGCTTCGTCGCTCTAATGCGAACAATTACATGCCTGCACTTGCGCTGATGTAAACATCATAGAAGAAGGCGCGGCCCATAAACTCTGATACCAATACAAGCACAAAGCTGGAAATCGCAACATGCCTAGCATTGCAGTTACCCTTCACAGCACTTACCAGCCAGAATAATACACCAGCAAGCAGTAAACCAACACGCACTAGCGCCAAGCGGAAAGAATAATCCACCACTTCAAACGGGTTAACATGAACGTTAAGCTGGCCTAGCCATACAAGGTAAGCGGCGTAACCCATCAGGGCAATAAGGCCAAAGCCAGCAGCTGAAACTGCCAAAGTACGGTCTGCCTTTGCACCAAGTTCACCCATACTTGCTGACTGAGCGCGCAACATGACTGCAGCAGCAATTGGCCCCAGTACAGCAGCGGTCATCAGGAACTGGAACGACGTAAATGGTGTATTCCACGTCGGTACTGTCGCCAACGTATAGACATTAGCAATTGCCAGGATGAATACCACACCCAAAACCATGGCAACCGGCAGCAGCAGTTTGCGGATTGCAGGCATAAGGTTAAACAAACGCATACCTGTGTAAGCCGCACCTGCACCACCGAATAGGCTCAAGCCGACAATTTCCAGGCTTAGCGCACTTCCGTGTGCCAAACCAAACATCACGTTGAACATACGCAGCGGTTGGCCCAGGTGAGTCACAGAAGCCACTGCACCGATGCCTAGCAAAACAAATACCGCGATAAAGCTACGGGTCATGCTTTGGGACATGTTTTTTTCGTTTGGCTTGAACAGCATTTCAACCAAGCCAAGCGCAATGAACATACCAACCGCACTTTGTGCCAATACAGTAAAGAAAACTAGAGATAACTGGCTCATGCGCCCACCTCCGTTGGGTTCTGGATACTACCCTTGGTATCGCCGCTCAGCTTGCTGTTTGAACAAGTGCTGACAATAAGGTTCGGGCTAGTCAAACGCGGATCTGGCAGTGGCGCGATATCCGCGCGAGCACCGTACTTCTGGCGTAGCTCATGGATAGGACCGAAGTCGATCGCACGTAACGGGCAAGATTCAACACAAACCGGCTTCTGGCCTGTACCGATACGCTCGTAACAGCCGTCGCACTTGGTCATGTGCTTCTTCTCATGGTCGTACTGAGGCGCGCCGTAAGGACAAGCCATTTCACAGTAACGACAACCTACACACACATCGCCATCAACCACAACCAAGCCATCTTCTTCACGCTTGTGCATTGCGCCGGTTGGACATGCTTTAGTACAAGCCGGATTGCTACAGTGGTTACAACTGATAGACATGTAGTATGCAAACACATCGTTGGTAAACGTACCATCTTCGTGCTGTACCCAGTCACCACCCGCGTATTCATATACACGACGCCAGTTAACACCTACTGGTAGGTCACTTCTGTCTTTACAAGATACTTGACACGTTTTGCAGCCAGTACACTTGCTGGTGTCTACGTGGAAACCATATTGAGTCATTTACGCTTCTCCTTAGGCCTTGGCTACTTCAACTAGAATGGTGTGCTGTGGGTTACCTTTCGACAACGGGGTTGCACGCTGTGACGTTAGCGAGTTGATACAACCGCCTTGGTCGACACCTTTCTTGTCAGGGCTATACCAAGCACCTTGGCCTAGGGCTGTCACGCCCGGCATGATACGAGGAGTCACTTTGATCGCAACGCGGATTTCACCACGGTCGTTCCATACCTTCACGAAGTCACCGCTCTTCAGGTTGCGTTTAGCAGCATCGACAGGGTTCATCCAAATACCGTCAAATACCGCTTCGCGCAGCCACGGAATATTGTGGTACGTCGAGTGGGTACGGCCTTTGGTATGGTAGCCAAATAGCTGCAGCGGGAATTCCTTGGTCTTAGGATCCAAGTGGCTTTCCCACGTTGTCACGTATTGCGGAAGTGGCGTGATCACATCGCCTTCTTTTAGCTCCCACTCTTTGGCAATCGTCTCTAGCTTGGTCGAGTAGATCTCGATACGGCCAGATGGGGTGCCAACTGGGTTCGCTTCTGGATCCTTACGGAAGTCTTCCAGGGCGATACGGCCTTCTTTCGGCGCAACCACTGTGTAAGGGCCATCTTTTCGCAGCTGCTCAAGAGAAGGAATGTTTGGATCTTGCTTCATACGCTCGGCGTACAGGTGCTCCAACCACTCATCACGACTACGGCCTTCAGTGAACTGGTCGTATAGGCCAAAGCGTTTAGACAGCTCCGCACACATCTGGTACGCACTGCGTGTTTCGTAAAGTGGCTCAATGGCACGTACTAGCGGCCATAGGCCCGCCATCGAACCTGACGAGTAACCGTCAGAGCTCACTTCGTTATTCTCGATAGTCGTTACATCTGGCAGCAATAGATCAGCATGGCGGGCTGATGCCGTCATGTGGTTATCACATACCACGATAAACTCAGCTAGAGACTCATCTTTGATGATTTCTGCGTTACGGTTTAGATCCGCATGCTGGTTCATCAATACGTTACCTGAGTACGCAAGGATAAACTTGATTGGCGCACGCATACGCTCGTCACCTTGGATACCGTCGGTCTTGTCGGTCATTTCCTCGTGACGCCAAATCGCATCGCTCCACTTGAAGAACGGGACTTTGACTTTCACAGGGTTAGTACCCACAGGGATACGCGGTGCTGGGTAACCGTAGTTCGCAGGCATATCACCGGTATTGGTACCTGGTAGACCAATGTTACCGGTTAGGATTGGCAGCATAACGATAGAGCGAGAAGTCTGCTCGCCGTTCGCCTGACGCTGGATACCGGTACCTTGTGTAATGAAGCACGGCTTAGCTGTACCGATTTCACGAGCTAGCTGGATGATCTTCTTCTCTGGAATACCCGTGATGCCTGCCGCCCATTTTGGCGTCTTTTCAATGCCATCAGGGCCTTGGCCCAAGATATGAGCCTTGTAGTGTCCGTTGGCAGGTGCACTAGCTGGCAACGTCTTCTCGTCGTAGCCCTGGCAGTATTTGTCGAGGAATGCTTGATCCACTAGGTTCTCAGTGATCAGCACGTGAGCGATAGCCTCAACCAAAGCCGCATCAGTACCTGGGCGAATCGCCAACCACTCATCTTCTTTACCCAGCATGGTATCTGTGTAGCGTGGGTCGATGATGATAGTGCGGACATTTTTCTTGCGCTGGGCTGCGATATGCTCGTGGATTTCACCGCCGCCACTCATGCGCGTTTCTGCAGGGTTGTAGCCAAACATGACTAGCAGCTCTGCGTTTTCGATTTCTGTGGTGTAAGAGCCGTAAGCCGCTGCCTTCTTGTCACCGTAGGTGAACGGCAGTGCGAACATGATCTGACCCCAGCTGTAGTTTCCATAGTAATCCAGGAAACCACCCATCATGTTGAATAGTCGCTTGAAGCAATCCTTACCGTCAGTACGATAACCCTGAGTACCCGAGCCGTAAGTAATGAAAATCGAGTCATTACCGTACTCTTTGATGGTGTACTTCAGTTTGTCTGCCATCAGATCCAAGGCTTCGTCCCAGCTGATACGCTCGAAACGCCCTTCTCCACGCTCACCAACGCGCTTCATTGGGTATTTCAATCGGTCTGGGTTGTACACACGGTGCTTGATAGAACGGCCACGCAGACAAGCGCGGATTTGGTGTTTACCAAACTCGCTATCGTCACCACGGTTATCCGTTTCGATCTGAGTGATTACGCCATCTTTAGTGTGTACACGAAGTGCACAACGGCTACCACAGTTAACCATACATGCAGACCAGACAGTATTTGTCTCGCCAGCAACCTCTTCTTCTGTTTTTGCAACCGCTTTTAACGGAAGGCCAGTACCGACAGAAGCGGCAGCGCCCCCAACAGCGGCACTCCACTTAATAAAGCTACGGCGCTTCATTGGCGAAAGAATTGCTTCGTTTATCCAGTTTTTCATATTGCGACCATTATGAATGAGGAGAAAAACATAACCAAAGGTAATTTGTCATATAAAAACAATACAAATATCACAGGTTGTTTTACTTATTTATTATGATGCTGATACTAAAGTAGTAGTAGTCACAAATTAATGATCCTCATCAATTTAAGACACTATGTGATAATAAATTAACGCAAGCACGTATTTTTTGAGCAACAAACCGTAAATATGTACAGCTTCTTTATTTTTTGAAATGCAATCTCGCAGTAAAACCTGCCCTAACACCCCATGCAGCAAGACTTTAGCAATTGATAACCATCCGCAAATGAGAAATGAACTCGCGATATATATGCTATTAATTAATTTTCATAAACTGTCTTTTTTCTTAATAAAGCCACTTTTAAATAACCAAAATTAAAAGTAAAAATAAACTTGCACGCATGCTTAAATTCATTTTTGATAATCAAATAAAATAACTTCCAACATATGAAATTAATAAAAAAGCCCTGCAAAACATCTTTGCAGGGCTTTTTACTTTATTCTTGTATTTAATATGTATTATTTAGAAACTTGTGCTTCTAACGCCATACTATCTTCACGCTTCAACACTTTGTGGCCATCTTCGGTTACGCCTTGCTTCCAGTAACTGCTGAAGTAACACATTTTACGATCGACCGCTTTATCCGAGGTAATATAGCTGCGGATAGCACGCATTTCACTGAACTCACAGGCACACCACACAGATAAACTGTCAGTATCGATATCAAGTACTTTGACGCAATCAGACAGCGCGCTTTCAGCGCTGATGTTGACAACCAACTCCACGCCTTCTGGCAATGTAAGTGGCTGTACATCAGCTTCAGTCGGTACATCAAGCACAACATAACCTTTCGCGCTCTCGGGCAATAACGCCAATTTACCCTGCAATGCAGTTTGCGCTGTCATATCTGCCACCAACAAGAAACGCTCTGCTTCAACAGGCATCGCCTGAATCGGACGAGGGCCAACCAAAGAAATAGGATCACCGACTTGCGCTTTAAGCGCCCAGCGAGAGGCATAGCCACCGATATCTGGCGTCATTTCACCATCTACTTCTGCTAGCTCATGCTTAGCAATATCTATGGTTATCGTGCCATCTCCACCCTCAGATCCAGCTTGATAACCTGAAACTGTAAAGGTACGCATCATAGGTCTTTGCCCCTCAGGCAGCGCACTGATATCCGTACTGCCATCAGCAGCAAATAGGAACTTCACATACTGCCCGACACTCTCGTGAGAAAAGTGGTGGCTCCCTTCACCGCCAAGCGTCAAACGGATCATGTTTGGGGTGATCAGCTCATTTCCCACTACTGAAAGCTGTTTGGGGCTCATCTTTGGACTCATCGCCTGGGCCATGTAATACTCCACAATAAAAGTGATAATAAGATTGATTATCACTGATAAAATCAGCTTACTTCAACTTAAAATTCGCTACCATGGCATTTAATTGGCTATTGGTAACAGCAAGTTGCTCGGTACTGGCGACAGAATCATCAGCGTTGCGATTCAGCTCGTTGATCATGTCGTGAATCGCAATCATATTTTTGTTCACTTCTTCCGTAACCACACTCTGTTCATTGGCTGAAGTGGCAATCTGGGTCGTGAGATCGTTGATCTGGCTAATCGAGTTAGTCATCGATTCCAAAGAAGCCATGACGTTGGCTGTATGCTCGACCGTCTGGGCGCAACTTCCCTTTGTCGTGTCCATCGACTGCACCACGACCGACGTCGCCTTGCGAAGATCAGACAGCATGGTATCGATTTCAGACGTGCTCTGCTGCGTCCTCGCAGCCAGCGCCCTCACCTCATCAGCAACTACAGCGAAGCCCCTGCCCTGCTCGCCAGCACGGGCAGCTTCAATAGCCGCATTCAAAGCCAGCAGGTTCGTCTGTTCAGCGATTTCGCCAATCACATGCAATACCGCATCGATCTTCTCGAAGTCCTTGCTCATGGTTTGGATTGAAGCCGACATGCTTTCCACTTCCGTCGATAGCTGGTTCACACTACCTGAAGCGACCTTGACCACATCTTTCGACTTCTCTGCCTCGACATTTGTGGCTTGAGTAAAGTCTGCAGCACTCTTGCCGCTGTGCGCCACAGATTCCGCCGTTGCGCTCATTTCATTTATCGCAGTAACTACTTTTTCCGTTTCTTGAGTATGGCGAATGAGCAAAGACTTATTGGAATCCGCTTTGTCTTTCAGCGCCACCACCTCATGTTGAATCGCCTGGCTAGACTGCGAGACCTCCAACATCATCCTTTGTAGGTTTTCAATAAAGTGGTTAATACCATTGGCGATTTTGCCCAAGTCATCGTTGCTGTAGACATCTAAGCGACGGGTGAGATCCGCATCCCCCCTTGAAAGGCCAACAATGATGTTCCTGAGCGTACTGAGGTGTTTGAAGATGGTATTGATAAAAAGAATGCTCAAAGGAATAGAAATCAATGCCACCAGCACCAACGCCATGGTGATACTGCCACTCAAGGCATTGGTATTTTGCTGAATGTAACCGCGGTCAATGTAACCTGTCAGCGTCCATTGGCTATCACCTACGGCAAACTGGTTGGTATAAGGGATTAGATCACCCTCTATGCGATTGCTAAAAAGGAGTGCTCCTTTGCTGTCTTTCAGATCGAAGTAACTCCCTTCTACAGAAGACTGAGAAAGCAATTGCTGCGTATTTCTCATATCGAGATAAAAGATATCACCACCATTTCCACTAGGCACAGTAATTGATATTAATGGGATATCATTTTGATAGAAAATATCACTTACTGTTGTTCCGTTGGCACTATTGACCAGCTCAATGTAATGATTCGCTACGGATTTATCATCAATTCGCCCTTTATCGGTAATGACAAAATCAGCAATCACTTTTGCTGCAGCATGAAAACCAGCACGTTCGGTAACTTCCTGAATGCTAGTAATATCTAAGCTAATATTTTCAGAAATCAATACCTTATTACGTATATCATCATACAGCTTATCTTTCACTAAGCTAATTTGTGCATTGATACTTTCAGCATCACTGTCAAAAATATAACGACTCAAATAATAATTGACGCTAAAGAATGACGTAATTACGGTAGCTATTAATATAGCTATCAAAGTGGTAATTATTTTAACTTTGAATGATAGTTTATTTGCCATATGTTATCCCTGTTGTGGCAAGTGTCGGATACGAGAAATAGCCCATAGAAGAATGGGAAAGAAACACCTTACATGTAGTGCCACAAAATAAATGTCGGTTTGATCGAGAAATAAAAAAAAGGCCCGATAATCGGGCCAAACGTTGGTAGGTATATACACATTTATTTTACGTGTATAAGGACTTTTTATTTTTTAAAGAAAGCGCGCTTAAGAGCCATTTCCAAACCACGTACTTCCGCAAGCCCTTTCAATCGGCCAATAGCCGAGTAGCCTGGATTGGTTTTCTTCTTCAGGTCATCCAGCATTTGGTGGCCGTGATCAGGTCGCATTGGGATCAGGCGGGTTTCTCCTGACTCTTCACGGCGCTGCTCTTCTTCCAAGATAGCCATGACGACATTGTACATATCAACATCGCCATCTAAGTGTGCGGCTTCATGGAAGCTCAACTGGTTCTCTTCGCGCTGTGTTGAGCGCAGGTGCGTAAAGTAAACACGATCACCATGTTGTTTAATCATGTTGACCAAGTCATTGTCACCACGGACACCGTAAGAGCCAGTACACATGGTAATACCATTGTTCTTACTTGGTACTTCTGTCGTCAACCAATCAATATCTTCAATCGTCGAGACAATACGTGGCAGGCCAAGGATTGGACGCGGTGGATCATCTGGGTGAACTGCCATTTTCAGTCCAGTCGCATCACACACTGGCATCAACTCACTCAAGAAGTGCTTCATATGCTGACGCAGTTTATCTTTATCAATGCCTGCGTAGCGATCAAGTTGCGCCTGAAACTCTTCAAGGGTGTAACCTTCCTCAGCCCCAGGAAGCCCAGCAATAATGTTGCTTGTTAGCTGAGCAACCGCCTCTTCAGACATCGCATTAAAATATTCCAGCGCTTCGGCTTGTTCTTGTGCTGAGTATTCATCTTCAGCGCCCGGGCGTTTAAGAATAAATAACTCGAATGCAGCAAAAGCAATTTGATCAAAACGAAGTGCTTTTGAGCCATCAGGCATTTCAAATTCCAGATCGGTACGTGTCCAATCTAATACCGGCATAAAGTTATAACAAACCGTATCAATACCACATTCGGCCAGATTACGAAGGGTCTGCTTATAATTATCAATCCACTGTTGGTAATTACCTGTTTGTGTTTTTATTTCTTCATGAACAGGCACACTTTCAACAACAGACCAAGTTAATCCTTTGTCTTCAATAATTGCTTTGCGCTTTTGGATTTCTTCTACCGTCCAAACTTCACCGTTTGGAATATGGTGTAGTGCGTTTACAATTCCCGTTGCACCTGCTTGACGAATATCATCAAGCGATACTGGGTCATTAGGGCCATACCAGCGCCAGGTTTGTTCCATGACAATCACCTTTTATAGACACACTTAACCCGCTCAATAATTCTGAGTTAAGTACTTTACAATTTAGAATGCACAATTACGTTAAAATAACTGCTTTTAAAGAGGCCAATAAAGAGTAATTGGCCTAATTGAATTTATTCGGCGGTTTATTTCTCACCGCCAAGGAGAACTACCGGATTCGAGCTAAATAAGTAGCCATCAAAATTCGGATCATCAATATCAGAAAGTTCTAACAGGCGTTGTTTCACATTCTCAAGGTGTTGCCACATGGCATTTTTAGCTGCAATCGGATCCTTGCGCTGCATCGCTGCCAATATACGCGCGTGATCTTCCAACCATTCCTCACGATATGCCATGTCAATAATGTGCGAGTGTAGCTTCTTCCACATCGGGCTTTGCTCACGCCGCTCCCACGATTGTTTTAGCATATCGACCAACACTGAGTTCTGCGTCGCTTCGGCAATACACATATGGAACTGCTCATCACCAAAACACTCATCTGCCCCAGAGGCAATTTCACTGCGCTCAAGATCCAGCGCCGCACGCATCTTCACAATATCACTCGGTGTCACCTGGATAGCTGCAAACTCGGCAATATTACTTTCGAGCAACTGCCTTGCCTGCAGCATTTCGAATGGACCAGCATCATCACTGATCACATTCTCCCGGCTATTGGAGTGGCTTGGAATATTGAGGACATAAACCCCAGACCCCTTCTTCACCTCAACAAGATTTTCAAGTTCCAGCATAATTATCGCTTCACGGACCACCGTTCGACTGACATCCAGTCGCTCGGCGATATCCCGCTCTGGCGGTAGCCGATCGCCCACTTTATAGCGGCCATCGATAAGTTCTTGTCTCAACACCAAACCAAGCTCTTGGTATGGGCGTTTCGGTTCGAAGGGCATCATGATGATATTGTCACTTTTTTCCATTGCACTTATTCGCCATCATAATGACCAATATAAATTGGTCAACCTCTTAATGTAAAAGTGTGGCAACACTTTGATTTTAATGATTACAACAGTCTGTTTTTACCGCTTATTGAACCGCTTTAATGCGCTCTACGATTTCGTTCAGCTCAGGGTTAGACTTCTCAAGCTCGTCGTACATCGGCTGTACTGCTTCAACGAATGCAGTTTTATTTGGCTTAACAAAAGTTACGCCCATTTTCTCTGCTTTAGCACGCTCTTTCGCTTCAGACTCAGCCCATAGCTCTTTCATCACTTCCATTGAGCTCATCGCTGCCTTTTTCAATGCTTCCTGGTGTTCTTCTGATAGACCATCGTAGGCTTTGGTCGAGATAACCAGTACATCAGGAACCATGGTGTGCTCATCTAGGCTGAAGTACTTAGATACTTCACTGTGACGGCTCAGGCTGAATGATGGAATATTGTTTTCTGCAGCATCAACAACACCTTGCTGCAGTGCTGTGTAAAGCTCACCGTATGCTAGCGGCGTTGGGCTACCACCCAGTGCATTTACCATCGCAATCGCTGACGGGCTAGGCTGAACACGGATCTTCATACCTTTCAGATCTTCAGGTGTTTCAATTGGCTTAGATGTATAGAAGCTACGAGCACCAGCATCATAGTAAGTCACACCGATGAAACCACTGTCGCGAGAAGACGCTAGGATTTCCTCACCCACTTCTCCTTCTTTCACGTTGTAGTAGTGAGTCTTATCACGGAATAGGTATGGCAGGTTGAATGCCGAGTAAGCTGGAGCAAAGGCTTCAAGCTCAGCAGCGTTGGTTTTTACCATTTCCAATGCGCCGTTCTGCATTAGCTCCATTGATTCACGTTGGGTACCTAGCTGCGCATCAGGATAGATACGAATGCGAACTTCGCCATCAGTAAGAGCGCGAACTTCTTTAGCCATGTGGTCCATCGCTTTGTGTACAGCATGGTCACGCGGGTGGTTATGACTTAGCTTGAAGGTCGTTGCTGCGTAAGCAGAAGCTGTAGCACCAAAAGTAAGGGCAGCACCGATCACTGCAGTAAGTACACTTTTACGCGTCATCATTGTTATATCTCCGTGGAATTGGTTGTCCATTGTGTAGGGTGTTTCTTAAGTACGGGGCCAATATTGCGTCTAAATCAGAAAACCGTCAAAACAAAAAAGCAAATTGATTGACCAATATCACAATAAAAACCCTAAAATTGGTCAACCAATTCAATTGTGACTTGGCTCACGTGACTAAAAATCACACCATCTTATAATCCCCACAGAAAAAGCGCGTGCTTAAACATAGCTAGATAACATATCTGCTTACATTGGTTCACCAATAGACAAATCTGAGCATGCTTATTTATTTGAAAGGAACTAAAGATGAATAAATTGGTTGGTTACATAAATAGAGGGTTGGCGATGTTTACCGTGTCTCTCTCTACCTTCCTGGTGTTCTGTGTGATCTGGCAGGTGATCTCCCGCTATATCATTGGTAAACCAAGCACTATTACTGATGAGCTAGCGAGATATCTATTTATGTGGGTAGCCCTGATTGGCGCGGCTTACACCACAGGCCTCAAGCGCCACCTTGCAATTGACCTCCTAACCATGAAGCTCAGCGGCAAAAGAAAGCTGTTCAATGAAATCTTTATCCAGTTAGCCATCGCTGTCTTTGCCTTTATTGTCCTTGTATACGGCGGCTCTAATTTAGCAATGAAGACGCTAGCAACCGGTCAGGTAACACCAGCACTCGGCTGGGAGATGGGCTACATCTACTTCTGCCTACCGATAAGTGGCGCTCTAATGATTTTCTACTCGGCACTATTCGCCTGGGAAAAAGTTAAGCAGCTGATTTCCGGCAATATTTGCATTGCTGATCCCCAAGAAAGCTAATTAAACATATCCAACGGTGAATAGAAAAACTCTTCACCATTGAACAAGACTTTATAAGAAGGATTCCACAATGGAATGGCAAGTCATTCTCACTCTGTTCGGTAGCTTCGGCGTATTACTCGCGCTGGGGATCCCTGTATCATTCGCCATCGGCCTTTCATCGCTAGCAACAATTATGATGAGTCTGCCGCTAGAACCGGCTATAGCCGTTGTCGCCCAACGTATGGCGGCAGGCCTTGATAACTTTGCCCTACTGGCTATCCCGTTCTTCATCCTTGCGGGTAACATCATGAACCAGGGCGGTATCGCCATCCGCTTGATCAACTTCGCCAAAGTATTAGGTGGTCGCCTACCAGGCTCGCTTGCTCACGTAAACGTGATGGCAAACATGATGTTCGGTTCTATCTCTGGCTCTGCGGTAGCGTCTGCGGCAGCTGTCGGTGGCACAATGTCTCCTCTACAAAAAAAGGACGGTTACGACGAGCACTTCTCGGCTGCGGTTAACATTACTTCGTGCCCTACTGGTTTGTTGATCCCGCCAAGTAACACCCTCATCGTGTTCTCACTGGTATCTGGCGGTACTTCTATTGCGGCCCTGTTCCTAGGTGGCTACATCCCGGGCATCCTAATGGGTCTAAGCCTGATGGTTGTAGCTGGTATCATTGCTAAGCGCCGTGGCTACCCAGTTGCCGAAAAACCATCACTGGCTGTGGTATGGGATACTTTCATCAAAGCCATGCCTTCGCTGCTGCTGATTGTGATCATCATGGGCGGCATCATCGGTGGTATCTTCACAGCGACAGAAGCCTCGGCGATTGCGGTTGTCTACACCTTCGTATTGGCGGTTATTTTCTACCGTGAAGTGAAAATACGTGACTTACCTAAAATCATCCTTGAGTCAGCGGTGACGACTTCTATCGTACTGCTGCTGGTTGGTGCTTCAATGGGTATGTCATGGGCGATGGCTAACGCAGACATCCCATACATGATTGCCGATGCCCTATTGGCTGTATCTGAAAACCCACTGGTAATCTTGTTGATCATCAACCTTATCCTGTTGATTGTCGGTATCTTCATGGATATGACACCAGCGGTACTGATCTTTACACCAATCTTCTTACCTATTGCTCTAGACCTAGGTATCGACCCGGTTCACTTCGGTATCATGATGACCTTCAACTTAGCGATTGGTATCTGTACACCACCTGTAGGTAGTGCTCTGTTTATCGGTTGTTCCGTGGCTAAAGTCTCCATCGATAAAATCATCAAGCCACTGCTGCCATTCTATGCCGCACTGATAGCTGCGCTACTGGCCGTCACTTTTATTCCTCAGCTAAGCCTGTTCCTACCTAACTTGGTACTGGGCTACTAATTCTAGGGACTTGTCCCTCAATCAATAACACGCTGAAGACTTCCCTGAGAACCCGCCCACCAGCAGATGTTGGTGGGCCAAAGGAAAAAGAAAATGGACACAATTTCAAATACGCCACTCAACACAAACGTTATCCGCCCAACCTTTGATCGTTCCGTACTAAAAAGCCGCATCGTGCACTTAGGTTTTGGCGCTTTCCACCGTGCGCACCAAGCCTTGTTTACCAACGAGATGCTAGAAAAAACAGGCAGCGACTGGGGGATTTGCGAAATCAATTTATTTGGCGGTGAAGATCTTATCACCCAGCTTCGCGCCCAGGATCATATGTACACCGTGGCTGAAAAAGGTGCCAAGGCAACTGACGTTAAACTCATTGCTTCTGTTACTGAGTCGCTACACCCTAGCTTTGAAGGCAAGCGTGCAGTCCTAGAGAAAATGTCTGAAGAGCAAGTCGCTATTGTCTCCATGACGATTACTGAAAAAGGCTACTGCGCTGACCCGGCGACAGGCCGCTTGGACAAAAACAACGCCTTAGTTAAAGCTGATCTGGACAACCCTCGTGAGCCTAGCTCTGCTATCGGTTACATCGTTGAAGCCCTGCGTATCCGCCGTGAGCTTGGCCTAAAGCCATTTACCGTGATGTCTTGTGATAACGTGCAGGAAAATGGCCATGTCGCCCGTGCTGCGGTACTGGATTTTGCCAATTTGGTTGACCAAGAACTCGCTGGCTGGATCGAAGCCAATGTGACCTTCCCATGTACTATGGTTGACCGTATTGTCCCTGCGGCAACCCCTGAGACGCTGGCAGAAATCACCGAGCTGGTTGGTGTCGCAGACCCATGTGGTATTGCCTGTGAACCTTTCCGCCAGTGGGTGATTGAAGATAACTTCGTTAACGGCCGCCCTGAATGGGATGTTGCCGGTGCTGAATTCGTTACCGATGTTGTACCGTTCGAAGAAATGAAGCTGCGCATGCTTAACGGCAGCCATTCGTTCCTGGCTTACCTTGGTTACCTTGGTGGCTACAAGCACATCTCAGACACCATGACCAACGACAGCTACCGCAAAGCCGCGTTTGACATGATGATGCAGGCGCAGGCCACGACCCTGACCATGCCGGAAGGTACGGATCTTGAAGCTTACGCAAAGTTGCTTATCGAGCGCTTTACCAACCCTAGCCTAAAACACCAAACCTGGCAGATTGCGATGGATGGCAGCCAGAAGATCCCTCAACGCATGGGCGGCTCACTTCGCCATCACTTGGCGGCAGGTACTGAATACAAGTGGCTTGCCATGGGTATTGCTGGCTGGATGACTTATATCAGTGGTGTTGACGAAGAAAATCAAGAAATTGACGTCCGTGATCCAATGGTTGAGCAATTCCGTGAAATCTACCAGCAATACGGAAAAGAGCCTGCGGTTGTTAAAGCTATCTTGGGTATTGAAGCCATTTTCGGTACCGATCTGATCCAAAACGAAGGCTTCGTAGAAGCAGTGACTAAAGCTTACCAGCTTATTATCAGCAAAGGCGCACGCGCAGCCGTTGCCTCTCTTTAACCGATATTAGACACCGGGCGATGGCTATCGCCCGGTGTCATTTTGGAGCTTATGATGAAAGACTTTCTTTGTGACGACTTCCTACTATCCAATGAAATTGCGCGTGTGCTTTACCATGATTACGCCAAAGACATGCCAATCTATGATTACCACTGCCATTTGAACCCGCAGGAAGTCGCTGAAAACCGCCGTTTCGATAACATCGGTCAAATGTGGCTGGAAGGTGACCACTACAAATGGCGCGGCATGCGCTCGGCAGGTGTTCCAGAGTCATTGATCACTGGCAAAGAGACCAGCGACTACGACAAATACATGGCGTGGGCCAAAACGGTTCCACAAACTCTGGGTAACCCGCTTTACCACTGGACTCACCTAGAGCTTCGCCGTCCATTCGGCATTACCGGCAAACTGTTTGGCCCGGAGACCGCTGAAGGGATCTGGCACGAGTGCAACGAGATGCTTGCAAGCCCTGAGTTCTCTGCCCGTGGCATTATGAAGCAGATGAATGTGGTGATGGCAGGCACGACCGATGATCCTATCCATTCATTGGAATACCACAAAGCGATTGCCGAAGACGACAGTTTCGATGTCGAGGTAGCCCCAAGCTGGCGTCCTGACCGAGCCTTCAAAATTGAACTAGATGGCTTTGCTGAGTACATGCAGTTATTGGGTGAGGTTGCAGATATCGAGATTGCTTCGTTCGACGATCTACTTACCGCATTAGACCGCCGCCTTGATCATTTCGCCGCGCACGGCTGCCGAGCGGCCGACCACGGTATCGAAATTGTACGCTACGGCAAAGTACCGTCAGAGCAAACTCTCAATAGCATGCTTACTCGTCGTCTAGCGGGTGAAGTGCTGACTGAAGAAGAAGTTGACCAATTCAGCACCGCAGTACAGGTATGGCTTGGCAAGCAATACGCCAAACGCGGCTGGGTAATGCAGCTACATATTGGCGCCCAGCGCAACAACAGCACCCGTATGTTCAAGCTGCTCGGTGCAGACGCCGGATTTGACTCTATTGGCGATCGCCCGTTTGCCTTCCAGCTTGCTTCGCTGCTGGATGACATGGATCTGACCAACGAGCTTCCAAAAACCATCCTGTATTGTCTAAACCCTCGTGACAACGAGATGATGGCCACCATGATTGGCAACTTCCAAGGTGGCGGCATCGCGGGCAAAGTGCAGTTTGGCTCCGGTTGGTGGTTCAACGACCAGAAAGACGGCATGCAGCGCCAGATGGAGCAGTTATCGCAGCTTGGCTTACTTAGCCAGTTTGTCGGCATGCTGACCGATTCTCGCAGTTTCTTGTCCTATACCCGCCACGAGTATTTCCGCCGCATTCTGTGCAACATGATTGGTCAGTGGGTAGAAAACGGTGAAGTACCTAACGATATCAACATGCTAGGTAAGATGGTACAGGACATATGTTTCAGCAACGCTAAACGCTACTTCACCCTACCGGGAGAGCAAGCATGAAACGCATTGCCCTCATCGGCGAGTGCATGATTGAGCTAAATGGCGCACCGTTCGGTGACATGCACCAGACGTACGGCGGTGATTCACTCAATACTGCCATCTACCTAGCACGTACAGCCGGCAAGTCTGCCGAGATCAATTACGTGTCGGCACTCGGCCAAGATGCTATCAGCGAAGGCATGATCAGCCGCTGGCAGGAGGAGGGTGTCAGCACCGACTTGGTGCTTCGTGATAGCTCCCGTCAGCCTGGCCTGTACTTGATTCAATTGGATGACAAAGGCGAGCGGACATTCCTGTACTGGCGTAACCAATCTGCAGCCCGTTACATGCTGCAGCATGCTGATTTTGAGCATGTTGCAACAGAGCTGGGACAGATGAATATGATCTACCTCAGTGGGATCAGCCTGGCTATCTTGCCGCAGCAAGACCGCCAAAAACTTGTTGATCTACTTGGGCAGCTAGCTGAATCCGGTGTCGATATTTTATTTGATACCAATTACCGCCCTGCCCTGTGGGAATCAGCCGAAAAGGCGCAAGAGTGTTACCAGCAGGTCTTCGCATTCACGGCTTTGGCACTTGTTACCAATGATGACGAAGCCAATCTGTGGGGCGATAGCAGCGAAGAAGCGACCTTGGAAAGACTAAAGGCCGCAGGCGTACGCCAAGCGGTTGTCAAAATGGGAGCGAAGGGTAACTACTTCGAGGACTTCACTACCCAAACCCGCACCTTTGTGGCTACCAAACCGGTTAAACAGGTGGTCGACACCACCTCGGCGGGCGACTCATTCAATGCTGGTTTTATGGCAGGCCTGATATATGGGAAATCTCCGGTGAAATGCTCGGAGCAAGGGCATCAGCTAGCTGGAACGGTGATCCAACACAAAGGTGCGATTATCCCTAACCAAGCAATGGCACACATCAAATTTAACGAACAAGAACCTGCTCTATCTGAGCACTTATTCTAGCAGATACTTAACTAAGGAAGACTCAACAATGAGCACTACAGCACAGCAACTTGCACAAATTAAAGTCATTCCAGTGATCGCGATTGATCGCGCTGAAGATATTATCCCGCTAGGCAAAGCACTGGCTGAAAACGGCCTGCCAGCCGCAGAAATCACCTTCCGCTCAGATGCAGCTGCTGAAGCTATTCGACTACTTCGCGAAGCACAACCAGACATGCTGATTGGTGCAGGTACGGTACTAAACCGTGAGCAAGCCATTGCTGCCAAGGAAGCTGGAGCAACCTTCGTGGTCTCGCCTGGCTTTAACCCTAATACCGTAAAAGCGTGCCAAGAACTGGGAATTGAAATTGTTCCAGGAGTAAACAACCCAAGTGCGGTAGAAGCGGCTATCGAGATGGGCGTGACAACGCTTAAGTTCTTCCCTGCTGAAGCATCTGGCGGTATCAACATGGTGAAATCCCTGTTGGCACCTTACACCCAGATCCAATTTATGCCGACTGGCGGTATTAATGCCAAGAACGTTAATGACTACCTCGCCGTTGACCGTGTATTTGCCTGCGGTGGCACCTGGATGGTTGATAAGAAGCTGATCAACGAAGGCCGTTGGGACGAAATTGGTCGACTTGCCCGTGAAGCCGCTGACTTGGTAAGCTGATCTTAAATACCACGCTTAATTTCAAGGCTTCCCATGGGAAGCCTTTATTTTCCAATCAATTTTTATCTCGGCTAAGGATTGCACCAATGAAAATTGCATTTCTCTACACGCTAGAAGCCAACAAAGAACTGTTTAGTCCCTATATCGACCAATACCTAGCCGAAAAGAACGTGACGATTAGCCACCGTGTGAATGAGCAGCTTCTCAAGCGAGCCATGGCTGATGGCCTGACACCAAGCGTTATCAATCAAGTCCAGCAGGAAATACAGAGCATTGCCAAGACCGGTGCTGATATCATTATCTGCACCTGCTCAACCATTGGTGATGCGGCAGAACAGACAGCGAATATAACTGCCCGGGTAATTCGTGTTGATCGGCCGATGGCAGAGCAAGCGGTACTGGACAGCAAGGTTTATGTCCTTGCAGCCCTTGAGAGCACAATAGAACCTACCCTCGAACTACTACAGCAATGTGCGAAGCAGCTTAAGCAGTCCCCTGAGATTACCTACACAGTGATTCCCGGCGCCTGGCAGTACTATGCTGACAGTGATACGGTTTCCTATGCCAAAGCCATTGCAAAATACATCGAGCGCAATGAGATTTCCGACGATACCATCGTCCTTGCTCAAGCCTCAATGGCCACGGCAGTTGAATATATCCAACATTGGCCAACACCAGTTTTATCAAGTCCAACATTGTGCTGTCAGTATCTATCCAAGTTGGTTCCGTCACACGATTAGCCCTAAGAAATCACCGTAGAGACTTGCCATGTTAGAAATCAATATTGCACAGGGTGTCGGGCTGTTTGCCTTTGTTGTCGGAGCCAGTGCATTCCTTCATCAAAACGGCCAACGTTTTCGACTACACCTGACCGTATTTCAAATCCTGTTATGTATTCACTTTATATTGATGGGTGCATTCACGGCTGCATTTGGCTGTGGAATAAGTGCGGCAAGAAGTTATGCTTCAACCAGAACAAAGTCAAATAAAGTCATGTGGTTCTTTATTTCGTTATTATGGCTAATGGGTTTACCCAGTTTGCAACATAGCTATGAATTGCTAACCATTTTTGGTGCATCAGTAGTAACCTGGGGATTATTTCAGGTTGATGGAATAAAATTGCGTCTACTTGTCTTGTTTAATTCATTCTGTTGGCTGACAAATAATTTGCTGTTAGGTTCTATTGGCGGGACATTGATGGAGACGACATTTATTATTGTCAACTTGTATACGATATCTAAAATGTTCATATCAAGACGTGCTATGTAGTCATTTAATTTCCACCATAATAAGATATAAACCACACCTCATATAAAAAAGCACATCATTACAATTATGATGTGCTTTTAATTTTATCCATTTAAACAGTTTTGCCTTGAGTAAAACACAAAGATAAAACCCTAAAAAGTAGAAAGATTTCAGCTAAGCCGTTTCTAAAATGGCCTTCAACAAACCTTGATCATGAGTCATGCCCGGAATAAAGGCTAATTTGTCCGCCGACATTTTTTTACTATCCGCGAGTTGTATATGGTTTACTGTCCAAACAACACAACCATTCTCCAAGTTAAATAAACTACGTACTTGAGAGTACAAACAACCATCATCGTAGGCATCGGATACTGCTGCAGCCCTTCCCTGCCATGCCCCCAGTACCTTTTCTTGCGATACCGGAAGTTCGAGATAGAGCATTTCAGGCTCAACATCTTTCACCACTTTCATACAAAGGCGGGTCATATTGCTATCGAGTTTCTCAATCCATAATCGATGAGGAATAGCTGTATCTTCCCATTCCAGAACATTCATGTACGTATTCATTCAAACCTCGACTTTTCAATTAAGTATTGCTTATTGATTTTAATTACTGCTTTTTTCACATTTTCAGGTTCGGACGTTGCAACCAAAGGACGATGAGGTTGGTTTGTATCGAAGATAATAAAATCATCTTTATATAAGGTCACAAACTGCTCATCTTTGATGTCTTGACTAAAAGCAATATCTTTCTCTTTAATCAAATCCTCAGAGATTGAATTAAAAGGGCTTAGGCTATAGCCATATCTTTCTTTTCCTTCTAATACAATTTGGACATCAATATAACTCTCATGGATTTCTGACTTTGTCTCTGAAAAAAGCTTTGTCTTGTCGTCGACAATAAAATAAAAAACATCATCTCCAATCAATGGGAAGGTACCAATTTTGCTATTAGATTGAATTTTTCGCTTTACCACTTGGATGAGTTCAATCAACGGATATGGAATATGACGATAGCTTTCCAGAGAGCATAAATTACCTCTGTACACGTATACCTCGAGCGGCTAAATTAGAATTTGATTACATTATATACCAACCACTCAAAGTGGTTGACCAATTTGATTTAATTAGTAGACCGAGATCAAATTATATCTCCCTCAATTAACTGATGGTTTCAAGAAATCCAAGAAATGTTTAACTAGGCCATCTTTAGGCGCATTGGATGGCCAAACAGCAAAGACACTTACAGGGGAGATCTTCCAATCTGGAAGTAATTGACAAAGCCTACCTGCATCAATATCTGCTTCGATAAGAAACTCAGGAATAATAGCCACCCCTGCTCCAGAGCAAGCTAAACGAGCTAATGCATGGGCATTGTTAACACTAATTTGTGATTTTGGCTTCTGTATCTGCACACATTGCCCGACTGAACGGAATTCTAATTTCTTGTGCCATACCGGCGCCAACTCAAGCCAATCTAAGTTACCCAATTCATCCGGTGAAGAAACGGCTTGGCAAGATTCCAGATACTTCGGGGACGCGACTAAGCACCGATTAATCTCATAGAGCTTTTTCGCTTTAAAAGAGCTATCTTCGAGTGAGGTTGTCATTCTGATCGCCACATCAATGCCATCGTTAATCAAATCTTGCTTGCTATCCGAGTAATTAATCTCAAGTTGTACTTGCGGGTAGGCCAAGGCGTATTCTGCAACTTGGCTTGTCAGATCTGATTGTGCCAAAACGGCTGGAATTGTCAGCTTCAATGCTCCAGAAGGCTGGTTACTCTGGTTTGAGATATCTTGTATGCCCGCTTCAGCCGCTTCCAGCATGACGTGAGCAGCCGCCAAGAGCCGCTTACCATCTGATGTAAGAGACAACTTACGGGTGGAACGGTAAAGCAGCGCGGTTCCAAGCCGCTCCTCGAGTTGACCAATATGGTGGCTTACTACTGAGGGAGACAGGCGCAATGCCTTCGCTGCCGCACGAAATGAGCCGTGGTCAACGGCTTTGGCAAAAATAGCAATTTGGCGTAATTCATCCAACATTATTCAAATAATCCGAACAGTGAAAATCAATAAAACTATATTATCATTCAATTGCGGTTGGCTTATAGTGTTCTTAACAGGAAATAATGACCTAAGCCTCTATTTTAAAAAAGGAAGTTCAATGAAATTATGCCGCTACTTAACAGCACTGATATTCCATTGGAAAACATGGATTGTATTAGCTGGTAAGCAGATTACGGTCGAACTAACGCAAAAGAGCCTGGTAGCGACTACCAGACTCTCTAATTACATAGCATTATTGTTTACTTGTAGCTTAAACCATGTCCGACTGGGTAAAGCGTATCCCCGGCTTTATATGACGGGTCATCAGAGTCTTGCCTTATGATCGCCTCAGCACTGTTTGCAAGTGCAAATGGAAGCTTGCCTTGCGGGTTGAATTCACCGCTGACTACGTCCATGACTGCACGGTCATCAGAGCCGAATGTGGCAAGAATAGCACCCGCATCATTCAGGCGACTTGCTTCATCAAGTACATATGGCTGACGGAAGTAAACAGATAGTACTGTATTATCTGCACCAACCTCGCTCATTACAGCCTGGATATCTTCAAGCGATGGTGTAATAACCCAGGAGTTCGAATCTGCCATTCCAGTGAAATCAAGTACTGATAACTCGTCAAAATCTGCACCGCCGAAGACTAAGGCACGGTTAGTTGATGGGTCGCTTCCCATGACCGCTGGGATATTGTCGACTCGGACACGGATCAAGGCGTGATCATGACCTTTTGCATCAGCGACCTTATTACCATCTTCATCATCACCCACAGTGACTTCAAAACCGTACTCTTCAGCAATCTCTCCGTCCATCCCCATAGTGAACAAGCTCGAGTTTGTACGAAGTGGCAAGGTTTGATCTTGGTTATCAAGCAACACAACCGCTTTACGTTGAGCTAGCTGGGCTTTCTCTTGGAATTCAGCGTTACCTACGATGTCATTGGCTTTGCTAGCATCGACATAGGCATTTTCAAATAGCCCCAAATCGAATTGTACTTTCAGCAAGCGTTTCACCGACTCATCAATACGCGCCTCTGAGACTAGGCCTTGCTCAACAACAGCCCGGATCTCATCGTTGCGGTTAAAGCCAGAGAACACATCAGTACCTGCATCGATTGCAATGACGAACTGTTCTGTTTTCGTCTTATCCTGCAAGCCCCAAGCACGGTTGTTGTGCATCATCTGATAATCAGTGTGATCGTTATTTTGATCGTTAATGATGCCAGTATCTGAGTTAATGACCCCTGTGTAACCTAATTTCTGGCGAAGTAAGTCATCCAATATACCTTTAGAGAAAGCTACGCCCACGTTACCAGCCGGTTCGCCTACCTCTGTCGAGTAATCATTGTTAGCAACTCGTACCGTTTCGTGATCTCTTACATGCAATAAATCAAATAATTCCTTGCCTCCCCCTACATAATGATCCGTTTCATCAGGTTCTAGCATTGACCAATCGCCGCCACCAACAACACCATAATATGGCATGATAGCAGCCACCCCAGCCTCAATAGCAGTAATGAAAGGCTTGAGGTGATAGTCAAACTTACCGGCAGGATAGCTTTGATGTTGACCGGCCATGTAATGGGGATCTGCCCCTAGGAACTGAGGGCCACCACCAGGGAAGTGCTTCATGGTAAGGACGATACTATCGGCATTAACTTCCTCCCCCTGCAATTTTGTCACAAGGGTTTGAATAATGTCTGAAGTAAGGTCGGCATCCGAGCTAAAGGTCTCGTGGACACGGTACCAGCGTGGCTCTGTCGCCAAGTCTGCCATATAGCCATACATACCGCGTAAACCAATCGCATTCCATTCAGCGCGCATGACTTCACCAAACTCTGCTATCAGCTCCATATCGCCCGTTGCAGCCAGGCCGCCTTCTTTAGGCCAACCAGTAAAGGCTCCGGAGTCGACATTGATACCCGCCTTGGCATTCGGATCGATGTGGTTACGCGCGTTCGATTTGAACAGTGCTGGAATACCAAGTCGCGTGCGTTCTGTAAGTTCCTGCACCGTATTCATATACTGAGCAGCTTCCTTTGGACTAATTACATAGCTAGGACCACCTGGACCTCCCGCAGAACCACCATCTTGACGCTCTTCGTCTGTCATCGCATCGATTTCTTCCTGCGTCAGGATATTATTTCGGAAGATAAAACGATTCATTTTCTGGCGACTGACAAAGTCCTGGTGCTTCATGCCAATATAGCCATAGGCCTCTGCATTTAGCGTGTCAATTAGCATCATGCCGACTTTCTCTTCAAGGGTCATTCGGCTAACCAAGTCAGCTGCACGCTCCTCTGAAGATAAACGCCAATCTTCATATGGCGTAAGTTCGCCATCGCCATTGGCATCTCGGAACTGGTAACCATCGACTTCTAGAATGTCATGCACACGAGATTGAACAACTGGTTGTACAATTTTATCTTTATCATCTGAGTCACTTGATGATGAGTTACAACCTGCAAGAATGAGCGCCACCGCTATAGGCGCTAGGGTAAAGAGTTTTTTGCTCATGGTTCGCCTTTTAATTATTCATCATTGGAAACACGATGAATATTACTCGCCACAAACATTTGGTTAACCAATTTGTTTTGATATGGCGATCAGGATCAACCAGTTTTGAAATTTGGTTTACCTTGATCACGCTACAACACATCCAAAAGGAAATATTCGATTTCTTTGCTACGCGCTCACAGTTTTTGAAATATAAAGCTGGTATTGCAGAAGAAAATATTTGAAGTAACATCAAAGGTATAAGGAAATTATGTAATCAAAGAAAGGAGGTTTTGTGATTACAATCAAGCCAGCAATTTTGGAAGACCGAAACGCTATCAGCCAATTGCACGCGAGAAGCTGGCAAATTGTTTATGCCGGTTTGCTTACTAAAAAATACCTTTCAGAAGATGTCTTCAGCGAGCGAGGTGCTGTTTGGCAAAAGCGTTTTAGCCAGCCTGTTGCTAATCAGCGAATCTTTATCGCTACAGAAAACGAAAAGCTACTCGGTTTTATCTGCATCTATCTCGATCAAAACCAAGAATATGGCACCTTGATCGAAAACCTTCACGTTGACGCTAGTACGACAGGCAAAGGGATCGGAAAAGCTCTTCTGCAACACGCAGCGAGCCTGATCCAAGAAGAAGCTTCACACAATGGCGCTTACCTGGAAGTACTGTGCCAAAACCTCAGTGCCCAGAAGTTTTATGACTATCTAGGTGGTCAGCCAGTTATCCAACAGCAATGGCAAGCGCCAGAAGGCAGCTTGGTAGATGAGCTGGTATATGCTTGGGATTCTGTAACGCCTATATTAAAGAGCTAAATCAGAAACCTAGGTCAGAGAGCGAGAAATCTAATTCTCGACTCTAATAAACAGCAAGTCACAAGGCATTTTTCGCAGCAAAGGTTCGCTGCTGGACATGGTCAGCTGATGGAACCAACTTGATTCATGATGACCAAATACAAGAAGATCAACATCATATTCATCAATGGCTTTGATGATTTGATCTTCTACATAACCCGCATAAAAAATGTGTTTGAAAATGGGGTAATCAGCCCCTTTCAACAAGACAGTCATTTCCCTTACTGACTCACTGTGTACTGAATCATCAAATGCTGACGGGTTAAACTCCCTCACCCCTTCATAGAGTTCCGTAAAATCTGGATCGATGTGAATCACACTAAGTAGTGCATCATGAGATCTCGCTTGCTGAGCTGCTTTCATCACCAAGTACTCAGCATTCGCATCGAAGTTCACAGCCAACAAGACATGTTTGTATTTCATCTCTTATTCCTCAAGGGGCATGATTTTTGAACACTTTCAGTGTAGCTTACCGTGCGCGTCTAAGAATCGTGACAGCAACTACCCGCTATACTGTTAGCCAGATGCCTGAAGTGTCATTGGTTTCATCCCTCCAGGCTGAGCGCTGGATGAGTTTGTATGGTTGAGTTTCTTTTCAAGGGCGATGTATGTATCAAGAATCCTTCATCGATTCTCTCTCAATTTTTGTCATGCTAGGACTGATTTTCGGGGCTATCGCTCTGATGTTCGAGTTCGGATATCGCTTGGCGCTTCGCTTTCCATCCAACGAATACAGTCAATCTATCAGCCCGATGGCAACAGGGCTTGCAAGCCTGCTAGCCTTCATTCTCGCCATCACTTTTAGCATGGCAGCTGCGAAATCTGCTGACAGAAAAGAGTTGGTACTAGCCGAAGCCAATGCGGTTGGTACAACAATACTACGTACAGGGTTGTTAGCTGAGCCGTACCGTTCTCGCAGCCGTGAATTACTACGTGACTATGTCACCCTTAGGGTAATTGAAAAGAAAAATGAACAAGAACAAAAGGTGAATACTGTTATCAAGGAAAGTGAAATCCTCCAGCTTCAACTCTGGAGTCAAGCGGTTGACTCTCATGGAACAACATCACCAGAACTACTGTTGCTATATATTGACTCCCTAAATGAAGTCATCGATATTCACACAAAACGCCTCAACAAGGGAATTAGAGGGCGTATTCCCGTTAGTATATGGTTCACCTTAGGGTTGCTGACATTCCTCACCGTTGGATTAAATGGGTTACAGGTTGGCGCACAAAATAAAGGCAGAGCGCTAGTTGCTGCTCTGCCCTTCGCACTGGCTTTTTCTTTGGTGCTGACCTTGATTGTCGAGCTCGACAGACCAGCAAGAAGTATCATCGAAATCAGCCAGCAGCCCCTAGTAGACCTACGCGACAGCTTGGACAAAGTGCTGTACCCCGATGATGCAGGAAAGTTGAAACTGACTGAATAGTTCTCTTTAATTTGAGCCTGGCACTTTGGATTGATACAGAGCAAGTTGATCCTGTGGATCTCGTTGCTGACAAGTCGCACAGTGTTTCTTGCCATCTAGCTTGTATTTCAAACAGCAAGTTTCCCGGCGAATATAATAGATACTCATGTTCCCATGGGTCGCAACCTTAACACTGTTCAGCTCTGCAAATTCAGGTAATAAATTTGCTAGCCAAGCGTCTACTTGGGATTCTAAGCGCTCAATTAATGCTTTATCACAACCATGCTGGGTAAGTTTCTGGAACACCAAGCCTAGCGCATAGCCAATGGCACCCCAGTACTGAGGCGTATTCACTTTTTGCTGTTTAAACTTAGGGGCAAGATATTGTCCGGCCTCAGTCGCAAAATCAGATAACGCTTGATCCAGCGCTTGCTCTGATCCAACAACATGCGCCTGGGGCAGGTGTGCCAAAGGATCACCAGCCAGGCAATAAAATGAGCAATTCTCAGCGATACCTACTCGCTTAAGCTTTCCATTACCAGCCACATCAAGACTAATTTGCTCAAGCGTCGGCATGAGTACACGGTTAAACTTCAGCCTCAACGCTGCCAAACCCGAAAATAAATGAGCGGTGAAACTTTTCAGCCACAAAGATGCGCCAACGGCTTGTCGAGTATCAACATCTTGAGCAAAAGCATTGATTGTTGTCTCAATGCCATCCTCTGCCCACTCTGTTAGTCGAACTCCAACTTGACCATATTGCAGGCGGAAAAAGGGTTCTCGCTGATAGAGCCAATCCAATTGAGATTCAAGTGTGTGCTGAGCTGGCTCCCCGAGCCAAATAGGAGCCAATGCCGCTGATAAAGTCATCTTGTAGTCTACTTAGAGTGATACGCGTTTAAGCGTTGATTTTATCTGAACGAAGTGTTTGTTCAACACCTGCTTGCATGAAGCAAAAACAACCTCTCAATAGAGCAAATACTCCACACACGCATACGAACATCGGCGCATAAAGTTGATGAAGATCACGGAATAATGGATTTTAACCGTATTGCAATACTATAAAGCTTTAATTAACCAACACTATTGTATATATTTCCCTGCAAAAGATGCATGGAGTTGGGACTAAAGTCACACTCTTTAGCCAAAAAATCAAAGATTAGCAACGTTGGTAAAACGTGCATGGATTGCATAGGATTAATATTTATGAGTAAGGATGCCAAACTGGTTAGGCAAAAACTAAAGTCAGAAACACAATCAGCTCTCAGTAAAGCAAGGACTGCGTTTCTAAAGGACTACCAAAAAGCCACGTAAGTGGCTTTTTTAGTAATCGGCAGGTACCACCATACCACCCAGTACAACCTGTTTGGCGTTGAGTGATGCATGTGGCGTCGCACTCGGCGTCATCATGGCATCGTATTCATCGATGCTTTGACGAGGTGAAAGAGGATCAACCGGATATGAAACGGTTCTTTTCGCTTCTGCCGGAGAGTTTGGCGCTGACAATTTGCCAAACTCTGGTTCAGGCTGATAGGTAGGTACATTGACGTAGTCAGCAGTGTCGTCGTCGAAGATAGACAGTTTGTCGAGCGCAAGGGCAGCAAGCGCGAACCCGATAATGATGTAATTGAAAGGCATAGCATTCTCCTTTTCGCAATGCACTGTTTCTATTGATAGTCCACAATACAAATATGATCAAGATCACAGTGTGAACTTGATGTATTAATCCATGCGCATAAAAAAGCCCCTCAACAATATAAAGGGGCTTTATCTATGATGACTCTAGATAATCGCGATTTATGTCTTCATCCGTCTTTCGAACACACTATCCCAGCGCTTTTTCTATTTCACTTAAGCTAGAAGGGTCATCAATGGTCGAGGGCACCACATACTGCTCACCGTCTGCGATTTGTCTAATAACACGGCGAAGAATCTTGCCAGAACGTGTTTTCGGCAGCCTATCAACCACCAGCGCACGGTTAAAACAAGCCACCGCACCTATCTCACTTCTCACTTTCTGAAGCAGTTCTTTTTCTATAGAACCATCAACCGAATAGTAACCATCTTTCAAGACCACTAAGCCCAAGGGTAACTGGCCTTTCAAATCATCATGGACACCAATAATCGCGCACTCAGCGATAGCTTCGTGCCCGCCGACGACTTCTTCCATCTCGCCCGTTGATAGACGGTGACCAGCGACATTGATGACATCATCTATTCGTCCCATGATAAATAGATAACCATCTTCATCAATATATCCGCCGTCACCTGAAACGTAATAGCCGGGGAACTGACTGAGGTAACCGGATTGGAATCTGTCGTGATTACGCCATACGGTCGGCAAACAACCAGGCGGCAATGGGCGCTTGATGGCTATATAACCTTGCTGGTTGGCTGCTTTTTCTTCACCGGTTTCATCCAGTACCACAACTCCATACCCCGGTATCGGCATAGTGGCTGAGCCAGGCTTGATCTCGAAGCTCTCAAGCCCTACGGGATTTCCAGCAATCGCCCACCCTGTTTCGGTCTGCCACCAATGGTCAATCACAGGACGTCCGGTTTTTTCCTGCACCCAATCCAGCGTTGGGGGATCTAACCTTTCTCCAGCCATATATATCGCTTTGAGATCACTCATTGGATAATCAGCCAGTAATATCCCGTTGGGATCTTCCTTCTTAATAGCTCGGAATGCCGTTGGCGCCGAAAACAGCACCTTTACGCCATATTCATTACAGACTCGCCAAAAAGCCGCAGGATCAGGTGTTTTAACCGGTTTGCCTTCGAACATTATGGTTGTACAGCCATGAATAAGCGGACCATAAACAATATATGAATGACCAACCACCCAACCTACATCAGAAGCAGCCCAGAACACCTCACCCGGTTTGATGTTATAGATGGTCTCCATACTGTATTTCATTGCTACAGCATGGCCGCCGTTATCCCTAACCACGCCTTTAGGCTTACCCGTTGTGCCGGAGGTATATAAGATGTAGAGAGGGTCAGTGGCTTTCACTGGTACACAAGGATGCATCTCGGCTTTTTGCTTCAAAGCCTGCCAGTCACGATCCCTTTCTTCTGTTAACTCAGCTCGGCAGGCATTACGTTGAAAAACAACCACATGCTCAGGCTTCCAACGACTATCCATGATGGCTTGATCAACCAAAGGCTTATACGGAATCACCTTGTTGACCTCGATACCACAACTGGCTGTCAGCACTAGCTTTGGCTCGGCGTCCTCAATTCGGACAGCCAGTTCATTAGGGGCGAACCCTCCAAACACCACAGAGTGAATCGCACCGATACGTGCACATGCCAGCATCGCCATTGCCGCTTCAGGGATCATCGGCATATAGATCACCACACGATCACCTTTTGACACCCCAAGCTCAGCTAACATACCCGCTGTCTTTGCGACCTGATCCCTTAATACCTGGTAGCTGTATTGCACTTTGGTACCTGTTACCGGTGAATCATAGATTAGGGCAGTCTGGTTCCCTCTTCCTGCCTCGACATGCTGATCCAATGCCAAATAGCATGTATTCAATTCGCCATCAGCAAACCAACGCTCTATGCCATTTTCGTCCTTGCTTAATATGTTTTGTGGAAACTGATACCACGGGAGTTTTTGTGCTTGCTGTTGCCAAAAATCTTGCGGCGCAGTTTGCGCAAGTTGATATTCTTTCTGATAGGCAGACATAATGCTTCCTCCAGTATGTCCTGACATTGCTACATCAAAGAGCAATCATTTAAATAGTTTCTAAAAGGCGTCTAGCTGAATACCGTCATTCAAAAACATCAGATGGAACACGAACAAAGCCTTCCATCAAAATCCGCGCACTACGGCTCATCATGACTTTCTCAACCACCCAGCCCTGCTCAGCTTCTGTTGCCTTTGCACCTACCTTCAACGTTCCTGAAGGGTGCCCGAAAGTCACCGACTCTTTATTTCCACCACCCGCGGCGAGGTTAACCAAGGTGCCGTGGACACAAGCCGCTGAAGCAATGGCAACTGCTGCGGTTCCCATCATGGCATGGTGCAATTTGCCCATAGACAATGCCCTAACCAATACATCTACATCGCTCTCTGCGACGGTTTTCCCGCTCGATGTCAGGTACGCTTTGGGTTTCGAAACAAAGGCGACTTTAGGAGTATGCTGGCGAGTTTCGGCTTCCTCCAAACGGGTAATCAAGCCCATTTTCAGTGCTCCGTAAGCTCGAATCCGCTCGAACCTAGCCAATGCATGCTCATCGTTGTTGATGTCGTCCTGAAGTTCAGTACCGATATAACCCAGTGCTTCGGCATCGATAAAGATGGTAGGGATCCCTGCATTGATCATGGTGGCATTGAACGTGCCGACTTCCGGGACTTCCAGATCATCGACAAGATTGCCAGTTGGAAACATCGATCCCTCGCCATCCGCAGGATCTAGAAAATCCACTTGAATTTCAGCCGCGGGGAAAGTGACGCCGTCGAGCTCAAACTCACCGGTTTCCTGGACAAAGCCATTCACGATAGGCACATGGATTTCTATCGTTTTCTTAATATTGGCCTGCCAAACACGTACTTTCACGATACCGTTTTCTGGAACGCGTTCATTTGGGATCAATCCTGCATGAATCGCAAAAGGCCCCACTGCAGCCGACAAGTTTCCGCAATTACCACTCCAATCAACAAAGGGCTTATCAATCGAGACCTGGCCAAACAAGTAATCCACATCGTGATCATCTTTGCTGCTTTTGGACACAATGACTGTTTTGCTGGTACTGGAGGTTGCCCCGCCCATGCCGTCTATTTGCTTAGCGTAAGGATCCGGACTGCCAATAACCCGCATCAGAAATTTATCGCGGGCCTCACCGGCGACTTGTGCTTCCAGTGGCAAATCAGACAGGCTGAAAAACACCCCTTTACTGGTGCCGCCACGCATATAAGTAGCGGGCACTTTCATTTGTGACTGGGCCTCTTGCGCAGGCTGAGAAGATAAGTTTGTCATGTTCATCTCCTCTTACTGCGCCAAGAAATCTTGAGCAAAGCGCTGCAGAACACCGCCCGCTTTGTACACTGCAACTTCATCAGCAGTATCAAGACGGCAAGTCACCGGAACATCGACTTTTTCACCGTTGGCGTGTGTCACCACCAACGCCAAATCCGTACCTGCTTGGATATCCCCAACAACGTCGTACGTTTCGGTCCCATCTAGCTCTAATGTGTGGCGGTCTGTGCCTGGCTTAAACTGCAAGGGCAATATCCCCATCCCGACAAGATTGGTACGGTGGATGCGTTCAAACCCTTCAGCGACAATGGCTTCAACACCCGCAAGGCGAACCCCTTTTGCTGCCCAGTCCCGAGATGAACCCTGGCCATAATCGGCACCTGCAACAACAATAAGCGGCTGCTTACGAGCCATATAGGTTTCAATGGCTTCCCACATACGTACCACCTGGCCTTCAGGCTCAACTCGCGCCAGCGAACCTTGTACCACCTCGCCATTATCCTTCACCATTTCATTAAACAGTTTCGGGTTGGCAAACGTCGCCCGCTGGGCAGTAAGGTGATCACCACGGTGTGTGGCATACGAGTTGAAGTCTTCTTCCGGTACACCCATTTTGGCCAAATACTCACCCGCCGCGCTGGAGGCAAGAATGGCATTGGATGGAGATAAGTGATCGGTGGTGATGTTATCCCCAAGAACCGCTAGAGGTCGCATTCCAGATAGTGTTCTTTCACCGGCCAGCGCGCCTTCCCAATATGGCGGTCTGCGGATATAGGTACTCTTCGGGCGCCAGTCGTAAAGCGGATTACTATTACGCTGGCCGTCATCGAGCTTGAACATCTGAATATAAACCTGATTAAACTGTTCGGGTTTAACATGCTTGCCAACAACCGCATCAATCTCTTCGTCTGAAGGCCACAAATCATTGAGATAAACCGGATTGCCTTGTTTATCGGTACCCAGGGCATCTCGCTCAATATCAAAACGAATTGAACCGGCGAGTGCATAAGCCACTACCAATGGTGGTGAGGCCAAAAATGCCTGTTTGGCATAAGGGTGAATACGGCCGTCGAAGTTACGGTTGCCCGATAACACAGCGGTAGAGTAAAGATCTCGGTCGATGATCTCCTGCTGAATATCTGGATCTAGCGCGCCACTCATACCGTTACAGGTGGTACAAGCGTAGGCGACAATTCCGAAGCCGAGCTTTTCCATCTCAGGCAACAGTCCCGCCTCTTCCAAATACAGCTTGGCCACTTTCGAGCCCGGCGCAAATGAAGATTTCACCCAAGGCTTGCGAACTAAACCTAACTCATTGGCTTTCTTGGCAAGCAAGCCCGCTGCCACCACATTGCGCGGGTTACTGGTATTAGTGCATGAAGTAATAGCGGCAATGATGACAGCACCATCAGGCAGCTCGCCTTCTTTTTCCTGCCAGTCACCAGATATCCCACGAGAAGCCAGCTCTGAGGTGGGTAACCGGCGATGAGGATTCGAAGGTCCTGCCATGTTGCGTGATACGCTCGACAGGTCGAACTCAAGCACACGTTCATATTGGGCTGAAACTAAATCATCGGCCCACAAGCCGGTCTGCTTGGCATAGTTCTCAACCAGTTCAACTTGCTGCTCATCGCGCCCAGTCAGCTTGAGGTAGTTAATGGTCTGCTCATCGATATAGAACATCCCAGCGGTTGCACCGTATTCCGGTGTCATGTTGGAGATGGTGGCACGATCACCAATGGTAAGATCCCGTGCCCCTTCACCGAAGAACTCCAAATACGAAGAGACAACCCGCTCGTTGCGTAAGAATTCGGTAATCGCCAGAACGATATCCGTCGCGGTTATACCCGGCTGGCGTTTGCCCGTCAGGTTAACCCCAACAATATCTGGCAGGCGCATCATAGAAGGACGGCCAAGCATGACGGTTTCTGCTTCCAGTCCCCCTACCCCGATAGCAATTACGCCCAGAGCATCAACGTGTGGCGTGTGGCTGTCGGTACCAACACAGGTATCGGGGAAAGCGACCCCATTCTTGGCCTGAACCACCGGCGACATTTTCTCGAGGTTAATCTGGTGCATGATCCCGTTACCCGCCGGGATCACACTGACATTTTCAAACGCGGTTTTACACCACTCGATAAAATGAAAACGATCTTCATTACGGCGCTCTTCAATTGCGCGGTTTTTATCGAAGGCTTCCGGATCGAAACCAGCATGCTCAACCGCGAGAGAGTGGTCGACAATAAGCTGAGTTTCCACCACCGGATTAACTTTCGCCGGGTCGCCGCCTTGATCTGCAATAGCATCGCGCAATCCAGCTAGGTCAACCAAGGCGGTTTGACCCAAGATATCGTGACAAACCACACGGGCCGGGTACCAAGGGAAATCAAGATCGCGTTTGCGTTCGATGATCTGCTTCAGGCAGTCGGTAAGTGTCGCTGGATCGCAGCGCCTGACCAATTGTTCGGCCAATACACGAGAAGTGTAAGGCAGGGTTTCGTAAGCACCCGGTGATATCTCATTGACGGCCGCTCGGGTATCGAAGAAATCAAGGCCGCTACCTGCAAGGGGCTTACGGTATTGAGTATTCATATTCATAATAGACATCCGTGATTTGAGGTATTAACTGCGCTCTTCTATTGGCAGCCAGTCCTGATGCTCAGGTCCTTCATAATCAGCACTCGGACGTATGATCCGGTTGTTGGCACGTTGCTCGAACACATGGGCCGCCCAACCTGTAACACGGCTCATCACAAAGATTGGGGTAAACAGTTTGGTTGGGATCCCCATGAAGTGATAGGCCGAGGCATGGAAAAAGTCCGCGTTACAGAACAGTCCTTTCTCCCGCTTCATCACCTGCTCCACACGCTCGGATACCGCATACAAGTGAGTATCGCCAACGTCGGCAGACAGTTTTTCCGACCATGCTTTAATTAAAGCATTGCGCGGGTCAGATTCACGGTAAATCGCATGGCCAAAGCCCATGATTTTGTCTTTGTTTGCCAGCATCTGCATAATGCCAGCTTCGGCTTCTTCAGCCGTCTGCCAATTCTCGATCATTGCCATTGCAGCCTCATTGGCACCACCGTGTAATGGTCCACGCAAGCTCCCTATCGCGGCAGTGATACAAGAGTGAAGGTCAGACAAAGTAGAGGCGCAAACACGAGCAGTAAAGGTCGATGCATTGAACTCATGCTCGGCATAAAGCACCAATGAACAGTGCATGACCTGCTTATGAAGTTCAGATGGTGATTTATCTGTTAGCATTTCAAGGAAGTACCCACCAATACTGTCTTCACTGCTGTTGGCGGTATCGATACGGACACCATCATGGCTATAGCGGTACCAATAACAAATAATGGCTGGCAGCATAGCGAGAAGCTTATCGGTCTTTTCATCCTGCTGCGAAAAATCGAGCTCTTGGTCAAGGTTACCTAACATTGAGCAACCGGTTCGCATCACATCCATCGGATGAGCATCGGCAGGGATCGTTTCTAATACTAATTTCAGGGATTCCGGTAATCCACGGAAAGCCAATAATGCTTGCTTATAACTTTGTAATTCTTCTTTATTTGGAAGTTTGCCTTTTAATAATAAATAGGCCACCTCTTCAAACTCAGCATTATTGGCTAAATCAGTGATATCGTATCCCCGATAGGTTAATCCGGTACCAGATTTACCCACAGTACAGAGCGCCGTTACACCGGCACTTTGACCTCTCAGGCCTGCACCTCCAATGGCATTCGATTTCTTTTCACTTCCGTCCTTCTTTACATCAGCTACGGCTATCGCAGTCATAGCAGACTCCTTCTTCAGTTGTATTCACGATATTGAATGGATTGGGCTTCCCTCTATTCCTGCGGGATAATTAGGTACACTGATCCCCAGAGGTTATTACCACCCTGTATTCATTTATTTTTAATATTATTATTTTGTCTTTGTGCCAATTAAGGCTGTTTGAATAGCTTATCTAAAGTTTGTTCGTAGTCGTGATAACCCAAATAGTGGTATAGCTCTTCACGAGTTTGCATTTGATCAACGACATTGCGCTGATGGCCGTCTTGCAATAAGTGCTGGTAAACATTCAGTGCCGCTTGGTTCATTGCCCTGAATGCAGACAGCGGGTAAAGCACCATATCGACGCCACATTCAGCCAGCTCACCGGTACTGAACAGAGGCGTCTGTCCGAACTCGGTAATGTTGGCCAAAATAGGCACTTTAACGGCGTCTGAGAATTGCTGGTATTGCTCAAGCGTATTTATCGCCTCAGGGAAAATCATATCCGCCCCAGCCTCGACGCACGCTTGGGCTCGCTCAATCGCTGAATCCATTCCCTCAACAGCCAGTGCATCGGTGCGCGCCATGATCACGAAATCCGGATCCACTCTGGCATCAACCGCCGCTTTAATCCTATCAACCATTTCCTGCTGGCTGACAATGGCTTTATTCGGGCGATGACCACAACGCTTCTGCGCCACTTGATCTTCCATATGAACCGCTGCAGCCCCGCTTCGCTCCACTTCTTTGATGGTTCGGGCAATATTAAACGCGCCGCCGAACCCAGTATCAATATCGACCATCAGTGGCAGCTTGGTGGCTGCTGTAATGCGGCGAACATCTTCCAACACATCATTTAACGTCGTAATACCCAGATCCGGAAGGCCATAGGAAGCATTGGCAATCCCTCCCCCCGAAAGATATACCGCCTGATGGCCTACCTGCTCTGCCATCATGGCACAATACGGATTGACCGTACCGACAATCTGTAACGGGTTGTTGTTGGCTACCGCTTGGCGGAAGCGTTTCCCTGGACTCATGAGACCTTCTCCTTATCCTGCTTCAACTGTTGTTCAATTAACTGGCGGCTTCTCATAATGTGACGCCGCATTAACATCTCTGCCAACTCTCCATCACGCTCTTTCAACGCACTAAGGAGATGAAAGTGTTCCTTTAAGGCTTGCTCTGGGCGGGAATGTGACCGCTGTGACTGGTAGCGGTACATTCGAAGCAAATGATATAGCTCATCGCATAGCAGACTGATTAATTTGCTGTTGCGGCTGGCTTTGATTACCCGGTAGTGAAAATCGAAGTCACCCTGCTGGTGAAAATACGATGCTCCCTCAACCTGTTCTATGTGCTGGTGGTGGGCATCTAACAAAGCTTCCAGCCCTGCGAGCTCGTCATCGGTGATGTGCTCACAGGCAAGCCTAGCGGCCATTCCTTCTAGGGCTTCACGAACCGCATAAATTTCAATTAACTTTTCCTGGCTAAGAGCCACAACGCGGGCACCAACATGGGGAATACGCTCAACCAACCCCATAGATTCAAGACGCATCATGGCCTCACGCAATGGTCCTCGACTCACACCATAGTGCTTGGCGAGCTCCGGCTCGGAAATCTTGCTGCCCGCTGGATAGGTACCGCTGACAATCTGATCGATTAACTGCTCGGTTAAACTCTCAGATTTGGTGCCCTCTTTCTCACCCTGGTTGTCGACACTTTTCAATTTCAAATCTTGCTTGCTCATCATTATTGTCAACAATTTCTTAACTTGTGAACAAATTTAGCGCTAATTTACCATCCGCACAAGCTAATTGTTAACAATATGTATTAGACCTTAGTATAGATTGTCGACAATTTCTCACTTCAACGCGTCTAAACCGGCATATTCAATGAGCTCTATGACGTTATTGTCATCATCACGAAGAAAGCAAAAAAAAACGGCAGTGACTTCTCAGCCACTGCCGTTATCAAAATTAACCTCTGGTTACGCTGTTGGTTTTGCGTCGCCAGCCAAATGCTCGGTGGTAATCTCCAACTTTGGTTTGCGCTGGGCAAGAATCACTCCAAAGAGAACCATACCTCCACCAATATAATGGTAAACCGCTAATTGCTCTCCTAATGTCATGCTGGCAATAAGCGCAGTCAGCACCGGCATCAGGTTCATGAACATCGCAGTACGGTCTGCACCTAAAATCTCGATTCCTTTCAGCCAGCACCACGGGGCCAGTACCGATGCAGGCAACGCCGCGTACATAATCAATGGCAGTGATTCACCAGTGATCGCCATACGCTCACTGCTTAACAGCATAGGGGTAAGCATGGTTACCGCAAACAGTCCCTGTACATAGACAGACTGCCAATTATTCAGTGGCATTCTCCAACGCTTGAGCAATACACAGTAAAGCGCATACACAAACGCGGCAATTAACAACAGAGCATCACCCTGCTTGATACCTTGCGAAGTCAAAGTACTGATATCACCGTGACCCAGCATGAACACCAAACCAGCCAAAGAAAGCACTGCTCCTACCATAGCCAAAGGTAGCAGACGCTGCCCCAGCAACGGGACACTCAAGAACATACTCAGCAACGGCACCAACGAGATGATTAACGCCATATTGGTTGCTGTTGTCGTCGCCGCAGCGAAATAACCCAGCGACTGGTTGAGCACCATACCCAGTAGAGCCAAAAATGCGAGCTTGGATAGATGCGGTTTGATTTCATGACGCTTACGCCACACCGATGGTAGAACAAAGGGTGTTAATACCATCATGGCAAAAAACCAGCGATAAAAAGAGATCGCCCCAGGGTCGATCACGCTGTAAGACATTTTGTTTACGATGGCATTCCCTGCCCAAATAATGACAGTCAGAAGAGGAAATAAATAGAACATGGTTTGCCTTATAATTTGATTACGAGGGAATTGTGGCACGTCAGCTTACAAACAAATATCTCTAAAAAGACATCGTGATTCTATTGTCAGACATTTGGATTATTCACCGACAATTTCGTGCCACTCAACACTTCCTTTTGCAGGCAAAAATAAATTTAAGCTATTGAAAAATTAGACTTTAAGCGCTAAGCCTAAACACACCCCTAAATTCATTCCCATTAAGAAAGAGTGATCTTTCTCACTGGAAATCACCGTGTATTTCTTATCCACTGCATAATTTCTCGCTGTAGAATGAAAGATCTAATTTTAACTTGCATAGTGGTCAGACCAGACTATAAATACAATATGCCTCTCAGCCATTTCGAAAAGGACATCCCAATGCGCAAAAACCTCAAAATCTACAAACAGATGAGTCGTCTACCTTTTGGCAACAAGTTATTTAGTATCGTTGTGTGCCGCCTAGCCCCCTACTTTGGAAGTATCAAGCCAAAAGTCACGGCACTAAAGCCAGGCTATGCTGAGGTGACAATTAAGAAACGCCGGCGCGTCACCAACCACTTGAATACTGTGCATGCTATCGCTATGTGTAATATGGCTGAGCTAGCGGGTGGAATGATGACGGATGTTTCTATTCCAGTTAAAAGTCGCTGGATCCCAGTTGGGATGACAGTTGAGTATTTAAAAAAAGCCAAGACAGATCTTACTGCTCATGCACAAGGAGAGAATATCGACTGGAACACAGAAGGTGACAAGCTTGTACCGGTTGAAGTGAAAGATACTGATGGAAATTTGGTATTTCGAGCAGAAATCACAATGAATGTCAGGTTCACCTAACCCTTTACGACTGATAACCAGAAATAAAAATGGCGCAGTAAAATGCGCCACTTCAAAAATTCATTACTCTACCAGAGATGATTCTCGTTCTGGTTGTTTGGTAGGTTCAGCATTGGGCAGCCAATGAAACATGTAATCGAATAACTGCTTCTCATCCATTTTGGCTAACTTACCATGAATAAATGAGCTCATATCAATCAGGTGATCGACCTTCGCTATTGGTTGATAGGGCTCTTTAAATCTTCGCCAAATATCAGAATGACTGACATAGAAATTAGCTGCTGCGACCGCTTCATCAAAAGTTGCATGCTCAGAAATCAACCTTGGACCATCCCAAGTTGCACCATCAAGCACACAAACACCTATTTCCCCTGATTCTTCATACCGAAGTTCGTCCACAAAAGGGACATTCCACCAGCGAATGATCTCCTCAATATGACGTTGCTCATTGAGAGTATCTGAGCAGGGAAACTCGTCCATATTGAGTCTATTCCTTACAGGAATTTGACAAGTTGTAAAATCCATAGCCAACAATTTGCATATTTATATTTTTGCATAATCTTAGCTTTTGTGATGCATTTGTCAATTATTTTGCGGAAATTTTCCTTGATAAATTATAATCTTATCAAGAAAAGTACCCCATTATTGATAAGGAAAATCATGCTATCTAAGATTTTCCCTACACCGTTGAGATAAAAACGACCAAAAACATGTTTTCTTTAATCATCAATAAAAAGAGTTCTGGCTAACCGAGCAAGGTTATAAGCATCATCATAACCAGAGTGCTGTCGCCCTTCCCACTCGATACCAGCCATTTCCATAGCAGCACGCTGGCCACAACGCTTCTTGGTAACATGGCGCTGTAGTCTAAACAGCGTTGCCAAGTTTAGGTATTCATCGAAAGGGACTTTCAAGCCTTTTTCTTCACACTCTTTACGCAGGATGATGTCATCTCGCCCCCATGCTGCGTATATTTTATGTCGGCCACCAAATTTCTGTTCGACCGACTTTAGGATATGCCCCAGGGGCTTTCCATTCTTCTCGATGACTTCAGGCTTGATACCTGTTAGCTCTGTGCAGAACGGTGATACTTCATCATTATCCGGTTTCACAAAATGTTGAGCTCGGCGCACAATCTCACCGTTGGTCAGATCAAGTTCTGCGACGCCAATCTCTATGATCTCACCTGTTCTGGACTCTCTGCCATCATTCCAACAGCACATTTCGAGGTCAAAACAGACAATACGGTTAAAATTCATTTCACTTCCGGATATCACGCTATAACTGGCACGAAGGATAGCATTTAGAGGCGGGTTAGCCAAAAATGAAAATGGTTAATTTCATTTTAGCTAACCAGATATCATAGAATTTAAAAGGGGTTAGGCACTTAGGTTGTGCGTTCCCTGCCCTGCAGTCTGAATTGCCAATTCTCGACTTCGTTGGTTTCTAAGCGTTGTTTGACCTTACTCATCCAGCTATCAGACAGTTTTTCTTGCGCTAATAGTTGTTCCAAACCTTGCTGGTTTAACGGATCACCAAAAAAGATATCGCACACAGCTTTAAGCGACATGGCATTAGGCACACGCTCAATCAAGGTCAATGGTTCATCGACACTTACCATTCCTGGCTTGATCACGCGATATAACCAACCACAACGGCTGATCGCTTGCATATCAACAGAGAAAGCCTCCACACCCCAACGCTGATTCAACTTATAACAAGGAGAGCGAGGCTGGCTAACCTCGATAATCGCTTCCCCCCATTGAAAGCGATCACCAAGGCAAACTGTTTCTTCTGTCATACCTTCAGAGCTAATGTTCTCTCCCATTCCGGGTGCATGCCACTCAATATGAGCGCCATACTTTTCCGACCAGTAATGGTAGTGTTCCAAAGGATACTGGTGGAGAGCCCGCTCAGGGCCACCATGATGACGCTTTTCAGCACATTCATCACCTTCCAGTCCCGTCTCAGACAAATATACCGGCTCCTTAACCGCGAGCTTATCAATGGCGGTATCGAAACCATAACGACGGGCAACTTTTCCTGTATATACGTTTTTTAAATTATTCGTTTTATTCATTCTACGCCTTAATTGAACCGCTACATTGATCCACCAGCCATCGCAATAGGCACACTGGCTTCATTGCGCACCACAGCACTCTACCCAATACCGGGCAATAGGATATTGGAATACAATCCCTTGAACAATGTTCTCAAACTGTCCGCCATTACGTTCGATGACAGTACGCGAAGCAATATTGTCTTCATCAGCTGTGATCAACGCTTTATGAATACCCAGCAGGCAGGCTTTAGGCAGGACTAATTTCAACATTGCTGTACCATACCCCTTGCTTCGAAAGCTTGGTGCAATGTCATAACCAATATGGCCACCTTCTTGGGATAAAAATGGTGTTTCGATATTATGGCGCACCCTAATGACACCGATGATTTCTTTATCTCGATTAATAAGCCAATAATGATGGCAAGGCACATACCCTTCAGGCAGATTCACGCCATTTGATTCGTCGATTAAAGATTGAACATATTGTTCAAAGTTGTTTTTTCCGTTCTGGTAATATTCGGCGTTTTCTACATCATTTTGCGCATAGTCATCATAAAATCGCTGAAATGCCTTCATGTATTCAAGATTGGGCGAAATTAATTCCATTTACATAATCCTTTTTAAATTAATTCTTCTAAAGTACTTATTACCCGATATTTCTCATTGTCACTACTAACAGCTTCAGGTCGATACCAAACCGCATTAAGCCCAGCGTCAATGGCAGGCAATATATCTTTGTCCAAGGTATCGCCAACCATGGTGATGCTCTGAGGTTCGGCATTTAAAGCCAATGCTATTTTCTCAAAATACACCGGAGTCCCTTTAGCGATTCCCATATTTACCCGGCAAAAATACCCCTTGATAAACGGTGCTAAACCTACTCGAGTAAATGCCCGTTTTATATCTTCAACAGATGACTCTTCAGCATTGGTTGCAATATAAATCTCTGCTTTATCAGACAAGTAACTAAGCGTTTCTAGCGCCCCAGGAACAACGCTTACTTCAGGCCAATCACACATCGGCCCTTGATATTGTGGGAAGTCGACCATCAAGGTATCTCCCCAATCAAATAAATATATCTTTGCCATATCGCTTCCTTTCAGTCTGGCAAGTTAATCTGAGCGGTATTTTATGAAGAGAAGGATTGCAATGCTTCCAGAGCTTCTATTGCCTTGGCACTTTGTACAAACACATGGTCATGATAATAAGCCGCGATAACATTGGCACTGATTCCCTGTTCAGCGAGTTTGCTAGCAATCGCAGCGGTCAATCCTACGGCCTCGAGGCTGGAATGTACCGTTAACGTTATCATACGGAAGGTAGCGTCGTAGTCCAAACCAGCTTGATCAGCCTTGTCCCTGCTGAGCACCAGAGTCAGCCCTTCTTGCTCCTGAAAAGTCGATATTGGTGACAAGTCCAAATACTGTGATAAATCGCCCTCCAAAGTACAGAATACAAACTCGCCTTCTTTGAGTTCAGGCGCCATCGATTTCAGTAACTGTTGCAGGTCGGTAATTCCATTCATACATCCTCCTTGATAATTGATGACACCTAGGCGCTAAAGTCGACTTTTATATGGCTTTTCAGCCAAGTTTCTCGAGATATTTGATACAAACAGTGGCGCTCCAAATGATGCCCTTTCGGCAGTTTGGGATGATCAAAGTCTTGGCCGATATTTGTCATTCCGATTTTCTCCATCACCTTTTGTGATGGAGTATTCGGCAAAGAAGTAAACGCATAGATGCTAGGCGCCGCTAACTCTTCAAACGCAAACTGCAGTACTCTGTTGGCTGCTTCAGATGCATAGCCTTTCCCCCAATGCTCTTTGGCAAGCCGCCAACCGATTTCTATAAAGGGTGCATTGGGTATACCGGATTGCTCGTCCTGGCTATGTAAACCCACAAAACCAATAAATTGCCCATTGATCTTTAGCTCAACCGCCCAGAAGCCCCAGCCCTTTTCTGCAATAAGCTGGGTGATCCTTGCCGCCTGCGCATCACTCTCTTGTTGCGATAAAACGGCTGGAAAAAACTGCATAACAGCTGGGTCGGCATTAAGCTTGGCGTAATCGGAGTAGTCTTCTCTTTTCCATTGCCTAAGGGTCAATCTATCTGTTTCTAACTGCGTTGCCATATACCTTTATGAGTCCTTGTCCAACTTATATCAATTACCTCAGTATAACCATAACTTCATTTTGTATGGGGCACACTATGGCAGTGGTAATGTTGATATTTTATCGAGAAATGAGTTAAAGCGACTTAGAAAGTAATCGCTGCTTATTTTCAAATCCGTAGCGACGGTAAAACTCATTGGCAACTTGATTTTTCGACCAAACATGCAATTCGACTGAACAAGCCCCTTTTGCTTTAGCCCAATCCTCAAATGCCGCCACAAGCTGACGAGCCAAGCCTTTCCCCCGCATGTGCGCATCTACCACTAGCTCTTCGATATATCCATAGCATCGACTGTTTGTCCAGCGCCGACCTTTGACATTAACAATAGAGCCTAACAATGTACCAACCACACACTCATCAACTTCTACAACGAGTAGGCACTGATTATTGTCAGCAAGTAACTCCCTCAACTCATCCTCATTAAGTACATCCACAGTCTTATTAACGACATCCGGTGCAATTGCTGCGTTGTGGTGGTTTTCTACAATAAATAATCGTGTCAGTGCGGAGAGATCGTTTATCGTTGCAGTTCTTAAAGACTTTGGATTGTTATCCATACTTATTTTGCTCTAAGTTAGCTTGCTCATGCTCTAGGGCTCGTTTCTGCCTGGACTTAATTTCTTGCCACGACTCTCCGTTTTCAATTCCCAAGATCCGCTCATTGTACTTACTTAATGAACGGGTCAGAACCGATTCGATATTGATGCCCTGTTCTTCCTCTAGGGCAACTAACGCATTGAGGTAATCCCAAAGCACATCACCAAGCTCGTCTTCTAAAAAACATACCCGTTTATTAGCAATCTCTTCGTTGACTTCATCGACTTCTGCCTTTAGCTCCGAGAGATAGGTTTTTGCCCCTTCAGACCAAGTCGATGTTTTATCGATAACCGCTTTCCTTCGTGCTAACTCGAGTAATGTCTCTAGCTTTTCCATCATTTCCCTATATAAGCAATAACTCTTCTGCTATCTCTGTATCGCAAGCCTGTCTCGATCAGCTTTCTTCAACTTCGCAACAACCAATTCGAATGAGCGATCAATCAGACCTTTCAACATACCATCTTCTATTTCTTCTGTTACCGATACGGTTATCCAATGCTTTTTATTCATGTGGTAACCCGGCTTTATCGCGGTAAACATCGAAGTCAATGCTTCGTTGTCAGCCGGTGCCCCTTTGAGATTAATATCAACAATCCCATCATTGACCGACAACAACGCAAACATCTTCCCCAGCACCTTGAACACCATGACATCGGCACCAAATGGGTAATCAAGCTCGGCTTCCGGTAAGGTCAACATAAAGTCGACAATCTCTTGTTTATTCATCGCAGTTCTCTTTAATCATTATCGAGCTGTGCGTTTTGCCATAGGGTGTTCAGGATTGAGCTGCAGCAGATCCCACAAATTACCGTAAAGATCTTCAAAAACAGCCACCGTGCCGTAATCTTGCTCTTTCGGCTCACGGACAAAATTAATACCGTCTGCGACCATACGGTTGTAGTCACGCCAAAAATCATCGGTATTCAAAAACAGGAACACCCTGCCCCCCGCTTGGTTCCCGATGAAGTCTATCTGCTCAGGCTTTGACGCTCGTGCAAGCAGTAACGTCACGCCATTGGAGTTCGGCGGTGATACCACGACCCAGCGCTTATCCTGCTCTGGCTGGTAGGTGTCCTCGATTAACTCAAACTTCAGCTTGTTAACGTAAAAGTCTATTGCCTCATCGTAGTCTTTTACGACAAGGGCAATATGAACGATATTCTGTTTCACTTTAAATCCTTAACGCGACACCAGCCTCGTTTAATTAATAGTAACTTTCATATATTTGGAAGGGCTGCTGTCTACAAAATGCGCCCAGATATGATCATACACCTGCCGCTGCCCCGGAAATGGCACCAGGGACTTCGCCTCTTCTAACCCCACCCAACGATACTCAGTATGCTCTTCATTAAGGGTCACAGGTTGGTTGGGCGGGCATAGTACGGCAAATACCGGGATGATCTGCAATACATTCACATTAGCTTCAAAGAACTGTTCAAGAAACTGTGCATTATAGAGCTCAGACACAGAGATCTGTGTCTCTTCATAGAATTCCCTAACGATTGCCTGCCAGCCCTTTTCATCTCCTTCGATAGATCCGGCAACATGACACCAGTAGTCACCTTTAACCCGCTTCATCAATAGCATTTTCATTTCACCATCAATTTCAGACAGGGCAACGCCTGAGACAATCGAGGTATTCACCGGTATCTTTTGTGTAGTCATCACTGATTGTTATTCCTCTTTGGGCGCATACTGGTCAAAGACCTGCTGCGCGGTCATCTTTTGGGTGTCATTGCTGAATTCATAGTAATCCGGCTTTTCGTCAATGAATATTTCACTGACCAAAGTAAAATCCTGGTCCTGAAACAGTCCTGCCGAGACAATATACTCATCACTTGGTAGCAAATGATAAAATAAATGCGAGCCGCAGGTTCCGCAAAATACCCTTTCAGCCCACTCTGACGAGCGATACACCACAGGCTGCTGTCCTTTAATTTGCACCTTAGAATGACAATGGACCGCAAACAAGGGGCCACCAGACCATCTGCGGCACATATCGCAATGACACAACCCAACTTCTTTTTGATCGTCCGCCGTTAATTCGATAGCTCCGCACAAACATTGTCCTTTCATCTTTCGCTCCTACTAATCCGAATAGCTACTTCAAGTTTATGTTGAGTAAGGAGGTATTGTGACAGGTGACGTTATTGCAATCTGTGACTGGTGAAAGACCAGAGCAAAAAAAAGCCCTCACCGAATGGCAAGGGCTGAGTAGTTTTTAAAAGAGATCAGTCTTTCTTTTGACGTTTGTTTTTTGGCACGTAATTCAAAATGGAAATCGGTACAGGCTTTCTCGGCTCAAAGCCTTCGACTTCACGACGCTCAATAAGGTGCCCTAGTCGGCTCTCAATCATACACAAGTTCTTAAAGTTATCTTTCGATACAAATGAGATAGCCTCACCCGATGCATCTGCACGACCGGTACGGCCAATACGGTGAACATATTCATCCGCTGGGAATGGCAAGTCATAGTTTACTACACGGGATAGCTCTTCAATATCAATACCACGGGCACCAACGCCTGTTGCTACAAGGTATTTGATCTTACCTGCTTTAAAGTCTTCCAGTAGTTGTTCACGAACTTTTTGGCTACGGCCACTGTGGAATGCCTCGGCAGCTATATCGCGCTTTTCCAGCTGAGATACCAGTTTGGCAGCACCGTGCTTGGTTTCAATAAAGATCAGTGCCTGATCCCAATCATTCTCTTTGATCAGGTGGCTAAGCAAAGCAGACTTCTTGTCCTTATCAACCGTGATCAACCACTGCTCAATATTAGCCTTAGAAGCTTGATTAGCCGCAATACTGATCTCATGCGGGTTTTCAACCACCGACTTAGCCAAATCACGCACTTTGTTAGAAAGCGTTGCAGAGAACAACAAGAACTGAAGCTCTTCAGGCAAACGGTCAATGATCTTGTTGATATCATCGATAAAGCCCATATCCAGCATGCGGTCGGCTTCATCAAGTACCAGCATTTCCACTTCTTCGAAGTGAACAGCACGCTTGCCATACATATCAAGCAAGCGACCTGGAGTCGCGACCAATACATCCACACCGTCAATCAAGCGCTGCTTCTGCTCTTTTTCATCGACACCACCGTACATCGCCAACGATGTCAGGCTTAGGTGTTTGCTATAAAGGGCGATCTTCTCTTCTACTTGAACAGCAAGCTCACGGGTAGGAACAAGGATCAACGCACGGATGCGTTTTTTACGCTGCGTTTTGCCCTGGCTGAGTTTTTCAAGAATAGGCAAAACAAAGCTGGCTGTTTTACCTGTACCAGTCTGCGCTGCCGCAATCAGGTTCTTGCCCTGCAAGATGACCGGAATAGCCTTGTTCTGAATAGTGGTTGGCTTGCTGTAGCCAAGTTCACTGACCGCTTTGGTTAATGACTCGCTGAGCCCAAGTTTAGAGAATGGCATGAATCGCCTCTAATTATACTGAATCTTAATATGGTAGAGCCGCCTCTACATGAAGCGCGGGAGTGTACCACGAACACTGTTGGCAAGAGACAACTTTCCTTTCAAACATAGTGAAATTAGAGAAAAATCATTGATGCTTAACCCGCTGGCGCCTGAAGCTAAACCACGTTTTTCCATATTAATCCCCGCTACGAAGTAGTGAACCGAGCCACTCCCATTTATAGACCTTGTAAGAACGCCCGTAACCATGGTATTTGGCACGAATGTATAGCTTTTCAATTTTAGTTCGACTTACTTCCTTCACCATCTATCAACACTCCATACCGTAAAGCTGGCAAATTCTATACTGTATAACCCAACTTGCATATACCAATAAGATATATTTCATATACTTTTTATAATTAATCGAAATCAATCTCGTCCTTTCTTTCATCGCCTAAAACACAAAACGCCTGATGAAAACCATCAGGCGTTTTGTAATCAGCAAATCCAAAGCAAGAGCCATTCTGAAATAAACACTTTATATTTAGATCATTAGCAAGCACTTCATAAATATACTACATGAAGCTGACTTTGGGATTTCGCTCTTCATTAATGGCATTTTTACCAAAGGTCTCGTGGTAGATCTGCATGAAATCTTCACGGATCAACTGCTCAAGGTGCGTCGCCATTTCTGTTGGGCAAAATAGCATAACATGCACCACCTGCTCTCCCGTTGGTGTCGTGGTGATATGTACATGTGGATCAGGGCCAGGCAGATCAACCCCCGCGTGCTTTTCAATCACCCCATTGTAGCGCCGCGCAACATCAATAAATTCTTCACAGTGCCCCTCAATCTGTTCGATTAGCTCAGGCACCGTGACATACAAGTTAACGAACTCTTTAACGGTAATACTGAAACTATGGTACACATAGCGCTTCATGAAATTCAGGTTCTTCACCGGGTAAGTAAAAAACATACTGTTGGGCAAGGTGGCTGTTTTACCGGTGAAGTGATATTGCCCATGGTGAAGGTCAATCTCTTGGATCACCGTTGCCATCATATTGTGCTCTATCACCTCACCACAAAGAGAACCAACTTCTATCCAATCACCAATCCGAAATGAACGGGCACTCGCTCGCTGAATTGACCCGGTAAAACACAGGATGATCTCCTTGGATGCAACGACAATCGCAACCGCAATGGCTGTCACCGACAGAGCAAATTCACTGATCTCAGACTGCCAGAGCATAAACAGCACCACCACCATAATGGTAAAAGTGCCGTTTTTGGTACGAGACATCCATTTACGCTGATGCTCAGAAACAAACGCAACATCCCCGCGAATTTGTTTCAGCACGAGCCGCCTGAACATCAGAACCAGCGCAATGATCAATACACTGAGCAGTGTTTTGTTTTCTAAGAAAAAATCGATAACCGGTAATAACTTCTCTGGCATGACCGCCCTTCTCACTCCTACTTATAAATCTATAAGTGACACCTTGCTAAACTCCCATAGTTTTAAAGCAAAATCCAGTCACCGTAGACTTCCGATGTTTAAAACGTTAATGGCTTAAAAAACAAGCTTTCGAAACAGTCTTTTATTAGCCATGCTCACGCCTAGAAAAAACTAAAAACCATGACATAAGAGGGAGAGCAAAACAATGCATGGGATTTGTATCACTAACAGCACATCCTAAAAGCTGGTTTTAAACAGAAGATAGCTCGGTGAATGAGTAGGCATTCATCATTTACTCTCCAACACAATAATATCCCGCACCTTTACCTATTACTGGTTTGAGAAATGCCGATATTTTTCTTTTATTGACTAGATTTCAAGGCAGTTTCATTATGAATTGCCACAACATCATAAATTCAAATAAAACCTACCACGATCATTCCACACGCAAATAGATGGCTTCCAAGATAAATGTACCTGCAACAATACTTCTTCATCACAAAGGTGGGCATCTATGGAAGGACTAACATACCGACAAGCATCTAGATTTTTGGACATGGCAACAATGGGAATAAAAAAAGGGGAAGTTGATGCGTTTATGTCTCTCGATAGCCGCATCAACTGGATTAACAGCCAACTAAACGAGCCTTATGCAAGCCACAAAGATCGCACGCTATATCAGGCCCAAAAGCGTGGCAGCTCCTCGACATCACAGGAAATGCGGGTCTGTGCCTGGTTCGATATTGCATTATGGCAAGGCGCACAATTACGCCAGCGAATGGCCTTTGCCCTCAGCCAGATATTAGTTGTCGGCGACCGTGATGCGCAGCTAGCCCCCTATCCTACTGAAATGGCTCATTACTATGACATCCTTACCGAGTACGCATTCAGCGATTACAAAACATTGCTTTATCATGTTACCCGTTCCCCAATTATGGGTCACTACCTCACCATGGTAGGCAACTTGCCAAAAAGCCATACCGGGGTTAACCCAGACCAAAACTATGCCCGGGAAATTATGCAGCTCTTCACTATCGGTCTTGAAGAGCTCAATCTCGATGGTACACCAAAACTCGATGCTAACAGCCAGCCTATCCCAACCTATGGTGACACCGACATAGAGAATATGGCTCGGGTTTTCACTGGTTGGTTCATGAATGGAAGCAGTATGGAAAGCCCCATGGTGGCCTATGATGATTCCCACGACATGGAAGCAAAAAAAATACTTGGAACCGATTTCCCCGAAGGCGTTGGGGCAGAAGCAGAATTAGATCAAGCACTGGATCTGTTGGTTAACCACCCCAATACCGCACCATTTATCAGTACCCTGCTGATTAAACGCTTCGTCACCTCCAACCCTAGGCCCGAGTATGTGGCGAGAGTCGCTTCTGTTTTCCGAAACACTGGAGGCAATCTTGGTGAGGTCATTACCGCCATTCTGACCGATGTTGAGGTACTAAAGGAAAACGACCTGCATGTAGCTAAAGTGCGCGAACCCATCCTCGCTATGACCTACTTCTATCGCGCTATGGATGCCTACCCGGGTAAAGGCGGCGACATCATCTATAACCCGATGAATTATGCCGACACGTTTGGTCAATATCCTCTGGGCTCGCCTTCTGTATTTAATTTCTACTCCCCCGATCATAGTCCGCAAGGCGCCTTGCTCAATGCTGATCTTACTGCACCGGAGTTTGAGCTTATCGATTGGAGCCAAGTCATTAAAACCAGCAATGTCTTCTACCGGACAATCCTTAACTATGGCCAAGACCGCAACAAAACCAACAACAAACAAGAGATGTATATCGCCCCAGTTGATTTCGAAGATGCCGCAAACAACCAAGACAAAGAAACAATGATGTCACTACTCAAAAACCGCTTCTTGCATGGCGAAATGGCTCCTGAACTAGAAGAAAGAATCGGGGCAATCTACGACACCCATAACAACAAGTACTACGCCGTTCCCAAAATGATTTTCTTCGCCGTCATTTCCCCTAACTTCATGGTACAGGAGTAGTCACTATGAGCATTTCACGTCGACAATTCTTAAAAGGCTCAGCCATTGCAACTGCATCTTCAGCATTGCCATTATCTTTGACTCTTCCCAGCAATGCCTTTGCCGCTGGTAGCGATGACTACAAGGCGCTGGTCTGCCTATTCCTATATGGCGGCAACGACTCTTTCAATATGATCATGCCCGCCTCTGGTGTTAACTATGATAATTATGTCAACGCCAGACCGGACATCCATCTTTCTGCCGCTGAGATGCTATCGATACCGCCGACTGCATCTGGGCAGGCAACCGCCATCAATAGCAGCATGCCTAACATCGCCCAGTTAATGGCAGAACAAAAGGCCACTGCTGTCGTTAATGTCGGCACCTTGCTGGAACCTACCAATAAAGGAAATATCAACAGTGTTAAAAAGCCTTCAAACCTTGGCGCGCACAACAAACAGCAATCGGCGTGGCAAATAGCATGGAACACGTCTGAATACCACTCTTATGGCTGGGCTGGCATGATGATGGATTTGCTGCCGAACGAATCTGCAACAGTCTCGGAAAGCCTCTCGCTCTCAGGTAATGAATTATTGGGGGGACAAAACAGCCAAGACTTGCGCATCAGCAGTGATGGGGTTCGGGCAATGGATGCGCTCGGCCACTCCAATGCAGTGAATAACAACTTCATCAAACTGGTAGACCAGCCTTACGGCTCTTTATTCTCACAAGAATATCTTTCTCGCCTCAAAGGTGTGATTGATTTCCAGGCTGAACTTGATTCTGTGATGAACAACTTCCCTGAAGATGAAACCATCCCTGCCAGTTACCTAGGCAGCCAGTGCCGCATGGTGAAACGTATGATTCAGGCCAGTGAGCAACTCAACCACCAGCGCCAAGTATTCTTTATCAGCCTTGGCGGATTTGATAACCACGGAAACCAGCGTGGCAAGCATGATAACCTGCTAGCCCAAATTGACAGCGCATTGAGTGCATTTTATCGCTCACTAGAAGCAGAAGGCCTGCAAGATAAAGTCGTCACTTTCACCATGTCAGATTTTGGCCGAACCATTGCCAATAACAGCAACCGTGGTACCGACCATGGCTGGGGCAGTAACCAACTCGTTATGGGTGGGGCTATCAACGGCGGGGTTACCTATGGCACACTGCCAGAATTCATCCCCACCGATGGGCAAGACGCAACGGGTAACAAGTTCATTCCATCCACCTCTTCCGAGCAGATGGCCGCAACGCTGTGTAAATGGTTCGGCTTGTCCGACAACAGTGTCGACTATATTTTCCCGAGCCTGAACCCCGCTAACAGCAACCCGTTTCCCAGTCGGTATCTTGGCTTTCTCGGCGATGCCACCCAACCACCGGCAATCCCTGAGAAATTAGCCATTGCCAGTGTTTTCGCCTCTGAAACCCGTGTTGATCATACTCCAGAGATGGCCGTTGACGGCGATGACACAACGCGCTGGACAGCACATGGGCTCGGCATTACCTATACTCTAGAGCTTACGAATTCTGCAACAATATCAGAGGTAAAATGGTCCCAGCAAAAAGGTGATGTGCGGCAATATTTTGTCGATATTGCAGTGAGTGAGGATGGTATCAACTTCACAACCGTCAGCAATATTACGACTCCAGGAGATACCTCGGCACTAATCGGCTTCCCTGTTTCAGCAACAAACGTGAAATACGTTCAGCTCACCTGTAACGGAAATAATGATCCCGCCGGTGGGCGATGGGTTGGGTGGAATAACTTCCGTGAAATTGAAATCTGGGGTAACTGAGTGATATAGGAAAGGGCTACCAAGCCCTTTCTTTTCATAGTAAAAAGTCAAAACGTTTTAGATACTGGTATTTTAATAAATCCTTCAGGCAACTTACCTGCCAAAATATTTACCTGCACCGAAGGATATAGCAATTTAGGGACATTTAACTGCTTGTCTCGTTCACTTCTAAATTCAACGAACTCGGTTTCGAGTGTTTCACTTCTAATGTGAATATTGTCTGATTTACTCTCACCGACGGTGGTCTGATACATCAACTCCCTACCGCCGGGTTGATAGTCGTGACAAACCCACAAACGAGTCGAATCAGCTAGAGAGTAAATTCGCTGAATGCTATCGAATAACTGCTTTGGACTCCCACCAGGAAAGTCACAGCGGGCTGAGCCGAAATCAGGCATAAACAAAGTATCACCAATAAACGCATTTTGATTTATTACATAGGTGACACTGTCACTGGTATGTCCCGGCGTTTCCAAAACGGTTGCAGTAAGCTGGCCAATGGCAAACTCTTCTTTGTCTTCAAAATAATGATCAAATGAACCACTTTCGTTGAAGTGAAAATCATCTATACCCAGCACAGATTTAAATGCAGCTTGTACATCAACAATATGTCGCCCAACACCAATCTTGCCACCAAGCTTAGATTTGATATAACTCGCAGCAGTTAGGTGATCTGCATGGGCGTGGGTTTCTACTATCCAATCCAGAGTCAGTTGGTTTGACCTGATATATTCAATAATGGTATCGGCAAGCTCTGTACTTACAACACCGGAAGACAAATCAAAATCCAGAGCACTATCAATCACTGCACAGTGCCCACCCGCCATATCAAACACCACATAGCTTAGTGTTGATGTAGAGCTATGGAAGAATGCCTCAACAGAAACCGTCATCGTCTACCCTCCTGCTTTATGACAAGAGCAAGCTGTCAGCCAATCTAGTCACAGTTAATTTTAGCCAGTTTCTGAGGCTCTTTTAGTGACGCTATTTATATTAAGCTTTAGCCGCAACGATGTAATGATTGCCTTACAGCTTCAGCACGATTACTGTAAATACCACGCGAACTTTATCTATATGCTCTAACCCCAAGGATACAATGAAGAAAATCTACCAACCGCTTTTTGATAACGACAATCCACCCGGAGAGATTTTTTTCGGCCATGAGGTGTTTCTACCGAACACAACGACACCAAGCCATAGCCACCCTTGGGGACAGTTGCAAATTATCAACGGTGGTATCCTAGAACTCAGGGCAGAGAAGAAGCGATTCTTGTCACCTTCACAATACGCGGTATGGGTTCCTGCAGGGATCGAACATGAGAGCTTTATGAGGCGAAGCCTCAACTATTGCTCGATGAATATTACCCACCCTTTGGCTGCCCCACTTCCCGATTACCCCTGTTTATTGGAAGTTAGCCCAATCATGGAAGCGATCATCAATGATCTCAAAGCCCGCCAGCTAACAGTGGCAGAATCGGAGCAGGATAAAAGGTTGATCAGCGTGTTGCTTGATCAAGTCTACCAAGCGAAAGAGCACGAGCAGTTCTTGCCAAGTAGTAACGACAAGTTGCTTAAGCCTATCCTAACTGAGCTTGAGCGCAATCCAATGTCAGAGAAAGCCCTAAAGGACTGGGCTGAAGTTCTGCACACCACGGAAAGAACGCTGGCCAGGCATTGCCAGGATAAACTCGGGATGAGCTTTACCGAGTGGCGACAACGGCGCAAGTTCCTCTATTCTTTGCACTTATTGCGTAAAGGGTCTTCTGTGAAGGAAGTGGCATTGACCTTGGGATATCACCAAGCATCCCCTTTCATCACCCTTTTTAAGCGACATGCCCACTGCACGCCAGAGCAGTACCGCCAGCGCTTCTTTGCCAGTAAAGAATAAATTGTGATAACTATTTTCTGATAGTTCCGGCAAGGTAATTGAAAGTTTCCCCTACCACTGCGGTCTGTATATCTGAAGCGCGTTGGAGGGGATAGATGAAACAGCTCATTGTTATTCTTTTATATGGACTTATCTTCACTTTGCCGTTAAGCATGCAAGCCGCATCGCTTAACGGCTTTAATCTATCCAATACCAGCATTCCAGCCGAAGAATTTCTTTCTGGCGGACCGGGCAAAGACGGGATCCCCGCCATTCTTCACCCCAAGTTTGTCCCAGCCGATAAGGCGAACTTTTTATCCACTAGGGATCCTATCCTAGGCATAGCAATAAATGGGAAATACCGAGCCTACCCCATCAAGATCTTAAATTGGCACGAGATAGTGAATGATCAAATTGACGGCAAACGCTTTATCGTCAGTTACTGCCCGTTATGTGGCTCGGGAATGGCTTTTTCGTCCATGGTAAGCGGTCGAGCCCTAACTTTTGGGGTATCCGGTTTGTTATATAACTCTGATGTTCTGATGTATGACCATCAAACCGAGTCCTTGTGGTCACAAATCAAAGGTTCGGCAGTGTCAGGCCAGTCCAAAGGCAAAAAATTAACCCAATACCCACTTACCTTAACGCGCTGGGGAAAGTGGCAACAAATGCACCCAAATACATTGGTGTTATCAACGAAGACCGGCTACAAGCGTGATTACCAACATGATCCCTATGCAGGCTACAGCCGCACTCCACGGCTTTACTTCCCCGTAGCCAACCAAGCCCCGTCAGTTTACAGCTCAAAAGAAACAGTTATGGGTTACAAAGGGCGAAATGGCGTCATTGCCTTTCCTTTCACTGAATTAAAAAAGAACGGAAAATCGACTTTTAGCCACACCTTCGAACAGCAGACGTTAACCGTTCATTGGGATGCTCAAAATCAATCAGCCCATTTAACCAACAGCCAAGAAGAGGAGTTACCCAGCACTCTACTTTACTGGTTTGCCTGGTATGCTTTTTATCCTAATACCGAAGTGTATAAAGCGCGATAGCGTTCAAAAAACACACACTTAAATACTCACCAAAGCTCACAAACCATCGATCTTAGTTGCATATCACAAAAACGAACCCCAAAGCAGGACTTTACTTTATTAAAAACCAATAAATATAGACAATAAAACCAAAATAACAACTCAAAGCTAGGTTTTACAACTATGATTGATATGATTTTTCCTACGTTATTCTTATCCACAGTGATCGGCTTCAGCCTATGGGGCTGGACGCAAGTTATACGTGTGGTTTTTCGATTCTAATCCCATTTTCCTTATGGAAGCCTTCAAAAAGTCGCTCAATAAAAACTAGAAAAGAGCAAGCCAGCAGAAATGCTGGCTTGTTCATACATGAGGATAGAAAAGATTGGGGTTATTACATCAACATCATAGTCATGATCAGCAGAGTAAGAATTCCCCCTATCATTGAAATCGCTGTACGGACAACCACTGATACCGGTGATACATTTGCAGCCCCCGCACAGGCATTAACAACACCAGCAACAAGAGAGAAACTTAAGAAGACGACATGGGAAGTATATTTTTATAATAAAACAAACCGTTACAATAATTATTGAACAGCTAAATCGCAAGAATATTTAATCTTATTATTTTCCAGCGGCTATTAACTTGTAAAAACGTAAAACTTGAAGAGTAGATATATAAAGAGCAGAGAAATTAACCTGCCCTTTATATTGAATAACAATCAAACCTTCGATTTAGAGTAAAGTGCTACTCTTCAAAGTTACCAATTACAAGTTGTTCTTTTCCTGAGATAATTGCTCTTCCCATTGAAAATGCTGAATCAATATCAAGATTATCGTCAAGCAATAAGAAATCCGCATCGCTGTTCAGTGCTATTTCACCTTTATTAATGCCCAATGATTTCGCAACATTTTCAGACATCATGGCACTTGCTTGTCCGATATCTAAACCGCGGTCAATTAAGGTACGAAGCAACTTAATATTCGAATCAACAGCTGCAGCAGTGATGGTGATCATCTCCCCTGCCTCGTTGAATTTTGGCAGGCTACCATTACCATCCGAGCTGATTGTAATTCGCTCTGAAGGTACGCCAGCTTCCAAAGCGGCAAATACAGCTTCACCGGGATCGTTGAAGGCGCAACTACCACCAGAGGTAATGTCCATCACACCGCCAGCTTTAGCGAAGCTTGCAGCCTCTTCAAAAAGCGGGATTGTTCTTGCTACGTGGGTCGGGGAAAAGTTACTGTGTGGAATGCCGAGCTCTACGAGCTCATTAATTTGCTTGAATGGGTCAGGCAAGCCGCCCATGTGCATATGAAGTACCCCTTTCTTACCCGCAAGCATTGCCCCCATCCGGACATCAGAGGTAATTCGCAATAGCTCGTCGGTTGAAGGGAACGAGCCTCGGTGATCGGCAATAGCGATTTTCACACCCAGTACTGGCTCAAGAAACACGAGATCATCCCGAATACTGTTTGTTAGAGTCACCGTTGGCACTTGGTAAGAGCCAGTATGCATCCAGGCAGAAAGCCCTTCTGCCCGTAAACCCATCACTTTTGCAAACAGATCCTGTGGCGATCGCGTCGAGCCATCAGTACCCATCACACCGACAACGGAGGTGATACCTGCTTTGATCAATTTCGAAAAAGTGATTGATGGTGTACGGCTACTGAACCCACCTTCACCGCCCCCACCTGTTAGGTGCACATGTTGATCTATGATACCGGGGATCATCAATTTGCCCGCGGCATCGATGGTGTTTACTTGTGTGCCCAGCCCACTCACATTCAAGTTATCTTCGATGGCAACAATTTTGTTACCCGCCACCAATACATCTTTTACGCCCAGAGAGTCTGGAGCATATACATTGGCATTTTTGATCAGGGTAAGATGCGTCATTCTTTTATTTCCTATTATATAATTCTTAATCTCATCACATTTTTAATTCTATTCTCATCAATCATTAATATCATTGTTACTTAGCAGATGCGATTTTCATCGTAATTTATTCTATATTAGTCACAAATAATGATATTAGTTAAAAATGCATGTTATGCCACTATGATATTTCCTAAAGCAATTAAGTTTTCGAGTTATCTAAAGTTGTTATTAAGTTATTTGTCTAACTCATTAACACTAATAATAAAGTAACCGAATAATCATATTTCTCACTAATATTGTGAAATGCCAAATATGGCTTCATCATGCAAAAAATGCATAAGAAAGCCAATTAGTGCATTGAATATAACGATCAAATATTTAAATAATTTCAAACTGTGTGTTTGTTTTAGTATTAACCATAATTACCATAAAATAAAACAAGCCAGCAACAGACTGGCTTGCTTAATTTATAGCTCCAAGTAACATCAAGTTACCCGGTATAGGACAATTTATATATTCTCATCCATCACTGGCGAATCATCCTGTTGTGTTCCCGAAGCATCATTATCATACGATGAACTGTCATCCATAGCATCTACGCCTTGATTTGTATTATCACCTTGGGTCCAATCCCCATTTTGCCCATTCTCGTCTTGCATAGCCGGTTGATTAGGGTTACCCCCCTTATTACCTTGCATCGCATATTCTTCGGAGACATCCATCGTTAGTGACCCTGAGGCTCCATCTATTGCAGCACCTAAATCAGATTGACCCTCAAACTGCAGCGTCGCTTCACCTTCAAATTCATCCGATAACTTCATAAGCAGTGGCTTTGATAGGTTTCCACTGACGGTATAAGAACCATCATCATTGAGTAGCGCATTGGCAATCGTTGCCCCATCAGGAAGATCGCTTATCTCCACCTGTTCCACATCAGGGTTACTCGCTATTTCATCAGGCACTTCGAAATGAACATTATTCCCCGGAGCTGCAGTGATATCACTGTCAGTCTCTCCACCGTCTTGCTGGGCATCATCAGACTGTTCCAGTGTTGTTGTTTGGGTATCCATACCCTGACTATCCCCCTGCTGTGATTCAGCCACTTCTGGCTGACTGTCTGGGTCTTGGTACTCATCGACATCCAATGATAACTGGTGAACGGCTGTTGTTTCTCCGTCTGATGAAGTGACTTCAAGAGGCAGCTGACCGGTAAAGTCATCATCACTCCAGAATACCCATTCATCACCATCTTGGATAAGCGTGCCTTGATCGCCATGATAATCAACAGCGGTAATGGCCGACTCATCGCCCAAGCTCAGCTCACTTAGCAAATCTTCCTGAGTGAGAGTTAATGAACCCATTTCATCGAGCATAAATTCAGAAGGTTCCGGCTCTGCTACCTCAACGTTGAAATGAGACTGAATAGAGCTATTGCCGTCAGTGGCAATAAAGGCAATTTGAGCCTGCCCAGCAAAGCCTTCTGCAGGGGTAAAGGTATATTGTCCTTCACTATTGGTCTCAAGTACCCCCTGTCCTCCAACCACTTGGACAGATTCAATACTTAGTTGATCATTCTCCGTATCAGACAACTGCCCTAACATATCAGCATCGGTGAAGCTCAATTCATTACCCGAGCCAAGCTCAGTGGTGGCAATATGATCCACTGTAGGCGCACTATTATTACTTTCCTGAGCTTCAGACTCCGTAACAGCAATACTGCTTTGCACATCCACCAAGTTGCCGCCTTGATTCACCTGGTAGGCGAAATCGACTGGCCCTTCTTCACCTTCTGCTGGCGTAAATGACCAAGTTCCATCACCATTATCAACCAGCTCGCCCTGAGAGCGATCTATCAGATGAACACCCTGAACCGAATCACCATCGGTTGTCTCCACCCCTTCGGCCATGTCCAGCAAGTCGTCCATTGTTAACAGTAGTGACTCACCTTGAGCGGTATCGAAATCGGCATAAGCTTCAGTAGCCTCAGGCATTGTATTCGATGATTCTTCTCCATAGTCTGCCGTGGTCGCTGACACGGTAATAAAGAAACTACCCGTGAAATCATCCGGCGGAGTTAATGACAAATCATCAAAGCTCCAAGTTGTGACATCGATAACCTGCCCGGGCTCCGTGATAGTAATGGTGTTGTCACCATCAGTAACAACAAAGCCGACCGGGAAGCCTGTAATCACCAAATGACTTAGCTGCTCGGAAGTATCGAGCATATCGACATTTAGCCCCAGCAGCCCGGTTGTGTCTTCATCAAAAACCAAAGGCCCATCATGATCAGTGGTGATCACTGCTCCATCAGCGACCGGGCGAATATACACAGGTACATCCATTACCGTTGTCGCCCCATTAGGGTCACTGACTTCAACCTGTAACTCTGCCGTACCGGAATAATCATCCGCCGGCGTAAAAGTCCAACTGCCGTCTTCATTTTTCTCGACGTCACCCGCCTCTTCGCCTTCAACGGTAATCACTCGGGATACAACTAATTCGTCACCGTCTACATCACCGAACAGATCGAGCATATCTTCAGCTTTGAAGGTAAAGGCGCCATCTTCATACGTCGTCAGGTGCGCATTCCCGCCATTGAAAGGCGCGTCATTAACTGGCACCACATCCACTTTCAGCGAACCATCCACCACATCATCGCCATCTGAGATAGCGTAATCCAACTCAATCAAACCATTGAAATCTGGCGGCGTGATCAGATGATACATGCCATCCTGCTGTAGCTGCAGGTTGCCTGTCGGCGGCAGCTTCAACGACAGGCTTTCCAATGACAATTTATCGCCATCGGCATCTGATGCTTGAGAAAGAATAAATGCCGGATCAATTTCCAATATTTGATCTTCATTGACATCAAAGGTTAGTGTCGGCGCCTGAGGAAGATCTTCTACGGGTTTAACATCGACAGATACGGTTGCGGTGTCAAATGAACCATTGCCATCTGTAACGGAATATGTGAATGATGCCGGCCCGTTGTAATCAGGAGCCGGGGTAAAGACAACATTGCCGTCCTCATCCAGTTCTACCGTCCCGTGGGTATCATCTGTCGCTTCAACCGCTGTAATAGTGAGCACGTCACCATCTGCATCGGTATCATTGGCAAGCAGATCTGAAGGGGCAATGACCAACTGACCATCTTCTTCCACTTCTATTGCCCGGCTAGTAATACCTTGTTGGATATCCACCAATTGCTCGGTGACATCCATCGGCTCATCAGCCTTGTTGTGGTTGAGATCCAAAGCAAGGATATTGGTATCTTCACTACCATCGCCCTGAATTGTGGTCAGCTGAATTTCATCAGACATGGTGCGGGATACTGTCATATTCTGGACAACATAGGTCCCGTTGCCGCCCTCTGTACCCAATGTAAAGTGATGTACCGGTACATCCGTGGTGAACGCATAGGTATCTTGATACTCACCCGATTCACGGAACCCACCTTGGCTATCAATGAGGTTACCTTCAGCATCAAAAGCCTGAATAATCACTTCTGTTGCCTGACGACTTGATTCATCAAAATAGCCACCCAAGCCATCAAGCTGGAAGGTGATCTGATTGACATCCTCCCCTTCTACCGTCACCGTGAGGTATTCATCACCGCTCAAGCCGTTCTTGTTGTCGTTACCAATTCCAGCCCCTTTATGGCTGCCAGCCCCATTCCACGCAGCCAAATCCCCCTTGCTGACTTCGGTTGTAATGGTAACGCCATCTTCTTGATACACAGCCTTGTTGCCATCAACTGTGCCCCAGTCATCAACGTTGGCGGTGCCGTCAAATACCGTTGTCGAGGTGTCATTATCAAAGCTACCCACCATGATATCGCGGGTACCAGCCTGGACGTCGTCAGTATCTGGGACAAACTGTACTTGGGCATCTGCGGGGTACTCCCGGCCGACAACCATGTCTTCCCATTCACCGTCAGCATTCATGCATTGGACCGTGCCATGCTCTGGTGCTGCCTCCAGTCGAATTTGCGGCTCTTGGGCAGACATACGACTGTCATCAGCAGCGATAACTTCGTCGTTGACTGAGTTCACCGTGAGATCCAAACCGGTTACCACCGTTTCCTGGCCATCCGTGACATCGAAGGTCAGCTTCAGCTCACCGTTGAAGTTTTCATCCGGCGTAATGGTGTATGAACCATCTTCATTACGCTCTACCGTTCCATCAGCATCAAGCTGAAGGTTTTCAGCGGTCAACTTATCGCCATCGACGTCCGACGCATTCGCCAACAGCTGCTCTTGGGACAGTGTAATGGTGCCATCTTCATCGATGGTATAAGCCAAATTTGCACTGACTTCAGGTCCATCATTAACGGCTGCGACCTGCAGTGTCGCTCCTGAAGCCACTTGGCTGCCTTCACCATCGGTGACATCGAAGCTTATCGCCAAATCACCATTCACATTCTGGTCTGGCGTAACTACGTAAGACTTATCGCCTGTCTCAGGGTCAACCACGGTGGTAAACGAGGCATTGGCAATATTGAGGTTAACTACCGACAGATCATCACCGTCAACATCGCTGGCATTAGCCAGCAATGCCGCTTCGGTGATCACTATCTGGGTATCTTCATCAGTATTGAATTGCAGCGGGCTATTCGCATCGATAACCACTGCATCATTGACGAGTACGACATTGAAATCCAGCGTTGCTGTTGTCGAGGCCGTTTCAGGCGTGTCATTGTCCGCCGTCGCATCTTCGATTGCAGTCGCAGTGACCGTCAGGGATACCGGGCCATGGAAATTCTCGCCCCCCTGGAAGGTCAACAGGCTCAAATCCCAGTCGTTGATATCAACGCTGTTATCATCGCCATCTGCGGTGAAGGTATTGTCACCGTCAGTCAGTACCGCGCCATCGGGCAAACCATCCACCACCAGCGAAGCCAGCGATTCAGAGCCATCGGTATCACTCAGCGCGGCGTCGATATTGAGTGGCGTCGGTAAGTCTTCCGTCACCTCTTTCACGACGGTGATGGAGTCCAAAATGCCGCCTAGACTGTTATCATCCGGTGAATCGAACTCGAGCTTTGGATTATCCGTCGTCGCAGTAAACTGGTAGCTGTAATGGTTCCAGCCTATTTCATCCGGTGCCAGTGAATCGATCAACTGGCCTTCGAAGTAAATATCGACCTGAGAATCTTCACCCTCGTGGTTTTTACGCGCCGACATATCAAATTCAAGTGTAACTACTTCACCCGCTTTGACATCTAGGTTGGTGTAAAGATTGGATTCATCGCCGCGGTTGGCTTCAAGCTCAATCACCCCGCCACGGTTATCGCCCACGCCGTAGACATAATCCTGGTGGATTTCGATATGGTTATTGACATTGTCGGTATGCCAACCGGTCAGGGCTGTATCTTGGCCAAGCCCAAAATCTATCAGGCTCATATCAGTCAGCGATACGGTCAACGATGGCTCATCAGCCTCAGGCGCAATCGTCACCGGTGCGGTGAATATTGCATCAACCTTGGTATCATTAACGGTAATTTTGAGCGCAGCATCACCGCTGTAGTCTGCATCAGGGGTGAAAGTCCAATCTCCGCTCTCGTCATCACGGGTTACCGTGCCATTGCCTTCAACGCTGATATTGGTCACGCTCAGCACATCATTATCGACATCAGTGACATTCTCCAGCAGCGACGCCTCGGAGAGGGTAATCGAGCCATCTTCAGCAATGGTATATGACGTCTCGGCGAAAACGGGGACATCATTAACCGCTGCAACATCGAGTGTTCCCGAGGCGGGCGTCACTGCTCCATCATTGTCATCGACCTCAAAGGTAAAGGGCACTTCGCCATTGAAGTCATCTTTCGGGGTAAAGGTAAAGGTGCCGTCTTCGTTGTCCTTCAAGGCACCGTATTGTGGGTCAATCTGGAGGTTTATCGCCGTCAGGGTATCGCTATCCACATCAGTGGCATTTTGCAGCAGCATGTCCTGCGTAAAGGTAATCGCTGTATCTTCGGTGCCATCGATGCTGGTATCACCGACAACGGCAGCATCATTAACAGCAGTGACATCGACTGACACAGTAGCAGTATCGAACGAGCCGTTGCCATCGGTGACGGTATATTCAAACGACGCCGGTCCGTTATAGTCAGGCGCAGGGGTAAAGACCACATTGCCGCTTTCATCCAGCTCCACGCTGCCGTGAGTATCGTCGGTGGCAGCCACTTCAGTAATAGTCAGCGTGTCACCATCGACATCAGTATCATTGGCTAGCAAGTCGGAAGGGCTGATTACCAATTGGCCATCTTCTTCGACTTCAATGGCATTACTGTCTATTGAAGAAGGCGCTCCAAATGTTGCAATAGCAGGCCCTTCACCACTTGGCAACGTACTGTCATCTTGGGCGACAACGGCATCATTGACAGGATCGACCGTCAACATCATCTGGGTAGGAGTAGTAAATTCACCGTCTGTAATCTCGAAAGACAGTGAGATGTCTCCATGGAAGTCTTGTGGCGGCGTAATATCAAAACTGCCATTGCCGTTATCAACAACCACGACATCCGGGTGATTGGTCGTTACATTCTGGGCAACCAGCGCATCGCCGTCAGCATCTGAAGCATTCGCCAACAAATCATCCTGCGTGATGGTGATGGTCGTATCTTCATCCGTCGATGCAGCAGCAGGGCCTGTTACCTCTGGGGCAAACTCCCTTGCATCAACGTGTATAGTCTGGGTTGTGGTTGCCTCATCATTGTTTGACCGTTCAGTTGAAGTTGCCTCAACCACCAGATCAAACTCATCATTGAAGTCTTCAGGTAGTTGCAGCTGAATAGCCTCTTCGATGGCTACAGACGGCAGCACGATTGGTGTCTCACCGTCAGAAAGGATTTCTCCACGGAAGATATTGCTGTTTTCTTCTCCCATATCAATGGTGAACATAAAGTCATCGTAATCGCGGTCTCCGCCTCCCAACCAGTCTTCTATCCCGTAGACTATCTGCCCATCATCATTAAGCGTGGTGTGGGTGTGTTGGAAATTATCCTGATTAAGGTTTTCGCTGCTACCGCCATGGAAAATAGCATCACCAAACTGGCTGCGAATAATCGTTTCGGAACCATCATCACCCACAAAGACCAATTGTGGATCCGTTGATGACATAGAGGCAGGATTACCTTCTTGGTCTCGGAACTCAAATACCCCCTCTCCCAAGCCATCAAAATCATTTTTATGAAAGCCGTTAGGGATAACGAAAATATTAAAACTCTCGCCTTGTTCCAACTCGAAACTAAACGATGATTCTCCTGGTAACAAATCGCCACCGCCTCTGACCTGAGAGGCATTTTCGTAAACCAGCTCGACATCCGAGATATTGCCCTCTTCGTCGATACGGTAATAACCAACCGAATTCTTAAACCCAGCGCCTTCTCCTGCGAAGGTTACTGTCACGTCAGTATCTGCATAGCTTGTTAAGCCATTATCCTGGGCATCAAGTACTGCCTGGCCATCAAACTTAATAACCCCGCCTTCAGGCACGCCATCAATGGTCACACTGAGTGTTTCTGACAGATCCTGATCCGTTAAGCTGGCAGCAATATTCAGTTCAATAACATCATCGGGATCCGTATCGAGTACATTACCCGGAATGGCATTACTCTCGCCATCGGTTACCGATAGCTCTGGGGCATCAGCTACTGCTTCAACAGAAAGAGAACCTGAAGCGGGGGTCACCGCGCCATCATTGTCATCAACATCAAAGGTAAAGGGCACTTCGCCATTGAAGTCATCTTTCTGGGTAAAGGTAAAGGTGCCGTCTTCGTTGTCCTTCAAGGCACCGTATTGCGGATCAATCTGGAGGTTTATCGCCGTCAGGGTATCGCTATCCACATCAGTGGCATTTTGCAGCAGCATGTCCTGAGTAAAGGTAATCGCTGTATCTTCGGTGCCATCGATGCTGGTATCACCGACAACGGCAGCATCATTAACAGCAGTGACATCGACTGACACAGTAGCAGTATCAAACGAGCCGTTACCATCGGTGACCGTATATTCAAACGACGCCGGCCCGTTATAGTCGGCAGCCGGAGTAAACACCACATTGCCGCTTTCATCCAGCTCTACGCTGCCGTGAGTATCGTCGGTGGCTGCCACTTCAGTAATGGTCAGCGTGTCACCATCGACATCTGTATCGTTGGCCAGCAAATCTGATGGGCTGATTACTAGCTGGCCATCTTCTTCGACTTCAATGGGTCTTGACTGAATATCGCCATTGATTTCAATAAGCTGCTCGGTGATGCTGAGGCTCTCATCGGCAGTATTATGATTCAGGGCTAGCTGCAATGTATTGGTAACTTCGCTACCATCTGCCTGAATAGTAGTGACTTGCAGTTCTTCAGGCACAGTCCGGGAAATCGTCATGTTTTGCACAACGTAAGTTCCATCACTTCCCGTGGTACCTAGGGTAAAGTGGTGGACGGGAGTATCTGTAGTGAATACGTAGGTATCCTGGTACTCCCCAGAGTCTCGGTAGCCACCTTGAGAATCAATCAAGTTACCTTGCTCATCATAGGCTTTAATGATCACTTCTGTTGCATGGCTATGAGTTTCATCAAAATAGCCGCCCAATCCATCAAGCTGGAAGGTGATCTGATTAACCTCCTCACCTTCTATAGTCACTGTCAGCATTTCATTCGTATCAAGCCCTTCACGACTTTCATTACCTATACCCGCACCGACATGGCTACCAGATCCATTCCAAGCGGCAAGCTGGCCGGTATTGACCTGGGTAGTAACAGTGACACCGTCTTCCTGATAAACTGCGGTATCACCATCAACTGTACCCCAATCCTCGACCCGAGCTGTCCCGTCAAAAGTCGTGGTTGATGTGTCACCATCAAAACTACCAACTTGAATATCGCGGGTTCCGGCCTGGATATCTTCGGTATCTGGCACAAATTGCATTTGAGTGTCAGCCGGGTATTCCTGGCCGACCTGCATGTCGACCCACTCACCTTCCGAGTCCAGATATTGAACCGAGCCATATTCCGGCTCCGCATCAAGGCGGATCTGCGGCTCAAGGCCATTTAGGCGATCATCGTCAGCGGCAACCACTTCATCGTTAACCGATTGAACATCAACCGTTACGGTTGCTGTATCAAACGTACCGTTACCATCAGTTACTGTGTATTCAAAAGTCGCCGAGCCATGGTAGTTAGGCTCAGGAATAAAGACGACATTGCCGCTTTCGTCTAACGCCACGGTGCCGTGGGTATCAGCAGTGGCTGCTACTTCGGTGATGGTCAGCGTGTCGCCATCAACGTCGGTATCATTTGCCAGCAGGTCTTCTGGCCGAAGAACCAGCTGAGCATCCTCATCGACTTGTATTTCTGGGTTCGGCTGAGCATTGGCTGGCGAAGCAGAGAATGCACCAAAAGTAGAGATAGTTGGGCTGCTGGCACCATCATCGGAAGCAATAACCGCATCATTGACTGCTTCTACCTGCAACGTGGCACTCGAGGCCACTTCGCTACCTTGCCCGTCTGAGACATCGAAAGTGATCGTCAAGTCACCGTTAACGTCTTGGTTAGGCGTTATCACAAAAGACTTATCGCCTGTCTCCGGGTCAACTTGCGTCGTGAACGTTGCATCTGCAATATTCAAATTGGTCACAGAAAGCTCATCGCCATCAACATCACTGGCATTAGCCAGCAGCTGATCCTCGGTAATCACGATTTGGTTATCTTCTTGGGTATCAAACGCCAGCGGCGAGCTTGTATCAATATCAACTTCATCGTTCACAGCGGCTACGCTTAACAGCGCTGAAGAAGCGACTTCGCTCCCTTGGCCATCCGTGACATCGAAGCTGATTTGTAGCTCACCATTGATATTTTCATTGGGGGTTATAACAAAGGAGCGCTCACCGCTTTCAGGGTCAACTTGGGTTTCAAAGGAGGCATTGGCAATAGACAGGTTAAGGACACTGAGATCATCACCATCAACATCACTTGCATTGATAAGTAGCTGCGCTTCAGTAATAACGATCTGGCCATCTTCATTGGCTTCAAACGCTGGCTGCTCTTGGGAGTCAATGACAACTTCATCATTGATATTATCCACTTGAATTTCGAAAGTCTCAGAGCTGGTCTCAGTATCAAAATCACCGTCAGTGGCCATTTCCTTAGTAGTTGTATCGGCGACATCTACCTGAAAGGTTTCACTGGTAGTTTCAGTATCAAAAGGTGTCTGGCCACCAATTTGCCCTGATGTTCCACCACTACTACCTCCCGAGCCTTGGGCTTGCTCTTGGGCGTTTTGCTCGGCTCTACCCTGCTCTTCTTGTTCAGGTTGAGCATTTCTTTGTGCCCCACCTCCCACCGCTTGTGGCGCACCTCCGCCATCAACCCCGCCGCCTTCTTGTTGCTCAGGCTCTGCTGATTGTTCATCACCATTACCAGCTGATTGCCCTTGGCTCTGTTCACCGCTTTCTGAATCCGAACCTTCTACTACGGGCTGCACGCCAGCATCTTCTCCGTTATCAGCACCAGGCTGATTAGAAGGGCCATTGACTTGATCATTTTGCTCGGCAGCATCAGCACCCGTGGCCGTTGTCGAAGCCATGGTATTTTGTTGGTTTTGCCTATCCTGCGCACGGTGCTCATCGGTATTGCTATCGGGTGTCGCATTATGCTCAACCGCATTGTTGAGTGGATTTTGTTGGTCTTGATTTTGATTGTCCTGAGCCATGAAGCGCCTCCGTGCAATTGCCTGCCATTCTGTACAATTAAGAGTTTTCTAACTTTATGGATAGATTCAAATAAGGAGAAATGACAACCAGATAGCTAGGAATTTATAACAAAATCAAAAAATAGAGAGATAACGCACACTTACTGTGAACTTCATGTTTTTTTAATGATGAGATATTGATCAATAAATTAAATATTGGCTAGTGACTTCACCTTGTATTCCTGCATGGGCTAGACCATACATAATGGATAGCAAACTATTTTTTATCAGTGACTTGGAAAGAAAAACGATTTAGGGACAAAGAGATGATTGATTACAACGCGTTTACCGAAGCCATGGATGGCGATGAAGATATGATGTCTATGATCCTTGACCTATACAGTGCAGAACATGGTGAGGATATCGAGCTGATAACAGGATTATATGCTAGCAGCAATATTGAAGGCTTGTACCAAGCCGCACACTCTTTGAAAGGGGTCTTGCTGACATTGTGCGAAGACAATGCATCCCAGCAGCTAGAAACCATTGAGCAGCTCTGTAAACAGGGGCAATTACCTGCCAAGAACCTTATTGATGACATGCTGGCTGAAGTCGCCAATGTCAACACGCAAATTGAGTCGCTGCCTCTGGCAAATTAACTCTAGATTAGAATAGGCATTGCTTCAGGGAGTCGATGCAATGGGAATAGAAAAGCACATCAAGCATGCGCTTGTGGAAGCAAAATACAGCCAAGAGCAAGATAGCGACGATAGTGTATATATCCAAAGTGCTATGACAACGGTACACAAGTCGTTGCTGTTGCTGTTTATTGTGGTACTGCTGCTTATTGTTCTTGCCGCACAGGCAAGAATAGATATTGTTGTTTCCTCAAGGGGTGAGATCCTACTCGATTCGGATATCGAACGTGTCCAACATCTTGAAGGCGGGATCCTTGATGCCATGCTGGTTAAGACTGGGGATTACGTTTTCGCGGGTCAACCCATTGCCCGCTTGCGCTCGGTAGATAGAAATACCCAGCTAGATTCAGCAACGCTGGATATCGCCAGCCTTGAGATGGATATTCTTCGCTATGTTTCCCTGATCAATCATACCGAGCCAGATTTCACCGCTTATTCCACCTTCCCCCAACTAATCGCTCAATACACTGAGTCCTGGCAAAAAGAAGCGCAGAAGAATAACTCCAACCAAGCGCTTATTGCATTGGATATCGAACACAAGCAGAAGCTTATCAACTCGATGCAAAAGCGCATCGCCAGCTCGCGCAAGCAACTTAGCTTGATCCAAAAACAACTGACAATAAAAGAAACCCTCTACAAAGAAGAAATGGCCTCTTATATCGATGTACTCAACATGCAAGTACAAGAAGCGAATATGGTGAGGGAAATTGAAAACCTAACCGAAGCGGTGATGAATGAGAAGTTCCAGTTTGCCCGCCTAGAGAAACAATTAAAAGACACCATTGCTAACCGTAATGCTGGTTACCAAGCACAAATTAACCAGCTTGAAAAAGATCTCTCGCTGAAAAAAGCCCAGCTGCCCCAACATACCGACAAAGTCGAGCGCCTGACGGTGTATTCGCCTATCGACGGCATCGTTGACAAGATCCATTTCAATTTTAAATCGGCAGTGATCCCTGCCAATGAAAGCATTGCGGATATCTCACCGATTCATAATACGCTGCACGGCGAAGCGAAAATCGCCAAGAAAGACTTGGGGTTTGTTGAGGTCGGCCAAGAAGTCAAACTCAAGTTCGACACCTACAACTTTGCCAAGTATGGCTTTATCAGCGGCACTATCGACTCGATCAGCCGTTCATCATACCAAGAAGAAGAAAACGAATTTTATGTTGCCAAGATTGCAATTGAAAAAGATTTTCTGGAAAACGGCGGGGCAACCTACACCCTCTCGCCCTATATGGAATTTACTGCCGACATAAAAACTGGCTCCCGCTACGCCATTGATTACGCCCTGAAACCCGTGGTCAGTGCCATGGAAGATGCATTTGACGAGAGGTAACCAGCAGTGAAATTGTCAAGAAAAGCGCTTATTCGGTTTATTGTCATCTCCATGGCCATTGGTATTACCTGTCAAATGGTTATTGGCCTGCAATGGCATAGCCAAACAACGGAATATAATCAGGCGTTAAGTTCCGAGCTAGTTAATAACAGCCACCAATTAAATCACACCGCTCAAGGACTCATAAATTCGCTAAACAGTTGCCGAACCGCAGAGTGTCCGGCAGAAACAGTAATTAACAAACAAGTTAATACGTTACAACAAGACATCGAGCGCTTTAAACATGCCGCATCGATGGAAAAAACTACGATCAGCCTGGTGGGCAATACCCTCTACCCTCAGCTGGAACTGGCGCTTGTCAGATTTAATACTGACAGTGACCACCAGCAATTGTTACAGGCGATGTTGCAGCTATTGCCCCAACTTCAGACTGCGCAACAAAATTTAGCTGCCGCCATTAATGTTGATTTTCAGCAAAACCAACAAACTCTGTTCTACCGTGCACTTGTGGTATTTCTGATTTTCGGCCTGATCTCATCCGCCCTATTATTAATTCTGGTGGCAGCTTCCAAGCAAAAGGGACGTCAGTCGCAACATACCCAATCAGATGTCAATGAGCTTGCCAACCAACTAGAAAGTATCTCGGCCAATGAGATCACTGATATCTTAAATGACATCAGTACTCCTCCAGCACAGCGGCGTATTTTTGCCAACCTCTCAACCATGTATCAAGATGTCGAGCAGCAAAAACGCAATGCCGACTTATACCGCCAGCTTTATGCATTGATCGGTTACGAGATCCGCGGTATGACCAATACCATCCAAGGTGGTGTGCGCCTCATCGCCCAAGAAGCTGGGGAAAATGGTGCGGTTCTGGCGAGAGACATCACTTTAGCGACCAATACGCTTTCTGAATTAGCAGATAACTATAACCGTTTGATTTCAGGTGGTAATACCGCCGCGGCAGGGAATGTTACCTTCCTTCCGTTAATGTCTGAGCTATTGGTTCACCTAAGCGCAAAAACCCAGCACTCCCAACGCCACTTGGAATGTCATTTGGGCAGCAACTTACCGGGCGAAATTGAAGGTAACCCGACGAGTTTATTCTGGGTGCTGTTTTTACAGCTATCGAATGCTATTTCTGCCCAGAATGAACCTCATATTTTATTCCACATTCGCACCGAATCGGCTGACGAGGTAGAGCAATCTCGAATCATCTTCGAGATTGTCTTTTTACCTAGCAATTCGCTCAACTTGCTAGATATCCAAAATGCCCACTGGCAGGTACTTGAAGAAAAAAGCGGCATTAATGATGAGTGGTCAAAAGCAATCCTCTCCAAGGTCACCCGCTTTGAATCGACGTGGCTGAAATCAGAGATTACCCTGAAGGACAGCGATCAGCAGTCACAACAAGCCAATATGCAGAAGCTCCGGATTGGTATTGATATTACCCCTAAAAGCTTCCATCAAGCTGAGCGCTCTCTTGAGAACAAACACTTGATGATTTGCACAGACTCCCAGCTACAAATCGACATTATGTCGAAGATGCTGGCGCGCTATGGTGCAACGGTTGAGATCATCCGCTCTGCCAACGATATCTTTAAGTCGCTCAAGCGGATCAATGACTTCGACGGCATCATCATTACCGATACGATCAAAGGCATCCAGCTCAAATCGTTTTGTAAAACACTGCATTCTAGGCTGAAAAAGAGCAATAAAACCAAGCTCTTCTTGGCTGCATCTGAATCCAGTACGGTACAAGATACCCATGAGTTCGTTGACCGGGTTTTCTTTACCCCTTTCATTCCCCATGAACTGGTACCAAACCTCACAGAAGCCATGCAGGCAACGGAAGAAGCCGACGAGCAAACACAAAATGCCTTCCTGATTGTCGAGGACGACAAGGTACAGCAGTTCTTGCTGAAAAAGCTGCTTAGCAAGCAAGGTTATGACGCCCATACCGTTAGCGACGGGGCGCAAGCTGTTGAGTACATGAAAGAACACGGTGCCGACATCGTTTTCATGGACTGTATTATGCCGGGCATGGGCGGTATCGAAGCCACCAAACTTATTCGCCAACGAGAACAAGACTTGGACGTCTATCACCCCGCCACCATTATTGGCGCAACCGCACTCACCAGTGCCAGTGAACATAAGTCATGTATTGAAGCAGGGATGGACTATGTCATCAGTAAGCCGTACAAAAATGATGAAATTATCAAAGTTATTAAAAAATACATGGCCATCAAGAAGATCTGCTAATTCGCTTGTAGCAGTTTGTATCTCTGCCTCGCTTGGGTTGCCGGTACAAGCTGCTGATCTACTCAATGTGGTTGACGTGGCTTTGCAACGGAACTTATCGCTCAGTAGTGCCGAAACCAATTTGGCCGCTACTGAGTATGAGCTTGATATCAACCGAGGTAATTTCTTGCCATCGTTGAATGTGTCGGCCAATACCAACTGGAATGATGGGACAACGCACAAGTACAGTAGCTCAAATGCCAGAAACAGCTATAACAACCATGGCGTCAATGTCACCCTGACCCAAAGTTTGTTTGACCTTGGAGATATCTATTCTCACGGCAGCACGCAAACCGATATCGATATCGAGACGTTAAGAACCGAGCAAACCCGGCAACAAATTATCAGGGAAGCTGCTACGGCCTACTTTGAGTACCTGAAAAATCAAGCCCAAATAAGGGCAACCCAAGCAGAATTAGACTCATCAGAAGCCAGGCTGACTCTGATCAGCCGCAATATTGAACTGGGAAATGTTGCCGGTACCGAACGCTATGAAGTGCTCGCGCAGAAAGAGCGTACTGCAGATAGCCTACGTACTCTGAGGAAAGATCAACGTATCATTCTCAATGAACTGGCCAATATTGTTCAGCAGCCGCTCAAGCCCGATTTCGATCTGAAATCTAGCATCCAGTTTGAGGCTATCCCTTCTACCCGCCAGAACGAGCTCAATAACATCATGTACACGTCAGATCTTAGCTTGCTAATAGCAAAACAAGAGGTCAACAAAAGCCGGCAAGTGTTAAGGGAAACAGGCTCCACTTTCGTTCCTTCTCTCAAAGGCAGTATTGGATACACCTATGACAATACCAACGACGCATCGGCTAAGATCTACCCAGACAAAGGCGTAACCGAAGAAACAGTGTATACCCTGACTCTGGATGTACCGATCTTAAACGGCGGCCGTGACTACTACCGCTACCAGCAAAATAAAGTCGACATAGACAGAACGGAAATAGACCTCCAGAACAGCAAGAATTTCAGCCAGCAACAGTTTGATGAGTTCATTTACAACATCAATGATTTTTCGGCATCGCTAACCAGCCTCACCACCATTATCCAGGCGAACTACGCCTCATATATCGGTATTCAAAAAGCGCACAAACTCGGTACCCGTACCATTACCGACCTGCTTTCAGCCGAAAGCAAGTTGTACGGGAGTATTCGAGATTATGAAAGTGCCCGCTACGACTATGTCATCAATCTTATTCAACTTAACGAACGGATCGGCAACCTCAATATGGCCACGGTCGGTAAAATTGCCGAGCAGATGTCGCCTATGGATGACAACAGTTCGCAATCCCCTATTCCGCTCCACCTGATGGTTCAATGACGGAGTCAGCAATGAAAAGCCAACCTTTTACCCGAAAAATCAGCCCGTTGGACAAGCTGTACTTACTGTTCTCTACGTTAATGACCACCCTGCTCGGTTTGGTGCTACCTTTTTCTATTCTGATCATTTTTGACCGTATTCTGCCAAACCAGTCAACCAACTCCTTGATGCTGCTTTTTGCCATTATTCTGCTGGCTATCTTCCTCGATTACCAACTCAAGCAGCAGGAAGAAAATTTGGTATCAGTGATCATGAAGCGCTTTGAAAGCCAGTTGACCAACAGAGTCTTCCTCGCCGTCTGCGCAGCCAATATTGAGCGATTCAACCGGTTGGAGATGGGGGAATACCTAGAGCGGATTGCAACCATAGGGGATATCAAACAGTTTTTCGGCGGTGAAACCATCAAGGCGGTGATCAATGCGGGTACCAGTGTCATCACAGTGTTGATTATTTTGCTGATTAACGTGTGGGCTGGGTTGGCGCTGATCACCGCTTCCATCGCCTTGCTGTACGCTGCACGCCAGCTGTCCAAACGGCGGGTTGAAGTGCTTTCCCAGCGTTCTGATATCGAAGGGATGACCAATTCAAAAATTATCGAAATTGTCTCTAACCCTCTGGATATCAAGAGCCGCACCATGGAGTACCGTATAGAAAGTATCATGGTCGAAATGATAGGTGAGCGTGAAGAGCAGAGTATTGCCTATGAGCGTTTGGAGTCTTCATTCAATCTGACTTTGAACCTCATCCAGCAACTCTCCGTGGCTATTGTTGTCGTTCTTTGCGCACTTGCGGTGATCAACTTGGAAATCAGCCAAGGGGTAATGGCAGCCGTTATCTTGCTGACAAACCGCTATTTCGCCCCCTACCAACAGGTGATGCGGGCTCTGAGCCGCTGGAGGACGAACCAGCTCAATGTTCAGCGCATTGCGGAAATCTTGGAGCTAGAGTCTATCCAACAAAGTTCGCAGGAAAAAGAACCGGTAAACACCCTGTTAGTCTCCCCTGTAGATAACGGTACTGAGCCGGGCATACCGACGATGTCTTTATCTAAAGGTCAAATACACCTGCTCACTGGCGCCAGTGGCAGCGGGAAAAGCCACCTTCTTCGATGCTTAACCCGGGATAGCCATGACGATAGTCTCGTGGTAACGCTTGGCGACAAAAACATTAGCGAGATTGATTATAGCCAATGGCGGAATAATGTCATCAAAGTGGATAAAAACGCCTCGCTCGTTGAGGGAACCATCATAGATAATCTGACCTGCTTTCAGCCGCACCTTAACAGCGCTGCGTTTTCCCTATGTGAAAACCTGGCGATCAAACAAAAGATCGATGGCCTCAAAAACGGTTTTTACACCAAAATATCCAGCCACAGCCAGCTGCCATTTTCGCGCCAGGTACTCTTTGCATTGCTCATTGTCAGGGCTCTGCTCAGCAACAAACGCGTATTGCTGATTGATGATATCGACATGGTTTACAACGAAGAGTTTGGCCGCTTGCTGTTAGCTTGCATTACCCCGAAAACGAATAATTTCATCTGTGTTATAGCGAGCAACAAACTGGGACATTCAGATCCTCGCTTGGTTAGTCATAAACTTGTTTCAAGGATCGTCGCATGAGTGTACTAATCGATTTCAGCAATACTGACGAGCGGCTAGGCGACTTTGGCTCTGCCAAGTTCAAGCAGCGTTACAAAACCTCTCCGACGCTATTGGGGCTCGCCTATACCCTTGTCACTTTGCAGTGGGAAGGGACGCCGGAGATCCTCAGTGATGCCTTTGTCCCCAAAGCCCGTGATGTAGACAGTTTTGCCAGTACTTTAAGGCGCTTAGACTACGAATGCCAGGTACGGCAACTCGCCAGCATGGCGCAGCTTACAGAGGTCTCAACTCCCGCATTTGTCCAGTTTGACAATGTCTGTACTATTTTTCTTGGCATCGAAAACGGCCAAGCGAAACTGTTCGACTATCGCAACAACGTCCTCATTGAACACCCGCTAACCACTGATAGCTGCACAGTCTGTGAAATTTCAAGCTACTCAAAGATTTTCCGTGAACCACCGCCTGAATCGCAAGACAAATCCAACTGGATTAAATACGCGTTCTACCGGTACAACAATGAAATCAAAAGCCTGTTGCTGCTGAGTCTGATCATCAACGTATTAGGTGCGATGCAACCCTTCTTTATCATGGGGGTTTATAGCTTTGCCCTCAGTTCAGGTTCACAGACTACACTGTTTTGGCTAACCGGGTTTGCGGTTTTTCTCGCCTTATCCGAGTACGCTTTCAAGCGAATGCGAATGAATATTTTAGCCACTTCGGGGAAAGATCTCGCAACCCACATTTCGCAAAACGTTATCAGCAAATTGCTGTGGCTCCCCTATTCGATGACATCATCGGCAGGTGTCTCTTCGCAATTAGCAAGGCTGAAAGATATTGACCAGTTCCGAAAACTGGTAACGGCAGAATCATCTCTCAGTTACTTCGATATGCCCTTTGTGATCATCTTTATCATGGCGATCACCATCATATCCGGCTCTGCGGCACTAACCGTCTTGGCGGGGATTGCCCTTATGCTGTTCTTTTGTGTCTATGCCCGTTATATCTACAACCAAGCTACGGCCAGAAGCTCCCGGGCTAACGCCATGGTGTCCTACCAGTGGAACGAGCTGCTAAGAAATATCGGCAGCCTCCAAGGACTCCCTTTGATCAGGGTGATCCGCTCACGCTTCCAAGCTGCTCACGGCCAAAGCCTAGACGATGCCAAAGGCGTGTCGGTCACCAATGGTAAAATCCAAGCGATGGGACAAGGATTAATCCAAGCGATTGGTACTGCCAGTATTGTGACTGCCGTTTTTGGTGTGATGTCCGGCGAAACAGACGCCGGTGCCATGCTAGCTATCATTATTTTGGTATGGAAGGCACTTGGCCCTATCATGGGGATCTACAACTCGCTCACCAAGTTCAAAACCATCAAGTCAGCCAGTGCTCAAATCAATGCGCTGATGTCACTCAACGATGACCGCCATTCACTGGAAAGCAGCCCGCCTATCCGTCAGTTCAAGGGCAATATCGCCATTTCCGGGCTTACCCACCGTCACCAAGGAGCCGCAACAGGGTTAACCAATCTCGCTTTCAGCGCTCAGGCCGGGGATAAGATTTCCATTTCCGGTGGCTCGGGATCAGGGAAAACAACCTTACTTACCATTCTGGCCGGCCTGGAAGAAAAGTATCAGGGAAACGTTCTGCTCGATGGCTATAACATCAAGCAGTTCAACAACTTTCGTTATAGAAAAGCGATCAACTACATACCGTTCGAACTGCATATCTTTGATGGTACGCTGGAATCGAACTTCATCATTCATGATGGCGTCATTTCAACCAAGCAGATGGAAGAAACCATTGAGTTTTTCAACCTAGGTCCATGGCTACCCGATGGCCTTCAAACCCAGATGTCGACAGAGTTTGTCCAGCAGCTTCCTAATGGCGTACAGCAACTGATTAGAATGGCGCTGGGGCTCGGTAGCTGTGACCAAGGCATCATCATCATTGATGAGCCCTTCGTAGGAAGTGAGAAAGAATACACTAAGTACATCAATAAGCTGTTTACCGAAAAGCTCGCCCAGGCCACGGTGATCTACACCACCAATGACAAAGCCTATATTGCCGCTTCCACCAGCTGCCTATTGCTCGACAACGACGGAGCGCAGAAGTACTTTGGCTTCCCGGATAAAGTTATTCAAACAATGAAGGGGTAAGAAAACAGGCAGTACTTCTGCTGCCTGTTTTTCTAACGCTAAAATCGATAGCCTACAGAAAAATTAAGCGGTACATCAAAGCCATCATTTGGCTTTTTCAAATTAGCATTGCTGAAATGACGATAAAAGGCATTGAAGTAGCCGCGATTTCCCTCGCCAAAGTACACCCCTCCACCCACTTGAGCCAAAAACGCGAAGTGCATGGCCTGCTCCCTTTCACCAAATTGCTTTTCACTCAGCCAGGTGGGGCCAAGTGCCCTAACCTGAAAAAACCAACGATGGCCAAACCTTTCCGCAAATAGTTTTAACTCTGGGAATACACTCAATGCAATAAGGTCATCATCATGTCCTTTAGTATCAGCCTTCAAATGTGTGACACTTGCACCAAAACTGATTCTTTGTACGTCACTGCGTTGCCAATCAGAGAAAATTACATCCATTGCTAACAGTGAATTTGTATAATCTTCCCCAAACTGAGGTCCTTTACCAGCAGATACCGCAAGCTCAACAGCATGCGCCGGAAAATGACAGACGAGAAAAAAACATACAAATAAGACTTGAAATGAAAAATTCCTTTTAATCATACTCATTATCTTCTTATGTGAAATAACAACCCTGCAATAACCCTAATTACATCATATTATTATTGATCTATAAATAGCATGAGTATTACTATAGAAGGAATAGATAAGATTATGAGAATTATTGTCACGACAGCTTGTAGGACTGAGGTGGATGGAAATTTTACGGTTTCAAGGCGCTAGATTAAAACCATATTTTTACTTAATTCCTGTGCTACTAAGTTTGACAGGTTGTACTACTGCTAATTTAAACAGCGTTAAACTAAGCGACTCAACCCAATCAAGTAACCAGTCGATAACAGATAAAATCACACTGAATATCGACGGACTGAAGAAATGCGCCAACTCGAAAGATAACTCTATTCAAATATCACCTGATATGCCTGTCACTATTCTTGTCCATGGTTGCTTCTCTTCTGCAGGTAAGTTCCGTGCACTAGCCGATGTCTACAATTTTAATGAACAGCAAGCCGTCTGCTTTGAATATAATGACCGGGATGACTTAGAGGTTGTATCTGGAAACTTGGCACAAGCAATAAACGAACTGGCGGTATCAATTCCAGACCAAACCATTAATATTATCGGTCATAGCCAAGGCGGGTTAATTTCAAGAAGATCGTTGATAGCCAATCGAAATGATAACATTCGAGTTGAAGCTCATGATATTCATTTAACCACAATATCTTCACCCTTTAATGGGATCACTGCCTCCTCGCATTGCGGGATAGAACCATTAAGGATTTTCAGCTTTGGCATGGTCGACCTGATTTGCTACGCCGTTACTGGAAATAAATACCGCCAAATCACACCTTCTTCGTACTTCGTCAATCATCCCGGTGACCTGGTTCCTTCTGTCACCGAGCACTTGCTTATCAAAACCGATGAAGAAAAAAGTTGCAGAACGTTTGATAATACTGGGCACTGTATAGAAGATGACTTTGTTTTCAGTTTAGACGAACAATCTAACCCGATGACAGATAAACCGACAAATGTTAAAGCCCTTACGGTTAAGGCCGGACATGTCGAGATTGTTGGGAATGAAACATACGCACCAACAAAATTATTAAAAATATTATACGATAATCATTTATTGCATTTGAACAATGAAAATGTTGAATATGAAATTTCTCATATCATTAATAGAGTCTATCTCGAACCACAACTCTCCATATAAGGATATATCCAAAAATGAAAGCTATTAAATACCTACTTTTAACACTATTATTAGGCTTTTCCACTATAAGCTATGCTGCTAAACCCGAACCTGTTCTCAACCAGCCTCTTCATGAGCCTATTTCCACACAGCAGCTCATAAAAAAAATTACTAAAGCAGGACTTGTTCGAGGTTGGCAAATCGAGAAAGAATCAGAAGATAAACTGATCGCAAAAATTCATGTAAGAACTCACTACGTTGCTGTCAATATCACTCTCCATGAAGAGAGCTATGACATTACCTATAATGATAGCGATAACATGAAGTATAATGCTGATAAAGGAACCATTCACAGAAAATACAATGGCTGGGTGGCAAACTTAAATAGTGACATCCAAAGAGAGCTATTATCAAATTAATAGTTAATATACATACAGCCCTGCAATATTGCAGGGCTGTAAAATGTCAGCTTAAGTTCGAACCTTAATCCTGCCAACGCTTGAAAATAATCGATGTATTAATACCACCAAAGGCAAAATTGTTGCTCATCAAATATTGGCAATCGATTTCTCTACCTGTTCCCCTGATATAATCAAGATTCCCACAACGTTCATCTAGCTTATCCAAATTCAGTGTTGGGCAGAACCAACCAGAGCGCATCATTTCAATACTTAACCATGCTTCAATTGCTCCACAGGCTCCAAGCGTGTGACCGAGATAACTTTTCAGCGAACTTATCGGTGCATTATCACCAAAGATTTCAGCTGTCGCATTGGTTTCCGCAATATCACCTTTATCCGTGGCAGTACCATGCGCTGAGATATATCCAATTGCTTGAGGTGGTAGGTCAGCATCTTTCAATGCCATCTCCATACAGAGTTGCATGGTTTCCTTCTGGGGCTGGGTCACATGGGCAGCATCACAATTACTCGCAAAGCCAACAATTTCTGCATAGATTGTTGCCCCACGCGCTACAGCGTGTTCATATTCCTCAAGCACAAAGGTTGCCGCCCCTTCACCAATGACAAGACCATCACGGTCGATATCATAAGGTCGTGGCGTTGATTTAGGGTCATCATTCCTCAGGCTGGTAGCAAACAATGTATCAAACACCGCTGACTCAGTAGGACAAAGTTCCTCTGCACCGCCAGCAACCATCGCAGTCTGGTAACCGTGCTTAATCGCCTCATAAGCATACCCAATCGCCTGGCTTCCTGAGGTACAAGCACTACTGGTCGGAATAACCCGCCCGCGCAAGCCAAAAAACAATCCGACATTAACCGCCGCAGTATGAGGCATCATCTGAACATACGTCGTTGCTGTGATCGCCTTGGTATCTTTTTCATTCAACATCACCCCGAATGCACCAACGGCAGAAGTACTGCCGGTAGATGAGCCATAAGCAATCCCCGTCTGGCCATCCGTCAAGGCTTCACATTCCAGCAACCCACTCTGTTTAAGGGCATTTTCACTGGCGACCGTTGAAAGCAGAGAAACGCGTCCCATACCACGAATTTTCTTGCGGGTGTAATGCTTGGGCAACTCAAAGTCATCAATCGGCGCTGCCAATTTGGTATTCAGCCCATTGTATTGTTCATAGCTCGGCATATACTGCGTAGCATTCTCACAAGCTCTTAGTTTGGGCTCTACACTTTGCCAATCATTACCAAATGCGGTAACCCCGGACATTCCAGTCACGACGACACGACGCTTCATACTAAACCTCCATTGACTGAAATTACCTGACGGGTGATATATCCGGCATTATCCGACATTAGATAGCTCACTAATCCCGCCACTTCTTCCGGTTGCCCCATTCGGCGCATTGGCACCTGCGGCAACGCATGCTCTTTGACTGTTTCGTCGACCATACCGGTATCAATCAATCCCGGCGCAACGCAGTTAACCGTAATTTTGCGCTTGGCCATTTCGAGAGCCAATGCCTTTGTCGCACCGATCACGCCAGCTTTCGCTGCACTGTAGTTAGTCTGGCCGCGGTTACCCATCATTCCTGATACCGATGCCAGGGTAACGATACGCCCCCCTTTACGCAGTCTTACCATCGGCATAACACACGGGTGAAGTACGTTGTAAAAGCTATCGAGATTGGTATGGATAACCCCATCCCACTCTTCTTCTGTCATTGCTGGAAAAGCCGTATCTCGCGTAATGCCTGCGTTGCTGACAACCCCATAATAGGCGCCATTTTCCGTGATATCTTGCTCTAGCCTTTCACGACATTGTTCGCGGTTACTGATATCAAACTGAATCAAGCGCCCATTTCCACCCGCAGCATTTATTTCTTGTAATGTTGCTGCAGCACCAGCTTCATCGCTCATATAGTGGACAACGATGGTAAATCCATCTTTTGCAAGCTGTGTTGCAATTGCACGTCCTATGCCTTTGCTTGCACCAGTCACTAAAACCTGTCTCATCATGAATGGGTCCTATTTAACATTTGATCTAATTTTTGCTGGGATGGCACGTAGACGTTCAGTTGGCTTGACGCAATCACCTTCCCTTGACACTCAATACGGCATGAGAATACCGCCATACCGAGGTTTTCCATTATTTGTTCTGCATAGATATCCAACACATCATGCTCTTTAAAATCACTACACATGGATTGATAACGTCGGCTTCCCAACAAGAAACCGATAGGGGACTTGTCTCCTTTCAACCAGGCATGGTAACCAGACCAACCCGCCACTGACTGCGCCATGAATTCAATACCGACATAACCAGGTGCATTGCGACTTTCCTGATTAAAGAAAGGGCATTGGGATGTAATAGTGGTTCGGCAATGTATATGAAGTTCACCGACATCAACTAACTCATCCACCAGCGCCATCGGCGACTCATGAGGCAACAACTGGTGGAAGTGTGGAATATTATTCATGGGTGTATCCGAAATGGGTGTAACCGAAAATCAGGCTGACATTGTTACCGCCGAAGGCAAAGGAATTACTCAAGACGGCAGAAGTTTCAAGGCGCATTCCCGCTTCCACCAAGGTAATAGGGGCCAAGCTTGGATCTTGGTCATGGCGACGCTTCTGTATAGGTAGTTCAAGCCCATAACGTAAAATATGCCAGCAAATTGCAGCCTCAACAGCCCCTGCTGCGCCGAGTGTGTGTCCGGTGAGAGGTTTCGTCGAACTGACCGGCACCGCATTTTGAAAAACTCGATGTATGGCTTTCGATTCCATCGCATCATTCAGTGGTGTCGCGGTGCCATGTGCATTGATGTATCCAATATCCCCAGGCGCGAGTCCTGCATCAGCCAACGCTTTTCTCATCGCAGTTTCGGCTCCCTCTCCTTCTGGGTGAGGCGCTGAGATGTGATGGGCATCTGAACTCTCCCCTCCTCCTAAGAAGGCAATAGCAGGAGCATCCTCTACTGAATCTGTTCTATCCTGAGATAACAGCATAAAAGCAGCCGCCTCACCGATGTTAATGCCTTTGCGGTGCTCACTAAATGGTGTGCACAACACATCCGATAATGCCTCAAGGCCATTAAAGCCATTAAGCGTCAACTTACACAGAGAGTCCGCCCCTCCGACAACAACAGCGTCGACAATGCCTGCATTAAGTAACCGCTTAGCCGAAAGGAAGACGCGGCCGCTTGAAGAGCAAGCCGTTGATACGGTATACACCGGACCATGTATACCAAAGTAGTCCGCAACAAATTCACCTAAATTGCCGACTTCCTGCTGGCGATAGTGGTAGCTAGCAGGGAAACTTCCATTATCAAAGAGTTCTTCGAGGGCTTTCTCACCGGTAGCAATCCCCGATGTACTGGTTCCGACAATGACTGCTACTCGATCAGCACCGTACTTCTCAATCGCATGTACCACTGATTGTTCGATTTGCAGTAAGGCAGAAAGGGCAAGTTGATTATTGCGGGTTTCATAACGGCCAAGATTGTCTGGTAAAGCCGGCAATGCACCAGCGGCCTGACCGACAACGGTGTCTGAGCCATTATTCAACCAGCCAGACACTTGGCGCATATCCGGCGATTCCCCCTGGCTTAACCGAGGATGAATTTGCTCATTGGTCCATCCCAATGCAGAGTGAAAACCACAACCATGGATATAGATTGGAGCTGAGTGATATGTTGAGTTAGTTTTTTCCATTGTGACGTTTCACTCTTTATTGTTCATAAGTTAACGTTTTTATTGAAATAAAGTATCCCAGCTTGTTATCCGAGAACAGGATTTCACCTTCAAGATGTGGCATCGCGCTATATTGAATATCAATGACCGCCTCACCATTCTCATTAAGCAGTTGTCGGTGCTTGGGAGTGTCGACTAATGTCCAGCCAATATTTGATAATGGCTGTTCCCATGATTCAGTAGGCCATAGTGTCAGCATTAAGTTAAACAGGATCTTCTCCGGCATGATTTCTTGACTGTCGATGCCAGCAAGAATCTGGCTATCGACTTTATCATCTTGATATTCCAGACTTAATATCCTCGTCCCCCAGGACGAAAAGCCGACTAAAACCAGTTTGTCTTCATTAACTTGGAGTTGAACCGGTAGTTGATTGGTCTGCCCTTGCCATTTCGCCGAAATCAATTGGCTGGCATCTAGCGTATACCCAAGATCTGAGGGCTCCGGCATGGACACCCATACATCGGGGGCGATTTCCACCTGCCAGTTTTCAGTTGGAACAGTCGTGACCTGATTCGCACACCCCAGCAAGCCGATGACAAAAAAGCCAATAGCCAAAACGCGCTTTAAACCAATATAAGGATTAATACTTAACTTCATCGGTGAATCCTAAAGGCTCCCTATTGGGGTGTTTTAACGATAACGGGGCCAATAGCCACGCAGTAAAAATACCCGTCAGCACCGTGATACCAAAGCTATGAATGGCTTGTGTTTCGCTAAGAGATAACAATCCAAAAGAGAGTACTGTGGTAATTGCAGATAAGGTAATAGCTAATAACGTGCTGTGAGTTTTCGACTGCTCTGCAAAGAACAAGGTATAGTCAATCCCTATCCCCAAGATCAAAAACAACCCGAGCAAGTTGAAGATGTTCAGCGTACTGCCCATATAACCGGTGATAGCAATACCCACAAAGCAGGCAATCACAGGAGGCAGCATCACCCTAAATCCCTTGGCTATACCATACCGCCAGCTGAGCAGTGCCCCAATAACCCCAAGGGCTATGCACAATAACAGTGAAATGCGCTGTCGGTAGTCAGCAAAGATCGTTGATAGCTCTTGGGTTTTATCCAGATATGTCACCCCTTCGCTGGAATCCGCAAGCAGGCTGATGCCGTCTGCATCATGTATCCCTTTTAACAGAACAGCAGTCGTTTCCTGCCCATCAATATTACCAAGCCATAAGAAACGCAGCTGATTGGCAAGTGATGACTGAAGAAATGAATCCAGCGTAATTGGCGTAAATTCTGTTTCCAGTTCAACGCTTCGCCCAAGGTTGAGCCTACCTACTAACTCTTGGCCTTGATGATGATAAAGCGTTTCAATAAGTTGGAAGTTATCTGCCTGCTGCTTAATAGAAGGGATATATTGATGGATACTGGTATATCCTTCGATCACACCATTTTCTACAAGCGGATCTAGTTGCCTGCCAACCCACTCCAACTGTTCGAGCAAAGCTTGTTCATTGGATGCTTTTACCAACAACATCTGTTGGCTGTTCCCCAGCCCTGTGATCTGTTTTATCTGCTCTTCTTGCTGTTTCAAATCGCTTGGTAGCGCCTGTAGCTGACGAATATCATCATCGTACTGCACTTGATAAAGTCCAATTCCAGCAAATAGCAACATCGCTGCAGGCAACACGGTTCGAACATGACGATTATTCCAACAGGCTAGCCACATCGTCATTCCGTTACGCATTGGCAGTTCGACATGACGGCTGGGCTTGGCAGCAAGCAGCGGATACCAGCAAACAACCGTAGCGTATGCTGCAGCAAGTCCAGCGGCCGAAAAGAATGATAGCTGTCTTAAACCCGGAAACGGCGCTACCATCATGCAGGCATAGCCAATCAGGCTCATGCATAACCCCAATGAAATTGCTGCCAGAATGTGCTTCAAGCCCTGCCGAGCATTCCAATCACATCCAGCAGCAAGGCGTTCGGTCAAAAAGTGGAAAGCATAATCTATAGAGACACCGATCAAGCTTGCGCCAAATACCAAGCTGAAAATATGCACTTGACCAAAGACAGCGATAGACAAAGAAAAAGCAAAAACCAATCCGCATCCAATCGAGAGCATCGCCAACATCAAAGGTGTTGCGCTTCGATAGACCACCAGCAGTAAAGTCAGCACTCCAACTAACGAGCCTAAACCAATGGTGCTGATTTCTCCTTTTGCACTTTCAGTACCATGAGCGGCATAAAAGATGACACCGGTATGCAGTAGGTCAACGTCATATTGCGCTCGGAGATTCGCTTCAAGGGTTTCCAGCTCAGGAAGTTGTTGTTGAAGCCTCAGGCTGTAAGGCGATCCGGCCAGATCTGCAGATATCAAGACATAAGTGTCTCCATTGTAGGCCGTCGTCAAAAAGCCGTTTTCCAACGAGACATTACCTGACAGCTGACCTAACTCGGTCAAATAATCGCGGAATAACAGGAATGGATCGGCTTCGAGTTCACGGCTTGTCACCCCCGAAAATGGGTTGTAGACCTTCGCCAGGGCATTGTCTATCGCCTGTTGTGGCTGTTCCCTCAGCATAATTTGCTGCTCTGATGTCAGAAGATTCGCTCTCCTAGGGAACATAAACTCTGCCCATTGGTGTTGCTGGGACTGAGTCACTTGCCCAGTAACATCAGAAAACATACCTATATTGCGAAGCTGGTTGATAAGTTGCTCTGCGGCTTCAAACAGCACGGGCTTATCCTTGCCACCAACCACAAACAACACTTTCTCACCCAAACTGCCTGCAACCTGCTCAAAAGCGGTTTCAACCGCAGGATCCTGTTGGCTATCAGGTAATAACGCAAATAAGTTAGTCTCAACGACCGATTGATTCCGAGTGGCCATTTCGGCCCATAAGCTGCCGATCGCCCCCAACATAATCAATAGCCAAAAGATAGCCAAATTAAATCTTGAAGCCACGACTTTCTTCCGCAGTTAAAATCGGCTCAGCGACCGCTTGATCAAAGAAGGTAATTTCGGTCTGATCTCCACGTACCTCTTTTAGTGTCAGCTCATTGATATATTGCGAGCCTGATAGCTCAATAGTTTGAAAAACAGCATTGAGTGGTGCCGATTTTGGCGTGAGCACCAATGTCCACCCCCCGCTGTTGTCCGTCTCGGATAAAGACATATCAAACTGAGCATTGAGCTCGCTGGTATCCCCACTAAACAAAGAGAGAAACACATGGCTGAAGTAAAACACCATCGGGTTATCTTCAGCAGCGACGACCTGGGTTTCACCACCGCCAAACTGCTGACTCAGTTTGCTTTCAGTTAGTACCAACTTGACCGGGAAAGGCGCAGTTTGGTTCCACTGTAAACCCATGTCCTTAGCTAATAGAAACTCGCCAGCAGACTCCAATGGCGCTTTGAGCATCTCCATGCTTCGCAATTGCGTAAAGTGTCCCCTAACAATTGGTTGGCTTGATAACTGCTCTTGCAGACCTTCAAGCGTAACGGTATGTCCAGCAACAGAAAATACGATCAACGACAGCATACTGAGAGGCTTAACATAGTTTATAAACCGCGTACCCAAACCGGTACATACCTGCTTAGAGTGTTGACGCATACCAAGCCTCAACTTTGTCTGTAAATACCGCAGGGGAGGCAAAACACATTTCTCCATCATCTATCCTGACAGCCACCTGCATAGTGTGAGCCTTGGTCAAGCGTTCACCAGTCAATGCATCCATGATCATATAATCCACCCGCAATCTGTTTTCCCACTCCTTCAGGGTGGCTTTCACCTTTATTTCATGGTTAAACGGAATAGGTCTGACATATTTCACACGGGTATCGATAATTGGCCACATAAAGCCAGAATCCTGCATTTCCCTGTAGCCATAGCTAAGCTTGTTCATCAATACGCGACGAGCCTCTTCAAAAAAACGGAAATAGTTTCCGTGATACACAACCCCCATCGGGTCGGCATCTTGAAACGAGGTCACCATGGAGACTTCAGCGTACAGAAAATGTGTTTCTCCACTCATACACTACCCCTCAATCTCGTCATAAAGCGCCCAATGCTGTTGCTGTATACGCGCCATGAAATGCCTCAGATCCTGCTCTAGCGGACGGTCTTCACGCACAAAATCAAACTCACTCAGTATCAGTTCATTCATGGTTTTCAAGGCAAGGCTCATATGCTTGTCATCAAGCTGATCGTGGATCTTACGAAGCTCAAGAGCCTGCGTTGCCGCGAGTAATGAAGCAGAGGCAACTTGTTCCGTTAACTCAAGCACTCTCAGGCAATCTCGTGAGGCAATCGTGCCCATACTTACTTTGTCTTGGTTGTGACATTCGGTCGAACGAGAAAACACGCTGGCAGGCATGGTGTGTTTGAGAGCCTCTGCCGTCCATGCTGAGATACCTATCTGAACAGCTTTGAAGCCATGGTTGATCGGCTTTCGTTCACCTTCTGCGCCGGTCAGGTTAAACGGTAATCCATTGTTGAACTTGTAGTCCATTAACTGAGCCATCTGGCGATCTAACAAGTCTGCAATGTTGGCAATGCCGGTTTTCAGGGTATCCATGGCCATTGCGATATGGCCGCCGTAGAAATGACCACCATGAAGCACACGTTCGTTATCGCCATCGATGATTGGATTATCATTGGCACTGTTCAATTCGTTTTCAATCAGCTGGCGTAACCAAGGAAGGCTATCTTGCACTGCGCCTAGTACATGTGGAGCGCAACGCAGGGAGTAGCGGTCTTGAAGACGGTCACTATTGCTTGGCGGCCTTTCTGCCTGAAGGTCAGCCCTCAACCACTGGGCAATTTGTTGCTGGCCTGGATGTGGTTTCACCGCGAACAGCGCTTCGTCAAAGTGGAAATCATTGCCTTGCATCCCTAGAGATACCATGGCCGTGATCCGCGTCGATAGCTGGACGAGATACTCTGCACGCTTGTAGGCAAGACAAGCTAGCGCCGTCATTACCGACGTCCCGTTCATCAGTGCCAGCCCTTCTTTGGGCTTAAGCTTTATGGGTGTTATGCCCAACTCTGCAAACACAGCAGCTGTCGGCTTAATTTCCCCTTGATAGATGACTTCCCGCTCTCCAATCAAAGCCGCAGCCAGATAAGAAAGCGGAGTAAGATCGCCGCTCGCGCCGACAGAGCCTTCCTGAGGAATGCGCGGGGTTATATCTTTATTTATCAAGGTAACGATTTGATTCAGTAAATCATGGGTAACACCAGATACCCCCTGAGACAAAGAGCACAACCGGGTAGCTAGAACCGCCCTTGCCTGCTGGTGGGTGAGGTCATCACCTAGTCCGCAGCCATGGAAACGGGTCAGGTGAAGCGGTAGCTCATCAACAAGGTTCGTTGGGATTGCAACCGTACAGGAATCCCCGTACCCAGTGGTAACGCCGTAAATCACGCCCTCTTCTTTCAACAGGCGCTCTAGAAAGGCGACGCCTCGATCAATCTTTGCCGTGAACTCAGGGCTAGAATTCATTTCCGCGGATGCGCCTTGAGCAACAGCCGCAACATCTTCAATCGTCAGGCGCTCGGCACCAAATTTAACGGGATTCTGTACTTTGTCTTGCATTATGAGTCTCACTTAGCTGCCAGAAATTAAAAAAATTAAACCACTGCAAAGGTGCCTGAAGGGTATATGCCTCCAAACGCTTGGCGTATTGGTTTACAACGGCAGTTAAAGCCTGCTCTCTTTGTAGACGTGGCAAATGTATCTGGTCACTGAATGGTTCGAAATACACATTGAAGTGTGGAGATGACTGCTGTTCGTCCCTAAGGCCAAATAGCAAGTAAACAGGAGCCTTAAGTACAGCACTTAACATGAAAGGCCCTTGAGGAAATGGTGCCGGTTGCCCCAAAAAGTCAGCCCAAACCACCCTCTGCTCCTTAGTCACAGAGGTGCGGTCCCCAACAATGACAACCCACTCTCCTTGCTCCAACTTTTGCTGCAACAAAATCGCGGTATCAGGTCCAAGTTGGCTCACCTGGATAAGATTCAGTTCTGAATCAGCATTCACAGCCTTCATCACGCTGTTAAAACGCTCGGCGTGCTCGGTAAAAACAAGTGCATTTATTTTTACGTTGTCATATTGGCGGCCAAGTGCCCGACAAAGTTCAAGGTTGCCCAGATGAGAACCTAACACAACGATACCTTGTTGTCTGGCTGCCACTTTATCGAAATGTTCCTTACCGTGGATGGTTAAGTTTTCAAAGGTATAATCACCGCGCCAAGCTGCAAGTTTGTCCAGCATGGTATGACCGAAAGACAGTAAATGGCGGTAACTATTGAGGTTATCTGGTACTGAATGGCCCTTTGATTGGGCGTAGGCAACTAAGCGTTGCAGGTAATCTTCAGATGCGATTCGAGCTTGCTTTCCCGTTTTGTGGTAATAAGCAATAACTGGTTTCAACAGTAAATCAAACGCCCTACGGCCAAGTACTGAATATACAAATAGCAACAGCTTGATCCCAATTATCGTCCCTTGCTCTTTACGGGCAGACCAATGGTGTTGCTGACGGTGGTTTCGCTTAAATAAAGCCGGTATTCTTGGCAACATGCCAAAGAACAAACGCGTATGCATAGCGCTTATCTTGACATTGTCTCTAAAACTATCGAAGTGTGAGATCCCCCCCTCAGGGTAGATCACTTGGGTAGGAATGAATCGAATATCGCATTCAGCCCAATGCATGCGCACCATGATCTCAACATCAAAATCCATCCTTCGACCTATCGCAGGATGCTTTTCAAGAACACGGATAGTTTTACCTATTGGGTAAGAACGAAAACCACACATGCTATCTTTGATATCAAAAGACAACGTCTCGACCCAAACCCAGAAATGGGTCACATAACGTCCGTACAACCTTGATTTCGGTACGGACTCATCATAGACAGGTTGTCCGGAGACTAAAGACGTCAGATGTGTAGCAGACTCCTCGATTAGAGTTGGTAATGCGCCCAGATCATGCTGACCATCAGCGTCGATTTGAATCGCATGGGTGAAGCTTCTTCGAAACGCTTCATAAAGGCCGGCAATAACGGCTCCACCTTTGCCCTGATTCTCAGGTAAAGTAATGACACTGACATTTTCTCGCTGGGCCTGCAAAGCCAAAAAGGCTTTCGTTTCCTCATTACTGCCATCATCGACAATGATCACTGGATAGCGATAAGGCAGTAACGCATCAACGACCCCTTGTACAGTCGCACCATGGTTAAAACAGGGGATCAAAAAACAGGGATGAAAGGTCGTCATATCGCTTTATCCAAGGCAATTCGTCCTGATGAATGGGTCACATCTGTTTCTTCGCCTTTCGATGTATAGCTAAACTGCAGTTTCCCCTTTTCACTGTTCCAAGATAGGGTCAGCAGAACATCTTTATTGGGCTGAATAGGTTCTTGAAATTTAATAACTTCCATGCCTGCAAAAACAGTGGGTGTACCCAAAACACGTTCACCGAAATATACCGCCCAATCTATTTGGGTAACGCCTGGTAAGATTGGGTAAGAAGGGAAATGCCCTTCAAAGTCTGCAAGATGAGGGTCAATGCGCAATACTAGCTCTGCGATATCACCTTCCTGGCGCTGTGAAATTACTGTTGGCTTACTTTGTGGCCTACTCATAATGCCGTCTCACTCATCTTCCTTGCTATTCAAATCATTCAATCGATGAATAGCTTGTGTAACTCTCTAACTTGATGTTTGCCTTGGCTGTTTTGTGGGATCTCGTCAACAACTCTGAAACGTCGAGGGATCCCAACGGGCTCCACCCATTGCCTCAAAGCCTGCCGGATAGTTAGCCCCAATTTTCCCCGGCCCAACTTGGCAAGACTCTCTTGCCCTTCCTTGCTCAACGTAATCACCGATGCAATAACCAAACGGTTTGACTCTTCTAGCGGCAGCACAACCGCTTCTTCTATCCACGTTAGACTGCAAAGATGGCGTTCAACTTCAACCAGAGATATCCGTTTTTCTTCTACCTTTACAACCCTGTCGCTACGCCCCATCACACGAAAATGATCCGACCCCAAGATTTCGCACAGATCAGTGGTTTGGTACCAATCTTTGGCTTCAAGATAGGGCGACTTCAACTGCAGGCAACCGTCCAAATTCAATGCCAAATCGATCACATCGAATTTCTTCCAAGGCGTATCTGTAGCCTTTTGCTGTCGATACCCAATTCCCCCGGTTTCGGTACTACCGAAAACTTCTATGGGGAGTTGTTCAAACATCGATTGAGTCTGGTGTGCAATATCCAAACTCAAAGGCCCACCAGACGAAAAAATAGCGCGATATGGTGTATCGATAAGCTGATATTCCAGTCGTTTGAGCAATGCAGGACTGGAGATCAAAATAGTGTTGTTGTCGGATGCATCTACCACTTGCTCGGGATAACTGAAATCCTTACGACTAAATGGGCGACCAGAACAAAGAGGCCATAAGACACGGAACAAAAGCCCGTAAATATGCTGATGTGAAACCGTACTGACGATTGAGGCCCCATTGAGTTGATCGCCCCAAACCTGTTCGAGGTGGCAGATCTCAGCATCAATATTGGCCAGTGTTTTCACAATCGCTTTTGGCGTTCCGCTCGAACCTGAAGTAAACAGAGTGACCTTATGGTGACTAAGCCTCAGGGCTTCAAACAAAAAATCCTGCGATGAGGTATCAGTTTGGCTCAGCGGCAACTGCACCTCCGGGATATCCAGTGGCTTATTGTCAGAATGGTCATGCAGCATCGCATCGAACTGATCAACCAACTCCTCTAAAGCAGAAGGTTGATGATTACCCGGTAGAACAATCTCTTTTTCGGCATATGCCAATGCCAAAAACGCGACTAAAAAAAGATAACTATCATCAAAACAAAGAGCCCATCTTTGATATGGCGAAGCATCCAACGTTGCTTTGACAGCAATTACATCAACCTGAAACTGAGCCCAATCAACATCGTCAGCAACCTGCATCCCCTCCGGTCGTACTGACATCATGACAGTTGACAGGGAGTTGAACTTGACCATGTTTAAAGTAGAGTTATCGTTTTGTTGGGTATTCATCCTGATTCCACTGCCCGACTAGTGGGCATTATCCATTTCTCTTCGAAGAACCCTTCGCCTCACCAGCCATTCGCCAATGAACAGCAGGCCTGCAAACAAGTAACTAACAAGGCCGTTATAAAGGGTCCAGACTGGCAACGGCATAAAACAGGTTACCAAAGCGATAAGGCCATTAAGCACGAAGTAGCAACACCATACTTTGGTGACATTGCGTGTATATTCCACACCGCTGGGCGGCAGGTTGGGGTGCTGAAGCCGGGCCAGCCGTTCAATGATTGTCTGTTTTTGCCACAGACTGGCAGCAAAAACAGTGAACATTGCTGCGTTCACCACAACGGGATAAATGGTCAACCAACCCTGCTCGCGAAATACGCTACCAAGTAATGTCAGCACCAATCCCGCACCGCCAGTCAGTAACGCAAGGTAGCGCTGTTCGCGCAATGGGAGCTTAGTACCTAACAAGAACCGTAATGCAAATATCGCGACCAAAAGGCCAGCGACAGCAGTCAGCCCCCAATGGCGAATACCAAAGTAAACCGCAAATGGGTAAGCAAACAGAACTGCGGCCGAAACAACACTCAACCAGCGCATTACGCTTGCTGCAGTAATTCAGCGACTGAATCTACAACATCATCGACTGTACGTACTGACTTGAACTCTTCTGGCTTGATCTTTTTGCCTGTGGCATTTTGCAAATACACAACCAAATCAACCGCATCGATGCTATCGAGATCAAGCTCCTGATAAAGGTTAGCTTCAGGGGTAATATCACCTGCATCCAGTTCGAATAGCTCAACAAGTGCATCGCGCACCTGCTCAAAGACTTCACTACGATTCACTTCACTCATAAACTTTTACTTCCAATATCTTTTATGCTTTGTTCAGAGAAATAAATTCGGCAAGATTAGCCACAGAAGCGAAGTGCTCTCGGGTCTTCGTATCGTCAGCATCAATCACAATGTTGTACGTTTTCTTGATAGCCAAACCAAGCTCAAGTGCGTCAATAGAATCTAGCCCCAGACCTTCACCGAACAGGGGTGCTTGAGTATCGATATCTTCTACCGTCAAGTCTTCTAGATTTAACGCTTCAATAATTAGCTTTTTAAGTTCTATATGTAATGATTCCACAATAACCTTCTTTTTTAATATTGAGTTGTAATTGATTCCTAATTAGGAAAAAGAACATCCGCTAGATGGCGATTTAACTGCCTAGCCGCCGTTGTTGGAGAGCTGCCATCGCGAACAAACTGGTCTATGTTGATTTTCTGTTGCACTTCAACATGGAAATATGGTTTTTTATCAGGAACTTGATACCATTTTGATTGTTTAGTCAGAAAGCTTGGTTCTACTGTGATATGAACTAACCTGATATCGGCTTCTGAGCGGACAGCGATCTGTGCCGCTCCTCGCTGTAATGATGAGTCTATACCTGGTGTGGTTCTCGTCCCCTCAGGGAAGATCAATAGGACGTTCCCACTGCTCAATCGCGCATTGCAAGCATCAAGCAAACTTTCAGGGTTAATGTTCGGAATATAGCCTGCCGCTTTTACAATCCCCTTCATAAAAGGGTTCTGCCAAATTGCCGCTTTTACAATGCAATCACACTGAGGAAGACAGGAGCCAATCAACACATAATCAATGAGACTTGGGTGGTTGGCGACCACAATACAATTTTCATCTTGGCGTAATGTTTCTGCTCCGACAATTTGATAATCAAGCGCACCTGAAAAGCGCATCAAACGACTGAACAAATCAAATGATTGCTGAATAACCTTTTGTACTTTCAGTTCACGCACAACCTGATCTTTAACCGACCATGTAACAAGAGGAAATACAACGAAGGTAAGGCATAGCGCACCTAGTCCAAAGATTGAAAAGCATAATCCTGTGGCAGCTATCCGCCACAATTTGTTAATTCGTTTTAGTAATGACCCAAGCATGCTTCACCCCTCTCAACCTAACATTGCCAAAACCAGCTGTAACGCTGTCCGGCTACCTGCCATGAGGTTTCATCACACGCTAATTTGGCAATCACATTCAAAGTCTGAGGCAATGATGCTTCACTACGTTCCACATTTGCCTGCAGGGCTGCCTGCCATGACAAATGGCATTGTTCTCCACTAGTCAAAACCATACCAAGAGCAAAAGCCTGATACTTCATCTCATCAAATTCTTCATATTGCTCAGGAAGAGGCTGATCAAAATCAACAACGAGAACGCGATGCTCAGGGTTTTCGGCCAAGTAAGCAGACGCTTCGATAAGAGCAGAATGCAAAGAGTGCTCACCAGCTGCTAGCGATGTGGCGGGTATTGCTTTTTTTGACACTATGGTCAACAAACCAGCAGCAGTATTATGTACTGACTGGGAGAAAGCCATCGGGGATGCATCTTCGCCATGCAGGATGTCCGTCAATAATTTGACCGTTCGATGCAACTCACCATGGCGACTAGAAAAGACAATAAAATCAATGTCGTTATTTTTAACCAGAGATAGCGCTGTTTGAATAGCAAGTTTACTCAGCAGACTCATCCGTCGACGAAATACCGCAGGTATTTCGTTAACAGGTAATGAGCTGGTAGTTTTTGGCCATTCTTGATCAGCCAAGGCCCATAAACGCCACTGCTCTTTGCTCTCTAGGCTTGGAGAAAGCGCTAACCAAGATTCGATATTAAAGTGGATGTTATTCATCTTCCTTGCGTCTTACACTTCTTATTTTGAGTTATAATCTGATACACAATCCATGTGTTTGAACATCATAATATTAAAATCGAGTTTTGGGTATATGTTATCTCACTATTTTGAGATTTTGCGCCTCTCCGCCATAAATGGCACTGATTCTTATTATGGCTTCAATACCACTATGGCAATAATATTCGCTCAGCACAATTGACTATTCAACAATACAAGAAACTATATATCTTGCGGGTTTTCACTGGCTTAGCAAAAGGGACTATATACAAGCATCAGCAAAAAAACCACCATATATCAGCAATCTAGTAGCATTGTTTTACATGAATCACAAATAGCAATTTTCATTGCGTTAATATCGTAATACATATAAACCAATTGGGTGTTTTTTATACAAGCAACAATATGATTACAAAATGAAATATATGATTCCTGCAATGAATTAATGACAATTTTATGATAACAAGACTTGAAACAGTTCGATAAATTAATACAGAATAACGTCTATCTTGATCTTAATGGACTTAGATCAATAAAGGATTATCATCATATAGTAGTTGGATTAGCTTGTGACCTCATATCAAAATGACCCATTCAATGCGCTAGAAGCAAAAACCGAAGCGCAAAAACTTTCTTTTGCGCCTATTGTTTTTCATGCAGCACGAACTTTACGTGATCTAGGTATTTTATCTGCGTTGGAAAAGGCTGGAAAGAAAGGCTTAAACGCTGAGGAAATATCTTCTCAAACAAGTGTTTCTGAATACGGTGTAAAAGTCCTTTTGGACATGGCCCTTAGTGCAAATATTGTTACCTGGAATAAGCCCAATTATTATCTAGCTAACCTGGGCTACTTTCTGAACAACGACGGCATGACCAAAGCCAACATGGATTTTACAGCGGATGTCTGTTACGCCGCGATGATGCACCTAACCACAGCGATCAAGGAAGGGAAGCCTGCAGGCCTCAAAGAGCTCGGAGATTGGCCAACTATCTATGAAGGCCTATCCAGATTACCGGCAGAAGCAAAAGAAAGCTGGTTCAACTTCGACCACTTTTACTCAGATCGCTCTTTTCCGTTACTCGTAGAAAAAATCTTCCATGATGCGCCAAAGACAATTTTTGATATCGGAGGCAACACTGGTAAGTGGGCAATTCAATGCTGCGAGCATAACCCTGATGTTGAAGTAACGATTATCGATCTGCCTCAGCAAATAGACATGGCTATGACAAACGCCGCAGCTCAAGGGTTTTCCGATAGGATCAAAGGTTACCCAGCAAACATGCTTAATGCTGAGCAAGTTCTACCCACTGGCGCAGACGTATGGTGGATGAGCCAATTTCTAGATTGTTTTTCACCGATGGAAATCCTCAGGATCCTCAAACTGGTCAGGAAATCGATGTCTGCAGATGCAAAAGTATACATTCTTGAGCTGTTCTGGGATAACCAGCAATACGATGCAGCCGCTTACAGCTTAAATGCGACATCTCTATATTTCACATGCCTTGCTAATGGCAACAGTCGTTTCTACCGCAGTGATGATTTTCTAGAGATTGTAAATGACGCTGGTTTCGAGGTGGTTAACCGTACCGACCATATAGGCTTAGGACACACTTTGTTAGAGCTAAAAGGCGTTTAACTCTGTTGTCTGGCCACCAATAAAATCAATGCCCGCTACCTCAATATCTGAGGTAGCACCTTCCAACCAACTCACTAACCGGTATTGGTTTTCCGGAAAGTCGCGGGTTATTCCTCTCGCATGTTTACATTGTTGCAATGACCAAAATTCTTTATCTCCATAAAGTTGATCATAAATATCATAACCAAGGGAGATAGGGACGATGTCATCTTCTTCGCAGTGTACAACCAACGTTTTTACTGTAGGGATCTGGTTGATAACCGTCTTTGCCGCATAGCTATCACGCATTAAAACACCTGAAATCCATGCATACCATTCACCAAGAAAATACTGTTCAAGTACATGCTCTGTAACTTCGATATAGCTAAGGAAGGATGAATCAATAATCACGCCATCAAGTTCCACGGGTTCATCTGCCCATGCTCGAAGAAAGACGTTTCCTCCCGTAGAAGTCGCAACAACAAAAACAGGCAACTGATACTCAACCTTTAATTTAGACGTCAGCTCCAAAACAGTTCGTGCATCATCATACAGTGCTCTGTCTGTTGCTGCTCCAGAAGAAAAACCAAAGCCTGAGTAGTCAAAAGCAAGGACATGGTATCCAAAGGCCGGGAGCCAATCGACCTTCTCTTTCGTTTCCCCCATGTGTCCACTATTGCCATGAAAGTGAACAATGATCCCTTTCGGCTCCGCCGCTTTGGATGATAACCACAAATAGGCTAAATCATTTCCAGAGTGAGAATCTAACCACTGGACATGAGTCTGCTCTCTTTCACTATATCCTGGATAGTAAAATAAAGAGTTCGCGCATCCATGTAAAAACACAGTGAAAATAACAACAACCGGGACGACAACCTTATACATACATTCCCTCCACTCACAGTTAAAACTACACAGTCCTGTGGAAAGTAAATGCTTCATAGATGAGACGTTTTATAAATTATGATAAGTCTCACTCTACTTTCATTAGTTACTCTACCCTTTCAGCTCCCTTTACTTCTCGCCACCAGCCCTATAGCTTGTAGGAATAGTGCACAATAAAGGAACATTCAATGAACAAGGATTTGCGCAACCAGTGCCATACCATACTACCTGGAAACCATGATGAGTCACCCGCTGAGCATTTCCAAAAAATGGCTCAATGGTGTGAGCAACACGATATCAAGCATGATATCTATGGCGAAGGTGAGCTAATTAAATCGTTCGAGAAAAAGGTTGCCGATCTATTGGGGTTCGAATCTGGGCTATTTGTCATCAGTGGTACCATGGCTCAGGTAACCGCCCTTGAGCTAGTCTGCCGGCAGAAGCGCAACCCGATTGTTGCCATGCATGAGTCCAGCCATGTCACCCGTTTCGAAAGGCAGGGTTACCAACTACAAAACCGTTTCAGCATTCTGCCTGTCGGTAATATGTTCAGGCCATGGACAAAGAAAGATCTGCAGGCGTGGCCAGATGAAATTTCTGCTGCCTTGTATGAATTGCCAATGCGAGAATTGGGTGGGCAACTACCGTCGTGGGATGAACTAAGAGACATCAAGCAATACTGCCAGTTGCAAAATATCCACCTGCATATGGACGGTGCCCGCCTATGGGAAACAGCCGCTTATTACGAGAAATCATACCAAGAAATTGCCCACGGCTTTAACAGTGCCTATGTATCCTTGTACAAGGGAGTCAACGGGCTTGGCGGTTCAATGCTGTTGGGGGATAAAGCGTTTATTGAGTTGGCCGATATGTGGATGAAGCGCCAAGGCGGTAATGTCTATCACCGAACCCCTTATGTTGTTTCAGCCGCCATGCAGTTTGATGAGCGCATTGCGATGATGCCGGCTTTGTTCGAAAGAACGCAGGAAATCTACTCACTGATCGCTGAGTTCCCGCAACTCGCCGTTAACCCCACCCAGCCTCAATGTAATATGCTGCATTTGATCCTGCCGCTGAGCTACGAGAAGACCGTGGAGTTGTGTGAAGAGTTAGCAACCCGAAAAGGCATTTGGCTGGGCAACCCACAAATAGCCCAACATCCTGATCAGTCGGTCATTGAATGGTACATCGGTGACAATTTACTGAAGATGGATAACGAGCAGCTCAGGGATATATTCCAGCTTATCGTTGATCAAATTTAGCAACCATTGGACAAGCCAGGGTTACGACTTCTTGTAGTCACCCTGGCTATTGCAGCCTATGCTATCAAAATCCGATAAGTTCATAACTTTGAGTTATCAAATCGATAATTTTTGATAATTTCTTATTGCCCCCCTTCATCGCTATAGTAGCCACATCAAAAATGGTTTCTCAGGGCGAACATCTTCCCTCACTCGCTCTGCATCCCTACAGAAGGTTGCGATATGAAATTTCTCCACACCATGATCCGCGTTTCCGATCTTGATAAATCGATTGAGTTTTACACCAACGTATTGGGTATGCAGGTCCTAGATCGTTTTGAAAACACTGAATATCGCTACTCGCTAGTATTTGTGGGTTACGATAAAAATGGCCCAACTATCGAGCTGACCTACAACTGGGATACCGACGCTTACGATCTCGGTAACGGCTTCGGTCACCTCGCTCTTGGCGTTGATGATATTTACCAGACTTGTGATCAAATCAAAGCCGTTGGCGGAAACGTTACCCGCGAACCAGGGCCTATGCTTGGCGGTACGACCCACATTGCCTTTGTCAAAGACCCTGATGGTTATGCCATCGAACTGATTCAGACCAGCAAATAATTACAGGTTGGAGTATTAAAGATGAAAGACGCACTATTTCAGCCAATGCGCCTTGGCAATGCAACACTGAAAAATCGTATCGTAATGCCACCAATGACCCGCTCGCGTGCAACCCAACCGGGTAACATCGCCAATGACATGATGGCTAAATACTATGCCCAACGCGCTGATGCCGGTTTGATCGTTGCCGAAGGCACGCAGATCTCTGAAATGGGTCAGGGTTACGCATGGACACCGGGTATCTACACCCAAGAACAAATTGCTGGCTGGAAAAAAGTCACTGACGCCGTCCACGAAAAAGGCGGTGTGATCTACGCGCAACTTTGGCATGTGGGCCGTGTTACCCACCCTGCAAATATTGGTGGTCAGCAGCCAATTTCATCTTCAGCACTTAAAGCTGAGAATGTGAAAGTATTTATCGACGATGGCAACAATGCCCCTGGATTTGTCGACGTGGTAGAACCGCGTGAGATGACTAAGGAAGATATCCAGCATGTTATTGGTGAATATCGCCAAGCCGCTCTCAATGCGATTGAAGCAGGTTTTGACGGTATCGAACTACATGCTGCTAACGGTTATCTGGTAAACCAGTTTATCGATTCAGAAGCTAACAACCGCACTGATGAGTACGGCGGCTCAATTGAGAACCGTTTGCGCTTCTTGGGTGAAGTGGTTGAAGCGATGACAAATGCCATCGGTGCAGACCGCGTTGGTGTTCGCCTTGCTCCGTTTACATCCCTAAACGGCACGGTGGATAAGACCCCTGTTGAAACGTACACGGCTGCTGCTGCACTTCTTAACAAACTGAATGTGGTTTACCTTCACATTGCTGAAGTTGATTGGGATGATGCACCGGAAACGCCCAAGGAGTTCAAACCAGCAGTACGTGAAGCCTATAAAGGGACTATCATTTACGCTGGCCGCTACAATGCTGAAAAAGGTGCGGAAGCCATTGCTAACGGTATCGCTGACATGATTGGCTTTGGCCGTCCATTTATTGCTAACCCGGACCTTCCAAACCGTATTATGAACGGCTATCCGCTGGCAGCACACGACCCTGAAACCTTGTTCGGTGGTGCAGAAAAAGGGTTGCTTGATTACCCTGCCTACCAAGCTAACTAATAGCTTTAAGCAACAAACATGAACAAAGCCCTGCTCGAATAAAGAAGATAGCAGGGCTTTTGTATATTTGGCCTGTTATGATTACTGGGCACTCGCCAGCAAATGCTTCCACTCATCATTGTGTTTATTCATATAGTGCACCACATAGCTACATTCAGGGATCACTTTATAGCCCTCTTCAGCAATGGTTTTCAAAACGGCGTCCATCATTACAGCGGCGTATCCCTGCCCACGGAGTGCATCAGGTACTGAAGAGTGATCGAGTGTTAGTACGTTTCCCGAGATTTGGTAACTTACCTTGGCTTGGTAACCATCAACAAGATCGACATAATATGTTTGATTGTCTTTATCGTGGACAACTTTGTGATTGTTGGACATCTCTTTCCTCTCCGATTTAAGTAGACACTCTTACTACTCTCTTCGGATACTAACTGAATCACTTCATCAGATAAACAAGTTAGAACTTCCCACCATTCACCCACTCTTGCTTGGGTGGTACAGGCTCTTGGTTAACCCAAAGCTCAATTATTTTGCCCTGTTCTAACCGAAAAATATCAAACCGAGCGATCTCCTGCCCGCTTGCTATAACCCGGCTGTAAGCAACGACAAAGTTACCCTGCCCGATAATTTTAAATACCTGATCATAGGTACCAAAGTAACTGTCCAGAGAGCCGACATCCGGTGCTGCGTGGGTAACCAATTGTGTATCAACAAAAAACGCATCCCGCTTTTCATGCTGCCCCAAAACCATGACATCACAGAGGAACTCCCTAACACGCTCTTTGTTGTCTTCCGTTGCTTCTAAATCTGTAATTTCCGTTTCACCCGAGATTTGGTCAGTACTTGAATCATTAACAACTTGATAGGCAGAGATCACATCCCAGTGCTCAATGATCTTGTCGTTGCTATCTGTATCAAACATATCCGTGGTTACCCACTTGGCTTCTCCATTATTGATATCCTGGAAAACCTGCATGAACACATATTGGCCATCAACGATCGAACGGACAATCCTTATATCTCTCACAGGGCATCGGACTAAGAATGGCTCAAAGAACTCAACAAACCCTTCAATCCCATTACGCACCCCCGTACTGTGCTGGGTATAACGCCTACCGGTATACTTGGTCACAGCCTCTTTGGCATTACCATCTCGGATCCCTTCCATATACAAGTTCGTTGCGTTTGCCAGCTTGCTGCTCATATCATTCTCCAATCTTCGAAACCTGTCTCTTCAAGTAATTAAGCATAGTCTTTGCAGTAATTTCATCTCTTATAGAGAAATAAAAAACGCTATTACAATACTGTAATAGCGTTTTTTGATACGAATTTTTCAAGCCGATTAGAAATGATAGTTAGCCATAATAACAACCTGCTGAGTATCATCTATTTCAACATCCTGCTCTTCAAAGTCTTGGTGTATATACCGATAAGTCAGATCTGTACTCCAATCTTTATTTATATGATAACTAGTACCGACTTGTAGCCCCTTAATAAAATCCATCGAGGTTTCATTAGCTATGTCATTGTATCCTACACCCAGTAAAAAACCGCCATTTAAAGACATCTTGTTAGTAATGTCGTACAGGTAATCATAAGATGCAAAAAACAAACTCTGTGAAAACTTATCTTTATAACTATAAGTCGCTGTCACTCTGTGTTCTGAGTTTATGGTCAGGCCAGCATTAAGCTGTACGGTTGCGTCCTCACCATTCATTGAGCTGGCGCCATCAAGCTGGTCGTCTTGATACCCTACCCCAGCCCCCACGAAGTACTCTGTTTTTGCATAGGTCATTGAGGAGCAAAGCAGCAATGAAAGAGTGAACAACCCTATACCTTTCATATTACCCGAGTCAGGATTGTTCATATTTTCTCGTTGAAAACCAAACATAAATACCGCCTTCACCTAGCCAAGTATAATTAAGGTTAAACTGATTTATCATCCACAAGTTAAGAGCGCCACGGTGTAGAAATACAACACATACAAAAAACAAAAAAATACCACATTAACAAGTTTGTTTAAGTTAATAGTTAGATTGTATGGCGTATTCACAAATGCATTCTATTTCAGGCAGTGATTCCAAAAATGTAGACGAGGTTCTAAGTGATATTTTTCTCATTATCAAGAAAGTGAGACTATGTTATTAAGCAGAAGACAAACGTAAATATTTTATAAATTTCACAACACGAAAAAATCCCCCTGAAACATGCACAAACACCTTTCATTGCTCGTTTTATCAGCATTGTTTAAAACACCTCACCATCACAGTCCTTATCGTTACATTTGTTGATAATCTGTAATGTCGTTGTAACCCACACATGTACAACTATGCACTGGCGTCCCCAAAAAAAATCAGTTAATTTGGGAACATAAAAGAGAAATGATAGGCAAGACCAAACGGAAGGCCTTGCAGAATCAACAACTAAGGAAAACGTTGATGAAGAAAACCACACTAAATACTCTGCTCCTTGCTTCCCTTCTTTCAGCACCGAGCGCCTTTGCCTCTGATACCGTTGTCGTGTCCTCAAAAATTGATACCGAGGGCGGACTACTAGGTCAAATCATATACTTATCTTTGCAGGATGCCGGGCTTGATGTCGAAAACCGTGTCCAACTAGGTGGTACACCAATTGTTCGAAAAGCCTTACTGGCCGGCGAAATTGATATCTACCCAGAGTACACCGGTAATGCCGCCTTCTTCTTCAATAAAACAGCTGATGATGCATGGAAGAACTTCCAGGCAGGCTATGACATGGCCAAAAGCCTTGATTACGATGCCAACAAAATTGTCTGGCTGACGCCAGCAAAAGCAAACAACACCTGGGCACTTGCGGTACGAAAAGAAATTGCAGAGCCCAATAACCTAAAAACCATGACTGACTTTGGCCAGTATGTCAGCAAAGGCGGTGACATTAAGCTAGCTGCGTCTGCAGAATTTGTTTCCACCCCGGCGGTACTTCCTGCTTTTCAGAAAACCTATGACTTTGAATTGAAAGAAAGCCAACTGCTTGTCCTATCTGGTGGTAATACCGCTGCGACAATCCGTGCCGCGGCACTCCAAACAGATAAAACCAATACCGCTATGGTTTATGGCACCGACGGCGCGATTGCCTCTGTTGGGTTAGTCGTGATGGAGGACGACAAGGGAGTGCAACCTGTTTACGCACCGGCACCTATCATTCGAGAAGCCGTTTTGAAAGCGCACCCTCAAATCGATGACATCCTTAACCCAATTTTCGCCTCGCTCGATCTAGACACTCTGCAAAGCCTAAACAGTCGTATTGCGATTGGTGGTGAAAGTGCCAGCTCTGTGGCGAAAAGTTACCTCACAGCAAACGGATTTATTAAGTAACAGTCTGTTCAAGGTACTAATTTGAAGTTCTTACCTCTCGACAAACTGGGTCTTTCAGTGAGTGTACTTACGGTATTCTCACTGATTGCTTTACCCTTTATTCATCTCCAGCCTAACCGCATTATGCCCGGTAAAGGCTTCTTTATTGCCGAAGTGTTATCCCAGAGTCATCTTGCGATGTTCGTCGCGCTGTTGGGCCTAACAGTGTTTAGCGCCTCGACAACGAGGCTGTACAAACTGCAACTTATTCTTTGCTCTGCTTCGGCATTTTTCCTATTGCACATCGTCGGGCTAAGTGCTGATGGCTTACTCTCAGAAGCCTCTCCTTTTGCTCGGGTATCCTTGGGAAGCGGTTTTTGGACTAGCCTTTTTTTACTAGGGCTGCTGTTAACCGACGTGATCATAAAGTTGAATGTGCACGGCCTTAAGCGTCTGCTTTTTATCTTGGCGATAGTGGTTGGCGTTATAGTGGTTTTCAAATCAGGTTCGCTTGATAACCTCTCTATTATTAAAGAATACCAAAATCAAGACACTTTCTGGCAGCAGGCCATACGCCATATACAGCTCTCTTTTGGTAGCCTAGTGCCTGCCATACTAGTTGGTATCCCTTTGGGGATAAAATGTCATCGCTCACAAGCAGTACGAAGCAGTGTGGTTCCTATTCTCAATGTTCTTCAAACCATTCCTAGCCTCGCGATGTTTGGCATTTTGATGATCCCACTGAGTTATATTGCACTTAAGTTTCCAGCTCTCTCTGCGCTTGGTATCAAAGGCATCGGTGCCGCTCCGGCAGTCATTGCGCTGTTTTTCTACTCCCTACTTCCTATTGTCAGCAATACCATTGCAGGTTTTGACAAGTTAGATCCCAAAACACTCGATGCCGCGAAAGGAATGGGCATGAACGCCCGGCAGATCCTCTTTGGTATTGAACTGCCTCTCGCGCTTCCCGTTATTCTGTCGGGCATCCGGATCGTTGTCACCATGAACATTGGTTTGGTTGCCGTTGCAGGGCTGATTGGCGGAGGCGGTTTTGGTACCTACATCTTCCAAGGGTTAGGCCAAACTGCAACAGATTTAGTCATTCTGGGTGCTATTCCCACCCTGCTCCTTTCTTTCATTTCCGCGGTATTGATTGATGCCATCATAGAAGTCGTTAAAGGCAACAAATCATGATTGAGTTACAAGCATTAACTAAAACATTCGGTGAACAAACTGCGGTGAAAGAAGTGTCTTTAACCGTTGAAACCGGTCAATTTTGTACTTTGATTGGTACATCAGGTTGTGGAAAGTCAACCACACTCAAAATGATTAACCGCTTAATAGAACCAAGTGCGGGCAAAGTGCTGATCAACAAACAAGATGTATCCAGTATGCCAGCAGAGTCATTAAGGCGCCGTATTGGGTATGCGATTCAAGGCGTGGGACTTTTTCCACACCGCAATGTGTTTGAAAATATCGCAACCGTGCCTTTACTGTTAGGGTGGGATAAAGACACAATCACCCTAAGGGTAAAAGAGCTGCTAGAGCTATTCCACCTTGACTATGAACGCTTTGCTACCAAGTTCCCCCACCAGCTCTCTGGTGGTGAGCAACAGCGTGTCGGCGTCGCACGGGCCCTCGCGGCAAAACCCGAAGTTTTGCTGATGGATGAACCTTTTGGTGCACTTGACCCGTTAACTCGCGAAAGTCTGCAAGATGAAATCCTGAGTATTCAGAAAATTCTCGGTATCACTACCATTATGGTCACCCATGATATTGACGAAGCAATCAAAATGGCGGATATCATCGCAGTGATGGATAAAGGGACATTGCTGCAGTTCGATACTCCCCAATCCTTATTGAGGAACCCAAAGCCCGGTTTTGTCAGCGACATTGTCGGCGGCTTGGATCGATCGTTGCGTATACTGACCCTCAATCAGGTCAAGGATGTCCTTAACCACAACCCTGAGCTAGTAGATGGCGCTTCAATACCACAGATCCCGTTCAATACCAATTTACGTGATGCTGTATCCATGCATATTTGGGAAGGTGAGGAAACCCTCGCCGTGGTCGATGAAGCAGGAGCTGTTGTGGGAACAGTGTCTCTCAATGACATTCTCAGCAAAGGTGCCAAGTCATGAACTCACAATCTGTTAAACAATGGTTCGGGCTTATCGCTCCGTTAAGTATATTGGCACTACTTGCTTACCGCATTGAGCTGATAGAACCCTTATTGGCTTACTTCAACCACATTGATGCTCCGGTGATTTATTACCGGGATACCTTCACCAATTTGATTTTCTGGCACATGCTCGTGGTGTTTTTATCCATTGGTGCTGCCACCATAACAGCTTTACTGTGCGGAATATTCGTTACGCGCGAATCAGGGAAAGACTTCCTGCCATTGGCAAGAGCGGTTGCCAACCTTGGCCAAACATTCCCACCCGTTGCGGTATTGGCATTGGCCATTCCTTCATTAGGTTTTGGTCTGAAGCCCACACTTGTTGCTCTGTTCCTTTATGGCTTGCTCCCGATCTTTGAAAACACCGTAACTGGGTTACAGCAAACCCCAAAAAGTGTCCTTGAGGCTGCAAAGGGTATGGGGATGAGTAAGTTCCAGCAGCTTTTCCAGGTAGAATTGCCCCTAGCACTACCGATCATTATCTCGGGAATACGCACTTCGTTAATCATCAGTATAGGGACGGCAACAATCGGGTCTACCGTTGCATCGAAAGGCTTGGGCGAGGTGATCATCGCCGGGCTGCTGACAGACAACATGGCGTTCATTCTGCAAGGCGGGATCCTAGTTGCACTTATTGCGATTATCACTGACCAGGCTTTTTTGAAACTCGAATCCCGCTACTCGTATTAATTCGGCATTTTAATTACGACCATTTTCTCTTCAGTAAAATCATGCATGGTATAGGGGATGCCACCTATGCCATAACCGGATTGTTTTCGGCCGGCAAAAGGCATCCAATCAACCCTAAAAGCCGAGTGATCATTAATCATCACTGCAGAGGCTTCAAGTTGATGCTGCGATTGTAAGGCCACTTCCAGATTCTGGGTGTAGACCGCGGCTTGGAATGAGAATGGCACGCTGTTCGCACGCTGGTAGGCTTCCGTGATGTGATCATAACCATACACACAAACCACAGGCCCGAAAATTTCTTTGGAAGAAACATTCAAATCATCTGCTGGGTTGAGTATCACCGTCGGCTCATAAAGGGTGGCGGTAAGCGCTTTACCACCAATCAGTATTTGTGCTCCACTCGATTTGGCTTGGTCGACCCACTCGGCGACTCGCTGACATTCTTTGGGGCGAATCAATGGGCCGCAGTCAGTTTCTATCTCCCGGGCATCACCCACTACTAGCTTTTGCACTTGCTGCACTAACTTTTGAGTAAACTCTTCAAGAGTGTGGTTATCAACGTAAACTCGCTGAACCGACACACAGACTTGCCCGGAGTGGTAAAAACCGCCCTTCACAATCGAAGGCAGTATTGCATCAACGTCTACATTTCGATCAACAATCACTGGCGCCGCCCCGCCATGTTCCAAGGCACAGCGAGTACCGGGTGCTAATTTACTGCGTAAGTACCACCCCACCCCAGGAGAGCCAATAAAAGAAAAGAAAGCCGTTCTTGGGTCTGTGACTACCCGTTCTGTATCTTCCCTTTTGGCCAAGAAAAATCGGCACCATTTGTCATCAAGCCCTGCTTCATAAAGCAGTTCGACAAACTTTTTGGCACTAAGTGGTGTGTCGTTGGCAGGTTTAATCAATATAGGGGCATTAACCGCAATTGCAGGTGCCACTTGGTGAACAATCAGATTGAGAGGATGATTAAATGCAGATACCGCCACTACCGGTCCAATGGGCTCCCGATAAGAAAATGCCAACCGTCCAGCGCCAGCAGCAGTCAGATCCATCGGGATTTGCTCTCCCTTGAGATTCAACAGCTCTTTGGCTGCCAACTGCACCCCATCAATTGCTCGGTCAACTTCGATAAATGCATCTTTTAACGGCTTCCCCCCCTCAGAGGCAATCAGCATTGCCAACTCATCCCTTTGCTGTAGCATTAGGTCGGCACATCGGTTTAGGATCCCTATCCGTTCATGTGCGGCGAGCCGTTGTGATTTATCCGCAAAGGTATCTGCTGCTTGCTGTAACATGGCATCAAGCTCATCCCACGTCGACAACTCCAACTCAGCAATAACTTCTTGGTTATAGGGGTTCTCTACTTTAACAACGGTCATAATAGGCAAACCTTCGAAGCTAATTCATCGATTAACACTGTTTTGTTTGCAGTGTAGTCAACCGGCACATCGACAAGATGTACGCCACCGGCCTCAAAGGCTTGGTTGAGTACACTTTCAAACTCGTCCGCACTGGTTACCCGGTGCCCTGTCACACCGTAGGCATTGGCATATTTAACAAAGTCAGGGTTATCAAACTCTAATCCCCACTCGGCCATACCGGCTATTTGTTGCTTCCAGCGAATCATCCCATAAGAACCATCATTCAACACCATGACAACCAAATTGAGGCCGACTCTTCTTGCGGTCTCCAACTCTTGGGAGTTCATCATGAATCCCCCATCACCGCATATGGCCAAGACCCTCTTGCCGGGATTGAGCTGCGCCGCCATCATCGCTGACGGCAAACCAGCCCCCATGGTCGCCAAAGCGTTATCTAATAGCACCGAGTTAGGATGATAAGCCTTATAGTTTCTCGCATACCAGATCTTATAGATGCCATTGTCCAAGGCGATAATGCCATCCTCACCCATCACCTTTCGGGTTCCTGCGACGAGTCTTTGCGGAATAATGGGAAAAGAATCATCCTGCGCACCCGTTATAATATGCTGTTCGATTTCTTGTTTGATTCTTTGAAAATAATCCACATCAGCACTTTTCCATCCGTTGAGCTTTTCACTTAACCGACGCACTGTTCTACTGATATCACCTACCAGTTCGAGCTGCGGAAAATACACTTCGTCAACCTGCGCAGACTTATAATTGAGGTGAATAACAAACTTATCATTGTCCGTCATGAAGAAAGGCGGCTTCTCTACAACATCATGGCCAATATTGATAATCAAATCAGCCCGTGAGACCGCGCAATGCAAATAGTCATTATCAGACAAGGCTGCGGTGCCCAAAAACAGATCTGAGCGCTCGTCGGCAACCCCTTTCCCCATCTGGGTATCAAAGAAATAGATACCGGATTGCTCAACGAACTTTTCAACCGCCTTGCACGCTGTTTTCCTGTTCGCGCCTGCACCTATTAAAATCAACGGATGGCTTGCCGCCTTTATTTTGGCTATAGCTTCATCAAGGACAAAATCATCCGCGACGGCATACTGCCTGGTACTTTGCTTCACCACTTTGGCATCGGTCTCTTCCGCCGCAATATCTTCTGGCAGCTCAAGCAAAATTGCACCGGGTCGCTCTTCCTCGGCGCGTCGAAAGGCCTCCCGAACCAATGAGGGGATGGTATTGCCATGAACGATCTGCTTGCTCAGTTTACAGATAGGCTCATACAGCTTAACCACATCGATAATTTGAAACTGTCCCTGCTTAGAGGCTTTTATCGGCTTTTGCCCGGTGAGCATAATTAGAGGAAAAGCCCCAAGATGGGCATAGGCTGCGGGGGTCGAGAAGTTGGTCGCACCAGGCCCTAGTGTAGCCATGCAGACACCCGCTTTGCCCGTAAGACGCCCGTATGTCGCCGCCATAAACCCCGCCCCCTGCTCATGACGGGTTAGCACCAACTTTATTGAAGAATCTTTCAGGGAGTTAAGTACATCGAGGTTTTCCTCTCCGGGAACCGCGAAGATATATTCAACCCCTTCATTTTCAAGCGCCTTTACCAATAAATCTGAAGCTTTCATACGATACCCCGAGCAAGCCATTGAGGGTGATTTGCCATTTCATCGTATTTGAATATAGTTCACTCCACTTTAAGAGCGCTCGAAAACCACAGACTTATCATTGAATAGGAACACCCGTTTTTCGATATGGTACTGAATCGCCCTTGCCAAAGTTAAGGACTCAACATCCATTCCCTTTCTGGCTAGATCCGCAGGATAGTATGTATGATCAACCGTCTCCATCCCCTGAGTAATGATTGGGCCTTCATCAAGATCATCGCTGACATAATGCGCCGTCGCCCCAACCAACTTAACTCCTTTCTGGTAAGCCTGATGATAAGGCTTAGCTCCTTTGAAGCCTGGCAACAATGAATGGTGGATATTGATGGCTTTCCCAGCCCAGCGGACACACATTTCATGAGAGAGAACCTGCATGTAGCGGGCAAGCACCAAGAGCTCACATCCCGTTTGCTCTAACACAGCCTGAACCTTGGCTTCCTGCTGTGGTTTAGTTTCAGCGGTAATTGGAAAATGGAAATAAGGAATATCGTGCCACTTGGCCAATGATTCTAGATCAGGATGGTTGGATATCACGGCTTTGATATCAACGGCTAGATTGCCAGTGCGGTACCGATACAGTAAATCATTCAGGCAATGCTCATATTTCGACACCATGATCACCAGTTTTGGCCGGTACTCCGACGGTGTCAGTTCCCAATCCATTTCAAACTCTTCGGCCCGGGTGGCAAAGGAAGAGCAAAACGTGACTTGATCAAGTACTGAGTTGTCTTCCATGCGAAATACTGCGCGGATAAAAAAACGGTGGCCCAGCGCATCATCAAAAGAATTCAGTTCGGTAATATAGCAACCAAACTCCCGTAAAAAGCGCGTGACTACATCCACAGTCCCAGAACGGCCAACGCAACTCGCCGTTAGAATATAAGTCAGTGATGGCTGGTTCATACCCCCTCCCTATATATCATTATCTAATCGTTATTCCGCAAGCATGGCACATATGTCGCTATGTTGCTGAAGGCTCATAGTTGGTCAAGGTAGTAAAGACAGCTAAGTACTGAAAAAGGAGGTACGTTTAGGAAAACGTTCAACAAATTGAAACAACAAAAAACGCCTTTAAGCGCATTGATTTTAAGTAGATATGTAGACTTTATAGAGAGATGAAACTTGGAGCGGGCAGCGGGAATCGAACCCGCATCATCAGCTTGGAAGGCTGAGGTAATAGCCATTATACGATGCCCGCTTATTGGAAATTGGCCTGCATGCCAACTTTGATTTGCATCGAACAATTACTATATTGTCACAACGCGCTGAGAAGAAAAGTGTTGATTTCCAGTGCGTGACCTTCATCACAAACAACCACCCCAATCGCTTACAAAACAAGCACATAGTATCTTTATCACTCTATGGAAGTGATGTTTTAATCCATACCTTGGCATGATAATCCACTATGCAATAAATGCATTATTGCTAAATTTTAGGCATTTCACTTTCGGGCGCAAAAAGAACAAGGTGTTGGTGTCTTATCATCAATAAAAGGTACCCACCATGAGCGACATTGTTATTAACACTCGTATTGAAGAAGATCTACTTGGTAAGCGTGAAATCCCGGCAGATGCCTATTATGGTATCCACACGCTTCGTGCGTATGAGAACTTTAATATCTCTACGACAAAGATTTCTGATGTGCCTGAGTTTGTTCGCGGCATGGTGTTTACGAAAAAAGCGGCGGCTAAAGCCAATATGGAACTAGGCACTATCCCTAGTGATATTGGCCAGTACATTATCCAAGCTTGTGATCTTATTTTGGACACGGGTAAATGTATGGATCAGTTTATCTCTGATGTTTACCAAGGCGGCGCCGGTACTTCAGTTAACATGAACGCCAATGAAGTGATCGCTAACGTTGCACTAGAACTAAAAGGTGACGATAAAGGCGAATACCACATTATTAACCCTAATGATCATGTGAACAAAAGCCAATCAACCAACTGTGCCTACCCGACCGGTTTCCGTATAGCGGTGTACAACAGCATTATCAAGATGATCAGCTCTATCGAATATCTGCGTACCGCTTTCGATGCCAAGAGCGAAGAGTTTCATGACATCTTGAAAATGGGTCGTACCCAATTGCAAGATGCCGTACCAATGACGGTAGGCCAGGAATTCCGTGCCTTCAGCACCTTGCTAAAAGAAGAAGTCAAAAACCTGAAGTACGCAGCTAACCTGCTGCTCGAAGTTAACCTCGGTGCAACAGCTATCGGTACCGGCTTGAACGCACCCGAGGGCTACCAAGAACTGGCTGTCAAATACCTTGCAGAAACTACAGGCTTGGCCTGCGTACCATCAGAAGACCTGATTGAAGCAACCTCTGACTGTGGGGCCTATGTAACAGTCCACGCAGCCTTGAAACGCCTTGCCGTTAAACTATCCAAAGTATGTAACGACCTGCGCCTGTTGTCTTCAGGCCCACGTGCAGGCCTTAATGAAATCAACCTACCAGAAATGCAGGCTGGCTCATCAATTATGCCAGCTAAAGTTAACCCGGTGATCCCTGAGGTCGTTAATCAGGTTTGTTTCAAAGTTATCGGTAACGACACAACAGTCACATTCGCAGCAGAAGCCGGACAATTGCAGCTGAATGTTATGGAACCGGTTATTGGGCAGGCTGTATTTGAATCCATAGAACTACTTGGCAATGCCTGTATCAACCTTGCTGACAAGTGCATCAACGGTATTACCGTTAACAAAGAAGTATGTGAACATTTCGTCTTTAACTCAATCGGTATCGTAACTTACCTTAACCCGTTCATCGGCCACCACGAAGGCGATATCATCGGTAAGATATGTGCCGAAACGGGACGTAGCGTGAAAGATGTCGCTCTTGAGCGCAACTTGCTTGGCGAAGAGCAACTGAACGAAATCTTTTCAGCGAACAACCTAATGCACCCAGAATACAAAGCTAAACTATATAACTAATCTTTGAAAAAGGGGCTGAATAAAGCCCCTTTTTCAATCACTTCAAAATGTCATGTTGGATACTGAGGCTTAATTTAAGTGGTAATTATCAGTCACAACAGAAAAACCGATTAATTACCCAACAGACTTTCACCCGTTAGTTCTTTTATTGGGCAGATCTTGCTTAGTTCATTCCACATTGCTTCACAGGAGGAATGTAATTTCGAATAATAACGGTAAACATATAAATCTAAAGGCACTGGCTCTCTCGATGAAAGTATTTTCAACTGTCCTGATGCCAATTCATCCTTAATTGCATAATCAGGCAACCAACTAATTCCTTTACCTTGTAAGACTAAGGCCTTAATAAAGTCTGTCATTGAAGAAGAACATACTGTGTTATTAGTCAACTTGCTTTTAGAGCGATGGAGAGCCCTTCCCATATAACTTTCCGGTGTATAGTCTAAACAGGGAACATCATCATTATTTGCCAAGTCGAACAGCTCTTTCCCTTCCTCATCGACCGCTGACACGCAATACAGGTAACTGCGGCCAAGATAGATTGATCGATAGGGGGCAACTTGTAACCTGTCTTCATAAAACGAGAACAAAAAGTCACACTTACCGTCTATCAGTTGCTCAACAGCGTCATCTACTTCATTCGCAACAACAGATAGACGGGTGTTTAATTGAGGGTCGAACAGACATGAGTGCAGCTTGGGCAATAAGCTGATGGAGATAGAATGGGCCGCACTCAAACGCACAGTATGCCGGCCGTCGAAAGAGCTGCCAGCAAGACGATTAACCTCTTCATCTATCTGCTGAAGAATGGACAGCGCAGTTGTCTTGAACTGCTTGCCGCAGAGAGTCAGCTCAATCGGCGTTTTGCTGCGTTCGATTAACACCAAGCCTAATTCAGCCTCCAGTGACTTTATCCTGCGACTGAATGCAGGTTGGGTAACATTTCGGACAGCCGCAGCATGGGAGAAGTTTTTTAACTCCGCAAGAGTGAGGAAGTCTTGCAGCCATTTTGTCTCAATATTTTTCATTTATTTTTCTCAATAAACATCTACCTATGGCAATCGTCATCCCCTAACAACCCAACAAAAATTTCGGCTACCAGCAAGATAATGAGAAGTCACCCGCAGAAAACCCTAAGCATTAATCAGCCATTAACATATGTCTATTAACTTGATCACACCCCGTGAATTTACCCTGATGCATTTTAATAACCAAGCCTTTTTTTTCTGCATTTCACAAGCCTTGAGAATAATCATACCATCCAGTTGTAACATTAATAACACTGACTCATTTATTATTTTAACAAACATATAAAATGAGATAGTTTAAAATTTATTCTAATTATTAATTATTCAACCAATAAGTTTAACAAACCTACTAACCATTATATGAACTCTGTATCCTAATAAATAAAAGGTCAACAAAATGAACTTAATTATTAAGTTATTGTGTGGAATATTCGCTGGTATTCTCATGGGCATGTTTGCCCCTGAAGTTATTGTTCAAGCCCTAATTACAGCTAAATACTTAGTTAGCCAGTTAATTAAATTTACCATCCCTCTCCTTATCCTCTTCTATGTCACCAGTGGTATTGCTAGCCTCCCGAAAAACTCCGGTAAACTGCTGAGCAAAACCGTTGGATTAGCTTATTTATCAACGTTAGGAGCAGGTATCCTTGCCTTCTTGGTGGCGAAGAGTCTTTTCCCAGCACTGCTCAGCGGAGCCGGCCAACTTCCTGAAGCCGAAACCGTTCTAACCCCATTCTTAGAGCTTCAGATCCCACCGATCATGAATATCATGACCGCATTGACCGTCGCTTTCATTTTCGGCTTGGGAATTTCAAACACCGGTGCAGACAACCTGAAGAAAATCAGTGACCAAGGCCGTGACATCATCGAACTGTTCCTTAACAAGGTAATGATCCCGTCGTTACCATTCTATATTGCAGGCGTGTTCGCTGACATGACGGTCAAAGGGACAGTATTCGCAACCCTACAGACTTTCAGTTTAGTATTGCTTGCTGTTGTCGCCATGCACTGGTTCTGGCTAAGTTTCCAGTTCGTTACTACTGGTGTCGCCCTGCAACGCTCACCACTGAAAATCCTTCGTACCATGCTACCGGCCTATTTCACCGCTGTTGGCACCATGTCCTCTGCTGCAACAGTACCGGTTACCCTGCAGCAAACTAAACGCAACGGGGTATCCAACTCCATCGCCAACTTTGTTGTACCGCTTTGTGCCAATATCCATATGTCGGGTTCAGTGATCAGTATTGCCAGCGTGGCGGTTGCCGTCATTATCATGACCGGTGCCGGACCTGTGCCTAGCCTGCTGGAAGCCCTGCCATTCCTTGCTATGTTGGGTATCACTATGGTTGCTGCACCGGGTGCACCGGGCGGTGCAGTGATGGCATCAGCCGGTCTGCTTGGCTCAATGCTTGGGTTTACCGAGGAGATGATTGCCCTACAAATCGTCCTTCACCTAGCCCAAGATAGCTTTGGTACAGCCTGTAACGTTACCGGAGACGGTGTTATTGCCCTGCTCATTGACAAAGTTTCTGACTCAGCCGAAGAGACTGGAGGCGAGCTGATCCCTGCCGAAGAGGTCGCATAAAGCAAGTGGACCTATTTCCACACCACAAATGAAAAAAGCCAGCGACAAGCTGGCTTTTCTTCGCTATTTGTACTTTATCATTTAGATGGGTATTCGCCGGCTTTGTCTTTCGCCGTATCACCAGTAACTTTCCAGTGTTCATTTGGATCATATGCTTCATCACAAATGTCCAATGTGAAGCCCATATCTACGACTTCTTTTAATGTCAGATTGTCAGCCAGCTTAGCAATATCGCCAGATTTATTACGTAATTCCATATCCGTCTACCTTCTAACAAACGCCCTTTCACCTCCTTAACTATAGTGGTGATGCGATGACTTGTCCTGCAGGCAACAAAAGGCCCGAACTAGTCGGGCCTTTATCGCGGTTAGTGTTTATAGGTCCTAGTGATATTCAACTAGGAAGGCTGAAGACCTATACGAGCTCCCATGGCCCCCCCGCATTACCCGGCTGATCACCTTTCGTCCACCACTTGGCACGATAATTTTGGCCGTTGAAAGTCACTTCAGCACCGCCTGAATATGCTTTGCTAGCACTCCACTCGCCCACACTGCCATCATCGAAGACTTCCCAGACCGAGCTTGAGCCTGGCTGTTCACCCTTTGTCCACCATTTGGCAGTGTACTTCACGCCATCGAACATGACAGTGTCACCGGTATTATACACTTGGCTCGGCTCCCAAGTTGTCACTCCACCTGTGGTATCCGCCAACACGGTGACGGGAATAGTGGCTGTCTCACTAGCAACTCCATCGCTTACGGTAACAACTAAGTCAATCACCGTATCGACAGTTACGCTTGGCGCAACAAAAGTGATATCCGCACCCGTTGCAGTTTTCGTTACCGTGCCTTCTGAGGCGCTATAGGTAAGTAGATCACCGTCAGCATCTTCCGCAGATACACTGATCACTACACTTTGCCCACTATTTACTGTTGCGTTAATAGGTGCGGTTAGTACCGGTGCGGTATTCCCTACACCACCACTGCCCTTCACATTCACTACAATTGAATCAGATGTTGATGTACGGCCATCTGACACTTTAACCACGACAATGTCTTGAAGATCTGTCGCCGTGTTAGGCGCCTGATAAGTCACTGTTGCACTACCGTTGCCGTTATCAACAACGGTCGCATTCGTTACCGTAAAGCTAAGCGGGTCACTTTCTGCATCTGTTGCTGAAACGTTGAAGCTAACCACCGCGCCAGCATCCACATTCTGTGCCGTAGGTACCGTTAAGACCGGGGCGGTGTTTAGGCTGCCACCAGCACTAAAGACGCGATCAATGGCTTCTGCAAGTGGTGAGCTGAGGTTAGTACATTGTTTTAGCTTGGCACCGTAACTAATGAAGGTTCCTTCACACTTAATATCACCATGCACCTGCCAGACGATGACCCCGCCCAGTTGGTTATCAACAATGTACTGCGCCTTTTTCTCGATAGACGGCACATCATCATAACTGAGGAAATACTTCCCTTTGACCGCATAAGGGACTTCGGCATTGACATCCCACATGTGTTCCCAGCCAGCGCTCTGCATGATGTAGTTATAATTAGGTTGGCCTTCGAACTCTTTCCAATTATCTAAATCAACAGCAGATTCCGTAGGGCCATCAACACTGAAATTAACGGTACGCTTATCTGTTGGTGCGCCCACATAAGCAGTTGCCTCAGTGGTCTGGACACCACGACCGTAGAAAGCGGCACCAAAGTTGATTTTCTCTGAAGGGATCCCTTTGGCAGCCATCCAAGCACGAAGATGGTCTAGATCCAAATCCGCATACTCCTCTTCAGGATACGGATACAGCGGCGCATTGTGCCCAGCAACATTCGACCAACCTCCATTGAGGTCGTAAGTCATCATGTTGAAGTAATCCATAGATGCGACCAAACGCGGCCAGTTATACCCCTCCAGCTTGGCTGTAGAAGCAGAAAATGCAGCGGTTAGCAATTTAGTAGGTCCAATACGCTCGCGGATATCTTCCATTAATAGCTCGAAGTTACCGTAATCTTCTGGGTTTCCTTCGAAGTTCATCCCCCCTGTACCTGGGTATTCCCAGTCTATATCGATACCATCAAAACCAAGTGCCATCAGCTTATCGACGTCTTCCAGGAATCGGGCTTTTTTCACCGGATCGGAAGCCATTTCGGGGAAGTGTTTGGACATACTCCACCCCCCCAGCGAAGCCATTACTTTGACTCCCTTCTGATGGGCAAGATCGATCAGGCCCGGTGCGCCGCCCGCTTTTTTCAATGGGATTGGGAACTGGCCGGAAACCCCTGTTGGAGTGTGAAGCCAGCCGTTGCCTGATTTCACGAAACCTTGCTCCTGAACCTTGCGCAAAGCATCCGCTTCCCATGCCTCATTGCCCGGATACTGGTGAATATACTCTAATTCGCCCCACAAAATATGGAAGTCCCAGCTTGAGTAAACATCCGGATGAAGTAGCGGTCCGGGTTCTTGTACCGCTGTCGGTTGGTAGATATTTTTATTGCGCAAGTCGCCACTGTGAAGCGACCCGTCTTTTGCTACGCCAAAGAAAGAAAAATTTAAGATCGAGTAAATATCCATATTGACGTTCAAGTGTGTGGCTTCGCCTTTTACACTGAACCCAGCATTCGTCCCTTTCCATGCTTCCCACTGAGTAATATAACCAATGACATTCTTGTCATGGGTAGGTGCAGCATGAACGATTGCGGCACTGCCAACCATCAGCACGGCAGCCATAGCGCCTGCCAACTTACTCAGGTGTAATCCCTTTTGCATTTTGATCTCCACGTAATGGTTATTGAATGTAAAGAATGAAGGCACATTTTTTACGCCCTCAAAAAAGTCCCATTAAGTGTTAGCGAGCTTTTTGGAGTTCGCATAATTATCGTTGTAGAAGAATGGCATTTTTAATGTCATTTCAAATCAATTTGAAAGGGAAATGTAAGGTGAACTAAAAACGGCGACAGGCGTTCAAATTTTAACCACCACAGACTCAACTGATTCTTTACCAGACCTTTAATGCTTCTCAAAGTGGAGAAAGATCAATGTACACCTAAATATCTCTGTACTTTTGTTCCATCTTCCTGATAAGCCGCTAAGATATAGGCAAAATAGAAATCCACAGCACCTCAAGTATCGCTTTGACGTGTAACCTAGAATATCAAAAAGGGATTGGCCAATGATTAAAGCAGCAACAAATCAATCTCAGGGAATGCTGTTATTTAAACTGACCCACCAACAATCTTTTGCCATTGGCACATTAAAGGTCAAAGAAATTGTGCCGTACACGCCCCTGACAGCTATTCCGCATTCACACCCTACCGTGCTAGGTGCAGCAAGCCTGCGTGGAGATACGCTGCCAGTTATCGATATGGCAAAAGCCGTTGGGTATCCACCTCTAACCAAAGATGAGCTAAAAAATAGCTATATCATTATTACTGACTGCCGCCGGATGTTGGTTGGCTTCCTCGTCCGCGGTATCGATCGTATCACCGAATGTAACTGGCATAATATCGATGCGCCACCTAGCTCTCTGGGTAAAAATGTCTTTGTCACAGGTGTCACTAACGTCGATAACAAGCTCGTGCAGCTGCTGGATGTTGAGTTGTTGCTATCAAAAGTCTTCCCGGATAGCCCTGATAGCCTGCACCCGATTCTGACTGACGTAGAACGCGAGGTATTGCGTCCGCTGAAAATACTGTTGGTTGATGATTCAGCTGTCGCTCGCCGTCAGCTTTCGCAAGCGTTAGACAGTATTTCTATTCCTTATTTTATTGCGACCAACGGTCATGATGCTCTTGATATGCTCAAGCATGCCTCCGGAGCTGGGGCACCGTTTGATATCCTCGTCAGTGATATCGAGATGCCGGGCTTAGACGGCTACGAGCTTGCCTTTGAAGTCCAGAATACTCAGCAACTGTCACATGCTTATATTATTTTGCACACTTCCCTTTCAAGTGAGATCAGTGTCTCCCAAGCCCACCAGGTCGGTGCCCATGAAGCCCTGACCAAGTTTGAAGCCAATGAACTGATCCATGCCATGCTTCGTGGTGCAGAAAAGAAAAAGAGCATTCAAGTAGCCTAGCCATATTACCAAGCTAGGCCTCCTTGGCCTGGCTTGGTTTCATCACTCTTTAGGGCTATTGTGCTGATAAGTGTCGCCCTACCATGAAATATATCGAAGTTTGAGCGTTCTATACTCCTGTATAAGCTAGCTTTAGATCTAGCCATTATTACTGGGAGGCACTATGGGCGACTCATTGATCTTCGGCATTAACTTCCTTTCCGGACTATTTATCATCTGTATCGGGTTGACCGTCTTGGCGGTGATCTACATGTATATAACCGATATCCGCCAGCACAAGCACGCCATCAGGCACAACTATCCTGTTATTGGCCGCTTCCGATATTTATTCGAAAAACAGGGTGAATTCTTTCGCCAGTATTTTTTCGCTATGGATCGCGAAGAGATGCCCTTTAACAGAGCCGAGAGAAGCTGGGTTTACAAAGCGGCCAAAAACGTAGACCGCACCCTGGCTTTTGGCTCAACCCGTAGCCTTGAGCCTACAGGCACCATCATGTTCATGAACTGTGCTTTTCCGACGTTAGAAGAAGACGCTGTCGCCCCTGCCCCTATTACCATTGGCCCTGACTGCCGGACCCCGTATACCACATCTTCCATTTTTAACATTTCAGGGATGAGTTACGGCGCTATTTCCAAACCAGCAGTACAGGCCCTCTCGCACGGAGCCAAAATTGCCGGCTGCTGGATGAATACCGGTGAAGGCGGCCTGAGCCCCTATCACCTCGAAGGCGGTGCCGACATTGTTTTCCAAGTCGGCACGGCAAAATATGGGGTCAGAAATGCCGAAGGTCACCTCAGCAAAGAAAAGCTTGAAGAAGTAGCGGCACACCCTGAAGTCAAAATGTTTGAAATCAAAATGAGTCAGGGCGCGAAACCCGGTAAAGGCGGGATCTTACCCGGTGGAAAAGTGACTGCAGAAATCGCCCAAATTCGCGGAATCCCCGAAGGCAAAGACTCCATCAGCCCCAATGGCCATATCGATATCCGCAGTGTCGGTGATTTACTTGATATGATTGACTTCATCAGAGAAACAACAGGTAAACCCGTAGGGTTCAAATCCGTGATCGGCTCACTTAACTGGTTCGATGAACTATTAGATGAGATAGAAAAGCGCGGTAAAGCCAGCGCACCGGATTTTATTACCATCGATAGTGCTGATGGTGGTACGGGGGCCGCCCCACAGCCACTTATTGACTATGTGGGTTTACCTCTCAAGGAGAGCTTGCCTCTTGTGGTAGCCAGATTAGAGAAACATCAGCTAAAAGGCCGAATAAAAGTGATTGCATCGGGCAAGCTAATCACACCCTCTAAGGTTGCTTGGGCCATTGCCCTCGGGGCTGACTTTGTCGTCTCTGCCCGCGGACATATGTTTGCTTTAGGTTGTATCCAAGCTTTACAGTGTAACAAAAACACCTGCCCTACCGGGATCACTACACACAACAAGCGGCTACAGCAGGGGCTTGACGTTGGAGATAAAACCCAACGGGTCGCCAATTACAATAAGTACATCCATTACGGGCTTGGGGTAATCGCCCATTCATGTGGCGTAACCAATGCCAGGCAGCTAAACAAATCCCATATCCGGATAGTCACTGAGAACGGGCTGTCGATTGCGCTAGATAAGCTCTATGAGAACCATCAATAGGATATTGCTATGATTTTGGCAACTATGATGAAAATACAAACAATAGTTCCAATAAACTCAGTGATTAAAATCACACCAATTAGAAATTTACTTTCATTGAATAGATGTTTTTGAACGGTGTTTTAATATACTTTTAGCCACCAGCGCCTTTGCTGTTAGCCAAAGGCGCATTTTCTACTCTTTTTACCTTGCGCTGACATTTCATCACAGTCGACATGTCAAAGTACATCTACTGACTGACAACCCACTATATACCCATGATTTCGCGCACTATCGCAGCTATTGCATTACTGACAGCATCCACTTTTTCTTACGCCTCCCCTGAGCTGCTTGTACCGATTGAAGTTCCCAATATACAACTCAATCATGTTGAAACACTGGTGATTGATGGCGACATTAACGACAGCCTACAGATGCTGGTGAATAACACTTTAAAGAATAACAGTAGCGATTTTTACGTCATCGATGACATTTCCGAAGATACGCTGAACAACACCCTGACTATTGTCATCACACTATATAACCAGCCAATCTCATTGCCGACAGACGATTGGTCCCTGAGCTAAAAGCACATATTCAAAATCAAACAGCGCCTTACATGGCGCTGTTTGAGATTTAACGTGACTTGAAAAGTGCCATCAAGAGACGGGAGATTCTGTAAGAGGTGCATGCTGCTCTAATTTCTGTTTCAATATCTGTAAATTTACCGGCTTAGATACGAAGTCATTCATCCCCGCCGCAAAGCATTTATCTTTCTCCTCTTTTACCACATTGGCCGTAAGGGCAATGATCGGAGTAAAGCGACCGGTTTGTTTTTCAATCTCTCTTATCTGGCGGGTTGCCTCAAATCCATCCATCACAGGCATTTGGCAATCCATAAAGATCACATCAAAGCGCTTTTCTTGATAGATAGCCACAGCAAGTTCACCATTTTCGACAATCTCAACCACGGCACCTGCTTTCTCAAGCATCATTTTCGCCACTTTTTGATTAATCAAAGTATCTTCAACCACCAATACTTTTACAGCTGGCTCCGACTCTGTATTTTCACTCTCTTGTGTTTCTTTTTTCTCTGAACCTTCAATTTTTTTCTTCACAGCCACCTTGATATCAGTCTCTGGTTTTTCTGGTAATGAGGGAGCTAGCTTCTTAGCAGATTGCTCCTGCACCAAGATACCATCAACAGCACTGGCCGTTGATGACTCTGAATCTAATACCTGCTCATCACTATCAGAATCAATAGATTTGGCGACCAACTTCAAGATTGCCCACTTCAGGTGAGCATCTTTATAAGGGCGGGTTAGGAAAGATTGTATCCCTATCATTGCAGCCTTCTCTTCATCATTCATTTCAGGAGCAGCTGAAATCATCATCAAATGTGGGCAGTTGGCACCAAAATGTTGCTGAAGCTGCTCAGCAAGCTCAAAACCATCCAGTATTGGCATATATTTATCAAGGATCACCACATCAAAGGCTTGATCTTGTGTCACCGCTTTTTCTGCCATCGGAATCGCCATATTCGGGTCTAGGCAACTCACCGCCTTGGCACCAAACGCCTCAAGCTGGACCGTGGTAATACGCATATTCAACATGCTGTCATCAACCAGCAGGATGTTCAGCCCTTCAAGCGCTGAACGCTCTTCCACAGGGATATTGGTTTTCTCTTTAGGTAACTCGATGACAAACGAAAATGTGCTTCCTTTACCCGGCTCACTATCGACGATAATTTCGCCGCCCATCAATTTGACCATCTCACGACAAATTGCTAAGCCCAGTCCGGTACCGCCATACTGTCGAGTTGTACTTCCGTCAGCCTGTTGAAACTTTTCAAAAATGGCTGCTTGCTTGTCCTTAGCAACACCAATACCCGTATCAATAATCGAGAACTTAACTTTGGCGAGTTCTTCCGTGCTCCCTAAGTGTTCTACCGACAGGTTAACTTGTCCCTTGTCAGTAAACTTAATAGCGTTGCTCACTAAGTTATTGAGAATTTGCCTTAATTTAGCGCCATCACCCATTAACATTGGACTGATCGTTTTCTCTACAAAGCATGAGAACTTAAGGCCCTTTTCTGCCGCCTTTATCATGAACAGAGATTCAACTTCCTTGTTCACTTCAAACAAGTTAAGAGGCACTGATTCCAGCTCGAATTGGCCCGCCTCTATTTTGGAAAAGTCTAGGATGTCGTTGATCAGATCAAGCAGTGACAGTGACGAGGTATGAAGCATATTGATATATTCTTTTTGGTCGGCAGGCATCTCCATCTCACGCATAAGCCCCGATAAGCCGATAATGCCGTTCATTGGGGTACGGATCTCATGGCTCATATTGGCCAGGAACTCACTTTTCTTTAAGTTAGCCTGCTCTGCGGATTCTCTTGCCTCTTCAAGCTCGAGATAGTGCTGACGAATATAGCCTGCCGAACGGTTATATTGCGCCGCTAGGGTAGTAACCTCATCATCAAACCACCTTTTAGGAAGCATGACAGGCAAGGGAACGTTTTGCTCATCAAACTTGGTAACAGCCACAGACATCTTGGTCAACGGTTTAACAACTAAATGATAAGCGATAAGCATGATGCAAATAGAGATAAAGAAGATTTGCAGACTATGACCAAACAGCAATAGTAAGAAGGTGTCATAAAGGCTTTGATAAACAGGTTGTAGATCTGACTGAACCATTAAGGTACCGAGGACAAACTCTTTCTTCAGTGCCTGATGAGATAATTGCCACTGCTTCTCCAGTGTGCCTTCATTCAGTGCTTCCCCCAACTCTAGGATAACCTGGCTATCATCGAAAATTTTGACATAGGAAATAGAGGGGAGACTGAGTACCCCTTCAGCCTGTGTCATTAATAATTCTCTATCTTCAACCCATAAACTAGACGTTAAGCTGGACTGATAACTATCTTGAATTTGGGTAAAACGGCTTTCTATATCTTTCAGCTCGCCTTTGTACTCCAGGTATAAACTCAACGTTGTTGACAGTAGTGTAAATAGTGAGCTCAGCAAGATGATCGAAAACAGTAATTGCTTGGCTATGCCAAACTGACGATATTTTTTAAACGGCCTTGTCACTTCCTTCATCCTTAAACTCGCATCTTCCAATTACTCTACTAACCTAATAATAGACCTTCAGAAAGGATTATTAAGACAAGGACCAAAAATGAATAAAAAAACACTATTTTCATTAGGGGTTATGTTGAGTCTCCCACTTTATGCCGTCAATACTCAGGCTGAAACCGTCAATTATTATGTCATCGCTAAACAAGCCGAACCTTTCCAAATTGAAGAAGGTAACAGCCACCAAGGTATCGTGACAGATATCGTCAAAGCCGTATTCGAACAGAGTCAATATAATATCCAATATCATACCTATCCATTCAACCGCATGATCACTATGCTTGAAGCTGGCGGTGAAGCAAACTGGATAACATACGGTAGCCCTAACTGGGGAGGCGTACAGGCCGCTAATTTATCAGATAACCCAATCTATAATGTCCATCATGTCCTTTTGAGCAGTACTGGCGCGCCATTTAATTTCAATACGATGCAAGACCTACAAGACAAAGTCGTCGTGTTATTACATGGCTTCGATTACCCCCAGCTCGAACCTTACATTGAAAAAGGTGATGTGGAAGAACTACGTGTAAAAGATTACAGTGCCGCTTTTAGAGTCATCAAGAAGTTACCTGGTGACACTGCCTTTGTCGAGATGGAATCGCGAGTCAAATACAACCTGGGCAAACAAGAAAAAGATCAGAGCAATTTCAATATACAATCGTTCAATACGGTTATTCCTGACTATCCGATTTATTTAGCCTTTGATCCGAATATGGACCCTGCACTTCAGGAGTTCATCAATCAGCGTTTGGCCACATTAAAATCAACAGGTAAAATTGACAGCATTGTTGATAAATACCTTTAATCAGCAATTAATCAAATAAAGAAGGCCACTTAGTAGTGGCCTTGTTCTTTGTTGAATTCAGTTATTATTAAAATCATTTAATAAATGATGAGTCAAACATATGTCCTAGTTTACTGGCTTTAGTTTTCAAGTAACCACTATTATGAGGGTTATTTCCTTCCTGCAGAGCAACTCGCTCAACCACATTAATACCAGCGGTTTTAAGTGCTTTTACTTTTCGTGGATTATTTGTCATCAATTTGACCGACTCAATATTCAAAAAGCTCAGCATCCCTTTACAAAATTCATAATTTCTCATGTCAGCAGCAAATCCAAGTGCTTCATTGGCTTCTACCGTATCGGCACCATTATCTTGCAAATGATAGGCACGAATTTTATTGATCAATCCAATACCACGTCCTTCTTGGCGTAAATAGAACAATACCCCACTGCCGGCATTAACGATATTTTCCATTGCTCTTGATAATTGAAATCCACAATCACAACGAGCACTGAAAAGAGCATCGCCAGTTAAGCACTCTGAATGAAGACGAATGAGTGGCGGCTCACCTTGTTTAAGTTCGCCATAAACAAGGGCAAGGTGCTCTTTACCTGTCGCCCGCTCAACAAAGCCGTACATTTGGAAGGTCCCCCACTGGGTGGGAAGTTTAGCACTGTCGACATAGTGGACGTGGTTAAACGGCTCTTGCTCAGCGAAGTAATCCCTCACTTCCATCAGTATCTTACCCAGCTCGTTCTGCCCTCGGCCATCTCCGCCATCACCCCAATAACTGTCTTTGTGGGAGTGCTCAGTCAGCAGTTTCTCACCCGTACTCACCAAGAGGTGAGTAAAATATGGATTTTGGCGAAATTTTTCAAACACGATATAACGCATGACAGAATGACGGACATCCATCCAATCTGACTTCACCAGATGGGCATATTTTCGGCTTAATTGAAAAGCTTCATCTGGCGTTGGGGCATTTAATATCTCTTGGACAATTGTTGAGTTGGTAAATTTCTGAGCCTGATAATAATGTTCGCTGGTAGGCCAGGTAACATCACTTAAATGAATGGGGCTGTGGGAAAAGTTTGATAAAAATCCATAGTCTTCATGGGGTTCGTAGAACTGAATTTCTTCAATCATTCATTGCACTCCTAATAAATGAACAATTACAACTGATGATATTGTAATGCCTCCTTTTGTGTACAATTAAGTATAGTTAAATTATGAGAATCAAAACAAAAAAGTTAAACTATTTTTTCTAGATTAAAAATCAAGCATGGAATAAACCATTACAATTTATAGGTTTATGATTAGAGTTGTGTTTATCAAGAACATATAATTACCACAAAATAATTCTTAAGTATTAGACAAGTGCCTAGGCATTTAGCCAACGAGGAATGCGGGTGATTATATTCACATAGTTCATCAATAGAACTGAGGCAACATAATGAATAAATTAAATTCATACCAAAATGGAAGCCAAAAAAAACGGCACCAGGATAACTCATGGTGCCGTTCGTTTAGGCTCTAAAATCAAGCTGCAAAATACACATTTGCACTTAGTTATTAATTTATTCGCCTTCGGGAGCAGTACGCTTACCTGTCATAAACTCTTCTAGAAGTTCAGGTGTTAGCTCGCCGGCTTCTTCTAGGCGCTTTAGTTCTTCAACAATGCGCTTTTGCTCGTCAATCGAAGGAATCGCCAACTCAGGCTCTTTATTGATGTCTTCTGGGATAGAAAGATTGTCTAGCATCATTTCACTCTTGTCTTGCAGTATTTGAATTCAAACTGGCGTCAGTATACATGATTTGCAACAAGAAATATTGATCAAGATACATCAACTAAACTGGCCAATAACCAACTCCGTTTCAACCAGTACTTCATAATCATGGTCGTGCTTGTGGATCACATGCAGCTCAACTTCGCCAAGCTTGGGGTGCTTGAAATGGTAATGGCCGTCAGGGAAATGGGTGCTGCCATCCCCTTGGAAAGTGATCACGAAGTGCTCGATAAACCGACCAAGGTCATCAAAGCCATGGCGAGGCTGCTGGGTCACTTGACTGACCGTAAATTCTGCCTCATGGCCAGACTGATCAAAGACCTTAACTTGCTCACCAACCAGCTTTTGTACATTTTCCATCGACATAGGGTTTTTAGACATAGTGCAAACCTCATTACAGGAAGGGTTCTGTCTTTAAGCGTAAACCACTGGCGCTAAAAACCACAAAGGGTGCCACTAGGCACCCTTTATCGTTACTTCAATCGTTGAATTGAGTTATGGAATCAATTTATAGGATCAATAGCTGTCGTCATACTCCGGGAAAGCGTCGCGCTGGCGTGCGGTTCGGCGCTTCTTCTTCTTTGAGGATTGATCGAAATCTTGAAAATCATCTTCAAAATCGAACTTGTGTTTTGACTTAGACCCTTTAGAGAATTTTTGATCTAACTTAGCCATGATTGTTTCCTGAAACCATTCCAGAGTAAGTAACAAATACAGATTAATTGAACGCTGGCGACGATACATGCCAACAGCAAAATATCACTACCAAACCTGATCGAAGTGTAACTTTGGATTATGACAAAAATACTAAACACCAGCGGACCGGCCACAAATAGTATCAAGGTCATTAATCCCATAATGCTGTTTGTGATATACATCTACATTCTCGTATCGCTATCCCCCTACTGCCTAGAGGGGATAGCGAGAGAATAGGAGATCAACGCATTTTATGTACAACAAGTAATTTCACTGATATCGATAAGAGAATCTGATTGTTCTTTTTAATCTGATTTACGCTACACACTTTCAATAATTTGATTGAAAGGTACCGCCAGCATCGACTCTAGCATCTCGGCTTTTTCGGTATCTTCCCGCCACACCAAATACAACGACTGCTCCATCACTGGGGCACCCTCGACCGGAAACAGTAAACCTTCCTGCACACTGGCCGCGACAACCGGCGAAGGCAAGAAGCCGACACCTTTGTTGTTTATCAAAAACTCCAAAGCCATCTTGCTGGAATGGGTATGCATGATTGGCGTCTTCTGAAGCTCCACAATTCGGCTGTGTTCCACCGAGAAACGGGTACCCCAGTCCAAATACACCAACGGCAGAGACTTGAGCTGCTCCATGGTGCAGTCTTTATCTTTGGTAACTAGCTGCAACTGGTAATCACGGACCTTGGTTACCTGCAGGTTTTCAATTTTGGGTGGCTCTGAGGTAATGGCCACATCCACACTCTTATCCAACAACTGTTTCGCCAGACTCTGGCGAGGGATCGACTCCAAACGCAAAGCCAGGCCTTCGACATGCTGGTAAATGCGGCTTACCCAATCTGAAATACCATCGAATTCCCAGAATAATGAAGAAGCACCAATCGTCACCTGTTGATTGAGCGACTCCGTCAATGCCACATCCTGTCTTGCCCTACCCCAAGTTTGCAATATTGCCTCGGCATAAGGCTGTAGGCGCTCCCCGGCAGCAGTGAGGTGTACATTGCCACGTTGGCGCGAAAACAAGTCATTCCCCAATTGGGTTTCAAGTTGGCGAATACGAAAGCTCACCGCAGACTGGGTTAGAAACAAGTTGTCTGCCGCACGACCAAAATGACGTGTTTTGGTCACTTCAAGAAAGGTTCTGAGTAGTTCTGTATCCACTAGCGTCCTCGACGACGAAGATTAAGGGTTAAAAGGAGCATAATACATCTGGATGCCATTTCATCTTAATCAAATATTTTTATCGTTACGACGAAAAACTTTTGATTTACAAGATCAACAACCTGAAAGAATATCTGCGCAAATCACGTTTGGAAGCATATTCAATGAGAAGTGTAGGCAAATTTTACGACGATAAAAATTTCCCACGAGGTTTCAACCGCTCAGGTGTTTTCACCATTGGCGAAGCGCAACTATTAGAGAACTTCGGCCGCACCATGCGTGGCCTCGCTGATGGTTCATTATTTCCGGAAACGGAGAATGAACAAGAATTTCTAGCCGAAATCAGCGGCAGCAAAGAAATTCATACCAGCTATGCAAAATGCTGGTCTAAATACGTGAACAAAACCACTAATAAAGTACGTAGTTACACGTTGTGTGTTTCGCAAAGAAAGCAAAACAACAACGACTATGAAGATGACGATGTCGATACCGACCTAGACATCTAAACTGAGTAAAGCACATTTACTCATTACATTACTCATTATCGAATAAGCCATCCACCTTTGTGCGATGGCTTACTTCTTTTTACCCCTGTCAACGATGACAGTAATTAGGCGACTGCTATGAAAATTTGTTTTGTTATGTATCCGTGGGACAAAGTTGAGCCAGAAAACGACTCAACACTGCGTCTGATCCACGAGGCTGCCTCACGCGGTCACACGGTAGCCATTACAACACCGAATAATCTAACTATGCGACACAGTACGGCGATTGCATTCTGCCAGGTGCTGAAACAGACCGAGGTATCTAACAATATCCCGAGCTTCTATCGCAAAGCAGAGTTCCGCAAAGCCCAGTTACCGTTGGCAGGTTTTGATGTGATTTTCATGCGCGCCAACCCGCCGTTGGACACCATGGCACTGAACTTCCTTGATTCGGTTCGTGATCATACTTTTATCATGAACGATATCGATGGCCTGCGTGTGGCAAACAATAAGCTTTACACCACATCGCTACCGGATCCGAACAATGAGTTCATTCCGGTAACCCATGTATCGAAGAACCGTGACTACCTAGAGCGTGTTCTGGAGGAAAACCAAAACGATCGCATGATCCTTAAACCTCTGAACGGTTACGGCGGTAAAGGAGTGATCTTGGTTGAGAAAAGCGCCAAGTCGAGCGTGAAGTCCCTATTGGATTTCTACATCGGCGACGACAAGAACTACGTCATTCTTCAGGACTACATCGAAGGGGCTGAAGAAGGCGATGTGCGCATTATGATGCTGAACGGTGAGCCTATCGGAGCAATGCGCCGAGTGCCAGCCCAAGGCGATGTGCGCTCGAATATCCATGCTGGCGGTAAGGAAGTGAAGCATACCCTGACCAAGCAGGAGCTGCGTCTGTGTAAGCACATCGGCCCTAAACTGGTTCGTGATGGCCTTTACTTCGTTGGTTTAGATGTGATCAACGGCAAACTGGTTGAAGTTAACGTGTTGAGCCCTGGCGGCATCACCCGTATCAACCGTTTGAACCGTACTAAATTGCAGGCTCAAGTTATTGATTTTGCTGAAACCGTGGTTAAAGCAAAAGAAGTCAGCATTGCTCGTAAAAATGAATTTCGTCAGGTGATTGCCGATGCTACAACTTTCTGAAGCGGAAATTCTGGAAAGGATCCAGCAGCATGTTCCGTTTGAAGCGCAGCTTAACGATGGTAGCTTGACCATTCGCATCAGCGAATATCAGCCTTATGTCGCCACAGCTATCCATCATGGTCACCGCCTTCGCGGTGACCTGATGCCAAACTGTTTGCTCACAGAAGAAGAGCGCTATTTCGAGGAAGACCCGTTCACCGGTGATTTCATTTCCTCGCTGCCGATCGTGCTGCAGGGTGAAGATTCACGCTACGAGTATGACTTGAACCGAGCGCCTGAAAACTGCATCTACGATGAAGCTTGGGGCAAGCCGGTTTGGCAGACACCGCTGTCAGATGAGGAGCGGGCTGTTTCGCTGGCCAAGCACAGTTGCTACTACCGAATTCTGGCGTGCTTGATTGACTCGCTAGAAAGTAAGTTCGGCCTTTGCCTGCTGTATGACGTCCATTCGTACAACTACCAGCGCATTGATCGCGATGTGCCGGTATTCAACATTGGCACACGACAGGTCAACACCCGTCGCTGGCGCAGGGAGATTGACAGCCTGGTTGGCAAACTGCGCAACATCGAATTACCTAATATCGGTGTTACTGCAGAAGTGAATGATGTGTTCCAAGGCATGGGTTACCAAGCCAGCTTTGTGAAAGCTAATTTTGCCAATACGCTGATCATGCCGTTGGAAGTGAAGAAGGTCTTCATGGACGAGGCACGCGGTGAAAGCTTCCCGTTAGTTCTCGAGAAGTTGCGTGCCGAGATGAAAAACGTACTGACCGAGCACGCCGCTGAGACTATTCTGCGCCGGACCAAGGTCAAGAAGCTGACCAGCAGCCATGTGTTGGCATCCAAGTTGCCACGCGAAGTGCTCAAGCTTGACCGCCAGTTGTTTTCGATTGCGCGCGGGGTAAATACGCTCAGCTATATCAACCCGCTGAATATCAAGCAGGAGAAGCGTCGGTTCTTGCATCGTCCTTATGATTACCAGCCTGACTTTACTTACCGTCAGCTGGATCTAGACCCATTCAAGTTCCGCGAGCAGCTATACCGCTTGCCGGTAGAAGATATCCGTGATGCGGATATCCAGTCAATGTATCGCAAAGTGATCGACCAGCTAGCGGTGCGTATCGACTTGCTGACCAGTATCGGCAGTGAGGAATTTTTGTATAACTCGCTGCGTTACTATGGCCAGCCGGATCAAAACGATATCGCCAATGCCAACTTCATCTTGCACGCTTGTGAGTACAGCGAGCCAGAAGAAGAGACGATCACCGCCCAGGAAGCGATTCAGGCGTTCAAACTAGCTGCTGAAGAGTATGGGGTGAAGTGTAAAGTCGCAGGCTCCAAACAGTTGATTGCTAGAGCCATGGTCAGTGGACGAACAATCAAGGTAAACCAAGCGGCGAAATTCAACCGCAAGGATCTTGATGCCCTGATCCACCACGAGCTAGGAGTGCACTTGGTCACCAGTGCCAACGCCGATTTGCAGCCATTGAAAGTCCTGAAACTAGGGCTTCCGGGTAACACCCACTCGCAGGAAGGCTTGGCGATACTGTGTGAGCACCTCTCAGGTAGCTTCCCACTGCACCGCCTAAAGACACTGGCGCTTCGGGTGATTGCGGTAGATATGATGGTGAAGGGCGAAAGCTTTAACGAGACCTTCCATGTCCTCAAGCATGATTATGGGATCAGTAACGACCAAGCTTTCACTGTAACAGCACGGGCATACCGAGGCGGTGGCTTTACTAAAGACTACCTATATCTAAAAGGGCTGAAAGATGCACTGCATGCCTATGCTAAAGAAGATCTGACGTCGATGTTCATCGGTAAAACCGGTTTTGAATTTAAACCGCTACTTGATGAGCTGATCACCCGTGAGATCCTCAAAAAGCCGGCTTACTTGCCAAAAGCATTGGCGATGAAGGATACCAGCGATCCAATCATCGGCTATATGCTCAAGTGTATTAAGTAACATCAGCGATATAAAACAAGAAAGCCGCAGGGTCGAAACTCTGCAGCTTTCTTTATATCTACTCAATTTGCATCAAGCTGATTTACGATTTTAGTCTTCACATTCTTTGTTTTCGTAAGCGATGACCGACACAATGGCGCCATCTTGATCGCTAATGGCACAGATACGCCCTACGCCCGGGATATCTTTGGGCTCATAGACAATACAGCCACCCGCTGCTTTGGCCGCAGCGACTGTATCGTCAACATCTTCCACCGTAATATAACTACCCCAGTGGTTGGGGATATTCTCGTAACCTTCAGGTTTGCCCATAATACCGCCTACAGGCTCCCCTCCCGCTTTGATTACATGATAAGTTCCGCCTTCCATTGGCATCGCCTCAACTTCCCACCCAATCACTTGCCGGTAGAATTCAATCGCTTTTTCGGGATCATCGGTCATTAACTCAGACCAACTAAAAGCACCATGCTGCTCAAAAACGCTCGCCATCCTTCTCTCCTTATCGATGTTGCACACCTGCTTTTAAAGCTAGCCTAACCCGTCGGTTCTGCTCGGCTAATTCAGCTCTGAAAATTCAGCTGACGTTTTGATCCAAAAAATGGATTTACAACACCATCAGAAGGAAGCTCAACATGCTGTTTCTATAGTATTTTCATAAGAATATCACTTTGCTAAATTGCGAATGAAAGCTACGATGCCCCTTGCAGCCAAATATTAAGAGACAGGAATAGTTTACGCATGGACTATATCAAACAGGCACTAGAGGCTTATAACAGCCCCCATCGCCACGACTTCAATTTGAACGACCAATCCGTTTCCAATCTTGATGCAGTCCTGCATTACCTAAAAAACGCTTTGGGCACAGCGGCTGCTGACGAAACAGTTAATATCCTAATAACTATGGCGAACATGCATAGCTTCCAGGGGAAAATCGATGAGGCGATTACTGGATACGAGCAAGCCCTACTCTCAGCCAACCATTGGCGGCAAATCGCACTCCATGCTTACTTAGCAATATGGCATCACTACCAAGACAATCTGAAATTAGTAACTAGACAACTCGGTTATCTTGAACAGCTTTCTCACATCAAAAATCAATGCGCCCGAGACATTCAAGATGTGATTAAGATTATTGAAAACGCCCTCGACAAGCCTATTTGCTACCGTCGCCCGACATCTTTGAATAACTTGGTTTCGCCACATGCCATCGTAACTCTGGGCTACAAGCTCAATAGTGATGGTTCTATCGCCTCCCCCCTTCAACTACGACTGGAGAAAACACTCGAGCTAGCCACCCAAAATCCAGGTAGCATGATAGTTGTCACTGGCGGGTTAGAAACGGCTGGGGTTACCGAGGCGGAGCAAATGCAACGCTGGCTTGTAGCAAAAGGGATCAATAGTAGGCGAATCATCAAAGAAGACAAAGCGACCAATACCATAGAAAACGCCCAAAATAGCTTGGAGCTACTGCAAGCTAACGGGATCAGAAGCGCGACCTTAGCCAGCGCCTCTATCCATGTTCACCGCTCCCAGATCTTGTTTGAGACGGTTCAACATAAAAGCCGGCAGCTTAAACCGAATAGTGATCGCTATTCATCAAAAACTATCAGCTTTGACCACATAGCGGTTCATGATGGGCTGTCACAGAAAAGCTTTCCTAGCGGGCAAACACGCATCAACTGTTATATCGATGCACTGCGTGGATATGGGATGGCGGCGTTTAAATGTGGTGGTTTTAGGCAGGTTTAACAAAAAAGGCCCATAATGGGCCTTTCTCTCACTCTCAAACCGCACAAGGCGAAAAGAGGTCAAGTGCTAATGATAGAACCCTTCATATTGGGTATATTCATATGGCTCTAGTTCGTATTTACTTTCAAGGAAAGTAATGAGGTCAACCAAGTCAGTTACCGTCATCACGTCGTTATAACTTGGCATAATGGATTCTCCTGAACGCACCACTTCGCCAGGATCAAAACCTTGAGCAATACGGTGACTAGGATTAATTACCGAAATAACTAGCTCTTGGTATTTTTTAAGCCTAGGAACTTTACCACCCAGCTCAACACTCACTCCAGACTCATCCAGCACTTCAGGCCGCTCATAGCCTTCCATGGTATGACAGCTCAAGCACTGGTAGTGCTGGAACAACTCTTCCCCATGCGCAGCGTTGCCCGGAGGTAATGTAAACGCAGAGGTATTCCCGCGTTCGGGTGGTGAACACCCAGTCAATGTGACAGCCAATACTGTACCAAGTAGTAATGATAAAGTTTTCATAAATCACCACCTGTCTTTTGCTTAGATTTGTTCAACAGATTTTGTGGTTATATTAAGTGTAGGAGCGCTTGTGAACGGCTTCAGCCTAGATAAGCGGCTAAACCGCTCTTGGTTGATGCAGGTCAAAAAACACTCTGCACTTTGACCAAGCCTAGTTCAGGAAGTCTTTTGATGGCAAACAGCGTAATTCGAAAAAGTAGATTACCGAGATATACATAGTTAGGATTAACCATAAGCAGCACCTTAACGAAAATACCTTGATTTGTGAGAGTTACCCAAATGTCTAACGTAGTTCAGTTCTCGGCTTTCAGCGGCGCAAAGAAAAGCCAGACTCCCCCTACAAACAAACCACTGAGCCCTAAAGCGTTAAGAGAGCAAGCGGCTACTGAGCAAGGCAATCGCTGTTATTTCTGTGGTGAGTGCTTTGCGACCAAAGCACTTGTCTGGCTGGACAAGACCGGCTTCAAGCCTAAAACGCATGTTATCTGTAGCACCTGCAGTTCGAGTGCAAAATCACGCTCAATGGATGAGCTGCGGATAGTCCTGGCATTGAAAGCGTTGGATTTCAGAACGATAAAACTTCAACAGTACCTCGAACTAAGAGATAAAGGTGTACAGATTGATGGTGTGCGTGAGTACAAATTCTATTTTGAAAAAACAGCTGATACCTCTGGGCAGGTATAACCACGCTTACTTATTACTTTAATGCGCCAATAACAAAACAGCCCGGCAGAAGCCGGGCTGTATTTTAATACTTGTACGCTGGCGTTTATTAAATCACGCCCAATTCGCGCAAACGCTCCATCAGGTAGCTGTTCGCCGTGTGACGCTCCGACAGTACTACTTCTGGTTTTGGGTGCAGGAACAGCGGTAGCGAAATACGCGCTTTCGTCTTGTCCGCACCTTCTGGGTTGATCACTCGGTGGGTTGTCGATGGGAAGTAACCACCTGACGCTTCTTGCAGCATATCACCAATGTTGATGATCAAATTGCCAAAATCACACGGTACATCCAGCCACTCACCTTCTTTGGTCAGCACCTGAAGCCCTGGCTCATTGGCAGCAGGCAGTACCGTTAGCAGGTTGATATCTTCGTGAGCGCCCGCGCGGATAGCACCAAGTTCTTCGTCACCTTTCAGCGGCGGGTAATGAAGCACACGGAGTAGAGTCTTGTCGCTACCGTCAATCATCGAAGACAACGGCTGAGAATATAGATCAGACACGTTGGCTGGAGAATGCTCTTCTACCCAACCAAGTAGTTGGCTAGCCAGTTCATTGGCTTCTTCGTAGTAGCGCTGAAGTTCTGCTTTGTGCGTGTCTGGGCACTGACCCCATGGGTAGTAGTGGAAATATTCCTTAATGTCTTTCTTGGTGTGGCCCTTAGCCACTTCTGACACTTCTGAAGGAAAGAAACCGTCTTGCGTGTCGACATTAAAACGGAAGTTATCTTTCTCTTCGGTATTGAAAAAGCCATGCCAGTTGTCATAAATCGACTGAACTAGCTGCTGCTGGATTGGGTGGTTTTTTAGCACACCAAAACCGGTGTTGCGGAGTGACTCGACAAAGCGCTCGGCGGCATCGGGCGCGTTATAATCAACTGCTTCCAATTTCATGATTTATCTTCTTCTATCTGACTGACTCGTTATTTTTATACCAATTGACTTGGCTATTTTACCGACGTAATCGGTTGCATTGCATTTTATCGTTTGCAACAAACAAGCTACACAGCCATTTTGGAAACAATCTGTTTACAAGTGGAAACAAAAAAATGCCCCCGCATAAGCAGAGGCAATACCAGCAAATTACAAACACATTTAAGTAGTATGAAGACACCCAACACTGACTAAGCAAAACTGATGGGGAGATCACCTGCTCAAGCAGTATTAAGTTATGCTAAAAGGTTCTTTCCTCAAGCACATAGCCAATATAATGGAAGTTAATCGAACAAACTTACCATTACACGCCACCACTCAATATTGCTCATATCTTCTTCTCTACTGGTTGGCTTTTTCTTGAATAACGACAACAATTCCTTCAACCCGCACAACCTCTACCAAGGTTCCAGCTGGAATATTTGCTTCTGATTTGGCAGACCACGTTGTATCGCCAAGCTGCAAGCGACCTTGACCCAGCGGGAAGTCACTCTCAAGCACACAGGTCTGCCCGACTAACTGTTCTGAACGTTGGTTCAAGCTGCGTTGTTCATCACCAGCTCTGTCTTGCTTGTGCTGATAACGCCACCACAACCAAGTGGTGAACAAACAGAACACCGCAAAAGTCATCCACTGCATTTCCCAGCCAAGAGGTAGAAAGAACAAAATTGCCCCTACCAATAAAGCCGATACCCCTAGCCAAAGCAGATAACCTGCAGTGCCTAGTAATTCAATTAGCAATAATACCAAGCCCAGCGCTAGCCAGTGCCAGACATTCATTTGCTCTAGTAGCGTAATCATGCGTTCTTACCTGTATCACCCTCTTTACTGCGGCCAGTCTGGCTTAGGATCTCTGTGATCCCGGCAACTGAACCCATCAAGCCAGTTGCTTCCAGCGGCAACATTATAATTTTACCATTTTCAGCTTGGCCGATGGTTTTCAATGCATCGGTATAGCCTTGGGCAATGAAATAATTAACCGCTTGCAGATCCCCTTTGGCAATAGCATCGGATACCATTGCTGTCGCCCTTGCTTCTGCTTCCGCCGCACGCTCCCTCGCTTCAGCCTGAAGGATAGCGGCTTGCTTGTCACCTTCTGCACGGAGGATCTCTGATTGTTTATGCCCTTCAGCACGTAAGATTTCGGCTTGTCTGACACCTTCAGCTTCCAGCACTTCGGCACGTTTATTACGCTCAGCTTTCATCTGGGCGTTCATGGCAGAAGTCAAATCCGCTGGCGGCTGGACATCTTTGATTTCAATACGGGTGACTTTCACCCCCCATGGGTTGGTTGCTTGGTCGACAATTGTCAGCAATCTACCATTAATGGTATCGCGTTGAGATAGCATCTCATCAAGTTCCATCGAACCAAGCACAGTACGGATATTGGTAAGCGTTAGATTACGGATAGCGTGCTCCAGATCTGTCACTTCATACGCAGCTTTTGCTGCATCAATGACCTGGACAAAACACACTGCATCAATGGTGACATTGGCGTTATCGCGCGAAATCACCTCTTGTGCCGGAATATCAAGCACACGTTCCATCATATTGATCTTATTACCTATCTGATCAATAAACGGCACAATCAAATTAAGGCCGGGACGCAGCGTTTTGGTGTAACGTCCAAAGCGCTCGACAGTCCACTCACTTCCCTGAGGAACGGTTTTGACACCAGAAGCAATAAACACAATTGCCACAATGATAAATATGCCCACAGTGACCAAGGTATCGTACGGCATGTTGCTCTCCTTAATAAACAGCGTTCAGTTGGTAGTCAGAATAACGTATGCAACCATTTCAATACAACGCATAGCTCAAATATCTTCCACAAAAAGATTCTAATATCATAGATCTACAAGAATAATGTTAATGCTACCTAAATGGCGACAAAGCATGACTTATATTGCTTGCACTGGAGTAAACATCAACGCCTTTGTAATCCTGCCACTTGCGTCAAAAAATTGGCAAACCATTAATTTGATTACAAATTAACAGCACAATACGCCCGAGTTAACATTTCACATTAAAAAAAGACAAACTATTTCCATTTACTACATTGGTATGCTCTCATTGCCCCAAAAACAACAATATACATACAAAGGGTTATCTAGTGACGCGCTCAACACCAAAAGTCAACGCTACCCATCAGCCAAACCACAATCAGGAAGTGACCTTCGCAGAAGGTGAGCAACTAGTCTCAACCACAGATCTTAAAGGGGTCATCACCTATAGCAATGCTGCTTTCTGCCGGGTTGCTGGGTATTCTGAACAGGAACTGCTGGGACAAAACCATAATATTATCCGCCATCAAGATATGCCGAAGGTGGCCTTTGCCGATCTATGGCAACAAATACAGGCAGGTAAGCCTTGGCGTGGTATTGTTAAAAACCGGACCAAAGCCGGCGGCTACTACTGGGTGGATGCTTACGTCACCCCAATTTACGATGACGGCAAGATAGTTGGTTATCAATCAGTCCGGGTTAAGCCAGAAGCGCAGCTAGTCAGAACGGCTGAATCTGCCTATAAACAGTTAATCAAAGCTGAGCGTGGTAGCAAGGCACCCTCATTCGCCTTACCTAAATCGTTAAAATATGGATTGCTTACTGCCGCCTGTGCCCTACCTACAGCAGCAGCTTTGATTTCTAACGGCCTTAGCGTAAATGCCTTAATAGGACTTACGCCTGCATTAATTTTAGGCACTCTGTTTCGTCAGGAGCTGTTCAGTACTCCATCTAAAATAGAAAAGCTGAAATCACAGTATGACAGCTTGAGCCGGGCAATTTTTTCCGGCAATGATGCCTACTCGGTGGTTGATTACCACTTGAAAATGGCCTCTGCAGGTATGCGAACAGTACTCGGAAGAATGACAGACTCTGCCGCTCCACTACATGATCTTGCTGATGATTTGAATGCCACTACCCATAAGGTCAACAGTGCTATCGGTGAGCAGAACAAGAGCATCCAGCACATGGCAACGGCTATCGATAATATTTCTGACTCGGCACGCACCATTTCGCTTCATGCTGGCGAAGGCCATCAGTTGCTAGATCTAACCCGGGGCCAGTGCTCAGTGACTCGCACACAACTAGATGCAACCCAGTCAAGCTTAAACGCTTTGTCGGACCAAGCCCGCCAAGCCACAGATGCTACCGACAAACTCAGTACCGAGGCGGAGACAGTCAGTACCGTGATGTCCGAAATCAGTGGTATTGCCGACCAAACCAACTTGCTGGCACTAAACGCAGCCATAGAAGCTGCTCGGGCAGGTGAACATGGCCGCGGGTTTGCTGTCGTTGCCGATGAGGTCCGTGCCCTGTCATCACGAACGCAAACGGCTACCGAACAAATCCAGACCAGTATCGGCAACATGCTGTCTACCATTGAAAACTGGCAAGTGCTAATCAAAAATAATCACGACGATACCTTGGCATGTGTCGAGCAAGCCGCTCAAGGAGCTGAAGCTTTAGGGGCTGTCGAACAAAATATGCAGGCAATAAATGAGCTGGTCGATCAAGTATCATCATCAGCGCAAAGCCAGGAAGCCCATGCCCAGCAAACCAGTGAGCATATCCATGCCCTGGCTGATACTTCGCAGCAAAACCTTGAGGGTGTCAACCAAGTAGAACAAAGCAGTGCAGAGCTCAAACGTCGCGTTGATGATTTCTACCTACTCGCAGAGCGTTTTAAACGCCATTAGAGCTACCTCGCAGTTTGATGCAACAGTTCGTCGTATCAACGCTTGCAGTTAGAGCTTGATAACAATCAGGCTAACCACATGGGCAATCCATTCATACTTAGGTATGATCAATGGATTGCCCTTATTCTATGTATTACCTATGTATCTCAATAACCTTAAACAATTTTTTGGCTTTGATAGCCTGCGTCCGGGCCAGGATGATGTGATCAACAAGGTCATTGAAGGCCACTCTGCTGCAGCTATCTTTCCTACCGGTTCTGGTAAATCACTGTGTTACCAGCTACCTGCTTTGCAATTGCCTCACCTGACACTTGTCATCTCGCCTTTATTGGCCCTGATGAAAGACCAAATAAATTTCCTGCACAGCAAGGGGATACAGGCTGCTTCAATTGATTCAAGCCAAACATGGGAAGAGACTCAGCAGGTAATGCAGGGAGTACGCTCAGGCTCAATAAAAATCCTGATGATTTCAGTGGAGAGATTAAATAACGAGCGTTTTCGACAGTTTATCTCCCAATTGCCAATCTCATTATTGGTGGTCGACGAAGCCCACTGTATTTCCGAGTGGGGGCACAATTTCCGCCCTGATTACCTCAAGCTGCCGCAATACAGACAGTTGCTCAATATCCCTCAGGTCCTGTTGTTGACTGCGACTGCTACCCCAGCGGTTATCAATGATATGGGGCAAAAGTTTGGTATCAGTGAAGATAACATCGTGATCACTGGTTTCTATCGTTCGAACCTTGATTTAACGATTGTGCCTACGCCTGAGACAGAAAAGCAAAGCGCGTTATTCGATTCACTCAACATTGATCCTTCTCTACCAACCATTGTCTATGTAACCTTACAAAAAACAGCTGAAGATTTAGCGACTTTCCTGCAACAGCAAGGGCTCATGGCTCAGGCCTACCATGCCGGTATGGATAGCGAGCGCCGCCAGCAAATCCAAACTGATTTTATGGCCGGTAAACACCAATGCATCATTGCCACTATCGCCTTCGGTATGGGGATTGATAAGTCCGATATCCGAAGAGTGATCCATTTTGATCTACCCAAGTCGATTGAAAACTACAGTCAGGAAATCGGTCGCGCTGGACGAGATGGTCAGCACTCAGATTGTATTTTGCTGGGCAGCAAATCGGGTCTGAATGTGCTGGAGAATTTCGTTTATGGCGACACGCCGGATCAATCGGCGATTGAAACGGTACTTAGGCTGATCCAACAAAATGCCCCCCAATGGGAGGTGGTGCAATTGCGGTTGTCCAAGGAAAGTAATATCCGCACGCTGCCTTTGAAGACCTTGTTGGTGTATTTGGAAATGGCTAACATCATTGAACCACAATATACCTACTTTGCTGATTATCGCTTTAAGTTACTTGTCGAGCAGCAATTTATCATCAACCAATTCCAGGGAGAGCGACAACAGTTTGTCAGTAACATTTTCGCTTGCTCGCCGAAAGCGCGTACCTGGCACACTGTTGATTTTGAAGCGTTGTGGCAGACTACGCAGGCAGAGCGTAAACGTGTTGTGGCCGCAATCGACTATTTCAGTGAAAAAGGCTGGGTCACCCTAGAAAGCAAGCAAATGACCGATGTTTACCGGGTGATGAACCCTCACTTCGATATACAACAAGAAGCTGCACGACTTTATCAACTATTCAAGGCTAAAGAGCAGAGTGAAATTTCAAGATTGGACAACATGCTTTCCTTCTTCGAAAGCGAGCAGTGCCTCAGCCACGAGCTGGCCAGTTACTTTGCCGATCATCAAGCCCCGCAGCAGTGTGGTCATTGCTCAGTTTGCCGTGGCAATGTGGCAAAGTTACCTTCTGACACCCAACTCGCCGAAGTCTCTGAGAACATGCTGAAGGCCTGGTGCGACCCATTCATGGCGGCTTGTCCATCTTCGCCATCTGCTGCTGCAGTCACCCGCTTCTTATGCGGTATGACAAGCCCGCTTCATACTGCGATTAAAGCTCGTCAGCTTTCAGGGTTTGGCAAAATGGAGCAGTACCCGTTCCAGCAAACCTTAATGCAAATTCATCAGCTATATCCGAGCCTTACCTAGTTAGAGCCAGATAATCGCTAGTAATCAATAGAAGTTGGTACACCTCGTACCAACTTCACAGTACCTTTTCGCTTCACAATACACATTTGTATTATGAAAAATAACATTACCCCATAGCGATCTGAGTCACAACGTTTTAAAATGTCCTCATAATATAAATGGAGATAGAGTAAACGCCATGACAAACGAAAGCCAAGAATACCAAACCTGCGAAGCTTGCGGTGTATCAGCTGAAATGGGTTTCATCATCAAAGAAAATGATGATGTTGCTGACGTAAAGATCTTCGGTGGTGATAAAGCAGCCTTAGAAGCAGAGCTAGCCAACTACCTAGCCCTTGCAAAAGAAGTTAATGCCAACTTCAAGCATGAAGTTAGCCCAATGCAAGACGACAGCACAGAGCTTACAGCACGCTTCCAATTCGAATGCAGCGCAGAAAAGTTGATCTTCGAACTTAAAACACGATCGCTGATGCGTTAATAGGTCTTTTTAGACTGAAAAGTTGCGTAATTTTACAACACTTTTCTCATATCCCAGAAAAGCCGATTCCCTTTGGGTATCGGCTTTTTTTATACCCATTTGCAGCTATATTTAATAAAGCACTCAATAGGGACATAGTTACTCCGATTACTTGCATATATTCCCATAAAACTGGTCAGATATGCCTGTAAGCGATTCTCTGTTATCAATGAGTATCAAATTAAGTGCATTTGCATAGCGAATTAATAGTGGAAATTGATTTCGTTTTGTATGAAAATGACAGCAACTTTATGAATCACTAAGCACATGATATTGAACCCATATCATGGATAGAAAAGGAAATATTCGATGAACAGCAATAAAGCACGAGTGATCTCTAACTGGAAACCAACCAACGAGCGCGAATCTGCCGCATTGAAAGAGTTTTTGATGCAGGAAATGGGAGCGAAAACGGCTCACCATGAAGGTGGTACAGGCAAACTTGGTCCTGACTCAGGCCGACTAGTTCGCTAATTCGGCTCAGTCGCTGAAAACTAATTCAAGTAACAGTTCCCCCTGTTACGACAATGCAGCCAGTCCCGTAAGGGATATGGCTGCATTTTCTTTTAGAGCGATGTAATAATAACCTATCTACAGGCTAAGACTTCTTTTCTAGCCTTACCCACTTAAGGGCACCATTGGTTTCAAAGTGTTTTTCAGGCTGGCATTCCAGCAGCACACCTTCAATGGCTATCACGGCACCCAATGAGTAGGATCGCCCTTCATAGAAGCAGACTCGCTGAGTATTAAATGTCCCTTCAAGGCTCACTTTGGGCTGTGACTTCACCGAAATCTCTTTGGCCGCCAAAGCCTGAGAGTATAGCAACATCAGCAATAAAGACAAGATAAGAGTGAAAAGCGACGGCTTGAATAAACCTTGATTATTCCCTGGCATCACCAGATTCCACTTGTTCATCATCTTCTCCTTAATAACCCTGCTCTATATCAACGACCCTTTTAGCGCGTTACTTAAGTAAAAAGTATCGTTATTATTCTTTAACTGCTGCAACTACAGAAATTTCCACCAGCAGCGCTTCGCGTGCCATGCTCGCTTCTACGCAAGCACGAGCTGGGGCGTGACCAGCTGGTACCCAGTTGTCCCACACTGCGTTCATTTCAGCGAAGTCTTTCATATCTTTGATATAGATGGTCGCTGAAAGCATGTGCTCTTTATCACTTCCCGCTTGCTCAAGTAGTTTCTCTACTTTATCCAGCATGGTTTGAGTTTGCTCAGTAATACCTTGTGTTGCATCTGCACAGACTTGGCCACAAAGGTAAACCGTACCATTATGCTTAACAATACGACTCATACGCTGACCAGTTTCTTGACGTTCAATCACAATAAATGCCTTTTTATGTTATTGGGACCTAGGGGTCTCTATACAATGTAATTCTATTGATTACGGTTCAGCGTTATACTAACAACTGCATCCATTTCAGTAAAAAGAATTTATAACTATCATTTTGATAGTTAATCGGCCGATTATATATTCTTCAATGCTTCTTGTTGGCTTAAAGGAGATAATTGTTCTTGATGGGCTAACACAAAGGACTTTACATAATCCGCGTCTGTTTTTGCATATTCTCTGAGCACCCAGCCAATCGCCTTGCGAATGAAAAACTCTTTCTCATTAGCCAACATCAAAATGGTTTCCTCAAGCAAAGGGAGATTGGTATCCGCTTTATGTTTGAGATGAACCAGCAATGATGCCCTGCGTAGCCACATATTGTCCGATTCACGCCAATTACAGACAACACTTTCAAGTTCGCGGTGCTCTTTTACCAACGGTCCAATTAAGTTAGAAGCTAATTTATCAACGGTATCCCAATGAGTGGCTTCGGTAAGCATCTCTTCGTAAATGGGAAATGCCTCCAAGGTGCGAAAAGCTTTGTAGTATTCGGCAACATCCATCGCAAGGTACTGCTCTTCGCGGTTCTCCCCTGACCATAACCAGAGCACCAATCGCTTGTACTCGATGAAAGAGGTGATCTTGGTATGCTCACGGGCTTGTTTAAATATTGCCTTTCGCTCAGGCGCTTTCACACCATAAAAAGGCTGTTCGGTTTTCATATATGCTTGCATGGCCTTTGCGTCGTCGGCATTACCCGCTTCGGCCATTCTCTGCTGCATGAATATCACCATAGGAATAACAAGTGACATCAATAACTTCCTTTTCTTTACTTATCATTAAAATAGTTTGCCGATATTGGAACACAGTTACTTGCACAATACCAATGTCTCACAAACAAGACTTTTTCACCGTATTGATAAGGTTGACGAATGTCCGACCTCTTCCTAGGTTTAAATCAATAATAAAAAAATCCTAGTCATGACGCTTATTTGCCTATTTCCTAGCTAACGCTTAGCCAACAGAAGGGATACCCGCCTATGCAGCCAAGAGAGGTCAGAACGGTTGACGATGCCAAACAGATTATCGATGAGCGCAAGCTCAGCCATGTCAAAGTGGGGCTGTTCGACAACGATGGCGTAATGCGCGGCAAGTATATGTCGAAGGAAAAATTCTTTTCGTCTCTCGACAAGGGGTTTGCCTTTTGTGATGTGGTATTGGGCTGGGATGTCAAAGATCAGCTTTACGATAACACCCAATACACAGGTTGGCATACTGGTTATCCCGATGCTCCTGTGAGGATTATTCCTTCCAGTTGCCGTGATGTATTAGACGAAGACGGCATGTTGCTGTTTATGGCTGAATTTGCAGGCGAAGCTGAATCGGTTTGCCCTAGGGCCACGCTGCATCGGGTACTTAATAAATGTAAAGCCATGGGTCTGATCCCAAGAGCTGCCTTCGAGTATGAGTTCTTCCTGTTCCGCGAAACGCCGCATTCAGTCCGTGAAAAAGGTTTTCGGAACCTTGAACCGATCACCCCAGACTGGTTCGGTTACTCGATGATACGTAATTCGACCTATTCCGAGCTGTATAAATCTATCCTTGCGATGGCCGAAACCATGGATTTCCCCATTGAAGGCATCCATTCGGAAACCGGTCCAGGTGTCATCGAAGCAGCTATCGCTGTCGACTATGCCTGCCATGCTGCAGACAAAGCAGCGCTGTTCAAAACCTACATGAAGGTACTGGCGCAGAAAAACGATTTAATGGCAACCTTCATGGCCAAATGGAGCAATGATTACCCTGGCCAGAGCGGGCATATCCACTTATCCCTTCGCGACCAAGATGGCAACAATGTTTTTTACGACAATAATGAACCCCACTCAATGAGTGCCATTCAACGCCATTTCCTTGCTGGCCAGCAACGACTGATGCCAGAACTACTCTGTATGGTTGCTCCCTCGGTGAACAGTTACAGTCGAATGATCCCTGGGTTCTGGGCCCCCACCGACGCCACTTGGGGCATCGAAAACCGCACGACATCGCTCAGGGTAATTACGGGATCAGAAAAGTCACAGCGTATCGAATACCGAATCGGGGCGGCCGATGCCAACCCGTTTTTAGCCCTGGCCGCTGCGCTTGGTTCTGGCCTAATTGGTATTGAACAAGGCTGGGAGCCTTCAGATCCGGTGTTAGGAAATGCTTACCAACAAACTCACAGTGATACCCTTGCCCTCCCGCGTACACTGTGGGATGCCACCCAGCGATATAAGCAATCAGAAGCCGCTGTTGCATTGTTCGGCGATGCTTTTGTCGAGCACTTTGCTGCCTCAAGAGAATGGGAAGATAGGGAGTTCAGAAAACACGTCACCGACTGGGAGCTCAGCCGTTATTTTGAAATTATCTGAGACGAGGAAAAAACATTTGAATCGTTCAGTTAAAACAGACATCCCACAAGGTGTTGTCCAAAATACCCTCTCACCTGCAGATGGAAGTGTGGTAGCAACCGTTACGCTTGCTACACCCGAAGTGATACAGGATACGCTTGATAGTGCCAACAAAGCACAAAAAGAGTGGAAACTCACACCACTTGCCAAGAGACAAGAATACTGTACCCGGGCTATCGATGCGCTCCTGAGCCACAAAGATATGATTGCGACCGAACTCAGCTGGATGATGGGCCGACCTATCCAGCACAGTGGCAGCGAACTGAGAGGTGTCGAAGAGCGTGCCCGCTACATGATAAAGCACTGTGAGCAAGCACTTGCACCCGTAGAGCTACCTGATAAATCAGGCTTTACTCGCTATATAACTAGGGAACCCCTAGGAACAATACTGGTGATATCTCCATGGAATTACCCCTACCTCACTGCCATTAACTCAATCGTTCCTGCCTTGTTAGCAGGAAACAGCGTGATCTTAAAACCGTCTTCCCATACCCCACTCTGTGCCCAGCGTTTCCAACAAGCTTTTGATGAAGCCCAACTGCCCGATGGCGTCTTCCAACACGTGTTCTTGAGTCATGAAGCCACTGAAGAGATGGTTAGCAATGATCAGCTCCAGCATGTCGTTTTTACCGGCTCTGTCACCGGAGGGGCGTTAATCGAAATAGCAGCCGCTGGACATTTCCATGGCCTTGGCCTTGAACTTGGAGGCAATGACCCAGCCTATGTTCGTCATGATGCCGATATCAGCTTGGCCGCTGAAACCATAGTTGATGGTGCGCTCTATAATGCTGGGCAGTCATGCTGTGCCATAGAGCGGGTGTATGTCGACCATCGTGTCCATGACGAGTTTGTCGAAAAAGCCGTAAGATTAGTCAATCAGTATCAATTGGGATTTCCACTTGATGAAGACACCACCTTAGGGCCATTGATTTCAGCCAAGGCCGCCGACCACGTCCGCCATCAAATAGCCGATGCGAAACAACAAGGTGCCCAAGTACATATCTCAGAAGCCTGCTTCCCTAACAGCAAGCTAGGGAGCCCATATATTGCGCCGCAGGTGTTAACCGAGGTGAATCACCAAATGCAGGTTATGACCGAGGAAACATTTGGCCCTGTGCTGCCGATACAAAAGGTATTTTCGGACCAAGAAGCTATCGATTTAATGAACGATAGCGAATACGGACTGACAGCGAGTATTTTTACATCTGATATTAAGCAAGCTATTGCCATTGGCGAGCAAATTGAGACGGGAACCTTTTTCGCTAACCGTTGTGACTATCTCGACCCTGCGCTGGCATGGACAGGTATCAAGCACTCAGGTAAAGGTTATGCCTTATCGACTCTGGGGTTTGAGACACTAACCCGTCCTAAGTCATATCATCTGAAGCACCCGCGTAAGCAACATACCAGCGTTGATGACAACATATCACCTAATTCATTGGACTAGCCCATGACTCTCCTGCATTGGCACTACCCCACCGAAATACTCGTTGGCGAAAATGCCGGTTCGCAACTGGTTTCGATCTGCCAAACATCATCGATACAGCGACCACTGTTTGTCATCGACCCATCACTGGCAAGCACCCAAACAATACAATCTATTCTCGCTGCATGTGAAGAAGCCAGCTTAACTACCGACATCTTCAATAGTTTTGAAGGGAACCCTACCGGGGAGCAGGTTGAAAGTGGTAATACTGCTTTTCTAGAAGGAAAACATGACGGCGTCATTGCCATTGGTGGCGGCTCTTCTCTGGATATAGGAAAAGCCATAGCCTTAGTTGCTCAGCAAAAGCAATCATTATGGGAATTTGAAGATATAGGTGATAATTGGAAACAGGCCGATTCAACCCTTATCGCTCCCGTTATCGCCCTGCCAACCACTGCTGGAACCGGCTCAGAAGTAGGAAGAGCATCGGTGATTACTGATACTCAAAGCCAATGTAAGCGCATCATATTCCACCCAAAGATGCTGCCTACGCAGGTTATTTTGGATCCCACCCTTACTGTTGACCTACCAGCCCACCTCACAGCAGCAACAGGTCTGGATGCTTTGTCCCACAACCTTGAAGCGTACTGTTCGCCAAGCTACCACCCCATGGCCGAGGCCATTGCCATTGAAGGCATGCGGTTAATTAAGCTGTACCTCCCCATCGCATACACTGACGGGACCAACCTACAAGCGAGAACCCAAATGCTTATTGCCTCTTCGATGGGAGCGACCGCTTTCCAGAAAGGGCTTGGCGCAATGCATGCATTGGCTCATACGCTTGGCGCTCGCTACAACCTGCATCATGGGTTATTGAATGCTGTCTTGATGCCTTATGTATTGTGCGCCAATCGGCATTACCTTCACGAGAAAATGCAACGGCTGTCTCACTATCTTGAGCTGGAGAAAGAAGGCTTCGACGGTGTACTCGAGTGGGTACTGGCACTGCGAAAGCAGCTCCATGTTCCGCATTCATTATCTGAACTGGGCATCAACAATCAAGAACAAGAAGTCATTGCATCTCAGGCAGTAAAAGACGCCGCTGCCAGTGGAAACCCTATACACTTATCTCAGGAGCAGTATCAAGCGGTCTTTAACTTTGCCCTCGACGGCAAGCTCGATTTGTAAGGTTGAACAGGTCAGTCTGAAGATATAGGTCTGAAATTGAGGTAAGAAAATGAAGCTAGGTGTATTGCTGTGTGATGATGTCAGGCCAGAGTTACAGCCCAAGCATGGTAATTACCCAGCGATGTTCACCAACCTGTTCGCACAAGTCGACTCTAATATTGAGCTGCAATTCTACCGAGTCATTGATGGCCAGTACCCACAATCATTGAACGAGTGCGATGGCTACATAACCAGCGGCAGCCGGTACAGTGTTTATGAGCAAAACCGCTGGATAAATGTCTTCCAAGGATTTGTCCATCAACTCTTCTTTCAGCACATCCCCTTGGTGGGGATATGCTTCGGCCATCAGATGATTGCGCAGGCACTTGCCGGTGAAGTGATGCAGTCGGATAAAGGCTGGGGAATAGGCGCAGCTCAAGCAGCCCTAGATACCCCATTAACTCAGCAACCTCCTTGGCTAACTGAGCCTCCAAACAAGGTGTCCCTGCTAGTAAGCCATCAAGATCAAGTGATTCGCCCCCCGGAAAACACAACTATTATTGCCAGCAGCGATTTCTGTCCTAGCAGCATCATGCTAGTTGGTGAGCACTTCCTGGGTATTCAAGGCCACCCCGAGTTCACCCCAGAGTACCTGTACGACTTGTTAGAGCTTCGAAAAAGTATTTATCCGGCTCAGACTTACCAAATCGCTTTGGACTCACTCGATCAACCCACAGACCACCTAGAAGTCACACAGTGGATCATCCAGTTCTTCCGCTATCGGCAATTACTTAGCAATCACCATACCTTCAATAAAACCGAATAACTCCATCAAACAAAAGCCCTCGTCTGTTTCTCTCGCAAGCTTACAATGATTTCCAACAACGCTTGGAACTCATGGAGGCTATTATGTATCACGCCCATATTTACTTTGATGAACACCAAATCAACGCCGCTGAACATCTACACGAAAAAATCGCCCAGCGCCAAGATGTTAGCCGAGTATTTCCCCTTGTGCACCGCGAAGTCGGTCCGCATAGCAAACCTATGTTTGAAGTCCATTTTACTGATAATGAACAAGGCCTTGTTAACTGGCTAGACAGCGAACGCGGGGAATTATCGGTTTTGATCCACCCGGTGTCTGATGATGTACTTTCCGATCACACCACAAAAGCGGTTTGGCTTGGCGCAGCATTACCTATCAAAACGGAAATATTACTTTGAGCGTAAAGCTCTGCTGCGATTAAATATCCTTGCCAAAGTCATTAAACGAAGCTGGATAGTCAGAATCAGAAGGATCACGATATGTGGAATTACTTGGTATCGCTGTTAAGGTTTTAATCGTATTGGTCATTATCCCAGCAGGCGATAAATTAGTGATCCTATTATTCAACAAGTAATCTCGTAGTGCTCTTCTACTGTTTATACTTCCACAATAACGGAGTTGCGCTTTATCAAACAGTCGAGCCATATTGTTCTCAACGGTTTTTATCGACTTACCAAGAATGGTACTTATAAACTCATTGGAAAACCCACACATAATAAAATAGGCATAAGTCTCCTGCAGAGATGTAAAGCTCTCACAAAGCTTAGTTGCTTTAAAGTCAACTTCATGGCCTTGATTGAAATACATGGTTGGATCATTAAAGGCTGAAGATAACGTGAAGATAAAGCCAGTATTGTACATGCTGACATCAATACCTACGACTTTACCCGAAGTGTTGATAATTGGGCGTTTAGACACATAGTACGCCTTGCACCCAGAAGAGAGCCTTATGATATTCAATGAAAAAAGATAATCTTGGCTTTCAAGCACATGCTTGTTTTGAATATCAATCACATCTGCAAAATCACTAAAGTTACATTGGAGTGCTGAGTTCTTTACCCCATATGCCTGCTCATTACTTAAGCCTAAAATATCAGCATAAGGACGATTGATCGCAGAATAATTACCCTCACCATCATAGACAGCACAAGGGAAAGGGCTTGATATGTTCTTTAGCCCAACAGCATAAAGATACTGTTCATCTGTTATGTTCATTATTGTTTGATAGATGACCGAAAATCAGATTAAATTATGCATTTTAAAAGCGACATAAGAATACCTAATGAGTATAGCTTCTCAACCAATTCATCATATAAATTGTAAGAAAATTTGGATCACTTAAGATAGCCAAGGTGTAATAGTCACAAATTATGAGTTATGAGATTGGTATAGGCTCCATCATTTTGAGGCCACTTCCATACGCTTAGATATCTTAGGGCATCCTCATAACAGGCGACAACTCATTACTTTGTTACCAACAACAATATAATTACACCGTTTGAAGAAAAGCGCCCGCAGAGCAGGCGGTTTTTCCACTATTCGAAGCAAGGGGCTAAACTGTAACAGTGACTTTCTTCGCCAACGACATCGCAAGGTTGTTGTCGTAATAAGCCGCTTCGTTGATGAAATGCGGATAAGCTTCGTAATCCCCTTCCCAACAGATTTCCTGACCGTCAAACAGCGTAAAGATTGGGTCGCCGTGACGTAGCACTTTGAAGTCGGCATCCTGCACGTTACGGTGAACCATACCGATTCGCTCGCCTTGCTCATTCTCAGGCAACTTAAGTGTTTCATGATACTTGTAAGCTTCATAACTAGCAGGCAGCGCTGGCAAAGCACTGCGGTTATACAAGTCAACGAAGTCGAGAATATGACCGGTCATCTCTTCCATCCAGTCCAATACATCTTGCCGGATGACAGACTGAGGTTGCGGACCAATTTCAACAATGACGCCCTGCTCGGTAATTGAACTCAAAAAGCAATGCTCGTGAACAGCGACATGATCTTCCAGCACGATAACCGCATCAGGCATTTTTGCTGAGACATAGGCACCAAGCTGGCGGTTGAAGGTATCTGTCTGCAGCAAGATAAGTGATGGTCCCATATTGCTGGTCGTGTTATGCAGATCGATAATAAAATCGGTTTTGGCATTGCCTTTAGGGCCTAGCTGGGCGTTGATTGCTTTGGCCCGGCTTTGCTCGTAATTTGCCAACTCAGGATTGATGAGATCGTCATTTCCAAACTGACGGTTCATATCACAATCAAGATAGCGCTTGTTCTCCTCAAACGCTTTTGGGTTAGCAAATACAGTTTCAACTGTAAAACTGTCTCGCTGGATCAACTGTGGTGCTTCACGCCATTTACGTAGCAGGTAAATGCCACTAAATTCATTACCGTGGGTACCGCCAACAATGGCCACTTTGTTCAATGTATTCGTCCCTGTCATTTCGGTTCAAACTCGCCTTAATCAATTTCTAAGTTACATTCACTGATACCAGCTTCACTGATACTTTTCCAGAAAAAATGCATATTTAGTGGCTTATAAGGCACTGGTTGAACCAACATTTACGGATTAAAATGGTTGCGGTCGTGTTTGAGCCAGTTTCAAATAAGCATGTAGCTGATCGTTTTTGTACTCTATGGCGGAGTGAATACTGCTGTCTTGGTTGGCAACAACCGTACAGGTATAACGATTTTCATCTTTATAAATAGTTAGCTCCAGCATGCCATTGACTAGACGCCATTCACCCGTCGTTTTCTGGCGCCTGAACAAGGTAAACTCTTCTAGGCTACCATTTGGATGAAGAAGCAATTCTGTGGTGTAGCCCGCCGTGCATGTTTTAATCCAGTGCTGCTGGGTGAGCTCTGAAAGAGAAAAGTCACGTTTACCTGACAACCAGACTTGCAGCTCATCCTGCTCCTTGTTGTCAGGAGCCGGCAACTGATTTAAATCCAGCAACCTCACCCGCTCTGATTCACGATAAAACAACTGCAATAACTTTTGGGTTTTCAGATCAGACATCCCTATCTCCATAAAACAACGTTAGCTATTAAATGTAACGCTATTTAATATACAGCATTAGTGTTAAACATTGATTTTGCTATACAAGTCAAAACTTAACCTTGCCGCGCAGTACTTTAGTCTGGCCTCGCTGTGTTTTTTTATCCATCCGTTTTTTCTGTGAGGAGCGAGTTGGTTTGGTTTCCCGGCGTTTCTTTTGCTGTACAACAGCCGATTTAATCAGCGCCACTAGCCTTTCCAAGGCATCTTCGCGATTTTGCTCTTGGGTACGGTATTGTTGCGCTTTTATGATAATTACCCCCTCTTTGGAGATCCTGCTATCAGATAAGGCAAGCAACCGCTCTTTATAAAACGGCGGTAATGAAGAGTGAGGAATATCAAAACGAAGGTGGATTGCCGAGGAGACTTTGTTGACATTTTGTCCACCCGCACCCTGAGCGCGAATAGCCGTCAGTTCAACTTCCCAATCACCTAATTGAACTGAGTTAGAGATCACTATCATAAAAAAACAATCAATAAGGATTCAACAGACAGTATACCTCTCCTTGACCGTCTTTTTTCAGCCATTTTTCATTTAACCCTTACTGGTTTCTGGTCGCCTTTAGCCAATATACCTTTAACACAATGAGATATGATTTTCAGGCGAGTACCTGGATAGAAACCTATGGAAATTATCACTTCATTTATTGCTGATGTTGGGAACTGGATCAGACCTTGGACAGATGACATATCAACGGCAGCTGTCACTTGCCTTCTCGTCATGTTTGCTGCCGATATTAATCGATTTATGAGAAAGCAATTAATTGGCACTAATTTTATCATCAGAACGATGATTTTTATTTTGATCAATGCCTTTGGCTACGGATTATTCATTGTTACCACCGCACCATTTTTATCTGAGCAACTAAGCCAGCTGGCTAACCACTGGCTTATTACTGTCGTCATCTCAATGTTCATTGTTATTGGCATATGGGCACAGCGCCATCGCCAACAAGTTTAACGAGCCTCCGTCACCGAGCCTATTACGCTGACATTCTGAAGATGTGATACATCATCATTAGCCATAAGCCGACACCTGAAACGGCCAGGAATGAGATAACAAGTAGTTGCTTTAATTTTGATAGAAAGCACGACATATGCATACGAACCTCCTGAGCTGCCACTGGCTTGAAATAACAAGTAGAATCAAGCTTTAACAACATATTAACCCTGAAAGTTCAGTAACTGTTAAGATACAGATCGGCTTATGGAAAAGTGGCCCAAAATGCTAAATCATTGGCGTGAAATGTAAAAAGCCCGGCAAAAGCCGGGCAATTTACAATGAGGGCTAAACTCGGCGGTATGGTAAATAAATCGGCTCCCAGATATGCTCTGCCAGTTCATGGGCAATATCTTTGCCTGCCAGAGCGCAGTTAGGATCTTTCGCCTTCATATCTTCGAGAATGCGGGTTGCGACATGCAATGAGACTTGCTTCAAGTTGCTGATCCTTGGATAAACACATCCAGTAGCTAAATCCTCATCCGATACTTTTTCTGCCAATGCATAGGATGCGGTGGTGAACATATCCAACGTAACCTTACGGGTTTGTGACACAATCGCAGCCAAGCCAACACCAGGGAAAATAAAGACATTATTACCTTGGCCAATGCGGAATGAATGCCCGTTATAGTCCACATCACCAAATGGGCTACCGGTCGCCACAATTGCCTGGCCATCACTCCAGCGATAAATATCTTCCGGCAAAGCCTCGCAGTTTGCGGTTGGGTTTGATAACGGAAATATCATTGGCCGCTTGGTATATTCCATCATTTTCTGGATATGCTCTTCTTTGAAGGCGCCACCAATACCACTTGTCCCGAGTAGAACAGTCACTGGGTAGTTATCAATCAATTCAGCCAACGACACTTTGCCGACGTCTGCAACTGTCCAGCCTTCTGCCAGCACTCTCGGTTTCGCATAGCGCTTCTTGTACTCGTCCAAGCCTTCACGGTCATCAAATATCAAGCCTTGAGAATCAAGAATAAAGATTCTGTCCCGAGCTGCCGCATGAGAACAGCCTTCCTTGAGCAACCCTGCAAAGATTTGATCGGCAACACCGACACCACCAGCACCCGCACCATAAACGACATAGTTCTGATCAGCTAATGATTCCCCCTTGATCTTGGCCGCACCAAGAATACCGGCGAGTACGACTGAACCCGTACCTTGAATATCATCATTGAAGGACGGTAAGAACTCTTCATAATCATTGAGGTTATCGAAAGCATTAGACTTGCTGAAGTCTTCCCATTGAAGAACCGCCTTAGGGAAATTACGCTTAACCTGGTGTACAAACTTTTTGATAAAGGCTTTGTATGCTTCACCTTTCAGACGCCGTTGCGGAACCCCCAAATACATTGGGTCATCAAGTAAATCTTGGTTATCCGTTCCGATATCCAGCGCAATCGGCAAGCAATGAGCAGGATGGATCCCAGCACCCAAGGTATACAAAGACAACTTCCCAATGGGAATACCCATTCCTCCCACACCTTGGTCTCCTAGCCCTAGAATACCCTGACTATCTGTCACTACGATTATTTTGATATCTTTACCGGTAAAATGACGAGCCAGCTCATCCATATTCTCGACGTTGTCTTGGGTGATGTAGAGGCCGCGGGCTTTTTGATAACGGTGGCTGAACTCCTGACAGGCTTTACCCACAGTAGGGGTATAGATAATCGGGGTCATTTCTTCTATGTGCCTTGAGAGCAATGCATAGAACAAGGTTTCGTTACGATCTTGCAAGGCACGCAAGAAGAGGTATTTTTCAATATCCGTAGAAGCATTTCGAAACCCATCATAGACTCGGTTCAACTGGTCTTCAAAGGTTTGAACTCGTGGTGGCAATAAACCTTCTAACTGAAAGGCTTCCCTTTCTTCATAGGTGAATGCGGTGCTTTTATTCAAAGTCCGGTCATTGAGTAATTCTGTGCCACTCAAAGAGACTGGCCTGAATTCGTCACCATGCTCATCTTTCCAACGTAGGTATCTCCCTATCGTCATATATTCCTCCGTTCACATTATTATCATTGTTATTTATTGGCTTCCTCATGTAGAGAAAGCCAACAAATTGTAATACTTATGAGCAATGAAAAATGTGACAGTTGAAGGTTTGTCTAAAATAGACATAACGATAAAGCAATAATCGAAATATTCGGTTTTTATTTATTGATAGCGGCCATACACTTTTGAATTATTGTATGTACGTTGAGAAGAATCTCATTTCAATGGCTTTTTATCCACGTGCTTATTTTTTGTTTTACCTAGGATACTCATAGACTTAGATTTTAAAATCCTCCTAACTAACTTCTTATCTTTCAAAGCCTTTTCTCCTTACCACAATCAACGCACTTCCATATTGATTTAAACTTGATTTTTTGAAGCCAATTTCGGCGGAGCTGAACAAGGCGCCCTTTGCAATAATCACACATCTAGGTAACCAATATATTTAGTTTCTAATTAACTGCCATTTAATATGTCACAGCACCGATTATATTTTTCAGGAAAAAGTAAATTTTATGTCTGCTTCAGGTAAGATTTAGCCGTCTTGAATGCATATCTCATTTCACCTGATAGTAAGGCAGCTTTTCTACTTTGCTGGAAACTCATTGCTGCCTAACCTCAATTTCACTCTCATCAACAGACGTCCATACCAGCATCATCCTCAACCCAATAAATGGTGCTACGTACGATATAAAGAGTAAAGTCAAAATAATGTCACTCCCGTTGGCATGAGCCACACTCGACTGACAAAGTTATCGGAAAAGAGCAGGCAAACGATTTTACGAGCATTTTTTGAACGCGCAACCGGTTACTTTTTTATTGCTTTGGTTGTATTTCAACCATACTCATAAAAATAATTTGAATTTGCTCACAATAATTTGAAACTCAACAGATAAGAGCAAAAAAAATCTTTAGCCTCTGTCACTCATTTGGCTCTAAACGACACGACAACAATGACGATGAAGAAGACTTTTATTGCGGCATCTATTGCCCTAGCCGCACTTTCAGGCTGCAACAGCGACAGTTCTGTAGAGACATACACTGAAGCACGATTTGCCACTTTTAACCTATCTTTTGATCGTGCGACATATGAAGATTTAGTCGCAGAAATGACGCTTTCCCGAGAAGAACAGTCTGCACTGATTGAGCGCTACAAAAATGATGACGCGTCATTAACAGAAAAAGAAATCGAAACAGCTGAAAAAGTTATTCAGATCAGAAACGTTGCTGAAACTATCCAACGCGTTCGCCCTAATGCCTTTGTCCTAGCCGAGTTCAACAACGACGGTACTGGCAAGGATATGAAAGCGCTAAACGGTTTTCATGAAAACTACTTGGCACATTCTCAAAACAATCAAAAGCCTATTGCTTTTGCTTACAAGAAGAACGTCGCTACCAATACTGGCCTTCCAAGTGAGTATGACTTGAACCTTGATGGTTCAGCTTCTGGTACTGGTGATGACGCATGGGGCTTTGGCTTCTATCACGGCCAATATGCCTTTGCTGTTTTCTCACAGTTTGAAATCGACGAAGATAACGTACGTACTTTCCAAAACTTCAAATGGAAAGACATGCCAGGTGAGAAAAACATCGAAATCGTGAACTGTGAGGCTGAGCTACCAACAGGTAAAAAGTGTGGTGATGCTTGGTACAGCGATGAAGCCTGGGCTGAATTCCCGCTCTCTTCTAAAAACCATGCCGATATCCCTGTGATTATTCCTCAACCAAACGGTGAAAACGAAGTCGTACACTTCTTGGTTTCACACCCTGCACCACCAATCTTTGACAATCCAGCCAAGCACAACACAGAGCGAAACCGTGCTGAACTGCAGTTCTGGAACGATTACATCGACTCTAAGAACTATATGTACGATGACAAGGGTGTATTCGGCGGCCTGCCAGCAGGTAGCAATTTCGTTGTTGCTGGCGACTTGAATGCCGACCACCAAATGGGTGATGGTGATCGTGAAACGATTGCGAACCTTATTACCCACTCTATGGTTAATATCGAAGGCACGCTGGGTAGCTTCGCACCTGCTAGCAAAGGTGGTGAGTACTGCCTAAACGAAGGTATCTGTACCCGTAACCCTGATACCCCACACGTTGAAAATATTACTAGCACAAGTGGCCTTCGCCTAGATTACGTAATTCCATCAGCAACCCTTGATGTGAAAGGTTCTGGTGTTTTCTGGCCAGCCGGTAATGAAGACGGTTACTACCTTGTTTATGACGAGGAGCTTGGTAACAGCAAAGGTGTATCTTCTGACCACCGCATGGTATGGGTAGACTTGGATCTCACCAAGTAAACCAAAACGATTAAAGCCTCACTATAAAGTGAGGCTTTATTATATTAGAGGCTACCAGAAACACCTATTTCAGTGAGCGGCCCTGAGTGCTGATCACTTCCTGGTACCAACTAAAACTCTTCTTGCGCTTACGCTCTAACGTTCCCGTACCGTCATCATGACGGTCAACATAAATAAAACCATAACGCTTGCTCATTTCAGCAGTAGAATTGGCAACTAGGTCAATTGGCCCCCAGCTAGTGAACCCCATCAACTCGACGCCATCCAATATCGCTTCTCGGGCTTGTACCAAGTGATCATTGAGGTACTGGATACGATAGTCATCATGGATCTCACCGTTCTCATCAACCTCATCACGGGCACCTAAGCCATTTTCAACGATGAACAGCGGTTTCTGGTATCGGTCGTACAAGAAGTTCAGCAGGATACGCAGACCCTTAGGGTCAATGAGCCACCCCCATTGGCTTTTTTCTAGGTAAGGGTTTGGCACACTATCGACAATGTTACCCACCTCTTTTTGTTTAGGGTCAGCACTGGCACAGCCACTGGCGTAATAGCTAAATGAAATGAAATCGACCGAAGCTTGAGAAATGGCTTCTAGATCGCCCTCCTCCATCGTTATTTCAATGTTATTTTCACGGAAGTAACGCAGCATATAACCAGGGTATTTACCACGGGTTTGTACATCGCCGAAGAACAACCATTTGTTGTTTTCATGCATCGCAGCAATCACATCATCCGGGTTACAGGTATACGGATAGTTGATCGCGCCAAGCAGCATATTGCCAATTTTGCCATCAGGGATAATCGTCTGACACAGCTTTACTGCTTTGGCATTCGCCACCAGCTGGTGATGGATCGCCTGATAAATTTCCTGCTCGCAGGCCTCTTCCTGCAACCCCACCCCAGTGAACGGCGCATGCAAAGACATATTAATCTCATTGAATGTCAGCCATAGCTTCACTTTCTCTTTATAGCGTTCGAACACCGCCGTCACGTAGCGTTCGAAGAACTCAATCAACTTGCGGTCTGCCCAGCCACCATAATTTTCCACCAGTGCGTAAGGCATTTCATAGTGGGAAAGGGTCACGAACGGTGTGATATCGTGTTTTTCAAGTTCGTCAAAAATACGGTCATAGTAGGCCAGACCTGCTTCATTTGGCTCTTGCTCATCACCATTTGGGAAAATCCGGCTCCATGCTATAGACAGGCGCAGGCAGTTGAAGCCCATCTCCTTAAACAGGGAAATATCTTCCGGGTAACGGTGGTAAAAATCGATTGCGACATCCTTAATACCCGCAGTTCGCGCTTCCCGAGTTTGGTGAGGGCTCAAAATACCTGAAGGCAGCATGTCTGATGTCGATAACCCTTTGCTATCAAGATTATAAGCACCTTCAACCTGATTGGCAGCAATTGCCCCACCCCATAGAAAATCATTCGGAAACTGCGTCATAGAAACCTCTATTTAGACAATACTTTCAACTAAAACCATACCCGTGCCGTCACTTAGGTATAGAACCAGTATCTTCAAATATAAGGAAAAGAAAAAGAGCGCATTTACGGCATTTTACTTCCCCATATTGGATTAATTCACCATTTATTTGTCTAGAGTAGGTATCGGGCGATAAAATTAGGAAAGTTCATGTATGTTGAGTTCCTGATTTAGACAGATGAAAGACGAAAGAGCATTTCAGTATTACTCTAGATTGTTGTCCTTTGGCAGTAAACAAGACACTCTGGTGTCGCTTGCCGATGTCGCGGACGTATTGTGTACCTCACCAAGGCACAGCCGAACGCTATTACAAGCATTGCAGGAGAGAGATTGGTTAAGTTGGATCCCCAAGGTAGGTCGCAACCAACGCTCGGTATTACATCTACATTACTCACTCAATGAACTTCAGCAAGAACTTGCAAAAGGCTTCATTGCTAATGGGCAATATGAGAAAGCCATGGAGTTGGTGCAAGGTGATCAAAGCCGATTCAGTGCCTTGCTGCAACAGACCTCTGGAGCTACCCTACGCGAAGGTCAACTTCATATTCAGCTCACCTACCAGCGTATTTTCACTCAACTGTTACCGCATAAACCGCTGCGCAACAGCGAACGCTTTCTAGTTCGACAAGTATATGCATGTCTGACATCTTGCGATAAATCCGGACAAGTCCGCCCTCAGCTTGCCCATCACTGGCAACGCAACAAAGAGGCTACACTATGGCGGTTCTATATCCGGCCCCAGCTTCGATTTCATTCCAATACACCTATTGATGCCCAACTGATCGGTAGATTGTTTACACGGCTCCGGGATTTGCCTGACTATCAACAAGAGCTTGCGCACGTAACCAATATTTCCGCCGCGCATCAGTGTGTCACCTTTGAGCTCAGCACGCCGGATTGGGGGTTTGCCGCATTGCTATCTGATCTGCGTTATTCCATTCAGCCCCCGGAGCAGCTGATAAAAGATTCAAAGGCTATTGTCGACGGTTGCGGTCCCTTTCAAGTCATTGAGCAGTCTGATAAACGGCTGCGCCTTCAAGCATTTGATCATTACTTCTCGCTACGCTCACTCACTGACACTGTGACCATATGGCAATTCGATCAAACGCCTAGTGAAAGGATCCAATTTGGTCGCACAGGTCCAGGTGATTCAAGGCACTTACAGACGCACACGGCACCTCTTTTCAACGAAAACGACACCGATACTGACAGTACCCAATCTCGAATAGAGAATGGGTGTTTGTACCTGTTATTCAACATGAATAGTGAAGCGGCCCCGCTAAACCACTCTCAGAGAAAGTACCTAAGTAAAATCCTCTCTCCAGAACTGGTCTTAGCACAAGAAGGTTTATCTGATTTGCTTTTGGCTTCAGAGCCCGCGTACAGCTTATTGCCGAGCTGGGCCAAAGTTCAACCACAACTAATGGAAGAAACAGAACTTCCTCACAGGCTTGATATCGCTGCCTATGATCATCTGGTTATCCTTGATTGCGCCAAAGTACTCAGTGCACAATTACACCAAATGGGCATCGACAGTCAGGTCAATGTCTATTCGTTTTCAGAGTTTCATGAACAAGCCGAACTTGGCGAATTGAAAGAAGCAATAATCATTGCCAGCTTCAATGTTGACGATAACCTGCCTGTATCTGTATTCCGATGGTTTTGCTCCAACCCCGTCTTGCACCACGGATTATCAACCAAAGCAAAAAGTTGGCTTAATCAACAATTGGGCCAAATCCGTGAAAATAATGAAGTCAGTGACTATTTGCTAAAACTGGAATCCATTGGCACAACCCTGCAATACGAGAATTGGCTAATGCCGCTAGTCCACCATCGTCAAACGCTTAAATGGCGAGGAGTGCTGCAAGGAGTGACAATGACCGATTGGTCATGGCCTGATTTCAAACATGTTTGGACCGATGAGTAATGTTCAGATAAGTAGTCATAGTTAGGCGAACTGCATGGCTCGCCTTCATGGTTTGTTTACATTGCTTATTCAGCAAAAGTACTCAAGTCAATATCATAACGCTCTAGCACTTCCTGCAACTGCAGCTTCTTTTGGCCAGCAGACACAGCCATCACCTTGGCGGTGACATCAGACACCTCTCCTTGGGTGATCCCCGCCTTTTTAGCTTGTTTGAGATAATAATTGGCACATGGCAAACAATTCATTGCCATTGCAGCAGCAAGCCCGACCAATAACTCTGTTTTTGTATCCAGGTGCTCATTATTATGCGTCGAACGGTAAAATGCCCCATAAGCTTCTTGGTGTTTTCCTAGCATTAATCTCTCCTTGATTAACTCTGCCGATTTCAATCATTTGTTCAAACTATCATGGCGAAAATACTAGGATATGGATCTATATCATTGAATGAGTATGATTATTTTCCGGCCTGCTCATGATGCTGGGTAAGCTGCTTATAGAGCATGTCTTTTAGCACCATACGCTGGTGTTTCAAGTCATGCATGCTGGTGTCATCAATCGGGCTTCCCGATATCTCCAACTGACGAATATTATAATCAAGCTCATGATAACGCTGCAGCTCGGCTTTGAACCTTGGATCATCGTGATTAAGTTGAACAATATCTAATTTGAGCTCAGGAAAATCTAAAATAAACGCATGGTTTTCATTTAGCATCAGCAATCCCTCAATGGTTAACCTACAACTTATTATAGGGCCGCGATTTACATATAACTGTGCTCTATACCCAATAAGAACTCAGCTGGACCTCCCAACTTTTCAGGCAACAGCTTTACTCCCATTAACGTTAATCTACGGAGCCAATCTGGCAGATACGTTATGCGTGCAGCTTAGCCTTGTCTATTGCCAAGGCTTGAAAGTCGAAAGACTTCATGCTCATTTTCCAGCAAATGGCTATGAACCATGTCGCTTAAACGGGCAATCACAAAGTAAGAAGCGTGCTACGTAACACGCTTCTTACTTATTGAATAGCGGAGAAATTTATAATTGGTTGTCGTACCAATTTTGGAACATCAGGATAGTCCAAATCCGAGAAAAGCTCTTTTTGTTATTCGCCATGCACTCTTCCCAAAGCCCTCTGACAAAGCTTGCGTCCAAAACTCCCTGGCTACGCAACTTATCTTCGTTAAGAACCTCATCAGCCCAATCCCGAAGAGGGCCTGTCAACCAGTCCCTCAGTGGAGAGCCAAAGCCTTGCTTCGGCCTGTCAGTCAGCTCAGTAGGAACATAATCATTAAGCAGTGCTTTCAAAATACGTTTTCCTTTACCGTTCTCTGACTTGAACTCCTGCGGTAACGACCACGCAAACTCAACAATGCGTTTATCCAAAATAGGGTTTCTTGCTTCTAGGCTAACCGCCATCGAAGCACTGTCGACCTTTGTCAGAATGTCATCCGTCAAGTAGGTTTGATAATCGTACAGCATCATATTGAGCTCTGCTGAATCAAGTTTAAGTGATTTCACCTTTTCATAGGCAATGTCATTCACCTTACAGTCATTTAAGACAATACGGGATGGGTTGAACAATTTATCCTTTCGTAGGTTGTACAAGTCTAACGGATGATCACTGACGAGCATCGCAACATGTTTTTCAAACGCAGATTCTGGCCCCTGTGCCTTGGCAATCGCTCCACTAAGTAGCGAAAGTGATTTTCTTACTGGGTAAGGTGCCGATTGAAGCTTGTTATAGATTTTGCTGCCACTGAAATAGCGTTTATAACCATAAAATAACTCATCCCCGCCATCACCGGTTAGGGCAACCGTCACCTGAGACTTGGCCAATTTAGAAACCAAATAGGTTGGGATCAGCGACGAATCACCAAATGGCTCATCAGCGATGTTATAGATTTGCGGCACGACATTCAGCGCATCTTCACCATGAATATACATCTCTTCATGATCAGTCTTTAGGTATTCTGCTATCCGTTTAGCTGACTCAGCCTCTGACTTTTCAAAACCGTTAAAACCCAAAGAGAATGTCTTTATCGGCTTGGTTGACACATGCTTGGAGACCGCAGAAACCAACGTGGAATCCACGCCACCAGACAGCATGACTCCAACAGGTACATCCGCCACCATGCGTAACTCGGTTGAGTCCATGAGTAGCTCATTGAGTTGCTGCTTAGCGGCATCAAAATTTCCGGTAAAAGGCGAGGAAGACATCTCGACGGCACGCTGACAAGGCGACCAATATTGAGTTGTTTTAGGCGTAAAGTTATCTTTGCCCGCGATCGTCTTCTCATCAATAGTGATGATACTTCCTTGTGTTAATTTGAATATGCCTTCATAAATGGCATACGGAGCAGGTACATAGCCTTTTTGAAAATATAGAGACAGTGCGTTTTGGTCGATATTTTTATGAAAATCCGGTAACGCTGCGATCGTCTTTAATTCTGAAGAAAAAACAAAGCGATCATTGACAAAACCGTAGTAAAGCGGCTTCTTTGCAGCCCGGTCCTGCACTAAGGTGATAATGTTGGTTGTATTGTCTAACAGAGCAAAGGCAAACATACCATTAAGTTTTGCGAGAGTCTTTTCTAGCCCTAATAACTCAATGGCATTTACCAACACTTCTGTATCAGAATGGCCAGTAAAAGTGAAATTATAGTCATATGCCAACTCTTGCCTGATGGCATTAAAGTTGTATATTTCACCATTAAAAACAATAGTGTATTTCTTGCTCGCCGACAGCATTGGCTGCTCACCAAATGTCGACAGATCTTGGATCGCCAACCTTCGATGTCCGAGAACGATATTGTTACCGTTATGCCACACGTTCGCTGCATCAGGACCACGGTGTTCCATCAGATCTAGCATGGAGTAAACATTTTGCACTTCAGACTCAATGTTTATGCGGGAATGCAATCCCATAATGCCAGAAATACCACACATTCGATTTTTCCTATCTATACCGACTTTTTCGCAATACGTCAGTGTATGGCAGAAATAGTGAAAAAAAGGTCAAGTGTATGCAAAATGAACATGCTTAATGCTTTATACACCAACAGTTCAATTTCAAGTTTAATATCAGGCTTGCTAACTTATGAGTTAGCACGCTTTACAGTGCAACATCTTGCCACCTCCCTCCAAGCAGCACTCTTTGCTCTTGGTACCCAGTTTCCAGAAGGATTTCTCGGCAATATTTATGGTGAACACCCAAGTGATGTGGCGCGTGGGCATCGGCGTTAATTTGAATTGGGATGTGTCTGTCTCTTGCCTCTTTTAACAGCCAAGGGGACGGATAGACATCATCAGTCGCACCACGCAACATACCACCATAATTCACTTCCAAGATAACGCCGGATTTATCGACGTCATCTAAGGTTGAGATGGCAATATCTTTGTACCAGGGAGAGGTCTCATCAAAAAACTGCAGTGCCTTGTTATGCTTTTTGACCAAATCGTAATGGCCGAGAATATCAAATCCACCCTCTGCGCAGAGCTGACTAACTCGCTGAAAATAGGTTTCAATCATATCCCGGGCGCTACCTTGATAGACCTCATTTAATAGCATTTTGAACTCATCATGAGGGCCGTCAACACTCAGCACCGGGTAACGATCGTTAGGGGCCGCTAAGGTATGAACCGAGCCAACTTTATAATTCAGACCCAAGTCATCCCACTTTTTGTCACTCGGTGAGAGCAGGCCTCGAATATAATCAACCTCCAACCCCAGATAGACCTCAATGTCATTGTCAGTCTTTAGCGCCATGATATCTCTTACATACGCTTCAAGATTTTCCTGCTGCATACAGAAGTCATTTTTAAATGGCAGAGGAGCGTGGGAGCTAAAGCCGATAGCTTTGAAATTGAGTTGCTTAGCCTGTTCAACCACCTCAAGTGGTGAGCCTTTACCATCACAGTAATGGCAATGGGTATGAAAATTGGTGAGCAACATCGTATGCCTCCCTGGCTACTTAATACTATTGAGTTTGTATATTATCGGCTTCACCGGATAAATACACATAATTAAGAGGGTTAATATTTCCCTTTATTCAGTTGCCAATCTTGGTTACAGAGTTGTTCAACAAACCACTCGAAGGCTTTCCCTACCTGCCCTTTATGCCAGGCGATATATACCTCTTGATTCTCTCTGGGAATCTCGCATTGTTTGACGATGAGTTGCCCCGTATCCAAATAAGGTTTTGCCATATGCTCAGGGAGAAAACCAACACCCAAGCCTTTTAGCTGCGCCCTTAGCTTTGACGCCATCGAATTCACTCTGATCACTTGCTTACTGTTAAATTGACCACTGTCGCGAACAGGTAGAAGCTGGGAAGTGTCTGATACGACTACAGCAGGGAATTGAGCAACCATACCGGCTTCTAGCACACCTTCAATACTCGCCAAAGGGTGGTGTGGCGCGACAGCAAATACGAAAGACAGATAGCCGATGTGATGAGTGTGAAAAAGGCCTTTGGGCAGCTCCCCCGTAGCTCCAATCACTATGTCTGCCCGCCGGCTATGAAGCGCATCCCAACCGCCACCAAGCACTTCGACGCCAAGTGAAACATCTACGTTATGGTTTAGCTGATTAAATTGCCCAACCAACTCAAAAAGGACAGATTCAGGGATCACCGTATCTCTTGCGATACGAATTTCACGCTCCCAACCCGACTCCAATTGCTGGACAGAATCAACTAATCGATTAGTCGCTAACAGGATTTCCCGCCCATGTTCCAGCACAAGCTGGCCAGCGGGTGTCAGTTGAGCACGCTGTTTAGTTCTATCGAACAATGCCACGCCCATCTCTTCTTCCAGCTTCTTTATGGTATAGGTCAACGCAGAAGGAACCTTGAACAAAGACTCTGCTGCTGCCGCAAAACTTCCTTTTGTATCAATCGCATCCAATGCCCTGAGAGCTTCAATCGTAATTGCATGTTGCATAGCGATATCCTTTATTCAAATAATTTGAATTTAACTTTCAAATCATTCCGATTTTCCTTTCAATTTAGCATGCCTAAACTTTGATTTAACGATAACCCACAAGGGTTTGCTTTCTTAAAGCAGAATTAAATTAATTTGAATTTGTCAGTAAGAGGAATGGATTATGATCACAGTACGTAAAGCACAAGATCGTGGACGGGCTAACTTCGGCTGGCTAGATAGCAATCACAACTTCTCTTTCGGCAGTTACTATGACCCAGAACATATGGGCTTTTCTGCCCTAAGGGTTATCAATGATGATGTCGTAAAACCCGGAGCGGGGTTTGATACCCATGGTCACAAAGACATGGAGATCATCAGCTACGTGTTGGAAGGAAGTATCGAACACAAAGACAGTGAGGGTAATATCCAAACGCTCCCAGCTGGTGAATTTCAGCTGATGTCGGCAGGCCGTGGAATTTACCACAGCGAATATAATGCATCGCGAAATGATGCACTGAGGTTTCTCCAAATCTGGATCCAACCAAATACATTCGGCAATCAACCGGGGTACCAACAAAAAGACTTCGGTAAACAAGATGGCTTAACGCCTATTGCAACACCTGATGGCAAAGCAGGAACCCTGCACATTAAACAGGATGCCTCTCTGTACCAATTGATCCTGAAGCCAGGGCAACAACTCGATTTTGATGTGTCAAACGGAAGAAATATCTATCTACACCAAATCGACGGTACACTCACTGTCGAAAATACAGAGCTTCATGCTGGTGATGGTGCCAAGATCGAGCAACACACCAAAATCCGAATGACCAATGCCAAACAGGAGCCTGTGACGGCATTGCTGTTTGACTTACCTTAACAAAAAAAACAGCCGGAGCTCAGCTAGAGCTTCGGCTGTTTTATGCTAACTGCAGAATCCTTATTGGACTAAACGCACTCGGTATCTAATGCTCTAAGTACCTGTCTATCGTTATCTACGCGCTTGATCCAACCATCGGTCTCCATCCGGTTTAGTAATGGGATCATATATTTACGCGATAGCCCTGTTCGCTCCCTTGCCTCCGAGATAGCAAAACGCTCCCCTTCTCGCCGACAGTGAAGTAGGTCTTGTACCAAACCTTCATAAATTGAAGCGAGGTAATATATTTTCCCTTCCATCGGTACCGCAAAACCAAGCCTGACGAGGTTTCTCAGCTCTTTTTGGGCTCCTGGAATTTTTTCTTTGTCCGCTTCATAACCTTGCTTGCCGGCTTGCTCCATATGCTCAAGGATCTTCTTGGCTGTTGGCGACAACTGGGCTTCATTCTGCCCACTACCTAGGGAGTACAGCTCATTACATTGTCTCAGCTTGCCTTCTTGAACTAACACATCAAGCACCGCCGACAATGGGGCTACTGCCATTTGTAATTTGCCGCTCAGCTCAATGGCCGACAAATCAATTTGGCCTTGTTTCAAAATCGTCTCGACCTGCTGGTAGGTTTGGCTGAAGCACTCTTCGGTAAACAGCCACTGACCACAAATCTTGTATCCTGATTCATCAATCGCTTGCTCGCCCCGTTTGGCAAATCCATATAGGGACATATTAATTGTTACGTAATCTTCCCATGCCGGATGCTCGGGCATTGCCATCAAAAGATCGTAGAGTTTATTGCGGTAACTTTTGGTTACAGCCCCCGACCAAACAATGGCACCGCAGTTAAGGATACGGCTACCACCGTGCTGGATCAGCAAGGCTCGTTGATTCCAAAAGCAACTTGCTGCTTCTTTCAAGCGAAGTCTCGCAAGGTTAGTTCCCTTGAAAACAAATATTTTGGCAAGCGTATTGAAAGTACCAAAGGCAACTTCTACTTCGCTGTTATTTCTGCACTGCTTTCCAGGTGAAGAGCTTTCAAAAAGCTGGCTATCTAGGCGAATAATCAGTTCATCGGTGACAAAGGGAGTCTCTTTCCGGCTAGTCAAACAAAAGCCACGCTCAACCTCTTTCTTCTTAACGCCCTTAAGGCCAATTGCCACTCGTGACACCGGTTTTGCCAATTCAATATTCTGATGATAGGACTGCAAGCTTTTCACATGAACCTCACGCCCACCAGGTTGCAAATACAACTTCTGGCCGACAGCAAACTCTCCGCCACAGAGGCTGCCGGTAACCGTGGTCCCGACACCATTAACCGTAAATACGCGATCAATGTACAAATGACCATGACGATCGCTGTCCACCCGCTCTTGATCTACCGTTTTATCAAGCTTCTTACAAATATGCTGGCGCAGACCATCAATCCCTTTGCCTTGGTGGGCTGATACTGTGACCGAGTCAGGGATAAAACCCGCTATATCGAGAAACTGCTCAAGCGATTCCTCTTCGACGAGGGCCAACATATCCTCATCGACCAAATCAGACTTGGTGATCACCAAAGTGACATTCTCAATGCCCATCGAGGCTATCACCTTTAGGTGGTCAGTCGACATCTGCATCCAGCCTTCATCAGCGGCCACCACAAACAACACCATATCGAGGCTCCATACCCCGGCGACCATGTTACGAATAAAGCGTTCGTGACCCGGGACATCAATAACCCCAACAGGCTCACCATTCTGGTGTTTGAAGTAGGCAAAGCCCAAATCAATGGTCATGCCTCGCTTTTTCTCTTGTGGCAAATGTGCCGTATCTATCCCGGTGAGGGCTTTGATTAAAGCGGACTTTCCATGATCGACGTGCCCCGCCGTACCAACCACATAACTCATTGCAGCACCTCCGCCAGCTGGCTACGCAAATAGGGAATCTCGGACGCTTCGATCGTCGCCAGATTGAGCTGAACCTTGTCACGTTTGATCACCCCGATCACTGGCAGCGGCCATTGCCTCATTACAGCCAACAGCTTTTCCGGAGAGCGCTGGTAAGCAGGCTGGTTAGGATTGATCTGTACCGACCACGAGGGATCATCCTGATCGGGCAGCGATCCTCCTCCAACAGTCATCTCTGACTGAACCGCAGTGATTAAATCGTTGAACCCTTCAGCTAGCTCTTGGGCTCTTTGCTTCAGCAAATTAAGATCAACATGACTTTTCGATTCAGCGACCCCTTTTCCTTCTATCTGCTGGTTAAGCTTTCTGACTACCAGCTCTTCGAGAAGTGAGTAGACGATCCGACTAGGGCGGAAAGCACGCATCATCGGATTTTTTTCAAGCTGCTTGATGAGTGCATCTTTGCCAGAGATCATGCCGGCCTGCGGTCCGCCAAGGATCTTATCCCCCGAATAGCACACCAAATCCGCCCCTGCATCAATATAACTGGCTACGGTCGGTTCATCCGGCATCTGCTCGGTTGTTGTGCCTGAGCCCTGGTCAATGGCGAGGATCACATTCTCTGGCAGTGCACTGGCTAGCTCTTTCACATCCGGTGATTCCGTAAAACCCCGGATTTTAAAATTAGAGGTATGCACAACCAACACCATCGCAGTCTCATCAGTTATGGCGTCAAGGTAATCTTCTGTGGTTGTAATGTTGGTCGTACCCACTTCCACCAGCTTGGCGCCAGATAAAGCAAGGATATCTGGGATCCTAAAGCCACCACCTATCTGAATTTGCTCACCACGAGACACAATCACTTCCTTGCCTTTGGCTAACTCGTGCAGCAACAAATAGATGGATGAGGCATTGTTATTCACTACCAGCGTGTTCTCAGCCTTCGTGAGATATTGCATCAGTTGTTGGAGTAGTCCTTTGCGCTTCCCTCGCTTGCCGGTACTCAGATCTATTTCCAAATTACTGTAATGGGTATTCACCTCGGAGACCTGCTGCCAGAGTTCAGCATTGATTGGCGATCGCCCCAAGTTGGTATGAACGATAACCCCTGTACCATTGACCACCCGCTGCAAGCGCTGCTGGTTCAATAGCCAACAGCCTTGCTCAATATTGTGATACAGCTGCTCAAGCGAGAATGGGTGGTTTTCAGGATCTTGCAGATGTTGCTTCTTGTAGCGAGCCACTTGCTCACGGACGGCATCGGCCACCACTGGGCGGCTCAAGCGCTCAATGAAAGGTGCCAGAAAAGCTTGCTGGAGGATTTTTTCAATTTGTGGAATTGACGATAAGGTGCTTATTGCCATGATAAAGCCCCGATAGTTAAAAATAAAACCGTCAGACCAAACATGCTAACAGTTATGAATTAAGTAGGGCTTAGAAAATGTCAGGGACAATAATAGATGAAGACTTGATATAAAATCAGTGGTATTAAAATGCCGCTGTCATTTTTCACCCCTGAATAAAACAAACGAAATACCGATGTTTTATAATTTCCGAATTTTTAGAAATGAGTTGGCGGAAGGAGCAGGAATCGAACCTGCCAAAGCCTATTCAGCTCACGTCGGTTTTGAAGACCGGGAGGGCCACCAGACCCCATCCACTTCCGCGTTTCGTTGGAGCCAATATACCCATATCAATCATTGAGTTAAAGCCAAAAATAATCGTTGTGTGAGCTTGCGGGCAAAGTGAAAACATTATGCAACACAATGTATTCAAGTGTGCGTTGGTTAACATTATTCTGCTTGTGTATAATTTTCCATTTTATGCTTTTATCATTTTCCAATACAGATTAATTACAGCCAATTAACATTACTCGTATTTTGACTTTTCTGAACTATTTACTTTGTTTGACCGTTCAATTTTTCGCAAAAAATATCCAGCAAGATCAAATTTGTACATTGTAAATAAATCTATAATACGGAGTTATATTAAAACAATAATGGACAAGAACGTGAGATACGACAGATTAGAAATCATTAGCAACAACTTAAGCCTTGCGACCCTATCAACCCATGTCACCATCACACACCGGGATCATATTCTGGATGTGTTGACATTAGCTCGTGACAAAATCCACCTTGGCGCGCGGCTAGTCTCCCATCCTTTGGCCGGCAGCGTAAAACCACACGAAACACCTTACCGGAGCATTGTTCTGCTTAATCAGCAGGAAGGGCTGGATATGGAGTCACTCGATACAATTGAGCAGGCGATCGAACGCTACCAAATACTGTGCAAACCCAATCCAGACCACATGACATTAACTGCCGCAGATATTCATCGCCAGTTTCCAGATAAGCAAAACCGTGATTTCCAGTTCATTGATATGCAACTCATCAAGTCAAGCTTAAGCGCAATGGGAATTCGTTTTGCTGAATACCAAGCCGCTGTTGTCTAACTCCCCGTACAAAGCTGGAGGCTGTTAACATATGCAGCCTCAATGCTCATGGGTGCTTTCTTCTTCTAAAGTCGTCTCAGATATGAGATGCGAGTTAAATCCTAACGGTCTACTGACATAACTCTAACTTTAACTCCTTCTAAAGACAGTAAAATAATTACTGGTATAAAAAATAACTAAGGGATGACATGTCGAATTTACAGACAAAGGATTCGATGTATTGTAATCGCTGGCAATCCGAGAATGTGGGCAGGGTCACCGTGGTGTGCTCTGAGCACCAGCTTGGCTGGTTACATGATACAGAGCTGTCAGGGGTGGAAATCATCATCACAACCGCCGCTGATTGCTATCGGTACAACTTAAAGCGGATCCCTTCCATCTTGTTCCATGAGCATGGGCTGATCACCAGCGGCATCAAGCTCTCGACAGCGATTCAGGATTTGGAAAAAATGCTATTGCGAAAGTCTAAATACAAGAAAAGCAAAGATAACTAATACGGTGTGGTGGACGTTTTCTCTATTGTATATCCACCGCATTGATTGAATTTTGCAAAAGCTTGCAGCTCTAGATCGAGTGCTGCTAAAAAAGCTTCTTTTGCCTTTAATGAGCTTTCCAGGAACAAATGGATCACCTCTAGCCTAAATGCCTTCCTATTCACTTTACAGTCCGCCCTTGCAACCAACCTGCCATCCCATAGTATCGGCAAACAAAAATAGCCAAACTTACGCTTTGCCGCTGGCACGTAACATTCCAATTGGTAGTCGAAGTTGAAAATCGAGTTTGCCCTGCCCCTTTGGATCAGCAGGTTATCAAACGGAGAAAGGATCTTGGCCGTTTTACGGGAAAGGCGCTGGTCAAGCAGGGCCAATGATTCAGGACGAACGTAATAGTCAACGTTGCTGACCTTAACCCTTTCAACCTCCCGGTTTTCCAATAGCTCTGACAACGCTTTGGCGACCTGTGCTTTAACCCCTTTAAGTAAATAGGTAATTTCATTCAAAGTGCCGATAGCGTGGGCCTTCAGAAAGCTAATTACAAGAAAGTGGGCATATTCCTGCTCAGTCGGCACAGATGTGTCAATGTGTGAAGGTATTACCCGCTCAGTCAAATCGTATACCTTATGGAAGTTGCGGCGCTCAGCGATCATCAAATCTCCCTGCATATAGAGCATCTCAAGAGCCTGCTTAGTGGGTTTGCTCTCCCAGCCCGTCCTCTTTATTAATGTAGACTCGAAGTCTTTAGCCATTAACGGTCCGTCCGACTCTATACGCTTTAGGACATTGGCCATTAGTTTGGGATCTTTTTTGAACCAATGATTCTGTTCGCCAGATTTAATCGCTAGCTTGCGGGGTAAGCTATATCGGTAGTCATCCATCAATAGATAAGATGCCGCATGTGACCAATACTCGAATGCCTTCTTGTCCCGAACCAAGTGCTCTAAATGTTCGAGCTTATAGTCAGGGTTTCGGCTCCATAGGGTGTGGTGATGAGCGCGCTGCACTACTGAAATCGTATCTATTTGCAGATATCCAAGTCGCTTAAATGCCAACAAGGACTTGTCATAAGCGCTACCTTTTTGTGGCTTGGACGGTAACCCTTGAGAGAGTAAAACCAGCTTCCGGGCTTCTGAGAGAGATAGAGAGTTCATAACAATGCAGTGGATCACCTTCTTTTGAATATCTGGTAATTGTCACCTTTGCCTTTGCGCTTGTCCATGATGACCAGTTGTAATCTCGATCTACAATGCAGCTTTGTCCTTAGCACCAAATAATAACCAAAAATTATCAAATAAATAATTTTTGATAATTTCAGTTGATAGTGGTTTATCCATATACTCTCCCCATCGAAACAAATCACGTACAAAACACGTAGCAACTCATCAGAGTCTGGAGCAAATTATGAAAATGAATCACGTAGGTATTATGGTCGGCGACATGGATAAAGCCGTTGAGTTTTACACTAACGCGCTTGGCCTGAAAGTTGTCATGGGCAACACCAAAGTGATCGAAGAGCGTGAGACCGCCATCGGCAGAATGTGTATCGCTGTTTTTGGTGAAGGCTTCAAAGGTTTCAACATTGCCCACCTGGTCACTACCGATGGCATTGGTGTTGAACTGTTCGAAATGAAAGAGCGCCAAGAGCGTCATGAAGTTGATTTCTCACGCCTGGGTATTTTCCACTTCTGCCTGCAAACTGACGATTTCGCGGCGACAATTGAAAACGTTGAAAAGTTCGGCGGTAAAGTTCGTATGGATATCATGCGCTACCACCCAGAAGATGATAACAAGCCAGCCAAAATGGTTTACCTAGAAGACCCGTTCGGCAACTTGTTCGAGCTTTACTCGCACACTTACGAAGAAACTTACGCTTCTGAGTACGAGTAATAATACAACCAAGAAAATTAAAGGATTGGCAATAATGCCAATCCTTTACCTGTTTTGGAAAAATGAACACTTACAAATACTTATCCAAGGAAGCTAACATGCGATCAATAATTGGCTCCCGAGCAAAATCCGTCCCTAATGCCATAGCCCCTGCTGGATAAAAATGGCCAAAACCAGGAACCCAAGCCAAATCGGTCTCTATACCAAGTTCTTCATATACCGGTAATACATGGCGTACGCTAGCAAGTAGAGGCTCTAGGTCATACTGGCCCATTTGCAGCAGCGCAGGAGGTGTTGTGGTTCGCTCTTTGGCTGCGGCTTCGATATCAAAACCAAGAGACCTGCCGGAATTCGCCAACACCGCTTTGACTGGCGCATTCATTCCATAAGCCACATTGAAGCTCGTCATTGCCCCCGCCGAGAAACCGCCAACGGCAATACGCTCAGGATCAATACTGTATTTGTCGGCATTACCTTGCAAATGCTCCACGGCACGATAGAGATCTTCTGCGGCTGAAATAATAGTATTGCGAACAATTAGGCTACCATCCGGTAGAGGTTCTAACCCCTTACCCTGCCGAAGCATGTTGTGGCGGTCATGAAGCGCCTTCATGCGCAGCTCATCTTCTACCAGCAACTCATCGCTATAGCCAATATTCGAAGGCACCGGCTCCTCCAACGACAACCGGTAGTCGATAGCCACACAGGTATAACCTTCTTCGGCAAACAACTTACAGTAGTCTCGCATGGTTGTCGTTTGTGCCCCTTCTACCGAATACACATCATTACGCCCACCGCGAATAAAGTTACCACCAAAAGTCATTACAACAACTGGATTTTGCTCTGCTCTTGGTTCAGTGGGTTTAACAACATCCATTAGCAAATCACGCTGAGTGATGTTGCCATCAACCGTTACCAACCCTTTACCATAAGGAATATCTAATTCAGCAGTGAAATGCTCACCGACTAATTCAGCCGATGCCGCAGTGGGTAGCAAAAGTGTTGATAAAACAAGGGAAGTCAGGGGCTTTGTCATCTTTCCATCCTCTTTGATTGAATGGTTATATTTTCTCAAACAAGCAAATCCAAACAATCCGATATGAAAAATACCAGCTATCGAAAATTTTGATACTACTGTATTGTTATTCTGTTGCCGTTTTGGATAGGGACAAATAATGCACAACGCTTTTGAACAATTAGCCGCATTAGATCTAAAAATGCTCCGCATGTTATTGGTACTGTTAGAAACCAAAAACCTATCACGTACCGCAGAGATTCTGGAAATTCAACAAAGCACAGTCAGCTACCAGCTTGGAAAACTACGTGATGCTTTAGGCGATCCTCTTCTGATCCGTTGCGGACGAAATTTAGAGCCTTCACCGTATGCCACTCAAATTCAACCAGCATTGACAGCGCAATTACAGTCGCTCGAAAACCTATTGTTTGAATCTCAATTCGAACCTCTCAAAGCGACGGGCACTCTACGTATCGCTTGCCATCGCAACGGGGCCCGTAGTTTCATTCACGCCTTGATATCACGAATGAACAAAACACTGCCCCAAGTAAGGTTGGATATTGTAGATTGGAATGAACGGGTGCCTGAAATGCTTCGCGAAGCTAGGCTTGATTTCGCCATAGGCTTTGCACCCGATAATTTATCTCAGGTAACCGCCTTACCATTAGGCAAAATCAACTACCAAGTTGTCATGGCCAACACCCACCCTTTGGCTTGTACACCACTCACCGAAAGCCAACTCTTTGACTACCCACATATTGTGGTAAACACCCATGAAGCCGTAGAGAGGTGGTTGAATTATTTAGCTACTAAGCACCATCAGCACCGAAATATTGCCTTTTCATCATCATCGATGGAGTTTGCGGCCATGGCACTGGCGGGTACCGACCGGCTGATGTTCGCAGCCGAGACTAAAGACCGATTTTTCCAACAATATGATGTGTCTACTCACCCAGCCCCGTTTATTCCAGCACAAAGCCTATGCTTACTTTTCCACGAGAGGGCTTCGTTAGACCCACTTCGTATGTATGGAAAATCGATGATAGAGGAAGCTGTGAGTACAGTTCTCAAGTCAGGGGAATAATTCCTGGTGAAGGTTTATGCTGCAACGCCGATTCTACTTATAGCCAGCCGTTAATGACTGGCTATAGCCTTTGGAAATTAGCTCGCGGTCTTTAGTTGAGGTTGATTAGATGACTTGTTCACTGACTCACACAGCAATATAAAGGCAATGGCGAATATAGGCAGGTGTCCCAGCAGGTCAGTAGGCCCCGCTACATAGGTGGTTATCGTGAATATCGTCGCCAATAGTCCGACAACTAACCGGTTGGCAAAGCCAAGCATCAACATCAGACCGAGCAAGGACTCGCTCAAACCAACAAACCACACAAAATGCAAATGACTGAAAGCTTCCCAACCCATTAGCTGAAAGAAGTTATAGTAGGGATACATTTCAAGGAAGGTTAGCGACAGGCCCGGTAACATGAGTTTATTGTGCACCCCTAAGATTAACAGCTGTAATCCCAACATAAAACGTAGCAAAACCACTGCGCTCCCTCGACCACCAAGGAAATTCACAAAACGGCTAAACATTTTCTTGTCAAAAGGAGTGATATAAGGGCCAATCAGTATTAACGCCCCCCCAATACCGAATAACTCAGGAATATAGTCAATCACGGCTGAAAAAGGCAGCAATATACTCGAAGTGAGTGCTATCAACAGGATCATAAGGCCACTGATAGATACAGAAAAAACCATCGTAGTCGCTACAGCGACCTGCAAACAAACACCTATCATCTCACGTCCGGTATCCAGTTGCAGGTTAGGCGCGATAAATTCGCCGAGCACTACATTGAGGATAAAGAACAACGCCATAATTACCGTTAGAATACGCCAGAAAAAGAAGGAGTCGGTCATAACAGGATTGGCGGTTACCGGGCCAAGTAATCCCTGCCGGGTAATAATAGAGGCAAACAGACAAAACCCAACCACAGCGACCAAAATAGAATAAAAAAGTGGATCAACAGGTAAGCTGACCTCTGGGAACTGGGTAGAATTAACAAACCATCTTACATGTGCCCAACTAGGTATTGAAAATAAGGCAAACAACAACAGGGAAATATATCTCATTCTGCTTTCTCCTTGTTGTGGGCAAGCTCCCATACCGATGAAGGTGCTATTCCACTTTCAAGTGATAATAAAAACTGTTCAAGCTGTTTGAGTTGGAAAGGAAATAGGTAAAGCGGCTCTAGCTCTGTGTGGTTCAAGCTATTACGAGGAGATCGATTATAATAATCCATTACCTCACCAAGTTCGTTAAATGAGCCGTTATGCATGTATGGCGCCGTCAAACTTATATTCCTAAGTGTTGGGACTTTAAATGCATGGCGTAACTCTTCACCTTCTGTTTTCAAATAAACCAGCTCATCACAACTTCCCTCACCTTCATCGGCGTATTGGCTTAAACAATTGAACTCGTTATTCGGCAGTTGCTCAATAATCGCCAAACGTCCTTCATCATTCAGGCTTCCAGGCGCTGCAGTTGCGGTGAACCCGCCGTTTGAAAACAATGGGCCGCTATGGCAGCGGATACATCGTCCCCGATCGCTGATAAATAGGCTAAGCCCTGCCTCTTCAGCTGGACTCAAAAGCTGATGGGCCGATTCATAATCCTTTTTGACAACCGCTTCGACATACTTATCAAACCGTGACTCTGCAGGCATCAGCCGGGCTTGGTATGCAGCCAATGCCTTACCTATTGACGCATAGATCTGGTTGATTTGGTTGCGCTGCCGATCGGTCAATAATTCCCAGTTTTCGGTACTGTTTACCGGCGAGGCTTGTCTTGGCAATGAGGCCTTTTCGTTTAAAAAATTAGTTAGTTGCTCCGTTGCTCCAAAGGCCTCTTTGTAGTCATCCTGAAAGTTGTCTAGCACTATGTGAACAACTTCAAGACGACTCAGTGCATGCTCGGTAGGATCTTCGAGCGGAAACAGTGCCTGTGACCATAAGCTATCGGCCCGGCCATCCCAAAATTGCCAAGAAAAAGCCGCACTACCCACCACTGTCGGCGTATTACGCTTGCCGTCTAACGGCTTACCTGATGTGAAATAATGTTTAGGTTGATGGCAATGGGCACAAGAGGTATCGCCTTTTTGGCTTAACTGGGGCGAGAAAAACAGCTTTCTCCCTAACTCTGCAGCAGCATCATTACCGATATAAGCATTACCCGGATCAGTGACTGGCGGTAGATTGGACAAATGCAGTGACTGCAGAATGCTTAGTTCATCTTGGTTCCAATGCTGACGAAAAGCAGGCCCCTCACCGGGGCATCCGATAATCACCATACACAGCAACAGGTAATTGAAGCGCCTAAAGCATAAACTCAAAGATAAATTCATGGGTACGCTCTCTGTCATCCTTACATGAAAAGATCACTTGCCATAAACCCGGCATCTGAAACTTCAAGCCATCTATTCGGTAGTTTCCAGCTCCTTTCTCCTGGTGCCATTGTGGTTGAGTAGGTAAACCATGCCGATGAGCAGGCATCCCGCCCCTTACCTGTTGTGGAGCACAACCGGTAGGGTTTCCTGCACCATCCGTTATCTGCAAATTCCAACTATGTATCTGATTGATAGGTACATCATCATATTTCTCAACGTTATACGCCCTCCATCCAAACTCACTCACAGCCCCGATACTCTCTGATGCGATCGCCATCACGCTATAGAAAATTAAAAAAAAGACAAAGAGAGGACCAGTAACTGCCCTTACCATAAATATATTTACCTTATATAAATTATTTGTTGATTAAATTTAACCTATGAATATTTCTCAAACACTTAAATTCTGATTAAATCAATAACAAAACACATAAAACCGAATATTTAATTGAATATTTTTAAATATACTCCATCATATTTTTAATATAGAAAGTAAAAAATTTGCCATTAAGAATATTCTTACTTTCTTGGAAAAAATTCCTTTGTGAAGCGGCGTCACACATTTAATAAACCAATCGCAGATTACATACATAGATGTTCACACAAGTGCACAGTAATTTAGTCAAAAAACGCCATCAATAACCATAATCCACAGATGGTTATTTAGCCACGTTCAGAAATGAAATCTTTATTACATCTCGGAATAAGATAAAAAAAGCCAGCCTATTCAGGCTGGCTTGGTCTCATGCAATTGGGTAATTACACAAGGCTCGACTTAGAATACCGTTTGATCATCGATTTTAGTCTGAAGCGCACCCAGTGCCTTCTCAACCAATTGACGACGCATGTATTTCTCTTCCTTCGGCTGCATATTCGGATCACCCAGTGGGTGTGGAATAGCAACAGCAGGAACAATACGGTTCGCACCGACTGTTTTCGAAATAGGAACAACAGTTGCAATGTGAACTACAGGCATAACTTTCTCGATTTCTTTGACCATCGTTGCGCCGCAACGTGTGCAAGTGCCTCAAGTGGAAGTAAAGATAGCGGCGGTAACCCCGGCCTTTTGCAGCTTCATCGCAATTTCTGCACCATATTCCTTGGCTTTCGCTACCGCAGTACCGTTACCGACTGTGGTATAGAACATGTCATGCAGGCTACCGATAACGCCTTCACGCTCCATGTCGCGAAGTACATCAACAGGCAATACGCGGTTAGGGTTGTGATTACATGCCACTGGGTCATAACCACCATGGGCCGTTTCGTGAGTATCTTCAGTCAAGGTCTCTAGGCCCTGGATACTGTACTCACCGTACTTCGATGCGCTGGAAGACTCGATATGATCTGGGTTGCCCTTAGGCACAACACCGCCTGAAGTAACTAGCGCAAACTTGGCAGTGCTAAGCATTTCAACTGGAGGCTGAGGCTCGACCCGGTCAAAGACCGGCATTGGGTATTCCGTGGTGAACTCATTGCCCGATAGCTTATTAATCAGCAAGTCAACCGCACGCTCGGAACCTCGCTTCTGTGCGAAGAAGTTTACCCGGATACCGCGAGGCATGTAGCCCGCTTCTTCAGGTGAGCCCATTTCACCTTCTGTATCGATGAAACGGTTAATCATGTTCACCATGGCAGGAATCGCTTTACGCATACTCGCTGCGCTGTTGCCAGTTTCAACCATGTAGGCGTACTGGCGGAATAATTCGTAGCCTGGGTTTTCGATATACATGCCTGAAATGGTAGTAATCCCCATTTCATGCGCGACTTTCGCTACCGTACCACAAGCCATGCCGTAACGGCCTGCGTTGAAGGCAGGGCCTGCTACAACAAGATCAGGTTTTAGCTGGGCTAAGATTTCCTGCAAGCCGTGGCAGCATAGGCTTTCATTTTCATTGAAGTAAGAGTCACCACAGATGATGGTATGGGTAACTTCCGCTTTGTCCTGCAGCATGGTGTTCACTTGCGTGCCTACACCGATAGTCCCTTCAACCACTTCCATTGGAGTGTGGGCCATCTCTTCACCACCTTTTTGGGCGAAGAACTGGTTTAAGTAATATACGACTTTAATTGTCATTAGAGTGTCCTCGCTTAACTAGCTTTGGTGGTGAGGGTATGGAAACCAAGCTCACTGGTTGCACCGATAATCGCCTGTAGCTCTACAGTGATTGAACCGTCTTCATGCAAGCTGCCATTAAATCCACCTGCAACCACGTCTGCGTAGCGGTCATGGCCAATCACAGTATTCATCGCTGGCAAAGTCACTAGCTGGTTTGCGTTACCGTTGGTGATCACCGCATCGGCACTCTTGTGCGAGTCAGCCAATGACTGGCTTTCGCCGTTCTGCCCGGCATATTCGTCGGTTAGCAATACGGTCTTGATGCCTGCTGCTTCCAACTTGGCACAGTTCATCATCAAGTCGGCATCAGGGTTACCAAAGCCTTCTTCACTCACAATCGCCGCTTCCCATCCCATTTGCTTAGCAAGCTTGACAGTAAAGTTCGAAGAGCGCTCTTTATCTTTCAGGGTGACGTTTTCGTTCGTCACGATAACACCCATGAAGTTGTACTTGGTGCCGTGGTGGCGGTATAGGTCGTAAATGACCGGGCTGTTCTGGTGAACATAACTGGTGTTCTTGTCACAGGCCGATACACAGTTACCACTGATGATCGCACCGTCCATCACTTCCGTTGGGTACATCAATGTTGGCAGAATGCCTTTCACATCAACACCGTAGTAGTATGTGTCGTGCAGCAAGCCTTGGCTTTGAAGCATGTAGACATAACCCACCTTCGGTAGGTGCGGGAACTCTGCAGCTTGCTCTAGCAATGGCTTGGTTTCGTAAGTCTCAATCTCTTGCGGCTCAACATGCTCAGCCAAACGACCGATCCAACGAGCGGCTTCTAGGCCCACCAAACGCACCACTCCTTCATGGTCGTACTGGTTGCAGCTTTCATCCACTTCACATTGGATAACTAGGTTCAGTGTCGATGAGAACGGCGTGTAATCCGCACCCGGGCCGCTCATATCGATGATCCCTTCCTGGAAACCAACGATCTCGCCAGTCGTCACCACTGCCATGCCTTTTAGCACATGGGTGCGGCCTTCACCGACCATGGCTTCTTCGCCTAGGTGACGGCCAGGGAAGATATCGCCTTCGCAGCCAACTTTTACACGCGGTTCAATAACATCTTTGACCGGCATAATACGGGTACTGTCACCCGGTTTGGCGATAGACAGTTCTAATGAGCGGATACGGTGATCCAGCTCGGTCAGGTGGGCAATTAATGCCTGCTGATCGATGACCACAGTATTTTCTTTGACTTCGCTTACTGGACCAAAGGCCAGATCACGAACATGGATATTGCCTAGTTCGAGTTTCATGTGTTTCTCCAAACAAGCGTCAAATGGGAGGGGATCCCAAGATAGAATTGATTTAGCAAGGTGCCGGCCTCGGCCGAGGCCAGACAACCTAATTAGTGACCGAGTTAGCTGACCTTAAGGCCAGAACCTTCCTCGGCATACCCGACAACCCAACAGGGTTCATCTTGACTGCTAAATTCAGTTAATAACGCATCCAGACAATCTTTCGGTACAGCTGCCAGCAGGCCACCGGAGGTTTCCGGGCAGCACAGCTTGCGATGCCAACTTTCATCCAGACCATCAGCAAACACTATGTCTTCGCGGTACGCATCGAGGTTGCGCTTCGCCCCGCCAGGGAATAACCCTTGGGCGGCATAGTCTTCAGCTTCAGGTAAGAACGGCACCTGCTCCGCCTTGAAGTGCATGCAGATATCACTTTTCTCAGCCATCTCGTGGGCGTGGCCCAGCAGAGAGTAGCCAGTGACATCGGTACAAGCCTTAACGGGGTAGTTGGCAAAAATCTCAGCCGCTTTGCGGTTTAGCATTTTCATGCTGTCAGTCGAAGCTTGGATCGCCGCCTGACTGGCTTTGCCGCGTTTCGCTGCTGTTGAGATCAACCCAGTACCAATCGGTTTGGTCAGTACGAGGACATCGCCACTTTCCACCGCCGCCTTGGTTTGCACTTTAGACGGGTGAATAGTGCCCATCACAGACAAGCCAAATTTCGGCTCGCTGTCTTCCACGGTATGACCGCCAACCAATACCGCGCCAGCTTCACGGACTTTCTCCGCGCCGCCTTTGAGGATCTGGCCGACGACTTCCTGCGGAAGGTCTGTTGGCACACAAAAGATATTCATCGCCAGTGTTACCTGACCACCCATGGCATACACATCACTCAAGGCATTCGCCGCGGCAATGGCACCGAAGTCATAGGGGTCATCCACGATTGGAGTAAAGAAATCCAATGTTTGGATAACGGCAACATCGTCGTTGATTTTGTAGACGGCAGCATCATCGCTTACCGTCAGCCCAACCATCAGATTGGGATACGCTTGTTCGGGAAATAGGGGTGAAATGGACTGCAGAACCTGCGCCATGGCCTTGGGGCCTATTTTAGCGGCTCACCCGGCTTTCTTGGTCATCTGCGTCAGACGAATTTTCTCTGTCATCTCTAATTCCTTTGAAGTGGACGGTAAGGGTAGCGAACTACCCGATGATCTATTCCAACAAAGCAGAATAGTGTAATTATCTGGATTTAAAGCAAAAATCCATAATTAGCTGATATAGTCTGCCTCAACTAATTTGGTTTTTGCTTGCTCCAAATCACTTTTTGCCACCAACACGATAGGACCGGTACAGCCCATCCCCGTGCGGGCAAAAATGTTCGCTTTCCACAGTGCTTGGCAAGCATCTTCGATAGCGAGGATATCGATCCCGCCTATCTCTGCGTCGGTGACTTTCTCTGGCGGTGCAACCACTGTTTCGGCCTGCTCCGCAGCGGGCTTGGCCGTGCAATACTTGGTCAAGACACTGTTTAACCCTGACAGGGTGGCGGCTTCCCATTCCTCGTCAACGCGCTTCATAACCTCTCCTCTCGCTGCGTCAGCACACAACCTCATGGCTCCTGCCACAACCGGTGCGCCTGACGCCCGTGAGATGATATTCACAGGTTGTTTCGTCGCGCCCTCACCTAACCCCGGTCCATAGCCAAAGCCAGAGGCTTCATAACTACCACCAGTCGTAAATGACGAGAACATTTTCATCAAGAGGTTGCCTGTCAGGCTATCGGTCACCATGACATCCGGTGTGCCCTGCAGCAGATCGTTGCCACGCATGGCAATACCGCCATCAGCACGCCCTGATTGGGCAAACTGGATATCGTAACCGCCCTGTTGCAACTCGCGCAGTGCACGCTCGCACACCGCCGCTCCATCAACATTGAGAACACCTATTGTCGGCTTTTCGATCCCTGTTGATTTCGCCAATGCGATACCGTAAATCGCATTTTTCAGCATGGCTGCCTGACGCTGGGTATCGGTGGTGCCTGTCGTAGAAGCGATGATCATCTCACGCCCCGTTGACGGTGTGACCACCTTGCCCATGGTGCTTACTCCTAATGGGAAAGCGTAATGAAGGGTGACGCAGCCATCGAGCTGCTGCTCGGCAAACAGGCTTTCCATCACCTTGTGGCACTCATGCAAATCCGCTGCCGGATAACATTCGAAGCCACAATCTGGTTCATCACAGCCAATCAGCACCGGTTCGATATCACTGTACTGGCGGGAAACCATTTGTGCCCCGCGCAATAATTCTTGTGATCCGTGCTCACTGCCAATCAGAGTCAGGCCGATGCGAAGTTTTTTGCCAAACTGACCACTCATCAAGCCATCTGCCATGGCATTGAAGGTGTCGGCCAGTTGTTGATTGATATTCGACATCTCAGCCTCCGGTTACTGCTTGCCCTGTTTAGGGGACAGTAGGTTCTCAGCCACATCGCGCATTGCCTGCGCAACGACTTGTTTCACCTGATCTTCGTCAAAGGCTTCTGCCTGCTTGCCACTGTTCTTCTGCACCACAAAGCTGAGGCCATCGAACAGGTTGGTCATACGACCGAGGAACAAGCTGCCTTTGCCGACCATCATGAAATTGTTGATATCGCCGTTGACGATCATCTCACGGCCAAAACCAAGGAAAGGCACCCCTGATGGGATATGACCCTGGGTAGGGGCAAAGCCTGTCATACCATGCTGCTGGACGAAAGCGGGAAGCTGGGTGCGCTCCATCTGGCCTTCTTTCACAGCCAATGCTGCAATCATCTTGTAGTTAGACTCAGGCACATTGCCGGCACCGGCTGGCTTGGTGATCTCTGGGTTTTGCATTTCCACCGAGTATTTGTCGATATCCGTCATCTTCATGCCCGCCGCTTTCAGCGGATTGGCAATCAAGGCAGTCATTACCGCTTGTGGCGATGAGCCGGTACCGATCTGGTGCCTACCGATAATATCAGTGTTGATTTCCGGGCTGATGCCGTCGTTTTCAGTCACCATACAGGCAAAGCCCGCCAGGCAGTCTTCCAAAACTGGCATGTTTTGCTTCACATGGTCACGGCCGTTCATGCCCAGCTTGGCGACCGCACCACCAGCAACAACCATCACGTTCTTGAACACGCCGGATTTAACCAGTGCTGCCGCCAAGGTCATCGCATGGGCAGGTGCCGCACAGAAACCACGTACATCAGAGCCCGTTGCGCGGTTACAGCCGATGATTTCACCGATGGCTTTAGCGAAGTTACCGCCGCCGCGCTGGTTGATATCACCACAGGCTTCTTCCGAACACTCGATAATGTAGTCAACATTATCAAGCTCAATACCCTGCTGCTTGAGGTGCATGGCTGCCATCACGCCCGATGCCTTGGTACAAAGGTTTTCCAGCATGATGTGGGCGGAGAGGTTTTCGTCTTCGTCGTGGGCGGCTTTGACACAGCCGATCAGCTCGCCGTTCATCATCAGCACTTCGGCCTGATGATGTTCAACCAACGCCAAGATCTCATCTTTGCTGATCAGTTGGTGGCCTGCTAATAAATCAACCTCGCCATAAAGCGGGTGGTGGCCAGCACTGGACTGATAGGTATCAATGAATTCCTGGGTTAAGTGGACCAAGTTGAACACATCAACATGATTCAACATGGCATAAAATTGGGGCTGGCTATAGATTTCACCGAACTTGCCTTCATGGGAGGTATGGTCATGGTTTTCATACCAAGGAAGGGGAATATCTGCCAACTGCTGTGGGGTCAGGTTTCCGATGTAGCACTGGTTCGCGGGGTAAGATACCACTTCTTCAAAGGGGCGAAGGTGGTCTTTCAACTGCTGCAAGTAAGCGTCTGACGGGTCTTTTGCCCTGGTCTGAACTTGCACCGAACCGTGTTGGATCAACACATCTGGGGTATGGGCGAGCACATAGCTCACGCCTTTGATTACTGCGTATCCCATTGTTACTCCTGCATCCGAGCCGGATAAAAGGTTCGAACCTGCCTGTTTGAAAACAGATCCGAACCAGCATTGAGATATACTTATGCTAATGCAGTTTCGCTGCGGTATTGTTGCATTTCCGCTTTGATAGCATCGACATCAAGTACCATTTCCATCATTCCAACTTGTTCTTCATAAACAGCCGGATCGACGGCATTTTTAACTTCGTCTTCAACCACGTGATAACAAGAGAGTCCTAACTGGACTCCCGCCAATGGTCCTGCAAAAGTCGGATCACCGGTGGTGACGGTTTCACACGCTAGGCCAGAAGCTTCCGCTTCTGCGCCACCTAGAATCACAACCAGATTCTCGGCGCCTTTTTCATCGGCTAGGGCTTTAATCCGCTTTTGGTTCTCAAGATCCATTGCGCCAGCGCTTGTTCAGACGAAACATTCTGTGGTGGAGAAAGCAACGTGAGCACCTGTTGTCTTCATGCAAGCTTCGATTGCCTGCCCAGGTACGCCATCACGGTCTCCCAGAATGATCACTGTTTTGTTAGCGAACACAATTCTGCTCCCGATTAAACATACTTACCAAATTGCTCACGATACTCTTTGACTTCCGCCACGATGGCATCGACATCAAGTACCATTTCCATCATGCTGACCTGCTCGTCATAGATAGCAGCGTCGACATTGTCTTTAATTTCCGGCTCAACCACATGATAACAAGAGAGTCCCAACTGGACTCCGGCCAATGGTCCGGCAAAAGTAGGATCGCCGTTAGTCACGGTTTCACACGCTAGGCCAGAAGCTTCCGCTTCTGCACCGCCAAGCACGACAACCAGATTCTCTGGGCCGAACTCGTCAGCGAAACCTTTAATCCTCTTTTGGTTTTCCAGATCCATAGCACCTGCGCTGGTTCAGACGAAACACTCAGTTGTAGAGAAAAGAACATGCGCACCGGCTGTTTTAATGCAGGCTTCAATTGCCTGGCCCGGTACACCGTCCCTGTCTCCCAAGATAATGACTTTCTTATCTTTGAGCATTGTTCACTCCAAGGGTACGGATTACATAAATTACATAGTTTTATAATGGTGATTACTCACCGGTGTATTTGTGCCAACGGGCTTTCACCCATTCAATACAAATTCTTGCTTTAGGCTATTTCTGCCACAAAGCTTTCGAGCATGCTTTCTACATGTTCGATTTCTAACTCTTCACCTGAAAGGTGCTTTGCTTTCTCGCCGTTACGGTAGAAAACAAAAGAAGGTAGCCCCATCACTTTCTGCGCCATCGCTAGGCGACGGTTACCTTGAATATTCAATTTGCAGAATTTGATGTCATCGCCGTATTTCTCAGCCAGCGCCATCACCTCTGGCATCAATTCGATGCAGCGGCCACAGTTTTCGCTCCAGAAATCCACCAATACGATGCCATCGGTTTTCACTTCGGCATCAAAGTTTTCTTTGGTTAGTTCTATCATTGCGTTTCCCTTAATACAGAGTTTCTAACTCGGTAATATCCTTAACATCTACTCGCTTGGCTTCCTGCCCAGCGTCAAATCGAATCACTACAGGCACTTCAGATACCGAGAAACGGTTCGCAATGTTCTGGCTCTTATAGGTATCAATCGTCACAACACGCTGCTCTGGGTGGCCTTTGCACTTCAGCTCAAGCTGGTTGATCACATCCAAACTTTCTTTGCTGAGCGGGTTCCAGAATGCCACCATCGCCGTGCCACCAAACTCCGATACCGACTTGCGCCAGCTTTCTTCTTCCTCGATATAGCGGTCGGCTGCCACAGCGGCGACGGCCCCATCACCCGCAGCGGTCACCACCTGGCGGAGGAATTTATCGGTCACATCACCAACGGCAAAAATGCCCGGTACACTGGTTTCCTGCTTGTCATTGGTAATGACATAACCCTGTGGTGTCAGCTCGATTAACTCTTTGACAAAGTCTGTTTTTGGCACCGTACCGACAAACATGAACACACCGTCAGCAGCCAGTTCACTGATCTCGCCAGTTTTGAGGTTCTTGAGCTTCACGCCGTTAACCAATTCATCACCGGTGATTTCTTCCACTACAGAGTTCCAGACGAACTCAATTTTCTCATTAGCGAAAGCCTGCTCCTGTGCTGTCCGATCTGCATCAAGGATGCCCTGGTCATGCAGTACAATCATGGTGACTTTGTTGACAAACTTGGTCAGGAAGACAGACTCTTCAACTGCCGTATTGCCCGAGCCAACCACCACAACATCCAGCTCTTCATAGAAATCAGCATCACATGTGGCGCAGTATGAGACCCCTTTACCACGAAACTCAGACTCACCGGTAATACCTAGGATGCGTGGAGTTGCCCCTGTTGCGACAATAATGCTTTTGGTCTGGTAGGTTTCGCCTTTATTGGTGGTTATGGTTTTAATAAAGCCATCTTCAGCAATAGAAATACCGGTAACCAAACCTCGAGCAAACTGCACACCGAATTTGTCACAGTGTTCCCGGAACATATCCATCAACTGCGGGCCGGTGGCCTCCAAAATACCAGGGTAGTTTTCCATTTCACTGGTTGTTGCGGCCTGACCACCTGTATTTCTTTTATCTTCAATGATCAGGGTTTTCATTTTACCGCGTGCAGCGTAGACACCAGCAGACATTCCACCAGCACCGCCACCGATAATAATGACATCGTATAGTTCTGACATATTTTTCACCGATTGCTATTTCACACCACACTCCAAACACCGGGGTATATAGAGTGCACTTAAAACAAATCAGTTTTTCGCAGACCTTCCATGCTTATGAGAACCAAATATCAAACTTCAATACCTTTAGTTATCAAAAGGGCTGCCGTATCTCTCTTGGGTAGATAATTCTTTTATAATTTAGCTTTTACCCAGTGATAGCTTCTTGTTCGTAAAACTTAGAGTCGATTATAATTAGTAATGTCATAATTTTTGTGAGCAACGCCCAATTCCAGCATAAAACTCTACAGCACCAATCATTATGATACCCAGGTCATATTAATGCTTATAAAAATAGCCCTTCTGTGAATGGACTGTTACCAAAAGGATACTAAAAATGTTCTGATAATGAATTTTTACGTAATTATTCTATTTTAAGTGAATTTATACTCACCTAGGAAACTTACGTGATCTCGCTTCAACAAAATTATATAAATTTGATGATAATCGCTTACTGAAGATTGTCATGAGAAAAACTAATGATTAATGGAAATAAAAGTACTGCTTTGCTATACAGCTTTAAACGGGGAATATAGAGTTCAAATAAACATGCTTTTTTATAGGCTTTTCTCTTACCGTAACTTTAATTTCAAACACCTTTAATTCATATTTTCAAACCCTCTCCCCCTAATGGTAATAAGTGTTAAACCAATATAGAGTTTGATATTCAGGCTGTAAGCAAGCACTTTCTCGCCAGCACCAAAAAAACAAATGCAGGAGGATATTTAATTACAAAACCATCAATGAACCAGCATTAAAATCTGATTATTTTGTTTATATAAGCAGATCAAACTCACATTAAACAGCAAATGCGGAGTGATAGTCTTCACGGTGAAATTCATCGCCCTTTTGGAGATAAGCAATGGAAACGCTGCAATATACGAATGGTTGGTTAAATCTCGATAATACCCAAGTTAATGACATCAATCATTTCTGCGAAGACTACAAACACTTCCTCAATAAAGGAAAAACCGAACGCCAATGCGTAAACGTCGCCATTGAAAAAGCCCAACAACAAGGCTTCCGCCCAATAGAAGAGTTTGAGCAACTCAAGCCTGGTGATAAAGCCTACTTCATTAATAGAAATAAAAACGTCGTGCTGGCGATTATCGGCCAACAAGCGATTCAAGACGGTATTCGCTTTGTTGTTTCGCACATTGACTCTCCTCGCCTGGATCTAAAACCCAACCCAATGCATGAAAAGCATGAACTGGCACTGATGCGAACCCACTATTACGGTGGTATCAAAAAGTACCAATGGGCATCTCGCCCCCTTGCACTGCATGGTGTCGTCGTGACTAAATCTGGCCGTCGCGTTGATATCGCGATAGGCGAAGAAGAGTCTGATCCTGTGTTCACAATCCCGGACCTTCTTCCTCACCTTGACCGCAAAGTGCAGCGTGATCGCAAAGCAGATGAAGTGCTTAAAGGTGAAGAGCTTCAGATTATTGTCGGCTCGGTACCAATGGCCTTTGATGATGAAAAAGTCAAAGACAAAGTTAAACACCACGTGCTCACCAAGCTTTTCGAAAAATACGAAATTAGCGAGACCGACTTCATCTCTGCTGAACTGATGCTGGTACCAGCAGGTAACGCCCGCGATGTCGGTATTGATCAGGGGTTGATCGGCGCTTACGGCCAGGATGATCGCATCTGTGCCTACACCTCGCTGGAAGCCATCTTTGATATCCCAACACCAGAGCAAACCGCGGTCTGCTTCTTGGTTGATAAAGAAGAGATAGGATCTTCTGGTGCAACCGGCTTGGAATCGCGTTATCTGGAATTCTTCGTTGGTGAGCTGTTGATCCGCCAGGCTGGCGGCAGCTACAACGACCAATTGCTTCGCCGCTGCCTATGGCAATCTTATGCCTTGTCTTCTGATGTCAACGCCGGACTCAACCCGCTGTTCGAATCTGTTCACGACGCACAGAATGCGTCCAAGCTGGGTTACGGGCTGGTGCTGACCAAATACACCGGCCATGGTGGCAAGGTCGCTTCCAACGATGCAGACGCCGAATATGTTGCCGCACTGCGCCGTATCTTCGACGAGCATGAAATCAGCTGGCAGACCGGCCTACTTGGCAAAGTCGATGAAGGGGGCGGCGGCACGGTGGCCAAATACCTGGCCCATTATGGTATCAACACTATCGATGCTGGGGCGGCGCTGCTCTCCATGCATTCACCCTTCGAATTATCTTCCAAGTTCGACATCTTCGAACTGTACCGCGCCTATAAGACTTTCTACACCAAAGCTCTATAGCCAATAACGTCATGTTGCGTGATCAGCAAAAAACTAGATCACGCAACGTGAGCTCAATTGGGGAAATGTAATCATTAACGGGACTCCACACATGAAAAAGAAACATCCTATAACTTTCTATATCCTTTGTTCATGCCAGTTCTGGTGGGCGCTGTCTTTCTATAGCCTATGGGCGATTTTACCGGTATTCCTCGGCGATGAGCTGGGTATCGACCAAAAAACCTCGTTCGCTACTTTCGGGGCATTCGCCGCACTGGGCGCTGCCATGCTGTTTGTCGGTGGTTGGCTTGCCGATAAAATCCTTGGAGCCAAACGTACCCTGGTCTGGGGGTTCTTTTTCCAGGGCCTTGGTTATTTCATCATTGCCTACTCGGCAATCACTGCCCAACCACATTTCGTCTTTGTCGGCTTAGGTACGGTTGCGGTTGGCCGCGGTATCGGCAGCGTTGCTCCACCGACCATTATCGCTTCCGCCTACGACAAGAATGATCCCCGCTTAGACGGCGCCTATACCCTGTTCTACATGGTCAACAATATCGGTGCTTTTGTTGCCCAACTGGGCGCGCCCATCATGGCATACAGCATTGGTTGGACATCGGCGTTTATCTTGTCGGGCGTTGGTATGGCGGTGAACGTCATTACCTACCTTATGCTCAACAAAAAGATCAACAAAGCCACAGAGGCCGACAAACATGCTATCCCATTCAAGACCAATAGCCTGTTCTTGTCTGGTGCGCTGATTGCCGTCGCATTGGCAAGTTACCTGCTCACCAACTTGCCACTGGCCCAGTTTGTATTGGCAATGGCCGCACTGGTGATCCTATTCCTGATCACCAAAGAAATGAAGAAAGAAGCCCCAATCAGCCGCAAGCGCATGATTGTCGGCTTGGTACTGATGGGACAGGCTTTGGCCTTCTTCGTACTGTATAACCAAATGCCAACGTCGCTGAACTTCTTCGCTATCAATAATGTTGAAGCAGAGATCTTCGGTATTGCCATCAACCCAGTGTCGTACCAGTCCTTCAACCCATTGTGGATTATCTTCCTCAGTCCTGTACTGGCTCATATCTACACCACGCTGGGCGAGAAAGGCAAAGACTTATCCATGCCGGGCAAATTTGCGCTGGGTATGTTGGTATGTGCCGCCGCCTTTGGTTTGGCCGGTTTCTCACAATACTTCGGCGACGAGAACGGCATGCTCAACCCATTCTGGATTGCAGCACCGCACTTCCTGTTTGCCATCGGTGAGCTGTTGATTTCTGCCCTTGGTCTCTCTGCCATCGCCAAACTGTTCCCGAGCCGTATCCGTGGATTCATCTATGGGGCATGGAACATGACGCTAGCGCTGGCATCAGTCGCTGGGGCTTGGGTGGCAGGCCTGTCGTCAACTGGCGAAGCGGAGATGACACCGGTTGAAAGTTTGGTTTCTTATGGTAATTACTTCTATGCCTTGGCGATTGCGTCAACCGTTGTTGGTTTGGTTTGTGTCTACTTGGCACCACGCCTCAACAAACTTATTGAGACAGATGTTAGCGAAGAGACTGATTCAAAAGACGCACAAACGGCTTAACCTTCATATCAGATGAAAAAAGCGAGGGTACTCCCCTCGCTTTGTATTCTTCGCTAATTGCCTCAAAGCCAATAGCCTAAGCCACTTCTGCAGCAATGACATCTCTGAGCGCTTCAGTAATAGCATGAACATCAAAGAACACGACCTGTACTTGGTTTTCCGGCAACTTAATAAACCCCAGCGCTCCCTGGCGACGCAGTATATTTTCATCTACCGCATCTAGATCCACCATTTGAATACGAAGACGGGTGGCACAGTTATCAATTTGCCCTGCGACTAAGTTATCAAGCCCACCAAGACCGTGCAGAATCTTCTGCGCTTTGGCAGTGAGGTTACCCTTGTCATTTATCATGACCCTATTTCTCTCCCATCAAAAAAGGCCAGCCGATATTAGCTGGCACTAAAAACTAATTAAGCAATTGAATTACATTGATAGCTGGTAAGACGCATCAATTTTCGCTTCACAGGTTTTAATCTCATTCTGGAAACGCTCTAGCCACTTTTTACCTTCGGCATCGGCATTTTTCGCCCAGCTATCAACCACTGGCTGGGTCGCTTTCTTGAACGCTTCTTTTTCTGTCGCAGACGGGTTGTAGATCTTGCCGTTGGCTTTCTTGAACTCTTCGTACGAGGCGTATTCGTTATGCTTCGGATAAGACATGAGGTACTGCTGCTGAGCGTCGATACCATCCAAGACCACTTTCTTCAGCTCAGGCGACAGCGACTTGAACTTCATGTCAGACATCAACCATGCACCGCCCATGTACGCATGGCCATCCAATGTTAGGTAATCCAAGCTTTCGTGGAAACGGCTCTGGATAATATCGACGATACCGTTCTTGGTGCCCTCAACCACACCCGTTGATAGCGCTGTGTATACTTCAGGCCAAGCGATTGGAGTTGGTGAGCCATCAAGTTCTTTGACGAGATCCTGTTGAACCTTGGCCGGTACTGTACGGATCTTCATACCATTGACATCTTCCGGTGTTTTGACCGCTTTTTTGGTGGTCGCGAAGTTACGCCAACCGCCCGAGTTTGCCACCATCATCAAGCGAACATTCGGCGCTTTCTTCAATACATTGCCACGAACATCGGCAATAAACTGATCGTTACCGTACACACACTCAGCCACACGGTCATTTGGCAGCAGGTATGGCAAGTCAAAGGATTCAGCAGGCTTCCAGTAGTAAGCAATCTCAGACACTGTGGTTGGGAAGTAATCGAACATACCGGCTTGGACCCCGGCAATACATTCTTTACCCGAACCACAAAGCTGGCCTGAGCCGTAAATCTTAACCTTCAGCTCACCGTTAGAACGGGTTTCCAGGTGGTTTTTGAATACCAACAGCGACTGGTGGTTGTAGCTATCAGGCGACGTCAGGTGAACCACATTAAATTCAGTTGCCGCCAGCGTAGTGCCAGATACCATAAGTGCTGCAGAGGTCGCTAATGTCAAAAGTGTTTTTTTCATAATAATTATACCGTTATAGGAAATTTAGAGGTTGTGCCTAAGCACGCCAGTTTTTAATTCTTCTACATAATGCCGAACAGTTGAGGTAAGCCGATAACCAGCTGTGGGAAGCAGGAAATCAAGAAAATCAGCGCCACTTCAACCAGTAGGAAAGGGATAATCTTCTTCGAGATTTCCGCCACCGAAACTTTGGATACGCCCGATGCCACGAACAGTACTAGCCCCATTGGCGGGGTCGCCAAGCCAATCGACAGGTTTGCACACATCACGACACCGAAGTGGACTGGGTCGATACCGGCACTGATCATGATTGGGGCAAAGATAGGTGCGAAAATCAGGATGGCTGGGCCAGCATCGAGGAACATCCCGATGATGAACAACAGCACATTGATAATCGCGAACAATAGGTAAGGGTTGTCAGTAATGCCATTCATGAAGTCAGCCACCATGGCGGACACGCCAGACAGGCTGATCAATGAGGCAAAACCACTCGCAGCTGCCACGATAATCAAGATTGATGCGGCGTTTACAGCCACCTTGGCAAACAAGGCGTAGGTCGCTTTCACATTGGTTGCACGGATGATGTAAAGCGAAACAACAATGGCGTAAGCAACAGCGACTGCGGCAGCTTCTGTTGGGGTAAAGATACCGCCGTAAATACCACCCAGGATAATCACAGGTGTCATCAAAGGCAGAATCGCCAATTTAAATGCCTGGCGGCGCTCCATCGCTGGCGCTCGATCCATTGGTTGAACCGCAGGGTACTTACGGATCTGGTAGCGGTTCATAATCATCAAACCGATACAGAAGATGATGCCCGGTGTGACGCCAGCCAAGAACATTGCAGCCACTGACGTGTTCATCACAAAGGCATAGATAAGCATGATGCCTGACGGCGGAATAATGTTTCCCAGTACCGTTGCTGCTGCCGTCAACGCTGCCGAATAGCCAGCATCATATTTGTACTTCTTCATCTCGGGAATCAGCATGCCACCGATAGCGGATGTGGCTGCAACAGCAGAGCCTGTCAGGGCACCAAAGATAGTTGCCGCCAGGATAACCACATGTCCCAGGCCACCGCGCAGGTGCTGTACCATGGTTTGGGCAAAAGCGATGATACGTGGGGTAATACCCCCTGCCGTCATACATTCGCCGGCCAACATAAAGAATGGTAGCGCGAGAAGAAGGAAGCTATCCAAGCCAGAATAAAGGCGCTGGTAAAGCATATTGGCAAATAGCATCTGTTCATTTTGGAACAGGGTAATAATAGGTGACAGACCAAGGGTAAATAATACCGGTACACCAATAATAAGTAAGACTAAGAAATATAATAGGAAGATTGGAGAAACCATGTTTTGCCCCTTACGCCGCCGGTTTTAATTCAAGTTGTTCGGTATCATCCGAATCTTCAACGGGTTTGTTAGATTCAAGCATTTCTGCTGTTTGGCTTGTTTTTGAAACATCTTCAAAATCGCCAAGCATACCGCGGATAGATGCAATGCTTTTTTGTACGGCATACAGCATAGTGACTGCCATCATTACCGGAGGCATGATATACACGTAGTACATAGGAATAGGCAGGCTATCAGCCATAACTGAACCGGTTTGGAAGAAGTTCCAACCGAAGGTGATCCAGACAGAGAACACCAACATGGCAGAGATATGGCCTAGCAATAATAAAAAGGAATAAACGCGAGGTGCTTTTTTCTCTAATATTTCAGTCAGGAAAGTCATGGCTATATTTTTATCTGCTAAATATACAAACGGTAAACACAGATAAGTCATATAGATCATTAGGAATCGAGAAGATTCATCAGTCCAGCTTAATGGAATATTAAATACGTAGCGAAATAAAACCTGGGCAACAACAATGGCTGTCATTAATAAGAGCAGTATTCCGGCAACATGACGCAACAGTCGTGATAACGGCGTTGTCACGATATTCAATGCTTTCTCAATAGTACGCAGCATAGAATCACCATCCAATGTGAATGAGGGCATAGTTATAGTGGGTACCAATAAAGGTGCCCGATTAAAGTAGGGTTAAGTCAGCGATAGCGCTGTTACACCAAGGCGAACACCTTGCTGAATCAAAGAGCAGTACTGGAGACCTTTTGGGTTCGTTTTATCCATTTCACTGTTACCTTGAACGTTAGCTTGATGTAAGCGCTTCAGGCCATGCTGATGTTTGGCATGAGCAAGAGTTCTGATAACGTTTGTTGGTTTCAGTGAAGACATTGTGTATCCCTTTTGTTCCAGTCCATTTATGTGTTTGGTAAATGACATGCTGTCCGATAAATTCGCTATATTGATAACTTAATTAGTGGCAGTAATCCGTGACGATTTTCACATACGGACAAAACATGTCATTTTTATGTACCTTATGTGCCAAAAACGGACACTTTATAAGATTTAAGCTTTACCATTTGAACCAAACAAACGGATCTTGTGCTGTACCACTTCTTTCATCGCTGCGATACCGCTGTTCATAACATCAGCAAGAATGTAGTCTTTCTCGTTCGCACGCCAGTGAGCCTGAACCCCGTCAATAAAGCCTTGGCGAAGCTCTGTATCAACGTTGATCTTGGCTACACCGCGCTTAACAGCTTCGATAACCTGGTCATCAGGCACACCCGAACCACCGTGTAGGACAATCGGCTTCTTCACGGCTTCTTTAATTTCAGACAGACGCTCAAACTTCAGCTCAGGTGTTGTTTTATAGACACCATGGGCAGTACCAATAGACACCGCCAGGTAATCAACGCCAGTGCGCTCAGAGAAGTCCAGCGCCTCTTCAACCGTTGTGATCATGGCATCTTTCTCATCAACGGTGATGTCATCTTCAGTACCGCCGATTTTGCCGATTTCACCTTCAGAGCCAAGGCCAAGTGCATTTGCCACTTCAACCACGGCTTTAGTGATACGTACGTTATCTTCGAATGGCAGCGCAGAGCCATCAAACATTAGAGAGTTAAAGTTACAGCGCGCTGCTTCCATTGTCTGCTTAAACTGGCGGCTGTGGTCTAGGTGGATACAAACTGGCACTGAGATGTTGTGATGCTTCATCAGTGAGTCAACAGCGTTTTTCAGTGGCTCCATGCCCATCTCATTAATGGCTTTCTGGCCAATCTGGATCATGATTGGAGATTGCTCTTCTTCAGCAGCCAGCAGAACTGCTTTGATTGTTTCTAGGTTGTGTGCAGTGAAAGCGCCAATCGCATATCCGTTGTTCCACGCTTCCTGAATCATTGTTTTACCAGACATGTAAGCCATGTTGAGTGTTCCTCTTTGTTCACTTGTTTGTTCGTTGTTGTAAATAAAGTAACAGTCAAGAAGGTTCATTTCTGTTAGTTATGTATCATTTTCCAACAAGAAGGTACAAAAATAGACATAAATAGACAGAAATGAGTACTAGAGCACATCTTATTTCATTCAAGGGGGGGAAGTGGCCAGGGCCAAGCGCTGAGACAAAAAAAGGTGACAGCCCGAAAGCCATCACCTTTACGCATAAAACGACAAGTCACAGGGTGGTCGTTTTAAAACATTAGCCCATGTTCTTATCCAGCAAGCCAGCAGCCAGGGCTGGCGCCAGACCAGGTGTTAGAGGTAGACGAGGGATCACAAGACAGTGCATGAGATGGTAGATATCTTGCTTACCATCCCATACTTTGCTGGTGCCAGCCTGGTTGTTGGTATCCAGCTCTTGCCACCAAGAACAACCTTCGTAATCAATCAGATAAGTGCGGCAGTAATCCCACCATGTACGGTAGTATTCTTGGTACTTCTCGTCCCCTGTGACAGTGTACAGCGCATAAGCAGTACCAATTGCTTCCACTGGTGCCCAGCGGATACGTTCACGAACAACCGGCTTGCCGTCCCAATCTACAGAGTACACAAAGCCCGGCGCACCATCGACCGACCATGCATCACGCACAGTGGCATCAAACAGGCCGATAGCATCTTCCAGTAGCCAATCAGGGCAGTCAGCACCGATTTCAATCAATGTCGCACGTAGGTGACAGATCAAACGGCCCCACTCGATCCAGTGGCCAGGTGTACCGCCGTATGCACGGAAGTGACTGGCTGGGGTTTCTTTGTTGTAGTCTGGAAGCGGGTTCCAGTCTGCGTCAAAGTGTTCATTGACACGGTAGTTCAGAGATTTTGCTGTCTTGTTGATCATGAACTCGGTGATGTGCAGTGCACGATCCAGCCACTTCTTGTCTTTCGTTACATCGTAAACAATCAGGAATGCTTCAACAGAGTGCATCGCCGCATTACCACCACGGTAATCTTCCGTCTCGGAGAAAGTTTCATCCCAAGACTCGAAACACATCTGTTTTTCTTCACACCAGAAGTGGTTTTCATACACGTTAATAGCTTCATCCAACAGTGCCTGAGCCCTCGGGTGGCCTGTAGTCACGGCACTGGCTGCACCGAGTAAGACAAAGCAATGCTGATAACCCTGCTTGGACGCATCAACGATACCTTCCCCTTCATTGTCGATAGTCGCGTACCAACCACCATGAGCCTTATCTTTCAGAGGACCTTCTAATGCCGCGATACCATGCTCAACCAGATCGTAAGCACCTGGACGGCCCATCAACGCTGCCAGCGAGTAACAGTGCAGCATACGCGCGGTGATCCACAGGCGAGTACCCATTTCTTCACGGATGTTGCCGTTGTTGCCCACCCAGCCAAAACCGTTTGGTACGACCGATTTTCTGCCGAATTCAAAGATTCGATCGGTTTCTGTATCTAGCCAAGCGTTATGAGATCGGGTATTAATCCATTTCATGAAGTGTTTCCTCGTTATTTTCTTTTGCTACTGAAATTAACAGGCAGTAGCATTCAATTCTGTTATTTATCTATCACTTTTCAACAAAAACAATCAAAAACTGACATTCTTGAGCACTAGCACACAACCGATAACCAAAAGTAGGCCGTGTACAATATGGTGGTAGTTGATCTTATATTTCTGCAGGAAGTGGTATCCCACCATGCCCCCGGTCATCCCCACTAAAAATGCAGGCATTGCCGAGACAACCAGACTGTTTACATCTGGGGTAAAAAGTCCTTCATTCCAAAAACTGACAATGGCACCAATCATCTGCAGCATGAAAAAGAACACCAGCGTTGATTTAGCTTGGTCTGCAGTCCATGGCTGCATGGATGTGTAAGCAATCACCGGCGGTCCAGCTTCGCCGACACTGGCGCCCAACACACCTGAGGCAAACCCGGTCCCGACAGTCACTGGCACCGACGTCTTTGAAAAAGCAGGTTTGGTACTTCGCATCGAGTGGATACTCGATACAATCAGTACTATCCCCATGGTGATGAGAATGTATTGTGACGGTAGGCTTGCCAACAGCTTGGCGCCGACAATAGAAGCAGGCAGTGAACCCGCAACAAGGATCAGGCCCGCTTTGTATTGAATGGAGTGGCGCATTTTCCAAACAATGGGAAAGGTCACGAGCCATCCAAAAATACCGGCAATAGGCACTGCCATTTTTGCGTCCACCACCATAGAAAGCAGCGGCACAGATACAAGGGCCAAGCCAAACCCGGTCAAGCCTTGCGTAAAGCCTCCTAATGCAATGATCAGGGAGACCAAAACAACGGTCATATCCATATTTAATTCCTGATTAGGGGCGACTTTCCGCCCCTACTTTGTTACTGGCAGCTGTAATACTGCCCGGAGAAGCTCTACTTCACGGAGAAGCGGTGGATGGTTTTCTCTTCAAAGACTTCACCGGGGTTTAGGCGCACATTAGGAAAATGCGGCTGGTTCGGGCTGTCCGGGAAATGCTGGGTTTCAAGGCACATCCCGTCGAACGACTCATACTTGTAGCCATTGCGGCCAAACCAAGGTTTGTTCGACAACTTGGCCCCGTTATAGAACTGGACTGCCGGCTGGGTCGTCAGCACCGTCATCACACGCCCGGTGAGTGGCTCATAAAGCTCAGCAGCATAGGCATATTCACCGAGCTTGCGCTTTTGGTTGATGACAAAGTTGTGGTCAAATGCGCCACCTGGCACTTTCTCTTTGTTATCACGAATTTCCACCGGCAGAGTAAAATCGAGCCCCGTTCCTTTAACGGCAAGGATCTCGCCTGTTGGGATCGTGTTCTCGTTCACTGGCGTATAGAAATCAGCATAGAGCGTCAACTCATGACCATCGACCAAACCTGAGTCATGGCCACCTAGGTTGTAGTAGCTATGGTTGACCAGATTAACGACCGTCGGCTTGTCCGTGGTTGCTTTGAAGTTGAAGTGCAGCTGGTTGTGCTCATCCAAGCCTATGGAATGTGTCACATGTAAAGTGCCGCCATAACCAGACTCTCCATCCGGTGAAACCCGGTTGAAATGAAGGTAAATCGCTTCTTTTTGCTGTTCGACGGCAACATCCCAAACATACTTATCAAACCCTTTGCTGCCACCATGGATGTGCTGTGACGTCGGTAGCTCATTGGTTTCCAGCTGGAATACCTCACCGTCCAACTCATAGCGACCATCCTTGATCCGATTTGCATAACGACCGGCAACAGCACCGAAAAATGGATGCCCTTCCAAATATCGATCAAGGCTCTCATAGCCCAGCACCACATCAGCAAGTTGACCGTCACGATCAGGCGTTGTTATCGACGTAACAATACAGCCATAATTGGTGACTTGGACTTTCATGCCCTGGCTATTTTCGAGGGTGAACAACTTGACGGGTTGCGATTGACCTTCAACTTCACCCCAGTTTTCACTGGTTAGTTTCACGTTATTGTCCTTGGTTTTTTTATTTGATTTTAGCTTCCAGGCCAGATGTCACGCGTAGCTGCTCAAACACTGATGTCCAGTCCTGACGACCACGACCAGCAGCACGAGTAATGCTATACAATTCACGCGATGCTGCGCCGCATGGCATTGGCACATTCACCTGATTGGCGAGATCCAAGGCAATACCCAAGTCTTTGTGCGCAAGATCAACCATAAAGGCTGGTGACAAGTCGCCGGCAAGGACTTTGCCAGGCCATGTGGTTGTAAAGTGGCCTTTGCCTGCAGGTGTGCCGCTCATTACTTCAAGCGCAGTTTCAAATTCAAGGCCAATCGCTTCTGACAACGTTGCGGCTTCTGCAGAAAGTGCATTCAACGCAATACTCATGTAGTTATTGATGATCTTGACTCGGATACCTTTACCCGCACCACCAGCATCAACAGTCTCTGAGCCCATACAGTCAAACAGTGGCTGGGCACGTTCGATTTGTGCTTTGGTACCACCGGCAAGGATCAGCAATTCACCTTTTACCGCATGGTCTGATGTACGACCTACAGGCGCTTCCATCATTGAAAAACCTTTATCGCTCATCTGCTTAATCAGCGCATCGGTTTCAAACGGGTGGATAGTCGACATATCGATTAGCAGTGCATTCTTATCTAGCGACTCAACAATGCCTGACTCACCGAACAGAACGTTTTTTACCAGAGTGCCATTTGGCAGCATGGTAACAACAAACTCGGCATCCAATGCCGCATCGGCCGGAGAGCTTGCCGCCGTCGCGCCCTGTTCAACAAGTGCCTCAACAGCTGATGTATTGATATCGAAAACACGCAGTGAGTGCCCGCCCTTGATAAGATTCAGCGCCATTGGGCTGCCCATTTGTCCTAATCCGATAAAACCAATTGATGACATGTATTTATCCTTACTCTCGCAGTTGATTTGCAATCAATATAAACATTAAGAAACAAAACAACCACAACAAATGTCACATTTTGTTGATTTCTGTCGTTTTAAGTTGTTTTGTGATTACAATCTCAATCATTTTGTCAATAATGGATATACTGTAGATATAAGGATGCACTTAGTGAGTGCATTGCCAATAACGTCAGACAACGGATTTAGATAAGAGAATAACTATGACTATTGCGTGTTTAGGAATTACGGTACTTGATAGGATCCAGCGAGTAGACAGCCTGCCAACCCAAGGCGGTAAATTTGTCGCCAAAGATTATTTTGAAGTAGGTGGAGGGCCGGCGGCAACGGCCGCTGTTGCGGTTGCCAAGCTAGGCCATGATGTTGATTTTATTGGCCGTGTTGGCCAGGATGCCATTGCTGATACCATGCTGACCGAGCTAGCTGGCTACAATGTAAATGTCGATAAAGTAGTCAAGATTGCTGATGCCTCATCGGCGTTCTCTGCTGTGCTTGTCGATGACGCAGGCGAGCGAATGATCATCAACTATCAAGATACGTCTTTAAAACGTGATACAAAACCACTTGAATTAATTGATTTTTCTATCTATAAGACAGTACTCACAGATGTAAGGTGGGTGGAAGGGGCAAAATACGCCCTCGAGCAAGCCAAAAAGCACAGCATACCTTCAGTATTGGACGCAGATATCACGCCGGATGCGATCGATGATCTGGTCAAACTGGCTGACCATGTGGCATTCTCTGAACCGGGCCTTGAAAAGTTCACCGGAAGCAGTGATCCAATAGAAGGGCTCAAAATCGCTCAGAAACAGACAAAAGGCAAAGTTTATGTGACAGTCGGCTCAAAAGGCTGTTACTGGTTCGAAAACGAAGAACTCTGCCACCAGCCGGGTGTCAAAGTCGACGTTGTCGATACCACCGGCGCTGGAGATGTCTTTCACGGCGCATTGGCTGTAGCTGTTGCTGAAGCGATGCCAGCTCGTGAATCGGTGATTTTCTCTAACACGGTTGCCGCAATCAAATGTACCAAGCGCGGTGGTCGTGAAGGCATCCCAACAAGATCGGAAGTGGATAGCCAACTACATAATAAATAGCGGTAAATATAAGCGGTAAAGGGTTTAACGTGACGAATCCAAGACAAGACAAACTGATAAAACTTGTAATAGACAAGGGCTATTACACCGTAGAAGAGCTTGCTGAAAAGCTTGACGTATCTACGCAGACTATTCGCAGGGATATCAAAAAGCTCAGCGAAGAGCGCTTAGTGATCCGTCACCATGGTGGGGCAAGCTCTCCGGCCAGTAAAACCAACCTTGATTACGAAGTCCGTAAGGTATCAGCCACTGAGCAAAAACATGCTATCGGCAGGGCCATTGCTGAGATGATCCCAGATGGCTCAACGGTGTTCATTACTATCGGTACCACCGCCGAAGTGATTGCCAGCCACCTTGCGGACAAGAAAAATCTCCAGGTGATTACCAACAGCTTACGTGTTGCCAACGTATTGCATAACAATAAAAGCATTGATGTACTGATCCCTAGCGGCAAGATCAAAGCGTTTAACGGCGGTATCGTAGGTACCGAAGCGTTGGATTTCATCTCGCACTTCCGATTCGATTACCTGATCACCAGTGCTGCATCAATGGATGTTGACGGGACCTTGCTGGAATACGATTTAAACGAAACGGTGATCACCCAAACTGTCATGAAATCGGCTCGCCATGTCATCATCGCGCTGGACTCGTCGAAGTTTATTCCAAAAGGCTCCATTGAGCTTGGTCATATCAAAGAGGCCACTTACCTCTTCACCGACCAGCCGCTGGATACCAACCTCGACAGTGTGGCGAAACAGGGTGAAACAACGATTAAGGTCTGTGAGCCGGTCGTTTCGCACTAGCTTTGCGCTCACAGCGTGTTAACCGATAAACAAAAAAGGGAATAGGCTTAAAACCTATTCCCTTTTCTTATGCCGGGCAATTATCTCATTCCGGGTTTATCGAGCCTGTTAACGCTCACCCTGCACTTCAAAATAGTCACTGACCAAACGGGCATGACCATCAGGCTGAACAACCCAGTGCTCACGGTGTACCACACCAAATGCCTTGTTCATAGTCCATGAAGAAGACAGGATATAACCGTCATCCCCTTCAGCTTCCCAACGCACGTCGCTGTACTGAACATCAGCAAAGCCTTGGTCAATGATGTTCTGCCAGAACGCCTGAATCGCTTCGCGCCCTTCGAAAACACCAAACGGTTTGGCTTCCATAACGCACTCTTCGGTGTATTGCGCTGCACACCCTGCGGCATCTTGCTGGTTAAATGCCTGCTGCCATGCCGCGATACCTGCTTTACAACGCGCTAAAGTGTCCATCTTGAATCCTTATTCTGATTGCTTATCAAGTTGCCCTAAGTGTAGGCACTCAATTAACATAGAAAAACAGACGTATTAGAAATGACTGTTCTGTTTTTACGGACAATATAGATACCTAACGGTTGATTGAAGAGCGAAGAGAAAATGAACCGACTACGCCAGATGTCATTGTTTGCCCACATCGTCGAATCGGGTTCGATTACCACGGCCGCCGAGCACTTGGGACTGTCGAAATCAGTGGTTAGCCAACACCTCAAATTGCTAGAGACAGAGCTTGGTATCAGCCTTCTCAAGCGTACCACCCGTCGCCAAACCCTGACCCAAGCAGGACAGGCCTTCTATGCTGAATGCAAGAAGCTCAATGACCTGGCAGACTTTGCCTGGCAACAGGCATTGGAAAGCCAACAAGAGCCACAGGGTAAAATCGTAATAACGTCGTCAGACGCCCTGATGTCGACCCTTGTCGCCCCAGCCATCGGTGCGCTGATGAAGTGTTATCCAAAGTTACGGCCTGAACTGATAAGCAGCGACCAACCTCTGAACTTGATGGAGAGACACATTGATCTTGCCATCCGGGTAGGTGCGTCCTCTGAAAACGTACTAATACAAAGAAGGATCGGGGAATTTAGGGATGTGCTTTGTGGAACACAAAGTGTCATCGACAATGAGAGTGAGGACGCAGGGTATCTGGCCAACCAATGGCAGCCTGCTTCTATCCTCCACCATTTTACCCATATCAAAATGGCCGGAGAAAAGCATAGTTACCAAGCGAATATCACCTGCCGTGCAGACTCTTTCCACACCTGCCTGAGCTTAATTGAATCCGGGGCTGGCATTGGCATTATCCCTGATTACATCTTTCATCAAAAACCATATCTGATAGCTTTATTTCCCGACCACCAGCTTGAACAAAACCCGGTATATGCGCTTCACCCCTACCCTAAACAACCACCCATTAACGTTACCACCTGTATTGGTGCTATCGAAAAACAACTGTCCGGCCTGAATGCCAAACCGGATTAATGTTACACCCAAAAGGACTCGCTGTTCCGTTCTAAAATAGGAAAAAGCCCGCGACCAATACGGTTGCGGGCTTTTAGTTCTTACAGTAAGCAGCTCTAATTGGCGGGATTAACGAACAATCAGACCTAGCAAGATACCTACGATACCGAAGTCAGCATCACTGAAGGTGGTGTTGGCAAAGCCAAGGTCACCCAGTACTGGCAATAGGAATACTGGTAGGAAGGTGATCAATAGGCCTTGGGCAAATGCACCTAGCATTGCGCCTCGGCGGCCACCGGTTGCGTTACCGAATACACCGGCAGCTGCACCAACAAAGAAGTGTGGTACTACACCCGGGATGATAACCGTCAATCCCATGATGTATAGCAGGAACATACCAAACAGGCCTGCCGTGAAGCTTGATAGGAAGCCGACCAATACCGCATTCGGTGCGTATGGGAAGACAACCGGGCAATCCAGCGCAGGTTTGGCGTTTGGTACCAACTTGTCAGAAATCCCTTTAAATGCAGGTACGATTTCAGCGATAACCATACGTACACCTTGCAGGATAACGTAGACACCGGCAGCGAAAGTGATTGACTGCATCATTGAGAACATGAACCAGTGCTTACCACCGCTCACTTCGCGGACAAAATCACCACCAGCGAACAAACAGGTAATCAAGAAGATGATACTCATGGTGAATGAAATCGCCACTGGCGTATCACGCAAGAACAGCAAGCTCTTTGGCACATCCATATCTTCGGTAGAGTGCTCTTTGTTACCAAACTTGCTACCGATGAAACCCGCCAGCACGTATGACATGGTAGAGAAGTGACCGATTGCCACATCATCAGAGCCCGTCACCTGCTTCATATATTTGTGGGCAATTGCCGGGAACAACACCATAACAAAGCCAACAACCAATGAACCTGCTGCAATCAGAGGAACACCTGTCATGCCGCTAGACGACAAGATAGCGGCAACCATCATCGACATGAACAAGGTATGGTGGCCAGTCAGGAAGATGAATTTCCATGGGGTAAAGCGGGCAATCAGGATGTTAACCAACATGGCAAAGAACATGATCATTGCCATTTCTTTACCGAAGGCTTCCTGGGCAATCGAAACAATCGCTTCGTTGTTTGGTACGACACCGGTAATACCAAAGGCTTCGGTGAAGATAGCCGAGAAGTCACCCAGCGAGGTAACCACCAGGCCTGCACCAGCACCGAGGATGACAAAACCCATAATGGTTTTGACGGTACCCTTGATACATTCTGTCACCGGCTTTTTCTGGGCAATCAGACCGATAAGCGCTATCAGACCGACAAGGACGGCTGGCTCGGCCAGCACGTCATTCATTAGAAAACTGAAGAATTCCATCGCTACCTCTTACAGAGCGCCAAGTTCTTTTAGGGCTGCTGACAAACGCTCTTTCATCGCGTTTTTGTCGACCATGTTATCTAGCGAGACAATCTTGCCGTCAACGCCCTGGGCAACTAGCTGTTCAGTGATGTCGTTGGTACCGATGAAAATGTCACATGCCGTACCTTTCGCCGAACCCAAATCGCAGTGATCGACCGCTGCTGCAACGTCTAGCTCTTTAACGATGCCCTTCAGGCTCATTTCCATCATTAGGCTAGTACCAAGACCGTGACCACATACAACCATAATTTTCATAATATTCTACCTTTCTACTTCTAAGCGTTATTAGTTTGCGAATAGTTCGCTGTAATTTAGTTGGCCGAAGCCATTTGAATTAATAGGTTTCAATGATGCGGCGAATAGCATCCACATCTTGCGCGGCACAAATCTGCGCCACATGTTCTTCATTCATAAAAAGCTCTGCGAGCTGGGCAATCGCATCAACATGGCTGTTGCTATCGGTTGCCGCTAACGTCACTAGCATTTTTACCGGGTCATTTTCATCGGCATCGAAGTTAACCCCATTGCGGATCACCGTCAGGCCAAGCGCTAGGCGGTTAACGCCATTCTCAGGGCGGGCATGCGGCATAGCGATACCAGGACCGATAACGTAATAAGGCCCCATTTCCTCGTGAGATTTAAAAATGGCCTCAACGTAACTTGGCTTGATAGCGCCATTGTCAATCAGCGGTTGGCAAGATAGCTCAATCGCCTGTTGCCAGTTTTCAGCCGAATCATGAAGGCTAATTACGTCTGGGGTAAGCAGTTCTTTCAGCATCGCTCTTCTCGTTTTTTACTAGGGTAAGTTGTGTCGATGGGGTCACTTTAACGATCGTTCGGTACAAATAAAGAGATCAAAATCACATTTGGTAGCGCTATCTGATAGCGCTACCAAATTTTGTGATAGCGCTACCATTTTTCATATCACAGACCGAGGAAACCAGTTGGAACCTTGGTATTAACAAGGTTAAAATGCGTATTTCACAGTAAACACATTCAAGCGGTATATTTAACCGACTGATTTTTAGATAAAAATATCATTGCTAATACTAGAAAGTTAGCAATGCTATTTTAAGATGTAGGGAGATTCGATGGCTGAGCCTCGAAAACGTCGAAGTACGGGACGTGCAACACTTGCAGATGTCGCCAAACTCGCAGGTGTGGGTTCGATGACGGTATCTCGGGCATTGCGTACCCCAGAACAAGTTTCAGATAAACTGCGCGAAAAGATCCAACAAGCGGTCGATGAGCTTGGGTATATTCCCAATAAAGCTGCCGGTGCGCTGGCCTCTGGTCAGAGTGACACTATTGCCATGCTGATCCCTTCCATGACAGAAAGTGCCTGCTGCCAATTTATCGACCCCTTCCAAGCCCAATTGGCCAAACGTAATTTCCAGCTGCAGATCAGCTACACGGGTGGGGTGCTGGATCAAGAAGAGAAAATTCTGACTAATATTCTGGCCAGTAGTCCAGCCGCTATCGTGCTGTTTGGTAGCGAAAGATCAGCCAAAGGCCGCAAGCTGCTTGAGAGCTGTAATATCCCTGTTTTGGAGGTCAATGAAATCACGCCACTGGCGATCGATCTCAATGTGGGCGTCGATCATTATCAGGCCGCAAAAGTCCTGACCCAACAACTGATTGAGCGAGGCTTCAAAAATATTGGCTTTATCGGCGGCCATGGTGACCAAGCAATCCTTAACAAACAATTAAGGGGCTGGCAGGCTGCGATGATCGAAGGTTATTTAGCACCGGATCATTTCCTGACATCCCATCAGCAAGCCAGTATCGAATTGGGAGCGGAAGGCTTGGCGAAGCTTCTGTTAAGGGAGCAAGAACTCGATGCCCTGATTTGCACCCACGAGAACATCGCCATGGGTGCATTGTTCGAGTGTCAGCGAAGGGTGATCAAAGTACCGACATCCATGGCGATCACCTGTTTGGATGGTGCTGATTTCTGCCAGCAAAGCTACCCAGGCATCACCGCGATTCACGTTAACTACCATGACATGGCGACCAAAGCTTCAGAGCTATTGGTAGGGAAAATTAAAGATACCGAGCCCCTGAATGGAGCTTCCAGCACTATCAATATAGGTTTTCAACTAACCCCGCGCGCCAGCAGCCATACTCAGTGATTTTGAGCTTGCGGTAATTGCATCAAAAGGGCTGATTTCAACCAGCCCTGTTTCTTGTCAGAAGGTCACGACCTTATCAGCCTGTAACGTCCATAGTGACAAGTCATCTAATGTCCCAATTTCAGCCCCTTCGATAAGCGGCAAAGACGAAAGGCCACGGGCATTGCAGCACGTCTTGCACAATTTTATTTCAGCACCTTGGGCCAGTAGGATCTCCAGCATTTGCTGAACATTGTACCCTTCCCCCGGCACCTGGGCAGGCAGCGCGCAGCTTACCGCATCAGACATCAAAAAGATCTTAATATCCGTCTCGGCCTCACTTTGTTCGCCTAGGTTAATGGCCAAGCGTAAGCCGTTAAACGAGCGTTCAGAGCCATACGGTGCATCATTCAAGATAAATAACAGGGTTTGCTTTGAGTTCATGTTGCCACTGTCCTTAAAACTTTTGTTTTATAAATCAATCACTACTTAAAGTCAGGTATACTCTACGTCAAAGCTTTTAGACGGTTTATGATCTGGCACTCAGGATTGGATATAACAATGAATTTCGACGCAATTCTTACTCTATCACAACATGGAAAAATGTTTGCCAATCCCCGCCGTATCGCCCTGCTAAAGGCGATCGCCGAGACAGGATCCATCAGCCAAGGTGCCAAGCAAGCTGGGCTCAGCTACAAAGCAGCTTACGACGCCGTAAAGGAAATGAACAAACAGTCAGAGTCTCCTCTTATCGAGTCTGAAAAAGGCGGCAAAGGCGGCGGTGGTGCTTCGTTGACTAATCATGGCCAACGTCTGGTACAGATGTATGAGTTGCTGGAGCAAATCCAATCGATGGGATTGGAGGCACTGAATGATGACAGTGTACCGCTGCACAGTTTGCTGGGAGTCATGAGTAAATTATCGCTACAAACCAGTGCCAGAAATCAGCTATTCGGAACCATTAAGCAAATCGAGAATCATGCCCTGCATGATTTGATAACGGTGGAATTACAAAGCGGCATTAACCTGACGGCTACCATTACCCACGGCAGCACAGTGAGGCTGAACCTACATCATGGTAAAGATGTGGTTGCACTAATCAAAGGGCCTGCGATTGATATCAAACTCCCCGCTTCTTCCCCTCATTTTACTTTGGAGAGAAGAAAACCTGATGCTTCCTCTGACCAAAACTGGTTGAAAGGCAAAGTCAAAGCGATTGATACCGATGACAGCTCGGTCGAAGTTACCCTGACACTCAATCAAGACGATGAGATTTGCTCCCTGATTGATAAAGGAAGCGAAGACATTTCAATGCTCACTGTTGGTGATGATGCCTATGCTGTTTTCCCTAGCGCGCAAGTTATCTTGGCAACCCTCAGCTAACGTTGAATATCGCTAGTTGAATTTAATACAGGTATTTTGCAATGGGTTATAGACTTCCCCTTGCTGGAGACAACTTTCCAAATAGCGGTAGTCCAGGTATTGGAAAGCAAACAGCAAAATGACTGATATCACCATGCCAATCAAAGACACCCGCATCAACCACAGTTTCTTTCTCTTCATCGCGTACAGCATAACCGCCACTGAAACAGGGGCAATACTGAGCAGAACAGGTTGAAGCTGTAGTACGGTTACCATCACGAGCAGTCCATTTAGGTGATTGAAGAACGAAGAGGGACTCCCAACCCACTCAAAGGGTATGGGTATATAACGCCGTAATAATACGCTCTTAGTGCATGTAATTTCAAAGCAATCTGGCGCCCTTTGCAAAACCTTACATAAAAATCACATATCTCATGCCTGCATTTCTTGATGACGCACAAAAAACATTCACTAAAAGCATATTTCTTCTGAGCTCAATCACATTTTTCAACCATAATTAGTGCGCATCGAAACGTTTGCTTTTACATTTATCGCTATCGAAACGATTGCGTAATCGTTTCGATATTCGATTAAGACATGGATGACACTGCCAAGGTTGGCAAACGACGTTAGAAGCATCACCACCATCAATAATTAAGGTGCAAGCATGAAAAAGAGCGCACTCATCAACTCTGAATTGTCCTATCTGGTTGCCACTCTTGGCCATACCGATGAAGTCACAGTATGTGACGCCGGTCTGCCAATCCCAGATGAAACCCAACGTATTGACCTTGCCCTTATCCCTGGCGTGCCAACTTTCATCCAGACAGTAAAAGCGTTGTTGGGCGAAATGCAGATTGAAGGCGTGGTGATGGCAGAAGAATTCAAGCAAGTCAGCCCTGAACACCACGATGCGCTGATTGCTCTTCTCCGCGAAGAAGAAGCGATGTGCGGTAAAACATTCAATATCGCTTATGTGCCTCATGAAGCATTCAAAGTACACACCCAAAACAGTAAAGCGGTGATCCGTACCGGTGAATGCACCCCATACGCCAATGTCATTTTCCAAGCCGGCGTTGTGTTTTAAAAGGCCTAGTTGCAAGGACTCCCTATGACTCAGCCAATTCTAGAACTCAAAGACATCGAAAAGGCATTCCCTGGCGTGAAAGCGCTGGATAAAGCCAGCCTGAATGTCTACCCGGGCAAGGTGATGGCCTTGATGGGTGAAAACGGTGCAGGTAAGTCAACACTGATGAAGGCGTTGACCGGCATCTACCATATGGACGCGGGCGAAATTCGCTACCAGGGTCAAACCGTTAACTTCAATGGCCCACGCCATTCACAGGAAGCAGGTATCAGCATTATTCACCAGGAGCTGAACTTGATCCCTGAGTTGACCATTGCCGAAAACATTTTCCTTGGCCGTGAAAAAACCAATGCATTTGGCGGCATCAAATGGGCACAAATGTACAAAGAAGCCGATGCCCTACTGGCTCGACTCAATGTTAAACACAGCTCGCGCACACTACTTGGCGAATTAAGCCTTGGTGAGCAGCAGATGGTGGAGATTGCCAAAGCGCTGTCTTTCAAATCTCAAGTCATCATTATGGATGAGCCAACCGATGCCCTGACCGACACCGAAACAGAGTCTCTGTTTAAGGTGATCAATGAGTTACGTGAAGAAGGCACTGGCATCGTATATATATCGCACCGTTTGAAAGAGATCTTCGAGATCTGTGACGATATCACGGTTCTTCGCGACGGTAAGTTCATCGGCCAGCGTGCTGTGGCCGATATCGATGAAGACACCATGATCGAAATGATGGTTGGCCGTCGTCTGGACGAACAATACCCACGCATCGACGTCAAACACGGTACTACTTGCCTTGAAGTGAAAAACCTATCTGGCGCAGGTGTCCACGATGTTAGCTTCACTTTAGATCGCGGTGAGATCCTAGGGATCTCCGGCCTTATGGGCGCAGGTCGTACCGAACTAATGAAAGTCATTTACGGTGCCCTGAAGCGTGAAGCCGGCGACATTGTGCTTGATGGCAAGGTGATTAACCCACTGACCCCACAAGACGGGCTGGCCAACGGCATTGCCTACATTTCTGAAGACCGCAAAGGTGATGGTTTGATCCTTGGTCTGTCAGTGAAAGAAAACATGTCGATTTGCTCGCTAGAGCAGCTGTCAAAGGGTGTTCAGCTAAGGCACTACGACGAAGTCACCGCAGTGGAAGATTTCATCCGCCTGTTCAACATCAAGACGCCGACTCGCAACCAAATCATCGGCAACCTTTCTGGTGGTAACCAGCAGAAGGTAGCCATTGCTAAGGGGCTGATGACCAAGCCAAAAGTATTGATTCTCGATGAGCCGACCCGAGGGGTAGACGTCGGTGCGAAAAAAGAGATCTACCAGCTAATCAACCAATTCAAGTCAGAAGGGATGAGCATCATTCTGGTTTCTTCTGAGATGCCGGAAGTACTCGGCATGAGTGACCGCATTCTGGTCATGCACGAAGGTAAAATCAGCGGCGAATTCATGGCTGAAGATGCCGACCAAGAAAAACTTCTTGCCTGCGCTGTGGGTAAACAAATCAACGAGGTAGCAGCATGAGCAGCAACGCTATGACCAAACAACAAAACTCCGGTAGCGCCAAGCTATTTAGCAAAGAGTGGCTGATCGAGCAGAAGTCTCTGATTGCCCTTGTATTCCTGATTGTCGTGGTGTCATTCCTGAACCCGAACTTTTTCACCGTCGACAATATCTTGAATATTCTGCGTCAAACCTCGGTCAATGCCATCATTGCTGTGGGTATGACACTGGTTATCCTGACTGCTGGTATTGACCTGAGCGTTGGTTCGGTACTTGCCTTGTGCGGTGCCTTTGCCGCTTCCCTCATTGCGATGGAAGTGCCGGTAATGATTGCGGTGCCAACTGCCTTGCTGGCCGGTGCTGCGCTGGGTGCAATCAGTGGTGTCATTATCGCCAAGGGTAAAGTACAGGCTTTCATTGCCACACTGGTGACCATGACCCTGCTACGTGGTGTGACCATGGTTTACACCGATGGTCGACCTATCTCTACTGGCTTCACTGACGTTGCTGACAGCTTTGCTTGGTTCGGTACTGGCTATGCAATGGGTATCCCTGTGCCAATCTGGCTGATGGTGATTGTCTTTGCTGCAGTATGGTACCTACTAAACCACACCCGTTTCGGTCGCTACATTTACGCGCTGGGTGGTAACGAATCAGCTGCTCGCCTATCTGGTATCAATGTGGATCGCGTCAAGATTGGTGTTTACGCCATCTGTGGTCTGCTAGCCGCCCTTGCCGGCATCATCGTTACCTCTCGTCTGTCTTCGGCTCAGCCGACAGCAGGTATGGGCTACGAGCTTGATGCAATTGCAGCGGTTGTTCTTGGCGGCACCAGCCTAGCCGGTGGTAAAGGCCGTATCATGGGTACCTTGATTGGTGCACTGATTATCGGCTTCCTGAACAACGCCCTAAACCTATTGGATGTCTCCTCCTACTACCAAATGATTGCTAAAGCAGTGGTTATCCTGCTGGCAGTCCTTGTAGATAACAAAAATAAGTAACACAACCTCTGTACGCGGGTAGCCCCCTGCCCGCCTCCACCCGACATATGTAGAAAGGAAAATAGAATGAAAAAGTTAGCAACCCTAATCTCTGCCGCTGTACTGTCAGCTTCATTCAGCTCTACGGCTGCCGCGCAGGACACAATGGCAATGGTTGTCTCCACGCTTAATAACCCATTCTTCGTAACCATGAAGGAAGGGGCTGAAGCCAAAGCGAAAGAGTTGGGCTATAACCTGATTGTTCTTGATTCACAAAACGACCCGAGCAAAGAGCTTTCCAACGTGGAAGACCTTACGGTACGTGGCGTGAAGGCAATTCTAATCAACCCTACCGATTCTGATGCCGTTTCCAATGCAATCCGCATGGCGAACCGCTCTAACATCCCTGTTCTAACCCTGGACCGTGGTGCAAGCCGTGGTGAAGTGGTTAGCCACATTGCCTCTGACAACGTGGCAGGCGGTGAAATGGCCGGTAAATTCATCATGGAAAAAGTGGGTGAAAAAGCGCGTGTTATCCAGCTAGAAGGTATTGCTGGTACTTCTGCGGCCCGTGAACGTGGTAAAGGCTTCATGCAGGCGGTTGACGGCAGCGGTATGGAACTACTTGCTAGCCAGCCAGCAGACTTCGACCGTACCAAGGGCCTGAACGTAATGGAAAACATGCTAGCAGCTAACCCTGACGTACAAGCTGTATTTGCCCAGAACGACGAAATGGCACTGGGTGCTCTTCGTGCTGTTCAAGCATCAGGCAAAGATGTCCTGATCGTTGGCTTCGATGGTACTGACGACGGTATCGCAGCGGTTAAGCGTGGCAAGCTAGGTGCAACTATCGCCCAGCAGCCTGATCTAATCGGTGCGCTAGGTGTAGAGACTGCAGACAAGATGCTGAAAGGCGAGCAGGTTGAAGCAAACATCCCTGTTCCTCTGAAAGTGGTTTCGGAGTAAGAGGCAGATCCTAGAACCTAGTGCCTAGATTCTAGGATCTAGGAACTCTTAAACTAAGGTGTCGATATGGCTTACCTTTCGCGCCTTAGTTTCAGCCCCAATAACTTTCAGAATTTATCGCTTAGCAAACATCTCTTTCCCAACTGCTAAGCCATACATTTTGGCCAATGAGAATCAAAAAGGTCCCAATATGAATAAATTAGTCGTTCTTGGCAGTGTGAACGCCGACCATGTTCTGCAAGTTGCATCTTTCCCTCGTCCGGGAGAAACGCTGCATGGCCATAGCTACTGTGTGATCCCTGGTGGTAAAGGGGCAAACCAAGCAGTCGCTGCTGCCCGCCTGGGTGCTGATATCGCATTCATCGCCTGTGTCGGTGATGACAGCTTCGGCCACGAGATGCGTGACGCCTTTGCCAAAGAAGGCATGAACACCGATGGCGTGATGATTGAGAAAGGCATACCAACCGGTATTGCGATGATCCAAGTAGCGGCGACTGGCGAGAACAGCATTGCAATTTCCGCCGAAGCCAACGGTTGCCTGAGTCCGGCCCGTATCGAGCCGCACCATAATCTTATTAAGCAAGCTGATACGCTGTTGATGCAGCTGGAAACCCCGATGGCGACTATTGAGGCTGCGGCCAAAGTAGCCAAGCAAGCAGGTACTCGTGTTGTGCTCAACCCGGCACCTGCCCAGCCATTATCGGATGACTTATTGCAACATATTGATATGATTACCCCAAACGAGACTGAAGCAGAGCTGCTAACCGGTATCAAGGTAACAGATACCACCAGCGCGCAGAACGCGGCTGATGCCTTGCATGAAAAAGGGATCAAACAGGTCATGATCACCTTGGGCAGCCAAGGTGTTTGGGTCAGCGAAAACGGGCAAGGTCGACAAGTACCAGGCTTCCGTGTTGATGCCAAAGATACCACTGCAGCAGGCGATACCTTCAACGGCGCATTGCTGACAGGCCTTCAGGAGAACAAGGCGATGGATGACGCCATCCGCTTTGCCCATGCTTCTGCTGCAATTTCAGTCACCCGAATGGGTGCTCAAACGTCTATTCCACACCGCCGTGAAGTGGAACGCTTTCTTATTGAGCACCAATAAGTTAATGATACCGTGCCCGCCCGGGCACGGTTCAGGGAGAACCTATGGCGACAATCAAAGATGTAGCAAAACTTGCAGGGGTCTCGACTTCGACAGTTAGCCACGTCCTGAATAAAACCCGCTTTGTCAGTGAAGACATTTCTGTTCGCGTTATGGCGGCAGTAAAAGAGCTGAACTATGCCCCATCGGCCTTGGCGCGCAGCCTGAAGGTTAACCACACCCGTACTTTCGGTATGCTAGTAACCACCTCGACCAACCCATTCTTTGGTGAAGTCGTAAAAGGTGTAGAGCGCCGCTGCTATGAGCAAGGCTATAACCTGATCCTGTGCAACACCGAAGGCGACCTGGCCCGTATGCGTGACAGCCTGGATATCCTGCTGCAAAAACGTGTCGACGGCCTGCTGCTGATGTGCAGCGAAGTCGACGGCCAGGCCTTCGATTTATTCTCTCGCCACCAGCCAGTGCCAACCGTTGTGATGGACTGGGGGCCGATTGATTTTCCGAGCGACAAGATCCAAGATAACTCCCACCATGGTGGTTATCTGGCGACTAAGCACCTTATCGACCAAGGCCATACCCAAATTGGCTGCCTAACCGGCCCGCTCGATAAACTCACCGCCCAGCAGCGCCTGTCAGGCTATGTGCAGGCGATGGAAGAAGCTGGCTTGGAAGTCAACAAACAGTGGATTGCATCAGGGAACTTTGAGTGTGAAGGCGGGGAAATCGCCTTTAATGAAGTCTTTGGCCGTGGACCGCTACCAACTGCCCTGTTCGTTTGTAACGATATGATGGCGATGGGCGTCATTAATACCGCCAGCAAAAAAGGCATCCGCGTGCCTGAAGATCTTTCTATTGTGGGTTACGACGATATCAAGCTGGCAAAATATATCACGCCTTCTTTGACGACCATCCACCAGCCTAAACACAGACTGGGTCAGCAAGCTGTCGATATCCTACTCAGCAAGATCCAAAACAAGCATGAAGCCAACACTGTGATACAGCTTGAGCCGACATTGGTAGAGCGTGACAGCGTTAAGCGTATTCATTAGTGTGAACTCATGAAAATCTCTAGAGCCCGTAACATACACGGGCTTTTTTTATTTCCCTCTCAGTGATAGACATATGCCGTTACAAAAATTCATGGCATCAAACCCAGCAAAATCGGCTGTTCTATTACAAGAAGCAAGATACCAATTGACCGAACATTCAATCCAGCGTACAACTGTAAGCTCAAAATTCACATTACACCTTTGCTTTCAAATTCACAGCTAGCCCTACCCTAGCTAAGGACAGCAATATGCTCGATGGCATTACGCACTGGATTAAACTTCGCTTACTCTGTTTATCGCTTTCCACGCAATGGGAGGATGATTTCTTTTCCAATCATTTTTAGCTTTACCCATTGTCTCTACTGTGTATTCGACACATAAAAAATCCCCTGCCGTTAAGCAGGGGATTAATTTAAATCCAAAAGATAGCAGAGTTAAATAACCAACCCACCATCAATCTTTAGCGTCTGACCCGTAATAAATCCCGAGTTGTCGCTAGCAAGGAATAGCGCGCCATTGGCAATGTCTTGTGGCTTACCCATCCGACCTAGAGGTGTTTTGTGTCTCATGAAATCCAAGACTTTCTCAGGTAGATCAACGGTCATCGGTGTTTCAATAAATCCAGGCGCAATACAGTTCGCTCTGACCTGTGCACCTTTGCGAGAAAATTCCTTCGACCAACCTTTGGTCATGGCAATCACACCACCTTTGGTCGCCGCATAGTTTGATTGACCTATATTGCCATCGGTACCGACCACTGAAGACATGGTAATGATAGAACCTGCACCGCCTTCAACCATGACCGGCGCAATCGCCTGGGTCATGTTAAACACACCTTTTAGGTTAACATCAGACACTAGATCCCAATCTTCCTCGGTCATTTTTTCAATTAGGTTGTCACGGGTTACTCCGGCATTGTTGACCAATACATCAATCTTGCCGTGTTCTGATTTCACTTGTTCAACGAAATGCGCAATATTCTCACGATCACAAACATTCAGCTCAATACCAGTGACATTCGGATACTTTGCCTCCAAGTCAGCCATTGCGGCCAAATTCATGTCACACGCATACACTTGCAACGCATCATTCTTGGCAAAGGTTTCGACGATGCAGCGGCCAATCCCTTGGGCACCACCTGTCACGATACACACTTTGTTATTTAGCATTTTTTTATTCCCCTATATGAATACCAAACTGTTACATCAAAACGGTTAGAACTGGTATTAGCGAGTGCCTGCAGTTGTGACGGGCAACACAACTCACTGTATTCTCGTATTTTAGAAGATTCACCCCAAACGATTAGTCACATTGATGCAAATCACCTTTGCGAATATGGGATATCAACCGAGGCGATAACCATATCGTCATCATTTTCTGGCACTTTTTTGCTATAACTATATGTAGGGAAATGGATTTTAGGGGGTGATCATGTTAGATAAGGTAGTCTTCTTTCTTCATGTTGTGAGAACCGGTTCGATTAGCGAAGCGGCCAAGCACAATAATATCTCACCTTCCGCTGCCAGCCGTTGGTTAAATGAGCTGGAAGAAAAAATGGGGGTGAGTTTGCTCAAGCGGACCACCCGGAAAATCACCCCAACCCAAGCAGGACAACGGTTATTTGACAGGTTCAGCCTACTTCATACCCAGATTGATGATGTCTTCAATGAAGTCCAGAACATGAGCAGTGAGGACAAAGGCACCATCAAAATCGCCAGTACCCCACTGTTTGCCAAGCACTACCTAAGCCAGATTATCGGCGAATATCTGCAGGAGCATCCCTCAATCAATTTTGTGGTATTAGAGACCGCTTTCGAAGTTGATCACGTCCATGATGTGGACTTTGCTATCCGTGCCAATGCCACTTATCGAGGCTTCCAGGATAAAGACAGCCTGCTGGTGAAACGTTCACTGCTTCGAGAACCCTTGATGGCATGCTGCTCACCGGGCTATATCAAGAAAAATGGAAAGCCCGTTGTCCCCGACGACCTCAAGCACCACCGTTGCCTCTACGCCAGTACTTTGGTTGGAGGCAACCGATGGATTTTCGAATTGGATGGTGAATATTCAACTGTAGAAATCGCCCAGACCGTCGAAGCCGATGACAGTGAAATCCTCAAGAACATTGCGCTAAATGGTGGTGGAATAGCCTATCTACCACTGAGCCTGATCTCTAATGAGATCGAAAAAAAGACTCTTCAACCCGTTTTAGAAAATTATGTAAGTAGTCAATTTGAGCTCAACCTCTATTTCAAGCCCCGTAAATATATGCCTGCACGCTGTGCCAACTTCAAAGATTATCTGATAGAGCGTGTTCCGGAAATTGAACTGTTAAAGCAACAAGGAAGCGCCCATGGCCGATATGCCACCAAGCCTGCAGACCTGGCTAAAATCATTCAATGATGCCCTATCGCAAGCAAAGCAACTCGGCATTCCGCCAACACCAGAAATGGCAAGGCTAGGCCTAGCGACTATTACCAAACAGTTTGTAACTGCAAAAGTGGAGATAAGCCAAGTCATCGATACCCATATCAACGGCACATCGATACCTTGTCGGATTTACCACCCGTCTCCTGATGCGGCTTTACCGGTACTGATTTTCTTCCATGGTGGTGGTCACATGTGTGGCAGTATTGCGGTTTACGACCCAATAAGCCGCCGTCTTGCCCACCATAGTCAGCATATTGTAGTGACAATTGACTATCGCCTTGCTCCAGATCACCCCTACCCCAAAGGTTTGGTCGATTGCATCATGAGCCTAGAAGAAATAGTCCATACCCTCGAGAAGCTCACTGTTGCCTTTCAGCACAACATTTCTATTGCTGGCGACTCAGCCGGTGGAGCTTTAGCAACCTCACTGGCACAGCGTCACCCAGAAATGATCAACCAATTGGTGCTGATATACCCAAGTCTGGATTACACTTTTTCCAGTGACTCCTTGGTCGACTACCGTGAAGGTTACATTTTAGAAACAGCAAAAGTGCAGTGGTACTTCGATCAGTATTTTCAACAAGGCGAAGACCGCCGAGAAGCTTCACCATTGTTTTCAGCGTTACCCAGTAACCACCCAGCAACCATGCTCATAACAGCAGGATTTGACCCGATACAGGATGAAGGAAAGCGCTATTTCAAGCGCTTGCAATTGCTAGGGATCCCAAGTGTTCACCATCACTTCGAGAACATGACACATGCTTATTTAAATTTGGAAGATCTAGCACCAAACGACTGTGAGCAAACTTACCGATACATAGATAGTTTTCTGAACCAGTAATCTACAGCGAAGATAAAAAAGCCCAGCTGGGTGCTGGGCTCAAAATAGGCTTTGATTAGTGGCATTACCACATTAGATCATCTGGGATCTGGAAGTCCGCGTACGGATCATCTTCATCAACTTCCTGCTCAGACACAGTATTGTTGACAATGATCGTCTCTTCATCACGCTGGCTGATCTTATCGGCAACCACACCAGGGATCACTGCGTAGCCCTCCAGGTAGCGGGCAATCGCTAGTCGGCCGCTAACAAGCTGGTCTTGTGTCTGCTTATCGACATAGATTTTCTTAACTAGCGTACCATCGGTAAAGTTATAACCAATATCACCATCAGCCAGATCTATCTTATTCATTTCGATCAGCTGCTTCACCTGAGAAGCGATAGCTTTCTTATTCGCTTCATCCTGCTTCTGGCGGTTCAGCTCTTTGTCCTGCTCCAACTGGGCAGCTTTATTCGCTTCAACAGCGGCTTTAGCCTCATTACGCAGAGTACGAGATTTCTTGGACTGTTTGCCCGCTTTTTTCAATTTTTTCTTGTCAATAAGACCAGCTTTTAGCATCTGCTCTTGAAGGGATAATTTCGCCATTTCGACTCCGTCACGGGCAATCTAAGTTAAACAAGTAAACCAACAAGCCAAGTTAGCCTCTTACCCTGTTGGTTTTGACGTATTATCCCTGCCCAATAAGTTTAAGGTCAAGTTATTGGGCAATTTCCGAGATAGATCCTTATGTTAATCCCACTTCCAAAATGCCTTACCAATTTGCTTGATCTTGTTTTGTGACGGAGCGTTATACCATGAGTCCTCTTGCTCACCATTGCTAGTGACAAACCCTAAGAATGTAGAATACGCGCCCCCGAGATCTTCTCGCTCTAGTGGTGGCTCCCAATCTTCAGGAATAATAATCGCGAAAGGGTAACCTTGCTCATTCTTGAACCCACCAGCCGCTTCTGCGTTGTTAACAGAAGTGCCCAGACGGGAAGAGTACTCAGGTAGATGAATTTCATAACCGGTATTTTGCACATACAGATAAGGATCATATGGAGGCAAGGAGATACTAGAGAGCGCTATTGGCTCATCAAAATCAAACGCCACACTGAATTTATGCCCTTTTATCAAATCAACATTGGTTTCTGTGTTAGCAAACTCTGATCCAGGACTATTCATTAGTGCTTTTGTGCCTTGTAGAAGCCGTTTATCAAAGCTTCCCGTCAGCGAAAATGTTTGTGGGTAACCACTCTCTTGCTCAGTGGAGTCTGGCTTGAATAAGTTAAGCGTTCCTGCCCCTGATGCTGTATCTGGTAGTCCAATGTGTAAATGCCAGTCATGGGTGAAACCCGATCCTCTCGCAATCATATAACCGTATATAATCAGCGATGACACTTGCTGGCCTGTCATCCCATAGCCAACCCGATAACCTATTACCAAGTCATTGAAGTCATAGTCACTTTTGACTGGGTAATTATCCTCGTAAGCTGCCACGTAATACTCTACTGAGGAGGGATAGTACACCCACGAATCAGTTTCATTGCCGATTTGATTCTGAGTGATCACCAAAGGCGCTTCATCTTGGCCCGGAGCCTCTTCAGTAAGTGTCACAGCATCTGGCTGACTCAACAAGGCAAGATCTTCAGGTCCTGCCGTGAAATCATAAAAGGCTTCAGGATCACCCAAAGAAGTATTGGTCTCCAAGAAAGTGATATCTAGTACGACTGATGTCGCATTTTCAAGCGAGATATTGACCGGTATGGTAAGCACTGCATCGTAAGAAGTGCCCTGCCACCCGCTGTTCGGGGTCAGCGACGAAGAACCAGTTCGCCCGATCAAGGTGTAAAATAGAGCGCGATTTGTCTCCCCAGCCTTTGCCAGTAAGCACTGAGTCGGCGTCGAAAACTCAGTGAAAGTGAAAGTATTCCCTTCAGTTTCAACTGTCAGTGTCACTGATTCAACAGCCACACCTTGGCTCGCAGCTTTTTCGGTGCCGTTTGCCGCCTCGTTCACATCGACAGCCAATACCAAGGCATTATTGTTTTCTACCCTTAATGCTTCCAAACTCGCTGCACTAGGGTTATTTTTCTGCTGCCTAGCCTTAAATAGATCAATGCTGCCACTCCCCTGAAACACGGTATCCTTGAGCAAAACGGACTGCTCAACTGCAAACCCTTTACTTACTGATATCAGCATAAACAAACAGGCTATAAAAAAAGGTTTAATCATAGCGCCACCTCCCCTGTGACAGCCTCATCACCACTAAAATCACTAAACAAATCAAACCTGACTACTTTATCTTTCAGCGGAACAGAAATCGGAAAAGCAAAGATAGTTTGCTTATCAATTTTACCTAAAAACAAGACGTTACCCGAGGAAAGATAAACTTTGAGATACAACCGATTGCCCGTAAAGTTGAAGTCTGATGGATTAATTTCAAACAGATAGTTTTCAAACTGCTGAAACCTGGCATCGGCAGAAACAGTGTTTTCACCAAGCAGTGTTGTGGTTGGCTTTTCCGGTTGTGGCTCAGACGCAGAATCACCTCCACCGCCCCCACATCCGGCAAGAAATAGTAAAGCTAAAAAGTGATAAGAATACTTCATGGATAATTTGCCCCTTCTAATCATCAAAGCAAAAGAACCATGTTTCGTGCCAACTCTAATTTTTGTTAAATATCATACAGTTAAAATGCAATTAAAAATTTGCCCTCGCAATTAAACTCTTTTGCTGCAAAAGAAGATGCAAAATGAATATCTCACACTCAATAAAGTTGTTACTTTTCAGTGTTTAATGCAGGTTTAAGACACCTCTTGTAGCACAAAGCTTTCGGCAACAAAGACACAGAAATGAAAAGCAGCACTAATTTGTGCTGCTTTCTTAGAAATTACTGTTGGAAAGGATAGACAGAACCTAAATTGAGGATTTGCGTCAGCTCATCAAGGGCTGTGCGTGACTCAAGCAGCAAGGCAGGATCAGCCAAGTCCGCTTCAACCAACCGGTCACGGTAATGCTTTTCCACCCAGCCGCTTAACTGACTATACAAAGCATCAGACATCAAGGTGCTTGGGTTCACCGCCGCCACTTCAGCTTGTGTTAGTGCAACGCGTAGCCTCAAACAAGCAGGACCACCGCCATTAGCCATACTCTGCTTCAAATCGAACACTTTAATGTCATCAATACCCTGTTTATTAGCCAGAAGCTGCTCAAGATACGCCCACACTCTCGGATTATTGCGGCACTCTTCCGGCAAGATCAGAACATTGTCACCATTTGGCATGGTAATGAGCTGGGAGTTAAACAGGTAGCTAGTGACCGCATCCCCGATTGATACACTGTCGGTTGGCACTTCAACAATCCGCATTTCGCCAGAGAGTTTCAAGTTTAGCTCATCGTAGACAGCCTGTTGGTTCAAGAACGCCTGCTCGTGACAGAACAGAACATTGCGGTTACCCACTGCAATAACATCATTATGGAATACGCCTTGGTCAATCACGTCCGGGTTTTGCTGGGCGATAACCACTTTGTCATTATCAAGCTGGTGTAGCCTTGCGACCGCCTCACAAGCTTCAAAGGTATGTCGGGCAGGAAACTTCGTCGGCGCGGGTTGTCGACTGTCGAAGGCATAACGTCCGAAGACGAAGAACTCAACCCCTTGCTGGCCATAATCAAGACAGAAGCGAGTATGGTTAGCCGCACCTTCATCACCAAAATGCTCGACACTTGGAAGAGCTGGATGATGGACAAAATGTTTCTCATCCGAAAATGTCGCCTTTAGAATGCGGCCCGTTACTTCATGTTCGATTGAACGGTGGAACTTATTAATGAGGTTAGCAGGTGTAAAATGGACTTTTCCATCCTTGGTATCTGCCGAAGGAGAAACTGTTGCCGCATTAGCGGTCCACATGCTTGAAGCTGAACAGCAAGCAGCCAACACTTGTGGAGCCTGCTTCGCTGCCGCTGCCAATACCGACTGGTCACTACCGGTAAATCCTAACCTACGTAGTGTGGCAATATCAGGTCTTTCCTGTGGCGCTAATACCCCTTGCACCATTGCCATATCTGACAAAGCTTTCATCTTTGCCAGGCCTTGCAAAGCGGCCTGCTTAGGGCTGGATGGGTTGGCTTGGTTTTTCGCAGAAGCGACATTACCAAAAGAGAGACCGCTGTAGTTATGTGTTGGCCCAACTAGGCCATCAAAATTTGCTTCAAGTGCGCTCATAGACATTCCATGTTTAGTTACCACTTTTGTACCTTGCCCACCATAACAAAGTTGCTACATTTTCAACAACCTTAGTACAAGTCACTACAAAGCTCAGCCGCAGAGATAGAACTGACTGCAAGTGGCATGTCTATTCATCAAAGGTGGCTTACTGAATGTTCCTATTCCTGAACTGGCACATAAATAAGCGTTTGGAGGATCAAAAAAAGCCTGCTTTTTCCAATCAGGCTTTTTATTAAACTGTGCGCTTGATCATCTTTATCGTCGAAGAAAAGGCTCAGTGGCTCACTGAGCTAGAAAAAACGTTAATCACTACGGTACCTGATAGAATGAGGAGCATGCCTATTAAAGCTGGTAAATCAAGTTGCTGGCCGTGCCAAAGCCAGCTTATCATGGCAACCAACACGATCCCCGCCCCGCACCATATCGCATAGGCAATCCCAATAGGCACTGCCTTCACTGTGACAGACAGCATAAAGAAGGCAACAGCATACCCCGATAACGTTATCAGAGTGGGTACAAACTGGGTAAATTGTTGGGTTCTAGGCAGCATCGACGTCGCAATCACTTCACAAACAATCGCTATCGACAGCGCCATCATAGGGGGCATAGCCGCAATCAACTTAAACATTTGAAACTCATAGCATGTGAAAAGCGCTCATCCTATGCCAGTTTGATGAATAAGTCATGAATTAAGGCATTACTTTAGCTAAGCAAACCCATAAGTTTAATCGTCCCACTCAACAACATGTCCCGAGTCATAGACACCGTCACTGTAGGCTGGAGAGAAATTGATAAAGATGTTTTCCTTCGACACAGGCAATACATCAGCCAAGGTGTTGGCAATCACTTCAAGCATATTGGCAATTTGCTCTTCGGTGTTGAAACTGGGTGCAACGAGATGAACCAGTAAAGGATGGGTTTTATCAGGCTGGCAGTCTACTACCTTTCCGTTGTGGGCATAGTGATGAGGAGAGAGGTAATCCCAAGTCGCCATAACATGTTTTAAGTCGATATCGCTGGTTTCTGATACTGCTTTGGAAAGCACACCTAAAGTGGAGGGAATATTCACTTCTTGAGCAAAAGGCAACGACTTAATTCTGATTAACGGCATAGCGCTTCTCCTTTAAGACCTTAGCTAGCAGCAAAATAGCTGCTAGCTAATTTGATCGGGGTCACATTAAAGAAGATAGCCAAGTGCGTTGTTGCTACACCTTCTCAATTTTGAGAATTAGCACATTTTTATTCGTCACACGTGCGCAAATTAGTCACAGCTCTTATCATCGCAGCCCTTCTCCTCGCAACAAGGATTTATGACGCGCTCGGCACAAGTATATGGCTCGATATGGATAATCACATCAACTAATTCATCTATCTGGGCCAAGATATGAGACTTGAAGTTTTCGCTGATAGTATGGGCATCCTCAACCCGCATATCGGGGTCCACTAGCATATGAAAGTCCAACAAAATTGTACTACCAGTACGACGGCTGCGGATAGCATGAACTTCTTTTATCTGCGGTACTTCGCTGGCATAGCCTTGGATCTTAGCCTCGATGTCTTCATCAGCCTGCGCGTCTGTCAATTCCATGATAGCCGGCCACAGTATTTCAAATGCCGCTTTTAGGATCATTGCAGTGACGATCAGCGCCGCAACCTGATCAAGATAATGTAGGTCTGGGAAAATATAATTTGCGATTACAGCAACAGCTACAGGCAGTGAACTCAGGGCATCAGTACGATGGTGCCATGCATTGGCATGAAGAGAGCGGCTGTTGATCATTTTGGCTTGGACAACCGTCCAACGGTACAACACCTCCTTCACTACAATTGAAGCAATAGCAGCCCAGAAAGCCAGCATTCCCGGAACAGCGTTGGTTTCATGGCCCAGAGCTGATAGCGAATCCCAGCCAATGCCAATACCAACAATGAGCAGCAATACACCAATAAAGATATTAGTAAAGGTTTCAAACCGGCCATGCCCATATGGATGCCCCTTATCAGCTGGCGCGGTCCAATAGCGTGAGCCAATCAAAATAGCGGTGTCGGTGATCAAATCAGAAAAACTGTGTACACCGTCGGCAACCAAAGCCTGACTACCTGTAATTTTACCTATCGTGATCTTTAATACGGCCAAACTTACGTTTGCAATTGAGCCTACCCACGTCGCTCGCTGTATTACTTTTACCGGATTATCAGCCATTGTCCCAACTTCTGCATGGTTAACATCCCCTCGTCAAAGCCAAATTACGAGGGAAAAAGAATTGAACATAATACGCGTCATCACTGTGACAAACCAGTATCTCTCTTCTATCGCTAAAATAGGTAATGGCTATCAACCTTGAGTTATTTTATTTGCTCGCCTATTACTTCTTGATGACAGTAACAGGTTATTAAATGATCATTCACCATCCCAACCGCTTGCATAAATGCATAACAAATAGTTTCTCCAACAAACTTAAATCCTTTCTTTTTGAGAAAACGACTCATTTGCTTTGAAGCTTCTGTTGAAGTTGGTATTTCTTCCATTGTTTGCCAGTGGTTATTTACTGGTTGGTGATCGACAAATTGCCAAAGCGCATTTGCCAGACAGCCATACTCATTAATTAACTGCTGAGCAGCTCGTGCATTATTAAATACCGAACTGATTTTCCCTCGATGTTTAATGACATCATAATCACCAATAATTGCCTCTATTCGATCATCTTCATATAACGCGAGCTTAGCTATGTCGTAATTATCAAATGCCGCCCTGTAAGCCTCTCGCCTTTTAAGAATGGTGTACCAACTCAATCCCGCTTGAGCGCCTTCTAAAATCAGGAATTCGAATAAATATGTATCTGATTTATTTACCCTTCCCCACTCTTTATCGTGGTATTCCCGCTCTATAGGCTGCTTCATTGCCCATGCGCATACACTTTTTTCCAAGAAACCTCCGAAGGTGTACAACTTTTCACCGAAAAATTTAGTTACAACAATGATATTTCTCCAAACTCCTGAGCACAAATAGATTTCACTTTACGTACCCCTTAAGGGGTAGTTATGGTTACAAGCACCCCTTGATAATATTCTTTTAGGGAATTATTCTGTAAACGTTTACTGATGAGTTTATAGATTATTTAGGTACAAAGTGACAATGAGAGTTAAATTGATTTTTGAGCATGCATTCGATTTTCAATTTTTTGCTACCAGCATCACATAAACCCAGATAAGACATGTAAATCAAATTGAAAAATAACAACTTCATTCCATAATGGGGAAATCAATACGTCGTTATTGGTTAGGGAAAAGGACTTTTATGAGAAATATCGCCGATTTTATCGAGCAACTAGAAAAAGGAGATGACCCATTCAGCGTTTGGGTATACTCAAGTAAAGGTCAATACAGTCAGTTTGGCAAACAAGGTAACAAAATTTCAACTCCCGCCCTTCAGCGAGCGTTGAACAAATACCTACAGATTGTAGTGGAAGTGAATAATGAATCTGATGAAGATGCATTTTTATTACTACCTGAGGTTCATGCTGTTGTACCTGTTTCGTTCCGAGACGGGCAAGTACAGTCACTGACTCGACCAAACTAAATAAGACATCTAACTTTGTGACTAACGATTAAGAACGATACATGGCTAGGTCAATCTTAAACACAAAATGAAAATGCCTTATCCAAAAACAGACCTTCCTGGTCTGTTTTTTTTATGCCAAGTCGAAAATGTAGCGATACGCTACTCATTCGTAACTATAGCTAAAGTTCTGATTGGGGTTGATGAATGACGTCGACATGAGTATCCGTGCGTTAGATTGTTTACAGGCCAGATTTCCATCATCCCAACCTTGATTAAATTTGGTATCACTACCGTCTAGGGTTTCATCCTTGCCAAACACCTTGCCATAATTCCCAGTCACTCCAAGTGCATTCTCGCATCCTTGGTTATAGCCATAATGGTAGATACTGTCGTAAGGCACATCGTAATCATAATCATCAGGAAACAACTGGTAGTTTTCCAGATCTGAACTCGAACAACCCAGTATTGTCATTGGGAGTATGACAATAGCGGCCCAATACCCTGTCTTTTTCATAACTTCCCCTTTGGTCTGGCGTTTACTACATAGTAGCCAAAACCTGCAGGTAACGGTGCTCAAGTTAGATATTGTCTGTAAAAATGGCAGAACTACTCAATAACCGAACAAAAAAGGCCAGCGATGCTGGCCTTTAATCAGATAGATAAGCGAAATTATTTCTTCAGAGCCGCATTGAAGCGCTCAAAACCTCGCTCTAAATCGGCAATTAAATCTTCCGGTGACTCAAGACCAACGTGCAAACGCAGTAATGGACCCGCGAAGTCTTTCTTGGCCACAGTGCGCAACGAGTTAATATTTTCATTAGCAAGGATCAGGCTTTCGAAACCGCCCCAAGAATAGCCCATGCTGAAATGCTCCATACCATCAAGTAACGCTGTCAGCGCCTCGGTATTACCGCGATTCAGCACAACAGAAAACAGACCGTTGCAGCCTTTGAAATCACGCTTGTAGAACTCATGGCCTTCACAGCTTTCAAAAGCCGGGTGACGCACATGGTCAACCTCTTCGCGCTCTGCCAGCCACTGCGCTACCTTAATACTGTTTTCTTCATGCTGCTTTAAACGAACACCTAGCGTACGTAGGCCTCGCATGGCGAGATAAACATCATCTGGCGATGTACACTGGCCAAGCAAGTAACTATTTTCGCGTAGTTGATCCCAGCATCGCTCATTAGCAACCGCCGTACCCAACATAACATCAGAGTGGCCGACAATGTATTTAGTCGCCGCTTGAATCGAAATATCGACACCGTGCTCAAATGGCTGGAAATTAATTGGTGATGCCCAGGTGTTGTCGAGCATCACGACTAGGTCATGCTCATGGGCGATGCGCGCCAAGGTCGGCACATCCTGTACTTCCATGGTGATTGAACATGGTGATTCAAGGAAAAGAACTGTTGTATTCGGCTTGATAAGATCACGGATCCCCTCGCCAATCATAGGATCGTAATAGGTGGTTTCCACGCCCATCTTATCGAGCATTTTGTCACAGAAATCACGGGTAGGTTCATAGACACCATCCACCATCAAGATGTGATCGCCCGCTTTAACAAACGACAGTATAGCGCTGGTGATTGCAGCCGTTCCGCACGGGTATAGCGCACAACCAACCCCACCTTCCAACTCGACCATCGCATCCTGGAATGCAAAATGAGTATTGGTGCCTCGGCGGCCATAGAACAGTTCTTTGTTCGCTCGGTTCGCTGTGGCGTGCTTCATCTCTTTTACTGAATCAAACACAATGGTTGAAGCTCTGCTGACCGGTGGGTTAACCAGTGATTGCGTCCACTTCGATGAACGTCCTGCAGTTACGATCTTGGTTTCTAATGATTTCTTACCCATGTTGCGTCTCTTTCCTTTCAATCTCGGCGCTAATCTCCATGCATTTGACGTTATCACAGTTCAAACGTCTTGGGTACATCAACAAAAAAGGGCCCGAAGGCCCTAATGTTATGATTACTATTTTGCTGTTACGGCTCTTGTGAAACTGGCACTAGCTTGTAGTGCGACGAGTCAAGCTTGAACAACTCAGGTAACGCTGTACCTACCGAAATAGAAGACCATGTACCGGTCAAAATACCGATAAACATCGCAATGGCAAAACCTTCAAGGGCGCCACCACCCAACAGCCACAATGAACCCACTGTCAGCAACGTTGTACCCGAGGTGATCATAGTACGAGAGATAGTCGCAGCAATTGCTTCATTATTGATATCTTCAATAGCCTTGTTTGGCTTTGATATCAACAACTCACGGATACGGTCAGCAATAATGATCGAGTCATTCAAAGAGTAACCCAGAATAGCCAACACAGCTGCCAGTACTGTCAGATTGAACTCCATCTGGGTAAGGGCAAAGAAACCCAGTACAAAGATCACATCATGCGCTAAAGCAAACACAGAGCCAGATGCCAGGCGCCATTCAAAGCGGTAGCTCAGATAGCCAAGAATACACAACACGGCAACAAGCAAGGCTAAACCACCCTGTTCTGCCAACTCTTGGCCAACCTGAGGACCAACAATACTGGTATTCAATACTTGAACATTGGCATCCAAAGTATGCAGGGCAGCAGACACATCCGGTGCTTCGCCTTGCTCAGGGATTGCATAACGTAATACCCAACGCCCCGGTTCACCGGCTGCGATAACACTGACATCCTGGCCAAATTTTGTATCCAGTTGCTGGTCAATCTCATGGCTGGTTAACGCGCTGTTGGTTTGCACCTCAGTCACGATGCCGCCGGTAAAGTCCAAGCCCCAGTTAAGCCCCTTAACGGAAATAGCCACTAGAGAGCCAAGCAGCAAGATAATAGACACGACACTGGTGAAGTGACGCCATTTTGTTGCATTCTTCATAGTGATCAACATATTAAATTCGCACCTCACGTCGAGCATCACGACCCCAAACCAAATTAATAATGGCGCGGGAAGCAAAAATACCGGTAAACATACTGGTTAGAAGACCTAACCCAAGCGTCAGGGCAAAGCCCTGAATCGGACCATTACCAACGGCGTAAAGCACAACAGCAGTTATCATGGTGGTGAAGTTGGCATCGAAGATAGTGCTGAAGGCACTGCTAAAGCCGCGATCGATCGCCTGTGCAAGGCTTCGACCTTCTCTTAACTTGTCGCGGATACGTTCAAAGATAAGCACGTTGGTATCGACCGCCATGCCGACCGTCAACACTAAGCCTGCGATACCTGGAAGGGTCAGCACCGCTCCTGGGATCAAAGCCAGCAAACCAAACAGCATTACCATGTTGAAAACCAATGCCACATTGGCCACCCAGCCTAAGCGGCGGTACCACAGCGCCATGAAGACAAGTGTCAGGCCCATACCCAACGCCAGAGCAGCAAAGCCGTTCTCAATGTTTTCAGCACCCAGTGTTGGACCAATAGTTCGCTCTTCAACAATGGTAACCGGTGCAGTCAATGAACCTGCTCGCAATAGCAACGCCAGTTCCTGAGCATCTTGGATAGAACCCGCACCAGTGATTCGGAAGCGGTTACCCAACTGGCTCTGGATGGTAGCGACACTGATGATCTTGCTTTCCTGTACCGCATTGCCTTCACTGTCGCGGCTATATTCGCTGAAGGCGGTTGCCATTGGCTTACCAATATTCTGACGAGAGAAGTCAGACATGATTTTGCCGCCAGCACTATCAAGGTTGATGTTTACCTCGGCCATACCCATTTCGCCAAAGCTGGCACGGGCATCAACAATGTGATCACCACTTAGGATTGGCTTACGCGCTACGCGCACTGGCTGACCATGCTCATCATTGATTGTCATGGTACTGCCGCTACCCAGTTCGCGAACCGGGTAAAATGCCAAACTCGCCGTCGCACCAATCACGCTTTTTGCAGCCGCAGGGTCTTGAACCCCCGGCAATTCAATACGAATACGGTTTTCGCCTTGGCGTTGTACCAGCGCTTCGGTAATACCGAGCTCTTCGATACGGCTACGCATGGTTTGCAAGTTTTGTTGAACAGTTAGATTTCTTAGCTGCGCTTGCTCATCATCTTTCAGTGCGAGTTTCACGCCATGGCCAGCATCATTGGTGACCTGCCATTGCGGATAATTGTTGCGAACAAACTGACGGATTTTACCGTTCGCTTCGCTATTAGGAAGGCGAACAACGAGGGTATCTGAAGCAACAGGTTCAATACGGGTATTACGAATACCCTGCTGGCGAAACTCCTGACGAAGTTCATCCTGCAGCAACTCGGCCTGGGCTTGATAGACCTGGTTCATGTCTACATCGAGTAAGAACTGCACGCCGCCACGAAGATCCAAACCCAGCTTGATTGGCGCGAAACCCATACCCTGCAACCATGCTGGTGCTGCTGGCGTCATTGCCAACGTTAGCTGTGAATCGCTCTTTGGCCCCATCTCCTGAGCCAGTACCGTTCGGGCTTGGGTTTGCTGAGACTCATCGGCAAGCACAACCAAGGTGCTATCTGGTTGCTGGTCGATACGCTTTACCGCAATATCGTGCTGCTTCAAGGTATTTTGCAACTGGACGACATCAGGGACGGGAACACCCTTGGCTGAAACTTGTACGGCAGCGTCTTCCCCGTACCAAGTTGGGATAGCGCTTAACATCATCACCACCAAAGTGACAATCAGAACAACATATTTCCAGGCAGGATAATGATTCAGTAACCGCTGAGGGGCTTTTTTTCTCATAGTTTTACCACTGTTTTTAGCGTGCAACGTTTGCGATGCACAGCACACTGCCCCCATATCAAAACTAGGGAAGCAGGTTTAATACCGCTCCTGCTCGGCAGTACAATATGTACTTAACAAGCAAGATTAATTTGCCCTGAACAACAAGCAGGACTAGATAGATTGCGGATCACGCCAAAGGCAGGCGATGGTGGTAAACGGTATATATGAGGTTAGATTCTTTCCAACCGGAGACCCGGCCCGAAGGAGGAGATGTTTTCAGCGTCCAATCCAAAGCTGGCTGCATATCAACCCGATAGTCTTTGGCAAAACTAGGAGCAGGTGCAACAGGTAGCTCGATGGCTAATTGATAAGCAGGCTCAACCTCTTCAGGATCATGACGTAACAAGCTGGTAAAACGGCTTGAAGCCGCGATGGCCAAATCAAGGCTGCGATCGTGATTAGAGTGCTGGTTATTACTGGAAGGTGCATGACCTCCGGCTTGAACAGCATCGGTCAAATCAGTTTGATCAAACTTTAACAGCGCGTTTAGCTCTGCCTTAGAAGGCGCAAATGAGGCAGGATGAGCCAAGTGCTCAGATAAGACTTGCTTTGAAAGTACTTGCTCCGAAATCACTTGCTTTGAAGACACCAAAGGCATCAACACATTATTATCTGTAACTTGATTGGCGCTATGAAAAGTTGCGGACTCTGATACAGGCGCGACTGAACCTGCATGACTAGACCACGCAAATCCCAAACACACTATCAGCATCAAAATTCTTAGCACAGAAGCCAGCCCCGACCAAATATTAAAAGAATGGCCATATACAGAATAACTTTCCGCATAATAGGGCTACTGCTAGTGATTCACAAGAAAAGATTGCGCTTGCCCACAATTTTTTAGTTATTTTTTGACAACATTAGTTGTGCTATATATCGGGGCTAATCGGTAGCATTTATTATCTTAATGCAAGATACTGAAAAACCTCTATTACCCCACCGTTACCATTATCGGCAAACGTAAATGAATAAGGGAAGCGAATTAATGACATCACATAAAATTGCATTTATCGGACTAGGCACAATGGGCTTCCCGATGGCTGGACACCTTGCCAATGCAGGCCATCATGTCACCGTGTATAACCGCACCACAGCTAAAGCTGAAAAATGGGTTGAGACATACGCTGGCAGTTTTGCAATTACTCCAGCAGAAGCGGCTGAGGGGGCTGACTTTGTGTTTACCTGTGTGGGTAACGATGATGACCTACGCCAAGTATACTGTGGCGAAGATGGTATTTTGGCTTCAGCCAAACCCGGTGCCATTCTCATTGATAACACCACAGCCTCTGCAGAGGTGGCGAGAGAAATTGCTGAGAAAGCCAGCGATTGTCAGCTACGTTTCCTTGATGCGCCAGTTTCCGGCGGTGAAGCGGGGGCGGTAAATGGCTGTCTGACTGTCATGGTGGGTGGCGACAGCAAAGTGTTTGAACAAGCAAAACCTGTTATTGACTGTTTTGCCAAAGCGACAACGCTGATGGGCGATATTGGTTATGGCCAAATTACTAAGATGGCCAACCAGCTATGTATTGCCGGCGTACTGCAAGGCTTATCAGAAGCCATTACCTTGGCTAAATCTGCCGGTCTTGATATCGAGCAAATGACAGAAGTCCTCAAGCATGGTGCGGCCGGTTCATGGCAGTTGGAAAATCGAGCAAAAACTATGGCAGAAAATAATTTCGACTTCGGCTTTGCCATTGATTGGATGCGTAAAGATCTAGGCATTTGCTTTGAAGCGGCAGAGAAACTCGGCGTAGATCTTCCACTTGCCAAACAAGTTGACGAGAAATACGCAGAACTACAGCAGCGTGGCTACCAGCGCGCAGATACTTCAGTGCTGATCAAGCAATTCGATAACGACAAGCGCTAAATCAGTCCACTTCGCATGAGGCCCCTCACCTGGCCTCATGCTTTAATCTTGTTTAGCAGTTAAATAGCTTTCCTCATAAAACGAAAGATAAAAAATCTACCTGTATGTTTTTTATTTCCTGCTTATATTTTAAACTTGATTTTCTAAGTAGAGGCTCAGTAACTATTAAAACCTTACTAATAATGAGTACCTCAAGCTCTAATTTCATATGCATGAAAAATGACAATTCATTCAAAATTATCAACTTACCAAAACATTATGTTTTTTAGATGTCCTTTCTTTTGACATTTTCATTTATCTGGGCAAAATTTAGGCACACAACAATTGATTTATTAAGCCCCCTTAAAAGCAAAGAATTCCTTACAAACATCAATAATAAGTTATAACATTTAAGCTAGGCATTATTTACACACTGCATTCATTTTAATACAAATAATACAATCGATGACTAAAAATAAATGCAAGCAAATCACACCCCCTACCCAATCACTCACAACACCCAAAAACCATTTTAAGTCATTGATTTAAAGGCAACACCACCGCCACCATATAATTGACACAACAAAAACAAAGTCATATTTACCAGTATCAAATAATACACCATTTCATAAACGTAGATGAAATGTTGATGATTTCACACTTTTGTATATAAGTGCTTTTCTTTTTAGAAAAACACTACTAATAATAACCATTATTAAAAAATGGATTTTTTATAGAAGAATGAGGGTAACATGATTAGGGCTTATGCTCGCATGTCAAAAAACCGACCATACATACATTGGTTCAATGTGATTTTGACGTTTTTTATTTTTGCATTCTGCTGCTATCAGCTTCTCGCTAATGAAGAGATTATATTTGGCTTAGGGTTTATCTTTGTCGGATTGATGGTCACTTTATTCAGCCAAGCATTCTCATATCGCCAGAAATACTTAAACGGCGATTAAACCATTCTCCACGTATAAAAAAACCTCTTTCTTTCGAAAGAGGTTTTCTAAAATTACTTTATCAATTAAAGGCTAATAAAGATACCTGCGAGTGCTGCACTCATCAGGTTAGCCAGTGTCGCAGCCAATACGGCTTTGATACCCAGGCTTGCCACATCACCGCGACGCTCTGGTGCCATTACACCGATAGAGCCGATCTGGATTGCAATAGAACCAATGTTAGCGAAGCCACATAGCGCAAAAGTGATGATCACTTGGCTGTGCTCAGACAGAGTCTCTTTAATGCTTACGAAGTCGAGGAAAGCAACGAACTCGTTAAGGATCATCTTCTGACCAATAAAGGCACCAGCCTGTAACATTTCAGAAGCTGGAACACCAATCACAAAGGCCAGCGGCGAGAACAAGTAGCCAAGTAAACCTTGAAGGGTCAAGTGCTCAAAACCTACCCATGAACCAACCGTTTCTAGACCCGCGTTCGCCATCGCAATCACACTGACAAATGCAATCAGCATGGTACCGATAGCAACCGCTACTTTCATACCGTTCATTGCACCCGCTGCAAGCGCATCAATTGCGTTGCTATGGTCGCTTTTTGCCATTTCGATATCGGTTTGCTCAACCGCTACGCTCTGCTCTGGCACCAACAGTTTCGCCATCATCAAACTACCAGGCGCAGCCATGAAGCTCGCAGCGATTAGGTACTTGAGATCTACACCAAGGCCAGCATAGCCCCCCAGCACGCTTCCTGCTACCGATGCCATACCACCGGTCATTACCGCAAACAGCTCTGAGCGAGTCATCTGTGGTAGGAAAGGTTTAACCAATAGCGGAGATTCACCTTGAGACAGGAAAATGTTACCTGTAGCCACCAAAGATTCGGCACGGCTTGTACCCAGCGCACGCTGAATGCCACCACCGATCACTTTGATGATCCATTGCATCACACCGAGATAATAAAGAAGGGAGATAAGAGCACTAATGAAGATAACAAGAGGAAGGACGCGAATAGCAAAGATAAAACCGGAAGTCGCTAGATCACCAAACAGGAACTTGATCCCTTCATCGGCAAAACCCAATACGCTAGCAACACCGCCACTCATTGCCCCCAGCATCTTTTGCCCAACGGGAATATACAGAACCAAGGCAGCAAAGCTGGCCTGTAACAACAACGCCCCACCAACCGTACGCCAGTTGATTGCTTTACGGTTTTCAGATAGCGCGTACGCGCACAATACCAGTACTAAAATACCGGCCAAACTAATTAACAACTGCATTATTTCGTCCTGTTGCTTTGACTATGTGTTGGGATATCGAAAAATGAAGGTGTTACTGCCTGCATTACCAATGGGGACATCGCCTTCGGGGAGAAAGCTAAATAGGAAGGTCCTGAGCAAATACGCCCAGAAAATGTGGAATTGTCCGTCCATTTGTAAAACATACAAGTCACCTAATTAACAAGCTAAGTAATGCCGGTCCAACTCCGTGGGTCATTCACATGTCCATGGTGACAGCTTGTAACTAAGGTGGCTGAACTCTATGGTTCTGGCCGGAAGCGGAGTATATAGAGATATAGATCACATTAAAAACCCCAAAGGTCGATTTTTTTGTGATCCAGGTTTAAATGGGCAATTATCCATCAAATGTAAGAAAACATTTCCACCTGTCAATTTCAGCCCTAAAAAAGCAAACGATTACTATTTTTTGCTTCCTTTATTTTTGGGTTTTGCTCTGATAAAGACTAAAGAAAACGCGGCTAAGTCTTCAACGACTTAGACGCGCTATTTTCAACTATTAATTACGTTAAAGGCTACTCTTGCTCCTTTTGCATCTCTGCAATCACATCAATATAGTTTTTAGGTGGTGGGGTCCAACCACGCTCTGACGATGCATGTTTGTCATGCCTATCGGCTTTCATTTCTTTGCTTAACGCCTCTTCTAGCTGCATGAACAAGTCACGGTATGTCGCGTTATATTTATTGTCCTCGGTATTATCTTTCCAAGCCTGATAGAGCACATCCTTACTCTTAGCTTCAGTTTCGTTGAACGTTTGCCGAAGCTGTTCTGCACGAAATGGATGAACACCCAGATCTTTTAATGCTTGTGTCCCTAACGTCAGTGCCGAATGGTAAGTTTCACTGATGATAAAATCCGCGCCAGCAAAGCGAAGTGCATAGTGATGCCCCCGATCGTAGGCCCGAGCCAATATCCTGACATGAGGGTAAGTGTGATTAACATACTCAGCCAAATCAACCGCCCGCTCTTGGTCATCAATGGCAATAACGAGAAGCTTAGCTTCCTCAATCCCTGCGGTATGCAGCAAATCAGGCCGGGTAGCATCACCATAATAACTTTTGATCTTGATGGCCCGCATGTTATCTATTTGGCCCGCTTCATGGTCGAGAACCACCGTTTTGACACCGTTAGCCACCAGCAAACGGTTGACGATTTGACCAAATCGGCCGATACCGGCGATGATCACCGTGCCTGTTTCATCAATCTTATCGGCCTCCCGCTCGTTGCTCTGTTCCTGAAACTTAGGAACAACCACTTTATCGAAGAAGATAAACAGACCTGGGGTCAAAAACATTGAAATCGCCACAACCAAAGCCAGTACTTGGGCAATATCTGCTGGCAGCACATGGTTTTGCATCGAGTAACTTAGCAATACAAAACCAAACTCACCGGCCTGAGCCAAACTTAATGTCAACAGGTAGCGATCACTGCCCCTCACCTTGAAAATTAGCGCAAGGGTAAATAACACGGCGGCTTTTAGAACCATCACCCCAAGAGTAATACCTAGCACCATACCGATATTGCTAAATAACACAGTGAAATCGATGCCAGCGCCAACAGTGATGAAGAATAAGCCAAGCAATAAGCCCTTGAATGGCTCGATATTCGATTCAAGTTCGTGGCGGAACTCACTGTTTGCCAGTACCACACCGGCCAAGAAGGTACCCAACGCCGGTGACAAGCCGACCAAGCTCATCAAGGCAGCAATACCGATCACCAACATCAGTGCTGTCGCGGTAAAAATTTCCCTCAGCCCGGCATTTGCAACAAATCGAAATAATGGCCGGCTAAGAAAGTGCCCTCCCACAACCACGGCAGCAATGGCACCGATAACCACCAACGCATATCCCCAACCGGGCAATCCTGCGACCAAGCTTAGCTCTTCATGATGATCTGCGGCCTGTTGAGCCAACTGCTGGGCTTTTTCAACCAATTCAGGTAAAGCGAGTAGCGGAATCAATGCCAGCATCGGGATAACAGCAATATCCTGAAACAGCAACACAGAAAAAGCATTCCGCCCACCTTCAGTTTTAGCCAATCCTTTTTCATTGAAGGTCTGCAACACAATCGCTGTCGACGACAATGAGAATATCAAACCAATGGCTAACGCCATGGTCCAGCCTAAGCCGAACATCATCGCAATAGCCATCACTATCACAGTCGTCAGGCCTACTTGTAAGCCACCAAGACCTATCAGACGATGACGCATGTCCCATAGCATTCTGGGTTCTAGCTCCAAACCCACCAGGAACAGCATCATCACTACGCCAAACTCAGCAAAATGCTGAATAGCGAGAGTCTCTTCTCCTACCAGCCCAACCACAGGGCCAATCACGACCCCAGCAATGAGATACCCAAGTACCGAACCTAAACCAAGCCGTTTGGCTATCGGCACGGCAACTACCGCTGCACATAAATAGATAAATGCCTGGATAAAATAGATGGTCATGCTGGCACCTCCGTGATCAACCTGTCGAGATGATCATTGAGTTTGGCCACTTCTCCAGCCTGTTCAAAGTCAATTCGATCATCACGCAATGCCAGCAACAGCCGCTGCCATCCCTCTATATGTGCATCTACCCGCTTCTCTTCCACCGCAGTTCGGGCACCGAATAAGGCATAAGGCGCAAGGTATTCCATACCGGTTAATACCGCGGTTTGCTCAAGCGGGTGCAACAATTCTCGGATGGTGTAATGATTGAAACCATCTTCACAGTAGGCATTTGCGGGCCCTCCCGCAGTCAAAGCGCAAAGGAACTTCTTGCCATGCAACTCAGTGCCATCCGCCCCATAAGCAAAACCATATTCGAGCACAAGGTCCTGCCACTCTTTTAATATTGCCGGTGTGGAATACCAGTACATAGGAAACATAAACACAACAATGTCATGATCGCGCAATCGTTGTTGCTCCCTGTCGATATTAATCCGAAATGTTGGGTATTCATGGTAAAGATCAACCGTTGTCACACCATCGATACCTTGGGAAGACCGGAACAAAGGCCAATTTATCTCAGAACGGTTGGTTGACGGATGGGCAAATAGGATAAGTACTTTGTTCTTGGTCCCTGACATAAAGCTCCTCACATTGGGAAAGAAAACGACAAGTAACGGATAAACCGTTTACCCAAAAATAATTCACAAAACTTTGATAAGACAACAGCCTACATCCGACTTTTGCCATACCTCTTTTGCATTAAGTGTAGACTGACAAATAAAAAAAGGGCGCCTGGAAGAGCGCCCGAAAGGAAGTTGTGTGCTAATTGCTTACATCGTTTCCAAGCTCGGTATCCAGGAAAGGACGCAATGTCCTAGGGGAGGTAAAGATACCTTGCTTGTTGCCCGAAACGCATAAGTAATAAAGCAATAGGTGTGCCAAGTTTAGCCACTGGACGATAGTCGAAAAACAATTGAGTAAAATGGCAAGATTTTCGATGTCGTTAACTGAAATCAGAGCAATATGAACCTACTTTGGCGATTAAAGGCTAGTCATCACCTTTTTTATTAGGGTACATTGTCACTATCTAGATGAAATTGTTGAATACTGACCGCAAACCTATCAATCAAATGATTACAAACCGTGCACCACGCACCACAATGGATCATATGGAAGTATTATCTGCACTTGCTATGAAAAGGGACAAGGTAATTTTAGGATTGATCACAACGGCTTATTCGCGCAGGAACCGAGGCTTATTGCCATTGAAACACGTTTCAATCTGGCTATTCTTCTCGTTCTTCATTTCTCTGCAAAGCCACGCTAAATCGATTGTCATTCCCCAGCAGTTACTCAATCATACTGATACCTACGGCAATGTTTCGCTGCGTAATTCTGCCGAACTCATTTTGCCCGACCCTCTCGTCATTGAAGGTAACCTGAACCTAGAGAATAGCCAGATACGCCAACTTCCAAATACGCTTACCGTCAACGGTAACCTTAATTTGGCCTATAGCGATATACAATACCTACCTGCTCAGCTGCACATAGGCGGTTACCTCAACCTGGCTCACTCAAAAATAGCCGCCATTAGCGAAGGGTTACAGGTAAACGGGGATCTCAGCCTGATGGGAACTCAACTCACCAAACTACCGTCACACCTCTATGTCGGAGGGGATCTTTATTTGGCCAATTCAACTATCACCGAACTGCCAGAGTTCCTTGTGGTAAAAGGCAATATTTACCTCGGTGGTGTCACGATCACATATATCCCCGAGCAAGCTCAAATAGATGGAACCATTTACCAATAAATAAAAAAGGCGCCCATAAGGACGCCAAAGGAGGTTGTAACGGAAGCAACTTGTTTTCTTTCGCCTTCCTGTTTGTAAAGGCGATTAATGAATGATTTGCTCTAGGAAGGCTTGGGTTCTGTCGAACTGAGGATTACTGAAGAAAGCTTCAGGCTCATTTTCCTCTATGATTTCCCCCGCATCCATAAAGATCACCCTATCGGCGACTTCTCTGGCAAAGCCCATTTCATGGGTCACACAAAGCATTGTCATTCCCTCCGAAGCCAACTCGACCATCACATCGAGTACTTCTCGTACCATTTCCGGATCCAAGGCTGAAGTCGGCTCATCGAACAACATCACCTGCGGCTGCATCGTCAGTGAACGAGCAATAGCCACACGCTGCTGCTGGCCACCAGATAGCTGCCCAGGGAACTTATGGGCTTGATCAGCAATCCTGACGCGCTTTAAGTATTCCATCGCCAGCTCTTCGGCTTCCTGCTGTGGCATCTTCTTCACCCAAACCGGTGCCAAGGTACAGTTTTCCAACACCGTTAAATGAGGGAATAAGTTAAAGTGCTGGAAACACATCCCCACTTCTCGCCTAACCAGCTCGATGTTTTTCAGGTCATCGGTCAGCTCAGTACCTGCAACCTTAATCTGTCCTCGCTGATGTGCTTCGAGGTGGTTGATACAGCGGATCATGGTTGATTTCCCTGACCCTGATGGGCCGCAGATCACTATCTTTTCGCCCTTTTTTACATTTAAATCAATGTCTTTAAGGACATGAAATTCACCATACCACTTATTGACTTTCTGTAGGCGGATCACCGAATCTTCCGACACCGATTGATAAACTGTTTTGCTATACATACTCACAACTTCCTTGTGCAAATTAATGTTTGTGCTCGGTATTTAGCTTACCTTCCAGGTAAATGCTGTAGCGCGACATACCGAAACACATAATCCAGAAAATTAAAGCGGCAAAGACAAAGCTCTCGGTCGAAAAGCCAAGCCAAGCTGGATCGCTATTTGCCGATTGGGCAATACCCAAGACATCGAACATCCCGATAATCAGTACCAAGCTGGTGTCTTTTAGCAGGGCAATGAAAGTATTGACGATAGACGGAATACTGATCTTCAACGCCTGAGGCAAAATGATCAGCCGCATCGATTTCCAATAACTAAGCCCCAAGGCTTCAGCGGCTTCAAACTGCCCTTTTGGAATCGACTGCAAGCCACCGCGAATAGCCTCAGCCATGTAAGCGGCATTAAATAAGACGACACCAATCAATGCCCTGACCAACTTGTCGATTTCCGTCCCGCCAGATAGAAATAGCGGCAGCATGACCGACGCCATGAAAAGCACCGTGATTAGCGGAACACCACGCCAAAACTCGATGTATACCGTACTCAAGCTGCGCACAATAGGCATGTTCGAGCGGCGGCCCAGTGCCAAAACCACACCAAAAGGCAATGACACGACAATGCCCGTTAGTGCAATAACCAAGGTGATCAGCAAGCCGCCCCAGAGGTGAGTCTCAATTACCGGCATGCCGGCAATACCCCCATAAAGCAGTGCCACTGATAGGAATGGGAAGGCGGTTAAAGCAAAAACAAGGAGCCATTTTTTAACTACTGCATTGCCTAGCATCATGCCCGCAATCATACCTATTAAGCCCAGCATGAAGGCAAGTGGACGCCAGGTCTCGTCGCTTGGATAGAAGCCAAACATAAATTGTTCAAATCGGGCCTGGACGAACACCCAGCAAGCGCCATCACGGCTGCAGTCTTCCCTACTGACCCCAACCCAATCCGCATCGAGAAATGCCCACTGGAAGATACTCGCCAACGCAATAAATACGCTTCCGGCAATGACACCTGTGATCACGGTATTCAAGGCAGAAGAAAACAAATTCTCCCTTAGCCATGCCGATACCCCCACCATTTTGGATGGTGGCGCTTCTGAGGGTGAAAAATGAAAAGCCTTCATACTATCTCTCCACCAATGCCATTTTACGGTTATAGATATTCATCAACAGCGAAGTGACCAAGCTAAACGTCAGGTAGACCGCCATCGTCATGGTAATGATTTCAATCGCCTGACCTGTCTGGTTAAGTGTGGTGCCAGCAAATACCGACACAAGGTCGGGATAGCCAATTGCCATTGCCAGTGAAGAGTTTTTCACCAGGTTCAAATACTGGCTGGTCAAAGGGGGAATAATGACCCGCATTGCCTGCGGTATCACCACCAATTTAAGTACCTTGCCTGACGGTAGCCCCAGCGCATTCGCCGCCTCGGTTTGCCCTTTGCTTACGGACATTATTCCAGAGCGTACGATTTCAGCGATGAAAGCGGCGGTGTAGATAGACAGCGCTATTAACAGGGCAAATAACTCAGGCATCACATCAATGCCGCCGCGGAAGTTAAAGCCTTTGAGCTCCGGATACTCGATGCCCAATGGCTTGCCGGCAAGGAAGAATGTCGCCAATGGCAATACAACCATTACCAATGCACTCAAACGCCAGGCGGGAATCAACTGGCCTGTTTGCTGCTGGCGGCGATGCTTAAACCGGTGAATAGCAATGACACCAATCAAGCCAACAAGCACAGACAAGCCAACCCAACCGGCTCCGGGATGCGTTTCGAGCGCAGGCAGAAATAGCCCCCGAACATTGAGGAAAACTGCATCAGCCAAGGACAGGCTATTGCGAGGAGAAGGCAATGCCTGCAAAACAACGGTGTACCAAAACAGTATTTGCAACAGAAGCGGAAGGTTTCTAAACACTTCAATGTATACAGCGGCAACTCGGCTTAGCAGCCAGTTCTTAGATAGGCGTGCAACGCCAATGATAAAGCCCAGCAGCGTTGCCAAGGCTATTCCCAATCCCGCTACCAAAGCCGTATTGAGCAAACCGACAATGAATGTTGCGCCATAAGTATGGGTTTCATCATACGGGATCAACGACATCCCGATACCAAAGCCTGCTGTTTGCCCCAGAAAATCAAAACCCGTTGAGATCCCCCTTTGTTCCAAGTTACCCAGAGCATTGGTGATCGCGGTATAAATCACAAAACCAACACTGCATAACAACAGCAGCTGGAAAAATACCGCCCTCACTGACGGGTTATACACGAATCTTTTTAGGCCACCTGAGGCAGGTGCTGTTTTATCCTCAACCGAGGCTGCCCTGGCAACGGTCTTGTTGCTGGCAGGTTTGGACTCAAGGCTTAGCCGTGAGTCCAGTTCCAAATCACTTGTAGACATCTATGCACCTATACTAACAAGTTAAATCCCTGTGCAATTCAAAGAAAAAGGATGCCAGCTTCCCAGTCTCTGCCGGCATCCTTCCCAGCCAATTTACGTATGACTAAAATTTGCGCCTTCTTGAGGTTACGCTCTAGCGGACTGGAGGCGCATACATAATGCCGCCATCATTCCATAGCGCATTGAGTCCACGAGCAATTTTCAATGGTGAACCTGTACCGACGGTGCGTTCAAAACTGTCGCCATAGTTACCCACTTGCTTGAGCACTTGATAAGACCAATCATCGGCTAAGCCCAAGCCCTGCCCTTTGGGTCCTTCAACGCCCAGCAATCGCAACACGTTAGGATCGGTCGACTTTTTCTTGCTATCGACATTTGCCTGATCGATACCGTACTCCTCGGCATTGACCATCACATTCAATGTCCACTTGGCGATGTTGAACCACTGGTCATCGCCTTGGGCGACGACAGGGCCCAGAGGCTCTTTGGAGATGACTTCAGGCAGCACAACTGCAGATGACGGGTCGGCTAATTTGATACGCAGTGCATAAAGCTGGGACTGATCTGACGTCAGCACATCACAGCGACCCGCTTCAAAGCCCTTCACTGTCTGATCTGAGGTATCGAAAACCACCGGCTTGAAGGTCATCCCATTGACTCGGAAATAATCGGCCAAGTTCAGCTCGGTAGTAGTACCAGACTGGATACATACCGAAGCACCATCCAACTCTTTGGCAGAGGTAAGACCCAGCTCTTTACTGACCATAAACCCTTGCCCGTCATAGTAGTTAACACCAACGAAGTTTATCCCCAGGGCACTATCACGCTGCATTGTCCAAGTCGTATTCCGAGACAGAATATCGATTTCGCCTGACTGCAAGGCAGTAAAGCGCTCTTTGGCAGTAAGCGGCACAAACTGAACTTTACTGGCATCTTTCAGTACTGCAGCAGCAACGGCCCGGCAGTATTCCACATCAATACCTTCCCAGTTACCTTTGGCATCGGTACTGGAAAAACCAGGTAGGCCTGTACTCACCCCACACTTTAGAACACCGGCTTCTGTCACCTTCTTCAATGTCGCTCCACTTGAAGCTGTCGTTGCTGTTGCAGCTCCCGACATCATCAACGCTGAAGCGAGCAAAGAAATTGAAATACCATTAATGACTTTCTTCATATTGGACATCCTGTCTACCATTTGAGATAAGCTTTTGATTTATGTTGCAGTCTCAAAATTGCAACAGGCGTGCCAATATACCCACAAAGAATTACACAGGCTTTGAAACAGTGAAAACCACTGATATACCCAGCATTAGAAAAAGATATAACTGTTTGATAATAAAAAGAGCCGTATCTCTTTTATTCTAATAATCCGTATTTTGTAGACGTTCACACATGGTGCGCAATTGCATCAAAAAGGGTCATCAGTTTGGCTAGAGGGATGCACCTAAAAAAGGCAAGTATGTTTTGTACTCCATAACAAGTACATTACATGCCAGCCATTTAAGCTCACAAATCAATTATTGGTCGGCGTTTAGATATCTACAAAAATAAAAGAAAAGCATTAACTCAAAGTGTTAGCACCAAATAAAATAGACATCACAGAAAGGAAAACGTTTGCGTGAAATCTAATATTAAATTACTGGGATAGATAAATGTTTTACATGGGGGGAAGTATATGCCAGAAACACTGGATCACTTGTGCCTCTGGCTTTACTGCTTTAAACCTATTTTAAATCAAGTAATTAGCGAGAATACGCTGCAACGACATTACTTAGATTTAGTTTTCAGGTTGTTTGTTTGCGTCTGATGGTAGAACCACTGACGACGGTTACGATTTGACATATTACACCTCTCATTTTTCCTAAACGAGTAAGGTTGATATTTCTCTTTAATAATACCGTTCTTACTCATCCTAATACCGTTTTACTTTAAACCGAACCCTGTGACATCCATATGACAATTCAGTAAAAGAAAAACGTCAATCCTCATTGTTATCCAATAGGTAAAAACCTAACACATAAGTAAAGGCATATCTCATGCCAACTTTAGAATAACCGAGGAGTTAAAGAACTGTGATGTAGCTAGAGGAGAATGACTTGACCTTAATTAACGGTTTAAGGAGCCTTGTATGGAATTTTCCACCTCTGAATAGCAATCAACAGATTCCAATATAAGAGGCTCCCAAGCCTTTTGCAATACTCTTTGGCATTTTTTTTGTGATAGATGTCATCCATTTCCGACATAACATACATATTTTCAAAAAAAAATAACGCAGACTACTGTTTTAACACATTTAATTTTAAGGTTAACAGCTACACATACTTAAAGGGAATTTATCATTAACAAGAAAAATGTATCTTTATCAATGACAGAATAGACCTTGCAACACCACAAAAACCTTATGTTGACAAGTCCGTAACGAGTAATAGACTGGCATAATAGTCCATGTGGAGATGGTGCTATGGGAATGTACACTATTACTTTAGAGAAAACCGCAAAAGTTCCGAAGAAAGTGCTTTTTGAGCTACTCACCGACCATGGAAACCTTGGTCGCTTTTTCGATGGTCAGTACAACCTGATCAAAGAAGGAAAACCCGAAAGTAACGGTATAGGTGCCATCAGAGAAGTGTCCAATGGCTTATTTACTGTTCAAGAGCAGGTTATTGATTACAAACAAAATGAGCACTTGCACTACAAGATAATCCAAGGGGCTGCAGTAGAAGAGCATGGTGGATGGATCAAATTCAATAGTCTCAATGCACACGATAGCATGATCCACTACCGAATTATGTTCACGCCCAAAGTCAAAGGTACGGGCTGGATAATGAAGTACCTTATTGAAAAACAAATAAAAAGAGCATTGGATAATTTAGCAAACTATGGCGAGGATCACTGGCAGTCTTAAAACAGCTTTTCCTTCAAATAACTGAATTATCATACGAATGTTCTAATTGTTTAATATTTATCCTCTAATTTGATCTGGTCGCTGTTCAAGAAGGTCCATTAAGGCTTTACTAGTATCACAAAGTGCCCACTTAAGAGGATAGCTATGCCACACCAACCATTATTAACGACTCAACGATTGCTCTTGCGCCCACTTCAGTTGTCTGATGCCACACGAGTTCAAGCCCTTGCCGGAGATGAACAAATTGCAAACGGGACGCTCAATATCCCCCACCCTTATACTGATGGTGTTGCCGGTCAGTGGATAGGCAAACATCTCGCGGGTTGGCACCAGGGCCACTCCGCGATATATGCAATCACCTTGAAATCTACCCAGCAATTGATTGGCTGTATTGGTCTTCACAATATTCAGCATGGCAAGGCACAGCTTGGCTATTGGATTGGCGTACCCTATTGGGGGCAGGGATTCTGCACTGAAGCAGCACAGAGAGTTGTCGAATTCGGCTTTAAGCGTCTGAAACTAGACACCATCTATGGCCAGCATTTCAGCCGTGAAGTTAACCCTGGAAAAGTCATGCAGAAAATCGGCATGACACACGTTATGACCAAGAGCGACGCGGTGAGAGTGAATATGATCACCGAAAACATGGAGTACTACGAAATGAAGTGCCCTGAAGCACTTCCCGTTAGCTAAACACTGGCAGATCAACCATCTGTTATTCTTTCAGCCTTGCCATTTGGTATACATCCACATATTCACCATTGCGCAAGGCATAGTTACGTGATGTCCCCTCGATAACAAAACCCAGTTTTTCATAAAGTGCAATTGCAGCAGCGTTGTCTGTATACACTGTTAGCTCAATGCGGGTGACCCCAACCCAGTTCTCTGCTAAATCAACGAGCTCTTTTAACAGCGCCGTTCCTATCCCTTTTCCTTGATAGTCATCGTGAACCGCCATGCCAAAGCCCGCCACATGCCGGCGGCGAGGGTTTTGTTCAACAGCCAACCCTGCCTGTCCAACAACCTTACCGTCAATCTCAGCAAGCAGGCTATATACATTTGACGGTAGCTTTTCGAGGCGTTGCTTCCATAGCTCCAGTGAAGGGTGAGGCAGCTGTAATGTGCCTGTGTAGGCATTACGCCCAGCAAAAATTTCTCGAATTGCTGGGATATCTTCTTTCTCGACATGCCTGATAATAATCGACATTGGCTTCCTCCTTCTGTTTTAAACCCCCACCTCTAAAACAACATATAAACCAATGAAAAACAATACTTTTATACGAAATAAACGATACATACCTTAAGCGCATCTCTTTATAAAATCTTATCGAAATGAGTTTATTTTATAATTGAATTATTTAGCTGATCCATTCCTTATCCCAATCAGTATATGGAAAGTGCTAGGTGTGGGAGGGTTTGAGTAAATAGTCGATTTTTATTTGTTTTTTCTTTAGATGTCATAGTCATAGATTAAAACAACATAAAAATTGTGCCTTTATCTGAAATCCAATAGCTATACTGAAATTGAGGTAAATGGGCTTGTTCGCACAAGCGACACGAAGCAAACTTTGTGACAAGCTACATTTAATGCTCATTGTAAAAAAAGTTGAACTGTTAACGCACTGAATTTTAAGTGATAAGAAAAAAAATAATAAATTGATGAAAGATACGATTTATAGGCGGGTCTTATAGGTTGAACGTGAACTTAGTCACAAACATAAGTACACAAACAACAATATGGCCAAAGCCATAGATAACGAGGTGAAGATTATGTCTAGCTTGAAAGTACTAACTGCAACCGCTGTGATTGTAATGTCTTCTTCAGCCTTTGCTGATATCCGTGTGGCAGACACCCACAACGGTGCATGGGTAACCGTAACTGAAAATGGTCAGCCAGCTGCAAACGCTACCGTTTCTGTTGCTAACGTTCCTCAACAACGCCAAAGTTATAAAACTGACGCAAATGGTCGAGTTTTCATTCCATTGACACTAGAAAACTCTCGCTCAATCAAATATAAAGCAACTACAGAGGGTGGTAAACAATCTTCACGCTTTGCTTTCCACTCTACTAACAAATAGTTGATGAACGCCTAACTTGCAAAAGCCCTCTGATGAGGGCTTTTACTTTTGTGAGCGACCACTCAAAGTTTCTTAACGTCCACTTAGCGGTATCGATAATCCTTCCAATTCAGATCCCGAGCCAAGACAAAAGCCAACCCCAGTACCTGAAGGAACAGTGCCAAGTTTCTGAGTCGCGAAATTGCTTTCATTTTTTCAGCATTGTCATCAATAAACACTTGGTTTTCCAAATACAGTTCATTAATTTTTTCTCGCTGACCAGCTTGAACCACATCTAATGCTTCCATGAATTCAGGCACATTCTCTATATTGAACTCCAAAGGGATGTCAGGGAGCCAATATCCGATATCATGCTTTAGCTGCGCTGCTATCTCTTTAGGCAAAGGTGACTGCATCATCTCGGCGGCATTCAAGATCACTAGGGTGTGCTCTCGCTTACGCTCTACCGTTTCAACCTGTTGCCAAATCAACTGGATCAATTTCTCATTGCTTTGCTGACGCTGGACGATGTCGTTCGAGCGACGGGTTAAGTCGTCGATATAGAAGTTGGTTATCAAGGCCGAAATAATATTGAGCAACAAACCAACTGCAACCAAGGTCCAAGTCGGTACCTGCCATTTTCTTGAAGAAACCTGTCCCATCTATTCTTCCATTTGCCAACAAAGAAAATTACTACCTAATAATTATGGCAAAGTTTTTTGCACTTTTATGTCAGCAAAAACATCGAAATTTCTCAGTAAGACATTAATTTGCATTGACATATTTTATGTTTGATGACCGTGCTTTTCTTTGTCTATCTTTAATTTCAGGTTGTCTGAAAAATAACTAAAAAGGAAAGCGTTTCAATGGATAAGGTTCCAAAGTATGCAAGCCGTACCGTTCCTCTCACTGGTAGCGACATCGAACAAAAACGCCAAGAACTCAAACTCGCTTTTAATCACACCTGGGAGCTCTATGAATCTCTTTTTAGTGTCATCAACAATGACAAGGCTTATTTTGTCAAAGCCGAGCCGCTTCGCCACCCATTAATTTTCTACTTCGGTCATACCGCCACCTTCTACATCAACAAGCTCAAGCTAGGAAAATATATCGACCATCGTATAGATCCTCATTTCGAGTCCATGTTTGCCATTGGGGTTGATGAGATGTCTTGGGATGATCTCGATGAAACCCACTACCAATGGCCCACCGTGGGAGAAGTCAGGCAGTACAGAGAGCTGGTAAAACAATGTGTGAATCAGGTCATCGATGAGATGCCTCTTGCCCTCCCTATCAGTGAGGAGGATCCGGCTTGGATCATCCTGATGGGGATAGAGCATGAACGCATCCACCTTGAAACCTCATCGGTGATTATTCGACAGCTCCCTCTTAGAGATGTAACGCCATCTCCTCTATGGCCAGCATGCACTGATATGGGCAGCGCCCCAGAGAATTGCTTGCTGAGTGTTGCTGGAGGGCATATTTCCCTCGGCAAATCCGAGCAGGAAAATACCTATGGCTGGGATAATGAATACGGCAGTCAAGCGTATCAAGTCGCCGATTTCAAAGCGTCAAAGTTTCTGGTTTCAAACCAAGAATACCTTGCTTTTGTTAAAGCTGATGGATATCGACACCAGCGTTATTGGGATGACGAAGGAAAAGCATGGCTAAATTATACTCAGGCCACCATGCCCCGTTTTTGGCGTGAAAGAAACGGGCAATGGTTCCAGCGTAACCTCACTGCAGAAATTCCACTACCACTTAACTGGCCAGTCGAAGTCAATCAGCTTGAAGCTAAAGCATTCTGTAACTGGAAAGCTGAACTGGCACAGCGCCCAATACGACTTTTGACAGAAGCTGAATGGTATTTGCTACGACAGAACATCGAAACAGATTCACCGCATTGGGATGAGGCCCCGGGTAATATTGAGTTAGGATATTATGCTTCTTCCTGCCCTGTAGATAGATTTGAGCATGAAGGATTCTGCGATATCATCGGTAACGTTTGGCAGTGGACAGAAACCAGTATTGACGGATTCCAGGGGTTTAAGGTTCACCCGTTATACGATGATTTCTCCACACCAACTTTTGATGGCAAGCATAATCTGATAAAAGGCGGCTCATGGATTTCTACAGGAAATGAGTCTATTAAGGCTTCACGTTATGCCTTCCGTCGCCATTTTTACCAACACGCGGGATTTCGATATGTCGAATCCCAACAAGCCCCTGAAACCATGGCTAGCTTAAATGTCTATGAAACCGATGAGCTGATTTCGCAGTATTTAGAATTCCACTACGGCAATGAGTATTTTTCTGTCCCTAACTTTTGTATCCATGGCGTACAGGCTTGCTTGCAGGAGATTCAACTTACTCATCACCAACGAGCTCTAGATATCGGCTGTTCAGTCGGGCGGGCTTCTTTCGAGCTTGCCAAGACTTTTGATTACGTCGACGGCATAGACTTCTCCGCACGCTTCATTCAACAAGCTTACTCACTGACCGAGCAAGGTGAAAAGCGCTACACCATAAGAACAGAAGGCGATTTAGTCGAGTTCAAATGTGTCACTTTGACCGAGCTCGGTTATCAGGGCATAGCGGCTAAAGTAAATTTTGTGCAGGGTGATGCCTGTAATTTAAAACCTCAGTTCAACCAGTACGATTTGATCTACGCCTCAAACCTGATCGACCGCTTAGGTAACCCAAAACAGTTTTTGACAACCATCCATGAGCGACTCGCCTCTGGCGGATACCTTGTTATCGCTTCGCCTTATACCTGGCTTGAAGAATACACTGACAAAGCCAATTGGTTAGGGGGGATCAAAGTCAACGGTGAAAACTTCACTACCCTTGATGGATTGACCGAAACCCTCATCCCACACTTTGAACTCATCGCAGTGAAAGAAATTCCCTTTGTGATCAGAGAGACCAAACGCAAGTTCCAGCACTCGGTATCTGAAATGACGATTTGGCGAAAGCGGGAAGTAAGTTAATAAACATGCTTAGTGTCCCGGTACCTTTTAAGGTACTGGGACTGAGATAACCAAAGAAACACATAAACACCCCGCCCTCCAACTTGAAGTCACTTGGGTATATGCTATTTTGTGCGTTTCAAGCACATAACGAAGTATTATCAGCCGTGAAAACCCCTTGCGTAGCAAAATGTAAAAACAATGAAGGTATCTGTAGCGGATGCCACCGAACGATGTCTGAACTAACGGCGTGGCGTACCATGAGTGATTCTGAACAAGAACAAAAGATACATGAAATTCAAGGACATCAATCTACCCACACTTGTAGCCAGTGTGGCCAACCGGCCTATTGCGAAATCAGCGCAGGGAAAGAGACCTGTTGGTGCTTCGAGTTAACCAAGCGTGATACTTCAGGCATTCCATCAGGTACGTGTTTATGTAGACATTGCCTAGAGAAACTGCCTCTCATCTAACCATTAATATCATAACAAAACAGCACTTTAACTATACACTTGCCTTTAATGAACAGTGTATTATAATTCATCCCATTCTAAACGGCACACTAAGATGACAGCAGTAAGAGTACTCCTTCTTGTTTCGGCTTTACTCCCTTTATTGGCAACTGCAAGTAACGCATTACCGGACAATGAGCAGATATGCTTGAAAGAGATGGAAACCTTACTCAGCCAGCAGCAAGTATTGTTTAGTGATAGCCAAGCGACAACTGAAACTCGGCGTATGGCTGAAAGAGCCATTGATACCAGCCGAGAAGCATTCGCAATGCATGGCAGTTATTGTGATGCACAGCGGGCGTTACTGAAGTTTGATGAGGACAAAGAAAGTGGCTTCCACCACAAACAAGGTGAAGTTAACTTTTTTGGCCGTGGTCACTATTGATATTTCTAGATAAATGCTTGGTAGTGCTACTATTATTCAAAACAACTATTCATCAAGCTATCGTTGACTTAAGCCCTTAACACGGCAAACCTCTGAGGTAATGTATATGAAAAAGTGGCTACTTATTTTGGCTCCCCTGTTCTTTCTACTCACGGGTTGTGATGCTGAACTAGAACAAGGCTTTTCAGCCAAAAACCTACAACAAAGTTGGGTATTGACTAGGGTCGACGGTAAAGAAATCACCATTACAGAACCTCGTATTGTACCGGGCATGGCCGTAGATGCTGACTTAAAGGTCTCGGGGTTTGGTGGTTGCAACCGCTTCTTTGGCCAAATTGAGTTAGCAGACGGAAATAGAATTCGCCTTACCGGCATGGGCTCTACCAAAATGGCTTGTATCCAAGATGATCAGGCAACTGTTGAAGCCATCATGACTCAATCTCTCCAGGAGTGGAACAATGCGGCTTTGGAAAACAACATCTTAACCTTGACTTCAAAGCAGCACATTTTGACTTTTACGCCTGAAGAAGTCGCCGCTGAAGATAGCCAGTAAGCTCAGCAAACCTACCAGATTCCATGCGCAGCCATTTGGCTGCGCTTTATTTTCCAAAGACAGGTTCACAAGACCCAAGTTGTGTTTCGCTATGAAAATAAACAAACGACAAGCCAAAACCCTCAATGAGGCTATTACCCAGTGGGAAAAAGATAAACGGATCAATGCCGATACCGCTGAATCACTGCGCAACAGTTATGAGGTCGTTGGCTTTGATTGGAAGCTGCTGGCAGTGTATTCATTTTGGATTGCTATCACCTGCTTTGTGATTTCGATTGGCGTGCTTTTGGCTGACGACTACCTAATGGCATTGCTGGCAAATCTCATTGATACACCTGCTAGTGTACTCTCGGTCATTAGTGCTGGGTTAGCCGTCGGCTCCTTTGCTTTTGGCGTGAAACGCCGGCGTCGCTACCCAGAGAAATATTTCAGCAATGAAGCCATGTATTTCTTCGGGGTTTTATGGACCGCAGTTTCTGTTGGCTTCTTAAGAGAAACAGCACTGTTTGCAGACACCCACATAGCTTTCTTTTTGCTCGGATTAACATTCATTTATGGTGCCATCGGCTTTCGTCTATCCAGTATGCTGGTTTGGATTTTCGCGCTGCTAAGTTTTGCCGCTTGGGGACTGGAGCAAACCAGCTATTTTGCCGAACCGTCAGACTACTTCATGGGACTCAACATGGCTTGGCGATTGGTTCTCATAGGCTTGATTGTCCTGGCTACTGCGTGTTTTTTTGCCCAAAACAAAGAAAGTAAGGCTGATATTGCGGTCGGGACACCCGTAGCGACTAACAGGTTTGCCTACCTGCAAGAACCTACCCGGTTCATTGGCTTGTTTTACTTGCTGTTTGCGCTTTGGTTGGTCTCGCTATTTGGAAACCACACCAATGCTGCAACCTGGTCGAAGGTATCGCAAGTCTCATTCCTTCCTTGGGCGTTACTTTCAGGCTTAGTGTGTATCGGCTTGCTATACCACGGCATCAAACATGCCGACAAACTGACCCGCAGTTTTGGTATCACCTTCCTGCTAATTAACCTGTACACCCGTTACTTTGAGTATTTCTGGGATGCCATGCACAAGACGATTTTCTTTGCTTTGCTGGCTCTTAGCTTCTGGCTAATCGGCAGTAAAGCAGAAAAGCTCTGGCAACTTAGTCATATCAAAGAAAACGAAGATATGTAGCTGAAAATGCCATTCACACGACGGAGGGAAGCCCTTCTTCCCTCCGCCTAGACATAATCTATTTATTCAGTCCAAACCGCCCCAGATAAGTCTTTGCCTCAGCCTTTCCCATATATTTTCCCAAGGTTTTAGCCGGTACACCGCGCAAATCCACAACGATTAGCCCGTCTAGGGCATCATTGAAATCAGCATCGACATTAAAACACACCAACTTGCCATTCAGACCAAGATACTGTCTCAGAAGCACAGGTACCCCCTTGCCTCCTTCAAGGCGTGAGATCACCTTAGAGAGCAATTGAATATCCGCCAAAGACGAAAGCATATCTGTTTGCCAGAATGAAGGCGCCTTGGGTAACAGCGGATTGCTCGGTGAAACCAGCTTGGCACTTTGCACATCATAATGGTGTACAGCCATACTCTCAGCCAAAAGGTGACGGGCTTCCGGACTGTAATCATTGCTTATACTGACAGGCCCGAACAAATGCGTGTAATCCGGATGGCGAGAGACAAATGTGGCAATCCCTTTCCATAGTAACAACAAGGCACTTAGGCTTTTTTGGTATTCAGCCGAAATGACAGAGCGTCCAAGCTCAATTGCATTTCCCTGTTGGCGAATAAAACGCTCATCATACTTAAACAGAGTACGGGAATAGAGGCCGCTCACCCCCTTCGCCGCTAATATTTTATCGACTAAGCCCAGGCGATAAGCACCAACCAAACATTGGTTTTCTCTGTCCCAAACAAAAAGGTGATGGTAGTACTGATCAAACTCATCAATATCTGTGGATTTTCCTGTACCTTCACCAACCGCGCGGAAGTTTACTTCCCTGATCCGCCCTAGCTCTATCATCATAGAAGGAATGCGATCGGCTAATGCACAAAAGACATCGAACTGACCTGATGAAAGTAAATGCTCGCTGCTGTTTAGTTGGCTTATCTCACAGACTAGCTTTTCTGATTCAACCTTAGAGACAATGGGTTCAGCATTTTTATCATTGATTGCCAACACGGGTTTTTGGGCACTTCTCAACTGGCTTCCTAGTAGGTAGGTATTTAGCCGAAGATAATTGACCAACTGCTTATGGTCTTCAAACCCTTTGATTTCCTTAAAGCTGATACTCTCGCCAATAGCCAAGTTAATTTGCCTATCACGCTTATTGAGCAACTCACGCCCAAGCATTAGGGTTCGTAGCAACGGATGGATCCGACCTGCCATATAAAACTTACGGCTGTTCTTACCATCAATATAAACCGGTACAGTCGTCGCCTTGTTTTTACTGATCAACCGACTCACTGAGTGACTCCAATCTTTATCAGTGATACTTCGCGATTTATGATCATAGGCTGATACTTCCCCAGCCGGGAAGATCAACAACAACCCGCTATTGGCAAGATGCTTATTTGCTTCCCGTAACGCTTTCACATTCGCCTTAACCGCTTGCGGCCCCTCAAAGACATCAACCCCAATAAACAACTCATCCAGCTCTGGAACTGTTTTCAAATAGTGATTGGCCAGAATTTTGATGTCTTTGCGGACTGAGCGAAGCAACTCCGCCAAGATAACGCCTTCAACACAACCCAACGGGTGGTTAGCCACCACAACGGTCGCCCCCAGTGCAGGGATTTGTGCCAGCGATCCCTGCTTAATCGAATACTGAATACCTAACGTGTCTAAGGCATAGCGGAGAAAAACAGACACATCACCACCCACAGGGCGAGCAGCGTAAAATTGATCCAGCTTTTTTAACCCTGTCGCCCACTCAGTAACATGCTCCCCTACACCGAATGGTGTCTTGCGGGGAAGGCGGAAAGGACTTGTCACTTCCATGTTATTACCTGTTAATCATTCAAGTCGTGAATGAAAATTATGAAACAGACAGATGACCGAACCGTTTCACTTTTACGGCAAATAAATGAGCGTAATACGACGGTTTGATGAAGCACAAATTCGCACGCCACGTTAGAGAGAATTTCATCTCTAGCACCGAGGAAATAGAAATTAGCGCCAAGTTGCTGCTATCATGATGAAAAATGATGGAGAAATAATAATGAAATCAAAATTAATGCTTGCGGGCCTGCTAGCCGCAACCACTGCTTTGAGCGGTTGTTCAGATGATGAAGTTGGTGATGTCAGCCTTGGCATGTTCACCATGAAGGATATCAAAATCGGGCATTTGAAAGATGATGTTGTCACCGGTGTAACCTGTCATATCGCTTCTATCGAGGCAAACTTAAGCCTAGCCGATCCAAGTGACAGCTCCATTTCTTGTCGTCAAACCGGTGATATTACCCCAGAGATGATCGCGCAGATCGATAAATCTAAATCTGGCGAAGTGGTGTTCAAAAAATCCAAAAGCATCTTCTTCAAAACGATGAAAGTCAGACGCATCTATGATGCTGAGAACCAGACGCTACTTTACCTTTCATATACCACGAAAGAGACTGAAGGTAGCTTCAAGCATAGTCTTTCGACTGTCCCGTTATATGGAACAAAAGCTTATCAGGCTCCGACGCCAGCACAGTAACTGTATTTATAATGCAATCAAGGTGGAAGTATTCATTTTCCACCTTCATTCTTCCCCTTTTATATCAAGAAATTGCAGTGATATTTAAGCACTGGCGGTTTCGGTCAATAGTCACTCACCTCCCTTCACACCCTCAACCTAAGTTTGAGATACTCATCACTGGCGTTTTCTTGTCTATTATCAAAATTTCGAAGCACCTCGTAAAACGTAAACTCCATCTCCTTACATGCATAAAATCGCCCACAACCTACTGTTAACATTGAGGTTGTCGTACATCGAATATAAAAGGGATTTGGATGAACACTTTGTCAAAAAGCTTAGCTACTTCACTATCTGTTTTCTTGATAACAGCATGCGGTGGTGGTAGTGGAGGAAGCGAAAATACAAGCAATAACGATACCTCAGCGAACTCAGGAAATATCGTCAGCATTCCAGCAACAACTCAGAATTCAGGTGCTAGTAGTGGTCATAACACCAATGAATTGAACTTCAATACAAATATCATTCTCAACAGCAAAAGTCAGGCAGTTACTGGTGTCACAAGAATATACAACTATGATAACCCTCAAGTAGGGCTGTTTGTTGATCATCTCGATAAAATTGCTCTATTTGCTGATGGTCAAAAAGTTGATCTTAACGAGGATTACTCGGTTGAATTTGGAACCAGTTACAGTTACACACTACCCAATAATGCCAGCAGCTATGAATTCAGCTATACCCGTAATAGCGAACTTGTATCCGAAGGTAGCATAGACTCTCTGCCACAAGCATTTGGTGTCGCGGGAGTTGCAAATGGAGATGAAGTTTCCATAACACTATACAAAAACCAAAACCATAGTTATGAATACACAGCAGAGAGTTTATACTGCACAGCCTTTAATGACTATGCTCCTACAAACATTGATTCAATATATTCCCTTAATGGTGAAGGTGTTCTAACTGGTGATTATCAAAAAAATATCAACACCCTTTTTAATAAAAATGTTGATAATTTAAAATCAGACTACAGCTCTTGCTTTGTTGAAGTCTTTTTCTCATCACGTTCGGAAAGCATTAACAAAGAGTTATCGAGTAAAAACATTTCAATATTCACGTTTGCAACCCAGCATATTGAAGTGGAATTATTTTAATCACTTAAACTTCAAAGCCACTTATTGCTTTAGTGGCTTTTTCGACCTTTTATTGACCTAGCCTTAGATACTATAGATATTTCAATATAATTCAGGATGTAAGGGATTACTTTCTAAGCATTCCTTCATCACATAGTTAAAACATAAAAGCCATTTACACAACCAATAATTAACACAGATCAATAATTAACCATTATTCATTCATGTAAAGTAGCCGCCATAACAAGAATTAATTCATCTTAAATGAAAAAACCAAAAGGAAGCTCAATATGAAAAACACAATTATTGCTCTTGGTATATCGGCTGCACTTTCCCTACCCGCTTTTGCTAGCGATGAAAGTACAATCATTGATGGCATGGACTTCGGACCGTTAGCACAATTAGTTGGCACCTGGATTTCTGCTGATGCTGGCGGTGTCGATATCGCTCCGGCTCAGAAAGATCTAGACGTTGCCGCAGGCTCTCCAGCCGTCACACCTTTCTATGAAACAATGACTTTTGAGGTGGCCGCAGATGCGACTAATGCCAGTGACCAGTACCTTGTCGCGCTTTATTACAAGCAGGAAGTCTTCCGTAAGGAGGACGATTCTAAGTTCCATGATCAGCGTGGTTACTTTGTCTATGATAAAGCCAACCAGAAGGTGTACAACTCATTCTGTGTGCCTAGGAACACTTGTGTAACAGCTGAAGGGGCTGCTGGCGACCATATGACTTTAGTCGCTTCAGAGCGTGGGATTGCTGAGTCAGACTACATGAAAGAAAATGCCACCACCACAGACTTTACCATGAGCATTCAGATTGAAGATGACAAAATGACTTATTCACAAACTACCTTGTTGGATATTTATGGTCAGTCTGTATCTCATACTGACTCTAGTATTTTAGTTAAAGTTGAATAGAAGCAGTAAACATTAACTAGGATTAATTACACATTAATTTAGATAAAATTAAAAGAGTGATGCTCATATTTTACATCACTCTTTCTTTTATCGTTTAACTGCAAGTTTGGTTTTCCGCTTAATTCTCAGCATTAACCTTGCTGCAATAACTCCATATATGATGACCTGTAGCCACAGCTGTCCCCATAAAGCTAATACTTGATTAAAGTCCGCACCCATTTGGTTCAGCCGCAAAAAGGCATTAATAGCTGGAGTAGAAGGAGCAAGTTGAGCTAACAATGAAATTGGCGCAGGGATCATTTCAACCGGCCAGATAAATCCAGTCGAAAATACCAGCGGTAAAGAGCTTAGCAACACCACCACTGTCGCTAGTTCTCGCCTTGGGATCAACTGCCCCAATATCATGCCTAGAAAGATCACTGACAATAAAAATGGCATTGTAATCAGCAGCAAATCACTCATCGATGCTAAACGGCTAATATTGTAATAACTAAAGCTAAAGCCAAAGTAATACATAACTAACGGCAGGTAGATAAGGGTAAACACTATGCCGCGCACCAATACAATACGCCTTGCTGGATAGTGGAGCCAATAGCCACTCTGCCCGGCACGCTGATACTCGTTCTGACCACCTCCAAGTAAACCAACCGCAATCAGCAGTGTTTGATGCAGAATCAATACAAATACAGCTGGTACAACATAATCCACATAGCCCATGGTCGGGTTGAAGACAGGCTGGGCATTGAGTTTTATGGCAGTGTAATGCTCTGCGGCCAATGCCATATCACTGCCCGTCATGACCATTCTCGCTACTTTTACCTCTGTCCCCAATGTACCGGCTGCTGTGGCTATGCCTTCTGCAATGGTGCCGTACACGAGAAAGTATGCCGCATCACCGCCGTATGCCAATGTCGGGCTTTTTCCAAGTAAAACATCCCGCTGGAAGTCTTTCGGGATCACCAATAGTCCTTGCGCCTTGCCTTGGTTCACGAGATCTTTGGCAGCATTCACCGACTCAGCCCTGGCTGTGATGATCACCTGCGGAGTGGCATCAACCATGCGCTCGAGCTTGCGTCCTAACTCTGATTGATCCAAGTTCACTACCACAATCTGCTGCTCTCGTGGCAATTGTTGGGTATATGGCAGTGGATAAAGAAACGAGTAAATCAGCACTCCACCAAACACGGTAAAGAGAATCGATGGGTTGGTAAAGATAGCCATCAGCTCAAACTTAAATAACGAACGCCAACTCATACCTCCCCCTCCGGTATCTTACTCAAATGGCCAACCCGCCTAGCAGACAAAATCCAAGTCACAAGAAATGTCAGCAAGCAAAGTAACTGAGGGATTTCCTGCAGAAAAGTCATGCCATGGTTCACCTGATGCAACTGAACATCCAAGTAATGGGTTGCAGGCAACATTGCTCGCCAGACCAGCGCGAAACTAGGCATATCTGTAGCTGGGAAAGTCACCCCCACAAAAGCAAATGCGGGCGCGGTAAAGCCGGCAGCCAAGCTCATTGCCTTTGTGGCATCCAAGGTAAACAGGAAGAACAGGCACGCGACACCCTGGCAGGCTAGCACCATCAGTAATTGGGCAAGCAGTAAAATCCACCACTGCCCATGCATTGGCCAGTTAAGCTCATGATACAAAGCCAGTACAAAGAGAATGCCCTGCACGAAAAACAGTACGGTATAAGGCATAAGCTTAGCGATGAGATTACGCTTAGGCGTATCGCCCAGCCATGCTCTGATCCCATCCTTACGCTGCTCCGCCGACAAGGCTATGATGGTGGTGATAACAATCGCAATTTGCCAGATTGCCGGGATAGTCGCTGAGACCAAGAACTGGCCATAGTGGCTGTTGGCGTTATATAACGGCGTTATCTGGTTTCTAACCGGTACCGCTTGCCCCAACGCTTGTTGGGGAACCCGGCTCCCAGAAACCATATTCCGTAAGGTGTCTATTTGGGCATTAAGCGTCCCCTGAGCCTGTACAACCGCCGATTTCACCAATTTTCCGATCAGTACAAACTGGCTGTTATAGAAAACAGTGGCTGTGGGTGATTTTCCGAGCTTGGTGTCTTGTTCCAAGTTTGTCGGGATCACCACCAGCGCATAAATATCCCCACCTCGCAAAGCGTGGCTGCCTTCAGCCACGGAAGAATAGGCGTTAGACACTGCCAAAGTCGGGTTGGCATCATAATAACGCACCAACTGACGTGACAGTTGGCTGTGATCTAAATCGACCACGCCGACGGGTAAGTCTCTGGCGATCCCCGAGGAAAAAATGGCCCAAATGACAGTAAACAGCACCAGCGGTAGCCAAGTTGTTAATGACAACAGCCAGCGCTCTTCCCGGATCAAGCGCCATTCACGTGCGAGTTGAATCTTCATTCGCTAACAATCACGCTCATGCCAACACGAAGCCCTTCAACAGGCGTAACCGGACGAGCTTCCACTTCAAACGTACGCATATCAAATCCTTGGGCTGCATCCGTCGTACGCCATGTAGCAAAGTCACCCATCACCGCGACATGAGTCACCTTGAAGGTATAAGACTCATCCCCCAGAGCAGGGATCTTCGCCTCAAATTCTTTCCCCTGCGGGTAATGCTTCAGGTTATCTTCTCGGATATTGAAAAGTGCCCAGGCATCGTCCATGTCGACAACACTAACAACAGGGAAACCTTGCGGAGCAAGCTCACCTTCATGCAATAGCACCTGGCTCACTTCCCCATCAAACCAGCTAGATATCTGGGTGTCAGCCGCATAAGCTTCTACTTCAGCAACTGCGCCAGCGGCCATACGGGCTTTTTCCGCAGCAGCGCGTTTCGTTTCAACTCGCGCACCTTCTTTGGCCATGGTATACATCTGGTAGGCTGCTTGCTCGGTATAACGTGCTGCTTGCCATTGAGTGTAAGCCTCATCGCGCTTTTGCTCTGCCATAACACCTTCTTTATAAAGGTTATCTACTCGGCGGTAGGTCTTTTGCATAAGAGCAGCAGCTGCCTTGGCTTTTTGCCACTGATCGCGCGAAGCAGCAATTTCCTGCTCACGGGCACCTTTTTCCGCTTGCTGTGACATTGCATCAGCGGCTTCTTCACCCGCACGAGCCTGCTCGAGTTTGGCATCAATTTCCGGGCTGGAAAGCGTGAAGATCAACTCCCCTTTTGCCACCATATCGCCTTTGCGCACAAGAACTTGTTCAATACGCCCAGGCACTTTGGAAGAAATATTGTAATGCTGAGCTTCAACTTGCCCTTGCATACGAATCGGTGTTGGTTGGTACCCTGCCCAGAATTCATAACCCAGCCATCCAACCACTGCGGTTACTGACACTGCAGTGGCGATCAACGTCGCTTTTGATTTGCCGTTTCTCATGACTGAACCTCTAACCCTTGATATTGCTGATATTGTTTAAAACTATTGATTTCACTGCTGACTGCTAACAAGCGAGTCAAAGAGATAACATATTGATATGCTGCAGCTGCCCGCTGCGTTTTGACGCTGGCCAGATACAGCTCGGCATCGACCACATCCAAAGATGTCGACAAGCCTTGGCTAAAGGCCTTTTCACGCAAGCTGACATTTTCTTTGGCCAAATCCAAACTTGAAGCTAATCCGTTGTATTCTTCCAGCGACTGCATCGCCTCGCGGTAGGTTTTCTCAACCAATACCGTCAAATCCTGCTCAGCCTGCGCACGTAAGTAATTAACTTGCGTAACAGCACTGTGTGCCGCTTTTACTTTGCCCGAACGACCAGAGCTATCGAGCAGAGGAATGTTCACTCCCACTCCAACAGCCCAATCAGGTGCCGTTTTCGCGGCAAGAGTATCGTCCTCATGCAGGTTATAGTTACCGTATAGATACACTTCCGGGTAGTACTTACCCTTCTCTGCCGCCATCAGGCCTTGCGCTTGCTTCTTCTTAGCATCCAAAATTTGCAACCCCGGATAGCCCGCCAGTGTCTTTTCAATGAACGCCGACATAGGAGGCAACGACTCATTGACAAACAATGAGGAAGTCGGGACTGCCGGCGAACTGACTTTCAGCAGTTTGGTCAATGCAACTTGGGCAATCTCCATATCACGTTGAGCTTTCTGACGCTCGACTCGTGCTTTATCGTAAGACGCTTGAGCCTGAAGACGCTCAACCTTGGCTATCTGTCCTTGCTGTTCAAGCTTTTGGGCACGCTCAAAATGTTTTTTCAGACCACTTTCAACCTCGATACGCGTTTCCAACACTTTTTGAGTAAGTGCAACGCCAAAATAAAATTTTGAAAGGTCTTCAAAAGTTGCCTGCTGCTTCATCGCCAATAAATGGTTTGCTTCTTCGGTTTGGCTCTTGGCAATGTCTTGTGCTGCTGTAATTCGGCCACCAGTAAAGATCGGCCATACCGCGCGTATTGAACTGGTAAACACTTCACGGTTAGTGAGCTGTGAGGTAAACAACTGGTCAACAATAGGCGAAGTCGGAATAACGCCACCTATCGGCATACTGTCAATTAAATCAGACGGTTTGATTTCTATGGGTTTATCAAGCCGAGTATATTTTGCCGTCGCCGTGATAGAAGGAAGATACAAGTCTTTTGCAGCATCCTGCATATTTTCGGTACGCTCAATATTCGCCCGTTCAGCAGCCAAGCCATCATTCTGGCCCACGACTGCCTGCCATGCATCCAGAAAGCTAACAGGGTGTTTCGCCTGTGCTGACGCGGAGCCTCCGATTGAGTTGTAATGTGGGTCATTATCAATAATGGTGTTGGCACTTGACGATGCCGGTACCACCACCATTGCCCAGCAGGTAAGCACCGCAGCTGGCGTTAATCTCATTGTTAAAATACCTATATGCCTGATTAAATGGCTTGATTTGCCAATTTTAGAGTAATAACTCTAAAAATCAATGACCGTGACGCAAGTCACGCAAATAGGTGCGACAATTTACGGCTCATATTGAAAATATGAATGCAACCTCAACCATTGTGTCGTTACGCCAAACGGATAAATGCAAAACCGACATACCGTATACGACATAAACCTTAGCTATACACGGCATGTGGAATAAGGCACCCACATCACTTGATATATTGGCACTCACATACCGCAGGGGTATTCAAAAATACATTTCATCCCTGAATAAATAAGATAAGAACTTGAGGGAGGCGGACAAGTTAACTGGCTTATATTAAGGTAGGGTTAAGGGTTTATCGCCTGATAACACGGGCTTAAATTACGGCTCATCATTCAAACTCAGAATGATTTTCTGATAAACCTTCGGGGTAAGGCCACTGATGCGCTTAAAAGAGCGGGAAAAATGAGCGATATTGGAGTAGCCCAACTGGTTGGCAATATGGGTAAGGGACAAATTTTCGCCCATCATATCCGCGGCAACCGTGTAGAGGAGGTTATCTTTAATTCGCCTGAAACTGGTGCGCTCTTCAGTCAGCCTTCTCTGCAATGTCCGGGGGGTCATACTGAGCAGTTCAGCGGCTTCTTCGAGTGTGAGATTATGCTCGCGGACATAAGGTAACAATGAAGTAAAAACACGGTCAGTAAAATTAGCATGCCAACTAACCAATGGCTTCTTTTCTTCAAATGCCTTGGGGCTTATTCTAAGCGGCAACGCCAACACCTCATCATCAATTAGCCATTCAACGCGCTCATTGCCGACAAAATACTGGATCGAGTTACCAAGAATCGATTGATAAACATCCGCATTGTCTGATTGGATTTTAATCTGAGCGGGCAGCCAGTCTCTTTGCGTCAGCACACTGATAAACTCCACTGCGTAGAGCACTGCCCAAATTTCAGACCACAAGAACAAGGCACTTTCATCGACTTTACGTTTGCACCAATACCATGTTCTGCCGTGATTGGTTTCCAACCCCACATTGGCAACGGTAGAATCATAAAGAAATACTGCCTGACTAAGCTCTAAAGCCTCCTTAACCGTTTTGCATTGTGAAAATTCCCCTATTAGCCGCGGGATTGCTTTACGCCTGATTGCGGTTCGCAAAATATCACCAAACTGAGTGATCCCCAGCTGGTTTGCCAGGAGGTATATCAGCTTTTTCATTGGCTCCTGGGGGAGGAACTCTTGGTCTAAATCAAACAGATCCGGCGGAAGCCCTGAGTCTTTAATCGCTTGGTGGGGGTCATGGTTGTATTCGTAAAATATCTCTACCAATACTCGGGCATAACCGGACTTGATCAAAGGAACAACAGGATCTTTGCTACTACTCATAGGCTGGGTTCATCTGCTCTACTCTAAGGTTTAAGGTTAGAGCGATACCGCAAGATGGCAAATACAGAGTTAACTGGGGGGAGCGAGAACGAATAAGTATCCTTTGGAGATTTTGAAGATAAAACAGAGCCAGCGTTTGTAAGCTGGCTCTTAGAGACTAATTTTGGTACACACTTACAGCGTAATTATTGCTTCATCACCTTGTGATACTGAGCGACCGTTTCATCGATCAACTCATCATTACAGCCGAGATAATGTTGCGGGTCACATGCCTCATCAATCTCTGCTGGAGACAAGATAGCTGACACCTCATGATCCTGTCTTAGCACCTCAACCAAGCTTCCCTCAGCTGGGGCATTAGCAATCGCTGATTTGACCTTGCTGTAACCTTCACCGCGACCGGCTTTTTCAGCCACCTTCATCATTACCGCTTCCGACATAATGAAGTTACGGGATGCTTCAAAGTTATCACGCATGCGCTGCTTATTGATCATAAGGTTACCTATCAGTCTCTGAGCGCGTTCCAATGCTGTCGAAACAGCCAAAGACGATTCTGGCACCAAACTCCAGTTCAACACCCGCATCGAGGCAGAGCGGACATCATGCTGATCCATCAAGTTCGGCGCACTGCTAGCGTACATCCACCCCATACGTGACAGAGTCTGAATCATATTGGCTGCACGGGGATTGGCTTTGTGCGGCATTGTACTTGAGCCCCCTCCCGATTCACCCTCGTGAACTTCGGCAATAGATGCCCGCCCCATGGTTTCTGTGTCATTGGCTATGCGACACAAGGTACCGTGGATCAAAGCAAAGAACTGGATGAGCTCGGCAATGTTATCCAAGCTAGCATTACCCAAGCCTTTTGGCTCTGTCAGGCCAAGGGAAGAAAATAGACCTTTACGAACGGCTAGCCCTTGAGGGCCAATCGAGGATAAATTCCCCACAGCCCCACCGTACATACCTGTGGTTGCCCGTGGGTAAAGTTCATCAAGACGGACGATATGACGAGTAATTTCCTGCAGATAGCTGCTTACCTGTAGACCCCAGGTAGTCGGCAGGGCGTCCATTGCATTGGTTCGCGCTACCATCACAGTGTGCTTGTGGGAAAGCGCCATACTTTCAAGCTGATCACCGAGGGTCACAAGTTGAATTCGTACCAAGTCTAGTGATTGCTTTACCCGCATCGCCAAACTGGTGTCGAGCAGATCCTGGGTAGTACATCCCCAATGCAAATACTTTTCGACTAACTCATCACCTTGGTCAGTTAACTGATCAACCAGCGGTTTGATGGCCATTCCGACACGCTGGGTGTCATTAGCAAGGCGCGGCCAATCGATGATGTCTGGTTTACAAACCTGTTCTATCGAGGCAGCAGCTTGCTGTGGAATAAGCCCAAGCTCAGCCTGAACCTTGGCAATGCTTACTTCGAAGGTTAACCATGTTTGGATAAGGTTGTCGTCTGACCATATCCGCTTCATTTCATTTTGGGTAAAAAGCGGGGAGTAGAGGGTTGAGTCAAAAACAGAGACATTTGAGCCGGGCATATGCTTCATCCTAAGCGCCAATCGATAGAGATTAAGACTACTCTGCCATAAAAGTGATTACTGTGCTTAATGAAAAAAAAGCGGGCATCAGCCCGCAGCAAATTAAGCCTAATCAAGCAACATCCATATTGCTGAGAACCATTACGAAATAAAGAATAGCATTCTGTATATTCACGGAGCAATAAATCGCACACCATTCCGTGACACTAATCACATTAAGATGCCTTTTTCTGCTACCACCTCTAACAACATCTGAGTGCAACCAGACGCTTAGGCGTAACAGAACAAGATGAGCCAAACTTATGTGACACCATGTTGCAGGATGTCTCTCATGCGGTTGTATTGGTATGCCGATTGAATTAGCCCCCATCATCTTCGAGCTATGCGCGATCATTATCAGCGCAGCGATCTTGGGTACGCTTTTTTTATATGCCTGCCAACCCATAATCTTGGCTTACATTGCTGCCGGAGTCGTCATCGGCCCATACGGCTTTAACCTGATCCCCAATGCCGAACACATTACCCAAATCGGCAATATCGGCGTTATTCTCTTGCTATTTCTAATTGGCTTGAACCTGCAGCCGAGGAAGTTGCTCAACCTTTTCAAAGAAAGTGCCATTATCACCCTTGGTACCTGTGTCTTCTTTTTCACTGTCACCTTGCTGTTCTGCCTAGCGATCCGGCTGTCACTACTGGATGCAATGATCTGCGCTGCAGCCTTGATGTTTTCCAGTACAGTCATTGGCCTTAAGCTCATTCCAACCACCACATTGCACCACCAGCGTATGGGGGAAGTGATCACCAGTATCTTGCTGGTTCAGGACGTTATCGCCATCAGTGTGATCATCTTCCTCAACATGGACGGTGGCAATGCCATGATGGTTGGGTTTTTATTAATGCTGGGTAAGTTCGTTGCGATCTGTACTCTCGCGTTTATTGGTGTGCGCTACATTATTTTGCCGCTTTTTAGGAAGTTTGATGTAATCCAGGAGTACAGCTTTTTGGCAACATTGGCGTGGTGCTTCTTCTGGGCGGAGTTGAGCCATCAGGTAGGGCTGTCCTACGAGAGCGGTGCATTTATTGCGGGTATTTCGATTGCGACCAGCCGGGTATCACAGGCCATATCTGTCCATTTGAAACCACTGAGGGAATTTTTCCTGATCCTATTTTTCTTTGCCATTGGCGCCAGGATGGATTTCAGCGAATGGAACCAATACACCTTCTTTGGTATCGCATTTGGTGGCTTGATGGTGGTGATCAAATACTGGGGATTCTCCACCGCGCTGAAACTGGCCAAAGAAAAGCCCACTATGCAGCATGAGCTAAGTGCCAGACTCAGCCAAGCCAGTGAATTTTCCTTCCTCGTTGCCTATGCGGCAATGATCAGCGGCTTGTTATCTATGGAAGCGATCTTGTTCATTCAAATGGCGACCATCACCACATTTATTATCTCAACCTACTGGGTGGTAAACCGCTTCCCGACTCCTATCTCCACGGTCAAGAAATTGCGCAAGGATTAATCTGAAAACGGCTGGCTCGCTTGCAGTAAAATTTCATTGTTTTTAACAGTAACTCGAACCAGTGTTAATCGCTCGAAACCTCTATGAGGATTATTGCGCTCTAACCAACTCGCTACACTATTAATATCTGCTTTTAGAGCTCGCTTGAAACTACGGTGATCTAGCAGGATAAATTCTCGCCGCACCGAAAAATCACTATGGTTTGCCAAGGTAAACAGCTGGTCATCAAGGGTTTGTTGATCTAGCACTTTAAGGCCGGATAATACATCAAGCGTTTCACCACCAACGGTCACTTGGGCAAACACATAGTTTTGACGGCGCAAACCGGCAAGCACGGCATTGTAATTGGCCAAGGTCATTTCCAACCTATACTCCACTCTATCGACTCCCCCTTCTGATATGAACGCCGTAAGCATTCCATCTTGAGTGCTGAACAGATTGGTTTGGTCAAAGCAAAATGCAACTCCTTCAGACTCAACACCATCATCCGTTTGGTACAGAGCTGAACAGTCAAAGCCTTCAGACAGTGATCTCATGTAGTCAACAGAATCACCAAATTCAAAATCCTGCTGTAGGAGATTGGCACTCGAAAGTGGCGAGAATAAAACCAAAGCAGTGGAAAGGACAAACAAGTAAGAGGCTGATATCTTGAAGGAAGCCGTAAAACGAAGGTGGCAGGTAAACGGAAAAACTAAAGGCATGATTAACGCTCCATGTAATCCGCCAATTATATACCCAAGTCACCGATAAAAAAAAGCTGCAATTCCTTAGCCTATAGAATTGCAGCCACTACGGTCAGCATTTTCGTAGTTAAAGTGGGATAACGCAGCTTCGGAAACCTTGTTATCCCAGAGCGGTAATCGGGATCTCACCCATCAATTTATCTTTGTATCGGGCGAAGGTTTGTTTTACATCGACCAGATGAAATAAATCTGGGATTTCATGCGGATAATAATGCCGCGGATGACATCTAAAAATGCCAAGAAATCAATCGGCTTCTCTGCACTTATCCATGCAAGGCCAACCGAGCCAACCGGGATGTCATAGTCACCGGGCTCGGTCAGTTTCAAACGGACAAAGTGGTGCTTATTCATGGCATTCTGGCCAGTAGTCTGGCGAACGTTATCATCCCTTGCCAGCAAACTGCCTTGAGATTCACCCGTCGCTTCGATAATGCCTTCTACCTCGGCACTGAACACCTTGCCCGGATAAACTGGTGAGGCGAACTCAGCTTGTTGGCCGACTTTGACATTACGGATTGCCTGATGGTTAACCCGCATCAAGACATACTTTTCATCGGTATACATCTGGATACGCGGCATGACACCAACATACTGACCTTCGCGCATGATGTAGTTGGTCAGGTAACCGTCAGCTGGGGCGTATACTCGAGTGTTGTCCAAGTTCCACTGCGCCTGTGCAACATCTTCTTGCTTGTTTGCCACATCCACCTTGCGGCTTTCTACAGATAGCCCTGCTTTCTCAAAAGCCAGTTGAGCACGCTGAGCGGATACTTTGGCTTTATCCAACTGTGACTGCAATGTCACTTGTTTAGCTCTTGCCACATCCACAGCGGTTTGTTGCTCATCCATCTGAGTTTCGGTAATCGTGTGCTTAACAACCCTGTTCTGCTCTTGATAACGGCGCAGCGTGGTTTCTTTCCACTCCAAGTCTTCCTTCGCCGCTTCTATCTCGTTCTGTGCAATTTCAATATCTTTCAGGGCCGCATGATGGTTTTGCTTGGCAATCAGCACATCTTCCTTTGCAATCGACAGAGCTACCTTGGCAGATCCCAATTGGGTCTCGGCTTTATTGAGTGCAATCTGGTATTGTTCATCATCCAAGATATAAACCAGCTGCCCCTTTTTCACCTTTTCATTCGGGCGTACCAAAATTTCATCAACATGGCCTTTGATTTTGGTCGAACCCGGGCGAAGCTGGATGTGCGGCGACTGCACTACCGAGCCACCGGACATGTCCATTGGCGCAAAGGTGATCAATCCAATCCAAACAAATACCAACCAACCCGCTCCGCCTAGATAAGAGAATGACTTGGTGAATTTATTCCAAGGCATCCCGACAAAACGAAGTAGATAAATAAATAGTGCCCATACCGCCAATCCCTCAAGCATTTTCAGACTCCTCTTCAGTCATGATCACAGGCTCAGACAAAGATGACTTGCTTACAACGGGTTGAGGTTGAAGATCTTTTTCTTTCCAAATATCTCGGATATGGCGAAGGGCTTGTTCGCCATCAACAAAGGCGATGATCACCGCGACGACCCATACCCAGTGCCAAATAAAGCCAATCCAAGTCAAGGCAGTAATCAACCCTATTTGGTGGTGTTCATTTTTATGGGCTTTTTGGATCGGTAATTCATGGATACGCCAAAATCCAAACACGGCTGCCGCAACAGATCCAATCAGGACCACAGCAGCAACAACATGAAGCGCAGTATCGACCCCATTGTCGACAAAAGGCATGCTGACGAGACTCATAACAGTTCTCCAATTTACTAACGCAAGACTAAACGCCGAATCAACACAGTTGAGTGCATCGCAACACGAAGAGTTGTCGGCTTTTTTCAAATTATTTTTGTGAGTGAGATTATGTAAGCAAGAGTGACTATTATCAGATGTTTGGATATATTGAATCGATACAGGCTAATTATTAAAACAATCAACCCACACAAGAGCAAAGAAGTGCCATGCCATTACCCGATTCTCAGTTTCAAGCTGGTTTTGTTCGATCCATTTTCTTCCAACCTTTTGTTCGGGCACTGGAGCAGCACTACGGGATCACAATTCAAGATCTAGGCATCCCCACAAAGCTGCTCGATGAGCCCATGACCTTGGTACCATTTTCAGATCTCAATCTATGGATGGAAGACTTGGAAAAGCTAATTGGCGATCAGGCATACCTGAGTCGTATGGCCAAAGATGTTAGTTTTACTAACATGGATAAACTGGGAGATTGGTTTCTCTCTACCCCCGAGCTTGCCCTTACTTTTCGTCGCATCAATTACGGCACATCCTGCTTGCAATCTGGGGCCACCTTCCACGGCGAGCTATCTGGCAAAATTATCAAATGGACTTATGACAACCATTTTTCGGTAGGTCGAGGACGCTTTCAGGACAGCTTACGGATGGCAATCATGTTCACCAATACCCTGCGCTATTTTATGGGGGAGGATTATCACCCGCTTACTGTCGAGCTCAGCGGTCCTCCTTGCGGTAAGGGCGAACTAGAGCGCTTCTTTGGGACTGACATACGCTGGAATGCCCCATCAACTCGAGTTTGGTTAGATATTTCCATCCTTGAGCACGGCAATACCTTTCCCTTCGAGCTCACCCGTCCGATGATGCTGACTAACCTAGAGCTAGACGAGTTCCTTAACATGCCCCAGCCCCATGATGCGGCTAAAATGATGTATGAAATGATCAACTACTCCCGGTTCTATGGCTATCCTAGCTTGGATTTTGTCGCAGAGAGATTCAGCCTATCTCGACAGCAGCTACAGCGTCGCCTACACCAGTTTGGCTGGAGCTTCAGCTCAATCACCAGCTATGTACTGTGCAATCAAGCAATAAAATACATGCAGGCAGATCTGAGCATAAAGGAAATTGCTGAAGAGCTGGGCTACAGCAATGTACAGAGTTTCAGCAAGGCTTTTCAACGCCAGCGGGGGCAAACCCCCACCCAGTATAAAGAGAAGCTACAGGAACGTAGCCGACGATAAACGTCTTAGCGTGAGAAAAAAGTAATAGATACCCAGGTGATTTTAATACCCAGGTACCTTAGATAAGGTACTGAAGAGATGATAATTCAGAGAAATTGTACCTTATGTTTGACGGGAACAATTTAAGGTAAAGCGTTGATCAGGGGTGATATGGTGACGCATCACAAACGCTGCGCGGTTATCACTTTCAAATTGAGGCTGGAAGAAAATTCGATAGCCAAGTAAATCGCGTCTAGCGTCACTATCAAACGGGTTTATATTCTTTTTATCGACCACGATTTGACGGGTCAATTGCTCCGGCTTCAATACATAATCGAGACCATTGTGGTAAAAGCTATAATCGACAGCCAACTTGAACTCCAGCTGGACTTGATTGTTCTCAGAGCGCCTCAACCATTCTTCTGAATGCATCGTCCCATCAGGCATAAATGTATATGATGTGGTCTCCCACATATTTTCTGTCCTATCCGGCCGCTGGCATAACCATGTGCCACCTTCCAGTTGAGTTGCATAAACTGGTGCTGCCAACATGCTTCCCATCAGTAGTCCAATCAGTTTTAACTTCATCCTTGAATCCTGACTTATTTACTCTAATACAATTAGTTATAGCAGTATCTAACCAAACAAGACAGCGAAATTACCGCTTCTCTATTGCCACTGCAGAGCTCAGGCTGAACAGAAAAAGGGGAAAGCGCATGCTTTCCCCTTGGTTTCTTTCTGCTTGTTTATACCAGCAGAGAATTTAGAAACGGTAATCTACCGACCAAACAACTTGTTGAGAGTAATCAATCTTCGTACTTTCTTTGTTATAGTCCTGATCAAGGTAGCGGTAAGTCAAATCAGTCGACCAGTTATCATTAATTTCATACATCGCACCTACCTGGCCACCCCAAACGAAATCTGTAGAGCTCTTGCTACCAATCTTATTATCAGCCACACCTGCAGATACACCCGCAAACAAGTTCACATTCTGATGAACAGGCATTAGATAATCATAAGAAGCTAGGAACATGTTCTGAGATGACTTGTCCATATAGCTGTATGTACCCATCACACGGTGATGGTCATTCATGATTGCACCACCACGTAGCTGGTAAGTTGCATCCTCACCGTTTTGGGCATTGGCACCTTTTACATTATCTTCTTGGTAACCTACACCACCACCCACGAACCACTGAGTGTCAGCAGCGAACGCTGGAGATGCTGCCATTACTGCTAATGCCAAAGTTGAGATTGCTGTGATCTTTTTCATGTATGTCTCCTTGGACTCCCAAGCTTCATTATTTGGTTATTGTCTAATGGGCCGGATAAGTCATATATAATTTGTTCTGTTCGCCAATCAATATACGCCTATTTACTGAACGTAAACTTAAAATATAAAACATTGTTTTTAACTTAATAAACGCTGAACAAATAATGTAAGTGCTCAGTTACGGCTCTCATAAAACAATAAATAATTAATCAAAAAAACGATAAATGAGGAATAATCACGCTATACAATTAAAATAAACAACCTTAAAAACAAAGTGTTACCTGAAAAAACAAAACCTAGACTGAATGTTTTAAAGTTATGTATTGAAAATAAAAAAAGAGGACAATAAGCCCTCTTTTTTAAAATCATTCAGCTGAAATTAAAATTTGTAATCAACAGACCAAACGACTTGCTGGGTGTAATCAATTTTATTCACACCTTCTTTATAGTCTTGATCTAGGTAGCGGTAAGTAAGATCTGTTGATAAGTTATTGCTCAACTTATACTGGGCACCCACTTGTCCGCCCCATACGAAATCTGTTGAGCTGTTGCTGTTCAATGTATTTTTAATCTTGGTATCAGAGTAACCCATTGTAGCACCAGCAAACAGGTTCACGTTTTGATGTACAGGAATCAAATAGTCATAAGAAGCGAGATACATGTTCTGCGTATAGTCATTTGCAAAAATGCCATCAAACTTACTCTCGTAATAACTGTATGTCGCCGTGAATCGGTGCTGGTCGTTGATGATGGCACCGCCACGGAATTGGTAGGAGGCATCTTCAACATTCTTGTTCGATAATAGCTGGCCACTCCTTTCGATTTTGTCGTTCTGGTAACCAATACCACCACCGACAAACCAATCAGTATTGTTTGCCAGTGCAGGTGTAGCCGCAAGAGTGGAAAGAATAAGAGTTGACGCTACTACTAGCTTTTTCATGTGTAATTTCCTTGATGCAGTGTTTGTATAGCCAAGATACTTCTTGGTTTCTAGTTATTAGGTGCAGTAATCATTGCTGCCCTTTCAATAATGAACACTGTACACAATAAAGCTGAACGTAGACTTAAAATAGAAAACACTGTTTTATTTGTAATTTTCTATGTCAAAACACAAGAAAGTGCTTAACGTTATCAAGAAAATCCTATATGCGAAGCCTTACTGGGTGGCACGCCAAAGTAACGTTTAAATTCGCGGCTAAACTGGGTTGGGCTCTCATAACCCACTTTCAAGGCGGCGATATTGGCAGGCATGCCATCTTGCGACATCATGGTTTTTGCCTTGTTAAGGCGGATCTTCTTGATGTACTGCAAAGGCGGATCAGTAACTACCTGCTTGAAGGCACGGTGAAACGCCGACACACTCATTCCAGCCATATCGGCCAAATCATTAATCGCCAGTTTTTGATCATAGTGTGATTGGACATGGGTGATCACGCGGGACACACGCGACAATGCACTGTCTTGCTTGCAATATTGTGCGAGCAAATGCCCTTGATCACTTTTTAGCAATTGATAGTAAAACTCTCGCAATAGCTGTTTGCCTAACACTTTGGCATCGAGAGGATCTTTCAAACAGCCTAAAAGGCGGCAAATACAATCCCGTATATCCGGCGTAATTTGGGTGACTGCAACACCACGGCCATTATCAGGCGAAAGGGGCATTTCACTATGCTGGTGCTGCTCCAAGGTATCAACAAGCTCTTGGATGATGGTGAGATCAAAATCTATATCTAATCCAATCAAAGGCTGTTCTGCTGAGGCAAATGTTTCACAGGCAATTGGGTAAGGCGTTGCCACAATCAGGCAATGGTTAGTGTCGTAATCAAATCGGTAATCATTGAGATGCCCTACTTTATTCCCTTGTAGGATCACCACCACACCTTGCTGATACATCTGAGGCGTCATTTTATGGTACTGATTGATCCGAAACAGGCGAATACCTGGTATTGGCAGCTCAACAAGACCAGAACCATCTGATAATCCATAATAACTGCAGAGCTCCTCACCTTTTTGCACGCACTTTTTAGAAGCGGAATCTACGACTGAAACCATTTAACCTACCCTAGAATAAAAAGAATAGCTGCCTTTTAGCCCAGTAAAAATCACAGCGTTGAGTAAAAGACTTGCACCTCTATACAAACAGCAGAAAAGCATTCTGCCAGATCACCTCGGCTACCATATCATGAAAAAAGTAGATTTAGGCAAGTATTAAACAGTTTTGAGCATCCCTCTTTTCGGATCATTGGCATAGACTGTGTTCATCATATAGCGACATATACAAAAACACTGGAGATACTTCATGGACAAGTTTACTTACCAGAACCCTACCCGTATCCATTTTGGTGAAGGCCAAATCGCTGCCATTGCCAACGATATCCCACAAGATAAAAAAGTTTTGGTCATCTATGGTGGCGGTTCTATCAAGAAAAACGGTGTATATGAACAAGTTAAAGCAGCTTTAAGTGAGCATAGCTGGGATGAGTTTGCCGGTGTAGAACCAAACCCACAATACGACACGTTGATGAAAGCGGTCGACAAAATCAAAGCTGAAGGTTTTGACTATCTACTTGCTGTCGGCGGTGGTTCCGTCATCGATGGGACTAAGTTCATTGCCGCCGCTGCCGCTTACCAAGGTGAAGACCCATGGAATATTCTTGCCCAGCAGCACCCTGTAGAAAGTGCTCTACCACTTGCATGTGTATTGACTCTTCCGGCGACAGGCTCAGAAAGTAATATGGGCGCAGTAGTATCGCGCGGCAAAGACAAACTGGCTTTTATGACACCAAAAGTTCAGCCTTTATTTGCAGTTCTGGATCCAACAACTACGCTTAGCCTTTCTCCTCGCCAGGTGGCAAACGGTGTGGTTGATGCCTATGTCCACGTTATGGAGCAGTACCTGACCTTCCCTGCCAACGCCAAGGTACAAGACCGTTTCGCAGAAGGCCTGCTTCTTAACCTTATCGAAGAAGGGCCAAAAGCCCTTGCCACACCTGATGATATCGATGTGCGTGCCAACATCATGTGGACCGCGACTCAGGCGCTTAACGGCTTGATTGGCGTTGGGGTACCGCAAGACTGGACTACACACATGATCGGTCATGAGCTAACCGGTAACTACGGTATCGACCATGCCCGCACGCTGAGCATTGTCCTACCGGCAGTGATGAAAGAGCGCCGTGAAGACAAAGAAGGGAAACTACTTCAGTACGCAGAACGCGTATTTGGTATTACAGAAGGTTCAAACGACGAGCGTATCGACCAGGCAATTGCCCAAACTATTGCTTTCTTCAAGCAAATGGAAGTACCAACCAGCCTAAGCGATGTTGAGTTAGGTAATGCTGACATCGACACCCTAGTTGCCAGCCTTGAAAAACATGGTATGAAAGCATTGGGTGAACGCGGCAATATCACTATCAATGACAGCCGAGCTATCCTAGAAGCTGCGCTGTAAGTTTGTTGATAATGAAGAAATAGATATAAGGGAGGCGAAATCGCCTCCCTTTGTTTTAGCCAAAGACTTTAAGGTCTAGATTTCAAGGTCTGGGTTTCGAGGTCTAGGTTTCGAGGTCATAGCTTCAAGATTCAGATTCAAGGTCTTACCTTAAAGCCCCATTGGCTACATTAATCGCCCAAGGTCGCAACCATAATGGCTTTGATGGCATGCATACGGTTTTCGGCCTCATCAAAGCAGATATTATAAGGCGACTCAAATACGTCTTCCGTCACCTCCAAGCCTTCCAAGTAGAAACGCTCTGATATTTCTTTACCCACCGTTGTTTCACTGTTGTGGAACGCTGGCAGGCAATGCATGTATTTCACACCCGGGTTATTGGTCATTTTGATCACGTCCATATTAACCTGATAAGGGGACAGGTCATGAACGCGCTGTGCCCATAACTCTGCAGGTTCACCCATAGATACCCATACATCACCATAAATGAAGTCGACACCGGCAACGCCCTCTTGAACATTGTCAGTAATCACAATCTTACCTCCGGAAATTTCGCACAGCTCATTGCACTCGGCAACTAACTCTGGCTCAGGCCAGTACTCTTTCGGGCCAACCAAACGGATTTCCATGCCCACTTTTGCGGCACCAACCATCAACGAGTTACCCATGTTGTTCTTGGCGTCGCCCATGTAAGCCAATTTCATCTCGCTGAGACGTTTGCCATTTCCATGTTCGATCATGGTCATCCAGTCAGCAATGATCTGCGTCGGGTGCCATTGGTCGGTCAGGCCATTCCAAACCGGTACTCCGGCAAACTCACCCAAGGTTTCAACGATCTTCTGATCAAACCCACGGTACTCGATACCGTCGTAGAAGCGCCCCAATACTCGCGCAGTATCTTTGGCACTTTCCTTATGACCCATTTGTGAACCGCTGCCGATATAAGTTACGTTCGCGCCTTGGTCGTACGCTGCAACTTCAAATGCACAACGGGTGCGGGTTGACGTTTTTTCGAAGATAAGCGCGATATTCTTACCGCTCAGTCTTGGTTGCTCGGTACCGCTGTATTTCGCTTTTTTCAAATCTTGTGCAAGGCCGATCAGGTGCTCAATTTCTTTGCCGGTGAAATCCAATAGACGTAGGAAATTACGGTGACGTAGATTAAAAGCCATATTCGTATCTCTATGTTAAATAATATAATTTACGCAGTGTTTTTCTTCACTGCTGTTTTGTTGCCTGTGACTAGAATATCCAGACTTTCGGACAAACCGTCTAGTTGATTGTCCTGAAACCTTTATTCAATATTCCTTAACAGGGCATAAAACACGAAAGAGAGCGAATAACAGTAGTCCCTTACAAAAAAGCCGATGAATGCATCATCGGCTTCTAAGAAAGTAACCTGTAGAGTCGTGATATTTACCGGCTGATCACCATCCGGTTATCAGTTTGCACAAGGTCAGAATTAATAGGCTTATCAATAATAGACTCATTCATTACAGGCTCATGAAAAGTATTAGAGGCCAGTAGTGACGGGGATGATTCCTGACTGACCATCTCGTCGTTGGCGGCAAGAATGATACTGCCCCCTTTGATCAAATCGATAATTTCACGGTTCTTTTCTGGCGGCAGTGCCGGGCATCCCCAACTCCAACCAATAAAATTATTGGCAGCAAGGAAGTCAGGTGAGGCATATTTCGCTCCGTGGATCACGATATGACGGCGGCGGGCATTATCATTGACGCCTGCCGATAGGCCATCAAGCCGCAGTGAGTACCCGTATTTCCCGTAATATGTTTCAGCCGTTTTAAACACCCCCAAAGAGGTTTGCTTGGAATTCACGGTATTGGAAAAACGGTCTGCTGTTGCACCACCACTCTCTATACCATGTGTGGTGTAGGTGTGGTATTTCAACTTTTTATTCGCCAAATCGACCACATAAAACCGTTTTTCATTTGAAGGCCTGCGATAGTCGATGATCACCAAGTTGGGATTAGCGCCAGTGCCTTTGGTCATGTACGCCTCAATCCCCTCTTTGAGCAACGCATAGTCCATCACCCCATCAAGGGAGGCTCTTGCGTAGACATCACTAGCAAGATCCTCAATATGCTCTTCGAGAGTACCAGCCTGAACGAAAGAAGAAAAAAGCAGAATTAGAAGTATTTTTTTGATCATAGGCAATAACAAATAACGATTTTTTTACGACGAGGTTACCTTTCTAATTTTAACAGATTAATCAGCAATGACTTTTTTATCTCACCATTTCAGACAGATTTTCATAAAAAATTACAAATACAAGCTTAAGAATAGACCAAAACCCTATCAGTCAAATCACCTACACTTAAACGAACATATCGATGTATATCCTGCAGTTCGTAATACAGGGTTGATAAATGAAGTGGATAATGTTGTCTTTGTTTCTGGCTTTTTCAATCCATAGTCAAGCTGAAGCCGTTGATCTAACAAAACTTTATGAAGTCCATACCGACTTTGACTACAGTGATTTAGTCGTTGAGGTGCAAGGGTTCAAAGTACCAACCTTGGCTGCATTTCGTGGTTGGGTATTAATGAACAGGAAAGAAAAGGAGATACAAGAAGGCTATCAATATTTTCTAGATAACGGTGTCAAAGAAGGCATACCCCTTCACCTGATTTTATTGCAGGGTACAGATTGGCGGCTAAGCAATACCACGGTTTTCAACCTGCCAGATAAGAAAAACTGGGGCAATATGGTTCGCACCTTGCTGTTCATTCAAGAGCACATCATGCCAAAAACCGGTTTGCTGATCCCTGTCTCTGGAGACAGAAGCAAAGAATACAACCAGCATGCTGGCGGGGCTCCTCGTAGCTCCCACCTTGACTTTTGTGCTCTAGACCTCGTTCCAATAAGGAATATCTCGCGTACTGAACTCCATAAAATCCTGATGAGCGTTTACAACAAAGTAGGCAGAGAGAACAACATGGGGTTGGGTTTGTACAGTGGCGTTCGTTTTCATATCGATACGTGCGGATATAGAAGCTGGTAATTGCTGCTAGTGATAATCTACTCAAAAAGGGGGATTTCTCCTACTTCCCTTCCTCGATCGGAGTGATAAAATGCGCGGGTGAAAATAGACCAAAATACATATTTATCCGTTTTGATTCACATGCTAGAGCACAGCCCATATCCTGCAGGATTGAAGTCTAAGGACGGCATTTTCGCCTTTGCCAACAAAGCTTACCGCGACTTAGTCAATGCACCTTGTGATATCGAGGGCCTCACTGATCGTGATCTACCATGTGATACCGCCCAATTTGCATCTGACTTTGTACAACAAGATAGGCAGGCGATAACGAAAAACAAGACAGTTGTAACCATAGATGTGCATAAGTATGCCCATGGTTTCGATGCTTATACTTTTGAAAAACGTCCCGTGATCATCAATGGAGAACCATGGGGTATCCAATTTAGCGCGACTAATTTAAGGGAACTGGTCAACTTGGCGTCTTTCGCTGAAATCATGGCGCTAAACAGTACCAATACCTCTTTCAGTACGATAAAACCTGAGTGTATGCAGCTCACGCCATCACAGGAAATCGTCCTGTTCTGGTTATTACGCGGCCGACAGACAAAACAGATCGCCCAGTTAATCCACAGGACCCCCAAAGCCGTTGAAAAGCAGATTTCCAATTTGATTGCACGATTTGCTGACGTGGGTGTAACCAATCGCGCCACGTTAATTGAGTATGCTCGCTGTAATGGTTGGCTTTCTGTTATTCCAGAACAACTATTCAAAACACCAGCCTCAATCATTGTGCAGTGACGTAAGCTGCTCACTTCTTTTATCAAACATGCACAAAAAAGCCAGCAGAGCTAATCTGCTGGCTTTACATATTCATCGACTTGGCTGAAGTGAAATCAATCCCACTCAGGGGCAAAATCAGGATTTGCCAAACGATGGTTGCGATCAAGCTTGGCGATTGCAGCCATATCTTCATCATCGAGTTCGACAGATGTAGCTTTCAGATTGCTCTCGATATTGGCACGCTTGGTCGAGGATGGGATCGTGACAAACGCGTTTTGACGCATCCAGGCCAGCACTGTCTGAGCCGGTGTAGCTTGGTGCTTCTTAGCAATACGAGCAATGGTTTCATCCTTTAGCACATCACCATAAGCAAACGGCATGTAGCCAGTCACAATAATGCCGTTGTCACGGCAGAAGTCGACGACTTTACGGTTTTGCAGGTAAGGGTGAACCTCGACCTGATTGGTATAGATAGCCTCTGCACCAAGGATATCAATCGCCTGCTGCATCTGAGCGACGGTGAAGTTTGAAATACCAATTTGCTTGGCCAGCCCCAGCTCTTTCACTTCTTTAAGGCTTGCCAGGTAATCCGCCATTGCGACTTCTTCGTTTTTCAATGGCCAGTGGATCAACAGCAAGTCTACATACTCAACCTGCAGATCAGACAGGCTCTGGCGGATACTCGGCAGGAAGGCATCCTTGCCGAATTTGTCCATCCAAATTTTGGTGGTCAAGAAGATCTCGTCGCGAGCAATCCCCGAATCGGCAATTGCAGCACCCACTTCTTTCTCATTTCCGTAAATCTGTGCTGTATCAATGTGACGGTAACCCGCTTCTAGTGCCATCGCCACTGAATTATATGCGTCTTCACCTTTCAGGCGGAAAGTCCCTGCTCCCAAAACCGGCATTGCAATTGTCATCGTTCAACTCTCTGATGTATGAAAAACTGAGTGTTAGTTTACGCCGTTATTACCATCAAAAAAGACAATAATTCACAAAACACCTTCTCATTTTTTAAGAAAGTATGGCAATCAATCACCCTTCGCCGCCGGCAAGCAAACTTATACTAACCGTATGATTTACTTGGTTACTTATAAAACAAGCGCTTTACAAACTAAGCCGCGATTGAATGAAATCCAAAAACGCCGTTATCCGCGGCGATGGTGCCGAGTTTTGATAATACACCGCCTGCACCGACTCCCTTGGGTGCGGGGAAGTAATTTGACCTTCGCAAAGGCTCACCAAGCGCCCTTCGGCAATGTCTTTTCCAACGGTAAATTGAGAGAGCAAGGTAATTCCCATGTCTGCCAGACACAGCTGACGGATGATTTCACCACTGGTCGCCAGCGTCGAAAAGGTCGGTTCAAGCACTTCGCCGAATAGCGGCCACTTATTGAGGTGGGGCTGGCCGGAAAAGCCAATTAACTGGTGTGATAGTAACGTCTCTATATCCTCGGGCTCACCGTTCTGGGCAATATAGTTAGGCGATGCCACCAGCTTTAACGGGCTTTGCCCCAGCACTCTGGCGTGCAAATTTGAGTCTTTGAGCGTACCGACCCGAATCGCTACATCAGTGCGTTTTTCCAGCAGGTCGATAATGCTCTCGTTTGTCGCTAGTTCAACTTCGATGCCGGGAAAAGCCGCCTGAAATGGTTTGATAAGCGGGACAATCTGATGGGTCATAACACTACTGGCTGCATCGATTCTCAACCTTCCTTTAGGCGATGATTGCTGTGAGCTCAACCTCTCCTGTGCGTCTTGGATCAGCATCAACCCAGCCCTGACACTCTGGGCGAACATCAGCCCTTCGTGGGTAGGTTCAACCCGTCGCGTAGTCCGGTGCAGCAAACTGCACCCCATGGTCTTTTCCAAATTAGCCACTAAACGGGAGACCTTTGCTACCTGCATCTCTAGCTGGTTGGCAGCGGCAGAGAATCCACCGCAATCAATCACCGCAAGAAAGACTTCAAGCTCTTCCGTTTTCGATTTAATCATCTAATTGATTCTCCATGGACTGACGGACAAATACCTGCAACGCAGTTAGCCTAGCGGTATTGCGTAGTGAAGGTCGGTAAAGCATATAAAGATCGACCTCAGGTAAGGTGTAGTCCTGCAAAATAGGCAGCAACGAGCCATCAGCCAATGCCTCGCTCACTTGAAAGGTTGGCTGCAGGGTAATACCAGCACCTTCCAACGCCGCAGCCAACATCGCCTGACCGCTATTCATGGTAAAACGGGAGCTCACCTCCGGCGTATTGATTTTCTTGCCATCGAAGAACCGCCACTTAAGCGGAGCCTGCGGTAAATTACTCAGTAGGCATTGGTGTTGCTCCAGCTCGTCAGGGTGCTGCGGCGTACCGTATCGCTTAAGGTAAGCCGGTGAGGCACAGGCAATCATGGGATAGCTGCGCAACTTAGTTGCAACGAGGTAATCAAATCCCTCTAGACGCTCTCGGAAGATAACATCGTACCCTCCTTTTTGCATATCCGGCGGGTTGTTATCCAAAGTCAGGTCAATATCTAGCTTGGGGTACTGTTGCTGGAACCGAGCAAGGATCGGTGCCAATGCCTTGATGCCAAAATTCACTCCGGTTGCGATTTTCAAGCTACCAGTGGGCTCATTCATATTGCGGTAGATATCTTCCTGAGCTGCTTTGAGCTCATCCAACACCACCAAACACCGCTGGTAATACTGCTCTCCCGCAGCTGTTAGGCTTTGGAAACGGGTGGATTTAGCCAACAGCTTGGCACCGATAGATGCCTCCAGCCCCCTGACATGCTTACCTACCATCTGGGCACTGATCCCACGCTCTTCAGCCACAGCGGCAAAAGAGCCAAGCTCTACGGCTCGTACAAAAATTTCAATACTGGTTAAGCGGTCCAACAGCTTGCTCCATGATTAACAATCAATAGATTCTATTTTAACCAGCATTAGAAACCAATAGTTTCTATTGTATTCCCTTTTCATCGATTTATCGCCAGTCCGAATAGCAATAACATGCTCCATCGCTTTTTGACCAACAAGAGAAAAACTGTGTCGTTTGCCATTCCCCATGAAATTGCCTTTGGTGATCTCTATCTTCCCCCATTGCTGGTCGCCGCTCTGTTAGGGTTGATATGCACTTCCCTAACTGTCCGTGTATTAAACCGGCTGCGGTGGTTTCGCCATGTCGCAAGCCCCCCCTTGGTCGAGCTCTCACTGGCGGTCATATACACCGTTATTGTCGGTACTTATGTTTTTCCTTCTTGATTTCATTTGGAGCTAACTTTGTTCAAACGTTTAAGCGTCACCCTTTGCTTGGTGCTACTAGCAATTGCCGCCATTGGTTGGAAATACCAACAATACCTACAAAATCCATGGACCCGAGATGGCCAAATTCGCGCTCAGGTTATACAAGTGACCCCGCGTGTTACCGGACCGATCATTAACCTGCCTATTCGTGACAACAGCGAAGTGAAAGCTGGCGATGTACTGTTTGAAATCGACCCTCGTACCTATAAGGCAGCCCTGGCTAAAGCCAATGCTAGTCTGACCCAAGCACAAGCTCTGCTAAAAAAAGCACAAGATGAAGCCAAACGCGGCCAGTCGCTGTCCCGCCGTCAACCTGGCTCTATCTCGCAGCTGTCACTCAGTCAGCTCAACAATGCTGTTGAATCTGCGCACGCCGGGGTCATGGTCGCCAAGGCCGCGCTAGAAGAAGCCGAGCTCAATCTCAGCTTTACCAAGGTCATCGCGCCGGTAGACGGTTTTGTAACCAACCTCACGCTGAGAGTGGGAAGCCAAGTGGTTGCCAACCAGCCTGTTATCGCCCTAGTTGATAAAAATAGCTTCTGGATTGAAGGTTTCTTCAAGGAAACTGATATCCATGATGTCGCTCCCGGAGAGCAAGCTTTGGTCACTTTGATGGCATATCGCGATCATCCGCTTCAGGGCAAAGTCGAGAGTATCGGCTTCGGTATCGCCCACCAGGATGGCAGCACTGGTGTTTCGCTTCTGCCTAACGTCAATCCCAACTTTCAGTGGATCCGCCTCGCGCAGCGCATTCCTGTGAGAATTGCACTTGATAACGTTCCTGCACCTATCCAACTTCGGGTCGGGGCTACCGCATCAATCATGATCAACAAATCGCACCATCAAACTGCACTGTAAGGACTTGCCATGCTCACCCCACGTTGTATCTTGCCTCTGAAAGTGGCTATCGCCCTGACTTTGGCTATTGTCAGTGCACTTTGGCTGGGCTGGGAACGTCCCTACTGGGCAGGCTTCGCTGTCGTCGTTATGGCAGCAACGGAAACCTCCGGGCACTCGTTGAAAAAAGGCCGTCACCGCCTGCTCGGTACCTTGCTTGGTGTCATGGCGGCATTTCTATTGGTTGGTAGCTTTGCCCAGCAACCTTTGCCCTTCCTGCTTTGCTACAGCCTTTTTGCTGCCCTTTGTGTCTACCTGCAAGGTAACCCGCGAAATGGCTATATTTGGACTATCTGCCTGATGGTGTGCTCATTGGTGTTGGTGATGGGCAAGCTGCTGCCAGAACTCACCTTCTCGATGGCGGTGCTGCGAGTTCAGGAAACCGTGTTGGGTATTCTTTGCTTTACCTTAGTATTCAGCCTGCTTTGGCCAAGCTCGAGCCGCTCTGTCGTTATCTCAACCCTACGGTTGTATTTCGAAAACCAAATACAACAACTGCAAATCGCCAAAAACGAGCTTGTTGAACAAGGCTCCTTTACCAAAGAGCTCAACTTGGGTGACAGCCTGAGGCAATTAACCCGCTTGGAAGACTTAATCTACGCGGCCAGTGCCGACAGCTACCATGTCGCGCAGGATTACCCAAAGTGGCATGCCTTGCTCGGCCAGCTAAACCAATGGGCTCTGCTCTGCGGTCACCTGGCTGAGCTCACTGAGCAAGTTAAAGGTAAGATGACACCGGAGCAATCTACTGTTGTGACATCCTTGTTGAATAGGCTAAGCCAAAGGGCGCATAACGCCTTGGCTTTACTTGAACAGCAGCCACAAAGCGGGAAAGCGGGTATTCTGGCCGAGCCTTGCCAGATCTCCTTGAACCACAACAATCATAACCAGCATGGCGCACTCCTGATGTTAGGCGCCCTTCTTACTGAGATTGACCAACTGCAGTTTGATATTGTGATAACCCTTGCGGATTTAACTGGGAATACTGGCTCTGAACAAGCAGGCTCAATACAAACAGCTCAAACAAAGTTTAAAGCAGCCAATGCAGCAAATGCTTCCAATGCAGATAAAAGGAAAAACATAAAACCTAATCAAAAGGTAAGCTGGCTTTTTCGCCCTGATAGCGCCATAGCAGCGTTGAAAGCCTGCTTGGTGATTTGGACATGCATGATTTTGTGGCTTTTTGTACCTATGCCCGGTGGCGCGATGATTGTCCTGCTAGGTGCCATACTCAGCACTGTGGTGTTGTCACTGCCTTTTGCCAACGTCAAGACCCTGCTGTTTTCTATGTTTACATGGTCATTGTTCGTCTTAGCCCAGTACGTATTGCTTATGCCAATGTTGACCGAGGTGTGGCAGCTAGCAGCGTTCTATTTCATCAATGCTTTTGGCATATGGTATCTGTTTAGCCAACCCCAGCAGGTACTTCAGCGCATGCTGGGTACCCAATTGTTGATCATGATGACCAGCGGCGCGATGCAACTTACACCTGTCTATGATATTCAGCTTGCACTGCTGCAATTAATGCTCATTGGCATCGTGATGTTAATTGTTTTTTTCATCAACCATACCGTATTTTCCGGTACCCCCGAATCTACCTTCTTGCGGGAAATGGGACGGCTGCGCAGCGGGTTAAAACACGCATTCCGTACCCATTGCAACTCACCCAAGTGCTTTCAAATCCAACCCGCCCCGCTGCGCTCGGTCGCAATGGCAGAGAATGCTGCAAGTAGGGTTAATTGGGCAACCTACCCCGAGATCAATCCTGAGAAAGTCAAAAGCCTGATCACCAGCGGCTACAAAACCTGCCTCCTCTACAGGGCATTTGAGGATAATTATCTAAATTGGCAGCGTTCTTCTCACAACAAAGCCTTGGATGACTTACTTTCAAAGATCATGAGCTCGCTGGTCAGTATTTTGGAAACATCAAGTGTCAGTGAAACGCTGACAACTCACCAGAAGCAGCTTGATGATTTGCTGAGTGAACTTCAGCACTACCTTATCGGGCTGGATAGGGAATCTATATTGCAATTCGCTCTCAGTGCGGATGATGTCGATGCCACCTATCAGCTACTGACGTCACTGAAACTGCTCATCGCATCGCTGAAAACACTGAACCTCAATGTCCAGAACAGTGAAGTTCATCATTTTCGCCTACAGCCTTTTGCCATTTAAGGCCACACTTTTAATCTGGCAAGAAAAACGCCACTATCAGCTGAGATATGAGCTGATAGTGGCGTAGTTTAACCATTCGCTAAAACGCTTTTCTACTGAATTAAACGCACCAGCAAGGTACCCGGCTCGCGCATCGGATCGAGATTAACACTCAGCACATAGCCACTGGTCGGGCCGTGATAGCGCTGGATTTCATCACCGAAGCTGTCGTATTGGACTGCAACTAGCTGGCCCATCTCTACCCGATCACCAATTTCGACCTTCGGCAGGGCAAAACCGCCCAGTGTGGCGCGGACAGTGAAGATTTTTTTACCTTCATAGCATTCATGCTGTGGCTGGCTGATATCCCCTTCTAGCACACCTTCTGATTTGAGGATATTGATCACCCCATCAACCGAGCGGGCAATCATATCTGGTTGCAGTACCTTACCAGCACCGACTTCAACGGTAATTGACGGGATCCCGCTGCGGTTCCACACCGTTTCCAATACACCATCATCCCCCGGATCATCGAAAATACAATCTGGGTTCATCAGACGAGCCATTTTCACAGTCTGTGGAATACGGTAATCCGCAAATACATAAAGTGGATAGGCCGCACCACGGGTTTGGGTATGCAGGTCTATGGCGATATCCGCATTGTGAGCTAGCAAGTCATACCATATCGAGGCGATATAGCGCTGAGCCGCATCCCCTTCGGGGTTACCCGGGAAGATACGGTTCAAATTGGTCGGCGAGGCATCAGGGTCGGACATAATAAAGTCACGGGTGTGCATCAACATACCGGATACATTCACCGTCGGAACTATTACCACCGTTCCCACCACAGACTGCTCGGCGAGGTGTTGGATAATATTCTGTGCCGTGATCACGCCATTGAGTTCATCGCCATGCACACCTGCGGTGATCATCACCTTGGGCGCATTGCCAGTCTGCTCGCCGCGATACACCACAACTGGCAAATGCCAACTCTGGCCGATACCGTTTTCCTGAGGACGGAACCAAAAACGATGACAGCCAATAGGCAATTCATCGACATCCAATCGGGTGATCACCTGATGGCCTTGCAAAACGTCATCAGTATATCGGGTCTTCATTTCCACCATTCTCTCCATCCCCACTCTCCATCCGCATGGTGTTGAATTTTTCATATGCAAAAAAAAATGGGCAGTTGCCTGCCCATCCACTCTAATCGATTTGTTAGCGATTACGCAAAGCCCATTACGTGTGCACTCACTACAATGACGCTGGACAGCACAAACAGTAGGGCGATAAAGCGCCATACGAACTTCGCCCAGTCACCCCAGTCTATGCGACACACACCCAGTGTTGCCATCAAAGAAGCAGACGTCGGTACGATGATATTGGTAAAGCCATCACCCAACTGGAAAGCCAGTACCGCAACCTGACGGGTTACACCTGCCAAATCAGCCAGTGGTGCCATCAGTGGCATTGTTAGTGCCGCCTGACCGGAGCCAGAAGTCACGAAGAAGTTGAACACTGACTGGAACACATACATCAGCCAAGCAGCCATTACTTCCGGCAGCGAGCCGATAACGTTACCTGCACTGCTTAGGATAGAGTTCAATACACTCGCTTCGGTTGCGTCACCGCCACCACCAAGGATCAGCAGGATACCTTTGGCACTACCGACCAACAGCGCCGGAGCCAGCATAATGCTTGCACCCTCTTTGAACGCATCAGCCATATCATTGACTGTCATACCGTTAAGGCGGAAGACAACGCCAATCAAGCCAGCGACAAAGCCCATCGTGAAGAACTGGGAAGCGATTTCAGGAATGTACCAAGCATGGGCAACTACGCCCCAAATCACCCACACCATAGTCGCAACAACGGTGAACATGACAAGGGTATCGCCTAGGTTCCAGCGAGAAGATGTCACAGAGGCTTCTTGGTTTTTAAAATGAACATCGCCTTTGATGCTGAATGACTTGGTCGGATCTTTCTTCACGCCATTGGCGTACCACATGGTGAATGCAATACCGATGATAGTAAACATGATCCAAAGACCGATACGTACCGAGGCACCAGAAAGGACAGGCACGCCAGCAATACCCTGGGCGACTGCAACCGAAAACGGGTTCATCCATGATGCAGCAAAGCCAATTTGGGTTGCGACGTACGTCACCATCACCGTTGTAATGCCGTCATAGCCAATCCTGACCATCAGCGGGGCAATGATAATGGCAAATGCCACCGCCTCTTCACCCATACCAAACACAGCGCCACCCAGTGAAAACAGGGAAAACAGCACAGGAATAAACAGGGATTCGCTGCCTTTAGTACGGTCAATCAAACGAAGGATGCCGTTATCAATAGTGCCTGTGCGCATCACGATGCCAAACGCACCACCAATCACCAGCATGAACATGATAACGCCGATAGCCGAGCCCCATTTCGAGCCCGATACCAAGCCTTCGAACACAAAGTTCATCAAGCCAATGCCGCCGCCACTGGCGAACAAGCCGACACTGTTGTATACCAGCTCGCCCTGCTCATCCGTCGCGTAGGCGAAAGACTCAGGGTCAAGTACGGTACGGGTCTTTTCTGCTCCGTCGGCAATGTAAGAAATATCTTGGGTTTCAAACATACCTGCAGGTACGACATAGGTGATTGCCGTCGCCAACAGGCCAATAAAGAAGATTAATACCAGGGTGTCTGGCATTTTCCAGGTTTTGTTTTGGACAACGTCCGATGTTGTATCGCTCATTATAATTCTTCATCTACAGCTTAAAAATGAAGAATAAAATATCGATAATTTTGCATACAATGTCAATCATATTTTGCAAAATTGATATATATACACATTTATCACCACCGTGAATGCTTTTATTTGCTCACGGTGGCAACCAAAACGAAAAAGCGCGCCACAATTGGCGCGCTTTTATATTAATTTTCAATGTAATGAAAATAGGTGATTACTTTTCGCTGTTAAACTGGGTTACCAGCATTTCTGTTGGCTTCACGATAGCGACAATTGCCTCATCGTAAATTTTCGCCGCATCATTCAATTTAACTAGGTATTCATTTTGCTCTTGCTCGCTAAGTGACTGGTTGTTCTCCAGCTTGGCAATCAGAGCCTGACCCATCTGAGCCACTTCGATGGTTTTCTCAGCAATGACTACGCTGTCCACCGAGGCCACATTAGCCGCAAAGATTGGCTTGGCGTTTTGTGCCGCATCCAGCACTTTAGAATAATGTGCTTTCAGTTCACCCAGAACGTCTTTGTTTCCAGTAGAATGCTCGCTAACCAGTTTTTCCATCGCATATACTGCATGGCTCTCTACCGGCAGTGCATCAACGAAGCGGTTCAGGCGCTCATACTGGTTATATAGGTCACCATGGTTCGGAGTCTGGATCCACTTCTCCCAGTTACGCGCATAGTACTGTGCAGGCTCGGTGTACTCAGCCAGTGCCACCAACGGCTGGACATCGTTGCCATTTGCCAAGCGCTTGTACATCATCATGGCTTTGTTGTGGTGCTGCAGGCCAAGTGAAATTTCTGACCAGTTATCGATAGCTGCCATACGCTTGTACATGCTGTCTTCATCAGTCAGTTCGGCTGGTGACCAGAAACGCTCGGCAATGGCATAGCTGCGTGGCCATAGGCGGTTTTCTACCGTCATAGAATCGTAGTTTTCTGCCCAAGCCGTAATTTCACCCCCCAGGATCAGTTTCTGCTGCTCTTCAGTCAGTTCGGCTGGGTAGCCGCCGTTAGGCTCAGGGATCACAGAGCCTTCAATCTCAGTACCGGCAATCAGCTTGCCTGTGGTCGGCCAGCGCACATTACCAATCAACTGGTAGCTATTCTCCGCAAGCTCTGCACCTTCGAAAGCAAGGTTAAACTCAGTGTAAGACATGAAGTTGTCAAAGTGGCCGCGGAATACTTTGCCCGGCACATACTCAAGGATGTACACCTCTTCACGCGACTTGCCGTTGTAGTCGGTAAAGGCACGGAAGTTACCTTCTTTGTCTTCAATGATGGTGATCAGGCCTTTACGCGGGCCGCCCTTAGTACGTGGTTTCTCCCACTCGTAAGTGGCAAATTTCTCGCCGCTATGCAATTTGTCATCAACTGTGATGCCTGTTGGCATTGGGTCGTTGCGATAGTGGTAGCTGGTTGGTTGCGGCTGATCGAGGTAGTAACCCGTTGATAGGATACCTTGGTAACCTTCCTGTGCTGCACGGCCAATACTGTCATGGCCACGCCAGCTTTGGATCACAATCGACGTCGGTAGATCTTTATGCCAAATTTCATCCCAGCCAATCATCTTCTTGCCGCGCTCATCAAGCATCTTCTCAACACGGCTGTTGAGGTAAGACTGCAAGCCATGGTTACCGTCTAGGCCCTTTTCTTTGATATAGGCTTGAATGTCTTCGTTTTCTGTCCACTGAGAGTAATTTGGCTCATCACCACCAATGTGGAAATACTCATCCGGGAACAGCTCAACCACCTCATCGAACACTTTACCCAAGAAGGTATAAAGCTCAGGGTTCGTTGGATCCATCAGTGGAACAAATACCCCCCACTCACGCTGGTGCGGATAGCTTTGGCCTTCACCGCCAGACATCAGCTCAGGATAGGCATGGGCAACCGCCGAAGCGTGGCCCGGCAATGAGATCTCAGGGATCACGCGGATACCGAGGTTACGCGCATACTCGACCACACCACGGATTTCGTCTTTGGTGTAGTAATCGCCATCAGAGGTCATCTGCCATAGTTTCGGGTAACTATCCAACTGGATACGGATTGCTTGGTCATCCCAGATATGCCAATGGAAAATGTTCATCTTCGCCGAGGCCATCGCATCGAGCTGGCGCTTGATCACATCGATTTCTACAAAGTGACGCGAGGTATCGTATGACACACCACGCCACGGGAAACGCGGTGTATCTTCGATGGTCACTTCAGGTACGAAATAACCGTTAGCGTCGGTTTCAACCAACTGAAGCAGGGTTTCGATACCACGAATCGCACCATATGGGCGCTCGGAGGCCAGTACAATCTTGCCGTTCTTGGCTGTCAGCGTGTATGACTCGTCGGCTTCAACGGTCTGTACAGCTGTTTTTGGCGCCTGATCGATATCGATCACCAGTGTCGCTTTTTCTTCACTATCCACATATGGATTTAGCATTGGTACACCGGTCTGGCGTTCAAGGCGTTTTAGCAAACGCTTGGCGGTGAAGGCAACACGATCAGACTGATAGCCATTGATGAATACCTTGAAGTCACCATCAATCTCGACCTTGCCTTCTCGGAGCTCCACAGAATGTGGATATGGCATTAGATTCAAATCGGTATTCGGCGCGGCAGCATTCACTGCTGGCGACAACATGGCTCCGGCAACCAAAGCAGACAAGATCGTTTTTTTCATGATCATTCCTCAGACATACTCATCATTATTTATCGGGGCAACTATCCAGCATGGATTTGGGGTAGAACTGGATACCACTCTCACTCGCCCCTTGTTGGATGCCGAAATATTAAATTCGCCATGCGAATTAAACAGTGAGAAAAACCACAAATCACTTCTAGTTGTTTGATAGTTTCACACATAAATTGGGGTTTGATAGAAATATAACCCAACAAATCAATCACTTAATGCATGTTAGAAACAAAGAGGGCAACATATCTATTTTGTGATTAATTTCAAAAACTTATACCTTTATTCCATTCCCTAACAGGTAACAAATTATGAAATTAAGTCTTGTTACTGAGGTTAAGGAATAAGGTGATTGACGCACATCAAGCTAACTTTGAAATGTCACAACAACATCATCAATGGATGTCGAGTTGATCACAAAAATTGATTACTATGCGGGTTCTAAAATTTTTCGCTGATTGGACGAATCAATGTATAAACTGGTTGCCCTTGATATGGACGGTACACTGCTTAACTCGCAGAAGGCCATTTCTCCTCGAACTAAACAAGCTATTCAAGCCGCACGCGACAGCGGCGTACAAGTAGTGCTTGCTTCAGGCCGCCCGCTTGAAGGTATGACCAAATACCTCGATGAACTGGGTATGACAGGCGAAAGTGATTATGTCCTGAGCTACAACGCTTCTTTGGTGCAGCGCGTTGCAAGCAAAACGGTGATCCGCAAGCAAATCATGACCGGCCGTGATGCCAAAAACATCGCTAGCCTTGCTCGTGACTTCGGCACTTTCATTCATGCTTTTACCCCAGAACGTGGCCTGATCACTCCAGAGAACAACCCTTACACCGAGCATGAGTCGGTGATAAATGGCGTACCAACTACTGTGCTTGATTTTGCCGAGCTTGCAGATGACGAGGAAGTGATCAAGGTGATGATGGTTGCTGATCCTGAGGTGCTAACTGCGGCAATTAACCAACTGCCTGAGAGCCTCTACACTCAATATACCGTGGTGCAAAGTGCCCCATTCTTCCTTGAACTGATGAACCCGAACAGCAATAAAGGTACTGGCGTTGCCATGCTTGCTGAGCATTTGGGCTTGGACGCTAGCGAAGTGATTTGTATGGGTGATGCCGGCAACGATCACCACATGATCAAATATGCCGGCCTGGGCGTTGCAATGGGCAATGCTACCGACGATATCAAAGCGATTGCTAACCACGTAACCGACACCAATGACAACGACGGTGTAGCGAAAGTGATTGAAGAGTTTGTGCTAAGCAAGTAATCAATAAAAAAGCGAAGGTTTAACCTTCGCTTTTTTTTGACTTAATGATCCGGTCTCGCTCATTGGTAGCACGGGTACGGATTTCATGCATCACATAAGTTTGCTGATCACGCGTCCAAGCCTGGCCTGAATCAGGGTCAAACTCACGTGGCATATCTAGCCCATGTGGTAAATAAGCATCAATACCAGCTCCTCGAGCGGTATCAACAGTGCGCAAGCTGTGCTCATAAAAGGCAACCACAGCAGTTTTACCCAAATTTGCCACACCACCTGCCTTTGATACTGCTTTCTCCGCAACACCTAAGGTACAAAGGTATTTCATGGTTCCTTTGCCTGAAAAACGCGGATAAATTCCATGGAGATCTGGGGCTGGAATACGGTTACCGATCGCTTCAGCGACTTCCCATTGTGCGTAAACAGGCACGCCGGTACGGCGATATAAAGACACTACCGCATTAGCAATTGCCTCATTCATCGGGCCAGGGCGTTGATTACCATTAGGGGCAACACGGTTACCGAAAGCAAAGGCAAGGATACTCTCTACCTGTTCTACCGGGATACTCTCTGCCTGCCAATTGAGCAGGGAGTCCATAATAAACTGTGCAGTTTGATCGGCAACATCCTTATTATTCAACTGCTTGTTAAGCCTGTTGGCAATTGCCTGCTGCAACTGCTCATCACTCAGCGACTCGATAGGATCGAAGGTCGGCTGATACATCATCGCTGCCATAACCACATCAACTCATAGAAAATAAATAAGCGCCTAGTGGCATTAATGCTGCGATGAAAGTAGCGGGATAGCAGGCATAACGGCCATAGGCAATATGTCATCTTGCTACAGCCTAACTGCTTAACTTTACAGCGGGATGTATCAAGAAAAGTCATCCCGTCCGGTGGGGTGGATATTATTACCCACAGCTTAGTAATTGCGAATGCTTTTTGGATGCTAATGCCGTTTGTGTCTTAGATGTGATACACACTAATCGCAGCCATAACCATATTAGCGTTTGAAGTTTGAGAGTACAGAGGGGGATGAAAACCTACCGCTAAAACTGGGCTGACAACTTCAGCGATATGAGATCGCCCTCAGGCCTGTTTTCGACGTCCAGTTCATTTATCCATTTTAATTCCGCCCTTACCCGCCTTCCTGACCATTTTGACCGATAGCTAAGGACAGGCCCCAGCCCAACAGACTTGGCTTTGAAGCCTCCCCCCACAGCACCGCTGCCAGAGTCATCACTGATCTGCTGGTACCAGTAGCCTGACAGGCCAATCCCTGTGAACCCCCAAAGCAAAGGCACGTATTGGATCACCGTGGAATCAATATGCAGTTGGGTTCCTGTCTGGTAATCGGTGTCCTCATTTTTCGTATTCCAATCAATACCACCTGACAGGGTAAATTCTTGCCCGGTCACTGGTTCGATATACTGCAGCCAAGCAACAGGCGAAAAGGTCCAATAGTTTTTGCCGACATTGGCTAGCTTACCGGCCTCAAAGTTTCCTGTTGGCAGGTAAATATTGAAATGCAGTTCTGACTGCCAGTTTTCTGATATGGGGTAGGCCAGCATCAAAGGAGAAAACATAATGTCGCCAAGCCCGCTGCCCGACTCTTTTTGGCGTTGCCCTTGTTCGACGGCTGTTTGGTTGGCCGACACATCCAAATCCCGATAAGGCAAAGATAGGGCCGTTGCATATTGCCAGCCGCCTTTCAGCTCAATGCCTGGGTTCCAAACCATATTCAGTGTGTAGGTTTGATCCTTCACATCCAAATCAGTAACAGCCAACCCAGCCACAGGAACGATAAGGCTCTGCTGAGTCTTTCCCTCGTACTTGCTGGCATCAACAAAAATATTGACTGATTTGCTGGGAGGAATTTTATTGAACCTTGAAGACAAAGTGCCTGGCTGATAGTGGCCGCTTGCGCCTTCCTCGGCCAAGACATGGCTAGAAAGGCCCATTAGCGAGAACCAAGCCATTGATAACAAGCCTGAATTTAACGAACAAAAACAACTGGCCAAAGTGGCACGCATAGATGGCTTCCCTATCCCCCCAATAAATTGAAATATAGATGAAAAAGGGAAAATGCGGTGAACTAATACTGATATCAAAAAAATGAAAGTAATAGTCATATACCCAAAGTAACTTGGGTATATCCCTGTTTCAATTGGCAGAGCGGGGCTAACTGAAACAGGGGGGGACTGAGGTATTTAGAAATTCGTCAGGAAGTACGGAATCATCAAGGCGTTGACCAAGTCAATGAAGAACGCACAAACCAGCGGTACGATGATAAAGGCTAAGTGAGAGTTACCGTAGCGCTGCGAAACGGCAGACATGTTTGCCATAGCGGTAGGGGTTGAGCCTAATGAAATACCGCCAAAGCCCGAGCAAATCACCGCCGCATCGTAGTTTTTCCCCATAGCGGGAAACACGACAAAGATATTGATCAAGACTGCCACAATGAACTGCGCGGTCAGGATAGCGAAAATAGGCCCAGCCAAATCAATCAAGGTCCACAGCTGCATGCTCATCAGCGACATCGCCAAGAAGGTGCCTAGTGCAATATCTGCTATCAAAGCTATCGCGGGTTTTCTCGTCGGCCAACTGGTACCTGTAATACGGCGGAAGCCGATTTTGTGCACAATGTTGGTCATCACGATACCTGCAAACAAACAGGTGACAAACAAAGGCAACTGCAAGCCCATTTCAGCGATTGACTCATTGAGAAGGTAGCCAAGGATGACACAGATATGAATGGATAAAATGGCATCGAGGAAGTCAAAGCCGGTGATATGACCATTTGATGTATCATCCGCGACCCCGACATCGAGCGCTTCTTTTTTCTCCGGCTTTAAATCGTATCGGGTGATCAAAAACTTGGCGATAGGTCCCCCCATCAAGCTAGCCAAGATCAAACCAAATGTGGCGCAGGCTACCCCTATTTCCATCGCATTGGAGATGCCATAACCTTCAGAAATCCGCGGAGCCCAGGCAATCGCCGTACCATGGCCACCAATAAGTGAAACACTCCCCCCCAGCATCCCTACCGGGCTATCAAGCCCAAAGGCTTTTGCCACGCCAATCCCGGTAAAGTTCTGTACCATCATGTAGCCAATGGTGATAGCAAGAAGGATAACCAGCGGCAATCCGCCCTTGAGCAAATCTTTAAGGCTGGCATTAATACCGATAGTGGTAAAGAAATACACCAACAGCACATCGCGGGCGACCAAATCAAATTCGATGGCAACATCAGATACGCTGTAGACAACCGCAATGATCACCGAAAACAAAATACCGCCGGTGACTGGCTCGGGAATACTGAACTCTTTGAGCGGCCTGAATACATTGTTGAGCTGGCGACCCACGAACAACACCAAAATCCCGATGGTGACGGCAAAAAAGGAGTCAAACCTCAATATGCCATTGACCCAATCCATTTCCATATAGTTAAACCCTTATCGTTCCTATAGCTTTCATTAACCCTAGCAAAACTCTAGTAAAAATAGCTGTATTAAGGTCAATAAACGCTGACTGGCACACAAGAATCAGTGTTATGAATTTCGAGACAAAGAAATTTGTGATGATAATGACCGCAATAACAAACCGCTATTCATTAAGCGTTAGTAAGTTATTATTGATTTCGATACAATTTATTTAATCGTTACAGATACTTGTTGAGTGGTTATTTATGTCCAATACCCGACCTTCTGCTTTTGCAGATGACCAAGCCATACTAAATGCCAAGCGCCATATTGTGATCCATGCCTTAAGGTCAGGCTTGGGCAGTAAGCTACTCACAAACACACAGTTCCACGAACGATATGGTATCGTCGCTGGCACCATGCAGCGTGCCCTAAAACAATTGAAAGACGCAATGGCACTCTCGACCCAATCCAGAGGCCATATGGGCCGTATCGTTACCCACATTGATACCGGGCTATGTTGGAACATCGCGAAGTTAGCCCCTGTTCAGCTGATAATGCCTAGTAGTGGTTCAATAGAGATCGATATTCTCATTCGCCATATTACGAATAAGCTCAGTAAGCTCAATATCCCCTACTTTATTGAACACCAGCCAGGCGGGGAGCATCGTATTTCTCAGGTTTTATCAGGGGATTATGACATCGCTTTAGTGTCTCTTGGTGCCGCACAAAATATGCCAGACCCTATTGATGAGAACCACATTAAAGTATTGGCAGCTGATACCTATTACTCAATTAACCGTCTCATCGCTGTCTCCGCTAAAGACAACCATAACCCGACACGTGTGGCTATCGACAATAACTCTTCTGACCATGTCCGCTTAACAAAAATTGAATTTCCCCAAGCCGAAGGGTTTGAATACGTTGAAACCGACTTTCGTCAGATCCCTGCAAGGATATTGAATAAAGAAGCCGATATTGGTCTTTGGCATATGACCTCAAGCCCCGTTTCGTTAGAGCATGCCGGGCTTTGTGCAAAATTGCTGTCAAAGCCAGAATCTATTGCCTCCCACCAAGAGTTATCTGCGGCGACACTGGTGGTTAACCCCCACAGGCCAGAGCTATTCGCATTGCTCAATGAAATCAATAACGAGGAAATTGTTCAAAGCTTAGGAAAAGCCTTCCAGCAAGAAGATCCATACCGTAAAGCCTTTAACAAGATTGGATAATGATTGGATAATGAATAGCTTAATAGACTGACGTAATGACTACCTAGCGAACAAAAAAACAGCCTAGACAGTGGTCATCTAGGCTGGGAACTATAATAACGCACAAAAATCTGTAATGGTTAATCGTATACAGGTTGAGCTATACCCTGGGGTTCATTGGCTGGCTTAGGAACAGCTTTTGGACGATGCTTTCTCACCAAGTCATAGTAACTGTCAATTTGAGAGAGCTTTTCTTCCTCCGTCCAATTCAGTAACCCTTGCATCTCCTGGGCGATGAGGCCTATTTGTTCAAGCCCCCCATCCTTATCCCAGAAGAAAGCGGAAGTCCTGCGAACCAACAGGTCTTTCAATGAACAAGCCGCCTCTTCCTGCACACAATAATGAACTTCAGCGGCCGTCAAATCCCGGGCTCCCAGTGCTTGTTGATATTGAGCTCCTTTGTCCCAATATTTAGCAATAAGGATACTATTGTGGCCATACCGAGACGCCCATGCCTGTGCTAGCCGATATGGCACACCACCAGCTTGCAATTTGGCGACTACCTCATTGGCGACATACTTCACCTTACCCGCGCTATTTGCTTGCGAGGGTTCACATGCTCCCGAGATAGGGATCTTGCTTGCCCGGTATGGCAAGAGATCTGGCCTTAGGTATTTGTTCTGATCTTGCTTGACCACTTTATCCAGCAGCTGTTTTGCCATCACCCTATTGCTGGTCAGCTTACCGCCAACGATGGAATATACCCCAGAATCACTGCGTAATATCTGATGCTCCCGGGGCGTTTTACTGTTGTTCACATCTTCGGCAGGGGCAATCAACGGCCTTAAGCCCGCCCAAGAACCAACAATATGATCTTCTGTGAGCTTTTTGTTGGGCATTAAATGATTAGCCACATTCAAAAGGTATTGGATATCTTCCTTTTCTGGATGGACATTATTCAGGTCGCCTTCATAAGTAGTATCCGTGGTGCCAATAAACACCCGGTCATCCTGCATGGAAGGTATTGGCCAGACTGTTCGGCCATCATCCGGCGAACGCATAAAGACAGCGGATTGCAACGGGAAGTCCTGCTTTCTCAATACAATATGAACGCCTTTGGTCGGGCGTAATACTTTTGAGCAGCTCTGTTCAAAGCGCAGGATGTTATCGCTCCAAGGCCCTGTAGAGTTAATCACATAATGCCCGCGTATTACCCCTTGCTGACTTGTTAGCTTATCGACAACTTTGACCCCATTACATTGGTTGTCATTGAATGTCAGCCCCGTCACCTCGCAATGGTTAATAACTTGGGCACCATGCTCTGCAGCCCCTTTGACCGTATCTAAAGTTACCCTGGCGTCATCGGTCGATACGTCGTAGAACATTGCAGCGCCACGCAACCCCTCTTGCCTAAATTCTGGCTGGCGAGCTAACACCTGCTCTTTGCTTAACATTTTATGGCGCCGTTTGTTCCAGCTACCCGAAACAAAGTCGTAGAAGGTCAACCCGAGGTTCAGCAACCATTTCTTATCAGGCGTACCTTCATAGAACATGTATAGGAATGGTTGTACCTTGGTAAGGTGAGGCGCCAGCTTCAGCGCCATTTCACGTTCCCGGACTGATTCGGCAACTAAGCCAAACTGGTAAGTCTCCAAATAGCGCAAGCCGCCATGGATTAATTTTGAGGATCGACTTGATGTCCCTGAGGCAAAATCCTCTTTCTCCACCAACACAACCTTCAATCCACGCAGTGCTGCATCCCTTGCAGTGGCAGCGCCTGTAATACCGCCACCAATCACAACAAGATCGAAAACGGTACTCGATAGATCATGTAACGTCGCTCTTTTCATCACTTGCTCCATCCCTGTGCACGCTGAACAGCCCGGTTCCACATTTGGTATTGTTTCTCCCGTGTTGCTTTATCAACTTGGGGGACAAAGGTCTGCTTATTCCTGCCGATAGAAAAAGCCTCATCTTCGCTTTTCCAAACGCCTGCACCAAGCCCAGCCATCAAAGCCGCTCCTAAGCTGGTCGCTTCCACATTGCGCGGACGTATCACTGTGACGCCCAGTTGATCGGCCTGGAACTGTACCAGCAGGTCATTTTTCGCGGCGCCACCATCAACCGACATTTGCGTGATATCAAAGCCTGATATCGACTGCATGGCATTAATGAAATCACGAATAGAGTAAACAATGCCTTCAAGCGTTGCCCTGACAACATGGCCGCGGGTTGTGCCCGGCGTGATACCAAACATCGTTCCCCGGGCATAGGGATCCCAGTAAGGCGCAGATAAACCAGTCAGCGCAGGGACAAAATAGACACCGCCATTATCATCGACTTTGGACGCTACCGATTGCGATTCCGCTGATGAGTCAATGATTTGCAAACCATCACGCAGCCACTGGACGGCAGAGCCGGTACATCCCGCATAACCTTCCAGCGCATAATGGGTTCTTCCGTTCTTCCGCCACGCAATCTGGCAGCAAATGCCACTATTAACATCAATGACTGGCTTATCGCCAACTAACATATCAAGGAAAGTACCTGTGCCATGGGTGCACTTGATCATACCTGCCTTAGTACAACCCTGGGCAAACAGCGCTGAATGCTGGTCAGCAATAATGCCAGAAATAGGAACACTTCCGCCGACAACTCGCTCATCAGTTAAACCCACAACCGCAGAGTCATCGCAGACCTCCGGGAACATCGATAGCGGGATATTCAATTCCTCGAGCCATTCTTCATACCATTGCTCCTGGGTTAGGTCATAAGATCCTGTCACAGAGGCATTCGAAGCACTGATCACATGCTTTTCGCTGCCAGTCAGGCAATATACCAACCATGAGTCTATTGTCCCGAACGCTAACTCTCCCGCCTCGGCGCGCTCCCTGATGCCTTCAACATTGTCCATCATCCACTCTAAACTGAGGGAAGAATAAACAGGGGCTAGTGCCCAACCTGTCCGGCTATATACTTTTTCTCCCCATTGCTCCGCGAGTTCCTGAACCCGTCCTGCGGTTCTCGTGTCCTGCCAAACGATCGCCCTTGTCACCGGCTCTCCAGTATTGCGATCCCAAACTACTGTTGTCGCCCGTTGGTTAGTGATCCCCACACAAGAGATATCATTCATCTGCAGTGAAATATGTTTGAGGGCTTGGGCTATCATCGCTTTTGCCGCTAACCAAATTTCAATGGCATCCTGCTCGACGCGATCAGGCTCAGGGTGATAGTTGGGAAATTCCGTATACGCCTGCGACAGGATCTGGCTCTGCTCATTGTAAATTAGGGCTCGAATACCTGTTGTCCCAGCATCAATTACCAAAATATATTTGCTCATGACTCACTCCTTGTATTCACTACTTACTAACGACCAGAGAAATTAGGATCAGCGCTGTTGTCATCGGCCATATTGCACTTGCCGGTGGGTCGATATGGGTATCAGCCCGGATTAACCAGAAACGTGCGAACAGTTGGCCGAGTACTGAAGCAAATAACCCAGAAACGGCACCGATAATGACGAGAAGGACATCACTTTCCACCACGCCAATAAACAACGAGACAGCCACTGCACTCACTAGGGTAATATGATGGGTTGCCGGAACAAGGACATTCATCGCTAAAAAGAGGAGGGATATCGCAGAAATGGCAAAGCCTAAGAAAATAACCCCGGGAGCTTCCGGATAAGCCTTTAATAATTCCAGTGCCGACCATGCCGACATCGCGCCCACGAACGCCCCCAGTATGATTGTCATCGGGAAAGTATCTTGGTAAGCAAGCCACGAATGCTGTTCTGAAGTTTTAAAGCGGTCTAACCCATGCTTACCCTCACAGTGCTGACCTATAATCCCGCACTTACTGAACATCAAACGTGCCGCTATCGCAGATAATACGACGGTTAAGGCGACTGAATCGGTATTAGCCCCAATACCTTCTATACCCGCAAGGATAGATTGGACCAAATACCCTCCGAGGCCAAAAGCACCACCGACCATCAACACGCTCGGCCTGCTGAGGCTAACCAATGGCGTAACGATATCTCGGCCATTTGCCAGCCAACCTTTGTGTGATGCATAAGCAGCTGCTGCAACACCACCAGCAAAAGAAATATGGGGCCCGAATACTGGCCCAAGCCCAATTAAATCAAGGAATGCGGAATCACCACTGCCGATAATAATGGCAATACCGACAATAATCGCGATCCCCGTAAAAACAAATGCCACCAAGCCGCCAAAAACGGCGCCTAAAAAACCTCCGGCGAACGATCCGAGTAAACCCATGACACTGATATTGAATAAGCTATCCATCTTTCATGTCCTTTTTTAGTTGTGTAGGGTGAGCCTCATAGGCTTATCTTCTCTGTCTTTTTTCAGCCAAGGCTCATTAGAGGGCCGGCAGGCATCCTTATCTACCTGCCGGTTTGTAACTGGTAAACATCAATCAAGACCCAATTTCCCTGGGTTGAGAATCGCATTTGGATCAAGCGCAGCTTTCAACTTACGCAAGATGAGGTGAGCTTCGCCAATTGAGCGGCGGCTGTATGGAGAGCGGGCTAAACCACCGCCATGGTGATGTGAGAGTTCTGCACCATGCTTGATGCACACTTCCATTGTGGTTTTCCAAATTTCTTCCAGCCGAGCGACTGCAGCTTCATTATCCGCTTCCTGACCAAGCAGAATGACGTACATAGACGTCCCCTGGTTGTAGATATGCGAGAAATGGGAAATAACCTCATTGGCTAACGGTGAGAGAGCTTGCTTTAAGTCTGCCCATAATGGATGGATGGAGTCCCAGTTGTGGGCAATCTCGATGGTTTCACCAAAGCCCCCTTTTGTCGCCAGCAAATTCTCAACGGTTGAAAAATCAAAACGACGATCCATCCAGCCAAGCGTGCCTTCGGGGCCGATCGCCTTACCACCATGCTTTTCAGCTAACTGGTGCAGGACACTTTGCTCAGCATCAACCATGGTCGACAATCCCCGGCTTCCTAGGAACAATACTGGAGAGTCGAAACTTTTATCCTGCATGGCATGCTTTGCTTCCTCGGTATCATAAAAACGAACCAGGAAAGGTTTCAGGTTTGACGCTGTGATTTCCCGCATCAGGGCCAAACCGTCTTTGACCGTCGGTATGGCGTAGGTCATGAAGGCTTCAGCTTCCATTTGCGGGAACACTTTTAGGGTCACTGAGGTAATGACGCCTAATGTGCCTTCTGAACCTAGAAAGATCTGGCGTAAATCCGGTCCCATCGCCGCCCGTGGATTAGCTTTAAGTGACATTTTTTCACCCGTTGCCAAAATCACCTCATAGCCAACGACCAAGTCCTCAATGCCACCGTAAAGGGAAGAAAACTGCCCAGTTGCTAAGGTTGCCAACCACCCGCCAACCGTTGAACGATACAGTGACTGGGGAGAATGGCCTAGTGTCCACCCTTGTTTTTGAAGTAAATCCTCGAGATCCCCACCATTTTGGCTACAAGTCGCGGTAACCGTCATGTTCTCCTCATTGAGGCTGAACTTACTGGGGATCTCTGAAATATCCAAGACGATCCCACCTTTAGTTGGCAGGGGCTGTCCAGTTACCGACGAAGCCAAAGCCCTTACGGTCACTGGCACTTTGTCCTCATTGGCCAGTGCCAGCACTTGGCAGATATCGTCATCACTTTGAGCTTTGACAACAATGTCAGCCATATTTGGGTGCTTATCTAGCAAATTGAGTTTGGTCATCAATGGCCAGGTATCATGGCTGCTAGCCTCAAGGTCTTGCTTCAATGTCGATACTTTCGCTGAACCTAATGCTTTTTCGAGCTTCTTTTCAATTAACGGATAATCCAACATAGCCCCTCACTTAACTCATCATCTGGGTATTCACGGTTAGGTATGAGTCTCTGGTTCACTCTCTTTGACTCAATAATCATAATTTGGAGTATTCAATAAATTGACTATTGATCTATAACTATTTAAAGTCAAAGTGAACTTTCTAAAGTGAGATACATTGCACGTTATTGTTTACAAATTGACCAAGGCGAGGATTTAGGCGCTTGTTGGCAAATGTTCAGAAGTGAAGTGTTCAGAAGTGAAGTGTTCAGAAGGGAATCGCATGCTTACAGATCTTGATCATAAGTTCAGCCAATCACAACCAGCCCTTGACGCTGCAGCGATTATCAAGCGTTGTGTCCACCGCGGCTTTTGCAATGCAACATGTCCAACATTCATTGAGTCTGGCATCCAAAGCCGTGGGCCGAGGGGGAGGATTTATTTAATTCGAGATTATTTGCAGGGAAAAACGCTAACAGTAGAGCAACGCAAAGACCTAGACTTATGCGTCGCTTGCCGAAGTTGTGAAACCACCTGCCCCGCAGGTATCGAATTCGGCCAACTGATCCACATTGCCCGTAGCATGCTTGAAGATGAATATCCCCGCCCTTGGAAGGAACGGGCGTTACGCTGGGCGATAAAGCAGGTTCTCCCCTACCCAAATCGATTTTCATTGGCACTCTCTATCGGCCAACGATTAAAGCCTATTTTGCCTAACCCTATCGCGATAAAAATCCCACCAACAAACAGCAACAGCAACAGCAAACCACAGGTACCCGTCGCGGTTAAGGAAGATCAATTACCCAAACCGGTTAATAAGCACAGGTTCGTGATCTTACTCACTGGCTGTGCGCAAGATGTAGTGCAGCCTGCCACCAACCAAGCCGCCATGGATTTACTGTCGGCTTTGGGGATTGATACCCAGCAGCACCCTGCCGCACAATGCTGTGGAGCCATTCATGCCAGCCTTTGCGATAACAAAAAAGCACAGCAACGCATGAAAACGAATATCGATGCATGGTGGCCATTGATTGAGCAAGGGGCGGAAGCCATTATTTCAATGTCTTCGAGTTGCGAGCTTATGGTGAGGGAATACGTCAAACACCTCGCTGACGACACAGAATATGCCGAGAAAGCCAGTGTTGTGAGCAAGCTTACGAAGAATATCGGTGAAATTATCCTGACAGAAGACGAGCAGCTTTCACACTTCACGCTAAATGGGGAGTACAAAAACTTAGCCTTACATACACCCTGCTCACTAAGGAATGGCCTACGCAAAGATGAAATCCCCAAGCAAATCCTCAGCCAACTTGGCGCAACATTCTCTGCTATAGAAGACAATAAAATCTGTTGTGGATCAGGCGGTACCTATTCTTTGCTACAACCAGAGTCCAGTCTTCAGTTAAGAAATAACAAAATTAAAGCGCTAACCATTAACCATCCATCACAGATAGTCACTGCTAACCTAAGCTGCCAATTGCACATTGGTTCGGGCTCAACACTGTCAATCTCGCACTGGATAGAGTTGCTCAAGGTGAGAAAAAACACCTGAAGGCATTAATTAATTAATAGGAAAAGCCAGCAAGTCTAACTTACTGGCTTTCCATTTTATTCCAGATTTGAATCGAATTAGATCAGTGACTCAATGCCATAGTCTTTGCCGTAGTGCTCAACCACAAAGTCGATATCTTTATCGCCGCGGCCAGAGAGGTTAATCAAAATTGACCCGGTTTCACCCTGTTTGGCGATTTTCAGGGCATAGGCCAAGGCATGGGCTGACTCAATCGCTGGGATAATCCCCTCGCAGCGTGATAGCTCAAAGAAAGCATCTATCGCTTCCTGATCATCCGCGGTACCGTAGTTAACCCGGCCAATATCTTTAAGGTAGCTATGTTGCGGTCCAACCGACGGATAATCCAAGCCACTAGCAACTGAGTAGACTTCCTGAGGCTCGCCCTTCTCGTCTTTTAGCATGTAAGACTTAAAGCCATGCATAATACCCGGCTCACCCAACGACAAGGTTGCCGCATGCTCACCGACTTCATCCATAGAACGGCCTGCTGGCTCGACCCCGTGAATAGCCACATTCTGATCGTCCAAGAACGCAGTAAATAGCCCCATCGCATTTGACCCGCCGCCGACGCAAGCCACAAGGTTGTTAGGCAGGTTTCCGGTCATCTCCTTGAACTGAACGCGCGCTTCATTTCCGATGATCGACTGGAAATCACGCACCATCATAGGGAATGGGTGCGGGCCGACTACAGAGCCGATAGCATATAGCTGGTTAATAGGATCTTTGAGGTAAGCTTCAAACGCAGCATCCACTGCTTCTTTGAGTGTTTTACGGCCATGGGTTGCCGGGATCACATTGGCACCAAGGATACGCATCCGAACGACATTCGGGTGCTCCTTGGCGATATCCACTTCACCCATGTAGATATCACACTCCAAGCCAACCAGTGCCGCTGCAGTTGCCAATGCCACACCGTGCTGACCCGCGCCGGTTTCTGCAATCAGCTTCTTCTTGCCCATCTTCTTGGCAACAAGAGCTTCACCCAAGCAGTGGTTGATTTTGTGGGCACCGGTATGGTTGAGATCTTCACGCTTTAGGTAAATCGGCGCACCATATTTCGCCGATAAGTTCTCGGCATGGAAGATTGGGCTCGGACGCCCGACAAAATGCTTGTAAAGACGCGCCAATTCTTCTTGGAAGGCGGGATCCTTGCGGCACTCATCATAGGCTGCCGTGATCTCCTCCATCACTTTTTGCAGCTCTTCGGGAATAAAGCTGCCGCCATATTCACCAAAATAACCTTGAGCATTAGGTAAAGCGTGATCAAACGAGTTCTTCATGGCTTCCTTGTCCTATTCAATGAGTACACTCAGCCATCATAAAGCGTTATATGCCATGGTTGAATAGTGATAAGATGAGTATTTAGCATAAGTGTGATCTTTACAGCTAGTTCGTGCCTTTCCACTCAATCCACAATAAACACTCCATTGTTGAACAGCTCATTGATGATTTCATTTGAAGTCGAGCCTGTCCCCAGCCCTAATGCCGACAAATCGATATTTTCCACAGCGATGTTCTGCTGAGTAGTTTCGCTTACCGCTACCGTTAAATTCACTGTCTCATCAGCATCGATACCGGCCGTGATGTTATTGAGCAGGCGGTCGAGATCCTCTTCGCCGTCATCCGGCAAGATCTCAGCAATATCAAGCTGGTCCAGGTTGATTTCGAAGTCTTTCACTGTATCGGTAAATGGCGTACCGGAAGTGGATATATCCCCAGACTGCCAGATGAAGACATCAGAGGCACCATCACCGTTGCCGTTGAGCTCACCGCCCCACAGTTCATCGTTCCCAGCACCGCCAAGTAGCTCATCGCCGCCACCCGCCCCCACTAAGATGTCATCTGCTAATCCTCCCAACAAACGTTCATTGGCATCGCTACCAACAACAAGGTTCTCACCATCGTTATCCCCCGCGCCAACTTCATTACCCGTGTTAGCGAGATCATCAATACGAACACCTATCAGCAATTCGGTCGATTCGGCCTCACTGCCATCGATTTCCTGCGAGATACCAACTAGGGTCAAGCTATTTGCCCCTTCGGAAAGATCTGCCACGAAAATATTGTCGAGCTCACTGCTTGCCACCCGCCAGCTACCATCACCATTATCAGTGCCGATTTCAGTACCAGCGCTATCAACCAACCTTCCGGCGCCAAGGTTGCGGACTTCAACAAAAAGGGCTTCATCGGCATCAGCGGGGATCACTACCAACCCCAGAAGGGGCACCAAAGTACCTAGTACAGCCCGCGTATCTGCTAGCTGAGGAACCGTTAACTCCAGTGTCGGTGGCTCAGGTTTAGGGGTAACCGTGACATTAATCGTAGAGATCGCCTGCTGCGGCCCACCCGCCCCCACATTGCCATTATCGTTGGCAACCACAGTGATCACGTCATCGCCTTTGAAATCAGGGTTACCGAGGTAGGTGATCCCAGCCGCTAAGGCAGCATTAATATCGGCAAGGCTGCCTTCCAAGGTGACAGCGGCACTGCTATTGTCAGTGATGGTGACACCAGCGGTTTCAACTGCCGTCAAGCTGCCATTGTTTGCCGAGACAGTCACTGTCATCACTCCACTACTACCCGCCTCGTCGAAGTCGATATCGGTGACGTTAAGGCCGTTAATCACTAACGGTGAATCTTCCTCCACAGTCTGATCCCCTGTGGTTGGAAGCTCTGGGGCATCATTAATGGGGTTCACCGTGATTGGAACGCTATCGCTATCTTGCAGCGGGCCGCCTGTACCGGTATTCCCTTGATCGTCAGTGGTCATGAGCAAACTGTCATCGCCATTGAAGTTGGCATCAGGCTGGTAGTTGATACCAGAAGAGAGCAAGGTGTTGATATCAGTGATTGAGCCTTCCAAAGTCATTGTCTGGCTGCCATCACCAGTAATCACCAAGCTGCCTATAGGCGCACCTGCGGGCAGGGACAATATGCCGTTATCCACTTCAAGCACTACGGACATGTTTCCTTCGCTGACTTCATCCACATCCACATCGGTTACTTGCAGGCTATTGATTAGCAGTACGTTATCTTCATCGACTTCAAGGCTGACTGGCACTTGGTTTACCGGCGCATCGTTAACGGCTTCGATATCTAGGTTAATCGTCACGAACTGGGCAATATCATCCGTTGCCACATCGGTTTGGTCTACCGCACGGATTTCCAAGTCCAGCTGGCCATTCCAATTGTCACTGTTGGCATCGCCAGGGATAAACACCAAGCGGTCTAAATCCGAGCTATCGACCGTGACCAGCCACACTCCGCTGCCCTGCTCCGTTACCGTGCCCGTTACCCCATCCGGCAGGGCAATTTGGCTTGAATCGGGTACGTTACTGATTTGGATCTGCAAGGTTTCAGGCGGGTTTTCCGACACATTTGTGCCTGTCCCGGTGTAGCTATCACTGTCATCAAACGCTTCAATATTGAGGACAAGGTCGATATTGTCGTCTTCGGTGCCTTCTGCGGTTGGGGGGACATCAATATCCACCCTATCAGCTATCGGATTCACGACGACAGTAAAGTTTGCCGTGTTTTCGACTGGCAGATCCAGGCTATCTTCCTTGGAAAAAACCACAATCCCTAGCTCAACCGAACCACTAAAGTCTTTCGGAGGAATAAGGCCAAGGCTACTCAAATCGAAAGAATCGCTACCCGGCGGAACAGCCACACTCCACTCTCCTCCACCGTTATTGTCTGCACCACTGATGATAAACCCTTCGGGCACATTAACGATTTTTAGTGACAAGATTGATTCAGAGTCATCAATATCGACGACATTACCGCTAATTCCGGCAAAGCTGATCGACCCGCTGTCCTCGTCGCCTTCAATCGGTGTTTCGATCCCAATAAAGTTAATCTCATCGTTGACCGCAATCACTTCGAAAGTAATGCTGCCGTCAAAACTGGCGGTATCAGTTTGAATCGTTGCCCCGGCCGTTTCGTCATACTCAGCGGTATCAACAAGCGTCACCGAGACATCGAGCGATACATCGCCACTGAAGTCCTGCGGCGGGACATATTGGATAGCACTGAGCTCGCTGCTGTCGGTAATGATCAGGCTAGTGACCTGCTCTCCCGCGGCATTGAGCAAGAAGCCACCGGAGCTACCCACGCTGATCACGGCTTGTTCGATGGTCTCAAGCCCTTCCAAGGTTGTCGTGCTGATATCGGCGACCGTGGCGGTGACATCCAAAATAATGGTGCCATCTTCGTAGGCTATGTCGGGATAGATAACCTCCGGCTCGCCGTCTTCAACAGGCTGGCGATCGGCATCGAGCCCCTGAGTTTCCACCACCGACACACCAATATCCGGCACACGCTCGTTGTCCCCTGTGCGTTCGGGAACATCAACAATCGGGTCTATCCGGACAGGTATCGTGTCGGTAACTTCGTTGAAATCACCACTTTCGGTGTCGGTGTTGACGTATTTCACATCCAACAGGAAGTCACCGGCAAAGTCCTGGGGAAGGTTCAATGTGATGCCAGACAGATCGACACTGCCATCGCCCTGCACGGGCACTTTGATCACATACTCACCAGTCACAAAGTTAAAGTCCATACCTGAAATCGTCGCGCCATCAGGCAAGCTCGCCGCGCTGATGACCAAGGAAAACTCATCATCACCCTGGTTCTCGCCAACTGTACTGAGGCTAACAATTTGGTTGAGGAAATTCCCTAGGTTCACCGCTGTATCTTCCTCACCCGTGACGATAATGCTGTCATCAACAACAATATCAGCCGCCAGTTGGTCGTTAAGCGCATTGCCTTGGAAATCAATCGTCAGCGTGCTGTTGACGATTTCAATGGCGCTAGGATTGACATCGTCGCTCTGATCTTGCACCTCGGCAGCAATCGCGACCACCACCTCACCCGTAAAGTCAGCGGGAGCGAGGATCTGGATATCCTCCAAACTGCCTTGAGGAACAGTCCAACTGCCATCACCGTTGTTAATACCACCAATAACGACAAAATCGGCTTCAGGATCGGGAAAGGTGATCACTATCGATAGAATGATCTCATCACTGCTAGGATCGAGATCTTCAAATACGATCTGGCCGTCAGAGTCAGGGCCACCTCCGAGATCCAAGCTACCGTCAATAGACACAATCGTATCGACAAAGTCCGTGGTGCCTGTCGGGATCACCCCTATCTCGGCATCCGGCTCAACGACAGCCTGTATGATAACGTCCAAAGTGCCATTGACCACTTGGACATCCGTTGCCGGGGAGTCGACATCGACTTCGGTAACAGTTACCTCAGTAGTAATCGCCGTTGCGCTAGTCAGATTCAAATCGGAATCTTCCGGAGCGAGCAGTTGCAGTTGAGCCCCGTTCAGCAACTGGGTCAACTGCGCTTCGGTTAAGGTGACTGATCCTGCGGCATCAACCGTTAATGATGTAATCGTGCCGCCATCATTGATCTGCAAGCCGTAACCCGCTTGGACATTATTCACCATCAAGCCGGTAATTTGCTCTTTGCTATCGGTCAGTACAGGTTGCCAGTTGAGGTTAATCGGCTCATCTTCCAGCCCGTTACTTTGCCTAACGTAGTCCTCGGCATCGACCACGGGCTCGATATGGATCACCAATTGGAACTCAAATTCACCTTGGTCACCATCGTTTTCTGTCACCACAATATTGGCATCGAGCACAATATCTTCTGTGCTGTTTTCCGGTGGGCGAATACTGATAGCAACCGGTTGGTCAGGGTCGCCAATGTCTTCCCCGGTCAGTTTCACTTCATAACGAGGGAGGCCATCGTCATCAAACCCCACAAAGACCAAGGTTTGTTCGTTGCCCTCAGCATCGAAAATCTGCGTTCCCTCAGGAATATTGGACACCACAAAGGTCAGGGTTTCGGATTCATCCAGCGGCGCATTGGCTATTTCACCCGAGACCAAGCTGAAATCGAGAACAGCATCGGTATCTTCATCAATCGTGGTTTCGATGCCGGGAACTTCGCCATCAACAATCTCTGTCCAGTTACTGCCACCGAGCTCAAATTCAGGTTCGTCAACCACACCGGTCAGTGTGACTTCAATGAACTGCTCGGGGGTGACCAATACGTCTTCGACAGTGTCGACCGTGCCATCTTCAAGGGTAATATCGACCACATCCTTAACGACCCCTTCCACTTTTATTTGAAAGTCGACATTACTTTCCGGCACCGGGATCAGCACGACCTGATCCAACTCCTCATAGAGAATTTCGTACACGCCGCTAGCATCGGGGGTCAGCACAGAGCCATTTTGTGACAACTGCGCGCCATCAGGTAGCTCTGAAATACGCACAAACAAGGTTTCAACCCCGAAATCATCATCGAGATCATCCAGTTCAGTCAGTTCAATAAGCGGAGCCAGAGCAATGGGCTCATCCTCAAGGGATTCAACCCGGCTCACTTTCAGTTGGGCATCATCGGCCACAGGCAGAACATTGATCAGGATTTCTTCGGTAATTTCTGCTGTTTCCGAGCCCGGTACAAAATGCCCAAGCTCGGTGCTTTGTGCAGTGAGATTCAAGCGAATATCGCCGCTGAAGTTATCGATAGGATCTATCTCTATGGTGTCGACTGCCGTGACTGGCACTTCAAACACCCCCGGCTCTACTTCAGTGATACCCTCACCAATGATCTGGGCTTGGCCTTCGGTAATTGTGATGAAATACGTCAACTCTTCAGAGCCATCGGTATCTTGCAGCAGTGCCTGGAATGATTCACTGAGGCTGATGTTATCGCCGTCCTCCTCACCGTCGCCGTAATAAAATACCGCGGTATCAGCAAAAGCCGGTTGATCGGCAATGCCCAGCACACTGATAGACAAGTTGCCATCTTGCAGCGGCTGATTAACCCCATCGCTGGTCACCACTTCGGCAGTCACAGTGAAGTCCAGCAAATTGTTTGGCTCAAACAGGGTGGAATAATCAGGCTCTGGCACAAAAGTGACGCCTTGCAGCTCAAACACGCCATCGCCATCAGGATCGACAAATGCAGCAGGATCGATCAGAACTTGCCCTCCGGCTGGCACAATCTCGACACCATTAAGAAAGAACTGGCCGTGGGGATCGGCGGGAAGAATGATAAACACATCGCCGATCTGCTCACCGCGATCCGCATCGCCGATGTCAATCGACATATTGATCGGGATCCCTGTGGTGGGATCACCCAAAGATTCATCAGGGTTACGCCCCTGATCTTCGACCCCTTCTGAAGGCTGCACCACCAAGGTCGGCTCTTCATCGGTAATGGTGATCGTCAACGTGTTTTGACTGATATCGTTATCACCATCAGTGACTTCAAAATCCACATTGGCAACAATCGGCTCCGCACCATGGTCGAGATCGGATAGCGAATTGAACAGCACTTGCCCTTCGGCAGTGATAAATAACTGGCCGAGCAGTTGGCCGTCTTGGTTGACATCAAAACTGAAGAAGCCCTGTGCATCCGGCGTGCCTGTCAGCTCTTGCCGCACACCGTCAATAATGACCGCAGTGACTTCGGCATCATCGGCCCCTTCTTCTAGCACCGTGAGTACATCCAGGGTTTCTGTCGATTCCCCCTCTTCTATAGATTGGAAGGCCGCATCTTGAGTTTGTGGGATGTCATCTTCAATCGTTACCGCAAACGTAACGGCAGCGCTAGCGTCGTCATCTTGGTCAATCGCAGTCGCCGAGAACGTAATCGTCAGCTCAGTGTCATTCTCAGGCTGAACATGATCCAGCGCGCCCAGCAAGGTAAAGCTATAGCTATCATCGGCTGCGGTGCCCGTTGCACTAAACGCCAAAATGAAGATAACCACACCGTTAACTTGGCCTTCGTAGGTATTGTTAGTGGCGTTGAACACCAAGGTAACCTGTTGCCCGCCTGCCGTTAGCGTTCCTGCATTGTCGGTATTAAACGCATTGACATCGACTTGGTAATTGACGATTTCATCCGAGCCAGAATCAATCGTGATGGTGCCCGTCGCCACCTGCCCATCGCCATCTGGGTTTGAGCCAGGGTGGAAATCGCCTCCTTCATCAATATCACTTTCCAGTACAGTCACCGAAGTAATGGTGTCAATTTCCGGATCGGTTCCGTCAGTAATAGTGGTCGTGATAAGTGCAGGGGTTATAAGGAAATCACCATCGGTATCTTGCACCTGAATTGGCAAGTCGAACACTATGGTATCGTCTTGCTGGCGAACCAAGCCGGTATTATCTGTACCATTGTGATCCAGCGGTTGCAGCTGAGTCACTGTAGTGGTGATATCAACCTGTTCGCCATCGGCGTTTTGCACCGTGGTGATCACCGCAGTCAGAACCGTCTCTCCCCCGGTACTCCCTCCACCAACCGCCAACGTCAGGGTTCCCGTGCCCGACTCCCAAGTCGCAGTAACCGGGAGTCCACCTGCGGTAATTTCTGCCTCTAGCTCTGCCAATAGCGTGGCTAGCTGAGCGGGATCAATATCAAGCGTATCAGGATCTAACCTATCGACTCCGGCGGCGATCGTGATCGCCGCCTCGCCAGAAACGGGGTAACCTTGTTCACCACCAGGATCGCTGTCATCGGGCTTCAGATCGCCCTCGGTGAAAGCAATTTGTGCCGTATTTCCGCCGGCAGGATCCGTTCCGTCTTCGATCGTTACCGTAATAGAGCCCAGTGCTGTGTCGTTGTCTCGATCTGTTACCTCTACCGCTAAATCCAGTGTAGCGAGATCTGAAGCATCAATTTGATCCAAAGGTTGCAACTGAGTGACACTGTAACCCCCATTGATATCAATCGAGATTGCCAGCACCACAATATTTGGGTCATCCGCCCTTACTAGCGTTATTTGATTGCCATCTACGCTAGATATCAGCTCAAAACCATTGCTGGTTAAGTTATCTAACGAAGGTTGTGTGGCAGAAAAAAGAACAGAGATGACATCATCGCTACCTTGAGTAACTTCAATATTACCCGTTCCTGAAGAGAGGCCGTCGTCACCTTCATTGAGAGCTAGACCAGAGTCATTGCCAAAGGCAGGATCATCACCATCTTCAATATTGATAGTGACAATACCGGTGTTGGTATCACCGTCATCATCGGTAACAAGCACATTTAACGGGAGTGATAGGGTGTCATCGACAAGGTGGTCGAGGTTGTTGTTGAGGGTGAGAGTGTAGTCACCTGTCGGTGTCATGACTACCGTAAACACAGCCTGCGGGGTGCCGTTAACATCAATGAAGGCATTGATAGTATCGCCACCGACCACTTCGAACTGTACCGGTAGGCCGTCGCTCAATAACCCCTCAAATGCAGGTTGCTCATCAGTAAAGTTAATCGATGCCACCGCATCACTGCCCACATCAACGCCAATTTGCCCCGGTGTCGGCGTGTTAATATCAGCGGTTTCGTTGACCGTAATACTGCTGCCTTCAGCCAATTCCGGTATTGGACCATCGGTAATGGAGGCCACCGCGCTGACCAATGTCGTTAGATTATCACCGTCGACATCTGTGGCTTGCAAGGGAAGGTTAACCGCTATCAGCTCTCCACTGACCGATACAAACCCCTCGCTGTTGCCATTTGTATTGTGATCCAACGGAGCCGATTGGGTCACCGTCATGGTCAGATCGACATCCTGGCCATTGGCGGACTGCACCGAGGTAAACACGATAGTGAGCACCGGTGTGCCATCACCCAAAACGCCAGCTAAAGTATTCGATGCCGCATCATAGCTGAACGTCAGTGCCCCGCCACCGCCAGAGGTCAGCTCGCTATTTAGTTCTGCGATAATCGCTGCAAGTTGGTCTGGATCAATCTGGACAGATTCCGGCACCAAGCGATCAGAGCCAGCAACAATCTCTTCCAGCTGCTGCTCGGTGAGCGGGTATTCGCTCGGGGCTTGGTTGGGTGGTGAAAGGTCGGGCTCAGTAAACTCAACCTCAATGGTGCCGCCACCCGCAGGGTCATCACCGTCATTAATAGTAATAGCAATTTGCCCCGGCGCCTGATCGCCATCGTTATCGGTGAGCACCACATCCAGCGGCACCACCAAGCTGTCACTGTCACTATGATCCAGTGTGCCGCTGAGCGTAGCCTCGAACTCGCCATCGTTGTTAATCGTTACCAGCAAAATGGTATTGCCCAGTGAGTCAACCAAGGTGATCTCGCTGCCAGTCGGCGTACCACCAACGACAAGGCTAACCGGATTGCCGTCGCTGGTGAAATCCAAGGCAGTTTGGGTATCGGCAAAAAGCAAAGAGGCAATATCATCACTACCTTTATCGATACTGATCTCACCTTCAACCACCTGGTTAGCGTCACTGGTTTCATCAAGGGTCACTCCAGCCTCGCCTCCCAAAGCCGGAAACTCACCATCGGTAATCGTCACCGAAACACTGGGGGGCTGAGAGAGATCGTCACCGTCAGTATCCGTTGCCATTAATGGCAAAGTCAGCACGATTTCTTCACCGCTACTGGTGATATAGGGAGAATCGAGAGTCGTATCAAGGTGATCAAGGGGCTGAAGTTGGGTCGTAATGACCGATACTGTTAGATCATCGCCATTGGCTGCCTGTACGCTGCTAATCGCAACCGTTAGCACCAAGCTATCACCAGTATCACCAGGCAGGCGGGCTTCGAGTAACCCGTTGGCCTCGTCATAGGTCACTGTCAACGCTTCGCCTGCCGAGCTCAGCACCGCTTGCAGGTCAGCAATCAGATCATCGCGCTGGGTCGGGTCTAGGGATATCGAACTCGGCTCCAATCTGTCTGCACCCGCAACGATATTCAACGTTGCCTCAACAGACCCAGGGTAATTGCTAGGTTCAAGATCAGGCTCAATCATTGCCACAGCAACACTTTCGCCACCAGCAGGATCGGAGCCATCATTGAGTGTCAGGACAATCTGGCTGTCGTCAGTATCGCCGTCGTCATCTGTTGCTCTTACATCGACAGTCAGAACCAACTGATTAGTATCAATCGGCTGGTCTAGCGAATCACTTTGTTCAAGCGTATAAGTACCATCGTTGGCAATGGTAACAGTAAGAATGGCTTCATTTTGGCTATTGAATATCTGCAGTTGGTTCTGATCAATTTGGTAACTAACTGGCTCACTATTGCTGGAAAAGCCTGCAATCAAATCCGCTAAATCAGTGCTATCAACAAACACCACGCTGGCAATGGCATCACTGCCGATATCTAACTCAATGGCACCGGTGGCAGTACTTACCTGATCCGGAGGGGTGTTATCAGGGTCGGTGATCACTGCGCCGGAATCAGCGCCAAAGGCGAGGATATCACCATCAACGATGGTGGTCGTGAGTATCGCTGGCGTGTCGAGGAAATCACCATCGGTATCATTGGCCTGAATAGGCACGGTCACGACGATTTGTTCCCCATTGACAGCAACGAAGCCACTACTATTTCCGCTAGAAAGGTGATCAAGCGGCAGTAATTGAACCAAATCGGCGGTAATGGTGATCCCCAGCCCATCGGCGCTTTGAACTGATGTCAGGGTCAAAGTAACAGCCACCTCGCCATCAGGCCTCACACCCGACAGCACATCCGTTGCATCGTCATAGGTGAAAGTAAGAGGTTCTCCGCCTGAACTCAGCTCTTGCCCTAATTCGCTGATCAGGTTATCGAGCTCTAATTCATCGATAGTGACGGTATCGGGATCCAAGCGGTCGACCCCCGGTGTGAGTTCAATGGTATCTTGCCCACTGCCCGGATAATTATTGGGTTGCAGATCGGGCTCGACAAAAGTGATTTCGCCGGTTTCTCCGCCAGGAGGGCTATTGCCGTCAATACTGATCAACACGACAGTACCGTCAGTGCTGTCGCCGTCAAAATCGGTCGCGGTAACAGCGACTTGCAGCACCAACTCGGCACGATTAAGCTCGTCAAATGGCTGCATCTGGTTAACGACGTAAGTACCATCGGTATTGATAGTAATAGTGAGTACCAAGACTCCCCGGCTATCCACCAACTCAAGCTGGTTGCCGTTGATCGATACCGTTGTCGCAAAGCCATTACTGGTAATACCTTCCAAGTCAGGCTGTTCAGCATCAAATACCACGCTGCTGATCTCGTCACTGCCTACGTCCAAGGGGACTTCCCCTTCTATATCAACGCCCAGTGAATCAGCCTCGTCGATGACAGTACCTGCATCAGAGCCAAATAGTGGGTTTTCCCCGTCAACAATGACAGAGCTCACCTGCAAGGGTATATCTAACGGGTTTCCTGCTAAATCAGCCCCCTGCAATGGCAATAGTACTGTTAGTGCATCATCGATATTGGTAACCCTGCCGCCACCTCCGTCTGCAATATGATCTACTGGCCGCTCAAGCAATGTTGAGACAGTGACCGTAACATCCCTACCACTCAATTCGGCCGATATTTGAAATGTCACGACCGTATTGCCATTGCTGGTACCAATAATCGCATTACTACCAGCATCGAAACTGAAAAGGACTGGCTGCCCAATGGAGGTAACTTCGGCATTGAGCTCAGACAGTAAATCAGCCAATTGCGCAGGGTCGAAGGTGAATGAATCAGGATCAAGCGGCAGCGAGCCAGCACTTACTATCACTTGAGTGGAAGACTCGGAAGGATAGGTATTCGGTACAAAGTCAGCTTCAGTAAGCAGCATGGAGCCCGATTGGCCGCCGGAAGCCGCAAACAAAGGCGATGTTTCATCTTCAGCAGTCTCCTCCCCTCGCTCAAACCGGGTATCAAATCCCGCTTCAGCCAAAGTTGAATCGCCATTGTAGTTGATAACGACAAAACCACCGTTTGCAGTTTCGTCACTGCTCCCCAATCCCCCGCTACCTCCAGTCGCTCCGCTGGAGATACCCGCCGCAGGAGGCGCTAAAATGTCGGTGGGATCAGCGCCGGCTAGTATTTGCTGCTGTATGTCCGCTAACTCTTGCTCGCTCAAACCAAGCTGGGCAAACGAAGCCTCATCAATAAACTGCCCCATCGGTTGGACTGTGTAGCCTGGCGGGAAAACCTCCAAACTAGTATCTGAGCCGCCTGCAGGCGCCACCAGTACGCAGGTTGGGCAAGGCCAATCGACAAACACTGGCTTGCCATTTTGCATGACCACGTATTGTGCGCTGTTGTCAGGGCTTTTTACACCTTCAGGGCCTACTTCAGCATTTTCGCCACTGGATTGTATCGGTTTAGAAGACGAGCCTATCGACGATGATTCAGCCATACACACTACTCTTGACTGGTGGGGGGAGGAATTTATTCCCTCAAGTCTAGTCTCGGATCCGAGTCAGCTTTCACAAACCCTAAACGGATCTCAGCTTTTAGAATTCCCAAAGTCGCTACGCCATGGCTCCTCGCCGTGCTCTATTATCTTGAGCAAGTGTCTGCTCTTACAAAAGCCATAAATAACAAACAAAGAGCAGGTAAATAATTGTTTCCGTTACCACTATATGGATATGGGTTGGCTAACGTGTCTTTCAGTACGAGGTTAAGTACGAAGGCATGACGAAGAAAAATAGTGATATCAAACCACAGCATCTCGACTATGTTCGAGACACTCACTATGCCTTACTGCTTGAGGCATCGGGCAAGTCACGCCTGCTGCTTTGGTGTGTCGGGCTGTTTTTTATCGCTGCGATCAGCTGGGCCGCTTTTGCCCCCATCGAGCAAGTCACCCGTGGTGAAGGGAAGGTGATCCCCTCCTCGCAGCGTCAGATTATTCAAAACCTTGAAGGCGGGATTATCAAGGCCATCTTGGTACGTGAAGGTGAACAGGTTACTGTCGGGCAGCCTCTCATCCAACTGGATGACACCCGCTTCAAGGCCGACTACGAAGAAAAGAACCAAGACTTGCTCGGAATCAAAGCCGACAGTATCCGCCTCACCGCTCTGCTTAGCAGTATCAAAACATCATTACCAAGTGATTCGCCTGACAAGTCACCCAGCAAGCTTTGGCGGCAGTCTGTCACTATTTCCCCTGCTAACCTGACGTTTCCAGAACATTTCCACCAGCAAAATGCCGACTTGGTAAAAAGACAGCAGAGCGAGTACCGTGACCAGCTCGCCAGTCTGGACAACCAACTCACATTGATGGCACAGCAAATCCAGCAAAAACTGCGGGAGTTGGAGGAAGCAAGAGCACGATTGAAAAACCAGAAACAGAGCTATTACCTTGCCAGTGAAGAATACCGCATCACCAAGCCACTGGCCGATGAAGGGGTAGTACCAAAAGTTGAACTGTTGAAACTGCAACGGCAGGTGAATGAAACCCGCCGGGATATGACCTCGACCGAGCTGCAGATCCCAGCGATGAAAGCCGCCTTGAATGAGGCCATTTTCAAACGGCTCGATATAGCGCTCAACTTCCGCTCTGATACCCAATCAGAGCTGAACCAAACCTCCGACAAACTCGATGCCTTGAGCCAATCACACCTTGGGTTACAGGATAAGGTGGTTCGTACCCTTGTCACCTCCCCCGTCAATGGCACGGTGCAAAAAATCCATATCAATACCCTCGGCGGTGTTATCCAGCCCGGGATGGATCTTATCGAGGTGATCCCTACAGAAGACAGCTTGTTGGTCGAGGCGCAGATCTCACCCAAGGACATAGGGTTCCTGAGACCCGGGTTAACCGCAATGGTCAAATTCACCGCCTATGATTTCACCCAATACGGGGGGCTTAAGGGAACGCTGGAACATATCAGCGCCGATACCTTGCTCAATGAAGAAGGTCACAGCTATTACCAGATCAGGATCCGGACTGATGAAACCGCTTTTACCGATCCGGCGGGAAACCAGCTGCCAATTATTCCGGGCATGAACGCGGTAGCCGATATCATCACCGGCGAAAAAACCGTCTTGCAGTACTTGCTCAACCCAGTGTTAAAAGCCCAGCACACAGCACTCAGGGAGTGATTGAAGGAGGCTGTTTACCAATATTTAGGGGTTACTTCTCAATTATTTAGGGGCTATTGCTCAATGAAAAAGATGCGAATAATAACACGACCTGTGTCGACCAAGCTCAGTATCAAGCTGGGATTGATTGCATCATTGTTAAACATTCCGCTAGCGGTGGGGCAATCGCTGGAACAGGCGGTGGCTGATACGCTCGCGACTAACCCTGAAATCAAAAGGGCGTACAATGAGTTCATGAGCCGTAACCAGTCCACCCGCTCCTCAGTCGGTGACTACCTGCCTTCTGTCGACCTCGAGGCCAGTGCCGGTTATGAAGACTACGACAACACCACCAACAGCACTGGGGATTATGAACCTCTCGACGCTACCATCAGTTTGCGCCAGCTGATCTGGGATGGCTCCATCACCTACCATGATATCCAGCGCAACAAGGCCGAAGCCGAAGCGCAGCGCTACCAGCTATTGGCGGATGCGCAAGACAAAGCCCTGCGGGTAACAGAAATATATCTTGATACCCTTGAAGCCCAGGAAGTATTGGCCCTGTCGCAAACCAATTATGCCGTGCACCAGAGGATATTCACCGATATCAAGAAACGGACGGACTCCGGTATCGGCTCTACGGCTGATTTAGCCCAGATAGAGGGGCGGCTCGCCCGCTCGCGCTCAAACCTCATTGCCGCCGAAAACAACCTTCAAGATAAAACCACCGAATTCTACCGTGAAGTTGGCAGCAATCCCGTCAACCTCGAGAAGCCGGAAGTTGACCAGAATTACATCCCAGCGTCCCTCGACAGCGCCCTCAATGAGGCCAAAGACAGCAACCCGGTATTGTTTGTCGCCAAAAACGATATCGACGCTGCCAATTACCAATACAAGCAAGCCAAAGGCAACTTCTACCCAACTTTCTCCATCGAAGCTTCCCAAGAGTGGGGAGAAGACCTGGACGGTACTCCCGGCCATACCGATGAATTCAAGGCGATGCTGAAAATGGAGTACAACCTCTACAACGGTGGCTCTGATCTCGCCGAAAGCCGCCGCGCCGCTTACCAATACAGCCAATCTAAGGATGTACGAGACCGCGCATTCCGTTTGCTAGAGGAAAGCACCCGCCTGGCATGGAGCGGCATGGAGCTGGCGCTCAGCCAAACCCAATACCTGCAAAAACATGTCGATGCCTCCGCCCGAACCGTTATTGCCTACGAAAAGCAATTTAAAATCGGCAAGCGCACCTTGCTCGATGTACTCAACACGGAAAACGAACTGTTTGAGGCGAGGAAAGCGTATCTCGATGCCCACTATGCCGGCATTCTTGCCAAGTACCGTGTCCTGAACGCCACCGGGCAGTTGCTAGAGGAAATGCGGATTGATGTCCCGAACCAATGGTCACAATCAGTACGCTAGGGGGAGCCATGAAAAGACTTAATATTTATCAGTGGCTGTGGGTTCCATTTGTCTACCTGTACGCCTTGGGCTTATTGGCAGGATGCTCGACCGAAGCCGAAGCACCGCCCGTGGCCGAGCAATCACGGGATCTGATGGATGACGATGGCGACGGGGTGATCAACGCACGGGACAAGTGCCCGGGAACACCGCACTCCGCCATCGTCGATAACGATGGCTGCCCGACATTTGTCGAACGCTCCGAGTCCAATGACCTCCACATCTTGTTTGCCAATGACTCAACGGTCATCCCTGATAATTTCCAAGCCCAAATCAAGCGAATGGCGGATTTCCTCGCCTCCTACCCAGAAGCCCGGATCGAATTAAAAGGCTATGCCAGCCCGGTGGGTGCCTCTGAGTATAACCTTGGGCTGTCAAAGCGCAGGGCCACCGTCGTTCGCCAGCAACTGATTGATTACGGGGTCAGCCCCAGCCGGATAAAAACGCTCGGCTTTGGTGACAGCGAACCGGTAGCGGCCAGTTCGCGGGAGCAATCCAACACCCTCAGCAGGCGAGTCACAGCCCGGGTACGAGGAGAACGGGGGAATGTGCTGGAAGAGTGGACTATTTTCTCGCTACGCGCCGACTAAATGCCAATGAAGAGGACGGAGGTTAGAATGCTATTGATCTCGCTGCTACTCAGCGGTAGCTGGTTACAGCCGGCCCATGTTGCAGCCAAGAAGCCTTCTGAGGAAGCAGTCCAGCTGAGCGCCGAGGAGATACAAATTGCCAAGCGTATCGAACAGGCCTACAGCAAAAAAGCGGCCATGCGGGTGACAGCCTGGCGGAAACTACTCAAGGAAACAAAGCTGCATGATGAGCTTGACCAGCTCAAACAAGTCAATGATTTCTTTAACCAGCTCAAGTTTCTCGATGATATCGACATTTGGGGCAAAAACGATTATTGGGCCACCCCGCTGGAGTTTTTAGGGGCCGGGGCGGGAGACTGCGAGGAATTCAGCATCGCCAAATACCTTTCACTCAGGGAGTTAGGCGTAGAAGATGAAAAACTGCGGCTCATCTATGTCAAAGCGCTAACCCTAAATCAATTCCATATGGTATTGGCCTACTACCCAACGCCTAGCTCGGTACCTTTGCTGCTGGACAACCTGACACCAGACATCCTGCAGGCTAGCCAACGCCCTGATTTGCAACCTATCTACAGCTTCAACGGTAGCAAGCTATGGCTCATGAAACAGCGCGGGCAAGGCCAGCTCGTCGGTGATGCCAGCCGGATCAAACATTGGCGATCGCTGCAACAACGAGTTTTGCACCAACAGTTTGCCAAGCCCATCCTTTGGCTGGACAGGGAATAGGAGGCTTAACAGAATATGTCACTCTATCGCCAGTTGTTTTTGGGGTTGAGCCTGCTGTTCTTGTTGTTGCTGGCCGGCATTGCCTTCAGCCAATTCACGACGACCCGAAGCTATTTGGTTGAACAGCAGAGCATCGAAATAAACAACGCTATCCATGCTGTTGGCCTGGCGATCTCCCCTTACTTGGAACAAGACGATATTGTCGCCATCGAGTCGGTGATCAATGCCATGTTCGATGGCAGCCTGTACCAGAAAGTCACGCTGGAATTACTAGAAGATAATACCGTTATTGAGCGCGCTTATCCCGCCCAGCCCAGCGATGTCCCGCATTGGTTTCAGCAGTGGGTCTCGATCCCCACGGTTACCCGGCAAAACACTTTGACCAGTGGCTGGCTCCAGTATGGCAAGATAACGGTAACCAGTTATCCAACACTCGCCTACAGCAAGCTTTGGCAAAGTAGCTGGCAGCTGTTAACCACCTTTATTATCGGCTTTGTGATTGGCGTACTGGCCTTGAAACTCCTGCTGGATCACTTCGTTAAAAAACCACTCAGCCAATTCCAACAAAAAGCCCATGCTATTGCCGAGAAACACTTTGGCCACCCACTGCCAACGCCGCCAACAAAAGAGTTTATCCCGCTCACCCACGCGTTCAACCAGATGTCAGCTAAAATCGAACAGCACTTCAATCAGCAGGCCCAAGAGGCCGATCTGCTGCGCAAGCGCGCCTACCAAGATCCGGAGTCTGGCCTCAATAACCGCAAGCGGCTGCTTCTCCAAATGGAAGATTGGCTGGAGCAAGGTACGCCAGGCGCTTTGGTGATCATCAAATTAGAAGCCATCAGCCGGTTAAGAGGGAAGAAAAACTTCAAGAAAGCCGCTCTGCTGGCAGAAAAAGTCGGCCAGCATCTCAACAGCACCGCAGCTGCCCAGCAAAAGCTCGGCCGGCTGAGCCACAGTGAATTCGTCATCATTCACCCCGAACACGACAATGCAAATAATTCAGAACAAGATCGCGACGCCATATTGAACCTCATGGATCAGCTCAGCCATATTCAGGCCAGCAACTCGCCTGAGAGCCTCCAGCCTATTTTGGGCGGCATCATCACCAAACATACCCAAAGCTCATTGAGTCTGTCTGAATTACTGGCGCAATGTGACAATGTCCTGTCCAAAGCCCTGCATAACCCCCAGCGTTTCGCCGCCGTTCACCATCAGAACGGCTTACAGCAAGAGCAGGCATCGCCAGCCGAAGGGGCGCCGCACAATTCTCAGCGAGAGATGCACCAACCCGAACACTTGCTGTGGGGCAAACAGCAATGGTTTGAGCTGTGCCAAACCGCGATTGAAAACGACAATATTACCCTGTCATTCCAGACCGCCAGAGACAGCCAGCACCACCCGCTTCACCAAGAAGTCTTTGCGGTGCTCAAACACCATGAGCAGTGTTATTCTGCCCACCTCTTCCTTCCAGCCCTCAATGCCCTAAAGCAAACCGTGGCGCTAGATCGCCATATGATCCAGAAAGCTGTCCATTACCTGTCGCTACACCAAACGTTTCTGGCCATTAATATCGCCCCGACATCCATTGCCGATACAGGTTTTATCCAGTGGTTAGACAGCTTTCTTGCCGAGCACCCTGTCATTAGCCAGCAGCTGATATTCGAACTGCCAGAAATCGCGTTTCTTGAAGACGCAGCCCAAACCCGTTTGTTCTGCCTCGTGCTCGACAAACACCGCTTTACCTATGGTATCGATAATTTCGGCCACCACTTTGATTCTGTTGGCTATTTACGACAATTCAATCCCCAGTATGTAAAAATCGATACCGATTTCACCCGGCATCCAACGGATGATGCACAGCAGGATGCGTTGCGTGCCCTTATCCAGACGGCCCATCACCGCAATATCAAAACGATTGCCACGCGGGTGGAGCACCAACCTCAATACCAAGCATTGAAGGAGTTCGGCGTTGTTGGCTTCCAAGGCCACTACATTACCGTTCAGAAGGAGGCAAACCATGGCAGACCCACTTCTTAACGCCTTGCATTACCTTTGTCACCATTACGGCCAGCCCCGTTCAGTGAACTGCCTGCTGGAGGGCCTCCCCTTGCAAGATGGCCAGCTCTCACCACATTTACTGCCCCGGGCGGCTCACAATGCCGGTTTCCAGGCCGAGGAAGCAAACCTCAGCCTCCCCCAGCTTTCCCCACTACTGCTGCCGGTGATTGCCCTGCTCGATAGCAACCAGGCCTGTGTCCTGCTCGATATCGATCAGGAAAAACAGCGGGCTGAAGTCGCCCTTCCCTGCCCAAAAAACTATGATCCAAGAAAAAGCAATGCCTCAGAAAAAAGCGATGCCCCTGAAAAAAGCTGGATGAGTTTCGATGAGCTAGAGCAGCAATTTCTCAACCGAGTCTTTTTGCTAAAAATGCCATTTCAGTTCGATGCCCGAGCTGAATCAACCGTTGACGCTGCTAACGCAAGCAAAGCCCAAGTAAATCCAACGACAGGAGCTGCGGGAGTTGCGCCTCCCCAAAGCCCTTCTCACTCCAGCCAAGCCTGGTTCTGGCAAACACTATGGCAATCCAAGCCCCTGTACCGCGATGTACTAATCGCCTCTGCTTTGCTCAATGTTTTTGCCTTGGCCATTCCGCTCTTCACCCGGCTGATCTACGACAAGGTGGTGCCCAACCAAGCATTCGATACCCTTTGGGTACTGACCAGCGGCATCGTGGTCATATTTGGCTTTGATTTCCTGCTCAAATACCTGCGCAGTTACTTCATCGATATTGCGAGTAAAAAATCGGATATCCTGCTATCAGCGGCAATCTACCGCAAAGTAATGGGGCTGAAGCTGGCTGCCCGCCCTCCTTCTGTCGGTGCCTTTACCCGCCATTTGCAGGAGTTCGAGTCGGTCAGGGAGTTCTTTACCTCCGCCACCATCACGGCGTTGATCGATTTACCCTTTGCCCTGCTTTTTTTACTGGTTATCTACACCATTGCAGGGCCGCTAGTTGTCATTCCCATCGCCGCCATTATTGTTCTCGCGATTTACAGCATGCTGATACAGCACCCTTTGCAAAAAGCCATTGAAGAAGGCTCGCAACTTGCAGCGCAAAAACATGCTAACTTGGTCGAGAGTGTGGCAGGCTTGGAAACGGTCAAGCTATTCAATAGCCAACCCCAATACCAGTATCGCTGGGAGCAGGCCGTCGCCCACATAGCTAACTGGGGCGTTAAATCGCGCAGGCTGACAGACTCGGTCCATAACCTGGCAAGCCTCACCCAGCAATGTGTCTCTGTGGGGGTGATTATCTATGGGGTTTACCTTATTGCCGCAGGCACGTTGAGTGTCGGAGGCTTGATCGCCGTATCTATGCTCACCAGCCGGGCTATCGGGCCGATGGTCCAGCTGTCACAGCTATCGACCCGTTACCACCAGGCTAAGTCTGCCATTGCTATCTTGAGCGATATCATGGCGATGCCCGATGAAACCCGGTCTCAGCAAACGACCGAGCACGCCAAGCCGCTAAGTGGCGATATTCAATGCGACAACCTAACCTTCACCTACCCGCATGCCGATACACCTGCTTTGCAATCTGTTTCTTTGACGATCAAGCCGGGCGAGAAAGTCGCAGTCATTGGTAAAATCGGCTCGGGCAAAACTACCCTGCAGCGGTTATTAATGGGACTGTACCAGCCAAGTTCAGGGGCAATCCGCTTTGACAACACCGACATCAACCAATTTCACCTCCATTCGCTGCGCCAGCAGATAGGATGTGTCCCCCAGGACAACGCGCTATTTTTCGGCTCGATACGTGACAACATTACCCTCGGTTCGCCACAATCCAGCGACGAGGACATCGAAAAAGCCTGCCTCCAAGCAGGCGTCCATCTGTTTACTCAACACGACCCATCAGGCTTAAATCGCCAAGCCGGAGAGGGAGGTCAATATCTCTCTGGTGGACAGAGACAAGCTATCACCATCGCACGCGCCTTGCTCAACCAACCTAGGGTACTAGTATTTGATGAGCCCACCAGCCAAATGGACAGCCAATCGGAACAGCATATCAAACGCACGCTAAAATCATTCAATAAGCAGCACACGCTGATCCTCTTTACCCACAAAACCAGCATGCTCGAGTGTGTAAACCGTTTGATAGTGTTGGATAAAGGCCATGTGGTAGCTGATGGGGAGAAAGAAACAGTGTTACAGCAGCTTAGAAGACCAGCAGGATAACCATATGCCATTAACAGACAAATGCTTATACTGGCTGGGAAAAGACATCCCTGAAGTGATGTTATTTGAGCAAGTCGGTATTATTGGAACAGTCGAAGACCTACCTGATATCTGGGGAGGGATCTTGTGCATTAACCTTGATGATGCCGAAAAACAAAATGACACACTCAAAGCGATGTTTAGCCATCCAAAGTTCTGGTCATGGTCGGTTTATGTTGGCCTCAGCACCCCCTACAGTGAATGTTTGTGTGACGGTGTTTTCGATGAAAAGGTTGCCTATGAACAGTGGGAAAACAGCAAAGTTAAGCTCAGCAAACTGCCTGATAGAGAAAGCATGGAGCCCATGGTGGGTTGGCTCGGTATCAACCGGCATAGAAGGATAAAACCGGTCAAGTTTCTCGACTCACTATCCGTATACCGCTACCCCATCATAGAGGCCCTTTACCCGGAGCTTTACTCTAGCTATCGGTTCATTGTGACCGAAACTAAGCGTGAAATGCTAGAAGCCGAAATCCTAATTGACCGCATAAGAGTCTGTAAACAGTGTAATGGCGGACACCTTAACTATGTCGAGGTCTGCCCCAACTGCAAAAATATCGACATCGACGTCCAAACTTCCCTGCATTGCTTTACTTGTGGACATGTCGGCGAGCAACAGAGCTTCTTGCGTAAAGGAAAACTAGAATGCCCCAAGTGCATCACCCAACTCCGGCATATCGGGGTTGACTATGACCGGCCTTTGGAAACGCATATTTGCCATAACTGCTCCCACTTATTTGTTGAGGCAGATACCATCAGTCATTGTCTAAGCTGTGAAGCTCAAACAGAAATCTCAGAACTCATTGTACAAAAAATATATCAACTAAAGCTGGGGCAGCTTGGTGAATATGTCTATCAACATGGAAAAATGCTTCAGGCTCCTGAGCTGTCAATCAAAGGAAAAGTCGATGCCGGATATTTTGAAAATATTCTGTTGTGGCTTAATAAAGTTGCCTTGCGTCATGATGAAGAGCACTTACTGCTTAGTATGCATCTCCCTAGACTCGAAGAATACAGTAGCCTCTACGGTGACAGTAAGCTATTTGCTTTGCTCGACCAAATTACCAGCCGGCTCAACGGCTTGTTTCGTGATACCGACATTTGCTGTCAATACAAGCAAGATGTACTGCTGGTTTTGATGCCTAAAACTAAAATATCAACGATGCCAGTACTTCAAGGCAAAATAAAAAAGCTCACCCAGTTGATTGAAGACGACCTTTTCACTCTGCATGTATCCGCCTTCAAAATACCCGATCCCACAATAAACGACAGTGTTAAAGTGTGGCTCGCTGAGGCTATAGGTAACATCTATGGAGCCAGGTAGTGTCTATATTTTTGAACATTTCATTCTGATCCTGCAGAATAATCTTGAATTATGGCTTTTACTCTTTCCGATGCTAATCATCGTTGAATTACCACTGTACCTATTGGTAATTACAGGGATCTTCCGCTGGGCTTACCATCAACCACCACCAGAACCCGAGCACTTTCCCAGCATTAGTTTCATCATTACATGCTATGGCGAGGGAGATGCCATTCAAATCACCATCGATACCTTAGTCGAGCAAATCTACCCGGGCCAAATTGAAATACTGGCGGTTGTGGATGGAGCAGGCCAAAACCATGAAACTTATCTAGCCGCTATTCAAAGCAAACAACAGCATCGCAGTAGAAAAGACCGACAAATCAAGGTTATTCCAAAATGGCAGCGCGGAGGTAGAGTCTCCACCCTCAACGCCGGGCTCGCGATGGCAAAAGGCCAACTAGTGATCAATGTTGATGGCGATACCTCTTTTGATAATGACATGGCCTATACCATGGCTAAGGTATTTTCCTCCCCAAACACCTTAGCCTGCGGTGGCGCATTGAGGGTTAGAAACCACACAACCAACCTCCTGACTCGGATGCAGTCACTTGAATATATGTTATCTATGCAAGCAGGAAAGACCGGCATGGCAAACTGGGGGGTATTAAACAATATTTCTGGTGCTTTCGGTGCATTTAGGAGTATTTTACTCAAACAGGTTGGTGGCTGGGATACCCACACAGCTGAAGATCTTGATTTAACCATGCGCTTGAAACAGTACAAGGTACGCTACCCAATGTACCATCTTCGTTTTTCTCCTCACGCTGTTGGCCATACAGACGTTCCAGATACCTTAAAAGGGTTGATTATGCAGCGCTTAAGATGGGACGGCGACCTACTGTTCCTGTTTCTACGCAAGCACAGTGAAGGCTTGTCCCCTTCACTACTAGGATGGGGAAATTTCATTTTCACTTTAGCATACGGAGTGATCCAAAACGTTTTGCTACCTATCATTGTCGCGGGCTATACGCTGTATATTATCATCAGCTACCCACTTGCTTTTACCCTTGCTCTTAGCATGCTGTTGTACTGCATTTATCTCTTCTTTTCGTTGCTATTCTTTGTTGTGTACTACGGCTTAGTTTCTGAACGAAAAAGTGATTGGAAAGCGGCGCTATGGCTTCCTATCTACCCTATTTACCAGTTCATCATGCGTCTTCTTACTGCTTTTGCCATGATTAATGAGGTGGTACGTAGAAGCCATGAAGAGTCCAGTATGGCACCTTGGTGGGTACTCAAACGAGGGAAAAAATTCTAACCGATGAAAGTTAAATTTCACCTCGAAAAGCAGCAAAAGCCACAGTCTGAAAGTGGCGTTAAGGTTGTATACGGCCAAGCAAAAAGGGGCGGATATAAACTGCGCTGGTACCTGATCCTTGCTTTGGTCATCAGCCCGCTGATCATCATGGGGTACTATTTATTTCGTACTCAAGTGTTGGTCATCGCTCCTGCCATAATCACTTCCTACCCAATAACCATAATTTCTGCTGAAGATAGCCTCGTCGCGCCAATACCAACCGTGATTGGGAGTCAGATAACTAAAGGCCAAGCCATCATTTTGCTGAGCGATCCAGCACTTGATGAGGAAACGCGCTTTATCGAGCAAGAGTTATTGAAGCTAACCCCTCCGAATCCGGATATAGACAAGCTTTATCAGGCGGCTATTGCACAATCAGAACAAAACCTACAGAAGTTCAGGCAGATACAAAGGAAGTACGACACTTTTAGGGCAAAGGGCCATGTATCCGAAGTTGATTATGCAGCAATAATTAATATCAGCAGTTCACTCAACAACCAACTTTATAACCAAAAGCTGGCCTATATTGAGGCGAAGCGCCATTTAAATGAGATCGCCCTCGCAGGCCCTGTAAGCCAAGCCTATCGTGCTCTGATGCAAGAGTTGGTAGTTAAACGAGCCCAACAGGATAACCTCACCATACGCAGCCCAATTAATGGCCGTGTCATTGACATCCACGTATTAGAGGGCGAAAGAATACCCCTTGGTGCTCCGCTTATCACCGTGGCACAAAACAACACGCCAGATGTCATTGCCTTTCTCAATCCCAAGTACTTACAGTATGCCGATATCGATAGCCAAGCCACAGTGAAATTCCCAGATGGCAAAACTATGAAAGCTACTGTCAGTAAGCCTGTTGAGATCGTTAATAAGTTACCTCAGGAGCTTCGCCAACCTTTTGAGGGGCAGCCTGCTTACTTAAAAGTAACCTTAAAGTTTGAAGGCACTTTAGACCCCAAATACTGGATTGAGGGAATGGAAGTAGAAATACAGTTTTAATCATTCTTTAAGGGTTATGAAATACAACTGTAATCTAGCATCGGTAGTTTTCGCTTCCAGTTTATTGAAATAGATAGGGAAATCACCGTGAAATTATCACCACTTGTTGCAGCTGTCATTGTTGCAGTATCCTCGGCGAGCCACGCCTTCGACTTGCAGCAACCAGCTAACAACAATACAGATAACTTGGTCTGGACTGGTCACCTGAGCCCTGATACCGACACCGTCATGTCAGCAATGCTAGCAGCCCACATCTACGGTGGTACAGCAACGGTACCTGAGAAAATCAACCCTGAGTCTGAGTTTGTCCTCAATTTTTGTAACGCTGAGTCACCTCGCATTGAATCTGACTACAGCCAGTTCAAAGTTGGCCTTGTCGATTTCAACCAGACTACCCAGCTAGCACCAACCATTAACCAAGGCTCTATTGTCGCCGTTATCGACCACCACGCCATTGGCGGCTCGCCAATCAACACACCACAGATTGTCGCTATGGACATCCGTGGCTGGGGTTCTGCGGCAACTATCTTGGCAGACAATGCCGAAAAACTAGATGTCACCCTACCGAAGCATCTTGCTTGTGTCGGTTTGGGCGCAATCTTGTCTGATACCGTGGTCTTCCAGTCTGCGACGACGACTGACTATGACCGTGAATATGCTGAGAAATTAGCAAAAATTGCCGGTATTGATGATATCGAAGACTTCGGCCAGCAGATGTTGATTGCCAAATCAGATTTGAGCCACCTTTCCGCTGACACCATTTTAACCATGGACTACAAAAACTTTGAATACGGCGGCAAGAAAGTCGGCATTGGTGTAGCAGAAACCCTGACGGCCCAGCAGCTCATTGACCGCAAAGAAGAGTTACAGGCAGCAATGAAAGCCTACAAGCAAGCCAACAAACTGGATCACCTGTTCTTTTCGATCACCGACACCAAAGACAAAAAAGCCAACCTGCTATGGGTCGATGACAGTGACTTGAAAGTAATCAAAACTGCCTTCGAGCCTACACCAGCTACTGATATGCTAACGCTAGAAGGCGTCACCTCACGCAAGCGCCAGATTGGCCCAGCTATCCAAGGTGCGATTGAGAGCTTGTAAAGCAAACGATGCGCATACGAAAAAGCCGCTGATTTCTCAGCGGCTTCTTCAGAATGTGGCGGAGAGATAGGGATTTGAACCCTAGATACGCTATTAACGTATGCCGGTTTTCAAGACCGGTGCTTTCAACCACTCAGCCATCTCTCCGTAAGTGCGGTGAATAATACGGACTTCGATGATGGCTGTAAAGAGGAAAAACCTCATCCAGAGCCTAAGTGGTCACTATCAGACCAAAGCGTTGCTATTCATAACATGACGCTTCATTAAGCTACAGATTGTAGCAGCAAGGCTCAAACTGCAAAGCGTGAGATGAGCCCGGCAAAAACAGCCTTGGCATCATTTTCGATAATATCACCGTGGGTCACGACTATTTTATCAAACTCCCAATCTTGTACGCTTTGCACAAATCGGCTGAAAGCTGTTTTATCTTTGATGGTGAAGCTCATTTTAAGCAGAGGGTGAACACAGCAGTCTTTAAAACCAATAGGCTCAAACACGTATTTAGTCATTGCTCCCGCAAACCCTGTTTTATTGGGGTTTTCAGGGTAATTTTGTACTAAGTCTGTCACTATCAAAGATGATGAGCGGGAGTGAAAAAAGACAGTTTCATTTAGCACCGGAACAGATGGCATAGTTTGCCATTCAAGATCCCCTTGCCATACATTTTCCATGCCGCGTTGCAGAATGTGATAATTGGAGAGCGGTACTTTACGGGGAATACCCGCACTGACATAGACTTCAGCATCAGGATAAGCATCAATCCAGTCTTGCAACCATTTACTATGATGGTTATTGGCAGCGACCAAGTACCGTACAGATCCCAAGGCATTTATCTCTTGTTGCAATGACGGTGAGATAGCTGTTGGTGAATGTACCCATAGCCGGCCATCTTTAAGCCGAACTATGGTCATCCGTAAGCCAAGCTTGTTACCCAGCATTTTCATTGAGTCTTCATGAACCCAAATATCATCGCCTATCTGTCGCATGCCTTCTCCGCTAGTTAGTTGTTTCTAATCAACTTCTCTATCTATCAACTATAGTGCCAGAGGGCGCAGCAAAGGCATGCTTTTGAGATCACAGAATCGCCAATTCAAATTCACCTATAGGTTAGATATATGGCTTAACGTCAATTAGTGAGTCAACAATTGACGTTGCACGAGGTACAACATCTTCCGCAGGTACTAACAAATCCGGGATCATAATCGCCAGGCAACCTGCATCAAGCCCTGAGCGCATGCCGTTATTGGAATCTTCCAATACCAAGCAATTTGCTGGTGCGATATCTAACTGGCTACAGGCCATCAAGTAGCAATCCGGTGCCGGCTTGCCGTTCTCTACATCTTCGGCAGTCACCATGACATCGAACTGACTAATGTAGTCGCTACCCGAAAAATGATGTTCCACTTTATCTCGAGGGGAGGACGTTACAAGCGCACACTGAATCCCTTTTCGCTTGATCTCTGCAAACAGTTCAGCAAAACCCAACTTATAAGGAATACCTTTGTCTTGTTCTGCTTTGAACATCTCATCCCTGACCTGGCAAAAGCGTGCCAAATCTAGCTGATCACCAAACATTTTAGCCACTCGGTGCTCGCACTCTACATCCTGCACCCCGATGAAAGACTGATAGTCTGCATCGGTTATCACTAAACCTTGGTCTTGGGCGGCGTATTGCCAGCAAGCCTTGTACAACCCTTCAGTGTCAAAGATCAGGCCATCCATATCAAACAATACCGCTTTTACTTCTTTCATATCCTTCCTCAAAGTTGTTGTGTGCAGAGAGTTGCCAGCGCTGAGTGATGTCATCACAGCGTAATTTCGAGTCGGTTGCCTTCAGGGTCAAGTACAACGCTCTCATAGTAACCATCACCGGTTCGCCGCGGGCCATCAACCACGTTATAACCGTCATTGGCTAAACGCGCGGTTAATGCATCGACTTCTTGCTCGGAACCCACCGACATCGCCAGGTGTATCAACCCAGTAAACTGAGCCAAGGGATCATCTGCCGTCACAGGAATCGCATCATTGTGCATGATTTCCAAACGAGCCCCTTTGCCAAAACTCAAGAAATAAGAAGAGAATCCTTTCTTGGTATTAACGTATTTATCGTTAGATACCGCTTTGAAATAGGTTTGATAGAAAGAACGCATCGCTTCCAAATCGCGTACCCACATTGCAACATGTTCAATTTTCATGATTTATCCTAAAGGTCATATACTGGCGTTATTCGCCATTGCGGAAATTGGCAACAGCCTCAGTCGATATTTCCACCTGCTCTACAGTTACCCTACATCCAAGCTGTCTTGGGGCCTGTGCGGCTATACCCACTTGTAAATGCGGCTTCCAAGGCAAGCCAAACTTACGGACAAAACGCCACAGCTTGCCATCAAGGCTATAATGCATGCCGATCATATTGCCCTTGCGGGTAATCCGAAGGTAAGCTTCGGGACTTTCTAGCACTTCGTTATTGGTATCATCTGACCAACCATCAGTGACGACAGACACAATCGATATCCCGCCATCAGCGCACTTTTCTATACAGATTTTTGCCCAACGTTCGGCACTTTCTCGAACCATCAATGCGCCGGCATCGAACAATCCCACCAAGTGGCAATCCAATTTGGCCTGAAAGGTGAAATCTCCCGACAAATGTGTAAAGAGAAAGCTTGCCGAATCAGCAATGGTTGATTCGAACGATCGAATACAATCCGTTTCGCCATAAGGTTCAATCAGCAGCTGATTCGGGGTTTGTTCGACATGCAGTGGCGGATTTAACCATTGGAACTTCTTAGCAGATAGGTTGAATGTCATACGCTGATCACCTCGATATCGAGCTCTACAAAAGCTGCGGTATACTCTGGCGTTGCATCCGTCACAATCACGTCGAGCACTTCCGCGGCTACCACTTTGTAAGGGGAGCGTTTATTGAGTTTCTGTTGACTCGCAAGAGCAACAACGCGGCGAGCCTGATTAACCATTGCGGTTTTCACTTCAGCTTCAGCCATATCATCAGCGCTTAGTCCAAACTCACTGTCCAGTCCACATACCCCAAGCACAGCCATATCTGCAGCTATGTTTTCAATCGCACGCACCGTCACTGCCCCGGTTGCGATGGCACCTGATGGATGGATGCGTCCGCCTAGCAAGATGGTCTCGATATTTCTCTCAAGCAAAACGGTTGCAACAACAGGTGATGGGGTGATCACAGTAATAGTACTGTTTACGGGAATGACATTCGCCACTTTCAATATCGAAGTCCCGCCATCAAGAAATAACGTCTGCACACCATCAAGTAATGACTGAAGCGAAGACTGGCAACCTGCTAACCAGGTATCGGCATCTTTTACCCTATCGATAAAAGGCCTCGCAGGAACGCCTCCTGCAATAGCGCCTCCTTTTACCCGCTTGAGCGAGCCTTGCTGCTCGAGGGCAATCAGATCGCGTCGGATGGTATCAAGGGAAACACCCAACTCTTCTGCAGCCTCTTTGGCGATAAGCGTTTTCCCTTGCTGAATTTGCTCCAGAAGCCAATTCTGCCGGGTAACCGGGTTGTTTAAATCAAGGGATGAATCTGCCATAAGCTAGTCTCGTAGGAATGCGATAGCCTGCATTCTATATTGCATAAAACTGCAGATCAATGCACCTTACCGCAAAATGCCGTAAAAAAACGCGAAAAAATGCAGGTTATTTTAATATTACAGACTTATAAATGCATTTCCCTGCAAAAAAACATGGCCTCGTAATCAAAGGGCATGCTCAGTATCCAAGTAATATATGAGAGCTTTAAAATGAGAAAGGAGAACATCCCAACCGTTGAAATGCTGGGATGTATCAGAGGTCTAACGAAAATTTAAGAAAGCTTAATCAAAGGAGATTTTGCTAAAATGGGGATTGTCGATCTGAACTTCCAAGGTTGAGATCTCTTCAAGCACTACTAGTTCAGTACTGGCATCTTCTGTTTTTATCTCAATGCATTCTTGTTTGTTTTCATCCCATTTTGTATCTAGTGCAGTACCGAGCACTTCCTCGCCCGACCTCATAGTCAACTTGATGGGGTAGCGATACATACAAGCAATTTCGACATAATCTGTTTGGTGACAGGTAACCATTGATGTTCCTTTTCTTACGGGTCTCAGTTAGTTCACTGGTATTGGGCAGATGTAATAAACTGGCCAAAAGTTTCACACCACACAATCACGGTATTGTACTGGGCGATATCAATACTATCGTCCACCGGCAGCATGAATTGATTAAACGTTTTAATATCACCGACCCTGACCATAGTTGATTTGAGGCGATTGAAATCGTCCTCTGTTTCAACAAACTCTGGCGATAGGTAAAGTTTATAATCAGGCCCTGGAGCTAACTCACCCATGAAGCTGATGCTGTCTGTGGCTAGTGCGACCTTTCCTTCTCCCCAATGAAGAAAGTCACTGTCTTGACGCTCTTTATCAAAGGTACCGGTAAACTGTGCTTTTGCCTCCACCGACTGAATAGTGGAAACCGGTGGTGCCTCCGGCGCAATCAAAATGGGTAGCGCGTAAATACCTAGCGCAAAACCAATCCCAACCGCTATGATGTGTGTGGCCAACAACCCAAACACTCGTTTCATCCCTGCCTCCTTGCAGCTGCTAACTATATGTAATTCGATACAATTGAACTATAGCAAAAACAACAAGGTCGCTCTGACTTTACAAGCAAATATCTACAACCTTGGCTTTGAAGCGAGAGCCTCTTCTAATAGACGTAGCATTGCTTGTCGAACCGGCCCTTCGGTATGACGGCGAGTTTGGATCACATCGACTGTTGTCAACCAGCCATCTGGTTCAAAGGCCAAATCCAATACTGTCAGCTTACCTTGCTCAACGAATGAGGCTGCCAGCCTCTCAGGTACTATTACCCAACCTAAACCTTGGGCAGCCAATTCCAATAGCAGCTGATGATTATTGGCATACCAGATCTGTGTGCTAATGGCATAACTAAACCACAGCTCTTTGCCACTGGACGAGCGCTGGACGACTTGGCGGTAATTACGCAGATCACCATCTTTCAAAGCTTTTTTCTGAGCTAAAGGGTGCTCGGGAGAAGCTAGAGTCAAAAACCGGTTATAGCCCACCGTGGCAAACTCGGTATCCTCCAGCATCTTGCCGTCAGAGTAGACAACACCGACATGTGCCCGTCCTTCACTCACCATGGTTTTGATATCAAAGGTCGATGCCGAAATCAGTTCAATATTGGTCATCGGAAACTGCTCACCAAGGGCAACTAACTGCGCCAGCAGTTCAGGCTCAAGCACACTCTCTTCTATTGCTACCACTAACTCATGCTCTTGGTCAGCATCCAGTGCCATGACCTTTTGATCCAAGCGTTGCTGTTGCAACAAAATAGCGCGGGCAATAGGCAGCAAAGCTTCTCCCTGAGGGGTGAGCCTTGGAATATTGCTGGAGCGGTCAAACAAAGTCTGATTTAACGCGATTTCCAGGTTCGACACCGACTGGCTAACCCCAGATTGCGCCCGTTTATGTTTTCTCGCTGTTGCAGAAAAAGAACCACACTCACAAACGGCGACAAACATTTTCAATTGTTCAAAGCTGTACATTATTGATTAACCATTATCTACGCTATCTCCCGCCTCTCAGCATAGCTATCACGAACCGTGATAGCTGCTAACTTTCGCCCCAGAAGAGATTTGCTACGCTGCTACCTAAAATGAGGCCGGATATTAGTATATCTAGGCACCAATTAATACCTTCAGCTAAATCAGAGTATCAGAATAAATGATAGAAAAGCTCTGAACTTAATACCTGCCGGAGCTACTATGAATATTGACCAAGCGCTTGCTCTCATCCACCGAGGTATAGAGCAAATCACCCCTGAATCAGCACTGATTGAAAAGTTACAAAAGAACCGACCATTGGTAGTCAAACTAGGGGCTGATCCTACCGCACCCGATATCCACCTTGGTCATACTGTTATCTTGAACAAACTGAGGCAGTTTCAAGACTTGGGACATAATGTTGTCTTCTTAATCGGCGATTTTACCGGCAAAATTGGTGATCCAAGCGGAAAAAACACAACCCGACCACCGCTGACGACAGAGCAGGTTCTTGCCAATGCACAAACCTACCAGCAGCAAGTGTTCAAGATCCTTGATCCAAACAAGACCGAGATCGTTTTCAATTCCCACTGGCTGTCCAAACTGGGCGCTGAAGGCATGTTGAAACTCACAGCCAGCCAGACAGTCGCCCGGATGCTTGAACGTGAGGACTTCAAGAAACGTTTTGCCCAGCAACAGTCTATTGGTATTCATGAGTTTATCTATCCACTTCTTCAAGGCTACGACTCAGTAGAGCTCAAGGCCGATATCGAACTGGGCGGCACGGATCAGACCTTTAACTTGCTGATGGGCCGTGAGCTGCAAAAACAGCACAACATGGAGCAGCAAGTCGTTATCACCATGCCGTTGCTGGTTGGCCTCGATGGGGTTAAGAAGATGTCCAAGTCAGCGGCTAATTACATTGGTATTACCGAATCGCCAGAAGAAATGTTCGGTAAACTGATGTCCATTTCAGACGACTTGATGTGGAATTACTTTGAGCTATTGTCATTCCGTCCTATGGATGAAATTGAGCAGTTTAAGCGGGATATCGATTCAGGGCGCAACCCCAAAGAGATCAAGGTACTGCTGGCAAAAGAGATCGTCACCCGCTTCCATTCCGAGCCCAAGGCAGATGATGCTGAAGCCATGTTCAACCAACGCTTTAGCGCTAAAGTTTTACCTGACAACTTAGAGACAATGGAAGTACAGCACGGCTTAAGCATCAGTCAACTGCTCAAACAATCAGGTTTAACCACTTCAACCTCTGAGGCTATACGGTTAATCAAGCAAGGTGCGGTGAAGATAAATGGGGTTAAAATAGACGATCCAACACTGACACCAGCAATAGGCGAAAAGGTTTACCAAGTTGGAAAGCGAAGAGTGGCAAAAATAAATGTCATTCAGAATAACATTTGATAGTTTGTCAAAAGGCCACCCTGCGGTGGCCTCACATTACTCTGATAAAGCGAGTTTCACTGCCGCTTCTGCATGAATTATCGTCGTGTCATATAAGGGTACATCGGTGTTTTCAGAGGAAATCAACAGAGCGATTTCCGTACAACCTAAAATTACCGCTTCAGCCCCATGTTCAGCCAACGATTCAGTGATCCTTACATATTCAGCGCGGGATTCATCTTTGATAATCCCTTTGCACAGTTCATCGTAAATCACTCTGTGAATGATCTCTCTATCAGGCAAGTCTGGCACAATCACCTCAATACCAAATTTCTCGGTAAGACGGTTGATGTAGAAGTCCTGCTCCATCGTAAAGCGGGTGCCGAGTAAGCCAACCGTCTTAATACCATCGGCCTGCAATTGTTTGGCTGTGGCATCGGCAATATGGAGCAATGGTATAGACATCACCTGCTCGATATCTTTCGCGACTTTGTGCATGGTATTAGTACAGATCAATAAAAAATCCGCTCCTGCAGCCTCTACAGATTTTGCCGCATTGGACAAAATCTCCGCGGTAGCTGGCCAATCGCCTGCATGCTGGAGTTTCTCAATTTCGTCAAAGTTTACACTGTAAAGTGCTACTTTTGCCGAATGTAACCCCCCAAGCTCCCGCTTGATACCTTCGTTAATTGCCTTGTAGTAACTGGCTGTAGATTCCCAGCTCATTCCCCCTAACAGGCCAATAGTTTTCATGGTGAGTCTATCCATAATATTTTGCCGAACATATATCCACTATTAGCATTGTTAGAAAGGGAAAAACAAGCAATTATAAGACAAGCAATACAGACACAAGGAAAAGTGCGAGTGATACAACCAGCCAGCTTTAGGGATATCTCAGACATTATTGCCCTCACTGGGAGAGCTATCAGATCGTGTATAGACGAGCCTGCAGATGTTCAGGACGGGCTTATCGCCAGTTGTGCCGACAGTGTAATGTGGTGGCGGACACACCCCGATTACTCGGTACATTATGTCTACCGTGTCGGTGACGCAGTAGTAGGCGCTGTTCTGGTCAAAGAGTATTGGAACCTCTCCAACTTGTTCGTCGATCCGGCATACCATCACCAAGGCATTGCTCGCCAGTTAATCAACAAAGCCCTCGAAGAATGTAAGTCGCGCTCTCCTAAGCAAGCTGTGCATCTTAATGCCTCAAGGTATGCCGTAAACTTCTATCAAAAACTGGGGTTTGTCCCGAATGGCGAGCCAAGGGACTTACCCGGCGGGTGTTTCCCTTTCATCTACAAGTTCAATCAAAGTCCCTGAAACAATAACACTGCAGACAACACAAAGGTCACCATCGCCGGTACCCCATCACGCCAAGTATCAAACCACAGGTGGCAGGCAATCGCACCAATAGAAACAGCAGCAAGAGCTGTCGCCCCCACCAAAGATACACTCGCAACGAACGATGTCCCTATGAAGATTGGAGCCATGATCAGCAATGCTGAAATTAACTCAACGCTCCCAACCACAAACATCCAGTTGCGGTTAAGGCCATACTTCACGAAGAAGGCCAGCTGGGTAGTAAAAATCGTCTTCTGCCAACCTAACAACTTGATAGAGCTAGCAAACACAAAGAAAACAGCAAGAAGAACGGTAATAGTAACTTGAGTAGTAGTCATGATATTGGCCTCAAAATATAAGCTGAGAGCAATCATATACATTCCAACTGACCAAGATATACGGCTAAAATTGATTACCAATAATTCCAGGTGGGAATAGATATGGACAAACTAGACTGCATCCGAACCTTTGTCAGAGTCGTTCAACTGGGCAGCTTTACTGCTGTCGCCAATAGCCAAAACATCACCCAAGGCAGCGTTAGCAAAAAGGTCGCCTGGCTGGAACAACAACTTTCAATTTCATTGTTGTACCGAACAAGCCGCCAACTGTCGCTAACTGATGCGGGGGAGGCCTATTATCAGCATGCCCTTCGCCTACTGGAAGATCATGACAGCTTCGAAGCCACACTCAAAGGTGAACAGATCAAAGTCAAAGGAAGGCTAGCCCTATCCATGCCGACTTCACTTGGGCTGCACCTCCTATCCAAGCCAATTGCTGACTTCATGGCAACACATCCCGACGTTGATATCGATCTTTCACTCAACGATCAACACATAGATCTTTATCGCGACAACATCGATATCGCTTTTCGCGCGTCTTTCCTTAAGGATTCAGGGCTCAAAGCGAAGCGCATAATGGATAACACCATGGTCTATTGCGCCTCCCCCGACTACCTTGAGCGAGAAGGCACGCCAAAATACGCCAGTGATCTCACTGAACATCAATTCCTGAGTTATTCGCTAGCCCATCCCTCTAATGTTTTGCGCTTCACCAATCGAGACGGCAAGTCAGAAAAAGTGACAGTGAGTGAGGCTTTTCGTACCGACAGCCCGGAAATGCTGTTGAAAATGGCTATTTTAGGGCAGGGAGTTACCTTCTTACCTCAATGGATGGTGTCTACTTATGAAGCAACAGGTGAGTTGGTTGAGGTTTTAACCGATTACCCAAGACAAACTATTCCGCTTTATGCTGTTTACAAAGACAGTCAGTCTCAGCCTTTTCGTATCAGAGCTTTCATTGACTTTATTGCTGATACCTTTGATGGGAATGACAGTTGAAACCATTTGCCAAACCTTATTGAACACTGTATTAATAGTGTTTTGCTCGTAGGAGATCAGCGATGTTCGCCATTAGACAGTTTTTCAAGCGAAAAGCAATTCGCCAGTACATCAAAACACTCAGCCCAATGCTAGTGAAATCCTATGGTCCAAGAGAAAGCTATACCGAGGGGCAGATCAATGCCGTGCTGAACGAATCTGGCCTAAGCCATCGGTACCAGCAATATGCTCACGCTCTCTTTGGCGAGCAATATCCTACAAAACATCAAGAACTGGCTAGCAGCTTATTCGAAGGTAGCCCCTTTAATGCCCTGGATATCATTGCTATTGCCAAACCTACTGGCTGGAAAGGAGGGTCTAACACCGATAACCTTTCAAACCACTATGGGCAAAACAGCAGGTACTAATAAAATAATAATTATATTAATAAGATATAGCTTACTTTACATATCTAAAACACCGAAAGGCCACTGCCTACCCTAGCAGGCATTAAACATGAAAGAAGCCCAATAACTAATACAACCTCACTGCTATATAAAATTAATTTTGGGCGTTCTCATTAAATACCGATTTAATGCCACCAGTCTCTTGGAAGGTGATAAACCAAATTAAGGTTTATGGAATCACCTTTAAAATCCACGCCAGAAACCCCAAAGCTATCATCAAACATCCTCACCCATTCAACGGCGAACTCTAATGCATTGCCTTTATTTATCCCTATGCCGATGCCGTAAAGAAAATCCGTTTCGGTCTCGGATCCAGAGGCGATTTTTCCCTTGGTACTGCCAAACCCTGCCAATACATAAGGCTTAATATACCTGTCTATAGGCAACATCGCTTTGCCAACAATATTGAAATGATTGTTGATCTCTGCCGATACTCCTAACAATTCATCATCAGAAACATTGCCATATCCGCGGAACTCAACAGCCAAATTAGTGTTAAATTGATAACCGATAATGACTCCTAACAGATCACTATCAAAAGAGTCATTTACCGTGCCGTCAACATCAACATCGACAAAACTGTAGCCGACCCCGAAATACGAATGCGGTTCAACCTTGTCAAAATGCCTAATCCCAAAATCTGCATTAGCATTAAAAGATATGAACAATAAAGCAAATAGAGCGCTGATTTTTTTATAAATCATCTTCATTTCTTTTCATCCTTGTTATTGGTATGCATATATATTTATATTGGTAAGAATCCATTTTTTCCAATTTCCGCATCAGAAAAAAATTATTACTTCAACTTATATAACCCCACTTCATTTTACTCACGCGAATCAAAACCTTTCTTGAAAACATTCGCAGTCGATCTGATTACATTTATAGATATTAGGAAGTTAAGATAAGCACCTCCTGCTTGTCCTAAAGTTGATATTTTTAGTCTTTATGTTTGTAATAGACATCTTATATCATCCCTACAATGGCTCCCGACATTAACGACAACCAACAGGAGCCTTTGTATGTCTCAACTATCTACATCAAAGCTATCTACTTCAAAGCTATCAGCAACAAAATCATCAACAGCAGAGCAACCAACATCACATCACACAAGCAGCACACGCCAGTCGGTCAGCTTGTTGATTACCGAAGATCACCCTGCTTACCAGTGGGCAAAGAAGCAATCTGATTCAGTTAATGCTTTTGGTCACATTGGTACCCATATCGACTGCTACACCAAAGTACCGGAAAACAGCCAGTACATCACTGACACCTTATTGCTTGATTGTACGCAGGTGATGCCTTGCATTGATGATATCGAGAAGCTTGATATCGTAGGAAAGTCTCTGGTGCTATTTACCGCAAACCTAGAGAACAACGGTTACGGCACACCAGAATATGGCAAAACAGATACCGCACTTGATAGTGATGTACTCGATGCTATTCTCGCCAAACGCCCAGCATTCATTGTTATTGATAGCTACGGTATCGGCGCGCATGGTGATGAGCACATTAGCTTCGACAAGCGCTGCGAGGACAATGACTGCTTTGTGATTGAAAATGTAGTGTTACACCATGAAATGGCAGGCAGATTGACCCAGCTGGACATTGATTTTGATGTCACAAGCGCTTCAACAGGCAAACGCTGCGAAGTCACCGCCATCTTGAACTGTGCAGAGTAAAACTGATGAACACAGCTATAACGCAAGCAGCAACGCCTGTTAGGCTTGTTGGTATGGAATGGCTCAATGCCCAGACAATGAGCCTGAGGCTACAACCCGAGCAGCCTTATCACTTCCGTGCAGGACAATACTTAAACTTACCGCTTCCGAGCAGCCAAAAGGCAATGCCGTTTTCTATTGCCAGTAAGCCGCATCAGGGAGAGTACTCACTAAATGATCATCCCAATACTCTTGAGATCCAAATTGGTGGAGTATTACCCGATTCTGAGCTGGCATCGGATATCAAACAGTTCCGCTCACAATGGCTGAACCAGCAGCCGGTTTATCTCGGCCAGGCCGCTGGTGAAGCGTATTTTCGTGATACTGAAAGCTCGGTTACTGTCATCGCTGGCGGCTCAGGTTTCAGCTACGCCAAAAGCATCGTGTTACAGGCTTTATCGCTACCCACAACAGGTGATATCACCTTGTACTGGGGAGCAAAAAGCGTTTCCGATCTGTATGAACACAATGCGATGGTAGCGCTCGCGAAACAACATCCACGGTTTCACTATGTGCCAATTGTTGAGGAACTAACTGGCGGAGACAAGGCATTAATCCGTAATACGGTCCAGATACATCAAGGTAAACTGCTGGATATCTTTTTTGCCAGCCACCCGTTAAGTACAGAGCTAGATATCTATATCTGCGGTCGCTACCAGATGGTGCAAACGGCTTATCAGAATATTCTGGATACCAGCCCTGAACAGGCTAAGCGTGTGTACTCAGATGCCCTGCCACCCGTTCACAAGCGGTAGAAACACGGTAAAAACATATCCCACTAGCAAAGAGGCAAGGCTTAGTCTTGTCTCTTTTGTTATCTAATTCCCCCCTTTACCCAATTTACTGATTCATTTTCACCTCAAGCAGAATTGTGAGGCCAAGACGAAAATCTTAGGAAATGGGACATAATTGCCCACTATAGGGAAGATAGCCGCACGTTTTTCGATAAAGATGTATCCATCAAAACCAAGCATACAAAGGAACAGCCATGCATCACCCAAAAATTACCTTCATCGGGGCCGGTTCTACTATTTTCGTCAAAAACATCCTTGGCGACGTATTCCATAAACCAGCACTAAAAGCGGCTGACGTTGCCCTGATGGATATCGATCCTATCCGCCTTGAAGAGTCGCAAATTGTTGTCAGCAAACTGATGGAGTCTGCTGGTGCAACGGGCAACATCCATTGCTACACCGACCAGAAAGAAGCACTGAAAGGTGCAGACTTCGTGGTCGTCGCCTTCCAGATCGGTGGCTATGAGCCATGTACGGTTATCGACTTCGACGTATGTAAAAAGCACGGTTTGGAGCAAACTATCGCTGATACGTTAGGCCCTGGCGGCATTATGCGCTCGCTACGTACCATTCCTCATCTATGGCAGATCTGTGAAGACATGACTGAAGTCTGCCCAGAAGCTACCATGCTGAACTACGTCAACCCAATGGCAATGAACACTTGGGCGATGTACGAGAAATATCCACACATCAAGCAAGTTGGTTTGTGCCACTCGGTACAAGGCACTGCAGAGGAGCTTGCTCGCGATCTGGACATCGACTACAGCGACCTTCGCTACACCTGTGCAGGTATCAACCATATGGCCTACTACCTGACACTGGAGAAGAAAACCGAAAACGGCGAGTACGTCAGCATCTATCCGGATCTGCTAGAAGCTTACGAAATGGGACAGGCGCCGAAGCCAAATATTCATGGCAACCCTCGTTGCGAAAACATCGTTCGCTATGAAATGTTCAAGAAGCTGGGTTACTTCGTTACCGAATCTTCCGAGCACTTCGCCGAATACACTCCTTATTTCATCAAGCCAAACCGCCCAGATTTGATTGAGCGCTATAAGGTGCCATTGGACGAGTATCCAAAACGTTGTGTCGAGCAGATCGCCAACTGGAAAAAAGACTTGGAAGCCTTTAAACAGGCAGACCGTATCGAACAGAAAGAGTCTCATGAGTACGCCAGTACCATCATGAATGCGATCTGGACCAATACCCCAAGCGTGATTTACGGCAACGTGAAAAACGAAGGGCTGATTGACAACCTGCCACAGGGTTGCTGTGTCGAAGTGGCTTGCCTAGTTGATGCCAATGGTATCCAGCCGACCGCAGTGGGCAAACTGCCAAGTCATTTGGCTGCCTTGATGCAGACCAACATCAACGTCCAGACCCTGCTGACAGAAGCAATCCTGACTGAGAACCGCGATCGTATTTACCATGCTGCCATGTTAGACCCTCACACTGCCGCCGTATTGGGCATAGAGGAAATCTATGCCTTGGTTGATGAGCTCATTGAGGCACAGCAAGACTGGTTGCCTAATTGGATTTAATCCATTAAAGCAACACCCTCATTAGAAATAACAAATCACCATCACGCCATTGCCGTGGCGTGATGGAAAAGAACAAGAAGCACATTTACCCAATTGCAGAAAGATGCTGTGCCCAATTCTGGGTGCAGAGGCTTGAAGCAGTTTGGGCACATCCTTATCGTGAAACAAACAATAATTGCCTTTCCTACAAAAAGCAGTAAAACAGGGAAAAGGAAAAAGGAGCTTTTATGAGCGTCTCAATGAACACCAAGTTAAGCTACGGCTTTGGGGCATTTGGCAAGGACTTTGCCATCACCATCGTCTATATGTACCTGATGTTTTACTACACCGATGTCGCCGGGATCTCAGCCGGTATTGTCGGTACCATTTTCCTCGTCGCCCGTATCTGGGATGCGGTGAACGACCCGATTATGGGCTGGATAGTCAACAACACCCGCAGCCGCTGGGGTAAATTCAAGCCATGGATTTTAATCGGTACCATCGCCAACTCTGTTGTGCTTTACCTTTTGTTCAATGCCCACTATTTTGAAGGCCCTTGGCTTATTGCCTATGCCGCAGTCACTTACATTTTATGGGGTATGACATATACCTTGATGGATATCCCGTTCTGGTCCTTGGTACCTACCCTAACGCTGGATAAACGTGAACGCGAAGAGCTTGTTCCCTACCCTCGCTTTTTTGCCAGCTTAGCCTGGGTTGTTACCGCAGCCATTGCCATGCCATTTATCAACTATGTTGGCGGTGAAGACAAAGGTTACGGTTTCCAAGTCTTTACCATCCTGCTGATTGCCTGCTTTGCGGTATCAACCTATATCACCCTACGTAACGTTAAAGAGCGTTACTCTACCGCACAGCTTGAAGACCAGCCTGTGCAAGAGAAAGTCTCGCTCAAAGAAATGGTTGGCCTTATCTACAAAAACAGCCAATTAAGCAGTGTATTGTGCATGGCATTGGCCTATAACCTAGCAACCAATATCATCACTGCCTTTGCTGTCTACTACTTCACCTATGTTGTTGGCAATGAGGCGCTGTTCCCTTACTACATGGCCTATGCGGGTATCGCTAACCTGATCACCCTTGTCCTGTTCCCGAAACTTGCCGGGATGTTCTCACGCCGCGTACTTTGGGCATGTGCTTCTGGCTTCCCAATCCTAGGTAGCTTGGTACTGATTTACGTTGGCATGTATGACCCGCAGAGTATCATCTTGATTTCAACTGCAGGTGTTTTCTTGCAAATTGGTACGGCACTGTTCTGGGTACTTAACGTCATCATGGTCGCTGACACTGTGGACTACGGCGAATATAAGCTAGGCGTTCGCTGCGAAAGTATCGCCTACTCGGTACAAACCTTGGTAGTTAAAGCTGGCTCAGCCTTTGCGGCCTTCTTCATCGGTATTGCCTTGACAGCAGTCAACTACGTACCGAACGTTGAGCAGAATGCTGATACTGTCTTTGGCATGCAGTGCATCATGATTGGCTTGCCTAGCTTCTTCTTTGCCATTGCGCTGTATATCTACTTCCGCTACTACAAGCTAAACGGCACACTGCTCAATGATGTCCAGCACAAGCTGATGCAGAAATACGGTGATGAAGAACCTGAAGCAGGTAATACCCCGCTAACACCAGAGCCTCAGTTGGCGCAAGAAAATCGTTAGAGTTAGGTCGAGACATTAATCAAAACAAAGCCCACTCAATATCAAAGAGTGGGCTTTTTGCTAATACGTTTTTTCGTATGTGACGTATGTGAGGGTTAGCCCGTTACGTTCTCGATAAAGGTTGCCAGTTCATCAACAGCCTGTTGATTGGACGACTGTACGACCACTTCTGTACCTTGTACCAATGCCAGTGTCTGCAGCTTGAACAGGTTTTTAGCGGTTGCTGCTTTGCCGTTAGAAACAACTTCGATTTCTTCGGCATATTTTTTCGCTGCTTTTACGAACTGGGCGGCAGGTCGGGTATGAAGACCGCTCTCTGCGGTAATGAGGGCTTTTTTCTTGTACATAATCAAACTCCTTAGGTATCTGTTTGATTTTGTACCGCTATAAAGAAATAGATTCTGAGATATCCGCTCAAGATGAACACAAAAAAGCCATGGTGATTCCCAAAATGGGATCCCACCATGGCTCTAGGATGCAATAACGGTAAATGAATGAATTATCGTTTGATAGCACGCACGCGGAACGTACGGCCTTTCATCTTGCCTTTCTCAAGTTTCTTGAGAGCAATACGTGCCACATCGCTCTTCACGGCAACATAAGCCACCATATCAAAGACATTGATCTTACCGACTTGATCGCCTCGGATCCCATTTTCACCAGTCAGTGCACCAAGAATGTCACCCGGGCGTACTTTCTGTTTCTTACCACCCAAAATCTGAAGCGTGGTCATCGCTGGGCGGAATGTCGGCTGATTCAGCAAAGACTCAGATGGCAGCTCAGAGCCTACGATGTCTTTTTCTAGGTAGTCTTCAAGCAGCGCGACCTTGTAGTGTTCTTTATCACTAAAGAAAGAACATGCCACGCCCTTGCTGCCTGCACGGCCTGTACGGCCAATTCGGTGAACGTGCACTTCAGTATCGCGCGCTAGGTGGTAGTTAATCACGCAGTCCAACGCTTCGATGTCCAAACCACGTGCCGCGACATCGGTAGCTACCAGCACCGAGGTGCTCTTGTTGGCAAAGCGCACCAATGTCTGATCACGCTCACGCTGCTCCAAGTCACCGTGAAGTGCCATCGCACTGAAGCCATACATATCCAGGTCATCTGCCACTTCCTGAGCTTCACGCTTGGTATTACAGAACACCACTGATGATTCTGGCTTATGAAGAGACAACAACAGGCGAAGTGCCGTCATGCGATCTTCATTACTCTCTACATGGTAGAAGTGCTGATCGATGGTATTTTCATCGTGGGTAGACTCTACCTTCACCATCACAGGCTTGTGCATGATTTCGCGAGCGATAGATTCAATCTGCTTCGGGTAGGTCGCACTGAACAGCAGGGTTTGGCGATCTGCAGGCGCAGCATCAACAATTGCATCCAAGGCATCTTGGAAGCCCATTTCCAGCATGCGGTCTGCTTCATCCAGCACCAGCAGGTTCAAGTCATCAAGAGACAGGAAGCCCTTGCGCAGGTGCTCTTCCACACGACCCGGCGTACCAACAATAATGTGTGCACCGTGCTCCAGAGAACCAATCTGTGGGCCAAACGGCATACCGCCACATAGGGTCAGCACTTTAATGTTGTGGATAGAACGTGCCAGCTTACGGATTTCTTTGGCTACCTGGTCGGCCAGTTCACGCGTCGGGCACAATACCAAAGACTGGATGCGGAAGCGCTTTACATTAAGGTGGTCAAGCAAGCCCAAACCAAACGCCGCGGTTTTACCTGAGCCCGTTTTACCCTGAGCAATAACGTCTTTGCCCGATAGAATATGCGGTAGACTCTGGCTCTGGATAGGCGTCATAGATTCATAGCCAAGGGTCGCTAGGTTAGCTTCTAACTCAGGCTTTAGGTTAAGGGTTGAAAACGCGTTGTTGCTCACTGGCATAGTCCTGTCATTACCTGCAAAATCAACATCGCTTTGCAGGTTCAAAAAACACTGGCAACACCGGCGAAAATCACTGTCTGTCTCACCCCGTTACCACAAGGGGTGCGACACTAACAGCCTTAAGGGTAAAAAGATAGATCTCAACGATTAAACTCGTCTGTTTTTCGCGATTCTTAGCCCATCACGGATATTCAGCCCCCGACACTATAAAAGCACCCTCTATAACACTTTGTATTCCCAACTCAGCTCTGCGCCAGACCGAGCAATCATGATAGACACTGAGCAATGGGTTTCAAACGTCATCTCGATGGCTTTTTCTATCGCTTTCTCTGTCAGCTCACTGCCCGAAATTTCAAATTCAAAATGCAGTTTAGTAAACACTTTAGGCGGTGTCGGGGCTTGCTCGGCGCTTACAACCACACGGCAACTATCAAGTGGCTGACGTTGTTTAGCCATAATGCTGGTCACATCAATCGACGCGCAGCTTGCCGCCGCACTTAGCATCAACTCCATCGGCGTTTGCGCACTATCGGTCCCGCCAAATTGAGTTGGCGCATCGGTAATCACCGCATGGCCTTGCTCCACAGTGCTAACGAAACACTTTCCATGAACCCAGCGCGTTTCAATCTTCATTTCTATATTTCCCTATTGAATTAACAATGATATAAATAAATTAAATTTTGTCTTACAAATACCAATTATGCCCTATTAATTCAATACTCTATGTCAAAGGAAGATTATGATCACAGAAGGATTCGATTTTATTGCCGTGATGTTCGGCTTATGCGGTTTACTGGTCTGGTTAGAGCAAAGATACCCCAGCCAATTATTCAAATGGTTTCCCAGTATTGTACTGGTCATGTTTGGCTCAATGGCCCTGTACACATTTGGTATGTGGGAGATGACCCCAGAGGTGAAAGCAGCTCGTGCAACTGTACGAGACAATGCCATTCCCGCCATGCTATTTCTGATGTCGCTCAGCTTTAACTTAAGCGTGATTCGCAAGCTCGGAGCACGATTAATTATTCTTTTCCTCGCCTCAACCGCCAGTATCATGGCTGGATTTATTATCGTGCATGGCATGATGGGCGGCTTCCTGAGCGATGAGACTCCACTCACTTTCGGTGTCATGTCAGCAGGTTGGACGGGTGGCACTCAAAACTTCGTGGCTGTTAAAGAAGCGCTGTCAGTGACTGACTCAGCCATGGCCTATACCCTACTGATGGGAGCGCTATGCTATACCGTCTGGCTGATCATGATTGTTGCTCTGAAGCCGATGAAAGAGCGCTTCAACGGGGTGTTAAAAGCAAACGACAACGGGCTGGATGAAATCCTGTCGAAGCTTGGTTCACTCGAGAAGAAAGAAAAGCCTGATCTTCAGGCTATCCTTTTAATGCTAGGTGTTGCTTTAGTTATCTCTTCGATAAGTCGTCACCTCGGCCAAGCAATTGCCTCTATGGGTCTTTTGAACCCAATGATTTGGGCAATTATCATCTCCTCATTGCTGGGTATCCTTGCGGCACCGACTGCTCTTGGCAAAATGGCCGGAGCCAATGAAGTCTCCGGGGTAATGCTGTATGTCGTAGTTGCCTTGATCGGGGCTGAAGTGAACCTGAGTGCCATAGGCCAAGCGCCGATGTACATCATGTCCGGTTTCATGATCCTTGCTGTTCACGGTATCTTGATGCTCATTATCGGCCGCATGATGAAGATGAACCTACACCTTATAGGGCTGGCCTCTATCGCCAATATCGGCAGCGCACCTTCTGCCGCCGTAGTCGCAGCCGCTTATGATAAAAACCTCGTACCTGTTGCGGTGATCATGGCGCTAATTGGCTCAATGCTAGGCTCTTTCGTCGGTTTGACGGTGAGTGAAGTGATTGTGTTGATGAGCTGATAAGTAATACAGTTATAAGGGGTCTGAAGTTCGAGTATTTCAGGCCCCTTTTTTATGTCTGTATATCAGCTAATTTAGATGAACAACTTCTAATCACAGATAAACTTCTAGTCGCCTCAACACGATTTTGGACATTTTTGAGTTAGCCAACACAGGTAATTTCTAGCTTTCGGATAACTTTTTGTATCGTTAATTTTAGAACGGCATCACTTCATGAGGTGCCAATTTTGAAAGAAACAGAGCAATAAGGTAAGTAGGATAAATTTACTTTTAACATAATTTGCTTATCACCATGATTAAAATAAATCATCGAAGGCCATTCAGTAAAAATCACCAATAAATCATACTGTAACAGATTTGCAATTATGGGAATTTTCAGACTTTATGTAAAAGTGATCTGTGTCAAACTTCTGGCATTTTTGGTATTGTATATATATCACAAAAATTCGGAAGTATAGGTAACCTATGAACAAGCAATGTCCGTATTGTAAATCAGTTATATTTTAAATCAGAAACATAGAGGCTATATTGAGAAGTATATAACAAAGAGATCTTGGTCAAAGTATGAATGTATAGAGTATCATACTTAATTATTTTGTCATCGAAAAAAGATGTTGATGTTGAGATAAATAAGCATCATAAAACAAACATTAATTATACTTATTATAACCCCAGAATTAAATGTCATACGTATCAACTACGAAAAAATTAAATAATACATATAAACTGCTAGCAGGTGAGGCGATTAAAGCTACAAAAGATAAACATTTAAAAATGATGGCAAGTAAATTTTATAAATCTATTAAAACTGCTTAATCAAACTTCAGGTTATTGGGTTATTAAAGATAAGAAAGCGTTTTTTTCTTATGTTAATAAAGAGTAAGGAAAGGTTATTGGAGTTGGTTATCATTATGAATGTATTGAGAGAAGTAATTGATACCTTATTTACAGTACCAACGCACCGCTCAAAGAAAAATATCTTGAATAGCCACGGATTTGATGAACACCATATAGGTATTAGAAAAAGTAGGCCAAATGATGATTTAGATACGTGAGGCTAAAGCGTTAGATAACTTGCTTTGGGGCAGTTATGAGCTAGCCACATCAGCTAGATCCTAGATCGAAGATGGACAGAAGTTAGCTAGTGTATTTAATCCAACATTTTCACAACCTCATTAGTACAAATAAAATTGAGCGAACTAACACAGTGCTTTGCGGGCAAAAAAATGGACATCAAACAGGTGTTTGGTGTCCATACTTTTAGCTAAATTAGCATTTACTTAATTTGGTATTCAATATCAAGTCCGGCCTCATTAAAACAAGCGTTATCGAACTTAGGCTCTTCACCTGACCTGTAATAATGACAAAAATCAACTTGTCCTGATTCATCAAAGTACTTACGTTTTAAAATATCACCGACTTCGCTGTACCAATAAAGGTCTTTCTGCTGGTACTCCCCATTCACGCTATAGCCGTAATTAATAATGTCAGGACCTGCGTCACGTCCATACACCCAGTCACCATGTACATTAGTCTTCATCCAAGACTGGTACTGAATATCACCATTAATGAAGTACTTAATCACTGATGGTTGGTCATCTACGATAACGTAAAGCTCATCTTCTATTTTGGATTCCATTTTAAGTAATGGCTCACCATTGCTATCTAGACGGTCATAATAAGCGAATGAAGTATAGCCATCAGGGTTAGTGTTCAACCCTTGGCGGAATGTCCAAGCATGTTCAGGATTGCCTGAATCATAAAAGCGAGTCATTGCTGGCGCGCATTGGTTGTGATAGGTGTATTGATCACCCTTATAATAACCAGTAGTAACGTATCCAGAACTGCTAAACTGCGACTGAATAGGGTAAACCGTACCATCAGTATCGATAAAATGGGTGCATTCGTTGATAGGTTCAATGATTGGCTCGTCATTAGTATCAATACCGTACTGTCTATCTAAATCTGCTTCTGTTTTAACTATTTGACCGTGCTCATCAATGATTTGGCAATTACTGTAATGCATTTCTGCATTCGTTAACGGGTCAATATATTTACACCACTGAACGGTACCATCATCATTAAAAACTGACTGTTTTTCACGATTTTGTTCAGCATCATGCCATATTAAACTGCTATAGAATGACTCAGGTGTATCCGAATAGGTGATAGAATCTGGACCAAAATTTCGTGCAGAGACGTAATCTGCTCCAGCTTTCCAAGCTTTAACTCGAATTCTACCACTTGGGTAATATTGATACACAGATGGTTGGTCATCTAAGATCATATAGTGCCCATTCTCATCATGCCTATATTCTAAACTCTTAATTGGATTCCCTAAATCATTTACAGCATCAAGGTAATGAACAGAAGAAATCTCGCCATCATTATGATTTACACCATGTAAATAGTGGCTCTCACGTTCAAGTCTACCTGATGGGTAGTATTGAATATAAGCAGCTTGACAGTCATGGTGACGGATAAATTGCCTGTCTTTTGTGTAACCCCAAACATGAAGTATCGTTCCATCACTATCGATACTTTCATCTTTTGTTATTGGATAAATATTGCCCTTATCATCCACGTAGTTTTCACAGTGATCGATAGGCGCTGTAACAATGTTTTCAGGCTCTACTGCTTGTTGCTGTATCGTGAGAGGTTGTGTTTCCCCCTCTTCTAAAAGTAGCTCTTGAGATTGCTGATAGATTTCTTGGCCTGCGAAATCTAAGCTATGTGTCATTAAGATAATTGGCGTGTCGGCAGGCATTTGTTGCAGGGTGCCTTTCCAAGTACCATCAACTTTATTTAACTTTGCAATGCGCTCTCCATCACCAAAAATAGCCCTAGCATATGTAGTAAAGCTTGTGTCTTTATCTTCACTCACAGTTGGCACATTGTAGTGAGTATATGTATTAGTGTCGTTAGTCACTTCAACAGGAACATCAAGATACACGGTTGTATCTTCAGCTTCGCCAATAACCAGAGAAATCTCATCACTCAGTGCTGGTAGTAAACCTAGCGCGGCCTGTGTGACCTGAATTGTTACTTGACCTGGGTTTAAGGGTGTAAGTACCCCATCAGCGTCAATGGTAGCAACTTCGCTGTCTGAACTACTAAAGTGCAGACTACTGTTGTTGCCCCCTGATGTCGTTATCTGAACTTGATCACCAAGTGCGGTTATTGGCATATCAATTGGAGTGATGGCAAGAGGCGAATAAACAGCAATTTTAGCCGTCTCAGAGCGTTCACTATGTTCAGACGTTAGTATTAACTGAAAGACCAGTTCTTGTGCTTCGACAATATTGGCAGGAACTACGAAATTAAGTTCTTGTAAACTCGGGTCTTGAATAGATACTGGTATACCTGAAACTTGAGTCCATAAGTAGGAAATGGAGTATACATCCTCCTCTCCATAGTTAACCTTCAATACGACTGGTGAATTAGTCTCATAGGCCTTGTCTGAGCCCATAATGGTAAAGTCTGGAATCGTAGGTAAGTTTGGATTGGTAAACCCATCATCTTCTAAACAACTACCATCTGGACAACTTGTTGTTGGCGGTATAGTTGGTGGATCAACCGGAACCATAGGCAAACTAGGATTAGTAAACCCATCATCTTCTAAACAACTACCATCTGGACAACTTGTTGTTGGCGGTATAGTTGGTGGATCAACCGGAACCATAGGCAAACTAGGGTTAGTAAACCCATCATCTTCTAAACAACTACCATCTGGACAACTTGTTGTTGGCGGTATAGTTGGTGGATCAACCGGAACCATAGGCAAACTAGGATTAGTAAACCCATCATCTTCTAAACAACTACCATCTGGACAACTTGTTGTTGGCGGTATAGTTGGTGGATCAACCGGAACCATAGGCAAACTAGGGTTAGTAAACCCATCATCTTCTAAACAACTACCATCTGGACAACTTGTTGTTGGCGGTATAGTTGGTGGATCAACCGGAACCATAGGCAAACTAGGGTTAGTAAACCCATCATCTTCTAGACAACTACCGTCTGGACAACTTGTTGTGGCCGGAATTGAGGGTCGTTGCGGTGAACTATCGGAGTCACCACCGCCACAGCCTGAAAGTAGAATCGACAGAGTTGCAACTAGACAAGAACGTTGAAAAATCATTTGTTGTTTAATCTGCTTTTAATAAAGTCGAGATTATAGATGTGCAACTATTCTGTACGACATCAAATTTTTTTTATCGATACGATAGTATTGATTACATAACCAATATCTATCTCCGCTGTATCATTCATCTTAATATGAAAATCAGCACTCGAACTGAAGTTCTAAATCATATTTCATAGTAGGTAATATTACGACCCAGTGAATAGCTACTAACTCAGTAGACACTAGTTAGCCTTTTTGGGGACTGCTGGTATTAGAAAATGTAGGTCAAAGGAAGTTATAATTTCGTGTTCAATTGGGAAGTTGAAACACACTTTGGGGCATTTCCGTGTTACACCTTAAGTCAGCAAGCCTATGAACAAACTCACAGGATACTTATACTCCCAACCCACAATTAATAAAATTAAATTATTAAAATTATAATTTTTGATAATTTTAGTTAATCAATCTGTGGCCCTATACTTCTCTCCATCGAAACGAAGCTCGAATCAAATTAAAAAGTATTTGGAGAAAGTTATGAAAATGAATCACGTTGGTATCATGGTTGGCGATATGGACAAAGCGGTTGAGTTCTACACTAAAGCGCTAGGTCTTCGCATTGTAATGAACAACACTAAAGTTATCGAAGAGCGTGAAACTGCAATCGGCCGTATGTGTATTGCCGTATTCGGTGAAGGTTTCAAAGGCTTTAACATTGCGCACTTGGTAACGTCAGACGGTATCGGTGTTGAACTGTTTGAAATGAAAGAGCGCCAAGAGCGTCATAAAGTCGATTTCTCTCGTCTTGGTATCTTCCACTTCTGTCTGCAAGTTGCTAAAGAGCAATTCCCACAGACAATCGCGCGTATTGAAGAGCTTGGCGGTAAAGCTCGCATGGATATCATGCGTTACCACCCAGAAGACGAATCTAAACAAGCACAAATGATCTACATGGAAGACCCGTTTGGAAATCTATTTGAGCTGTACTCGCACACTTACGAAGAGACTTACGCATCTGATTACGAGTAAGAGCTATAAACAGAAAGGGTTGGTATTGATACCAACCCTTTTTTGAACCCAGTTAGAGGCAGCATCCAAGTGGATTCGGATTTATCAGATCCCCTTACAACTTATCTTAATACTACGCCTTCGGCGTCAGCATTCCTTCGGTAATAATAAAATCAATAATGGTATCTAGCCCTTTGCTCTCTTTGAGGTTGGTAAAGACATAAGGCCGGGTTGGACGCATCCGCTTGGTATCTTCTTCCATCACTTCAAGGGAAGCGCCGACATAAGGGGCAAGGTCAATCTTGTTGATCACCAACAGATCCGAACGGGTAATGCCGGGGCCACCTTTACGCGGGATCTTTTCACCTTCTGCAACATCGATAACGTAAATGGTGAGATCGGCCAACTCCGGGCTGAAAGTCGCACTCAGGTTGTCACCACCACTCTCGACGAAAACCACATCCAAGCTCTGGTGACGTTTTGCCAGCTCTTCGACCGCCGCCAAATTCATTGAGGCATCTTCTCGAATAGCCGTATGCGGGCATCCCCCTGTTTCAACACCCATGATCCGGTCGGGATCAAGCGCCTCGGCACGGGTCAGGATCTTGGCATCTTCCTGGGTGTAGATATCGTTGGTAACAACCGCGATGTTCAACTTGTCGCGAATTGCTTTACACAACACTTCAAGTAACGCAGTTTTACCTGACCCTACCGGGCCTCCAATTCCGACGCGAAGCGGCTGCTTATATGTTTCCATAACAATCCTTATTTTCTAATTCTCTTTAGCCCTTCGGCTTATGAACGGAACAAACGGGTATATTGTGTTTCATGTAGGCTGCTGGCCAATGACACCACAGGGGTAAAGCTCCCCATCATGGTCTCATCAACCTGTGAGGAGATTAATTCCATTTCAGGGAACAAGTGCGTCAGTTCCACCAATGCCCGCTGCCCATCTGTCTGGCCTAGTGGAACAAGCTTCACCCCAGCCATCACCAAGTTTTCTGCCCAGCTCCAAAGATAGCCCTGCTTCATCGCTTGCGGGGTTATCCCCCATTGGAGGCCGGCAACACACAGCCCGACGAGTTGATTAGGATCAGTTTTGCTTCCCAAGTACTCGTCCACCGGGATATCCAGCTGCTTGAGCAGTACATTCAGTGCTTTTCCCCGCTGGGTTTCCTCGGCCCGTAACTCTTTGGTCTCACGGCTTGAGCAAAGCAGGTTACTCAGCGCTTCAATCCTTGGCAGATCGCGCCCTTCAATCGCTTGGTAAAACCTATCGATCAACGGCAACTCGAGTGTTGCCACGCTATAGCGCAGCTGGTTCTCGAGCCAAAGCACCATGGTCGCTCTGTCTTTAACCCATCCCGCTTCAACCGCCCACTCCAGCCCTTGCGAATAGGTGAAGCCACCGATAGGCAATGAGGGGCTGATTAGTTGAAACAAACGGTAGGTCGCAAACTGGCTATCACCTAAACCGACTTCGCATATCCCCATCGCCTCGGCCGCCATATCAAGCCACCAGCAAATAAACGAGGCTGGCAGAAGCCACGCCTGCAGAGATCCAGCGGCTGGAAGCAAAAGCAGCGAGTCGGTTACCCAGCAACATTAATGCTGAGGCTGAAATCGCCATCGCAACCGCAAACATGGAGACATTGCCTGTTGCCTCAACACCATGGGCATAACCGTGGCAAAAGATAAGGGCAACACAGACTGCCACTGCCATACTTTTTACCGTCTTACTGGCCGTAAACACCTGCCAAAGGGCGGCGCTAACCACCAATAACGAAGCAGCAATTGCTCCCTCAATACCGCTTAGCTCGCCAAAATTTAGCCCTGCTGCTACACCACTTACCATGGCAATGAGCGCAGCCGCCAGCAAGCTCAGCTGGCTGCTTGTTTTCTTAACCGTGAAGAAGGCCAATGCGCCAAACGCAAGCAGCATGATGAGGTGATCTACACCGGTGATCGGGTGTACAAGCCCGCTAAAAAAGGAAGAATGCTCATGGCCAGGGTGGGCATGCGCTGTAACAGGAAGAGCCATCGCTGCGACAGCAAAAAACGAAAACATTGCAGAGAAAAATTTAGATGGTTTCATTGTCATATCCTTGTACAAAAACGTGAGCTTTGTTTCTAGTGATGATGGTGCCCGCCAGAGCGGCCGCCGTAAGCGCCGCCTTCTGGTTCAATCGGTGCGTTTTCAACAGTAACCTGAGCACCCAGCCCAACCACCATCTCGTCTAACACATGGTCGTGTTGGTAACGCACCCAATCTGCTTCCACCTGAAGCGGTACATGTCGGTTACCCAGATGGTAAGCAACGCGCATCAGCAAATGGCGATCAGCGCAATACACTGTCGATACCTGCTCGCTGGCGGCCTTGATCTCCACAACCTCGCCACAACGGCTCTTGAGCTGCTCGCCACCACGTAGAATGTGGCCTCTTGGCAGAAACAAGCCCGCATCACGACCGTCATCCAGAACGACCTTCAAACGGCTTTTGATCCGGCTGTCTATCGGAAGGCTCAAATACGCATCGGGCTTCGATGTCGCCTTTTCTGTCACTTCAACCAACTCAATCATTTACATATCCCTTGTTATTATTTGAACTACATGAATCAAAACAAAAAGTAGCGCTGAGCCATTGGCAATACCTCTGCCGGCTCACATACCAAAAGTTCACCATCAGCGCGAACCTGATAGGTCTGAGAATCCACCTCAATGCGAGGCTGCCAATCATTGAGCTTCATATCGGCCTTGCTAATTGTCCGGCAATTTTTGGCAACACCAATTTGGCTGCCTAGCTGAAGCTCTTCAGCAATCCCTGCCTCTTTAGCAGCTGCCGAGACAAACAACATCGAGGTATTCATGGCCGCTTTGCCGTAACTGCCAAACATTGCTCGGTAGTGGACTGGCTGCGGGGTAGGTATAGACGCATTGGGATCCCCCATCGGAGCCATGGCTATCATGCCGCCTTTGACAACGACACTCGGCTTCACCCCAAAAAAGGCGGGCTTCCACAGCACCAAATCCGCCAGCTTACCGACTTCAATAGAGCCAATTTCATGCCCCATGCCATGGGTAATCGCAGGGTTGATGGTGTATTTAGCGACATAGCGCTTGAGGCGGAAGTTATCGCTGAAGCTGGAATCTTCCGCCAAGCTGCCACGCTGAACCTTCATCTTATGGGCGGTTTGCCATGTACGGGTGATCACCTCTCCGACTCGGCCCATGGCCTGAGAATCCGAAGCGATCATTGAGAACGCACCCAGATCGTGAAGGATATCTTCTGCGGCAATGGTTTCCCGCCGGATGCGCGACTCAGCAAAAGCGACATCTTCGGCGATAGCCGGTGACAGGTGATGGCACACCATCAACATATCCAAATGCTCATCAACCGTATTCACCGTGTAAGGGCGGGTTGGATTGGTCGATGACGGCAAGACGTTTGACTCCCCGGCAGCCCGGATAATATCCGGCGCATGGCCACCACCCGCTCCTTCGGTGTGATAGGTGTGGATCACCCGATCACCAATCGCCGCCAGGGTAGACTCGACGAAACCTGACTCATTAAGGGTATCGGTATGAATAGCGACCTGAACATCCATCTCATCGGCAACTGACAAGCAGGTATCAATCGACGCAGGTGTCGTGCCCCAATCTTCATGGAGCTTTAGCCCCACCGCCCCAGCAGCAACTTGCTCTCGCAATGCCTCTGGCTGGCTGGCGTTACCCTTGCCCAGCAGGCCAAAGTTCATTGGGAAACCATCCAAAGCCTGGAGCATTTGCGCCATATTCCAAGGTCCCGGTGTACAAGTAGTCGCATTGGTACCTGTTGCAGGGCCTGTCCCGCCACCAATCATAGTGGTGACCCCAGAAGCTAATGCTTCTTCAATTTGCTGCGGGCAGATAAAGTGGATATGGGAGTCGATACCCCCTGCGGTGAGAATGGCACCTTCACCTGCCAGCACTTCAGTCCCAGGACCAATAATGATATCTACCCCAGGCTGAATATCAGGGTTCCCGGCTTTGCCGATACCGCTGATCCGGCCATTTTTCACCGCTACATCTGCTTTCACGATGCCCCAGTAATCAAGCACGATGGCATTGGTGATCACCAAATCTGGCGTTTCGGCACTTGGGCGCTGGCTCTGTCCCATTCCATCGCGGATCACCTTACCGCCGCCAAACTTCACTTCATCCCCATAAACAGTGAAGTCTTTTTCGACCTCCAGCCACAACTCGGTATCGGCAAGACGCACCCGATCACCCACTGTTGGGCCAAACATTTCGGCATAAGCCTGACGTGAAATGTTTGCCATAACTCTTCCTTGTATAATTTTTAGAGACGATGCTGACGGGCTAGACTTGGCCCATCACTTTTCCTTGGAAGCCGTAAACTTCGCGTTTTCCCGCATACTCAACCAACTCCACCGTCCGGGATTGGCCCGGCTCGAAACGCGTTGCAGTACCAGCGGGAATGTTTAGGCGAAACCCTTTGCAGGCTTGCCGGTCAAGCTTAAGGGCGTCATTAACTTCAAAGAAATGATAATGTGAGCCAATCTGAATCGGCCTATCACCGAGATTCTCAACCGCAACAGTGATGGTTGCCCTGCCTGCGTTGAGCTCGATTTCACCGCTTGCTGTTTCAATTTGCCCGGGTACAAAAGCTGAGGTATTAAACGCGCTGCTCCCTGCCATTTTGACTCCTTGTTGATCTGCGTTTTCTACGTAAAAAGAGCCGCTATACAATCGGCTCGTGTACCGTCACTAGCTTGGTGCCATCGGGAAACGTCGCCTCAACCTGAACGTCTGGGATCATTGCAGCCACCCCTTCCATCACATCATCAACCGACAACAGAGTACGGCCATAGTCCATCAACTGAGCGACCGTTTTGCCTTCCCGCGCACCTTCCAAGATTGCACTACTGATAAAAGCAATGGATTCAGGATAATTGAGCTTAAGCCCTCTCTCCTTGCGCTGTTTAGCCAACATACCGGCACAAAAAATCAGTAGCTTGTCCTTCTCCCTTGGCGTCAACTCCATGTCTTTCTCCCAGCGGTACTGTGTAAAGGTACTGTCTAAAAATGGTGCTAAGTGGCCCAAATCCGGGGCGGGCTAGGTAGCTTTCCTATCACCTCAACCCTTGCTTGCTGCCACACCTTGGTGAAGCAAGACAAGATATCCTCGCTCCAATTTCCCAGAGCCCTGACAACAACCAGCCCCTCTATTTGGGTAGCCGCCACTATTAACTTATCGCGACCTAATTGCTCCTGAATATCAGATAGCAAGGCCTGTACCAATTGATAGAAGTCCTGCCCCATTTCGGTTAAGTACAGTGTCCCCATCATGGGGAAATTCTGCATCCCCATATTTATCAATACCTTATCGCCTCCAGACATATTCAAGCCTTCAGTGAGCACTCGACGTTCATCAAGATAAACCTCTGTTTTACCGACGAGTTTTCCACTGTCGAAGCACTCATTTAGTGCAGGCCGACCAAAACAGTGCAGCTCCCAGCCCACAAATTGTGCGCCGCGCTCAAGGTGGATAGCGGTATTGAGCTGGGCATGGGCGTCTGGGAAGAAAATATTCTCTTGTGGCAGCCATTCGAGCCTGCCGCCAGCTTCAACGGTTAGGTGCTGGGTTTGCTTCGCAAAACGGCTCTCTGAGCGATAAAACTTGGTTGCCCCAGGCGTTGTTACCAATACATTTGCTCCCGCGCCGACATCGACGCGGATATCAAGGGTATCGCCACCTGCAACTCCCCCCGGGGGATGGAGCAGATAGCTATGGCAGATCTCGCCTTCCGGGTACAGTGCCTGCTGCACCGCTAGCGGGCCTTTCTGCTCCCGGTGCTTGAGTACGGTTTTGTCGCCCCTGTCGCGGTAGCACAAGCTCAACTCAGCCAGCCAACCATGGCGGGTATGCTGGGCAATTTGGTTGGCTGTCGGTTGGGATAAAGCAGGTGAAATAAGCGCCGTCATACAGTCAGGTACTCCTTGACCAAGCTGTCATTGAGATCGTCCATTTGCCCGCTGGCAACATGACGCCCCCTATCAAGAATGCAGAACTGATCGCCTACCCGGCGGGCAAACGGCAGTTTTTGCTCAACCAGCAACACGGTCAGCCCCATTTTTTCGTTAAGCATCCTGATAATATCGCCTATCTCCTGCACGATATTCGGCTGGATCCCCTCTGTAGGCTCATCCAAAATCAACAGCTTTGGATTAACCACCAACGCCCGGCCTATTGCCAATTGTTGCTGTTGCCCCCCCGATAAATCGCCTCCTCGGCGGTGGAGCATCTCCTTAAGGACAGGGAACAAGTCAAAAATAAAATCAGGGATCTTGCGGTCACCCCGGTCGCGGATAGGCAAGCCGATTTCCAGGTTCTCCTGCACCGTCAGCATCGGGAAAATCTGCCTCCCCTGCGGGACATAGCCTATCCCACACCGTGGGCGGGACTCCGCCGGCTCAGGAAGTATTGACTGGCCATTAAAGGTAATGTCACCACTTTTCGCGCCCACTAGCCCCATAATGCATTGAAGCAAGGTGGTCTTCCCCACCCCGTTCCGTCCCATCAAGACCGTGCACTTACCCTCGGGGATCTGCATATCCACATCCCACAAGGTATGGCTCTCGCCGTAGTACTGATTGAGTGATTTGATTTCTAACATGCTATTCCCCCAGGTAAACCCGCTTCACTTCAGGATGATTTTGTACTTGATCCATAGTGCCTTCAGCCAAGACATGGCCCTGATGAAGCACTGTCACCTCACTGGCAATCGAACGGACAAAGTCCATATCATGCTCAACCACTACCACCGAGTGCTTGCCCGCCAGCGAATTAAGCAACTCTGAGGTTTTATCCATTTCCTGATGGGTCATCCCTGCTACGGGTTCATCAACCAGTAGTAACTTGGGGTTTTGCATTAGCAGCATGCCGATCTCCAGCCATTGTTTTTGGCCATGGGATAAGTTGCCAGCCAACAGCGCAGCATTGTCAGCAAGATTGATGAGTTCCAGAACAGACTCAAGCTTGTCCTGCTGCTCGCCGGTCAATTTAGCCCTAAACGTGCCCCAAACGCTCCGTACCCCAGACATCGCCAGTTCAAGGTTTTGCCAAACAGTGAGGCACTCAATCACCGTGGGCTTTTGAAACTTCCGCCCTACGCCAGCATTGGCGATCTGCGATTCATTCATTGTCAGCAGGTTGATGTTGGAGCCCAGCCAGACTTGCCCTGAATCAGGCTTGGTCTTTCCGGTGATAATATCCATCATGGTGGTTTTACCGGCTCCGTTAGGGCCGATAATGCAGCGCAGCTCCCCCTCGCGAATGTATAAGTTGAGGTCGTTAATCGCCTTGAATCCATCAAAGCTTTTGTTCACCCCTTCCACATAGAGCAAGATATTGTGCTTGGTATCGATTAAGGGGTGCTCTTCAGGGATCAAGAACGAAAAGACTTCATCGCGCTTTGTCATTTCATGGGCAAAGGTCTGTAGTTTTTTTGCCGTTTCCAATACTGTCATGACGCCACCTCACTGCCATTGCACGCTTGTTGGGATTTCGATGATGTTAGAGAATCCCTACCTTTCCGTTTGAAGCTAAACCGGTTAATGCCATCAGAAATAAACCCAATCACCCCTCTCGGGAAGTACATGGTAGAAAGCACAAACAAGCCGCCGAGGGCAAAGAGCCACACTTCTGGGAACTCGACCGTAAACCAGCTTTTGGCATAATTGATAATCAAGGCGCCGACAATGGCCCCAAACAGCGTTGCCCGCCCGCCAAGCGCTACCCATACCACGACCTCGATAGAGTTCAGTGGCGCAAACTCACCTGGGTTTATGATCCCCACTTGCGGAACATACAAAGCCCCGGCAATCCCAGCGATTACTGCAGACAACACGAAGACCCATAACTTGATGCCGTCGACGTCATAGCCCATGAAACGAGTGCGCGATTCGGTATCTCGGATAGCCATCGCGACACGCCCCAACCGGCTGCTAACCACCGTGCGGCACACGATATAGCTAGCCGCAAGAGCCAGTCCGGTACAGACAAACAATGCGATTTTGGTTGTATCCTGCTGCAGGCTGTAACCGAGGATGTCCTTGAAATCCGTCAGGCCGTTATTACCGCCAAATCCCATTTCATTGCGGAAGAACGCCAGCATAAGGGCATAGGTCAGGGCCTGGGTCATGATCGACAAGTACACCCCTGATACCCTTGAGCGAAAAGCCAGGTAGCCAAAAATGTATGCCAGCAGGCCAGGAACCAATACCACCATTAAGCAAGCCAACCAAAACTGATCAAAGCCGTACCAGAACCACGGTAGCTCTGACCAATTGAGGAACACCATAAAGTCCGGCAAAACAGGGTCACCATACACGCCCCGGTCACCAATTTGGCGCATCAGGTACATCCCCATGGCATAGCCACCAAGGGCAAAAAAGGCACCGTGCCCAAGGCTAAGGATGCCAAGGTATCCCCACACCAAATCTACCGCGAGCGCGAGCATGGCATAACTGAGGTATTTACCCATCAGCGAGATAGTAAACGTTTCGATATGTAGCGGGTGGCCAGCCGGTAATAATAGGTTGGCCATCGGCACCAGAATAACGGCAGCGAGCAGAAGCGTGAGGACGACTTTGCCGCCCCGGTCCCGTCCCAAAGCCGAGAGAATAATTGATTTAGACTGCATCAAGCGCTCCTTAGCTTTCTGCCGCACGGCCACGTTGCGGGAATAGCCCGCGAGGACGTTTCTGGATAAACAGGATGATGAACACCAGCATCAAAATCTTCGCCAGCACTGCCCCGGCCCAAGGTTCCAATAGCTTGTTGAAAAGCCCCAGCCCCAAGCCAGCGACCAGGGTGCCCCAGAGGTTGCCGACCCCGCCAAACACCACCACCATAAAGGAATCGATGATGTAGGCTTGGCCCATATTCGGCCCGACATTCGTCAGCTGTGACAAGGCCACCCCGGCAACACCGGCTACGCCTGAGCCCAGCCCAAACGTTAGGGCATCGACGCGCTCAGAGCGGATCCCCATTGCCCTGGCCATTGCCCTGTTTTGGGAGACAGCCCGGACTTGCAGGCCAAGAGGGGTTTTCTTCAACACCACCACCATGGCGATAAACACCAAGGCACAGAAAATAATGATGTAAAGGCGGTTATAGGTCAGCGACAACATGGGGTTAAGCTCCCAGGCACCCGCCATCCAATCTGGCGTACTGACCGAGCGATTAAGTGGAGAGAAGATAGATCGTACCGCTTGCTGGAGGATCAAACTGATCCCGAATGTCGCCAATAAGGTTTCCAGTGGCCGGCCATAGAGGTGCCTGATCACACTGCGCTCAATCGCAATGCCCACCAGCCCAGAAATAATGAAAGCCATTGGAATAGACAGAATTAACGCCACACCAATCTGTTGGGGGAAAAGCTGTTGCATCACATAAGTGGTGTAGGCGCCAATCATGATCAGCTCACCGTGGGCCATGTTAATAACCCCCATCACGCCAAAGGTGATGGCAAGGCCTATACCGGCAAGTACCAGTACCGACCCTAAGCTAAGACCAAAGAAAACCGTTTCCACCCCGGAGTAAAAGCGCTGGCTCTGGTGGTACTTATCTAGCCCTTTTTCGACCGCCGCCGAGAGCTCCGGATCAAGTGACTGGGGCTGCAGCCTATTCAGGGTTTGCAGCACAATGGCTTGCCTGTATTCAGACAGTGTCTCTACCGCTGCGATACGTGCTTGGGTTGGTTCGCTGTTATCCACCGCTTTACTGACGGCTAATGCAAGCTGCAGCCTGTCTTGAACTTGGGGATCTTGCTCAACACTTAGCTGAGCCGTGATCCTTTCAAGGATCTCATCATCGGTTTGCCCCAGCAGCCCATTCGCAGCCTGCAGGCGGACAGCAGGATCAGGCGAGTTCAGCCCCAGTGATGCCAACTGCATCCTTATCATGCTACGCAACTTGTTATTGACCCGCACTTTGCCAAAATCTCGCGAGCGAGAAACGGTCAGCTGCTCGGCATCCCAAATACCATCGGCCTGTTTGCCATTTCTTCCGGCAATAATATAAAGCTTCTTATAAGCTTCACTTTTCTTGTCTTTGTAATAAAACAAATCCCCTTCCAACCACGCACGCAGAATAGGCTTAGCCTTTTCTGTTGGCTGGTTGGCTACTAGCCACTCAATGGCTATTTCCTTGTCTTTATTATTTTTCCCAAGCAATACCCGATCAAAATCATCCGTTGAACTGACCGAAGCAAACGCCATGGGAGTACATAACAAGAAGACCATGAGTGCTTTAACGAGCTTCATTAAAGGTGTCATTTCTTGTGTCCTTACTGGCAATTAACGACTTCCAAGGTGGGCAAAAACCCACAGAACATAGCGCTTCAGCTTTACACTGAAGCGCTATCAATAAAGGGCAAACTGCCCTTAATGTTTACGAGGGGTTAATTCGAGCCTGAACACTTTTTGGTTTCAGTGTTGAAGGCACCACAAGAGAATGGCTTAGACCAGCTAGAATATAACTTGGCTGACTCAGGAAGATACTTAGACCATGCATCACCGGCCACTAGCCCTGTTGTCTCCCAAACGACATCAAACTGGCCATCATCTTGGATCTCGCCAATCAGCACGGGTTTGGTGATGTGGTGGTTTGGCAACATGGTCGAGTAGCCGCCAGAAAGGTTAGGCACCGCAATACCGATTAGCGCATCTTGTACCGCTTCCGAATCCGTCGTACCGGCATTCTTCACCGCCTGTACCCACATATTAAAGCCGATATAGTGTGCTTCCATCGGGTCGTTGGTCACCCGCTCTTCACTTTTGATAAACGACTGCCAGCCGTCAATGAAATCTTCATTCTGCTCTGTATCAACACTCATGAAGTAGTTCCAGGCCGCAAGGTGGCCGACTAACGGCGATGTATCCATGCCAGATAGCTCTTCTTCACCCACGGAGAACGCGACAACAGGGATGTCTTCAGAGGAGACGCCCTGGGCACCTAACTCTTTGTAAAAGGGAACGTTCGCGTCGCCGTTGATGGTTGAAACTACCGCCGTTTTCTTACCCGCAGAGCCAAACTTCTTGATATCAGACACTATCGACTGCCAGTCAGAGTGGCCAAACGGGGTGTAGCTGATCATGATGTCGCCTTCATCAACACCTTTAGCTTTTAAGTAAGACTCAAGAATTTTGTTGGTGGTGCGCGGGTAGACATAGTCTGTACCTGCCAGCACCCAACGCTCGACATCCAACTCATCCATCAGGTATTCAACAGCAGGGATCGCCTGCTGGTTAGGCGCAGCACCGGTATAGAAAACATTCTTGGAGGATTCCTCACCCTCATATTGCACAGGGTAGAACAAGATACTGTTGAGCTCTTCAAACACCGGCAGCATTGATTTACGGGAGACCGACGTCCAACCACCAAACACTACATCAACTTTTTCTTTTTCGATAAGTTCACGGGCTTTTTCAGCAAATAGAGGCCAGTTCGAAGCAGGATCCACGACCACCGCCTCCAGCTTCTTGCCTAACAGGCCGCCTTTTTTGTTCTGCTCATCGACTAGCATCAATACTGTGTCTTTCAGCGTAGTCTCACTGATCGCCATGGTACCCGATAGCGAATGGAGAACCCCGACCTTGATCGTCTCTTCAGCCGATGCTGCCGCTGAGAGCAAAGATAAACTCAGACCCAGTGTTGCTAGATTCAGTTTGGACATCGTGGACATACTTAACATCTCCGTTTGTAATAAATATTCAGTTATGTCCAATCAAAATCGATGCCAAAATAACCCACCTCACCATAAACCAGGTAAGACACTGATTATATTGATTTAATTCTCAAACCCTAAAGCTAGAACACTCTTTTCCAATTATTCCCTCAGTGCATATTGGTGCAATAAAACTACATTTGCCCTAAAACAGTGACTCGCCATTAAGTACTGTTTCAAATCGGGGCAAATAAGGAAATTTATCGGACTTTTCGAAGCATTTAAGCACAAAAAGCCACGATGAATGACTTGACCAACACTTTTGCATAACTTTGAAGACAAAAGGCAATTAAAAAAGCCCCAACCGCGACGGTGAATACCATCACTATTGAGGCTTTGATCTGAGTTTATGATTAGGCTGACTTGTTATTCGATTCTGTTAACCTGCTTCTTTTTAACCTTTTTCTTTTTTTAACCAAAGTCACCGGAAATATAGCGACGGGTTCTATCTTCCTTTGGTGCATTAAAGATTTGATCGGTTTTGCCGAACTCAACCAGCTTGCCAAGGTACATAAAACCGGTGTAATCGGAGATACGCATCGCCTGCTGCATGTTGTGGGTCACAATCACAATAGTGTATTTCTCACGAAGCTCGGTGATCAGCTCCTCAATCGCTGCTGTCGCAATTGGATCCAAGGCCGAGGTCGGTTCATCCATCAGGATGACTTCTGGCTGCAACGCGATCGTACGGGCAATACAAAGGCGCTGCTGCTGGCCACCTGACAAGCCACTAGCATCGGCATGCATCTTATCTTTGACCTCTTCCCACAGATGAGCACGGCGAAGGGCTTTCTCGATACGGGTATCCATTTCCTCTTTGCTCAGGCCACCTTTCATTTTCAGGCCGAACTTCATGTTGTCATAAATAGACATCGGGAACGGGGTTGGCTTTTGGAACACCATGCCAACCTTTGAGCGCAGTTCATTGAGATCCACATTACCCAGGATATCTTCGCCATCGAGCAAGATTTCCCCTTCTGCACGCTGTGAGCCGTAGAGATCATAAATACGGTTCATGGTGCGCAACAGAGTAGACTTACCGCAACCCGACGGGCCAATCAGCGCCGTCACCCGATTATTGAAAATCGGCAAGTTGACGCTTTTCAGCGCAGCCTCATCGGAAGCGTTATAGAAGAAGCTAAGATCACGCACATCCATTCGGTGTCCCAGCGCTATATCCGCACTGGTAACTGTGTTACCAACAGGTGCTGTCATAGTGTTAATCGCTGTTGCTGTCATGATTTTCTCGCTTTAATCAATTTTGGTAATGCGGTCGCGGTAATGTTGACCAATAAAATAAAACCGGTGATGAGCAGGGCACCCGCCCACGCTAGCTCTTGCCATGAGGCAAATGGGCTCATCGCATACTGATAAATGGTGACAGGCAGGTTTGCCATCGGCTTGCCAAGATCCGTCGTCATGAAATTACTGTTAAGTGCGGTAAACAGCAGCGGCGCTGTTTCACCTGAAATACGGGCAATAGACAACAGGATAGCTGTCACGATCCCCGGGCCTGCCGCACGGTAACCAAGCTGGGTGATCACACGCCATTTAGGCACACCCAAACCACTACCGGCTTCCTTAAGCGTTGGTGGCACCAAGCGAAGCATCTCTTCAGTCGAGGAGACAATCACAGGCAGTGCTAGAATGGCCAGGGCAATCGCGCCTGCCCAGCCTGAATAAGAACCCATTGGTACCACAATCAAACCGTAGACAAACAGGCCTACAAGAATTGAAGGCGCACTCACCAACATGCCGTTCAGGAAACGTAGGGTTTCTGCCAGCTTGTTGCCTTTCTCTGCTTCTGACAGCCATGTTCCAGCCAAAACGCCTAGCGGTGCAGCTATCAAAATCCCCAAAGCGGTCAACACTAAACTACCGTAGATGGCGTTTTTCAGGCCGCCCTGGCTACCCGGACCCGGCGTCAATTCGGTAAACACTGCCATGTTAAGGCCCGAGATCCCTTTTGACACCAAGGTATAAAGGATACTGGCCAACACCACGATCCCCAGCATCGAGGACGCAATACAGAACAGCTTGAATAACAAATTCTTCAGCTTTCTCATTTCGATGCCCTCATCAAGTAACGCGCTGTGCCCATCACCACCACAGTGATCGCAAACAGCACCAGACCCAGACCAATCAGTGACGATATATGCATTGGATTAGTTGCTTCATTGAATTGCTGGGCAATGGTCGAGGAGATCGAACTTGCCGGCATAAACAAAGAAGTTTCGATACGATTGGCACCACCGATCACGAAGGCTACCGCCATGGTTTCACCAAGAGCACGGCCCAAGCCCAAAATACCGGCGCTGACCACAGCACTTTTGATTTTTGGCAGCAAAACACGGGTGATCACTTCATAAGGCGTCGCACCAACGCCATAAGCAGCTTCGCGCAGAACATTTGGAATAGATTGCAGGGCATCACGGGTGAGTGCCGTGACAATCGGCAAAATCATAAACGACAAGATAATACCGGCGGTTAGCAAGCCGATACCGATTGGCGGCCCGTCAAACCAAGGGCCAATCAGTGGCAAGCCAACAAGGTGCATCGCAGCCCACATTTGAAACCCTTCCGAGAACCATGGAGCGAATACAAACAAGCCCCACATACCGTAGATAATACTCGGCACCGCAGCTAGCAGTTCGATAGCCTTGCTGGCAGGCAATGCTACCCAGCGCGGCGCAAGCTCAGCGAGAAAAATTGCCGTGCCGATAGCCACAGGGATAGCAATAACGATTGCGATAAGGGAGGTGACCAAGGTGCCATATACAGCAGAAGCAGCTCCAAAATCACTGTTTACCGGATCCCAAACATTGCGAAAAACAAAGCCTGGACCAAATTCAGAAAACGCCTTCCAGCCACCGTCAATCAAAGAAAGAACGATACCTACCAAGGTAAAAAAGATTAATGCCGCGCTGAACAGGCTGATTCGACTGAAGATTGAATCTCCGTCCAGTTTTGGCTTAGCGATAGTCAATAACATAATAAGTACAGCCGCTGCCCACCAAAATGGGCAGCGGAAAAATAAGTGGAAGATAATTACTTGATGAAAGAAGCACCGTTAGACGTAAAGCCTTGCGACCATTCGCTGTTTACCATTTCCACTACAGATTCAGGCATTGGGATGTAATCCAATTCTTCAGCCATTTCGCTACCGTTCTCGTAGCTCCACTGGAAGAAGTCAACAATGGCTTGTGCTTTCTCAGCATCGACCTGATCTTTATGCATCAGGATGAAAGTTGCCGCTGTCATCGGCCAAGATTCAGCGCCAGGCTGGTTATTTAGAAGCAGGCGGAAACCTGGAGCGTTTTCCCAGTCAGCATTGGCAGCTGCAGCCTGGAAAGTATCCATGGTTGGTTGGATGAAGTTGCCTTCCGCACTGGCCATCTGGGTGTGAGTCATGTTGTTCTGCTTGGCGAACGCGTACTCAACATAGCCAATTGCGCCGCGGGTACGACCAACGAAGTTAGCAACGCCTGCGTTACCATTACCACCGATAGTGGTTGCTTCACGCGGCCAAGTAATGTCAGAGTTTGCACCGATGTTCTCAGCCCACTCTTTGCTGACCAGAGATAAGTAATCGGTGAAGTTGAAGGTTGTACCAGAACCGTCTGAGCGGTGAACGACGTAGATGGCTTGGCTAGGTAGTTTTACACCTTCGTTCAACTCAGCAATACGTTCGTCATTCCACTGCTTGATCTTACCCATGTAGATATCTGCCAGTACTTCACCAGTCAGTTTGAGTTCACCCGCTTCGATGCCTGGTACATTGATAACTGGCACAATTGCGCCCATTACCATAGGGAACTGCAGCATGGCTTCATCATTCAGTTGATCGATGGTAAGAGGCGCATCGGTTGCACCGAAATCAACAGTTTTAGCTGTGATCTGACGAATACCACCGCCTGAACCGATAGCCTGGTAGTTAATCTGCACGCCGGTTTCCGCACGATACTCCTCTGCCCACTTTGCATAGATTGGGTGTGGGAACGTTGCACCTGCACCATTAATTGATACATTTGCAGCAGCACCAAATGATGCAGCCATCAGTGCAGAAGAAACCAAAGCGGTTTTGATTAGTTTCACAATCTTATCTCCGATTATATTGTGAGGTTACGAATGAGTTAGGTCGTTCATTCAACAAGTTTTGTTTACAGCATCTTTTAAAAAATTGGCAAAATAAAAACTAAGGTGTTCATTCAAAGTCCTACTGGCGCAACTTTCTAACGATTGTGGTCATCAAACTTGTGAGGTGGAGATTAGATTTGGAATATTTCACTTTTATTACTTTTGCTTTCATAAAGCCAAAAAGAAAAAAGAATTATCATCGCCATAATATTCTGTGAAGAAAAATTCACAACCTAGAGATAATGCTTTTTTGTGACCTAATTTACCGTCTTAATTTTGCGCCATTGCTAGATAACTCTATCTCGATTAAGATTACCGGATGGAAAATTTATCAGTTTTTATCATCTACCTTATCTATGGCCTGGCTTTTTTCGCCATTGGCTTTTCCATAACATTCAGAAACTTAAAGCTAAGCCGTTTACACATAGCAACCGCTCTCCCCACCTTGGCAGTGTTCGGATTTATCCACGGCCTGCACGAATGGTCCGAGCTTTATCTCATCCTCAATGAAAATGCATTGAGTAAAGTCATCCATTTAGAAGTATTTAAAGTTATCAAGCTTTGGGTTTCATTCCTCGCACTAGGCGCATTTGCTTGGCAAATGCTAAATGTAATCCAATGGCAATATCGACAATATGCAAAGAGAGTCATTATTAGCATTCTTGTTATATTTTCTTTGTTTTCAATTCACAGCTACTATTCACAACCGACCAATACCTTCTTATTTAACAGTGCTAATCAAATCAGGTGGATTTTCGGGTTTGGTGCCGGTTTATTATCGGGATACTGTTTATTTATTTATGGTCAACAACTTAATAAAAACCAAACTGATTCCGGCTTATGGTTTCAACTTACCGGCTTTGCCGTTATTGCCTATGGTGTCGCTGCAGGTTTGCTATTAACTTCTTACGGGATCTGGGTACCTATGGTGCGTACCCTGTGCGCAGTCGCTATTTCAGTCACCCTATGGCGGGCATTGGTGGTTTTCGATTTAGAGCGCCACCGCCAGATCAAAGCCCAACTCCAGCAATCACTGCAACATGATAAATTCAAAGAGCTCGGCGAACTCACCTCTGCCATCGCCCATGAGATAAAAACGCCGCTCAGTAGCGCCATTGTCAGCTGTGATTTGCTAGAACGCCAATTGCCAGAAGACAATGAAAATGCTCACCGCCAGCTCAACCGGATCCGCACTGGCATGGAGAAAGCCGCCAATATCAGCCACGAAGTGCTCAACTACGCCCACCAGCGAACCCCGAGTTACAGCAGTATTCACCTGGCTGACTTGGTTAATGACACGCTAGATATGATGTCTCATCGATTGTCGCACTTTTCTGTGGTCATGAGCGTGCCTGATAAACTCACCCTGGATGGGGATAACACCCAGCTGCAAGAGCTGTTCATCAACCTGCTAAACAACGCCATTGATGCCTGTGGCGAGGATGGCATTATCACCATCAACGCCAACCAGTTAGGCGACCAAGTGTTGATCCGGGTAACGGACAACGGGCCCGGAATGAATGACGATACCCTTGCCGCCGCGACCAAACCTTTTTACACCACCAAGCCTGCTGGCAAAGGTACCGGCTTGGGGCTTTCCATCTGCAAACAAATCACCAACCAGCACCAGGGTCAATTATCATTGAAAAATACCGGCAATGGCCTATGTGTTGAAATAGAGCTACCTAAGGAGCAATTGTGAACCTATCACTACTACTGGCCGAAGATGATGACGATCTACGTGAAGTGTTGGTAGAGGCATTAACCCTCGAAGGCTTCGATGTCAGGGCTTGCGAAAATGCTGAGCGTGCATTGGAGCTTGCCAACGAACAACAATTTGACCTGGCCTTGTTTGACGTGGTGATGAGTGGTTTAACCGGTATCGAAGCCATGACGACGATTCGCCGCCAGCAGCCCCATATCGGTATTATCATTACCACCGCTTTTGCCACCGTCGATGTCGCCGTGGATGCCATGAAAAAAGGGGCTGATGAGTTCCTGACCAAACCCTTTAACCTTGCAGCCCTGTCAGTCACTCTCAAGCGGGTTCATGCCCAGCGTTCACCCAAATCGCCTATCGAAGAGCGTACCAACGATCAAGTATTTTCAGCGCTAGCCAACCCGATCCGCCGCGCGGTTATGCAGCAACTTAGCCTGCATCAGCAGCTAAAGTTCATGGATTTGTGCCGTTTGGTTGGTATCGAAGACCATACCAAGTTCAACTTCCATCTTCGCCACTTGGTCAACAGCGGGTTAGTGAAAAAGAGCGAAGGCCGAGTCTATGCCCTGACGCCGAAAGGACGGGAAATTCACAGTAGTATGTTGAGATAGAGTTAGAGGCTAGAGAAGAATACCCTTCCGGTCATATGGAGGAAGGGTATTTTTTTGAGTTTCGCTACAAGGCAATAATCGAGGCTATTTGTTCAACGCCTGCTCGAGATCTGCAATCAAATCATCAGCATGCTCTATGCCGACTGACAAGCGGAGGGTCTGATAGTAAATCCCCATTTTTTCGCGTTCGACTTCAGGTACACCAGCATGGGACATCGTAGCGGCATGGTTGATCATGCTCTCTACCCCGCCTAATGACTCCGCCAACATGAAGTACTTCAGCTTACCGACAAACTGTTTCACAGTATCTTCATCGCCTTTCAACCGGACTGATACCACCGCACCGCCGGTGCGCATCTGCTTTTGGCATAACGCGTGCTGAGGGTGAGTTTCAAGGCCAGGGTAATAAACCTGCTCAATCGCTGGCTGTTGCTCCAGCCATTGCGCGATTTTAAGGGCATTGCTGCATTGCCTTTCCATCCGGATATCCAAGGTTTTCAATCCACGCAGAGCCAAGTAGGAATCAAACGGTGAGGCAATCGCCCCAACCGTGGTTTTGCAGCGATCCAATTGCTGTGCCAGGTTGTCATCAGCTGTGATCAGCGCACCGCCAATCAGATCCGAGTGCCCGCCAATATATTTGCTGGTAGAGAGCATCACGATATCGGCCCCTAGCGTGAGTGGCTGTTGGTTCCACGCGGTAGAGAAGGTATTGTCGACAATTGAAATTAGCTCACGCTGCTTGGCCAATTGGCAAACCGCTTCGATATCCACCAGTTCAAGCAATGGGTTGGTTGGGGTTTCAATCCAGATAAATTGGGTATTTGACTGGATACAGGCTTCAACCGCAGCCAAGTCATTAAGATCGACATAGCTGAACGACATGCCTGAAGTACGGCTGCGTAGCGTCTCGAACAAACGATGGGTACCGCCGTAGACGCTCGACATCACTATCGCATGGGAATCCGCTGGGAAAAGCTCTAGAGCCAATGCAGTCGCCGCCATCCCCGATGCCGTTGCCGTGGCGTAAACGCCGCCTTCTAGCTCGGCCAAAGCACTTTCATAGGCACTCCGTGTTGGGTTATCGCAGCGGGAATAGTTAAAGTCGCCGAACTCACCAATGTTTGGCTGAACAAACGTACTGGCGGTCGTTATGGCCGGAAAGATTGGATTGGTTTGCTGGACGAGTTGCTCACCACTGTGGATGACTTGAGTGGCAAACTTTTTGCTTTTCATCTGAATTCCTTGTCTCACTGGGAGTATAGGCCTCAGTGTAGCAAGCTATGACTGATAGATTGTTGAATATAGTTCGTTGAATATAGTTCGTTGAATATAGTTTGTTGAATATTGTCGAGGATATGAAAGAGTAAACAGCCTGCACTTCAAGCAACCTGCAGGATCTCTTGGGAAAGACGGTAACCCATTCCTTCTTTATGCAGTGACCCTTTGCTAATCAGCCCTTTGATTTCTTTGCCCACAGTATTCCTGGACATGGTCAACAAAGAAGCCAGGGCAACAATGTTTATTGGGATGATACCATCATCTGTTACCTCGCTGATCGCCAGCAAAGCTTGCTCTACTTTATACTGAGCATTCTTCTCACCCCTGAGGTGAAATAGGGTATGTGAAAACCGCTGCTTTTTAGCCAATGAAATATTGATCATTTTGGAAAAGTTGGCGTTGCTTTCCACTAGTTCGTTTACAACATGGAACGGCACAACAACAACCGTAGAATCCGTTACTGCTTTGACATCGGTATGGCTGCCACCACCCAACAAATATTGAACTTCATTGAGGATAATCCCTGGAGTGATCAGGTTATAGAATAAACAATGACTTTCTTTGTTCGTTGGAAATATGCCAAAGACACCGCTCAAGGGAATTGCGATAAAGTCAGATATCTGATCTTGGTAGTACAGGAAGCTCCCTTTCTGAATAAATTTGAGTTTCCCTCGATTAAGAAGTTGCAGGGCTAACTCATCATCAATACTGTACTTGTTTTTTAAACGACAGAAAGCATCCATCAGAGACTCCATATTGGAAAATAACACTCTCAAAATTACGGGATGAGTCTAATGAAAATCGCAAAGACTAAATATCACTTACCGCTTATATCTTCTATAAGAAGAGAATATGCAATTGAATTAAAGACAGATACGATGGCGGATTTCGGCCCTTATCGATTGATGGTGTGGGTCTGAAGCATACCGTCGGTGATAAACTATATGCAATGGAACAGGCTCAGCAGCAATAGGCAAAGGCAAGACTTGCAAGCGGAGTATGTCAGCCCACTCATTGGCAACGGCATCATTCACAATACCCAAGCAATCACTTCGTGAAACACTCATCAAGAGGCTGGCAACACTGCTCACTTCGAGCTTATCTTTGAAAGTAGATACTGGTTCCTTGACGTAAGACTCCAAAATTTGTCGCTTATCAGCACAAAGCTGCAAGACAACATGCTCCTCATTATAGAAGAGTTCTTTGGTCAATGTGTTCTCGCACACTCTAGGGTGATCTTGACGGCACACCACCACCATAGGCTGTTTAATTAACTCTTCAACAATAAAGTTACTATCAAGGTGAGCAACAGTATCTAGTAATAACTCTATTTTGTTCGCTTGCAGATCCTCAAACATTTGCTTTTGTACCCGAGGTTGCTGGCGCATGATCAAAAATTCAATATCACTGAATAAATGAAAATAGGCTTCGTTGACATAAGCGCAAACATCACGTTTTTGTGCCAGTACACCATCAATAGAGTCAACGGCTAGGCCAAGATGCCTAATTAACCGAGTGGCATAGGGGGTTGGCGAAGGGCGACGACCTTCATTGACAAATAAAAGCGTATCAAGGCTACTTTCAAACCGGCGTATTGCCTGGCTAACGGCAGGTTGAGACAAGTTCAATTCGCGCGCAGCAAGGGTATAGGAAGAATGGCGGTATACTGCAACAAACACCCGCACAAGATTCAAATCAATCATGTCTTTTACCTGACAAAAACTGGTTAGCTAACACAGCTGGAACTTTCAAAAATTGGCCGGAAAATAAATGCAACCTATATTTAGCCTTCACTAAACTTAAAACACTCCTTTTATTTTAATTGAAAAAAACAACCTTGATTGCACTGTGAGTGCACAATAACTTTTTATTACATTACCCTTTAATTAAGTAATATTATTTAAAATAACCTTGATAATTTAGAGTAACTTAAATTTGGTTCACTTCCGGTAAGCATTTAAAAGTTATATAAATACACACAATATTACAAACCCACTAAACAACCTGCACTTACAGTGCAATGCAACATTCACCTTAATGGTATTTTGACCTCACTTCATTGTTGTACCTCTTTAGAATAATATTATGAATAAATTACTTATTTCTGCAGCCGTGCTAACTGCAGTCAGCTTTGCAGCACATGCCGATGGCGAAATTCAAGATATGTCTGATCCGCTGGCGGTATTTACCCAAGTAGGCGCAGGCTATACCGATAAAGGTTTGAACATTAAATTAGGTCAAACCTATGACACCGGTAACCCTACCACTGCTGGCATGAATGTACTCGAATTCAAAGGTGCATTGGGCGACACCCTTGGCTGGGATAGCGATGCTAATGACAGCATTGATAGCATCCGTTTCCGTAACTTCGGTGTCGACCTAACCAATGGCCGCGGTAACCAAATTGATGTTACCTACGACTTCAATACTGAAGCCGGTAACATTTCCTACAGCTTTATTCAGGCGCTACCGGCCCTTGGTCCAGTTCAGCTATTCCCGCTAGCGGGTGCCGGAGCGGCATTTGGCAACAACAGCGTATTCACCGAAACCAACGGCTACTCAGTACCGGGTACCTTTGCGGTTGTCGGTACCTACGGTAAGTTCACCATCAACGATAAGATTTGGCTTAACTACAACCCGATGTGGATGACCACCCTATCGGGCTCAGATAGCTATAAAAACAATGCGTATGGTGAAGGTAACTCAAATGTCTTGGCCCATGAGTTTGCAGCCTCATACCAGTTTAACCCTCGCTTCAACGTGCGTTATTTCGCCAACTGGACAGAATACACCGACTTCAAAGACGGCGACCACCGGATAGAGTTCAACTATCAAATCTAGACATGCATTCAAGCGCTGCCGATAGGCAGCGTTTTCAATACTAGCTAGCCGAAAGCTTCCCTGATTGCTCTTGTTTATTTCGAGCCTGATTATGAAAAAACATACTTTAGCTGTACTTTTAGCGTCTGCCTTTTCTTCAAGCGTAATGGCAGGCGGTATTCTTCTCCATGAAGTTGCCACCTTTGATAGTGCCTCATCTGCAGGCGTCGCTAACCCAACCAACCGAAACGATGCCAGTGCGGCAATCACCAGCCCCGCAGGCTTAACGGCTATCGAAGATTCCAGCTTTTCCTTTGGTTTGCAATATATCGACGCCTACTCAGACCATAATGGTAATGGCTTGATGGGGGGAAACCTCCATGCGTCCGGTGAAAACAAGGCCCTCGCGCCAAGCCTTGCCTATGCCAAGCGGATCAATGATCAATGGGTATTAGGAGCCTCGCTACACGCCGATGGTGGTCTTGGTATGGATTATACCAACGGTCTATCTGGCTTTAACTTGTTTGATGCCATGTCGCAGGAAGCGGTCAATGTGCACTTTGCAGCAGGCTACCAAGTCAATAACCGTTTATCCCTTGGCGGTGCACTTGTCATACAGCATCTAATGACATCCCTAGATGCATCCATTGCTGATATCGAAATAGAAGGTGAGGCTAACTCGACTGCTGCCAGCTTTATCCTTTCAGGTATGTTTGATATCACCGATAGCACTTATATTGCCGCTAACTACAAACACCGTGTTGACCACCGTGGCGATAAAATAGAGGTTAAAGCAGGAGGGATGAAAACAGTGGTAGCCAATGATGTGATCTGGCCAGCTCGTATAGATATTGGCCTTCACCACCAAATCAATGATCAGCTGGCAGTCAAAGCTATGACTGGCGTTGAGTTCTGGTCCGACTTTGACCGCGATGGCGACCTTAAAGATGTTTACAGTGTAGGTACCGCCATTAGCTATAGCCAGAACAGCTGGCAATACCAAGCGGGTGTTCGTTACGACTCGACGTTACAAAAAAGCTCAGCGGTTTCTCCTGAACTTGCCGTTGGCAAAAACTGGGCAGTGGGCCTGGGTGCCGAGAAAACACGCTCAAATGGCCACCGTGTTGGTCTCGCTTATGAATATCGCGACCTGGGAGAACATGATGTCAGCTATGATAATGGCTTCACCGGAAAGGTTGACGACCAACGCCTGCATGTCCTTAGTCTAAGCTATGCATACTAATCACTCTCTCAAAGGCCGAGGCGACTTGCCTCGTTTTTCTGTTAGTTGAACGACTATTCCAATCATTTCAAATCTAATCATTTCAAACAGCATTCAATTACATTCGAAAAAACTTTTCACTATTCTGTCCCCGCTGATGAACACGGTGCTTTACCTGATTCATCAAGCTGTTAACGGATAACAAAACCTGACGATGGATTGTATTTCTCTAATACAAAATAGGTTTAATAATGAAAAAGTTAGTTTTAGCCGCAGTCGTTTCCTCTCTTTTCTCTGCCACTGCAATGGCAAACACCAGTTACAACATTCAGCACGGCAATGATGATGAGAGCAAGCTCTCTGTCTACCATGACATTGGCTTGGGCTTCAGTGGTGGTGTTGAAATCGTCACAGAAGGCAACCTGAAGCGCCATAAAGAGTCCAACATGCGTATCGATTACAACTTCGATGTAACCGATTCTTGGTATATCCAGCCACAATTCGAACTTACCGTGCCCTCGGGCTCTCGCAGCCGTTCAAGCTTCGAAAGCGACAACCATCGTGCAGACTTGAGGCTGAGTAATACCGCGAAGTTTGGTTTGAAAACAGGTTACCAGTTTGACAATGGCCTTTATACCGCCGCCCGATACCGCTACGAGATGACCGATGCGAAAGTTAAATCTAACATAGCTAGCATCAAAGAAGACAACAACATTCACCGCATGGACTTAACCGTCGGTTATATCGTTGCCGATATGATGGATCTATCCGCGAACTACATCCACAAGCTTGGCGATTCTGAGTTTAACGGCAACATGGTTGACGAGAACGAGAAACTTAAAGGCAAATTGGAAGGCAATCAAAGCGAAGTTGAACTGAAGGCGAAATTCATCGGCTTTGACAGCATCCACCCATATGCGATGTACACCTATAAGGGCGATGCCGAAATCAAGGGAGTGGGCAAAGCGTCAGTAGACAACGTGTTCTCTGTCGGCGTGAACTTTAACTTCTAATTTGCACATATAAATCAGTTGTAACGATAAAACGCTTCAATAAAAAACGAGGTAGCCAGTGGCTACCTCGTTTTTCTCTTTGCAATGACGAATTAGCTATCACACATCTTTATAGTCAGCCCACTCTCGCCACTCAGAAATATCTCTAGGGTTGCCATAAGCTCGCACAAAACGGGGAAAAGACTGGGGAACGGCAATGCCAAACCTGTCTTTAAACACCGAGTTAAGCTTCCAGTGGGTAGAATAACCTTCCTGCATCAAGTCAAACGCCTTATGAGCTTTCTTCCAAAAAGTCGGGTTTGCCTGCCCTTTGAGGCTCATCCACGGATAAGAAACTTTAGTTTCCTGCACACCATATGCAGCATTACCGAGCATATGTAATAGCTTAGACAAGGTGTCTACACCAAAGTCCCGAATGGAAAGACATCTGATAGCCTCTATATCATCACCAACCTTATTCGCGACTCGATTGATAATAAAATCCAGATCGAGCTGTGCACACATCTCAAAGCTAATGTCATCAATCCGCGCCAATACCGCTGCTCGATACTGTTCCTTGGAAAATTGCTTGTTACGAAGCGCTCGGCGATAAGCAATGGCATTACTATTTTTATCAGACACGTGGCGTTGAAGTTCAGGGTAGTCATCGAGTGCACTAGGATTACTCGACAAAATAGCCAGCAACTTATCTTGTTCGACCATGATCTGCCCTAGCTGCTGTTTCGCTTTATTGTCCATCATCCCGCCTTACGCTATTAAGTTCATTACAATCAATTTAGCGGTAGATTACTCTCTCACATGGTTTTATGTCAAACCTTTTACACTCATTTCTACATTCATTGGATATAGGGTGAAATACCTAATTTCTCTTACTTCGAAAGGCATAACACGGCTAACTCAATGATAGATAATCTAATACAAATGAATGGCTTTTTTTCGGCAAAAAAATGCGGTTAAACCTAAAGAAAATTGTGGGCATACCTACTAGTTTTCCGTGCTAGTTGCTTGGTAAAATCCATACTAGGCCTAAGGTCAAAGGAAGCATCAAGAACAATAAGAAAACACCTTCTTAACAAAGGTAAAACCTTTAGTTTTATTTATACCATTAGCAGCAATGCCAAGGACAAACGAGCAATGAACAAATGCGAATCCATTTTCAACATTGTTGATAAAATAAAGAAATCACACTGGAAAAACGACACCTCAAATGCGATTGCAAATGATGTCGAAAAACTGATCATCGATCTAGAGCCTTACAAAGACGAGGACAAGACAGTTTCTCATCTTAGCTTCCTGCTAAAAGATTTACTTGAAGTCTTGTCTATCGATTACATCTCTGCGGAAGATCAGCGTTCTGCTTCTATCTTGCTGATTGATGAAATAACACATGCCAGTGATTGTTGCTGTGCTCATCATTAATGTTTTATCGCCATGCTATTTAGCCAATCAAGAACGATAAATCAGCTCAGTTCCTTGAGCTGATTTGTTGTTCAGCACTGACAAACAAAATGATGGCTAGCAATCACGAAGTCTTCCTTCAAGTAAAACTTATGCGCACCATAGCGATGAACACCTGAATCTAGGTGGATCTGATCTATCTGGTTGATATGGGCATAGTCCTTGAACCACTCCATCAAGTATTTCCCAGCTCCCGTCGAGCGCTGAGCTTCATCAGTAACCAAATCATCAACGTACAGATAATTGCCCCAACCCAGTTTATGACCAGTGACAAATCCGGCTACACATAAAATGGTATCGTCAGCTCTAACATAAACCAGCTGATAGCCGTTTTTACGTTGTTGGCTCATTAGATCTATCAATTGCTCCAGTTCATACTTGGGCCGGAGTTGCTGCATGAGCGGTGCAATTTCAACTACTTCTTCATTCGTTGTTGCTAGAATGACTTCCATGCTTCCCCACATCTAATCCACTAAAGCTTAAACAGCGAGCCATTTTACTTACCGATTATGACAACATGCCGACATAACGCGGATGTTCGCTAACTTTTTCTAGCCATGCTTGGATATGCGGGTATTGCTGCAGTGAAAAGCCACCTTCGTGAGCGACATGGGTGTAAGCATACAATGCGATATCAGCGATACTCAGCTCATCACCGGCAAGGTATGGCGAAGTCGCAAGCTGCTTCTCCATTACACCGAGCGCTTTATTACCACCCTCTTGCAATGAAACATATTCAGCCTTGCGCTCCTCTGGCAACCCTAGGTATTTCTCAATAAACCGGGCGACAGCAATAAAAGGTTCGTGGCTATACTGTTCAAAGAACAGCCACTCCATCACCTTGGCTTTCTGGTATTTATCTTCTGGTAGCAGCGGTGTATCTTCAGCGAAATAGGTCAATATGGCGTTAGATTCTGCCAAAAACCGGCCATCTTCTATTTGTACTGTGGGTATTTTGCCGTTGGGGTTAACTTGCAAAAAGGCGGGAGTCTTGGTTTCCCCGGCGAGAATGTCGATATGCTGCCACTCGTGCTCAATCCCCAGCAATTCAAGTAGCAGTTTTACTTTGTAGCAGTTACCCGATTGGATATCACCATATACCCGTAGTACCATTGCCATCTCCATTTGGCTATTTGTGGTTCACTCACGTTAATGAATTACCTTACCTGCCACAACCGCAGCCGGACAAAAAACGATAAAATTCTTATCGCGTCGATGAACAAGGGTATTTAATACAGGCATTACCGGTTATTTGCAGTTTTCATCATTGCCTGCATGTTAGCAGCGACTTCGAGGCTAATTTCATCCAGCCATTGATAGCGCTTGGTATACAAACGGCGTTTGGTTTTCTTCAGGCTGGACGTATCTTTGCGCAACGGCTGTAGCGGCAGTTGGTAGAAATAGGCGCTCTCTTTGGTAGCCCCGTACTCTTGCCACAAGTCATCATAGTCAAAGGTGACGGCTTTTCGCTTCGAGCCTATGTAGCGCAAAGCTTGATAGACGTGCCCCTTATTGGAGATACCTCTTACCTCATCCATGCCCAGCACATTGGCGACAATCAACACCAATTCAGCCATCAAGGCTTTGGTACGTAAGCCATGCAGTGAGCGAGTCAGGGTTTTGATCACCTGGTTTCGATCAGTAATCTCTTCTTTCGGCCCCTGCAAAGCCCCCACATAAAGGATCTTCTTATCGCTGGTTCCAATATGACAGGTCAGCGAATAGATATTGCGGCTATTCTCATCAACTAAATACAATCCAAGTGAACCCTCACGGCTCATTCCCTGACAAAGTTGCACTTTGTAACCCACATCTTGGTTATCGGAGAACTCAAGGATTGTGGCACCTTTAACAGAAAGTACCGTTTGTGCCTGGTTACCAAAGGTGTCTTTGATGAACAGGTAATGCTCACGCAATCGGGCAATTCTTTCCTTTCGAGACCAGTTCACACAAAGGTATGGCTTAAGTGGCTTTTCGAAAATTCTAGGGTTCTTCTGAAGAACAGGCCTCAGTTCCGGATGGGCAAAAACTTCCGACATCGCCTTTACCGCATCGGCATTGACTATGCCCCAAAGACAAAAACGCGCATTTTTCTTTATCTTTCTGAAACCTCGGCTAGTTGGGTAAACCGTATTAGCTAAAACAGGAAGACGACGCAAATAATCAAAATGAAGGGAGGAAGAAAGCACAACAAACCACATAAGCAGACAAAATTATAAACAGTGTATAATTGACGGTTATGGTTTTCTGTCGAAATGAATAGTTACAATGTATGGGTTTGTATGCCCAGAACAAATATATCTTTAGATAAACCGATCTGGGCATTAAGAAACATCACGCAGTTGCCGCAGCTTCCCAATCAGTCAGCAGTTTCATAATTTGTCTTGAGTCTTCTGGCCTCGCTGCAGGTCGAGACAGCTGAACATCATTACCGCCCAAAGCTTTGAGTACAGCCCTTACCTGATATAAGAAGCCATCGCCTTCAGCCTCGACATCAATCACTTCAGGCGTTTGTTCGTATTGGGTAACCGTTAATTGGTTTTTCGCATCAGGCAGCCAAGGGTTACTTGTTACCTGTAAACTTCCTGTTGAGCCCAAAACAGTAAACTCAGCATGCAAGCCGTAGTCTTCGGCAGTATGCAATTGTGCCATCAAACTATTGCCAAACTTGAAATTAGCTTGTGCCTCGCAAATGTTGCCGTCTTGACCACGGCGCCCCATCGCAGACACAGTGTAGCTATCAACAACTTCACTGCCACAACATTGCTCAATGATAAGGTGCAGGAGTGACACCGGATAACAACCCAGATTATAAAGTGCCCCTTTACTGTCAGGATTCACAAATTGCGAAATGGCCGCAGTATACTGGCCCTGGATCGAGCGAAGCTCACCGATTTGCCCTGACTTAACTACCTCAAGGATCTTGGCAGTAAATGGGTGGTTCAGATACATCAACCCTTCAGCAAAAAAGACCTGATGCTCTGCGACTGCAGCAAATGCAGCATCTGTTTTTTCCATATCGACCGACAGGGACTTTTCGCACAATATTGCCTTGCCTGCTTGGGCAGCCTTTATCACATATTTGTGATGAAGATGGTTTGGAAGCGCAATATAAACAATATCCACCTCAGGATCGGCAATCAATGCATCATAGCTATCATGTTGTACTGGAATATCATACTGCTTTGCCAGTGCCTCACGAGGTTCAGGACTACGTCCTGCCACCGCATAGATTTGGCTTTGGCCATCCTGGCGAATGGCTTCGGCCATGACACCAGAGATAAAGCTAGTACCGAGAATACCCCACTGCTTAACTTCCTTGTTCACCTCTAGATTAATCTGACTCATTGTCCCGCTCCTACTTCCATCAAACTAGCTTCGAATGCTTGCTCTAGCTGGGTATAGCCTAGTGCGATGAAATCCTGGGTATGCTTAGCTTGAAAATGGGCATCAAAGGCTGCCTGATCGTCATAACGCTCCCAGAAGATAAAGCGATGTGGATCTTTTGTGTCCTGCATCGCAATTGCCATTGAACACCCTGGCTCACTGTTCATATCTTGGCAAAACTGTGCAATAACTTCTTTTGCCTCCTCGATAGAGACGCCCTCATTGACACGCAGTGCTGCCGTGATAAATAACCCTTGTTCAAACATCTCATCAACCCATTATTGTTCAATCTGAGCACTAATGTAATTGACATCCAGAACTTGATAAATAACGATCCATTCTGCTATTTATCAACTTATAGTTTGTAATATGGATAAACTGAAAAGCATGCAAGTGTTTGTCGATGTGGTGGAGCGTGGCAGCTTGGCCAAAGCGGCCGCTCACTTTAATGTCACCTCTACCATGGTCGGCAAGCACATCAAAGCGTTAGAACAAAGCCTAGGCACCAAGCTACTGAACCGGACTACGCGCAGGCAATCACTCACAGAAGCCGGAGAAATATATTTCCATGAATGCCAACGGATTCTAGGTGATATCAAAGAGGCCGAAGAGAACCTACAGACCTTAACCAACACCCCAATGGGTACAATTAGGATCAATGCGCCTGTCACCTACGGCAATACCGTTATTGCGCCGCTACTCGCTCAATTTATTGAGCTGCACCCTCATATCAATGTTGAACTGATCCTAGACAACAACCGCATTGACCCACTACACGACCGTTATGACTTAGTCTTTCGTATCGGTGACTTAGATGACTCCAGCCTAGTCGCGAGGAAGGTTGGCGATTACCAGCTAATTTTCTGTGCTTCCACTACCTACTTTGAGCGATTTGGCACTCCTGAAATACTCACAGATCTGAGTCACCATCACTGTCTGGGGTTTCACTACGGGGATATCCTGCCCCAGCAACGTCCTCAGGAAGCACAGTATTTCAGCCGCCAACAATCAAGGCTAAGTAGCAATAGCGGAGACGTTCTCAAGGCTGCAGCTTTACTCCATGCAGGGATCATTTTGCAACCCGAGATCCTGCTAGAAAACGAGCTTGAGCTCGGGCTACTCTGTGAGTGTCTTCAAGACTATCGTCCATCTTCGAAGCCTATTCATCTGTTGTATAAAGGAAAATCACAGCCACTAAAAGTCAGAACTTTCATCAACTTTTTTCTTGAGCACTCACCCCTAACCATAGCGAATCAGTGATCCCTTTAACGACTTGGGAAAAGCATTTACCTGCAGTGTTAGCCATGTGTCATTTTTTTGACAAGTATCATGCAAAATTCATCCTCATAGAGTATAAATGCACTAGTAGGCATATTAACTATATGAAGGAAAAGGTGGTTTTCAATGGTTAAGGCCGTATCGACAGTCGTCTGCACAGGGTTGGTTCTGCTTATGCTCATCATGGAAATTGATGAGTCTTTTTTCTTTTCCAAAGCAGAATTTGCAATCGAGTACTTGATCTTACTTTCCATAGTTTCCATCTCGATATGTGCTTTTCCTGTTTTCAAAAAAGAAAAAATAGCACTTGTCGGAATGATGTTTATGGGGATCGAGAATATCTTTCACATGATTGAGCAAACCGCTCCTTTGAAAAAGGTAATCGATGCAATCCCCTCTCCTATCGCTATTTTTCTTGATGATGGAAGTATTCTGATTGGTATTGGCTTACTGGCCCTTGCCGCAAAACGTATCATCACAAAATACGAGTGCAACCAAAGTGTTGATGAGCTGACAGGTGTGTTTAATAGGAAGGCACTTGGAAGCATTTCACTAAAAAAATTTGATCTGATCTTTTTCGATCTGGATAACTTTAAAAAACTCAATGATGAACACGGCCATAAATTTGGCGACAGTGTACTAGTGCTATTTAGCCAAGGGTTAAAACAGCATACTCAACGAAACGAAATGATCATACGCTTCGGGGGTGATGAATTCATTGCCGTCCTCTTACCGTGTAGAGCTAAGCCCTTCCTAGCCGAAATTAAAACGACTTTATCTGCACTCAATATTTCTTACAGCTACGGTGTAGCGCCAAATAGCGATAGGCGTAACCTAAGGGGTGCAATAAATTGCTCTGATGAAGAACTGTATCGTATGAAGCATCTTAAACATCCTCCAACTTAAACACCTATCCTGTAGTGTGCAGATGTCAGAAAATCATCACAGCGTCAAAATAATAACGAGCCAATAGTTATTAAACTTCATTGGTTCAAGCATTTAAAATATATTTATATCAATTTCAAACCATCTTTGGCTTAGGTTCACAAAATCATAAAACGAAATATTTCGAATGGGAATAACCTGTCCGATTTTATATGCAAGGTGTATTTATTTGCTACCATTCAACTATCAAATAAAACACACTTCAAGGAGAGGCATAAAAAGGAATTATTTTAAATCAGCCATTTACTACTTTTTTAAACATTAAATTAAACACACCTCTAATTAACTATATTTGGAGTCAACACGATGTTTTTCAAAAACCTTTGTTTTTTGAAAAAGGCTATCGTAGTACTGCTCTTTCAAGTTATTGCATCTCATGCATACGCTGTTGATTTGATCGATAATGGTAGCGTTCAAAAAGCGATTAATTACACCTACTTTCCGTACACTGTTAAAGTGACTGTTCTAAATAACAACATTCCAGCAGAAACCTTTGAGTGCCAAATTACTAAACGTAGTCACAATCGAACCGCACAATGGCCCTACCGGATAGGTCAATGTATCAATAACAACAGTGCTGAAGTCGTGGTGGGGCAACTGCAAACAGATGGCACGATAGTTCCCATCAAATCTAAAACAGACAATCTTCTCTGGGCAGCGTCTGCCGACTATAGCCTAAGCTTCGAGCGCATCGAGACGCCACTTGTTTTGGATTTCCACAATGCCTCACGTTTGCTTGAACGCGGTACGTTTGGCCCAACGTTAGCTGATATCAACGCGGCCGTCGGCCTCACCCCCGAGCAATGGGTAGAAGCACAGCTGGCAGTATCGCCGTCATACCACCTTGATGAATACCTACGAATCCAAGATATCCGCGCGGGTGAAAACGGCAGTAGCCAAGAGCATCGCAACTATCGCAGCAATGCCTGGTGGGGAATCGCCCTCAATGGTGAAGACCAGCTACGTCAAAGAGTTGCCTTCGCGCTAAGTCAATTGGTGGTTGTATCACAAAATGACGCAGGACTATCCGGTGATGACAGGGCAAAAGGATTAGCCATCTATTACGATATTCTTGTCGAGCACGCCTTTGGCAATTACAAAGACTTAATCCGAGATGTCACCTACTCGCCTGCAATGGGTCGCTTTCTAACCATGGCTGGTAACTTGCCGCCTGATCCAGAAAATAACCAATACCCCGATGAAAACTATGCCCGTGAATTGTTGCAACTTTTCTCGCTCGGTGAGTGGAAAGTCAGCTACAAAGGCGTTATCAAAAAAGACAAAGAAACCCAGCAACCTATTCCTGCCTACACCGAAGAAGATGTTTTGGAGTTAGCAAGATTGTTCACTGGTTGGGATGAAGAAAATGGCCTACTCAGCCCCATGGTCGTTACCGCCAGTAACCATGATAATGAACCCAAGCGAATACTTGGTCGCAACTTCCCCGGTAATGAGACTGCCGAAGAGGAACTAGAAAGATTGCTCGATATTCTGGTATCCAGCCGCGAAACCGCTGTGTTTGTCAGCACCCACCTTATCAAGCAACTTGTTACCTCTAACCCAAACAAACACTATGTTGAGCGCGTCGCTCGTACTTTCAACCAAACCCATGGTGATTTAGCCGCAGTGGTGACCGCGATACTCACCGACCCACAACCTTATGAATCAAACCCGCTTTCCGTGTCAAAAGCCCGTGAGCCAATTATCACCATGACAGCACTCTATCGAGCGTTTAACAGCCAAATGGGCAACAACTATGAGCACCATCGCGATACGTCACTGGGCTACGGTTACGATGCGCAATACTCGCCAGAAGGCCATCGCTTTTCGCAAGGGCCACTGTCGGCACCCTCTGTGTTCAACTTCTTCCCCGCTAACTTTACGCCTAGCGGCCCATTGGAAGACAACGGATTAATAGGCCCAGAATTCGCCCTATACACATCGGCCGAGATCCCGCACCTCTCCAACTTGGTGTTCCGCAAGCTCAAAGACGACAACACACTAACAGGTGATGTCGCCGGTTTGGCGGATAACCGTTTATTCCTCGATTACTCCGCGTTTACCGGCCTTTGGACAACTGATGACAAAGCCAACTTCCTTGCTTTGCTGGCTGATACTTTGTTCGATGGCTCGCTTAGCCCGCAGTTGGAGCAACGGCTCAGCGATGTCTATGACGATATGCCGAAAAGTAACCATGACAACATGTACAAGGTGTTCTGGATGGCCGCCATGTCCCCCGAGTTCCAGATTCAGGAGTAATGATGATGAAATTATCGAGACGTCGATTTTTGCAACACAGCGCCCTGATGACAGGGGCGACGGCAATGCCGGTGGCATTCTCCCTTTCAAACAAGGCGTATGCGGCTGAAGATTACAAAGCCTTGGTCTGTGTCTTCCTGCGAGGAGGAAATGATTCGTTCAATATGATGATGGCGGGCGATGATGATCTCTATGGCAAATATGCCGCAAGACGCCCTAACATCGCCATTGATAAAGCTAGCTTGCTGATGACAGGCAAAACCGACAGCAACGGAGTACCAATTGGTCTTCACCCCAATATGCCGGGCGTTCAGTCATTGTTCCAAGATGGCCTTGCCGCTGGGTTAATCAATATAGGTACGCTTGTTGGCCCTGCCGGATCCGGAGCCCCCTATCCAACAGGGTTGTTTAACCATTCAAAGCAGCAGTACGCATGGGAAAGTGCATGGCATTCCAGTGCCTATGCTGCCTATGGCTGGGGTGGTTTGTTGATGGACATCTTAGCTCAGGGAGGTGCAATACCTGAACTACTCTCACTCGGTGGCAACAGCTGGCTAAGCGGTGTAAATGTCAGTGATCTGCGTACTAATACCCAAGGTTCGGTATCGGCGGTAAACGCCTTTAGTGCATCAGGAACTCTGGAGAGAGAGTATAGCGAAATGGTAGAGGAGGTGTACATGTCGCCCTTCCACCAGCAATACACCAAGCAGCATAGTGACTTCCTCGCTCCTTACAATAACTTCCGTTCGCTTATAGACTCAACGGAGCTCGATCCGGCCATCAGCCGAAATAGTTCTATTGGCTCGCAGCTATCGGCTGTTAAACGCATTATTGATGCATCGGTTGCTTCCGGCAGCGTGGGGAGACAGGTCTTTATCGTTAACCAAGGTGGCTATGATACCCACAAAAATCAGGTACCGCGTCACCAATCCTTGTACAGCCAACTCGATACCGCTCTGACCGAATTCACCCGGGCATTAGGTGCACTGCAGCCCAATGTCACAAGCTTTACCATGTCGGACTTTGGTCGCACCATGCACAACAATGCCAATGACGGGACCGACCATGGCTGGGGCAGTAACCAACTGGTGATAGGCGGTAGCGTATCAGGTGGCTGCTACGGCGCTTATCCCGACTTTAGTGTCGGAAGTCCAGACGATAACGGCAGGGGCCGCCTGATCCCGACTCAGGCCCACGAGCAGATGGCTGCCACTCTGTCCAGTTGGTTTGGCGTCGGCCAATCAGGCATAGAAGCCATTTTCCCAACGGCTTCGGCCAACTTCGCCACCATGGACTTAGGCTTTATGGTGTAAACCCTGCCCGAGTAGAACTAAAAAGCCACGATGCACTGGGAGCACATCGTGGCTTTTTTTAATTTGAGCCTTTGGTTTGAGACCTAAGGATTACTCAGTGACAACTTTAGCAGTCTCTACCGGCTTTTTAGCATCACGTTGATAAACAACACTGGCAATCACTACCGTAAGCGGCACAGTCATAATAAGCCCGATACTACCAGCTAGACCATGGATCATTGCCAGCGATAAAGCCGGGATATTCATAAACTGCATTACCGGCATCTGGAAGCCCCACACCATCATAATGGTGGTCAGTGCACTACCGACAAAAGCCAGTACCAAGGTATTGGTCATGGTTCCCAGGATATCGCGGCCGATCCGAATTGTTGCCAGCAGGCGATCTTTTTCAGATTGCTCCGGCGACATTTCACGCAGCTCGTGATAAGAAGACGCCATGGAGATCGCTACATCCATCACCGCACCCAATGCTGACACCATAATCGCAACAAACAGCAACCAGCGTACCTGTACTTGGGCTTCACCGCCGAGATAGAGAATATCTTCCCCTTTCTCAAGGTATAGGCCGTTAAGCTGGGCCATCTCACCAAAGAACTGGGCCATCAAGCCTGCCATCACCACACCTGCCAGTGTACCTAGCATCGACACCAACGACTTCTTATTCCAGCCTGCGACCAACAGGAAATTGACCACAATTTTCACTGCCATCAAGCCGATGGTAATAAGGATAGGGTTCCAACCAGCAAACAGAGCAGGCACTAACACGCCAATCAGCAAAGCACCGGTAAAGTACAAAGAAATGACCGAGTTCACACCTTGCAAACCAGCAAACAATACGGTGAGAACCACAATGATCCCGACCATCCAATACACCGCCGAGGAACGGTCATGGTTGTAAGGCCAGTAAATCGTCCGGCTGCCCTGCTCTCTAACCAGCAGGATAAACCTATCACCTTCAGTCACATACACATTGTGCAGTCGGCTTAATTGGTTCTCGACTTCGACCTGCTTGCCAGCCTCTGCCCCTTCCAACAACTCCACCAGCAACCGTTGACGTCCTGTCTTAACTGAAGGCACTAAAGGATCAGACTGAGTACTCTCAGCTAAAACATCGATCACACTCGCGCGGACAAATTCCTGGTTGCTGTAAGCCTTGGGCCTGAAAGATTCACTCACTGATGGCGAAAACCACAAGATAGCGGTGGAAACCAAAAAGACGACAAAAGGAAATAATAATCGTTTTAACATCGTAATTTTCCAAAACAAGAAGGCGCCGAAGCGCCTTCTTTATCTTATTTCAATACATTCAATTACTCAGACTTAGGCTGGTTGCTGTAAGTACAGCCTTCGTAAAGTGCTTCAATAGATGCATCTTCAGAGTAATTCGGGTTAGCAAACCAAGTCTCTGGTTTATCAACATTTACAGAAACGTTGATAGCATCGCGAGCACCTGGGCCAGAACGCATTACACAAATTTCTTTGTTTTGTAGCTTCTGCCACAACTCTGCGCCCTCATCAGCACGAGAGGCAAGGATTTCACCTTTACGTGCAACAAAGCCACTTTCATCAGACTGACCGTATTGTTTGATGTACCAGTTCACATTCTCGAACTTCGAACGATCCAGTACTTTGTGCTCGGCAACATACTCAGTCAGCATATCGCGCACTGCGTAAACCTGCTCAGCTGAAGATTCCCAAATAATATCTTCGTCAGTTACCCAGCCTTTCTCTTTCATCGGAGAGCCAAAGCGGTAGTCATTGATTGCTAGAACATAGTCAGCATCATCTTGTAGCTCAACGCCTCGGATGGTGATGTTCTGAATACGCTCACCCTCAAAGATAAGGTTACCATCTTCGTCTTCCTCACGTCCGCGCTTGCTCAAGTCAACCACGTACTCGATTTCACCATCAAAAATGTCGTAGTTGAATGAAGGAACGGTTGGATCAAATGACACCGTGATGTCACCCTCTTGGTAAGTGTTGAAGTAGCTGTATGCCCACTCCATGTACTCTTTCAGCTTTTCACCTTTAATGTTTACCGCAACCAACTGATTGTCGTACATGTAAAGGTTAGCGCTGTCTTTCTTACGGTAAGTTTCACCATCAAACAAGTTAGATGCATCTGAGAACAACGCTGCTGCTGAAACGTCAACAGAAATTTGCTCACCAATCGCTTCACTGCCTTTTGATTCAACGTTCATGATCTGAATTTGGTTGATCAAATCAGTTAGCGGCATGTCAGACAGTTTTGCATTGTGAATTGTCGAGTACAGGCGCTGGCCTTCACTGTTCAGTACTTGCTCTTCAAGTACCGCTTCATCGGCAAAGCCACCTTCAGAGTTAGTGAAGTTACCGCGAACAACACCGATTTCGATATTGGCATCTTCTACAGAAGCATCGTGGATATGCTGCATTTCATTCTGTAGTGCCGCATCTTCTTCAACATCAGCAACAGTGCGGTTTGAAAGCGTGGTATCAAAGATCTTCCAGTTGCCATCTTGGTCTTTGAACAGATCAATTTCAGCTTTAGCTAACGCCCAACCCCAGTTACCCGGCTCGATAACTTTCACTTTCGAGTCTCGGTTACGCCAGTTGTATGTACCAGACTTGGCTTTATCTTCAACTTGATTAGCTTTATCACCAGATACAGTGATGTCGTCCATGCCATTTTCGTAAGGTGCGCCTAGATCGATTTGCTCAATGAAGCGAGCATGTTCGTGACCCATGAAGATCACATCGAACTTATCAGCCATCTTAGAAGCGATTTCGTTTACACCACGGGCATGTGATTCACTTCGACCATGGTGAAGCGCACCGATAACAACATCTGGCTGGTACTGGGCAATTACTTGGTCAACGGTATTTTCCAGTGATTCGAACTCTTCTTTGAAATCAAGGTTACGGAAGTTTTCTGGGTTTGAAGCATTCCAGATTTTCACATAAGAAGGCGTTAGGCCGATAACCGCAACTTTGGCACCGTTGTAATCAAAGATCTGGTAACCACGTAGGAAAGGTACTTCCTGACCATTGGTTTTACAGTCAGCTGAGTTCTTGTCCCAGATGATGTTTGAAGAGATCACTGAACCATTGAAGCCTTCAAGGCTACGCTCAAGGAAAGCACGCTCGAAATCGAATTCATGGTTGCCCGGAACCCAAACGTCGTAATCCATGAAGTTCATGGTTTCTACAACTGGGTGTACCGGTAGGTCGTTGAACAATTCAGCCGAGTTACCTTGAACCGTATCACCAAGATCGATCATCAAGAAGTTATCGTTGTTGGCACGCTCTTCGTTCAACAGCGTAGCAATCTTGGTAAAGCCAGCATTCACATCCACGCCGTCAAGTGCGTAATCATACGCAAAGATACGGCCGTGCATATCACCAGTTGCACCAACAGTAATTGTTTGGAAGTTAAGGTCAGGGTTATCACCCTTAACGATTACCGGCTGGGTTGGCTCGTAGGTTTTACACTCAGCGATTGATGGACGTGATGGTTGTGTTTTGTCATCACTGCTACTGCTATTACATCCAGCTAGGGCGGTAACAATCGCTGCACTCAGCGCTGCTACTTTAATAGTACTCTTAGTCATGTTTAGGCAATCAAAAAAATAAAAAAAGAAAATGGGAACGCGAGCAAATATACGCCCAAGGAATAGAATAAAAACTCGAAATGCATCCAGAACGTTTCCAAATGTAAATTCGGTAAGTTCGATAAATGAATCGTTAATTGTAAACCTTTGCATGCTGCGTAAACGTTAAACCTCAACAACCCCTCAACACCCCAATGTTCAAAAAACGAACAGGCAAACGTTTACCTATGTGATACCGATCCCAAAATCACAAAGATAAATGAACCATCAAAAACACACAAAAGTGACAAAGATCACACAATTGCGACTAATAACCTTATGCTACCAACTTCATTCGTTAAATATGTGGTGACTTACAAAATGAAAGAAGATGATCACTTACTAACCATAAAATAGGAGTTACCCTCTTTTTCGGCCTCTCAATACCGTTAAACAACAATGTTTTCACACCTAATGTAAGCCTGTGTAAGGATATGATTTGCAAGTGTGTTCAAAAACGACGATCGATAACCCCAAGTATCTATACTCAAAAAATATTTGGGATATGCCATATATCAACCTAAATGAGACAGAAAGCAGGACAGCAGGACAGCAGGACAGCAGGACAGCAGGACAGCAGGACAGCAGGACAGCAGGACAGCAGGACAGCAGGACAGCAGGACAGCAGGACAGCAGGACAGCAGGACAGCAGGACAGCAGGACAGCAGGACAGCAGGACAGCAGGACAGCAGGACAGCAGGACAGCAGGACAGCAGGACAGCAGGACAGCAGGACAAGCTAGCAACGCCACCTACGCATTGCAACACTCAATAACCAAAGATGAAGATGGACTCTACTAGCTGAACGCAGACGCAAAAAACGGTAGGTACCTTGCAGTACCTACCGTCTGTATTGGTTCTCACAACAAAGCTATAGCCTAGCTTTGTTCAGGCATAAATAGGATTAGATACCTAGTGCCTGGCCACCACCGATTTGTAGCGTTTCAGCAGTGATGAATGAAGCATCTTTGCTTACTAGGAAAGAAATAGCAGAAGCCACTTCTTCTGGCTGGCCTAGGCGACCAAGCATGATGCTGTTAGCCCAAGAAGCAAATACTTCAGGCTTAGTTTCTTTGATTTGCGCGTGGAACGGCGTATCGATAGTACCTGGAGATACAGCGTTAACACGGATGTTTGCTGGCGCTAGTTCTTTTGCAAGAGCACGAGTTAGCGTGTGAACTGCAGCTTTAGATGTACCGTAGATACCTGCACCTGGGCCACCAGCGTTCCAAGCAGCGTTAGATGTGAAGTTGATGATTGACGCGTTGTCAGACTTCTTCAGGAACGGGATTGCCGCACGAGAAACAAAGAATGCACTGTCTAGGTTAAGTGCCATTACTTTGCGGAAGAACTCAGTTTCCATGCCTTCGATTGGGCTACGACCACCTAGGCCACCAGCATTGTTAACAACAACATCGATCTTACCGTATTTTTCACCGATAGCATTGATGTTTTCAGTTACAGCATTCTCATCAGTTACGTCAAAACCACGGTATTCAGCTTCGATGCCTTCACCTGTTAGCTCAGCCACACAGCTTGCGCCTTTAGTGTCTTCGATACCGTTAAGAATCACAGTGTAGCCATCTTGACCAAGACGCTTAGCAACTTGGAAACCGATACCACCTGTAGCACCAGAGATAAATGCAACTTTGTTAGACATATCAATGTTCTCTTTAAGTTAGTTAATGGCTATGCCGAAGCTCTTAGGAAAAGTACGCTTCGACATCTAGCAATCAATAATATTGTATTACAATAACACCTTTCACGAAGATTTCAAACCTCATGTCAGGATCAAAAGTGATCTTCGTCTGGTTTAGGCACAAAAAAAGGCGCCGAAGCGCCTTGAATTAGGATAAAGGGAGGAAATTATTTTGGCTGGTTGCTGTACGCACAACCTTCATACAGGGCTTCCTGAGTCGCCTCTGCTGAATAGTTCGGGTTTGCAAACCAAGTGCTGTCGTCGGCAAGGTTTACTGACACGTTGATTGAATCACGTGCACCAGGACCTGAGCGCATCACACAAATCTCTTTGTTTTGCAGTTTCTGCCACAACTCGGCACCTTCGCCTTCACGCAACGATAGGATGTCACCTTTCTCTGCAACCTCACCAGCAGCATTTGATGGACCGTATTGCTTGATATACCAGTTAACATTCTCGAACTTGCTGCGATCCAAGACACCTTCGTTCTCTACGTACTCGGTGATCATGTCACGTACAGCATAAACAGGCTCATTAGAAGAATCCCAAATCACCTGCTCGCCAGTGATCCACTCCTGGCCAAGCAAAGTGCCTAGGCGGTAATCATTGATCGCCAGTACATAATCAGCTTCTGGTTTGAATTTACCACCACGGATCTCACCAATATCAATACGCTCACCCACCGCTTTGCTCAGATCCACGGTGTACTGAATAGAGCCATCGAAGATATCGTAGTTATAAGCAGGGATCGCAGGGTCGAAAGACACGGTAATGTCATTCTGCTGGTAAGTATTGAAGTAACCGTAAGACCACTCCATGTATTCTTTCAGCTGCTCACCCTTGATGCTAACAGCAACCAACTGGTTGTCGTACATGTATAGGTTGGCACTGTCTTTCTTACGGTATTCCTGACCATCAAACAGGTTCGAACCGTCCGAGAATAGCGCAGCGGCAGACACATCAACTTTAATGCTGTTGCCTTTGGCGTCAGAGCCTTTCTGCTCGATGTTCATGATTTGGATCTGGTTGATCAAATCAGTGATCGGCATGTCAGCTAGTTTGCCGGTATGGATAGAGCTGTAAAGGCGAAGACCTTCGCTGTTAAGTACTTGCTCTTCCAAAACGGCCTCATCGGCAAAGCCGCCAGCAGAGTTAGTAAAGTTACCTTTCACCTTACCGATCATGATGTTGGCATCTTCAACCGAAGAGTCATGGATGTGCTGCATCTGCTCTTGCAGGTGCTTGTCTTCCTGTACGTTCTCTACCTTGCGGTTTGATAGCGTGGTATCGACAATCTGCCACTTGCCTTGCTGATCTTTTTCAAGCTCGATTTCCGCCTTGGCCAGTGCCCAACCCCAGTTGCCCGGCTCGATAATCTTAACTTTCTCGTGACGGTTTTCAGCGTTGTAAACACCAGACTTCGCCTTGTCTTCCTGCTCGCTGTTACCATCGACAGAAATCTCAGGCATCTCAGCGGTGATATCCGCGCCTTTCTCTACTTGCTCGATGAAACGGGCATGTTCGTGACCCATGAAAATCACATCGAACTTATCAGCAAGCTCAGAGGCAATTTCGTGTACCCCACGACCATGCTCTTTACGGCCATGGTGCAAGGCACCAATCACGACATCCGGCTGGTATTGGTCTATAACCGTGTTCACGGTCTCGGTCACCGCTTCCAGCTCGTCTTTGAAATCTAGGTTACGGAAGTTCTCTGGGTTAGATGCGTTCCATACTTTTACATACGACGGCGTCAGGCCAATAACGGCCACTTTGGCACCGTTGTAATCGAAGATCTGGTAGCCGCGTAAGAACGGGGTCTCTTCCTCGTTAGCTTTACAGTCAACCGAGTTTTTGTCCCAAATTACGTTGGAAGAGATCACTGAGCCGTTGAAGTTTTCAAGACTACGCTCAAGGAAAGCGCGCTCAAAATCAAACTCGTGGTTACCCGGTACCCAAAGGTCATAATTTAGGGCATTCATGGTTTCAACAACAGGGTGAACCGGATCATTGTTGAACAGCTCTGCCGAGTTACCTTGCACCGTATCGCCCAAGTCAATCAGCAAGAAGTTGTCATTGCTGGCACGCTCGTCACGAAGTAGGGTCGCAATCTTAGAGAAGCCGGCATTTCTATCCACGCCATCCAGCGCGTAATCATATGCAAAGATACGGCCGTGCATATCACCGGTCGCACCAATGGTGATCGTCTGGCTTGTTAGTTCGTTATTCTCGCCTTTTACGATTACCGAAGGAGTAGGTTCAAAGGTTTTACACTCAGCGATAGTCATTGATACTGAATCACTCGCATAGCTTCCAGCCGAAGCCATCAGGATTGCAGCGCTTAATGTCGCAAGCTTAAAGGTTTTATTTTTCATCTCACAGAGCCTAATGTATTGGAAAATATCTTTATCCAAGGAGCTTGGGTATAGGCAATATAAGGAGAAAAAACAGAATAAATACGTGAAAATTACTCAATCTGTTGCGAAATGTAAATTCAGTAAGTTGGATAAATACCGCGTTAAATGTAAACCGTTGCATGCTACAACGAGGTTAAAGCTCAACAATTGGCCAACACAAAGCTGGGTGTTTTTGAGACAAGCAGTCCTTTGCTTGCTTCTTATTTCCGAAGATAATTAGCATGCCAAAGATGCTACGGAATTGTATTCTCCACCATCGTGTCGAATCACTAAATCACGATAGCAATTTTCGACGGTAAGCCGGGGCGGTATAACCTGTCCACTTGCGAAAGGCACGGTTGAAGTTGCTGAGATCATCGTACCCTACCCGCCAGGCGACTTCGTGGGTACTTACCCCTTCCTCGCCCAGCAGTTTGATCGCATGATCGCGTCTAGCGTTATCCCTAAGCTCGCGGAATGTTAGGCCTTGCAGGCTAAGGTTGCGTTGCAAAGTCCTTGGCGTCATACCCAGCAGGGTTGAGAACCACTTGATATTGAACCAAGGTAACGACGCATAGGTATCGATAAGTTTACTGACTGAGTGGTGCCAACTGGCATCAATGGCCTGTTCGGCAACGGGATGAAAATCATCGGGAAGCGGCACCGTAAAAGCACCAAATGCTTGGCCAAAGGCAATATCCGTCTTTTTGAAGGTCGAGGGGAGCTTGTCTACATTGGTATTGGGAGATACTAGCTTGGCTTGCTCTGGCTGCCAGTAGCCTTCGATAAACCGGCGGCAAAAGTTAATCAGTGCTAGCGTTCTGAACCATTCGGCCTGTTCAAAACCCGGAGTTGAATCACGGAAGGCACTGCGATGGCATAGCCACCATTTACCCTCAAGCTTCTCGGTCCAGATAATCACATGGTTATTAAGCTTGGGCATTTCTTCAACCAACAATTGGATCCCCTCAGAGAGACTGCCGCACTGTTGGATCTTGCTATCTAGCTCTGATGAAAGCTGCTTAACGGTAACAAAGCGGCCAATTTCAATCCCAACCAAATAACCGTACCGCCTTTCCAACCCAAACAAAAACAGCATGATATCTTTGGTCGGCAACCAATGTTTCTTGTCCATCATTTCTACCGGTAACTCACACTCCTCGGCAACCGCCTGCCAATCAAAGCCCTTTTTTTCACAGTATTCTATAAAAGGCCAAATGTTCATGGTGGAGGTTAGAAGGATATCTGTCGTCGAGGATGTTGATTTCATATCGGTTTGCCGAAAACTCACTATCTAGTCACGAGGGCGTATTGTCTGATCATATGCAATATCAGTGTACTGCATGACAGTAAGATTGTTTCAACTTGTGATTTACTTATGCGGGTTAGGGCTAAAACAAAAAATCCCCAGCAGATCACTCTACCGGGGACTGGGTTATTGGACAGGCTTATTGCAATTACACGTCGTTAGATTGCACTTTCGATTTGATGACCTTTCGGTAGTTGGTGGGCGATACCTTTGTGGCAATCAATACAGGTATTACCGTCTTCGATTGCCCGGCTATGAATACCAGCAGCAACCGACTTCTGGGTGCTGAAATCCATGTATTCAAAGTTATGGCAGTTCCGACACTCTTGAGAATCATTGGCTTTCATGCGCTCCCACTCCCGGGAGGCCATTTCAAACCGGTGATCCTCGAACTTCTGCGGAGTATCAACCAATCCCAACGCTTTGGCATACAGCTCTTTCGAAGCTTGGATCTTCCGCACCATTTTCGGTGCCCACTCTTTGGGTACGTGGCAATCCGGACAGGTCGCCCTGACGCCGCTGCTGTTGTTGTAGTGAACGGTGCCAACGTACTCTTGGTAAACGTTGTTCTCCATTTCATGACAACCGATACAGAAGCTTTCCGTATTGCTGTACTCCATTGCAGTGTTAAACCCGCCCCACAGGATGACACCTGCAACCACACCTACGGTCAGGACGGTGCCAATCGCAAAGTGGCTGGGCTTTCTGAACCACTGCCAAAAACGCCGGATGATTCCAGGTCGTTGACTTTTCATAGCCCCTCCTATTGGCCGAACTTACCAGCCGGTTTAAAGGTATTTTCCACCAGCGGCGCGGCATCAGCCTGCGAAACATGGCACTGCAAACAGAAGTAACGGCGAGGGGCGACGTCACTTAGGATCTTGTTGTTGCTATCCATGTAGTGCGTTGGGCTCACCCTAGGGGCGCCAGTTCTGCGGTACTTGTCGACATCATGGCATTGCAAACAGCCATTGTTGCTTGGGTTGATCTGCACCATTTCCGTTGAGTGCGGGATCAAAGGGGGTTGATGAACAAATTCCAAGGCCAGCTTATCTTGCATTTTTGGCACCGGCTTGATGGGCGCAACAGCATTGGTATCCCCTATTTCCTGCGCGCCACGTAACGAGGTAACCTCTGCAAATGCTGCTAGGCTCACGACAGCCGCCAGCAGCGCAGACACAACATACTTACCCTTCATTTTTATTGGCTCCAATTCTTATTTTAAATTCCAATACTTCCTCGGAACAGACATCAATACAGCGTCCACAACTGATACAGTCTTGGCTCATCACCTTGCGATCCCCGCCTTTGAGCGGTTGCCTCAGCACTTCTGGCTCGGGGCACACGTTGAAGCAATCCATGCACTTGTTGCAGGCTTCGCGGTTGGTCGCGGTAATACGAACCAGGCTCTTACGGCCAATCACCCCATAAGTCGCGCCAAGCGGGCATAAATGACCACACCAGCCATGCTCGACCAATACCAGATCAAGCAAGAACACCAGCAATATCAGCACCCAACCCGCGCCCATGCCGAACACCAAGCCACGGTGCAGTGCCGCAACCGGGTCAATCCAGCTCCACAGCACTGTGCCCGATACCGCACTACCCAGTAGTAACACCGGCAACAACCAGTAACGCAGGCTTGATGGCCAGCGGTAACTGAGCTTGATCCCCAGTTTTCGGCGAAGCCAAGCAGCCAAGTCCGTCACCATGTTGAGCGGGCATACCCAGGCACAAAACACCCGAGGGGCCAACAGGGCATAAAAGCCCACCACAATGACTCCACCAAGCAGGGCTGCCAGCTCAGGCCAATGGCCTGCGGCTATGGTTTGCAGCAAGATCAACGGGTCAGTCAGAGGCACCGTGTCGAACAAGGTGCTTGCCGACAAATTGCCACGCAGTACCCCCAGTGTCGGGCCGATCATGAACAAGGCAATGATCAACAGCTGGCAGCTGCGGCGCAGCAGCAAGAAGCGGTGGGCTTTCCACCAGCCGAGCGAGGCGGTCGCTGCCTTGCCGGCGTCTTTTGCCAAATGCTTAGCCATTACTGACCTCCTCCACTGTTACCCGGCTTGTGAGCAGGCAAAGTCAGATCCTCTGGGATCAGGCTTTCCCCTTTCTTGGCCTTTTCTTCCCAACCTAAGCGGTAGTGGTGACCAAGTGCGCCTTTGGCTAATGCCGTAGGCACAACTTTGATCGCCGCTTCGTCCAGCACACAGGCTTGCTCGCATTTACCACAGCCGGTACAAACATCGGAATGCACTGTCGGGATAAACTTGGCATGGTAGCCGGTACGTTGGTTGCGGATGGGCTCTAGGGTGATAGCTTCATCAATCAGCGGACAAACCCGGTGGCAAACATCACAGCGCAAACCCAACCAGTTGAGGCAGGTTTCATGGTCAATCAATACCGCGGTTCCCATCCGGGCATCATCGATATCGGTCAGGCCATGATCCAGCGCGCCACTCGGGCAGGCTTCCACACAGGGTATGTCTTCACACATCTCACACGGAATCGTTCGGGCAGTGAAATACGGCGTCCCCGAAGCCACTGGCGACAACAAGCTTGCCAGCTTCAAGGTATCGTAAGGACACGCCTGAACGCATAACCCACAGCGCAAGCAAGCCTGCAAAAATTCAGGCTCAGGCAATGCACCCGGCGGCCTTATCGGCACACCGCTGCTGTCAGCCTGGCTCTGTTTGCTCTGTAGTCCGAGTACGGTTGCTGCCGCTCCCACACCCACAGCCGTTCGCGCGGCATCCCGGAGGAAACGGCGGCGGCTTTCCGATGATTTGAGAGGTGAACGCTTCATCAGTCTGTTTCCAATAGTTAGGCTTTAACCACCTTCACTGCACATTTCTTGAAGTCCGTTTCTTTCGAAATAGGATCGGTCGCATCAAGCGTGAGTTTGTTAGTCAGTTGCCCGGCGTCAAAGAAAGGCATATATACCAAGCCTTGCGGTACCCGGTTACGCCCGCGAGTTTCCACATGGGTGAGAACCTCACCACGGCGGGAAACAATTTTCACTGCATCGCCCCGGCGCAGCCCGCGCTCTTTGGCATCGAGCGGGTGCATGTAGAGCACAGCATCAGGGAATGAACGGTATAGCTCCGGCACACGACGGGTCATTGAACCTGTATGCCAATGCTCCAGTACCCGCCCGGTTGATAGCCACAGGTCATACTCGTTATCCGGTGATTCTGCTGGCGGCTCATACGGCAGGGCGAAAATCACCGCTTTCTTGTCCGGCTTACCGTAGAAAGAAAACTCTTCGCCTTTTTTCACATACGGGTCATACCCTTCGGAGTAACGCCAGACCGTTTCCTTGCCATCGACCACAGGCCAACGCAGGCCGCGGGACTGATGGTACATATCAAACGGTGCCAGGTCATGGGCATGGCCACGGCCGAAGTAGGCATACTCTTCGAACAAGCCTTTCTGGACATAGAAACCAAAATCGCGCGATTCATCATTGAGCTGGTCAGCAGCGATCTCATCCAAGCTGTACTTATCGGCCTTGCCGTTTTTGAACAGCACTTCGAATAAAGTTTTGCCTTTAAGCTCTGGCTTCTTGGCGATCAGTTCCTGCGGCCACACTTCCTCAACCTTGAAGCGCTTGGAGAATTCCATCAGCTGCCACAGGTCAGATTTCGCTTCGCCCGGTGCACTAATCTGCTGGTGCCAGAACTGGGTACGACGCTCAGCGTTACCGTAAGCCCCTTCTTTTTCCACCCACATCGCTGTTGGCAAGATCAAATCTGATGCCATGGCGGTAACCGTTGGGTAAGGATCAGAGGTCACAATGAAGTTAGCGGGATCACGGTAGCCCGGCAGGCGCTCTTCGTTGATATTCGGCCCGGCCTGCATATTGTTGTTACACATCACCCAGTAGGCATTGAGCTTGCGGTCTTTGAGCATCCGGTCTTGCAAAATCGCGTGGTAACCCGGCTTCGGCGGGATCGTGCCTTCTGGGATATTCCAGTGGGTTTCACACATTTCACGGTGTTTCGGATTCATCACCACCATGTCGGCTGGCAAACGGTGGGCAAAGGTCCCCACTTCACGCGCCGTACCACAGGCTGATGGCTGGCCGGTCAGCGAGAACGGGCCACAACCCGGCTTGGAGATCTTACCGGTCAGCAGGTGGATGTTATAAATAAGGTTATTGGCCCACACACCACGGGTGTGCTGGTTGAAGCCCATAGTCCAGTAAGACACTACCTTGGTTTCTGGGTTGGCGTACATTTCGGCCAAGGCGTTGAGTTGGTCAACTGGTACCCCTGTTAATTCCGATGTGTATTCCGCGGTATAAGTCGAGACAAACTTGGCGTAATCATCAAAGCTCATCGGCGTCGAATCACCGCTACCCGGGTTCTTGGCCGCTTTTTCCAATGGATGGGTCGGACGCAGACCATAGCCAATATCTGTCACACCCTTGCGGATGTTGACGTGCTTGTTCATGAAGTCCTGGTTGACCTTGTCATTGGAGATTATGTAGTGGGCAACAAAGTTGAGGATAGCCAGGTCAGTCTGTGGCTTGAAGATAATTGGGTTGTCAGCCAGCTCATAGCTGCGGTGGGTAAAGGTCGAGAGCACCGCGACTTTCACCTTGTCAGAAGACAAACGGCGGTCAGTCAAACGGGTCCAGAGAATAGGGTGCATCTCAGCCATATTAGATCCCCAAAGCACGAAGGCATCGGCATGTTCGAGATCGTCATAGCTCCCCATAGGCTCGTCCATACCGAAGGTACGGCCAAACCCAACTACCGCTGACGCCATACAGTGGCGGGCGTTCGGGTCAATATTGTTGGAGCGGAAACCCGCTTTGTACAACTTAGCAGCGGCATAGCCTTCCCAGACTGTCCACTGGCCAGAGCCGAACATGCCAACGGCAGAAGGACCTTTGTCTTTCAGTGCCTGCTTGAACTTGTCGGCCATCACATCGAAGGCTTCATCCCAGCTCACTGGGGTGAACTCACCTTCCTTGTGGTACTTACCGTCTCTCTTGCGCAATAACGGTTGGGTCAGGCGATCTTCCCCATACATGATCTTAGGCAAGAAGTAGCCTTTGATACAGTTGAGGCCCTTATTCACCGGTGCATCAGGATCCCCCTGTGATGCTACCACGCGACCATTTTTGGTCCCCACCAGCACACTACAGCCCGTCCCACAGAAGCGGCATGGGGCTTTGTCCCACTTCACTTCCTGCTCGCCCTCTGCGGCATTGGCTACCGACACAGGTATGGTTAGCCCAGCTGCGCTGGCGGCAGCAATGGCTGCATTGGCCTTTAAGAAACTACGTCTAGTAACTGTCATGTTACGCTTCCTTTAGCTCAGATTGTTCTTCCATTTGGTGGTAAACCAGCGTGGTATCGAGTACCCCGGGCAACTGTTTGATATAGTCAAAATGACCTACAATATCGTTCTTTTGCTCGCCCTCTAGCACGACAACCAATTTCCCTGATTCACCCAAAATCGGCACCTCTGCCCCCGGTAAGCTCTCTATGGTCTTTTTTATTGATTCAAGCTGCTCAGCCACGACGTAAACAATCAAGCTGCAGACATGGAACTCACTCACAACAAAGCCCCCCTTTAAGGCACACCACCGAATCCTTCCTAAATTAATAAGTGCAATTAAATACACTTAACAATTTAGTGGTTATTGACTAATTTATGCCTAATTTGAATAGGTTGGATACCCAGAAAGGGGTATTGAAAGGGTTGGTTGTTTTAGATCAAAAAAACAACAATACCGAGCTCACATTAATGTAAATCAGGAAGTTAGGAGCCTCAGAGCTTACTGCACCATTTCGCTAAATACGCTGCCAGCTGCCCTGCTTCTTTCTCTACCGGCATCGCATGACCCATAGGACTAAAGAAAACAGGTTCTACGCCATAGAAATCCGCCGTGCCCTCAACGAGAGAAGCTGGTACCAACTTGTCTTCTTTTGCGCCAATAACAGTAACGGGAACACTCAAGTGAGCACTATCTTCTACAGGGTGCGGCTTTGCGAACAACCGAAGATCTTCGGCTTTTAGTTCAAAGAGTAACGCATCTAGCTGTTGCTGGTTGGGCGTATTGGCAAACAAGGCATCGACCAAAACACTGCGGTAATACGGATTAAGCAGCGCCATATTCGGCATTGCCATTACCGGGCCGAGCACCATAGACAACACTGGATTTTCAAGCCACATAGCTTGGTTCAGTTGATTAAAGCCTTGCGGCGGGACCGATGCCATCAAAGACATTCCGGCTAACTTTGGCTTCACCTCCTCACGCTGACAGACATGCTGGGCAATCAAGCCCCCGAGTGAATACCCAACCACGACCACAGGTCTGTTCTCCCGCTGGTGCACGTAATCAACAAAGGCTGCTACATCATTAACGTGATCTTCAAAAGGGTTCGGGGAGGATTTTGCTTGATGGGTACCGTGGCCACGCAGGGTAAGGGCATACGAAGAATAGCCTTGGCTGGAAATAAATGGCATGAGCTGGTGAGTAAATAACCGGCCGCTACTCAATATACCGTGGATAAAAACAATAGGTGGAAGCGATGTAATATGCGGTCTCGTTTGCTGCAAGCTCTCAGAAAAATAATACTCAAAACTCCGATTTGAGTAATTCACATTTTGACTCTTCATCACTCACCTAAATAACTAACCTTGGAATAATAATAAAGTGAAAATTCATATTTTTATTGAATGAAGATAACAATTTAAACTAATAACAAATCAATCATTATTCAAACCACAAATCATTCACCTAGCAAATCCAAAACAAAAACCAATAGATTACATCTTGTAAGCAACTAAAAAACAAAGAATAGAAGCATTGTTGATAACACCTAAACCAATGAATAATAAAAGTGTTTTATTTCTGTCATCTTGAATATTTATTCTCTTCCAGCAAAAAATAAACACCTTCTTTTCGAGATATAAAATGACAATAAAACACTCAGCAGTGGCATTATTCACCGCTCTTGCATTGGCTGGTTGTAATTCAGATTCCAGCAATGATGATGGCAAAACACTCCCAGTAGAAGGCGTAAAAGTCGCCTTTATGCCTGATATCCATTTTCATGATGTCTATGGTGATTTCCAAGACGGTTCATTTGACGGCTTATACAATTCACAATCAGGGCAAGGCGCGACCATTCGTACCATGATGTCGCAGATGAAATCGACCCGCCTGTTCAACGAAAACTACTTCGCCATGATTGCAGCACTTGATGACATTGTCGCGAAAGGTATCAAGTACGTCGCCTTACCAGGTGATTTTAGTGATGATGGCCAGCCTGTTCACATGCGCGGACTGGTAAAAATCTTTGACCAGTACCGTGAAGAGCATGGTCTTGAGTTCTTTGCCGCACCGGGTAACCACGATCCTGTACGCCCTTTTACCCAACCCGCCGGTAAATCAGATTACCTCGGTCGCGATGGCCATGAGCAGCGCATTTTCAGTAAAGGCAAGGACGAATGTGTTGGCTACGAGGGTGATTGGACCATCATACCTACTGATAACCCACTGCCAACCATCTGCACCGAAGAAGTTAAAGAGTGGGGCTATAAGGAAATCATGGGAATCCTCAGCCACCATGGCTTCGATCCCCAGCCAGAATACAAGTATTTCGAAACCCCTTATAGCTCTGATGAAGCCCGTGAAAACTATTCTTACGATGTGGCATTGAAAGAAGCAAACTATGCCAACCGCATGTATGAAATCTGCCATGAGGGGACTGGTGGAAAGCACAAGGAAGACAGCTATACCGCATGTTCGATGGTACCAGACAGTACGTACTTGGTTGAGCCTATCGAAGGCCTATGGCTGATGGCTATCGACGCCAATGTTTACCGCCCGAAAGCCGACTCTACTGGTGGGGAAAACAACCCAGGTGATTATGACGGCTCAAGCAGTGCAGGTTACAATATGATGCTGACCCACAAAGAGCATGTAGTTGAGTGGATCAGCAACACGGTAAAAGCGGCTAAAGAGCAGAACAAAGTCCTGCTATCGTTCAGCCACTTCCCGATGACTGATTTCTACAATGGAGCATCAGAGGAAATCGAAGATATTTTCGGCGAAGGCAACTTCCAACTTGCGCGCCAGCCAGAAGATGACACCAGTAAAGCACTGGCCAAAACAGGCTTAAGTATCCATGTCGGTGGTCACATGCACTTCAACGATACTGGCATGAAGCAATACAATATCGACGGTGAAACCTATACCCTATTCAACATTCAAGCGCCTTCGCTGGCAGGCTATATCCCAGCCTACAAGGTATTGGAAATCAAACCAAACAGCCAGGTAGAAGTTGAAACTGTCGTACTAGAAAACGTTCCTCGCTTCAACGAACTGTTCGAGCACTATGCCGAAGAGCACGATCAACTGGTTGAATCAGGTGCTGGTGAGATCTGGAACAGTGTGATCCTTGATGCCGAAAGTTACTACGAGCTAACAGACTGGCACATCAAAGAGTTGACCCGCCTTCGTTTCCTACCTGAAGAATGGCCGCAAGATATCAAGAACATGCTGTTCAACATGGATGGCAAGCAGATGCTCATCCTGTCACAGCTAGAGACAGATATTACTGTATGTCAGCTAAAAGAAGCGCTTGGCCTGCCATGTGTGAAAACTGATGGTGCAGGAGCAGAAGGTCAGGATGACCTCAATGACTTTATCCAAGACTGGAGCCTAGCAAAAGAGAAGGCAGAAGAGCTGGCTAACCAGCACGGTATGGCATTAATCGATTTTGCCGAGTGGGACGGTGAAGAGCTGGCTATCGATTTCTACCGCCTGCGCAACGCTGATGAACTGGCATTCCGAGATATCGAACCGTCTCGTCTGCCTCAATACAAGCTATTGAGTGAAGAGCTGTACGATATGGAAAGTGAAATCCACTTCGGTGAAGGTTACAGCGTATCGACGCCGGTTGGCGATGTCTTCAAAGTCCGCTTTGGTACTTTGTTCTACATCCTTGACCGCTTCGCAACCGGTGAGGCCAGCGACAACTTCCTAATTGATGTTGAGCAGGGCACCCTGACGGACCTCAAAACAGCGGTTGACCGCGAGAGCTTGCAGTAAATTCCAGTTGTTCGAGATATAACTAAAAGGGCAGGTCTTCCTGCCCTTTTTTGCTTCCAGTGTAGACATCCTTGGCAACCTTAAAGTTTATTGCATAAAAGACCATCTCTCATTGGGCCGCAAGCATATCTGCTCGCGGCCCAAACCATAATAGTAAAATTGTTCCTGTCTACGGTTTAATAACTGCGCCAATCAATAAAATCAGACTCGACCGGAATGACGCGAAATTGCTGATAGCTACTTCCATCATCACCCCAGGTGACAATCCGGGAGCCATTTGAAGTAGAGCCCGCCTCAACCGTTAAGACGAAATAACCGTCATGGGCCTGCTTCACCTTTCCGCCGTTTCTGTAATCCATCCACCACTTTTGAGTCTTTTGTGTACCGCAGTTCCACAAGACAACATTTCTCCAACCCGGAGTACTGGCCGAGCCTTCCGGATCCAAACAATAGCGGGGATTGTGCAGTGCTCTGAGCTGCTTTTCATCACTGTACAAAAAAGCCTGATTTGCCGAACCGGTACATGGCCACTGGATAATATCGGTTCCATTGCTTTGGCCAGAGCCACTAACATCAACACACTTATTGCTGTTCACTGCCTGCAGGGAAAAATGAGTCGGCATCGAATTTCGAATGCCATTGAGTGGGATCCTGCCACTATGGGTACTAGAGGTTTCACGGCTGATCATCGTCGCCCCCCACCCTACCGCAAGCATCATGTCATCATAAGCATCAAATTTATGATCATTGCCGGACCAAATAGCCATTAGCTGATTGTTCCTGCTTGCTTCTGCAGCCAAGGTTGCCCAATATTTTCCATCTCCGGTATTACCGCAGACCACCCACTGATTATTATGTGAGTATGCGCTACCATTAAAACCGTTTGCGTATTTATTATAAGTAAAGTGCTCGGGAGCCGTGACTTCGGGACAGATAAACAATGGCATTTTATCGCCACCTATCGTGTCAATCATCCTTGATTGGGTTTGGTTTTTGGAACCAATCGGTCCAGCCAATCCGAAAACAATAATGTTGCCACGTAGCTGATTAAGCTCTGGCCACCCCATATTTTTAACGCCTGTTCGCAGATTCGAGTACCCGGTATATGTTTGTAGATCCTTGGGCCGATACAGCTTGGAACCTAATACATACTCGATGTTGGCCACCATTAGACGGTGAGCTCTGTCATTCCACATCGGCGAAATAATGAAGTCTTTCATATCCAACTGAAGTGAGATCACATCGTGACCTGGATTATTATCACTCCAATTTTTAATATCTCTCAAGCAATCAACAAACTCTTTATTTCCGCTGCATTTGTTGTTCTTCGGACTCGTATAGCTATGTGACACATATATTGTTTCATAGCCGGGCTTTGGAAAAACATCCAATTCTATTGCTCGGTAGCCTTGATTCAATGCATCACCAAGTGATGAAAATTTACTATTTTCAAATGTATTGTGTGGCCGGGACCAATAGGCATTATTGTATTTCACCGTGTCATTTAACCCTTCCGCATACCAATTCCACGATGCAATGGCCTGTGTAGACGTTATGAGGGTAATAACCATCGCAACGAGTATCGACCCAAAGTGCGTATTCATGTTTCCTCCTGAATATTAATGAACGCGAGTGCAATATTAATAAGTAATTAATTGCATTTTGGTGATCGCAACATGACAATTCACTGCCCCCACAGCTTCATGTTGTGCGTCCAACCGACCCAGTCCTACCAATAGATTAATATTCATAGTGCCGTCACCTAATTGACATCTTCGAGGGGTAAATTCTTCAGCAACACAAATGAACACGCGTGCAAAAATGCACAATGAAAAGGACTTTTAGAAATGTTTAGACGAACTCTGGTTGCCACTGCGCTGCTTAGCGCTTCTTTTAGTTCTATTGCTTCAGAGCTTGTTATTGCAGGCCGTGACAGCAACTACGGACAAGCTCTTCAACATATTGTTGCGGAATATAAAAAAGTAAATACCGATGCGAAGATCACCTTAGTTCAACGCCCTAGCAATGGCTTGTATGAAAGTATCGTCTTGTCGATGAGAGAAAAAACCGGCAACTATGATGTCATATTAATGGACGATACATGGGCTCCTGAGTTTCTGACAAACAATTGGCTGGCCCCTCTCTCAAAAAATATCGAAGACCCTGACTTCGTTAAGGCTCCATTTGATATCGGCCGCTACCCGGATGCAACGGGTAATGCTTATGCGATCCCGATGGTTGGTAATGTAGCCATGTTCGCCTGGAACAAGGCAATGTTTGACCAACATGATCTATCAAAACCGCATACCTGGTCAGATGTACTCAATGCAGCCGCCAAAATTGATACCGATAAAAACAATAGCGGATTAGTTTTTCGCGGTGTGAAAGGCAACCCTATTGTGACAGGTTTTCTTCCGATCCTATGGGGATATGGTGCCGACGTGGTTGATAGCGAAGGTAAGCCAACGTTAGATACACCAGAAGCGAAACAGGCATTGGAAACATTTCTGGCTATGAAGCAATACGCGCCTCGGGGTGTGGACGTTTACAACGCTGACGAGGTTCGCGATTCCCTCCAAAAAGGCACTGCAGCCATGGCAATTGAAGTCTGGCCGGCTTGGGTACCCAACCTCGATGATCCTGAGCTATCTAACGTCGTCGGTGATATGGAAATCATGGCACCGCCAGCAGAGGTGGGCCAGCCTTCACCCATGCTAGGTATTTGGCAGTTGGCCGTACCGGCTGACTCAAACAACAAACAGGCAGCTGAAGACTTCATCGCTTTTGCCACTAGTCCGGCCATTCAAAAAACACTGGCTCTGGATTATGGCATGCCACCTACGCGACAAAGCGTTTACCTGGACAAAGCGGTTACCGCCAAATACCGCTGGTACCCTCAGCAAGTAGAAGCACTGAAGACAGGTAAAGCACGTCCACGTATTCAAAATTGGGCAGAAGTAGAAAGTATCTTAGGTGACTTTTTGCAAATGGCAATGATGGGGCAAATGACAGCGGAGCAAGCGTTGAAACAAGCTAACCGCCGTATCAGCCGCGCTATCAAAGTGTAAGTAAACCATCACCGTTAATACAGGCCCTGGTTAAAACAGGGCCTTTATCAGGTTCTGTCATGTTATTTGAAAACCGCAAACAACTCGCTGTATTGCTATCTCCGGCATTGCTTATTTTAGGATTGTTGACCCTGTACCCCATCACAACAGTTTTGATTAATGCATTTGGTAATGTGGATTATGTGAACAAACAATATCAATTCGTTGGCTTTGCCAATTTTATAGAGCTGCTTGACGACTTCTTTTTTGTCAGCGCAATAAAAAACACTTTTCTATTTACCGTTGTCGCTTCTGTCTCTCAAGTACTGTTGGGGTTATGGTTAGCGCTATTGTTTAATCGCCAGTTTCCAGGCAGACGCTTTGCCTTGCCCGTGATCATCTACCCAATGATGCTATCCACATTGGTCTGCTCGTCTATTTGGCGCTCTTGGTATCACTATGATTTCGGCCTGCTTAACAACATGCTGGTAAAAATAGGCCTGCCACCAATGGAATGGCTATTTGATCCCAACCTCGCGCTTTATGCTATTGCTCTGGTTGACACATGGCAGTGGACGCCGATGGCTTTTCTGATCATTCTCGCAGGCTTACAGTCGATTCCAAAAGACATCCAAGAAGCCGCAATGGTCGATGGCGCGAAAGGGGGGCGATCGTTTATTTATATCACCTTGCCGCTGATCCAAAAGCAATTAATGTTAGCCATGCTATTACGCTCAATAGATGCCTTCAAACTGTTCGACAAGGTCTATGTGATGACAGGAGGCGGTCCCGGCAATGCAACCGAAACGCTTTCAATGTTTGTCTATAAATATGGCTTTCGTTTCTTCGACTTGGGAATGGCGAGTGCAGCAGCCCTAGTCATGCTATTGATATCCATTACGATGACCCTGTTTTACGCTAAACGAGTTATCGGGAGTAAAAAATAATGTCGCGATACCTTCATTTATTTCTGGTTTATTCAGCGGTCGGGCTATTCATGCTGCCAATTGTTTGGATGTTTGGTACGGCTTTCAAACCACAAAACGAAATCCTCATGGCCAGTACTCAATTATTACCGACTCGGTTGAGTTTTGAATCCTTCGCCAACTTATGGGGCGGAGACGTATCAACCCTGGTTTTCAATACTATAGTGATCGCACTGAGCGCGACAGCCGTCTCTGTAGCAATCGCGTTTTTCTCTGCTTACGCTTTAGTTCGCTATTCGTTTCCAGCAAAGCTCGATAGCCTCTTTTTATTACTTGTTTTGGTGATAAAAATGATGCCGCCGATTGTTGTCGCGGTACCTTTATATTCACTCATGAATCAGATTGGTTTACTGAATAGTAAAATCGGATTGGTATTAGCATTTCAAATTTATACTTTGCCATTTTGCATTTGGATGTTACTTGGATTTATCCGTGATATCCCACTCGAGATTGAAGAAGCCGGGTCAATGGATGGCGCACATTTGTTCAGACGATTGGCCTATATTGTTTTTCCGCTATGTGCCCCAGGCTTGGTTGCAACTGCGATCTTTTCGATCATTCTTGGATGGAATGAGTTTTTATTTTCGCTGCTGTTTATCCATACCCCCGATAAATTCACCATCCCCCTTTTCATTTCTAATTTTATGACAGAAGACGGTACCGCTTGGGGAGAGCTCATGTCTGTCGGCATTATTTCTTCCTTACCAATGCTGGCTCTGGCTGGATACATGCAAAAATTTCTTCTTCGTGGCTTCTCTATGGGACTTAAGTAATGAGCAAATTAATAATTAAAAATCTATCGAAGGCCTATGGTAGCCATGTGGTGATGCCAAATGTCAATCTAACCGTTAACGACGGTGAATTTGTGGTCTTTGTTGGCCCGTCAGGCTGTGGAAAATCCAGCCTGCTGAGAATGATTGCCGGTCTTGAGTCGGTGACTCAAGGGGACATTTCACTGAATGGAAAACGGCTGAATAACATCCACCCCTGCGAACGCGAGGTTGCCATGGTATTCCAATCCTATGCCCTCTACCCGCATATGACCGTTGAAAAGAATATGGCCTTTCCGCTGAAAATGGCGGGCGTGGATAAACACACTACGGCCGAAAAGGTCAGGGAAACAGCTAAAAACTTGCAACTAGAACCCTATCTACATCGCCTTCCAGGTGCTTTATCCGGTGGACAACGACAGCGGGTGGCAATCGGCCGTGCTATTGTCCGCGATCCTGAGCTGTTCTTATTTGATGAGCCATTGTCTAACCTAGACGCCAAGTTACGAAGTGAGATGCGAATTTATTTGAAGCAGCTCCACCAGCAACTGGATGCCACCATGATTTATGTTACTCATGATCAAGTCGAAGCAATGACGCTTGCTGATCGTATTGTTGTACTCAATCAGGGGCAAATAGAGCAGATAGGCACGCCAGAAGAGCTATATAAACAACCTAAAAACCGCTTTGTCGCCTCCTTCATTGGTACCCCTGTCATGAACTTCCTTGAAGGCGATAATCAAGGTCAGATGTTCAAGATAGGACAAGTTAATAGCTTCAATACGATTCCAGTCAATGGACAGATAACCTTAGGTATCCGACCTAATCAAGTAGTTATCGACAGCAGTAATTACGACGCAACAATGATGGTTGAAGTCATCGAACCGCTCGGCCACGCTCGCTTATATTACGGTAAGCTAGGAGGAGAGAGATTCACGATTGAATCGCAACAGAACTTCGCAGTAGGTGATGAGATCCCCGTTAACCTTTCTCAATCAGTCCAGCATTGGTTTGGGGAAGATGGCTGTCGTTTAGTGACTACAGGACAGAAATCAAATGCTGCTTAACATGCTCGGGTGTGGCGATGCTTATGATAGTGACCATACCAATGCATCACTACTCGTCAGTGATGACGATTTCACCTTGTTGATTGACTGTGGGCCAACCGTGCCACGAGCAATATTTTCAATGACAGGCAAGTACTCAAAGACAGATGAGAACCATAGTAATGCGGACAACTGTCACACAATGGATGAGCATCGCATTGATGCCATCTACCTGACGCATGCGCATCCTGATCACTGCTTGGGGCTAACAACACTGGTCAATTGGATGAATGCTAGAGGGAGAAGCAAACCGCTCACCATTATTGGCCAGCAAAGCCAGTGGGAAATTTTCAGCCAACTGGTTAACTTTGCGCACTGGCCAGAAGAAAGCCTGTCTTTTGACATTCACTTCGTCGATGTTCTGACGACTGCTCACATTGGCCCCTGGTCTGTAAAAACAGCTCCAACTTTTCACGCCGTCAGCAACCGCAGCCTATATATTGAAAATGGTCGAAACGCCCTGTTTTATTCGGGTGACGGGAAGCTAAGTGCTGAGGGAGAAAAATTGGCGACTGCTGCCGATGTCGCTTTCATTGAGTGTGAATACATCTTCTCCCATGAAAGTCATGGGTCATGGGAGGATGTTCGTCATTTACCATTCACCATTCGTAACCACTGCTTTCTCTATCATGTCGATCCTAACTGTCGCGCTGAGCTTAATACGCTGTGCCAACAGCAACCGCAGATTGCTCTTGCCCAGGACGGTCTGACTCTTTCACTAAATGCTCTAAAGGTAAACGTTGATGTTGCATGATATTTTAAAGACCGCGTTATCTATCAGCGAGCAAGCCTCAGTTATTGCTATGCGCGCCTTTGCTACCCGGGATGATTATCAGAGGGAATCAAAAGGTTTACAGGATTGGGTTACTGAAGCCGATCGTCAAGTCGAGAGCTATATCAAACAAACGCTGAGTGATGCATTCCCTGAACATGCTTTTTTGGGTGAAGAGAGTGGCGGAGAACTGACCCCTCCAGGGTGGGTCATTGACCCCATCGACGGCACTACCAACTTTCTATACGGTATCGCCGATTTTGCTATCAGCATGGCATTTGTCGATGAACAAGGACCCGCAATTGGTATTATCTGTGCCCCTGCCCACAACCGAACCATCTATGCTTTACGCGGTGAAGGGGCCTTTGAAAGCGGTAAACACCTTGCCCCTCAAAGCAATAGAAAGAACGAATTGCTTGTCGGTCTAAACCTTAATTTTCAGCCAGGTATTCCTGCCGAATTTATACGTAACGCGCAACGCATGATTGAAAGTGGACATCAGATCCGAATGTCGGGATCTGCCGCCTGGTCACTGACCCAAGTCGCTTGCAGCGAGCTTGATGGGTGCTATGTCGGAGAAGTGAATGTCTGGGATGCAATGGCTGCACAACTCATCTGTAACGAAGCGGGCCTTGATACCGCCCCCTATTTCAAACACACTGGTCCTATCTATGCGTTCACGCCAGATTCGCCACTTAAAAAATTATTGTTAGATTAGTATGAAGAAAGTCACTGCCTCGGATGTTGCAAGCTACCTTGGAGTCTCACGCTCATCGGTTTCTCGCGCCTTTACCGAGGGGGCTAGTATAGCGCCTAAACAAAAAGCTAATATTCTGGAAGCCGCCAAAAAACTGGGGTATCAACCGAACCTGCTCGCTCGTACTTTAAGTACACCTTCACAGAAGGCCAAATCGCACCTTGTTGCGATATTGATCAGCGACTTTTCAAACCCTTACCAGTCTTATCTGTTCGAGGCACTTTCCACAGCCTTGCGAAAGCAAGGGAAAATGCCAATGCTGATCTCTGTTGCAAATGACAGCGATCTTGATTCTACAATCCTGAAACTATCTGGATATCAGGTTGACGGAGTGATTGCTGTCGCAGGCTCTCTACCCGCCAGCAGTTTTGAACAATGCCTTGAGTTACAACTACCTCTAGTTACTCTCGGTCGCTCAGACCCGAACAGCGTTATACCTTCGATACAAACCGACAATGAACAGGCTGGCCGCCTGGCCGCAAGGCATTTACTATCCAAGGGACTGACTGAGCAGGGGTACATCAAGGGACGTACAGACGGTGAAGCGTCTATTGCTCGCCATAATGGTTTTCGTGCCGAGTTACAGGAAGCTGGCATCACTAAACATGCCACCTTTAACGCCGGAAGTTATGGCTATAGCGCCGGCTTTGAAGTCGGTGTTCGTCACAGTGAAGATATCCGGAAGCTGCAAGGCGTATTCTGTGCATCAGACGCGCTAGCTTTCGGGTTCATCGACAGTTGTAAACAAGTCAACGGCATCAGTATTCCCGGACAACTGCAGGTAGTCGGTTGCGATAATGTGCCGATGTCTTCATGGCAGGGCTATCAACTCACGACGGTTGCCCAACCTGTTCACACTATCGCTGAGCAAGCCATCCTTTACTTGGATATGCTACTGACAAATAAGACCAATGGAAGTCATACAGGGGCAGCCCCAGTGTTCCCATCGGCACAGCTGTTAACTCCAGAGCTGATCGTCAGGCGAACCTGAGCCGAGCCAAAGAAAGAGCCGAAACGCTAGACAACTCAAACGGCAAGGCACCCTGACCGACCTCAAGACAGTTGCTGAACGTGAGAGCTTGCAGTAACCCCAGTTGTTCGAGATATCACTAAATCACTAAGGGCAGGTCTTCCTGCCTTTTTTTATTTTTTGGGAATATCGGTCTTTCCAAAAAGACTATCAATCAGAAACTAACCTATTCATCCAACATGGCTTGAACTAACTCGGCTAACCGCTTTATCGCCCTTTCCTCTGTTGCTGAACATTCAAATGATGCATTGAGTCGCAAGCAATGATTGAACTGCTCACTGACAGAAAACATTTTACCTGGAGCAAGGCTGATATTATCTTTCAACGCCCGCTGGTAGAGCACCATCGCATCCAGGTGTTGCGGTAACTCTATCCATAAAAAGTACCCGCCCTCTGAATAATTAACACTGACTTCAGAAGGAAGATGTGAGCGTAGCATCTGCCAAGTAGTGAATTTCCGCTGCTCCAATGTTCTCCGTAATTTCCGTAGGTGGTTTTCATAATTACGGGTGGATAAATAATTCGCCAACGCCAACTGTATCGGCGCACTGGCAGACAAGGTGCTCATCATTTGCAGTTTTTGAATAGGTAATGCCATTTTCCCGGCCGCCACCCAACCGATCCGAAAGCCTGCGACCAACGTTTTCGAAAACGATGAACAATGCATCGCGATACCCTGCTGATCAAATGCTTTAGCGGGAAGTGGTTTGTTAGCACCAAAATACAGCTCACTGTAAACATCATCTTCAATAAGAAAGACGTTGTGCTTTGACAGCAACTCAATCAAACGTTTTTTCTTTTCTACCGCCAACGTACAACCCAAGGGATTCTGGTGATTGGTCATCAGCCAGCATGCTTTTACCGGATGAGATTGCAACGCCTGTTCGAGGGAATCTAGGTCGATCCCTTCTCGTGGGTGAGTTCTAACAGACAGCGCCCGCAAGTTCAGTCTTTGCAAGGATTGTAATGCGCCGTAGAAGGTCGGCGACTCCACGATCACCCAATCACCGGGCTGGGTAACGGCTTGAAGACTTAAGTTCAGTGCCTCTAGCGCCCCCGCGGTGATCACAATTTCGTCTGGGTGGACACTTATCCCTTGTGCCGCATAGCGCTTGGCTATGAGTTGTCGTAGCGCTTTATTACCCGGAGGGCGGTTATCCAGCGCACTGGAGGTCGGCATAGTACGTGCTGCGGCAATCAGTGATTTGTTCACTTGCTGCCGGGGGTACAGCGTTGGATCGGGATAAACAGAACCAAAATCAACGATATGTGGCTTACGGCTGGCCTGCAGAACATCAAAGATAAAATCATTGATATCAATAGCTTCTGTTGTCTGCACTGTCACATCGGAGTCTGGTGTATTCGAATATTGGATTTTGGGTGCGACAAAATACCCAGAGCGCGCATGAGAGACGATCCAACCTTGACTCTCTAGTACCTGATAAGCATGTAGCACTGTCATCAGGCTCATGCCTGTAGTTTCAGTCTGCTTGCGCAGGGAAGGAAGCTTGTCACCGACGGCCCAAACTTCATTTTGGATCTGATTGCGAATTTGCTCTACGAGCTTTTCATATTTAGCCAATGCGACAGTGCCCTTCAAACAACAACTGGCTGGAATATAGCACAGCCCAAAATCTGTTATATATAAAAGTCCATTTTCTGTATCTATTATAGTTTGTAGTCCGTTCCTATAATCCCCCTACTTTCAGCTTCAACCGTTTCTTTTCAAGTCTTGAGTTATGTATCTGCCAGACACTCATTCACAACGATACATCAGCACAAGCATATGAATTTTAATAGAAGTAACTCAACGGGAGATACCTATGAGCAATGTTAAAACTGCCGCACTCCGTGCACTTCAACTAATGGATCTGACAACGTTAAACGATGACGATACTAATGAAAAAATCATCGAGCTTTGCAAGAGCGCCAAAACCGCGGTAGGTAATACGACAGCGGTATGCATCTACCCGCGTTTCATTCCTGTTGCCAAAAAACAATTACGCCTGCAAGGCACACCTGATATTCGCGTTGTCACTGTGACCAACTTCCCGCACGGAAATGACGATATCGACATCGCTGTAGCCGAAACGAAAGCGGCCATTATGTACGGCGCCGACGAAGTGGATGTTACTTTCCCATATCGGGCGCTAATGGCCGGAGATGAAAATGTTGGCTTTGAGCTCGTTAGGCAATGTAAAGCGGCATGTGGTGGGACACCTTTGAAAGTCATTATTGAATCCGGTGAGCTAAAAACGCCTGCGCTGATCCAAAAAGCGTCTGAAATATCAATTAAAGCCGGGGCAGACATTATCAAGACCTCAACAGGTAAAGTGCCAGTCAATGCAACCCTTGAAGCAGCAGAGACGATGCTGTCCGTGATCAAAGAGTTGGGTGTCGAGCATCGGGTTGGCTTCAAAGCCTCTGGTGGCGTTCAAACTGCCGAAGAAGCTAAAAAGTACTTAGATATGGTGGACAGTATGTTCGGCGTCGAATGGGCAAACAACAGCATGAATTATCGTTTTGGTGCGTCGAGCCTGCTATCAAATCTGCTCTCTACGCTGGGTGAGGGAGAATTGTCAGTCACTAGCGAATACTAAACCTACCTCCTCATAAATAGAAATACATAAGACAAACCCTGGGTGTGGACGAGCGGTTTAAGGCTGCTTTAAACCACACCCAGTTGGAGAAAAAGTTGAAGAAAATAGGAGCTCACCTATGTCAGATTTCGAATTGAAACACAAAACCGCCGCCAAACTTTCCGAGCATGTGGCATATAAAATTACCCAGTGCCTCAAGTTCCTTCTCAATATCTTCTACGGAAGGAAATATGCCAAACGTGCCGTTATCTTGGAGACCATTGCCGCCGTACCCGGAATGGTGGCAGGTATGTTCAATCACCTCAAAGCCCTACGCCGGATGAAAGATGATGAAGGCTGGATCCGTGAATTACTGGATGAGGCAGAGAATGAGAGAATGCACCTGATGATTTTCTTGGACATTGCCAAACCGAGCTGGGTTGAAAGAGCATTGGTCTTACTCGGACAAGGGGCATTCATAGTCGTGTATAGTTTGATCTATTTGCTCTCTTCTAAGATTGCGCATCGGGTAGTCGGCTATTTCGAAGAAGAAGCCTGCAAGAGTTACACTGAGTATCTGAGCAAAATTGACTACGGTGAAGTAGAAAACGTAGCCGCACCAAAAATCGCCGTGGATTATTACCAGCTACAGTCGAATGCTAAATTGCGAGATGTTATTGTGAAAATCCGTGAAGATGAAGCCAAACATCGCGATCGTAACCATTCTTTCGCCGATGCTTATGAAAGCCAAACCCTTCCAGCGCATCAACATTAAGAGTTTCTCTGGCACATTCAAATCGTAATGGAAGACACGATTAAGGCTGTCTGGAATAAGTCAGTGCACCCGCTCAAACAGAGCTTATGCTTTATGTAGAGAATTTGAGCATCTACGAGGGTGTATCTGATGAGCCATGAGGAAAACCACCGCTCTAATCGGGTCGGCTGGCTGCGAGCCGCTGTACTGGGGGCCAACGATGGGATCGTATCAACCTCCAGCCTCATCATTGGCGTTACTGCAGCCAGTGCGACCCAACACAATATCTTACTTGCTGGTATCGCCGGTCTAGTTGCCGGTGCAATGTCTATGGCTGCAGGAGAATATGTCTCAGTAAGCTCACAGCTAGATACTATTGAGGCTGACCTTGCTATTGAGAAACAAGCATTAGAACAGGATTACGAAGACGAGATCGATGAACTCGCCCAAATTTATGAACAACGAGGACTCGATCCAAAACTGGCCCAGCAAGTAGCAGAGCAACTAATGGAGCATGATGCACTCGGGGCCCATGCCCGAGATGAAATTGGCTTATCAGACAATCAGAGAGCAAACCCTATTCAAGCAGCCATGTTTTCCGCAACGACGTTTACAATAGGCGCCTCACTCCCTTTGCTTGTTGCCTGGCTTGTCCCCTTACCCCTACTGATCATTATGGTTGCAGCCTGTTCTCTTATATTCCTGGCTACTCTTGGCGCCATTGCGGCAAGAACTGGTGGGGCCTCAATAGTAATAGGGGCAGGACGAGTGACTTTTTGGGGAGCTTTAGCCATGATCCTGACCGCAGTCGTCGGTCAAATATTTGGGGTTGTTGCCTGACCAACAAACACTTTCTTTGCGAGTAATCTGCCAAAACTTTCCGCAACAAAGCGTCCATTTCATTCAAACTGTTTTTCCTCCCTCAATACATTCAAGGTGAATCGATTTTTCGCTCAATCGAGGTAAAAGTAAGTTTTTCAGCATCGGCGCTCACTATTATGACTCAGCCACCAGCGTACTATTTACTCTTGCTTTGGATGATTATCAGTTCAGGACAAGTGGTAGCGGCCGCATCACAATCTAAATCATTAACTTTGACCACTTGGAACCTTAATTGGCTCACTGATCAAGTTCCGAGTGAAAAAAGCCGCACAACCATTCCGTTAAGAACGCCCCGTGACTATCAGGCAATGGCAGAAATCATCAATGATATTGCTCCGGATGTCTTAGCCTTCCAGGAAGTTGCTAACCGCCAGTCAATAGGTAAGGTGATCTCGCTAGACAAATACCAAATTGAGTTCTCGAGCAGGAAAGATAAAAACAACGACGAAATTTGGCCACAATTTGTCGGCTTTGCGATACGGAAGGGAATTGCCTATCACCGTCATCCCGATCTTCATCAACTTGATGTATGGGATAACCAGTACTTACGTTACGGTATCGATATTTCTTTATTTCAATCAGGAAAACCGGCCTTAAGGCTATTAGCAGTTCACTTGAAGAGTGGTTGTTACAGCAACCGTCACCGCAACAAAAACTGTACTGTATTGAAAGAGCAATTTGAGGTGCTCAAAAACTGGATAACTGAGCGGCAAGAACAAAAACAGTCTTATATCATTTTGGGGGATTTTAACCGCAGATTGTCACATAAAGGAGATAAGTTCTGGCAAAAATTGACTTCTGGACTGACATCAGTTCCGACACTCGTCACCCAAGGCAGAGACAGTCACTGCCGATCTCAAGCCTACAACAAACGCAAAAAACAATGGGAAGTCAGACAATATCCGGGCTTTATCGATCACTTTATTATCGATGGCCGAATACAAGAAAAGGACACCGAAGTCTCCTTTTCAGAATATCTGTATACCGACCAACAGTTGAAGCTCTATCAGCTCAGTGATCATTGCCCGGTGTCGATTTCGCTGCACTATTAAGGCTGGCCTTCAAAGGTCTTCACACCTTCAGGGATCGGGTACCAGTCTTGTTTTTCGCTCACCCAAATATGTACGGTCGGTTTATATAATATTGAATCGGCATCCTGATGGGACTTCAACTTCAATTTAATCTTCTCTGGTACGCTCGGATCGTAATGGTACACGCGGTTACCGCAGTCTGGGCAGAACTTAGCGGCGCTGACACCACCACTGTCCGTTGGCCGAGACCATTCTTTCATCTCACCTTTAAATTCAATCGATGAAGCTGCGACAATGGCAGTCACACTGAACGGAGCAGTAGCTAACGTCTGGCATGCCTGGCAGTGGCAGGCAGCAACCATGAGCGGTGCTTCTTTGAGGGTATAACTGACTTGGCCACATTGGCACTGACCAGTAATTGGGTAGGCTTGTTGAGTCATATTGCTTCCTTTCTAGCATTAATTCTTGAACTATCATGACTTTAAATGATTTTTGCAACAAGCCCTAATCCCCCGGTGGATTATCTTTTTCCTGCTTCACATCGCGCACATGGATATCCATTTGCGGGAAGGCTATCTCAATATTGTTCTCCTTGAACAAACTATCAATACTCTTGTTGATCAAATGGATGGTCGAAAGGCGATGGTCAATCGCCGTGATATAAACCCGCAATTCAAAATCAAGACTGCTGGCACCAAAGGCCAGGAAGAAGACTGAAGGTGGAGGATCTTTAAGTACCAGCGGGTGCTCATTGGCGGCCTGATACAGTAACTTTTCGACTTTATCGATATCCGACCCATAGGCCACACCAATAGGGATCACGATACGGGTTATCGGATCGGTCAGCGACCAGTTGATCAACTTTTCAGTAATAAAAGCTTTATTGGGGACGACGATCTCTTTGTTATCCCAATCGATAATAGTGGTCGCTCGGGTTTTGATTTTGCTGACTGTACCCGACAAATCGTTGATCGTCACAATATCACCAATACGAATAGGCCGCTCGAACAAAATGATCAATCCCGAAATAAAGTTGGCGAAGATCTCCTGCAAACCAAAACCCAACCCAACACCAAATGCTGCCACCAGCCACTGCAAGCTCGACCACTGAAAACCAATTAGTGAACAGGCACTGAATACCCCAATCAGCATGAGTAGGTAACGCAGTACAGTGGTTGCTGCATATCCAGTACCGGGAGATAAATCGAGCCGGCGCAGAACCAATAGCTCCAATATACCTGGCAGGTTCTTCACCGCGATAAAAGTGATCAGCAAGGTGATCAACGCATAAATAAGCGATTGCATGGTGATGTCTACCATCACCACTCCGGTTTCTCCGATCTCACTAACTTGCCAGACCACAACTTGCCCAAGCCAGCTGGTCATCTCTAGAGCGCTCGACCACAAGGTCAGCATGGCAATCACAAAGCCAATTAGAGATAACCCCCGGAGCAAGGTAAGCGACTGCTCACTGACCTGTTCGGCATCCAAACTACTCTCCTCCACTTCAGGCATGACTTCTCGTAGCTCAGCCAGCTCTGGCGGTTCGTCAGCTTGTTCCTGCTGCTGGGCAATCAGCTCTTCCCGCCTCTCTAGCAGCCGTTGGTAGTTGAGTTGGCGGTGCTCGAGCTTGAGCCAGCGCTCCCCCATCTGATAGACCAGCAGTACCCCCAACATCAAAAACAAGGTGAGCTGCTGGTAGTTGAGCAACACCCATGAAGCGAGATAGAGCCCCATCACCGACATCAGCATAATCGCAAGGAACGAACCAATCACCAATCCTCGAGTAAGCATCAGCGGAAATCCCTGATGCAGCGGAGACGGCAATACCATCGGCAAACGCTCGCGCTTGAACAGGAAAGCATAGATATAAGTCATACAACCCACAAGCAACAAGAACAGCACCCGGGAAGCTTCTGCCTCCTTCTCGCCGGAGACCAATTCAGAACAATACAAAGCCAACAGAATAACAATCAGAGGCCAACGCAGCCGGCGGCTTTCACGATGTAGGTAGCGGCAGATTTCCGATGGCCAGTTAAGGTGCAGATCTAACACCCCATCCTTGGCCGTCAAGCCATGGATCAGCTCCAGCACAAACAGCCCCCACGCACTGGCCGTTATCAAGGTTGGGAGATCGCCTGAAGTCGGCAGTGGCCATAGCCAATAGATCCCCAGCGCTGTCAGCCCATACCACAACGGCCAGATAACCGCCCGAAACAAGGCCAACGCAAACAGATACAAGGTATAACGAAACTTGTCTTTTAGCGGATGGCCAAACAACCCTTTGTATTCCGTACGGCGCTGTTCAGTAAGGTGGGTGAGTTTAAGCCTTATCAGAATAAACAATAAGGTGTACGCCATGATGGAAAACGCGAGCGTCATTTGTTGCTGTTGGGTGGTGCGCTCAAACATGATTTTCAGCGGCGTGTGGGCACCGAACCAGATATCCATCTCAAAACGGGTGAGGTTTTTCCACAGCGGTAAGTTACTCCGGATCCACAACTGCTGTTCACGCAGGAAAGAGCGAGCACTGGTCACCTCGTCTTTGTACTGGATAGTCGCAGCCTGGAGCCGGCTTAATTCGGTGATCAACTTGTCATATTCTAGGCTAAGGCGGGACAGTAGCTCTTTGTGCAATTCTTGTTGCCGTTGGGTAAGTGATACTTGCTCTGCACCCTCTCCCTGGTGATTTATTTTTGATAGGGTTTTTGATTGCTTTTGGGATTGCTCATTGAGCACCGCATCTGAGCGCAGCTGGCTGATCTCGTATTTTCTGATATGAGCATTAGCAATTTGATCGGGGATCACCTTCACCGACACCCGGGTAGGCAGCCGCTGTAACTGGGCTCGGATTGAAGCGCCAAAAGCGGTGCTTTCCCTTAGCCAATCCAAGTTATTTCGAATCAGCACCTGCTCATCAGTCAGGTTTTGCCTCTCTGCTTGAATTCGGTGGATCTCTATTCGGGCATCATCGATGTCGAGTAAGACTTGCTCTAGTTCTTTGGCAAACTCGAGCAGCTTAGCGGCGTGTTGTTGTTGAGGTGTGTCTTGGTGAGTCTCTTCACCTTGACTAGCCTCTTCGCCTTGGCCAGTTTTCTGGCCATCAGAACTTCCAAGCTCACGATTAAGTTGCTCGGCTTCCACAATAAGGGCTTTGGCTGAACCTTGCTCAATGGTTGTAAGGCGATTTTGCAGCTGGGCTTGCAGGGGCGTTGCCAAATCAATTTTCTTTGTCAGCAGCTCCTGCTCTAACTGGAGCAACTCACTGCGTTCATCAAGCGTTTGCTGCTCAAGTAGCTTCTTGTCTTTTTCCAGTAGAAGAGACTTTGCATTAGCCGCTGCCAGCCAGGTTTGTAACTTGTCCGTGCTATCGCTGACTGTTAAAGAAGCTTGCTCTATCTGGCTATTGAGGCTGGCTATTTCCTTAGGGAGCGAAATTCTGGAGTCATTAAGTTTCTTACGCCCATCGCCATTCGTTTTCAAAGCCGCCTGCCACTCGCTAAGCGAAGCACTCAATCTGGCCAAGGCTTGGGATAGGTCATCATAAGATTCAAGCTGGCCGGTTTGGAAAACGGGTAATTGGTTCGCCTCTTGGATTTTCTGATTGAGGAGTATTCTTTGTTCGGGAAACTGAGTGATCAGGTTGCGTAACTTTTCTTGTTCTTCTGCCAAAGCAGCCTGACTCTTCAAGCTCTGCGCTAAGCTTTGATACTGGCTGATCAGATTTTCATCCTTGGGGGCTTCATTGTTTAGGCGCTCTATCTCACTGTCGACAAAACCGATATCCGGCAATGTTTCAGCCCCTACCCGCACAACCAGCAATAATGTTAGCCCCAGACAAATTAAGAGCCGTCTAACCAAGCACCCCACTCACATAGCCTCCAAGCACACAGCTAATGTTAAAGTGTAGATACCTATGCCACTTAGGGATTATCAAGATTAATACCCAATTACGACTAGACTTAATCAATCATACGAAGCCGTTTGGGGGAAACATAATGAGCTATCAGCATATTTTGGTCGCGGTGGATTTAACTCAAACCAGTCAGGAAGTGATTGATAAAGCCGTTTCGTTAGCGAAAGATGCGCAATGCAAACTGTCCTTTGCTCACGTGAGTGTTGAAAGAGTTGCTTTGACTCAACAAGAAAAGCAGGCATTAGAGGAGAAGTTACAAGCATTGGCAGAGCAATGCGGCTACCCCGTCACTGATACCCAAGTCGTCATTGGTGATCTCCACATCAAACTCGCAGGCATTGTGAAAGAGGTCGATATCGATCTTGTTGTATGCGGCCACCACAATAAGTTATTTAGCCGTATTTTTTCATCCGTCCCTAAATTGGCAAACACTGTCAAAGCTGACCTATTGGTTGTCTATCTCAACCAATAGCAACAAACGTCTTACATTACGTGATGTTTTCTTTTAGATTATCAATAGCAAGCCTTATACAGGACTTGGCACTATTCTTTCTCCATCACGCTGTAAGGACACACTGTGGATATTCTTTCTCACCTTCATTCCCACCGCTCTATTCGCCAATATACCGACCAACCTGTAAGCGACGATGCACTTAATGAGATCCTACAAGCTGGGATCAGGGCATCATCTTCGGGAAACATGCAGTCATATTCCATCATAGTGACCAAAGATAATGCCCGCCGAGAATCGCTCTTCAAGCCACATATGCAACAGAATATGGTGGTTGATGCCCCTGTCCTACTCACCTTTTGCGCTGACTTTAGACGAATGAAAAAATGGCTGGCACTCAATGATGCCAAACCTAACTTTGATAACTTCATGAGTTTTATGATTGCTGCCATTGACGCTACTTTGGTATCGCAGAATGTTGCAATCGCTGCCGAAGCTAAGGGGCTGGGGCTTTGCTATATGGGATCAACCTTGGCTAATTGCGATAAAATCGGTGAGATTTTAGAACTGCCACCAGGTGTCGTTCCTGTCGTAGGCTATTCATTGGGTTATGCTGATGAAACACCGGAAACCAGAGACCGCTTGCCGTTGAATGGGCTTGTTCACAACGAAACCTATCACGACCATAGTGATGAAGAAATACAAGCGATTTACCACCAGCGCGAGACTGATGGCTGGAATCGGTATATGTCATACCCCGAGCTAAAAGCGAAAATCGAAGCATCCGATGTGAAGAATCTGGCGCAGATCTACACCAGTTTGAAATACACCCGTGAGTCGCACATTGGCTTTTCTGAAACCGTACTTCACTACCTTGAAAAACAAGGCTTCATGAATCACTCACAATAATTGAATTGATGGTTTAAGAAAGACGAAAAAAAGACGCTTGTTATCACTATAACAAGCGTCTTTGCTTACTCTTCAAAAGGATTATACCCAAATGCCTTCAAGTTGCTTGGGTATATTAAAAGTGGAAGACGAGTTGAGCTGATGCGCCGTAGTTATCTTCATCACCATACAGCGCGGCAATATCCAAACCGAACTTGCCAAATGGCTTGAGGCCAATACCCGCGGTGATCAAGTCATCGGCATAGTTCGTCATACTATGGATATAGCCCAGACGTAATTGGGCAAAACGCCAAGCATCCGCTTCAATGCCGATACGGGCAAACTGGGTTTTGTACGACTTTTCTTTGAATGGTTGCTTGCTGTTCAAATCCATATCCGCAGCTACGGTAAAGCGAGGGTGATTGTAAGCAACCGCTGCCGTGTATTGAGCTTTCACCTCATAAGTCGCTTGGCTGCCATTGCTGATATTGGTTTTCAGAGATTGAGAAAACACATTCTGGGCACTCAAGGCCACCATAGTATTACGGCTTAGGGCATAGGCCGCCCCCAAGTCGGCATTAAATGCGGACTTATCGACATAATCAGAACTGTAGTCGATATCATCATCATCGAAGGTATCTATGGTATCTTGGTAGTTATAAGCCAATAGTTGTTGGAACTTCGGCGAAATACCTAGGCTCAGGTCGCGATCAAGAAAGATAAACTCTTTGGCAAAAGTAAAGCCGACATCAACGGTACCCCCAGCAACCCCCTGGGCATTCGATTTCACGATCTCATGGCTATTGAGATCGTCCTCATCAATATCTGTGGTAAGCAGAGCTGTTACATGACTCGATATGAAAAAGTTGGTGCTGACAACGCGGTTGGGAATAGCTATCACCATGCCGACATTGGCATCACCATCAATCCGCTCGTTATCAAGATCTAACAAGGCAGCACGCCATTGGTCTTCAAGATCTGGATTCGTCGCTAACTGATCATTTAAATCTTGGAATGCATCCACACGATCATGAAGATCATCACCATCATAAACTCGCGCCCCGACTACCGGGAGGATCATTCCAAAACGATCATGGCTTTTATTCTGAGTTGCCAATGCTGGATTATGGAAGCTCGCGGTCAGGTAATCGGCTGACGCTACCCCAACACCGCCCATACCGACACTCCTTGTATCTGAGAGCGTGTTTGAAGCCGCTGCTGAGAGCGACAAAAAGGCCATTGCTATCCCTGCAGCTGCTCTTTTCATTGTCACCATGTTAGTCCCTGATTATGTTGTCTTTGTTCTTATGAATATTGTGCAATTAAAACATGACGAGGGATGCCGGGGCTAGTCACATTTTTGTTTCAGTTTGATAAAGAGTGATATGCATAACGAAATACCTACGACTGTCCAGCCCAATACACTAAAACCATTTCAACATTCCCCCCCTTCTCCCATTCACCCGACGAATAAATCACCCGCAATATATCTTTGGATAGAAGATCAAATATGTGTATGACAAAACTTGCATAAAGTTAACTTGTTAAATATCTATATCAACACCACAAAACAACCACGCAACAATTACACAACAAACGTACAATTCTATTTCATAAGGAAGTGACATGACAATTCAATTAAGTTCCTTTGAGGCTTCTCGGTTCTTGGAGCGAGCAACTTTCGGTGTAAAGCAGGAGGATGTCGCTAAACTCCAAGAGCTTGGGGTTGAAGACTGGTTGAGTAACCAATTATCTATTCCAGCCAATTACCATGACGAGCGAGGAGAATATCAGCGTTCACATCGGAAAAATGGTAAATGGTGGCCAACCGTTAGAGTCAGTGCCTGGTTTGATCTTGCTCTATGGGGGGAAGACCAGTTGAGACAAAGGATGGCTTTCGCACTTAGCCAAATTCTTGTTGTCTCGCAAAGAGACGCAAACTTAGCCGATGAACCCAAGGCGCTAGCCAAGTACTATGACTTACTGGTAGAGCATGCGTTCGGGTCTTACGCAGACTTGCTCTATGACGTTTCTCGCTCACCTGTCATGGGCACTTTCCTTACCCACTTAGATAACCGATCGTTTGATTCTACGGGTGTACTACCTGATCAAAACTATGCCCGAGAGCTCATGCAGCTACTCACCACCGGAGACTTTGCCCTAGACCAATACGGCGCAGTGATTAAAGATCAGCAAGGCCGCCCAGTCGAAAACTATGATGAAGAGCAAGTTGCAGAACTGGCGCGTGTGTTCACCGGCTGGGAGCTGAGTAACAACAGTTTACTTGAGCCGATGGTGAACAATGAAGCCCATCATGACCGGAAGGAAAAAACACTCCATGGTGTCACTCTACCGGCAGAACAAGATGCCGATCTAGAGCTCAGGCAAGTGATTAATATTTTGTTGAATCACCCAAGTACTGCGCCATTTATTGCCAAGTTCTTGATCAATCGTTTTGTTTCATCTAACCCATCCCCGGATTACATCTCCCGGGTTGCTGCGGTATTCCGCCAGACAAACGGTCATCTAGGTGAAACGCTCAAAGCCCTGTTAAGTGATGAGGAAGTCTTTAAACCGCAGAATACTGGCAATGTGAAATACAAAGAGCCGATACTTCGCCTGACCTACTTTCTAAGAGCGCTAAATGCTTACCCGGGTATCTCGAATCGAGAGAATCAATCCCCCGAACCGATGTTCTATGCGTCAACAAGTAAATTTCTAAGCTACCGAGACGGATTCAACCAAACGCCGCTAGGAGCGCCTTCAGTATTTAACTTCTATAGCCCAGAATTCAGCCCGGAAGGCCCACTCTTTGACAATCAATTGGTTGGCCCCGAACTCGAGCTCATGGAGTGGGTTGATATCGCAGAGATCAATAATGTCCTGCATCTCGCAATGACCAACTTTAACGATACCGTAAAGCACGGAAATGGGTATCGGCAAGATGAAAAAACCTATATCACTTTATCCCCCTACTATGATGCTGCGACTGAGCAGGGCGTCGGTGCCATGCTCGACCTGGTCGCCGCAGCTTTGCTTAACGGCGAAATGAGCTCAGTACTACGCGACAACTTAATATCACTCTATCAGTCACGCCTGCTTGAAAGTGACAATAAAAGCGCTGTGAACGACGTGATTTTAATGACTCTTCTTTCAACAGAATTCAGCATCCAGGGGTAGCACATGAAACTTAACAGACGACAATTTCTGCAATCGAGCGGTGCTGTGATGGCCTCAGGTAGTGTGCCATTTTGCCTGACGCTACCTTCAACAGCACTGGCTTCAGAAAACAGCGGATACAAGGCACTCGTCGCGGTCTATTTCGCCGGCGGCAACGACTCATTCAATATGGTCCTGCCAAGAACCGCCGAAAATTACTCACAATTCAAACAAGCTAGGCCGAGTGGAGTGGCATTAGAGAATATTCTGCCTACCGGATTATACGCTGCCAATGGTGTCGAATTGGGCTTGCATCCCAACATGCCAAACTTAGCCCAGTTGCTTTCCGAACAAAAAGGATCAGCCATCATCAACGTCGGGCCATTGATCGAACCACTTAATGGCAGGACAGGCCCTCGTCCATCAAGTCTTGGCTCTCACAGTACCGGTACTAAAATGTGGCGGACAAGGTGGAACCCCGAGACCCAAAGTTATGTCGGTAGTTGGCTCGGTGCGATGATGGATTTCCTATATGATCCCAATACCGTCCTGCCAGAGTCCATCAACGTCAGTGGATTCGGTATCGCAGGCAAAGAATCGACACAGCTAAAAATGCGGGCAGGAGACACGCCAGGGCTCGGGGTGCTGTCCCAATCTTCTTCTTTTTCACAACAATACCACAGCTACTCAAGCCAAATTGGCAACACTCCCTTTGATAAAGAGTGGCTGGCTCGATTGACCTTTTTGCAAGAAACACAGGATCAGGTAAATGATCAACTATCACAGTATCCACCGGATGAGACGATCACCGGGGGATCGCTGGCAAGCTCACTACAAACGGTCAAGCAGATGATGCAAGCAGCCAAAGGAATAGGCCATTCTAGGCAGGTCTTCACCGTGGTCATGGGAGGGTTTGATACCCATAAGGCATCGAACGATCACCTTCTCGCTCAAATTGATGCTGTGCTGTCTAGTTTCTATGTCTCTCTGGAACGTGATGGCTTGATTGATGATACGGTTATTTTCACTATGTCTGACTTTGGTCGCAGCATAAATGAAAATGCCAATAAGGGAACTGATCATGGCTGGGGAGCCAACCAGTTAGTACTTGGCGGAGCAGTAGATGGTACAAAGGCGCACGGGCTTTACCCGCAATTTATCGTTGGCAGTGAAGATGCTTACGGCAATAAATTCAAGCCATCTCAGTCAAGCGAGCAAATGGCAGCGACGCTAGGCCGATGGTTTGGGCTATCAGAATCCGCCGTTGACCACATATTCCCAAGCCTGAATCCAGCAAATGACTACCCATTCAGTAGTCGTTACCTACCTTTCCTTCCTCTAGGTGGCGGCCAAACACCTGCCGAGGCGCTTCCACCCTTTGCCATCGATGCCAGCGCAGAAAACCCCAATGGCACAGGTGCCGCTATCAATGCCGTCGATGGTGACCCTAGCACCAAGTGGTCTGCACAAGGAATAGGGGTCACCTACACAATCATGCTATCCGAACCTAGCGACATAGACTTTATTAAGCTGCGGCAAGACAAAGGTGATGTCCGACAGTACTTTGCTGATGTGATGGTCTCGAGCGATGGCGAGTCTTATGAGCAAGTTGCAAATTTTACCAGCCCAGGTAATACCAATAGCTGGGTTGACCAAACCGTTGAGCGCAACGAGGTGCAGTTTGTCCGATTAGTCTGCAATGGCAACAACGATCCTGACAGTGCTTCCCTGAGAGGCTGGAACAACTTCAGTGGAATCGAAATCTGGGGGCGTGCCTCACCCTTTTAATCTCTATCAGACCTAGAAATAACTCAACCGAGCGGTACCGCTCGGTTGTTTTCTTATCCTGCCATTGATGTCATTAGTACTATCAAGCAAACCAGCGCAACCATGTGGCTGCAATGTGCCTTTCGTCATCTTTTGAGAGTTCCACAATGCCGCAACCTCGCTGCATGTGTAGATGAGAAACGACATTATGGGCTGCCTGTATGTGCGCTGCGAGAAACAGTTGGACGGTTTCATCCGCCATTGATGTCGGGGCTAAGGTATTCACCGCTGACCCGTGAGCAATCAGGTGGATCTTAACCCCACGACGGTTTTGATACGTTGAAACGAGATCGCTCCTTTCAACCAAAGTCAGTGCACCACGCGCGACCAGTCCCTCGAGATCTAACTCATCATCTGCAGAAGTCACTGTCGACAGGAACTTCTCGCGGGTAATATTGGCGAACTCTTGCTCTGAAATACTGATATTTCCGCTACATAAGAACAATAGATTACAGTGCTGCAAAAGCTGCTCTTTGCCCAGATAGCGAATATTGTTGGCGCTCAAGCTCACTACCTTAACTGGATCAATATCGTAAACATAAGGCGTGCTGCCGCTAAGGCGGTTTAATTCATCAACGATACCTTCGCCTAAATTTCCGAGACCAATGACAGCTGTCTGAAATGATTGAGAACTATATAGACGTAGGCTGAAATGATCCCTGAGCGTTCTTTCGGTGTAATGAACAATATTTTGAGAAGCACTAAAATCGCCGCTACGTTTGAGATCTGTTTCAGCGATAGACTGAATAGGTACGCCAAGTTGTACATTCTGATATCGGTAATGTCCATTGGCTGTCATTTCCGTAATACCTAAAAACTGCTCCTTATATTCATCTTCTAGTCTTGAAGCAAGATCACAAAAATAACCACCATGGTCAAGAATAACAAAATTCTCTTCTTGAATAGCAAGGTTATCAATGATCATCTGATGTTTTTCTTGGTTATAAAAATCAGACTTTTTAGGATATATAAACTTAACCTTTGGATTGCATTTGAAGGCTTTCTCCATTTCGCTAGAAAAAGAGCGGGTGGCTTCTTTTGGGATCAACACCACTTCGCGAAACAAGCGGGTAAGTGCCAATGTATACGGAAGAGCACTTTTATAACAATGAATTACAGCTATTGCTTTGCAGCAATGCTGAGCATTACCAAAGAGGTCAATAAAAAAATTATCTATTTTTGAGTAATTGTGTAAATTAAAAGAAGACGTTTCAGCTGCATTAACTATCATTATATCCCTATTTTTTATACCACTTTATTCCTAGCTAAAAGTATCATAATGATTTAATTATCAGTTGCAACATGGCTTAACATTACTGATGCAAAATAACTCCAGGATAAGAACGTAGCTTATTGATAGCCTCAGCTTCAAAACTTAACAACAGATCAAAACGATGACTGGAAAATTCTAATTTACAAGGTTCATTATGATCTGAACCACATTGGCATATTATAAAATTGATATCTGAAAAATTATGCTCGCAAGTTGCGTCCAACAAATACTGAACGGCCTGTTTACGTTCAGAGGTATCTTGGGTAATGAATTCCAACACCAGCTTATGAGTGATCCTTGTCGAAGTCATAGATCCATCTATTCCATTTATGCTCGTTGACAACAGGTATTCCACCCTTTGATCGAGTAAATACACTAATAATTTCAATGGTTTTGGTCAGAAATAAGGTTTGCTTTCCACGACCATGCTCATGAAAAAATTATCATACACATTGCATAAATTATTGTATAGAGACATATTTTTGCGGCTACTAGCCAGATATAATAAACTCCTCCCCTGAAGATATAAAAATGCTAGGCACTAAACCTAGCATTTTAAATACGTCTTTTCCGACTTAGCAACAATATCACCTATTATCAGGTCGACTCTAACAACTCAGCAATCTCACCCAACTGCGCTGCTGTCAGCGGCCCCTTTTCCATGGCCATGGCGTTAGAGGTGATTTGCTCAACGGTTCTAAAGCCCGGAATAGGGATATTATTAGGGCTTAACGCCCATAGCCAAGCCAGTGCCCCTTGGGTCAAAGTGCGGTTGTTACTGGTTAAGACGTCGCGAATCGCATCCAAGCGACTGATAAGTTCAGGTGCCGCTTGCCCGTCTTTGAAATACTTCAGCCAGTCGGGTGATACTTTGCGAATATCGCTGTCACTCAGTGCCGCGCCTGTACTGTATTTCCCGCTGAGCAATCCCATCGCCAAAGGGCCACGGTTTATCGCCGCCAAGCGCTTGTTTTCACACAGGGAGGTCATTGCAAGGTTCGGGCTAAAGACATTTTGCTCAAACTGGATGGCGGCACAATGAGGGCTCTGGGCAAAACATTCAGCCCTGTCGATGAGATCCGTACTCCAGCCGAAACTGTTAATCTTCCCCTCGCTGACCAAGTTATCCAAGGTCTCGCGAACAGCAATCGCTTCCTCTAGCGGCAAGTCACCGATATGGAGGAAAAGGATATCCAGATAATCGGTGCCCAAGCGCTGCAAGCTATTTTCAAGCATTTGCCTGATCTCTCCGAGTTTAGAAAAGGCCCCTAACACTTGCTTGGACTGCACATCACAATCAAACCCGACCTTGCTCGACAAAACAACCTGATCACGTCGCCCTGCAATGGCTTTTCCGATCACCACTTCGCTGTGACCAGCACCATAGATATTGGCAGTATCGATAAAGTTAACACCGGCATCGAGGCCTGCATGAATCGCCCTTATCGATTCCTTGTCATCAACCTGCCCCCAGCCTAGTGGCTTATCCCCTTCCCAGAATGGCCCGCCGATTGCCCAGCATCCCATTCCTATCGGGCTGACTAATGCTTTTCCTATAATCCTTTTTTGCATCTCGACTCCTTATTAACTGCGCCACCTGGTGGATTCAGGTGGCGCATTTCCGATATAAAAAGCGTGTTAGAACATGCCCTTCAAGCGTCGGTACAACTGCTGGTATTTCTCACGCTTGGCGCTGTAACTCGCATGTTTTACCAAATTCGGCTCATGCACTTGTACTAATCCAGGAACAGGGCAGATATCAGACAGTACCGCTTTTTCCGCTACACCCAAGTGCGCCAAACGGGCTGCGCCCAGTGCAGGGCCAACATCACCACCCGCGCGGTAGGTCAATGCCTTGCCGAAGATATCGGCCAGCATCTGGCGCCAGTATGCACTGCGGGCACCACCGCCAATCAGTGAGATTTCCTCTGGAACCAGCTCGGTTGCATGCAATGCATCCAAGCCATCTGCAAACGCAAAGCCCACACCTTCCAATACCGCTTTACCCAAATCAGCACGCTTGGTGGTGTGCGTCATGCCAAAGAACACGCCTTTCGCCGTTGGGTCATTGTGCGGGGTTCGCTCACCAGACAGGTATGGCAAGAAGATCAGATCTGAGTCTTCAGAGGCTTGTTCTGCCACTTCTTCTAGGAGCGCCGGTACGCTCTCGGCGTGAGTCAGTTCAGCCACCCATGCGAGACAAGAGGCTGCACTCAAAATAACCGACATTGAATGCCAAGTGCCCGGTAGTGCATGGCAGAAGCTATGAAGGGCTGACTCTGGGTTAGCTAGGAAGCCGTCACTGACCGCAAAGTAAACACCTGAGGTACCCAATGAAATCATGGCCTGTCCCGGCTGGGTAATCCCCACACCGATAGCACCGGCGGCATTATCACCCGCACCAGCAACAACCGGTACGCATGGCATCCCCCAGCGTTGTGCAAGCTCTGGAGACAGGGTGCCAGTTACATCAGAACCTTCGAACAGCTCCGGCATATGGTGGCGAGTTAAGCCAGTTGCAGCCAACAGCTCATCACTCCAATCACGCTTGGCAACATCCAGCCACAATGTACCGGCAGAATCTGACATGTCGGAAGCGAAGTCGCCGGTTAGGCAGTAACGCAGGTAATCTTTTGGTAGCAGAACCTTATCGATATTGGCAAAACATTCAGGTTCGTGGCGCTGCAACCACTTCAGCTTAGGTGCGGTAAAGCCCGGCATCATAATATTACCGGTAATGTCACGACTGTTCGGAACCAGCGCTTCTAGCTCTTCACATTCCGCAAAACTGCGGCCGTCATTCCACAAAATAGCAGGACGCAACACGTTCCCATCACTGTCCAATAGGGTCGCACCATGCATCTGGCCAGATAAACCAATCGCCCGCACATTGAATAGTTCGACTTTTTCGCGCAATGCCAAAATGGCCTGATCCGTTGCCTGCCACCATTGCTGTGGATTTTGCTCTGACCACAAAGGTGCTGGGCGGGATACCGTTAATGGAACCGTTTCGGCACCGACAATAAGACCGCTTTCATCCAGCAGTACGACTTTGACACCGGAGGTTCCCAAATCAATACCGATAAACATCTTGTTTTCCTTCTGAGACATCAATTCACGTTAATGACTCCATGCTGGCGAAACGTTGCATCCAGGACAATTATGTTTTTTGTTACCGGATTTCTCGGATTTCACGAGTGAGGGGCTCGTCACACAGTGTTCATTTTACCACTGATAGTATCCGTTTTATGATTTTTAGCAGGAGTTACCATAATCCTCATGAATAAAAGATACCGTATCACTTTGCTGTTCAACGCCAATAAAGTTTATGACAGGCAAATCATCGAAGGTATTGGAGAATACCTTCAGGCAACGCAATGCGACTGGGATATCTTCCTCGAAGAAGACTTCCTCACGCGCTTAGACAATATCAAGGATTGGGTCGGTGACGGGATCATTGCGGACTATGATAATCCTGAAATAGTGCATTTCCTGTCTGAGTTGGATATCCCGATTATCGGGGTGGGTGGCTCTTATCAAAATGGCGAGGACTATCCTAATGTGCCCTATGTCGCGACCGACAACCACAGTTTGGTAGAAACGGCCTTCCATCATTTGCGCGATAAAGGGCTGGAAAACTTTGCGTTTTATGGCCTGCCTGAGCACCCAGGGAAACGCTGGGCCCAAGAGCGGGAAAAAGCCTTCCATAAAATCGTCAAAGACGAAGGCTATTACGGCGCGGTTTACCGAGGAAATGAAACCACCCCGCAAACTTGGCAGTATGACATGAACCGCCTTGCCGACTGGCTGCAGCGACTTCCTACCCCTACCGGTATCATCGCCGTGACGGACTCCCGGGCTCGTCACCTACTGCAGGTTTGTGATCACCTGAACTTGATGGTCCCCGATAAAATTGCCGTGATTGGCATCGATAACGAAGAGCTCGCCCGCTATCTCACCCGGGTGTCGCTCAGCTCTGTCGGGCAGGGATGTAAGTCTATGGGCTATCGTGCCGCCAAGTTGCTCCATAGCCAATTAACCAGTCCTCAGGCAACGGCTCCCGCTGCGCCGGCTAGGGTCATTATTCCACCGACTCAAGTGTTCGAAAGGCAGAGTACAGACTTTCAGGCGCTCAAAGACCCTTACGTGATCCAGGCCATGCACTATATCCGCCATAATGCCTGCAAGGGGATCAAGGTCGAACAAGTACTGAGTTTTGTCGGCGTCTCCCGCTCCAACCTAGAGGCTCGATTCAAAGAAGAGCGTGGCCACTCTATCCACCAAGAAATCCATAACTCAAAGCTACATCAAGCCTGCCACCTACTGGCTTCAACGGAGTTGCCCATTGTCGAGATTGCTTCTTTGTGCGGCTATCCATCATTGCAATACATGTATACCGTGTTTAAGAAAAACCTAGACCTCACTCCAAAAGACTACCGAGTCAGCAAACAATAACCTTTGCTCTCGAGTTGTTTATCAGCCCCCAGCCTCCAGCTAATTGCTGGAGGCTGGTTTGGTTACGATTCCCCCTAAGCCAGCGCAACGGTTTGCGGAGAATGACTTCCCATCATCTCAATAGCAGATGCCGTGTACACCGACTTGCCGCTTTCGTCATCGAACAAATGCAGCTGGGAGCTATCCAAATATAACGCACGTTCGCTCCCTTCCTCGATTTGTTCCGTTGAAGCCGCTTCAACCACCAGCTGGTAGTCACCGATTTGGCAAGTCAACTGAACTGTCGAGCCTAACAGCTCTGATTGTACCACCTGCCCTTTCACTTCAACCGGGGCCGCCAATGTTGCCGGAGATAGATGAATATCACTTGGTCTGATCCCCATCACCACATGCTGGCCTGGCTCAACACTTTCATCTTCAATGTCTAGCTCACCCACTAATGGGATCGTCTGACCTTGCAAATTCAATTGCCAACCTTCGCTTTGCTCGAGGGTGACCGGGAACAAGTTCATGGTCGGGCTACCAATAAAGCCAGCTACAAACTTGTTAGCCGGGTTATGATAAATTTCGTAAGGCGTACCGACTTGCTCAACCTTACCATCACGCAAAATCACAATTCTGTCGGCTAAGGTCATCGCTTCCACCTGATCGTGGGTCACGTAAATAGTGGTCTTGTTCAACTTCTTGTGCATCGCCTTGATCTCGCTGCGCATCGAATTTCGCAACTTCGCATCAAGGTTCGACAACGGTTCATCGAACAGGAAGACCTCTGGAGTACGCACCATCGCACGTCCCATGGCAACCCGCTGGCGCTGGCCACCGGACAAGGCTTTCGGTTTACGTTCCAGTAAAGGTGTCAGCTGCAGCATGTCAGCCACTGGCCTAACTTTCTGTTCTATTTCATTCTTATCCAAACCACTTAGTTTCAATGCAAACGCAATGTTTTCGTACACGGTCATATGCGGGTATAACGCGTAACTTTGGAATACCATCGCGATATCCCTGTCCTTGGGTTCAAGCTCGTTGACCACCTTGTCGCCAATGGTGATCTCACCGCCGGAGATATCTTCCAGCCCCGCCAACATACGCAGGGTTGTCGACTTTCCGCAGCCTGATGGCCCCAGAAATACAATGAATTCGCCATCTTCAATCCTCAGATTGAAATCCTTCACAATGTGCACATTGCCCGGATAAATTTTATCAATATGTTTAAATTCAACAGACGCCATAATAATTTCCTTTGTCCTTAAATGCGCACTTAACCTTTGACAGCACCACCGGTCAGGCCGGCAACAATGTATTTCTGAGCCAACAAGAAGAAGGCAATCGCAGGGGTAATGGTTACCGAAACATATGCCAGTATTTTGTTCCAGGCGATCCCGTACTCGCCGCGGTACTGCATGATGCCCAATGTCCACGGGTACATCTCATCACTATTCAGCACCAATAGCGGCAACAGGTAGTTATTCCAACTGCCGACCAACACAAACACGCCGACCGTTGCCAAGATCGGTGTCGACAATGGCAAAATGACATGCCAATAGAACCGCATGTAGCTACAGCCATCGACACGAGCGGCATCAAACAACTCTTTAGGCAATTGCTCGAAGAACGTCCGGAATAACAAGATACTGAAACCCAGACCAAAAGCGACCTGCGGGATCACGATCCCCGGCAGGGTATCGAGCAATTGCAGATCACGGATCTTCAAAAACAGCGGCAAGATCGCTGCGGCTGCGGGGAACATCATGCCCATCAGGAAATAGCTATAGACATAACGGTAACCAGCAAATTTAATATGAGAGAAGGTAAAAGCCGTCATGGTGCCAAACAGCAAGGTCAGAATTACCGACAAGCCCGCAATCACCAGTGAGTTTTTCATCAGTCGCCAGATAGAGCCATCAGCAAAAATAGCCTGATAGTGCTCGAACTCCCACTGCACCGGGATACCGAACGGGTTGGTCCGCAGCTCCCCCAGGCTTTTAAACCCGCCAAACAAGGTGGCAATCATAGGAAATAACACGAACCCAGCCACCAGCATTAAGAATATGATCCGGATCCATTCCACTTTGTTTACTTTAATCATGGACATGAAGTTAACCCCGCTCTTTCTGGATGGTGTTTTGGTAAGTGAATGCGAAAATGACACAGGCCAAGAATAGGACCACACCCACCGCACTACCAAAGCCGACGTTCATCCGGGTAATACCGAAGGTATACAGATAGGTAACCAAAGAGTGGCTGGAATGCGAAGGACCACCGCCGGTCAATGGCATGATGAGATCAAAGGTTTGCAAGGCACCAAGAATACTGAAGAACACCGATACCTTTATCCCTGACATAATTAGCGGGATCTTGACGTGCCAAATCGTCTGTAGCCGCGATGCACCATCAAGCTTGGCAGCTTCCGTCAGATCCTTTGGCACCCCCTGTAGTGCAGCAATATAAATCATCATATGAAAGCCAAAGTACTTCCACACAATCACCACCAATATCGCGGTGAACGCCCATTCACGATCTGCCAATATGTACCAAGGCTCGGTGCCCAGTGTTTCTGCCATACCGGCCATCACACCGTAGTCGCCGTCAAAGACAAAACGCCAAATCAGACCGGCTACCACTTCTGCCAAAATATAAGGCAAGAAGAAAATCAGCCGGAAAAAGCTATTGCTCCAACTTTTCTTGTAAATATTCAAGGCCACAATCAGCGCTAGTGGAAGCTGGATTACCAGCGACACAACGATAATTTTCAGTGTATTTATTGAAGCTGTTTCAAAAGCACTGTGCTTAAAGAGGCGTGTATAATTATCAAAGCCAATAAAATTAGTCGGAACGCCGTATCCATTCCATTTAAAAAAGCTGTAATACGCTGCCTCGCCTAAAGGTAAAATAACAAAAATCGTAAATAATAATAATGCAGGCGGCAGAAATATTATTAATGATAATAGCCTATTGCCATGATTATGCTTACTTAGCCAAGCGGAAAAAGAAAAAGGCTCTTTTTTCGGTGGCAAGCTTGCTAGCTGCTCGCTCATGATAACTCCATTTACTTAAATTAGGCAGGAACATCCCAAAGCATATTCCTGCCTCTCGTCACAAGAACTTATTTTCTAATCTTTTCGCCAGCAGGAATTAGCGCATTTCCCAGGCTTCTTGAACTTGCTCGGCAGCTTCTTCCGGGGAAAGATCACCAGTAACAATACCCACAGAAATATCGTTAACCACACCGCCTACATCCGCACCCAATGCTTGGTCAAAGAACACTTGGTGCCATCCCGCACTACCAATCGTCTGGGCAATTTTCTGCTTGAATGGATTTTGCAACCCGGCATCTGCCCCTTTGGCAACAGGGATGATTTGATCGATAGCTGCCAATTTGGTTTGGCTCTGCTCATTCAAGAAGAACTCCATCCACTTGGCCGACTCAGGTTTTGCCCCTTTGGCAAAAGCAAAACCATTAATGCCCCCTAGCGTATCTGTTGCATTTCCGCTTGCATCAGCCAGCGCAGGGAAGTTAAGCCAGCCAAGATCTTTATCTTCAACCCCTTTGCCCGATATCGATTGCTGAGCCTGGTAGTTGTAGTCCCAATCACCCATTAGGTGCATTGCTGCCTTATGATCGCCGAACAAGCCCGCTGCCTCACCGTAGCCTGCAGCCATGAAACCTGATTGGAACGGTTTTAGGGCGGCCAAACGCTTGAGTTCTTCACCCGCACGGACAAAAGGTTCGCTGGCAAAAGCATCGCCTTCATCACGCATCGCAGACTCGAAGCTTTGCTGGCCACCGGCACGCATTGCCAAATAGCTCCAGTAGAAGTGCATTGGCCACTTATCAGCGCCACCGACAGCGATCGGGGTAATGTCAGCCTGCTTTAACTTCTCAACAGCAGCAAGGAAGTCATCCCAAGTTTCAATTTCTTCAGCCTTGATTCCCGCTTTGTCAAACAGCGCCTTGTTGTACCAAAAGCCAACCTGACTCACCATGTACGGCACACCGTACTGGTGATCCTGATATTTAAAGGCATTCATCCCGGCATCAGAGAGGTTGGCCTGCATGCCCTTGGAGTAGTCAGCCATATCCTCAAGTAAACCAGCCTCAGCACGGACTTGGAAATTACCGCCCCCCCAGCTGTAGAAAACGTCAGGACGCTGGCGGGACTGCAGCAATGTCGGCAGCTTCGCCTTGAATGCCTCATTTTCCAAGAATTCAATCTTGATCTCGATGCCCGGATTTTCAGCTTCAAACTCTTGTGCAATTTCATTCCATACGCCAAGCACATTAGAGTCGGTTTCAATATGCAGCATACGGACAGTGGTATCAGCAAAAGCGGCTGATGACATCATCAGTCCAGCACAAATTGATGTTGCAATATATTTTCCCTTCATATGAACCTTCAACATATTTGGGTAGCTCCATTTTATTTATCGATACATTTTAATTTTCAGTTATCCATTAACTTAATTGGTACAGAGAGAAAACGGATAACAGTGGAAGACAAATATATTGTTGTAGTGTGATTGAAAGTTCGTCAAGGCAGTAAATGTGACGACCATAACAGGTCATCAACACTCACAAAAAATCGAAATCATAAAAACAAATATGATAAAAATAAGCCTTAAAATGCTATCAATATAAATATTTATTAGACAAATTACAGGATTTAACTTTTAAGTTTATGTTAATTCACTTCAGTGATTAATATCACCAAATATTCAAACCTCACGTGACTAACATCACTCAAAAACCTTATTCAGGCATTTTATAGTTTTCCTGTCGAATTACTGTGTTTACTGCCAACACTCTGTACACATCTAGCAATCTAAATAAAACAATGAAATGGAGCATCATTTAATGAAACTATCTGCTGTCACTAAAGCTTTGGCTATTGTTGGCCTAACTGCGATATCGGTTCCTTCAGCTACTGCAGAAGAAGCAACGATGGATTTTGAATTTCATGGCTATGCACGTGCCGGCGTTTTTTCCAGCGCCAGTAATGACTTCACCCAGGTTCCTTATGCCGGGCAAAAAGAAACACTAGGCCGATTAGGTCTCGAGGCTGACGATTTTTGGGAACTCGCTTTCATGAATCGCTGGGATTGGTCTGAAAGTGATAAAAGCGTGCGTATCAATGCCCGTCTGGGACAGGACAACCCCAATGGTCATGGCAGCAACGGTTTTGCCAATATCGACGGTAAGGCAACGGGCCTAATTGAAGCTTTCGTTGAATTTGACGGTGTCACTTCAACGGGCACACTTTGGGGCGGTCAGCGCTACTACGGCCGTGACAACTATATCTTCATGACCGATTTCTTCTATACCGACTACTCAGGTACCGGTGTGGGTGTCCAAAACATGGAATTGGGTAATGGTGCTTGGGATTTTGCCTACATTGCTAGTAACCAGTCCGAGACAAATAACGAAAATGCCAACCTAAACGAAATGCTGCACGCCCTCCATGTCCGAGCTGACTATGGCCAGTGGCGTATTGAAGCCTTGGCGAAATACATGGCCGACAACGTGAACGGCGATGAATATGCCACCAGCGGTATCGAGGCTAATATTGCCTACAATCCAGAAGGCTTTTTTGCCCTTGGTGAAGGGTTTTCAACCGTGTCATTGCAAACGGGTATGGGTCTAGGCTCAGGTGCAATGCTTGGCCGTACCTTCACCAACTATAACGCTTATAGCCCTGGCAGTTACGCATTCAGCGGCGACAACCAAGGTGAGATGTCTAAAGTCAAAGATGATGACATTTCTGTTCGCCTGCAAGCCTATGGTGGGCTATTTGCCGGTGACTGGCTGTTCTTCCCAGCTATCGGCTATGAGTACACAGACTACGATGGCATCAACACCATCCGTAGTGCTGACGGCGAAAAAGATTACTCGTACTGGTATGCCATGGTTCGCCCTGTCTACACCATGCCATCAATCGATAACTTCGTGATCGCCTCTGAGTTTGGCTATACCGATAGCTCTATTACCGATGATGCGACCTACAAAGCCACCATCGCGCCTACTTGGACGGTTGATACCGGTTTCGGCCCTGCACCTGAAATCCGCCTGCTTGCCACCTACATCCAAGGTTCTGAGGGTGTCTCGGGCGGCAACCCAGGCAAAGACAGCGACGTCATTGTCGGCGCTCAGATTGATATGTGGTGGTAATCCACTTTTTCATCCACTCCTGACTCCTGAAAAACTTACCCCCGATGAGTTTGGATGTTTTGGCCTCCCTTGTGGAGGCCTTTTTTCTACATGGCGTACTCTGCCAGCACCTTGACACATTTGGCTAACGGCGGCTAAGCATAAAGTCGGTAGACTCAAATGCACCACAAGATAACGGTCTCTGATCAACGTTAACAACACGGAGAGAAAAGATGCTTGATTTCGATTATTACAATCCAACCCATATTGTCTTCGGCCAAGACCGGCTCGGCGAATTAGATAAGCTTATTCCGGCCAATGCCAAAGTGATGGTGACCTTTGGTGGTCAAAGCGCCAAGAAGTTCGGCACGATTGACAAAGTTGTCGCCGCATTGGGTGATCGGAAGGTCATAGAGTTTGGTGGTATTGAAGCCAACCCGAAATTTGAGACCTTGGTAGAGGCAACCAAGCTTGCCAAACAGCATGACATTGATTTTCTTCTCGCCGTCGGTGGCGGCTCAGTCATGGATGGTACTAAGTTCATAGCCTTGGCAGTGAACTATGCCACGGAAGAGTACCAAAATATATTGTTCAACGGCTTCACGCCCGTTCCTACCGAATCAGCATTACCGCTTGGCTGCGTTGTTACCCTTCCAGCCACTGGCTCTGAAATGAACATGGGAGGCGTTGTCACCCTGAACGGCCAAAAGATGGTATTTATGTCTCCCCTCACCTTCCCAACATTTTCGTTCTTGGATCCGGATCTCACCCTCACCCTCCCCAAAGAACAAATTGCCAATGGGGTGGCAGATGCGTTTATTCACGTTATCGAGCAATACCTGACAGTACCCGTTCAAGCCATGGTGCAGGACCGTACAGCGGAAGGGATATTAAAGACCTTAATTGAAATCGGCCCTATCACTTATCAAGACAACCAAGATACTGAAGCAAGGAAGAATTTCATTTGGTCAGCAACCAGTGCCCTGAACGGCACGATTGGCGCTGGTGTTCCCCAAGACTGGTCAACCCATATGATTGGTCATGAACTTACCGCGTTATTTGGTATTGCCCACGGTAGAACTCTTGCCATTGTATTGCCGCACCTCTTACGCGAAAGACGAGACCATAAACGGGATAAGCTCATTCAGTTTGCAGAACGGGTGTGGGATATTCACACTGGCTCGGATGACGAGAAAATTGACAAGGCTATCGACCAAACAGAAGCCTTCTTTAATTCCCTCGATATCGTCACCCGCCTATCTCACTACGGCATCGATGACGAAGGTATTGATCGCGTCATTCAAAATCTTGAAAACCTCGGGATGACAGCCCTATCGGAGAGCGGCGACCTGACCCTGGATATCGTTAGGAAAATATTAGTCACCGCTAAATAGCCTCCAATAAAAACAAAGGGAGCTGTCAAAGCTCCCTATATTTATCGGTTCAGCCAAACTTACCCAAGGAAAACACTTGGTATTTCATTTGGGTAACGCTCGTCTTTAGGCTGGTTGTAATCAATATCCGTGACACCCAGTAGATCAAGAACCTGGTACAGGGTCTTACCAACATGACCGAATGCGATACCTGCATGGTGTGGATAACGCTTTTGAACCAGTACATGACGGTAGAAGCGCTGCATTTCAGGGATAGCAAACACCGCAATCGAGCCAAATGACTCAGGATCGATATCCAGAATATCCCCTTGTACTACGTAAGAACGAAGCTTGGTATCTGCGGTAGACTGCAAGCGGAACAAGGTGACCTCTCCTGCTTTAATTTGCCCTTCCAGTGTACCTCGGGTGATATCTGGTGCTTGTCCTGGCTCCATTAGGCTATGCATGATTTTCTGGAAACGCAGCTGAGAGTTTTTCATGCAGCTTGGTGCCGTATTACCACAGTGGAAGCCCATAAACAGCTCTTTGGCAGTGTAATCCCCCATCGCTGCTGCATTCTTCTCAACCATATCTTTCGGGACTGTATTGTTGATATCAAGCAGGGTGGCAGGATGGTTCGTCGCACAAGTGATCATGTACTCAGAAAGCGCACCGTAAATATCAACTTCACAGGCTACCGGAATACCACGCTCGGCCAGACGCGCATTAACATAGCATGGCACGAAGCCGAAGAACTTCTCGAATGAAGGCCAGCACTTGTTGGCAAAAATACCGAAGGTCGAAGAGCCTAGATTGTTCTTGTGGAATTCAAGCAGTGCGACTTCATATTGAGCTAGCTTCGGCAGCAGATCGGGATATGGGTTGTTGTCACCGAGTTCTTTTTCCATGTCTTCAATAATGGCAGGAATATCTGGGTGGCCTTCCGCTTGCTGGTAGAGATCCAACAGATCAAGCTCACTGTTTTCCATGATTTCGATGCCTAGGTCAAAAAGTGCCTTGATAGGCGCATTACAGGCTACGAAATCGTGTGGGCGAGGGCCAAAACTAAAGATCTTCAAGCTCTTCAAACCCAAAATAGTACGGGCTACCGGTACGAAGTCTTTGATCATTGTTGCCACTTCATCCGGCGTACCCACTGGATATGGTGGAATATGAGGGCGAATATTACGCAGGTTAGCACTGTATGAGGCATTGAGCATGCCGCAGTATGCGTCGCCACGCATGTCAGCCAAGCAAGACGTTGACTCCTCGGCTGCAGAGACAAACATAACCGGGCCATCAAAGCGCTGAGCCATCTGGGTCAAAGGGCCTTCAGGACCAAAGTTACCCAAATAGATCACTAGAGAATTAATGCCCAGAACAGCGGCCTCTTCCAGCGCTTTTACCGTATCATTTTCGTTTTCGATGATCGTTTGTAGTTCAACAACTTCGACATCTTTAGCAACGCAAGATCCAACAACAGCTTTACGGCGCATTTCAGAAAGTGAAAGAGGAAAACAATCACGACTTACAGCGACAATACCTAGTTTCACTTGAGGTATATTGATCATATTATATTCCAGTGTTTACTCATTTTTATAATTAATTGATTAAATAAATAGATTTATAAAACCAAAGTTATAGCGCGTTTGCTAGGTAAAGTATGCTCACTGAATGACAACTATTTCAGCAGCATTAACTATCACGTCATTTATTTGATGATTGCTTTTCAAGACGACTTTTTATAACCCTAGCATTGACCCTCTTCTAACGCATATCCTATAAGCTTATACTGTCTAATAACCACAGATATATCTATTACGTTTTTTTGGATTTTGATAACCTTTATTTACAGCTGTAAACCTTACTGAATTTCACATCGTGCTTATGCTATTTTATTTTCACCGACCCTTAGAGCAAAAACAAAAAAACACATATAATCATGACCTTAAACCCATAAGAGCAATAATTAAATATGTGACACAAATCGATGAAACATCAAGATGTTAAGGAAACAGATCACATTATCACCACAAACAATATAATTATAATTAATCACATTATTTTTTATTATTACCTCTAATATGAAGTCTATTATTAAACAAGTTATCTTTGTTTTCATTACTTTGATCTTGCTCATCTCTTCAGTATCAATAACCGCTTTTAACAATTCTCGTTATCTGGTAAATGAAATAGAAAAAACCGAATATAATACAGTGACTCCTCTTCGGTATTTTTCAAACCTTAGTACTCACATCTTTGACAGTACTAACTTAGCACTGATGTATTCCCCCAATACTTCTCTGAGAAACACGACAGCAGCACCAAATACAAACCTGTTGATTTCAGCTTCTGATATCAATAACAGTATCGATTCTCTACAACAGATGCTGAACCAACAAGAGCTTTCTTATCTGATGCCGCTGTTAAATGAAGAGCAGATAGGTACATTTAACGAAGTATTAAACAGCTTCACTCCCCTCGTGCTATCACAGGTTGACGCTAAAGATCGAAGTGCAGCCGCCGCGATAAGCGCCCAATCGAGTGCCCTGCAATATGAACAACAATCCATTCAAATAAAAAATGATTTAGCAAATTACACGGAAAGTGAATCTATCCAAGTTCGCGACCTCGATTTTTTACGTTTCCATACCGAATCTGCCGACCGACTGATACACCGAATACTGTTGCAAAATACAACCGATGAAGCCTGGATCATCAAATCTAACCTTGATCGCCATATTCGCTTATTACAGCGAAAAACCGCCCAGTTAAAGGAAAGAGATAAACAATCGACCCAACAACTCGAACAACTCCTCTCCCCCGTTTTTTATGCCGTCGAAAATGAGAAAGGGGTTCTACTCCAACATATTGCAAAATTGGAGCATGAAGAAATTGCTAACCAGCAACTAAAATCCTTTGCCGAAAATCATACGGCTTTAAAAGCCATGATAGCTGAAATTGAAACCATACTTGTCACGTCAATCCGCAGCGCAAACCAACAATCTCAACATTCAGCTTCAGCCGCCTCGCAGAGGATATTAATTCTATTCATCATCAGCATAGGGGTTGCGCTTTTTTTCAGCACATTTATTACCCTGAAAATAAAACGCTCTATACACTCAATTTTATCTGCACTGGCTCTTCTTTCAGACAAGAACTTAACTGGCAGGGACTTACCAATTACCGACGATGAGTTTGGCCAAATTGGCCACCAAGCAAACAAGGTAAAACAAGCGCTTCAGGCAACGGTTACATCAATCAAAACCAGCGCTGACAATGTAGCGGGCAAAACCCAGTCGGTAATGGAACAAGCGGGATTGGCACTTACCATCAGCCAAGAGCAGTCTAGTAATGTCACGGATATGACTGCGGCTATGGAGCAGATGACAACAACCATTGACGAAGTCGCCCAAATGGCATGCAAAACACAAGAAGTCGTTATTAATACCCAAACAAACAGCCTGCAATGCAAAGCGGCCTCTCAGGCAAACATTCTGTCGATTTCTGCGCTAAAAGACAAACTCAACCACTGCAATCAGCAAATCGAGCAATTGCTGGAACAAAATAACAATGTGGGTGCCATCTTGCAGGTTATTCGTAAAATCTCTGATCAAACTAACCTACTCGCCCTTAACGCGGCAATAGAGGCGGCAAGAGCCGGGGAACACGGCAAGGGGTTTGTTGTAGTTGCCAACGAAGTCCGGCTGCTCGCAGAGCAAACCCGCGGCTCTACCAACAATATCGAGTCGACTATCAACGACCTAAACACAGGAATATTAAACGTCGTGACTCAGATGCAAGAGTGTGTTCACTCGGTCAAGGACAGTACATTGGAAGCAGAAACGGTTTGCCGGATCTACGACAGCCTACTTAACGATATTGACTCGGTTCATGATATGAGTACCCAGGTAAGTTGTGCGGCTGAAGAACAAAGTATTGCCAGTAAATCGCTACTAAACAGTATTCACAGCCTTAACCAAGGCGCGCAGGAAATTACCCAACTCAGTGAAACCAGCAAAAAGTACTGTGATGATCTCAAAGAGCTAGCTCGGAAAAATCAAACGGATGTTGAGCTGTTCGCCCTCCAATAATGCTTGCCCTCTGTAGCCCAATAGCCCTGTCTCTATGGGCTATTGCTTAATTGACAACCAAGCCAATCCAGCTCAGCTAATCATTTAGTACACCAAGCAGCCTAAAGCCCACCTAGAAGCCCTGTAGGCTCAAAACAATTTAAGTAGTTACGCCCGTTAAATCATCCCAAGAAAACCTCTCAAAAGGCTGATTTAACCTGTTATTTTAGCCATTTAAAAGCACTCAAAAAAGTTGGTTTTTATTCGCATTTTTCTCTGGCTTTTCAACCATTTTTAGCTGTAATCTGGCCATATAAAGACGACAAATAATGACAAAATCAATGAAAGACCAAACCTATATTGACCACGATTTTTCTGAGCAAAACTTTGAATATGCTCAGTTCGAAAACTGTACCTTCATTCGCTGTAACTTCAACCGAGCCAATCTGAGTGAAGCCGAATTCGTCAACTGCCAGTTTATCGAACGTGGCGAAGTCGAAGGCTGCCAGTTCGAATATGCCAAACTCAAGGAGGCCGGTTTCAAAGACTGCGACATGAGCATGGCAAACTTCAGAGGGGCACAGTGTTTTGCCATTGAGTTACGTGCCTGCAACCTCAAAGGAGCCAACTTCGCCCAAGCCAGCTTTGCCAACTACCTGACCCAAAAAAGCTACTTTTGCTCGGCCTACATCTCGGCAAGCAACCTCGCTTATGCCAACCTGGAAAACCAAAAGCTCGAGCAGTGCGAATTGTTCGAAAACCGCTGGGTAGGTGCCAACCTGCATGGCGCCTCTCTCAAAGGCTCAGATCTTAGCCGGGGAGAATTTTCACCTGAGAGTTGGGGCCAATTTGATATTGAAGAGTGTAACCTTTGCCACGTCGACCTAACCGGGCTAGATCCTAGAAGGGTGAAGTTAAAAGGGGTCATGATTTGTGACTGGCAGCAAGAACAACTGCTCGAACCATTGGGCCTGATTGTCACTCCAGGATAAGGCCAAAAGGTGATCAAGCTATTGGTTTTCAAAGTTTAATGGCACTTCCTTCTATTTTTTATCATGATGTCCGGTCGATACTGCCAAAGCTGCTATCCTATTAGGTGCAATTAGCCCGAGTTTAACTATTTTTCAGGTTGGTTTAGGAGGTTGTATGTTAGGAGAAGATCACTCACTGCTCAGCGAGTTTCCACAGTTCAAAGATACGATTTTTAGCTTATCTGCCAATAACGAAATTTTTGCCAAAGATGCCTCAAAATATGATGCCCTAGATAAAGAGATCCGCGAATTGGAACTCAGTGGCTCCCCTATCGACGATATCGCAATGCACGAACTGAAGCACCAAAGAGCCGAGTTGAAAGACTCGCTCCATCAACGATTGGTTAATGGGTAATTACACCTATCCCTATCTTCGATAAAAAGAGAAAAGAGGCCACTGAGGTGGCCTTTGTTTTTATTGCAGCTTGGAAAAACAGTTAAGATACACTCCCTTCTCGCACCCAATAGACTGTGACCCCTGACACCCTTTTTTGACCAAAATATGTACAGCAGTCACACTCTCAATTAAAAACAAAAAAACGTAAATATCTAAATAAATCCCATCATGGAAAGCCACCTTTAATCCCCTAAATTGGTTAATGCAATAACGTTCTTATTCATTTTAAAAATAGAAAAATAAGGGATTTTCCATGAAAAAGTTCATCACCCTGCTCTGCGCACTATCGGTGAGTTTACTGAGTACCTCTGCCTTGGCGAAAACGGTCACAATCGGTATGGCGATTGATGACCTGAGACTGGAGCGGTGGCAGAAAGATAGAGATATTTTTGTCGATAAAGCGGAGTCTTTAGGGGCAAAAGTCTTCGTACAATCCGCTAACGGTAACGAACAAACACAAATCGCCCAAATTGAGAATATGATTTCCCGTGGTGTCGATGTGCTGGTCATTATTCCGTACAACGGGGAAGTGCTAACCAACGTGATCCGGGAAGCGAAAAGGGACGGCATCAAGGTGCTGGCTTATGACCGCTTGATCAACAACGCAGATCTTGATTTCTACCTATCTTTCGACAACGAGAAAGTCGGTGAAATGCAAGCCCAGGCAATGCTTGAGACAACACCGGCGGGCAACTACTTCCTGATGGGCGGCGCACCAACTGATAACAATGCCAAACTGTTCCGCCAGGGCCAGATGAATGTATTGCAGTCGAAAATCGACAGCGGCGATATCAAGGTTGTCGGCGACCAGTGGGTTGACTCATGGTTGGCAGAGAATGCCCTCAAGATCATGGAGAACGCCCTAACAGCCAATAACAACGAGATTGATGTTGTTGTCGCATCCAATGATTCTACCGCAGGCGGTGCGATTCAGGCTCTGGAAGCGCAGGGGTTAGCTGGCAAAGTGGCGATTTCAGGCCAGGATGCTGATCTCGCTGCGGTACGCCGTATCGTGGCGGGTACCCAGACCATGACCGTCTACAAGCCAATCACTATTCTTGCTGATCGCGCAGCTGAAATTGCCGTCGAACTTGGCAACGACAATACGCCAGACAGTAACGCCACCCTCAACAACGGTAAGAAAGATGTTCCGTCATTCTTGCTAGAACCTATCGTGGTCAATCAAGCCAATATCGGCAAAACCGTTATTGCTGATAAGTTCCACTCAGAAAAAGACGTTTACCAACAGTAAGGTGCATACAGCCCCAGCAATGGGGCTGTCGCAACGGAGTCTGCCCATGTCTACCCTGCTAGAAATGAAAAACATTATAAAACGCTTTGGCCCGGTCAAAGCGCTTGATGGCGTCAGTATCACCCTGCAAAAGGGCGAGATTCTCTCTTTGTGCGGAGAAAACGGCTCAGGAAAATCAACCCTGATGAAAGTTCTCTGCGCTATCTACCCCCACGGGGAGTTCGAGGGCGATATCGCCTTTGAAGGACAACCACTAAAGGCCAGCAGTATAAAAGAAACCGAAGCGCTTGGTATTGCCATCATCCACCAGGAGCTCACGCTGGTGAAAGAGCTCAGTATCATGGAAAACCTGTTCCTTGGCGCTGAAAAAAGCCACTTAGGCATTCTTGATTTTACCACCATGTATTTAGAAACAGAGAAGTTACTCAAGCAAGTCAAACTCTCTGTTTCTCCAAGCACCCGCGTGGGTGATTTAGGTGTGGGGCAACAGCAATTAGTAGAAATTGCCAAGGCCTTATCCAAGAATGCAAAACTGCTGGTACTCGATGAGCCCACCGCGCCCCTGACAGAGTCCGAAACGGACATCCTGCTCGCCTTGGTCAAAGATCTCAAGGCCAAAGGGGTCAGCTGCATTTATATTTCACACAAACTCTCCGAAGTAAAAGCGATATCCGATCACATCTGTGTTATCCGCGATGGCAAACATATCGGCACTCGCCACGCCAAGGACATGACAACGGATGACATCATTACCATGATGGTCGGGCGGGAGATGAAGCAGTTATTCCCTCGAGAACCCCATCCTATTGGTGAGGTTATTCTGTCTGTCAAAGGCGCGACGGCGTGGGACTCTTCATCAAGCAATATCAAGAAAGTCGATGATGCCAGCTTTGAACTACGCAAAGGGGAGATCCTAGGAATTTCCGGGTTGGTGGGGTCTGGCCGTACTGAATTGATGCAATGCCTATACGGAAGCTACGAAGGTAAATCGACCATTTCGATTCACTACCAAGGAAAGCACCAAGCCATCGACAGCAGCCAGAAAGCCCTGGAACTTGGTATCGCGATGGTGCCGGAAGACCGAAAACGCCATGGCATTATTCCTATCATGTCGGTAGGTCAAAACATCTCCCTGTCAGGGCTGGATGCATTCTCCTCATTAGGGGTGCTGGATGCGCCCAAAGAATCGCAATCTATCGAGTCTTCAATTAACAAGCTGAAAGTAAAAACATCAAGCAGCGAGTTAGCAATAAAGAGCCTATCGGGGGGAAACCAACAAAAAGCCATTCTTGCTCGCTTCCTTGCCATCGAACCCAAAGTATTGATCCTCGACGAGCCGACCCGTGGCATTGATGTTGGGGCAAAATACGAAATCTACAAGCTGATGTTCGCATTGGTCAACAAAGGCATCAGCATCATTATGGTCTCCTCTGAATTACCGGAAATACTCGGCATCAGCGATCGCGTATTGGTCATGCATGAAGGAAAGATCAAAGGCAATTTAATCAATAACAACCTTACCCAAGAAGCCATTATGGATTGCGCACTATCTGAAGGAGTAGCAGCATGAGTGAACAACAAACCGCAGAGTTACCGCAAAAAGGCTCGGCTCCATTACTCGACTATTTGAAAAAGGCCAACTTGCAGATGTTGGTCATGGCAGCCGCCATCATCATTATCACTATTTTCTTCAGTATCATGACTGACTGGAGCTACCTGACACCGAGGAATATATCCAACCTATTCAGGCAAACATCAATCACCGGTATCCTTGCTATCGGGATGGTGTTTGTCATTATCAGTGGTGAAATTGATCTTTCAGTAGGGTCGATGATGGGCCTGCTGGGTGGCGCCGCTGCCATTCTTGATGTGTGGTTTAACCTACCGCTACCACTAACGATTGTGCTGACCCTGAGTGCTGGCTTCCTGCTTGGCGTTTGGAATGGTTGGTGGGTGGCTTATCGTAAAGTTCCCTCTTTCATCGTAACCCTCGCCGGGATGCTGGCATTCCGGGGGATCTTGATTGGCATCACCGACGGTACCACGGTTGCTCCAACATCTGAGGCTATGGGGATCATCGGCCAAAGCTACCTACCCAATATGCTCGGCTTAATCATTGGGGTTGGGGTACTGAGTGTCTATTTTGGCTGGCAGAAAAAGCAGCATAGCCTGCGAGCACAATATAACCTGCCAAACCCGCCAACGACCCAGAATTTGTTGAAAAACAGCCTTATCGGTATTGCCGTTCTCGGCATGATTTTGATGCTTAATGACTATCGTGGCGTACCAACTCCGGTATTAATTTTGGCAAGCTTGCTTATCATCGGGATGTTCATTGCGAACAAAACAACCTTTGGCCGCCGTATTTATGCCATCGGTGGCAACATTGAAGCCAGCCGCCTGTCTGGCATCAATGTCGAAAAAACCAAGCTGTCCGTTTATGCCATGAATGGCTTCCTTGTGGCTGTTGCAGCGTTGATCCTTAGCTCGCGACTAGGAGCCGGTTCGCCATCAGCCGGTAATATTGCAGAGCTGGATGCCATCGCAGCTTGTGTGATTGGTGGCACCAGTATGGCCGGCGGCGTCGGTACCGTGATTGGGGCTGTCATCGGGGCATTTATCATGGCATCTCTGGATAATGGCATGAGCATGATGGATGTACCGACATTCTGGCAGTATGTCGTCAAAGGCGCCATTTTGCTCCTCGCTGTTTGGATGGATAGCGCAACCAAGAAAAAACGCTAACCATAACACCAAAGCCCATTGCCCAGATGCCTATTGCTGACAACGTTCAGCAATAGGCTTTTTTGATCTTGCGCGAATGGCCAAATGGTTCCACAACATTAACAATTGCCGAGAACAAGCAGCGCTTTCTCTCTACCAACAAACTGGCGGTAATAGGTGATACAGCGCATTCGCACTTGGAGCGGAATGCGCTCAACCACATTTGGACTTGCCAAGTGTGAGCAATTTAAACAGTTACTCATAAATGCCTCTCTATTTGGCGTTGTCCAGAGTTGGAAAAGGGTTACCAGATTAGCAGGACAAATAACCATTGATGGCTTTCATAAGTAAGAGCGGAATATAACAACAAAAAAAGCCGACTCTCTAAGTCGGCTTTTCTAATTAGAGCATCTGCAGTGCCTAAGATTAAACTTCAGCCACCTCAGTGTGACACAGCATATTCCAATGATTCGGTAATATTCGCGTCTCACCAGTGACCGATATTTCCGTTGTGAGTTGAATATCTGAACTGGATTTACCCACCATCACTTCAAACATCCCGGGCTCAACCACCCGTTGCTGCCTGTCATTGGTGAAATTCAGCATATCCACCGGCAAGGTAAAGAACACTCTCTTTGCCTCTCCTTCAGCTAACTCAACACGGCAAAAGCCTTTAAGCTCTTTAACCGGGCGGACTTGGCTCGCGAACTTGTCATGCACGTACAGCTGCACAACTTCACAACCCGCCCGTTTACCGGTATTGGTAATGGTGACCGAAAGCTCAACCAGCCCATCATTGCTGATTTGCTGGTTAACAACCTGCAAATCACTGTAAGTGAACTCGGTATAGGTCAGGCCATAGCCAAAGTTATACTTAGAGCCAAAATGGTAGGCAATTGGTGTACCGCTGCTCTTGAGCTTATGGTTGTAGTAGTAAGGCACCGCTCCTGCATTTTTCGGGATCGATAGCGTCAAGCGACCTGAAGGATTCGCCTGACCGACCACGATATCTGCCAACGCATCCGCACCTTCCTGACCGGGAGCCCAACCGAATAATATTGCAGCCGCCTTGTTCTCTAGCCCCTGTAAGTTATAAGGCCGACCGCCGGTTACAACCACGACTGTAGGCGTTCGGGTCGCAATAACAGCTTCAAGCAATTGCTGCTGTACGCCGGGGAGGTTAAGGCTGTCAGCATCCGATCCCTCGCCAACCGTTCCGGTCTGGAACAAGCCAGCCAAATCGCCAACACACACTATTGCAACCGCAGCATTGCGCGCTTGCTCAACCGCTGCGGCAATCATCGAAGTATCCTCAGACACCGGAGAAGACATCTCCTGCCCCACCGCCATCGCGACATCCCCAGGAAATACCGGGGCATTGGCATGACGCTCGGTGAGGATATCGCAGCCACGGCTGTAAATAACATCACCGAAACGTTCGCAAAACGCTTCTAGAAGGGTTTTCGATACCTTGGCATCGTCATCCAAATTGCCCAAGATGAGATGGATAGGAAAACTATATCCACCTAGCAACGCGAGTTGGTCATCCGCCGTCGGGCCGATAACTGCGATCTTCTTTTCTTTCTTGAGCGGCAATATTCCGTTGTTCTCGAGCAATACCACCGACTGTGAGGCCACGCGGTAAGCAATATCCCGTGTCCGTTGTTGCTGGAGTGCAATGTCTTTTTCTTCAACATATGGGTTTTCAAACAGCCCTAGTTCAAATTTGACTGCCAATACTCTGGCTACGATCTCATCTATCTTGGCTTCTGTGATCAACCCCTTTTCAATCGCTTCAATTAGATCGCGGGCACATTGGTCATCTGGCAACTCACAATCTAAACCTGCATTGAACGCCATTGCCGCTGCCTCTGCTCGATCGGAGGCGACACCGTGATGGCCACATAGCAGATCAATACCGCCGTAATCAGCAACCACCAAGCCATTGAACCCCCACTCTTCACGAAGCACTTGGGTCAATAGGTGGTGAGAGCTGTGGCAAGGGGTATTATCAATATCGTGATAGGCTGGCATGACGCCGCCCGCATTGCCCAGCTTCACCGCCATTTCAAACGGCAGCATGAAGGTGTCATTCAAGGTTTTGTAACCAAGGTTGACCGGGGCATGATTGCGCGCACCTTCGCTAAAGGAATGCCCCACATAATGCTTGAGTGTAGCCAGCACATCCCTGTCGGGGCCTTGCAGGCCTTTTACATACTGTGTCGCCATGACACCGACATGATAGGGATCTTCACCTAGCGTTTCTTCGGTACGACCCCAGCGAACATCTCGGGAAACATCCAGTACAGGTGCCAGTCCAATGTGGGCGCCAACTTGGCGAAGTTCATCGCCAATCGCCTTACCCGCTTGCTCTACCAACTCTGGGTCCCAGGTATGCCCATAATTAAGTGATGAAGGAAACAACGTCGCTCCCTTGACCATCAATCCGACTAAACACTCTTCATGAGAAAGAGCAGGAATGCCTAATCGTGTATCCTCTACTAAGAAACGTTGCAGTGAATTTAACGCCCTGACACCTTGTTCAGCGTCGACTGAACGGGTGCCTAACGGTCGGGTGATTTGTCCTAGTCCTAGCCCTAGCGTTAGGCGGGACTGAAGATCAGCCCTTGCGGGCTGACCTCCTGACATTTCCAATTCACGCTCTTGGTGATTACCATCCTCATCGAGAAATAGCCATTGAGCATGAAGCTGAGCAATTTTTTCCTCTAACGTCATTCTGCCAATCAAATCATTAACGCGTTCTTGCACTGGCAGATTACTATCTTTATACAGCATCACCAGTCTCCTTAACCCAATTCTGCGTTATGTGTTTTTGGCGTCAGGCCCTCCTGCTCCTTGTTATCCAATGTCAGCAGGGCTTTAATTTGGCGAAGTTTTTCACTGTCTAACTCATAGAAGCTCATGATTAGCGCCAAAGAAGCAAACATCACACCCGGGATCACGGTATACAGTAGGTTGATCCATGTGATCGCTTGCTCGGTTTGAGTCTCCGCACCGCCGACATAGCCAACTCCAGCTAGAATCCAACCTACCATAGCACCACCAATGGCAATACCTAACTTGATAGCGAAAAGGTTTGTTGAGAACACCATGCCACCTAGCGAACGGTTACTACGGGTCTTCTCATAATCAACCACGTCACTCATCATGCTCCACAGCAGCGGCGTTGTACTCATTTGCACCACACCCAAAATAATCACTAGGGTGAAGACCATTACGACATTGCTAGGGTCAACCATGAACAGTAGCGCCGATAGCAAGCCAGAGAAAACAATCAGCACACGGTAGGTTTTCACTTTATCGAAGCGTCCGAGAATTGGCGCTGAACCAATAGCACCGACAATGTTCGCCAGCATACCGGCAACCATAAACATAGTAGCAATGTCAGGGCGACCCATTACGGTATTAACGTAGTACATGGTCGACGCACCTTTCAGCACGATACCTGTCAGTAGCAACACATTAAGAATGAACAGCACACGCCACTGGGTGTTTTGCCACAATATTTTAAGATCAGCCCATACCGACTGCTGCTTCTCGTTTTCTTCCGGCAAGCAACGCTCTTTGGTATTAGCAAAGCTGAAGAAGAACAAGGCAATAGCACCCAGCCCCATCACGGCCATGGCACCAAGGTAACCAGCCTGCTTATCGCCACCACCGATGATATCGACCAGCGGCAAAGCAACCATTGCAACAACAAGGCCACCAGCCGTGCTCAGGGCGAAACGGTAAGACTGCAGGGAAGTACGCTCATCGGAGTCATTAGTCAGCGCATTTGCCATCGCACAATAAGGAACATTGATAGCGGTATACATGAGCGTCAGGAAGATATAAGACACATAGGCATAAACCACTTTACCGGTTGGCCCAAAGTCCGGGGTATAGAATGCCAACGTACAGGCAATACCAAACGGGATGGCAATCCATGCCAGGTAAGGACGGTAGCGACCGTATTTAGTCCGGGTCCGGTCAACAATTGATCCCATTATGGGGTCGGTAACGGCATCGATGAATCGCACTAGCAGGAACATGGTTCCCATGTGTGCCGGTGATAGGCCATAGATATCTGTATAAAAATAGGCAAGAAACAGCATCACGGTTTGCCAGACAAAATTACAGCCCGTGTCTCCAAGGCCATATGCAATCTTTTCCTTAACCGATAATTTTATCGTAGTCATTATTTACTCCAGGGTACGAGTTTGCGCTTGCCTTCTATTTTTACGTTGTCGTCATATTAATCAATTTATGCAAAATAGTAATACCTTTATGGAATTTACTTAATGTGAACCAAGCCAAATTAAATCGCAAAACGAACAGACCCAACCATTACAAATCAACAACTTAAAGTCATTTGCGCGTATTAAAAAGCTAAAAAACGAGAGCTGAACCACAATAACAAAATCAATGAAATTCAGAATGAAATTTCGTAATTGTGACGATGACAAAAAATGAAAATTATATATACCGAAAGCAATCACAAATTATTTTTTGGAATTAAGGCTATGACTGAATTTTTTAAAAACGTGAATAAGGTTCAATTCGAAGGTCCAGAATCAACTAACCCGCTAGCTTTTCGTCACTATGACCCTGAGCGCATGATTTTGGGTAAGACCATGAAAGATCACCTGCGTTTTGCTGCCTGTTACTGGCACAACTTCCGCTGGCCTGGTTCTGATGTATTCGGTGAAGGTACATTCGAGCACGCTTGGCTTAAAGCTGGCGACGAAATGGAGATGGCTAAAGTTAAGGCCGATGCCGCATTCGAATTCTTCAGCAAACTGAATGTCCCTTACTACTGCTTCCATGATACAGATGTGGCTCCAGAAGGCCGCAACCTAAAAGAATACGTTAACAACTTCGCTCAAATGGTTGATATTCTTGAGCGCAAACAAGATGAGACTGGCCTTAAACTACTTTGGGGCACAGCGAATGCATTCTCAAATGCCCGCTACATGAACGGTGCGGCAACCAACCCGAACCCAGAAGTCTTTGCCTACGCAGCGACTCAAGTTTTCAATGCAATGAACGCAACTCAGCGCCTTGGCGGTGAAAACTACGTACTATGGGGGGGTCGTGAAGGTTACGAAACACTACTAAACACTGACCTACGCCAAGAGCGCGAGCAACTGGGCCGCCTAATGCAGATGGTTGTTGAGCATAAGCATAAGATTGGCTTCAAAGGTGCCATCCTTATCGAGCCTAAGCCACAAGAGCCAACTAAGCACCAATACGACTACGATACAGCAACTGTTTATGGCTTCCTGAAGCAGTTCGGCCTAGAAAATGAAATCAAGGTAAACATTGAAGCCAACCACGCTACGCTAGCGGGTCACAGCTTCCACCACGAAGTCGCAACAGCAACGTCTCTTGGCCTATTCGGCTCCATCGATGCCAACCGCGGTGATGCTCAGCTAGGCTGGGATACTGACCAGTTCCCGAATAGCGTTGAAGAAAACACGCTAGTGATGTACGAAATCTTGAAAGCGGGCGGTTTCACCACAGGTGGCTTTAACTTCGATGCGCGTGTTCGTCGTCCATCGATTGACCTAGAAGACTTATTCCACGGCCACATTGGCGGTATGGATGTGATGGCACTTTCTCTTGAGCGTGCAGCTAAGATGATCGAAAACGACGTACTTGGTCAGCACGTTGCTAAGCGCTACGCTGGTTGGAATACTGACCTTGGCAAGAACATCATCAATGGTGACTTCTCACTAGCGTCTTTGGCAGACCATGCACTGACAAATGATATCCAGCCTAAACCGGCTTCTGGTCAGCAAGAGCGTCTGGAAAACGTAGTAACAAGCTTCCTTTACAAATAAGCAAGCAACACCCATCAAGGCCGGATATTCATCCGGCCTTGCGCCAACTCACTGCACTGATTTCCATTCTGCATTACTCTTGCCATACCAACGAGAGATAGACCTATGACCCATAGCATTCAAAACCCTGTTCTTAAAGGCTTCAACCCAGACCCTTCCATTATCCGCGTCGGTGATGACTACTATATCGCGACCTCTACCTTTGAGTGGTTCCCCGGCATCCAGATCCACCACTCAAAAGATCTGGTTAACTGGCGCCTTATCGGTCGCGCACTGACCCGTACCTCTCAGCTCGACATGAAAGGCATGGACAACTCTGAAGGTGTCTACGCCCCTGCATTGACCTACGCTGATGGAAAGTTCTGGCTTTGTTTTTCCAATGTCCACTCTTGCCGGGGCGGTAACTGGATGGCAACACCGAGTTTTGTGGTCACTGCTGATAATATCGAAGGGCCATGGAGCGATCCTATGCCAATTGGCAACTATGGTTTCGATCCTTCTCTGTTCCACGATGATGACGGCAAGAAATACATGCTCAACATGGTATGGGATGGCCGCCAGGACAGCAATTTCTTCAATGGTATCGTGCTGCAGGAGTTTGATGCAGAGAAAGGCAAACTGGTTGGCAAGGCAAAGACTATCTTTCATGGCACTGAACTCGGTTGTACCGAAGGCCCGCAGATCCTCAAGAAAGACGGTTACTACTACCTCATCACCGCAGAAGGCGGTACTGAAGTTAACCATGCCGTCACGGTTTGCCGTTCCCGCAATGTCTGGGGGCCTTATGAAGTCCACCCTGATAACCCTATTTTAACGTCACGCTTCAAGGAGCAGGCAGAACTCCAGCGCGCTGGCCATGGCTTCCTTGTCGAAACCCAAAATGGTGAGTGGTATTTGAGCCACCTGTGTGGTCGCCAAGTGAAGAACCCGGAAGGCTATCAATTTGGCCCGAAATACGGAAACGGCTTTTCCATTCTTGGTCGTGAAACCGCGATACAAAAAGCCGAATGGCGCGATGGTTGGCCTTATGTCGTGACAGGAAAAACACCGCTTCTCGAGGTTCCAGCTCCTGAACTAATACCTTGCCCTTGGCCCGAGGAAAACCACCTTGATAACTTCGAGAGCGAATCTTTCAACATTCACTACCAATCCTTGCGTGAACCTTTTGATGAATCATGGGTGTCGTTAACCGAACGTCCAGGCTTCCTGCGCCTGAAAGGCCGCCATTACCTCTACTCCCGCTATGAGCAGAGCATGGTTGCCCGCCGCTTCCAATCTCATTACGCCTCAGTAGAAACAGCTGTTGAATTCACCCCGGAAACCCCACTGCAAATGGCAGGGCTATGTGCTTACTATGCACGCAACGGTCACTACTTCCTTAAATTGTCTGCGGACGATGAAGGCAACAAGGTGCTCAAAATCGCTTCGAACATCAACGACAACTACGGTGAAATTGGTGAAGAAGTCCCGGTAGGTGATGCTAGCAAGGTGTATATGCGCCTAGCTCTGGACAAGCAATGGTACCAATTCAGCTACTCGCTCGACGGCGAGCAGTGGCATGACATTGGCCCACGACTAAATAGCACTTTCCTCTCTGATGAAGGCGGCCCGGATATTTTCCGTTTCACCGGCTCATTCGCAGCATTATTCGTGGCAGATGTCTCTGGCCAGCAGTGCCCAGCAGACTTTGATTACTTCTACTACCGTGAGCATGACGTGCAGTAAACCAAGACTTTCGAAGTATTTACAATTAAACACAGCTACAACTAAACCCAGCTACAACTAAACCCAGCACATGCTGGGTTTTATGTTATTTGGTTATACGCTTACTAGATTCACCCTTACCCTCTGCCTTCCACGCCTTTAAAACCAACACTCCAAGGCAATCTCATAAAAAAGACAGCAACAAACCTTAACCAACCAAAATTAACTATTATGTTATTTGGTAATTCCACATTAAGGGTTCCACCATGGTAAGATGTGCAGTCATAGGGTTTTGTTTATCGGTAGCAGTACTCGGTAATTACGCTTTTGCCAACAGCACAACCAGTAACAGTCCGATAGGTTCAACACCCAATAAACAAGGTTTATACCAAGTCGCAAATGTAGAGTTTGGCTACAACCGATTTAGCTATACCAGCCCCAGTCCCGCCGGCACCTTACCCAATAAAGATGGTAAGTTTGTTTTTCAGCCAGTCAAAGTCTGTGGTGACAGTTGTAAACATGAATACCTGTCCCCCAGCCCAATAGGCTCTCTGCCTGATAAGTCCGGTCAACATAAGGTCTACCGCTAGCTTTGGCCATGCTGTTAAACACACAAAGAAAAGCCGACGGAAAATCGTCGGCTTCATTTTAACGCTATAGCCCTAAAGTTACTCCACCATCACTTGATAAATGGTGGTGTGGCTATAAGACCTATCTGGGCCGTATAACACCTGTTCGGCATCAGCCATATTCACCTGATTGGGGTAGGCTTGCGTCTCAAGGCACAGGCCAGAATGACGGCGATAATACCCTTCCCGGCCATTTGGCTCATCGAGCGAATTACCACTGTAAAACTGAAGTCCCAACTGGTCGGTACTCACCTCGAGCGCTATCCCGGTGCTATTGTCATAGAGCCAAGCAACCGGCCTCAGTCCTTCACCATTCAAACACCAGCAATGGTCAAAGCCGCCAACGGCATCAACCTGCTCGCCACCGAGTGACTTGGCCAAACCAATGCGAATAGGTTGGCGAAAATCCATGGCCGAACTGGCAACTGACTGACGTGATAGCGGAATCGACCCTCGATCAATTTGCCAGTATTCATCCGCATCGATAGTCAGAATATGATTGAGGACATCCTCTACCCCACCGTTCAAATTGAAGTAAGCATGATGGGTCAAGTTCAATGGTGAGACGGCATCGAGTTCAACCTGATACTGAATACTCAGCTCATTATTCTCAGTCAGGCGGTACGTTACGCAAATGTCCATATTTGCCGTAAACCCTGCCGTCCCCTTTACCACCTTGGTTTTAAGCGATATCCCCTGTTCGGCCTGCATGACAACCTGCCAACGCTTTAAGTGCAGTGCAACCGAAGCACCATGAAGATGGTTGGCGCCTTCGTTTTGCTCCAGCTGAACAGGATGGCCATTTTCCTTATAAGCCCCACCTTCAATACGGTTGGCCCACGGCCCGACGACACCACCGATAAATGCCTGTCCCGCAAGGTACTCCTCGGGGTGGTGATACCCCAATGTAATATTGGTTTTGCGGTGGAAACGGTCATGAACAAAAAAGTTAACGACCGACGCCCCCAAGTCGGAAATATCAACTTGCAAACCATGACGGTTTTTTAGGGTGAAAACTCGATACTCGCCCCACTGCGACTCGCTGCTATCATGTTTATTTAGCATAACAACCTCCTTGAATCGATATTGTCATGCACCTCCGAGAGCGGCTCTATTATGAAATTTCATTGCCAATTAATGTAAGTTGGCAATGTTGAATCAGGTCACAGCTGCAGCAAAAACCCTGACCTGCCCATACATTATGAGCTAGCCCGCAAAACCAGTCTCATAAATGCGCATTTCTGTTACCAAACATGAACCGGACAGGTAAACGAAAACCAACCGTTATAGACTTAAATTAAAAGCCGTACTTTTTTGCGTGTTTAAGGAGGACATATGAAACTCAATCGATTGTTGGTTACCATTGCTCCTGAGCAACCGCTCAATGATTCTTTTCACCAGGCCTTCGCCTTTGCCAATAGATGTTCTGCACAAGTTACCCTGCTCACCGTTATTGAAGAGCTTTGCGAATTAAAGGAAGTCGCCAAGCATTCCAATACTGCAGTCAACATCATTGATGAAGCTGAAAAGTACTACCACAGGCAACTCAACCACTACGTTGAAGTACTCAATGCCGAGTACCCCAATATTACGTTCAACACCCTGGTTCGTATCGGTATTCCCCATATCGAAATCATCAAGGAAGCCAAGGCATCACAGGCCAGTATGGTGATCATTGACTCAACCAGAGATGACAAAAAGTTAGCCTGTCAGCGCGGTCGCAACACCTTAAACATCATACGCAAATCTGAAGTGCCAATTTGGTCAATCAGCTCTTACTCAAAACCTATCGAGCAAGTGGTTGCGGCGATCGATCTCAGCAATATTGAATACCAAGACTTTAATTCAAAGCTTATTGGACTTGCGCTGGAATACTGTGAAATCACTGGTGCTGATTTAACACTGTGCCATGCTTGGCGACTTGACTCAGAAGGCTACCTGAGAAAATGGAGTGGCTATGACGACAACGATATTGCACAGCTGTCGCAAAAGATGAGGCATGAACGCATTGAGCGTTTGAAATCTCTGTTAGAACCCCACCAAGACAGTACGGTGAATACCAAGATAGAAATTGTCGAAGGAGAAGCAAGGGAAGTCCTTCCGCTGTATGCATCAGCAAAAGGGGTGGATGTGGTGATATTAGGCTCGCTTTCTAGAACCGGCATCGCGGGTTTCCTAATGGGAAATACTGCTGAATCGATGATCAACCAGCTCAGCTGCTCGGTATTGACCCTCAAACCGGATTCATTTGAATCACCGGTATAACGGCATAACCTAATACTTGCATAAACAACAAAAAGCAAACAGCAAAAAGCCAGTACCTAACAAATGGTACTGGCTTTTCTATATCCGATTTTGATAGATCAAAATCAGAGCGGGATTAGCGCATGATCATCTGTTCACGACCAGGGCCAACAGAAACCATTTTCACTGGTACACCCATTAGCTCTTCGATACGCAACACGTAATCTTGTGCCGCTTTTGGCAGCTCTTCAAACTTGCGGCAACCGGTAATATCTTCGCTCCAACCTTCCATCTGCTCATATACAGGCGCTAGAGAAGCAGTCTGCGGCCAGATTGGGTTCTCGCTGTGGTCGCCATCGTAAGCCACACAGATTTTAAGATCACTCAGGCCACTTAGGCAGTCCACTTTTGTTAGGGCGATTTCAGTTGCTGCTTGCAGTTCAACACCGTTCTTAGTTGCTACGGCATCAAAGTAACCCATGTCACGTGGTCGGCCAGTCGTTGCACCGAACTCACCCGCCGCTTCACGGAACGCATCTTGCTCTTCCATTGCAGTGATCAGCGTACCCGTACCTACCGATGAGCTGAATGCCTTAGCAACAGCAATCACGCGCTCTGGGCGAAGTGCTGGTAGGCCACTACCGATGCCAGCATACATAGAGACAACGTTAGATGATGTTGTCCATGGGTACTCACCGTAGGTCAGGTCACGGCCTGCCCCTAGCTGGGCTTCAAATAGCAGGTTCTGATCTTCTGCCTGCAGTGCTTTTAGCGGCAAGGTCACGTTGCAGATAGCATCACGCCAAGGTTCAGACACTTCTAGCAACCACTCGGTCATCTCTTGTGCGGTCTGGCTGAATTCGAATGTCGGGTAAAGGGCTTTCAACTGAGGCAGTTTCCAGTCCATCCAGAACTGAATACGCTCGCACAGTACTTCTGGCTGCTTCAACCAACCGACCAAGATTCCTTTTTTCATTACGCGGTCACCGTAAGCAGGTGCTATGCCCTGACGGGTTGAACCGTAGGCTGCATCACCCAAGCGAACTTCTTCTAAGGTATCTTCAAGAGCATGGAGTGGAAGACACAAGGTCGCACGGTCAGAAATGCAAAGGTTAACGTTAACCCCGGCAGCTTTGACTTCTGCTAGTTCGGTAGATAGAGGCTCAGGGCTGATAACCATACCAGGGCCTAGCACCGCAAGACAGTCAGGATTAAATACGCCGCTTGGCAGCTGGTGCAATTTAAAGGTACCCAAATCATTAACTACAGTGTGGCCAGCATTGTTTCCACCTTGGAAACGAATACTTGCAGAAGCTTTCTCAGCAAGGAAATCAACGATACGACCCTTACCTTCATCACCCCAGTTAGCACCAACAACAACGATAGACGACATAATTAACTCTCCCAATCAATGATGCGAATATGCTAAGGCGACCCAGTCAATAAGAAAAATTAATAATCGTTATAACTCCAATAAGGATCTCATATGGGATTTTGTGACAAAGGGCGTAGAATAAGGCTATTCGGCATTAGTAGTTCAACAGGCGAGTCTTTATGCTAGATCTCAATTGGCTTAATACCTTTGTTACCCTGGCTCGGCTAGAGCATTTCGGAAAAACGGCCTCAGAGCTGCATATGACCCAGCCCAATGTCAGTTTGCACATCAAGCAGTTGGAGCAAGCTACCCGGGTAAAGCTGGTCGAACGTAATCCGTTTCGCCTAACCCAAGCTGGAGAGCGGCTGTTACAGAGCGCGCAGTCAACCCTGCAAGAACTACAGGTATGTCAGTCAGACCTCAATGCCATCAATGACTTGTCGCTAGGCACACTCTCCATTGCTGCCAGTGACATTATCTCCCGGCTATTACTGATCAAGCCCTTCCAGTCATTCAAGCACGAGTTTCCCGGTATTGATCTTTCCCTGTTTAACACCACCTCGACTCAGGCAGCCGAACTGGTCAAAAGCGCCAAGGCCGATTTAGGGTTTGTAATTGCCCAGAAAGAAAGCCAGCCATTACACTTTACCGAATTGCGTCAAATACGCTGGTGTGCGTTTGGAAATGGCTTGAGTGAATGGCAACAGCAAGCTAAGGAAGGAAAAATGACGCCATCAGGCGAAGAGCCAACACTGATCTTATTAGGCCATGATACCCGAACCCGGGATCTGATTGATCTTGCCCTGCCCAGTTTGCATTTACCCAAATACCGGGTGATGGAAGTCGGCAGTGTCGATGCCCAAATAGATTGGGCCGAAGCGGGATTTGGCATTGCCATCGTGCCTGCTTTTTCACTGCACCCGAAGCTCAACCTGAAAAGTACCATCACCCCACTGCCAGATTTTCCAACCACCAGCTTGGGCTATATCGTGCGCCAGAACCAAGTGCTATCCCGCGCGATCAAACAATTGCTGCATTGGGTGAGCGAGGAGATCGCCAGCTCTCAACATGGTAACCCTGGAAAATAAACACACCACTATATTCATTGTGCCGGCATAGCTAAGTATGACCAGGTTTGGCCCGGCACGATTATTAGCCTATCGGTAAAAGTGATTTAACCAATAGACGCATTATCACTATGAATAAAACGTTACATAATCTGTCCCATTGAAACGCAGCAATTTTCCGCTGAGCGTTGAATGTACAAAGGTAGAAGATAATGAATCGTTTTATTTTTTCAGCTGCACTATTAGCCTTTTCAACTACAGCCCTTGCTGACTTAAATATTAACCGAAGCGAGCTAGGCTCTTGGACCAAGGTATCTTATGGTGCTGGCTATCCAGCGAATTCAGCTCAGCCTGACCGCAAAGTTGATACGGCAGCGAAATCTCTGAAGGTTAACCAATTAACCATCCCGCAAACACTAAAAGACGTTCGCAAGCAACAGATCGATTCTACACGTCATAGCATCTAATTCGTGTGCGCTGCGCTTTCGGGAGCGTTAAATACAAAAAAGCCCTCGTCTTTCGTCGGGGACGCCTAGTTAAGGGCTTCATTGTAGTGGCGGAGCCGACGGACTCGATGGTCCGGCAACCCGGCCCGCAGACAAAAGTGCGCAGCACTTTCGGGAGCGGTAAATACGAAAAAGCCTGACGCTTTCGCATCAGGCTAATGTCGTTGGCGGAACGGCCGGGCTGGCGCTCCAGCGGGACTCATCAGTCAGCAGGACTGACGCCTATGTTTATCGCATACATAAAAGCCCCAGCATTTCTGCTGAGGCTTCAATGTAGTGGCGGAGCGGACGGGACTCGAACCCGCGACCCCCGGCGTGACAGGCCGGTATTCTAACCAACTGAACTACCGCTCCAATTCTTTGTAAAGCTCAACCTTGGTCAAACTTTTAGAATGTGGCGGAGAGATAGGGATTTGAACCCTAGATACGCTACAAACGTATGCCGGTTTTCAAGACCGGTGCTTTCAACCACTCAGCCATCTCTCCGTAAGTGCGGCGTATAATACGAGCTCATCCGATTGATGTAAAGGGCTTTTCAAGCTCTTTACGCCCAACCGAACAACAAACCCGCACTTCGCTTAAACACCCAACAACTAGTTGTATGCGCGAGCAAACTTACCGTCAGATGTTGCTAGGTAAGCACCAGCATTAGCCGGAATGAAGACTGACTCACCTTTGGCAATCGTCAGCGTTTCGCCGTCAGCATGGGCAACAGTCAAAGGCGCATCAACAGCCAAAAGGATTTCTGCACTGTTTGTCTCTAGCGCTACATCGTTAGCCTGCTGGTAAACGCTGAATTTGAAGTCTGGTACTGGGATTGGGTAGTGCAAAGCGCCATTTTCAACTTGCGGTGCCATCAATAGCGAATCAAAAGGAATTGGCTGGCAGGTAGTACAAGATACTAGCTCCGGCACGTCCATATACTTAGGTGTCAAACCGGCACGAAGCACGTTGTCAGAGTTTGCCATAATCTCCAAGCCGGTACCCTTAATGTAAGCATGTGGGGTACACGCATACAGGAACATAGCTTCGCCTGGTTGCAATGTCAGTGTGTTTAGCATCAGCGGTGCAAACAGACCAATATCACCCGGGTATTGCCCTGCTAGATCCAGAATCAGTGCAAACAGATCTTGGTCTTTGTGAGCTTCAGCATAAGCCAGTAGCTTGGCCACAGATGTTTCTTTGATTTCACCGTCCAGTGACAGCATTGATTCAAAAAACGCCTCTAGACCCGCTTCATTCTGATTCGCTTCAAGAGAATCAACCAACGCGCTGATCTCGGCAATATCCAGCTTACGGAAATTAGCCACAATCTCAGCAAACTCACGGAATCCGTTCATTGCCTGATAAGGCGTCAGAGCATAAACCAGCTCAGGTTTGTGGTTTGGATCCTTGTAGTTTCGGTTACCCGCCGTGCGAGGTACGCCCTGCTCTTCTTCTTTGGCGAAACCCGCTTCTGCCTGGGCTTTGCTTGGGTGAACCTGGATAGACAGGGCTTTTTCAGCAGCCAGCACCTTGAAAAGATAAGGTAGCTCACCAAATGTCTCAGCCGTCTGTGCCCCAATCAATGTCGCTTTATCCGATTCAATATAATCAGATAGCAGAGTTGTCTCACCATCTACGTCAATTTGCGAACAACCGTTCTGGTGCGCCCCCATCCAGATTTCCGCTTGCGGCTTACCTTCAGGGTTTTCAAAACCAAACAACTGACCAACCGAGGTTGTGCTGCCCCATGCATAATCTTGAATCACGTTATGCATACGATAAAAACGAGGGGAAGTAGACATAGCTTTCCTTATTTCTAATGCAGATTTCATCAGTGCCCCAATCATGCATTAGGACACTGATGAAATCCGATTAACCATCTTATTCGTTTCCCTGTCATGACCATCGCCATTCCAGCAGCGCATACTACCAAAATACGCAAGCAAAGAGAGGCTTTTCATTACTTTTCATCGATTATTCATGGTTAATCAAACTAACCAATCTAGGAATAAGTCTTCTAGCCAAAAAGCTCCCTCGATTAAGGGAGCTTCAAGGACACAGTCACTCAGGTTTACTGTGTAGTGCTATTGCTAGCGGGGGAAATTAAGCAACAGCGGTTTGTTGTGCTTTACCCTGGCGCATCTTTTTCAGTGATACTGCAACCAGTGCTGTCACCACCGCACCTGCAGCCATACATGCTAGTGCCAGAACCGGTTTGTTCATCGCACCAAGCAGAGCCACAACCGGACCACCGTGAGCAACACTGTTTGTGATGCCAAATGAGAAGGCCATTACAGCAGCGACCATTGAACCCAATACGTTCGCAGGGATAACTGACATTGGGTCTTGCGCCGCAAATGGAATCGCACCTTCAGAAATACCCACCAAGCCCATTGCACCTGAGGCTTTACCAGCTTCAATTTCAGACTCTTCGAAGATATTGAACTTACGACCAATTACAGTGGCTAGCGCCATACCTAGCGGAGCGACTGGGATTGCACACGCCATCGCACCCATGAATTGTGTCTGGCCACTGGCAATCATACCTACAGAGAATAGGAAGGCTACCTTATTGAATGGGCCACCCATATCGAAGCCAGCCATACCACCCAATACAATGCCTAGCAGTACAACGTTACCCGTACTCATGCTGGTCAGTAGTGCGTTCAGGCCATCCATCAGGCTCGCAATCGGTGCACCGATAACGAAGATGAACAAGCTTGAGATGAACAAACTACCGGTAATTGGCGCAATCATAATTGGCACAAGTGGCTGAATGAACTTGTGGTAATTGCGAGTGACGATAAATTTAACGAAGTAACCGACCAACAGGCCCGCGACGATAGCACCGATGAAACCTGTACCGGCTTCCGCGCCGTAGAACGAACCGTTGTTAGCAATCCAGCCGCCAATCAGGCCTGGGGCAAGCGCAGGACGGTCTGCAATGGCGTAGGCGATGTAACCGGCCAGAATTGGGATCATCAATGTGAATGCAACAACACCGACATCCAGTACCTTATTCCACATGCTGCCATCAGGAATGGCCATGCCCGCTTCTGTTGGTTGGCCACCAATTGCCAGAGCAAGGGCGATCAACAAACCACCGGTAACAACAAACGGGATCATGTGCGATACGCCGTTCATCAGGTAGCGGTAGAGATCCGAGCGAGCCTGAGTCACTTTGCTTTCTTTCTCAGCTGGCGCGTCATCGCCAGACGCTTGATATGCAGGCGCAGCCAAAGCTTGGCCAATCAGACCTTTGGCATCTTTGATAGGTGCTTTAACACCGGTTTTAATCAAACGCTTGCCAGCAAAGCGAGTCATGTCCACTTGCTTGTCACAGCTGACAATGATCGCTTCAGCACGTTCGATATCTTCGGCTGTCGGGCTATTCTTCACCCCGATAGAACCATTGGTTTCGACCTTGATTTCGTAACCAAGCTCTTTAGCGCCTTTCTCCAGCGCTTCCGCTGCAAGGTAAGTGTGCGCAACACCAGCAGGACAACCGGTTACGCCAATAAGGAAACCATTTTCAGCCGCTGGTGCTTCTGCGCTTTCTGTTTTTTCCAGTAGCAGAGCCAAGGCATCTTTTTCAGATTTTGCTGCAAGGAAAGCGTCAATGAAGCCGTCCTCGATTAGCTTGGAAGATAGCTCGGCCAGTACTTCGATATGGTGGTTGGCACCACCGTCTGGAGAAGCAATCATGAAGAAAAGCTTAGAAGGCAGGCCGTCTTCTGCGCCGTATTCAATACCGCTGCGGCTGATACCGATTGCGACAGCAGGCTCACAAACGGCGGCACTTTTCGCATGTGGTAGTGCAACGCCATCTTCAAAACCGGTATTACCTAGCTCTTCACGGGCATGGATGTCTGCCAAAAACTGTTTTTTGTCGCTGACTCGACCCTGCGCGTGCAGGATATCGATCATTTCAACAAACACCTCTTCTTTCGTTGTTGCCTTAAGATTTAGGCAAATCAACTGCTCATTAATCAGATTGGTGATCATGAGTGTTCCCCCTTTGATTATTTATATCGGCATACTGTTTGTTGCCGTTGGGGATATTTTCGGCTTTTTAGCACACCTCTTATAGTGTACCAAAGGGGCATTTACTGGATATTTGTAACACCTGTATTGTTGTGTGATCGGACTCTCACAATGACACACTTAATAGCAATCAATAAAAACCCACAAAAATACCATTCAAATCAACTGATTAAATTCAAAGCATCAATCATAAATGCTACATATATAAAATAAAAAATGAATAACCGCTAGACTTAAGTAACACGATTTTTCATCCTAGGACTGCAATTTTTAGTGATCCGCTTCACGGTATCCAACCGAGAACAAGGACAATAGAGGCAAGCTCAAAAGATAATAGCCACAACACGTCTACCCTAGCCAAGGTCAATTTGTACCATGACCCAAGTCTTCCACCAGCTACTCGAAACCCTGCTTGCCGAGCGGGAGCACTTCAACCGAATTTGGTTTGCAGGCGATCATATCACCCCGCCACCATTTAGCTATCAGGTTAACTTCCCGCGGTTGGAAATGGTCATCAGCGGTGAGTACCTCAATGAGCTGGAGGATCCGGATCATGGCATCACCGAAGTAAAGATCATGGCCGGCGATGCGCTGTATATCCCGCCCAACAGTTGGAACAAGCCCAACTGGGATACTGACTGCTCGGTACTCAGCCTGCTATTTGGTAAACGTCAACTCGGATTCAGCCTGGTTAGTAAGTCCAAGGGGCAAACGAGCTTCTATGATGTGCAAAAGCACAGTATCCAGACCCGAACCGGCTTTGCCATCGACCACATTCTTGCGGCACTGAATGCCTTAGCGAAAGAGCCCCTGCAAAAACCGATGGATGAGCACCTGCTGCAAGCCTTGATGAGCTATTGCCAGCAGATGCTCTCAGCCCCGAGCAACACCAATAAAAAGCGCAGCGAAGATCTCTATCAGGGGATCTGTATTTACATTCAGGAGAACTTCCACCGCCCGATTACCCGCGACTCGATCGCCAAGCGCTTTAACATCACACCCAACCACCTATCACGGCTATTTCGCCAGCAGGGCCACATGCGCATGGCCGATTACATCACTTGGGTAAGGATTGAACGGGCAAAGTTCATGTTAAAAAAGTACACCTTCCGCTTAAACGAAGTGGCAACCCGTTGTGGTTTTCAGGATGTGAACTACTTCTACCGGGTGTTTAAGAATAAAACAGGGATGACGCCGTCTGACTACCGAGGAAGAGAATAGTTTACCTAACGCCTTATTACCTAAACGCCTTTTCACCTAAACGGCAAAGACAAGCTATCAAGGACAACAGCACGCAGTACCTCTGGGCGCGCATCTTCAGTGAGCAGTTGACAAAAATCAGGCTCTAGCAACCGTTTGGAAAATGACGAGAAAGCCAACAAATGTTCACGTTGTGGGGGAGCAGGTAGTACCAATCCCACAATACTGGTCACAGGACCGCGCTTAGAGCCCCAGTCTAAAGGTTGTTCTAAAGTCGCCAAGACCAAGGTTGGCACCTCGACATCTGAGATTAGGATATGTGGCAATGCAACACCATTGCCCATTGCCGTTGATGATATAGTCTCTCTCGCCTGCATTTGCTCTAAAAGACGGTTGGCTTTATCGGGTTGGTTGGGGGCGCACTGGCGGCAGATCTGTGTAAGGACATCTGCTTTTTCAACAGTACTGACTGATAACTGGGAAAGCGGCGGCAAAAAGCTCAGTTCATAGTCAAACGGTAGGGTGATACTACCCGTCCCTTCACGCTGACTAATGTGGCGATGGCCAGTACAAACAAGGTGGCAGTGCTCGGAGACAAAGTCGGTCAACACCATACAGGCCAGCTCGGCATCCGAACCTTCAATCATCAGCTGGCATAAATCGCCTGGCATCGAACCCAAGCTCATCATCCGCATTGCCTGTTCGGCATTAGCCATCCTTAGCTGGGAGACATTGTGTATCACCACCACAGAGCGGAAATACCCCGCCAAAGTTTTTAGCCGGTTGAGTTTCCAGGCAGGCAGGCCCTCTTCATCGAGAGTGAAGGTGATACGGCGTTCAATCATAAGTCGTTATGTGATTAATCAAGATAGGTGTTTAATTACAACTCTTTGCAGCGGTTGATCACCCCTACCGGATCGGTCAGCACCTCTTCAATAGTCACGCAATGGATCTTGCTACCGGTAAATCGGGCACGGTGTTCGATTTCGATATCTGAAGCAATCAGAACAACATCAGCCCGGCCGATATCCTGAAAACTCAGTTGGTTTTCGATCCCCATCGCCCCTTGAGTCTCGACCATCATCTGCACCCCCAACTGCTGGGCAGCCTTGGTCAGTTCAGAAGCAGCCATGTAAGTATGGGCAATCCCGGTAGGGCAAGCGGTGACAGCAACTATTTTCATTGATATCTCTTCTCTTTATTATTCTCTGTTTTTCACAATACCCAAGAGACTTGAGCCTTTGCTTTGTACCGTTTTCATCGCTAATAATCTAGCGACTGTGAAAAGATTGGTGCAAATTTCAAAACAGAACTTGATCTAGCCCACCAATCAACCTGCCTTTCAACCCGTCTTTCAAGCTATAACCCCTAGCCAGACCGCCTTGGTTACTGATAAAATCCGCCTCCAACAGAAATCCCAAATATCTAAAAGAGAGTGATTCCTATGGGACGCAGTTTCGAAGTCCGTAAAGCCTCTATGGCAAAAACACAGGGCGCAAAAATCAAAGTTTATTCAAAGTACGGTAAAGAAATTTACGTAAGTGCGAAAAACGGTGGTATTGATCCTGATAGCAACCTTTCCCTGAAACGCCTAATTGAAAAAGCGAAAAAAGATCAGGTTCCAAGCCATGTTATCGAGAAAGCGATCGACAAGGCGAAAGGTGGCGGCGGTGAAGATTTCGCAACTGCACGCTATGAAGGTTTCGGTCCTGGTAACACCATGGTGATCGTTGACTGTCTAACAGACAACAACAACCGTACGTTCATGGACGTTCGCCAAGCATTCGTTAAAAACGGTGCCAAAATCGGCTCTCCAGGTACCACTGCACACATGTTCGAGCACCAGGCTGTATTCCAGTTCAAAGGTGACGACGAGGAAGCAGTACTTGAGAACCTAATGATGGAAGATGCTGATGTATCTGACATCGAGTGTGAAGACGGCGTGATCACTGTATTTGCCCCACACACTGAGTTCTTCAAGGTGAAAAACGCACTGGCTGCGACTATGCCTGAAGTAACACTAGACGTTGAAGAAATTTCTTTCGTTCCTCAAACCATGACTGAAGTTGCTGGTGAAGACGTAGCGAAATTCGAGAAATTCCTTGATGCGCTAAACGATTGTGACGACGTTCAGAACGTTTACCACAACGCAGAAATCGCAGAATAATTACTTATTCTCGAAAAAACAGCCGGCAATGCCGGCTGTTTTTTTATCCACGCTTTTTACCGTCATCTATCAGAGCTTCAACCATTAGAACTTCAACTGTCCATAGCGGTTAAAGGCAGAGCGGCTGGCAACCGTCAAGGTCGTGGTTACTGATAGTGTGGCTGAGATAAAAATCGCCACCATAATTACCAACTGGTATTTCACCGCCAGCAAAGGTTCAGTGCCACCGAGGATCTGACCTGTCATCATACCTGGCAAGCTAACTATGCCCAATGTAGTCATCGACGCTAGCTGTGGGGCCAAGGCAGCTTTAACCGCTGTGCGGATAAATGGCTGCTCCGGCTTAGGCGCTCCCATCGCCAAGTAAAACTGATATTCATCCTGTTTGTCTTTCAAGCTGCTGTACCAACGCTCCAACGCCAAGACATTCGCGGCCAAGCAGTTCCCCAACAACATTCCCGCGACCGGAATCAGGTATTGCGCCTGCCACCAAGGCTCAGCCTGGATCACACCTGCCAATAACAAGGGCAACACCACCAGCAGCGCAACGACATGGCCACTCAATACAGCCGGTAATACGGATTTTGGCGGTACGCCTGCACGGCGGCAGATACTGAACCCGGCCACAATCACCATCACTGACAGCCACAAGGTGTTGAGCCAGGGGTTCTGAAAGGAAAACAGGGTTTGTAAGTAAATACCCACTATCGAAAGTTGAATTGTCATCCTGAGCACAGCTGACACCAAGGTCTTGCTCAGGCCAAACTCCCAACGGTGAAATAAACCTAGCGGAATGAGAAACAACAGATAAAAACCAGCCAGTGCCCAGTTGCTGATCACTAAAGTATCACTCATCGCTCCCTCCCATCACATGCTGTAGCTGTGCCGAGTTAACCCATACCGGATCGTGAGAAACCGAAATCACGGTAAGTGATTGCTTAGCAATGAGCTCAATCACCTTATCCCGACTGGCAGGATCAAGTGCTGAGGTCGGCTCATCCATCAACCATAAAGTACGCTCCATCAGCAGTGAACGGGCAATCGCCAAGCGCTGCTTCTCCCCTCCAGAGAGTTTGAGCGTTGGCTGCTCGAGTGAATGGGAAATCCCTAGGGATGCCAATACCTGAAGGCACTTTTCATGTGTAGGCTCTGGAAGGTTAAGGGCTTTAAGGTGCCAAGGCAGTAGTAGTGCCTTTAAGATTGTCTCACCGCCCATCACGGCTTGCTGAGGCAAATAACAAAACTGCTGGCGCCACCAAGGCAGGTTCTGCTCTTTAATCGTGTTTTGTTGCCAGTGAATGGCGCCACCCGCAGGGGGACGCAAACCAGCAATGACTTGCAGCAAGCTCGATTTACCGCAACCTGATGGACCACTGATTGCCAAATGTTGCCCGGGCTGTAGGCTCACTGTTAGATGCGATGCCTGATCGACTTCAAAGCCAGATCCTAGCCGCTCAGCGGTGAATATTTCTGTACGTTGATCTGTCATACACTACTCCAATCGTACAGAGATTTTACGTCCCTATCACTTATGACTCAAACCGTTGGTAATCATCAGAAACATTAATTGAAATAATGATATACCCAAGTTACCTCAAGGTGCAGGATTCAGAGGGTTGTCAGCGCATTCAATACAAGGCGAAGATTTGCAGGAATGGCATTTCCTTTCAAGAAGCTTCAACGAAGGATTGGATGTGCTGACACCCTCCCGAAGGGCGAGTTTTCTAAGCTTCTATACCGCGTTATTGATTCTTGATTTAGAGCCACTAGATCTTCAAAACAATGCCTTGTCTAAAAGCTTATAAATTCTCGCTGAACATGCATCTTGAAGTAGCTTGGGTATACTACCGATTAACAGTCTGAAATAACCGTCAGTGAAGTGTAAATTCCGTCGGCGCTTATGCCTTCAAAGACCATTTCATGGTATGGTTGCCGAAGCTAATAAAACAACATCCAAAATGGCGCGCAGCTGATTTTGCTGTGCTTTTTTCCTTTTGTCTTTCGCCTTCTTTGCAATCATTATGCGCCCAGAAAATAACAAACATACTGCCAACAAGCAGCCCACGTCGCCAGAGACTCCAGGTGCGACAAAACCGGTTAAGTCACCCCTGAAGAAGATCAGCAAATGGGTAGGACTTGGCCTGCTCACACCTGCTGCCATTATCACCGCAGCCCTTGCCGTAGGCATCAAGGTTGACCTCACCCCTTACCGAGACGATATCAATCAGTGGCTAACCTCCAACCTTGACCGCGAGACCCGTATTGACGGGGAGATGGGCTTGGTACTGTCATTTCGCCCCGAGGTACACCTTGAAGGGGTGCACATTGACAACATTGAAGCCTTCAACTGGCAGCCGATGCTGACCTCCGGCAAGATCAATGCAAAAGTCGCCGTGCTGCCACTGCTTAAAGGCACGTTGGCTGTTGACTATCTCGAACTTGAAAATATTAACCTGCACCTCGCCAAGGCCCATGACGGGCAAGCAAACTGGTTACTAGGTCCTCAAGCTAAAGCCGCTAGCCCAGGTGACGATCCTGTAAATGAAACCGATAGTGAAAACGCCTCTGACGAAAAGGCTGTGACTGATGGAAACTCATCGCTGCAGTTAGCACTTACCGACCAAATCAGAGCCAGCAACCTCTCGGTTGTCTTCGAAGATCAAAGCCAAGGTCAGTATTTCGACTGGTACCTAGATTCGCTTAACCTCAGCCAACCCAATGAACAATGGGAGTTTACGGCTAAAGGGGCAATGATCGGCCAAGCCTATGATATTAAACTAACTGGCGATCTGGAGCAGCTCGTCAACCAGCAAACCGGTAAGGTTAAAGCCAAAGGCTCATTCGCTGGTGCCGAGTTGAATATCGAGGCCGATGCGTCAGATATCGTCAACGCTGATATTAAGCTGCAATGGCAGGATACTGGCCCGATTGAAGCCCTGTTCGGCTTAGATGTTAAACATGTTGCTCCATTGACAGTTTCCACCCATGTCAGTGCAGCCGCTAACAGCATCAAGGTCAGCAACCTTGTCATTGAAAGCCCAATCACCCATGGCGAGGGCTACCTAGATATCGAGCTTGGCGATCACAATGTGATAGACGGTGAGCTGAATATCCCTTTGATTGACCTGCGCCCATGGTTGCAGCCTGAGCCACAGCCTATGATGCGCGCCTTTGCCGCTCCACCTCAGCAGTCACCACTGCAACGTGCGCTTGAGCAATGGCTGGAAAAAACCACCACCCGCGTCGATCTCTCCATTGATGAGATCAAAGGGCTGGGTACCCCGGTTGAAAACCTGTCCCTGTCAGTCGATGGCAAGGCTGGCGTGCTATCGGCCCCAATGACAGCAGACATTGCCGAAGTGCCTTTCCGTGGCCAAGCCTCGCTCGATGCCACGGGTTGGGTATCTAACCTGGATATCCGACTGGGTGCGGAACAATCCCCATTGGGCGAAATGGCCCGCTGGCTAACTGGTATGCCCTACTCCCGCGGCCAGCTTGACCGCGCTGAGCTAGCTGTCACCACCAACGGCACCAAGCTGAGCGAATGGTTGGAGCGAGCCGAGCTTTCCCTTGCTATCGACAAAGCCTTGGTCGAATGGGGAAGCGAAGCCAGCTTCAGCATTGACCAAGCTAGGCTTAACGCCGGTATCAGCCGTCCGTTCCAGTCAGATATCCAAGGTCAGCTAATGGGCATTCCGGCCCACGTCCAAGCCGAAGCCGGTACCCTGCAAGATATCATGATGGGCCGTGACTGGCCGACAACGCTGACCTTCGATTCACCGGCGATCTCTGTCGAAGCCAAAGGCTTGCTCAAACATACCCGCTGGGAAGAAGGCAGCTGGTTTGATCTCAAGGTCAACAGCAAGGATGCCAGCCTGCTCAACCCTTGGTTGGGCACCCAAACTAACATCTCCGGCACCATCAATATTGACGGTAAGCTCAGCTACCAAAACGGCTGGATAGATCTTGCCATGCCAGATCTTGCCCTGCTGGAAAGCTACGGCGATGTCACTTTACGTTGGCAGCCTGATCAGGTTCGTCCATTCCTAGTGATGGATGCCCAGTTCTCGCAGTTGGATTTCACCCAGTTCGGCCAGTTCATCAATGATGAAGAGCTGCCACAGGTTGAGCAGACAGTACCGACCCAAGGGGTCAACCTTGATGTACCGCTGCTAGGCAGTGAGCTGGTCATTGCCGATGCTGACCTGACCTTCCGTGCAGACAAACTGAAATGGGCTGACCAGCAGCTAGACAAGTTGTCTTTCAACGGCAAAGTCCGCAACGGCAAAATGAGTAAAGCACCGATCAGCGCAAGCTTTGCAGGTAGCACTTACCAAGGTGACCTGAGCTTAGGTGTCAATGCGGCCAATATCGAAGCCAACCTCAACCTTGCCGTAAACCAGCCGGATATCGGGGCCATCCTGAGCCAATTCGATGTGACCGATGATTTTGATATGCGCCTTGACCGTGCCAAGCTCGCCGTGTCTCTATCGGGCCGCACTATCTTGGAGCTGATGGAACACACAGAAGTCGATGCGGCTCTGATTGGCGGCCAGGCCAATATTGCTGACAGCTACACCGGCAAAGCACTGGCGGTTAAATTGGATCAAGGCCGTTTCGTAACAGGCCCTAACACTTCAACCCACTTGGCCATCAATGGCATGGCAGCGGGAAAAGCAGCCTCTTTCAAACTGTCATCGTTATCTCTCAAAGAAGCCAATGACGGTCGCTCGACGCTACCGGTCACATTGGCAGCCAATCTGGGTGACATGCGTTTCAATGCCAGCTCTAACCTGACTCTGCCGATTAACCCGCAAGCGCTCAATCTTACCTTCGAGGCATTTACGCCAAACCTCGACCGACTCGAAGCCTTCAGTGATATTGATTTGCCACCTTACGGCCCTATCACACTGGCCGCTAGCCTGTCGATGGATGCCAAGGGCTATCACCTCAATGATATGAAGGTACAGGTCAACGACAGCCAGCTAACTGGCAAGGGAGCATGGTTACCACCGCTCAAAGCGGATCAACGTCCTCGCCTTGAACTGGCATTCCGAGCGCCATTTATCCAGCTTGACGATTTCAAGGTTGGCGACTGGCAGGCTTGGGAGACAGAAAGCACTGAGCAAACAGCTGGCAACGAGCAACCAATTGACGAGACGGCGAATACTGACGATCTTCAGAACACTGCTTTGATCAGCACCGACGGTCTAGACATGCTCAACGCCAACTTCGCGTTGGATGTCGATGAAGTTCGCTCTGGCAAAGACTGGTTAGGAGCAGGCCAATTGCACTGGGCGCTGGAAAACGGCGTATTCACCCTCAAGCCAATGACAGTCCAGCTACCGGGCGGCAACATCGAGCTTGCCAGTGAAATCAAGGCCAAGGACGATATGTTCGACATCCAGCTCACGGGTAATGTCAAAAACTTCGATTACGGGATACTGGCTCGTCGCTTAGCACCGGAAAGTGGAATGCACGGCAATATTTCTACCCAGTTCAACCTGACCAGTTTGGCCAATTCGCCAGATACCCTGATGAACAACGCCAACGGCTTTATTGGTTTTGCTGCTTGGCCGCAGGAGTTTGAGTCAGACTTGATCGACCTTTGGGCTGTCAGTTTAACCGATGCGATCATTCCAAACTTTACCAACAATGATCCGTCTGTGATCAATTGTGTCGCTGCCGGTTTGGATATCCGTCAAGGGACGATGAGTCAGCGTGACTTGCTGCTTGATACTTCCCGAATCCAGGTCAATGGCCAGTTCGATGCCAGCTATGCCAACCGCGACTTTGCCCTGTACCTAAGGCCACAGTCTAAGCGGGCGCAGATCTTCAGCTTGCAAACACCGGTTGAAGTGTATGGCAAGTTCGAAGACTTTGACTTCTCGGTACCACTGTCTGCGATTCTGGAAACCTCGGTACGGTTCACCACCAGCCCAGTTGTTTCCCCACTGCGTTGGCTGGTTGAAAAGCCGATCGCCCAAGATGGCAGCCAGCAATGTGAACTGATTTGGCAAGGCCAGAGTTAGAGAAAAGGCTATGGGCTATGGGCTATGGGCTATGGGCTATGGGCTATGGGCTATGGGCTATGGGCTATGGGCTATTTAACCTAGTGGATTAAAAACAAGCCGCCAGCATAAGTGCTCATGCTGGCGGCTTTTCTTTTGCTTAATCGCCTGAATTAATCACCCTGGCGATAGCGCTGTTCGACCTCGTCCTGGGCTTCAAACTCATCAAACTCAATCGGCGTCACTTCGTCCGAGCTGAACTTGAGCACCGCAGGCGCCGAGTAATTTGGCACATTGTCGTAGTTGAACACCGAATAGTATTTGGCCAGGTTGGCATTGCCGAACTTGTCAAAGGTGTAGCCGTCTTTACCGGCATACAACTTGACGCCATCAAACGGTGAACGCGGTGGATGGAAGCTGTTACGCACTACGTAAGTCCCCACCCAGTCGCTATCATCGGGGTTATCCCATGTCAGTTTGACCATGCCGCCTTCAAGGCTGGCTTGGAAGTTCTCTGGCACCTCAAGCGGCTGCTTCCGGCGCTCAATATACTCAACCACCAGCTGGGTCGACATGGTGCCGTCATTGGAGTCCGTTTTCCACTCAACAACCGCATCTTGCTGCCTAGAAGCCGAGGTCGCTTTGATCACCAGCTTCACCGCCCGGTTTTGGTCGTAGCAGTCCTCAAGGTATTGACGGGCTGAACTGTCGAACATGAACGTCTGGCGAGCGGTTTTGGCCAGCCCTTCGCTACTGACTTCATAACCAATAAACTCTATTGGCTCACTGGTCGTCAGCAGCTCAAAGTCCGGCTCTTCCACATCGACCATTTCGACCAAGAAGCGCATTGGCTGGTTGATCCCCGTCAGCGATGCACTTTCCAGTACAAAATAGGCGTCGGTGAACACCACATCACTTTGCTCAGACATCCTCGGCAAGGTGAAGTCCACCACCCCGAATATCCGCTCACCGTTGGCATCGTAGCCGCTTTGCAGCTTGGCAGCCTCGACAGCACCGGCTTTCACTGTATGGCAAGCGCTGGCTCCCACCGACAATTGGTACGGCTTGCGGTGGTAGATCAAATCCAAGCTCGGACGATAATGGATGCCACCGCCGAAACGACCATAGCCAATATCGAACTGCATCATCTGCGAGTCATTGCCCATCGGCAAACTCACCGGGCCTTGTAGCCTAAGCAACAAACGTCCTTTCTCAAGCTGCTGCTCAATCAGTTCTTTTTCCATTGCACTGAAATGCCAGCTTTTCCAAATACCCTGGGTCAGCTGATCCGAGTCAATGGCATCACCCAGCGTCTGGATAGGCGCTGCGTTGTGGATTTGCTCGAAGTCGGTAATGTCGCTGATGTCGTCTGGGTCGAGGATCGACACCGACCACTCACCGTAATTTTCGATTTTCGCCCCGACCCGGTTCATCGGATAAAGCGAAAACAGCGCATCTTTGATCTTGGCATCTGCCGGTAACCGGCTCATGTCGTAATCAATCACCCCGTAGCAAACCCCTTTGGTTTTATTCACCCCGATAAACAGCGAATTATGGCCAAAGTGTTCAGCATTGTTGGCGCGGGTCAGCTCCCCGACATAACCGATTTTTTCCGGGCTGGGGAACAAGGTAAACGAGAACTCATCACGCTCCAGCAAGGTTTTGATCTTCAACTCAGGGGCAAACGGCGATTTAATCCGCGTTACCCGATTCACCTTGCGCAGGTTATAAAAATAACGGCGGCCAGATTTGAGCTGCTTATCGGTATAGCGGAGCTGCGAAGTGATGGCGATCAAATTGTCCCGGGTACAAGCCGCTTTCGGCGTTTCACTGCGGTAGATCTGGTAATAACAGCCTTCATCTTCAGCGCCCGCCTCCCAAATCAAATCAACCGTATTGGCGGTGATTTCCTTGGTCGAGAAACTCTCCGGGCGGCTTGGCGCCAACTTTGAATAATCAATAGTCGTGCGCAGGGCATAGAGTAGCGCAGGAATGTTTTCATCGACACTCTGCGACATGTTGATCAGGTAATCGGGAATATTCCGGCTCCCAACCTCAACCACAGTCGATAAAATACCCCTGTCATAGTAGTACTCACGCCCACTACCGTGGATCAGGTTCGCAGGCGGCTTGCCGCGGTGAATACCATACTGGCGATTGGTGACCTTGTAGATTTCCCGCGCCATGTTGGCACAGAGAATATTGAGATCGGTACCCTCGATTTCAGCCTCATGGTTGAACTTGTGGGCAGGGAAAAACACATTGCCTTGCGAGTGGTAATCCAACGCGACACAGATATTGTCACGGCTTTCGACAAACTGTTTGATCGCCTGGGTTTCCGGCTCGGAAAATGGCCCTGGACCACCGTAAATATTCGAGCTGGTTTGGGCCGACTGGCGGAAGTTGATCCCGAAGTTACGGTTGAGATCGACCCCAAATGTCCCGTCACCATTATCGCGGCGGTTTTTACGCCAGAATGAGAAGTGCTTACGGGAGTACTCAAAGCCATCAGGGTTGAGGCAAGGCACCATATATAAAGTGTTGCGGGTCAACGCCTCCACCACATCCGGATTTGACGGGTAATTATCCAGTAAGTACTGGACGAAGCTTACCGCCAACTCAATGCCAATCCACTCCCTCGCATGAATAGTACCGGTATAAAGCAATGCCGGTTTGAGATCCGCATATGCCACATCCTGCGACATAGTGACCATCATGATGGGTCGCCCTTCATGGGTATCGCCAATACTCTGCAAGCGGATCAGATCCGGGTATTTCGCCATCGCCTCTTCCAGGAAGTCCATCATGTCCTGGTAAGAGATATATTGTTTTTTCATTCAACCGCCTCTTCATAGCGATATTGGTGTTCGGCACAATACTCACGCCATGCATCCATGATTATGGCTAACTTCTTGTGCTTAAGGTTCCTGAACTGCAATAGGATTTCGGGTTGTTGATTGAGCACCCGCAGTGTCTCAACCGCTCCTAGCGTAGAGACGATATCACCCGCTAAGGTTTTGCCAACGCTCTTCACTTGTAGGAAAAACGCCAGCAGTTCTTCTTCGCTCAGCGATTTGCTATCAGCAGCATTGCTTTGTTCCGGGGCAATCATCACCTCTTGCAGCTGCTCAATACCAGTATCAACCTCCTGCTCTATGTGTGGGTTTAGGCTTGGGCTGGCTTTCTCAAATGGGCTGTCATCTGCTGCAATCACTTTGTAAGGTGTATTGCCCTGGAAGTTCCAGGCTTCACTCGGCCACTCTTCCTCACGCTGGTAGCTCGTCTCAAGCAGGCGGTAACGGTCATCGGCAGGCGCATACTCGCCTGTATCGGTCGAGTAATCAGCCTGGCCGAAGGTGATATAGCGCATGGTTCGAAGCAGCGAAGAATCGATCTTGCCTATTTCTTCCCAATTACGGTGGGCAAAATACGGTTTTCGGAAGTCTTGCGGCGCTAACAGCCACATCAAGTACTGGCCAATCCAGTCTCGGATATACGGGAAGGCTGCAAAAGCGGTCGCACATTCTAGGATGGTGTAGTCATCGTCCATGCTAACCGCAATATCACAGGCCCAATATTCGGCATTGGCCGCCTTGGAAGCTTTAACCGCCAACTCAAGCACGCCATCAGGTACCGCCTGGTAATCCATGCTGCCGCCCTGGCTGGTGTTGGTCAGCCACTCACCTTCCGGCGGTCGGCGCCAGAAAGCACAGACAGGCTGGTGACCTACTAGCATGACCCGAATATCAGCCTTCATCGGGACAAAATCTTGGATATAGGCTGGGTAGTAACGTTTTTCCGAGAATAGGCGCAGCGCCTCCTCAACATCATCGACTTTATGGACGAAATAGCCACCGTAATTGGACGGGCCGTATGAACGCTTGACGATTTTCGGGTAATCCGTATTGGTCAAAAAGTCCAATGCCTCTTCGACTTCGTAAAAAATACGGGTGCGAGGGATCGGCAAATCGTATTTCTCACAAAAGTGAGTCACATTTTCTTTCGACTTGTTGCTGAACTGGCTATCGAGGGAAGGCAAGAAGCGGACACCTGGCAACTCACGGGCTATCTCACGGAACGTCTCGTAGGCGGTCGCCGGTATGTTGCCGATCAGCACATCGATTTTCTTGCGTTTGACCTCTGCTACAAAACGGTCTTTGTCATTGCCCCAATGGTAAGTGACCTGTTCGATTTTGTCCGGCCAGCCCTTGAAGTTAGAGCGGTTAAAGAAGCGCAGTACATGATCTAGGTACAACAGGCCGATTTTTGGACGAGTGTGGTTCTGGGTGTTCATACTGCAGCTTCCTCGGTAAGCAAGTTTGGTTTGATAAGCGCTTCAGAAAGAGAAGGAATAAAGCCTTTGGCTGGCTGTTTAGTCTCTTTGGTAACGGTGCGGTCAATCAGATCCACCAGGTAGTCAATCTTGGTGTCATTGAAATCAAGCCCGAACAACTCTTGATCCGGGGTGGCAAACGCAGGGATACCGTTAACTTCAATCACCACATAACGCTGATGCTCAACGTCATAGATAATATCCACACCGGCGACTTCTAGGCCGGTTACCTTCGCCGCCTTTAATGCCAGTTCGATAACTTCCGGAACCGGCTCGCGCTTAATCACACTGCCGCCGCTGGTGACATTGGTTTTCCAGCTTCCTGGTGCGGCTTTGCGGCCATAGCAAGCCACATATTTGTTATCGACAATATCGATACGGTAATCAGAAAAGTCATTCTCGATGACCCGCTCGATATAAAACTGCGGCGCATGTTGTTGGTTGATAAATGGCGTCAACAAGTCCAGATCTCGCTCACTTTCCAACTTGATAATACCGTTGCCACCCCAGCCATCGACCGGCTTACAGATTGCCTTGCCGCCCCAGAACTGCATGTGGGCACGCACCTGCTCCAAGTTATGCTTATTGCAGATCACATAGTCGGTAGTTGTAATGCCGTTGGTCTTCAACACATGAGCAGTGCGGAATTTATCTTCCGTCAACGCAAAGGATTCATAGTTGTTGATCATCGGCATCATTGAGTTGAGTACCTGGTACAGGTACACCTGATAGGGCGTCTGCTGGCCCGCGTTATAAGAGAAAAACAGGTCGAGTTCGTTCAGTTGTTGCCCATTGCATACAATATTGCCGTCAAATGCCGTCGCATACGCCAAGTTCAGCCCAGTTAAAGCATCAATTTCTCGCTCTCGTAACTTGGTGACGATTTTTTGTTCTATTTCTTTGCCTCCACAGTTCTCATACATCCATAAACCGACCCGATGCCTTGCCATGTGTCACTCCTTTTGTGAGCAGTTCAAAAAAATGCCGATATGGCATTGTGAGTAAAACCTTTAGGGTATTAACATAGTTTGACATCATAATGTTGCATATATGTGGTAACAGTGAGCTATGTGGAACTTTCATTCAAACAGCGCAGAAAAAACACAAAACCTGTGCAAGGAATCAAATTATGGCAACTATCGATTTCACTGATTTAAAAACAATTATCGAAATAAACAGCTGGACAGATAACAAAGAAGGTGTAGATCTAAGTGGTCAGACCATGCAAAACTGGTTTAAACCACTAGGATTCAATGTTGAGACTTTTCAGCGGGAAAGTGTTGGAAATCATTTACTGTTTACGTCTCCGCAGCATAAAAACGCCCCCAAACTGTTACTTCTTGGTCATCTAGACACAGTATTCCCTCCGGGCATTTTCGAGAGTTTCAGTGAAGATGAAAAATGGGTCTACGGCCCAGGTACCTGTGATATGAAAGGCGGCAATTTTGTGGCCTTGAGTGCGCTACGAAACCTTCACCAGAAATATGGACAAATCTGTAATATCGATGTCCTGCTAGTCAGCGATGAAGAGACAGGCAGCGACGACAGTAAGTTTGTCACCCGCCAGATAGCCCACCAATATGCCGCCTGCCTCGATTTCGAAGCCGCCGGTTCTGATCATGAAGTGGTTGTCGGCCGCAAGGGGGTAGCCACCTACAAAATAACGCTCAAAGGCGTTGCTGCCCACGCCGGCAATAACTACCATCTAGGCAGAAATGCCAACCTTGCTGCCGCCAAGTTGCTGATTGCTTTAGACGAATTAACAGACATTTCGCAAGGAACAACGGTCAATGTCGGAAAAATAAAAGGCGGGATCAGTACCAATACCATTTCACCCAATGCAGAATTAATGGTTGAAGCACGCTTTACCCAACCAAGTGAACAAGACAGAGTACTCGGTGCGATCCCTGAATTAATCCACCAGCATGGTATCGAAGGGGTCACGGCTAGCATTGAAGGCGGCTTGCAGCGAGATGTCATGACACCCACCGCCGAGCAGCAAGCCTTACTCGATACAATTGCGTCTATTTTGGGCTATGAACTAAAAACAGAACAGCGCGGTGGTGTCAGTGACGCCAATATTATGGCGGGGGCTGGCGTCCCGACTCTCGATGGATTTGGCCCCTTTGGCGATGGTGATCATACCGAACACGAGCGCGCCTCAAAGGCCAGTTTTGTACGACGGATAAAAGAGGTCACCGCCATCCTAGAGCATTACAGCACGAAAGAATAATATGATTATCCATGGGCAATTTCTCCCGGTGAATTTGCCCGTTTTTTCTTCAAGATTTCTCAAAGAGCGAAAAGTATCTTAACTGTAATGAAAAATAAGTTATCAGTTTATTACTTGAAAAAAGATAAAAGAGATAAATAACGCCTGAACTCATTAGTACTTTATTTTACCCTAATAAGGCCTCTATATGACTCAAAGGGGTTAATCCACTGATAAGAAAAACCCTCAAGATTGTGCTTTTACATTTTCCTCAAGAAAAAACTCTCTCGACGTTAAGAAAACAGGAGTGAAAGTTGATTGTACATCAGTAAGATACCGCAGCATTTTAAAAACCTCTTTCTCTTTATCAGAATAACTATTCAGTGAATATTTGATGTTTGATTGATATTCATCAATAGCCAATTGCCGCCGAAACAGACAAGTAATTGTATTTCTGCAAACAAAAGAATGTGTTAATTGTATCTCAAAATAAAATAGCTCATAATACTGCGCCTTATAAACAAGCATAATAATAGACAGCTACAGGGTTTGAGTGATGGAACAAAAAGTATTGGTCGTCGAGGATAGCCGCCCATTCCGTCGAGTCATTGAAAGTGAACTAAGACAAGCAGGCTACACCCCGGTTATTGCCAACTCCATCGCCGAAGCAGAAGCTGTGCTAGACAACAGCACCGATTTCCTGTGCGCCATTCTCGACTATTGCTTACCGGACGGCCAGGACGGTGAGATTATCGATGTTTGTTTATCGGTTGGAATAAAAGTCATTGTTTTGACGGCGCTAATGGACGAAATGACTCGTGAAAAAGTGCTGGCAAAGACAGTCATCGACTACATCCCCAAAGACAGCCCGACCTGTATTTCCAGCATTATTCCTATCTTGCAGCGCCTAGAACGTAACCATGACCATACCGCCCTGGTGGTTGATGACTCTGTCACGGCGCGTAAATACATCCGCAGCCTGCTTGAGAGGCAATACCTCACAGTACTGGAAGCTAAAAACGGTGAGCAAGCGCTGGAGATGATCAACAAAAACAAGTCGATTTCTCTGGTGATCACCGACTATTCAATGCCGGAGCGCGATGGCGTCAGCTTGATCAAAGAGCTCAGAAAACGCTTCCGACCGGGTCAACTTGCTGTCATTGGTCTGTCGGCCAGTGAAGAGCCTGCACTTACTGCAAAATTCCTCAAAGCGGGTGCTAACGACTTCCTCAAAAAACCTTTTAACCAGGAAGAGTTCTACTGCCGACTGCACAGCACCCTGAATATTCTCGACTCTGAGCGCAATCTATATCTATTAGCCAACCGTGACTACCTCACTCAGTCATGGAACCGACGCTACTTCTTCAATCACCAACTGGTGAAGAAAAACAACGGACCACGTTGTCTTGCCTTGCTGGATATCGATAACTTCAAACATCTCAACGATAACTATGGCCACCATATCGGCGACATGGTTCTAATTGAGCTGGCGAACACCTTGCAGATTTACTTCCCTGATGCTTTGGTTGCTCGTTTTGGTGGTGAAGAGTTCTGTATTTTGTTCGGCAATTCTCCAGAAATTTTCATCCAGAGATTGAATCGGATGATTGAGGAAATAGCCGAATCCGAGTTAACGATCCTCGGTAACACCATCAAATACACCATCAGTATGGGTATGACCCATGCAGAGAGCGATATTCACAGCTTGATCCGACGTGCTGATAACTGCTTGTACCAGGCCAAAGAAGAAGGGCGCAACTGCCTTGTCGTGGAGTGACAAGTGGAGTGATGCGCCCGAAATATTAAGCTGACTTAAAGAACCGTTACCAGCGGCTCTTCAATGCCTTGCCAATCAACTTGGGCCGTTAGTACCTGGCCAGGGCCGTTAGCACTTTCGGCACTGGTTACGACTAGCTGATTACCTTTCTCACCACCAAGCGCAACCATAGTTGGGTTATCCGCAGGGACAGGGATCACGTGGGTAACAACACCATCAGTACCGATACGCACAACTGACTTTCCGCTGTACATCGCTACCCAGTAAGCACCTTCACTATCGACGCTGGCGCCATCAGGGCGGCCATCAAAACCAGTCAGGTCACAGAACACTGTGCTTTCGCCATACTCGCCGGTTTCAGGATTGTAGTCAGCACGGTAAACCAAACTCGTCCCTGTATCTGCCCAGTACAGGATTTTGCCGCAAGGAGAGAATGCCAAGCCATTACAGGTCCAGGCAAACATCGGCATTTTCTCTAGCTTGCCGCCAGCCATCAATTGGTGGAACTGGCCCTGATCGCCTTCTTTAGCACCATTTCGGGTACCAGCCATGAAGCGACCGCCTGGTGCTGCACGGCCGTCGTTGAAGCGCATTCTCGGGTGCGTTTTTACCAGAGGGGCAATTTGCTGGCGTTCCGCTTCCCAGTTTTCCAGCAGGTAAACACCCGACTTGGTACCTAGAACGAAGCCACTTTCACCCCACATTGCCGCACAGCCAAGCATATCATCCCACTGGCGTGACTCGGCCTTGCCATCTTTCAAGCGCCATAGCTCACCGGCAGGGATATTCACCCAGCACCACGCTTGCTGACGCCAGTCCCAACGAGGGCACTCTGCAAGGTCAAAGCCCTGCTCTACCAAAGGAGAAAATTCGAGGTTTAACTGCTGACTTTCTTTCATTGTTCTTCCTGTTTTATATTTTCCATTCGGTTGCCTTAAGCGTAATCGATACCTTGGCAATCTTGATATTAAACCATCCGTTACCGGTAACATCCAGCCGAATTATGTTTTTAATTCTCTATTCAGTCCAGGTGCATTGCCATCTTGAAATAAGGTACCTCGCCTTTGTAAAAACGTTCGCCTTCAGGGAACATGCCAAAACGATGGTAAAAACCGCCAGCAGATTCTCTAGCATCGCACCAGAAATAACTCACACCTTTCTCTTTAATATCCAACAAGATATGTTCGATCACAGCCGAACCTATACCTTGACCTTGGTGCTCAGGCAGCGTGGCAAATTTACGTAATCGGGCTTGCTCACCCGAAACAAACACCGATGCCACACAAACCAACTTCTCGCCAAGGTAAACACCATAATGCTGGCCATCGGCATCATCGGGGACTCGGCAGAACTCAATGCTTTCATTGGGCCAAAGGACTTGATGTCGAACGGGTAATGTTAACTCAGCTGATATTTCCGTAATTCTCACACTTTCCTGCCTGTTATTAAAAATCAGAGCCTTAAATTCATACCCAGCTACCTAACTCTTCTTTCATCCGCTATCTGGGCAGCAGTAAAAAAGCAGAATCAGGCAAGATTGAAATAGAAATAAGACTTAACCTCTTAGTTGCACAAATGTACAATCGATAACCATAATGTGTATGTCCTTGCACATTCCTTTTTCCTGTCGGGATATCGCTCCGGTTTCACATATCACTGCGCCGACTATGCTGCGCACCCAAATTTTCGTGATCCCCTGAGCGTTAGCCTTCGATAGAGCTATTTTGCCAAACACATCCGCCAGACTGGAACCATCATTTTATGTACAAACGTTTCGAAAAGCTCGCACAGGCTTTCCCGCCTCATGAGCCAGAACAGCCACCCAAGGGGCTATTTGCTTTCTGCCGCCACTATACCCGCGGCTTTGAGTTACCCCTGCTTGCCATGTCGGTACTCAGTGCACTGATTGCTATCGTCGAAGTATCACTGTTCGGTTTCATGGGTCAACTGGTCGACTGGCTTGCCGTGCACAACCCGGATACATTCTGGGCAGAAGAAGGTGGCAAGCTACTAGGCATGGGGTTACTGGTGGTGATCGTGGTCCCTATCCTGATCACCCTACACTCTCTGGTTGTTCACCAAACCTTGCTGGGCAACTATCCGATGTCGATTCGCTGGCTGGCACACCGCTACCTACTGCGCCAGAGTGTTTCCTTCTATCAGGATGAATTCGCCGGACGTATTGCCACCAAGGTGATGCAAACCTCGCTGGCCGTCAGGGAAACGGTCATGAAGCTGCTCGATGTCCTGGTTTACATCACTGTCTACTTCACCTCAATGGTGGTGATGATCGGCCAGTCTGATGCTCGCTTGATGATCCCGATGCTGCTGTGGCTAGCGGCGTATGTCGGTATCCAGTTTTACTTTGTTCCTAAACTGAAAGCTGTTGCGACCGAGCAAGCCGATGCACGCTCGATGATGACCGGCCGCATTGTCGACAGCTATACCAACATCTCGACAGTTAAACTGTTCTCGCACACCAACCGTGAGACCGAATATGCCGAGCAGGGCATGAGCGGCTTTATGGACACCGTGTACCGTCAGATGCGTTTTGTCACAGGCTTTAATATCTCGGTTGAAGCCATTAACTACTTACTGGTATTTATCATTGCCGGTATGTCTATCTGGCTGTGGTCGAGCGCTGCTATCTCCATCGGTGCTATTGCAATTGCGGTCAGCTTGGCACTTCGGATCAACGGCATGTCCAAGTGGATCATGTGGGAGGTCGGTAGCTTATTTGAAAACCTCGGCACCGTGGTTGATGGCATGAAAACCCTATCCAAGCCTGTTGATATCCAAGACAAACCAAACGCACCAGATTTGGACGTGACTAAAGGCGGCATTGAATTTAACGATGTCAGCTTCCACTACGGTGAAGGTAAAGGGGTAATTGAAAAGCTCAACCTCAACATCAAACCGGGTGAGAAGATTGGTCTGATTGGCCGCTCCGGTGCGGGCAAGTCGACCTTGGTGAATCTATTGATGCGCTTCCACGATGTTGAATCTGGCGCCATCAAGATTGACGGTCAAACCATTTCCGATATCACCCAAGACTCACTGCGTGGCCAAATTGGTATGGTGACGCAAGATACATCACTGCTTCACCGCTCAATCAGGGAGAACATTCTTTATGGTCGTCCTGATGCAACAGAAGAAGAGCTACTGAGTGCCACCAAGCAGGCCCACGCCCATGAGTTCATCGAAACCCTGAGCGATCCCCATGGCAATGTTGGCTATGATGCCCAGGTCGGTGAGCGTGGTGTGAAACTCTCTGGTGGCCAGCGCCAACGCGTTGCGATCTCCCGTGTGCTGCTAAAAGATGCACCAATCTTGATCCTGGATGAAGCAACGTCGGCATTGGACTCTGAGGTAGAGGCAGCAATTCAAGAAAGCCTGTATCAATTGATGGAAGGCAAAACAGTTATTGCCATTGCCCACCGCCTATCGACAATCGCCGCAATGGATCGCCTGATCGTACTCGACCAAGGTGAAGTCGTCGAACAGGGCACCCACCAAGAGCTGCTGGATCACAATGGTATCTACGCCCAACTTTGGGAGCATCAGACCGGTGGATTCATCGCCGACGAGGTAGAGCTGAAACAAGCCTAATAACCTGCCTTGTCTTTAACCTCAAACCCTGCCTATGCTATCTGCTTGGCAGGGTTTGTTTTACCTACCACTTGTAACAATTTGATTAAAATCAATTAACTATTTCATTCTTCGTCAGATAGGTTCGCTCTATCACAACTATCGATACAACCATCTGTGACCCCCTGACTTTATCTATATATTCATATTGAGTTTTCCAAACATAGACTCTGTCGCAAAAAGAGCTGACAGCACAGGAGCTTAAAATGAGTAACAATAAAGCAAGTTCTGCTGGTAAATGCCCAGTCATGCATGGTGGCAATACCACCCTAGGCGGGAAAGCAACCAAAAATGTCGATTGGTGGCCAAACCAATTGAATATAAAAATACTTCACCAGAACGATAAGAAATCAAACCCGTTAGGTGAAGACTTCAACTACGCAGAAGCCTTCAAAGCGCTGAACCTAAAAGCCGTTAAAGCAGATCTTGAAGCACTCATGACCGACTCTCAGGATTGGTGGCCAGCTGACTATGGCCACTACGGCCCGTTCATGATCCGCATGGCGTGGCACGCTGCAGGGACATACCGTACTTCAGATGGCCGCGGGGGTGGTAACACTGGTAACCAACGTTTTGCGCCTCTTAACAGCTGGCCAGACAATGGTAACCTTGATAAAGCACGCCGCCTTCTGTGGCCTATCAAACAGAAATACGGCAACAACCTTTCCTGGGCTGACCTGTTCATTCTTGCTGGTAACGTTGCACTAGAGTCAATGGGGCTAAAAACCTTTGGTTTTTCCGGTGGCCGTGCCGATATTTGGGAACCAGAAGAAGACATCTACTGGGGTGCTGAAAGCGAGTGGCTTGGCGATGAGCGTTACTCCGGTGACCGAGACTTAGAAAAGCCATTAGCCGCGGTGCAAATGGGCTTGATCTACGTTAACCCAGAGGGCCCAAATGGCGATCCAAGCATCCTTGCTTCAGGCCGTGATATTCGCGAAACCTTTGCTCGTATGGGGATGAACGATGAAGAAACTGTTGCCCTTGTCGCTGGTGGCCACACATTTGGTAAAACCCACGGCGCAGGCTCGGAAGAAGCAATGGGGCCGGAGCCAGAAGCAGCGCCACTAGAAGATATGGGCTTTGGCTGGAAAAACAGCTTTGGCACAGGTAAAGGCGATGATACGACAACCTCCGGTATTGAAGGCGCTTGGACACCTAACCCTATTGTTTGGGATAACGGTTACTTCGATATGCTGTTTGGCTACAACTGGGATCTGGTGAAGAGCCCGGCAGGCGCTTGGCAGTGGGAGCCGATTGGGGTCAATGAAGAGCATATGGCGCCAAAAGCGCATGATCCTTCTCAGAAAGTCAAAACCATCATGACGACCGCAGATATGGCAATGCGTATGGATCCTATCTATGGTCCAATCTCAAAACGCTTCCATGAAAACCCAGACCAATTTGCTGATGCTTTTGCTCGAGCCTGGTTCAAATTAACACACCGCGATATGGGGCCGAAGAGCCGTTATATCGGCGAAGACTCCCCGTCAGAAGATATGATTTGGCAAGACCCGCTGCCACAAGCAAGTTATGCGGCTCTATCAAACAGTGATATTGCTGAACTGAAAAAAGCGGTTATTGACTCAGGGTTGAGTGTGTCTGAGCTGGTATTTACCGCTTGGTCCAGTGCTTCGACCTACCGCGGCTCAGACTACCGCGGCGGTGCAAACGGTGCACGTATTCGTTTGTCACCACAAAGAAATTGGGAAGCAAACCAACCTGAGCAGCTCGAAAAAGTACTGGCCGTCCTTGAAGGTATCCAGGCCAACTTCAATAACACCGAACGTGGCGTATCCATCGCAGACCTTATTGTACTAGCTGGTAACACAGCCATCGAGATAGCCGCGAAAGAAGGTGGCTTTGATGTAGATATCCCATTCTCTGTAGGCCGTGTTGATGCTACCGCCGAGCAAATGGATGAAGCATCCTTTGCGGTACTGGAGCCTGAAGCTGACGGATTCCGCAACTTCGCTAAAAAGCTGTTCTCAGTGCCTGCCGAAGAGATGCTGCTGGATAAAGCGCAACTGCTGGGCCTAACTGCGCCAGAGATGACCGTGCTCATCGGTGGCCTGCGTGTACTCGGCGCAAACCACAACAATACAGCACACGGCGTATTCACCGATAAGGTAGGCGTTCTCAGCAACGACTTCTTCACCAACCTTGTCGATATGGCAACAGAGTGGAAACCAGTATGCCCTAACAACAGTGCTTACCTGGGGACGGACCGAGCGACAGGCGAGAAGAAATGGACAGCAACACGTGTGGATTTGGTCTTTGGTTCTAATTCACAACTGCGAGCCATTGCAGAAGTCTACGCACAAGATGATTCAAAAGAAAAGTTTGTAAATGACTTCATCTCAGCGTGGACTAAGGTAATGAATGCAGACCGTTTCGACCTCAAATAAATATCCGTAAATGCTTAAGCTTAGCGCCCGCTAAGGTACGGCAAACCCTCTGGCCCAGTTTCGTTCCCACTAGCACCCGCTAGGCTGAAGCTGGGCCTGTTTTGATCAAGTTTCTTTGCATCATCCTCCCATATTGGATCCATAAAGCGTTCCTTTCATCGATGATATTGAGATCAGATTTATTGTTTTCCTCGCCATTATAGCTATGTTATAACATAACAATATCTTTGCATTCGTATCCGTGCGAGTGAAGGGATTGGAAGACATAAGCAATTCGTTCAGGAAATGGGAAAACGCACAATGAATGCTGCTTTAACAGAACAACTAACCACAGACAGCTGTATTGACGTTGAGGCCGAAGTTAAGGTCGAAATTAAGGTCAAAGATGGGTTCAAGAAAGAAATAGAATCTGCTCAAGGGCAATCTTTGTCATCAGGCCACAACCCAACGGTAATGACTGATATCTACAAGGAGCAAATCAATATTGCTATCTGGCGGCGCTCAATTAACACGGAACTCCGCAATGCCGTTAGCCATTTTCTTGAAGCTAATGAAAAATTTGAAAAGTCCGTTACTCTCTCCCCTCAAAATGCTTACTCTGAATTAGAAGCACTCACCAAAGGTACAGCATCAAAAGTATTTCTCGGCAATATGGCAGAGCTTGTCGACATGTTCTGTTGTCTGTTTGACCTCAAACGGGCAGGCCTTCGATTAGCAATATTAGACAAGGCTATGTGTCCGCGTTTTCACGTTGATAGGGTGCCTTGTCGTTTGGTGACCACCTATCATGGTTTAGCGACAGAGTGGCTTCCGAATCATGCCATCAACCGTACAAAGCTTGGGCACGGCAGCAATGGGCGGCCAGACTCGGTATCGGGTTTATATGTTCGAGAGGCAAGTGTTCAACAACTCTCTTCGGGTGACGTTGCACTACTCAAAGGGGAACGCTGGCAAGGAAACGAAGAAACGGGATTAGTTCATCGCTCCCCGACATTGCTCAGCGATGAAAGGCGATTATTCCTATCGTTGGACTTCAGTGACTGAGGTCACCTGGTCACCCAGGCAATAGCTATTGTATGTCGCTCTTTAATTAGTACACGTACCAAAATGTTTGCGCTAGCTCGTTTTTGGACAAAAGTGTGTCAGTGACTTCACTAAATTAGTATTTCATAAATTAATTTAAGTGAGGAAAAAGGTTAGACCTGTCCCCGTTGGTTTTTAGAACCGACTGTTCTTTAATCTTTACTCTGTTCATTGCTTTCCAATAAGTCATTAATGACGGAAGCCACAACATCATTAAGCCACTGAGTATAATGGGAATTACGCGTTCGGTGAGAATAAAAACAACCAATGGAATACTCTGGAATACCGTCCAAATGAGATAAAGGTAAAATTGTAAGATCACTGGGTAAAATATGTTCAACAATTTCAGTTACGGGGAGAAGCCCATTATGATTTCTCAACGCATCAAAACACAACTCCATCTTATCGGAACGTAATAATATCTTGGGTGTTAACCCTCTGCTTTTTAGATAGATGGCGGCATAATTTTCTCCAGGATTATAATCTGGCATGAGCATTAAAACGAGTGGATGCTGAACAATGTCTTCTGCAGTAAATTTAGCTTGAGTAGTAAGTATGTGGTCCTTACGGCAACACATCCTAATTCTTGAGATACGCACTGGCTTTTGAATGATTTCCTTCGATAGAGCAATGGGTTCAAAGTTGATCCCTAAATCGACTTGGTTGTTTTTGAGCTTTTGCTCAGTCTCGCCTGACCAATTTTCAAAGCGAATCGTGGCATTGGGGGCAAGCGTTGTAAGTTGATTGAATAGAGCTCCCATAAGAGGATGATAAAGCACCGTATTAAGGTGAATACTGATTTCTCCCGTATAGGTGAATGGATCAAAGCTCGTTCCTTGCTCGAACAAAAACTCTAGCCTAGAGAGAATATCAGGAAGTTGAGCAAGCAGCTCTTCACACTTTTGGGTGGGCTCCAATCCATGTAGTCGACGCGTAAATAAGGGATCATTAAATTGCTCTCGCAACTTCTTGAGTGACTTACTCACCGCTGGCTGGCTAATAAAAAGCCGCTCTGCCGCGCGCTTGGTGTTTTTTTCTTCACCAAGAATTTTCAGTAACTTCAAGCTATTAAAATCAAGCCTTAACATTTCAATATCTTTCATGAGTGACCCCTATTGCGCAAGTTCGAATAGGTTATCACAGTTCGATTCGGAGTGAATAACAATGGTAGGCTCACGGCTTACCAGTCGAAAATTGAGAAGCCACCACCATTGGTATGCAAAATATGGCATTACTGGTGATGGCTTAATCGAAGTCAGCTTATTTTAAAATGAAGCCTTTGGTGCAAAGATAGTTTCTAACGGCGTGTCTTTGTACATAATACTTGCAGCTGTTTTTCCCTGTAGACCTCCACGTGGCCCGTAGTAGCGTGCGACAAAGTAATACTGCTCACCGTCAATTACTGGCATCCAGTAAGTACCATCTTGTGGGTCTTCTGCACTGAAGGTGATGGTTACCATCCCATTCTCGTCTGGCATCGTATTGTGCAGTGCAAATGCCTGACGGTTACTGCCATCTATAGTGACTGGATCTAACGGTAAGCGTGTAGCCGAGCTGTAGCGAGTGACAGACCAGAAGTAATCAAGATCTAAGTTGTGCTCCATCGTCAACACAAACGGCTCAGAACCATTTAAAGGCTTACCCTCTGGAGACATTGGAATGTTCTCATAGTAAGCATGGTATGCAGGGAAACCTAGGTGACCGATATGCGTAATGGCGGCGCGAGTTAGGTTGTCACCATTAGCGTCAGGGTGCGTTGGCGGCTCAAATCCGTGTTCATTATTGACTAGGACACCGTTGGCAATTTGTGACGTAATGTAGTCTACGGTTTTCTCATAACGCTCATACGTATAAGTAGCAGATGCATTCAGCACGTAAGGTTCTGTTTCTTCCCAGCCATCGTTTAATGACATCGCAAAATTTATTACTTCGCGTGGATCTTGTGTGCTAGGGACTGTTATAGGCTCTGCTGCAACCACTGGAGTTAGTTTAAGTTGACGGCGATTTTGGTCTGCGTAGCCGTCGTCGCGATACATTTTAGTTTCAGTGCGGATGAACAAAAATGGCAGATCGTCATTCACTTCGAGGATTTCCGTGAAGTCCCCTTCTGGTATGGCGTAATCTGCACCTTTACGAGTAATCAGGTATTTGCCGCCCTCTTGAGGTGACGCCTCAGCGTATAGAGTAAAATGCTCTGAATCAATAATTTGAACCGAAGCGTAACGATTGTCACGTGGCGGGGTTTCTAAGATGACAGGGCCGTTACGTACATCTAGCACAGCCTTTGAGTACAAATGATCAAGCGCAGGAGTGATAACAAAGAAGGTATGGTCCGCTATGTCTGGGTGCTCAAACTCATTAATGCCGTTAGCCTTAATATGTCCAACTATGTTTTTCATATGATGGTATACGCGTAATCCAGTAAAATCTGTATCGTCTAGAGTAGTGCTAGCATTCGTAACCGTTGTTGCTAGTAGTGCTAGAGATGCCGCTAGTAAAGTCTTTTTCATAATTTGCCTCTGTTGTTTAGAAGGAGTTAATCGACTGGGGCAATAATAGGGAAGTCAGTGAGCCTAACTGAAATGATTTAGCGCACATCAAAATATTACGAATAGTTATATTTTGACTTACTAACCTAAGTAACAACGCGATAAAGCCACGGTGACAAACTTTGATTCGATCATTTATCCGGCTATGTAGCAGCTAACGTTTTTGTTTTGGTATCCCATTACGAAAAATACAAAGACATAAAATAACCAACAGTAATTTATTAACGCTAATCTAGTTATTTCATTCCTCGCCTACGACTCATTAATATTTGTAACCAGTTTGATGCTTTAGATAGGCATCGCAAATGGAAAAGTGTTGACCGCTCAATGACGAGTAGTAAACATATAAAGGCATAGAAATGAAATCACAATTGCTCACGGCATTAATTGCTGTACTACCCAATACTATTGCACTTGCTTCTGATTCTACTGGTTCAGACGGCCTTCAAGACATGAGTGATCCTATGGCCGTTTACACGCAAGTAGGCAGCGGGATCACCAACAAAGGGCTCAATGTAAAACTTGGTAGCGCATACGACACCATGGACCCAGAAACAATCGCAATGCATGTTCTAGAACTAAAAGGGGCGTTGGGTGATTCTTTAAGTTTAGAGGGAAACGATTCCATTAACGAAGTGCGGTACCGTCACTTTAAAGTCAACACCTCAAATGGTATGGGTAGTCAAATTGATTTTAACTGGAACTTTGAGCAGCAAAGTGGGCTCGCATCATACTCTTTTCTCCAAGCGCTTCCCGCATTTGGACCACTAGAGCTCTACCCTTTAGCGGGAGCAGGCATTGTTATTCAAGACAATGAAGGTTATGAAATACCAGCCAGCTATGCCACTGTTGGGCTCTATTCTAAGCTTGCCATGAGTGACGATGTCTGGATGAACTACAACCCTACCTATTCTTCCCAATTAGGGGGAGATAATCAGCTGAAATCAATGTTCGGGGTTTTACATGAAGCTGCAGTCAGTTATCAAATTGACTCTAAGCAAAACGTGCGTTTTTTTGTTAACTGGGGAAAATCATTAGATAGTACAGATGTTCGCTTGGAATACAATTACCAGCTCTAAACATTTTTTTACAATCACTTAGTTACGATTCCAGGTGGGAGAAAGCGGTGACTTCAGCAATTAAAAATCAAACGGGTAAATGGATCCATCATGCATTTACTGCCACAAGTATGGCATTTTATTTTGCGATTGTCGGGGATGCCGCCCTCATCCAAGACTCATTCGCCCTCAAAGTAGCGTCGATTGGTTTTACTCTTTCAATCATTTTTAACGGGATCTGGGCATTTTCATATTTTGAATCAGAAGCAAGATCTAACCTCATTCATCGACTCCTACAAATGAGTATCTTCGCCAAACTTAGTCATTGGATTGCGATTTTTTCGTTCATAATCTCTGCGGCTTGTATCATCATTTATGTCTTACAGACTGGGAACGTTTTGGCTCAACCGTATTGTTTCTAATAACGCTTAACGTTAGCAGAGTAGGACTTCCATTCTTTTAAACCGCAGTATTACATCTAATCTACTTTGTAAAATAATGAGGCAAACCTTAATCCACTCCATATTAGCTGATTACACCGCCTTTGGAATCATGTGAGCTTAGCACTCTATGAGCTTTATTGGTGTTCACATGGACAGCTTGAATAGCAGTCCGTGAAAGAGTGCTTGCACTAACAAGGAAAGGGGCACAAATGAGTTAGCTCCCACAGCCTAGCGAGTGACTTTCATGTAAACGTCATAAGCATTAACTGTTCAAAGGGTTATCACACCGACGAAGACAACGGATGCGCTTTAAAGAAATCAATCAGCGCCCTCACCTTCTTCGGCATCAGGGTTTTGTGCTGGTATACCGCATAAAGAGACACTGTAACACCATGCAACTCTGGTAATATCCGGATAATTCGCTGTGATTTAAGCTCATTCTCAATCACAAAGCTTGGCATGACAGCAAACCCTTCCCCCGTCAGGACAAAATCCCTCAGCATGGCCGTGGTCCGCACTGACAATGCGGGCTCTTTATTCAATACACTCACCTGCCCTTGGCTGTTTTTCAGCACCAAGTGCTTTCGCCCGTGGACAATGGCATGGCTGAGCCAATTCATCGTAGCCAGATCCTTGATATCTTTAACCGGTGGAAAGCGCTCAAGGTAGCTCTTGGATGCACAGAGCATGTCGGTAAACTCTCCGACTTTGATTGCATACAGGCTCGAGTCAACCAGCGCACTCGAGGCACGAATGGCAATATCACAGCGTTCCTCGGTCAAGTCCTGGTAACCATCGCTTTCCAAGATATCCAGGCTGATTTTGGGGTGGAGCTTTAAGAACTCGCTAAGCAACCTGACCAAATCAGGGCTACCCACCGGGGTCGAAATACGTATCAGACCACTTGGCTCGGCAGTATCTTGCTGCACTTCTGTGTTGGCCAAATTGGCGATGTCCTGTATCTCTTTGCATTTTTGGTAATACAGCGCCCCTGCTTCAGTCAAAGACAGAGAGCGAGTGGTACGGTTAAGCAGCCTTGTAGCCAAGTTAGACTCCAGCCTCGACACCACCTGTGATACCCGCGCCTTACCAAGGCCCAGTGCATCAGCCGCCTTAGTAAACGACTGCTGCTCCACCACCACAGCAAATACCACCATGTCATCAATTGAGATATTCATGCCTGCCCTATTGTTTATCAAAACTAAACAGTGAGTTTATCTTCAAGCTAATTATCAATCAAATAATAAACGATATAGTGATTACCAACAGCACATTCGGCGGTACAAGCCGACGACGACACTACCAGGAGAAACACCATGTCAGATCGCAAACTTCTTATTACAGGCGCTTCAGGTAAACTTGGCCAGCAAGTAATTGATTACCTTTTGAATGATTTTAATATTCCGGCGAGCCAACTGATTGCAACAACGCGTAACGCTGCAAGCCTCGCCGAATTGGCCGAACAAGGTGTGGATGTCCGTGAAGCTGACTTCTCAAACCCAGCCTCACTGGAAGCGGCTTTTACCGGTGCCGACAACCTACTATTGATCAGTATTGATGCCATTGGCCAGCGCAGTGAACTTCACCGCAATGCGGTAGTGGCAGCACAAAATGTCGGTATTAAGCACCTGACTTATACGTCTATGCCTGCCGCTGATACCTCACCGGTTGTCTTTGCCTTTGAACATGAAGCAACAGAAAAAGCGATTGCTGATAGCCACATTAGCGACTGGACTATCCTGCGCAATAACTGGTATTTCGAGAACCTTGCAGAGTTCTTCGCCAGCACGCTGCAAACCCAAGCGTGGCTAACCGCAGCGAAAGAGGGCCGCTCCGCGCAGCTCAGCCGTCTTGACCTTGCCTATGCGGCTGCCGCTTCTGTTGCTAAAGCGCTAACTGGCAAGCAGACCCTGACACTTAATGGTCCGGAGTCTCTAACCACTGACGAAATGGCGGCCAAGATCAACCAGGCACTGGGGCTTAATATCCAGGTGATCCACCAATCAGATGAAGAGTTAAAAGCACAGCTTGAGTCGTTTGGCCTGCCTGAAGGTATTGTCGCCATGGTCACCACTATGGACCAACATGCCCGTGGCGCTTTCTCTGATGGCACCAGCGAGGAATTCGAAATGCTGACAGGCCGTAAACCCCAAAACTTCTCTCAGTGGCTTGAAACCCATAAAGCCATGTTGAGCCAGATCGCACAGGGCGCTTAATCACCTGTTCAATTAAAGAGGTATCGATGTTTGTTGTCACAACTCTACTATTCTTGACGCTGAGTGTTTGGCTTTGCTCCCGCCAAAAGGTGTTAAAACCAATACTGTCAGCAGGAAAACGACCTGCAGCCAAGGCAATCGTGATTAACGGGCATCGATACCAAATTGAGCAAGCTGAATTCAGTTCAGCAAAGGAAGGGGATTTCTACTACTGTGAGCTAATAAGGCAAATATACAATCAGGGGGAAATCCAACAAGCTGAGTTTGACCTCTATGATTTTTCTAACAACCTACTGCACTTCAAAGGCCATTCATTACTACTGAGCAGGCACCAGAATCAAATACAGCTGGCTTTGAGTGACAGACCGTTCACCGCCGAACAATTTAAACTAGATAACCCTTTGAGCTACCTAAAAGGGTAATCAGCACGGGCAATAGACTCTACACTATACCGACTGTGCACATCACCACACTTTTCATACATTTAACGGCATTAATGCCGATTTTGGCTACACTTTAGGCATCATAACAAGAAAAAGGGTAGCCCATGGAAAGCCAGAATATCCCGCCCTACTCCGATCCCAAACAGGCTGCCCATTCATTACTCGAGTTGGTTACTGAACTGGCCAAGGAAATCAATCCTGACAACTTCGATAGCAGCACTGTTCAACTTGATAGCAGCCTCGACCAAGACCTTGGCCTCGACAGTTTAGGCCGGGCAGAGCTGATCCAGCGAACCGAACAACAATTTGCCCTCACCCTGCCCTCACAAACACTGGCGGAAATCGACACCCCACGAGATTTGCTCAATGCCATCTTCAATGCCGAGCAACATCCGACAGCGATTAAAGCTACTGCTGAGAAAATAGAATTACCAACAGCGTCGAGTTATCCGGATCAAGTCCAAACCTTGCAAGAGTTGCTGCGTTGGCATGTTGATCAGCATGGTGACCGCCCGCACCTGTATGTCTACCAAGATGCCGACAATGTTGAGTCGATCAGCTACCAAACCCTTTACCAGCAGGCGAAGATCATAGCCAGCCGGCTTCAGGATCTTGGTATCGTCCCAGGTGATACCGTGGCGATCATGCTGCCGACCTGCAATGCCTATTTCTATTGCTTCTTCGGGATATTATTGTCGCGGGCGATCCCAGTTCCGATATACCCGCCCGCAAGGCCATCGCAAATCGAGGATCACCTTGTCAGGCACAGTAAGATACTGCAAAACGCCGAGACAAAAATGCTAATCACAGTAGAACAGGCCAAGGGCTTGTCCACCCTGCTTAAGCTCCACGTACCAGCACTCGAGCACATTGTCACAGCAGAAGAAATTGAAATGCTGTCAGCTGAATCCGTCTCTTCCGAGCATCAGCAAATAGGAAATGCCCAGCCCGACGACATCGCTTTTTTGCAATATACCTCGGGCAGTACTGGGGTACCGAAAGGGGTGCAGCTCACCCATGCCAACCTGCTTGCCAATATACGGGCCATGGGCAAGGCCGTCGGCGCAACCTCCGATGATGTGTTTGTCAGTTGGCTGCCTGTCTATCACGACATGGGCTTGATCGGCGCTTGGTTCGGCAGCCTTTACCATGCGATCCCCTTGGTGATCATGTCTCCGCTCAACTTCCTGACCCAACCCAAACGTTGGCTGTGGGCACTGCACCATCACCGGGGAACCATTACCGCCGCCCCTAACTTTGCCTATGAATTGTGCGTGAACAAGATACCGGATGCCGATCTAGAAGGCTTGGATCTCTCTAGTGTCCGGCATTGCTGGAACGGCGCCGAGCCTATCAGCCCGGCGACCATGAAAGCATTTACCCAACGGTTCGAGCCGCATGGTTTCACCCCAGAAGCCATGACGCCGGTTTACGGTCTGGCAGAGTCTTCGGTGGGGTTGACGTTCCCGCTCAGCACCCGTACCCCGAGGGTTGAATGGGCCGACAGACAGACGATGATGAACTCGGGTAGAGCGGTGATGAGTTCAGGTAAAGCCGCTGCAGACAAAACCTTAAACTCAGAAGGAAATGAAGACGACCAAGACGAGCAACCAGATATCAACGCTCTGCTCGAACACAGTATTCCGTTGATTGGCCTAGGGCACCCCCTTCCAGGGCACCAGATCCGTATCGTCGACAGCCAAGGCAGGGAGCTGCCTGAGCGCCAAGAAGGCGAATTGGAATTCAAAGGCCCCTCTTCAACATCGGGTTACTATCGCGCGCCAGATAAAACCGCCGGACTTTACCATGGCGAATGGTTGCGTACAGGCGACCGCGCCTTAACGATGGAAGGTGAGCTTTTTCTGACCGGACGGGTCAAAGACATCATCATCAAGGCAGGTCGCAACATTTACCCGCAAGAACTGGAGTCTGCTGTTAGCCAACTGGAAGGCATCCGCAAGGGCTGTATCGCCGTGTTTGCCAGTGCCAACCCCAAAACCGGTACCGAACAACTGGTTGTGTTGGCCGAAACCAAACTCAATGATGAACAGCAAAAGCAAAAACTCCGGGATGAAATACAAAACCTGTCTATCAACCTGCTTGGGATTCCCACTGATGTAGTTGAGCTCTGCCCTCCCCATACCGTACCTAAAACCTCCAGTGGTAAAATCCGTCGCTCTGCATGTAAAACGTTATTTGAGGAAAACAAACTCAATGCCCCACAACGTGCAGTATGGTGGCAAGCAACCCGTTTGTTTGTATCCAGTGCCAAGCCAGCATTTAGCCGATTCAAACGACTGGCCGCTGACTGGGGTTTTGCCAGCTATATGTGGTTGGTTATGGCGCTGTTAGCCCCACCGGTGTGGGTTCTGGTGGCGACTTTACCTTCTCGTCAGTCCTGCTGGTCAGTAGCACGCTGGGGAGCCCGTTCGCTCATCAAGCTTACCAGAACTAAGATGGAGATAACGGGTATCGACAACCTGCCCAAAGATGACTCTCCCTACCTGGTTATCGTCAACCACGCCAGCTACCTTGATGGCTTGGTGCTCTTGGCTGCAACAGGCAAAGAACATCAGTTTGTTGCCAAATCCGAACTCAAGGAGAACTTCTTCGCCAGAACTTTCCTCGGCAAGCTGGGAACCCATTTTGTCGAACGATTTGATACCCAAAAAAGCATTACTGATAGCCGTCAATTGGCAGCCTTTGCTGATAAACCAAGTCCGCTAACCATTTTCCCTGAAGGGACTTTATACCGCATGGCTGGCGTTCATGACTTCCATCTCGGCGCGTTCCAAATTGCGGTCGAAAAACAGCTTCCTCTTTTGCCCGTAACACTGAAAGGCACCCGCTCAATACTGAGGGATAAGTCCCTCTTCCCCCGCAAGGGCGATATCGAAGTCATCATTAGCCCCCTCATCAAACCTGATGGCAGTGACTGGCAGGCAACACTGGCACTACGTAATACCGCAAGGAAAATCATTTTGGAAAACAGCGGCGAGCCCGATCTGGCAAGGGAGAACACACGTTAAGGAAAACAAAAAAGCGCCTCATGAAGTAGGCGCTCTTTTTCCATATAACACTCACTTTCAACTATTAAAGCAAAGCAGCTTCAGTCTCGATATCAAAGAGATGGCAATGTGACATATCAAAGTGCAGCGGCTTTAGTTCGCCGTGGCTGATTGACTGCTGAGGATTAAACGGTACCCGCGCCACCAGCTTCACATCACCAATATTGAAATAAAGGTAAAGCTCGTTACCCATCGACTCCACCACATTGATTGTTTTCAGCTCAATGTCCTGGGTTGAGTGCGCCATGTCCTGCTCGTCCACCACACTGATGTGCTCTGGGCGAAGGCCTAACCAAACCTGCTGGCCGACCTTGTCCATCACTTTACCGGCCTTGTCTGCCGGTAATAACAACTTAGGGCCGTTTTCCGGCTGCAGGTAAATATTGCCCTCTTCGAGCGATACTGCGGCCTTGATCATATTCATCGCAGGCGAGCCAATAAACCCTGCCACAAACTTGTTGGCTGGGTACTGGTACAGGTTCATCGGCGTATCGACCTGCATCACCTGGCCTTGGTTGAGGACACAGATCCGATCGCCCAGCGTCATCGCTTCAACCTGATCGTGTGTCACATAGATCATAGTGGCTGTTTGGCCTTCATTTTTCAGATCATTGTGCAGCTGGGCAATACTCACTCGGGTCGATACGCGTAGCTTGGCATCAAGGTTGGACAGCGGCTCATCGAACAAAAAGACATCCGGCTTCCTTACCATAGCGCGCCCCAGTGCAACTCGCTGGCGCTGGCCGCCAGACATCTCTCCCGGTTTGTTGTTCAACAGGTGGGTGATCTCCAGCGTTTCTGCCGCTTCGCGAATACGGCGGTCAATCTCATGGCGGTCTAGTTTCTGCTGCTTGAGGCCAAACGCCATATTGTCGTAAACCGACATATGGGGGTACAACGCATAGTTTTGGAACACCATTGCGATCCCACGATCTTTTGGCGGCAGATCATTGACCCGCTTGTCACCGATCATGATGTCACCGTCGGTGATCTCTTCCAGACCAGCAATCATACGTAAAGTCGTGGACTTTGCGCAGCCAGACGGGCCGACAAACACCATAAACTCGCCTTCTTTGATCGTAAGGTCGACCCCTTTCACAGCTTTAAATCCATTTGGGTAGACCTTCTCTACCTCACGAAGTACGACTTCAGCCATAATAATTTCCGTTATGTCTTTTGTTCTAATTAATCACTTACGCGGACTTGAGCAGGCAAGGTGTAAACTCTGCCACAGAATCAAGCACCAACTCAGCATGGGAGGCCAACTCTTCGTGAGACGCTGTACCGGTCAAAACACCCACGCTTCGTGCCCCACTGTTAATGCCGAACTTCATATCCGACACGGTATCCCCCAGCATCACTACCTCGGCAGCATGCAAATCACAGTGCTGGCAGAAAGCTTCCATCAATGCTGGTGCTGGCTTTGGCTCAATATCGCCATCGGAGTAACCGATGAAGTCGAAAAGCTCAATAATCCCTGCCTGCTCAAGGGAGTAGAGGGTGGCATCTTTGGTATCAGCGGTGGCAATGCCAAGCTTAAATCCCTTTTGTTTCAGATTTATGAGTGTGCTTTCAATCCCTGGCAGGGTTTGGATCAGCTCCGGCATCTGCTCGACTTGCTGGTTGAACAAGCCTTTCACTTCATGATTGAAAGCCACGAAATCGCACTGCGGGGCCAACATTTCAAACCACTTTTTGGAAGTATCCTCTACCGGATTCGAGGCCAGCAAGCCGTAGTTATCAACCCGCTCACCATAGACACCAATCGCTTCAAGCATTGCCGTTGCCGTGACTTCATCTTGTGCCGGGTAACGGGTCAACAATGCCGCAACAACCCCTTGCGATACCTTGAGCCACATCTGGTGAAATTCGAGCAAAGTCCCGTCTTTGTCGAACAATACGCCTTTAATTTCCATTGTTTTCCATCGTCTCCATCAGCTCACCCCAGGTCGCTACCGAAGGTTGAGCAAATACTGCTTGTAGACCGTTAAATACTGGGTTGATCACCCCTTCAAACTCGCCTTTCTCGCCCGCTACCATGTTAGCCAGGTCACCGCGGCGAATATCAATGCGCACCCAATTGTGATGTTGCATCTCAATACCAAATTCAACGCCTTCCGGACTGATTTGATAGCGCGCTATCACCTCGCCGTCTGCCACACACTCGGCAAAATAGGGTGATGTTCTATCCGCAACTGCAAGCTGGTAATTCAACTCACTTTCACCGACATCCTGCCCCGGCAATACACTGCCGTTATTGATAGAAACCGCTAACCCACACCGTCGCTCCAGGTATACATGACCCTGTCTAAGCCCAGCCAAAATACCTTCACCACTCAAGCCATGTGAGAACACAAAGGTTGATGGATCGCCATAGATGGAAGGTTCGGTCGCTTTGGGGTTGCGCTCGTGGGGTTCGAGATGCGAGTCGCTGCCGCCCACGGCATAGATTCGGTGGCCGCAGTTCCACATAGCGCTGAGCACGTCCAGCGCCGATTCAGTAGAAGCCGGAGAAGTCGACCACGTCGGATCGCAGCACAACTCCATAGTGTCGACGCTTGCCAAAGGCATATCAGCGTAGTGCCAATGCCAAGGCTTCATCATCGGGTGGTTAATACTGATATTGCCAGCAATCGCCAAACCCTGATGGATCAATGCCTCGCTGCTGTAATCTGCATTACGCATCGCAAGACCAGCCACTGGCCCGTGGACATTGAAATGGCCTTTGTCGGTCGTGACCTCGACACCCGGCAAAATCAGGGTACGATCACTATCAGGCAAAGCCGGATGACAAATGTTGTGCTCGGTCAGGAACATGAAGTCTAATTGCTGGTTCTCGATGATCTCTGTCGCTGCTTCCAACGTGTTATGGCCATCAGACAACACGGTATGCGCATGCAAGTCGCCCCGGAACCAACGGGACTCTGGCGTCTTGATTTTGGAGTAATCAAACTCTATTTGATTCGCTGTGTTCAAACTGGCAATGGTCGGCACGGCAATGGCAGGAGCTACAGCTTGTTCGCTAGGCTCATCGGTCGCAACGTCAAACGCAATATCAGCCTGATACTGCATCGGTTTATGGTTACGGCCCTCGCCTTCCAAGTTATAGATATGCAGTTCCCACTCACCGGCAGGAAGTTCGCCGGCAATACCGCCAAGTGAAGCTATATCTTGGCTTATCATTACCTGCTTCTCAGGCTTTACCCATAAGATCGCCATGCGCAGTTGCTGTTTGGCATCATAGAGGTAAGCGTAAAGAAAACCCTGTTTTACCGTAGTACCTGTCAACGATATGTTTTGGGTACCGACAGGCACCACAAAGCGTTCGACTTGATGGCCAAAAGCCAATTCACCCGAAAACGTCAGCATGAAAAATTCTCTTAGATATGTTTTTCGATAATGAACAGGCATCAAGCACGATTGGCTTGATGCCTGTTCACCCTAAAGCAACTTGGTAATTAAGAGCGGTTCGCTCTATCCAAGGCACGTTGCGCGCGCTTGGCGGCATCCTTGAGGGCTTTTTCAGCTGGGATGTTTTCAATCTGCACCTGATCGGCGGCAATAGACAGGGCGTCCTGAATACGGCCATTGGTCGGGTCCATAAAGTCAACCGAAGCCGTTGTCGCCTGCTTGAGCGGGATCAGTGCTTGCGGGTTTTCCTTGGTGAAGGCTTGGTACTCAGGCACCTCATTCACGCTTTGGCGAACTGGGATGTAACCTGTAAACATTGACCAGCGCGCGGTGTTTGCCGCATTGGTGTAGAACTCCATGAATTCAAATGCGCCCTGTGCAGCTTTGTCATTGGTTCCTTTTGGCATAACAAACATCAAAGAGCCTGCCTGAGGGGCTGCTGGATGATCGCCCCAACCCGGCTGGGTCGTTGCGGCCAACTTGGTGAAGTCCAAATCACCTTGGTCACCTGATGAACCGGTGTAGCCCAGAGCATTACCCTTCATCACATCATCAATGGTCTTGTACCAGTATTCCCAGCCTTGGCCACCGTGGTGGATACGCATCACATTGTCATCGTGGATCCACTTACGGAAGCTTTCCCATACTTCAACCCACTCTGGCGAGTCAATCATCACGGTTTTGCCGTCTTCACTGATCACCTTGGCACCGTTGGAGAATGCGGCGTCAATCAGATTGTCCTTACCCCACATTGGCTCCCAGCCATAGTATTCGGTATTGCCGCGGGCATCTTTGACCGCTACTTTTTCTGCAACCTTGGCAAGACCTTGCCAAGTAGCTAGATCCGCCTCGGTAAAGCCGTGCTCAGCCAATTTTGCTTTGTTGTAGTAAAGTACCTGCGTTGTACCGTAAGCTGGCAGGCCAAACACCTCACCACCGTCGGCGGTTCCCTGAGCACGGAAAGCCGGGATAAAGTCATCGTAGTTGAAATCATCCGTGATGAAATCTCGCAGGTCACGGGTCAGGCCGCGGTTTTCCATCGAGCTAGCTTCAGAAGCACCTACCAAAACAAACTCTGGCGCGGTCCGTGATGCCATGCCAGCCTGCAGCTTCTGGAAAGTTTCTTGGTAGTTGCCCTGCAATGCGCCGCGAATAACGTACTCGTCCTGGCTCGCGTTAAATTCTTCAATTAGCTTGGTCATCATCTGCTGAGGCTGAGTACCACCTGAATACCAGAAGTTCACCTCAGTCTGAGCCATTGCAGTTCCTGCAACCGCCATAGCGCCTATTACAACAGAACCTTTAGCAATAGATGCACATACAATTGCGAGTGTTTTTAGTTTCATATCCATTTACTCTTTAACACCGTTATCGGCAATGCCGGACAAAATCGTTTTTTGACAAATCATGAATAGAACAAGCAGAGGCACGACAGCGATAGTGCTGGCAGCCATGATCTGCGACCAGTTAAGGCCGTAGTTACCCTCTGCAATAAAGAACTGGCGGATCCCGGTTGCAATCAAGTGCAACTCTTGGGTTGTGATCACCAAACTCGGCCACATGTAGCTGTTGTAGTTGGTGATAAATGTAATCAAGAACAAGGTGGCCAACGCTGCCTTGCATTGTGGCAGCACGATGGCCCACAGAATTTTTAGCTCCCCAGCACCGTCGATACGCGCCGCCTCAATCAAAGACGGGTGGATCTTCAGGAACACCTGGCGCAGGTAGAACACCCCGAACACGCTAGCGGCACTGGACAAGATAAGACCGGCGTGGCTATCAAGCAGCCCCATATTTGCCAAGGTGATATACGACGGAATGTAAGTCACCGCCCCCGGCAGCATGTAACTGCCCATCACCACGAAATACAGCAAGGTACGTGAGCGGAACTTGAGCTGGGTGATGGCATAGGCAAACATCGCCGAGTTCACAATTACAAACAGTGTGGTGAAAAATGCCACCGAGAAGCTGTTGAAAATATATTGGCCGAACGGAGCCAACTGGAACGTATCGACAAAGGTTTCCCAGCGGAACTGCTCAGGAATGATGTTGAGCGGGTTGCTGAAAATCTCATCATTCGACTTCATCGACCCCGATAGCATCCAAATAAATGGGAACACCATGATCAGACCGGAAAAGGCCAGGAATACATGTTTGGCAATGGTCGCCTTGGCAAGACTGGCCGTAACAGATAGCTTGCCCAAAGATGGAGATTTATCACCTGCCGTTATTGTCGTTTCAGCCATACCGCCCTGCGCCGACTTGGCCAATTTGAGCGCCTTTGCCGCAGGCTGGTTGCCGGTTGGAAAATCTACAGATTGCATTGTCATAACACTGTCCTTAGTAATACACCCAACGTTTACCCATCACGGTATTGATAATGGTGAGCACCCCGGTAATGAGCAGGATGATCATAGAGGTCGCAGCCGCAGGCCCCATGTCGTATTGTTCGAATGCCGTTTGATAGAACAGGTACAGCAGGGTACGGGTGCTGCCGCTCGGGCCGCCTTGGGTAAGGATCTGGAATTGGTCAAATGCCTGGATCGCATTGATAACATTCACAATGACCAAGAAGAAGGTAGTCGGTGATATCAGCGGCAGAGTGATCTTGAAAAATCGCGTCAGCGGACTGCAACCATCGATCAGTGTTGCTTCATATAAAGAGGTTGGGATCTTGTTCAAGGCGCTGATATAGAACAGCATGGTCCAGCCAATCGCCTGCCACACGGTGACAATAATGACGGCAACCATGGCGGTATCGCCGCTTTCCAGCCAAGGGATCGGGGCAAAACCCACTTTATCCAACAACAGGTTGGCAAGCCCTGCCTTGGTTTCGAATACCCAAGACCACACTATCGACACCGCTACGGTCGGGGTGATCCATGGCGAGAAAATCACTGCCCGGTAGAACTGGCTACCAGCAAAATTCTTATGCAGCATCAGGGCGAATACCAAGCCAAGGCCAACAGTCGGCACCACCACACCCAATGCAAACCAAAAGGTATTGAGCATCGCTTGGTGGAAGTCGCGGTCTTCCAGCAGATACTGGTAGTTTTCAAAACCGACATAATAGTAGTCAGGTGAAATATAGTCCCAGTCGGTAAAGCTGATATAAACGCTCCAGCCAAATGGGATCAACCAGAATGCCATCAGTGGCGCCATCAAAGGTGCAATGAACAGCAAGACCCTGGCTTTGTCTGTTAGTATTTGAGATGTAATTTTCATGGAATAAGCACTTCCTTTACTCTATGCCCGCTATCCTAGTTGCCGTGTATGACAAGCTTGTTTGGCTCAACGTCATATTTTCCGATGTTCGCCATAAGAAAAACTTAGGGGTTGCTCTGTTTGGGTTTAGAAATGGTATGGGGCTCAGCGCTATTTTGCTCCCCAGCCCCCTGTGGTGGCTGACTGCCCTGCGTCTGCTTGTGGAGCCAGTCACAGAAGAAATTCACCTTGGCATCACGCTTATTGGCAGTGATCAGATAATGGCCAGATTCCGAGGGCATGCAGCCATCAATGGCGGTTACTACCTCGCCGGACAACAAATCCCGCTCGGCGACTAGTGAGCGAACCAGCATCATGCCGATCCCCTGCTTGACGGCTTCAAGGCCATGCAGAGAGTTACTCAGCTCCAACTGGATATTCGGCAATTCTGGCAAGCGCTGGTTATGCGCCAGCCACTGCATCCAACTTTCTTCATAGCCTTTGACTTGTATCGCTGGCAAAGTGGCAATATCACCGCAGGCAAGTTGTTCGGCATGGGATTGCTTGAATGCCGGAGAGCACACCATCAACCATTGTTCTTCAAACAACCGCTCAGCCCGGGTTGTTTCGGTCTCCAGATAACCATTGGTAATTTCAACATCGGCATCAATACATGGCTCCCTTGACGGCCAATCGACCAAGGACAGATCAAGCCGAATAAAAGGAAACTTCTCGGTAAAATCTTTGAGCTTTGGGATCAGCCAGTTATGACCAATGGAATGATTGACTTTCACCCGCAATACATCGGGCTGCTGCTTGCCGAACAACAGCTCAGTTTGCAGCTTGAGGTGGTGAAGAGAACCGGTGACCGCAGGCAAATATTGCTGCGCAGTGGATGTCAGCATGACACCACGCTGGCTCCGCTCGAAAAGGGCGCAATCAAGAAACTGCTCCAGGCTTTTGAGCTGCTGGCTAACAGCCGCCTGTGTAACATGGAGTTCTCTGGCTGCTGCCCCGATAGAACCTAGTCGGGCAACCGCTTCGAAAGCCACTAGGGCACGTAATGGAGGCAACATATTTCACCTTTATTTCAGAAAAAGGCAAAATAATTCAGTTATTGGACGCTAAGGTGACAGAGATAAGAAAGTATAATGACAGGTCAAATGCAGCTCTATTACAGACTCGAACAATAGTTCGCAAAATTATTCACTGTTTTTGCCTATTCATGATTGCGATCAACAAATTGCCAACAATTCAGCCCATATGCTGGTCACACCACAACAACGGTGATATTACATTGCATGCCTTTTATTTCTGCCGCTTTGGCGCAATTTTTGTGCCACACACTTTAGAGTCATAAAAGGCATAACAGCAAAGCTGACATGAAGTCAGTAGAAATTATAAGGAGTGTTAAATCATGTTGTGCCCAGATTGCAAACAACCTATGGTCAAAGCAAAGGACAACCATAACCACTGTGTTGAGCTTAACTGCCCACCGACGCGGACCCACTGCCCGAAATGCGATTCTGAAAACACCCAGATCATCAACAAAAGCATCAGCGATGCCGAAATCTGTTGTAATGATTGCCAATCAACTTGGGTGATCTCGCGCAGTTAGTCACTGTTGAAATAGAAATGGCTGCACAAGGCAGCCATTTCATTGCTCACATAAGATGAGCTCAAGATGAGGGCGGCAACGAACTCCTTCTATGCCGCCTGTTCTGCCTGGCTCAACTGAATATAAATCCGCTCTTCTGTCTCACCATCAAATAGTAAGGCATCACCAATATTGAAACCAACATCAATGGTTTCGCCTTCTTGGATCCGGTACCGGCGATCAACACTAAGCAGGAACTTGTGGCCGTCACAGCGGCAATGAATAATACGATCACTTCCTGTTGTCTCTACCAATTCAACATCCGCCTGCCAACGAATATCCTTGGCAAAGCTCGCATCCATGATTGCCATTTTATCCGGTCGAATACCCAGCAGGTAATTTCCTGATGCAAGACTGCTATCTGGCACCAGCCAGCTGGCAATATCGCCCATAAGCTGTGCACGGCCAGTGTTAACTTCCAGCGGCAAGATATTGGTTGGCGGCGCACCAATAAACGAAGCTACGAAAACATTGGCCGGGTTATCATAGATTTCTTCTGGGCTGGCGAATTGCTGTAACACACCGCCTTTCATCACCGCGATCTTATCGGCTAAGGTCAGCGCCTCAATCTGATCGTGAGTCACGTAAATGGTGGTATTGCCCAGGTTTCGATGGAGCTGTTTGATCTGCGCCCGCATCGAGTTACGCAGCTCAGCATCCAAGTTCGACAGCGGCTCGTCCATCAGATAGATACCCGCATCACGGGCAATTGCACGGCCCATAGCAACACGCTGGCGCTGGCCACCGGAAAGCTGACCCGGCTTTTTATCCAAATACTCTTCCAGGCGCAGTGTTTTCGCCACCTCTTCCGCTCGCTTATGACGAGTTTTCTTATCTACGCCGCGAAGCTCCAAGCTAAATGCAATGTTATCGCGCACGGTCAAGTGCGGGTAAAGGGCATAGTTCTGGAACACAAACGCCAGATCACGATCTTGTGGCAACACATCATTCATCCGCTGATCATTGATGATCAGATCGCCACCGGTGATCTCCTCAAGACCTGCGATCATCCGCAGCAACGTCGACTTGCCACAGCCTGACGGACCGACAATCACGATAAATTCACCGCTTTCGATATTCATGTTGACATCGAAGACAACCTGATTGCCTTCCTGGTAAGTTTTATCTATGTGCTGCAGGGCAATAGCGGTCATGATGCTTTCTCCAACATAAATGCGTTGCGAAGTGTGATAGCCAAGTCTGGACGGTCGGTGGTAAAAGCATGTACCCCATGCTCGAGGGCGGTTTGGATCAATTCAGCGCTATGAGCGCCGTAACACCCGTATTTCAAGCCACTTGCCAATACTTTGTCTTTAGCCCCTGTATCAAGCTGGGTGACATGGACTGAGATTTCATTCACCTTCATGGATTGGGCAAGGCTTATCGCAAAATCAGTACCAAGTAAGCGTGGCATATTTCTTTGCATCAACCAGATAGTAAAGAGCTCCGGAGCTTTTTCTGCTAGCTCCGCCAACACTTCGCAGTTGAATGAAGAAATAATTGTTTGGCTAAACATGCCCGTTTGCTGAAGTATATCCAGCACCTTGTCCACCACGCCTGGATAGGGCTCCTTGTTAACATCTGCCTTGATTTCCAAGCGCAGCACAATGTCACTGCCGTGATACATCTCGCAAAGCTCTTCCAGCGTCATCATGCGCTGACCACCAGAGTAATTCACGCTACCCTGCGCAAGCTCTTGCCAAGTTTTGGCATTGACCGGGCCGGTCATATCAGTCGTGCGATCCAGTGTCGCATCATGATGGACAACCAGAATACCGTCTTTGGAAGGGTGGATATCAAATTCAACCAGCTCTACCGGTAGGTTCAAAGTATTTTCGAATGCACGGCGGCTGTTCTCACCCCAGACAAGCGTTCCGCCACGGTGTGAAGCAATTTGTGATTTCATCATGTTATCTCTTACTTTAACGCGCCCATGGCAATACCACGGACCAAGTGTTTTTCTACCAACTTAAAGCACAGCAATGTCGGCAACATAGTCAGCGTCGCCCCCGCCATTACCAACGGCCAGTTCACCATGCCGTCATCTGCAGCACTGGCGTAGAGCCGAGACAGCGCGATCTGAAGGGTGCGCACTTCCTCACTGTCGGTAGCGATTAATGGCCAGATATAGGAATTCCATTCGCCAAGGAAAGTAAACAATGCCATCGCGGCAATCGCGGGACGGGCCATAGGAACAATCACTTTCCACAGCACCTGAAGGTGGTTGGCACCGTCAATCCAGGCCGCTTCATCCATCGCCTTTGGGATCCCCTTAAAGTACTGGCGCAGGAAAAAGGTGACAAAGCCACTGGCAATAGAAGGCAAAATCAACGTCCAGTAACTATCAAGCAAGCCTATTTTTGCCATATTGAGGTAGTTTGGGATCAAACTGATATGCCCCGGGACCATCAAAGTTGCGACCACCAGCCAAAACAACAGCTCACGCCCCTTGAATTCAATCCGACTGAAGGCATAGGCTGCACAAATAGAAACCGTCAAACTCAGCACCGTCACAGCCACCGACACAATGGCCGTATTCAATAGGTACAGCGGGAAATTCATCTGGGTAAAGGCGTAGGCATAGTTCTCCAACGAGAAACCAATTTGCCCAGAGGCGTAAGTATCAAACGGTATAAACGAGAGAAATACACCGTACCCAATTGGGAACAAAAACATCAGCGCCAAAGCTGTCAACATCACCATCGACAACGACCACCGGGTTTTCTTCGGCGCTAACTGAATCACTTTAGCTGCCTTCATAGTGCACCTTCTTACCAATCAACTTCGATTTCACCACGGCCAATACCAGCAAAATCACAAACAAAATTACCGCCAGCGCCGAGCCCTGACCGATATCAAACAAAACAAAACCGGTACGATAAAGCAGGTTCACCAACATATCGGTGGCAAATGCCGGCCCGCCATTGGTCATCACATTAACAATGGTGAATATCTGGAATGACTCCACAACAGAGATGATCAATAGGAAGTAGGTCGTCGGCATCACTAATGGGAAGGTCACACGGCGAAACACATGCCATTTCTTGCCCCCATCAACCTGTGACGCTTCGTAAAGCTCATTGGGAATAGCTTGTAGACCAGCAACATAAATCACCATGTCGTAGCCCAGCTGTTTCCAGGTATTGACGATGATCACCACCCATAGCGCGAGCATCGGTGATTGCAACCAAGTCACTTTCTCCAACCCGAACGTGCTGAGGATGCTGTTCACCAAACCGAAATCAGTGGCAAAAATCCAACTCCAGATCACCGAGATAGCGACCGTAGAGGTAACAGATGGCAAGAAGTAAGCTCCGCGCAGGAAGCGTACCAGCTTGGTCTCATTAACCAGAAAGTTAGCCAGCAACAAAGCAAGGGCCAGGCGAACCGGCACCGAGATCACCACAAATACCAAAGTAATATAAAGCGAGTTCCGAAACTCTTCGCCTTCGAGCAAGTAGCGGTAATTTTCCAGTCCGACGAACGGCATGTCGCTGCTGAGGAAATTCCAGCTATGGAAGCTATAGACAAAAGACGAAACTATCGGCCAATAAGTAAAAATGCCTATTAAAAGTAGGCAGGGTAAAACAAATAAATACGGCGCAAATCTTTTCATGGTCATGCTTATTAGGCGGGATTGCTCCCGCCTACAGAAAAATTAAAGACGGGATTCAACACGGCGGTTAAAAGCTTTCAGGGCCTTGTCTGCATCTTGCTGGCCAAGGGCAATGGACTCCCAGATACCTTGCTCCTGGGCACGGATCCAAGCCATTGCCGGTGGACGGGCACGGCCTTGGGCAACCGGCAATTGATCCATTGCCGCACCGAAATCTGGATTATCGGCAAGTAGCTGCATAGATGATTCAACGTCCAGCGCGTTCTTATTCACCGGCATGTAACCGGTATGCTGGAACCAGGTTGCACTCTGGTTGGCAGATGCCAGGTACTGCATGAACTGCCATGAGGCTGCTTTCTTCTCATCGCTAACGTTGGCCATCATACCCACGCCCGCGCCACCGATTGGTACACGACACTCGGCGGTACATGGCATCGGCAGTACAACTAGGTCATCGCCCAGCAAACGCTTATAATCACCCAGGTTACCCGTGCTGTCGAAGTGGATGGCAACACGGCCTGAACTGAAGTGCTGTTTAACCAGCTTTTCGTCTGTCACACTTTCCGCTGATGCCACGCCATGCTTGTGGTACAGATCACCCATCCACTGGAACGCTTCAATAGTCGCTTCGTCTGCAAGGCCTGACTTGTTAGTGACAGGATCAACCCAATCACCACCGTTTTGCATCACCAGGCCAAAGCGGGTGAACTGGCTCGGTGTATTAATGCCGTAGACATTGTCTGCCCCCAGTTTGCTTTGCACAGATTTTGCCACTTCAAGAATTTCATCGAACGATGTCATCGCAGGCATGCCCTCGTAGCCCGCTTTTTCAAGCAGCGCCTTGTTGACATACATCAGCGGTGTTGAGGAATTGAACGGCATCACATAGTTGCCGTCTTTATAGTTACCGATTTCCAGCGCAAACGGCTGAAGCTCTTCGGTAAACGCCTTGTTTTCAGCGTAATAGCCATTCAGATCGTTCAGGACACCGGCTTCGGCAAAAACACCATACTGGGTCACTTCCAGTACCGCCATTTCCGGGTTGCGTCGCGCAGGTATAGACGCCTGCAGCTTGGTAATGATGTCGGCATAGCTGCCGTTGTATGTCGCTTTTACCTCAATATCACCATTGGCAGTATTGAAGTCATTGATCAGTTTTTGCAAGACGACTTCATCGTCACCTGTTTGGTTATGCCAAAGCTCTACTTGTACCGGTTTTGCCATCGCACCCGCTGCAACAAGCGACAATGCCAATGCTGAAAGACGCAGTTTCATGATTCATTCCATGTTTATCTGAAGGACTGCGGAGCATGCTAGGCAGGAAAAATGACAATACCGTTTCAGTAATTCGTTGATTCGTTGAAGAGAACACTGCAACCGTTGCAGAGGTGCTGTAATAACCTGTTTATCTTTGGTTTTCATACTTTGCAATCAAAATTGCAATTGCATGAATTCTGCAATTTTGACATTTAACAGTCATTTTCTATGGCTATATTCAAAGCAAATTAGCCACTTACGATAAGACAATGAACGATAGGCAGATCAGTTACCAAGTAAAATTCCGCGGCGCTATCCAGCAATTGATCACGGGGGTGGAGAACAAGCTGACAAAATCCGAGGTCAAAGTCGTCGACTATTACCTTGCCAATGCCGACCACGCAGGTCACAGCGGCAAAGAAATTGCCAACGCAATTCAGGTACACCCTTCAACATTGGTCAGATTGGCACAAAAACTGGGCTTTCGCGGTCATCCCGAGCTCAAGCAATATTTGATTAAATTTGCCAACCAATCGGCGGATGCCAGTGAACGTCACCAGCACACCCTGTCCCAAATGGAAGGCTCGGTACTGCAATCAACCATCAACCAGGAAATCGAGCACCTCAGATTAATCAGCAGTGCGGTTTCACAGCCCTTACTCGATGAAGCCTGCCGGCTTATCCTTGCTGCGAACAAAGTCTTCATCAACGGCCAAGATAATACCGAAGGGTTTGCCGAGCATTTTTCCCGCCGCCTGAACCGCTCGGGTATTGATGCGGAAACCGTTTCGCTGGGTCGCTCCAAACTGGCTGAGTGCCTAACCGCCTCCCAGCCAGAAGACGTGCTGATTTTAATCTTCAACAACACTATGAACGAAATGACGGAAAAGCTGATCAAAATCGCCCGAAATTTGCAGCTCCAAGTCATAGGGATCAGTGACCTCAGCTCATTAAGCGTGCCACCAGATGTATTGCTGATGCGTATCTATCGTGGAGAAACCAAAGGAACAAAGTCAGTCAGCCCGCCGCTGGTTATTACCAATGCGATTGTCCGAAACCTTACTGTGCTAGCAGAAGACAGGATTATGCAAGGGCTACGGCGATTCGAAATGATCCGCGCGCTGGAAAACTAAACCCTCAAAAGCATAGGTGATTCCAACAGGGATTCCTGAGCACCTACAATCATCACTAAAAGGAAAGTGAATATATTATTACCACTTGTTATATGAAAATTTTGTTACTTAAGGCACAATCAAAGGTATGAAACTATTGCGGAAATAATGAGAAAGCAATGAAATTACAGCAACTGCGTTACCTCAAGGCGGTGATAGACAACAACCTGAATATCTCGGTTGCTGCCAATTCCCTGTTCACAACCCAACCTGGTGTCAGCAAGCAAATCAGGCTGCTGGAGTCAGAACTTGGCGTTAAAATCTTCGAGCGAAAAGGCAAATCCATCAGTACGGTGACACCTATCGGTAAACAGATCATCGATGAAGCCATCGAGATGCTGGAAAAAGAAAGCCGTATCAAGACGATCGTTCGTGATCATATTAAGCCCGAAGAAGGATTTTTGAACATCTACACCACCAATACCATTGCCCGCTATCTCATACCGGAAGCAGTAGAACGGTTCGTTAAACGCTACCCAAAAATCAAATTCCACATCGGTACTTCGCAGCTCGATAAATACGGCCATATCCTAAAACGTGGCCAGTCTGACTTCTCGATACTGGCACAGAATGTCGAGCGAGAAAAAGACATCATTGTACTACCGGCTTACAAGTGGAACCTGAGCCTGATCGTGCCCAAAGACCACCCGCTGGCTAATGATAGCGATATCTCCATCGAGAAAATCGGTGCCTACCCACTGATCAGTTACGAGCCGGGTTCAACCGGACGCTCGGCTCAAGACAAAGCGTTCAAGGAAAAAGGGATCTCGCCGTATTACTTCATGACGGTAATGGATGTCGAGGTTATCAAAAAGTACGTCAACCTCGGTTATGGGATCGGCATTATTGCCCAAGTAGCCGCTCAAGATGTGGTGGACGAGAATCTGGTCAGCATTCCGCTCAATGATATCATCCCGGCCTGTGACGCCTGGCTATGCTATAGCCGCAACCTGTTCTTACAAAAGTACATGTTGGATTTCATCGAGCTGTTCTGTCCTCACCTTACACGGGAAGTGATGGAAGATATCGCCCACTGCTCGGATAATGAGATTCTCAAAATTTCCGAGCAGTTTGAGCTACCTGAGTATTAAAAATACTCATTCATCTTCTTAGTAAACTCATCTTTCGATATGCTGATATATCGAAAGATGAACTTCTGATATCTCCCTTCTTTCTAGAATAGTATTTAAACTTTTCTAACTATTCATTGTTGTTTCACAAAACAATTTAATATTTGCTTAATATTTAATCACCCTCAATAATTTCAAACTTCTTTACGCCTATTCTATATCCCATAAAGAAACACAATAAATACGAAATAATGCTTCGATACAGAAGAGGTCAATGCAAGTTGTAATGTTATTTCTTGCTTTATGAGCTAAAACATTTTGCCGACCTTAATATCAGGAATATAACTGAAATGAGGGAACGAGTATGTCACTTAGTATGTCTGAACCCAAACCGAAACTATCAGTATCTTTAACAAATCAGATACTTATTGCTACTGCAGCAGGTATAATCTTTGGGGCAGTAGTTGGCCCTTGGGCTGAGAACATCAAATTTATTGGGGATATCTTTATCCGCCTAATTCAGATGTCCGTTGTTTTGCTTGTCATGACTGCAGTCTCTGCTGCAATCGGAAACGTAGACAGCAAAGGCGCCGGTAAAATGAGCCTTCACACATTCAAATGGATCATATCAATGACCATTGTCTCTGCTTTTGTCGGATTATTTCTTGCCCTCACAATTAAACCCGGGGAAGGAATAATTATTGAGGGCGCAGCTGCAGCGGTCGCCACACCCGATGCTTCTATCAAAGATACCATTTTAGGTTTTTTCTCTACCAATATCGTTGATTCTATGGCAAGTGGCGCCATGATACCGTGTATTGTCTTTGCCGTTATTTTCGGGCTAGCCATGGGATCATATTCTCGAACCAGTGGTAACAAGGTCATCACTGAGTTTATCGTTAGTTTTAATGCCGTGATCATGAACATCATCAAAATGGTCATGAAGCTAGCACCCATTGGTATTTTCTGCCTATTGGCTAACGTTTCTGGCGCTATTGGCTTTAAAGTTATAATACCTATGCTTAAGTTCCTTGGTGCACTGGCAATCGGCGATATTATCTTGCTGTTAATGTATGGCCCTCTTACGGCTATGTTAACCAAGGTCAGCCCTTTCAAAATGCCAAAGAAATTTGCAAAGCTGTCGATTATGTCAATGACCACAACATCTTCTGCAATTTGTTTACCGACCAAAATGGAAGATTCAGTGACCAAATTTGGCGTTAGCCGCAAGGTCGCAGACTTCACTGGCCCAATAACCATGTCAATGAATGCTAATGGTGCGGTAATGTGCTACGTCCTAGCCATTTTCTTCATGAGCCAAGCTACAGGTATTGTCCTCGAGCCCTTCCAAATGGGTATGGCTATCCTACTGTCAGTGCTGATGTGCATGGGAACCATTGTCGTACCCGGCGGGATGATTATTGTCTACACCTTCCTTGCCAGTTCGATGGGCCTTCCGCTCGAGAGTGTGGCTATCCTTATTGGTATTGATTGGTTCTCTGGTATGTTCAGAACCCTACTTAACAATACTGTTGATGTCATGATTGCCATGCTTGTTTCAGACAAACTAGGTGAATTTGACCGTGAAGTCTATAACGAAAATAAGACTGCAGAATATCTACATGTTTAAATGACAACACAGTTTTAATATAATTACTTTGATTAAAAAGAGCAGATAACTTTAATTACCTGCTCTTTTTTACTTGATAAACAATTTGATTAATCCAATCAATAATCAATGAAAATAATATAATTTATCTATTTCGCGCGAGCAGTCAATTATCCCATCTCATCTTATAGATAACATAAATAAAAACATGACATAAAAAAGGAAATAGTATGAGAACAGAAAACCAGGCATTGATTGAAGAATATCGCGCTAGGGGATATAAAGATGATATGCTTCCCAAACCTTCCGAAAAACGCACTTGGAATACCTTTAACTACTTTACTTTATGGCAAGGTTCCGTTCACAACATCCCAAGTTACATTGCGGTAGGTGGCTTTCTGACTTTAGGATTAAGTACCTTCGGTCTTATTACTGCCATTATATTAAGTAGTTTAGTCATTGCGGCTGCAATGGTACTAAATGGTTTAGCCGGCTCAAAATATGGTATTCCCTTTGCTATGCTTTTGCGTGGTTCTTATGGGGTTAAGGGAGCCTTGCTACCTGGTACATTACGAGGCGGCGTAGCTTCGATTATGTGGTTTGGTATCATGAATACCGCTGGCACAGGAGCTATGCTGATATTAATTAGCAAATTTTGGCCATCATTTTTAAATATCGGTGGGGGGGAAACCATTCTTGGTCTGGGTATCCCTGCTATGATTGCTTTTTTGATTTTTTGGGCTGTTAATATGGTGATAGCCTTTTATGGGGGTGACGTTCTTAATAAGTTTACTGCCATTTTAAACCCTCTTATCTGGATCGTCTTTGGCGGCCTGGCTATTTGGGCCGTTTACCAAGCTGGTATTAGTAATATTTTCAGTTATGTACCAGAGCAAGTGCAAACTGACGGAGGATCATTCTTTAAATTCTTTATTGTTATGAACTCTCTTGTCGCAGTATGGGCCTGCCCTGCAGTAGGGAACTGTGACTTCACTCAATATGCTAAAAGTGATAAAGCTCAAGCAAAAGGCCAAACACTAGGCTTTGTCGTCGCATATACTCTGTTTGCTATGACCAGTGTGATGATTTTAGCCGGTGCCAGTATCCATTACGGAGTAGATACTTGGAATGTGCTAGATATAGTCAACAATTTCGATGGTTGGTTTGTCCCAACCCTTGCGAGTATCGTGATCCTAATGACGACAATATCAACCAATGCCACGGCGAATATTATCCCAGCGGGTTATCAAGTGGTCGCGCTGTTCCCTAAATTGACATACCGTCAAGGGGTTATGATTGCCGGGGTAGTGAGTGTTATCATCTGTCCATGGAAGTTGATGGAAAGCCAGGATAGTTTATTCATGTTTTTGAGTTTAATCGGTGCAATGCTTGGCCCTGTACTGGGTGTTATGCTAGCCCACTACTTTGTCATTTTAAAAGGCAATGTTGATCTGGATACTCTTTATACCAAACCGGGTCAATACAACTACTTTAAAAATGGCTACAACACACTTGCTTTCGGTGTCACCATTGTTGCTGCGTTAGCCGCTATTATTGGTGAATTTATACCAGCGCTGAAGCCTCTGTCACAAGTTTCTTGGTTTACCGGCGTATTCTTAGCCTTTGTCCTATATGCCTTTCTCACAAAAAGAAAAATGGCCCTCGATCCAAGCTATATGCAGAACGAAGCGGCTGAAAATGAAAATCCAGCCCCTATCACGGCCAATTAAGTTATACCAATAATTACTGAACAAAAGGATAAACAATGACTAAGCAACATTGTTGGTTTGAAGATAAAACTCAAATTGAAAACAACATATTAGATGAAATAATTTCCGCTGTCACAGAGCATAACCACGCATTCGAAAAGCAGTATCCCGATGAATATAACTATGGCCTAGCAATTCAAAAACAACTTGGCGGAATCATCAATACCGCGATTGTGACTGAAAACAACGCTAACAAACTCAATAACTGTTCACTCAATGCTGTGGGACTTGCGACTCGGCAGTCAACTCACTTAGTGCAAGCAGAGGCCATGGCCTTATTACGAAATCGTGAGACTTTTTTTTGGAGTAAGTATGTCCAACCTGTAAAGGACCAAGTCTCATATATTTCTTTATATCTGGCGTTGAAAGCAGAACAAGATAATTTATCTCTTAAAACGCCAGAGGTTAACCAATGGTATGAGCTTGACCAGACGGATATCACCCGTTGCCAGGCTTACCAAGAAATGAATGAATATAAAGATGGCACACGCTTTGTCGTCGGCGTAGGTTTAATGGAAAACCTCATCCGTGATAACAGCCACTATTTATATGCCGAGAAAGTAAATGGAAAGCTAGTTTTCATTGATGGACAGACTAACCTGTTCAGCGATATTAATGCGACCTTCTTTAGTCACTATTTCGATTTTTGCCATATCAAAATCCCTAAAGTGACAGGCATGACATATTGGGCGATAAACCAATAAGATGATAAAAATAAAGCCCCGAATGGGGCTTTATTTTTAATACTGTAAATAGTGTAGTACTTATCAAATCGTTTCCTATCACCTTACTCTTCATCACATCCACTATCTCCATTCCAACATAGAAGTCACCTATAAGTATCTCAACCGAGCGGACGTATACTCAAATACTATTAATCATTATCCTCATGGTAATTGATTTACTTTAAAACTAACTATACCTAAGCATTAACTAAGAGCCTGCTCCATGCCAGCTAAGTTAAAGGCTGAAAACTAAAAAGGCAGCCATTGGCTGCCTTTTAAATATCACTTTAAACCTGTCACTTATACAGTTACAAAGTCACCTTGGTAAGGGTTAGTTACCCCATTCTCAAGATCATAGACAACCTGACCGCGTAGCAGCGTCTTGGCAACCTGAGCACCAATATTACGCCCTTCATAAGCACTGAACTTATTGCGGTACTCCAAATCGTCTGCGGTTAGTACATAAGATGAATTCGGTTTGATGATGACAATATCGGCATCTTTACCAATAGCAATTCGCCCTTTCTGCTCTAAACCAAACAAATCAGCCGGGTTGGTGGCCATCAGCTTAGCAAACTGTGTCAACGCCATACCACGCTTTTGAACCCCTTCGTCAAACATAATATCGACACTATTCTGCAACGAAGAGATACCGCCCCACGCATCAAAAATACCTCCCTCTTTGAGATCTGGCGTACAAGGTGAGTGATCTGAGGTAATAAAATCAATTTCTCCGTTTAGCAGCTTCGCCCACATACGGTCTTGATTATCCTTATCACGAATAGGCGGTGAACACTTCGCCTTGGTTCCGATTTCCTCAAACTGATTATCATCTAAAGCAAAATAGTGGCCGCAGGATTCACATGTTACATCCTGGCCTTCATTACGAGCCTTGGTAACTTCTTCAATCGCTTCAGGGCTGCTCAAATGGCAAAGATGCAGCTTACACCCTGTTTGTTTCGCTAGATAGATCGCACGACGCACAGCCTCAACCTCAGTGAAAACCGGACGAGAAGCAATGTAATCCTTGGCTGTTAAGCGGCCTTCTGCCACCGCTTTCTTACCCAAGCCATCACAAATCTCAGCGTTTTCAGCATGCATCAGCAGTATTTTACCCAAGCGGGCCAGTTCGGTCATACCTTCGTAAAGCTGATAATTGTTTACGTTACAAAAGTCACCTGATGTCGGATCTGGGTTACCACAAGTCGATACAAAGCATTTGTAGCCAACCACACCTTCCTCAGCTAATTCATGTAGGCGGTCAATATTATGCGGAACGAGCCCCCCTAGCGAGGCAACATCAACCGAGAGCCTCCCCTTACCGGCCTCGTATTTAATGTGTAGGGTTTCCCGATCTATCGTAGCGGGAACCTGATTCAACGGCATTTCAACACAGGTCGTTACCCCGCCTTTAGCCGCTGCTTTCGTTGCCGTTTCATACCCTTCCCACTCGCTACGAGGGCCGCCTGGATCGGTGATATGAACGTGGCCATCAACCATGCCGGGTGCAACGATCAAACCTGCCGCATCAATGTACTCAGATGCCTCTCCCAAATTGCTGCCAATAGCGGCAATAACACCATTTTTTATCGCGATATCCGTTTCAATCGCTTCATTTTCTAAAATAACAGTACCGTTTTTAATAATTTTATCGTAGGACATGTTTCACTCCATTTTATTGGTTTAATTTAAACTACTTTGAAAACAATGTTAATTATCGGAACGATAGGTAAAGATCTGGATTGCGTTTTTCGTCAAGCTTCATCAGTGCAACGTATGTTACAAAGGCAACAATGACACCGGTGAACCAAGAAAGACTATTTAAAGCACTTAGCGAAGAAATGTACTGGCCGCCTAATGAAAGCACACAGGCAAAGATCGTGGCATAAAAGGCAATGAGGTTAATGCCATTTTTATAATAATTAAAACTTTCGCCAGATACATAAAGTGAATCCAATTTAATCTTCTGCTTCATAATAATGAAGTAGTGACCCAGCATGACTCCAATTACAGGACCAAGAATACCGCCGATGGTATTAAGGAAAAGGAAGATACTTTCCTGGCTTTCCATCAATTTCCACGGGCAGATTATCACGCTGATCACCCCAGCAATCATAACCCCTTGACGGTAAGTAAGACGTGGGAAAACCGCTACAAGCTGATATCCGGCCGGGATAATATTACCCGTAGCATTGGTTGAAATCGTCGTCATCAATACAACAGCTCCGGCAAATATCACCAAGAATAAGCTGTCCCACTTAGCGATTATATCGAGTACATTCCAGGTATCAGTTTCGAAATGGATACTGGCTCCAGCCAATACGCAAACACTGGAAACAGCAAAAAGCAGATAAGCCACCATTAGGCCACTAAACTGACCTGCAGCTTGGTCACGAAAACTACGGGCATTCTGAGTAAAATCAGAAGCACTCACCGCTGGAGCAGCCCATACGGCAACAATCGCATTGATTACAATGAGGAATTCGAAGAAGCCAGCATCACCCTGCTGAACTTTAGCAGGAACGTAAGCAAGGATACTTTCAAAACCAACCAGGTATACAGCCCAAATTGCCATGCCACCGAAAACAAGGTAAATACACGGATTAAGGAAAGCCGTAAAGCGGTTTAGGATAGCGCCTCCGCCTAAACCAATAAGCATATTGATGGCCCAAAACGCTAAGAAAGCAATCAACCCTGGCGCAGAAATACCTATAAAGGACCAGTCACCACCAATCGCCAGAAACTCAGGCCAAATCTTGGCAATAATAATGAGTAAAGCGATAGAGCCAGCGTAATTTTGTAAGCCGAACCACATTATAGCGGCAATGCCACCACGCAATACACCTGGGAAAAGTGCGCCTTTAACACCATATGAAGCCCTTAAGAGCATAGAGAAAGGAACACCATATTTAGAGCCGGGAGCTCCATTGAGAATCATCGCCAGTGCAATGACAGCTCCACTTAACAAGATAGCGGCCATAATACCCGCGGTACTAAGGCCGAGCATGAAAAAACCACCCACAGCAACATAATTAGGGACGTTATGTACCGATCCCTGCCATAAAGTAAAATAATTTAATGCTCGCCATGTTCTTTTGTCTGTGGACTTCGGTAATAGATCATTGTTATAACCTCGAGCTCGATATTCATCGATTAACTCCTTAGTTATTTCAGTCATGGTATTTCCCTTATTATTGGACATCAATTCAATTTGTTAGGGAAAACTATACCGATAAGGAATTCACTTGTATTAGAAAGTAACCACACTATACGCAATGTTTTTATTTTTTTGCTTATTACAATATTATTGTTCAATCTATTTTTACATTCGATAAACACCCGACACTTTATGAGTACTTACGTATGGTTATTACCATATAAAGTTAAACCGTGATTTGTTTCCCATAAATAAAAAACCAGCTAACAGAGTTAGCTGGCTTATAGCCAATGATTTCAATTACTTTGACATTAATTAGAAATATATAGTTACTATTAATATTATGCTGCTTGTACTTCTGTTTTATGGTTTGATCTGAAGTTGATGACGATAAATAACAAGGCACCAACAATTAGCAAGCCTGCAGACAAATAGAAACCAATTGCTTTAGATCCTGTTATATCTGAAATAAGACCTGTCAGTGGTGGCGCAATAATCGACGATGACATGCCTGACAAGTTAAAGATTGCCAAAGCCCTTGCCATTCTTACTTTCGGTGCACGGCCCGTAACATAAGAGATCAGAATCGGATCCAGAGCCATCTTGCCTAGGAATCCATAAACGACAAGGCTAATCATCAAAGCCGTAGTATTCGGCGATAACACCGTAAAAGCCAACATTAAGCCACCTGCGATTTCCATCGCAACAACCAACTTGATCATTTGTGACTTAAATTTGTCAGCCAATGAGCTGAAATACAGTGCGCCCGGAACAGCAACCATGGCAACTAAGGCGGATGCCCCACCGATTGCAGCACCTTCGAACCCACGCTCTGTTTGTAAGTAACTCGGAAGCCAAGTTACGATCATGTAGTAACCATAACAAGTACAGAAATATAGGAAATATACCGCAATCAGTTCCGGGCTAAACAACGAAGAGCCTTGCTGCTCTAGCTCTGTGCCAGCAGAATCATCTTGCTTAGACCCGGTAGAAACCTGCGCTTTCTTTTGCGGCTTTATCATCATTGCAAAGACAATAAGCATTGCGAAAATAACAGCTGCAGAAATGTACAGCACACTATTCCATGCCACTCCCATGTTCTTTACCAGAACACTTGATCCTATGAGACCAACCCCCATCCCTAGAGCAGCGCCACTGTTGACGATCGCAGAGGCAAATGCACGCCGCTCCTCAGGAACATGCTCACCAGATAGTGAGTAAGCCGAGCAGAAAAATGACGCACACCCTAATCCTGACAGCAAGGAACCTGCGTAGACTGTATTGATAGATGGAGCATTCGCAATAACAAGCGTACCCACAGTAAATAAGCTGAAGCCACACAATAGCGTTAGCTTCTGCCCCATTTTTTCAACAACAATCGAGGCGGGTATTTGACCTCCACAGTATGCTGCAAAATAGAATGTGGCAATAAGGCCAATCTGGGTATCACTGATATCACCGAGTGCAGATTGGATTTCTGGATAAATCGGAGTTAAAACAGTACGATAAATCCAAATAGCAACCCAACCAAAGCAAAGTATTACGACAAGCTTTTTCCAGTACTCAGTACTGGACTGATTTTTAATTTCCATATTAGTTTCCGCATATTATTTGTATGCTAGCTCGTAAAGCACACTGATAAGTGCTTCGACACCAACGGTAAGATCATCAAGATTGGTTTGCTCTGCTGGGTTATGGCTAATACCTGCAACACTTGGAATAAAGATCATTCCTGTAGGAACGCGAGGAGCAAAAATCTGCGAATCATGCCCGGCACCACTGTGCATGCGCATATAGTTTTTGCCTTGCGACTCAAACGTCGTATCGATGAGATCAACCAACGTTGGATCCATAGGGATAGGCTCTTCATCCATAAACAGATCAACATCGATTTCAATGTCCATCTCGGCACAGATTTTCTGCATATCTGCAATAATCTGATCACTGAAGCCGAGTAGCTTTTCCTTATCGGTATGGCGACAATCCATGCTGAATAAAATATCACCAGGCACGACATTAACGGTATTTGGTTTCGGTACCACCTTACCAAAGGTTAATACAAGTGGATCGCCCTCTGCTTTGGCTTTATCGATAGACTGGCTACAGATCTTACTGAATGCGTAAACAGTATCTTTTCGGTATCCCATCGGGGTGGTACCCGCATGATTCGCTTCCCCTTTGAGGGTAATATTGTAGCGTCGTTGACCTGCAATACTGGTTACGACACCAAGTTGCTTACCCTCTGTTTCTAGTACTTTACCCTGCTCGATATGGAGTTCGACAAAGGCTTTAATATCTTTTCTGACCGTACGATCTGTTGCAAAATCAAATCCGCACTTTCTCATGGCGTCAACAAAGTTCACACCCTTATTGTCGGTCAGATCTTTAACCGCATCATTATCCGCAATGCCAACAATGTTCTTGCTTCCCCAGAAAACATAAGGAAAACGGCTACCCTCTTCTTCAGCCAAAGAAACAGCTTCAATCGTACGCTTTGGAGAACCATGCTTGTCTTTTAAGTATTGCATGGCAATAAATGCTGCCTCGATACCAAACTGACCATCGAGATTACCGCCGTTCACCACAGTATCGATATGTGAGCCAGACATGATCACTTGGTCTGGGAACTCCCTTCCTTCCAAGCGTCCATAAATATTACCTACATCATCCGAATAAGCTTGGAAGCCGCTTTTTTCAAATAACTCTAAGAATGTATTTTGTGCTGATAACCACTCTTCGGTATAAAGCAGGCGGGTCATACCAGCCCCTTCTTGATAGCCGTATTGAGTGATTTTTTTCGACGTCTCTTCTACTTTAGATTTTAATAGCTCCATCTTTTCATTCCTTATTTTGTTTCAAAATATGTATTTATCACAGACAGCTCATAACGATAAAGGTACTTATTTAGCTATTTTTATTATGAACATTTATTCTATTTATCCATTAAACGCAGATTTGTGATCGTAGGAGTTAATGTAGGTATGCTCAGATATTAAGTAATCGTAAACTTCATCTACAATCTCTATTCCATCTTTTCTTGATTTAGCTTCAATGAGGTCACTGTTTTGTCCAGGGTATAATACCTTATCAAAACCTGGGGCTGGACGAATCTCACCCAATTCCTTCATAGTTTGAGAAATCGATTCAATGAAATATTCTTTTGTTGTGAAAAATTCAGGGTTAATCACAATATGTAGCTGACCCAAATTTCGTCCTTCTGTTAAATCGTCATACATTGAACTGACATTTTTACCGAAAGGTAACCCCAGCATCACACCAGACAGAATATCCACCATCATCATCAGGCCGTACCCCTTCGGTCCAGCAATCGGTAATAGTGCTCGAACTGCATGTGGGTCAGACGTAGGATGACCATCGCTATCCACCGCCCATGTATCTGGGATGGATTGGTTCCGGGAACGAGCGTCCAATACCTTACCCCAAGCCTGTATGGTGGTAGCCATATCAAAGTTGATTGTCTTACCATCCGGCCCTGGCGCTGAGAAGGCTATTGGGTTGGTGCCATAGTAGACTTCGCTGCCTCCAAATGGGACTACCATTGGGTCTGATTGGCACATCGATATTGCTATAAGTCCCTGCTCGGCCGCATATTTTGTAAAATACCCAAGCGCACCGCTGTGACTCATGCGCTTTACACCAATAACAGCAACACCTTTCGTGTTTGCCATCTCAATGGCTTTATCCATTGCTTTTTTTGCAATGACATGGCCTGCGCCATTATCGCCATCATAAAGCGCACTACAGGGGCCTGTTTCTTCATAAGTAAATTGAGGGTTCGCATTGATCCCCCCTTTAGAGATACGCTCCGAGTAATATTCTACCCGCACAGCGCCATGTGAATGCACGCCTCGCGCATCAGCAAAAACGAGGACATCTGCAACAATATCAGCATGTTCATCAGATAAACCGGCTTGTTTAATTTTATTTTTAATTAACTGATGAAGCTGCTCACTGGAAAGATTCATAAGATACTCCATGATGAATATTCTAATTCACGGGCTAATAGTTTTATATCACTTATAGATAATTCTATAATAGTGATGGAAATATATTGTTTTGTGATCCATAAACAGCTCATAAAACTGCATGATTTTTTCTGTTTATTGACGATCAATAATTAAATCGTTTTATATAGTTTCTTGTAACTTAAGGAATAACCACATACCTAATAATGTATCGGCACCAGAGTAATGACCATGACTTAGTAGTCGAGAAGCAAAATAGCTAAATTCATCTGGATTTGAGTTAATTAGGTTTAATAGTGAAACAGAGAAATACCCGTTTCGTGCTTGCTCTAAATACCCGGCACTAACTGATGTCGTCCAGAAATCTAAATCTAATGATAAAGGCAACATTCTGTGTGCTTTGTGCTTCAAGTCAGGATTACTATAAGCACAGGCCAACATGCCAACGAGCATGTCATCGTGACTAGGTGTTAAACCAGGTCCTGCTCCGATGATATTTTTCCAGCATGGCGTATCACCATTAAACCATCGGTACAGTTGCACCAAGATTGGATAAAATGGTGTTTTATCTTCACCCTCCACAACTTTTGCCAACGAACCATATAAGCCCGTTTCCTGCTTTTGCCTGGAAAGGAAGTCTGTCAATTCCGCTAAGGAAATAGACGATACGCCCTGTGCCTTTAGCCATACGCCATTTGTCCCTTTTTGTAGGTGTAAGCCATTAACGATAAGCCCATTACTGACCAATCGTATATGACTCGCCTTTGGCACAAGTGCAGTCAATTGATGGAACACCAGGTCAGATACTGTCCAGCCAGAAGGGCTCATCCCCGTGTCACTACGATGTAAGGTCAGTACCTTGTTATCTTCAGTTAGAAAATTAATCGCCTGGCTGCCACCTCCTGCAAAGCGTAACTCCCCTTGCTTACTAGGGGCAGACAAACTGTAGGCTAGCGCTTCTTTTACCATCTTCTTCTCCGTCGGCCTTAGCAAGGCAGCCTAGAGGCCGCCTTATTTCCCTTACTCAGCCTGCAGATCCATCTCTTGAGCCAACGCTTCAAGCGCTTTTTCAAAACATGCCAACGGCGCCCTTACGGTTCCCGCTCCAATTTGGCCAATACCAGCTTCCTTATGGGCGATACCTGTATTAATCACTGGGGTAATACCGGTCTCCACGACATGACGCACATCCAATCCAAGGCAAGCACCTTGGAAATTCCACGATGGAATTTGTAGCAAAGAGTTATTTTCGATGAAAATCTCAGCCATTTCTTCTGATACATCGAGTGCAACATCTACCCCGCCAACTCCAACAAAGCGTGTTACCCCCGGTGCAGCGACCATTGCGGCACCACCTATCCCATAAGTTTCCGTAATAGCGCTATCGCCCACATCCGTATTGGCCTGCTCTTGAGAATAACCGGTGAAGTACAAGCCCTCAGGTGTATTGACTGGAGCTGTGAACCATTGATTGCCTAGCCCACTGACTCGAATACCAAAATCCTTACCGTTTCTCGTCATCGCGGTAACAATACTGCCCGCCTCTACATTTGCGCCAGCGTCCATCGCACACTTACAAAATGCCATCGCCAAATTGAGGAAAAACTGGTCGGTAATACTTAAGAAATCAAACACCCGCTTCAATACGCTCTTGCTGGTATCGACAGCAGCAATGCTAGGTGCAAGTGTTCTCAGTAACAGTGAGGAGGTCGCAATATTACGTTGGTGGAACTCATCTCCCATCGTGATCCCTTGGGCCATGATAGAGCCTAAATCTACACCGCCATCTGTTTGCTTCAGTGCATCCTTAAGAACAGGCATCAGCTCTTCACGCATCCAATGCAATCGTTGCTGAACTTCTTCGCCATAAGCACCGAAGCGCATCACTTTGCCAATACCTTCATTCATATTACAGTATGCAAAGTTCCCATCGTTTTTATTCTCAACCACAACGACCGGCATATTTGCAGAAGTAATCCCCCCCATTGGGCCAACAGCATTGTGATGATGACATGGACTAAATTGAACCTCGCCTCGTGATAGCATTGCCATGGCTTCAGTGTCAGACGTTGCCCAACCTTCATACAAACAAGCACTGACGCAGGCGCCTTGCATTGGGCCGGTCATCTCTTCCCAGCAAATATTCGGGCCAGCGTGGAGCAGGTGCCGGCCTTCTGACAACCAAGGTATTACTTCACCGGCAGAGGTTACATCGACCCAAAATGGACGAGCGGATTTCACTTTTTCCAGTACGGCTGCGTTGGCTTCATTAATTGATGAATACATATCTTTGCTTCCCTATTGCATTTGTTTTAGTAGATTGGCTAATTTGGTGTTCCCGCCCGCGATTGGCGCCCATTGATAATGCACAACAGGCGTAGAAGCAGACTGCAAGTCATCGGCAAAGCTACGCAAACCTGCATTCACCACCTTGATCCCATCAAGGAGAGAAGGACGTTCATTAACTATTTGTCTTTCTTGTTGCTCAATTAACGCTTCAGACAACAACACAGCTTCTTCTAGGGTATTAACGACCGCGACCCCAGCTGCAACCAATTTGTCAATTTGTTCCGAGCGCTGCTGTGGATCTTCTTGTGTACCTGTTACTGTGGCGATAACGTGCAGCGGGCTTTGGCGCTTGGATTTAACATTTTCGACGGCATCAACAAGTGCCGCGGCAGGATCTGCTGTCGCACCATAGCCAATAACTACATCCAGCAGCAGCACTCCGACAGTTTCATCTGCGGCACGCTTTTCTATTTCTAAAGTGCGGGTTGTGGGGTCAATCATTGGATGAGGTCGGCCAACCGTGTAATGGTCATCGCCTAAATCGATAATAAGGTGGCCACTGTCATTAAGCATCACGCCTTGCTCGTGCGTATCATCCACTCTCAACCCTAACTGCTCAGCGGTGAGCATCGCGGCCTCAGCAGCCAGCGTACCGCCAGTGTAAAGGCCTAGAATGCTTTTTCCCGCTGTATGGTTACAACCAGGAACATTCTGGCGGACATTCGCTAGCATCGCGGAAAGCCTGCCTGCTTCAGCGAGACTTTTAGCAAAAAAGACATTGCCTTCACGGGCCTTGGCTTGGCGCGTCCCCAAAAATAGCGCAACAACAGGCTTGCTCATCCCTCTCATTGCCTGAATCACTTTTTGTTCCACTTCTGGAGCTGGCGGCTTGGAGACAAAAGCAACGACTTCTGTTTCTTGGTCATTTTCCATCATCTTGAGGGCGCTCAAAGCACTTGCCCCGCCGACCTGTGCAGATAAATCGCGGCCACCCAAACCAATGGCATGGGTGATACCTTGGCCAGACAGGCAAACTTGCGAGGCTAACTCTTGAATACCGGTACCAGAGGCACCGACAATGCCAATAGGTCCTTTGGGTAACACGTTAGCAAAAGCCAGTGGCGACCCAGCAACCATTGCAGTACCGCAGTCAGGTCCCATAACAAGCAACCCTTTGCTGGCAGCTTTATGCTTCAATGCGACTTCAGACTCAACAGGAACATTGTCCGAGAACATCATCACATTCAAACCATGATCTAATGCCTCATCTGCCAAGTCAGCGGCATAATCGCCAGCTACTGAAATCAACGCCAGATTTGCTTCTGGCTGTTTCGCCAATGCGGTCTGCCAACGGCGAGCTACATCTAACCGCTTTCCGCCCGAAGATGCCTGCGCCACCGAGGCAAGTGCTTCATTTAACTGCTGGGCTATTTCATCTGCTACATTGCCACTATCATCGGAGGGACGAATGGCCACACAAATATCATTTGGTGTTGCTTCAGCGAACAGTGGATGCCACAGACCTGTGGATTCCAGCAAAGACTTGTTGGCGGGAGTGCCCATCATAACCGAGACTTCTTCAACCGCGTCCCCGTTACTCAATTGCCTTGATATCAGCATCAGGCTCACCGAGTCCTGAAAACAACCTTTTTTTAAAAATGCCTGGACCATGTATGACCACCTTTCTAATCCCAATATTTAAAACATCGAAAACTCTTTTATCTTCAATGTGATTACCTGTATTTAGTTAGAGATTAAGGCAGTCATGAGTTAAAAATATTGAGCAATGTCACACACGATTTATTGTTATAATTTTTTCAAGAATAGAATTAATATATTTCAATCAGTATTAATGACGCAGCATCAATGAACTGTGACAATTAAAATTATTTATATAATCAAGCATTAATTATTAAAAATGATTATTTACAATAATATTTGTAACGCATATTGGAATATCGACATAGATCAATTTTAATATCTTATATTCTTTTATAAGATGAATGGAGTCTCATCAACTTTAAAGGGCTCACATGCTTGACAAGGAAACTATCCGATCTTTTATGAAAGTAGCAGAGTATGCTAATTTTTCTAAGGCTGCTGAAGAGTTACATAAAACGCCGGCTGCCATCAGCTATCGGATTAAAGTATTGGAAGACGCTGTAGATACTCAACTTTTCACTCGAACCACACGCAGTGTCCACCTCACCCAGGCCGGTGAGCACTTACTAAGCCAATGCCAAAAATGGCTTGATTGGATGGAAAGCATGCCAGATGAGCTACGCCAAATCGCAGATGGTGTAGAGCGACATATCAATATAGTAATCAACAACTTGCTGTTTGATGAAAATGCTGTCTCTCAGCTCATTTTTGCCTTGCATGAAGCATTCCCTTTTACCCAAATCAACATTTCTAATGCTGTATATATGGGGGTATGGGATGATCTTTTAAATAATGATTACCACCTGGCAATCGGTGTACCGGGCCTTGATACGATTGATAATGCGGTAAAGCTAAAGCCACTTGGAAAGATGAGTTGGAGCTTTATTCTGGCCCCCGACCATCCATTAGCCGCGCTTAACGTGCCACTCAAAGAATCTCAACTCAGGCACCACCCCGCCATAAACATTGAAGACACATCGCAGCATATAAATAAGCGCACAGCTTGGTTGCTACGCGATCAAAAGGAAATCAAGGTGCCAGATTTATCGACAAAGGTAGCTTGTCACAAGAGCGGAACGGGGATCGGCTTCTTACCTAAAAACTTGGCTAAGCCTATGATTGAAAATGGGGAGTTAATTGAAAAAGAGGTGCAATGGAGCCGGACTCCTTCTCCACTATCGATTGGCTGGCGTCAAAACTCGGCTGGTGAGGTAACCCAATGGATTATAGAACTATTCAACAATAATGATCCCATAATCCAAGGGTTCCTGAAAAATATCGACCAACTACACCACTAGTGGTTCTTCGGGGACAACAGTGCATGCCGGCCTGACACATGTCCCCTTTTCACCCAATAGAATTTGCTCAATGTCTTGTAGCGCGCCGATAAAAGCGCGTTGACCTGTTCGCTCAACAAACTGAATCACAGCCTCGGCTTTTGGCCCCATTGCGCCATCAGGGGCGGCAAAAGGACGCATCTGGCTAACAGTTACATCCCTCAGCGCTTTTTGGTTCGGTGTACCCCAGTCTTGATAAACGGCATCTGCATCGGTAAGAATCATCAAATAATCTGCGCCAATTTGCTCTGCGAGCATGGCTGCTACCAGGTCTTTATCAATAACAGCTTCTACCCCAAGATAACCAACCTCCTGCTGCACGACAGGCATACCACCACCTCCACAACATACAACGGTCCGCCCCTGTTCCAATAAACGGATAATTGAATTTGATTCAAGCACTTGAACTGGTTTTGGCGAAGCAACAACTCGGCGAACAAATTGACCATCTTGCTTCATTTTCCATCCATATTGCTTTTCCAGATCGGCCTGGTCTTGTGGCGAATATACCGGACCTATGTACTTTGTTGGCTCCAAAAAAGCGGGGTCAGAGGCTGACACTTCAACACGTGTTAACAAGCAAGACACATCGCTCATGCCTTGCTCCGTTAAGGCATGCAATAACATGTAACCCAACATACCTTGTGTTTGCGCCACTAAGTTGTCCAGCGGATAGGTTGGTACTTCATTGTAGGCAGAGTTTTGCAGGGCCAATAAACCAACTTGTGGGCCATTTCCATGTACGATTGCAATATCACAATCTTGCTCAAGTTGCTTAATCAGTTTGGCGGCCATATTGATGTTGCGCTGTTGATTTTCAGCCGATAACACCTCACCACGTCGAAGCATAGCGTTGCCACCTAAAGCTATAACAATTCTTTTTTTATTCATCATACACCTACTAATATTCTTCATAATGACTTTTAAATACAATGAGCATTTCCAGACCACATATTTAAAATATTAACGACTGTATTTCATGTCTAGCTCCAGGATATAAATTACATCTTTATAAAACATTTTTATTTAATTATCGCCCCAACATACAATTAAACCTTTAAGTGAAAGATGAGTTACCAAGATCACATTTTTATTATTCATAACCGATAATATTTCTATACCAACACAGCTTCTGGTAATAGGGCCCAACGACTTCCTTCCGGGCCCATTTTTTTAGGTGATTGATTCGAGGTATAAGATGGGATACTTAAACAACAATACTGGATATATAAATGATCTTCTTGCAACACGCGCTGTAATTAAAAAGAATAATTTTGCAATTCTTCCTCCAGACGGTTTGGTTAAAAATGTTCTGCCTGGCTTTGAGAATTGCGATTTGACTATCCTGTCTTCTCCGCAAATCGGAGCTACTTTTGTTGACTATCTTGTTACCCTCTATGATGGCGGCAATAACCGCTCTGGTTTTGGCGGTGAAGAAATTGAAACCTTCTTCTATGTTATCTCAGGGCAAGTCAGTGTCGAAGCCGACGGCCAACGCCACACGCTCAAAGCTGGAGGGTATATCTACTGCCCTCCAGGAGCCCTGTTACTGATGGAAAATGCCAACCAAGGCGAAGACAGTCAGGCATTCCTCTACAAACGAAAGTACCAGCCTGTTAACGGCTATCAACCAAGGTTGATCGTTAACCACCGAGATAACCTCGAAAAAATCCATTACGAAGGTATGGAAAATGTCATTGTAGAAGATTTGCTCCCGAAAGATTTAGGCTTCGACATGAACTTCCATGTTCTGACTTTTGAGCCGGGGGCTTGCCATGGCTATATCGAAACGCATGTTCAAGAGCACGGTGCTTATATACTCAGTGGTGAAGGTGTCTATAACTTAGACAACAACTGGATCCCAGTGAAAAAAGGGGACTACCTTTTCATGGCGGCCTATGTTCCCCAAGCCTGTTATGCAACAGGAAGGGATGAGCCACTGAGCTACATTTATTCCAAAGACTGTAACCGAGATATTTCATTGTAATCCTGCATCACTGCTAATTATACCCAAGTTACCTCAAGGTGCTGATACCCTCCCGAAGGGCGAGCTTTCTAAGCTTCTATACCGCGTTATTGTTTCTTGATTTAGAGCCACTAGATCCTCAAAACAATGTCTTGTCTATAAGCTTATAAATTCTCGCTGAACCAGCATCTTGAAGTAGCTTGGGTATATACTCTATATCGCCTTTGGAAGTGCCGGCTCGATCTTGCACTTCCTTTTTTTAATCATAATTTGATTATCAAAAGTTTTTATAAAAGAACCAGATTTCCACATATATCAATGTTCCCACCACCTCATTCCCTATATTCTCTGGTTAAGTGCCGCCAACATGTGACTGAAACTAGTATCCATCTGTTGCATCGAAAGCCGGAAAAATAAGATCAAGGAGCCCACAATCAATGACGATTAACAATGAACTTTTTGAAACCCTAAACCCACCACAGCGTTTGCTGATGGGGCCGGGCCCGATCAACGCCTATCCGCGTGTTCATCAGGCTTTATCCAGTCAGTTGATCGGTCAATATGATCCGGCAATGACGGAATACATGCGTCAAACCCAACAGCTCTACCGCCAAGTTTTTCACACTCGAAACCAAGAAACGCTTCTTATTGACGGGACTGCAAGGGCTGGCATCGAAGCCGTCTTGGTTTCCATTCTTCAACCTGGTGACAAGGTATTAATTCCAGTCATCGGCCGATTTGGCCATTTATTATGCGAGATAGCCCAGCGTACTGGCGCCGAGATCACCACCATTGATGTTGAGTGGGGCAAGGTCTGTGATCCTCAGCAAGTTGAAGATGCAATCAAGCGTGATAAACCAAAGTTATTGGCAACTGTACAGGGCGATACATCAACAACAATGAACCAGCCTTTGGCCGAAATCGGCGAAATTTGTCAGCGCCACGATGTACTTTTCTATTGTGACGCGACAGCGTCGGTTGCCGGTAATGACCTGTTCGTCGATGACTGGCACCTTGACGCAGTTTCCGTCGGTCTCCAGAAGTGCTTGGGCGGCCCATCCGGGAGCGCACCGCTCACCCTAAGCCCGAAGTTTGTTGAACAGATTAATCGCCGCAAGCATATTGAGAAAGGGATCAGAGCCCAACACCATATAGACGGTGACGAGACGATGATCCAATCAAACTATTTCGATTTACCAATGATCCTTGACTACTGGGGTGAAGAAAGGCTGAACCACCATACCGAAGCCACCTCAATGCTCTATGCCGCCCGCGAATGTGCCAGGATTTATCTTGAACAAGGCCCTGCAAATGTTATTGCCCGCCACAAGCAAGCAGGCGATGCCATGGCAGCTGGCCTGCAGGCCATGGGCCTATCGCTATTTGGTGATCAAGACTACAAGATGAACAATGTCGTTGGTGTCTATATTCCAGATTCGGTTGATGGTGAAAATGTCCGCCATGAATTATTGACTCGCTTCGGTATTGAGATCGGGACGTCATTTGGCCCGCTTCAGGGCAAAATTTGGCGTATAGGCACTATGGGCTATAACGCCCGCCAAGAAGCCGTTCTTCATACGCTGGCAGCACTAGAAGCTGTACTGCTTAAAAATAAAGCCCGAATTCAACTTGGCGCATCTGTCGCAACAGCGATGGAGTATTACTGAGCTCAGTTTGCTTTATTGTCAGTTTAAATCACAAAGTGCCACCCTTTAGGTGGCACTTTGTCTGTTCTTTAAGTCGCGATATTTCGTTTCTGCACTTTCCGTTAATCAGACTGGTTTACCATCATTCCTGCAACCTGAAAGGCTGTTAACGTTAAATTTTCAGCGCCTTCGCTGAGAGCTTGGGATAACGAGCAGGGTTTAGATAAAATCGAGAAACAGGCGACAATACCAACTTGGCGTAATGTATCGCAGCCATCCCCCATTGAACCAGCCAATGCAATTGTCGGTATCCCCATCGAGTGGGCTAATTTCGCGACGCCAGCAGGTGTCTTACCGCCAAGTGTTTGTCCATCTACTCTTCCCTCACCGGTAATAACCCAGTCGGCTCCTTGCAGCTTTTCTGAGAGTGACACGGTTTCCGAAACAATCTCGATGCCGGGTTTCAGCTCAGCTTGCATGAACGCCAACAAAGCGGCTCCCATCCCGCCAGCAGCACCAGCACCGGCAACATTAACCACCTGGCACCCAAGCTTTTCATCAATACAACCCGCATACTTTGCCAATGCCAAATCCAGTTGCGCCACGACGTCGGGGGAGGCTCCTTTTTGAGGCCCAAAAACGGCTGATGCACCTCGTTCACCAACCAATGGATTATCAACATCACATGCAGCTACAACCTCAACATCTGCGAGACGAGGATCCAACGCCTCCATATCAATGTCAGCTATTCGTGATAACTGAGCGCCGCCATGGCCAATGGGGTAACGGTACTTATCAAGGAACCTAACCCCAAGCGCCTGCATCATCCCCACTCCGCCATCATTAGTCGCACTGCCGCCAATCGCTACAATCAACCTTTTGGCCCCGGCATCTAATGCTGCGGAAATTAATTGGCCCGTCCCGTAACTCGTCGTCAGACGTGGGTCTCGCTGCTCTGGAGTTAGCAGCTCTATCCCCGACGCTCTCGCCATTTCAATAACGGCTGTCTCACCATCACCCAACATGCCAAATTGTGCCTCAACCTGCATGTCAGGCAATGGCCCCATTACCCTCACCGCTTGGCGATAACCATTAGTTGCGTCCACTAGCGCATCTAAGGTGCCTTCACCGCCATCCGCCATCGGCACGCATACCACCTCAATGGATGGTAGACGCTGAGAAATACCTTTGTGTATCGCTCTGCACACTTCTGCAGCGCTTAAACTTTCTTTGAATGAATCAGGGGCAATGACAATTTTCATCCTTTATCTCCTTTCTAAACACATCAGCAAAAACCACAACGGGCACCTTAGTGCCCGCTGATTTGGTTAGCCTCGGATAGAGTGGTTACTCATGTGTTCAAGCGCTTTGATCATCGCAGAGTGATCCCACCCACTTCCATCGAGCGCGGCACAAGTATTAAACAGCTCCTGCGCGGTCGCTGTGTTGGGCAGGTTAAGTTGCAGCTCACGCGCGCCAGTAAGCGCAAGATTAAGATCTTTTTGGTGTAACTGAATACGGAAGCCCGGGTCAAACGTCCCTTTGACCATTCGCTCACCATGTACTTCTAGGATCTTTGAAGAAGCAAAGCCACCCATTAAAGCCTCACGGATTTTGGCTGGGTTTGCGCCAGCTTTTGAAGCAAATAGCAGAGCTTCACCGACCGCTTCAATATTCAAAGCAACAATGATTTGGTTGGCTACCTTACATGTCTGGCCATCACCGTTCCCCCCAACCAGCGTGATATTCTGTCCCATCACTTCTAGCAGTGGCTTGACCTGTTCGAAAATATCTTCACGGCCACCAGCCATAATGGATAACGTGCCAGCCTTGGCACCCACTTCACCACCAGACACAGGCGCATCGATATACCATGCACCGAGTTCTTCCACTTGCTGGGCAAACCCCTTCGTTGCAATCGGTGAGATTGAGCTCATATCCACGACAACTTTACCGGGAGCCAGCCCTTTCGCGATTCCGATGTCTGAAAACAGCACATCTTCAACCTGCGGAGTATCCGGTACCATAGTAATGATCACCTCAGCAGCTTCAGCTACTGCAGCAGGAGTTGGACAAGCAAACCCTTTTTCTCCCAGTAATTCAGCTGGGGCTGGCTCAAAATGTTCAGAGAAATACAAGGTATAACCTGCATCCTGCAGATTTTTTGCCATTGGCTTACCCATAATCCCCGTACCAATAAATCCGATATTTTTCATCCTATTGTCTCCCTTCCTTAAACTAGATTAAATTCTTTAAGCCAACCCAAACCTGCCTGGGTACCATTTGCCGGCACGTATTCGCATCCTACCCAGCCGTCGTAACCAATATTATCGAGGTGAGCCAGTAAGAATGGGTAATTAAGCTCACCTGTACCTGGTTCGTGACGACCTGGATTGTCAGCCAACTGGACATGACCAATTTGGTCTAGATTCGTTTCCAGCGTACGAGCAATATCACCTTCCATAACCTGCATATGGTAAATGTCATATTGATAGCGAATATTGTCAGAGCCGACATCTTCCAATAGGCCCAGGGCCATCCGAGTATTGGAGACAAAGAAGCCAGGAATATCTCGGGTATTGATCGCTTCAATAACAAAAGCGATGCCTGCTGCTTCTAGCTGTTCATTGGCAAACCGCAAATTATCTACAAGTACCCGGTAAGCATCATCATCGGTGACATGATCCGGCTTGATACCGACTAGACAATTCACTTGTTTACAGCCCAATACTTGGGCGTACTCGATCGCTTTGGCAACACCAAAACGAAACTCTTCAATACGGTCAGGGTGGCACGCAATACCGCGCTCACCTGCTGCCCAATCACCGGCAGGTAAGTTAAACAGCACCTGCTGCAAGCCCGTCGCTTCCAACTTCGCTGCAATCTCATTTGCAGGGAAGTCGTAAGGGAAAAGGTATTCAACCCCCCGAAAGCCAGCCTCGGAGGCGGCTTGAAAGCGATCCATAAAATCAAGCTCAGTAAAAAGCATTGAAAGATTTGCTGCGAGTTTAGGCATAATTCATGCTCCTTGATGCTGCGGCACTAAAGCCGCAGCAAATTTGAAATTAAATATTTGAAATTGGTTGATATCTCTTTGCAATAAGGCCTAAAGATCAATGGTTTCTTCGAATTCCACGACCTTGTCGATATCTGGCCCCATCGCAATATTGGTGACACGCTCAGTCAAGACCTCAACCACAACGGGCACCTTGTATTTCTGCAACCATTCTTTTGCTTGTTCCAAAGCAGGACCGATATCTTGCGGCTGATCGACGCGAATCGCCTTACAGCCAAGTCCTTCAACCACGCGCTTATGGTCAACACCGTATTCTTTTACTTCCGGTGCATTCTGATTTTCAAAAGAAAGCTGAACACAGTAATCAATTTCAAAGGCTCGCTGAGCCTGACGGATAAGACCCAAGTAGGCATTGTTGATAAGTACATGGATATAGGGCAGATTAAATTGGGCACCTACAGCTAGCTCTTCAACTAGGAACTGGAAGTCGTAATCTCCAGAAATAGCGACCACAGGCTTTGACGGATCCGCTTTTACGACACCCAATGCGGCAGGCATTGTCCAGCCTAGCGGGCCGGCCTGGCAAGCATTAATCCAATGCCTTGGTTGGTGAACATGCAAGAACTGATTGGCCGCGATTTGAGCCAAACCGATAGTCGACACATACCTTGTCTCAGGACCAAAAGCTTTATTCATTTCATGGTAAATGCGCTGTGGCTTAACTGGGGTACAATCAAAATCCTCACGGCGTAACATCGTACGTTTACGTTCCGCACAACTAGCGACCCACTCAGTTCTATCTTTCAAGTCGCCGTTGGCTTTCATCTCTTGGGCCACTTCGATGAATACCGACAGTGCATCGTGCGCGTCAGAAGCAATGCCTAGATCTGGCGAGAAAACGCGGCCAATTTGAGTCGGCTCGATATCAATATGAATGAACTTACGCCCTTTGGTGTAGGTATTTAGATCCCCCGTATGGCGGTTCGCCCAGCGGTTACCGATACCAAATACAAAGTCAGATTCAAGGTACGTCGCATTGCCATAACGATGGTTAGCCTGACAACCCATTCGGCCTGTCATCAATGGGTGCTCATCAGATAATGTTCCCCATCCGCGCAGGGTTTGGATAACTGGCACATTGACCAACTCGGCAAACTCACGCAGAAGATCAGAGGCATCGGCGTTAATAATCCCGCCACCGGCAACCAAAACAGGTTTGTCAGCCTCGTTTAGCATTTCCAGCGCTTTCTTGGCCTGAGCCTTAGTGGCAGATGTTTTTGATGGCGCCATTGGCTCATAGAGGTCAATATCAAACTCAATCTCTGTCATCTGCACATCAATTGGTAAATCCAGCAGAACTGGTCCGGGACGGCCAGAGCGCATTTCGTAAAATGCCTTTTGGAAAGTGCCAGGGATTTGTCCTGCTTCTCGAATCGTGACCGCCATTTTCGTAACGGGCTTGGCTATCGCTTCGATATCAACCGCTTGAAAGTCCTCTTTATGAAGTTTCGCAACAGGTGCCTGTCCGGTAATACAGAGGATTGGAATCGAGTCTGCTGATGCAGAATACAGACCAGTGATCATATCGGTTCCCGCCGGGCCTGATGTGCCAATACACAAACCAATGTTGCCAGGTGCTGTACGGGTATAGCCCTCAGCCATATGAGATGCACCTTCAACATGCCGTGCCAACACATGGTCAATCCCACCAATTTTCTTAAGCGCAGCATACATTGGATTGATAGCGGCACCAGGAACACCAAATGCCGTATCCACACCTTCTTTTTTTAAAATTAATACTGCCGCTTCTATTGCTCGCATTCTTGCCATAATTGTTCTCCGCCTAAAGATAGGTAAACTTTGCCACCCTAGTTAAATAGGACTTATCTATTTAAATAATTTAAAAGTTGATGGTGTAATTAGAGGATAACTTCTTAACAATACAGTTATCTTCACCCGCACGGTCTATCGTTAAAAAATCCGTTTCTTTATTCTTGGCAAATAATAAATAATGCCAAACATTACGGTGATAATTCACACCTTGATTTCCATTCGTAATAAATGCGCGTAATGAAGATTCATCAATGTTTTCATCACCCTGGGCTACGATGACAATAAATCGCTCACCTTTTAGTGGAAAGAAAGCTTGGCTTCCTTTCGGGTGCTTTTCCAATAAATCAAACGAAATGCCATTATCAAACCCTGCCGCACGCACAATACTAATCAAAGGCTTAGACTCATCCGATACGTCAATGGCACCAAGGCCATGAAAGCGTTGCCCTGAACGATTGTTAATATAAAAAAAATCGGATTGATCCGTTTCAATCACATCACCAAAAGGGGCGAACGCCTCTTTGGTGAGAGTCTCCACTGTTAATTCTCGCATAATTTAAGTCACCTAATATAATTGCCAAAAATCCCTTCTCTGATGGCAATAAAAACAGAGAATCAGGCAAAAATATTTGAGCCAGAGCACACTTTTTTTTATGACCATTTTTTTCAAACAATACAGAAATGATTGGTAAAAAAATTTATTAGTCGCTTGATGTTTATTACAACTTAATTAATCAAACCATTATTAACAGTTAAAAAACTTTTAATATAAAAGGGGAAATAGCACGAAGGAGTGAAAAATAAAAATATATGGCTAACTGAGTTGCTAGAATACTGATCAAAAAAGCCACCTAGTCAGGTGGCTTTCTTCTAGCATCACGCTTGAGATGAGATTATGACTCTTTGATCGTCACTTTCTCGATGATGATATCATCCAACGGCACATCCTCGTGTCCAAAGCGAGTCATAGTCAAAGCTTTACCTATGTTATTCACCACCATCATACCCGCAGTAACTTTACCGAAGACGGCATAGCCCCAGCCTTGGTTAGTCGTTGCAGTAAAATCCAAGAAATCGTTATCTTCAAGGTTGATGAAAAACTGTGACGTTGCCGAGTGCGGCGCATCGGTGCGAGCCATGGCAATGGTACCGACCTTGTTTTTTAGGCCACGATTGGCTTCGTTGACAATCGGGTCACGGGTTGGCTTCTCTTTCATACCTGGAATGTGGCCACCACCCTGAATCATAAAACCATCAATCACACGGTGGAAAATAGTGCCCTCGTAGAAACCATCCTTACAGTATTGCAGGAAGTTCTTGGAGCTTACCGGCGCTTTATCGAAATCCAGTTCAATCTCGATATCACCAAAGTTTGTCGTGAAAATAATCATAATAATGTCTTAGCTAGATGTGCGTTGCGGGCAGTATACAAAGCTTAGCTTTCAACACAATGCCGAGCACGAAGTCGAACCTAATATTGAACAAAAAAGCCAGTAGGGCAGCTCCTACTGGCTTTGCTTATATCCAATTTATTGTTTTAAGTTCAGGCTAGCCTTCGGTAGGAATTACCCGCAGATATCACCGTTGATATGTGGGATTTGGTGGGCAGTACCCTGCTGTTTCTTACCTTGGATGCCAAATTCAACGGTTTGTCCCGGACGAATAAGAGCATTCCATTCCAAGTCTTTCGCTGTGTATGGGTTGTTCCCACTCAAATTAGCATTCCAAATGCTATCGGCTTTCGCTCCATCCGTATAGTTCCAATCAACCTCCCAGCCATAAATGGTTTCATGACCCAGGTTTTGAATACGAACATTGGCAATAAAGCCGTTATCCCATTCGCTTGAAATATGGTACTCACAGCTTGCAGTTGGCAGTGACATATCAACCGGTTCAAACATGAAATAATGGACAGAGAAATTATTGTTTGAAGCGCTGTTATCAACTCGGAATGTAAATTCCTGCTTACCTGCATCTAGATAAACTTCACCCACATTGTCATGCATCATGACATTATGAGTACTAGTGTTCATTACCTTATGCTGCAAAATGCTTGCCCCTTCCCCAAACTCAAGAAAGAAAGCACCTGCATTTTGCTGCCTTGATGAAACACGCGCTGAAACATCGTAGTAACCTGCCTGAGGGATAGTCACTTCATACTTTACCCATTCATCATTGCGGATGTAACACATCAAGTGGGTTCCGTTTTTATCACAGAACTCGATCGCATCAGCTGGGCGGGTAGGGCCATTTGAAGGGCTGGCTACAGAATCAAAATATGACACTCCGAAGCCTTCCATTCCAAATTCATCAGCCATCACAATCACAGACTGGTTATCGAGATGAGGCAGCGATTTGTTATCGAGCCAGTATGTCATTTCATCGATATTATCGGTTTGGATAATATCTGCACGCATATGACGTATCAGACGCCCCCAGCCTGCATCAGGGTTAAAATGACTGACCTCATCGGTTGCATCAGGCGTCTGCCCGTACCACAGGGTGTTGTACATCACTTTTGTACCATTAGCCTGAATACGGTCAAGAGTATCTGGTTGGATGTGCGGCTCAAGATAATCATTATAATTTAGTGAATACGCATATGGGACATAGTTTAGGTCTTCAAAATGCTGGATATCATCAACATTATTCGCCCTAACACGGTATAGCTGTTGAATGCGATTATCTTTTCTACCAAACTCAGCCACAGCATCAGGCCCCGAGCTGGTATCAAAAATAACGTAATCAAGCATATCCATAGACTTGACCAATTCATAGGCCTCTTCACGCAACGGCCATCCCTTATCAAGGAAGATCATCGCTTGCCCATCAATTAATTCCAGAGCTTCTTGCAATGTCGGCATATGGAGATCAGTTACCGTGGTTTCACCACCAAGGTATTCTCTCAGGCGTAATTGCAAAATATCATCATACGTCATAGATGATATTGAGCCACTACCATCCGTTGTACGGTTAACTGAGGTATCATGGGATAAAACAATAACCCCATCAGAAGTCATTCGAATATCAACTTCAATAATTTCAATACCCTTATCCAACGCAGATTGAATAGCTGGTAATGAGTTTTCCGGAAATGCCCGCCAATCGGCACGGTGAGCCATAATCATTATGTCATCGCGGGAGATATCTTGAGCGTTTACAGCACCAATAAAACAACTCACGGAGATCATTGAGATCCCGAGCATGTTTACAAGTTTCATTTTTTATCCTTAAAAATATTATAAAGGGAGTTGAGTCACTATTTGTTGCCAAATTTGTTTAGATGAACAAACAAGTAAATTATTGTCCTTATCTGATAATAAATATTCCGTATTATCTATTTTTGCTGCATACCCACCGGCTTCGTTAATTATTAACACCCCTGCCAAATGATCCCAAGGTTTCGGCGACTCATGGGTTAAATAAAAACTTGCCCCGCCATTTAGAATCATTTTATATTCAAAGCTTGAGCATGACAGCGAAAACACTCGGTCATAGGTATTCATCCAATTTGAAATATCTTCTCTTATCTTTGCATCATTAAAATGAAAAGGTGAGCATAGTCCAATATTGGGTGAGTTATCTGAAGTCACGACACTTTTCGTGACATTGTCCTTTGTTCTGACAAAGGCTCCCTCTCCTTCAACGGCGTAAACATACTCATCATTAAGTGGATCATAAATGACACCAAAGATACATTTACCATTTTTTAATATAGCGAGCATTACGCCGACCAGGTTACTTCCATGAGCGTAATGCCAAGTACCATCTATGGGGTCGATAATAATAGATAAGTTAGCATCTTCAGCTTGGGATAACAGTTCCGGTGACTCATGAACACTTTCTTCACCAATAATGAGAGCTGTTGGAAAAATGTGTAAAAGTGATTTCCTTAATTGCTTTTCTATTTCCCTATCATCTTGTGTTGCAATATCACTAGCAGATGTTTTTTGATTCTTTTCAACATTTGAAGACGCGCTAAGACCAGATAAAATAGTTTGCCTTGAACATTTTTTGATGACGTGAAGCACGTCATCAATAATTGCTTGTATATTATTCACCTATCCTCCTTCCTGTATCAGGATGAAATAAGTGGCAGTTTTCTTCCAATATATCAAAACTGACTTTTTCACCAACTTTGAGCTCTAGCCCGAGAGTCGTATTAATTCGGAAATCTTGATCATGCCCAACATCCAATGTCAGTACCTGATATGCCCCCATATCTTCAATATACTTAAGTTTGCCCTTAATCCGGCCCTCAGGGTTGATGGCAATATCCTCAGGCCGCACTCCCAAAACGGCTCGCTCAAGATCATGTCCCTTGGTTACCTCATTTCCCGCTTTATCAAAGTACCAACCATCGACTTTGTGAACTGCAAATAAATTCATTGCCGGCGACCCGATAAAGTCTGCAACAAAAGTGGAAGCTGGCTTTTGGTAGATATTCTTTGGTGTATCGAACTGTTCAACTTTGCCCTGGTTGAGGATCAAAATCTTATCAGCCAAAGTCATCGCTTCTACCTGATCATGGGTCACAAAGATAGACGTAGCGCCGAGGCGGTTGTGCAGCATGGTGAGTTCCATCCTCATCTCATGGCGGAGCTTGGCATCTAGATTTGATAACGGCTCATCGAATAGCATGACCTTAGGCTCTCGCACAATCGCCCTGCCAATAGCTACCCGCTGACGCTGACCACCAGAAAGCTCTGAAGGAAGCCTATCTAGGTAATCGGTTAAAGAAACCATTTTGGCAACCGCTTCAACCCTCTTTTTGATCTCATGCTTTGGCACCCGACGGATTTTTAGCGAATAAGCTATGTTGTCAAACACTGTCATATGCGGATAGAGGGCATAATTTTGGAATACCATGGCGCAACCACGGTCTTTGGGCTCCAGGTGAGTGATATCCGTTTGGCCAATATAAATTTCACCAGACGTTACCCCTTCAAGACCAGCAATCATATTCATCGTTGTGGATTTACCGCACCCTGACGGGCCTAAAATGACATTAAATTCACCTGATTTAAAGGTAATATTTAGCTTATCGATAACGTCACTATTACCGTAGCTTTTGCTTATATTACTAAGGATAATGTCTTCACCATTATGGTGGCTTAGTTCTACTGACATTTTTATTTTTCCGAAAGAGTTAAACCTTGAACAATATATTTCTGCATAATGGCAATTAATAATACGGGGATTATATTAACCAATATCGCACCAGCCATGACCATAGGGTAATTGGGTATCGCCCCATCAGTAACAATGGTCATATTTACCAAACCTATAAGTGATGTCTGCATTTCTGGTTTCGAACTAACAATGAGCGGCCACAAATATTGGTTCCAACCTCCCATGAACATCAATACATAAAGGGAAATAAATGTAGACTTCGAAAGTGGTAACAGAATGTCATACATAAACCTTAATGGACCGGCGCCATCCATTGTTGCAGCATCAACCAATGATTTTGGAATGGTCTTAAAAAACTGGCGGAATAAAAAGGTACCCGTTCCTGATGCCAAAATAGGTGCGGCCATTCCTAAATATGAATCCAAAAGGCTCCATTCTAAATAGACTTCTTTACCAAAGGCAAAGCTCATTAAACTATTAATGCCTAGTATGCCCATCAGGTAGTTGAACGGTGACAATACGTTTGAGGCAACTTCATAACTCGCTACTACCCTCAAGTCCATCGGTACCATAGTCGAAAGCAAGATAAAGAAGAACAGTAATGTTCCGTAACGGATCCTAAAGTAGACAATGACAAAAGCCGAAAAAAAGGCAAAGCAAGCTTTTCCTGTTGCTGATAATGTTGCCACGATGATGCTATTGACCAACTGCTTGAGCAAGATTGTTTCACTAACAACCGACCTAATATTTTCAATAAAATGACCGCCGGGGAAATAGCTTACGCCATTTCGAATAAAGTCATCGTATGAATGGGTCGCCGTGACAACCATTAAATAAATGGGCATTAGAATAAATAATAAACCGATACCAATAATGGTTACCGCAACACGGTCGAGTTTTTTGTTATTTTCAATCATAACTACCTTGCGTACTTCACTTTCTTTTCAAGGAATAAGAACTGACAGAATGCAACCAGCAATACAAATACAGTTAGAATAACGGTCTGAGTTGACGCACCGGATAAATCCAGCCCTAAAAAACCGTCTTCATAAATTTTGTAAACCAGAAATTTGGTTGACCCTCCGGGGCCCCCTTGAGTCATACTGGCAACTAACGCAAAAGCTGATACCACAGAGTCAGTCACTTCGAGCACAAAACTGAGGAACAATTGCGGTGTTAGCAGCGGAATATATATATCCCATATCCTCCGTAAACCTGATGCTCCATCCATTGCTGCCGCTTGGTTAAGGCTGTGGGGTATCGCATTTAGGCCTCCGAGGAAAATAATGAAGTTAAACGGTATCCCCCCCCACACATGGGCGATGATGATCGTCCAAAAGGCATCATTACCGTTCAACCCCGGATTCCAAAGGTTAGGCTCAATACTATTTACGAAAGAAAATACACCCACAAATGGATTAAAAATAAATGCGAACACAACACCAATAGATGCGCCGGCAACAGCCTTGGGCCATACCAGTAAATTCCTCGCCATTCCCGACATCCGTACCTGTCGATGCACCGCCAAAGCTAATATCAAAGGAACCAACACTGATAAAGTCGATCCAAAGAACATAAACTTCATCGTCAGCATCAGGCTGCGATAAAATTCAGCGTCTGTAAGGGTAATAATATAGTTCTCAATACCCACCCATTTCGATGGGCCACCAAAAGGGTGCTGCAGGGTTGTCGACCACTCGATGGATTTCATTATCGGTAAATAGAAAAACAGCGATAGAACGAGAACCTGGGGACCGGCGAGAAACATTGCCAGCCACTTTTTGTTATAGACAGAGGTCATAGGGTTTTCGTATCGGGGCGCCTTGCGCGCCCCTCTCCATTACTACTGGTAGGTTCTTTCAAAACGGCGAAGCAACTGGTCACCGCGAGCCTTGGTATTGTCCAGCGCTTGCTGCATTGAGATTTGATCAGCAAAGGCCTTCTGGGTCTCTTCTTCAAAGATACTGCGGAACTGCGTGTAGAACCCAAGACGAATTCCCTTCGATGCCGGGTTATTCATCTGATCCAAAGACTCGAAGCCTGGGGCAATAGAACCAAATTCAGCCTGCTCCAATACACCAGCTTTTTTGATGAAGTCATAGCCATCACTGGTTACTGGCAGGTAACCGGTCATTGAAGTGAACGTCAGCTGCTGCTCTGGTTGACGAATGAAATTTAGAAACTCAATGGCGGCCGCATCTTTCTTGGCATCATGACCTTTAAGCAGCCACACTGAACCACCACCAACAAAGGTATTATGTCGCTCATGACCTTCGTACATTGGGGCAAGTGTTAGCTCAAGGTCATCCCCTAAGGTTGACTTCGCCGCACCGTAGGCTGATAACGAGCTTTCCATTAACGCACATTCACCTGAAGCCATTGCTGCTGTCTGGTTTCCCGAAACCGTTTCTGCTGTTAACTTGAGCAGACCTTCTTGGTTCCATGTTTTCAGGTTATTCAAGTGCTGGGCTATCAAGCCTTGGTTAACAACATACTCACCATCCAACCCGTCAAAACCATTGGCATTGGTCGCAATTTCAGCACCGTGGCGGGCTGCAACCTGCTCGAGGATACGCCATGAACCACCATCGGTAACCATAGGGCACTGATGGCCACTTTCCTTAAGCTTTTCCAGAATAGGTAACAAGGCTTCATAGGTTGTAGGGACTTGCTCTACACCTATTTCAGCCAGTGCTTTTTTGTTGGCATACATAACCAGCGTTGAACTATTCCACGGCTGGGACATCATTTTACCTTCAGCCGATTCGTAATAGCCTCTTGCGCCACTGATGTAGGAACTCCAGTTAGCATCGGTAATAGTTTCTTCAACTGGATTGAAAATTCCCGACATCATGATATCTGTGGTACCAACATCATTGAACTGCATTAGAACCGGGTGAGTCTTTGAGCGCACAGAAGCAACCGCCTTTTGCATCGCTGTCTGGTAATCCCCTTGGAAGATACAGTCTACCTGGGCAGTCTTTGATTGATCGTTAAACGCTGAACATAGATGTTCAACCGCTTCAGTATTCTTGCCACCTAACGCATGCCAAAACTCAATTTCTGTTTTCGCAGAAGCTTGCGCAGTTGCTGTGCATGCCAAGAGCACCAAACTTGATAAAGCAGTTTTTGTCACCATCATTCCCTCTAAATCCATTACAAAATACAAAATGCAGCGTCAGCCGCTCAATTAAATTCATTTAATCAACTTAATATTTCATAATTATTTAAGAAAAATTTATCTTTTCAAATTAAATATTAAGTTATTGATAATTAATTATATTTTAAATTCAAACTTTCAACTTAAGTATCAACATTTGACTGAGCTAGGGGTTTAAAGCAATATGAAAGGATTGTAGATGATTTAACAGCAGCCATGGATAACGGATTAAATACCAACCATAAAAATCTAATTTCCCTAATAAAAAAGCATAAATCGCTATCTAGGGTGCAGATAAGCCAGATCACTGGCCTCACTGCCAGTGCAGTAACAAAGATCAGCAAAGAATTGGTTTCTAGTGGTTTTCTTGTCGAAGGCGAAAGGGTTCCAACTCGGCGCGGCCAGCCTATTGTCCCCCTCCAAGCAAACCCTTGTGGTGGGTATTCTATCGGCTTAGCACTGGAGCTAAACAGGATACAAGTGGTTTTGGCTGATTTCTGCGGCCATATCGTTGCTTCAAGGAGCATCGAATGTGACATAACAACCCCAGAACAAGTAGCACAAAAACTAAAATCAGTTTCGCAGGCAATGATTAAGGCTAAGAAGATCCCGGTATCTAAAGTCTATGGTGTTGGTTTGGCATTGTCTGGCTATTTTGACCGAAATAATGGCTACCTTTACCCACCAGAGATAATCCAACAATGGCGTGAAAAAGATCTTGAACAGCTATTCTCTGAGAAAGTTGGCTTACCGGCTTTTGTTGACAACCTCGCCAATGCGGGTGCTATCGGGGAGCAATATGTCGGTAACTGGGGAGAATATGACAATGTCTTTTATCTTCATCTAGGCTATGGTGTCGGCTCTGCGAGCATCCTAAATGGTGGGCTTTACCGAGGTAATGTTAACAATGCTGGTGAAATTGGGGCACTCTTTCCACATGGCAGGCCACGTCCATCGGCACTGGATTTGGTCAACAAGCTTGATGAAAATGGCATAGACTGCCAATCATTTTCAGACTTAGCTAAAGAGAGTATTGCCTGCCACCCTGTAACGAGACAATGGGCAAAACATGCAGCCACGCAACTTGAAAAAGTTATCGAGCCAGTTGTGTGGTTGTTGGCACCCGATGCAATCATTATTGGCGGGTTAATTCCAAAGCAAGTCGCCCAATACATTGCTGATGAAATGGATATGGAAAAAATAATTGCAGTAAAACCCAATTACTCTAAACCCAAAATACTCGCTGCAGACAATGGCCTGTTATCCGCTAGTCTAGGGGCAGCCAGTATCCCTTTCTTCAAGGAATTCTCTTAGCCAACATCGGCTCCATACCACTATGGAGCCCTTGTAAACCTTGATCACCCAAGTCACAGACCAAAAATAAACTACTCCCAAGCAGTCAGCATTTTTGCTAGCAAACCATTTAACTGCTGTTTCTCTTCCTTGGTAAGCACATTGAGGCGCAGTTGATCAACAAGATGTAACTCCTGAATGATGCCATCAATCAAAACTCGTCCTTCCTCAGTAAGCTGAACCAATTTACTGCGCTTATCCTCCGGGTTATCAACCCGCTCAACTAATCCAGCCGTAGTCACCCGAGTGAGTACTTTCGTCAGGCCCCCTGAACTCAACAGCATTGAACTGTAGAGCTCAGTCGGTGATAAACAGAACGGCTCGCCGGCTCTTCTCAAGGTGGTCAACACCCCAAAATCAGCGTGCTGGAGCGCGTGTTGACTGATCACTTTTTCTAAATCTTGCTGAAAATAATCGTGGAGGCGGTGGATCCTAAGCTTCGGCGGCGAATATTTCTCAAACGACTCCGGCCAGTTTTGTTCGATGTTTTTCAATATGTTGGCGACAGTTTCTTGTTTTGCCATCTGCTCTCTCCTTCCTAGCCCGTTAAATATATCTTGCTGGAAAGACAAATGCTAGATATTATCTTTCTAGAAAGATAAATAAGAGGTTCTATGAATAAACACATCCCCACTTCTCTATTGCTGTTGCTTGCCGCCGTTTTTGCCCTTTCTCCTTTCGCAATCGATAGCTACTTGCCTGCAATCCCGATCATCGCCAGCGATCTCGGCGTGAACACCTCATTGGTAGCCGTCACCGTCAGTATCTATGTCCTTGGCATGGCCGCAGGCCAACTAATCGGCGGGCCTTTATCTGATAAGCTAGGCCGTAAGCCAACCATGGTGGCCGGTTTGCTGCTCTTTGCTGTCGGTAGTTTCATGATGGCGGGTGTGGAGTCATTGGAAATGCTATGGGCATGGCGGGTAGTACAAGCCCTTGGCGGCGGTATTGCTGTTGTCGGTGTGCCAGCAACGATTCGTGACAATGCGGTAGGCAAAGAAGCCGCCCGTTTGTTTTCACTCATCGCGCTGATCATGATGCTGGCCCCTTCCATTGCCCCAACGGTCGGTACCTTGATCCTTCGCAGCCAAAGCTGGCACTGGATTTTCTACCTGCTCTGCTTCCTCGCAGCCATGATTGCACTCAATGCCATGGTCGTCATGCCAAAGACTAAACCGGCTAAAAAAGAAAAAGGGTCTGGTGGCTATCTATCAGTGATCAGGGAGCGCAGGGCGCTGGGGTTTCTTGTCGCCCAAGCCTTCGGCTATGCAGTACTGATGACATTTATTACCAGTGCGCCTTTGGCCTATATCGAGCACTTCGGTGTTTCGGCCGAGCTCTTTTCGGGGCTATTTATTGCCAATGTCATCGGCATTGTGATCATCAACCGAACCAATACTTTCCTGCTGCGTACCTATGAGCCATCTACTTTGCTCAAGGTCTTTCTAAGCTTGCAGCTTGTTGGTGGCATGGTGCTGATTTACAGCCACATTATTGCACCAGAAACACTGTGGTATATCTTGCCTGGCTTCGTCATTTCCATTGCTGCCAACGGCGGTATCATGGCGAACTCAAGCGCTTGTTTCATGCGTTATTACGGTAAAAATGCAGGGGTTGCATCAGCTCTACTGGGGGCGGTGCAATATGGTGTGGGTGCGGGTGTCAGTGCGCTGGCGGCAATGCTGGGTGGCACATCACTGTGGCCGATGATCATCGCGATGGTCGGCTCAACTGTTATCGCATTAACCGGGGCGATCATCGGTGCACGGATGGAAAGCTGTAATGAAGAGGATGTCGATCAGGTCGCTCAAGCTTCTCAGTAATAAAAGTGTGTATCATCAATAAAGAAAAAGGGGCTATACCAGCCCCTTTTCTATTGGTACTTATAACTTAAGTTAAGCCTCTGATTAAGCCATAGCTGCTTTCGGCGTAGCTTTCTTCTGCTTCAGGCCAAAGAGGATAGTCAGGCAGAATGCAACACCAAAGGAAATCACCATGCCTACGATGTAGTACATCACAGAGTTAGGGTCGATAGAGATAATACCCGGCAAGCCTGCCGCACCCAGTGCCGTCGCTTTTACCTTGAACAAGGTAATGAAAGCACTTGCGATTGCCGCACCAATGATGGCTGCAATAAACGGGTAGCGGTATTTCAGGTTCACACCGAACATGGCAGGCTCAGTAATACCCAGCAAGGCTGTCACGCCCGATGGCATCGCAATCCCCTTGGCTTTTTTATCTTTGGTCGTCAAACCGAATGCCAGACAAGCCGCGCCTTGCGCCACGTTGGACATCGCCGCGATTGGGAAGATGAAGGTACCACCGGTTACCGCGATATCAGCAAGCAGTTGGGTCTCAAACGCGATGAAGCTATGGTGCATACCGGTAATAACAAACGGCGCATATACCAAACCGAACATGCCGCCACCGATAAAGCCAGCTGACTCATACAGCCAGTTAAGGCCATCACCAAGAAGGAAACCCGCATCTCGGGTGATAGGACCAACGAGCGTGAAGGTCAGGAACCCAGTGATAAAAATCGCCAGCATCGGGGTCAACAAGTTGTCCAATACTGATGGGATCACTTTACGCAGGCCATTTTCAACTTTGGCAAGAATGAAAGCGGATACCAAAACCGGCAGTACAGAGCCTTGGTAGCCTACTTTCTGGATTTCAAAGCCAAAGATGTTCCACACCGGGATATTGCCGCTAACGCTAGCCCCACCAAAGCCCCAGCCGTTCAGCAGATCCGGGTGAACCATCAACATACCCAACGCTGCCCCGAGGAACGGGTTGCCGCCAAACTTCTTCGATGCCGAGAATGCCAGCAAAACAGGAAGATACACAAATGGAGCGTTGGCAAACGTATTGATCATCGACGCCAGATCAGCCATATCCGGGTAGGCTTCGATCAAAGACTGGCCGTCAATAAACAAGCCTTGTGCTGTCAGCAGGTTAAAGATCCCCATCAACAGGCCGCCCGCGACAATCGCTGGAATGATCGGCACGAAAATATCAGACAGACCTTTCACCGCGCGTTGAACCACGTTCTGCTTTTGTGCGCCAGCTGAAGCGACGTCCTTGGTCGACATCTCTGTCTGCCCGGTCTCTACAGTCATTGCCGCATAGACCTGGTTGACGATACCCGAGCCAAAAATCACCTGGATTTGACCAGCTACCTGGAACTGGCCCTTCACCCCTTCGATGTCGTCAATTGCTTTCAAGTCGGCTTTGCTTTCATCATGCAAAGCCAAACGCAAGCGTGTCGCACAGTGTGCCGCTGCTGCTATGTTATTTTTTCCACCAAGCTTTTCAATAAGTTGCTTGGCAATTACCGGAAAGTCCATCTTTCTACCCCCGTCGCGAATGCTCTTCACGCTCAGAAATTTAAATTCCACCCCCAGCACGCCTGCTGGTATGGGTACATGTTATTAAAATCATTGCGGCTCCCGGCAAGTCACAAGGTGCGCCATAGGGCTTAGCAGGTGTTGGGACTGCTCACTTTGTCACTTGCGCCCTAAACAATTTGGCTTGATTTCGGGAACGTTACCGAAATAGTTTTTACGATCGAGTAAGCTGGCGTCAAGCTTTGCTTTTCTGACTGTGAGGGGGATCGATGATTGCGGCTATCAAGCACATTCAAACGTGATCTAAGTCACTCTAAAGGCCTTATCCAAAGCACAATGATTGCAAAGCATCCCTAGTTTGCAGGATGATCGTGGGTAACCAAGGAGTTATGTATGGCAAGCCTACACGATGTAGCCCGACTTGCCGGGGTATCGAAATCAACGGTTTCCCGGGTGATCAACGACGAATATGGCGTTAAAGAAGCGACCAAGGTCAAAGTAAAACGCGCAATCGAAGAGTGCGGCTACGTTGTAAACCAAGTAGCAAAAGACTTAAAATCTAATAAAACCAACCTGATAGGAATAATCGTTCCTCGCGTTGCCTCCAATGCCACATCACAAGGCGTTGATGGTTTAAGCGAAATCTTCGAACAGGCTGGCAAGCAGGTATTGCTCGCCAACAGCCGTTTGCAGGCAGGCAAGGAACTGCAATATATCGAGTTATTCAATCAGAAGCGGGTTGAAGGCATCGTGATGTTTGCCACTCATATCGATGATGAGCTGGTTACCGCTATCAAGCGCTCCAAGGCGCCGGTAGTCCTGATCGGCCAGGACGGCTCCAGCTTCAATATTCCCAGCGTTGTCCACGATGACTACCGGGTTGGCTACTGTGCAGGCGAACTCCTCACCCTAGCGGGCTGCAAGCATGTCGGCTTTCTCGGGGTGCAGAGTGATGATATCGCGGTTGACCAGCAGCGCTTCGATGGTTTCTCTACTGCGCTCAAACACTTGGCAGCCAAACAACCCAAGTTCCATAGCCAAGGGCAATTTTCAATCGCTTCCGGTCGTCAGGAAATGGCTGATATTTTATCTAGTAATCAACAAGTTGACGGTGTTTTTTGTGCTACCGACCGCATCGCAATTGGTGCCATGCAGGCCATTGCAGCCACAGGGCTAGTGCCCGGGAAAGACATCAAGGTGATCGGTGTCGGTAATGATGAAATGGCCGCAGTCGTCACTCCTAGTCTTTCTACTTTTGCCTATGGCTTCGAGCCTGCGGGCAACAATGCGGCTAAAATGCTGCTGGAAATTATCGAACAAGGCCGCAGCCAGGTCTCCAAGCTGGTACTCGGCTTTGACTGGGTACAACGCGAAAGTAGTTAACCCCTTTCCCGCACTTTTCCTACCTTAAAAAGCGATCAAACGCACAGTTTTCTTCATAAAGGGGAGTATTTCCACAACTCCCCTTGCCTTAAATACTGCCTTTTCTGTATTTTTGGAACGTTCCCGAAAATCAACAAGCAAACTTTGCTTAAGGTCTCGCATCCATGACACTGACAGATATCCTTGCTGCCTGCGGCGGCCCCAATAATCTCTTGCGCGCTTTGCGTGTCGAGCAACAGGTGATTCTGGAGCTTAAGGATCCGGAACTTCGCTCCGATCTTGCTCGTGTGCTGCCCTTCCACAGCAACCTCAATCAAGTTTCATGGACGCCGGATATGCCTCTAAGTGAGGCTGAATGGGAACAATTAGGACGTATTATCGAACAAAACCAGCGCCTGCAGCTTGCGGATGTCAGTGAAACGACCGAATCACAGCATCGTCCGCTGTGGCACATTGCGCCGCCGCAAGGCTTGCTCAACGATCCTAACGGTTTCACCTACCACAATGGTGAATACCACCTGTTTTACCAGCTCTACCCATTTGGCTGTGTGCACAAAGACAAGTACTGGGCTCATGTTACCAGTAGTGATCTTATTAACTGGCAAAGCCAACCTATGGCGCTGTTCCCATCAGACTGGTTCGACAGCCACGGTGTTTTCTCAGGCCACGCAGTCAGTACCGAAGAGGAGCTGATGCTGTTCTACACCGGCAATGTCCGAATCGGCGAACAACGCGACCGTATCACCACCCAGTGCCTTGCGACCTCAACAGACGGGATCCATTTCACCAAGCACGGCCCGGTTATCGACAGCCTGCCACCATCGGTCACGCCGCACTGCCGTGATCCGAAGCTGGTTAAAAATGGCGATCACTGGTTGATGCTGTTGGGAGCCCAGCAGGAAACTAACCACCTGGAAACAAGCGACGGACAACTGCTTGGTCGCTTGGCTATCTATCGTTCTGTGGATTTGCACCAGTGGGAGTTTGTCTCTCTGGCTGGCGATGAACTGAATGACTTCGGCTACATGTGGGAATGCCCGGATCTGTTCGAACTTAACGATCAGCTGATTGCGATCATCTGTCCGCAAGGTATCGAAGCCAATAGCGAGCACCATAACATCCCGCACCATAATGGCTACCTACAAGCCACATTGGATGACAACGACCAGCTTGGCCTTTCTGATTTCCAAACCCTGGATCACGGCTTTGACTTCTATGCACCGCAGTCAACAGAGGCACCGGACGGTCGCCGCTTAATGGTAGGTTGGATGGGATTACCCGATGAAATCAACCAGCCAAGCGTCAAAGACCAATGGGTCCACCAGCTCACTTGCTTAAGGGAGCTATCTTGGCAAAACGGCAAGCTTTACCAGCAACCGGTCCGTGAGTTGCAGCAACTTCGTGGCGAAATGCAGCACTTCGAGCTCAACAGCAGTAATGGTGATGGTTCAGCTGATCTCGGCAGCAAGAGCTTTGAACTACAAACTACCCTGCCTTGGCCGGCAGAAGGACAAATAACGCTTCGGGTGATGGACAATGGCAACGAGTACTGTGACATCATCCTTGATGCCGATAAGCAGATGATCCAATTAGATCGCACCCATGCCCAGCCTACCGATGGCGAGACCATCCGCGAGCTGCCTTGGGCTGATCAGCGAGATGTTGAGATACAGCTACTGGCTGACAACTCATCACTTGAGCTGTTTATCAACCAGGGCGAGTTTGTGATGACTGCGCGGGTATTTACTGCTGAAGATGCCTCTGCTGTGCGCCTGATGAGCAACGAATCTTTCTCTATTGACGCTACGGCTTGGTTGCTAGGCTAGCCTAGCTCCATTATAAACTATTCCCCCTACATCATGGCTGCCTGCCGAGTTTTCTCAGCGCTTCTGAAGGTAGCCATGATTCCATAACTCCATACTTCAACACTTCGCTTACCTTCATTCCTCCTACCCCTGCCCGCAGCGTAAATGCTTTGCCTGTAGATGAACCCGTTGAGTTGATCAGGTTTAAGTCAACATTATTTCCACTATTCTAGAATAATAAATATTTAATATTTATCCGCTACCCTTATCGAGTGAATTAACCTCGTCGCTTTTTCATTCAGGACTACCATGACATACGCCACGCTCTTGCTCGCCACTGCACAAACCTTACTATGGGCCAGTTTGTACTACCTGTTCCCCGCCACCTTGCTGGAATGGGAAAATCAATTTTCCTGGAGCCGCTCTGATCTCACCTTGGCTTTCACCCTGGGTATTGCCGTTTCAGCAATCTTTTCCCCTCTTGCAGGCAGGCTTATCGACCGTGGTCATGGGCCAACGATGCTTACCGTATGTTCTTTGATCGGCGGTGTTCTGTTGTGGTCACTGAGCCATGTCGCATCCCTGACAGGCTTCTATTTCCTATGGCTTGGTATCGGTGTCGCGATGGCTGGGTGCCTCTATGAGCCCTGCTTTGCCTTTCTTATCCGCTACCGCCTCGGCAACGCCAAACAAGCCATTACCGTCATCACGTTAGTTGCTGGTTTTGCTAGCACTATCTGTTTTCCAGCAACCCACTATTTGTTAACCCATTTTGGTTTGCCGACAGCAATCAAAGCTGCAGCAACAACGGTAGTTATTATCGCTGTACCTATGGTGTATTTCAGTAGCCGATACATTCAAGCCCATAGTACCCGGCAACAAGTGGCAGCTCGCACTCGTCAGCACGACTCTCCCTCTCGGTATCAGTTTTTATCCGACAAAACATTCTGGCTTCTAGCGGCTAGCTTCTCCTTACTGGGGTTAACCCATGGAGTGGTGATTAGCCATTTATTGCCTATTTTCGATGAACGTGCAGTGCCTGCTACTACGGCGATTCTCATTGCCTCTTTGATTGGCCCGATGCAAGTACTGGGAAGGGTTGTCTCGATTTTAGCTGATCGCTGCCTTAATTTAATAACCATGACGCTATGTTGTTTTATCGGCATTAATATTGCGCTTAGCCTATTCCTGTTTGCTGGCGATCAATTTTGGCTATTGATTGGATTTGTTTTTTTCCAGGGTGGCAGCTACGGCGTTATCAGCATCATGAAGCCAATGGTGACCCGCGAATTAATGGGTGATAGCAACTTCGGGGTAATTTCTGGCTCACTGGCCCTGCCCTACTTGCTGTGCTCAGCATTTGCCCCTTATATCGGCTCGCTGATTTGGCAGCAGGGAGACTATGATACGGTATTGACGGCTATGCTAATCATCAGTGCATCAGCCCTAACAGCCTTCACTGTTCTCGCGTTGAATAACAAAAGAGCATCCAGCAGTAAAGCTCAGATAAAGGAAGACGAGTTGGCAACTGAGCCTTGCTGTTGAGCCAGAGGTAGGGAACAAAACAAATACAGCCATCGACTTTTAACAGTAAAAGGCGATGGCTTTAAGTGTTACTTTAGCAATTATGCTTTTTTAAGCGCTTTCTTCAGCTTCTGCACTTTGGCCTCGGCTTTTTTAAGTTTTTCAACTTTCGCTTCTGCCTTTTTCAGTGACTTTTTAATATCTTTCTTGCTGACTTTCACTTCTTTTTTTACATCTTTTTTTACAACTTTGATTTTAGCTTCTTTCTTAGCCATCTCATTTCCTTGTCATCGCTTTGTGCACTCGCCTAAAAGTGGCCCTGTGCGGGGTGAAAAACAGGCTGAGCAGAGAAACTGCCAACCTATTCATGATTCGCTAGATTTGTGCTCTTCAATGAACTGCTTGATAAAACGGCGTAGCTCTCTTGCAGCGGAAGTATCCAGGTCTTCACACAGAGAAACAAACTCATCACGTTGATCTCCGTTAATACGAATGATGAGCTGACTGTCTTTCTTGTTTGCCGCTCGTTTTGCTTTCGGTGCCATCACAGATACACATTGTATATACATTGCATATATAAATAGTCTGCGATGAAAAAATGATCAATGCAGTCGCTTAAAATGTGGGATGGGATAGGCAATATGTACTGCAAAATTTGCAAAATTGAATGGGTGAACAAAAAAGACCCAGCGGTAGCCGGGCCTCTTCAGTACGTGTAATGCGCATCTCTCAAGCGTGTTACACCAATATTATTCAGCCAAATACTCGGCCAGTTGCTCTGCTGTCGGCAGCGCAGTCATCGCCCCTTTTGCTGTTGTTGCTAGCGCACCGCAAGCGTTGGCTTGCTTGATGATATCCAGCAATGCGGCTTTATCTTGCCAGTTATCGACAGATACCAAACCCGCCAACAGGCCGCCAACAAAGGCATCACCCGCACCTGTAGTATCAACAGGGCTGACCGGCTTACCAGTAAACAACTGCTGTTCATTACCCTGAACAACCAAAGCCCCTTTCTTACCCTGGGTAACGATAACCAGTGGCAGCTGGTAGTTTTCCTCAAGGAATGTCAGTGCCGTCTGTAGATCAGTCTTATCCGTTAGGAATAGCAATTCATCATCAGAGAACTTCACCACGTCAGAAAGTGCTACAGCTTGCATGACAACAGGCTTCAATTCAGCCGGGTTGGCCCATACTTCTTCGCGCAAGTTAGGGTCAAAAGACACATAGCCACCAGCGTCTTTAATCGCTTTCATCGCCTCTAACGTTGTACCGCGAGAAGGCTCATTGGCTAGGGCAATAGAGCAAGCGTGCAGCCATTCACCTTGGGCAAAAGCAGGGACATCTTCGCTAGATGTAAATTGGTCGGCACTCGGTTTTACCATAAAAGTAAAGCTGCGCTCGCCTTCATCATCCAGATCAACAATTACAGTTGAAGTACGGTGCTCGGCATCCAATTTCATCAAATCAGTATTTACGCCCTCTTCAGACAAAACCTGCTTCATAAAACGCCCTAGCGGATCTTGGCCAACGCGACCGAAAAATGCCGTTTCGCCACCTAGACGGGCAATACCTACCGCAACATTTGCAGGCGCACCGCCCGGACACTTCAGGTAAGTTCCTGCACCCTCAGGAATGAGGTCAACCACCGCATCACCAGTAACCCATACTTTTGCCATTCTCTTCTCTCCCAAAATTTCTAACTGTGCCAATTATTGCTAAACCGATTTAGCTGAACAACTAAAACAGCACCTGTTCAGGAATAAATGTGATCGGGATTACACTTCGACTCTGGTAACAATAGCAGCAGGATTTTATGACCAACAAAGCATCAGCGGTTATGAGATCAGAAACGCCCCGCTTGTTGAGCGGGGCGTTTCAGTGAGTTCAATAATAGATAAGGGAGGTTAGTCTTAGTCTATTCAATTATCTCATAAGTACTTTGCATTTCTTCCGGTGCAATACCGTAACCACCGTCGGTCAGATAGCCATCTATATAGACTTTCATTCCAGCATCATTCCAATCGACATCAATAACCGCGGTTTCGCCATCAAGGCTTCCCAACAGACTCAAAATATCTTCAGTGATAGGGATAGCTTTTATGCTTTTCACCCTTTTGAACGGCATAAAGGTATCAAACATCGGCAGTTCGCCATAAGTGGAATGCCATGTTTCTTTGGGAACCAGCCACTCGTTATAAACAGCACCAACAACGGGTGATGGATTACGGGCAATCACTACGTCCTCTGTTACCGTGTTTTGGGTTTCCAATACCGGCTTGCCATCCTCTCCTGCTACATAGGTAGGGAATTGCTTGCCCAATTCAACCTTATGAGGAAGCCTACCCAAGGTCACGGCTTTCTTACGGTATTCTTCTGCATCATCAAACTTTTCCATAATTTCCGGCACAGCCTGAAACGAAACTGGGGCTGATTTCGACTCAAGATCTGTTGAAGCAAACACAGACCAAGAGGAAAGAAGTGCAAAAGTGCATGCCGCAAGAGAAAGCTTTCTCATTTTTAATCTCAACAGTAATCACAACGGGGATATAGTAATGCCTCATAGGCCCATATGTCATGCATTAACAACACAATATTCACAAATGCCCTCAATAATGACATCCATCAAACATAGATATACATAACGTTGCATTATTTACCTTTTCATTAGATGATAACCAAGTTACCAATGCCCTCTTGGCATACGGAGGTGGTTATGGAAAATCATGCTTCTTGGCTGAAATGGCTAATGCATGCAATGACACTCGCCCCTTTAGCCCACCTTGCCATCGGCTTACCGGTTTATTTCATCTTGTTCTCAGGCTCGGTAGTCTATGCCGTAGGCCTTTGCTTATTTGCTGCTGCTAGTCTGCTGCCCGTTGAGTTTATCCACTCACTAGCACTCACCTATGCTGTTTCCGGCAAACTTCTGGTTGGGTTTACCCTTTATCAAGGCTGGCCACTTCCACTTGTCAGCCTGATCCCCGCCTTGTATCTCACCGCTTTGCTCGTACTGCGCTATAGGCTAAGAGAGACCAACTTCAGACCATGGGTGGCTTACTTAATCGAGAATGTTTGGCGTTCGATACTACTCTCGCTCGTCATAATGCTAACGGGTCTTGCTGCCGGGTTATCCGTTCATCTTTGCGCTTCTCTCTCGGGACTATTTGCAGCAGCATACCTGTTTTACCGCATCTGCCATTTCTATGTGCCACTATGGAGCCAAGTGCTTAGAACATATCTCAATAAACCGCCCCATCATCACAATTCATAAGCTTAAGCTATGCTTTTTAAAAGCAAATGATGAGGGAGCGCGCAATGACTTCAACACCCAATCAAATCATGACCCGGTTGGCATATTTGGGCTTGGTGCCGTTTGCACTGAGCCTGATCTGTATCTGGGCAGACAAAACCATGTTTGGCCTCACTGCCCACAAAGTCTTTATTGCCTACAGTGCAGTGATCTTAAGCTTCCTTTCGGGCATTTTGTGGGGCAATGCCATTGATCATATGAAAACCAGCCTCAGCCGCAATGCCTTGTTGCTCAGCAACCTGTTTGCCTTGATCGCCTGGGGCGTTTTGCTCCATTCTCCTGAAAGCTATGTATGGTCAGTGCTGGTTCTACTATTTGGTTTTGTCGCTATTTGGTTTGCTGAGAAGAAAATACGTGAAGTAGAAAAAGAAAATAGCCCGGCAGACTACCAACCGATGCGCAATAAGCTCACCGGGATTGTTGCCTTTTTCCACCTCGTTGCGCTAGCCAGCTAAGCTTCAAGCGACATGACACTTGGCCTGCGGCAAGCGAATAGTGAACCTCGCGCCGCCGCAATCACTTTCGCTGATCTTAATTTCCCCCTGATGCAGCGAGACAACCTGGGCAACTATCGCTAACCCCAAACCATGCCCACCAGACTGCCTATCCCGGGAAGTCCCCACTCGGTAAAACGGCTTTAATACGTTCTCCCGTTCATCTGGCGGGATACCACAGCCATCATCATCGACCTGAATGGTCAGCATTCCTTCGTGGCAGAACGCTTTTACTGAAATGCAGTGTTTTGCGTAGCGGAAAGCATTACGGATAATGTTGGACACTGCTCGTTCGAGGTGATGGGCATCAACATCAAAATAGCATTGTGACGGGCACTCCAAACTCAGTACCTGCTTAGTGTCCTTCTGGCAGTGGGCAATGGTTCGCTGCAGTACCTCGGCAACATCCTGTTGCTTGAGCTGTAATGTCACCCCAGAGCGTTCCATCTTGGCAAAGTACAGCAGCTCTTCAATCAGCGATTCCAGCTCATCGATATCATCATAAATGCCGCCCAGATAGCTTTTTTGCTCGGCATTCAACACCGACTCTTCCAACAGTTCCAGCTGACATTGCATCCGGAAAATAGGGGTTCTTAGCTCATGAGCAATGGCGTTGGTCAGATGTTTGTGGCTTTGGATCAACTCAGAGATTTTATCGGCCATTTGATTAAAACGGGCATTGAGTCGGCCAACCCGGTCACCAGCTTTCTCCGATGCCCGTACTTTGAAGTCGCCATCAGAAAAGGCCATGGTGGCCTCTTCCAACTTACGAAAACGTCCGGACAGCAGCCTCAACATAATCGCACTGTATAAGGCAAAAGTGGCAAAAAAGGAGGCCCATAACAGTTTGACTTCCAAGTCCAGCATCTGCCAGAGATCTTGCTCCACATCCGGCTGGAGGTAATACACCCACTGCTGATCCCCGAACACAACCCAGTACTCGTTTTCATCATCAAATAGGGCACCACGGCGGCTTAGTTCATTGCGTTCAGATTCCGTAAAACCAATTTCATCCCAGCTAAATTGTTGGAAGGTCAAATGGCTCTTCTCAGCATAGCCGGCAAGTAACTTATCGGCTTTTGCCTGGCCTCGCTGGGCTGCAACATCATCCAAAATCTGCATCACGCTAGACACGTGGCTGATTTCCAACTCGGCTTCGTAGTCAGTTGTCAGCTCTTGGGTCACAAAAGAAAAGGCCAAAATACAAAGGAAGAATAGACCCGACAAGCCACCAAAAAACTCTAAATACAGACGCTTCATACCACTACCCTACCAACGGTCAGGTACAAATAAATATCCTTTTCCGCGTACTGTAATGATCTTCCTTGGTAGCGACGGGTTATCGCCCAGCTTTTTGCGCAGGGTAACAATCTTATTGTCGATGGTACGATCTAGACCATCATATTTGATGCCGCGGGTTTCCATGACTAGGAATTCTCGTGTTAGCACTTCATCAGGATGACAAGCCAGCAACCACAACAAGTTAAACTCACTGTCCGTCAGGCTTACCGCTTCTCCGTTCATTTCACAGCTGCGGCTTCGATGATTTACGGTCAGTGAGCCATATCGATGCTCCTGTTCATCAGATGGAGCCGGCTCATTATCACCCACTTGAGCCGAGTTAACACTGCTCAATTCACGGCGCAACAACATTCTGATCCTCGCCAGCAATACGCGAGGTTTGATTGGCTTGTTGACAAAATCGTCCCCGCCAACCTCAAGCCCAGCGACATGATCGATATCGTCATCACTCGCTGTCAGCATCATAATTTTACTCTGCACCTTACCACGGATCTTACGGCAAATACTTAATCCATCCATGCCCGGCAACATCAAATCCAATACCACTAAATCCGGTTGGTGGTTAATGATCACATCAGGTGCTTCCAGCCCATCGTGTACTGTGATCACTTCAAACTGTTGTTGCCGAAGGTAATTTGCCAATAGCTCACACAGCTTCTCGTCATCCTCGACCAACACAATCTTTAACATGTAACCAACCTACACCAAATAAAACAACGTTCAAAAAGTGAGGATACACAATTTGGACACCTATTTCGATAGGTTATAGGATCAAAATTTAACATCCATGCAAGCTAAGATTGCAAGCGTACAACTGCACCTCATTGTTCATTCTCTGAGGTTCTCTGGGCTTGCAACGGAACTAGATGCAAACAGCCAAGATAAACGATGGCTACGCTTGAATATCAATTCGAAATTTAGACATAACCTATAAAGTTTTACGATGCTAATCATATCTTGAGATCTATATATTTACGGTTCTCATTTACTTATATCCTCTCTCAAAAAACAATATTCAGTGAGAGCCCTTTTGTGAGCTAGTTAGGCGTAAATAGCTTATGTTTTTTTATAATAAATCATCACACAAATGGAATTCATAAATAGAGGGATATATGTCAGCTATCATGGTACTAAATGGGCCTAACTTGAATTTACTGGGCACGCGAGAGCCTGCTCAGTATGGCAGTGAAACCATCGACGACTTGAAAGAACGCTGTACTGCTGCGGCAAGTCATTTTGACCATACTATTGATTTTCGTCAGTCCAACCATGAGGGCGTGTTGATTGATGCGATCCATGAAGCGGGCGAGCGTTTCAAGCAAGGAGAAATCCTTGGTATAGCTTTTAACCCCGGCGCTTACACCCATACTTCCATCGCCTTGCATGATGCAATCAAAGGGGTAGATGTCCCTGTTATAGAAGTACATATCTCCAACGTCCATGCCCGAGAAAGCTTCCGCCACCATTCTTATATTTCCCCTGTTGCCAAAGGGACCATCATAGGTATGGGTTTAAAGGGGTATGAGCTTGCTATCCAATGTATCGCTGAGTCTTGATAGTATTCAACCTAAACAAATAACAAATAACAAATAACAAATAACAAATAGCCATCGTAATATTCGATGGCTTTTTATATTCCCTAAATGTAGTGTTGCGCGAAAATAAAAAGGCCACCCTGTCAGCAAGGTGGCCTTTCAGATTCATTTACACTCTACATATCTTCGACTTCGCGTGTTGCTGCTTGGGCAGACAAGCGAATAAAGGCATTGTCTTCACCGTATTTTTTATATTCACCTACCCGCTGGAGCACCTCAAAGAAAATCCCATTGACTTCTTTGGTATAGAAGTGGAAAAACTCACCATCTTCACTACGGTCATACATAATATTATTTTGCTTGAGGCTCTCGATTAACTGCTCATCGAGGCCATACTTGGCTTCAATATCACGATAATAGTTATCCGGGATAGGCAGTTGGAATGTCTGCTCCAACGACTCTGCCGCTTTGAAAATATCTCGACACTCCAGTGCTATCTGATTCACCGATGCACCGTTAGACTTGGTCAGAAACTGCTGAGTTGCGGTATCTGACGCAGTCGTTGTATTGAGTACAATTTTGACATTGTTGTTGCTGCTGGTGACCGTTTTACTGGTGATCAGTCCATTGATATCCGGCAAATCAAAGCTTTGCTCTGGTTTGAAACCAAAAATGGAACGGTAAAAAAACGCCATCGACAGCATATCGGTATTTGGTACTGTTTGACCAATATGGTCAATACGCAACAAATTGCCATCGTCTTCAGTGGCTTGAGTGAGTACCGGTTCGAAGTCATGGTCATAGAAATTGCGCTGTGCTTTCTCGTCCAAGAAATACACTAGGCTATCACCCGCCCCGACAACCGCAGGAATACTTAGCTCATCATTGAGCCTTTGGTTATGGATAATGTCGCAGTGGTAACGGCTTGCTAGTGCCAAACTGCGCTGGCTATCTTCTGAAATCAGGCCAATCGCACAAACAGACTCGCCATGTCGCTTGAGGTATTCATGGGCACTGCTGTTCTTCTCGCCATTGAGTACGATATTGATTTCGCCTTTGTTCATCAATACAACATTCTTCGACTTGTGTACATGAGTCTTCCTAAACCCAAGCGATGCCAGCAGGTTATAGAAAGAGTTGTCAGATTCATCGGCAATAGAAAATTCAATAAAACCAATATCTTTGATTTCAGGCGCTGGCGCCGCTGGTACTTGTTGGGTGCCCACCTGGTCTTCAAGCCACTTCAACGAACGAATGCCATCTATCGATTTCTCTAGCGGTGAAGAAGAACGGAACTCATCATTGAAAATTTCATGGGACAGATAATCATCGAAGCCTTTGTCCTTAAGCGCTTGCAGGAACTCAATCACAGGCAGATCACCTTGTCCCGGGAAGCAGCGGAAGTGGCGGCTGTACTGCAGAATATCCATATGGATCTTCGGCGCATCCGCCACCTGCACCAAGGCGATTTTATCCGGGGTGATTTCGTTCTTGAGCACGTCCAAGGTGTTACCGCGGGCAAACATATGGAAGGTATCGAGAATGATCCCCATGTTCGGGTGATCGGCACGTTTTACCAAATCCCAAGCGTCATGGTAATCGGCAATATGGCGCCCCCACGCCAAGGCTTCATAACCCAGCATGATCTCTTCGCGCTGGGCAAGCTCAGCCAAAGTGTGGAGGTCACTGGCACATTGACTGCGGTCTGCTGACGCATAAGGCTGTACATTACTGCACATCAAGATACGGTTTGTACCCAGTTCATGGGCAACCTCGAACTTCATTTGCAGCATATTAATCTTCTGCTGGCGCAGAGGCTCGGGCATCCCTTCCATATCACGCATTGGCTGGAGGGCAACAATGCTGAGCCCGAAATCATCCGCCATACGCTTCACCTGAGCAGGGCTGTAACGGCACTGCGTCAGGTCATTTTCAAAGATCTCAACACCATCAAAGCCCGCCTTGGCGGCAGCTTCGAATTTCTGCGGCAAGGTTCCAGATAGACTCACCGTTGCGATAGAATATTTCATCATTACTTCCTTTCAATGAATACGTGATAATCTGCCCAATGCTGTGTTAGCTGACCTGGCGCACCTCAACATAGTTTTTGCTCTCGCTGGCTTCGACAATTGCGTCGATCACCAGCAGGTTCTGCAAGCCATCCTTAATACTGACTCTTGGCTCAGTTTCGCCACGGATCAATGCGCAGAAATGGGTAAGCTGGAGTGCAAGCGGATCCTCGCGTTCTAGCTCAACCGTATCGACGGCCAGCGGCTTCCACCATGATTTCTCTTCATCGCCAGTATGGTATTTCAAACGCATCGTAGGGATAGATAGCGAGCCATTGGTACCAGCAATGTGATAACAGTCTTCGTCGCCATAACTGGCATAAGACTTGTTCTCCAGCGATGTCTGCTCCCAGCTGCGGCCGCTGCATGCTGCATCAGAAAGAACAAACGTCCCCAACGCCCCACTGGCGAAATGCAAGGTCATCGCGGCCGTGTCTTCGACTTCAAACTGGCGATTCACATTCGAGCTCAACGCTTGGATGCCCACAATTTCACCAAGCAGGTAACGCAGATTGCCAATTTCGTGAATCATATTGATCAAGATTGGCCCGCCGCCCTTTTGCGTGCGCCATGGCCCTTCATCGAAATAGAAATCAGGCTTGTAGAAAACCGCACTACCAATCGCGGCAACCGGGTTTCCGAACCGCTCACTTTCAATGACCTGCTTGGCGGTTTCCAAAATCGGGCTATAGGCACGGTGATGGCCGACTAAAATCTTGCTGTTATGCTTTTCGGCTTCTTTGTATAGGGCAAAGCCTTCTTCAATGGTTTGTGTTACCGGTTTTTCAACAATGGCCGGTACCCCTTCATTGACACACTGCATCGCCTGCTCGGCATGCAGTTTATTGGGCGTAGCCAAGATAATGCCATCAGGCTTGGCGTCATCGAATAGTGCATTCAGGCTTGGAAATAGTGGAACATTATATTGCTCGGCTAATTCCTTCGCTTGTGGAGAAGGATCAACAATGGCAGACAACTCACACTCTTTACTCTCACTGATTAATTTCAGGTGAGTTTTTCCAATTAGCCCAGCTCCCGCCACTGCAATTTTAATTTTTGTCATTACTTGCCTCTTATTTCATATTTATTTTGGTTGATAAAAGCCACTGTATCGCTTTGTTTTTTACTTATGTTTAAACTATGGTGCAGCTATGTTTTAACTAACTTCCAGCTATGGCTTACCAACTTTTTAGATATTTATTGATAATTGATTTACATACAGAATGAGTGAAATTGTCACCCCAGATAATATTGTTGTGATTAATAATGTACTTGAGCAAAAAACGCTATCACCATATTGCCCGCCTATTACCGGGTATATACTCAGCATTGGCATTGCGGAAAATAAAATAACCGCTAGTTGTAATTCTCCATCCAGTGGAAAAATAAACGTCAAGAATAAAGCAATAACTGGACAGATTATTAGTTTTGTACTGCATACCAATAGTGAACGGCTAATATTGGATTTTACGGTTGCACCGACCAAGGAGCCGCCAATGACAAATAAAGCAAGCCCAGTCGAAACCTTTGCCGCCATCTCCAGCACACCGCCCGCAACAGTTGGCAGTGAAATACCAAAGATATTGATCGTAAAGCCAATAGTTACAGCGATGATCATTGGATTTCTGGTTAATTTCGTCAATGATGCCAGGTAGATGGCTTTCTTACTTTTTCCCGATTGATTATGTGTGATTTCTAAAATCATGAAAGCCAATGGGATAAGAATAATGTTTTCTATCAAAAAACACATCACAAAGGCTTTTGCTGTCGTATCTTCAAACAGCTGAATAACAATCGGTATACCAACAAACGCACTGTTTGAGAGCGCGCAGCCCAAACTGTTCATTGCTGATGACTTACTATTATTCTTTAGCAGGGCTCGGCTCGCGACAAAACCGATGGTCATTGCGATAAGCCCTGTCACTCCGTAAACCAATAAATAGTTAAAGCTGATTGCTTCAGACAACTCGATAGTACTGACATTCAAGATAATCAATGCCGGCAAAGCAATGTACATGACAAACTTTCCAGCTTCAGCCACAAAGCTTTTAGAAAACGCCCCCATCGACACCGCGAAGTAGCCAACTGACATCATCAGTACAATAGGTGCAAGTATTTCCGCCACCGACATTGTAATTATCCCCAGTCAACCTAATATCCGAACAGCCTTGGTAACATCGTCACTGAGCTTGGTACGAACGTAATAAACATCAGGACAAACACTTCAATGATGAATAGCGGCATAACCTGGCGTGAAATTGCGGCAATACCCACTTTCGAGATTGAATTTGCCACGAACAAACACATCCCCATTGGTGGCGTGATCAAGCCAATCATCAAGTTGAAGATCACGATGACACCGAAGTGGATTGGGTCGATACCAAAGCTCATCGCAATCGGGTGCAAGATTGGGATAAGGATCAGCATGGCCGCGATACCTTCAAGGAACAGGCCAATACATAGCAATATCAAGTTAACCAACAGCAGGAATACAATAGGATTGGTGATGTTATCCAGTACCTGCTGGCTGATCATTTGCGGCACTTGCGAGAAGGTCAGCAACCAGTTCGCCACCGATACGACAGCAATCAAGATCAATACAATTGACGAATCGCGCATCGAGGTAATGAAGATCTCTGGCAAATCTTTGATCTTCAATGTCTTGAAGACGAACATACCAATCGTCAAAGCATAGAAAGCCGCGAAGGCTGCCGCTTCCGTTGGTGTCACAATCCCCATAAGAATTGAGCCAAGGATCAATACTGGCATAGTCAGCGGGATAATCGCATTAACGAACGCCTTGAAACGCCCCGTTACAACTGCCGTATTTTTGATATTGTGCTTCGTCGCGTAGTAATACACATAGGCCGACAAGCAAATTGCAGAGAGGATGCCAGGAACAATACCTGCAAGGAAAAGCCCCGGAACCGATACGCCACTAGCAATAAGGGCATAGATAATCACAGGAATACTTGGTGGGATCATCGGACCAATTACCGAAGAAGCCGCAGTCAACGCCGATGAAAATGACTTGGAATAGCCTTCCTTCTCCATTTCAGGAATAAAGACCCGACCCAGAGCAGAGGTATCTGCCACCGCCGAACCAGAAAGCCCTGCAAACATGACCGAAGACCAAATATTGACCTGAGCCAGACCACCTTTAAACGTACCAACTAGGGCATTAGCAAATGTGATAATTCGCTTGGTGATGCCACTTTTATTCATTAGCTCGCCTGCCAAGACGAAAAGTGGGATCGCAAGGATTGAAAATGAGTCCAACCCGCCAAAAATACGTTGCCCAATCAGGCTTAAAGAAATAGGGGTATCAGAAATAAATAACGTTATTGACAGAATAATACCGAAAACGAGCGGTATACCCAGTATTAGCATACTGGATAGAAATGCTAAAGATAACATGTTACTTCCTTATATTTATTTATCTTTTATTTACTGGTAAGCGTACTTAATTCATAACGGCGCAATTGAATATAGCTGGCTAATTTCATGACTGCGGCAATGGTTAATCCTGCTCCACCAATGACAATCGCTGATTGGAAGAAATACATGCTCAAGCCTGTGCCTGGAGAAGTGATTGACCCGCGACGCATTACAAACAAATAGCCAGACCAAGTAATTAATACACCACTTGCCAATACTGCAACGTCCGTCAGGATATTTAATCTGGCTAGATTTTTTTTCGATAAGAAGCTGTCAAGCACCGAAAACTTAATATGAAGGCCCTCTAGGTAGCAGAGGATCATGCCAAACATCACACCGTATATCATGGAGTATTTGGCAACTTCCTCACTCCATAAAATTGGGCTATCCAAAAAGTAACGGCTAATACTGGCAGCCAGCATGACACTAAAAAGAATAAATAACGACAAGGCCGCTAGCACTGACAGTAGTTTTTTATAGAAGACCATCATACACATCCTTGATATTGCTTAAGACGGAAAAGCTGGCATGGTTATCCATGCCAGCTCAAACCACTTACTGAACCTGACTCGCTGCGTTTACAGAGTCCTGTACTTTCACTACCCACTTAGGATCAACCTGCTTCTTCAACCACTCCACAATTTGTGGCTGCGCGGCTGAGCGGAATTTTTCCAGCTCTTCCTGTGATAGAGAAGTAATTTCCATACCGTTTTTGGCAAGGATTTCCAGCCCTTGTGCTGAGTTAACCTGCTGGACAGCTCGGCCGACGGTTCCTGCCACTTTACCCGCACGGTCAATGATTTCCTTGTCCGCTGGGCTCAATGATGAGTAGAAGTCTTCATTGATTAGCAGGAAGTCAGTGCTGTACACATGGCCATCAAGGGTGATGTACTTTTGGAATTCGTAGAATTTACTCAGGGTAATAACGCTTACTGGATTCTCCTGACCATCGATAACACCGGTTGTCAGTGCAGTAGGTACTTCAGGGAAAGCGATTGGTGTCGCTTCAGCACCCAGTGATTTCATCATCTCGATATACAAAGGCAGCGTCATGACACGAATTTTCAGGCCTTTCAGATCTTCTGGAGAATGAATTGGGCGCTTAGAATTGGTGAAGTGGCGGAAGCCTGTTTCACCATAAGAAAGGGTACGAAGACCTGTTTGCTGCAGACAGTGCTCACTCAAGCTCTGGCCAAACTCGCCATCTAGCACTTTCCAGGCAACCGGTGATGAAGGGAACAAGTATGGAATTTCCAGTACCGATGCTTCCTTACATACTTTGGCAAAAGCACCCGATACCAAGCTCATTGTAACCATGCCTTCCTGGGTAGACTGCACCAACTCGGTTTCTGAACCCAACTGACCCGCAGGGTAGATGTTGACCTTCATCCTGCCGCCGGATTCCGCCTCAACCAAGTTTTTGAATACCTGAGTCGCTGCCCCTTTTTTGGATGTTGTCCACTCTTGGGCATCGACGTGACCAATGGTGATGTTGATTGTTTTCGCACTCACTGTGCCCGCAGTTGCTAGCGAAAGCGCTATGACTAATGACTTTATAATATTCACAACCGTTTACCTCCTGTTAACATACATTTGATACTAACAGTCGAAATTTATCGCCAGAAATTGATATAGCGCATAGGGCATTCAAATTAGGTATAAGCTGTTTAAAACACCTCAACTTAGCCTTTATTTTTCATTATGTTATACAAATGAATGTAAAAATTAACTTCGATTCCTGATTGGTATTTTATTGATAAATTGATGCTGGCTCACATTTAATTTAGCGCCTTAACAATAGCGTTTATTCAATACTTACAACCGGTAAAACTCAGAATGATTTACACACATTTATGCAACAAATAAAAAAAGCCCGAGGCATAACCTCGGGCAAGGACCGAACATGACTTATCGCCTATTACAAATCAGTTCACGTCTAGCAACACACTTCGATTGAGCTAAAATTCTTCGGTATCAATTTCCAGCTGAACCACGCTGTTATAGCGAGGGCCTTTTACTGTTTGCTGATTGATGATCTTATCCAACTGCCCAACAACTTCAGCCGATAAAGAAAAGTCTGCAGCAAGCCAATTCTCAACCAGGTGATCGCTATTTGTCGTGCCTGGCAGCACGATACTGTCTGGTTGCTTGGCCAATACCCAAGCCAAAGACAACTGGGCTAGCGAGATTTGGCGTGAGGGCTCTCCCGACAAATTCACCTGCGCAGCAACATCAAACAGCTGATCAATGAGCTTCAAGTTGCTCGGGTAATACTCCGATGAAAAACGCGGCATTGCCCGGCGGATGTCATTACCTTCAAACTGATCCGGGTCACGGATACACCCAGTCAGTGCCCCCCGTCCCAGCGGGCTGAATGCGACAAACGTAACGCCAATATCATTACATGCATCAAGCAATGCAATTTCGGGGTTCCGGCTCCATAGCGAATACTCTGACTGCACCGCCGCTATTGGATAAACCTCATCGGCTTTGCGCAGCGTATCTGCCGAGACTTCCGACAAACCGATCTCGCGAATTTTGCCTTCCTCGACCAGTCGCGACAGCTCACCCACGCTGTCTTCAATGGGGACGCTCTTATCCCAGCGGTGGAGGTAATACAGATCGATCACATCAGTTTTTAGCCGGGATAAACTCTGCTCACAGTGCTGACGCAGTGATGCTGGACGGCCATCAATTTGCTTTTTGCCATTGTCACCAATGAACATGCCACCTTTCGACGCTAGCAAAAACTCAGAGCGGCGGTGACCCACCGCTTTGGCCAACAACGCTTCGTTGGCCCCTGCACCATACAACATCGCTGTGTCTAGCATGTCGTAGCCGAGATCCAACGCCTCGTTAAGTAGCCTAATCCCCTGCTTCTCCGTCGGTGGCTGACCGTATGCATGGGAGAGGTTCATGCACCCAAGCGCGACCGGCGCAGTGTCTAACTGCCCTATCCTGCGCATGCATGCCCCCGCGACCAATCGCTTTCCAATTCCTGTTCAATGCGATCTAGGGTTTCCATTGCGCTCAGGCACTGATTAACACTGGAGTTAGGCTCACGGTTTTCGCGGATGGCGGCAAAGAACTCACGGTCAATCAGCTCGATACCGTTGTTTGATACCGCAACGTCACTCAAATCAATTGGATTCTCACGACCATCAAATAGGTCATCGTAACGGGCAATGAAAGTACCTTCGTCGCAAATGTAGCGGAAGAAAGTGCCGAACGGGCCGTCATTGTTGAATGACAGGGACAAAGTACAAATAGCGCCTGATGGGACTTTCATACCAATACTCATGTCCATCGCAATACCAAGCTCAGGATGGATAGGTCCTTGCAGCGCGGTAACTTTCGAAGCGACTTCACCTGTCTGGTACTGAAACAGATCAACCGTATGGCAGGCGTGGTGCCAAAGCAGATGATCCGTCCAGCTGCGTGGCTCACCCTTGGCATTGGTATTGGTACGACGGAAGAAGTAAGTTTGGACATCCATCTGTTGGATATTCAGTTCGCCGGCTTGGATCTTGTTATGGATCCACTGGTGACTTGGATTAAATCGACGAGTATGACCAGCCATTGCCACCAAACCGGTAGTCTGCTGGACATCGACCAAGCGGCGGGAATCTTCCAGATTGTCTGCCATCGGAATTTCCACCAGTACATGCTTACCGGCTTCAAGACACTGAATGGCCTGGCTGGCGTGCATCTGGGTTGGCGTTGCTAAGATCACTGCATCCAGATCCTCAAGCGCCAGTGCCTGCTCTAGCTCTTCGGTCACCAGCGGCTGGTTGTATTCAGCGGCTACTGACTGGAGTTTGTCCAAATCGCGGCCAACAAGCGCCGTCACTTCAACACCTTCGATATTCTTGATTGCTTCAAGATGCTTAGTACCAAATGCACCGTTTGCACCCACTACACATACTTTCATCATTACATCCCTTTTATGTTTAAGTCAGTCTGTAACGCTTTGGGTCCTGTTAAGAGGACAAGCGTTTAAGCACCGTGTTTGCTAACTCAGTAAAATCTTCGCTATCGGCTTTCAGTGCCAATGAACCAATTTGCTCTTGCCATTGCACCGTTGCCTGCGTCATAGCGTTATCCAGTTCCAGCTGCTCCACCGTCAGTGCCACTTCGCGCATTTCTGCAGCGCGGCGCTGGCCATGAACCATCATTCGCTCGAGGTTATAGGCAGCAGCTTGGCGCCAGTTGATACCAGGGTGGCTTGCTTCCAGCGAGCTAAGCACATAGTCCTCGACATTAGCTTTTTTAGCACTGAGGAAAGATTCCGCCATCAGCGCTTCCATCCCCTTCACCATGATGCTTCTGATCATCTTGACCGAAGAGGCGGCACCGATATCACCTTCAATAACATCCAGATTCATGTCCAGCTGCTCCATGATCTTTTTGGCTTCTGCCACATGGGGGCCACTGATCAAAACGGGTGTCTGGTGTCGCTTCGGATAAATCGGCGACATAATGGCGACATCAACATATTTGCCGCCTGCTTGTTCTATCAACCTGGCATTCATGCGCTTTGAATCCGGCGAACAAGAATTACAGTCGAAATAAAACTGTCCCGGCTGGATGTGAAGCGCGGCATGCTCAGCAGCAACCCGCGCCTGATCCGCTGTAACCAGAGAGAAAATCGCGGTCGCACCACTCAGTGCTGCACCAAGATTGAAGCATCCCTGTACCCCTGATTCGATGTAATCAGTCAGTTTCGCCTTCCGCAGGGAAGGATTATCCGTTTTGATGTCATAAGCCGTTGTAACCGGAGCCTGACTATCACTCCAGCCAGACATAATTGCCTGCCCTGCTTCACCAAAACCTAGAAAGGCAACTTGTGATAACTTGGCCATTGCCACTCCTTTCAATCGATTAACATTCACAACGCGCAATTGTTAATGCGCCGTTAACCAAAAGCTATCACCAGCTGATTTTTAAAGGTAATTAATTAAAAGCGAGAGATATTCATTTTTTGAATAGACAGTAATAATTCCTAGCTCAAAACCGATAGCGCTAATCCTTTATCACGCAGTAAACTTATAAAGCTTTTCTGGAGTTCTGTCGCATGCCAGTTCTGCCTGAAGGTTAATCCTATAGGCCTAGAATGACTGAATGAAGGAAAGTCTAAAATAGTGAACTTGCCCTCATTAAGTTCCCGCTGGACTTGATGCTTTGAAAGTATCGCTAACTTATTGCTACCAAGTAATATTTCTCTTACCAGTATTTGCGAACTGGTTTCGATTAATTTCTGCGGATAGCTTTCAGTGTCGGAAAAAAATTCATTAAACATTCTTCGTGCAGGCGTATGCTCGCCAGGTACCACCCAACTTTGCTCAGCAAGAATATCCATGGTTAAATCATCCACTTTAGTTAATGGATGATCGGTTCTGGCGATAATATTATTACTTGAATCAAAAAGGGTTTCTTGCCTTATATCAACAGCCGGTGGCGGGAATCGTAGCGCGCCAATCAATACATCAATTTCACCATTGCGAAGATGATAAAGCAGATCAGAGTAGTCCCCTTCCACGACCTTGATATTGAAGTCATCATTAATGTAAGAGAAGTCATTAATCGTCTCTGGTAGCAGGCAGGTTCTAGCAAGAGGCATACTGCCAATCACGATTCTCCCAGCTCCTGCCAACTGTTCGGAGCTGATCTCTTCCAGGCCCTGTTGGATTTCCTTGAACGCCAGCTTGGTCGCTTTAAGCAAGCCAAGCCCCACTTTACTGATACTGATCCCCAACGATGTTTTCTCAAATAGAACAACATCTAAACTGGCTTCCAATTCTTTTGAGGCTCGATAAAGCGAAGACTGTGACACGCCAATACTGCGCCCAGCCGCTGAATAGCTTTTATTTTCGGCTACCGCTAATAAAGCCCTTAGCTGAGTGATAGTGACAGTATTGATATAATTGGAAGGTTTTGATTTTTTTGAACTTCCCGTTTTTATATTAAGAATTTTGGTAAGTTCATCATCCAAGATATTAATTGCACGACTGACTCGCTTATTAAATATCATTCCAAGTGATGTTAAATGCATGCCGTCAGAACGCCTTTCAAATAGCGTCGCTTTGACAGCATTTTCCAGCTTTGCTATTGCTTGGGTTAATGCGGGTTGGGATAAAAAAACCAATTCCGATGCCTTACTAATACTGCCTGACTCAGCAATGTAAATAAATGCCCGCAAATGCCTTAAATTAGGAATATCTACCATCTTCACGTCTAATAATAATTGAAATAATAGGGCCACTATACCAAAAACGAATACCTTTACATTATTTCGAAATGGTAAAAAAAGTGTTAAGACCAGATACTGTGATCACTGTAATCTTTAACAGCCGATTGGATACATTTTTTCAAGGATAGGAAAAGGGAACCCCACTATGAACAACAACGTCGTGGTGCAAAACATTGAACGAGTTAACCCTGAAATCATCGCTGGACTGGCTGAGTGCGGAGTCGCTACGGTCCATGAGGCACAAGGACGCCGTGGGTTGCTGGCCGACTATATGCGCCCTATTTACTCTGATGTTGCCGTTGCCGGTTCGGCCTTGACGATTTCTGGCGCGGCCGGTGACAACTGGATGATGCATGTTGCTATCGAGCAGGCCCGTGAAGGCGACATTCTTGTTTTCGCCCCTACCTCCCCATCGAATTTCGGTTTTTTTGGCGACCTATTAGCAACTTCAGCACAAGCTCGTGGCGTGGTCGGCTTGATCATTGAAGGCGGCGTTCGTGACGTGCGTGACCTGAAGAAAATGAACTTCCCGGTATGGTCGAAACATGTCTTCAGCCAGGGAACCATCAAGGAAACCCTCGGTTCAGTCAATATCCCAATGGTGTGTGCCGATGAGCTTATCAACCCGGGCGATGTCATTGTTGCTGACGATGACGGCGTTTGTGTCGTGCGCCGTGACGAAGCCGAACGAGTACTTTCCTTGGCCCGTGAGCGAATGGCGAAGGAAGAAGAGAAGCGTATTCGTTTGGCAAACGGCGAGTTAGGCCTCGATATCTACAACATGCGTGGCCGTTTGGCTGAAAAGGGCCTGAAGTATGTTTGATCAAACCTCTGTTCGCTGCATGTGGATGCGGGGAGGTACATCGAAAGGTGCCTACTTCCTCGCCAGCGATTTACCAAGCGATCCAAAGCAGCGCGATAACTTGTTACTTGGCGTGATGGGATCCCCAGACCCCCGCCAAATTGATGGCATGGGTGGGGCCGATCCCCTTACTTCCAAAGTTGCCATCGTCTCCCCCTCAAGCCGTGAAGGCGTGGACGTTGATTATTTGTTCCTGCAGGTGTTTGTCGATAAGCCTGTGGTAAGCGACGGGCAAAACTGCGGCAATATCCTTGCCGGCGTCGCGCCTTTTGCCATTGAGCGTGGTTTGATAGAGGCCAAAGACGGCGAAACGTCAGTTACGGTCTACATGGAAAATACTGGCCAAATCGCTGAGTGCCTGGTGCCTACGCCTAACAAGACTGTGAGCTATCAGGGTAACGCGGCTATCGACGGGGTACCTGGCACAGCTGCCCCAATTGCGGTGACTTTCCGTGATACGGCGGGCTCAAGTTGCGGGGCTCTGCTGCCGACCGGACGCCAGTTCGACAACATAGACGGCGTTGCCACTACCCTTATCGACAATGGCATGCCTGTTGTCGTCATTCGCGCCGAAGATGTCGGCATCAAAGGCAGTGAAAGCCGTGACGAACTCGACAGCAACGAAGCGCTTAAAGCCCGTCTGGAATCTATCCGCTTACAAGCTGGCCCTTTGATGAATCTTGGCGATGTCACTGACAAATCCGTCCCGAAAATGTCATTGGTGAGCCCGGCACAACATGGCGGGGCTATCTCCACCCGAACATTTATCCCTCACCGCTGCCATGCCTCTATCGGGGTGCTAGGTGCCGTGAGTGTGGCATCTGCCTGCTTGTTGCCAGAATCTCCAGCCTTTGAACTCGCTAGGGTTGAAGTTGGCGACACGATGACATTGGACATCGAACACCCAACCGGCGCTCTTACCGTCATAGTCAATCGAAGCGATGGTGACGAGAGCGCAGCAATATTGCGAACAGCAAGAAAGCTGTTCGATGGCAACGTATTCATCGCAAACCAATTTTAAAAATAACGAAAAAGGAATAAACATGGACGCTGATTACCTCCCTTTCCACCCAAACCCACGTACCCCGGCATTTAAGGTTCCGGCAGACGCAGTGGATGCCCATTGCCATGTCTTTGGCCCTGCAGCCCAATTCCCTTATTCTCCGAAACGTAAATACACCCCGTGCGATGCCAGCAAAGCGCAATTGTTTGCTCTGCGCGATCACCTAGGCTTTAGCCGCAATGTTATCGTTCAAGCCTCTTGCCATGGCACAGACAATGCAGCCCTGGTAGACGCGCTTAATACGGCCGGCGAGCTGGCCCGAGGCGTTGCCGTGGTTGATGAGTCCATTACTGAAGAAGAGCTTCTTGCCATGCACCAAGCTGGCGTGCGTGGCGTGCGTTTCAATTTCGTCAAACGCTTGGTTGATACCACGCCGAAATCGGTATTCAAAAATATCGCGGCGAAAATCCGCCCATTTGGCTGGCATATCGTGGTGTATTTCGAAGCCCAGGATCTTGAAGATATCGCGCCATTCCTTGAAGAGCTGGATACCACCATTGTGATTGACCACATGGGGCGGCCCGATGTCAGCAAGCCAGTTGATGGCCCTGAGTTTCAAGCCTTCGTTAGCCTATTGGAGCGCAACCCGCACTTCTGGACCAAGGTGAGCTGCCCAGAAAGATTGACCCAAACCCCGCCGGATTACAGCGATGTGGTGCCATTTGCCAAGTATTTGGTAGAACGCTTCCCTGAGCGAGTACTATGGGGCACCGACTGGCCGCACCCCAACATGAAATCCCACACCCCGGATGATGGCCAACTGGTCGATGTGATCCCGCAGATCGCCCCAACGCCAGCCCTGCAGCAGGCACTATTGGTCACCAACCCCGACAAACTATACTGGCAGCAAGCCTAGGGAGAGCACATGTCTTACCTCGATAACCCAAACGCCATTGAAGGCACCACCCTGTTCGACAGCACTATGGCCCGCAAGGGCTATGGCCTAAACAAAATGTGCTTTTCCCTTAACAACGCCGAGGCAAGAGCCGCCTTTTCCGCTGACGAGATGGCCTATTGCGATAAATTCAACCTCACCGAGGCACAGAAGCAAGCCATCGCCAATCGCGATGTTTTGGGGCTCATCGAAGAAGGCGGCAGCATCTATTACCTTGCCAAATTTGTCGGCATGCTGGGGCTTAACATGCAGGACATCGGAGCCATCCAAACCGGCGTCACACTCGAAGAATTCAACCAAAAACTGCGTAACCCAGGGAGCTAAACCATGGCTAAGATCATCGGTGGTATCACCACATCACATATTCCGCTCATCGGCAAAGCTATCGCTGAAGGCTCGCAGCAGACCCCATACTGGAAGCCTTTCTTTGATGCTTACCCGCCTATTCATAACTGGCTGGAAGAAGAGCAGCCCGACGTTGCCATCGTGTTCTACAACGATCATGGCCTGGAGTTCTTCCTCGATAAAAAACCCACTTTTGCCATTGGTGCTGCCGAGGAATACCATAATGCCGACGAAGGCTGGGGTATCAACACCATCCCGCCAATCAAGGGCGCGCCAGAACTGTCATGGCACATCTGTAACCAGCTGGTTGAAAACGAATTCGATATTACTATCTGCCAGGAAATGAAGGTCGACCACGGCCTTACCGTACCAATGCAGCTGATGTGGCCAAACAACAGCTATGGCCATATGAAGGTGATCCCGGTCTGTATCAACGTTGAGCAGCACCCGATGCCATCCCCAAAACGATGCTTTGATATGGGCAAGGCACTCGGTGATGCAATCCGTTCTTTCGATAAAGATCTGAAGGTGGTAATTCTGGGTACTGGTGGTTTATCCCACCAACTTGATGGTGAGCGTGCTGGCTTTATTAATACCGAGTTCGACCGCTACTGTATGGACAAGATCATCAGCGAGCCAGAAGCCCTGACCAAACTCAGTATCCGCGATCTTGTGGTCGAGGCCGGATCCCAAGGCCCTGAGCTGATCCTCTGGCTGGGCATGCGCGGTGCACTATCCGACAATCTCAAGGTGCTATCCAGCAATTACCACTACCCAATCTCAAATACGGGTGCGGGCACCATGCTTATCCAAGAGCAGTAACCATAATTCATTACTTCATGCCCTCAATTTTACAAGGCTGCTGGAAACAGTAGCCTTTTTATATCCTGTTTGATTATTAGCTCTGAGTGAATATATTTTGATACAATTTCCCATGTAATAATCCACTTTAATTTTCGTAGAAATTAAACATTCCTCACAATTTTAACCCTTCCCTCTCAATAAATAACAGCAATTTTAATTTAGCAATAGGTTAATTTTATACCCTTTGCAATTTATTTATTTCTCATCAACAAAAAGCATGTCTAACCTATTTGACGTAAACAAAATGTTAATAACAATTTGATCTGAAGTTGTGGTCAATCTTTACCAATAACGTAAATAATAGGAACAGCACATGAAGTTCTTTAAATCGATTGCTTTACTTTCTTCACTCCTTATCACACCTCACATTTCTGCCGCTAACATAAAAATCAATATCGGTCATGTTGACTCCCAAGAATGGACAGTTTCAAAAAAAGGGGCAGCAACTCAGGTCTTCAAGAATTTAGTTGAGGCTGAATCTGGCGGCCGTATTCAAGTCGATATTTTCCCAGCGGGCCAGTTAGGCGGTGAAACCGAATTACTCCAGTCGGTACAAGAAGGGATGTTAAGCATGACCATCGTATCCGGCGCTTTTTCCAAGGTATGCCCAGAAGCCGCCATCATCGAAATCCCCTATTTATTCCCTTCTTCACCAGTCGCTTGGGAAGTGCTGGACGGTGAATTCGGCCAAAATCTCAGCGAGCACTGCCGCCAGTTAACTGGTTTGAAAACATTAGCTTATGGTGAAACAGGTTTCCGTCATTTTACCAATTCGAAAAAAGAAATTGCTAAACCAGAAGATCTCAAAGGCATGAAAATGCGTGTGATGCCAAACCAGACTTTTATCGAATTTATGAAAGTGCTTGATGCCATGGCTACACCGATCGCCGCACCAGAACTGCCTACCGCATTAACCACTGGCGTCATCGACGGTCAGGAAAACCCTGTCAGTGTGATTGTTGAGAAAAAGCTCTATGAACTACAGAAATATATTACTTTGGATGGTCATGTTTACAGTGCTGACTTCTTAGTCATTAATGACAACTTCTACCGCTCACTGAATCAGATAGATCGTGAAATCATTGATCGTTCAGCTAAAATTGCTGGCACAGTTGGTCGTGCTATCCAGCAAATCAATTCAGCTCAAGGTCTAGAAACCATTATCAAAGAGGGCATGAATGTTCGTGCACTTAATTCCGAAGAGCTCGATGCTTTCCGAATTGCTTCACAACCAAAGATGCTCACTTGGTTAGCCACTAGAATAGATCCAAAGTGGATAAAACAAGCGCAAGCTTCAGTAGAGAATGCAAGCTCGAACATTTAATAGCTCACTGTTTTAAATATACATCATAAATAATAAATATATCTATAAGGTTGAGTACATTCACATTTACTCAACCCACAACGTCCACATCCAATAACCAAGAGTAAAAAAATGGAACCACTACGAATAGGGCTTATAGGCTGCGGTGTTATCAGTGATATCTACCTTAGAACCTGCCAGAAATTTGATATTGTTGAAATAGTTGCTTGTGCCAGCTTAGATATTAACGAATCGAAAGCCAAAGCAGAAAAATATAATATTGCCAAATACTGTACGCCTGATGACGTTATCAATGATCCCGATATTGATGCCGTTCTTAACCTGACGATCCCTGCCGTGCATGGTGATATTTCCCTAGCTGCGGTCAAAGCCGGCAAACATGTCTACTCCGAGAAGCCATTTGTTACCGATTTAGAACAAGGCAAAGCGATCCTAGCCCTTGCCAAACAGAACAATGTCTTGGTGGGTAACGCGCCAGATACTTTCCTTGGTAGCCGGATCCAAACCTGCCGCAAATTGCTGGATGAAGGTATTATCGGTGAGCCCATTGGTGCCACTGCGTTTGTCGGTACCCATGGTGTAGAGCGACATCACCCGAACCCTGATTTCTACTACAAGCCGGGCGGCGGTCCGCTGTTTGATCTTGGTCCTTACTACCTAACATCTCTGATTTCGCTGCTCGGCCCCATCAAACAATGTGCTGGCATGGCGAAAAAGTCATTCGAACAGCGCTTGATCGAATCCCAGCCTCGTGCCGGTGAACATATCGATGTTGAAGTCGACACCCACATCTCCAGCTTGTTGGAGTTCAAGAGCGGTGTTTCTGCCATGATGCTCACCAGTTTTGACATTTGGGATTCAGAGTTACCTCGGCTGGAGATCTACGGTACCAAAGGCACCCTGTGTATTGCCGATCCCGATCCAACCGACGGAACCAACATTTTCGGCGGAGACGTGCTATATCGCACCCGTGACAACGCACGTTGGAATTATCGCCCTCGCCAGCAAGGGTTGGACAATTGGAGCGTGGCGAAAAATCAGCACAACTTCTCGGATGACTCCCGTGGCCTAGGTCTGGTCGACCTCGCGTATGCGGTAAACAACCAGCGGCCAGTCCGTGCGAGCGGAGAAATGGCACTGCACGTCTGCGAGGTCATGGAGGGCATTATGCTCTCGGCGAAAACCGGTGCTTACCAGCAGTTAACCACCGAGTGTGATATCCCTGCTGCGCTGCCTGCTAATTTCCCAGACAGTGAAGTCGGAGTCCACCCTGCTCAGCAAGAAACAAACGCCGTACTTTAACGACCTCACTCACTGATTGGTTTAACACTATTTCTAGGACCTTGCCCAACAAATGACAAGCAACCTTGTTGGGCAATTACACGGAGCTGCTTAAATGAGCATTCAAACATTAAAATTCTGCGCCCCTTTTTTCAAAGCGACCTTAATCGACAATGAATCCCAGTATACGGTGAGCAAAAACAGTATCCTACTTAACCTGTCTGATACCCCGATCAAAGCCAACACCCAAAGTATCGCCTTTTACGAGTCAAAAATTGTCAACAACATTGAGTTGAATAATATCGACCGCATTGTGCTGATTGAACAATTCGATGCCTACCCGAACGAAGCCAAACTCTTTGAAGAGATCAAGCAGACATGGGCATTGGCTTATGATGCGCGGGGGGAAGAGCGTCTGAAAGGAGTGCCATTCTGGATGTCACCGAAAGATACCCTCGGCAACATCAAATTCAGCATGTACTTTGCAGGTCGAGTACCACTTCAGGTGGGATTGCATCAAACCCATGTCGGCTTCAATAACCTTAAGGAAATCCACACCCAAATTGTCGGTTTCGGCAAGATGCAGCAGTGTTTCGAAAAGGATATCAATACCTTGTACTTAGAAGACACACTTGCTCCAGGAGCCAGCCACAAGCCTATGTACGATGAAAATGGCCGTTACCCGTGGCATCAGTATGAAACCATTACCCAGGGGGTATTCATGGCTATCGAAATGGAGATGTCTCCTTCTGAGCAAACCGAGCCTCAAAGCGAATCACTTGCAGCCCACTAAGGAACTCACCGAGATGAAAGAAAAATTACTTCCAAGCGATTTAACTTTTGCTGGCCCTTATCCGCGATTATCTCGCCGCCTCCGTTTGGGAATTGTAGGTGGAGGGCGGATCTCTGTTACCCAATCAGCCGCCGCCAGATTGAGCAATTATTGGGAAGTAACAGCCGGTGCGCTATCCTCTGATCCCGCCAAAGCAAAAGCCAAGGGGGCACAATGGTATTTACCCGAAGACCGCTGTTACACCTCTTTCAAGGAAATGGCCAAAGCCGAAGCTGCCCGAGAAGATGGCGTCGACGCCGTAATGATAACGACACCCAACCATCTCCATTATGAAGCAGCAAAAACCTTCTTGGAGCACGGTATCGATGTGCTGTGTGACAAGCCACTGACCAATGAACTGGATGAAGCCATTGATTTAATCCATCTTGCCAAAGAGACAGGGCTGGTATTCGGTGTCTCTTTCGTTAATACCTCTTTCCCTATGGTACGTCAGGCCAAAGCCATGATTTCCCGTGGTGATATCGGCAACATCAATCAGATCCATGTCGAATTCATGCAGGACTGGATGATGAACGAAAGTATCAATGAAGCTGAACATGTTAAATGGCGGCTTGATCCGAAAAAGTCAGGCTCAACTAGTTGTACCGGTGATATCGGTACCCACGCCCAAAACCTGGCGACATTTGTTACCGGTTTGCCTATGACTGATATTCTGGCCCAGATGCATGTTTGCGGTGCCCCTAAAGCACTGGAAGATACGGTGATGATGATGACCAAATTTAATCACACTATTCCGGGAACCTTGATGGCAACCCGACTGGCACCGGGTAACCGTGGTGGCCTTCGCCTGCGAGTATATGGTGACAAGGGTGGCATTGAGTGGGATATGGAACATCCGGAACAGCTCAAATTCAGTATCCACGGTGAAGCTGACCGGGTACTTTCTCGCGGTCAAGGGGGTGAACTATTCCCTTCCGTCGAGCGAACCACGCGTTTGGCGCGCGGTTTTACCGAAGGTGTCATTGAAGCTTGGGCCAATCTCTATACCGAATTTGCGCTGGCAGTGGCTGCACGCAAAGATGGCACTGAGGCACCAGCAGATTGGCTGCTTTTCCCTCGAGTTGAAGCCGGCGCAGCAGGGGTGAAATTCTCTGATGCCACGGTAGAGTCGCATCACCAAGGTGGTTGCTGGGTTAATTGTGAGCTGACGCTTTAACCGATCTTGCACCGTCGAATCTCTATGAAAAAGGCACGAGTAGATGCTCATGCCTTCTTTTATTTCATCCAATACGTACTATAGGTATGCTTTGCCAGTCATCGAAAGATGTGTATTTTCACGATTGCAATAACAGCTAAAACCAAAACGGTTGAAATAAGCATTTTCAACTTTCTGTTTTCTTTCTTGATGTGTTCTACTTCGTCTATAAGAATATCTAGCTTTGCTGACTCTACTGGTTTCATTATTAATGTATTGAGTTAGTTTAATTACTAGGGATACTACTGATTAAATTATGCTCTTTCAAATATCTGAAGCAGAGTGTTTAGCGTCCCGCAAACATTCAAGTAGAAACCATAGCCTTCCCACAAAACATAAACAACTGAATTTATTGCAATTTAATTCATCTTCACATTTACCAGCTAGGTATGAAAGGACTTACCGATTATAGCAATAGGCAAAGCCTAATTGTTACAACGATAAACTGCATGTAATATTCGATCGAACTCAAAGAAAGTGTTTTTCTTTTTAGGGTGTCTATATTCCTTTTTAGTTGTGCTAATGCGCTCTTTTATCCAAATACTTTTGGAGCGGGCCTCTACAGCCCGCTTGTTTTTATTATGATAAGATGGTCATTAAAATTAAGCGATGGCATTCGCTGGCTTCAACTGACGTTTCGGCGCCGCAGGGATCAGCTTCATCTTTCTTGCAAACTGGTTGCCAAATACCCCGCCCGCGATAATGGTCGCAAAGAAAATCCAGCCCGATAGCGAAAAATTGGCAATCGGTGTATAAAGCGCTCCAACATTACAGCCGTTAGCAAAACGGGTTCCCAACCCCATTAACACGCCACCAAGGGCAAACAGCATGTACTGCTTCAACGAGTAGCGGGCTGCAAATGGAGAGCTGAATTTGCCTATCCACAATACGGCGACCAAAGTGCCCAACAAAATACCCAAGTTCTGTACCGATACGCCATGTTCAAAAAACGGCGTGGTAAAGGCTTGTGCCGGGCGCCCAGTAAATGAAGTGATCGCTTCAATATCAATTCCGATAGCAAGCAGCGCCTTGCCGAACCAGAAGCCAAACGGCGATGATGCCCCCCAGCCTGCGGAAGTGGTCGCCATCATCACGCCGAAGATCAACGCGATAACCAATATAGCAAAATTCATGCTCCACAGGCTGCTAAGCCATGAAAAACGCTTAACTTCTGCCGAGCCTAAATTTTGGGGAGCCCTTTTCTGCTCCGCTTCGACACCTAGATAAGTCCCTTCTTGCTGGCGCTTGTGCTGGTACTTCTTGGCAAGCCAAACGGTAACAACTGCAAAACCAATAGTCGCCAACACTGACATCAAATAGCCGTTCAGAGGCCCCCATGCAAACAAGTCAGGCAGGAACACCCCCTGACCTTGGTAACTGGCCGTCGAGAACAGTGTTTCCGTCACTAAAGGCGACGACGATTGGATCGGGAAGCCGATAAACACACCAAAACCAAAAGCCACCAAGGTGGTCAACGCCCTTGGCACATCACTGACCATCTCGACCATTACCCCAGAAGCACAGCAGCTGGAGAGCGTCATACCAAAGCCGAACATCAGGCCACCAATGACCAAACCGGCATTAATCGGGTTCACCCACAGGTTATAACTTCCCGGCTCAGCGCCATATAGAAGCCCAGCATTGATAATGGCGGTAACCACAAACAATAGCATCAATGCTTGCATCAACTGGGTTGATCCCCGGCGGTAAGCTCGGTTAATACTGCCTGCAAACCCAATCGCCCCTTTGGTCAGGGCAATACCAAGTCCTAAACCCAGCAGAAGCCGCAAAAAGACAGCTTGATCCAGTGCTAATGCACCAGCCAAAAGGATCGACACGGCTAACGCCATGCCTACATATAATTGTTTAACGCCACCCATTTCGTCGCCCTGATCGTATGAAAAATGCAGAACGACATACTAGCGGCAGCTTCTAACTAATAGTTAACATATTAATTTATGAATCATTCCCACAAGACATAAGTGAAAAATCGCAACCACGTTAGACTAAAGGTTAATATCAAAAGAATACACAACTGCATACGTGCTAAATGTTATTTAGCCTCGAAGTAAGATCTAATGAAAATCCGCCATTTTCGTTAGAAATAAACGGCAAAAGATAGAATCATCGACAAAAAACATCACCAGTAACATTAAAATAAGATTTTTCCCTGCTTTACATCACCCAGCATTTAGCCCCTAAATACCGTCAAATAGTCCCTTTGCTATTCAATAATTGAATAGCTACTGTCTTTTTCTAATTAACGACATTATCAGCGTAATGCTAAATTCAAATCGTATTTTACAAATAATTAACACATTAACTAGTGGTCCTCATTCGCCGCCTTTCCCTAGCTGTCTTGGGGCGTGAATGTTGAAAAGTTAACAATAAAACTGCACGACATCTTTTGCTAAACAAATGGACGTTTGAAAATGAAAAAGATATTCAAAGCAACAACTACCGCTGCCCTCACCTCTCTTCTATTGAGCTCTAACGCTTTTGCTGCTGATGTCACCCTACGCTTTGGCCACTTTTGGCCTGCGGTGTCGGACATCCACAAAGAAATTTACCAAGAGTGGGCCAATGAAATCGAAGCCGACTCCAATGGCCGTATTAAAGTGGAGCTTTATCCCGCTTCAATGCTAGCCAAACCACCAGCCCAATATGATGCGGTGAAACATCGAATTTTGGATGTTACCGCTACGGTTCAAGGCTATTCGGCTAACCGCTTTCCGCTCACACAGATCGTTGAACTCCCTGGGGTTGTGCAAAATGCTTCACAAGGCTCCTGCGTGATCCAAAACCTATATGAGGAAGGCGCGTTCGGTAACGAATACAAAGACTCCAAACCGCTGTTCCTGTTTACCCATGGTCCAGGCCTGCTTCATGTCAAAGGCAAGAATATCGAAGAGCCAAGTGATCTAGACGGCTTGCGAATTCGCCGCCCAACCGCCGTTGTTGGTAGCTTGCTGGAAGAGCTTGGCGCATTGCCTGTCGGCATGCCAGCACCTGAGTCCTACCAGTCTATGCAGCGTGGCGTGATTGATGGTGTCGCTTTACCGTGGGAAGGCGCTAAAGGCTTCAAACTCAATGAACTGGCGGACAACCACACTGAAGTGGGTGGCCTCTACTCGTTGGCTTTCCTTGTCACCATGAATACCAGCGTTTACAACAAGCTGGATCCCGAGCTCAAAGCTGTCATTGATAAGCACTCTGGAGAGAAATGGTCGAACATCGCTGCCAGCGTATTCGATCGCCTTGACCAAGAAGGCCTTGCCGATGCCAAAGCCGACAACCACAACATCTACCGTGTTGACGCCTCAAGCAACCAAAAGACATGGCAACCGATCTTTGAGCAAGTGACGGAGAACTACCTTTCCCAGCTCGAGGCCAAAGGGCTACCCGCGCGTAATGTCTATAACCGGGCAATGGAACTGTCTACCACTTGTAGCTAACTCGCGGATTCTAGAAAGGCCTCAAATATAAGGAAATACGATCATGAAAGGGATCATCAACCTGATTAATCGCTGTGCCTATCTGCTACATCTGGCCAGTGGCGCGATATTGGTCTCAATGATGTTCATCACTCTCAGTGATGTGCTAACGCGAGCCATATTCAACTACTCAGGCGGCAGTGTTGATTTTACGTTTGTCGGCGGGGTGGAGCTGATTAAATACGGCCTATTGTTTGCCATATTATTTACCCTTCCTCATTCTGTCGGCAAATCTCAGGTCATTGTTGACTTGTTTACCGAAAAGATGAATCACCGCCTCAAAATATATCTTGAGGCCTTCTATACCCTAGGCTTTTCACTTCTCGGTGCAGGTATGTCAGTACGATTCTACCAAGCCATTGAATCGGTGAGAATGACAGGGGAAACCACCCAAGATCTCCATATTCCATTGCACTATGTGTATACCGTTGTGCTCATTGCTACCAGCCTGCTTGCCCTGAGATCACTGATTATTGCTATTGAACTGGTCAGCCATCAAGGCAGCGATATAGCATCGTGCGAGGATACGGAAACCTCCTCAGCAGAAACACCTTCGAGCTCTGAAGCGACACATCAAACCCAAAAAGGAGAGCTAGCGTAATGGAATCTTCAACTATTGGCTTGATTTGCATCGCTTTGATGCTGGTGATGATTGCTTTTCGCGCCCCAATTGCCCTCTCTATGGCAGTCACTGGGTTTGTCGGCTTTGGCTCTATCGTCGCTTTCCCTTCAGCTGTGGCGATCCTCGATAGCGGCCCTTTCGAAACGCTGTCGAACTACAGCTATAGCCCGATCCCGATGTTTATTTTGATGGGGGTATTTGCCTCAAAAGCACAAATGTCCCAGGAGCTGTTCAATGGTGCCAGAACCCTATTTGGGCGCTGGCGCGGGGGAATGGCACTCGCAGCCGTCACCTCGTGCGGGGTCTTCTCGGCGATTTCCGGTTCCTCGCTAGCAACGGCGGCCAGTATGTCCCGTGTCGCGCTGCCTGAGATGGAAAAGAACGGCTACTCGATGTCACTGGCAACGGGTACCCTTGCCGCCGGCGGTACGCTGGGTATCATGATCCCGCCTTCTATCGCCTTGCTGCTCTATGCCCTGATCACCGAGCAATCAGTAGGCGATATGTTTATCGCAGGGGTTATCCCGGGTTTATTGGGCTTGTTCCTCTACTGCGCCACCATTGCGATTACAGTTTGGCTCTATCCCGATCTTGCCACTCCGGGACAAGAAACATCACTGTTAGAAAAGATTAAAGGCTTGAAAGGCTTGGTACCCTTCACCGGGATCTTCGCTTTCATCATCTGCGGGATCTACTTTGGTCTGTTCACCCCGACTGAAGCTGCGGCGATTGGTGCCGCCGGCACCCTGGTAATGGCCATATTCCGAGGGATGAGCTGGCAGCAATTTCTCGAATCCGTCGAAGAAACGCTCGCCATATCTGCCATGATCTTTTTCATGATTATCGGGGCTGAGATCTTTGGTTATTTCCTGTCGGTCTCGCGTATTTCCTACTCGCTGGTAGATTTTGTCGATAGCCTGCAACTGTCGCCGTACATGGTGTTGTTTGCCGTTCTCCTGCTGTTTGTATTGCTGGGCTGCGTGATGGACAGTATCGCTATGCTGCTGCTTACCGTACCTGTGGTCTACCCGCTTATCGAAGCCGCTGGCTTTGATCCAATCTGGTTCGGTATTGTCGCAGTCATTACCGTTGAGCTCGGGCTTATCACTCCCCCTGTTGGGATGAATGTCTTCGTCATCAAGTCGCTGGCTCCCGGTGTATCAATCAAAGACATGTACAAAGGCGTGATCCCATTTGTGTTATCCGATGTCACCCGATTGCTACTTATCATCGGCTTCCCATCTCTGGCACTGGGATTGTTGTAAACCCAAGTCATAGTAATCCAATAACTGCACCCATAAATAGTGCCCCGTAGTTATTGCCACTGCGGGGCATAACCTTCCCCTACACATAGTCACCATGGAGAAAGCAATGAGAGATCTTATCTCGCGTAGCGTTGTGCGCGCAATTGCTGTTGTATTTGCACTATTCTTTTCATTTACCGCCAAAGCCCAAACCGACGTCATACTGCTGGGTACGGGAACGCCGGTGCCTGATGCCTCCCGCTCAGGACCATCGACGGCAGTCGTCTACAACAATAAAGCGTTTGTCTTTGATGCTGGCGGCGGGATGGTACAAAAAGCCATTGAAGCCGCCGAGCAAAAAGGCATCACCGCACTTTATCCGACCAATATCCAACATGTATTCCTGACCCACCTACATAGCGATCATATCCTGGATGTATCTGAGTTAGCAGCGACTTACTGGTGGCGCCGGGATGAAAAATTATCGATCTACGGGCCTATCGGCACCGAAAAATTTGTCACTGGCTACTACGACATGCTGTCGGTTGATATCGGTTTGCGCACCAGTGGCAAACAACCCGTCAAGAACCCTACCCTCTATCAAGTGAATGTGACCGAATACACTGAAGGCAATATTGTTTACCAGCAAGACGGTGTCACCATTGAAGCTTTCCGCGTTCCCCATGGCGATATTCGCCCAGCCTTTGGCTACAAGGTAACAACACCGGATAAAGTCGTGGTGATCAGTGGTGATACAGCTTTTTCGGAAGAAATGAAAACCATAGCCAAAGGAGCCGATGTTCTGGTGCATGAAGTGATCAGCGAGCAGGGCCTATCGAAGCTATCGGCCTTTTGGCAGAAGTATCACTCCACCAGCCACACCAAAACCGGCGAGCTCGCCCAAATTGCCAACGAAGCCCAACCTAAGCTGCTTGTTTTAAGCCATATCCTCCATTACAGCGCTCCGGTCGAGTCAGTATTGGACGAAGTACAGGCTGGCTATAGCGGCAAGGTCGTCATTGGTAATGACCTCGATATTTTTTAAATCTAGCCGTTAGAACTCTGTCTCGAACGGGTTAAGCTCGCGGAATGCCTTCGGGCTTAACCCTGATTTTTTCTTGAAGAACCGCGAAAAGTAAGCAGGATCTTCAAAGCCTAGGTTATAGGCCACTTGATCAACGTTGATCTGGGTATACAGCAAACTGCGCTTTGCTTCGACAAACAACCGCTCCGAGATGATCTGCTTCGCTCCCACTCCTTTTGCCTTTTGGCACAGTCGATTCAACGTCGAAACAGATACCTGTAATTGTCCGGCATACTGAGCCACACCCCACTGTTGGCGATAGTGCTTTTCAATCAATTGCTGGAATTGATAATAGCTGGAATGTAGCTTTTGCGACGCCACATGCTCTGCCTCGCTATACTCGATTTCCCGATATATCGATAGCAAAATCATTTTTGCCAGCCACTCGACTGCATGACGTTTTCCGGCATAGCGGGTATCGGACTCTAGTGACAATAAATTGCAATATGTTTGTATCTGGGCATTGAAGTCAGTTTGGCCTGAAAAGGTAATGATCCGCGGAGCATCAAGCACCGCATTGAAATAGCCGCTGACCTTCGAAGCCGCGGATTGGTGGATAAGCGGTTCGGCGATACTCAATACATACCCTTGAGTCTGCGGCAAGAATACAAAGCCATGAACAACCCCAGCAGGAATAATCACCGCACTCTCTCCAGTAACGGTTAACTGTTTATTATCTAATACAATTTCTGCCGCCCCGCCGCTAATAAGCAATAACTGGAATAACTTGCCATGGCGATGTGGTTTAATTTTCCAGCCACGCTCAGCACTTCTCGCCGCGATCGTTTCAATATGGATAAATTCAGAATCGTCACTATCACTTTCCTCGCCATAGAGAAAGAAGCGTGGGATGGCTACCTGCTCGATCATTTACTTTATTTCCTTATCCACCATGACGAAAAAGTACAAGAATCTGCAGACAATGTGAATGGCCGAAATCACATATTTTTAACAAACTACAAACACAACAAGAACACAACGAAAAAACGACAGTAGGAGTACTACAAATGGAAGTCATCACTACACAAGTTGCCATTATTGGCTCTGGCCCATCAGGTTTGCTGCTAGGCCAACTACTGGCAAAACAAGGAATTGATAACATTGTTATTGAACGGTCAAGCGCTGACCATGTGCTATCCCGGATCCGGGCTGGGATCCTCGAACAAGGTTTTGTCGATTTGATCCGAGAAGCAGGCTGCCATGATCGCATGGATGTAGAAGGGCATAGCCATGATGGCTTCCAGATCAGTGTCGATGGCAAGGGCACCCGCATTGATCTTCGTGAGCTAACCCAGGGAAAAGTGGTCACGTGTTACGGCCAAACGGAAATCACCCGTGATTTGATGGACGCCCGTCATGAGGCAGGGCTCACCAGCTATTACAATGCCCCCGTGTCGGAAATTGCCGATGCCGACTCATCCACCCCTTCGGTCAAATTTGAATACAACGGCAAACAATACCAAGTGAAGTGCGATTTTATCGCTGGCTGTGATGGCTTCCACGGCGTTTCCCGCCCAACTATCCCTGACTCTATCCGCCATGAATATGAGCGCGTGTATCCGTTTGGTTGGCTAGGACTACTGAGCGATACCCCGCCAGTGGATGACGAACTGATCTACTGCAAGCACCCGCGTGGCTTTGCACTCGCCAGCCAACGTTCTGCGACCCGCTCCCGCTATTATCTCCAAGTGCCATTGACAGACAAGATCGAAGAGTGGAGTGACGAGCGGTTTTGGGATGAGCTCAAAGAGCGCCTCCCCGAGGATGCAGCCAAGCGGTTACAAACCGGCCCGAGTATTGAAAAGAGCATCGCACCTTTGCGCTCTTTCGTCTGCGAGCCGATGCAGTATGGCCGACTGTTCCTTGTCGGTGATGCCGCCCATATCGTGCCACCAACAGGTGCTAAAGGGCTTAATCTCGCGGCATCAGATGTCGCTACCCTGTATCAAATCATGACCCGGGTATATAAAAACGATGATATGGAATGCATCGAGCAATACTCTGATATCTGTTTGCGCCGCGTTTGGCATGGCGAGCGTTTTTCCTGGTGGATGACCAACATGCTGCACGATTTCGACCAGTTAGATGTCGATCATACCGGCGCTGATATTTTCAATCGCCTGATGACTTCCGAGCTCGATTACTACCTCAACAACCCAGCCGGAAAAGTCGCTATTGCCGAGCAGTATGTCGGGTTGCCTTATGAATCGCTGAAGTAGCTCTGTGTTAAATAAAGGGGCCCTCTTCACACATCCTGAGGGCCCTTTTCATTCACATTTTCAAGCTAACTTCTTTTGCCTAAACCAGAGACTACTTGTCAAAGTATCCCGCTCTAATCGTTGCACCAATAAAATTACACAGTAATCGCTCAGCATGGATCATGGATATATTGCCAACATCGCAAGACGGGGTGATCTCGACCAAATCCATACCCACGACCCGTCCTTTTTTCACCAATCCATGTATCAGCTTGTGAAGTTGAACCCAATTTAATCCGCCGGGAGTTTGAGCCAGTACAGCTGGCATAATGGTAGGATCGATACCATCGGCATCAATCGTTAAATAATACGTGCCGCCGTCAGGAATCGTTTTTAAGACTTCTTCCATGCCTAAATCATGGAGCTGATATGCGGTGGTAATCGAGCATCCGTGTGCGATGGCATCATTCACTTCCTGATTCTTGGCACTGCCTATTCCCCGCATACCAATCTGGTGGATGCCTTTAATGTGAGGAAGCTCGGAAGCACGACGGATAACACTGGAATAGCCGTTTTTCTCCCCGTTGATTTCATCACGCCAGTCCAAGTGGGCATCTATGTGGATCAAGGTAATTTCTTCATCCAATACATCTAGTGCCTTTAAAATAGGAATAGGCACACCATGATCGCCCCCTAGCGTAATAAGCACTGAGTCAGCGGCAAAAATAGTACGGGCAACTTGTTCTGCTTTCTCATAGTGCTCACCGGGGTTAAAGCTAGAAGTAACATTACCGCAATCAACAATCTTGATATCTTTACCATCTAACAAGGTTCCCCCCAAATCGAAGTCGTAATTCCCCAAGGTCATCTCAACTTCCGTGAGCGTTGACCAGTTACGAATATGATCAGGCGCCAAGCTCTGATCATTGGCCATCCCGTCAACGCTGTATGGCATGCCATAAGGCACCCCTAGAATCGTAATATCTGAAGAGAAGTTTTCAAAATCGTTGACAAAAGGAAAGTCGAGGAAGGTCTGTGGTGACTTCGATGGTACTTGTGTGAGTGGCTTGGTCATGGTGAAAGATCCCTATCAGTTCATGTGTTTTCGACTTGATAGTAATCCTCCCGACAAGTTGCATAAAACTAAATATTCTTATATATCTTTAGTAAAACTAAAGGTACTAGGTGGTAAAAATGCTCGATCACAAGGAGATGGAAACCTTAATCGCTATCGTGGATGGTCAAAGCTTCGATAACGCCGCTCGCCATTTACATATATCGCCCGGCGCCGTATCTCAGCGGATTAAATCGCTGGAAAACCGGATAGGACACTCGGTCTTAGTCCGCAGCACACCGCCACAAGCAACTGAGGTAGGCAAGCAAATTCTGAGCTACGCTCGCCGTATGCTCTTACTGCAAAATGAGATGAACCATGCCCTGAACCATGGTTCGGATAACAATTCCCTATCCCTTGCGATTGCAGTCAATCATGATAGCTTAAGCTGCTGGTTTATGGATGTTTTAGACCAGTTTAGCGAAACACCAAACCTGTCTTTTGATATCCGAACATCAAATACAGTCTCAACCCAAGCATTACTCAAAAGTGGTGAAGTCATCGCTGCTATCACCTCGAAAGCCAATCACATAGGTGGATGCAAAACCCGATACCTCGGCAAATTGGAATATCTTCCGGTATGCTCTCCGTTATATTGTGATCACTATTTCAAAAACGGCATTGGCAAGGAACAACTCGCTTCAGCTCCCATCGCCATTTTCGACCGAGATGATGACTTGGTGGATAAGTATTTATCGATTCATGGTGTAGAACGTAAACAGCAAAGAACCCACTACCTTCCTAGCTCTCATGCGCTTCTCGATGCCGTCGCTCGCGGAAATGCCTGGACTATGCTTCCTAAGCTCCTGATAGAAGAGCAGCTAACATCCTCTGATTTAATAACTCTTTCCCCTGATTCCATCTTTGTAGAGCTTTATTGGAACACCTGGGAGCAAGAGTCAGAAATCGTAGCCCAATTAGAACGGACAGTCCTTTCACTAGCTCAAAGAAAATTAGTACAACCTTAATGGTCATATCATCTCTTTACTCACAAGAAACAAAAGCCTCCAATGCTGTATTGGAGGCTAATGATAATTGAATCTGAGAGTTTAACTGCTCAACTAGCAGCCATTAAATCTCAACCATGCTGGTAATCGAATCAAAGAAGCCTTTACCAGCTTTCTTAGTGTCTGATGGAATATCTACACCTGCAGCTTGATAACATTGGGCGACAATATTATTTTCACTCACATTATCACAGCGTTTGAGGTGCTCGTCTAACTTAGACTGCTCCCCCATGCTACGATACAAGGCAATATATTCTGGTAAGAATGGCTGATCGGAACCTATTGCAGCTTTCGCTTTATCCAATACCTGTTCGGCTTTTTTATGCTGATTTTGCGCCCGGAAAGCTTGCGAAGCTAACGCGAATGTCTGAATAGAGGCGTAATCCCAATTCTTAATTAATGCCAGATTCTGCGCCGCTTTGTCAGGCTTGTTTTGTAATTTTCGAACGGTGTAATACGCCAGTCGTGGATAGGCATGAGAGCTTGTTGGACCAGAAACCGCTTGGCGAGCCAGTTTTTCAGCCTTCTCTAAATCACCAAATTCAACAGCTCTCATTGCTTCAGAAGCTGCCCAGTAATTCTTCTGTATCTGCTCTGCCTTACCTGAACGAAGTGTTTTATTCAGCCTTTCCGTAGAAAAGTCACGTCTACGCTCTTTACGATACTCACGTTTTACATAGTGATTAAGATCCTGCTTTCTTTCACTGGGTGAGTTATGTCGCTCAGCAAAATCTTGCAAAAGACGTGTTGCTGCTTCATTTGCGGCCAAATAGCCTAACGTCTCCAAGTTTGATCCACTTATGTTTTTATTTGCCTTACTAGCCATACTGACAAAGCTTTGGAAATCCTGCTTTTTGGCCGCTAACTGCTCTTTATTGAACACCTGGCTGCTTTCAAGCCGATCCATCACATCATAATATGCCCTAGCGCTGTAACCCGCTTTGACCATTAAGTCGACACCAAGTAGATCGGCCTCATCTTCATCTTGTCGGCTCATAGAAGAACTCAGCACATCTCGACTCAGGCGGTTGATTGTCATTCCCATCCGATACGAGTCTGATACTAATTTTTGGGCACTTGCCGAGTTTTTGGAAGCTAACTTAAGGCCATCGGCTGTTTTATGCGTCTCTAAATCCCCAACAACTGCAGAGACCATAGCAACATTTGCAGCCTTGCTCACCAAAGCACTTTGCTTAGCGAAGTACTCGTTAGTATTGTTATGCTCTAACAGAATATGGGACAACTCATGAGCGATAATAAACGCTAATTCATCCTCAGATTCTGCGTCTCCCAAAACTCCCTGGGTAATTACAATCGTATCTGTCGTTGCTAAAGCGGAATAGTTTCTATCCGCTGAAATAACGACTTTAATATCTTTGTCGACCGGTTGCTCCCATTCAGCAAGGATGTTTGCCAGAATCTCATTCAAGTACTTTTCAGCATAAGGGTTGGCTATGAGGTTTTTATCAGCGGCTGCACGATAGAAGACCTTTTCTTTTTCTGTTTCTTCAGTATTGCGCACCGTAGCTTCTTCATTCACTACCGGTTGATTGGTTTCCGGTGTGAGAGAGTGAATATACTTCCCTTCCACTCCCTCATAAGTACTTCCTGTCAGGGTTTTTAAACTATCAACAGCACAACCAGATAGCATTCCAGACATAACCAACAGTGCAATAAATTGACGCATAATTAACACCCTTCTCCCAGTCCATATGTAGAGAACACTTGCTTATCAGACTTTCTAGAAATTGTTTTTTGATTAGTACAAACAACGGATGCTACAGCTTTTTGACTTAGTTCAACCTCAGTAATGTGAACCCATTTTTCATTACCAAGGTGTTTAAACATAACCATTCCTTCTTTTTTATCGTAGCTTGAAACGATAACCATCTCGTCTGATGGGTTCGGAAGGCTTTTTTTATCAACATCACTACAGTCCAAATTACCATCACAGATTTCAACAGAATCCATCAGGAAATCCAAAATCAATACCTTGTCCTCCGCAACAGTTGGAAAAGCCGTTAAAACTGTGACAAGACCTAACCCTAACCACCTTTTGTTATGGCGAAACATAGCTACTCCTTTATCTATTGTTCAGTGTTTTGATTGAATGGATATAACAGGTAACTTTCTCTCTGACACGGTTTGCTTTGTTAGTTGCAAACTTCTTAACAGCTTCAAGAAAGTAGAAAAGAAATATAGGCAGATCCAAAAATAGGATCATTAATAACCCATACCAGTTAGGTGCACCAACTTTCAAAATAAAATGGCATACCAAAACCGAAGTGACTATCAGCGCAACGATACACACTGTGGGTTTAATACCGGAATATATCTGGGTTCTGGAATTGAGCGTCTCACCGTCGGCGAGTTCATTCTCCAGATGCGTATAGCGATACCAGATAACAAGAAACAGCACTCCAACTTGGACAAGAATTTCTACAATATCAGCAAGACTTAGATTAAAGAGGCCAATCTTTTCAGGAACATGCCAATAATCCGCATCCAGATTGATTAAATTGTCCAGTGCCATTGCATGGTAGTACACACCAGGTAAACTGCCATGAACTGGAGAACGAACAATATCGGTACCTCCAGGAAGAAAATACCCAACAAGTACCAGTCTATTTTCTATTGCTTTCCTTAACGACTCTGACTTAAGAGCACCAGATTCCAATAACTTAGAGGCTGAAACAGAGAGAAATGGTGGGCACCTTTGCCTAAGACCTTCATCCAATGTTTTATCACTCTGAACACCTTGAGTAAGGCTTAACTTAAGCAGTTCCCAAAACTGTGAAAACTGACTGTTGGACACTTGCCCGCATTCATGACTTAAAGGGAAATAGTTATTTTGCTTACCATCAAATTTATTCGTCCACTGAACCATCATTGGATCGCTAAAGCTATTTTTTTGCTCTTCGGGTGAACTGCATCGACCTTTTTCTTCTTCACACCATACTTGGTACAGTGACATGGCTGCCGTTTCAGATTTATTTCCGTTCCAATCAACATATAACGGATAGTAATGCTGGTAACCACTCCAAGAAACCGCAGTTAGTTGACTGACTTTAGATATTTTGTAGCGAAGGGATGTTTCATCATTCAATATAGATTCTGTGTCATAGTCCGTGTCGCTACTCATAAATACGGGAACCTCTTGAGACCCCAATGTTTTTAACCAACGATCTAAGCGAGGAGAATGTTCATAGTGCTGAAGAATATCAAAAAAAACTGCCTGTGGTTTATGGGCACTAATAACCCTCAGTAAGTTAGACAGATTTCGATAAGTCACAGGATACTTTTCTGTCTGGCGCAGAAAAGTATCGTCTATCAGTATGACTGTGACGTCCTGTGAAACATCATCCACATAAAAGGGGGACCATAGCCGTAGAATATGGTCCTCATAATGCTTTTCTGCCGCATTTCTAACGCCAAGAGGGTCAACAACAAATGCAAATAAAATCATTGCTGTTGTTATAACAGCACGAAATAAAACTGTCTGATTAAAAGCCATAAAAACGTTGTTTATTCTTCCATGAATAAATATTTATTAGTATTAAAAAAGCTGATTTATATATTTATAAGCTTGGACTGATTTCATCCAAATGTAATTAAATGTTAGCAGCTGAATCACACCTCATATGCCACACGTATCACATTTTTGTGATATCAATCCAAAAATATCGCCTGATGTCTTTTAATTTATTGATATTAAAATATAAATGCCCATTTTATTTTTAATGAATACAAATAAAATAGACACCCCAAAACGTCAATAAATTGACTTTAGAGCATGCATACACTCAATATAACCAATTCACATTATAAGAACTTTCCGCTAAGTTCTTAGTTCTTTTAAAAGTCAGACTATAAGAACAATCAGAGCAGCCAAATATTTCATCAGAGCGCTTTTGTTTCATAACATAAAATCCCCCGCTTTTTCTCACAACTTTGATGCATCAATGTTTCAAACAGACTAAATGTTCAGGTTGCACTTTCACAAACGTTATATGAAAAAGCCTGACGCTTTCGCATCAGGCTAATGTCGTTGACGGAACGGCCGGGCTGGCGCTCCAGCGGAACTCATTCGACCGAAGGACGAACGCCAATTTCGAAGCATACAAAAAACGACTGAGCCTTCAGTGTATTGGCGGAGGGCTGGGGCTGGGGTCGCACTCGACCGGGACTCATCAGTCCGCAGGACTGACGCCAGAATCAACAGGTACAAAAAAGGCCCAGTCTTTCGACTGAGCCTTCATGTAGTGGCGGAGCGGACGGGACTCGAACCCGCGACCCCCGGCGTGACAGGCCGGTATTCTAACCAACTGAACTACCGCTCCAATTCTGTATGACACTCGGCTAATTACCCAGTATCTAGAATGTGGCGGAGAGATAGGGATTTGAACCCTAGATACGCTACAAACGTATGCCGGTTTTCAAGACCGGTGCTTTCAACCACTCAGCCATCTCTCCGTAAGTGCGGCGTATAATATCGGGCACTCAGGGACTTGTAAACACCCAGAACGACTGACTGCTCACAATACAGCCGATAATTCAATATTTGAGAATTAAGCACTCACACAGAGAGAATAAAATCGAAATTTCCGACCTTATCTTTCCCACTTCCAACAGGATCAAACTGGAGATGCTGGCGTTCTCGCCCACCCCACCATTCGTTACCCGTTTGCCCTTTGAGGTAGAGCTGTGTCGTTAAGAGTTCTTTATTACCACGCCAAAGTTTGACATGAATATGGGGTGGACGGCCGGTATACGGCACAGGATAGAGAGTACGAAAACGGTATTGGCCATTACTGTCGGTTTCTACAGCACCAAAACCGGCAAAGTGGCGATCAAAAGCCTCATTATTAGGTTGCTGTGGGTGATCATAAACGCCATTGCCATCGCATTGCCAAATTTCCACTTTTACTCCAGATAGCGCTTGGCCATCTGTGTCTATCACCCGACCAAGTAAATCGATCGGCTCCCCAGCCAAACCTTCCTCCTGCAAAACTAAATTGGCTCTCAGTGGAATAGGTGTAACAGGATAAAAGGGCCCTTCAGCCTGCGAAGGGGTCGCAACAGCAGGCGTTTTTGCCCACAATGGTTTCACAAACAATACCGACCACAGTGCTAGAAAATGCCGCCTATTCATCCCTTATCTCCTTTGCTGGCTTTCTTACAGTGTGGCAGCACATAGATAATTTGCTCATAAGATCGCAGTGCATTAACCTGCAGCCTGTGCCACGATAATAAAAAAGCAGGAGTTGAAATGACCCTTTCACAAGCAACTTTAATCCTACCCGCACAGATGCTGCCAGGAGGCGTGGCCCCTTCAGCCAATGATTTCGGCTTCGAGCATGTCGACAAACAACGCCTTGAATGTGATGGCAGCGTTACCTTAACTGAGTTCACCTTCCATTCGCCTTTAGGGACTGTCGACAAAATTGAACGCGTTAGGACATTTGATAAGGCCGCTGAGCATTTTCTCTGGCACCTCGCCAAAGGTACGCCTTACCAAATTACCAAGCTGTTCAGTAACGGTAGCCAAACAACAAATAGTTTTTTATACCGAAACAACAAGTTAACCTCGCAACCGTTCCCTTTGGTTGAGATCCTTGCCAATACCTAAAACCTAATAAGCACTTAGCAGCATATTTTTGTTCAACCATGAAGCTCATCCCATAAACGCATCACGAGTTATGACTATAATTCAAACACGTGTTTAAAAGGATGTTTACTATGTTGCTCTACAAAACCGTGGTTGGAATCAATAAACAGCTCAACAAACTCATCACGATTCCTTTCCCCGAACTCGAAATGGGTACCAATAGCGTCGCCAAAGCCGGTGAGCTTATGGCCGCAAAAGGCGCTCAGAAAGTGCTCATTGTTACCGATGCCATGATTCACTCACTCGGTCTCACAACGGCTTTATGTAACGCCCTGAAAGACCAGGGCATTGAATATGTCATCTACGATGAGGTAAAACCCAACCCGACCATTGCCAATGTCGCAGTGGGTGCGGATGTGTACAAAGAGCAACAATGCAACGCCATTATTGCCATTGGCGGGGGCTCACCGATTGATTGTGCTAAAGCGATAGGTGCAAAAATCGTGAGGGACAAGCCTGTACGAAGATTGGCAGGAAAGCTCAAAATCAGAAAGAAGTTACCACCGTTCATGGCTATTCCAACCACAGCTGGCACAGGCTCGGAAGCGACCGTTGCGGCGGTCGTCTCGGATCCAAGTGCACGTGAGAAGTTTGCCATTGTCGATCCGGCAATTCTGCCAGATGTCGCCCTGATAGATCCGACGCTGATGGTCGGACTCCCTAAACCCATTACTGCCGCAACCGGTATGGATGCGCTGACCCACGCTGTTGAGTCATATATTGGCACCTACCATACCCCGCTAACTGTTAAATACGCGATCCAAGCAACCGAGAAGATCTTCAAATATTTAACTACCGCTTTTGAGGATGGCCATAACCTAGAGGCAAGAGAGCAAATGGCGATTGCCTCCTACGAGGCAGGATGTGCTTTCACCCGAGCATACGTTGGCTATGTCCATGCCTTTGCCCACCAGCTAGGCGGCATGTACAACATTCCCCATGGTCTGGCAAATGCCGTCCTGCTTCCAGAAGTACTCAAACTGCTAAAACCCTACTGCGAAAACCGGCTACAGCTCCTCGCCGAAGCCATTGGCCTAAACACCGCAGAAGACTTCATCGTCGCAGTGACAGAACTTAACAAGGCGTTGGAGATCCCAACCTCTTTCCCAGAGCTGAAAGCCGAAGAGATCCCGCTTATAACCCAGCGTGCACTGGCTGAAGCCCACGGTACTTACCCAGTACCGGGGTACCTCAGCCAACAGCAAGGCGAAGCGCTATTGACGAAGTTTGTTGCTAAGGAATAACGAGAAAACAACAACGCCCCAGCATTTCTGACGAGGCTTCAGTGTAGTGGCGGAGGGCTGGGCTTGCATCCAAGTGGACTCGATGGTCCGGCATCACGGTGGGGACGCCTAGTTCCGCAGACAAAAGTGCGCAGCACTTTCGGGAGTGGTAAATACGAAAAAGCCCGACGCTTTCGCATCGGGCTAATGTCGTTGGCGGAGCGGACGGGACTCGAACCCGCGACCCCCGGCGTGACAGGCCGGTATTCTAACCAACTGAACTACCGCTCCAATTCTTTATAAAGCTCAACCTTGGTCAAACTTTTAGAATGTGGTGGAGACGCTCTTGGTATGGAGGATTTGAACCCTGCTTACCCAAAAGGTCAAATAACCAGTATGACTACTGACTATTGAAATGTGGCGGAGAGATAGGGATTTGAACCCTAGATACGCTACAAACGTATGCCGGTTTTCAAGACCGGTGCTTTCAACCACTCAGCCATCTCTCCGTAAGTGCGGCGTATAATATAAAGCTTGCCGTAATGTGTAAACCCCCAAAATGTTCGTTTGCTCACACATTAGACAACAAAGAGCCAATCTATCCGTTTAATCAACAAAATCACATAAAAAAGTGTGTGATCATACTGACTTGAGTGGGATTCCCGAACCCCAAAATGCCTGTTTAGGTCTCTGCTCTTGCTTAACCAGAGCACGAAGAGACTCAGGAAAAAGGTTCCACTGCTCAATTTCCTTGCAAGGTACCCAGAAAAACTCGAGATGAGCTTCATTGGAAACAACAGGGTCTCTATGCGATAGACCCGTTTCAACCTCAAACAGCAAGTTGATTTCAGTCTGTGGCTGCCCCTCAAGGAACCATTCGTTTTCAGCCGCACCAATAAATTCACCGACGTTGGCATTTATTGACGCTTCCTCGAACAATTCACGGGCCAATGCTACCGGCGCCGATTCGCCAAACTCTATATGCCCACCGGGCAAGAAAGTCATACTATCGCCAATCGCCCTGACCAAAAGGATACGGTCTCCATCGCGGATCACCCCGCGAGCAACATAATGAAAAGCCACTTTATCTTCCTGTTTGTCGTTTTTATGCCATGTTACCGCAGTGCTCTACGGGCCCGAAGCTTTTTACTTTACCGGCTCTTTGAGTTATCAATGCTCTGTAACAGATAAATACTTCAAACCAGCTATATTTACAGCTAACCTCTTTTTACCTCAACAAACATAAGATTGATAACAATGAAAATTTTCAGCAATTTCGAAAGTGGTAACATCCATATCGTCAGTGCCGATTCACCAGACAACATCCAGCTGACCATCCCTGCCGATAACCAGTCAGATATCTCGCAATGGTTCCATTTCCGCCTCGAAAGCGAGCCCCAGAAGCAACACCAGTTCTCAATCTTAAACCTGGCTAAGTCTGCCTACCCGGAAGGCTGGCAAGACTATGACGTTGTCGCCTCATACGACCGAGAAGAGTGGTTCCGTATTCCTGCTGAGTTTGATGGCGATACCCTAAGCTTCAAGATGATCCCAGAGTACGGCTCGATGTATTTCGCCTACTTCGCACCATACAGCTACGACCGCCACCAAGACTTACTGCACCAGGCACAAAGCCAGTTCAGCTGCAAACTGGAAACCCTTGGTGCGACCCTTGATGGCAACGACATGAGCTTGCTGACCATTGGCGAACCGTCAGATGAGAAGAAAAACATCTGGATCATTGGCCGCCAGCACCCGGGTGAAACCATGGCCGAGTGGTTTATCGAAGGCCTATTGCAGCGCCTGCTTGATGATACCGACACGGTTGCCAAAGCCCTGCTAGACAAAGCGGTATTCCATATCGTGCCAAACATGAATCCGGACGGCAGTATCCGTGGCCACCTGCGAACCAATGCCATTGGTGTCAACCTAAACCGCGAATGGCAAACCCCATCAATGGATAAGAGTCCAGAGGTTTTCCTTGTCCGCGAGCGAATGCTGGCGACTGGCGTCGATATGTTCCTCGACATCCACGGTGACGAAGCGATCCCGTATAACTTCGTAGCAGGCAGCGAAGGGATCCCATCTTACAATGAGCGCCATGCCGCATTAGAAAATGCGTTCAAGGCTGCTTTATTGACCATTACCCCAGAATTCCAGGTAGCCCACGGTTACGACAAAGACGAGCCTGGCAAAGCTAACCTGGCCATTGGCTCCAACTGGGTTGCCGAGCAGTTCAAGTGCCTGTCTTACACTATCGAGATGCCATTTAAAGATCACATCAGCCACCCTGATGAGTTCTACGGCTGGTCGCCGGAGCGCAGCGTCGCCTTCGGCCAGGATGTGCTTGCAGCCGTGTGGGCTGTGGTCGATCAGATCTAACGCCTTCTTTAAACACAAAAGCTTTAGATACAAAAATGCCGAGTCTCATGACTCGGCATTTTTTATAGCTGTAAGTCAGTGCTTCCCTACACTTCCTGCTCGACCATCGTTTCCAACCGGGTTCGCATCAGCTCGTTGAACACCTTGCGTGCTTCCTGCGCTTCTTCCGAAGCGGCTAGCTTGTTCTCTTTGGCTGTCATGGCATCGTCCATCAACTGCTGAAGCTGATCCAAACGCTCTTGCGGCGCATCACTGAAATCCATCCCGGACTCACCGTTGGCCACCGCTTCAGCGCGGATTTTCTTCTTCAGCTTCCACACTTTGTAAAGTGCTTCTCGCTCGGCTTCTGCCGCCGCCATGGCGATCTCTTTCAGCTCCTCGAACTTGGTCAATGCCATGCCTTCATTTGACCATGGGTCGACATCGGGTAGTTCCTCGATATTGATCACCGGATCTTCATAACCTTCCTGATGGGTCAGATCGAGCGTTGCCGCCTTCACCGCCGACATCATCAGCATTACTGCAATGACAAGCAGTGGCAAGCCACCGACGATAGCCGCCGTTTGCAGGGTCGACAGCCCCCCCATAAACAACAATACCGACGGCATGAATGACAACGCAAATGCCCAGAACAAGCGGTTCCAGCGCATTGGGTCTTCAGTCACGTTGTTCTGTACAACCGATGCCAAGATATAGGAAATCGAGTCAAACGTCGTGGCAGTGAAAATCAAACACAGCAGGGTGAATGCTGCGATGACCAAGGTACTAAACGGCAACTGCTCAAGGATAGAGAAAATAGCTTTTGTCGCACCCTCAGAGTTCAAGATGCCAACCACATCCAACGCTCCCGAAAGCTGAAGCGATAGACCGTAGTTACCCAAAATCATGAAGAACAGGAAGCAGCCCATCGACCCAAAGAATATCGAACCGGTCACCATCTGCTTGATGGTACGGCCACGGGAGATCCTCGCGACGAACAAGCCCATGCTCGGGGCGAACACCAGCCACCACGCCCAGTAGAAAATAGTCCAATCCTGCGGGAAGTGGGTATTTTCAAACGAGCCATAGCCGCCGAACGGCTCAGCCCATGTTGCCATGACAAAGAAGTTCGACAGCATACGGCCCAGTGAATCCAAGCCGGTTTCCAGCATGAATATCGTTGGCCCAGTCACCAGAATAAAAGCCAGTAGACCCAAAGCCCCCCAGAAGTTGATGTTACTGAGGAACTTAATGCCCTTCTCCATCCCGGCATACGCCGAGTAGGCGAAGATGGCGGTACAAATCATCAATACGATAACTTGGGTAACCGTATCTTTCGGTACGCCAAATAGGTAGTTGGCACCTTCGGTGATCAACGGCGCAGCCAAGCCCAGCGTCGTAGCACCACCGCCCAGCAAGCCGAAGATAAATAACACATCGATGACTTTACCCAGCCAACCATAACTGCGGGCTTCCCCTATCACAGGCATCAATGCCGCCGAGACCTTAAGTACAGGCTGCTTGCGCACATAGAAGAAATAAGCAATCGGCAATGCAGGGACCAAATAAATAGACCATGCAATCGGCCCCCAGTGGAATAAGCCATAAGTTGCCGCCCAGCGGACCGCTTCTTCACTGCCAGGTTCTAACTGGAAAGGAGGCGCTTGGTAGTAATACGCCCACTCAATTGTCCCCCAGTAAAGAATACTGGCACCGATACCACCACAGAACAGCATGGCCGCCCATGACGCCGTCGTAAACTCGGGCTGCTCATCAGGATCGCCCAGTTTAATTTGGCCGATATCGGAAAAAACGATGTAAATCATAAAGAAGAATGCACCGACACCGAGCGCCAAATAGAGGAAACCGAGCTTATCGGTCATAAACGTTTTGGCGACAGCAATCCATTCTGCCCCTTGTGCCGGAAACAGCAGCAAAGGCACCACAACCGAGATCAACATCCCCAACGCCCCGAAGAACGTCGGTTTATCAATCAATTCAAAGTGTTTGCGAGAAAACACGTTAGCTCCTTAAAATTTAAACCCAGCAATGGGTAAAACGGATAATCCGAGGAAAGGGCTAACGCTTCAAACCAAGATTCTAATCAAGACCATGAAAAAAGCTTATTATTAGCTGACATAAATATTCAGCCGTATATAATGTTAGACTTATGACCAAAATCCAGTAGGATTGACGGTGATAAACCCTAAATCAGTAGAGGCGCGCTGCCTATAAGTAACCGTGTGGAGGGTGATACCTTTGAAGCCGGAGAAAGGAGTCAGCGCCGAAGTGACTGCAGCCATCAACTCAGTCGCTGGGTCTGTGTCGAATAGGCACAGAACTGCCATAGTATTTACCTATGGAGCGCTACCTGAGGGGGTAACAAGTCTTCTTTTTCTGCGTCTTAGTTACACTTCCTTTCGGTAGATCTCCACCTGAAACACATAGGTGTGATGAGATCATGAACCTTGTCGATTTTTCGGACTCGCTAATGTCCGTTATCCCTGCCATGCTGGCTGTTATCCTTGCGGTCACCACCAGGCGGGTTTTGCTCTCCCTCGGAGCAGGTATCTTTGCCGGCGCATTGATGCTTAACCAATACTCACCGCTTGAGTCCCTGCAATACCTGGTCGGCAAAGTGCTGGCAATTGTATGGGTCGACGGCGCAATGAACAGCGATAACGTCAACATGATCATCTTCATGCTGCTGCTTGGCGCGCTGATCAGCCTGATGAGTGTTTCCGGGGCTACCCAAGCGTTCGCCGACTGGGCAGCGGTCCGCTGTAAAGACCGTCGCAGTGCCAAATCACTGACAGGCCTGATGGTCTTCATCTTCTTTATCGACGACTTTTTCCACAGCCTATCGGTGGGTGCTATCTGCCGCCCGGTGACTGACCGTTTCAATATCTCTCGAGCCAAACTCGCTTACCTGCTGGACTCCACAGCAGCACCAGTCTGTGTATTGATGCCAATCTCTTCATGGGGTGCATACATCATTGCCCTAGTTGGCGGCATCATGGTGGCACATGGCGTGACCGATCAAAGTCCAATCTCGGCGTTTGTCGAGATGATGCCAATGAACCTATACGCGGTATTCACCCTTGTGATGGTGCTGTGTGTGATTGCGTTCCAGCTTGATATCGGCCCGATGCGCAAACATGAGAAGTGGGCACTTGAAGGCAAGCTATGGGATGAATCAAAAGGCAAACCAGCCGGCCTGGATGTCGAGGTGCCAGAGTCAGCCAAAGGCGGCATGATTGATATGGTACTGCCTATCCTGACCCTAACTATGGCAACGGTATTTTTCATGGTGCAGTCAGGTGCGGATGTACTGGCTGCCAACGGCGAAGCCTTCAGCGTGATCGGCTCGTTTGAGAACACCGATGTAGGCTCATCGCTAGTATACGGTGCGATCTGCAGCTTGGTCGTCTCTATCGGCCTTGCCCTTCGCTTGAAGCTAGATGCAGGCAGCTGGATGAAAGCCGCCCCACAAGGCATTTCAGCCATGATGCCCGCTATTATTATCCTATTCTTTGCCTGGACGATTGGCGCCGTTGTGCGTGACATGCAAACCGGTATCTACCTAGCTTCAATGTCTAACGGTAACCTGCCGGTTGAACTGCTTCCGGCAGTTGTCTTCCTGCTGTCTTGTGCCATGGCATTTGCGACAGGAACCAGCTGGGGTACGTTCGGCATCATGCTACCGCTAGCCGGTGATATTGCTGCGGCCAGTGACATCGCACTGCTGCTTCCAATGTTGTCTGCGGTACTGGCCGGTGCGGTATTTGGTGATCACAGCTCGCCAATTTCAAGCACCAGTATCTTGTCTGCGACAGGTGCAGGCTGCCACCACATGGATCACGTCATGACCCAGCTTCCTTACGCATGCTCAGTGGCCTTCGGCGCGCTGCTGGGTTACCTCGCTATCGGCTACACCCACTCAGCTTGGGCAGGTGTTGCTGTGAGCGGCCTATGGTTTATGGCGTTCTGTGCCTTTGCTGTTCGTAAGAGCAAGCCTGTTGTTGCAGCAGAGCCTGTCACGAGCTAAGTTTTCTGAAAGGCTTTAAATACAAAAGCCTCAAAAACAACAGTTTCAAACAAAAAGAGCAAGGCCACGGCCTTGCTCTTTTTTTATACTCAAGTTGCTTCAAGATGGAGGTTCAGCTACTGGCTGTGCTTTATCTGCAACTCTGAAAAATATGCATCATTGCCTGGCTCGGTAATAAACCCAATGACCCCTTTGTGCTCAGAGCCGTGGAACAAGCGGTCAACCACCAAGATTTTTTCGCCATCAACATAGAAAATCGCTTGGTTATTATTGATTTCGGCTTTCAGGTGGAACCATTGCCCGGGACGGATATTAGCTGCGCTTTCATATTTGCCCGGATCCGACTCCCTCAATTGTTCAGCGGTGTTATCCGGATAGGAGAAATACTGAACCGTCATTTCACGCTGCGCTTCATCTTCTGACAGGGCATTGGAAGGGCGGAAATACACACCTTCATATTTGGACAAGTCTTCACTGACCCTAAAAACGATACCCACAAAGCCATTTGCCGTTGATGTTGCAGCTGCATTCTGCTGCGGCTCACCAGCCATATTTATTTCAATGGTGCCATCACGAAACGGGATAGTCTCCAACGCTAAATATGTACAGTGATCGCATCCTCCTTGCTCAGCAGACTGATGATCTGGTGACACCGCAACGTGTATCCCTTTCTGGCCGTGGTAATCAACCACTTCAGCCTTCACACCTTGTGCCGTCGTCTTATCCAGGGTATCTAGAGGATAGCTTTCAAACTCCAGTGCAGCTGCGACCGTCGCAAACAGCCCCATGTACAAGGAAATCAACAAGGAAATTAACCACATACCCAATGACTTATTTTGCTGTTGTTGTCTGTTCATAGCCCAATACCTAGCAGGATATTTATTTCAAGTTAGCTGAAAAGAAATTCATTCCTTGCTCAAAAATAAGACAACATTCTCTGTGATGAAAATAAAGTTATGCACAATGTCATACTTTTTAGGCATTTCAATCCAATATGAAGTACAAAGCATTACAATAAGCTACTAAACACTATACAAGTAATTTTATACTCTTACTTTTTCGATTGTTCGCTATAAAACAATCGGTTTGTATTCCTTTGATGATTTTTTCACACAACAAAGCTTAATCGGAACATGACCATGAGAATTGGAATTTTATACGGCGGTGAGTCTAGCGAGCGCGAAGTCTCATTAAAGTCGGGCAATTGTATTGCCGAGGCCGTTGAGTCATTGGGTTATGAAGCTATCAAGATCGATCCCCGGCACATTGATATCACCTTGCAGGGCTTCTTCAACTTAGACAAAGCTTTCATTGCCCTTCATGGCGGTATGGGTGAAAGCGGGCACCTGCAAGCCCTGCTCGATTTGCTCAAGATCCCCTATACTGGCAGCGGCCTCTTGGCCTCGTCCATTTCCCTCAACAAACTCAAGACCAAAGAGATCTGGCGCTCGAATGGACTGCAAACCGCTGATTGGATTAAGGTCAACAAGCATACGCCAGTAGACACCATCAAAACCACGTTGGCAAACCTGACCTACCCCGTAGTGGTCAAACCCTTAAACCAAGGCTGCAGCATCGGTGTATCAAAAGCCGCCTCGCCGGAAGAGCTTTACACCGCTTTGGTTGATGCGTTTGAGTACGATGATGACATCCTGGTTGAGCAATTCATCACAGGCCGCGAATACACCTGTGCCATCCTTGATGGCAAACCCCTGCCTGTGGTACAGATCAAATCAGACAGCTTCTTTGACTGGGATGCCAAATTCGGCGAGCAAACGGCGACTTATCACTGCCCGTCTGACTTGACAGCAGAACAAGAAAAAGCCATGCAGCAAGCTGCCCTAACCGCCTACAAAACCTTGGGCTGCCGTGGCTGGGGACGGGTAGATACTTTCCTTGATGAAAGTGGACAAATCTGGCTTATCGAGATGAACACAGTACCGGGAATGACAACCCGAAGTGTTTTCCCAATGGCAGCCAAAGAGGCTGGGCTTAGCTATAAAGACACTATCGCCGCGTTGCTTGAAAGCGCTACGTTTGATGACGTGAAATAACGCTTATATATTTACCCCCATATTGGCGCCCCATATTGAGTCAGGCGCACCAATATGGGGCGATAAAATTGCTAATTCACTTAAGCTATCCAACCCACCCAAGCTATCTACCCTATGGCACGGATCGTGCAATCTTTTCTTTTTAAAGGAGAGGTAAGCATGAAAAAGCTTTTAGTATCAATGATTTCAATTTTATCAATCAATGCCAACGCCCTAGAGCATAGCGAGATCAACGACGCTCGTATCCCTGGCATCAAAACGGCTGTCGAAGCCTATAATGCAGAATTTAGCCAAGCTTATTCTCCACTATTGGCCGATGTCGGAAGCATCGGCAGCAGTATTGGTGAGATGATCAACACAGCCGTCATTACGGGTAACCAAAGCCGTATGCTGTCGAACTGTTCACTCAATGCAACAGGGATTGCTACCCGGCAAACTACTGCAGATGTCGCTCTTGATGCCGAACAGCTCATGTCAAACACCCAATACCATTTCTGGGGCAATTACAGCCCGACAGTGGAACAACAGCTGGCCGGTATTTCAAAGTACCTCTCTATCAAAGCCCCTCAATCAGGCTTGTCGCTGGCCACTCCTAACGGTAGCCAGTGGTTTGAACTAAAACAGGAAGAAGTGAAAAATTCTGAAGGTTGGCTAGCAATGGATCAGTACCAGGACGGTACCCGTTTTGTTGTCGGCATCGGACTGATGGATGATCTGATCCGGGATAACAGCCATTACATTTATGCAGAAAAGATTAACGGCGAAGTCATTTTCATTGATGGCCAAACGAACCTAAGTACCGATATTGAACCGACATACCTCACCGACAAGTTCGACTTCAGCCACTTGAACATTCCATTGGTGACTGGCCTTATGTTCTGGGCGCTTGAGCCAACTAGCTAAAAAGTCAGAACTAAAGTCAAAAATGCCTAGCTCCACACGTTCGGAGTTAGGCAACTCTAATCAATAAGCCCAACAGCTTCACTTTCAGTCGGAACACAACCTGCCAAACACCCCTGAAGCCATTGAGTAAAACGATACTCCAAATCACTGGGCGTCTGCTTTTGCGACAACAGAATGTATTTATGACCTGACGGGATGAACCCAAATGGCGCAACCAGGTTTCCCCGCTTGAGATCATCCACTACCAAGGGATAAGAACCCAACGCAGCCCCCAACCCATCGACCGCCGCCTGGAAGCAAAAATAGAAATGGGCAAATGTTTGGTGACTATTACCAGCTATGCCATGCTGTCCCGAGCCTCTTATCCAATCATCCCAGGCTGATTGCCTGGTCTGGCTATGCAGCCGTTTAACACAGGTCAAATCATGGCGAACCTGTTGCCAATAATCCGGCGAGAATACTGGGCCTACCCACTCCTTAACCAAAGACACCTTGTTGTAGTCATGCTCGACCCTGAAATCGTCGCGGCGAATAGCCAGCGATAACCCAGTTGTTCCGAGCGTAACCGGGCCACCAGCTGTCGAGAGACGAATATCCGCGCCCTCTACCTCATTGTGAAAGTCAGCCAAGCGTGGCATTAACCAGCGCATGGTCAATGTCGGCTCGCACGATATTTCCAAGCACTGTTGCTCGCTTTTCATCAATTGCCCCACACCATCTTCCAAGGCGGAAAACGCGGTTTGGGTATATTGCTTAAGCAGCTCCCCTTCTTGGGTCAGATAAAGATGACGCCCCTGCTTATAGAACAAAGCATGGCCAAGGTAGCCTTCCAGCACCTTGATCTGCTTACTGACCGCCCCATGGGTAATATTGAGCCGGTTCGCCGCTTCACTCAAGCTAGGCGAAGACGCTGCAACGTGGAAGATGTGAAAGGCTTTGAGATGACGCATATGTGACTTTTTCTCACAATTCAAAGGAGAGTATTTCGATTATAGCGAGCATAAAACTACTCTACAATCGGGACTATTCAATTCACAGCCTTAGTCATAGACATAGGTTTTAAGAAAGGTTTAGGAGTCGGTTTGGAATTAATCAGCTTAGCGTTATTGGGTATTTTAATTGTGATAAGTCCTGGTGCAGACTTTGTTTTGGTACTAAAAAACAGTATCGGGAAGGGGCGTCAAGCAGGGTTGTGGACTGCAGCCGGGATCAGCGCCGCCATTTTTGTCCACATCAGCTACTCTATGCTGGGGATGAGTTACCTAATCTCACAGAATGAAGTGCTGTTCAATGCCATCCGCTATGCTGGCTCGGGGTACTTAATCTACCTCGGCATCAAAGGGCTCATGACAGCCAATGAAGGCTTGGCAAAGATTGAAACAGATACCGTCGAGAAACGCGCAAGCCGCTACTTCCTGCAGGGCTTTCTATGTAATGTGCTTAACCCAAAAACAATGCTGTTCTTCCTGAGTATTTTCAGCCAGCTTGTTGCTCCAGACAACGCACAGAACTCACAGGCATTTTTTTACGGTGGTTACATGGTTGCGCTGCACGGTATCTGGTTCTGCCTAGTGGCCATTATCTTCACATCTGCCTCACTGCAATCAACAATGCAGCGCCTAAAGAAGCGCCTCAACCAAGCCTGCGGGGCTGGCTTGATTGCCTTCGGCAGCATACTGGCCTTCCAGTCATAACCCTATCCATAGATAAATGAATAGGTGATAAATACAAAAAAGCCGGTAAGCCTCAAAGGGCCTTACCGGCAAACTGTCAGAGTTCCCCTCAGACAACAGAACACATCTAACCTAAACGGCATTAAATCCGTTAAGTTTTAAGCTAGATCTTCGCCATTGCTCGCAATGACTTTTTTATACCAGTAGAAGGATTTCTTGGGGGTACGATCCAAACTACCGTTGCCTTCGTTATCGCGGTCGACATAGATAAAGCCATAACGCTTGCTCATTTCACCCGTCGATGCCGCAACCAAATCAATACAGCCCCACGGCGTGTAACCCATCAGTGGCACACCGTCGGCAATCGCATCCTTCATTGCTTCAACGTGTGAGCGCAGGTAATCGATACGGTAGTCATCATTGATCTCACCGTTCTCATCGAGAGTGTCTTTGGCACCCAGGCCATTTTCAACCAGGAACAATGGCTTTTGGTAACGGTCGTACAGCGAGTTCATGGTGATACGCAGGCCAAGCGGGTCAATGACCCATCCCCAGTCACTGGCTTCCAAATGCGGGTTTTTGATCGACTTAACGACGTTCGCCGCACTGGTATTGCCATCGTTCATATCAGCAGATGCACAGCGTGAGGCGTAGTAGCTAAATGAGATGAAGTCGACGGTATTTTTCAAAATCTCGAAGTCTTCTTCGTGGATTTCCAGCTTCACACCTTTCTCATCAAACACCTTCTGGGCGTAAGACGGGTAGTAGCCGCGTGACTGGACATCAATGAAGAACAAGTTTTCGCGATCTTTCTGCATCGCCGTGAACACATCTTCCGGCTTGCATGAATACGGGTAGAACTGGCCACCAGCCAACATACAACCCACTTGGTTTTCCGGGTTGATCTCATGGGCGATTTTAGTCACCAACGCACTGGCTACCAACTCATGGTGCGCCGCTTGGTATTTAACCTGATCGTGGTTCTCGCCTTCCTGGAAAGCAATACCGGCACCAGAGAACGGGCTTGCCAGCAAAATGTTGATTTCATTGAATGTCAGCCAGTATTTCACTAGGCCGTCAAACGCCTCGAAACAGGTACGGGCATAACGCTCAAAAAACGTGATCATCTTGCGGTTACGCCAAGAGCCATACTCGTTGACAAGGTGCATAGGTACATCGAAGTGGCAAAGGGTCACCAATGGCTCGATGCCGTATTTCTTGCACTCTTCGAATACTGAGCGGTAGAAATCGATACCCGCTTGGTTCGGGGTTTCTTCATCACCATTAGGGAAGATACGCGCCCAGGCAATCGACATACGAAATACCTTAAAGCCCATCTCGGCCAGCATCGCAATGTCTTCTTTGTAACGGTGGTAGAAATCGATGGCCTGATGGCTTGGGTAGAATTCGTCCGCGTCCAATTCCACTTTATCAACCTGACCCAGTTTAACTGGCATCCGGTTTTCACCGTAAGGGATCATATCTACTGTGGTAAGCCCCTTGCCGCCTTCGCGGTAAGCACCTTCAGATTGGTTTGCCGCAATCGCGCCACCCCATAGAAACCCTTCCGGGAATTTAATATCAGACATGGTTTGCCTCTTGTGTTTTCGCTAATTACCGCACGTTACCGCGAATTGTTGCTAAGCCACCCCATTTAGAGGTGGCTCATTTTACTCGTTATGAAAGACTAGGCCGTTGCAGGTTTTGCCGGCACTGGTGTTTCAACTTCTTCAGCGCTTTCTTTTGCTGCCGTTGGGTTTGATTCATCCTCATCGTTAGGGATATCTTCAAAGCCTAGGACAAGCGTCAGTACGAAAGACAGAACCACTGACAGTGCCATCAGACCCAGTACCCAAACCAGGCTCATCGGGTCGTTAACGTCGATGAACTGGACACTGGTGAACAGGCTAGGCGCTGCCATTGAGTGACTTGCAATTCCCGCCATACCCGCAAGGCCACCAACGATGAAGCCAGTGATAAGCGTCGCGATTAGAGGGCGCTTCAGGCGAACCAACACACCGTATAGTGCAGGCTCAGAGATACCAGCCATCAGTGCTGAGGCACCTGCCGCCATAGATGTTTGCTTAAGGGCGATGTTCTTAGTTTTCCATGCGACTGCCAGACACGCACCACCCATGCCGATGTTCGCACCGATCTCCGATGGCATAACCATGCCTTCAGTACCCGTTTCAGCAATGGTCTGGATGATAGTTGGCGTAAATACGCGGTGCATACCAGTAAGTACCAATAGCGGCCATAGTGCACCCATGATAGCAACAGCCAGTGGACCCAATGCACCGTGGATTGTGTATACCAACGTCGAGATTGCAGTACCGATCCAGATACCCATAGGACCAACAAGCAAGATACCGATTGGCGCAGCAATCAATACGATCAGCATAGGTTTTAGGAAGTTCTTCGTCACAGCAGGTGTGATGCTATCTACCCAACGCTCGATGTACGACTGAATCCAAGTCATGATCAGGACAGGAATAACCGTATAGGTATAGCGAACTGATGTTACTGGGATACCGAACAGCTCTACCGCACGGCCATCTGCTGCCTGGGCCATTAGGTCAATAAAGTTCGGGTGAACCAACACACCGGCAATACCGATGGCCAGCGACATATTGGTTTTGAATTTAATGGCTGCAGATGCCGCTACCATGATAGGCAGGAAGAAGAAGGCACCGTCACCAATAGTGTTGAGCAAAATGATAGTCGAGTGATCGGCTTCGTAGATGTTGAACATCAGCAGCAGCATGGCAGCCAGCTTAACCATCGAGCCACCGATAATCGCAGGGATCAGTGGCGACATGGTACCAACAAGCGCGTCGAGCATTTTAGCGCCAATCACTTTCGGCGTTAGCTTAACCTTAGGCGCCGGTGTATCTTCAGCAGGCGCGCCATCAAAGTTACACAGCTTCATCACTTCTTTATAGGCAGCAGCCACATTGTTACCAATGATCACCTGACATTGGTCACCATTGTGTACGACACCCATTACACCCTTCACGCCTTTAATGGCTGCGGCATCAATTTTCGCTTCGTCTTTCAATACGAAACGTAGACGGGTCATACAATGGGTAAGGGCGACAACGTTATTAGCGCCCCCCAATTTTTCAACGACCGAGCGGGCTACCGCGCTGAATTCTTTCGACATCTTCTCAACTCCTGCGTGTACGGAGAATAGTTGGCTAGCGTAATTTGCGGCCTATTCCCCAATAAAATGCGTTAAATGTCACCCGATAAAATGTAAATTCTGGTGACCATCAATTTGTTATTTTGCTTACTGGTTGATTTCACTCACCAGTTGACCAATGGCTTGCCAATCGCCTTGGTCGATTAAGTTGTTCGGGACCATCCAGGTACCGCCACAAGCGACCACTTTGTCCAATGCCAGATAGTCCGCCACATTGGCCGGGCTAATCCCACCCGTCGGCATAAACTCAACCGGATAAACCGCCGATAGCGCTTTTAGCATGCCGATGCCCCCTGAAGGCTCCGCTGGGAAGAACTTCAAAGTTTTCAGGCCAAGCGACATCGCCTGTTCAACCAGACTTGGGTTGTTGACGCCAGGGATAACCGCCACATTCTTCTGTTGGCAGTAAGTAACCGTGGTCGGATTCAAGCCAGGGCTAACAATAAAATCAGCACCGGCTTCAACCGCCAGATCAACCTGCTCAGTTGTCAACACCGTACCGGCACCAATTAGCATCTCTGGGTAGGCTTCGCGCATTCGGCGAATCGACTCAGCCGCCGCTTCAGTGCGAAAGGTAATTTCGGCACAAGGTAAACCGTTTTCGACCAACACTTTAGCCAGCGGTTGGGCCTTATCGGCATCCTTGATAGCAATCACTGGCACGACCTTCATCGCTCTCAGTTTGCTTTCAATTGTCTGTTCCATTTCTCTCCCCTCTCCATGGCACAGCCGTTCTCTATAACCGGAACAATTTTGTCGCTGTGCTTTACATGGTGTTTTGATGAATTCTTGATTCAGTGGTTCACAACCATTCAAGTTACGGGTAACATGTTACCAATAACATTCGTAAAATAAACCCGATTTTGAAGATCATCTGAAAAATGAGATCCAGATCAGAAAAAGATTCAAGGAGCTTATATGGTGGGGAAAAGCATCATAGTGATGGGAGTGTCTGCATCAGGGAAAAGTACTATTGGTTATGAACTTGCCCAGCGAATTGGCGGTAAGTTTATCGATGGCGATGACCTGCACCCGAAAGCCAACATCCTGAAAATGGCCGATGGGGAGCCACTGAACGACCAAGACCGTAAACCTTGGCTAGAGCGGATCCGTGATGCCGCATTCAGCATTGAAAGCAAGAACGAAACCGGTGTCATTGTCTGCTCAGCACTGAAAAAATGTTACCGGGAACAAATTCGTGAAGGAAATCACAATTTAGCCTTTTTGTACCTGTCTGGATCTCAAGAAGTGATCAGGGAGCGTATCCGCCTTCGCCAGGGGCATTTCATGAAAGAGAACATGATTGCCAGCCAGTTTGCCGTTCTTGAAACGCCAGTCGATGAGGCCGATGTCATTACAGTGGACATTGACCAGAGCATTGAAGCGATTTTGGACAAGGCTGTTATTGCACTGACTGAACAAACTGATGCAAAGCAATCTGAAACAGAACAAGCGATGCCAATGCCAGCTACCGCCCAGGAGATCACCGCATGATCCACCCAACGATTACCTTGATCACCGAGCGTATCAAAGCCCGCAGCCAAGTTATCCGTGCGAACTTTGAAGACAAAACAGCGTATCAGGCAGAGCAAGGCAAAGGCCGAGCCAGCTTGTCCTGTGGCAACCTTGCTCACGCGGTAGCGGCCTCATGCCAGCAAGAGAAGCAGCAGATCCTCGATTTCACCCGTGCCAACCTTGCCATTGTCTCGTCTTACAATGACATGCTAAGTGCCCACCAGCTCTACAAAAACTACCCAGACCAAATCAAGTCAGCGCTGCAATCGCTTGGCCATACCGCCCAAATTGCTGGCTGCGTACCTGCGATGTGCGACGGGGTAACCCAAGGCCAGCCGGGTATGGATATGTCGCTGTTCTCCCGTGATTTAATAGCTCAGTCCACCGCCTTCTCGCTAAGCCACAATGTATTTGATGCCACACTGCTGCTGGGCATTTGCGATAAAATAGCCCCGGGGCAATTAATGGGTGCACTGAGCTATGCCCACCTGCCGACCGCCTTCATTCCGGCAGGCCCAATGCCAACAGGCATAACCAATGATAAGAAAGTGGCTGTGCGCCAACAGTATGTCGCCGGCGAAGTGGGCAAAGATGCCCTGCTAGAGATGGAGTGCCAAGCCTACCATTCCGGAGGCACCTGTACGTTCTATGGTACAGCCAACACCAACCAGCTGGTCTTCGAAGCCATGGGCTTGATGCTACCGGGCTCGGCCTTTGTCGCACCAAATACGGAATTACGCTCAGCCCTGACTGAACACGCTAGCCTTACACTGGCATCCATGACGGCAGACTCCGCTAGCTATCGCCCTCTTGTTGACGTATTCACGGCTGAAAACTTGGTCAATGGCGTGGTCGCCCTGCTAGCCTCAGGCGGCAGTACCAACCACACTATTCATATGCTGGCTATCGCCCGCGCAGGTGGTCTCATCCTTACCTGGGATGACATCAGCGAACTCTCTGATATCGTGCCGCTGCTAGCCAAGATGTACCCTAACGGCCCGGCAGATATCAACGCCTTCGAGCAAGCTGGCGGTGTGCCGGCACTGATGAAAACACTGCATGAACGCGGCCTGCTCAATGCAGAGGTGAAGACAGTGTTTGGTGAATTTGCCGACCAACTGACCCAGCCAGCGATCACTGATAACAAGCTGGTATGGCAGCCTGTTAGCGAGAGCCGAGATGCTGAGGTGATCGCAGCCAACGGCCAGGCATTCAACCAAACTGGCGGTACCAAAGTGCTCAAGGGCAACATAGGGCAGGCAGTCATCAAGGTCTCTGCGGTCAAGCAAGAGCACCAGTTCATTGAAGCGCCAGCCAAAGTTTTTCGTTGCCAGCATGACGTCGAAGCGGCCTACCAGGCCGGTGAGTTCACTGGGGATTGTGTTATTGTCGTCAGCCACAATGGCCCTGCCGCCAATGGTATGCCTGAGCTACACAAGCTAATGCCTATTCTTGGCAATATCCAAAAAGCCGGCCATCAGGTCGCTTTAGTTACCGACGGCCGCTTGTCTGGCGCATCCGGCAAGATCCCGGCGGCTATCCATGTCTCCCCAGAAGCGCTGCGCGGCGGTGCCATCGGCATGATCAAAGATGGCGATGTCGTGAAGCTTGACTGCAGCACCGGGCTATTGGAAGTGGCGGTTGATTTTGACCAGCGCCAGCAGGTTCAGCTCGATACCGAAGCCAGCCAGATTACTTGGGGACGGGATATCTTCAAAGTGATGCGTGAAAATGTCGGCGGAGCCGATGAAGGCGCGAGCTTCTTGTTCTAAGCCTCTACCAGCACAAACAAAAGTAACAACACAAACAAAAATGGGAGCAACTTGCTCCCATTTTTCTATTCGCTAATCTATATAAGCTTTTACCTACAAGCTTTTCCTTACAAGCTTTCGCCCCGGCTAATGGTAAAGCCCATATCGAACACATTCCTCTCGCTTCGCTTACCGTCAAGGGCTTGGAGCAATAGCTCTGCACTCTTCTCGCCAATTTGGTAACGCGGCGTATAGATACTGGTTAGGCGTGGCGTGATAGCCTGGCCGATATCCAAGGCGTTGTAACCAACGACACTGATCCGCTGCGGTACTTCGATACCTCGTTCATTACAGGCGAGGATAGTACCGATGGCGATATCATCATTGGTACAGAACACGCCGTCTAACTCTGGGCACTCTGCCAAGGCACGGCTTAACAGCTCTCCCCCGAGGGTAAAGCTGGAGTGCTCATGGGTCAGGATATGGTATTTCGGCAAGCCGGCCTCTTCCATCGCCTTGTCATAGCCTTCCATACGCAGTTTGGTACGGGTATCCAAACGGGCACCAAAGTAGGCTATGTGGCGCTTGCCCTTATCTAGCATGGTTTTCACCGCCGTATAGGAGGCGTGGATATGATCCAGCCCCACTACCATATCGACAGGGTTACTTGGTAACTCCATCGCTTCGACCACAGGCACCCCGGCAGTTTTGATCATCTGCAATGTACGTTCGGTATGAGAGGTACCAGTCAGGATAAGGCCGTCGACCTGATAGGAAAGCAAAGAGGCAATTTTGCGCTCTTCAATTTCTTCATCGTAACTAAAGTGGGCAATCAGGATCTCGTAACCGTTGGCATTGGTAACCGCTTCGATGCCCTGGGCAAAGCTGGCAAACACCTGGTTCGACAATGAAGGCAGCAACACCCCTATCGCCTTGCTGGAAGACTTCGACAGCATGGCTGGCGCCCGGTTTTGGATATACCCCAGCTCTTCCACCACCTCGGCAATCTTATCCCTTGTCTTGGCTGACACTGATTCAGGGTTGCGCATATAGCGGCTGACGGTCATTTTGGTGATGCCGACACGGTCAGCAATATCTTGCAGGGTAGGACGCGCTTTTCGTTGTTCTTGTGTCATAACAATAGGATAAGTTACAGCTAGGCTTAAAATGTTACTGTAACATACCACTTTGTCTGGCTATAAGGCAATGATTTACCTGTTCATCATTATTTAAGCTCACGCTATGCTCGTAAGATGTTACTTACCGGCAAGTCATTATAAATAATAGGGATTTATCATCCTAGCCCGTTAATTATCTCACACCACTTCGGTTACATTTGGCAAAAGGAACTTCTTCAACAATACCAAATTGTTAAGAGCAAAAAAAAACCACCAAATAAATAAGGTTGTTTACAACTAAAACAATCAGTTACCCGACACAACAGTCCCTGCTTGAACAATACAGTTGGTTACAAAGCGGTTTTATATATTGGTGACAAATTTCAATGCTAAAGCATTAGAAACACTACTATAAATAGGGGATTTATTATGTCAGGCTTTAAAATTACCCACCGCAGCGCCACCAAGCTTTCGGAGCGTGTTGCCTATCAAATCACGCAGTTCCTTAAATTCTCCCTGAACCTGTTCTATGGTAAAAAATATGCCAAGCGTGCCGTTATCCTTGAGACCATTGCAGCCGTACCGGGCATGGTTGCCGGTATGTTCAATCACCTGAAATCATTACGCCGGATGCGGGATGATGCAGGCTGGATCAAGGAGCTGCTTGATGAAGCGCAGAACGAGCGCATGCACCTGATGATCTTCCTTGATATCGCCAAGCCAAGCTGGATAGAGAGGCTATTGGTATTGCTCGGGCAAGGTGTCTTTCTTGTTGTGTACAGCTTTATCTATTTGTTGTCATCACGTATCGCCCACCGTGTGGTCGGATACTTCGAAGAAGAAGCCTGCAAAAGCTACACTGAATACCTCGAAAAAATTGATGCCGGAGAAGTTGAAAACACACCAGCTCCAGACATTGCGATTGAGTACTACCAGCTCCCAGCCAATGCCAAGCTAAGGGATGTTGTCCTGCGTATCCGCGAAGACGAAGCCGGTCACCGCGACAGAAACCACGGCTTTGCCGATGCTTATGAGAGCAAAACCTTACCGGCGCACCAGAACTAATTTTCACCTTTTCCTCTAGGTTTGCTGCGGGCCTTGACACCAATTGAGGCCCGCTAATTTCAAACGACAAAACGAAAGCTAACTTGCTTTGCTTTAAAGCCTTTATTTATCAGGTACAAAGGTAGAAGAATCTCTTCACTGCTAAGCATAATTCCTGCAAACACTTTCGCATCACAAATGAGCTCAGTTGGGCTGTTTTTTTGTTTCGTCCTTGAATAACTATTTTCCTCGGTTAAACACAATCTTTCTGATAGTTAAGCCAATCAATTTCACTCTGCCAGCTATATTTTTACTTACGCTAACGTTCAGTGAAAATATCTTCGCATCAATAAACAGGTACTAATTATGAAAATGAAATACCTAAGTACAGCAGTATGTTGTATCTCTGCCTTTTGTGCCCATGCCCATGCCGAAGTCATCGAAGTCGCGACTTTTACTCTCAATAACGGCGTTAGTTACGAAGAGTTTCTTCCTTTAGACAAGGCTGTTGAGATTGAGCACGTATCAAAACAACCAGGCTTCATCTCCCGAGAGAGTGCAAAGGGAGAAAATGGGGAGTGGCTGGTAATTGTTCACTGGGAAAGCACAGAAGATGCTCAAGCATCGATGGACTCATTCATGACAGCCGATGCCGCCAAAGGGTTTATGGCTAAAGTAGATGCCTCGACAATGATAATGAAGCGGTACGAAAAATAAAAAACCGCTCCTATCATTAATTGTTAATGACCAACAACAATAAATGATTGGAACGGCGAACAACTGTCTAGATAAAACGCGAAAATAGTGAAAGTACTCATAGCCACCCCATACAGAATGGCCTTAGTGCAAAAAGCGGGAGAAGTATGTGCTTAGAAGGTTAAACAATTAAGTCATCGATATTGCATTTTAAAGAAAAGAGGCCACCCTAGGGTGGCCAACGGAAAGGAACCTAACGTTATGAGTCTTCGTTATGCGCCGCAAGTCGGCACTGGTTCTTAGCCTCTTCATCATGGCAGACTTAAATGACCGATTTAGGACGCTTTGGTGTCTTTTTTACTACCCAGATATCAATTGAAAAGAGTGTCCGGCCCTAACAGCCCCTTACCGCCCCCTAAAGGAAACTAACAGGATTAATATCCCTTCCACGGCACCAGTTTCTTTTCCAGCCAGCGCATGAACAGATCAAAAGAATAGGCAATTAGGCCAATTATCATAATCCCGGCAATCACGACATCCGTCACCAGAAACTCCGCCGCATTTAGCACCATATAACCGATACCTGCCTGTGCAGCGACCATTTCACTGGCAACAAGGGTTGTCCAACCAAAGCCGATGCCGATACGCAAACCGGTCAGGATTTCCGGCATCGCACTCTTTATAATGACATGGTAAAGGACCTGAAATTTGCTGGCGCCCATCGAGTATGCCGCCTGAATTTGCTCGCTTTTGGCCGACGACACCCCAGCCCTGGCACTCAAGGCAATCGGTGCAAACATCGCAAGAAAGATAAGGGTGATTTTACTGGTCTCATCAATCCCCAACCAGATAATCACCAACGGTAGGTAAGCAAGTGGAGGCAAAGGACGATAGAACTCGATTAAAGGGTCCAACACACCTCTCACCCATACATTGGTACCAATCAATATCCCTAATGGAATGGCTGTTACCGCCGCCAAGGCAAACGCCCCAAACACCCGGGTCAGGCTTGCCAGCAGGTGCTCGCCCAGCGACACACCGGAGAATCCATTAACTACCAGATCACCCAGTCGTTCCACCACCGCAATCGGTGAGGGCAAAAACAGCGGCTTAATCCATCCCGCCTCGGTGACCAATGCCCATAGGCAGATAAATCCAATGACAGAAATCACCGAGACCAGCCTCGCGTCCCCCTGCCCCGGTTCACCATAATAATTCGGAGCCTTCTCTGTACGTTGTTTCAATGCGCGGATAAGCATTGGACCTAACGGTAGTTTGCCATCTTGGCCAACGGTATCCCTGTAATGTGGCAGTAGCCTTGTTTTTTTTGTGGCAGGCACAACCTCATGCAACATGTCTTGGGCATCATCGCCAGTGACTTCTACCGGGTTCAATACATCAATTTGCTCAACGGTATTGGTGTTACTCATGCTGCAACCTCCGGCTTTTCATCTTGGTGAATGATCGAGAGGATTTTTTCCCGCATCTCGATAAAATCCAGCATCGATTTGACGGCACGCGCATCACGGCATTCCAAGAAACGGCGGTTGAAATCCAGCTCAAAGCTATGGGTGATCCTTCCGGGACGGGGGGACATAACAATCAGCCTTGACGCCATAAACAATGCCTCCTCCACACTGTGGGTAATGAAGAACATCATCTTATTGGTCGCCTGCCAGGCATCGAGCAGTAGCTCCTGCAAGGTTTCACGGGTCAATGCATCCAATGCCCCCAAGGGTTCATCAAGCAGCAGAATACTGGGGTCGTTTGTCAGCGCCCTGGCTATCCCCACACGCTGCTGCATACCGCCGGACAGTTGATATACCTTGTGCTGATGGAAATCTTCCAACCCAACTAATTTGAGGTATTTCGCTGCGCGCTCCAGGCGTTCTTCTTCGGGTACACCTTGCAATTTCAGGCCAAATGCCGTGTTTTCAATCACATCTAACCAAGGGAAAAGTGCATGCTTTTGGAAAACCACCCCCCGTTCGGCACCGGGGCCAACAATTTGGTCACCAATTTCCCGTCCCATGGTAACGCGCGGTAACCCCTTTACTTCAGAATTGCCCAGTGTCAGGTAACCCGCCGATGGCTGGATGAAACCAGCCATAAGGTTAAGCAAGGTGGTTTTGCCGCAACCAGAAGCCCCCAATGCAACAACCAGATCGCCCTGCTCGATTTTCAAATTCACACCCGATAATGCGGTAACGGCCTCTCCCCCGTTGCGGTCATCGTAAATGACAGACACATCATGGATTTCCAGCACTTTATCCTTGTCCATACTTTCCCTCCTTTTTGCCAGGTGGCAGGCTATAACTCTATTTGCGCGGCATAACTCGGATTAACGAAAACACTGTAATCAGGCTGCAGGCCAGAGATTTTTTTCTCCTGCAACAGGAATTGCGAAGTCGCCTCCAGCGCTTTTACGGCCCCGCCTTTGGCTTCACAACCTAACCACTGACATGACAACTGAGCGTCAACATTTGGGAATTCATAAAGGCTCATCGCCTCGGGTACCGTGCTTGCTTCCCCACCAGTCAGCTTGGCAACCGAAACCGCAATGGGGTGGTCAGCAGAAAAGCCTTCTTTGTTAGAGCGGTACTCCTCATCAGTCTTGGCAAGAACGGTCAGGAACTCTGTCACAAAGTCGCCATGACTTTGGGTAAAGGACTTACTGGCAATCAGACCGTCAAAGGTCGGTTTGCCCCACGCACTCAACTGCTTGGATGTGATCAACACCTCACCATCTTGTTTGATGGTGCCAAGCGCAGGGTCCCAGATAAATGCACCGTCAATATCGCCGCGTTGCCAGGCGGCCACTATCGCACCGGGCTGCATGTTGATCAGCTTGACATCCTTTTCGGTCAAGCCAAATTGCTCAAGCGCGAACAGCATGTGGAAGTGGGTAGTCGAGACAAAAGGGACGCCAAGTGTTTTGCCTTTAAGATCGGAGGGCGATGAGATACCACTGCCCTTGCGGACGACCAAAGCCTCGGCATCGGCGATGTTTTCCATCACCCAGACCAGTTCCATCTCAATACCATTACTGGCCGCACTGGCGATAGGGCTAGAACCCGCAACGGTCATATCCACCGCCCCCGAGGCCATTGCCGTTATTGCACGGGCCCCTGAATCGAACTTACGCCATTTAATTGAATAGCCCGTAGCGTCTTCAAATAACTTCTGGTCAATGGCATATTTCATCGGGTTGAACATCCCCTGATAGCCGATAGTTACCTCTTTCGCTGCCATTGCAGGGCTAGATAATGTTGCCGCCATAACGCCAGCCAAAGCCAATTCTTTCATCCCGAAAAATGTCGTGTTACGAGTCATAGTCACTTCCTTTTGTCGATGGATTAGTGGTTACACTACGAATCTCACCTGCCTTTCGGTAGTGCCAGTTCAGAGGTTAATTGGTCCAGGTTTGCACCATGACCATGCTCATAAAACGTGCAAAACAAAATCCCGGCAAATCCAGCGCATAAAGGGAAATATCTTTAGCCAGTGCTAAATACGATCAAAAAAGGCCGCCGAAGCAGCCTTTTACCCATTGATTAGGTTTTATAGGGTCAATTCAGTGAATGCCCTATCCAGTGCCAATATGATGTCGTCGGCTTCATCACGGGTAAGGGTCAGCATCGGACTTAGACACAAAGTATTGTTATAGTCTCGAAATGAACGGTTCGTCCTACCGATCAATACCCCATGCTTGGCACACAGGCCGACGACCTGCATGGCCACCTTCTCATCCACCGGCTGCTTGGTAACAGGGTCTTCAACCAGCTCGAGTCCGAGAAATAATCCTTTCCCCCTGACATCACCAATCAACGGATAACGAGCTTTAAGTTCATCCAACCTGGCACGAAGGTATTCCCCCATATGGGCAGCATTCTCGACCAGATTTTCCTGCTCAATGATATTCAAGTTTTCCAATGCTGCGGCAGGACCTGCAGTACAGCCCCCATAGGTACTGATATCGCGGAAAAAGCTCTCGCGCTCCAGCGGCTCATCGGCAAATTGATTGAATACTTCTTCTGTCACCACGGTACAGGATATGGCGGCATAGGCCGAGGCTACCCCCTTTGCCATGGTGACAATATCAGGCTTGATCCCGTAATGCTGGTATCCAAACCAAGCACCTGTCCGGCCAACCCCGCACACCACTTCATCAATATGGAGCAGGATGTCGTACTTGCGGCAGATCGCTTCTATCGCTGGCAGGTAACCCTCGGGCGGCGTGATCACCCCGCCACCAGCCGTGATAGGTTCAATGACAACGGCACCCACGGTATCCGGCCCTTCTTGTAAAATCACATCTTCAAAGGCTTTTGCAGCCAATTCCCCGTAATTGTCCACATCACCAAACTGGCTGCGGTATTCACTGCAATGGGGAAACTCGACAAACCCCGGTGTAAACGGCCCATACTGGTTTCGCCGCTCTTCCTGACCTGTGGAACTGAGACAGGTAATCGTCGTGCCATGGTAATCCCGCTCACGGTAGAGGATCTTATGCTTTTTCCCCCCGTATTTTTTCGCCGCTATCTGACGGACAATTTTATACGCCTTCTCATTGGCCTCTGAGCCTGAATTCGAGAAATACACCTTGCCCATTCCGGGCATCAGCTCGAGCAATTTAGCCGCAAATTGCGCAGCAACGGGGGTCGCGGCCGTACCTGCAAAATAGTTGAGGCTCACCAGTTGCTCCTTGATGGCTTCTGCAATACTCTCGCGCCCGTACCCAACATTGACGCACCACACGCCTCCGGATGAGGCGTCCAAATACTGATTGCCGTGAATATCCCAGACATAACTCCCCTGCCCCCGCACCATCATTGGAACGGTTTGGGTAGCATGCTGCGTCATATGGTGCCAAACGGCGTCTTTGTCCATTGCCAATAAATCAGTGGCGGTAAAATGCTGGCTGTGCAAATGCATATCGATCACTCCCTGTCTTTACATACCCCCAAATTAGGCAAGCTTGTTCCTGCCCCATAGCGCCAGTTTGAAATTTTTGTAGGGGCAACAGAGCCAGCACGAATGCACTTTGGCACATATCGTGCTGAAAACAGGGAAGATGTTTTGATATCAAGGATGATGCAATGAAAAGTGAGCACTTAATCCATATTCAATTTTCGCCAGAACGCAGCCTCCAGGAACAAATTCGCGAGCACTTGCTGGAAAAAATCAATGACGGGGTTTTCAGCGACAAAGCGCTGCCGTCTTGCCGAAAACTGGCAACGATGCTGAGGGTTTCACGCAATACTGTCGTACTGGTCTATGATCGACTGGTTGATGAGGGTTACCTGTTATCCCACCAACGCAGCGGGTATTTTGTCAATCCGGCAAGTTCAACCATGACACCAGCACCTTCGTCTTCGCTGCCCACAATAGGATCGCGCCCTGCACAATTTTGGTACAACCGGATAAAGCCAGGACTCAGCCAACAGCGCAATATCGAAAAGCCCAGCGATTGGCAGCAATATCCTTACCCATTTATTTTCGGCCAGCCAGACCACTCGCTATTTCCACTTAACCACTGGCGGGAGTGTGGCCGTCTGGCCCAGCGCGCCAGTGTAATTAAAGACTGGATTTCCGACTCAATAGACAGTGACGATCCTGCGCTGGTGAAACAGATACAAAGCAATGTACTGAGCAAACGGGGCATCCATGCCAGGCCAGAGCAGATCCTTATCACGATAGGAACCCAGAACTCCCTCTACTTGCTGGCAAACCTCCTCTCCAATGGCACCACAACCATCGGCGTGGAGGATCCGGGTTACCCGGATGCACGAAACATTTTCGCCAGTCACGGGGCAGATATCCAACCTCTGCCCATCGACCAGCAAGGCTTGGCTCTCAACCCCAGTCTATATCGTTGTGACTATGTTTATACAACACCCAGCCATCAGGTACCGACGAATGTCACCATGTCCATGACTAGGCGAAAAGCACTTTTGGATGCCGCTGAAAGCCATGATTTCATTGTTATCGAGGACGATTATGACAGCGAAGTCAACCTTATCGCCGAACCACTGCCATCACTGAAAAGCCTCGACGAGAGTGGCAGGGTCATTTACGTTGGCAGCTTATCCAAATCCCTGTCACCGGGTTTGAGGGTTGGCTTTATGGTCGCCGATGAAACCTTGATCACTGCCGCCAGACAACTTAGGCGCCTGATGTACCGACATCCTCCAGCCAATAACCAGCGTACCTGCGCACTGTTTATATCAATGGGCTATTACGATACCTACCTGAGAAAGCTTCGCAGCCATTACAGCGAAAAATGGCAAGCTATGCGCCAATGTATAGAAGCTTACCTGCCACAATGTATGACCAGTCAGACATTGGGAGGAAGTGCCTTCTGGCTCAAGCTACCCGATGGGGTCTGTACCCAAGAACTGCAGAACCATGCCATGCAGGCTGGCGTTTTGATCGAGGTTGGCGATGTACATTTTTCCTCGCCACAAAACCAGAACCGGGGCTTTATCCGTCTGGGTTTCTTTGCTATTCCAGAAAGTAAAATTGAACCGGGGATCCGCAAACTGGCTGAAGTTATTTCGCAACTGTCCCCACAAAAATAATGAACTGGCTCTAATCAACCACACTGCTAATTCTTAATCTGAAGCTATGAATGATTGGCAACAGGCAAGGATGGCAGTGTGTTTATCTCAATTAGCATACCTTTAGTACTTTTTATCGCTGCCTTTATCCGCGGTTATACCGGTTTTGGCTTTTCTGCCATCGCGATTTTGGTGCTCACGCTTTACTACCCGGTTGCGGAAACCGTCCCGGCAATTTTACTCATGGACTTGCTGATCAGCTTACCCTTGGTAGCTAAAAGTTGGGACAACACCGATTTTCATGCCTTGCGCCAAATTTTACTGGCGACGATGGCAGGAATACCTGCAGGCCTAGCATTACTTCATTGGTTGCCAGAAAGTAGTTTGCGGCTATTGGTTCCAGCAACAATCCTTGCGATGGCGCTGATGCCCAAACTAAAGCTTGCGCTGGCACAAAAGGCCATTGCCTCACCGGTTTTGTGCGGCGTAATGTCAGGCTGGACAACCAGCGCAGTATCGGCAGGCGGTGCCCCCGTAGTAATTCACTTGCGCTACAGCGGGCTACCTGCAGGAAAGCAGCGAGATACATTGATTTGTTATTTCTTTCTCACGACCTGTATGGCTGTCGGTTTGGGGTATGGACTAAATAAGTCCTTTTCCCTGCTGCCTGATGCTCCGGTAGCCTCACTAGTCATTGCGGTGATTGGCGTTTTGATTGGCCAACAATTATTTAGTCGTAGGCACATTGCCGCCATCCATCACGGTGCTTACTACCTGCTTATTTCACTCTCGGGCTGGTTGCTGTTACATGCAGCATTCCGACATTTCTTTGCTTTTGGTTTATAAGGAGATTAACCATGGCTCAACCAACCGTCTTAATAACAGGGGCAACCTCAGGGTTCGGCCTTGCTACCGCACGCTATTTTGCCCGCGAGGGTTACGCCTTAATCATTACCGGGCGCCGGGAAGAGCGGCTTAGAAAACTGGCTGACGAGCTCTTTCTCTTAGCCCCGGTTCATTTTGCTGCTATGGATGTACGGGATACCCAGCAGATCCAGAAAACTATCGAAGAGCTTCCCGCCTCATTCAAAAACATTGAGGTTTTAGTCAACAATGCTGGCCTAGCTTTGGGGGCATCACCCGCCGACCAAGCCAAACTCAGTGACTGGCATACCATGATTGATACCAACGTAACCGGTCTAGTCAATGTCACCCATGCGTTGCTGCCAATTCTCAAGCAGCAACCCAAAGCAAGCATCATCAACTTAGCCAGCATTGCGGCCAATTGGGCCTATCCAGGCAGCCATGTTTACGGCGCAAGCAAAGCCTTTGTCGCCCAGTTCAGCCGTAATCTCCGCAGTGATTTTGCAGGTACTGGGGTTCGGGTCACCAGTTTGGAGCCGGGATTGTCCGAAAGCGAGTTTAGCCTGGTCCGTTTCGATGGTGACCAAGCCAAATACAACGCAATCTATGAGCAAACCAACCCGCTAAAGCCTGAAGATATTGCTGAGATTATTGGTTGGATTGCCCAGCAACCTGCCCATATCAACATCAATAGCCTTGAAGTCATGCCTACGTCGCAGGCTTGGGACAACTTCAAGGTCATCAAACAAGATTCAAACGATATTGCATAAAAGGAGTTAACCATGAAAATTGGCGTACCTAAGGAAATTAAAGTTCATGAATACCGTGTCGGCATGACGCCAGCAAGCGTGCGTGAGGTTTGCGCCCAGGGCCATACGGTTTTCGTCGAAAGCACTGCCGGCATGGGGATTGGCTGCAGTGACGCAGAATACCAAAAAGCAGGGGCGCATATTCTGCCCGATGCCGATGCAGTATTCGAAGCCGCCGAGATGATCGTCAAGGTCAAAGAGCCATTGGACGTAGAGCGTGCCCGTCTTCGCCCGGGACAACTGCTCTTTACCTACCTGCACCTTGCCCCTGATATGGCGCAGACTGAAGATCTGTTGGCCAGCGATGCCGTCTGCATTGCTTATGAGACGGTAACGGGTCCGAATAACAGCCTACCATTATTGGCCCCAATGTCAGAGGTGGCGGGCCGAATGTCCATTCAGGCCGGCGCCGCCTGCTTAGAGAAATCACAAGGCGGGATCGGCCTGCTGCTCGGTGGTGTTGCCGGTGTCGCCCCAGCAAAAGTGACCATTATCGGTGGCGGTGTGGTGGGCTCCAATGCCGCCCAAATGGCTGTTGGCCTTGGTGCAGACACCACCATTTTGGACAACAATATCGATACCCTACGTAAACTCAATGTCCAGTTTGGCTCCAGTGTGAAAACTGTCTACTCAAATCAGCAGAACCTTGAAGATGCGGTTGTTGGAGCGGATTTAGTCATTGGCGGGGTGCTGATACCCGGCGCGGCAGCGCCCAAGTTGGTCACCGAAGCCATGGTAAAAGCAATGCGTCCAGGCTCAGCATTGGTCGATGTCGCCATTGACCAAGGGGGCTGTTTTGCCACCTCAAGGGTCACCACCCACGATGAACCTACCTACATTGTTGACGATGTGGTGCACTATTGCGTGGGTAATATGCCAGGCGCCCTCGCCCGTACCTCAGCATTTGCCCTCAACAATGCGACCCTGCCGTATATCCTGCGCTTGGCCAACCTAGGTTACAAACGGGCACTGCAGGCCGATCAGCACCTCAAGAATGGCCTGAATGTCATCCATGGCAAGGTGACCAACGAAAGTGTTGCGAAGAGCTTGGATTTATCATTCATCTCCCAAGATAAAGCATTGGCCGTCGCATAAATAAAAAAAGGCCGGTAGCGAGTCACTCAACGCATACCGGCCAAAGAACACAATGTTACGGGGTATCCCTATTTACCAGTTAGGCAGGTACCAACCATTTCACGTCATACGCCCCCAGCGTAATCTGATCCGTAGGTTGCAAAGGGGAGTGATTCAAAATATCTAGCACAGATGCAGTGGCTAAAATATCGGTGATTGAAAACGGAACCTGTTGCTCTTGCTCGCTGAAGTTACAGATAGCCAGCATTGTCTGGCCGTTGTCATTCAGGCGGGCATAAGCAAACAAGTGTGGATTATAGGTTTCCAGAATCTCGGTTCGGGAAGCGCCAAACACTTCATTGTTCTGGCGAAGCTTGATCATTGCTTTTAGCGACTGGTTCACCGACGCCTCGAATGACCCCGGCAGTTGCGCTTTGCCAATGGCGTCATCGGTCACTGCAGGCCGGTTTACCCAACGGGCATCATCGGCTTTTCTGCTATCTTCCAGGTAGCTGTGATCGTTGAGAATACCTAGCTCATCACCTTGGTAAATCAGCGGGATACCACCAATACTCAAGTTGATACTATTGAGCAAGCGAATGCGCTTGAGAGCCAATTCAATCAACTGGTTATCGTCTTGTTCTAGGCCACGTTCGAGGCCGGCAAGTGATGCCAGCGAGCCACAGACCCGGCAATCACCGGTAGTCGGGTTTTCCTGAAACGGCACCCCTTCGGCAAACGAGCCATCAAAACGACCAGTGTAGAACTGGTTGAGGAAGCGGCGGTGGTCGAAACCATTGATACCCAACTGATCGGCGATGGCGTCATCGAAAGTCCAACCGATATCGTCGTGGCAACGGATATAGTTTACCCAACTGCAGTCCGGTGAGATCTCAAAGCTCTTTTTCAGCGACGCGGTCAGCAACTTGGTTTCGCGGGTCGCCAGACTCTCCCACATCAAGGCCATCATCAATGGATTGTAAGACAGCTGGCACTCATCCTTGCCGATGTACTGCGCCACTTCATCCGGGTGGACGATCGCTTCTGACTTGAACAACACCGCAGGCGCGACAATTTGCAAACAGCTGTTGAATGCCTGGATCAGCGTATGGGCTTTCGGCAGGCTCTCACATTGGGTCCACTTTTCCTTCCAGATAAACGCTAGTGCATCCAAGCGAAGCCCTTCACAGCCAATGTTGGCCAAGAACAACATCTCATCAGTAATGGCATTGAACACTGCCGGATTGGCGTAATTCAGATCCCACTGGAAACTGTTGAACGTTGTCCATACCCACTCTTGCTGAGGCTCGAGGAAAGTAAAGCTTCCGCGGCGCACTGTCGGGAAAATCTCACGGCAGGTCTGGTTATAGTCATCTACTTCCTGCTTGTCCTCGAAGAAGTAGTAGAACTCTTTGAATTCAGGATCGCCAGCTTTTGCCGCTTCCGCCCAGCGGTGCTCATCTGAGGTATGGTTGAAAACAAAATCCAATACCAGACTGATCCCTTCTGCTGACAAAGCATCGGCAAGGGCAACCAAGTCTTTTTCTGAACCCAACTTCGGGTCGACCAAACGATAATCGGACACGGCATAGCCACCGTCACTGTCACCTTCCGGCGCCTTATACAAAGGCATCAAATGCAGGTATGTGATCCCCATGGACTTTAGATATGGGATCTTGGCTTTGAGCTTGTTCAGATCGCCCGCGAACAAATCAACATACACCGCCATCCCCAGCATTTTCTCGTCGCGGTACCATGCCGGTGATTTAAGGCGGCGTTCATCCAGGTTCTTCCACTTTCGCTTGCGGGCAGCAAACGCCTTGGCTAATACCACCACCAACTGTTGTAGGTGGAGGAAAAAATCATAACGCTCACCGTATAACTGGTGCAGCTTGATCACCAAGGCCGGGAAGTGTTCATCCAGACGTTTTAGAAAAGCCTGCTCGTCTTTCTTGGTCAATTTAGGCAGTTCGATAGAATCGAGCACCTGGGCTAGGGCTTTTTCAGCCTGTTGAAGCGTTAGCATGCCTGCTCTCCTTGCATTAACATTTTGACGGCACTTTTCAGGATAGGTAACTCGCCGTTATCAACACAGATTGCGTACATCGCTTCGGTATTGCGGGCGAAGGCCAAATTGGTAAAGCTGAACTCACCGCCGTTGATCAACAATTCAACTGAACCGTTGTCCACTAAGACAGAGATAGAAAACTCAGGGCCGACAGGAAGAACAACGCAGTAATCATGGGGGTAGTGCTCATCGATACGCGTTTGCCCGAATTGCCCTTTGCGCAGGGAGCGAACCTCAAGCCCAGCCTTAAGGTGCTTGAACTGGAACTTGATATCATGATCTTCAAACAGAGCCAGTGAGAGGGTTTGGCCTTGAGAAAGCGCCGCCATGAATTCACATTTCATCACCGTGTTTTTCTCCTCCTTGCTTATCCCCTCAAAGACAGAGAATTCACTCTCGGTATTCGGCTCAAAACCCAGCACAGTGTCGAGTTCACGGACAAAACGCTGCCCGACACGCAAGCCTGCTTTGCTCTCAAACAAGAAAAGCTCACGCGGCATCGCCATCGAACTACGGAAGGCTTGCGTTGGCAATTCCAGAGAGTATTGATGATTGCTCATCCAGGTACTGACGATCCGGCGGCCATCTTCGCTCGGAAGATCAGAAAATGACTGGGTCGCGTAATAATCACGGCCAAAGTCGAGCCATAGGATTTCTTCTGGGTGGTTATGGTTAGTAAAGGTCTTACCGTCGAAATCACCGATAAAGTATTGGGTACCTGCACCACCACAATGGGCACCTTCGCCGATACCAACAACCAATACCCAGCGGCTCTCTTCGCTGCCTTCTACTTGAAGCTCGAACAAGTCGGGGCATTCCCATGGCCCTTTGCTGTGGGCACCATGACGGTAGCCGAACTCACTGACTAGTTGCCAGTCCAATAAATTGGTAGAGCGATAGAATTCAAGATGCTGACCACAAGATACCACCATCACCCAAGTTTGGCTGGCTGAGTGCCAGATGACCTTAGGATCACGGAAGTCCGGGTTGCCACGTGCGGGGATGATTGGCTGGCCGCCATGGTACTTTTTCCAAATCATCCCATCTTGGCTATAGGCCAACGCTTGCTGCTGGATAGGGTCTTCAACCTTGCGGCCATCGGTCAAAATTACCTCAGGCTGGATAAATGAGGTATAGAAGGCCAACAAGCCCAGCTTACCATTTTCGAACAAACCAGATGTATTGTTCCAATCAACAATTGCACTGCCAGAGAAACACATTCCCGACTCATCAGGATAGAGTGCCGGCGGCAGCTCCTGCCAGTTAATCAAGTCCTGGCTAATTTTGTGCCCCCAGTGCATCGGCCCCCACACCGTGTCATGCGGGTAGTACTGGTAAAATTGATGATAGTGCCCGTTGAAATAGACCAAACCGTTTGGATCATTCATCCATCCCTGGTCCGGCGTCATATGAAGTTTAGGGCGGTAAGCCTCTGCCATGTCTTGCTCTTCTTCCGTATCAATCCATCTCAATGCAGCGGATTATGCATCATTAACGTAAACGCTTACGTTAAGCCGATCACATTAAAGAAAATACAAGTATCAGTAAAACGCTAAAAACAACAGTTTTAGTTATTTTCTTTACCCGCAAGACGGATTAAGCCGTCGCAATTTCGTTAAAACAACCTCGAATAACGTAAAAATTACGAAAACAGCCTTACTATTTAGTCATGCGCCATGCTTTTCTTGTCCCCTATTCTATTTTTTCATACCCCTGCACTTTTATTCGTTTGCCACAGAGGCTGGGTCCGCTCAACAATCAAGCTATTAACTATATGCAAGGAATCTAATAATGAGCCATGTTCTCCACCGCCATTGCCATACGCCGCTACCCACCGTAGTTAGCGGGCAAGGGATATACCTGACAGATAGCGAAGGGAAGCAATACCTCGATGGTTGCGGTGGTGCAGCAGTATCAAATTTGGGCCATAACAACCAAAGGGTAAAGGCGGCCATCAGCCAACAGTTAGATAGCATTCCGTATGCCCATACCGGTTTTTTTACCAGTGCAAGTAGTGAGCAACTGGCTAAGCGACTGACAGAACTTGCACCAGAAGCTTTGAACCACACTTACTTTGTCAGTGGCGGCTCCGAAGCGGTGGAAGCGTCACTGAAATTGGCGCGGCAGTACTTTGTCGAAAAGGGCAAACCAACGAAAAGCCAATTCATCGCCCGGCGACAGAGCTATCATGGCAATACCCTCGGCGCACTTTCGGTCGGTGGTAATGAGTGGCGGCGTGAACCTTTCAGGCCGATACTCTCCTCAGCCCATCACATTGCCCCTTGCTATGCTTATCGTGATCAGCAGCCGGGAGAATCAGAGCTGGGCTACAGCCTTAGGGTAGCGAATGAGCTAGAACAAAAGATCCTTGAGCTGGGAGCCGACAACGTCATGGCATTCATTGCCGAGCCCGTGGTAGGTGCAACCGCTGGGGCGCTTCCTGCTACTGCTGGTTATTTCAAGCGGATCAGGGAGATTTGCGATACCTATGATGTGTTACTGATCCTTGATGAGGTGATGTGCGGTATTGGCCGTACTGGTACCTTTTTCGCCTTTGAGCAAGAAGAGATCGCGCCTGACATTGTTACTGTTGCCAAAGGGCTTGGCGCTGGCTACCAGCCTATCGGCGCTGCCATCGTCCACGACAAGATCTACCAAGCCATCGCAAAAGGTAGCGGGTTTTTCCAGCATGGCCATACATTTATGGGCCATCCGATGGCATGTGCCGCGGCGCTAGCGACCGTTGATACCATTGTCGATGACGGCCTACTCGACAACGTCAAACTCCGTGGTAGCCAACTCATGGCCAAACTCAACGAGAGCTTAGGGGAGTTACCTTACATCGGGGATATCCGGGGCAAGGGGCTGTTTATCGGCATAGAATTAGTCGCAGACAAAAAGACCAAAGCCCCCCTTTCCAGCTATTCGCAGGCTCACAAAGCGATTAAATCAGCGGCCATGAGCAACGGGCTGATGTGCTATCCCATGTCAGGAACGATAGACGGCAAAGCTGGCCACCATATTTTATTGGCTCCGCCTTTTATTATTGAAGAACACCATTTGGATGAGCTGGTTAGCAAACTACATACCTCCCTGTTGCAAGCATCGGTGGGGTGGCGATAGGCGATAGGCGATAGGCGATAGGCGATAGGCGATAGGCGATAAAACTAACGGGAAGAAAACCAATGTCAAACAAGCTATATCAGGGCAAGACCGCGATAATTGTGGCCCCCAACGGGGCTAGGAAAACCAAAGCCGATCACCCTGCCCTGCCGATGCTTCGGCAGGAAATCATTGATGAGGTTATCGCCTGCCGCGATGCAGGGGCGGCTATGGTGCACCTTCATGCCAGGGATAGAAATGGCAAGCACTCCTTGGAAGTCGGCGATAACCTCCATCTCTACCACGCCCTGAAAGAGCAAGTGGGTGACAGCATTATTGTCCAGCTAACCACAGAGGCAGTCGGGCAGTATTCCCCTAGCCAACAAATGGCCTTAATCACCGAAGTAAAGCCAGAAGCTGCCTCCTTGGCTCTTAGTGAGTTAATCCCCGAAAGCCAATATTCAGATACTGCCTACCTTGATACAGCGAGCGGCTTTTTCCATGGTATCGCCGAGCAAGGGATCATCGCCCAATACATTCTTTATAGTCCGCAAGATCTTGAACGCTACTTTGCATTGTTGGAAAAAGGATTACTGCCTGCCTATAACCACCATATCTTGCTGGTGCTCGGTCGCTACGACCAACACCAAACCGCCTCACCGCGAGACCTCTCACCTTTCTTGCAACAGCGATTGTTTAATCATGATAAACGTTGGGCAGTTTGCGCTTTTGGAAAATATGAACACCTTTGCCTGACAGCGTCTATGATTATGGGTGGAGATATTCGGGTTGGCTTTGAAAATAACCATGTTAATCATCAAGGTACAGTAGCCTCAACCAACGCAGAACAAGTGGCTAACCTTGTCGAAACCGCCAAGCATTTAGGTCTCGCAACCCTTGATGCTAACCATTTTCGCCAGCTCCTCACTGCTTAGCCAGAAGCAGTATCCATTGGCTTTGCTTTTTGCGTAAAACTCATCAAAAGGGACTTCTATGGGATCTATCAACAAGCTTCTTGCCTACACCGGTGCCGCCGTTTTACTGGGTACCTCGACGCTATCTTTTGCCGAAAGCCGTTTCGTTACCATAGGTACAGGTGGTGTCACTGGGGTATATTACCCTACAGGTGGGGCAATATGCCGCTTGGTCAACAAAGACAGAAAAGATCACAACATCCGCTGCTCGGTCGAAAGTACTGGCGGCTCTATCTATAACATCAATACCATCCGAGCCGGTGAGCTCGACCTTGGTATCGCCCAGTCTGACTGGCAGTACCATGCCTACAACGGTACCAGCAAGTTTGCCGACAACGGGGCATACAAAGATCTGCGTGCGGTTTTCTCCATCCATCCAGAACCGTTTACTATCGTTGCCCGTGCCGATTCAGGGATCAAAACCTTCGAAGATCTTAAAGGCAAGCGCGTAAATATCGGTAACCCAGGCTCAGGTCAGCGCGGCACCATGGAAGTGTTGATGGAAAGATACGACTGGTCAATGAAGGATTTCAAACTGGCTTCTGAGCTAAAAGCTTCTGAACAGTCAAAAGCACTTTGCGATAACAAAATTGATGCCATGATCTATACCGTTGGCCACCCAAGCGGTGCTATCAAAGAAGCTACCACGTCTTGTGATAGCAAAATCATTACCGTTGCCGGTGACAAGGTGAACAAGCTGATAGAGGACAACAGCTTCTACCGTGTCGCAACGGTGCCGGGTGGTATGTACAAAGGCAACGCTATTGATGTCACCACCTTCGGTGTAGGTGCCACCTTTGTCTCTTCAACGTCAGTACCAGATGACGTGGTATACAGCATCGTCAAATCGGTATTCGAAAACTTCGATGACTTCAAAAAGCTCCACCCAGCCTTTGCCCACTTGAAGAAAGAAGAGATGATCCGAGACGGTCTTTCTGCCCCGCTCCACCCTGGTGCAGCAAAATACTACAAAGAAGTCGGCTTGATGTAACTGAGATATCTGCAAGTCATGCTTGAACTAAAAAAGAGCGCATACGCGCTCTTTTTATTGATGGCAAACATTTCAGAAAAAATAAGGTTTAGTGCAGCAGACCTACACCAACAGTGATTAGCTAAAGACTCATAATCTTCTTGAACTCTTCTTCGCTATATTTTTTCTCGGTGCTCTTGGTCAGGTCCGTCATCATCTTGTAGCGGATCTCCGTTGCCATGCTCAAGGTGCGCTGCAACTGGCCGTAAGAGAAATCCGAAGCCATTTCGACTGCGGTCGCTTTATCCTGGTTGTACATATCTTTGAGCAGCATATCCATATTGCTCACTTGCTTGTAAAGCTTGCTCTCTTCCTTGTCCCAGGTCGCTTTTAGCATTGGCAGGTACTTGTCCGGATTGGCAGTAGCCAGTGCCGTCAGGCTTCGGAACTGCCAGTAAGCCGAGTCATCACTGTAGGTATCGGTACCAACCGTGTACGGGGTTGGGTACTCTTGCAAGCTGGTGTATAACGGCACCAACACAGATTCAGACAATACACCATAGCTCTGCCAGATGATGCCCTGGAACTCTTCAGGCATATCAGGGCGAAGCTGAATAATATGCGACTCAAGCTGGCGTTCTACCCGGATAGGCCGCTCCCCTTTGTCAGCCAGCTTGGTGCCTTCATAGGTTGAACCCAAAACACTAGCGACATCGCCGACCGAAATCTTGTCATCAGGCTTCATGAACAACGGGTATTGCTGCTCGCGGGTATCCTGCACCTGCGAAGGCGTCAGCATTGCCTGCCCCAACCACTCGCGGTCCACGTTGTAGACATCGCCAATCACCCCAAAGGCCTTGGCAAAGTTAAATGAACTGGCATCTGGCTTATCGAGCAACTTGTGCTGCTTGACGAAATCCAGTAGCCCTTCTGAGTGCATCACATCCGGTGCATCCAAATCGACCCCATGGATCCGCAAGCCATTGGCAATCATCGCATAGCTATCATCTGGCACTTTAACGGCAATCCAGTGGTGCCCAGAACCGATTTCAAACAACCAAGCTTCATTGACATCGGCAATGTACAAGCTGTTACCTTCTCCGGCGCCGTACTCTTCAATATACTGACCTAGCAGTTCAACCCCTTCCTTGGCTGTTTTCACCTGCGGCAGGATAAGGGTTGGGATCACCGCTTCGATGATGCCGGGTTTTACCAATGGGTCAGCCTTGGCCGCTTTGTCATTGACCTCGGCACTGGTGGTGGCTGAAACAGCGACATTGTACTGGTTGATGCCGCGCTCTTCGTAATACTTGCCGTCTTTATCAACGGTCAGCGCGTCCCAGTCAGGAATTGCCGAATAGGCAAAAAACTGGCTCGGCATAGGGACAATTAAACCATTACCTAAGGTCCAATCGCCCGCTTCGTTGATTTGCTGTGGGCGATAGGCAAGGTGTTTGTTCCAGTTATTGATGCCAAAGTCTTCGTTGCGGGCAATCATAATGCTGCCATCTACCGATGCTCCTTTACCCACAATCAACCCCGTACAAGCATTAGCACTCATGCTAAGTGCAGATAGAACAGCGGCACTCAACAGCGTAATAGACATCTTCGTCATCGTATCTCTCCTATGGTGTGAACACCTATTGGAATGTTGAAATATTATTCAGTTATTCTTTTTATTTTGATTAAACTAGCACAAAGATCGACTTATTAATCAAAAAGCAGTGTAAACACAATTAGAGAGAATATTTGCTGATAAGATCACGAATAAGGACTTACGAGAACATAAATGCTAGGAAATATGATCTTGGCTGTTGTCCATCATGTCGGCTAACCACTGAGTAAACACACACACCTTTCGGGCATGGCGTTTATAATGAGGCACAATTATGTAATAACCATAATGGCTGGTCATCGCAGAATTAAGTGGGTTAAATAGCGACTGCTCGGCGAGCAAATCATCAACCATAAAATCGGGCAATAAAGCCAAGCCCAACTGGTTTCTCACCGCCTCCAATGATAGATAAAAGTGCTCAAATCCCACGCCGTAGAAATCCATTGGAAATGCAATGTCATGATGGGTTCTGAATTGCTCCCACAATTGCGGCCGGGTAACTTGCGGTAGAAAAACATGATTAGCTAAATCATCAATGTGCCTGATTGGCCTTAACTGTAACAAATTAGCTGATGCCACCAGCCGAAGACTTTCGTAGCATAAGAGAGTGGCATTTTCGTAATGCTTGGCAAGAGGTAAACAGCGAATGATGATGTCGTTGTCAGTGCTAATATCATTGACCATCCCATCCCCGGTTTTCAATTGTACTTGAAGATGAGGGAAAGCATTGGCAAAACTATTTATCTTCGGGATAAGCCAGAGACTAGCAAAAGATGGGGTCACATTGACCGTCAGTACTTCATCAACCTGATCAAGCTGGCGCAGGCTGGCCGTAGCATTTTGCAGGGCTTCTAGCGATTCCGCTATCTGGGGTAAATACCGCAACCCGACACTAGATAACCGGATACCATTGAGGTGGCGTTCAAACAAAGGCAGGCCAAGCTGCTGTTCTAATTGAGCAATTTGCTTACTGACAGCCCCTTGGGTAAGGGATAGCTCTCTAGCGGCTTTGGAGAAGCTCAGATGATTGGCAACAGCGATAAAAGTTCGAAGCGCTCTTATCGAGGGGAGTTCTTTCATGTCTAACACTGCCGTTACCCTATTCCTTTAGGTTGAGTCTTTAATTTATGGTTTAAATAGGCAATAGGCAATAGGCAATAGGCAATAGGCAATAGGCAATAGGCAATAGGCAATAGGCAATAGGCAATAGGCAATAGGCAATAGGCAATAGGCAATAGGCAATAGGCAATAGGCAATAGGCAATAGGCAATAGGCAATAGGCAATAGGCAATAGGCAATAGGCAATAGGCAATAATGCTATGAAGAAGTGTCTTACATTACAATTGAAATAATAGTCAAACAGACTTTTTATATAAAATAAAAAGCCTGCTTAATTTAATATCGCTTGCATTATAAGTGCATTTTAAAAGGAAAAATTAAACCTAATTAATTTGGTTTTACTAGACTGCCGCCTTTGGCATAACACATGTTTTGTTGAAGCATGATAGCTTTGCCATCGATATAGCAAACTTGATAAGACTCTGAATGCCTACCGGAAAGGCTGCCATTATTTGAAGATGAGCTTGAAGGAGAGCTTGATGATGAAGCCAAAACCCCAAATGCTGGTACCACTAAAACTAACGCCAATAATAGTTTTTTCATCCTATACCTCACATCCGTATATAGCGGCATTATTGCCTACACAATGAGTGTAGCGAATAAAAAGATGTGTGATATACGTAAATCCATGCATATTCGCGTAAAGTTCAGCTTGCCGTAAGGTTCAATTTACGTCCAATACACATGGTTTATTATTATTTTCTTAATAAATTTAATAGTAACTTATTATATTTATTGATTTTGTTATTCCAGGCCGCGAAAACGGCCTGGATACATCGATAGTAAAAGAAGGAAAATTAGAAGCTGTAGTTAATACCGGCAATAAATAGCGGGATGTAACCATCGAACTCTGAATTACTGTTATCTTCGAACTTGATGTCTTTATAGCTCACTTCACCAAAGACACGCCAGCTGCTGTTTAGTGCATAGTTAGCTGAAATACCTAGCTTCCAGTAGTCTTCCGACCACTCATGGGCGCCTGTCTGGTCATTTTCTTTTTCGAATTTACCGAACTCACCCCAGAGTGAGGCACTCAAGTCGCCCCAGCTGTACCAGATACCTGGCTTGATGATGGTCTCTGTTTCAACAAAGTTATCACCTGATTTTGGCTTAAGTGTACCTTCCTGGTAGCGGAAGTTCAGCCATGCACCCATGTTGTCGGCAATTTTATAGCCGAAACCCGGTTCGATTTCCCAGTATGGGAACTCACTGCTACCACGGTTATATTCCACGTGGTACATCGCATAACCATGAATATCTAGGCGATCAGTAATGTTGTAGTTACCGAACACTTTAACTTCTGGCGTAGTACGCTTATCGATGGATTCACCGGCTAGTTTAACCCCCCAGCCAACGCTACCCCATGCTTGACCGTAACTGCGGTTTGCCCAGATTTCCTGGATTGAGTTAACACCACGGTCATAATCAGCGTGTTTCAAGTTACCGTTGAACAGCTCTTCGCGTGCAGAGTAGAAACCAAAGTCCCAGCCAGGAAGGTCATCATGACGGAAGCTACCCTGTGCCAGGGTATATTTCAGTTTACCTTCGTTTACACCGTCATCACGGATCACTCGCTCTACTTCAATGTTGGTGCCTAACGTACCATGGAGGCGACCCTCTTCTTTCGCCGGTGCGTTAGTCGCCGTCAGCAGCTCTGCTTTAGAAGCCTCGTTCTCCAGACGGACTAGCGTTGATTGGTTTTCTGCTTCCTGTTCAGTTTCCGCTAAGGCTTGTCCAGAGAAAATGAGTGCCAAGCTCATTGCCACGACTGTTTTATTCATAATATTTCCCTATTATAATTTTGCGTACAGTAGATGTTTTGCCCGCGCCAACGGGCAGAGTATTGTTGTCCTGCAAACAGACTCGCATGCTGTCAGGACAATTTTTTCAACCTGCGCCAACAGGTTGAGGAATACTTAAACGTCAATGAGTTAACTCAGACGTTGGATATTAAGCCCGCCGCCAAGCGGGCTTTTTATTTTGACTTTCAGACGCTCTTCGTCAGAACCTAATTAGCTGGCCTGGCGAACTTGTGGTGGTAAGGTAATTAAATCGTCCAGCGTAAAGCTACGGGTAAATGCCTTGCCCTTGCTGTCAAACAAGTGGCATTTTTCCGCCGGAATATGGATATTCAGGTACTGGCCCACTTCTACATGCACGGTGCCCGGTACACGTACCAGAACCTCCTGCCCACCGCGCAGCAATGTGGTGTAAAGCAAAGACTCGGTGCCAAGGCGCTCCATACCCTCAACGCGAACACCAACCCCGCTCTCAGCCAGGTGAATATCTTCCGGACGAATACCCAATGTCATCAAAGCGCCTTGTGTTGCCGCCTCGGCATTCACTTCGGCCTCAAAGGTGTAATCGCCAACTTCAACGGTAGCGCGATCCTCTGTGGCATGCTTGAGTGTTGCCGGGATCAGGTTCATCTTCGGTGAACCGATGAAGCCTGCGACAAACAGGGTTTTCGGGAAGTAGTAAAGATCCAGCGGTGAACCCACCTGCTCAACCAAACCGTCTTTCAGTACCACGATCTTGTCAGCCAACGTCATGGCTTCCACCTGATCGTGGGTTACGTAAATCACGGTCGATTTAAGCTTTTTATGGTAATCCGCCAGTTGCAGACGCATACGAACACGCAGCGCCGCATCCAGGTTAGACAATGGCTCATCGAGCAAGAACACCTTCGGGTCACGGACAATGGCACGGCCAATTGCCACACGCTGGCGCTGGCCACCAGAAAGCTGGCTCGGGCGCTGGGTAAGCAGCTTGGTCAGCTCCAGCATTTCGGCCACGTTCTTCACTGCCTGTTCGATTTCCTCTTTTGGCTTCTTCGCCAGTTTGAGGCCGAAGGCAATGTTCTCGAACACTGTCATATGCGGATATAGCGCGTAAGACTGGAACACCATGCCGATCCCGCGATCTGTCGGTGACAGGGTGTTGACCACATCACCGTCGATCAGCATATCGCCTGATGATATTTCCTCAAGGCCTGCCACCATTCGCAGCATGGTCGATTTACCACAGCCTGATGGGCCGACGAAAACCGTAAATTCGCCATCTTCGATTACCAGGTTGGCATCCTTGATGATGTGGGCACCATCAGGATAGATTTTGTTGATGTTCTTAAGTTCTAAACGCGCCATTTTTTTACCTCTGAATCCCTACTCGTTACGCCAAAATTTGCGATACCACTAGCTTACTGGTGTCTGCACAGACCCAGTCCGCATGGCCAACACGCTCTTTCGGCCCGATACCAACAACCTTCATGCCCGCTTCTTTCGCAGCATCAACACCGGCTTCAGCATCTTCCACTACGATACACTCATCAGCGTTAACGCCCACCTGGCCTGCTGCGTGGATGAATACATCCGGCGCAGGCTTTGAGCGGTTCACCGACCAGCCATCACCAATTGCATCGAACAATGGTGTCAGGCCTAAACGGTGCAGGATTGGGCGGGCATTCTTGCTCGCCGATGCCAGCGCAACTTTGATACCGCGTGCGTTCAGCTCAAGCAGGAACTGCTCGATACCCGGCAGGACATCCTCAGCTGTAATGGTGCTCAGCAGCTCAACGTAGTAGTTGTTCTTGCGTTCCATTAGGTCAGCGATTTTTTCCTCGCTGATCTCACGGCCATTAAGGATAATTTCCAGTGATGCACGGCGTGAAACGCCGCGCAGCTGTTCATTGATTTCACGGTCGAAGTAGTAACCTTCTTCGTCGGCCATACGCTGCCAGGCTTGGTAGTGCAGCTCAGCGGTATCGGTGATCACACCGTCTAGGTCGAAAATAAATGCCTTACACATTGAAAGTTACCTCAGTTGACTCGATAACACGTGGCTCACCGGCCACTTCGATTGCCAGTGCCTGGCCTGTGAATTCAGGACGGGCGATTTGTACTGTTTCCTGGTCGACAGTGACTTCCAGACGCTCACCTTTCCAGTAGATTGGGAAGTTCAGGCTGTCCCACTGCTTAGGCAGGTTAGGGTTGATGCGAAGCTTGCCGCCCAGCATACGAACACCACCGAAGCCGTATACCACACACTGCCACATACCGCCGATAGACGCCGCGTGGATACCGTGATCAGAACTCTTCATGTTCTGGCCGATATCAATACCTGCAGCTTGCTGGTATAGGTCGTAAGAAAGCTCTGCATTACCTACATCCGATGCCAATACCGAGTGGGTAGATAGGCTCAATGATGAGTCATGCAGTGTTTTCGGCTCGTAGTAGTTCCAGTTCGCCAGCTTGGTTTCCAGGTCGAACTTGTCTTCCTGCTGTAGGAACAGCACCATGATGTCGGCCTGCTTGGAAACCTGCATCTCGTTAACCTGCTCAAGGTTGTAGTCCTGGAACAGGCCACCAACGAATGGCTGCTCTTTGTACTTAGTCAGGTCAATAACTTCTTTCTGTAGGTAAGTGTCATCCTGCGGGATTACCTTATCTTCAGGGCGCGGCTGTGGCAGGTAAACGTTATCGACGCGCTCTAGCCACATCTTGCGTGCTTCTACTAGGTTCAGCTTGTCAGACAGTTTCGCCAGTAGCTCTGGGTTAGACTGCTCAAGGTCTTCGTAGTAGCGGATCGCCAGCTTAATGTTTTCCACCGCCATGTAGTTGGTGAAGGCGTTGTTATCAATGTGCTCTTTGTACTCATCAGGACCGATGACGTTACAAATACCCCACATGTTGCGGTCTTCCAGCCACTCCAGACGGCTAGTCCAGAAAGTCGCGGTATCGAACATGATCTCGTAGCCCATGTCATCCATGAACTTCTGGTCGCCAGTGATCTGGTAGTACTGCCATAGGGCGTAAGTGATGTCACAAGTGATGTGCTGCTCGATAAAACCAGACCAGATCTTGGTTGATTTACCAGTGATGATGTCAACAGCACCCCATACAGGCGTTACTTCTTCACCAGTTAGTGCTGATTCCCATGGGAACTGAGCACCAATGTAGCCGTTGTCTTTCGCTTTCTTACGCGCGCCATCTAGGGTCTTAAAGCGGTACTCAAGCAGGCTGCGAGCAACTTCAGGCATGGTGTAGATGAAGAAAGGCAGCATGAATACTTCTGTATCCCAGAACGAGTGGCCTTTGTAGCCTTCGCCAGACAGGCCTTTCGCGCCGATACCGAAGCGAGAGTCGTGCATTGGGGTAAAGATGTTTAGCTGGTACTGAGCGAAACGGATAGCCAACTGATCAAAGTCAGAACCACCGATAGTGATATTCATACCTGCCCAGCGCTTGTCCCACTCAGCTGCACTTTCTTCAAGCAGTTCATCAAAGCTACGGTCAGCATTCGTTTTAAGGTTTGTCAGCGCGTGGTCACGCAGAGACTGAAGCTCGTAGCCTTCAACATCGAACTGCTTGTCGCGAGACGTGTGTACCACACCGATTTTCTCGGTACCGAATGCTTCGCCCGCTTTCAGGTCGTAGTTGATGTTTACCCATACTTTACGGCGGTCCATAGCTAGCGATGGGTCGATTTCAGTCTCTTGGCCGTTTACAAAGTAACGGTGCGACGTCAGGAAGACAAAATCTACCTTGCTTTCAGTAGTGTGCTGCAGAAGCTCGATGAAACGCTTGTCGTAAATACGCTTTTCGCCTTCGTGGAAATGCTGTGCGCCAGAGTTCGAAAGCTGGGCATCGACACCCGAGCGGATTTCGATTTTCGCATCACTGTCCAGGGCTTTAACCTGTACATCAAATGCCATCAGGTGAAGGTTCGCTTGTGAGAAGAAGCGACGGAAGCGCATCTCGAAGCTCTTGCCTTCAGTGTTTTTCCATGTGAACTCACGAGTCAGCTCACCGTTTTTCACGTTCAAGCGGCGTGAGTAGTTGCTCACTTCGCCGGCTTCAAGGTGAAAGCGGCGGCCATCGATGAAGATTTCAATCGCACTCATATCAGCTGCGTTTGGCAGTTCAGTCACTTCTTCTTCATCGAACTTGTTGTACGTACCAGCAACGAACAGGTTGCGGGTCTGGCCAACGTATTTTTCTTCCGTTGCACTACGCGCACCCATGTAGCCGTTACCTTGGCTCATAACAACTTCACATTTGCCTTGGAATGCTGAGTCAAACGCGGTTTCCTCAACGATCCAGTTTTTCAGTTCGCCTTGACCAGCGTTGTAGTTCATAAACATCGTAAAATTTCCTAATTAACCTTTAACAGCGGAAGAAATATCGTTACCAACGAAGTAACGTTGGAAAATAATGAAAACAATCAGTACAGGGATCGTGGACAGGAAAGCCCCGGCCAGGATCAGGTTCCAGTCGCCTGCAACACCGTAAGCGTTACGTAGGCTCAATAGACCAACAGGAAGCGTGTAGGCATCTGTCGGGCTGTTGATAACCACCAGCGGCCAGAAGAAATCATTCCATGCGCCCTGGAAACCCAGGATGGTGACCGACATGATGGCCGGCTTCGCCAATGGCATGAAAATACGGAACAAAATAGTGGCTGGGTTGGCACCGTCGACAATCGCGGCTTCTTCCAGCTCCTTCGGCACACTTTCGAAGAACTGCTTCATGATCAGCACCTGGCCGGAGGCGACGATGGCGGTGATCACAGCCCAGGGGGTATTGAGCAAGCCAATGTCACGGTAGATCAGGTAGTTCGAAATAAACGTCACCTGACCCGGTACCATCATGCTCAGCAGCATGAACGCAAACACAAAGCGCGCACCGGTAAACTTTAATCGCGCCAGGGCGTAACCTGCTGTACATGCAAAGAACAGGGTCAGCAGTACCTTGCCGAAGGCGATGAAGAATGAGTTCATGGTCCAGCTCATAAACAGGCTCTTGCCGGTTTCAAGGCTGACTGACTCGGTGTAAACCCTTACGTAGCTTTTGAACACATAACCAATCACACCCGGTGCAAGGTTGTCCCACGCGGCAACTCGGCCTCGACGCTCCATACGGTTCGGTGACAGGGTGCTATCCACCAGTACCTGACCGCGAGGGGCGGTGATGTTAAGTGGCAGGGTATCCACTACTGGGCCATCGCCTTCATAGCGGACAGTGAATTCCCACGTCGCGCTGTTGCCTTGGCGGGTGACTTCACGTTTACCACGTTGCTCGACAAACGTAACGTCGCTGGCTTCGCCAATAAGCTTCGGCTCGGAAACCACAGCGTAATCGGCCGCAAACTCGGTGGTAATAGCCGCAGCCATACCGGTACCCGGACGGCGGCGAGGCACTTCAATCACAGGGATAGCAAGCTCGTCACCCTCTTCGACCGCGTAAGTCACCTGGAAAGTGATATCCGCGCCCGGGGCAAAGCCACCAAACCAAGGGGCACTGTTGCCGTCATTACCCAGCTGGTAAGCTGCAGACCAGTTGGCAGGCTGTACCTGGGCAAAATTGAACTTGAATGGTTGCTCCAACGGGTCATCTTTTAGGCTCGCCATGAAAGCGACCACAAACGTACCCAGCATGATAGTCGCAATCATCATCAGCGCACCGTAAACCCAGGCCACCTTGGCCCAGCGGCGGCGGGCGTGGAACTTACTGATTTGCTCCATGCTAACCGCAGGTTTTTCAGCCGGTTGTGCCAGTGCCAAATCAGACATCTGCTTTCTCCTTCACACCGAAAATTTTCTGAATGTAAACCACGACCAGGGTAATGAACGCCAGTACCAGTGATGCAGCACTTGCCATACCGATTTGCGGTGTACCGCCCGGTGGGAAAGCATTGTGGTAAACGTAGTAAGCCAGGGTAATACGTGACTCTAGTGGTGCAGCGGCACCTAATAGGGCAACCTGGTCAAACATCTGCAGCGTACCGATGATGCCGAAGGTGATAACGACAAAGGTCACCGGTGCAAGCTGAGGAATCGTGATGTGCCAGTGCTGTTGCCACTTCTTCGCACCATCGATGCGGGTTGCTTCGTACAGCTCCTCTGGGATCCCTTGCAAGCCAGCCAAAAACAGCAGCATGAAGGTCGGGATCGTGGTGTAGATGTTCTGGATAACAATCGCCCAAAGCGTCAGCGGCATCGGGCCAACCTCTTCACGGGTGTTGAGCCAGTTCACTTCCACCACATGACTTGAGGCTTCAACCAAGCCAGTCATCGAGCCAACCAAGGTGATCACTGCGGCAATCATGCATGACAGGATGCCCCAAGCCGGATCGAACCAGCTTGCCGGCAAACCGCGGATGCGGTCACGCCACACCAGTACCAGCTGGCAAATCGCAGCAGTAACTACAAAGCACGTCAGGTACGGGGAGTTTGCCGCTACCGAAGTCAAAAAGCCGTTGAGGTAACCGTTCTTTTGGTAGAACCAAATAAAAATCAGGGTAACGGCAGCACTCGACAAAATACTCGGCAGGTAAAAAGCTGTGCGGAAGAAAGACTTACCGCGGATTTTGGAGTTGACCAAAATCGCCAAGCCCAATGCCAATACCGTCTGGATAACCGTCACAATCACCGAGAAAGACACCGTGTTACCCAATGCCAGCAAGAACAAGTCATCCTTGAACAGAGCAACAAAGTTATTCAGGCCAACCCAGACCGCCTCAGAAAACAGATCGTATTCCGTAAAACTAAAGTAAACGGTACGAACCAAGGCATATAAGAAGAAAACAACCAGGGTCAGAACGAATGGCCCAGCTAGGAGCCACCCGTAAACCTGTTCGCGTAAGCGAAGGGAATTCATTGCAAACCTCGCTTACTTGCCAGTCATGGCGTCGTATTTAGCCTGAGCCATCTTGATCGCTTCATCAGCGGTCATTTGCTCAAGCAATACGGCGTTCAGGGCTTCGTTCACTGGTTGCATCCAGTTCGAGCCATGCTGACCGAAGGCAAATGGCATCACGTGGCCGCTTGAAGCACCGTCGAAAATGGTTTTCGCTAGCTGGTTTTCCTGATCAGGCTGGGCAAAGTATTCCGCCTCAGACAGATCTGCACGGCTTGGCAGGGCAAGACCCGAATCCAGCACCCAGTTTTGCGCTTTTTGGCTAGTCAGGATGTCGACAGCCTTGCGTGTCGCCTCGACATTGGCACCATCACCATTGATACCCCATGCCACAGTAAACAGCAGGTTGCCACGCTCGCCAGTCTTGCTGTCGATAGGCATCATGGTCGAGCCATACTGCATGTTCGGCGCTTTATCGCGCAAATAGCCGCTGATCCAGTTACCTTCGATGGCAACAGCCGTCTCTTCGGTACCCAGACAACCGCCACCCCAGCTCTGGCCGATATCAGAAGCAAGAATGCCAACACCTTCAGACTTAAGCGAAGTGTAGAATTCAAACGCACGGCGGAAATCATCATCGAGAATAGTTTGGCCATTTTCGTTAAATGGCTTCCAGCCGGTTGATAGCGCAAATGGAGCGAAACGTGCGTAGTCAGGCATCACACAGATACCGGAGACTTCATCGCCCAGCTCAGCTTTAATCGCTTTTAGCTTAGTCAGCAGATCTGCCCAGGAATCTTTGTTGGTTGGGTAGTCAACACCCGCATCATCGAAGATATCTTTGTTGAATTGCAGCGCTAAGGTATTGAAATCTTTGGCAACACCGTACTGCTTATCTTCTAGGGTGAATGCTAGGTTCAGGTTAGGAAGGATTTGCTCTGAGACCTTATCCAAGCTCTTGTCGTTTGCCGCAACCTTGCCAGAGTTCACCAATGCCTGAGCCATCAAGACATCAATGTAAAACGCATCCGGCGCTGTACCCGCAGACAAACCATTGATGATGTACTGCCCGAAGTCACTTTCAACCGGCATGTATTTAATGGCAATACCTGCCGCCTTGAAATCTTCAACCAGGACATCATTCACCAGTTTGTTCATGGCAACGACATCATTGCCGCCCCAACCAGCAATCGTCACTTCAGTTGCAGCCATTGTGTGGGAAGCCATGCCCGCTAACAGCAGAGATAACGCCAATGCTTTTTTCTTCATTGTTGTCCTCACCTTTTCGTCCAATCCGTAAAATCTGAGGTGAGTTTACGATCTTAACGTAAACGCTTACGTTAACAGGATCACAAAAACGTAATAGGCAGGAGCTATTTGCTATAGAGATAAAAAAAGCGCGACTCTCGTCACGCTTTTACGTTGATATATAAGGGGAAGGTATATTTTTTGCTTAAATCAGCTTGTTTTGCCGACTTTTAACGTGACAGGGATCACAGCTCCACGTGGCATTTCACCGGCAATCGCCGCTTCAAGTAATTCGGAAACCTTATCGGCAATATCGTGCGGGTCCTGGACGATGGTCGTCAGATCTTTCGATACCCCAGGCAACCCATCGTAACCGACGACAGAGAAGTCTTGCGGGACTTGATAGCCCCTATCCCTCAATGCCGCAATCAAACCAATCGCCGTCTCGTCACATTCACATACGAAGCCATCAAGGGACTCCAGCTGTTTTTCGTCCATATTGAGGAAATAGCGATAAGCGGCAATCTCTCCTAGTGGCTCACAGGTGGTGCGGATCTCTCTGACTGGCAAGCCCTTGCTCGCCATTGCCGACATATAACCTTGGTAACGGAACTGGTAGCCGCCACCATAAACCGTCGGGGTAACAAAAGCGATTTGCTTGCGGCCACGCTCCAATAAGTGCTCGGTTGCTTGGCGGGCACCATTAAAATCATCCGGTGCGACCCAGAACACACCATCACTACAACCTATTGAAACAAAAGGAACTCCAGTCTCTTTTAGGTACTTAGCGCGGGCATCATTGTCTTCAACCCCGAGCAAAATCGCCCCAGTGATCTGGCTGATATCGGTATCTTGTTCAACCGGTAATAGGTTCTGGCCCTTCTTGCGGATTGCAGAAGAAAGCGCAGGCCAAAGCATACCTAGATAACGCGAAGCAACGAAGTCATGCGGCCCCATGGAAATAGCAATGGTATTACTATGCCCTGCCGTCAATTCCCTTGCCGAAGTATTCGGGATGTAGTTAAGCTCAGCGCAGATGTCTAAAATGCGCTTACGTGTTTTTTCGCTAATCCCCGGCTTATTGTTCAAAGCCCGGCTGACCGATGCAATCGAAACGCCAGCTCTTTCTGCCGCTTCTTTGATGGTCGCTTTTGGAATTTCGACTGGTTCCATGACGTTCATTTTCTTCCCCATAACAGATCACTTAACTATTTTCGTAAAGTTTACGTAAATACTCAAGGTCAATTTTCTCAATCTGCTGGACACTTTACGCCTCAGAATCACACAAAACAACACGAACAGCTTAACTTTTTACCAACTTTTAGGTACTTACATCACGCTTTAGCCTTTACGTAAATCTAAGAAAGCCAAAATTAAAATCTAGCCATTCGAGTTATTGATGAAAAAACCGACGTAACACAAGTAAATAGCAGCCTACAGAAAGCGTCTAAAGGCTGCTAACACTGATCAGTTCACGTAACTAAGGTGAGCGTGTTCCAATGCATCAATATCATTGCTGCAGATCACATCTTTGAGGGCATCGAACTTGGCTTCAGGCCAATCGTAGATTTTCAAGGCCAGCAAGCGTTCGATAGTATCTGGCGCAAAGCGTTTACGTATGGTTTTCGCCGGGCTACCGCCAACAATGGTATATGGCTCGACATTTTTAGTAATCACACTATTGGCAGCGACAATAGCGCCTTCACCAATGGTAACACCTGGCATGATCATCGCACGCATACCTATCCAGCAGCCATCACCAAGATGGGTGTCCCCTTTTGATTGGTAGGCTTCGTCAATCTTGTCCATAAACGGGTAAAGCGAAAACCAGTCGACACGGTGGGTATGGTTACCCCCCATCAAAATCACCGCTTCAGCACCAATACAGACATAATCGCCGATATACAGCTTGTCGATTTCCCAACGGGGTTCGCGATGGCAAGTTTGTTCGTCACCATGGAGGTAACGCACCACCGAGCGCTCAAAGCCATTATCGTAAGCATCGCTGTAATAACTATGGGTGCCTTTGATGGAAATGTTTTTGTTCTTGACGGTTTGATGGAGCATTTCCATTTTCGTCCAGTGCTTGTTGTTCATCATTGCTTCGTTCTCTTCATATAGAAAAACAGAAAACCTATGAAAGAGCGGAGTAAGCCACAGCAAACTACTTGCGTTAACTTATTATCGGCAAGCTAGAGTTCACTTATATTGGGTATGGTCTCGCATCATTCTTCGGCAGTAAATAAGTGAGTATTATTTACTGCCTGCACTAAGCGATATGGGGCTGCTTAAGGTAAGCAATTTTGGCAACGAAGATGCGCACGCGCTTGCGGGTAAGCTTAGTCATTTTGTGCACCTCCGTTATTGAATGGTTATGTAGAATTATGATCAGTTTCAGACCAGTGATCATAGCGATAAACCGCCCTAGGTCAACCTTTGGTAGGCAGCCATTGAAGCAAACTAACCTTGTAAAAATGGTCGTTCGTTTAATGCCCTTAACGGTTTCTTCTCTGCCAGCGCTTCCTGACGCCGCTTCAGTTCATCGACGAGATATTACCCTTTGATCCCCGCCCCAGCCATCGACTGGACAAAACGGCGCTGGAAGAACAAAAACACAGCCAGTACCGGAAGCGTGATCAAGGTAGCGTAGGCCATGACCTCCCCCCATGAGGTATTCACCCCGAAGAACTGCTGTATACCCAACATCACCGGCCTGACGTCTTCACTCTGTACCACCATAACCGGCCAAAGGTACTGGTTCCAGTTGGTCAGAAACTGCAAAATAGCTACCGTCGCAAACACCGGCTTCGACATTGGTACTATGATCCTCCAGTAAATCTGCCACGGGGTCGCGCCATCAACCGCTGCAGCCTCATCGAAATCCTTCGGGATATCCTTGAAGAACTGGTAGAACAGGAAAATAGAAAACGCATTGGCGACACCGGGCAAAATCTGTACGTGGTAGCTATTGAGCCAAGACTGGGCAAGGATAAACTGCCCACCCTGCCATTCTATCCATGGCAGCTTTGCCACCAGCATCAATAATGGGATCACGATGGCTTCGAAAGGCACGATCAACAAGGCAATAATGCCAGCCAAAATCCACGCCTGTCCCCTCCAGCGCAACCTTGCCAAAGCATATGCTGCCATAGAGTTAATCAATAATCCCAGCAGCACACTGACGCCGGTAATGAACATCGAGTTGTAGAAAAACCGCACGATATTACTTTTATCAAACACCGTGCGGTAGTTGTCGAGGGATAGCTCACCACTTGGCAGTATTGCCCGCAACGAATAGAGATCTTTGAAAATCTGTGCCTCAGGCTTGAACGATGACACCAGCATAAACAGCAGAGGAAAGGCGAAGATATAAGCGAGAAAAAGCATCACCGCGTACATCAGGATCCGTTGGTAACGGTTATTGAAGTGGGAACGTAGCACCATGATTACTTCTGCCTCCGGCTCATAACGCGCTTCTGCAATAGGGCGATAATGAAGATGACGATAAAGTACACCACACTGATAGTTGCCCCGTAGGCGATATCCATCTGCCGATACCCTTGGGTTATCGCGTGATACATGACGGTTGAGGTTGAATCCTGCGGCCCGCCCTGGGTCATCACATCAACCTGGGTAAACAAACCAAATGCCGCAATGGTGGTTGAAATAACAATGAACACCAAGGTGTTCTTGAGTCCCGGCAGGGTGATATAGCGAAAGCGCTGCCAACGGTTGGCACCATCAATACTGGCCGCTTCGTATTGCTCTTTCGGGATCCCTTGCAGGCCAGCCAAGAAGATCAACATCTGCACACCAGCCCCCTGCCATGCCGACATAATGACAATAGAGGGCATGGCCCAAGCTTTATCTCCGAGCCAGTCGATAGGCCCTAATAACCCCAACGAAAACCAACGCAAGTAGACATTAATTGCGCCCATGTCCTTGTGGTAGAGGAAAGTCCAGACAATCGAAACTATCACCATGGAGGTCACAACCGGGGCAAAAAAGACCGTTCGGAAAAACAGCGTCCCTTTTAGCCCTTGGTTGACCAAAAGCGCGAGCCCCAGAGCCACGCAGCCTTGCAGCGGCACCACCAGCAAAACGAAACTCAGGGTATTCCACAAAGAGCGCCAAAACACGGGGTCGCGCGCCAGCAATACAAACTCTTTGTCATCCCAGACTTTAATACTGGCAAGTTCGTAGTAGTAACGCAGTTTGGGATAATCGGATCTCAGTACCGTCCGTAGCCGGGGGTATATCGGCTCATCATCCTCATCCAAAATCAGCTCGCCAGCCTCATCTTCCAAGGGTGAAAGCACGACGTAGTTAATACCCAGCAGTCGCTCATAGTTTTGCATACCGACAAACTCAGTCGGATACGGAGACAACAGCCGCTGATTGGTAAAGGTCATGGCGATTGCCATGACAAATGGAAGAATGACAAAGAAGGCCAAACCAAAAAACGCCGGGCCCCCCATCATCCAACCCCAGACTTTCTGTCTTTTTCCTAATGTCATTCCTTTGAGCAACATTACTAATTTATCTTCCTATCCATCATTTTTCCGGCGGCAGCGTAAAGCCAAAGCACCGGTTATTGTAGATACTGCGCTCAATATTATCGACCGCCATATCTAGCTCTTCCTGCGGTTCACCGCCATCTAAAATATCGCGCATTGCTTTGGCAAAAGAGGCTGAAATTATGGCGTAGGCAGGTGTGGCTGGCCTATTTACCGTATACCGCTTAGTAAACTCGTAAAATACTCGCCACTGGCCTTCTATGTTGTAGTTCGCGGTCAGCTCGGCAGCAGAGGACTTTGTCGGTATGAATCCGGTGCTTTTTGAAAAAAGCGCGATTTCTTCAGGCTGCATCACGAAGTCAATAAAGGCTGCCGCACCATCGGGGGCCTGGCAACTAGTGGTTATCGCCCACTGCCAAGAGCCTCCTCCAATGACTGGCCCATGCCCCATATCAGGCACAGGTAGGATAGCCAAATCTTCACCAAAAGCCTGTTGATACTGCCTAACTGACCAGCTGCCGGTGTAGTGAATCGCTGTACGGCCATTAATAAACCCTTGGCTGTCAGCCGGGCGGCGGTCAATCCATCCAAACTCAACGAGTTGGGAAAGCCATTCGGCAAACGCCACCGCTTCAGGTGAGTTCAGAATGCCTTCAGCTTCTACATAGTTTGAGCGGTCAATCAAATCAGCCCCGAAACTCTGCATTAATGGTGCCCAGCCATAGCTTGGCCACTCGTTGCCCCATCCAGTATTGATATCGAAGGGATACGCAAACTCCCCTGATGCTTTCAATCGCTGCAAAGCGTTATCAAACTCTTCTTTTGTCCAAGGTGATGACAGAGTGGGTACCCGAATTTGATAGCGCTCCAAAATGGAGTAGCGAGTAAAAAGCGTCAGCGCAACATCAAAAGGCCCGACAGAATACAGCTGGTTTTGATACATCCCTCGCCCGCCGACGCTGAGACCCTGGTATGTTGCAGGCGCGAGCAAAGGGAATAAAGGCTGTAAAAAGCCAGACCATGCAAAGTTGGGGACAGTCGGTTGGTCGACCCCCAAAATACAGGGCAGCTGACGCGCCAAGGCAGCAGCTGTAATTGATTCGGTGTATGACGCCTGTGGCAGTGACTCAACGACGACTTTCCATTTTTGCTGCGACTGGTTAAAACGAGCCACTTGGTCGGCGCTGGCTTGCATCTCATTGGTGCCCGTTTGATGGCGCCAAAGGGTTATTTCCTTTGGTGGCTCCGACGCAAAAGCGGCAGAAAATAGCCCAAACACTGAGCAAATTACCATGGCGCTTTTAGTCACGTACGATAAACCCATCTTCAGCCATACATCCTCATTCCCTAATTTCTGATCTTAGGGAAATTTTCGGCAAATGAACACTCCCCCTCCCCCCAAACTGGACAGATTAAACTGAGGATAAAAAAACACCATAAAATATTTAGATTTAATATCAAACCTAAATATGTATAATCACCAGCACGAAATAGGAGGGGTACAACCGTGAAAACAAATAGCCTGATAACCATGGTGTTCTGGATGCTGCTTGCTGCCCAGGTCAATGCCGCAACCAAACCGATAGAGGGGATCCACTACGAAACGGTAGATACCCCGGGTGATATTAAACTGGCACCTGTTACAGAAATCTTCGCCCTTGGCTGCCATGCTTGCCACTCACTGGAGCAGATTTTTTCCAGACTGGCTCGGCGAATTAAGCAACCGATTGACAAAGTCCATGTTGTCTACAACCGGCCGACTGAAATGCAAGCGTCTTTGTATTACACCGGTCGGCTAATGGTTACTCCGGATAAACTTGACGCCTTTACGGCAGATTTATTTGATGCGGTTCAGGGAGGCGGCAGTGCGGAAGTTAGACTGAATGATGCCATGGGGACTATCAAACGATATACCACTGGCGACGATGGTAAAACGGCAGAAAGGAACATCAGAGCCATCAAAGCAGAGGTAGATAGAGCCAAGCAAATCAGTGCGGCCTATGAAGTCAACGCGGTACCGTCCCTGATCATCAACAGCAAGTATGTCGTGCTGTTCCAGGCGCATAAGAGTGAAGAGGATATTGCCACCACCGTGAAGGCATTACTAAGTAAGGGTTATTGAATAAGGCTTAATCAGTAGGTAAGAAACATAATATTCAATAACAAACCAAAAAAACTATTGATCGCAATAACAATCGGCATGGATGCCCTCTGACAGACAAATTCGAACAAAAAATTCATATTACGAGGTAACACCATGCTGGGACTATTGATTGGCATAATGATACTAACCAATACCGCTGTTTTCTGTGTCCTGCTGCTACTCAACAATCGCTATCGCAGGTTACGCAAGCAATACCAATGCATCCACTTCAAAATCATCAGTATCAACCAAGAACTCGACATTGCCCGGTTTACTATCCGCAAGCTTGTCGATAGAGAAATTAAAGACGATGAAAAACTCAACAATGTACGACGCCAACCTACTGACTTTGGCAAAGAAGCTATTTAGTACCTACTGGGCCAATATCCAATTCTCGACATTAACCGTCATCACTTCCGTTAATTTCAAAAGCTTAAAATCAAAATATATCTTTCTCTTTTCAATTACCCAAGATAAACACCAAAGAGCAGTTCAACACAAAGCATAAGAAAAATTGATCACACTCAATAGCCTTAATCAATTTGTCTTATAATACAGCCAAAGTAAATTTTAAGTTTTAAAAAAAACAAGGAACATGAACACATGGTATTTTCACAGCGCTTTGTTAAACCACTCTTGGCGATCTCTGTTATCTTGGCTGGTTCAGCGATTGCGACTCACATAAAGTCTAGAAATAGCGTGCAGCTTGATTTACCAACCACACAGAAATGCCAGGCTGAAGGTGCAGGGATGGATTGCGATGATAGCCGCAGCGTGCGGGACACAAATGGCTATGTTTTAGTGAATTAATTCCCTGCAAAGGATGGGCGCTTTCATGGTAAGAAGAGTCAACGTTTTCTTTCCCATCCTTAGTACTGAAGAATGAGTTAACAGGTAGCACTCTTGAAGCGTGTAAGTCTCTCTTTTAACGCCTCAAGAGTCTTTTAATGCTAATCTAACAGCTCGATGACGAGTTTATTGTTCTTGATCACCAAGTTAGGCTCGGCTGATTTGATCAAAGCTTCCTGTACCTTCGAGCTATCCAGTTTATAGACCGGTTGCTTAGATAGCGCATAGCCAATCATGGAAACCGCAGGTTTCAGCAGTTGTTTGATTTCAGGAGTCAGTTGCTTGCTGCTTTCATCAAAGCGCTCTAGTCGTAGCGATTTCAGGTAAACCTCACCAGTGTCTTTATCATATTCAGGGACAGCGCTAAATTCGACATCCAAATCCAAACCGATATTTTTCATGCTCAGCATCTGTACTTGGGCATTGGTACTGGCGAATACCGACACGCGGTCAGCATCTGCCCGGCCAATTTTGACTTCCAAATCGTCTACCGCAACCTCGGCATACATGACATTTTCAACCCCGACTGACTGATCCAGACTGACCGAATCTTGCAGGTAGTTAGTCATATCCTGCTCTGAAATGCTGTAGCTGGCGCAGCCCCCAAGCAAAGCGGCAGCCAATGCCGCAGCAAGTAATTTAGCTTTTGTTTTTATCATCTATCACTACTCTTTTCTGTCTACCCTTCAATTGTTAGCACAACAAATGAAAAGTGGTTCACGCCGATCCACTGGCGCTTTATTTAATTGCCATCAATACACCATCCCTGCCCGCATCAAGTCATGACGAGGTCAGTATTCCACGACAACAAGCAAGATCAAAAAAGCCAGCAACACTTTGCTGGCTTTACCATCAATAAGACTCAAATCCGGTCGAATTACATTTGCGCGAGCTGCGTCTTTCTTTCCTTGTTCACCACGCAGAAGTTGCCGCGCTTGGTACGGCACTTAGAGCATCGCTCACACTCAACGGGCGCCCTATTCCCTTGCTTCCATCGCTTGATCAAATGCGGCTCGGACAAAAGTGGACGTGATAATGCGAAATATTGAATACCTGTGTTCTCAGCAATTTTTTCTATCGCCTCAATGTCTGTCAGGCCGCCAACGGTAATAACAGGCACGCTGACTTCCTGGCTTATGGCATGACCATATTCATGGAAATAGCCTTCTTCCTTGATGGTATAGCCATCGAAAGACTGGCCAATCATGGTGTTGGCCTTGCCATGGATATTGCCCGAGATGATGATGGCATCAACCCCGATTTCTTCGAGCTTCTGGCAAACGATGCGGGTCTCATCAAAGCTCACGCCACCGTCGAAAAACTCGGTCGCCGTCAGTTTCACTAGGATAGGGAAATCCTCACCGACCAATTTTCTGGTCTCGGCGTAGATCTCCATCAAAAAGCGCATGCGGTTTTCCAGGCTACCGCCGTACTCGTCTTCACGACGATTGTAGTAAGGACTCAAGAACTGGTTGATCAGGTAAGTATGGGCAGCATGAATCTCAACCCCGTCAAAACCTGACTTTTGTGCGCGCAAGCTAGCTTCGGCAAAGGCTTTGACGATGTAATCAATTTCATCTTTGGTCATTGCCTTGCCCAGTGTTTGGGTGCCTTTTTCTGGTACTTCGCTTGGCGCGAAAATGACCCTTTCACCGAGGTTGAAAGTGGTTTTGGTGCCACCGTAGGCCAACTGCATGACGATTTTAGAGTCGTTGCGATGCACCAGTTCGGTCAGTTTCTTATATTCATCAATGAAGGAATCATTGTAGATCCCCATCATGCCGGCATTGGGCTTTTCTTCTTCAACAATATTTGCATAACCAGTTACGATCAGGCCGACTTCACCCTGCGCGAGCTCTTCATAGATGGCGTATAGCTTGTCTGTCATATGGCCATCTTCTGTTGCCATATTCTCCCACGTCGCGCTGCGCATAAAACGGTTCTTCAACGCCATCTTGCCAATGCGGGTTTCAGTAAACAAAGTGCTCAAGTCCAATCCTCTACAAATATCGTGTGGTACAGCAAAAAGTGGTGGGCGATGATAGCGAGGATCCCGCCTGTAAAACTTAATCTAGATTAAGTAAATGCCACTACTTCTTCCCATTTATGCGCCAAGTACAAAAAAGCCACCGCGAGCGGTGGCTAAATCAGTCATTGAACCGGCTTATAAGGTTTAATCTTGCATGGCATCAAGCAGCGCAGGGGCAACTTGGAGGTAAGTCATAGCAACAGTACGTACTGCCTGCATTTCGTCCTGTGCACCATTCATAGCAATAACAATCCCCGTTGATGGCTCGCCAATCACAACCTGACCATGAATACCAACAAAGGTGATGAAGCGATGGCCTTCAACATTAAGCACCCGCACCTGATCTTTATACCAAGCATCGGCAAGAAGGGAGGCAAAACCGTCGTACTGCCAGGCGCTCTTCACCGCTGGGTTACCCGCCATTAGGTTGTCGATATATTCCTTATCAATAATTCGCTCACCGGCACGGTTATTACCCTGGTTAACCAGCACATCCATCATGATGGCCATATCCCGAGTGGTGGCATTCAATCCGCCGGAGGCAACAGCCTCACCATTGTGGTTAGATTGAAGGTGGGCGTTATTTTCAAAGCCTACCCGCTTCCAGAGTTTTTCCTCCATGACTTCTGCCACAGGCTTGCCAGTGACACGCTCAATCAACATCCCTAGCATTTCGGTATTGGCACACTGATAGTCAAACGCTTGTCCGGTCGCCACATCAGAGCGCTGGCCGAGTGTTTTACCAAAGTCCAAAATACTGCTCATCTCCGGGTATTGGTTCACGCCGTTCCACTCTTGCACGTTGGTCATCCGGTCATCCCAGATTTTGCCCGGCGAGAACTCAATCTTGATGCCAGAGCGCATATCGGCCACTTGCTGAACCGTTGCGTCACGGAAACCGGCTGATGCTTTTAGCTCAGGCAAGTAATCGGCAATCGGCTTGCTCATATCCACCAGGCCGTCTTGCACCAAAGTCTGCAAGGTGAGGGCGGTAAAAGACTTGGTGACACTCATTTGTAAGTGGGTTTGGTCTTTATCCATGCCTGACCAGTAATACTCATCCACTAGCTGGCCATTTTTCACCAGAACCAATGATTCAATGTTAAGGCGGTCGCGAATGATAGTTTCCAAGTCAAACTCGCCATCCAGATCACTGGCCTTCACCGACTTCAAGTCAAAGCCTTCCGCCTTACCCAAGTCGTGAGTGAATGTGCCTTTTTCCATATCAATATGATGGGTGAACCTGTAAGCGTGCTTGAATGTTAACTTCGCACTTTTACCACTGTCCCAGTTACTTTGATCAATGCCGGTCGCTGCCGTCTGGTCGATAAATGCTTTGTCCGGACCGTGAACTTCCAATGCTACCGCGTTGAATGTTGTCGCAGCAACCAGTAAAGCCAATAGTGTCTTTTTCATAATAAGCCCCTGTAAATATTAGAAATAGTAAGAAATACCGACTTCAAATTTATTGTCGTTGTCTCGGCCCATGCCGCCCTTTGCACCTTTCAAATCAACATGGGTATAAACATGGTCAACGTTCATCCATAGCTTGCCGCTGTCCGTCACTGGTGCACCGAAGCCGGTTTTCATTTCAAACTTCGAACCGACATTGGTATCCATCCACTGGGGCTGGAAGATGGCGTAGTTACCGCTCTCGCTCAGTGCCAAGGAGGCAAACAGGTTGGCCTGATAACCATTCACGCTTTTCTTCGCTGCGCCCGATTTTATTTCACCCGTTACATAAGCCAGATTCGGGTAGATGGTTAACGCTTCCATCGGGGTATTCACTTTGGCAATACCGCCCAGTGCCACAATGTCACTCTCCACACCTTTATGCTTCCACCCCTTCATGTAATCGACACTGGCACCGGCTTTAGGTGCCAGGCTAGAACCAGTATCCAGCACCTGGAAGTAGCGCAGACGAGAGTTTTCTCCGTCCGTTCCCTTGAAGTTGTTTTGGAACTTCACACCGTGCTCAATAAGGCCAAGGAAGGTGTTCCCCTCACTGTATTGGCCGGCAAGTCCCACATTCACTTTGCTGTTACCTTTGCTGTCGGCGCTCAACCAAACAAAGGTATTGGTTTGGGTTAGATCCGCTGGATTAGGGTCTTGCTCAGCGGCGTGTACCGGAGAGAGTAATGAAGCGGCACCTAGTGCGGTAATTGTCATTAGCGCAGCAAATTTTGATTGTTTGAACATCTCTTCTATTTCCGTAACTCATGTCGTTGCGGGGATAATAGATTCAATATCAAACCTTATCAACAAAAAAGAGTTGGCATCAAACCTAAATTCAGGATTCATACAGCATAATTCTTCTTTCAGAACTCTACAAAAACACAATTCACAGCCAAGTAGCTGTTATTTAATGACTATAAATAGTGAGACAAAAATGAGATGGCATGGAGATAGAAACATCACATTTGATTTGATATCACCCCTATTAGTTTTTTCGTCAACGGTCAGTATCAGACTCACTAACCACGACAACCTATCCTGTACCTTCGTCAAAGAAAGTGAAGCTCAGTATGAGTAACAACAAAAAGCTGGTGAGGGGAAATAATGAAGAAGGGAAAAGAAAGGGCCAGCTTATGGCCCCTACTCACTTAATACTCGAAATACTCAGGATACTCGGTTTTAATGATTTTGGTCATCACCCGCTGGGTAGCTTCCAGATCTGCTTGGTCAATGCCTTCGGTAGAACCAATCAAGATGTTCATCAATACCGGCATTAATTCATCGTGTACTTCCTTGCCTTTGATCGTCAAGTGAATACGCTTAGCATTTTTGTTTGCTGGATCCGGGGCTGAAGCAATATAGCCATTTTTGGTCGCATGACGAATAAGGCTAGAGATAGTACCTTTGCTTCGGGTCATACGCTTAGCCAACGTGGTTGGCCTGATCCCATCTTCGTATGCCAACTCCATCAGCATGGTTAGCTGTTCAACGTTGATTTCGCTATAACGCTCAGAGATTGCAAGTTGAATCTTATTATTCAGAAGTCTTGTTGCAACCCACGCCAGGCCGCTTGTAGTCTCGTGTGCCTTGATGTTTTTTGTCATGATTTAACCCTTAATCACTATACGCGATGGATCATATAGTTCGATTAAAAAAAAAGCCACTCTAAATAATAGAGTGGCCGAACAGTCAAAGACATACCTAGAAAAGTAGTATCAACACAATACATAACATGAACATTCGGTATATATTGCCCGGTATACCAGCGGGTGAGTTGCAGCTGGCAGATTGCTCGGCCAGGAGGCTGTTTATACGGGGCCCCGCCCGTTCAGCGTCGCATAGGGACAACACTTATCTAATGGAGTCTGGGCCATGCATTAATTAAGTGCCCTAGCCTTGAGCTTTAAGCCGGTGGCTAGGAACCGGCTACTTTTCTATAACCATCCACCAAGCCTAGCGAACTTGGTGCAATGCTTTTTACCAGGCATCAACTAGTAAGATCCCCAAGTGTGTTTCACATAAAACCTCCTTGTTGACGGAGCGAAATATTTGAGAGGTAATATTTTAATATCAAGCATGTTGACGGGGAATTTTCCCAGACTTGTAATCACGCGAAGTTAAATCAATAAACTTTGCATTTATAATCATATAAATATGAAGGTTGCAATAATTTACTAATGGAGCATCACTTTATAAAAAACGTTCATTTGTAATGCAAAACATTCCAAACATAGCAAAAGGGATGATATTGAACCTTTATGATGTATTCAGAATTAAGCTTCAGTGGCGATGTTGGAGGAATGGCTAGTCTGGGCTTGAGAGCAAATTAGAGCCAGTGCTAACAGAGGCATTGACTGCATGGAATTTTTTTTCAGTTACGGGAAAGAATTCCCATATCGCCACCTCACAATTTGCATTCCGTAACAGAATCTCAATAGTGACTAACTATTCATTTTGATAATCTAATCACTAACAATAAGCGATTGAGGTTTCTAAGGAATGGTACTGATACTGCTATGCATTGTTTGTGGGTTACTGATCCTGTTAGCGTTGAAAGAGAATGGCCAGTATCGAAAGCTATTTGGCGCCAGTGCACTCATTGCTGTTCTTGTCACCAGCTTTTCCTTGTTTGACCACCTACAAAAAGAACGCCACTTACGAGCCTTAACACCTTCTGCGCCTCAGTTCGAATTTGAAACCTACAGCCCCGAAGATTACCTCAACACAGAAGGCGATAGTTTTAGCTTTGATGATCTCGAAGCGATAGCCTTCGAGCTGGCTCGCCAATTGAAGGAATCAGAAGATTACATCCAATCCCTTCAGCAGCGACTTGATAGTAAGCGTCAATTTATTCTGGAAAACTGGGACGGTAATGAGCCACTTGATATTATTGAGCCTTAACGGAATTGAGGCATAAAATCTAAGTTAGCATCAATTGTTTCCTCTAAGGCTTCCTTCAAAATAGTGCCTGTCGTCACCAATGGATTGAGTATCAGCGCGCGATGAGCTGCATTTCGGTCACCTGTAACAGCAGCTTCGACAGTCAGCGATTCAAACTCTTTCATTAGCTGGATTAAACGTAATGTATCTGACGGGAACGGAGCAACGTTCAGTGGCAGTGGTCCAGCTTTGGTGATCATACAACTTACTTCAACGGTACAGTCATCTGGCAAGCCTCCAATAGAGCCATTATTTCGGGTGTTCACATGCATGATCGTTCGCTTGTCGTTATAAATCGAACTCATCAACTCACATGCCGCTTCCGAATAATATTGTCCACCGCGTTTTTCCAGCTCTTTAGGCTTCTCGTTTAGCTCAGGATCACGGTAAATATCAAACAGGCGCTTTTCCATCGCCTTCACCACCTCTCCTCGTGTTCCTTCACCGTCCGCTTCCTCTAACTCCTGCCCCATAATATCTTGGCTGGTGTAGTAATAACGAAGGTAAGCACATGGGATCATCCCCATATTGCGCAATAATTCCGCAGGCCATTCAAACGGTGGAATGTTTTGCGGTACCAAAAGATCGTTACCCGACAAGATCTCTTCGACAACATCCTGAAGCTTTTCTTGGCCATCATGCAAAATCTGTCGTGCCCAGATGAAGTGATTCAGACCGGCAACCTGTAAGACAAAGTCCTTTTCGTCAGCTCTCAGCATCTGCGCGATACCTTTTTGCATGATAACGGGCACATTACATAACCCTACGGCTTTTACCTTGGTATGTTTTAGTATCGCCTCTGTCACCATACCTGATGGGTTGGTAAAGTTCAGAAGCCATGCATCTGGACATAATTCTTCCATCTCCTTCGCGATGTCCAAAGCAATCGGTATGGTACGGCAAGCATTGGCAAACCCGCCAAGGCCATTCGTTTCTTGGCCAATCATGCCGTATTTTAAAGAAATGCGCTCATCACGAATTCGGCCTTCCAAGCAACCTGCGCGGAACTGAGAGCAGACAAAATCTGCACCTTTTAATGCAGAACGGCGATCCAGCGTTACATGAACATCAATATGTGCCATGTTGTTTTTAGCTAGCATCCGACGGGTCAGGTCACCGATGATACTGACCTTCTCGTGCCCCTCCTCAATATCTACCAGCCAGAGTTCACGGATCGGTAACTCGTGGTTACGCTTGATTAGACCTTCAATCAACTCCGGCGTGTAGCTTGAACCGGCCCCAATAATCGTAATTTTCAGCTTCTGTTTCATAGTACTTTCCTCGTTATAAATAAGATAAATTGATTTAAAAGCATCACTAGCCGCTACACAAACCAATAAACATCTGCTATGCATTAGGCAGGCTAATCTATGAGGTGAAGCATGAATCAAAAACAACAGATGGTATCCAATATGTATACCTTCAGCGTGGCCGCCAAGTTCCTCAGTTTTACCAAGGCAGCCGAAGAGCTATTTATCTCTCAGGGAGCGGTAAGCCAACGCATCAAGCTACTTGAGCAACAGCTAGGCTTTAATTTGTTTATCCGCATGACGCGGCGCCTGGCATTGACCAAAGAGGGAGAACGGTTGCTACTGGCACTTAACCAGTCTTTCGATGTGATTTTTTCTGAACTCGAAGATATCAAGTTCAACGAACTGCGGGGGGAGCTGTACATCGGCGCGGCACCGACCTTTGCGCAAAACTGGTTACTGCCAAAGCTGCCAGACTTCCAACGCTTGTACCCAAACCTTAACGTCAAACTCCGAGTAAAAGCCAGCCGGCTCGATTTCCAGCACGAACCTGTAGATGTCGCAATTTACTACAGTGAAAGTGATCATGCAGGGTTTTATCATCACCGGTTATTTGATGAAAAGCTCTTGCCGGTATGCAGCCCAGAATATTTCGACGCACAGCTTCAAGGGAAAGGCTCAATGCTGAGTAAGCTTGAGCGGGCGACCTTCATTCACTGTAACGAGTCACTAGAAGCTAGCGAGCCGAGTCAAGAATGGAATATATGGCTAGAAAATCAGAAAGATGAAGAGATCATGCAGCTTAATGTGATGACACGAACCTATATCTTTAACCATTCTGACATGGCTATGACTGCTGCCAAGAACAATATGGGCATATGCATAGCACGTGAATCACTAGTCCATCACAGCTTAGAATCCGGTGAGCTGATTGCTCCTTTCAATGGCGTAAACTCAGGGCGTGGTTATGATCTCATTTGCTTAAATGGACAACAGCACAGACCAAGAAACGCCGCATTTATAGAATGGCTACAAGCTCAACTGCCAGTTGAATAAAAATTTCTCCTCCAGTCAAAATACCTTGCCGAATCAATAAAGGTTGCCTATTAAGTGGAATAACTTAATGAGGCAGCCTTTGTAATTAAGTGTAATAAAACAATTCCAACCCTGAACCAAAATCATTTCGAGTAAATGATAATCAGTGAAAAGAATTAAAACACTTGATCGTTCGTATTTAAACGGAATCGCAATTAAAATCTAACGCTGCAATCTTGATTATGTTGTCTGACAAATAATAAATATTCACTATGGCTGCTCTTAGTGAAACGAGTATCTCATCTTGAGGGGTACATATGAAAAATTCAGCCATATAACATATAGATTATATTTTTCCTTAATGAAATCTTAATGAAAAACTTTCTAACAAATTAATCCAATAGGTTTATAAGTAATTTGAAAAAACACTTTTTATTATTAATTACTGGTTGCCTGTTAACCTCTGGTGCAGCTTTCTCAGGTGATTATCGTATCGGGTTTGGCGTGAGTCAATTTGAGGCACTCGGAAATGTAAATACAGAGAAAGGGTTTACCCTTGAATATGAATATGACTGGAATGATATTGTGGGAATGCATTCTTCATTTTCGCAAGGTGACTATAAATTAATAGATAGTCACAGTTCATCCCGGGAAAAATTCAAAACTGTCAAAGCAGGAGTTGATGTCGGTTGGACTTTATACTCCAGCAATATGGCACTGAAACCATACGTAACGGCAGGAGTACACACGACCAAATGGCGTGGGGTCAGCTGTGAAATGACAAGTGCTTGCCTCACGGCCAGCGATAGGGATACCAACATCTACCATGGTATTGGCATTAGGGCATCCAGTGAATATGTTTACATGCAACTTGCAAAAAACAATCTTCACTTCAATATAGGAGGAGCAAACATTGACTATGATCAGATAAGGTTAACCCTTGGGATAACTTTTTAGCTCATAACGATGCTATGAGCAGACGACATTCTTGATTTCATATTTAAATTCCTAACATGCTATTTAGCATCCCCTGCTTAAACTAGCGGGGGTATTTTTACTCATTTTTTATTCAGGATTCATCACTTAAAAGTTTTAAATCATATGAAATCATCAAGTCGTATAACTAACAAATTTTCTGTTTAACTAGCCACCCTGACATAAAAAGAATTTATAGACGATGTCTAGAACTATTTTTATTTCACAACCTAGTCGGCTTCTAATATTACAAATAGTTATAATGAATATAACTATAATTGTCAGCCTGTTTGTATCAGCACTAGGATTTGGAACACCGATAGGAACCTTAGCCGGACTCATACTCATCATCACTATCATCTACCGGGTGATTCTCGGCTTTTATAAACTTCAAAGATATGAAAGAAAAAAGATATGAAAAAAAATGCCAGATAAAGATATTTATTTGCACTTTCAGCTATAGAAAAAGATGAAGTCACTATATCGGTTTCCCTCTAACCGAGGGGGCGACTCGTTCACAAAACAAAGAACAAACCTCTAGGGGCAGTGCTTCCTTAACTATTATGACCAAAGAGACGACTAAAATGAAAAAAACACTATTATCTATCGCCGTCGCTGTGACATCATGCGCGGCAAGTGCTGACTATGATGCGTTAGAGTACATCGGCAAACCAGCCACAAAGCACACCATAGAAGCTAACAATGCATTAGACAAAACACTACCTTGGCACGACACTTCTGCCTTTGAACGCTCAGAACGGGGGCTTATTGCTGTTTTTGGCGATCATGATGCGGCAGAGCTTCGTAATTCACGTGGGTATCTGGAAGTTGACAACATTCGCAGTGATCGCCCTGATACGGTTAACCCATCTATTTGGCGGCAAGGAGCAATGAACTATGCATCAGGAGGGCTTTATGAAGTCACCGACGGCATATATCAAGTTCGTGGTGCCGACATTTCTAATATGACCATATACCGCTCCGATACCGGGTATATTATCCATGACCCGCTGATCACCAGGGAAGCCGCCTCAGCCGCATGGGACTTTGCCAAACAGCACCTACCTGCCATCAATGGTGAGCACAAAGTCACAGGGGTCATATATTCCCATACCCACCCAGACCATTATGGCGGTGTTCGTGGATTGTTTGAGGATGGGCAACTGCCTGATGGGGTAAATATCTACGCTCCGAAGGACTTTATGGAAGAGTTGCTCAGCGAAGGTTTGCTGGCCGGCAATGCCATGGGTCGCCGCGCTCAATATCAGTACGGGAATACACTGCCAGATTCGGCATACGGGGTAGTTGATAACGCGCTCGGCATGGGCACCTCCAAAGGTGAAATCACGCTGATCCCACCGACAGTGATCATTGAAGATCGTGAAGAGACCGTCATTATTGATGGCTTGGAAATGCTATTCATCAATATGCCGGGAGCTGAAGCGCCAACCGAGATGATCAACTATGTACCCGCTTACAACGCGTTGAACACTGCGGAGCTCACCTACGACGGCCAACATAACATTTACACCTTCCGTGGGGCACAAACCCGTGACTCGCTTGCTTGGACCAAATACCTCTCGGAGATAAAGCATCGCTTTGCAGATAAAGTCGACAACATCCATGCCGCTCACTCTGCCCCGGTCTGGAACAACCCGGACACTAAGAGCAACGAAGTCGCAGACTACCTCACCATGCAGCGCGACAACTATGGCTTCATCCATAACCAGACTCTGAGGCTCGCTAACCAAGGGGTTAAGATCAATGACATTGGCCGAGCAGTCGAAGCGATTGTACCGGAATCTCAGCAACAGACCTGGGCAAGTCGCGGCTACCACGGATCCTACTCCCACAATGCCCGTGGCGTCATTAACCTATATTTGGGTTACCACGATATGAACCCGACCAACATCAATCCTTTGACCAACGTTGACCGCTCATGCTTATACGTGGAAACAGTAGGCGCTGATATTATGCTTAAGCAGGCTCAGTATCATTTCAACCAGGGCGCCTACCAAGAAGCCTCTACGCTGTTAAATGATATCGTCAACTGCGATCCTTCCGATAGCAAAGCCCGCGACTTGCTGGCTGATAGCTGGGAACAGCAAGGTTATCAGTCTGAAACCATGGCATGGCGAAACTCATACTTACAAGGCGCTTCAGAACTCCGCACCAACCATATACCTGAAGCATTAAAAGCAGTGTCATCTGACATAATGTCACAGATGACAACAGCAGGATTCCTAGACTTTATGGCTATTTCGGTTGATGCCAGCAAAGTACCTGCTGATATGGCATTCAACTTTAATCTTATCCACCCAGGGATAGACGAAGTATATTACGTTGAATTTAGCAACGCTAACCTTGCTCCTCTCCAGGTGGAAGAAGCCGTTAGCGGCGTTGATCTAACCCTATCTATAGAGCGCGATGATTTTATTGCCGCTATTACTGGCAAGACAACGCTAGAGCAGTTGGTAAAAGATAAAAAAGCTCAACTTGAGGGTGACGCATCAGTATTGGATACACTGAAGAGTGTGTCGGTGCAATTTAGCCAAGACTTCGAAATCGTACCACTGATGAAATAAGCATTTCAGGGGAGATCTATCAAAATGTCATGTAGACTCCCCCATTTCAAGATGGAAATTGATTATGGTGAAATATATAAACCGTAACACACTTGAATTTATTCGAGAAACAAACATTCTCAGCAAAAAACACGAGTACGCATTGATAAATATCTTTTTGATCAGAGCTAAGTGCCGTTGTTGCAACAAAATCGCCTCTATTCCCAGTTGTGATTTTTACTATGCTACGTGCAAAAATGGCTGCAAGAAGTCATCAGGTATATGACATGATATTAGGCATAAAAAAATCGCTTATTTATATTCTATTAACTTTACCAACATATACTGCATTTGCTTCTCAGTATTCAGATACCCTGCAAGATATGTCTGATCCGATGGCTGTATTCTCTCAGTTTGGTGCAGGGTACGGTGATAAGGGGATTAATTTAATGTTTGGCCATGCCTACGATACAGGTGTTGCTAACCGAAAGGCCATGCATATATTGGAAGTCAAGGGCATCGCTGGTGATGCTATAGGATGGCGAGAAAGTAACAACAACTCCATCAGCGAGCTTCGCTACCGCCATTTTGAAGCAAGCATGGAAACGGGAACAGGCACCAATATTGACCTGAATTACAACCTTAATTCGGGCCTCGGCTCCGGCACGTATGGACTCATTCAAGCCTTACCCCAAGTAGGCCGTTTTCAAGCTTATCCGATGTTAGCAGCCGGAGCAGCGGCCATTGATTTAAACAAGACAGACTACCGCCTTGAGACTGAAAACGGCACGATTGGCGGTCACCACCTACTTGGACTATATGGCTTGGCTGGAATGTACAGTCGATACAACGTAAGTAACAATATTTGGCTCAACTATAATCCAATGTCTTTATACGGCGCTACAGGAGAATTATCTGGTGAATCTCATTTTTTACACGAAGCAGCGGTTTCATACCAAATAACACCACGTTCAAATATTAGGTACTTTGCTAACTGGTCAAATGATACTCGTTATGCTAATGGGGATCATAGATTAATGTTCACTTACCAAGTGTAGTAATTTCATCTTAGAAATATATTTTATATTTATATTGGGTATCTGTTTCTGGAATACTATTCATCATTCAGGTGATATTCATTCTATTTTAACCGCATTGATATAGCATTTCAATACAGATAGCCATGCAATAGCATCGGCACTATATAGTAGTAAAAATCATTTACGAGGTTAATATGAAAAACATCAGCACTAGATCAAGTTTAATCATTATAAGTTTCCTCATGTTGATCCTTGGGGTATTCCTAAGTTTTTTAGGCTTAGCTTTCACGATGCTGCTATCTCCATCGTATTATTTGATTGGCCTGTCTATTCCTTTTTATTTGTTCGGTAAAGTTATTGAAGCAATAAAAGAAAATACCAACGTCAAAATTGACATTTTTAATGAAGGCAAAGATGACTTACCTGTCATCATCAAAAAGCATGTATTTTAACTTTGCTTAACGTAATCGATGAGATAACCATCACACCAGCCCAATTAGAATCGGCGTAAGCTATGCAACCTACCTACTATAGCTGTACGAACTGTTATGATTACGCCGATTGATTCCTTTGATCCAATAGCCTTCCGCCAATACCTTCATCAATACCCTGAGCTTTCACACCACGAACGCCAAACCGCTGATTTCATTGTTCAACAACTGCGGCAATTTGGTTTGTCACCGAAAACAGGATTAGGAGGCCACGGGGTTGTGGTTGAGTTCGACAGCGGGCAGCCGGGTGAAACTAGCCTGTTTCGTGCTGATTTCGACGCCCTTCCGATCCAAGAACAAGCCAACCATACGCATATCTCTTGTCATGAGGGCATCATGCATGCCTGCGGCCATGATGGTCATACCGCCACAATGATGATGGTCGCCAAACACCTCGCCGAGCATCCCCCACTATCCGGCCGGGTACTATTGTTGTTCCAGCCTGCAGAAGAAACCGGCGCAGGTGCTGCAGCCATGCTGCAAGAACCCTGGCTTGCCAATCAGCATATCGACAATGTCTATGCCTACCATAACCTGCCCGGTTACCCGCTCAATACCATAGTGATCAAACCTGATACCTTCGCTTGTGCTTCTACCGGTGTCACCATAGAGCTAATGGGCAAGACATCCCACGCGGCCAGGCCTGAGGACGGAGTCTCGCCGACGCTGACGATGACAGAACTGATCAAGCTGCTACAAACCTTACCCAAACAATTTCCCGATGTATTTTCCCTCACCACTGTCGTTCATGCCTCACTCGGGGAAACCGTTAATGGCGCAGCGGCATTTGGTACCGCACCGGGATATGCCAAGGTGGTTGCCACTTTGCGCAGCGAAAACAACCCTACCCTATTAGCAATGAAATCACTCATTGAACAGCAAACCCGTGAGCTTTGCGAAAAGGAAGATCTTGGATACGAAATCTCTTGGCAGGAATGGTTCAATGCTGTCGTAAATTCACCATCACATTGCCAGCAAGTTATCAAGCAGGCGCAGTCACTCGGCCTTCCAATTGCGAGCATCGATAAGCCAATGAGATGGTCTGAGGATGTCGCTGAATTCCTCGCAAAGTGGCCCGGCGTACTGTTTTGTGTCGGTAGCGGAGAGGCGCATCCCCAGCTGCATAATCCCGATTACGACTTTCCGGACACGCTCATCAAAACGGTTAGCCAGCTGTTTTGTGCCTTGATTGAAGAGAAACACGGCAACGTGGCGAACAAGGTGGGTGATTAACAAATCAGAACGATTTTTCGACAGGAAGGTTCTGGAAGTTAGGGGGCGGATTGAAATATAATAATACAATTCGTCACCTCTAATAACCATTTATGCAACAAGGAGCCCTCTTGCAACTCTCTCCATTTGTAAAGAAAAACCTGAAAACCGCATGGCCGCTCGCCATGAATGCATTGCTTATGCAGTCGATGCTACTTATCGACACGCTGCTGATCTCACCACTTGGAGAAGTTCCTGTTGCGGCCATTGGTATCGCTACAGCCATTGTTGCCTTCCTGCTTGGTTTTCAAAACGCACTCGCCAACGGCACCCAACTGGTGATCAGCCGGGCCTATGGCTCAGGCCGCTCTGATGCATTGAGCGACTCGATCCTAAGCGGAATGGCAATCAACTTCGGGGTGGCAATTTTGTTCTCGCTACTGCTGTTTATCTTCGGCGAACAGTTGGTCGGCTACATTACCCAAGATCCAGAACTATTAGCACTAACAGTTGGTTATCTGCAAATTTCCACTCTTACCCTACTATTCAGTGCATTAACCCAAGTGATCATTGCTTGCTTCAATGGCCTTGGCAAAACCAAGATCCCTTTCAAAGGCTATCTGCTGGAGCTGCCGGTCAATACGGTGGCAACTTTCTTGCTGATCCACCAGTTTGGTTTGGGGGTATTGGGTGCTGCTCTAGGTAGTTTAGTGGCGATTTTAGTCCGTACCGGTTTCCTTGTTTATTGTGTGCGTATGGACGACATGATCACTCTGCGCAGACCAGGAAAAGTCAGTCATTTCATCTATCTAACCAAACGCCACTTCGGTGAGATTTTCCCGATTGCCGCCAATGTGGCAATGCTGGCTGTCGGCGCAACTATCTACCAGTTGCTGTACTCACAGCTGACTCTATATGCCTACGTAGCGATTACTTTGATCATGCCGTGGATCCGTATGGGTACCCAAATGACAACGGCTGCCGCCCACTCAACGGCGATTCTGATCAGCCAGGCCATTGGTGCCAACAAGCTTGATGACCTGCGGGAAAATGTCGACACCAGCATCAAAATTGCTGTCATCCTATCGATGATTACCAGCGCGTTTTTCTTCACCCTGAGCTTGTGCTTACCGTTTATTTACCCTGAAATGGAGCCTGAAACCTTCCAGGCACTGGCCGTGATTGCCCCGCTCTACATCTTCCTACCTTTGGTGCGCGGCTATAACACGGTGCACGGCCATGCGCTAAGGGCGCTGGGCAAGACCAAAGCGGTATTCGCCATCAATTTCTCAGGCCAATGGCTAGTGTCACTGCCTTTGCTGGCCATCCTCATCCAGTTCTTCGACGCACCGCTGTTTTGGGCGTTCGCAGTCATGCCATTCGAGGAATGTATCAAGGCGATCCCATTCCGCCACCTAGCACGCAAGACGCTCAATGAGTTCGATCAAAGCAAAGCAGCAGAGCTGAATTACCACTAAATCGGTGGCTTTTCTCCGGGGGAGATATTTCCTGTTTGCTAATGAATTTTCCTCTCTAGCACGATATCTCCCCAGATCACAATTCAAAATCAGCTTAGATCTGGCTTAGATCAAAAAACTGTGAACTGGCTAAGATTTCAAAGCAATCTACATTTGCTTTAAAGCGAACAGATGTATATCCTTAAGCCATATAGTCATACAATAGTATTTTTTAGTAGGAGTCTGAAATGACTAAACCAGTAATTGGTTTCATCGGTCTTGGCCTTATGGGCGGCAACATGGTTGAGAATCTTCAAAACCGTGGTTACGAAGTTAACGTAATGGATCTTAACAAAGATGCAGTTGCTGCTGTTCTAGCTCGTGGCAACGCTTCTGAAGCTGCTTCTGGTAAAGAACTAGCTGAGAAAAGTGACATCGTTATGCTTTGCCTAACAACTTCTGAAGTTGTTGAGAAAGTAGTTTACGGTGAAACTGGTATCCTAGCGGGCATGTCTGAAGGCAAAACGCTAATCGACTTCGGTACTTCTATCCCAGCTTCTACTAAGAAGATCGGTGCTGACCTTGCTGAGAAAGGCGCAGGCATGATCGATGCTCCTCTAGGCCGTACTCCAGCTCACGCTAAAGATGGTCTTCTGAACATCATGGCTGCTGGTGACATGGAAACTTTCAACAAAGTTAAGCCAGTTCTTGACGAGCAAGGCGAAAACGTATTCCACCTAGGTGCGCTAGGTTCAGGTCACGTGACTAAGCTTGTAAACAACTTCATGGGTATGACGACTGTTGCAACTATGTCTCAGGCGTTCGCAGTAGCTAAGCTAGCAGGCGTTGACGGCCAGCAACTATTCGACATCATGTCAGCTGGTCCTTCTAACTCTCCGTTCATGCAGTTCTGTAAGTTCTACGCGGTAGACGGCGAAGAGAAGCTAGGTTTCTCTGTTGCTAACGCAAACAAAGACCTTGGCTACTTCCTTGCTCTATGTGAAGAGCTAGGCACTGAGTCTCTAATCGCTCAAGGTACTTCTACTAGCCTACAGGCTGCTGTTGATGCAGGCATGGGTAACAACGACGTACCAGTTATCTTCGACTACTTCACTAACCTTAAGAAGTAATTCGAACATAATTTAAAAAACGGCGCTGCAGCTTATGGCTGCAGCGCCGTTTTTGTTTTTGGTGTAAGCCGAAACCTGATAAAACTCCGGCCATTGAAAACGAGTTCTGTCTCTTTGATAAAACCAAAGCGAGTAATCGCTCTCCAATTCTCCCTTGTAGGGGGAAACAAGGCGGTAATGGATTTTAGGTTCAGCTCGACAAAAGCAATACGTTCAAAAATTTCAAAAACTTTAATGCCATAGCCCCAAAAGTCAGGATGTAACACCAACGCAAAATCTGCTTCTCCGTTTTCAGGTTGCAGACCACCCCACCCGGCAAATTCCCCATTGATGACTAGAGCCCACGGGCCATATCCATACTCATCCCAAAGCTGTTGCTTCGCCTCAAGGAAAGCCGTGCAATTTTCTTGCGTAAAAACACCGGTCAACAACGGTAGCTGTGCCCTAACTTGATCATTGTTCATCAAGTCGATGAGCTTTTCCCTTTCTACGTCCCATAGCGAGACTAACTGTATATTACCCATAGTTCGTTTCTCGGGTCATAATGCAAATATTCTATATAAATACCGACATAGAGCCTGATGACATGTCCAAACTCAAATACGGCGTTTTAAGCCTTCTAGGCGTACTTTTTCTGATTGGCTGCAGTCCGTCAAGCAGCACCTCCTCCACTGACTCACTTTCAAGTAATCAGCCCATTACCGCAAGTGAAAGAAATATTGCTCAATGGGTAGATATCAAAATATTAGCCCCCGAGGGACTTTCGCTTGAGCAGGACAATATCCACTACCTAACAGGCCAAGCCGATCTTAACAACGATGGGATTGCTGAGCATTTCGTGTTGATACAAGACAGCTATTTTTGTGGCAGCGGCGGTTGTACCGCGGTCATCTTCGATAATACTGGCAACATCATCAGCCAGATGTCTGTTGTCAAACCGCCTGTACTGCTGGCTGACAGTACGAGTAACGGCTGGCAGGATTTCCTAGTATGGAGTAATGGAGCGTTTCGCTTGATGAAAAATAACGGGAGTTCGTATCCAACGAATCCGTCACTCGAGCCAGAGTTCGACAGGGGCACCGACCAGCAAGCAGCGATGAAGAAAGTCGCCGAGACCGAGCTATACCAGCAGGATGGCTACGATTTAGAGCCCTTGAGTAGCACCGCAATATGGTCTCCGGCGAGCGTTTATCGCTTTACGTTCAAACATTACGGCGATCCACAAGCGGTATATCACGCCCAAGTCGATGCGAAAAGCGGCTCAATCGATATCAAGCCGAGCTCATCGCAGTAACCCAAGAGCTTTGCTTTGCTTTGCTAACGGGAACCATAAAAGTTCAAATGACTGTACGCCATTTGAACTCCTGTTATTTAGGTATCAAGTAATCTCTATCTAACTGTCAGTGACCAACAGCCTGATTCGCCAATTTCTCCGGTTTATCGAAAATAGCAAATTTTGTGATCATCTGTTCAGAGTCTTCATTCATACCCACAACATCAACCTCTGAGCCAGCTTCCATGAACTTGATAACCACCTTATCCAGCGCGCCAACAGCGGTAATATCCCAGAAATGTGCATCGGACAAGTCTATCGTGACGTACTTGGTCGGGTGCTTAAAGTTAAACATATCAATGAAATTGTAGGCAGATGCAAAGAAAATCTGTCCGTGTACCTTATGGATTGTATGCTCATTGAGAACCACAATATCATCCGTCACTTTCATGATCTTGCGGCTGTGGTTAGCGTAGAACACCGTTGAAACCACGACACCCACCACGACCCCGATTGCCAAGTTATGGGTCAGTACAACAGTGACAACCGTCGATATCATCACCGCATTAGCATTGAGCGGATGATGTTTGATATCAAGGATCGACTTCCAGGAGAAGGTGCTAATCGAGACCATGATCATCACAGCCACCAATGCTGCCATCGGAATCTGCTTAAGGTAATCGCCCAAGAAAACAACCATGACCAACAAGAAGATACCCGCCGACAGTGTTGACAGACGCGTCCTGCCACCAGAATTCATATTGATCATCGACTGGCCTATCATTGCACAACCTGCCATCCCCCCAAACAGGGCAGAGACCATATTTGCGACCCCCTGACCTTTGCATTCGGCATTGTTATCACTGGGTGTATCAGTAATGTCATCAATGATTTTTGCGGTCATCATCGACTCCAGCACGCCGACCACAGCTAAGGCCAATGAGTAAGGGAAAGTTATCTGTAATGTGTCGATGGAAAACGGCACATTCGGCAGCAGGAAAACAGGTAGCGAGTCAGGCAGTGCGCCCATGTCACCAACAGTGCGAACGTCTAGCTTGAACATCACCGTAATTACGCTGATAGCAATGATACACACCAACGGTGATGGCAATAGCTTGCCAATTTTAGGGATGTAAGGGAACAAATAGATGATACCCAGCCCTGCACCTGTCAGTGCGTATACATGCCAAGTTACGCCAGTTAACTCTGGTAATTGCGCCATGAAAATAAGGATAGCGAGGGCATTAACAAAACCGGTCACAATAGAACGCGAGACAAACCGCATTAAATCGCCCAACTTGAGCAGTCCGATGATGTATTGCAGGATCCCGGCAAAAAATGAGGCAGCTAATAGATACTCAAGGCCATGCTCTTTCACCAGTGTTGTCATGAGCAAAGCCATAGCACCGGTCGACGCTGATATCATGCCAGATCGTGACCCTGTAAAGGCAATGACTACGCAAATTGAAAAAGAAGCATACAGACCTACTTTAGGGTCTAAGCCTGCAATGATGGAGAAGGCGATAGCTTCTGGTATCAAGGCCAATGCCACCACGACTCCTGATAATAAATCTCCCTTGATGTTGTTGAACCAATTTTCTTTGTAAAAACTCAGCATAATATCTCTTTTTTATTTCATGTATTTAAAGCGAACGGATGAGAGATATTATGGTTATGGCGGCGTGATAATATTCTTACCCTCCGATTAAATAAATAACAATAAAACAGCGATAAAAATGATGGCAATAATGATCAGATTGAGGTATTTAAAATGAAGGAAATCATCACTGATAACAAAGTCTATTCCATCTATTGATTCGTTTATTTCATCAATATTTTCAAAGTACAAGTCAAGCTCATATTCATCATGTTTCAATATATGACCCTTTTATTGGCGAATGCAAAGTCCTATAGCACCGATGGGGTGGGAAAAAGGTGCTATAGCTCATTAACTAATTGAACTTAAACCTATAATAAAGCTCAAGATCTTTATCCATTAGCTTGAGGGCTTTCTTGGCTAAACCTGTTGGGTTACGACGTCCTTGCTCCCAGCTTTTAATAGTTTCCAGGCTGAGTCCAAGCGCTTCGGCAAATTCATGCTGGCTGACCTTCAGTCGCATTCTTATAGACTTGATATCAATATTTTCACTATGACATTCGTTACCCATAATCAACCTCCAGTCAACACAGGGGGTACATTGTACTCAATGCTTTTATTATTACAACTATTCATTTTAGAATAAAATGATCATCTAACTTTTCAAATTCATAAGTTGAAATAGTATCATTTTGAGGTAATCATATATAACACCTTCAACGACCACTTAATAAAACAATATTTTTAAAAGGTTTAAATAATATGAAGTATACTCATGTCACTGAATTGAATGAACTTAGTGAGGAGGCAAAAGCATTTCTTGTGTACTTTGTATCACAAGACTTAACCAATGTTGCGGATAAACTGTATTTTTTAAAGTATGACATCCCCTTTGGAAACCAAATGATCAAGTACATGACAACCTTTAAAAACGATTTAAACGGGCGCCTTGAGTACTGGATAGTATTCGATAATGATCAAGCTATCGGAGTTGCCCAACGACTTACGTATGATGATGATTTCGAAACCTCGTTTATCCACTTCCGAGTCAACCCAGCATCAGACCGATACCTCAACGCTAGAATCGCAGGTATGCCCCCGATAGACATGGACTAACATCCCTCCAAGCCCACAAAGACATGACAATTTAATAGATAAATAGGGTGACTAAATTTGATGAGTATTAGCGGTTTTAAGATTCGTGCACTAAGGCTTCACAGTAAGATGAAAAGTGAAGAATGCGCCAGCCACCTTGATATTACAACAACTTACCTATCATTGATCGAAAACGGAAAACATACCCCCTCAAGAAAAGTCATCAGCAAAGCCGCCCGCTTGTTTGATATGCCCCCGAGCTACTTTCTCGAATTATCAGAACCACTTCGTGAAGCCATAGCGGTTTCCAATAACCTCAATGATGTCGAAAAGCTTTACTTGAGTTCTATGCTGCTTAAATGAAAATGGCGATACTCGGCCGTTAAGAATAGCCTGACAGGCTTATTTCCTTTCCGTTGGGAAATTGAAGTGACACCCATTCCTCGTCACTGACAATGACCTGACATCCTCGCCATATGGCGAGGATTAGTGTGTCAATCCTGATGACAGGTGCTTGATAACAAGTGCTTGATTATAAATATCTTGGGCGGTTAGACGGTATAGTAAAGAAGGCTTACCCTGACACTTAGAAATACACGCGGAAGCCCGCTCTCGCTTCTAGTTCAATATCCAGCTCGTCCAAGTACACCGCAGGGGTTAAATCAACATAGAACCCCATAGGGCGCACACGGAACTCCGCACCGATACCCGGCGTGATCGCCACATAATGCTTGTTGCGATCAACATACTGACCACCAAGAAACAGGTACAAAGGTGTACCCTGCACCCCATAGGTTTTATTTACGCCGACACCAAACTGATCATCCAGGCTGACATTGATCCGAAACCCGTTGTGCTTCATATCCACGCCCCAGAACGGGTCGCCGACTGAAAGGCCGATACCTGTCTCGGCTTTAGCACTCATAGATGCACACATCCCAAGCGCCAGTAATAACGTCATTATCTTTTTCATAATATTTCCACTGCGATAAAAGCCGAAATATTAAAGCGACGAAAACGATTAAATGTTAAGAGAGAAGAGAATTAACCGACATTTTACAGTGCCGGTTATTATTTAAACTTTGTTGGTCAATGACCAATCAAAATAGCAGCACAATATATCTCACCCCGCAATTGTCGCAAAATGACCTATCAAAGAGTTTTTTTAAGTTGCTACGATCTTAGCCAAATTGATAGCGACTATCCATTGGTCACTGTCATTGGAATCACTGTTAAGGTCCATAATGAATAAAACACATCTAGTGCTTATTAGCAGTTTGCTTACCAGTCATATTGCCGTTGCAAATTCGCCAGCAAACACCGAATTCCCAACTCAGGCTATCCAACCAAAGACACATGCCGAGCCAGTAGATTATCCGCAGTTTAGTCATATTTTATCCTCATCAAAACTACAAATTTCGACACCATACGCAACACCTGGAAGTAAATATGAACTAGCAAAGACAGGGGATTTTGAAGGTATTATCAACGAACATTTTTATGTCGATAGCCAAAGTCAGGCATTAGTATTCAATATGGCTGGCTATAAGTTAAGAAATGAACTCAGAGTGCTCGACAACTTCAGCGTTAGCGAGCCCACACTATCATATCGCTTGCGCGCAAAACTGCTCCCGATAGCTCCAGAAAAATCGGTTGAGAATAGCCCTTCAGGAAAGAAAGAAATCACCTACCTGCAAGTTCATAATAAAGGTAATGACGAACGTGGTAACGGATATATCCCACACCCTTTAACAAGGATCACCTGGGAACTTGAGCGCAATGGACAACATGGACACTACTGGGCTGTACTAAAAACAAACGCATTAGATTGCAGTAAAGGTAGTAAGCATCATGAAAGCCTTGAATGTAAGCACGCATACCAGCATGTGGATTTAGGCCCTGCTGATTTAGTCAATCCAACCGATTTCGATATTCATGTCGGAGGCAATCACTTGGTGATCAAAGTCAATGATGAAGTAAAACTCACTCACAACATTAGGTATTGGCAAAACTTACTTAGCTACTTCAAGGCTGGGGTATATAACCAATTTGAGAATGGTAAAAGCGAAGCGCATTTTTACCAGTTGGATTATATTATCGAACGCTGATTCACCCTTGGGTTATTAAAGGCTCGCCAAGTCGAGCCTTTAACTCTAGGGACTATTTCTTACCGCGTATGGCTTTGAAGGTTTCAAAAACGAACGTCACCAAGCCACCTGCGGGATTTGAATTGGCATAATCATCCAGCGGTGCCAAAAAGTTCGACTTGAACTTCTCAACGGCTTCCTCTGGGGAGTCTGCGTAAATCACATCTCCCTCAACCTCAAATCCAATTTCCAACAACTGCAGCTTCTCATTACTAAAGCTTTCACTCTCCATCTCTAAATAAGTGAACGCTTTACGGTTTGAATCTGGCTTACAAAAGAACTGGTACTTTGCCATTCTGATTTCCTTATTGTTATTAATTGAAGTTGAGCCTCTGAGACTGTTTTCAAGCAACTATCACTCTATTAAATTCCATACAACAGAACACAAACACAGCATATTTTTGCGACACGCTCGAAACACTTTGACGACTGTCAGCCTTCAAATCTCCCTTACAGCCCCCAAAATCCCAAGATAGAGACATAAAAAAGGCCCACCGAAGTGAGCCTTACTATCAATGGATAACTTATCTTTATATCAATGCATGACGACAGCGAGCCGATACCCATTCGGATACCACCACGGTGGCAAGAATAGAGATGAAAATCACCGTCACCTGCGGCCATGCCAGTACCGCCATCGATTCCTGAAGTTTCAGGCCGATACCACCTGCCCCCACCAAGCCCAGCACAGTCGATTCACGAATGTTGATATCCCAGCGGAAAATCGAAGTACCAATAAAATTAGGCAATACCTGCGGCATCACGGCGTAATCAAGAATTTGCAGTGGAGATGCCCCCGTGGCGGTGATAGCTGCTACCTGGGTTTTGTTCACCTCTTCAATCGCCTCGTACATCAGTTTGGCGACAAAGCCAATCGAGCGAAGGGCGATAGCAATGATCCCTGCCAGCAAGCCTGGCCCCAATACTGCCACCAGCAACAAAGCCCAAATCAACGAGTTAATCGAACGGCTCGCCGCAATAATGTACAGAGCAACCGGACGGACAAATGCCCTCGATGGCGTGGTGTTCCTCGCCGCTAGGAAAGCTACGGGGAAAGCCATCACGACACCCAGCAATGTACCCAATGTGGCGATATTGAGAGTATCCCATAATGGCTGCCACAACTGCTCCATGTATGACCAGCGCGGCGGCCACATCCGCCCGGTGATATCTGCCACTTGATTAGGTGCATCGGTAACAAAGAACCACATAGTGTCTTTGTTCATGACCTGCCAGCAATACGTGCACAGTGAAACGAACATCAGCCAGCCGAACCAGCGCCACAAGCTTTCTTTAGCCGAATATTTCTGCCAATGGGACTGGTAGGTAGATTGATAAATAGACATACCGGCTCCTATTGAATGCGGTTACGGATAATGGCCGACACATACTCTGCCAACATGACAAGGCCAATGATGATCAACAAGATAGCGGCTGCCGAGCTGTATTCGTAGCGATCCATCGCGGTGTTCAGCGTCGCGCCAATACCACCAGCACCAACGATACCGATCACTGCCGATTCACGGAAATTAATATCAAGACGGTACATGCTAAGGCCGATAATACGAGGCATCACCTGCGGCTGGATCGCATAATTCACCTGCTGGAACCAGCTCGCACCGGTTGCCTTCATGGCCGTCAGCGCTGCCGGGTCAACTGACTCAATCTCTTCAGCAAACAACTTCGCCAAAAAGCCAATCGTTGCAAAGGTCAGGGTGACGAAGCCGGCGAAGGTACCGAAACCAAACAGGGCAACACACAAAATAGCAATGATGATTTCCTGAAAGCTACGGGCAATCGCCACAAAGCTTCGGCAGAATAAATACACCGGACGTGGTGCCAAGTTACGGGCTGCCCCTAAGCCAAATGGAATAGACAGCAGCACGCCGGCAACCGTAGAGGTCAGGGTCATGGTCAGGCTCTCAACCAGGCCAACACTGATATTTTCCCAGCGGCTGAAGAAGTCTGGTTGCATAAACGCCATAATGAAGTTCCAGCCCCGCTCAGAACCCTCGTAGACGCGCATCCAGTTAATTTCAATTGAGCCGATTGCTATATAAAAATAGATCCCGGCACCAAGCCAAAGTAGCCAGCGCCAAAAAGGCTGGGCAATAAACGGCGGCTTTTTCCAGTGAGTAGGGTAAGTCTGGGCCATTACGCAGGCTCCGCAATTAGCTCGGTAATGACATGAACATCTTCTTCCTCAGGGGTTTCCGATGCACTATTCCAGTCTTCTTCGCCGTAGATCCGGGTAAGGGCATCGTGGCCCAGCTCTTCCGGTTTACCATCGAATACCACCTCACCAGCTTTAAGGCCGATAATGCGGTCTACAAACTGCTTAGCGAGATTCACATCGTGGATATTGATAATCGCCGGTAGCTGGTGCTCGTCGCAGATATCGCAGATTAGGCGCATTACCTGACGGGCAGTGCGCGGATCCAATGCAGCAGTAGGTTCGTCAATCAGCAATAGTTCTGGCTGCTGGGCCAAAGCACGGGCAATACCGACACGCTGGCGCTGACCACCAGAAAGGGCATCAGCACGCTTGTCGGCATGCTCCATCAGGCCAACGCGGTCAAGCAGCGCATATGCTGATTGAATATCTTCACCCGGGTATTTGCGCAGGAAGCTGCGCCAGAATGGTACATAGCCCAAACGGCCGGACAAGACGTTTTCCATCACCGTGAGCCGCTCAATCAAGGCGTATTCCTGGAAAATCATCGCAATTTTACGGCGAGATTGACGCAGTTCACGGCTCCCCAGTTTGGTCAAATCCTGCCCTTTGAACAAGACCTCTCCAGACGTTGGCTCGGTTAGGCGGTTTACACAACGGATCAGTGTTGATTTACCGGCCCCTGAGGGGCCGATAAGTCCAACAACTTCACCAGCTTGGATATCCAACGACACGTTACTCAGCGCTTTATCTTTCGGCGAGTACTGCATCGTCAGTGAACGAAGTTGAAGTGTTGACATGGTAGTTCCTATTAACGGCAAGCGTAAGAGACGTCGTTCGCCTCGTCGATGGTACGGATCACCGCCCAATGCTCTTGGTAAGTAATAGGAATGAATTGTGATTCGCCGTTACGGGAGAACTCTTCTTCTAGCTTGGTGCCTTTCCAGTCAAAGCTGAAGAACGCATCTTGGATCTTCTCTTGCAGTTCTGGGTGAAGGTTGTGAGCAACACCGTAAGCCGTTGTCGGGAATGTCTGAGATGTGTAGATGTTCTTGATGTCAGACTCTTTCACCACTTCACGATCCAACATACGAGTCAGAACAGAGTTCGCAATAGCAGCTGCATCGTAATCTTTGTGGGCAACACCAATGATTGAGTTATCGTGCGCGCCAGAGAAAGCAGGTTTGAAATCACGCTCAGGTTCTAGGTCGTATTCAGCTTTAAGAATCGCAGATGGAGCCTTGAAACCTGAGTTAGACGTTTGAGAGGTGAACGCCAGGTTCTTGCCTTTCAGATCTTCTACTGAATCGATGCCAGAGTCCGGATGAGTGATGATTTCCATTTCGTAACCGAATGAACCATCTTCACCGGCCATAATGGTGAAAGGCACAAAGCCAGAGCAGTTAACCGCTAGCGGGGTAGAGCCTGTGTTGAAACCGGCAATATGTAGACGACCAGAACGCATTGCTTCAATTTGCGCTGCATTGTTCTGTACAGGGAAGAAGCGAACAGACTTACCTGTTTTCTCTTCCATGTGCTCTAGAAACTCACTCCAGACACTAGCGTAAACCGATGGGTCTTCTACTGGCGTGTAAGCAAAAATCAAAGTTGATGGGTTCACCCATTCCGCTTCGTTCTGAGGTAGGTCCGCCGTTAGATTACCCGAGCGATCTTCGTAACGTGCATCCATGGCAAATACTGATGTAGTCAGTACCAGCGTGACTGCTGCAGCTAGTGATTTCTTGAACATATTAATCCCGTGATATATGAGCATGTATTAATTTCATGCTGAATATAGGGATAATGAATGACAGAAAAGCTTAACTTCGATGATGGAAAAAAGACAAGATGTTTCAAAGTATTAAACTGGCACGATAGGCTCGCATTTCACGCAATTACTCACTATTTCGTACCCGTTCAACAAAAATAATCGCTAAAGACGGACTTATTTCCCAATACCCATACTGGGAAAAGTAACAAAGGTATTAGTAGCTCAACTCAAATTTTACCGCACCGCTATCAATATCCAAGTCGCTATCGTCCACCACAGCACCACCCGCCTCTACGGAGATACTGAAGTCATCGGTCGCATTAAACTTCAGGCCGGCACCGAATTCTGTGGGATCCTGGATATTCTTGTTTTGATAGATGCTGTATTTATCTCGTCCGGTATTGTCTACAGGACGGCTGCCTTGGCCGACAAATTCAAGCGCTTGCTTAGAGTTAGACTCTTCAATAAAGATCTCGCCGAGCTCACGCTCTTTTACCGCGTGCGCACTGCCTGCAATCAATAACATTACCAACAGTCCATGTCGCCATTGACCCTTCATGTATAACCTCACTACTAACCACATACACCCATGGCATATATGGTTGTAAACCATCGCTTTGTGAAAAACAATGCTTATGAGTAATCACACATTCATTTTTGACAAAAACACGCTCAGCATCAATATCTACTATCACGCCGGGTAGATAACACCCAGTGACGCCAGAGCAGAGGCACCGGTCACTTCCGGTACATTACTCGGTTGGCCATGGACACGTTGACGGGCAAGCCAGGCAAAGGCCATCGCTTCCATATAGTCAGGATCGACACCGGCATCTCGGGTATTGGCAACAGACCAATCAGGCAGTAGCTCTGCAAGGCGCTGCATCAGTAGTGAGTTATTCACCCCACCACCACACACCAGTAACTGCGGTTGGTGACCTTGGGCAAAATGCGCTACTTGTTCAACTATTGTCTGAGCGGTGAACTGCAGCAAGGTTGCCTGCACATCAGGCTCCGAGACCACTTCGGCCAAACCAGTAAGTTGGCCTTCTAACCAAGGCAGATTGTAGTGCTCCCGCCCGGTACTTTTAGGATATGGCCGGGACAAGTAAGGATCGGCCATTAGCTTTGACAACAGCGGCTGGTTAACGCTGCCCGATGCGGCAAAGGCCCCGTCTTGGTCGTATTTCTGCCCATGATGAAGATACACCCAGGCATCCATCAGCATATTACCGGGACCGGTATCATAGCCAATCACAGGCAGCTCTGGGCGCAACACCGATATATTGGCAATCCCACCAATATTCAACACCACAGTTGTTGATTCTTGTTGCGAGAATAGCCCCTTATGGAATGCCGGAACCAGGGGAGCTCCCTGCCCGCCAAGCGCCATATCCTTGCGGCGAAAATCAGCCACAGTAGTAATGCCGGTCTTGGCCGCAACGATATTGGCATCCCCCAACTGCATGGTGAACGGATAGTCACCATCAGGTTGGTGGAACACCGTTTGCCCGTGGTTACCCACCGCGGTGACAGTTGCTGCATCAACTCCTGACGTGTCCAGCAATTGATTGACAGCGTCAGCAAATAAATGTCCCAACTGGTGATCCAACTGGCCAATCTGTTTGAGGTTAGTCGCCTGCCCCATACACACATCCAGCAACGCTGATTTCAATGTATCTGGCATAGGGAAGGCATCGGTCGCCAGCAATTCTGGCTTCGCAGCACGCTCGCCTTCCGTGTCAAAGGCAACCAAAGCAGTATCCACCCCATCAAGGCTGGTACCAGACATCACACCAATATATAACTCACGGGTCATAGCGATTCCTTCACTGATTCAGTAATAACAAAGACGCAGTCAAAGAGATGTGATGCCTAGCCTTCTTCCCCAACAGGGCCTTTTTCATTACTGGCCGTCTGGATTGGACGGGCAATATGAGGCGACTGGGTCAACGTTACCTGCATCGACACCACATTATTGATCATATTGAGCAACGACGCCCATTGGACGGTTTTCTCTTTTTCAAACAGGCTATCAAAATTATCCGGCGTCCATTCAACGAATGGCCGAGGATTCAATGCTCGTCCCAAAAAGCGGATCTCGTAATGGAGGTGCGGCCCAGTAGACAGGCCAGTATTGCCTGTCCAGCCAATCAAGTCACCCTTGCGTACAAACTGTCCTCGCTTCACATTGAATTTCTTCATGTGCGAATAGGTCGAAGTGAATCCCATGGTGTGATCAAGCTTGAGGAAGTTGCCGGAGCCCTTGTTGCTTGGCCGGGTAACTTCAACCACCCCATCGGCAGGGGCATAGATTTCAGTACCGGTATTGGCCGCAAAATCCAAGCCCAAATGACGCTTACGCTTACCTGTAACCGGATGGACACGAGTACCGAACTGCGACGACATCCTGATCCCCGGTGTCGGGTTGCCATTGGGGATCATGCGGAACAAGGTACCCCTTACCGCAGAGCTGATCGCTGCACTGTCCACCCGCTCTTCAAGCGTCACCACTTCGCCGTCTTCGGCCGTTTGCAGGCCAAGGATGGTTTCCACATCATCAATACGCAATGACAAGGCATCTAATTCAGCTTTTTTCTCATTGAGCTCAGCAACCAGTTCACGGTTGCTCTCACTTTCCTCAGTCAAGGACGCGCTAAGCTGCTGGGCCTGAACATTAAGTTGGCTCAACTGCTGATTAGAATGCAGGTTATCTTGGTAAAGGTTATAAACACCGTACCCACCAGCGGCTGCCGCTGCCATCACGACCGTCGTGGCAAGGGCGATATAACGTTTCTTAAAACGGTTAATAAGATAATGAGAGGTGCCACGATGATCGGACACCGAAATACAAATATTTTCTGACATGATGACTATTCACGACTCGTCGAGATGTTGCTGCAGATCAGTTAGCTGTTCCAGCTCACGATGTAATAGTTCATCAGTGCCAACATTTAATTCGACCAAACGCCGGAGATGTCCGGCACTTTCTAAATCAATATGGAAGATATGCATACGTAAATAAGCAGCATCATGGTGAACCAACTGGGTTTCCATCCGCAGTTCGATATCAGAGTCGTGTAAGCAAAACGATAAAAAATACTTATCGTCAGCATCTTGCGCAGACCAGCTCTCCGGCTTGGTTAGCAAGATCCCTTGCAGGGACAAGTCCCGGACTTCCGCCTGCCATTCACCATTGGCATTGTTCAGCGTAGCCGGAGCTTGATACAAAATACGACTAAAGTGACGACGTTCAACCATAATCACTGCATTCTTTGTTGTTCTTTTATTAATCTAATTCTAATGATTATTGGCTGATTAGACCAGATTTATCCTAATGCAGAATTAACTATGTCGAGGTTTTATGATCTAAATGCGGATAAGACGTCGCTCAGTGACGAAACGACAACCGAAAAGTGTTTCAATAGTGAGAAAATAAAAATCGCCATTACCTTTGCCTATATTCCAATGACAATATAATGACGATTTTATCAATAGGGTTGCTTATCGAAGCTAGCACACCCAGAAAAGGCCGACACAGCGCTAAGGTTGAAGCAGCTGTAAACTATCAAGACTGATATCTTGCTGGTAATCAACCTCGGCAAAGCCAAAACCATTAAGCTCCATGAAGTCTTGCTTATAGCCGGCATAGTCACCAACTTCGGCAAAATTCTCAGCGTTCATGTCAGCCATGAGTTCACTAACCTGTTGCTGCACCTCGGGAGCCAACTCCCAGTCATCCATACGGATCAGGCGCTGCTCATCGGTTTTCACTCCCCCATCAGCATAAAAGCGCTGATTAAACAGACGCTGCATCTGTTCGATGCACCCTTCGTGAGTCCCTTTTTCTTTCATCACTTTGAACAAGGCAAGGATATAAGGCGTGAAAGCGGGGATGAATACACTCGCCTTGGTCACCAAGGCCTTGCAGACTGCAACATGGGCCTGACCGCCAAGTTCAGCCAACTGTTCATTAAGCACAACAGCTGTGTTGTGCATATGCTCTTTGGCCCTTCCAAGCGTGCCATGATGATAAATAGGATAAGTGACTTCTGGGCCAATATAGGAATATGCTACCGTGCGGCAGCCTTGCGCCAGCACACCTGCCGCTGTTAGGCACTGGATCCAGCTTACCCAATCCTCACCGCCCATGACTTTGACCGTATCGTCGATCTCTTGCTCGGTCGCAGTCTCGACCGTCATCTCTGCCAGACTGTCGGTTTCCAGGTTCAAGGTCGGTCCCACCACCGGTTGGCCAGTGGTTTTGATCACCGAACGCCACATGTCACCAGTTTCTGGATTTGGACGAACACCGGTAGCCAAGCTGTACACCACAAGATCAACCTTACCGCCGAGATCATGTTTGATCGCCTCGATCACTTGCTGTCGCACTTGCTCAGAGAACGCATCACCCACAATATTGGTCGCAATCCGGCCGACTTTCTCCGCTTCTTGTTTGAAGAAAATATTGTTGTACCAACCGGCGCTTCCCACACCTTTCTCATTAGGGCCACGCTCAAACGACACCCCAATGGAGTCAGCCTCAGCACCGCCAAACGTATGGGCAATCCGTGACGCCAAACCAAACCCAGACGATGCACCGAGTACCAAGACCCGCTTGGCGCCCCCGACAATAGGCTTCGCTTGCTTCACATAGTCAATTTGCTTTCGAACGGCCTGCTGGCAGCCATAAGGGTGGGCAGAGCGAGCTACTACGCCTTTAATCACTGGCTCAATAATCATTGTTCACTCCAAACTGAGATCAAAAACCAAGAACTTAAATCGAATATTGATGCCACCCTATCGGAAATTCATGGCGAGCAATAGCAGGGAAATCAATAAATGCCCTCTCTGGGCTATTTGATGAAATGTTGTTTCTCGTGATCGAGCAACCACACTTTGATATCCAACCCTCCCGCATAGCCAGTCAGCTTGCCAGAACTACCGATCACCCGGTGGCAGGGAACAATAATCGGGACTGGATTTTTACCATTAGCAGCCCCTACAGCACGCACCGCCTTCGGGTTACCAATATGATTAGCGATATCGCCGTATGAACAGGTATCACCATATTCGATACCGTTAAGAGCCTGCCAAACCGTTTTCTGAAAAGCGGTACCTGCCATATCCAACTCGATATCAAAGTGCTCCCTTTGGCCGGTGAAGTACTCAGCCAACTGCTGGCAGCAACGCTCGGTGATCTCAGAAGGTTGCTGCTGCGTTTCTGGATCGGCATCAAATTCAATGGCGGTAACTGCACTGTCGCTTGCCAGTACATTCAGCCAGCCAATGGGGGTGTTGATCAGTTGGTTACTCATAGTGTTTTCCATAAATATAAGGTCAAATAACTCTGCCACGGCGCGGCCAGTTCCGGTTGGCAAGGTGGTAGTTCAGGGCTCTCGAAGCATTGCTCTTCTCGTTTCTGAAGCGCTTTTTTTACCCCCAAGTCACCGACAAGAAAGATATTGGGATCGCTCAAGCCACGCATTTTAAGGTAATCCACCGTCCATGGGCCAATACCCGGCAATGACAACAAATCATTTGGTTCATCAATGCCTTGCTCAGACACATACCGGGCAAACACCCGCAAGGTTTCTCGGCGGCGCTCAGGCATCCCCAGCTGATTGAGGTCATACCCACAAAATGCTTCCGGCTCAGGGAAAAACAACCGCCCACTGTGGTTGTCCGGATTCATCAGGATGAGCTTCTCAACTAAATTCCGCGCCGCTTTTACCGATACCTGCTGGCCCAGTATGGCTCTGATACCCGCCTCGAAAGGGCTCCAAGTCCCCGGCAAACGCAAGCCAGTTTGAATCAGTGGCTGTCCCATTGCCTGTTCTATCGCACGGTCTATCACACCAGAGTCAGCGTCCAAGTCCAAACAGCGACGAATATTGGCAATAGCGCGGGGGAGGCATTGGAGATCAGCAAGGTTTAACTCTACGCTAAAGCGTGATTTATCCGGCTCATGGACAGCTGTAAACCACCCTTGGCCATATTCCTTACCGAACGTGCGGCCGTAGCTGTTTTCATCCAGCCATTCCAACCCTTCAATCAGGCGAGAGGCAAAGAAATCCTGCACAGAGGGCCAGTCATAGGGCGGGCGGTAGGACAAACTCACCGTTACCGTTTGGATGTTTTCCTCTTTACCCCCGCCCTCCTGAGCCTCATTAAGCTGCTTGCGTACTTGCGACGGGGTGAGCGAGAAATGCTTCTGGAAACAATCATTGAATCGGCGGATGCTATTAAACCCACTCGCCAACGCTATATCGGTAATAGGCAATTGGCTCTCATGCAGCAGCTTTTTCGCCAGCAGGCACTGCTGGTAAAGGCTATACGCCTTGGGCGACAAGCCCATCTCCTCATTAAACAGCTGCCTTAAATAGCGATCGGTTACACCAAGCCTTTCTGCTAACTGCACCAAGTCACCATCAATCAAGGCGCCTTCATCAATCAAACGCTGAGCACGAACAAACGTTGTACTCTTGCCCTGCCAAGCAGGCGAGCCCGGCGCACTGTCTGGCCGGCAACGCAAGCAAGGGCGATAGCCAGCCTGGGCAGCAGCGACTGCTGACGGGAAATACTCAACATTCTTTTCCAGCGGGGAGGGAGCCGGGCAAATAGAGCGGCAATAAATGCCTGTGGTTTTTACCGCAGTGAAGAACAGTCCGTCGTAGCGTCTGTCCCTTGCCAAGCGGGCTTGCTGACATTGTTCGGGAGTCATCATGAACGAGTGTCCTTGGGCTCTAGTTAATTTGAAGGGTGACAATTTATTCTTTCAGTCTACCCCGCCACAAGGACAATACTAGCCATTTTCGGAACTCAATCATTTCTAGCATTTCATAATAACTGAATTGGTAAAACCCAAGCAAAAAACCACACCAATCGCTTTCGCCGCTATTTCGTTTTATGTATCATCACACTTATGAGCAGTTTTAAAACATCTGTAGCTCACGCAGCTACGCACAATAATCTTCTAAACGTACCTTGGTAACCACCCCATCAAAGACCAAGTTATATCCAAATCTCACATTTGTACGTTTAATATTAAGAGGTTATTGTGTCTCTAACTGTATTCATTTCTTTATTTGTCGTCACACTACTAGGCACCTTGACACCGGGACAATCAGTCATCATGGTATCGAGAAACACACTGGCAGGCGGTAGACGCCACGGTATTGTCACAGCCATCTCCCATGCTGTTGGCGTCGGTATTTATGCTGCATTGTCATTAGCCGGTCTCGCGATGGCCCTGAAAAACTCTCCAGTCTTTTTTCACTCCATCGCCTATGCTGGAGCAGCCTACCTGGCTTATCTTGGCGTGTGCTCGTTGCGCTCCAAGGGCGGGCTTTCTGACATGATCACTGCGGGCAAAGAAAACACCCTGCTCCAGTCTGCCCGTGACGGCTTTCTGATTTCCCTCCTCAACCCGAAAATTATTATTTTCTTCCTAGCGCTGTTCAGCCAGTTTGTTGCTGATGGCAATGACTTCATTAGCCGCCTGATCATTGTTCTTACACCTGTTGTGCTCGATGCGCTATGGTATTCATTCATTGCTTGTGTTCTATCACGGCCAAATACCATGACTCGCCTGCGCAACCATGCCCTGCTCATCGATCGCTTATCAGGCGCTGTTCTGCTTGGACTCGCCGTCAAAGTCATCATGATATAGAGAGTAGGGAAACGAACGCCTGAAAACAAACAGCCCCGCATATAGCGGGGCTGTTTTGCTCATGTCTATTAATAATCAACTTTCACATGAACATGCCACTTAAAAATTAAGTCTTAAGACTGAAGTTTAAAATTTTCAGTCTTAAGACTGAAGTTTATCAATAAGAAAAGACCCATACTGAAGTCGTGTAGAAAAATGCTGTACTACATGGCCTGAATCAATATATTTAGTAATAAGGAATTTCAAAATGAAATATTCAGCAACAGCAGCATCACTATTAATTTTACTTGGCGTAATGTCTTCCGCACAAGCTGATGAGCGTTCAGCACAAGTGCATGTAATGGAAACAGTTGAAGAGACATGTAATATTGGATTGAAATTCGATATTTGGGATCCGAATGAAAGCGGCGTTGCTGATAAATACCGTGAAGTCTTCAGTGACATGGGTGTACAAGGTGAAATTAACCTACTTGACAGCGATTACCAAAATATTACAGGTGCTGTTGTATGTAATGCAGCAAATGGATATAAAGTGTCGTTAAGAGTTGGTAATGGTAGTTTTGTTAATGGTTCAAACAATGGCGCCAGCTCAGTTACATACTCAGTCGAATCTGACTCATCAGGTTTCAGTAGCAATATGAGTAATACTTTTATAAATATAACTGGACCAGCAGATCCTAACGGTGTTTATCCGGTGGCGGAATCTACAAGCAATGAGAAAGAAACATTTAGGCTAAAACTTAAAGATTATAGTTTTAGTGGCAAGGAAGCTGGTACATATAGTGAAGATTTCACCTTTACTATCAGCACTATCTAAATCATACCTGAGGGGAGTGAGCTCCCCTCAAATAACAGAGAATTTAGTTATGATGAAAATCAACATAATTATAATCGCTATCCTAATATCTAATCTTGCGAATGCAAACTATAGCATTTCACCAATGAACAGAGAAATATCAATACCAAACAAAACAACAAGTTATACACTTGAAAACTTATCAAACATAAAATCAGCATACATTGTCAGTGCATATACAAGAGAAATTAACGAAAATGGTAAAGAGATTCGTAGAGATACAAATGAACTACGGATTTTCCCTAAAAAAGTAATTTTAGCTCCAGGACAGAAAAAAAAGATAAAAGTAATGTACACCGGTTCAAAATCAATATCAAAAGAAAGATCATATCGAGTAATTTTCAATCAAAAAAATATAGCTGGCGATAATATAGATGTAATGAAAGCAAAATATGAATTCATTACAGCACTATACGTTACCCCTAAGAATGCTGAATATATTCTATCAACAAAAGTAATTAGTAAAGATGATATGTACACTAACATCGCAATATATAACAGTGGGACAAAACATAAAGTTTTAGATGATTGGGAAATTGAACTCATGGATGATAATGGTAATAAATCAATCTATGGTAGTTCTTTACCTGGTATAAATGTACTAGCAAAAAGTGAGGTTTTCTTGAAATTAATAAATAAAGACATCAAATTAAAAGAAGTATCAAATGTTTCATTAATGTATAAATAAGACAAATACTATGCATAGTAAAAACATAGTAGTATTATCACTAGGCATATTAATATCAAATAATGCATCTAGTCAATTATTCGAATTTCCACTCGATGTTAATATCATAGGAAAGCAACTTGAATTAACAGGTTATCTCTCAGAAGAAAATCCAAGTGATTGGTATTTAAGTGGTGATGAACTTTTTTACCATTTAGAGAGTAGCCTTCAGCCAGACCGCTTGGAAGTTCTTCGAGAAAACTTTGTGAAACAAAGAATCAATGCCCAACAGTTAAACAACTTAGGTTGGCTAGCAGAATTTGATGATGCGGAATTGGTTGTAAATATTCAGGTGCCAGTGCAAGATTTAAAGGCTATCGATATAGAATTTTTTCGTCGTAATGCCAGCGCTATCCCGGAAGGGATGTACGTTGCAGAGCCATCTTTGTTTAGCGGTGTTATCAACTACTCCCTTACCCATAACCATAACCTTATCGACACTAGTACATTTGGTGATACCTTATCGCTGAGAAGCGGTATCGCCTTTGGCGCTATCACTCTAGAAGATGGCCACAGCTATTTTGACTCGACCTCCAACAGTAACAAAGGTTGGCAAAGAGACAGTACCAGGCTCATGTACGACTTGCCTAATAATGCCGGTTTTTTACAACTTGGTGACTACCGTATTGAAACGGAAATTCAGCAGTTGTCGGCAGGGGAAATTTTTGGCCTATCTTATTCTTATCAACCAGAATACCTTAAACTAAGCCGCCGGCCCAATATTGTCCCTTTAGTGTTGGAGTCTAGTGCTCTCGTCTCTATCAAAATTAATGGTGAAGATTATCGGACTATTCGACTCCCACCAGGCCAATACAACTTTCGCGATCTTCCCCTTGAAACAGGGGTAAATGAAGTCGAGGTCAGTTACCCAGATCAGTCTGGTACAACAATCACCCAGTATTTTAATATCATTGATCACCCTAGCCTACTTCTACCCGGTGATATTGAAACCCAGTTTGTGGCAGGTTATTTGCAACAATATGACGATGATGGCGTGAAGAAACTGGACGATGATGAACCTGCCGCATCAGCTGTTTTATCTTATGGATTGACTGACTGGTGGACGGTTTCTCCGCATGTTCAGTGGCAAGAAAACTTGGAGACATACGGGCTCTACAACTATTTTTCTATTGGCGATAGTTATTTAACCTTGAATGCTGAGCACAGTGATAGCTCCGGTAATAGAAATTACACCATCAACTCAAGCTTGTACTTCCCTGAGTTACTTTACTCTGTACTGCAGAACAGTACGCTTGGTTACTCCATCAATAAATATGACAGCGATAATTCGATTGACCGGCAAAGCATTCGCTTTAGCTCTGGGGTTAACACACCGTTGAAGAATGGCTACCTCAGCTTTTCAACCAACTTGAACTTTGAGGATAATAACCTTTACAGTAAATCAGCCAGTCTCAACTCCAGCTATACATTTTGGGAAAAGTTTTCTGTCAATGTTAACTACGGTGTCACACAGTATGACGATAGAACTGATCAAAATTTCAGCCTATCACTTTCTATTCCGCTCTCTTTCAATAATATTTGGGGGAACTTGCGAACACGATACTCTGAAACGGACAACCAATTCGAAACCCAGTTATCGGCCTCCAAGTATGACAGTGACTATTCCTGGCGGGGTAGCCTAAATTTTGTCGATGAAAAATATGAAAGTTTAGATGTGTATTACAAACAACGTGGTGATTACGTTAATGGTAATGTTCGCCTAACATCAAGGAATGAAGATTCTGATTTACCTCGTCGAAGTGCCAGTATCGGTATTGAGTCCGCAATCGCTTGGGCTGGAAGTAACATAGCATTCACTTCGCCAATATCGAGCAGTTTCACTATCGTTTCCTTACCTAAAGACATGCAAGGCTATACACTCGCTAAAGAGCGCTACGGCAATTTATCCGTTGTTTCGGCCGAAAACGGAGGGGCTAAAAGCCAAGTGATACCGATTGCCAATAGGGGAAGCCGACGAATTTCTATAAGTGCTGATGACTTGGATTTAGGCACAGAGCTCGCTTTTGATCAGTTTACTTCGTTAGGTGGTATCCGCCGCGGCTCAGCTGTCGAACTTGATGTATTAAAAGGCTACTTTATCTATGGTGTACTCGTCGATAACAACAAAAGCCCAATTCAAAGTAAGGTAGGAGAGCTGATATCAAAAAGTACCAACTCATCTTATACATTTTATACCGGTGAGAACGGCGACTTTGAGCTGGATCTAATCCCTGAAGGAGAGTACGACTTACGGTTGTCAGATGACACCCTCTACTCTAACTCCATTATCGTCAACGGAAAAAAAGCAGAAGATGGGATCTTTATCAATATGAATGAAGTCAAATTAAAAAACGCTTTGTAACCAGAAGCTAGAGTTTCATTCTTAGAGACGTGTAGGCCCAGTTAATCGCTTCGGTTCGATTACTCACTTCAATTTTTTTAAACAGCCTATATAAGTGAGATTTTACAGTGCTTTCACTAATATATAGCTCATTAGCAATCTCATGATTAGACTTCCCTTTGATCAAGCAGTTTAATACTGCCAATTCTTTTTTAGTGATATTGTTATTTACAAGATTGTCATTATCATCTTGTGATGTGCTTAAAGCTTCTATCATCCGAGATAAGTTGATTCGTGTAATCCAACGCTCACCGTTTAGAATCACACTAATTCCTTTTTCTAACTCACTAATATCACAGCCTTCATAAAATACACCAAAACAATGTGGCCAATCAGATGTAATGAGTTCATCGTATTTTTTCTTCGCATTAACAAAGATTATTTTTGCTTGTGACGATCTAAAAATCATTTCTTTAGACAGCCCAACGATATCTGAAATTTTCATATTTTTCAGATCGATAACAATAATTTGTGGAGTGTCAGACAAACAGTCAATATCCCTAACAGACTCTACAAACCTAGGAATATCACCTGTTAACTTCAGAAATGCCTTCTTTAAATCAGAGTTAATGCCATTGTTTAGATAATATATGTCCACAGGGTCTTCCTTGATCCATACTTGATATATAGTCAGCAAGAATCACTACAGCTTACAACAATGAGACTTCACTCATTGATAGCAAAAGTAATAATTTTAATCAACACCCAGAATTAACCAGACAAAATAAATTAAGTCTTTAGTATTAATTTTTCACATAAGGCATAACAAAATAACGTTGCAACAATGAACAACTGCCTAAAAAAATAGGCCATATGAGATATATTGCCTATTTTTTAGGGATACATATGCCATCTATTTATTTGTCATTAGATGTTTATATTATTTTTATCTTAGCTTCACCGCAGTGCCATAAACCAAGATTTCAGACGCGCCCTGCATAATTGCACTCGTAGTAAAACGGACATTGACAATCGCATCGGCACCTAAGGCTTCTGCTTCGGCAATGGCTCGCTGGGTTGCTTCCTGCCTGGCTTCGGTAAGCATTTCGGTATAGCCCCTGATTTCACCGCCGAAAATGGTCTTGAAGCCCGCCATAATATCGCGGCCGACATGTTTGGACTGCACCACGTTGCCCGTGACGGTACCAAGCACTTCCGTGATTTCGCGGCCATAAACTTCAGGGGTCGTCACATAGAGCATATTCATCATCCTTTTGATTAGACGTCGATAGACATTAACTGTTCGACATCAGTCCATTACAACCGTTCAAAATGAAAAAAGCCAGCAGGTATACTGCTGGCTGCTGTGTTTAGCTAAAACTGGATTGGCCTATAAAGAAAGATGTCGTGAGTTCTGCTCTACACACTACTGCCATTCGACGTCATCCAAAAAGGTTAAAAAGCGCTGCCAGGATTTGTAATCGGCATCTTGGCGGTAGTTGTCAGAGCCATAGACAGTAAAGGCATGCGGTGCACCACTGTAAACAATCATTTCATTGCTGACACCGGCCTTTTCCAGCTCGCCGGAAAGCACGGCAAAGTCAGACATCGGAATTGCAGCATCCGCCGCGCCATGAAGCACTAAGATATTGCCTGTTGCTTTGGAATAGTCCTGACCTTCAGGGGTTTTCAGGCCACCATGAAACGTCGCAAAACCTTTCATGTCGGAGCCCGAACGCGCGAGTTCCAATACCGCAGCGCCACCAAAACAATAGCCCATGGCTACAGACTTCTCGGTATTGGCTCCTAGAGAATCGGCCATTTGCAGTGCGCCATTCATCAGGTCGCGCATTTTCTGACGGTCTTTGTACAACTCTCCGGTATGCTGTCGCTTGTCTTTGACTTCGGTCGGGCGGACACCAGCACCAAATAGGTCGGCGGCAAATACGGCGTAGCCTTGCTCGGCCAACATATCAGCCCGCTTCACTTCATAGTCTGTAAGCCCATCCCAATCATGGATGAGCAGCACCAAAGGAGCATCTTCCGATGGTGAAATATAATATCCCTCATAAGCTTCATCATTCACTTTGTACTCAATGACCCGGCCTTCAGTTGCATTCGCCCCCAAAGAGATCAAGGCCAGTATGGCTCCTAATGACAATTTACCTCGCGTAAACAGTGTTTTCATACCCGCTCCGGTTATCCCTATTGATTGCGCTATAACTTAGTTTCCAGAAATAAGTGTAGGCAATCGACGACGAAAGTGTAGAAATAGCCTGACCTAGCCCTTACCCAGAACCAGAACTAACCCTGTTTCATTATTGTGAATAAATTTATTGGCTTAGTGCTAATATACCTAAGTTAAGGTCAACTAATGGCTTGGGTACATTTACACGGAAGACACCATGACAGCATTTTCAGAATTTATTAAACACGTTGGCCGCGGAGAAAAGGGCCGTCGTCCACTCACCCAAGAAGAAGCGCGTGAAGCGCTGGATATGTACCTTGATGGCAAAGCCGAATTACTACAGCTTGCCACCCTGCTCATGCTGCAGCGTGTTCGCTGCGAGACCAGCGAAGAGGCCGCTGGATATATCCAATCATTACGTGGTCGTATTTCATCTGAATGGCAAGAACTAGACGTCGATGTCGATTGGCCTTGCTTTGCCGGAAAACGCCGCCAGCCACCTTGGCTATTATTAGCTGCAAAACTGCTGGCAAAGAACGGTATCCGAGTCATGCTCAGTGGCCATATGGCGGTTGATGCGATCAAATACCAAGTTGAAAGCGCCTGCCCGGCGCTAAATATCCAACAGGCCGAGACGCCCGATGAAGCCAGACGCATTCTGGCTGAGGATAATATTTGCTACATTCCGCTATCGAGTTACTGCGAGCCGCTAATCGATTTGCTAGCACTGCGTAATTTGGTCGGGCTGAGAACCCCGCTTAATACGGTTGCCCGGGCACTGAACCCAGTCGCCGCACCGTTCTCAATCCATGGCATCTTCCACCAAGGCTATGAACAACTCCACGCTGAAGCTGCCCAGTTGGTAGGAGATAGCAACATGGTAGCCTTTAAAGGTGAGGGCGGTGAGAGTGAGCGTAGTCCACGCACCGCATGCCGCCTGTCTGGCGTCTCCCAAGGGCAGCTTTTCACCGAAGAATGGCCAACATACCTTGAAGGAGCCTCTGGCAAGCACGGTGAGATCAGTGGTGAATTCTTGCAAAAGATCTGGCTTGGCGAAGAGGAAAACCATTACGGTGAGTGTGCGGTGGTTTCTACCCTCGCCATCGTACTGAAAATGATGGGGATTTGCAGTGAGCAGCAGCAAGCCCTGACAATGGCCCAAGAATGGTGGCAGAAGCGCTTGAGCTAAATTTAACTCAGCAAGCTGCATAACTGATAACCACATTTGGTAGTCGAAAATAGGTAGATTATCCGCATTCCCAACCTCTTGCTACGAGACGAATGCATGATTTTCCTAAGACTACCAAGTGTCATCTTCGCCCTATTAATGTGTGCTGCAACAGTCACCAACGCTTCTGTCAGCCCCCTGTCCACCGTCACTTCTGCCGGACAGCTGCACGGGGTGTTGGACTCTTGCCAATTCTTCGAAACACTGCCAGAGATGACCATCCAGCGAGTCAGTGATTATCTGATCCAAAGTACGCTCACGGCAGACAATACCGATCATCATGTCGCATGGGTAGAAGCTCGGGTGGAAGGTCGACAATACGCCGATAAACTGCATATCGCCAACAACAGCCTCCATGATGCCAAGTGCAACGGAATTGTTGAGTCATTCTGGAATGGCACCCTACCAACAATAAACAGGGGCTAAAAAGCCCCTGCTAATTAGCCCCAGTATGGCCTGATGTGAATTTAGTGAGACGCTGTTATAGCAAATTCACTGGTTTCTGGTGACTGATTCGCGGTGCGAATGTGGAACTTATCGACTTCCAATGACAGCTCAGTCATTCGCTGCTTGATCAGGTTCATTTCGTCATGAATATCAGCAATGGCCTGCATGGTGTTGCCAGCTAAATCCAGCAAGCCATCGACATCGACATCCACGCTATGGGCCGTCTGTGATTGCTGGCTCGCCGCGGTGGCAATTCCAATGTTGAACTCAGCAATTTCATTCACGTTCCCAATCAAACCTTCGACCAAGGTTCTTGCTTCAGACACTACGCCTTGGGTTTCCACCGTGGCTTCACGGCTTTGCTGCATATTGATATAGGAAGCCTTGGCATTCTGGGTGATGCCATCAAGCAACTGGCGAATATCCTCTGTTGATTTCTTACTGCGTTGGGCCAAGGTTCGCACTTCATCGGCAACGACAGCAAAGCCCCGACCTTGTTCACCCGCCCTTGCCGCTTCAATCGCCGCATTGAGCGCCAGCAAATTGGTCTGCTCTGATATTGCATTAATGGTATCCAGGATATCGGTTACCCCTTCCATTTGCTGCTCGAGCGTTTCAATACACTGATAGGTTTCGTTTACACTTTCCAGCAAGCGAGAAGTGGTTTGCTGCGACTGTTCACTTTGGGCATAGCTAGACTCGGCACTCTCGCGAGCCAGTTCAGTACTTCGCTGAGCCTCGCTCGTGATCCCCGCCACCTGCTCACTGGTTTGAGCCATTTCCGTCATCGCTGTGGCGATGCTGTCACAGCGGGTATGGGTTTGCTGACTGTCAGTTCTGGCCAACGCAATCAACTTCACCATCTCCACCATCTCATGCTGGGTCTGGTTCGCAACAGAATGCGCTTTGCTGAGCGTGTCGCTGACACTGTCTGACAACCTATCAAGCTTCTTGCCAATTTCTCCTATTTCATCGTCACGATCATCCGCCAGACGAACAGTCAGATCCTTTGTCGCCGCCATGGTAGATAGCTTGTCTGAGAAAGCAGTGACCCGTTGAGTTAAGCGTTTGAGAGAAACGACAGTAAAGAGAATTAATGGCACGATGACCAAGGCCACAATCACTGCAAAGAACCACAACTGATTAGTCACAAGTTGCTTCTCGGCCTGCGCTTTGGCAGCTAATTCTACGGCCATCTGATCACGCAGCCCTTTGACGGCACCAATCCTTTCTGTCGCCAACCCAAACCAGCTCGGTGCAGCAGGCCCTTTAACGGCTGAAAGTGAGGCTTTCTGGCCAAGAAATTGCTGCTGGATTCCCATAACCTGTTGCCATGTTGGTGACCGAACAATACTTTCTAGCTGCTGTTGGCTCTGGCCACTCAGCAGTATACGAGCCTGCCGAACTGCATACGCCTCGTCATTGATATAACCTTGGATCTGCGCGTAGCGATCTAGCCCTGACTGGCCACTAGCAAACACGCCGTTAAGCGCCCCGCGAGCCATCCCAGCCTGCTCTTTGATAATTAAAAGCTGCAACAAACCTTGCAGCTCTTGCTTAAGCTCGGCGTTACTAATTTGCGCCAGTAAGAGCGAAAGGTTATCTAGTGCCAGACGGTTTACATTGGAGTAAAAGGCAAAGGGGGAGTCCACCAAATCCAAGCTATCCACTTGCTGGCGAATTCCTTGGCGTTTGTCCAATTCCGAGCGAACCGCTTCAAGTAATGGCCTAACCACTTGTGAATCTAAATATTGCGGAGTAAATGACAACAATGACTGGTAGGCATTGTCAGCTAATGTTCGTTGGTTTCTTAGTGCCTGCACCTGAGGACCTTGTCCTTTAGCACCGATGACCCCAGCGGTTAATCCGCGCTCGACAGCAAACTGATGGGCAACCTCATCATAAAGATGGAAGAGTGCAACAGTTTCTTGTGCAATATCGGCTTGCGCACGCTTTTCCAGCAACTGATGGGTTTGCCACCCGATAACAGACAAAAGCAGCAAAGTAGGGATAATGAAGGTGACGAGCAAGGTTTGGCGTATGGTCAAATGCTTGAGCGGGCTGATCATGGTTAACCTCTTGTTATGTAAATTCCTTTTACGAATTTACAATAGCAAAGAAAGGTTGGTATATCCGGTAGCCCCATCACCAATTGAAGAAATAATGAACTTAGGCAAAAAAGCGGTGAATGGTTACATTACTCCCTGTTTTTGTTCACTTCAGCACCATTTGTTGACAAAACAATCAATTACATCTGACATTTACCATAAAGTTACCCACTGTTTTTGTGGATAACATTAAACAGCCGTTTAAAAACAGTGGGTTAGTATTTTCAAGAAAATGACACTATTTTTTTCAGACAAAATAAAAGCCGCACCATTGCAGTGCGGCTTAGTTTTTATCTCTATTCTGTTGCTCTAGTCTACCTACACAGCACACATAGAGCGTTGATTGAAATACAACTTGAGGCTTCGCCACTCATTACGTTGAGTATGCCGTGCCCGATACAGTCACAAGTTTAAATCGGACATCAATTGTGTTGGCGAAGAAGTATAATCACATTATTTGTCACTTAACCAAATTGTAAACTAAGCAATACCGACGCTTAGTGTGGTTGATTCACATCAACCGGCTCCCTGTACCCTTGAGCCAAATGAATGAAAACAGCTCATTCCTCCGTAAGCTAAATATGAATCAGCTCATTTACAGGTCACATCATAAATATGGTACTAAAATCGACTTTTAGCAAACCCGATTTACCAAATCTTCTACCAAAATGTGACCCACTCCAAACCTTGTTTTGATCCATCCCACGCTCCCTCAAGGGCAATCTAGTGTAGAATGCCTTTTCTCCCGTCTGTTTTATGCTCAAATAAGGTTTTTTTAGCGCAATGCCAGCATTTAGTAATGCTTTGATACATATTCCAACAGCCCAAGCCGCGCTGGCTTTAGCTTCAATGGGAACCGGCCTCGCCTGGTCGCTCTACTTCCCTGATCACGCCAATTGGTATCGTGGAATTGGCGCGCTGATCGGTGCCGTCCTACTGCTTCCCGTTGTGCTGAAATACCTGCTCAACCCCAAACGGTTTATCCAAGATCTTCGCCACCCGCTCTATGGCAGCCTGATGGCACCCATGTCGATGACCATGCTGGTGTTATCCGATTACCTATCATCGATCCATGTCGAAGTGGCCCGTTTGCTCTGGTACCCGGCATTAGCACTGCATATGTTCATGATGGGGTTCTTCTTTTTCTGCCAAATCAGAAAATTCCGCCTAACCAATATGTACCCGAGTTGGTTCTTGTATCCGGTAGGGGCAATCAGCGGCACCTTGGCTGGCCCTCAACTCGGCCACCACGAATTTGCCCTAGCGATGACTGATGCGTGTATCGCGATCTATTTTCTGATGTTGCCAGTTGTACTGTACCGCTTGTGTTTTGCCGGACGTCTGCCAAGACCAGCTAGGCCGACACTGGCTATTATGGCAGCACCAGTAAACCTATCGCTAACCGCCTACCTGCTTAATGTCAGCGAGCCGGATCCGGTGCTAACTGGCGCTCTGGCTGGTGTAGGGATCACCATGACCATCTTGGTTTACCTGTGCTACTTCTATTTGCTCAAGCAGCGCTTCCAGCCATCACTGGCGGCTGTTACCTTCCCATCAGTGATCAGTGCTGTTGCCCTGGAACGCCTGACTGATTGGTTTGCTATCTACTACCCTCACTGGTCATGGTTAGAGCGTTTAGGTATCTTCGAGATGGTTGTCGCCACCGGTCTGGTACTTTGGGTGGGCTGGAATTACCTCGGCTATTACTGGCCCCGAACCGCACCGTCTAGGTTGTTGTCGAGCAATTAAAAAATAACCTTATATAGAGAGCGGGCTTTTATGCCCGTTTTTTCATGGGGATATATAATTAAAGTGTAAATTCACATTTGCTTGCGGAGGTAGACGATGAAACATCTAGTTTTACTTGTAGCTGTCCTCAGCTTAGCGGCCTGTACCGGTCAGTCCTATGACACAGAACTGGCTCAGGAAAACCAATGGAAAATGCTTGGTGTCAAAGACGGTGAAAACGGCCGTTTGGTTCGCACCGAAAATGAGCTCCAAAAACTGAGTGAACTGCCAGAAGGCGCTGTGAACGAATACCGCCTTGGCTACCAGCAAGGTATTGCAGACTACTGCCTACCTTACAAAACCTACAAACATGGTAAACAAGGGCAACAATATACCGGCCAGTGCCTCAATACCGAACATGAAAATCTTGCCATCCAAGGGTGGGAAGCCGGTTACAAAGAGTATGTTTCTGAACAAGATCAACTCTGGTTAAATAACGAATAGTACCCATTTAAAAAGCGGCACATTTTCATGTGCCGCTTTCTATTCCCCTCGTATTCATTCGCCGCTTTCAAGCTCTTCATATGGCCTGAAGCGGCATCTATGATGGAGGAATTAAAATCCGGTTTTAAAGCTCTTAGCAATTACTTTGCTGTTTCTTCCTGTTTTTCTTTTTGTTCTTCCGCTTTTAAGCGAGCCAGTAAAAGCTGGGAAAGGGCTAACATCTCAATCATTTTTCAACCTTAATGTGCAATTAACCATCAGAAAACGAGAGAGATCCTACATATAAGTGTGACACAGCTCAAAGTAATTTATGCGTTTCATGTAAAAAAATAACAAAACATGGCGACTGGCACCAAGTGGATTATTTCCTCCCACTCGGGCTTTACTTGGGCAATCACTGCAGATATTTCTTACTACTTAATGAAAAATAGCTATTTCATATTTTCCACCCTTGTCACATCACTGTATTAAATAGATACAGATCAAGAATCGGAAAGATAGTGCAACCAACTGAATATACCCGTCAACTTCCATTCAGGTAAGACCTCTATGCTGGTAACAGTATCTGTTTAAGGAGAGAACGATGAAATTAGCTGATATCAAGAGCCTCCGGCAGCTTAACAGCCACTATCAGAAAAATACCCAAGGCAGCATTCATCGCCGGAGAAGAAGCCGAGTCAGAGAAGAAAACCCTATTGAAGACTTGGCAGAAACGACGATTTGGGCAGGACGCAACCGAAGATACAACACGGCCAATACTTAAGTAAAAGCCCCAAAAAGAAAAACGGCCCTGAGCTTTCGCTCAGGGCCGTTCCCGTTCCTAATACCCTGGGTTCCAAGCAGGATATTCACTGGGTCTCCCCAGCCGGTCTTAATCATGCAAATGAAGTTCAGACCTTTAAACCACCCTCCCCCGTTCTAAGGAGCGTGGCACTTTGTTCGCAAATTGATGCTCTCAAATCTTGAAAGCAATTTATCACATAATTTTAGTATTGCAAAAAATATTTGAGTGATTACTGATTTATTTGATTAAAATCATCAGAAATTTCATTATCTGTTGATTTTAATGAAAACCCCTTTACAACAAGCAGTTTCATAACCATCACCTTATCACTACCTCACCCCATCATTAAAACCCTTTAAATACATTTAAAAACAACAAGTTATAATCAAAGCGATTCGTCATGCTTCTAGCCACCCCACCTTGGTGACGCGGTGGCTACATGTAAACCAAGATGTAACGACAGAACCGACTCAACAAAAGTTGAAAATAATTATCCCTAAATGAAAAAAGCCCCCGAGTTCGGGGGCAAGAACACAACAAAGCTTTATCTAATGCGTACTAAATCAAATAGAAGCACATCACTTGAGCAAAAATATCATCAGACCATGCTTGGATCCGGCTCCAAGCCCATTAGCTGGCGGCCTAAGATCTGGGCACACACATCATAGTCGGTGTAGGCATGAGCAGCTGTCATATGGGAATCACGGAATAGTCGCTGACCTTCATTGTCATTGAACCAAGACATACCGCCCATGGCTTCAAATAAGCGATCGACTGCTGCTATGCACATCTTTACCGCATAAGCCTGGTTGGTACGCCAATAAGCCAATGTCTCTGCCGACGGGTATTCTTTGCGCTCACCATGCTCTTTATGGTCTTCCCAAGTCTTCTCAAGGAAAGCGCGAGCGGCGGCAACTTGATGGGTCGACTCGGCAATACGCATCAATGCCGGTGTCGCTGCACCCACTTTCGCTCCGGTATAGGCACGTACTCGGTTTTTGGTCTTTTCCTTATAGACTTCCAGCATACGCTCGGCAATCCCCAAGCTGATGGCCGCAAAGCCACAGGCAAAATATGGTCGGTATGGGGTGTAGAAAATATCGCTGTCAGGATAGAGATCGAAACCGGCAGATTGGCCTTCCATCATACCTTTGGCCGTTTCAATTCGGTGTTCGGGAATAAATACGTCTTTCAACACTAAAGTCTTGGTGCCACTGGAGCGCATACCCGCTGCATACCAATCATCAATAATAGTGTACTCATGGCGAGGTACCACGCCGAAGCAGTAAACCTTGTTGCCGCTGACATCGGTACGGTTGAAACCGAGAATAGCCCAGTCGGCATGATCGCTACCGCTACTCCAGCGCATATTGCCGTTGAAGATCACCCCGCCTTCGGTCTCTTCTGTTTGTCCAAAGGGGGCAATACTACTACTGGCCGTGGCATCTGGATTATCACCCCAGAACTCTTCCTGAGCCTGCTTAGAGAACATCGCCATTTGATGGCTGTGTGTCGCCAGCAAACTCGCTCCCCACGCCGTACCGCCACAAGCTCCTGCAAGGGCTGCAACACAGTCAGTAAACTCCGGCAGTGAAATTTCCGAGCCCCCGTAGACTTTCGGTTGGAAGGCACGGAAGAAGCCAACTTCACGCAGCAGGCGAATATTTTCTTCCGGCGGAGTACGGTCAAGTTCGGCTTGCGCCGCATTGGCCGCAATAGTCGGTAGGATAGCTTGCATGTTATCTAGCAGGGGATTCGGTCGCTTCATGTCCAGTTCCTTTTGATTGTGAGCCAGCCGTTTCTTGTTCGCGGCTTCTTTGCATTCATTATGGGAAATGACCACGCCGTGTTAAATGGATGTTACAAGTATTCAATTGTACTTTTCGCCGTTTTAGATAACATGTTAACTATCACTACTATAATAAAATCAAAAAACGGAAGGTCATGTCATGGAAGCACTTACAATCCCCAACCTGAACATTGGCAAGGTGTACGACTCTCGCTATAGCGATAACGAGTTTCACCTTGAGCGGCTCAACAGCCTCGCCCTGTTTTTTGGCCGCAACATGCCAACCCACTACCACGATCGTTACTACCAAATCCATTGTATTTTGGAGGGCAACACCCATGTGCTGCTCGACCAATCCCATTACTCGATGCACGGGAAAACCTTGTTCTTCACCCCGCCCACCGTGCCCCATTCGTTTGTCACCGACGATCACGCCAGCGGATTTGTCATCACCGCCAGCCAGCAGTTGGTCTGGCGACTATTGGATATCGAGATTGGCCGCAATGATATCGCCTCTACGGCCATGCAGCCTTTTTGTATCCCTTTACCGGAATCATCACCGCTGGAAATGTTATTTGAAATGCTGGAAAAAGAATCGGCTGGACAACAGTTCATGGCAGAGTCTGCCAGCCTTAGCTGGCTGCAATTGATCCTGATAGAGATAATGCGCTATGCCAACAACCAACAAGTGACGACCAGTTACCGCAGCACAGATGTCAACGTGTTCAACCAATTCAACGTATTGATAGAAGAAAACTACCGCTCCCATTGGGCACTGCCGCAATATGCCGAGCATATCGGGCTCACCACATCTCGGCTCAATGATATCTGTCGCAGGGTCAGCGGCCTGTCTTCAAAACGGTTAATCACAGACAGGATCATGCAGGAGGCACGCAGGATGTTGTTGCTCACCGCGATGTCTATTTCTGAGGTAGGCTATGAACTTGGCTTTACGGATCCGGCCTATTTCGCCCGCTTCTTTCGCAAAAATGCCGGGATCACCGCTTCTGCATTTCGAGAAAAAAGCAGAGACTAAAAAGCACACAGGCTAGCCTGTGTGCTGTATTGAACCAATACACTTGAAAGGGTTCAGAGCTAGCAAGTAACAATTATGGATACATCGGATCCCAGAATGGATCATCCAACCAGTTCACTGACGGCTCAGATGGATGCGGGTCGTTTTCCAGTAACCAGTCATGTAAGTCCTGTTGGTAGTCAGTGTTAATGAAGTCGACATCGGCTTTTACCAACTCGCTCCAAATATGGTTGTTGATATAGTCATCGCCTTCAGGCGTCGCCCAGAAACGGATCTTCTGATTATTGGCATGCGCTTCGGTCATAATTCTTTCCAGCTCATCCAAGGCTTCTTGTGGCCACTCGCCTTTACCAAAGAAGTTGCCAAACTGAGGCTGGTTAAAGTGGCTGAAGTTATTACTGATCAGTGGCATTAGTGTTGGATCGGTTTCTATCCCCAGATCTCCCAGCCGGCCATCGACAAAAGAGTAGCGTTTGGTTGCTTCACGCATTTTTTCGATCGGACGATGGCCTGAAATAATCGCCGTCACAGGCCCCTGCTTCACCACGCCATTTTCATACGTAGTAAATATATCTGGGTACTGGCTTAGCACTTCTTCAACCGCCAGCCAGGTTTCGTAGCCGCTATCTTCGCTGTCAATTTGGGTTTTAATATCAATCAACAATACCGCTGAGTGAGACCAGTTATTATAAAAGCGATACTCGTTATCCCTGACATACTGCACCAAAGGCTGGATATACATATCATCAAACGACCACTCAAACACCGTTTCCCACTCATCGTGAGCCACTAGCACTTCATCATAGCCTTCGCGGTAAAAGACATCGGCTTCAAAGCTACCAAAGCCTAGTTTTACTGCCCCGAAAAACGGCTCGTCACGGTAGTAATCATTATGTGAATGAGAGCGTACGGTTGGCGTCACTTCCAGCCCTTTACCACCATCATCAGAATCACTTGAATTACAAGCTGCTAGCGATATAACCGCCGCGATTACACCAACCAGCTTAAGAATATTTTTCAAAATTGCATCCCTAAAACATGTAGTAAAAATATGAACACGCGTTCACAAATCAGACGTTATCTTTAGGTTGGAGCATTTCATTTTGATGACTTTAAGATGATGATAAATATCTAAAAATATAAAATTTAGTTTCCGAAAGGCAAAGTTTGCCTAAAGAATTTGTAAGCATTGTTATACCTAAAAAGAAAAGCGGCAAATTACTTGAAGCAGTGTCAATTTTTTAATGAAAACCTACATGACACAAAATCTAAGGCCGAGATATTTATGCCGGTTCATAAGAACGTCATAAAAGAAGTTTCGTTCCCCCGCACCAACGGCCATTTCAGCTAGGTTTTATATTTTTCTTATCAAGCCATAAAAAAAGGCCAGCACTAATGTGCTGGCCTTGATTGCTCTTAACTGCTTTTGAATATACTAAGAAGCGCAATGCAATGATTGATAACTCATGCCGTCTTGAGAAAACGTCACTTTGACCGAGTGAAGTTTGCCATCGCGGTCAAGGCTAATATAGGCACTCTCTCCCACCCACTTCACATCGACATTATCAATAGGCTGCTGGCTATCCAAATCATGAATAACGGCTGATTTGAATACGGTCTCCTGGCTACGCAGTAACATATATGACAGGTTACTGGTCGCAGGATTATCTGGTGCTTGGCCGGTAAGCAGTACTCCCTCGGCGGACACAAAGCACTGGTAAGCAGGTTCATCTTCGATATCAAACCGCTGTGCGGCTACGCCCGAGATAGTTTGTATCTTGCAGTCTGTCATCCGAGCAAGCGGCCCGTGTAAAGGATTATCACATTCAACAGCCAGCGGGCTGACCAGATGCTCTCCGCGTACATGCCAAGTTAAATCCAACTGCTGACCATGAGGATTGTGCACTTGGTTGAATTCAATGGCAGCATCACCAAGCCATATTACGCTGCGGCGGAATTGCACATCACGGTAGGCTTCTTTATCCCACTGGACCAAGGTATGGCTATCCAAACCGGGATGGGCTTTCGACCAATCAACCACGGTATCGAGGTAGGTAACATCTTGCGTTTGTTTGAAGCTCAATACTTCTGGGATCGCCGGCGGCTGGTTTTGCTGGTTCACCGCCAAGGTATTATGGGTCGCCGTGTTCTTGTAATAGCCATAGTGCAGCTCGGCACCGTATCCGGTTGTCCCAAGATCAGGCAGGATTTCCTTGCCGTCACGGCAGATAATGATACCTAGCCGGTCATAATGATCATGCTCACCACCATAAGGCGAATGCTTGACCAACAGCATATTATTACGGGCTTCATCTTTGCAAATCGTCAAGCCGACACCCGGCGCATGGATTGGCTGGGTAGCAAGTGGTTTAGCGTCTGGCAATTCATCAACGCCATATAGCAAGGCATCAATGTTATCGCGGCTCTTGTTCTGGTAAATACTACTCAATGCAGAAGCAAACAGCGGATGCTTGAACTCGCTGTAAGCATATTCGAACAAATGCGAATGAGTAAGTACTTCCTGACCGGCAATGCAGTCATTCAAGCGAGGGAAACGCCCATCAATTTGTACCAGCTTAAGAGGGAATGCCAGCATCTGGAAGAAGCTAGGGTGGTCTTTAAGTGAGTACACACTACCACGCGCCATCATTTCATAGCCCATCAAAGCCTGAAGCGCGTAATAGTGATAGTGGATAGAACCTTCGAACCACAGTCCCTCGCCAATAATGCCATGCTCCAACTGATAACGAAGGCCATATGGGCTATTGACGGCAAAGTCGATAAAACGATGCTCGTCCAGTAACAAGCCAATCACCCCGATGGTCGAGCTGATTTTCATTTCATGGTTATGCAGCTGGTCACTGCGATGCTGCATCATGAACTCTGCCCCTTCCCGCAGCAGGTTCTGCTCAATGTGATCTCGCTCTTCGGCAGTCAGTGCCTCACGGACAAAATCATAACCCCGGGCGAAATCCATATGGCAGTTAGCCTCGCATAAGGTCTGGGCATTGGCTTTACCCGGCCCATTGTAAGGGATCCCACCGTGCTCTTCATAGTCAGGGTAGTGATCGGCATACCCCATCAAGATCTCGCGGACTTTATCAAAGTATTTCTGCTCGCCAGTTAAGTGCCACAACAAGCCAAGTTCATTGCAGGCTTTGGAGTTCAAACCGTTAAGCCATCGCCACCACGCGCCATCATAAGGTTCGCCAGTAAACACCTTACCGTCCACCGGGCAGCGGTGTTCATTCGGACTATTTCTCTGCCAATCAAGGCGAACCCCATGCTCCGGACAAAAATAATACAGATTCCATGTTGCTCGAGAATCCGGCGGAACAAGGGTGTCCGACGATAAAACTGTATGATTATTTGAGATCAGGTTGTCGATAATTGCCGCGCAATCTTTGCTCTTGATCCTTGCCATTTCATCGTTTGAAAACTGCAGCATGAAATCACTCACTTTTTATGAACCGTTGTTTCAATTATACATATCACATGAGAATTGGTAGTGAAAAAAGGCCAAAAAACAAGGCAGATCACAGTTCAGAGAATATCTGATCTTTATCAACAACTTAAAAAACCGCCTTTATTATTTATAAGTACCTGTTATTCAAACAGTAACTGGTAGTTATTCGAAAAACGAATAAACAAAAAAAACAAAATTGCGTTTCATTTTTTTACGAAGATGATTTTGATCACGGATTTGTCTAATCATAATACATAGACTTCTCTCATAAACTTTGAACTATAAATCGCAACAGACCAATCATCATATGCAATGGTTGGCAAACCTAAGAGAGCACTATGAATATAGAGATTATGGTAATAGGCGGGTACTTCATGCTGATGGTCTTCATCAGTCTCGCCTTCAAAAAAATGGCCAGTAACTCTTCTAGCGACTACTTCCGGGGGGGAGGCCGAATGCTGTGGTGGATGGTAGGGGCAACAGCCTTTATGACCCAATTCTCAGCTTGGACATTTACCGGTGCTGCAGGTAAAGGTTTTAACGATGGTTTCATGGCCTCGGCTGTATTCTTAGGTAATACGCTTGCCTATGGTGTTTCCTACTTATATTTCGCTAAACGATTCCGCCAAACCCGAGTCGATACCCCGACTCAGGCTGTACGAAACCGCTTTGGTACAACCAATGAACAATTCTTTACCTGGGCTATCATTCCGCTAAGTGTATTGAATGCCGGTGTTTGGCTAAATGGTCTATCAATCTTCGTGGGTGCAGTCTTTGGCTTCGATATGACCACGACCATTTGGATTACAGGTATTGCCGTACTTGCTATTTCGCTATTAAGTGGCGCGTGGGGTGTTGTTGCTTCAGACTTTGTACAAACTCTGGTAGTAGCCATTATCTCTATTGCTTGTGCCGTAGTCGCCCTGATAAAAGTCGGTGGCCCAAGTGAAATTGTCGCCAACTTCCCATCTGACTTCATGATGGGCCCAGACATGAACTACGGTCTCATCTTTGTTGGTACCTTCCTGTTCTTCGTTGTAAAACAGCTGCAAAGTATCAACAATATGCAGGATTCCTACCGCTTCCTAAACGCTAAAGACTCCAACAATGCCAGTAAGGCTGCACTAATGGCGATGTGTCTAATGGCTGTGGGTAGCATCATCTGGTTTATCCCACCATGGGCATCAGCCATCCTTTATCCTGAAGCGGCGACCCAATATGCAGCGCTAGGTAATAAAGCTTCAGATGCGGTCTACCTTGTGTTTGCCGAAAATGCAATGCCACTGGGTACTGTCGGACTACTAGTAGCCGGTCTATTCGCCGCCACCATGTCTTCAATGGATTCGGCACTGAACCGCAACTCAGGTATTTTTGTCCGTAGCTTCTGGACACCGGTTGTCTGTAAGAACAAACCTGGTAGTGAGAAGTCACAGCTGCGCGTTGGCCAGATTGTGTGTGTAGCAAACGGTATTGTTGTTATCTTGATGGCTCAGCTATTTAGCAGCCTGAAGGAACTAAGCCTGTTCGATCTAATGATGACGGTTTCAACACTGGCCCAGTCACCAATTCTAGTGCCACTGTTCATGGGTATGTTCATCAAGAAAACACCTAAGTGGGCAGCATGGGCGACAGTGGTTTTCGGTATGTTCGTCTCTTGGCTATGTATCAATGTCTTCACGCCTCAAGCTCTAGGTCAGTTACTAGGTATCGAGTTTACCGGTCGAGAAATTGGTGAGCTACGCACCATGATCACAATCGCTGCTCACCTCTTCCTGACAGCAAGCTTCTTCTGGGCAACAACCCTATTCTACAAAGAGGAATCGTTCAGCACTGAAGAAAAGAAAGAAATCGACACTTTCTTCGAAAATGTTGAAACCGAGGTGGTCGCTGATAACTCTCAAGATGAGTTCGACAAAATGCAGCGCGAGAAACTAGGCACCATCACTATGATGATGGGGGTTGGCTTGCTGGTGATGGTACTGGTACCTAACCCACTTTGGGGCCGTGCACTGTTCCTAGGCTGCTCGGGTATCATCCTGTTAACAGGTTACTTACTCAAAAAGAGTGCCCAGAGCAAAACTGATTCATCAGCTGAACTCGCGACTCAAAACTAATTACTAAATGGGTTAATTCATGCCGCCTCATATCTCTGAGGCGGCTTTTTATTTTAACCACCCTTTAATGCCTGCCAGGCTAAAACCATCATTAAAGAGTATGTTATGAAGAAACCTTTTCTTGATCAGCATTTCCTACTGCACACCCCAACGGCCCAGCACCTCTACCATAGCTATGCCAAAGAGCTGCCCATCATTGATTACCACAACCACTTAAGTGCCCAAGATATCTATCATGATATCCATTACCGCTCTATTGCTGACGCCTGGCTTTCTCATGATCACTATGTCTGGCGGGCAATGCGCAGCAACGGGATCGATGAGCACTACATCACGGGGGATGCCAGTGATTATGAGAAATTCCAGAAGTGGTGTGAAACCGTGCCTTACCTCGTCGGTAACCCTTTCTACCATTGGGCACATATGGAACTGCAACGCTATTTCGGCGTGACCGATCTTATTTGTCCTGAAAACTGTGACAAAATCTGGCAACAGTGTAATGCGCAAATTGGTGGTGAGAGGTTCTCTGCCCGGCAGTTGCTAGAGCGAATGAATGTCGAGTCGCTGTGTACTACCGATGATCCATTGAGCGATCTTCGCTACCACCGCCATTTGGCTGAAACGGACTTCAAGGTCAAAGTGCTGCCAACGTTCAGGGCAGATGATGTCTTCAACATCGAAAACAGCAAAAAGTTTGTCACCTGGGTCGCCAAACTTGCCTCGATCACAGATTGCAGAATCCACAATATCGACTCGCTCTTCAAGGCATTGGCACAACGCTTCGACTATTTCCATCAACATGGGTGTCGTCTATCCGATCTGGGCTTGAAAACGATCCCGTATGCTGACAGTACACTCGAAGAGGCCAACCAAGCCTTTATCAAAGCGCTCGCAGGCAAGCCCCTCTCAAACAAAGAGATTCTCCAGTTCAAAACCCAGCTATTCCAGTTCCTAGGTCAGAAAAACCACGATCTTGGCTGGGTCATGCAAATCCACATTGGGGTATTGCAAGATACGAACAAACGCCGGTTCGAGCAGCTCGGCGGGGCAACAGGCTTCAGTGCTATCGACGATACCTGTATTGCACAAAACCTTGGCAAGCTTCTGAGCTCGCTGGACTATCAATATTCAATGCCGAAGACCATCCTGTACTGCCTGAACCCGAAAGACAACTATGTACTCGGCGCTATGATTGGTGCGTTTCAGGATAGTGATTGTGGACCCGGCAAAATTCAGCTCGGGGCAGCCTGGTGGTTCAACGATCAGAAAGACGGCATTATTAACCAATTAAAAACCCTAGGTAACCTCGGTGCCCTTGGCCGGTTTGTCGGCATGCTGACCGATTCCCGAAGTTTTCTCTCCTACCCCCGCCATGAATACTTCCGTCGTATTTTGTGTAACTTGATCGGCGAGTGGGTTGAGCAAGGCGAGTTGCCAGAGGATAAAGCGCTATTGGAGCGATTGATAAGCGATATTTGTTACCATAATGCCAAGCGCTATTTTCAGCTGTAAGTACCCTACGTGATATGAAGTAAACTTTACTTGATAAAGATATGAAAAAACGGCTTTCGTAAGAAAGCCGTTTTTGTATTGAACGTTATGTCCTGAATTAGGCTTTCATCTGTTCGGGGATATCAGCAATATATAAGCTAGGAACCCCCTCGAAGTCACTGGTAAACAACACGCCACTATCATCAGGCGTGAATGAAGGATGAGGGTGAGTGATCTGGCGATCGCCATCTAACACTTCCCAAGAAGTCGAGTGCTTCGCCAGGCGAGTCGACGTTTTGGTTTTGGTGTTTAGGATGTAAAGGAATGGGTCATTCTCGATGTTGTACCCATCGCTATCCGCCACATCTACTGGCGCATCACAGCCATCACCCACCATCAGTGAGCCATCGAAGTTACTCATCAAGTGTGAACATGGTGGCATCACCATCACTTCTTCATTTTCGAGAGTGACAGGATCCGCTTTGTAAATGACGCGATCCGTCTGGCCCTTAAAGTAAGATACGTAGGCCATCGCCGAGCCGTCAGGGATCCAAAACTCGTGAGTACAAGACTCACCTTCAGCATGCTCTTTGATCTTACGAACATTTGAACCATCTTCATTTACAAGCCACATACGTGCATCAACGAGATCATGCGGCCCTTCATGGCAGAAACCAACCGTCGAATCATCAAAAGGACGGTAGATTGGATGGCCCAGCCACGCATCATCCTGATGAACCACTTCCAGCTCACCCGTCTGGATATCCACTTTAATTAAACGGCAAGTCGGGTTGGTATGATAGAAATCTTGGAATTTCTGCCAATCTGTCAGTGGCTTCCAGCAGGATTTCAAAATCTCGATGCCGACAAGCTTGGTGCAGTCAGAATTAGCCACCCACGTACCGTAACCTTTCCATTTGCTGTTAACGGTATAGATAACGCTCTCTTGCAGTGTCTCCAGATCCACCTTCATCAGGTGCAACTCGTTCTTCACATAAAAGAAGCTTTTCTCATCTGTTGAAATGAAGCCGCCAAACGTATTGTCGCCTGCACCTTCCGTTAGCTGTGTAGCCTGCTGTTTAACTAGATCCAGTAGATAGTAGTTACGATTTCCATCGAAGTCGCCAGCAAAAAGTAACTTTGAACCATCATTAGTGAAACACTTCTGGTAAAAGTAATTACGGTGACAAGTCATACCTTTCGGGGTAAGGCGAGTTACTTTCACCCCTGTATCACTATCTTCAAAAACCTCAAAGCTCAGGCCAATTACATTACCTTTTGCCATTCTATTTCTCCGGTTGAATTTCAAAGTGCCCAGACAGGCATAAAAACAAAACGTCGTTTTAATACACCCATTATACGACCTCATCCCTCCTCACACACGAACAAAATCAAAACATCGGTTCAATTTTAATTATTCTTGCATCAAATGAGAGATAGATCACTGTGTCTATCTAGCAACAGGCCAAAAACAGAAGTAAAGATCAATACCAAGCCCAACAAATATAGAGACAGGACAACGACCACAGAACATAAAAATGAAACGTCATTTCTTTTTTGTTGAAATATGAGCTAGCGCTGTTATCATTTAACACTAAATCACTACCAGCCATCATCACGAGGAATAGGCATGATACTCAACGCATTTAATCTTGAAGGCAAAGTAGCCATTGTTACCGGCTGTAATCGTGGGTTGGGACAAGGTATTGCTCTAGGGCTTGCCGAGGCAGGTTGTAATATTGTCGGGGTCAGCTCATCCGGTAGTACGGAAACCAAGGCCAAAGTGGAAGCATTGGAGCGTCAGTTTATCGATATCCGTGCCAATTTGATGAAGACGGATGATATCCCAAGCATTGTCGCTGCCACGCTAGAGCAGTTTGGAAAGATTGATATCCTGGTGAACAATGCCGGGATCATCCGCCGTGAAGATGCCATCGATTTCAGCGAACAGGACTGGGATGATGTCATGGACATCAACCTCAAAACCACGTTTTTCCTTAGCCAAGCAGTTGCCAAGCAATTCATCGCCCAAGGCAACGGCGGTAAGATCATCAACGTGGCTTCAATGCTGTCTTTCCAAGGCGGGATCCGCGTGCCGTCATATACGGCATCGAAAAGTGGCGTTATGGGTGTGACCCGCTTGATGGCCAACGAGTGGGCGAAGCACAACATCAATGTTAATGCGATTGCACCGGGTTACATGGCGACTGACAATACCGCGCAACTGCGCCAAGATGAAGCACGCAGCCAAGAAATCCTCGATCGCATCCCCGCTGAACGCTGGGGCGCCCCTGAAGACCTTGCCGGGCCGGCCGTGTTCCTCGCGTCGGATGCAGCCAACTATGTCAATGGCTTTACCATGGCAGTTGATGGCGGTTGGCTAGCCAGATAAGTCTTTCGCAATAGGTTACGGCACAATACAAAAAGGCCAGAGCAAGCTCGTTGCTCTGGCCTTTTTAATGTCGATTTACTTATGCCGCTACAAAGTCCTGACGCATAGGCGTGAAGGTATCAATCAGTACGCCAGCTTTCAGGCAACGGCAACCGTGAAGGATCTCTGGCTCTTTATACATAGTGTCACCCGCTTTCACGACTTTCGTATCATTACCAATCGTGAACTCAAACTCACCAGATAGCACATAAGTCAGTTGCTCGTGCGGGTGGGTGTGCAAGGCACCAATAGCCCCTTCCTCGAAGTGCACTTCTACCGACATCATGTTATCGCTGTGAGCCAAAATTTTACGGCTTACACCTTCGCCCAGATCTTCTATCACGATATCGTTATTGAATACAAACATTTGCGTACCTTCTCTCTGATTCTGCGTTACTCGTTACAAGATTTGCCCCGAAGCCCTCAGGGCGATATCCCATATCTTACATCAAAAACCAAACCAATAAAAATAATTGAAACAATGTTTCACCAAGCAACCATTTCAAGATGTTACCCTAGAAAATGAACTTAAGACCAGAGCACACTGAAACCACCACCACTAATCACACACCTTAAAATTTCAATAAAAACAAATAAAAACATAAAGTTAGTGTAAAAATGAACATTATAAACCATTCATAAGCTGCTGAGAAAACGCCGTAAAACCAAGCAATCAATTACACCACCCTCATCAAAAAATGTGTCACACCTCGCTCAAAGTCACAGTTTAATTAATTTAATTTTTATTTTTTTGAAAAGCCTTTTCATTTTTAAATCTCTGTCTTATACTCAAAACATCAACGACAGAGAGATATTGTTATGAAAATTGCACTAATGATGGAAAACAGCCAAGCGCCAAAGAACGCTATGGTTGCAGCTGAACTCAACAACGTTGCAGGTGGCCTAGGTCACGACGTTTTCAACGTTGGTATGACAGATGAGAACGATCACCACCTTACCTACATCCACCTAGGTATCATGGCGAGCATTCTTCTTAACTCTAAAGCTGTAGATTTCGTCGTAACCGGTTGTGGTACGGGTCAAGGTGCACTTATGTCAAGCAACCTGCACCCAGGCGTTGTTTGTGGTTACTGCCTAGAGCCATCAGACGCATTCCTTTTCAACCAAATCAACAACGGTAATGCTATCTCTCTAGCATTCGCGAAAGGTTTTGGCTGGGCGGGTGAGCTAAACGTACGCTACATCTTCGAAAAAGCCTTTACTGGCAAGCGTGGCGAAGGTTACCCAATTGAGCGTGCGGCTCCTCAGCAAGCAAACGCTGCAATCCTTAACGACGTAAAAGCGGCTGTATCTAAAGATGTCGTAGAAGGTCTGCGCGCTATCGACCAAGAGCTAGTTAAAACAGCAGTTGGCAGCAAGCAGTTCCAAGAGTGCTTCTTCGCAAACTGCCAAGACGAAACGATCAAAGACTACGTACTGTCTGTACTAGAGAAGTAATATTACTGTAGCCAGTTAACATTACGGTTATGGAATTTGAAAAGGCTCCGAGCATGCTCGGAGCCTTTGTCGTCTTGGACTATTGATTTTCAGGCACTCTTATAAACTGTAGATAAGAAAGTGAAGTTTAGGTTACTATCCCTACCTGCAAGGAAAGCCTCCTATACTCACAACGCCATATTACTTTAGAGTCGAAGCATGGATTTATCCCAAGTCGATATCAACTCACTACTAATCCTAAAACACTTGCTCGAAGAAAAGCATGTCTCTAACACTGCTCACGGGATGAACATTAGCCAATCTTCAGTAAGCCGTGCATTACAAAAGATGCGCGTTTTTTTCTCTGACGAATTGTTGGTAAGAACCAATACCGGCTATGAGCTAACCCCCAAAGCAGAGAGTATCAAGCAAGATATCAACTTGGTGATTAATAGCCTTGAAATGCTGGTTCACAAACAGTCTTTTAAGCCACAAAACGATACGAGTACAGTGCGCTTTTTTGGGCTTCAACCTCAAGTTAATACGCTAATGCCGAGCGTTATTAATGCGATCCGTCAACGAGCACCGCATATGGTGGTAAGTGTCGATACCACAGCTCAAAGGCACTTTGAAGCGCTTATATCCGGTGATGTACATTTTGTCTTATCTTCCCATCAGCCTGAATATTCAGATCAAAACCTCTATCGCATGGCAGTGGCCAGTCGGGGATTCAAACTACTGATGGGCCGAGAGCACCCTCTTGCTGATGAAACACTGACTGCAGATAAGTTACTAAACTGCCACTTTGGCCAAATCTCATTGCAGGGAGAAAAAACCCTGTCTTTTGAGCATAAATTTATTGAGCTCGGTCTGGTAGATAAGAAAAACCGTTTGTCTATACCTGTACAATTAAGCCATTTCAGCTCAGCTCCTAATATCGCCGCTGCAACCGATATAATATTCCATCTTCCTACACCTTATGCACTAGAAGCGTGCCGCGATGAGAGGTTAACGGTAAAAGAAGTGCCCGAAGAGTTGAAGCTGCATTTCGAATCTGTATATCTCTATTGGCATAAGCGGTTCCATGATGATCCAATGTGTGAATGGATCCGAGCGGTTTTCAAAGAGTTATTCACCGCAGAGCACACTACAGCTTGACCCCCACTATTCAATATAGGGATAGTGGCATTCGGGCTACTAAATACTGTTCTTGTTGCGACTGATTGTCATTACCTATTTAATTGATAACGATTATCAATTGAAGCCAGAACATAGTATTTATGCCGTCTATTCCTTTCGCTCGTCACCCTTTGGCAATGCTTGCCTGTGGGTTATGTACCGCTCTATCAACCCCTATCCTAGCTCAGGACACTTCAACAACCCCAGATACCAGCGTAATGGAAACCATGGTCGTTACCGCAGCTGGCTACGAGCAATCAGTAACAGATGCCCCAGCATCTATCAGTGTCATCAGCCGCGAGCAGATCGAGAACCGCTCTTACAAAGATCTCACCGATGCTCTGCGTGACCAACCCGGCGTAGTCGTAACAGGTGGCGGGTCTCGCCAAGAGATATCACTTCGCGGTATGCCCTCAGAATACACGGCAATCCTTGTCGATGGCCGCAAGCAATCAGGCCGTGAAACCCAAGTCAGTAGCGGAGGGGGTTTTGAGCAGGATTGGCTACCACCTCTTAATGCCATAGAACGTATCGAAATTGTACGTGGCCCGATGTCAACACTATACGGCTCTGATGCCATTGGTGGTGTGATCAACATTATTACCCGCAAGGATTATCAAGAGTGGCATGGCAGCCTGCGGGCTGAAGCGACGCTTCAAGAGAATTCCCAATCAGGTAACCACTACCAAGGTGAACTTTACTTAGCGGGTCCCTTGATTGACGGATTACTGAGCGCTTCTCTGACAGGCCTATACCAAGAGCGCAAAGAAGATGACATTCTCTATGCTAACGGTGGCAAGCAACTAGACAACTACCGCGCTTCAATACATTTAACGCCGACGACAGAAGATACGTTTACGGTTGACTACACCTACCACGACCAAGAACGCGTGAATACCTCTGGCAAATCGAGGCCATCCACCGCTGAAACACAAAACAGGCGTGAGTCTTTCGGTTTGGCCCATTCAGGTAACTACAACTGGGGCTCTGGCTCTTCTTACATCAGCCAAGAAATAGTTGAGAACGTCGGCCGCAAGCTTGAGGTAGAAAATACCAACCTCAACAGCCAATGGTCATTGCCTCTTAGCAATCACTACCTCACCATCGGGGTGGCGTATGAGAAACAAGAGCTCGACAATGCGTCGTTTATCTTCAAGAACTCCCAATTGTCGGTTTTCGCTGAAAACGAATGGTATATGACAGACTCATTCGCCCTTACAGCAGGCCTTCGCTACGACGATAACGATCAATTCAGCTCCCATTTCAGCCCTCGTTTGTATGGGGTGTGGATGGTTGACTATAACTGGACAGTAAAAGGTGGTGTTTCAACCGGATATCGTGCACCGAGCCTGACAGAAATGGAAGAGGGCTGGGTTCAAGAAAGCTGTAGCGGTAGCTGCTATGTCTACGGCAATTCGGACTTGAAACCAGAAACGTCAGTTAATACCGAAATGGGTATTTACTTCGCCGGCAACGATAGCCTTAGCTCTAGCGTGACCGTGTTCTACAACGATTTCAAAGACAAAATCGAGAAAATGAATATTGATAGTGGTTGTACCGGCCGAGCCTGTGACGCCACCTATGCCAATATTGAAGATGCGATTACCTACGGTGCAGAGACCGCAGTTTCAAGAGATATTACCGATACGGTCAACGTCGCCGCCACCTATACCTATACCTACAGTGAGAAGCAGTCTGGTGAAGATAAAGGCCAACCATTAACACAAATGCCTGAACACCTTGTATCAGTGAATACAAACTGGATGGTCAACGATACTGTCAATTCCTGGCTGCGTGTTTCCTACCGCAGTGACGAAAATGACACGATCACCAAAGATTCAAGAAATAACCTTGCCCCAGCGATCACCTATGTTGATTTTGGCGGCAGCTGGCAGCTCAATAATAACGTGAAGCTAATGGCAGGCATCTACAACTTGTTTGACCAAGAGACCACTTACGATGAGTACGGATATGTAGAAGATGGTCGTCGATACTGGGTCGGCCTCGAGACGACATTCTAACTATAATAGTCAACACTTTGTTGGTACGGCCCCTGTTTGCACAGTCAGGGGCTTTGCCAATTACGGAAAAAGACACAATGAAGAAACTATTAAAACTGGTTTTACTCTCAGCCCTCGGGCTTGCCTGCTTCACGGCAAGTGCAAGCTACACCGTTGAGAAAGATATCGTTTTCAAGCAACTCGATGATAAAGCGCTAAAGCTTGATTTATACATGCCAGAGGCAACAACGGATACCAAACGGCCTCTGCTGATTTGGGTACACGGAGGTGCTTGGAAGCGAGGAAGTAAGGATGATATCCCCTTAAAAAACCCTTTGCTGCTCAACTCAATGATCGGCGAAGGCTATGCACTGGCGGCGGTTAGTTACCGGTTAAGTGGTGAAGCCAGCTTCCCGGCTCCAGTGTCTGATATCAATGATGCGATCAACTACCTTCATCAACATGCTGATAGATACAACCTGGCTGCTGATAACCTGATCGTAATGGGTCGTTCTGCCGGTGGCCACCTTGCCAATTTAATTGGTGCAACAAATACCCATGGTGATATCGACTTCTACGAAAAACCCAATTATAAGGTCAATGCTGTAGTGAGCTTCTTTGGTCCAACGGATTTGCTAGCACTTGGCAATAAGGGCAACCGACCAACGACAGAGCGCGCATCGGTTTCCCGTTTCCTTGGCACGATCCCAAGTCATGATCCTGAACTGGCAAAGCAAGCATCGCCAACAAGCTACATCAACGAAGAGTCGCCGGCTTTTATCATGTTGCATGGCGACTTGGACAAACAAGTCCCTTTAGAACAAAGTATAATGATGAAAACATTGTTGGATGAGCATGGCATTGATAACCAACTATACATCGAAGAAGGAGTCGGCCACAGCGCCCCTATATTTGATACACAGAAGTATGTGCCAAGCGTCGTTGCATTTGTAAAGAAACATCTACCGTCAGCAAACTAACCCATCTCAACCTCAGCACAGCACAGCACATGAAGTCGTCATCACTACTTCATGTGCTCCAACAGACCCCTAATACGTAAAGACAAAAAGTAGCTACGCAACCGCTACCCGTTGCTGGCGATATAGTCTCAACATGGTCATGACATTCACACTCAGCAAGGTGGCTTCAAGCAAGGTGCCGCCAATCGATCCCACCACGATGTTATTGCTGAGCCAGCATAGTGCGCCGACGAAAAACGCTAAGCGCAATTTGATCCCTTCCAGGCAGAATAAGGCATAAGTGCCGATACAAGCCCCGGCGATGGGTAGTAAATCCAACCAGCCATCAGCTAAATAGAAACCAACGGCCAAATTACAGGCAATGAAGAAATAGGCGAGCAGTTTAGATTGGTACTTTACCGACAAGGCGGTGCGGAAAGCCGACAGCAGCGCGCTGAAACCTGCGGTGACAGCACCGAGCAAGAAGAAATGCACCATGTGGTTGATATTAAATATCACCATCACCACTTTTAGCTTCTTATCATCTTTTTGATAAAACGCCGCTATTCCCAAGGCAAAGCTGACAAAGCCCAGCGCCTGGGCCAAAGATATTTCACCAAACAAGATCCAGTCCTCTACGAGTTAGTAGTCAAAAACAAATAGCAGTAAAAATCGAATAACTGCCAAATACGAAAAAGCGGCCGCATCCATACAGATGCAGCCGCTATAAAAACTTGTTGTGATTAACGTGCTAGCCAGCCGCCATCAACAGCCACTGTGTAGCCATTTACATATGAAGCCGCATCAGAAGCTAGGAACACACATGGGCCTGCCAAGTCAGCTGGCTCACCCCAACGGTCAGCAGGGATACGCTCTAAGATTTCGGCGTTACGCTTCTCATCAGCACGTAATTGTGCCGTGTTGTTGGTCGCCATGTAGCCCGGTGCGATCGCGTTAACATTGATGTTGTGCTTCGCCCATTCGTTAGCCATCAAACGGGTCACACCCATTACGCCACTTTTCGATGCCGTGTAAGACGGTACGCGGATACCACCTTGGTAAGACAGCATCGACGCAATGTTGATGATCTTGCCGCCATGGCCCTGAGAGATGAACTGCTTAGCAACGGCCTGAGACATGAAGAACAGCGACTTGATGTTGATGTTCATTACGTCGTCCCAGTCCTGCTCGCTGAAATCAATCGCATCGTTACGGCGGATGATGCCGGCGTTATTAACCAGGATGTCAATCTTGCCGAACTTGGTCACCGCCTGATCAACGATGCCTGCAATGTCATCGGTTTTCATCAGGTTGGCGCGGATATCCAGGAACTCGCGGCCAGTCGCTTTGATTTTCTCAATCGTTTCTGTTGGCTCAACAATGTTGACGCCCACAATGTCACAACCTGCTTGTGCCAGGCCCAGCGCCATACCTTGTCCAAGGCCGGTGTCACAGCCAGTTACGATGGCAACTTTACCTTCTAGGTTGAATGTATTCAGAATCATGTCATTTCCTCGATATGTGTTCCCGGCTCCAACGCCCTGAACAAGATGTTTGTGTCCCGTTAATGTGGTTGCACTATAACAACCATGAAAAACCACATCAAGTTTTTTGAAAAGCTGTTTTATTTTTGATTTATTACCTTTGATCGACATCACACAAACAAGGAGAATTCGCGTTGATTCATATTTTTTGAAAAAGGTTTTCATAAAAATAGATACATAAAAAGTTAGAACGTATAATGCAGGCAACAACGAATATAAAGAAAGGTATGAAAGATGGAATCCGCAAAACAGCCCGAAGCCGTCTCCTCAGTGATGAAGGTGTTCGGCATCCTTCAGGCACTAGGCGAGCAAAAAGAGATCGGCGTAACCGAGCTGTCTCAGCGCCTGATGATGTCAAAAAGTACGGTTTACCGCTTTTTGCAAACCATGAAGATGTTGGGATATGTCTCTCAGGAAGGCGAAACCGATAAGTATGCACTGACATTAAAATTATTCGAGCTGGGTGCGACGTCACTGGAGCATGTCGATCTGGTTGATCTATGCGATAAAGAAATGCAACTGATCTCACAGCAGACCAATGAAGCCCTTCACCTTGGTGCGCTGGACGAAAATGCCATTATCTATATCCATAAAATTGACTCTGGCTACAACCTACGCATGCAATCGCGCATTGGCCGCCGTAACCCACTCTACAGCACCGCGATTGGTAAAGTGCTACTGGCTTACCGCAGTGAAGAGTTCACCCGTAATGCGCTGAAAGATGTCGACTTTGTTAAGCACACTGACAAAACGCTAGAAAATATCGACCAGCTGCTTAGCGAGTTGAAAGCGGTAAAAGAGCAGGCATTTGCCGAAGATAACGAAGAGCAAGAGCCAGGCCTTCGCTGCATGGCTGCCCCTGTTTTCGACCGTTTTGGCAATGTCATCGCTGGCCTGTCTATCTCGCTGCCGACCATACGTTTCGATGAAAAGCGCAAGGCCTACTACGTAGAGCTGCTGCAAAATGCCAGCCGTAAGGTGTCAGAACAATTAGGTTTTCATAACTACCCTCAATAAATAGAAACATAATTTCATTTTTATTGACTTGTTAAACCTTATTGTTGAAAATACCCTCAATGACCAATCTTGAGGGTATTTTTATGGCTTTAAATCATGTTGCTGTGATCGGTGAATGTATGGTCGAACTGCAGCGCAAAGGCGAGCTCATCAAACAGAGTTTTGGTGGCGACACGCTCAATACTGCACTTTACCTTTCCCGTTTGACCCACCAGCATAATGTCGAAACAAGCTACATCACCGGGCTTGGTACCGACAGTTTCAGCCGCGATATGCTTGCCCAGTGGCAACAAGAGCACATCAATACCGAATTGGTCTTCCAGTTGGAAGAGAAGAACCCAGGTTTGTACCTGATCGAAACCGACAATACCGGTGAGCGTACCTTCCACTACTGGCGCAATGATTCTGCCGCCCGCTACTGGCTGGAACATACCGATACCCATGCCTTGGTTGAGAAACTTGCCGGTTTTGAAATGCTCTACCTAAGCGGCATCAGCCTTGCTATCTTGCCTGAGACAGCCCTCGAGCGTCTTTTCGAAGTGCTCAAAGCCTGCAAAGCCCAAGGCAGCAAGATTGTTTTCGACAATAACTACCGCCCTCGCCTATGGCAAAGCGCCGACATCGCCGCCAAGCACTACCAAACTATGCTATCGCTGACCGATATCGCACTACTGACCTTTGATGATGAAATCATGCTCTATGGCGAGCACTCTGTAGAAGACTGTATCGCCCGCACCCAGCAAAATGGCGTAGGTGAAATCGTGATCAAGCGCGGTGCCGAAGACTGCCTAGTGATCACAGCCGAAGGTTGCACGTCAGTGGCCGCCACCAAAGTCGACAATGTTGTCGATACTACAGCGGCGGGCGACTCTTTCAGCGCAGGTTACTTGGCAACACGCCTTACCGGTGGTAATACAGAACAAGCGGCAAAGAATGCCCATCTATTAGCGGGTACCGTGATCCAGCATCAGGGTGCCATTATTCCAGCCACAGCAATGCCTGTGTTATTCAATTCGAATTAAGGAAGACATCATGACAACGTTAAATGCTCGTATGGCCGAGCTGAAAGTTATCCCTGTAATTGCTATCAAAGATGCAGATAAAGCAGTAAAACTGGCTCAGGTACTGTCTGAGAACGGCCTGCCTTGCGCCGAGGTAACTTTCCGTACAGAAGCGGCGGCGCAAGCTATCCGCAACATGCGTGATGCCTTCCCTGAGATGCTAATTGGCGCAGGTACTGTGCTGAATGCTGAACAAGTTGACCAAGCTATCGATGCCGGTGTTAATTTCATCGTGAGCCCAGGCTTCAACCCAACTACCGTGAAATACTGTCAGCAGCGTGAAATGCCAATCATCCCTGGCGTGAACAACCCAAGCATGGTTGAGCAGGCGATGGAACTGGGTCTTGATACCCTGAAGTTCTTCCCGGCGGAGCCTTCAGGCGGTGTGAACATGCTAAAAGCAATGACTGCCGTTTACCCAGTTAGCTTCATGCCTACTGGCGGCGTGAGCCCAAGCAATGTTAAAGATTACCTAGCAGTGAAATCTGTTTTCGCTTGTGGCGGTACGTGGATGGTTCCGGGTAACCTGATTGACGAAGAGCGCTGGGACGAACTGGCTGTGCTAGTCAAAGAAGTGGCGAACGTCGTTGCTTAAGTCCAATTGGCTAAAAAACATTTAAAAAGGCAGTGGTTTTCCACTGCCTTTTTTATTCACGGTCGCTTTCTGAAACGGCCGCCTTACGGCTCGATCATCGCACTGACGTCTGCGCTAAACTGCAGATCTTTGTAGTAGCAATGCCTGTCTCGCTCACCAATTTCCCGCATCACTTTACAAGGGTTGCCCACCGCAACCACATTGGCCGGGATATCTTTGGTCACCACACTACCTGCGCCAATCACGCTGTTGTCACCAATAGTCACACCTGGCAATACCACGGAATTTGCGCCAATCCACACATTGTTGCCAATGGTGACGGGCATATTGAACTGCCCGACTTTCTTTCTCAATGAAGGCTCGATTGGATGTCCCGCAGTGGCAATGGTGACGTTGGGGGCAAGCATGACATAATCGCCAATCCGGATAGTGGTGTCATCAACCAGGGTAAGGTTGAAGTTGGCGTACACTTGCTTACCAACGTAAGTGTGCCTACCCCAGTTGGCCCTCAGCGGCGGCTCGAAGTAGCAGTTTTCGCCCATCTCAGCAAAGAAGTTATGCAGTATTTCTTCACGCTTTTTCACCTCTGACGGGCGGGTTTGGTTATAGTCGTACAACATCTCAAGACATTGCGTCTGTTCATCAACCAATGCTTGTTCATGCGAAAAATAGACTTCGCCGTTATGCATTTTTTTCTGGATTTCTTCTAGTGACATAATGGGCTCTCAAAGCGGGCTCGAAATTACATGCTGTCTGTTTAAATCATCTCGATTCAGAGCGATTAGTCTTAAAAGGACAGATAGCAGTGCTGTTCGCTGAAGTTTGCCATTTTTGTCTTTTGCTTCAATTACATTGGTCACACATATGAATAAACCTCGACAAAACACCCAACCGAGCGCATGACTAAATCTCGCTAAATGGCAGAATAAAAACCAAGGTTGTCCGAAAATGCGACGAAAGCGCTCTCTTGCCAGCAGTTTCCTACTTTGCTGTTAAACTTAAAAGACTCTTTGTGTTGTTGCTGCCTGAGGTTTTTCACAATGAAAAATGCCAAGTTAAAGCCTCGCTATCTGATCCCCTTGAGGCTAGCCATTTACAGTTCAGCCTTATTTGCCGTTGTCCACCTCCATGCCGAGCAGGAAAAGCTCACCGTCGCTATCTCGACGGATATGCCCCCTTATGTCATGGACAGTGGCAGTGAAGGCCTCGAAGTAGATATTGTCAGACAGGCATTGGCAGGGTATGAGCTGGAGTTTGTCCAAATGCCACTGAGTGATGTCCAAAATGCCGTTCAGGATAAAAAAGCCGATGTCGCGATTGGTGTATTAGTCGATGGCGGCGAGATTTACTATTCCGATCACCTTATTACCTTCGTCAACTTCGCCATCAGCAAGAAAAGTGATGGTCTTGCGATTGAGACCATTGATGATCTCAAAACCCACCCGGTACTGACCTGGCAGAATGCCTATCTAGAACTGGGGGACGAGTTCAAAACGCTTTTCTCTCCGGGCTCCGAATACCGCTCCAATTACCATGAATTCGGCGACCAAGCCGACCAAGTGGCCCAGTTCTGGAAAGCGGACAAGCAAGTGATTGTTATCGACCAGAGTATTTTCGAATTCTTCAGCAAGGCAATGAAGCAGTCTATCGACAGTGTCGAGTACCACAGTCTTTTCCCTCCGGTGACGGAATTCAAAGCCAGTTTCAAAGACAAGGCGGTCAAGGATGCATTCAACAAAAAACTCAAGGAAATGTGCGAGAGCGGTGATTACGTCAAGCTACTTGAGATGTATGACGTCGAGCTGGAAAGAACGGTATGTGAAAAAATTAACTAGGCTTAACCTCTTCATTTTTACAATAACCCTCTCCCATACAAAAACACCACGAACAGCAATCTGTTCGTGGTGTTGTTCTATCAGAGATTAACTCACAGCAAGATCAACTCACCATCTTCCAGCACTATGTAGTACATCGTTACTCCAGCCCCCCCATAAACAGGTACTTCATTTCTAGGTAGTCTTCCATACCGTGGCGGGAGCCTTCGCGGCCAAGGCCGGATTCTTTAACGCCGCCGAAAGGCGCTGCTGCCGTGGAAATCAAACCTTCATTGATACCGACCATGCCGCTTTCCAGCGCGTCCCCCACCCGCCAAGCGCGGCCTAGAGAACGGGTATAGAGATAGGCAGCCAAGCCAGAGTCGGTATTGTTGGCACGCTCGATCACTTCTTGTTCTGATTTAAAGCGGAACAACGGCGCCAGCGGACCAAAAGTTTCTTCGCTCGCTACCAGCATCTCGTCAGTCACATCGACCATGACATGCGGTTGGACAAACAGCCCCTTTTGCTCGGCAAGATTACCGCACAGCACCTTCGCGCCTTTGGCAAGGGCATCATCAATATGAGTACGCACTTTCTCGACCGCGCCGCTATTGATCATCGGGCCAATTTCAACCCCATCGGCAAAGCCGTCGCCGACATTGAGATTGGCAACCCGGGCGGCAAGTTTCGCAGCAAACTCATCGTAAACCGCGTCGTGGACGAAGAGCCGATTAGCACAAACGCAGGTTTGGCCGGCATTACGGAACTTGGCAATCATGGCACCATCGACTGCCGCATCGATATCGGCATCGTCAAAGACAATAAACGGTGCATTGCCGCCAAGCTCCAGCCCCATTTTCTTAATAGAGGCTGCCGACTGGCTCATCAGGATCTTACCGACATGGGTCGAGCCGGTGAAAGAGACTTTACGCACCTTCTTGTGGGCGGTCAGCACGCCACCGATAGCGACTGCATCGCCGGTGATCACGTTGAGCAACCCGGCAGGTAAACCCGCCTGCTGTGCTAATTCCGCCAATGCCAACGCGGTAAACGGGGTTTCCGGTGCTGGTTTTAGTATCACCGCGCAACCTGCGGCAAAGGCCGGCGCGCACTTGCGGGTGATCATCGCGGCAGGGAAGTTCCAAGGGGTAATGGCTGCTACTACACCGATCGGCTCTTTGGTCACCACGATTTTGCCATCGGTTTTGTGGCTCGGGATCACTTCGCCATAAGCACGCTTGGCTTCTTCGCTATACCACAGCACAAAGCTAGCAGCATAGGCGATTTCCCCTTTGGCTTCGGTGTATGGCTTGCCTTGCTCAGTGGTCAGGATCCTCGCTAGATCCTCGGTATTTTCAACAATCAAATCATACCAACGGCGCAGCACCACCGAACGGTGATCGGCCGTGGTCTGCTTCCACTGTTCGAACGCCTGCTGGGCGATGCCGACACACTGCTCAGCCTCTTTCTCGCCCATGTCAGGTACATGGCCGATCACTTCTTGAGTCGATGGGTTGGTAATCGCCGTTGTCTTACCATCTAGGGCATCAGACCATTCACCGCCAATGTAACCTTGCTGTTTGAACAGCGCCGTTTTTTTCAAATCCATCTGCGCTCCCATTATTCCGTTACTTCGAACAATACGTTGACCTGCCCGGTGCCAGAGCTTGGGAAGTACTCGGTCACAATCTCCGCTTTGCCTTCGTACTTGTCCCAGCCCAATGCGCCAAACAGCATCGCGGTGTCATGCATGCCACCTTCACCCGAACACAGCGCCGCATAGTCAGGCAACATATCCAGGAAGGTTTTGTAGTCGCGACTCTGCCACAGATCCAATACCCGCAGGTCGACCTGGCGGTTGAATTCTTTGGAGATAGTGAAAGTACCATTGTTGGCGGCATAGTCATCGTTATCCCAGATCCTGTGGGATAACGATCCCGAGGCCAGCAGCATCACCCGGCTGTCACTCTCTTCAATCGCTTCGCGGATCGCTTCGCCGAGAATGCGGGATGACTCAATGCTGTGTACCGAGCACCATGCCGCGACCGATACCACCTTGAAGTGACTGTCTTCGTTCATATAGCGCATCGGTACCAAGGTGCCGTATTCAAGATCCAACGACTCAACCTGGTGGGAAAGGGTAAAGACGCCTTTATCGGTCGCCTTATCCGCAATGCGGTTACCGAGCTCGGCATTGCCGTAGTATTGGTATTCAAGGTTCTGGATAAAGTGCGGGAATTCGTGGCTGGTGTAGTTACCGGTGAACTGCTGGTTGGCATTGATATGGTAGCCAGCATTGACCAACCAGTGAGTATCGAGCACGACAATGGTATCGACGTCCAGATCCTTGGCGAGCTGGGCAATCTGCTTGTGCCCATCAATAGCTGCCTTGCGGCAACCGTGCAGCTTACCCGGCTGCTCGGACATAATCATGGTCGGTACGTGAGTAATTTTTGCTGCAACACAGAGTTTGCCCATAATAAATTCCTTTTCTCAATCACATCCTGCCAGGTAGCGGACGTCAGTTTCAGTTATTGGTCATGCCCTAGGTGGGCTATAAAATCAAAAAACAAATCAAAACATTATCAGTGCTAGGGTGGTAAACGCGCTCACCGTCAGCATGCCCAACAAGGTGGTTGGCAGCAGTACCGCCGAACACAATCCGCCCATCTGGTAACGCTGGCCAATCACGGCATACACGCCAAACATCGGCACACTGGCCAAAATCACCCCGACCGAACTCATCATCGGATCAAGCTGGAACACCAACATCAGCATGACCAAAATCGACAGTGGGTGGATCAACAGCTTGGCAATCATCACGGTGCCTATCTCCCGCTTCATGCCGGACACACTCACACCAACCAAGCCACCACCAATCGTGAACAGAGCCACTCCGGTCACTGTGCTAGCCAGCATATCAATGATGCGCTCAGCCGCCTGTGGCGGGTGCAGTGACATCGCCGAGCACGCCAGCCCCAAAACAATCGACAGTACAATCGGGTTCTTGGCCAGGTTGAGTGCGGTTTCCTTCATTTTCCCCTTGAGGTTGGCGCCGCTGTCGTTATCCGCCATGTCGGCCAAACCCAGCAGCAAAGGCAGCATTATCAGGTTCTCGACAATCAAAGTGAGGGAAAAGGGGATCAACGCCGGGGTATCAAACAGAAAGAAGATGATTGGAAAGCCAATTAGCAAGCTATTGGAAAAGCTCCCGCCCAACCCCAGCACCACACTTTCGACCGGTGTCCTCTGCAACATCCAAATGGCATAGATAAAGACCAAAGCAAACGCCACCAGCGACCCCAGAGTGTAGGCCAGGATATAGTCGGTATGCCACACCTCCCCGAGGGATTTGGTACTCAAGGCACTGAAAATGGCAGCCGGCAAGCCGAAGTTAAACACAAAGGCAGCCAGCGCCTTGTGCCCATTTGGCGGCAAGATCCCACGGCGGAACGCCAGATAGCCCAGCCCTATCATCAGGAACACCGGCATGATGGTGGAGAAGACATACTGGAAGTGCGCCCAAGCCTGTCCCATGACTACTGTCCTTGTTTCGCCAGTTTCTGGTGAATATTGTTTTTGCGGTAGTTGAGCACCGGATGAAGCTCGGTCATCTCAAAACCGACGCTCAAGTAACGCTTTTCAAAGGTTGGGGCAAGAAACTGGGTAAACACCTCAAATACCCGATCAGCGGCTGCCTTCAAGGTCTCTATATCCCGCCCGACACCCACTTTGGCGGTTAAATGAATAAAGCTATTTTCCGGATCTTCGTCGGCGATCAGTACATGATCACAACGGATTGCCCGGGTTCGGATCCCACCTTTAGGGAACACGCCGGTATCAATGGCCTCGCGGTGGATCACTCGCATCAAAGCTGGGATATCAACGTCTTGCTCCAAGTTAGCGGAGTATTCCATAATGAAATGAGGCATTATCCTTCTCCTCTTGCAAAAGGGCCCCGGCACCTAGCCAGGCCGAGGTACCCTTATCAGTCGGTTATATATCTGCTTATTTACCTAAAGAAGGTACATTGTGGGTATCATGGGCAATACAGATATTCTTGGTTTCCATGTAGAAATCGAAGCTCCAATCACCGCCATCACGGCCAACACCCGACATTTTGACCCCGCCAAACGGCGACGGCAGGTTACGGTTGTTTTCCGAGTTCACCCAGATCATCCCCGCTTCCACATGGGTCGCCATACGCATTGCCCGGCCGGTATCGCGGGTCCAGATATAGCCTGACAGGCCATAGTCAGTATCATTGGCAATGTGCAGCGCCTGCTCTTCCGTGTCGAACTCGATAGCCGTCAGCACCGGGCCAAAAATTTCTTCTTTAGCCACCCGCATGGTGTTGTCCGCTTCGGTAAACAAGGTCGGCGTCAGGTAGTTACCGTTGCCCAGCTCTGGCAGTGCACGGCCACCAACAGCGATCGTTGCCCCGTCCTGCTCGGCAAAATCCATGTAGCTCAATACCTTGTTGTAGTGAGACTGATGTACCAGCGGGCCAACTTCAGTTTGTGGATCCAACGGGTGGCCAACTTGCAGGTTCTCGACGCGTTGCTTGAGGGCTTCGATGAATTTTGGCTTGATGCCTGATTGGATCAGCAAGCGGCTGGAGCTGGTGCAACGCTGTCCATTGAGGCTGTAAATCATGAAGACCACCGCATCCAGTGCACGCTCGAAATCAGCATCGTCAAACACAATAACCGGGTTCTTGCCGCCCAGCTCAAAGTGCACACGCTTGAGTGTCGGTGCGCCCTGGGCCTGGATCATCGAACCAGTGACGGTCTCGCCAACAAACGCGACGGCTTTGATCGCCTTGTGTTCGGTCAGTGCCTTGCCTGCTACCTCACCGAAACCATTGACCATATTCCACACACCAGCAGGCAAGCCAGCCTCTTCGGCACACTCGGCCAAAATGGCCGCAGTCAATGGGCTGAATTCCGCCGGTTTATGAACCACGGTACAGCCGGCCGCCAGCGCTGGGGCAATCTTCCAGGTCGACAGCATGAATGGGGTATTCCACGGCGTGATCACGCCTACAGGGCCAATCGGGGTACGGATGGTGTAGTTGGTATGGTTGTCTTGGTGCAATGACAGGCCATTTTTCGCCTCAGGCGATTTATCAGCAAAGAAGCGGAAGTTAGCCGCGCCACGTACTGCTGCCTGGCGCATGAAGCGCAGCGGCTGGCCGCAGTCCATGGATTCAACCAGCGCGATTTCCTCGGCGCGCTCTTCGATTTTATCGGCCAACCTGTGCAGGATTTTGCGGCGCTCGGCACCGGAGATCGCCGCCCACTCAGTAAACGCTTTCTCGGCAGCCAAACAGGCTTGGTTAACATCTTCTGCCGAGCCTTTGACCACTTTGCCCAGCGAGGTATTGTCGGTTGGGGTCAGGTTATCAAACGCCTCCCCTTCCGAGCCCAGTGTCCATTCACCATTGATATAGTGGCCCAGGGTTTGATTCTGAAAGCGCGCCAAATAGCTGTTGGCCTTGTTGATATTGGTATCGAGTTGCTGAGTCATAGTTTTCTTCCCTAAATCTTTTAATTGGAATGGGTAACAGGCTAGTCAGTCAGTTCGCCGTAGAAGGCTTTCTCTGACAGCACTGGGTTTTCCAGCGTGCCGATCCCCTCAATTGAGCAGCTCACCACATCACCCGGCTGGATGTCCTTCAGCCCTTTTGGCGTACCGGTGGCAATCAGATCCCCTTCGTTCAGCGTCATAAAGCTGCTGAGGTACTCAATCAAAAACGGAATATCGAAAATCATATCGGCGGTCGTGCCCTGCTGGGTCAGCTCACCATTCACCCGGGTTTCCAGTGCCAGATTGTTCACATCCGCGATATCGTCTGTGTCGACAATCCAAGGGCCGATAGGGCACAGGGAATCTCGGCTCTTCACTCGCAGATTCGGACGGTAATAGTTCTCAAGGTAATCACGGATCGCATAGTCGTTGCAGATGGTATAGCCCGCGACATACTCCAGCGCTTCCTCGCGCTTGATGTTCTTGCCGCTTTTGCCAATGACAGCCACCAGCTCACATTCATAATGCATGAACTCGATATCGTCCGGGCGGTAGGAAGGCTGCTGATGACCCGTCAGGGTATTACCGCCTTTTAGGAATACCAACGGCTCTTTCGGTGGCTCAAACGCCAGCTCCGAAGCATGGTCGGCATAGTTCAGCCCAAGGGCAAAAATCGTCCCCGGGTTCTCCACCGGACATAACCATTTTACTGCTTGGGAAGGCAGTACCTCGCCACTTGCCGTTACCAGCTCGCCTTCAAAATTGACGATGACATCCAACACTTTTCCTTTGTATTCCACTCTGGCGCGCTTCATGCGTACTGGCCTCCCACTGTGTTTTGTAAACTGATAGATGGAGCTGAACGAGTTGCATCTCCTTCGATTGAGGACTTGTTAACGGTTGACGACACCTTGTCATAAGGCTGCAATGCAATACGCTCACCGGCAAACCCGACAGCGATGATATCGCCGGCTTCTAATGTCATGATATGGGAGATTCGCTCCAGCAGCGCCGGGACATCCCAGTAAAGGCGAGAGAGCGGCAGTTGCTGTGCTGGCTGGCCATTGACCATGGTTGTGACCACCAAATCTGATAGCTCGCCGACATCGGAAAGGGTGACGGGGGATGACAAGGTTGCCGAGCCATCCAAGCACTTGCCCTTGATATCCGGACGGTAGTAACTGGTTTCCGGCAAAGAGAAATCATGCAGCAGGGCGACACCTTCGACATAATCCAGCGCCTGTTGCTCAGACACTCGGCAGCAAGTCTGGCCGATGATTACCGCCAGGCTGGCGCCAACCACAAACTCATCGCTATCAGCTGGCCATGCGACCGCTTCAGATTCGTTGTTCCAGGTATTCCTTGGTTTGAAATACAGCACAGGCTGTGTCGGTGGTGCCTTGTAAGGCGGTTCATTGAATGCTTCCGCCATGACTTGGCGTTGCTCGCTGTCATTGAGCGCGACACACACCACTTTGCCTTTAAACATCTTTTCCATCATCTTCCTTTCAACCCCGCGATTCTTAATACACGTTGGCAACAGCAGCCGCTTCGGTCTTGATATTGGTGTCGCTGTCGCTGTCCTTATCTTTCAATTTTTTTGCTAGCCCTTCTGCGCCCTGACGCAACAACAAGGTGTCTACCCCAGCACCGATGAACTTCACCCCTTGTTCGACATATCCTTTGGCCTGGGTCGGGTTCAGTGACAAGATCCCCACCGCTTTACCGGCGCGGTTGATCACCTCAATGGCATGGTCAATAGCGGCGACGACATCCGGATGCCCCGGGTTGCCGATATGCCCCATCGAGCCGCTAAGATCCGACGGCCCGATAAAGATGCCATCAATCCCCTCGACGGCGGCAATCGCCTCAATATTTTCAATCGCCTCGGCCGTTTCTACCTGCACCAGCAGACAGATCTCTTCATTGGCCTGGTGCAAGTAATTTGGGATCCGGTTCCACTGTGATGCCCTTGCCAAGGCGCTGCCGATGCCGCGCTGTCCTATAGGGGGGTAATACACGGATTGCACCGCCTTTTTGGCTTGTTCTGCGTCGTTAACCATAGGCACCAACAAGGTCTGGGCACCGATATCCAACAAACGTTTTAACAATGTCGGATTACCGTCTTCAGCCCTAACAATGGCCGACGTCGGATGCGGCGCTAGCGCCTGCAGGTGATATTTGATCCCAGTTAGGTCGAACGAGGCATGCTCGCCATCGATCAATACCCAGTCGAATCCACTGCCGCCGCAAATTTCCGCGCAGCTGGTATCGGGCAGGCCAAGCCACAGCCCCCATAACGGTGCCTCTTGGGTGAGAGCTTGCTTGAATACGTTTTTAGGTAGTTGATTACTCATTAGCGCACTGTCCCCTAGACGAACTTGACCGAGATGCCGCCGAGCGGGCCGAAGTCAGCATGAACACTGTCACCCGCTTTCACCGCCACCGGACGGGTAAAGGAGCCCGCCAGGATCACCTGCCCTGGTTCTAGCGAAACACCGTGCGGCGCAAAACGCTTGCACACCCAGCAGATCCCATTGGCAGGATGGCCTAATACCCCAGCGGCGAGGCCGGTTTCTTCGATTTGGCCATTGAGATAAAGCATGGCGCCAGCCCAGCGCAAATCGAGCTCAGTAGGCTTGATAGGACGGCCGCCAAGAATAATCCCGGCGTTGGCTGCATTATCGGCAATGGTGTCGTACACCTTGCGGGTATAACCGGACTGTGGATCGGTACGGTGGCAACGGGCAGCAATCAACTCCAGCGCAGGTACCACATAATCGGTGGCATTAAGCACATCGAATATAGTGATGTTGTCGCCTTCGAGCTTGTCCTTAAGAATAAAGGCCAGCTCTACTTCAATACGCGGGTCGAGAAAGTCATCTGCGGGAATTTGGGCACCGTCAGGAAAAAACATATCATCAAGCAGTACGCCATAATCTGGCTGGTCAATATTCACTGCCATCTGCATTGCCCGCGATGTCAGACCAATTTTGTAACCTTTTACTTCGGCCCCTTCACGAATTTTTCGTTCTACCCAACGGCTCTGAATACGGTAGGCGTCATCCATACTCATCTCTGGGTAGTCTAGGGTTAGTGCCGGGATCTGCTCCCTTCCTTTCTCGGCTTTATATAACCGCTCTGCCGCCACATGAATTTGATCTTCCGTTAACATTTCGCATTCCTTTTTTCTGGCTGACTGATTGCCAACGTCCCTCGTCCACGGTCATGCTGTCAGGGAAAGCAATTAGCAACTAATTAACATGTTAAATACATTAGTTAATATATTAACTAATGTCCAGCAATTCAATGAAATCAGAGCAAAACCAAATTAAATCAATGGTTTAGATTTATAAATAGACATTTAATCATTTGTCATGCAAATCTCGTTACATTCAATTTGCAGGAAAGATCACATTTGTAGGAGGTATTTACAGACTGGTCATTAATCAAACAAGTAAGAAAATAATGTCGGGAGTGATTTTATTTTCGAATCATTGATCCAGTTAACAAAGCAATAGGAAACTAACACATTTCATTAACAAGACCTTTGCTTTCTGGCGAATTAGTTAATATGTTAACTAAAGTCCAATAACGACTCACCCAGTGAGCACTACTCATCATCCATAACTAAAGGAATCCTGTTATGCGTGTAACCAAAATTGCCTCCATGACCACCGCTGCACTAATGATGTTTTCCACTTATGCCGTGCAAGCCGCCCCTGAAAAAACAATCAAAATCAGTACTTGGGGTTCGCCAAACCACGGCATCAACAAAGTTGTTTGGCCTACGTGGGGGGAATGGGTTGAAGAGGCCACTGAAGGCCGAGTGACTGTAAAAGTGGAGTATGACCTTGCCCCACCGCAAACCCAAATTGATGTCGTGACCGATGGCATCGGTGAAGTCACCTGGATTTACCATGGCCACAAGGCAGGGCGCTTCAAGCTTACACAGCTGCCTGAGATCCCAACTTTTTCAGACTACGCCAGCTCCGAGCTGATCTCCCAAGCCTACTGGCGCACCTACGAAGCCTACCTAAGCAAAGGCCGCGAGCACCGTGGTGTTGAAGTACTGGCACTGAGCGTTAATGGCCCAGGCCAGTTGATCACCAAAGGGCCTGTAGGCTCACTGGACGATATCAAAGGCAAGAAGCTGCGTGTCGGTGGCGGCGTTATCTCTGATATTGCCAAAGACATGAAGGTGACACCGGTGTTTACGCCAACCACCAAGGTGTATGAGTCTATTTCGCAAGGCGTGGTCGACGGCACCTATCTGCCTTATGAATCCCTTGCCTCTTTCCGTCTCGCCGAAGTTGCTGACAACACCACGGTTTACCCGGGCGGGATCTTCCGCGGCAGCTTTGCCATCGTGATGAACCGCGACACCCTGTCAGGCTTATCGAAAGCCGATCAGGAAGCCATCCGCAACGTCTCGGGTGAAAAACTATCTCGTCTGTTCGGCAAGATGTGGGACGACATGGACAACGTCGGTTATGAAGCCGGTATCGCCAACGGCCACACCTTTACTCCAGCAACACCAGAAATGATTGCCGACCTGAAAAAGTCCACCGAGCCATTGGTGAACAAATGGTACAAATCGGCCAAGCAACGCAAGATAGACGGCGAAGCGGCCTACAACTACTTCTATAAAGAGCTTGAACAAGGACTGTAAGCTATGAGTTGCTCAAGACTTTCCCAGGCGATTCGGCGAGGGTTGGAGGCCCTTGCCGCTCTCAGCCTGATGCTAATGATGGTGATCACCTTTGTAGATGTCGTCGGGCGCTTCTTCTTTAGCAGCCCGCTGATCGGCTCTACCGAGATGATCGAGGTATTACTGGCAGTCATGGTGTTCATGGCCTTTCCATTGGTGTCGTGGCAGGAAGAAAACATCTGCGTCGACTTGCTCGACAACGTCTTCCCAAAACGCTGGGTGGGCCTGCGTCAAGTGGTGATCAACCTGATCTGCTCATGCTCGCTGGTTCTGGTTGCCATGATGAACTGGAAATTGGCTGGCCGCTCTATGGAGTATGAAGAGGTTACGGAAATTCTTGAGCTGCCTCTTGGCTATGTCACTTACCTGATTTCTATTACTGGCTTTGTCGGCGGGTTCCTGACTTTCTTCAATGCCCTGGTCTACGGCAAGACGTTGTTCTCGCCATCATCCACGGCCCAGCCACTGAACACCGAGAGCAAGGGGGTTTAAATGATTGAATCAATTATTGGCTTTACGGTTCTGATTGCCCTTGTCTTCCTCCGCTTGCCACTGGCTTTTGCCATGGGTGTGGTGGGTTTTCTCGGCTTCTGGTACATCAACGACTACAACTGGAACGCGGCAATGTCGATGGCGGCCCGACGCATTATCGATACCGGTCAGGACTATAGCCTATCTGTGATCCCGCTGTTTATTCTGATGGGTAACTTGGTGACACGGGCTGGGCTCTCCAACGAACTTTACCGTGCCTGTAATGCCTTTGTCGGCCACCGTAAAGGTGGGCTGTCGATGTCAACTATCTTGGCTTGCGGTGGCTTCTCGGCTATCTGTGGCTCAAGCCTCGCCACCTCGGCAACCATGTCTAAAGTCGCCATGCCGCCGATGCGTAAGTTTGGTTACTCAGACGGATTGGCCGCCGCTTCTATTGCTGCCGGTGGTACCTTGGGCATTCTGATCCCACCAAGCGTGATGCTGGTGATCTATGGCCTACTCACGGAAAGCAGTATCCGTGAACTATTCGCCGCTGGTTTCATTCCGGGATTAATCGGTATCGTCCTTTACCTGATGGCCGTGCAATGGGTGGTTTTCCGCAACCCAGAAAGCGCCCCTCCGGGTGAACGCGTCAGCTGGAAAGACCGCTTTATCGCTCTAAAAGGGATCATGTCGACCATTTCACTGTTTGTACTGGTGATGGGCGGGATCTATATCGGCGCCTTTACCCCAACCGAAGCGGCCGGGATCGGTGCAACAGGGGCCTTCGCCCTGGCAGCCTACCGCCGCCAGCTCAACTACGCCATTTTGCGCGACATCCTAGTTGATACCGCCAAAACATCAGCTTCACTGTTTGCAGTAGTGATCAGCGCCCTGATATTGTCTAATTTCATCAACCGAGCCGGACTACCAACCGCACTGATTGAGATGATCCAGGCGGTTAACGTCTCCCCGATGATGGCGCTGGGCCTGATCATATTAATCTACATCATTCTTGGCTGCGTATTCGAAAGTATGTCGATGATGCTGCTGACTGTGCCGATTTTCTTCCCGGTGGTGGTTGAGCTTGGCTTCGATCCAATCTGGTTCGGCATCGTGGTGGTAGTGGTCACCGAAATCAGCTTGATCACCCCACCGGTCGGACTCAACGTTTTTGTATTGTCCGGCATTATCAAGGATATAAACACCGCCACCATCTTCAAGGGAGTATTCCCGTTCTGGGTGGCAGACATGGTACGACTGGCGCTTATTGTATTGATGCCAGCTATCGTACTGTTTTTACCGAGCATCTTGTACGCCTAGCGGGTGCATTCACGGCGGGCTCGTTGCCTAGCAGCAAGCCCGCATTTTTTACATAACTTGGCGATATCCAAAGTAATATATAAGATCAAAATACAGCTATAGCTTTTCGATAGTTTGATTTATATTGTGAATATGTGTCTGAAACAAATAATAATTTGCGACAACACGGTAACAGCTAGAAGGTTATATTGTGACTAAGTACGAAGACTCGCTCCCCCTGCAGCTGATACGCGCAAGGGATGTATCCATGGATTACTTCCGCCCTATCCTGGCGGACAACGAAATCACCGAGCAGCAATGGCGTGTGATGCGGGTGCTCGATACGCTTGGTGAAATCGATTTCTCCACCCTGTCCCGCGAATGCTGCATTCTAGGCCCAAGCCTGACCGGGATAGTGAACCGCCTTGAGAAAATGGGCTATGTACAGCGCAAGAAGTCTGCTAATGACGGACGCAAGTACTATATCCATCTCACGAACAAGGCAAAAACACTGGTCGACGATCTGCGACCATTAATTGAAGCCCAGTATATTCAGCTCAAGGCCAAACTCGGCGAAGAGAAATACCGCCAGCTTTCCACACTGCTCAATGCGTTGATTGATACCAAAGAGCAGTAATGTAAACACCACATCGTGATGCCACCGTTTCCCTCAACCCAGTAAATACACCCTCATGCTGAAGAGTGTGTATTTACTCACTTTATTAATATCTAATTACTCAATAAACCCAAGCGTCATTATTTTGACAAATCGCATGTTAACAATGTATTTATGACATTGATAAAGCAAACGCTATTCCTATTTTCCTAATTTTCTTTTCCCTCAGTTATTAATATTATCTTTTGAAAGGTACCTCACATTTGCGCGGTTGTTTTTTGACCACCAATAAATATGACCATACGTTATATTTATCATTCATAGCAAAACAGCACTAGCATGAATATTAAATTCGACCGTATAAAACTGCTAATCACTGCATTCTTTGGGTTTGTGATCCCCGTTTACCTTATTGCTACCGCTATTATCTATCAAAATAAAGCAAGTGAATCACTTCTTGAACTGACAAAGTCTGAACCATCCGTATCTGCCATATACCATATTGAAGAAGCAAAACGAAAAAACATCCTATATTCTGCTGACGACTACTCTCTTTTTTCTCTATTTAATCAAGAAGAAAAGACATTCCGGTTAACTATCAATAAACAGGTCATGAAGCAAAATGTCATGTTAATTGGCTTCTCAGTAATTAGTTTAGGGATCATGTTCTTCATCTTGGGTATATCAAGAGATAACGGCTCCTCAATGCAGTCTGCAAGCAATAATGAAGATTCTCCACCAGCAAACAACCCTAAAGCGGTGAACTTCGCTTTTTCTCCGGAGGATTTCTCTTTTAATGTCACTGTCGGATCGATTGGTGGGGCGATGATAATCCTTGGGCTTGTTGCTGTCGTCATTGGAGGTGTAATACCAAATGAACATATAGGGGCAGGTTTTCCTCGTTACGGTTTATCTAAGCCCATTACGCAACAGCCAGCACCAATCCCCATCAAACACACGAACAATAAAATGACCTACCAGCCATTAGATCTTTTAGTCAGCTGCACCCAAAATGGTTACCCCATCGATGAAAAGTTAACTGCAAAGCTTGTTTCATGTTTCGAGGAGGAAGTGAAAAATGCGAAATAGCAGATTTGCCTTACTCATAGTATTGTTCTTCTTTTCTTTTAATGTTGATGCTCATTCAGAAGCTCTACCTCATTGCACAACACAAAAACATCTCAATTTGGGAGAAGATAAATATATACTTTGCAAACAAGATGGCAGTGTCATTAACTCTTCTCCAAGCATAAAAAAACCAATAATAATTAATGAAGATTCAATAACATATGCATGCAAAAATTCAATATCAACAATTATTGGTGGTAAAAGTTATATACTCTGTGAAAAAGGTTCTTCACTTTCTAACGAAACACCCAATCAATATGATCCCCCATTAAACCTCGCCGCTCTTTGCAACGGAAGAACTTGCTATTGGGGAGACAATGGCGGTAATTCTGTATCTAATTCTGAACTACCTGATGACTGGAAAGAGGGAATTTACTTTTTACCAGAAAGTAATGGTGGCTGGGCAAAAACATATCACTTTATGCCAAAGTATATTAACGACAAGCTAATTATTGATATTAAAGAAAACTTTCTTTCTCCCGTTACGAATGACATCAATAAGCTAACTATACAGCTAGCACCTAAAACTTACACTTCTACACCCTCGCCCTTGAGAACAGATAAAAATCTTAAGTCACTACAACTATCAACCATGAGCCTTCAAGCCGAAATTACGGCTGAAACAATGAAGCAATCCATATCCCCATAAAGTATTACTCCGGTGATGGCTGTTAATGACTTAAGGAAAGATAACTGCAAAAGGAGACCAATCATGACAACAACAGTATTACTGGTTCACGGAATTGGTACCCACAAACCAGGCAATATGAAAGCGGCGTTTACTTCAGCTATCAATGAAACCGCGCAAAAGCATTTTGGCCTGGCATATGATATCAACACCGACTCCCAAGTAACGATACGTGAGTTCAACTACTCTGAAGAGTTTGATCAAGAACGACAGAAAATGGCAAAAGCGGCCAAAGGAGGCCATGAACAACTCGTCAGCCAACTTACTGAGTTTACCAATGGCCTGCCTTCTAGCTTGGTCAAAAAGCTCCTCAAAGGACTAACCAAGCTAGACAAGGACGGATTTATCTATGAATACCTACTCGATATCCTGCTCTATGGCTCAACGCATTGCGGCCCCAGAGCGCGAGCAAGAATGACCGATGAAATTAACCAACTAGTCAACAACAAAGGAAAGCTTGTTATTGTCGCCCATTCAATGGGCACCGCGGTCGCTCATGACAGCCTGAACTCCCTATATACCCAACATCCCAAAATAAATACCGTCAAAGGTTTGGTGACTTTTGCGAATGTCAGTCGCATGCTTCCGCTGATTAGCCGTTTGCCCGACCCATCACAAAGCCGAGTACATTTAGATACTGACAACAATGGTTGTATCCGTGATTTTTTCATCAACGGCCACAACGTACTTGATCCTCTCACACACTTCCTTCCGTTCCACAAAACGCAATCATTCAACGTCCAACATCTATCGCAAAGTATCCAGAAAAAAATCAACCCCCACGGTTTTGGTCAATATGCAGCGCACCCGGAATTCGTCGCCGAGTTTCTCAACAACGTCTGCTACGCCCCGTCTAGGATTTATAGCGAAGATACCAAACAAGCTCTGCAGAGCTATAAGCAAGGCTCACTCAACCACAAATTTGAGGATGTACGCACTGAACTGGATGACCTGACGGATGATGACATCAACATAAGAGAGTTAGTCGCATTCTTCAGAGCCGTTAAAGAGGTTTATCGAGAACTTGAACAATTAGCAGCCCAAGAAAATAGTTAGGAGGACTTATGAAAAGCTATGTTCGGTGTCTGATAGTAGCACTTTGTAGCCTATTGTCTTTCAACGCATTATCCACAACAGAAACACCAAGCAATTGTAAGCAAACACTCCCTCCCATTGAAGCTCACCCGGCTGTTCAGCAACAAATTAACCCCGTGATCACTCTCATTGAGAAAGGGCGTTTAGCGCTTTGCCAAACGATAGACATAAATGAAAACATCAACCAGTTCACGCAGAGTGAATCGGAACAAACTATAAAACAAATCGCCCGAGAGCTGCCTGCTGCTGTTGGTCAATATTATGCAGACATCTTTGATGCAGCTGGCGTGCAAGCCATTGAGATAGAAAGAACACTCATCTTACCTATTATCAATTATGCGGATACCTTGGAGCAGTCCCCGCTCACTGCTTTCCAATATGCTTCCTACCGACACAATGCCAACACCGGGCTCTACTATTTCAATGTTGGTAGCAACCCGAGAATGGGGGCTAAAGTTGCCGACCAACAATGCGATAAGTTAGCTCAGCTATCATCAACACAACGCCTGGACTGCGGTATTGCTCTCGAAGCGCTAGCTGATGTACTAAACCATTTAAACAGCCCAATTGAGACCATCGCTAGCGAAAAGGCAGACACAGCCATTAAGCAAACACTTAAGCGGTGGGAGCGATTCAATAACAATGCTAGGGCAATGACTTTCCTTGATAGTTTGGTGACCTACCAGCTCCAAGGTGGCTATTACCAACAGGTTGGTAACGATGGTCCTGCAGACTGGCAGTTTTTCTTGCTCCATCCTGTTATTTTGATTGAACAGATACCAGATGCAGTCCGCGGAGAACGAACCGATTTAAGCTATGGGCTAGAAGTGTTCGGAGTTAACTGTTGGGACTGTTTTGATGGCAAGTTCCCTATCGGTGCATCTGTAACCGCAATTTATACCGACCGGCCTGATGTCAGTGATTTTGGTGCAGGGCTAAGCCTCCACCTATTTAATCATTACACAATAGGTTATACCCACAGGAATAACGGAAGCGGATTTTATATCGACATTAACTTGGTGGAATGGCTCACAGATAAAAATGCCCACTACGAAAGAGGCTTGCAGGAACTCAAAGATTCCGGCCGGATCGCGAAAAGCTGGATGGATTAAATACCGTCACCGCCTCATGAAGATATAAGGATATAACATGACTAGTAAAATTATCGCGTCGACCCGAGCACAACAAAAACAGGCCGAGCAAATATTAGATACCGCTTTCCCTCTCTACCGACAGGCCTATAGCGACAGAACCGCTTGGCTAATGGCTTGTTTATCTGAATTAGCTTATATCCGCTTTAACCCTTTCACCCCATCCAAGTTTACTGAAGATCGGCTAGAGGATATGGTTAATCAACTTAGTCGAAACAAGGCAGATCCACGAATAGGAAAATTGCTCTCGTTACTCAATAACTTGGTTTATGATCACCAAGCCGAAGAAGCCACGCTCAAGAATGAACTGCGCCTACTTAATAGTGCCCGCCTCATAGACACATTCGATGAAGATGGAACACAGGCCATTTTGGTGGAGCTAGAGCAATACCATGTATTAGCCTTTCGAGGCACTGAAGCAACCAGCTTGGAAGATATAAAAACGGATATTCGTGCGATAACAACCGAGTGTGTATCTGGTGGGCAGGTTCATACTGGTTTCAAGCAAGCTTATGAAGCCGTTGAAAGTCAGATAGAACGCTCACTGCACCAATTAGATAACAGCAAACCTTTGATGATCACTGGTCACAGCTTAGGAGGAGCGCTGGCAATGGTTGCAGCCAAGCGGCTAGGTTTCAAAAACGGCATTGCCGCTTGCTATACTTTTGGCGCACCGAGAGTCGGTAACGAAGAATGGATATCATCCATCAAGACGCCAATTTATCGCATCGTAAATGCCGCTGATGCTGTCACAATGCTGCCACCAAACAAGATAACCATTGGTGGCTTAAGTACCATACTGGGTATTCTCCCTTATGTTGGTCGTTGGCTCCAAAAGAAGCTTTTGGAGAAATTCAACGGATATATCCACGGGGGAAATATGCGCTATTTGACCAATTGCGATGCTGGTAAGTACGAAGAAGTTAGGTTGCTTTACTCTGTTTCTTTTGCCTATAGATTAAAAGCATGGTTTCTAGGCAACTTTAAATATAACAAGTTCTTAGCCGACCACTCGATATCCATATACCGGAAAAAACTTGCCATAATTGCAGTAAAAAGAAACCCGGCACGAGCGGTAAAACTACCGGAAGTCGCATGAATATATGAATACTTAATGAAATATCAAGGGAAATACACAAGTCACTTTAAATGTGTATTTCCTTCTTTCGCGATGACTATTTCTTCTAATATGACCATGTAATGTGATTACATTCTCACTTCACCGCCTGTTATTGAGAATAATATTAACAATACTCTAAGATTCTATTACCTAAAAAGTGGGATATGGCTTCCAGCTACTTTGTTGCCTTACAAAGAGTGGTTAGTAAACATGGATTTTTTTACCCTAGATATAAGAACACTCAACTTTATTATCATTCTGTTTTCTTGTATCTACAGTGTTGGCTTTCTTCTCTATCGTCGTTCCCAAAAAGAAATACCTGGACTAGAGCTATTTGCATTATCCCTTTTGTTTATTGGAGTAGGCCCATTCTTCCTCGGCATGAGAGGAAAAACACCAGACTGGTTTAGCATTGTCCTAGCTAATAGTCTGATTATGTTAGGTTTTCAATTGGTTCTGCATAGCTTATGTATTTTCAGAAAGGGTTCGCTGAAATTTACCTATTTTACCTATGCCTGCATTCCGCTCTCTGTCTCGCTATTTTATTACTTCACCCAAGTTTCACCGTCAATCAAGGCACGGGTTATAGTTATCAGTGTTTTCTTGGCCATCACCACATTCTTATCAGCTATCGCAACGATCAGAGGAACAAATAAAGACTTGAAGATCGCTGTTTGGATGATGTCGGCTTCTTTATTTCTTTACAGTATATTCATGATAATTAGAGTAATGTGGACCGCATTATCAGGCGAATTACATAGCTTCATGTATGCAGGGGTGATCCACCAGTTCACTTTCTTGTTCAGTATTATTCTAGTGGTTGCGATGAGTTTCAGCATGATGTGGATGATCAATGCCCGCTTGATCAGTTCTATCCGGGAACTTTCGCGCCGAGATCCACTAACACAGCTCTACAATCGCCATGCCTTAGAGAGAAAGCTACCCAAATTAATGGCAAAAAGGAGTAAAGTGCAACCACTCAGTATCATCATGACTGATATTGATAACTTCAAAACGATTAATGACAAGCATGGTCATTTGGCTGGAGATGAAGCAATCAAGCGCGTAGCCCAAATCATCAGAGCGCAAACTCAAAACACCTATTCGGCCTACCGTTTTGGCGGGGATGAGATATTAATTATACTCGCCAAAACCAATACAGAAGATGCCAGCAAGCTTGCCGACTCGCTAAGGATTAATATTTCCATAGGTGGGGTAATTAAAAACTTTGTATTAACTTCCAGTTTTGGTGTCGCCACCCTTCGCGACGGTGAAAGTTGGGAACAACTCGTCTCAAGGGCAGACCAAGCCCTGTATCAGGCCAAGCAAGCAGGGAGAAATACCGTCGTCTCCTGTTCAGGCGTTCCGACTCCTCCTCTTATCGACCACACACGGCATAATCAATCTGAAGTTTATGACAAAGCCTTGTGACAGAGGTGAATGGATAGGCTACGCTGATTTCGGACATGAAGCAGGGCAGAAATACAATCAATGAGCACGCTTTCTAATGATGTCTCAGGCCAACTACGCCTGATAAAAACCGTCTTCTCCACTTTAGAGAACCACTATGGCTACTTCGACTGGTGGCCAGATACCCCACCCTACCAAACCATGTTGGGTACTATCCTCGTCCAGAATACCAATTGGAAAAACGCCGATAAGGCATTGAATAATCTCGGCAAGGCCGCCAATGATCCGCAGCTAATTGAACGGCTTCCACTCGACGAACTAGCACAGACAATCAGGCCTAGCGGGTACTTCAATCAAAAATCTATCAAACTCAAAGCACTAACGGAATGGTTCAAAAGCTATCAGTACGACATCGAACAAGTTAGAGCGGTTGAGCTTTCAGTTCTTAGACAGGAGCTATTAGCCATAAAGGGCGTGGGTGGGGAAACCGCCGATGCCATCTTGGTGTATGCCATAGGCAAGCCCTCTTTTGTCATCGACGCCTATGCCCGGCGGATATTCGAACGCAACGGGCTTGAAGTGCCAAAAAGCTATGAAAAGTTCAGGCTACTGGTTGAGCAAGCCATTCCGGCTGATACCAATCGCTATGCTTTTTACCACGGATTGATGGTCGAACACGGTCAGCAATTTTGCAACAAAACCCCTCGCTGTACTGCATGCCCGCTTAGCACTTCATGTGTTACCGGAAAGCAGGATAACACAAGATAAACCAGCAACAATTACTTACATTTAACGTCATTTAGCGGCCAAATGCTTCGAAAATGACGTCTTTTGTCAGCTTTCTGTTATTTCAGTCATGAGGCTAATTACAACCCCAAACTTGATCGCCATAATCTGCCCGCTTCCCATTTCCACAGTAAGGCAGACAATGAAAAAGTTACTCGCTACCGCAGCCTTAACCCTGCTAACTACAGCGCCAATGGTCGCCAGCGCCAATCAGCACCATACCCACCATCATTACCATCATGGCGGACCTAACGATTATCAGGGGCCGCGTGTTGGCTTGGGGATCTCATATCTGTCTGATCGTTACATCGAAACCGACACCGGATTTAAGCTTGAAGGCGGTTATGATTTCAACCGCATTGTCGGTTTCAACCTGTCCTATGAAGAGTCCGGATATGACTACTATCGCGGCTCGGTTGATTACAGCACAGTGAAGTTTGGTACAGATCTAGGCTATGCTTTCCCACTGAGCCCAAGCGTGTCGCTTAAACCATATGTTTCACTGGGTTTCCACCGTACGACCGAAGATGACCGGTGGTGTTCAAGTAAAAATTGTTACTCCACTAATTACTCTGATACCAACACCTATTACGGTATCGGCGTACGTCTGACAGCAGATATGTTCTACATTAATGTATCCAATGAAGTCCTGAAATTAGATGTAGGGCCTTACCGCTACGAACCCGACCAAATTGGTGTTACTTTTGGCCTGAAATTCTAAGCCTAAGTACTATAGATAACCTAAGTGCCAATAGTAAGTAGGCCGCCAACTCTTCATATCGAGAGAGATAGCGGCCTGCCTGAGTTCGAGAAAGCTCCTGAGTTCGAGAAAACGAATAAAGCTGGTACTTTTAAGCCACTTCCGGCATCTTTCTTGTCGCTTCGACAGATTTGAACTCACGCGAGAAGTACACCAGCCCATCACTCTCGGTGGTGGTGATGGATTCAACTTCAACAAAGAACACACTGTGAGTACCCACTTCGCTCACAGAGGCTACCTTACCTTCCAGTGTCGCCAGTGAATCAGTCAGTACCGGCACACCATGCTGGTTAAATTCCCAACCAGGAAGCTGGAATCGGTCTTCCATCGCCATGCCTGTCATCCCTGCAAAATGCATCGACATTTCTTTGTGTTCGGCAGCACACACATTCACGCAGATACGGCCATTGTCCTTGAAAATCTGGTTGGAGGCGCTGTTGCGGTTAACACACACCAATACCGTGGCAGGGCTATCGGTTACCGAACAGACGGCTGTCGCTGTCAGGCCAACAGTGCCTGCTTCCCCTCCCGATGTCACCACATTGACGGCTGCGGCAAGGTTAGACATGGCATCGCGAAACTGTTGTTGAATAGGCATAGTTCGTTCCTTCCTAGAGCTGTTATTGATATTGGATTTTGTATTGCGTTGAGCATGTTTTCAGCATGAACTCATTGTTACCCACCCCCAGCCAAAGCTACATAGACAGAAAATCCAATCACTTGTACTTTTCGCAGCCAGATTTAGGTTTAACTCTGAGTTGAAGGTAGCTGTACCTATTCTGAATAAAAGATTCAATGTAAAACAAAACCCTTTACAAGGTTCGATATCAAACCTAATGTGCTTCCCATCAGAGCGGATAACCGCTTACCCCACTTTCAAGAATCATGGAATTAAGGGCTTTTGACATGAAAAAGACATTGTTTGCTTCACTCATCGCGTTACTCAGTGCAGGCGTAAATGCTGAACTTATCCAGCACACCGACCAGATTGCCGAGGTAAAATTTACCGGCAGCACCTATGAGCTTGGCAAGCATGTCGGTGAAGTCGCCAAAGACGATATCCTCGACTCAATTTCACGTTTTGATGACACACTGGGCGTGATGCTGCCGGGCCTTAACGTGGCAAGCCTTGGCAAAAGCTATGAGGGCGAGCAGGTTTTCGAGAACCTACAGCAGCAGTCGCCAGAGGCCGCTTCTTACATCAAAGGGCTGTCTGAATCCCTTAACTTGCCACCTTCATTCCTGCTCGCTGTTGGCATGAGTGACGAAGCTATCCTAGAGTCGCAACGCAATGGCGGGATTGGCTTCCTACAGGCTGAAGCACCGGCGAAATGCTCGGTCATGGGCATGACAGATGGAGAAGGCAAGGGCTGGGGCGTCGCTAACTTCGACTATATGGCGGTGAACTATGAAGGCCTGATTGTCCTTAACCACACCGACGAAGAAGGCAAAACCAAGGTGATCCAAACCTGGGCCGGCTTGATCCCTTACGGCGGTATTGCTAAAGGCGGTCAGCCACTGCTGATGAACACCATGGCAGACGAAGGGACCTACCGCGAAAAAGACGGTGGAGATATCCTCAAAGGCAACGCGCCAAGCTATGTACTGTCTTGGGATGCCTACAACGCTACCAGCCCTGACCAGTTGCTGGATATGTACCGCAGCGGGCCGGGTAAATACTCAGCATACTTCTCCTACGTAATGCTGGATCCCAACGGCGAGGCGCTGAATGTCGAAAATGGCTACAAGGCACGCTATTCATACAGCTACAGCCAGAAGCAGTCACATGCCAACCACTCGAAGTTTGTCGAGCATGACTTTGTCGATAGCAAATTCGCTGCCAAGACGTTGGATCGCCAGGCGGCATTAGACGAGTTCATGGCCAGTGCCACAGCTAAAACGACACAGGTAGAAGCCGTGGCAGCCATGCATAGCAAACCATTATGGAAAGGCCGTGGCGAGCTGATGGGCACCGTTACCACAACCCATTACCAAATTGATGGCAAGAAGGTAGATATGACTATCTACACCGACAGCGACCATGAACCGGTCGTTATCAAGAATTACTAACAAAAAAAGCCCGGGCACTACCTTGGAATATGCCCGGGCAAAATACGACAATTAACAAAATATCAAACTAGCAAAATGTAGAACTAGCTCTTCGGTGCAACCTGCAAACGGTAGCTAGGGCCGATTTCGTCAGCCGTCAACACATGCAGTTTCGATACATCGGCACCACCTTCCGCAAACTGGTAGAAGTCGCCCACTTTGGTGTAGGTTGGTTTTTGCTGGGAAACGCCTGCTGGCACCCCGTCAACACCGTGTACCTGACCGTAGTAAACCTCACCGCTGTATGTCGGGTTAGTCAACGGAGTCGCAGGGTCTGCACGCAATGCCTGCAATGTTTCGTCAAGGTTGAACACCACATTACTGCTAAAGGTAATCTCGTCACCCGTGAAGATCGTCTCTACCTCGCTGTTATCGAACAGGCTGACACGGTGGCCCTGGTTGCCGTGTACCATACCGAACTCCACATCAACCATGGTGTTTTTTTCCACCGTGACGTTCTTCGGCGTCCACTGCTTGTTGAGCTCTTTGCCCTTCACTTCCTGGTCAAGTTGCTCGTTGTTCTGCACATCAATGATACCGGTGTTGATCACTACGCCACCACGGACATCGGCATTACCAGCGATCTGGCCACCCGAGCCACGTAGGCCAACTAGGTAGTTATTACGCACGACATGATCTTCATCGTAGATACGGATACCACCGGTATCTTGCTTGTTGTTACCAATGATCACATTGTTCTCTACCACATTCGCCTTGCCGTGGCGCAGGGAAATCATCGATGCACTTTCGAAGATGGTGTTGCCAGCAATACGGTTCTCACCCGATTTAATCGAGATCAGCTCGCGCTCACCGTCAGAGTCCACCAGCAGGTTATTGACGAACTGGGTCGCTGACGGCCACTGGCTGCTCTTCGAATCACCGATACGGATCGCTTCCCAGCTGTTGCCGTTGTAACGGATAGCTTTTTCAATCGCCAACTCGTCATACTGGTTCTTTTTCTGCGAGTAGAAAATATTGCCTTCGATCAGGTGGTTATCCGCCTTATCGTCAATGTTCTTCTGGATACCGATCAAGGTACCGCGCTTATGCTTGCCCTCGAAACGGTTGTTGATCACCTTGCCATCTTTGCCCCATAGCGACACCCACAGGTAACGTGGATACTCACTGCGGCGCTCGTCCGGCTCGTACTCGTAATCATCGTTGAAGTAGTAGAAGGTCGAGTTCTGTAGGGTATTGCGCATACCTTCCAGACGCACGCCGCCAAAGCGCTCTGCCGGACCACCTTCGGTAAACACTAGGCTATCTAGGGTAATATCATCGCCTTTGACGACCAGCTGGACCAAGCCCGTCAACAACACTGTGCCTGGCTGCTCGGCTTTCACTGTGATGTCATCGGCGGTCAGTTCAACCACACCCAGGTTGGCGTAACGGCCAGGGGCAATGCTGATCACCTCACCCGGCTTGGCATTTTCCAGCTGCTGTTTCAACGCCTCAACGGCAGCGTTATCCGCAGCCTCAACCTTGCTGGCATCGACAAGCTCACGGCTTTGACCGGCTACCAACTGCTCAGCCGTCAAAGATTGTAATGAAACCTGAGCGATGGATTGTTCAACGGCAGTTTCTGGCAGTTGTACCGGCGTCGGTGAAGAAGCATGGGCGTTGAAAGATAGCGCAGCCAGCAAAGCCAGTGCGATAGGCGTGTGTTTTTTCATGGTGTTTTCCTTATACCGGGCGGCAGTATTGCCGCCCGGGTGTTTCACGGAGAGGGTTTACAGTTTTGGATACAGCAGGTACGCGTCCCGCTCGGCCCAAACCTGTGACAGGTTATTTAGCTCGGCATTGTCAAAGCCGATCTTGTCGATAACCTGATCGTAGTGGTCTGTACCCCAGGCCAAATCAGCCTTGCGGTACACCGTCAGCATGCGGTAAGTCTGGAAGCGGCCCTTCTTCACGTCGTTGTCTGGGTGCGGCCAGTCTTCGATACGCTGGTATTGCGCCACGTAATCAATTGCTGATTTCAGGCTACGGCCACGGTACTCGTGGTTCCAGATATCGACGCCCAGTTTGTCGCCAAGCTGTGCCAGATAGGCCATGGCATCGAGGTTGAAGTAGCTATAGTGGTAGCCACGGGTACGCGCCAACTCTTCTGGCTGCGTGCCCTTGCTATCTAGCTGCTCACGGATACGCCATTTGGTCTGGGCAACCGTCATCTTGGCGATGTCTTCGCGACCAAGGTAGTAAGCAATACCGGCAATCTGCGCCTGCATCCAGGTACCGTGGTTGTTCGGTGCAAAGTGTTCGGCAGTACCCTGCTCGGAAGTAATCAACCAGTCAAGGAAGTCACCGAGCCATGCACGCATTGCGGTATCGTCCTGCTCGGTCCAGTGTTCCGACAGTTCAATCAGCGCCAATGCGTCAACCAAACGGTCCGAGAAGCTGCGCGAGTCAATCATGCCGCTGCGGCGCTGGTCATCAACACCCGGTACAGCCTGGGCATAACGCATATTCGGGTTCATGCGCGTTTCAGGGTTGATGAACCAATGGCGCAGCATCTCTGCGGCCTGCTCGGCGTACTTTTCCTCACCAGAGAAGTAGTACGCCACGCCCAAGGCGCGAACCGAGCGGGTAAACAAGCCTATACGCACTGAGTCTGTGGCATCTGTCTTCGAGTCAGGGTTGGTATTACCGTCCTGACGTACCCATGGCAGGCCATCTTCAGTTTCCTCGTTCGGCCACCAGTATGGGCTGATGGAGAAGTAATCATGCTTGTCACCGCTTGGCGGCATCAGGGTCTTGTCAGTCACTGACAGCAGACCCACTTTCATTGCATCTTCTGCTTCATCCAGCAGGCGCTGGTAGCTCGCCTGCGCCTCTTCTGTCGCAGTATCGTTGTGGATACGCGCCTTGCTCTCGGCAATCAAATCTGCATCGAAGAATACAGTGTTAGGGGTACCGTCCACGGCAAATACAGGGGCTGCGAACAGGGCTCCAGCAATTGCCATTGAGGTAAGAGTACGTTTCAACATGCTCGCTCCTTAGTCCTGCTCGGTAGCCAGTTCGGTAGCTTCTTCAACTTTGCCATCTACCGCTTTGACCAGCAGCAAACCGACACCAAGGACAATCGCACCACATAGAACAAAGATCATTCGGCCCCAGAATGGGTTTGGCAGGGCAAACATCGCCATGACACCAACACCAGCTACAGCAATCAGTGAGCCAAGCATACGGCGCTGCTTGTTATCCAGCTTCTTCTGCTCAGTAGACTCTGCCACCAACGGCGTTGACAGGTTGTTGAAGAAACGGTCAACGTCTTTCTGGCGCTCTTCAGACAGCGGCTTGTAGAACACAGTCGATAGGATGAAGAAGCCAGCAGTGAAGATCAGGTGACCAATCAGACCGATAGCCACTTTCAAGTCAGACCACTCACGGCCAGTTAGCGGCTCAAGGTCGAACCAGTTCTGAACCATGTCGGCTGTGATAACGAAACCAACGAAGTAAGAAACGATACCACCGACAACCAGCGTACCCCAGCCAGCCCAGTCAGGGGTTTTCTTGATGAAGAAGCCACAGAATGCAGGGATAGTCATTGGGAAGCCGATCAGCGCACCTACATACATCATGGTGTCAAACAGGCTCAGTCCTTTCAGCGAGTTGATAAATAGGGCAACAAGGATGATCGCGATACCGAAGAAGGTAGACGTCAGTTTAGAGACAACCACCAGCTCTTTCTCCGGCGCGTTAGGGCGTAGGATTGGTTGGTAGAAGTTCTTAACGAAGATACCTGAGTTACGGTTCAGGCCCGAGTCCATTGAAGACATGGTCGCGGCAAACATAGCAGAGATCAGAAGACCCACCATACCTGCTGGCATATATTCTTGTACGAAGTATAGGTAAGCGAAGTCACCGGCTTTTGAGCCTGCTTCTGGGTATTGTGCTGCAAGGTCAACACCTTGGCCTGCGATAAACCAAGAAGGCATGAACCAGATCAATGGACCCATGGTCATCAGTATACAAGCAAGCAGTGCTGCTTTTTTCGCGTTCTTAGAGTCTTTGGCCGCTAGGTAACGGTATGAGTTCAGCATGTTGTTGGTGATACTGAACTGCTTGAAGAAAAGGAAGAATGCCCAGATACCAAAGATGCTTAGGTAGTTAAGGTTGTTACCAGATACGAAAGATGCACCTTCTTCCAGTGGGAAGTTGCTAACAATCTCGCCAACACCGCCGCCCTGGATAACCGCAACGATAGTACAAGTCACCGTTACCGCCATGATGATAACCATCTGCATGAAGTCAGAGGCGATAACCGCCCATGAACCACCGGTTACCGACATCACCAGTACAACCAGACCAGTCAGGATAATTGTCATGGTCATATCAAAGCCGAAGATACCAGAAGCAATGATCGCCAGACCATTTAGCCAGATACCCGCGGTGATCACGCTGTTAGGCATACCCGACCAGGTAAATACCTGTTCGTTATGCTTACCAAAACGCAGGCGAATTGCTTCGATTACGGTAACCACACGCATCTGACGGAACTTCGGCGCGAAGTACAGGTAGTTCATCAGATAACCGAAGGCGTTTGCCAGGAAGATGATCGCAACAGCGAAACCGTCGTCATACGCTTTACCGGCTGCACCGGTAAACGTCCACGCACTGAACTGGGTCATAAATGCTGAAGCACCTACCATCCACCAAAGCATACTACCTCCCCCCCGGAAGTAATCACTGGTGGTATTGGTAAATGTTCGGAACATCCAGCCAATTGCTATTAGAAACAAAAAGTAGATGCCGACGATCATGGTATTTAGATCCATCGTTGAAGTCCTTTTGAGTAGTAATTTGCTTATACTATAAAAACCTCGCCTAATTTCTTGTACTACAATATTCATTAATCGCGATAGCGATCACGATTATTTTAGGATAAAAGTAACACAAAACAATAAAAACAAATAAAAACAACAGCTTAAAACAAAGATAAACAACGGTTATACTAGTTATTAATATTGATTAAAATCAAAATGTCATACTTTTTTTGATCGGTTTCACGTTTATGACCAAGAGTAAAAATATAAAAAGAACTTCCAAACAAACAATTAAGTTACTGATATTAAAAAGCTTGATTTTTTATTTGTGATACCGATCACCATAGATCATGATCACAATTAACGTTTACCCCTGATTGACGGCAAAAATCAAAACAATACTATTGTATTACTTTTTCGGGAACGCCCTACAATTCAGGAATAAACACTATGTTCAAACATTCTCCCCTGATGCTACTTATTGGTTCAGCTCTTATTGCAGGCCAGGTCAGCGCTGCCTCTATCGACTTCCGTCATGAATACCGCGGTAAATCTGAACAGCATTCTAGCCGTGTAAAAATCAACGAAAGCATCGGTGACTTTTACTTCAGTGGTGAACTGAAGTTTAAAGGCGCAGATGGCAAGTTCATGGAAGATCTGCAAAACAATGGCTGGGAATTTGACTGGGGATACCGCTTCCGTCTGAACGACAACTGGACTTTGCAACCAGGCATGCCAATTGAAGGCCGCAGCAGCGGTATGACATATAAGCCACAGGTTCGCCTAACTTACGCCTTTGAAAGCGTGGAAGGCCTAACACTGAGCGGTCGTTACCGTCACGATTTTAAAACTTACAGCAATGGTGACAGCACAGATAAGCGCCACCGTGTAACCGGTAACGTAGGCTACCGCATTAATGACTGGCAGTTCGGCCTTGAAATGAACTACTACAAAGCAGAAGGTTACGAGCTATACGACGGTAAAGACACCAACTACGAGAACAACATCAGCATCCGTTACCGTCCAGGTGCTTGGAGCCCATATGTTGAATTCGGTGACGTCAATTACAACCGATCTGATGCAAGCGATACCCGCGAACTGCGTAGCCGTGTAGGTATTACGTACAGCTTCTAATGGTTCGCTCATAGGATATCGGCTACAGATAGACTGTTTTACAGCTAAAAATTGCCCCTAGCGGTAAATTTTATTACGATAAAAAGCCGACGAAAGTCGGCTTTTTTGCCTGAAAAATTCAAAACTACTCAAGCTAAAACACGAAATCCAGTATACTGTAGTCATATAGTCATACATATTGTTATTGAACCAAGGATTAACATGTCTTCTAGTTTTACCGCGATTGCGGGATCCAAACGCAGCCTGCATGTGCAGGTAGCCCGCGAAATCGCCCGTCGCATTCTCTCTGGCCAGCTCGCGCAAGGCCAAGTGATCCCTGGAGAAATGACGCTCTGTGAACAATTCGGCATCAGCCGCACCGCCCTGCGTGAAGCTGTTAAGCTTTTGACGTCAAAAGGCCTGCTTGAGTCAAAGCCGAAAATTGGTACCAAGGTTGTTGACCGCCTGAACTGGAACTTCCTTGATCCACAACTTCTAGAATGGATGGAAGGCCTGCAAAACGCAGAAGTCTTCTACCATCAGTTCCTTGGCCTGCGTAAAGCCATCGAGCCAGAAGCCTGTGCCCTAGCAGCACGCAATGCCACTGCCGAACAGCGTATCGAGCTATCTGAGACCTTCCAGCAAATGTGTGAAATTGCTGAAGACTTCGACCAAGCTCGCTGGGCAGAAGTCGATATGCACTTCCACCGTTTGATTTTCTTCTCAACCGGTAACGACTTCTACCTACCATTCGGCAATGTAATGGCAACGATTTTCATGAGCTTCATTCACCACTCGTCCAAAGACGGCGGCGTTTGTATTAATGAACACCGCTCAATCTACGATGCCATCATGGCCGGCAATGCCGACAAAGCCCGTGCTGCGTCTCAGTTCCTGCTAAAAGAAGAGAAGCACCGCCTGCCAAGCGAAGTGGCTTAAGCTGCTCCCCTACCTGTACTGTATATATCCAATAGGCACCCTAAGCCGCTTGGATATATACAGTTCTTAATCTGCTCGTATTGTTTTTTTTGAGTTATCACTCCACAAACTTGTCATATCGTTCTGCTAGGCTGGGTTAGTCATACTTAAATGGGAATTGATATGATCCGACATGCTAACATGGATGATGGCCCAGCCATTGGCATATTGCTGACTCAACTTGGCTACCAAACCTCACCTGCAATTATCGAGTCAATGCTGGACGACAACAGACAAGCAACCATGGTTTTCGATAGCGAAGACGGACTACTTGGGTTGATAGCCTTGATCATCTTTCCGTATTTTCCTACTGGCGAGCAAATCTGCCGTATCACTGCCCTAGTGACAGAGAAAGACAAGCGCGGCAAAGGCATTGGTTCAACGCTCATTGAAGTGGCCAGAAACCATGCCAAAGAGCATGGCTGCCAACTATTGGAAGTGACGACATCGCTAAGTCGCTACCAAGCCCAGGAGTTTTATGCAAAGCAAGGATTCGAGAAGCGCTCGTTGCGCTATACGCTTGAAGTCTAAACATTAAAAAAAACCTCGCATTAGCGAGGTTTTAGACTGATCGACAATAATTACTTTTTGTCGATCTTATGAACGAAGCGGCACACCTCGGCATCTTCTGTCATCAGGTCATGGATTTCTACCCGGTAGTCCGGGTTAAGTGCCTCACCGGTGTTCTGCTCCATAGCCGCAACCACATGGCGGCAAAAATCGCTGCGACATTGTTTGTTTTCTGTCGCCTCTTTTAGCGCTTCACACACCACACAGGCGGTTTCAACACGCACTGGATCGCCGTTTTCTGTCGTTTCCCAGTGGCCTTCAACGCCCAGAATCGGATCTTCAAAATCGTGGTAGCTACCCAGTGATTTCGGATCATTGATATCCATCGCCATTTTCTTAGCCAAATAGGGTGCCCTTGAGCGACCGAATTTGGCAAATGCCGGGATCCAAAATGACTGCCAGGCTTTGAGGCCGTCACACTCATACTGGCGCACAACCAACTTTATCAGCAGCGTATTACCCGCCTGAAGCACCTTTCTAAGTGGTTTGACATGGTGGGCGAGAATAATTGAATAGTGTAGATAGTAAGCAAAGAGGGTTTTCATAAAAGTGTCCTTAACAAGAAGTACAGATGGCATAAAGCCCACCCGATGTGGGTGAGCTTGTTATGTCATCAATCGCAATGTCATTAATTGCTATGTCAGCAAATAGTGTCGAGGGGATTAGTATTCGCCGGTCAGTACCATCGGCAGCTCAAGCTTGCCTTCCAGTACCAATGCATGGGTCAGATACCAGTTACGGGTATTTGAAGCCGTCGCGTACTGCGCCTTGCTTCGCAGCGCGTCTGCTTTCACCTGTTTTGCTTCGTCACTTCCGGCACGGATTGCATAGGTCGCCAATTGCGCAGACCACTGGTATTCACCCTCTTTGTGAGCTTCTTTGGCTTGGCTGATCACCTGATCCACACCACCCATCGCTTTCACCATACGGCGCGCTTCGTCATTACGCTCAAGTGGGTGCAGGTCGACAGAGTCGTTACCGAACCAGTGCATCGCTTGATTGTAGTAACGGCGGGTATGGTAGCTCCATTCACCATAGTTTTGCTCCATGTGCGGTGAGTTAGCTAGCTCTTCCGGATAAGTCACGTTGTACTGAATTTCATCTGGTGACATACCCTGGCCAATGGCTTTTTCTGTCTCTGAAACCAGCAGCTCGATAGACTTCATCTGTGCTGAAAGCTGCTCTTTAAAGACTTCACCGGATACTGGCTTGCCATGCACCTTCAGGCTATGCTTGACATCTTGATCAAGCAGCCACTGGGTTGCCTGGGTCATCAAGTCCACTTCACGCCAACGATCGCCGCGCAGGGTTGAGAAGTTAAACAGGCCATGTGCCCAGTAAGTGTTGTCGATGCTGACTTTCTGCTCCGGCATGTAGATGCTCAAACCATCCAGGGTATCCGAATGACCGGCATGGGTAACAAATTTCACGCCATCGATTTCGAACTCGGTCTCGTCATCACCCACCAGCTTGGTAGGTGCCATATACCCAGAAATATCAGAGATATCAACATTCACTAGGCCAGTAACCGATGGCGAGTCCTGCCCTTCTTTTGGCAAGAAGGTACCTAGTTGGATTTGGGTACGAAGGACACGAGCAGGCGCGGTTGGTGAAGATGCATCTGTCGAAGTCGTCAGTTCGCTCTGATGGTTCTCGTGGGCAACAACAACCGTATCATCGCTAACATTCCATTCGCCGGCACCGAAGATGTAATGCCAGTGGGTATAGATAAAGCCTTTTACTGGCTTAGATGAAACCTTCTCGGGTAGCATGGACATGGCTTTCTTAGCATAAGCGCGGCTAATACCACCGTCGATAACAATAAGGCCGGTTTCACCTTCAATCACATTTATGTTATCCATTCCAAGGCCAGTGACTGACCATACCCCAGGCACGACTTCATAAACAGCTTCAGTGTACTGCTGATCTTTATTGTTCAAGCTTTCAGCGAGAATCGCACCGGATGGGCTCACCACATTTTGAGCATCTACAGAGAGTGAAGTGCTGGCGAATACAGAAGCGGATGTAACGGCTGCAACTAACGCTGCAACACAAGTAAGTTTATACATAGTCTTACCTTTGCGTTTTCGAAATAATCAATTCACGCAAAGCATATCAACCATGCTCCTTTTGAATATTGCAGGATACAATTTCCATTTCGAAATTTAGTGATACATTTCACTAAAATTTATTTAGATATATAATGAGCAATCTATGAAAAAACGTAAACTCTCGGTTTTTCTAGCTGCTATTCTATTTTCAACTGTGACATTCGCGTGCCCATTTCATATGAGTATGGAATACGATGACAATAGCCCAATACTTCCCGGTACGATGCAGCTCACCCTTGCAGGTATGTATGCCGAGCAAACAGGCATCATCAAACCTGTCACTCAACTTGAAGGCTTACCAGCCTTCCAAAGGGCTTCTTGGTGGCTGACGTTATTCTCTCGAAAGCTTGAGCAGCAAGGGGTTGAAGGGGTTAACGTCCTGCTAACTGACGTGCCAATTTGGTCAAGTTACGGTATCAATAATACGGGTAGGCTTGAGGTTGATATCACGCCGCCAGAGGATCACGCCAATACCATCATGCTCACTCATGTCAGCTTACAGGCAATTATTAACGGCAGCATTTCCATGCAAGAAGCTTTTAGCAATAATATTATCCTTATCCATCAAGATAATAAAAAAATAAAAGAAAAACTAATAAGTAGTTAAGCTGTCATTCAACTAAAGTCACGGCGCCATAGGTATTAACGATCCGGTTTTCCTTTTCTAACTCATTCAATGAGCGATGAATTTTATATTTACTAACACCAAGATAACTTGCTAGTTTTTCAGCGGTAATTTCCACACTATTATTCTCATCTTTTAGCAAAAAAAGACGATGAATAATTCTTTCTTTCAAAGGCAGCAACATGGCTGCCCGGTAGACCTTTTCAGTCAATCGGTACAGTGCCGCCGTTGTATGTGCCGCCAGGCGTAATGTTTCAGCATCCAAGGTCGGATCGCTTCTCAGTATTCTGTAAGGCAGAAAAAGGACTGTACACGGTTTAACAGCAATGACGTCCGCAGGCGAGCCTTTACCATCGATGTACCTTGGGGCATTTAACAAAGAGCCCGGTGGAAACCGCTCGGCAATAATGGTGTCGCCCTCAAATGAAGTAAGGTGGATCTCCGCTTCGCCTGCACTCAAGTAACCCAAACGCTGTAATGTCTCTTCCTGGAAAACAATCACTTCACCGGCTTCAAATCGCTTGGCGACAGCATTTTTCATAAAAGCCGTGTACAGGTTCGGATAGTCCTGTTCCGTCAGTAGTGAGCTAAAGTGCTCCAGCTCAGCCCTATTTTCTTGTCGCATGGTACATCCTCATCACTCAACGCCTCTATTATCTAAGGATCGTAGCAAAATGAAGTACATACTCAATGCAGCGAGTGGCTGGTTGTTGGACACGGCTCGCACTTTTCAGGAAACGTAATATAGTTTTTTTCTACTATCAAAGCACCCTGCCCTTGCAGATCCTTCACCACTTTAGCCACGGTATTACGGGAGATAACCATTAAGGAGGCGATATTGCGATAATTTAAATACACCCGATTGTTGGGGTTGAGCCTTGCCAACTGTTGCAGGCACTTAAGTATCTTCTGCTCTGGGTTCTTTTCCGACTGGATATAAGTAAGGCTGCCAAAGGCATAGAGTTTTTGGGATAACGACTTCAGCATCAAATGAGAAAACTCCAACGATACCCCCATCAGCTCCCTTGCCTTAGATAAAGGTACTGATAACAAAGTGACATCCGTCAATGCCTTCAATGATTCAAGCCGCGGTTGCGGGTTAAGAAGAAATAAGTCATTTACCGGGATCCCCGCACAGAACACCGAATAGAAATAATCATCTCGAGACTCAAAAGGGGCTTGCAGCGAGAGAATACCGTCAAGTGGTAAATAGAGAACATCTGGGGTTTCGCCCTGGAAACCCAGGTATTTTCCACGGGAGAAAGTACGGAAGGTACCTGCTTGGGTAAGCTGATGTGCCAGGTCATCTGAAAGACCATACAATTGCTGGAGTGTTGCTTTCATTGAAACTCATAATCTCCTACTGTGCCACTCGCCTCCTTGCGATGCTAATACCACTATCAATACCGATATGACTACTGCCCAAAGTGGCAGTAAGTTATCTTCAAAGAGAATTTTACCAATAGGGTTTATAGCCAAAATTGCACGATGCAATTTTAGCGCGGCATGTTAGCAGTACAGGTTGCAACTAGCCCACTTCATTTGTAACCAATCATAAACCGTTGCCGATGCGCTTCTTCACCGGCTTTTTGCAAATAAATTGAACTAACATCAACATCTGCAAAAACTTACAATTAAGCCCAATAAGTTATACCCGTAACGCATTATCATGCCTACTTTTTCATACACACTTAAATTGAAAGAAGGTCTACTATGCTCAACCCAATCAAAGGGCAAACCGTTATTGTCACAGGTGGCAGCAAAGGAATCGGTAAAGGCATCGCACGCGTATTCGCACGCCAAGGTGCTAATGTGATTATCGTAGCCCGTGGTGAAGAGTCCGCCCAACAGGCCGTTGCTGAAATTCATCAACAAGGATTCAACGCTGAATACTTCTTGGCAGATGTCAGCAACTGGCAGGAAATGCAGAAAATGGCTGAATTTGTCAGGGAAAAATACGGCCATATCGATGTGCTGTGTGCCAATGCAGGGATCTTCCCGCAAGCTAGCCTTAGCGCAATGGAGCCGGAGAATTGGGATCAGGTAATGAACACCAACCTCAAAAGCTTGTTCCTGAGCGTTAAAGCCGTTACCCCATTCATGAAAGAGCAAAGCAAGGGCCGCATTATCGTCACCTCGTCCATCACCGGTCCTGTAACCGGCTTCCCGGGTTGGTCCCACTATGGTGCCTCCAAGGCTGGTCAACTAGGCTTTGTCAAAACCGCAGCAATAGAATTGGCCCGCTCTGGTATTACGATTAACGCCGTTATGCCAGGGAATATCTATACCGAGGGGCTACAAGATCTCGGCCAGGACTACCTCGATACCATGGCAGCATCCATCCCGCTCAACCGATTGGGCGATGTTGAGGATATCGGCAACACTGCACTATTCTTCGCCTCTGACGAAGCAGGTTATATCACTGGACAAAGCATAGTGGTAGATGGTGGCCAGATCTTGCCAGAGTCATTGGAAGCGTTGGAAGGGCTATAACAAAATATACAGCGCCTGTACCAGGCGCTGCTATATATGATTCAATATCATATAGTTAATACTAGTAACTCTTCTTCCTTGGGGGCTTTTCTGGCATTTCATCTTTCGTGATCACACCATCGCCATCAACATCAATGGTATCGAAATGATCCGCCAAGGGGCCTTTCACCTCGTCTTTCGATAAGACCCCGTCACCGTTGGTATCAAGGTCATCAAACGATGGTTTTTTCTTGCCATGATGCTCAGCAAAAACGGCAAAAGACAGAAGCGAGAACAGCATTGAAACTAACATCAACTTCATCATCACACCTCACTTGAACAATATCAGAGTAAAAATAGATGATTGGTTGATACCTGCTAACAGGGTTCAAATAAATTATTTTCGAAAAAGATCGCCTTAATTCAAAAATACACTTTACCTTTATTTAACATCTCTTCATATTAAGGTTTGTGCGAGTAAAATATAACCAGACATTTATGAAGCACTAGATACTGGAGAGAATATGGAAGTTCTAAATCAGCTTTATCCCTCTGACAAGCAGATGGAGAGACTCAATAATGAACCTGAAAGTGGCGAAATTCATTTGCTTAATTTATTCCGGTTCAAGGAAAAAGCCGTTTACCCCGATGGTCGTGAATCTACATTAACCGGTAAGGAAGCTTATGAACTCTATGGCAAGCCTATGCTGGAAGTGCTCGATAAATACGACGCGGAAGTGGTTTTCTATTCCGAAATAACCGGACTGATAATAGGGGAAGTCGACGAGCTTTGGGATGCATTTGTTATTGTTAAGTATCCTTCCCGACAAGCATTGCTGGATATGACATCATCAGAAGAATTTAAAGCATTGAGTATTCACCGCGAAGCCGGACTTGAAGGCCAACTCAATATTGAGACCAGTATTCCCTAGAGAAAGCTATTTCTAGCTCCAAATAGTTAGCGGTAAAATATTGCCAAGGAACAAGCCATCAAGAACACAAAATTAGACAACCTTGCCTTGCTAAGATAACAGTCTGGTTGTGCCGATATAACTTAGCTATGAGGAAGTAATGGATTACATATTCTCATTGGTGCTATTTGCCGTCGTCTCATCCGCGACACCAGGCCCCAATAACATATTAGTGATGACATCCGGCCTTAACTTTGGCATTAAAAAAAGCTTACCCGTATTGTGCGGAATATGTATTGGCTTTTCATTTATGCTATTGCTTGTCGGTTTTGGATTCGGACAAGTATTTGAATTGTTTCCTCGCTTGCATACCATTATTAAAGTCTCTGGTGTGCTTTATCTACTGTATTTAGCCTGGCTAATTTCCAGTTCTAGCGATGGACTAAGCGCCAAAGAACATTCACAGCCACTGACCTTTCTCAATGGTGCTCTATTCCAATGGGTAAATGCCAAAGCCTGGGTGGTGGCAACCGGTGCTATTGCCGCATTCACAGTATCAGGCAGTGAATTTACTGTGCAAACCTTGATATTGGCAGGCATGTTCTTGGTTATTTCGTTCCCATGCGTTGGTATATGGCTATATTTCGGCTCATGGCTAAAACGATATCTGAACAATGAAACCCACCGTAAATGGTTCAATTTATTCATGTCCGGTTTGTTGATACTCTCTATACTGCCAGTGATCGGCGAACTCTTTCACCAATTTGGCTAATACTCTCGAGCAAGGATAACATTGTGTACCAACTCTATTACTACCCCAATAACGCCAGCCTGGCCCCACACTTTTTGCTACACCATATGGGGCTGGATTATGAATTGTTGCTGGTAGACAAAAAGTCCAACTCTCAAAAATCACCGGAATATCTAAAACTCAACCCAGCAGGCCGGATACCCACCTTGGTTGAGAACGGTAATGTCCTTTTTGAAAGCCCTGCCATCTGTATTCATTTGTGTGAACAGCACCCCGAACATGGCTTGATCCCTGACATTGGCAGCCCGTTGAGGCCTCTGTTTTTCCAGTGGTTAACCTATCTTAACAATACCCTGCAAGCCGAGCTAATGGTTCGCTATTACCCGCACCGCCATACCAATGATGAAAACACTATTCCCAATGTAGTTGCTGCGCAAGACGACCGAATTGCCGACGCCTTGTCGGTGATAGATAAGCAACTCAACGGTAACCCATACTTACTGGGTAATACTCTCACCGCCTGCGACTTCTTCCTGTTCATGCTGGCTGAGTGGTCGATGCCTATCAAAAAGTCACCTTTGCACTTCCCTCACCTGGCGGCGTATCTCAAAAGAATCTCCCAACATCCAACCATTAAAGCAGTCAGCAAAATAGAAGATATCGATCTCACGCCATTTCAGTAACGTATCAGGTAATATACCCGCCTAATACCCGTTACAGAGATAGAGAGTACATGGCTGAGAAATTTATGCTCCGCGCCCTTGAGCTATCAAAGCAAGCATTGCCAGAGTGCCAGCCCAACCCACCGGTTGGCTGCGTGCTGGTAAAAGGTGATTGCATCGTCGCCGAAGGCCATACCAAAAAAATAGGTGGCAACCATGCCGAGGTCGAGGCACTCAATGCCTATATAGCCACTGGAGCAGAGACATTCGAGGGCGTCAGTGCTTATGTCACTTTGGAGCCTTGCTCTTTTGTCGGCCGCACACCGGCTTGTGCCAAGACACTGGCCGAAGCCGGAATAAAGCATGTTGTGGTCGCCATGCTCGATCCCGATCCGAGAAACAGTGGAAAGGGGATCGCTATCCTAGAACAAGCCGGAGTCAGGGTTGAGGTGGGATTATGCCGTAATCAGGTCGGCTTATTTCTGGGCCCCTACCTAGGTAAGTCTTAAACAAGTTAGCTAGCTCAATGTGACGTTGATTTCGCCATAACGGCGGACTTTTTCCAGCCAAGATTGCACTTGCTCATCTGCAGGAATATCAGCATCAACGTCATAGTCCCGCCCAATCTCTGCCGCTTTCCCTTTGCCGAAGTTATGGTAAGGCAACAATTCAACTTTCTGAATATTCCCCATCGATTCGCCCAGATTCGCGATAGCCTGCAGATGATCGTCTGACAGGTTGTAGCCTGGAATGATCGGGCAGCGCAGGATCACATTGGCATTGATTTGCTCAAGCAACGCCAAGTTGTCATCGACTAAACGCCTTGATAACCCAGTCAAGGATTTATGGGTTTTATCACCGGTCGCCTTGTAGTCGAACAGAAACAAATCAACATAGGGCGCTATCGCCCGATAATGGTCTGGCTTAGAAGCACCATTGGTTTCAATACAGACATGCAGACCATGCTCCTTGCATTTCTTGACTAGGGCCAGAGAAAACTCAAACTGCTTGAGGGCCTCACCACCTGATAGGGTTAATCCCCCTCCTGACTTATCAAAGTAGACCTTGTCTTTGATCACTTCGGCAAAGACATCATCAACCGACATCTCTTTTCCGTAGATTTTGAGCGCATCCTGCATACAAGCATCGACACACAACCCACACGCATCGCAATTATCGAAATCAACATGATGCACACCCTCTTTATCAAATTGGTGCACACTGTTGGGGCAGACTTTTTCGCAAGCTCGACACCCTATGCATTTTTGCCCCGAAAAAGACAGTTGCTTCTTGACGCTCAATGACTCCGGGTTGTGGCACCAGACGCATTTCATCTGGCACCCCTTGAGAAAGACCGTGGTACGAACACCCGGCCCATCATTGACACTGAACTTTTGAATGTCAAAGACAATGCCTGTCGGCTTTGATTGAACTGATCCTTGCATGCCAATACCTGTTTACATTGAGTCGGGAGAGGAAGTAAGGGCTGCAAATCGCAGCCCTTTTTGCGGTTAGTCGTTCAGGGTTCGGTTCAAGATTTCTAGCTGAACGTCTCGGTCAAGGTTTACAAAGCGAGCACTGAAACCGCCCACACGGACAACAAGGTTCGGGTATTTCTCCGGGTTATGGAAGGCATCTTCGAGCTCACCTTTACCCACGACACTTACCATGATTTGTGGGCCGCCCTGCTCGAAGTACCCATCCAGCAGCGCTTCGACAATCATCCGCTTGTCTTGGTACATATTCTTGCTGAACTTCATGTTCTGTACCGAGCCGGCATGGACATCCGCCTTCAACTTCGCCAGCGAGTTTAGCATCGCCGTTGGGCCATTTTTATCTGCGCCACTCTGCGGGTTGTTGGCATTGCTCATGTATACCCCGCGATGGCGGCCATCGGCAGAAGCACTCGTCGCCCGGCCCCATTCGGTGTTCACCTGGTTGTTGATAATCACCACCAAGTAGCTGTCCATCCCTACTTCGGCGGCCGAATCCTTAATGCCATTGCAGATATATTCATGCATCTCGACCGCAATATCATCAACATAGCTATCATCATTACCAAATTTCGGCGCATGGATAAGATCGTACTTCATGCGATCGTAACCCTCGAAGTCGACTTTCAATGCTTCAATCAGCTCCGCGTAGCTATACTTCTGCTCCTCGAATATCACTTTCCTGATAGCTGCCAGTGAATCGTAGGCATTGGTATTACCATAGGTTTCATTGGTGCCGCCAAGCTTGTAAACACCACCATCGAGCAGCGCCTTGCTGCGCCCGATACAATCATCGGTCAACATGCTGGTAAACAAGAAGCCCACCTGCTGGTTCAGCACTTGATACGAAAAAGACTGCGCCTTGGCGGTCAGGTCGATATAGAAATCCAGCAGATCCTTGTAATTTTGCATTACGTCATCGAAGCTCACGATCTGAGCAGGCTTGAGCAGCGCCGTGCCTCCGCTCTTATCTTGGCCATCCCAGAAATCGGTACCACCGGTCAGGGCAATGTTCAAAATCTTCAAGATGTTGATACAGGTATTTGGTGTCCCAACACTCTTGCCCGACAGGACAAACTCTCCGCAACCAAACGGAACATAATGCTGGGCGTCCTGCTCTGAAATCTGCATCGACTTCATAACCGCTGGCACATTCACGTCATCGTTATACAAAATTGGGTATGTCAGTCCTTCACCAATCGCATCTAGGGCATCGTTGTAAACATCTTGGTTCATGCCCTTATAAATACGCAGGGTAAATTGAGGCTCAGTATCTTTATTTTCGCGTACCGCCTGAATAGACAATCGGCAGTAGACATCAGCCGTTTCAGGGTTGCGTCGTCCAACGCCACCAATAACCACTCGACCATTAACCGTTGTTTTTCGCGATTCAATTAAGCGGTAGTGAGAGCGAATATAATCAATCGCCTGACGCTCGGTAATTCGTTTGGCTTCAAGATCAGCCACCAGTAAATCACCAAGATAATCATCCATTCGGCCGTAGTTCACCACCCCAGCACACAGACTGTAGAGCCAAGTGAGCTGAATCCCCTGCAAGAACGTCTGTGGCTTTTCAGTGCGAATCGCTGTTAGGGCATCAATCAAGTCGCTCATCTGGAGCTTACGGGTTAGATCTGACGTCGCTTCAAGCTCTTTAGCACACAACGCAATATGCTTGTTAATCACCTCTTCAACAATATCCAAACTGCCAAGGAAAGACTGATGCAGCGATACTGCCTTGGTATCAGCCAGCTGGCGAGCTGAAGCCAATTTGTCACCAATAAGCGCCCGCATTCCATTAAGACCCAGGTCCACCAGTTTGTTGTAATCCAGGTACATGCCACTAAGACGTGCCGTCGCAATGGCCGGGTAGTTAACATCGACAAACTTACCCAATGTAGTCTCTGTCAGGGTCTGGCGGTAGTAGATAGTGCGCGTGTCATGCTGCTGCCAGTAATCAAGCAGGGCGTCGACTCGGCCGTGTACCGCTGGCGGCAAATCATTCTTCAGCGCCTCAAGCTTGTCGAAATTACAGTAGTGACCGACCCCACCTACCGATGTCACGCTGCCAAAACCAATTGGCAGCGCATCAACGCGGCCAACAACACAATCATTAGCTTCAATTTGTCTGAACAAAATTGGATACAGCTCAGATAGACACCCTACCTCACGCTGGTAGATATCGTGCTCGCTCTGATGCGCATGCGTATAGGCTTCCATGATTTCCAACTGGGTCATGACAGGCTTTTCACAAGGGATCTTCTTGTTGACATCAACTTGACTTGGGTTGTTTTCAATTTTGGATGACATGGTAGGGCTCCTCTTGGCTTATGAGATAAACATAAACCCACATTCAAAATATGTAAATACAAATAAAAAAGAAGCATTGAAAAGGATGATCTTGATCATGCCATGAGAAATATTGAACATGGCTGTGTGGTTGGAAGGGCTTTTCTGGTAATATTCCAGTAATAATTTTTCGCGTATTACGCCAAAAAGCTAGAATATGTGTTAACAGGTTCGGTTGTAACCGGCGTTCCAATGCGCAACTTAGAAAGAAGTCGCTCTATAGATGAAGTACATAGAAGTTTACCAAGCCATCAAGGCTGACATTGTAAAGGGGAATTACCCAGCTTGGTCTCAGCTAGACGGTGAGCATGCGCTTTCTAGTCAATTCGGTGTCAGTAGGCCAACATTGCGTAAAGCGATTGAGAAACTAAAGCAAGAATCATTCGTGCATTCCCGCCAGGGTTCTGGCATTTTTGTCAATCCACCAGAGTTTTACCAAGACAACAACCTGACCAGTATTTCTGAGCGGATCAACAAAGATACCGATCTGAAAAACATCGTTTTGGAGTTTAACCAGACAAAAGCCAATGAATTGCTGGCAAAAAAGTTTCGCCTCGATCAGGGCACCCCGCTCTATCACTTCAAGCGGATGCGTATTATCAACGGTGAGCCATCTATCTTGGAAGAAACCTGGATGCCGGTGGCGCTGTTCCCAACCTTTACAGAAGCCCACTGTGAACAGTCAGTACTGCATTTTGTCGAGCACAGTGCCGGCCACAATATCAGCCATGATGCCAAGACGATTTCAGGCAAAGCGCTTAACGAAAAAGAAGCCTTTTTACTTCGTGCAGAGCCAGGTCATATAAGCCTCTGCATCCAGCACCATGTGTACCTACTTCACTCTGTACTGGCGCAATACACAGTCGAAACCTTGGTCTCCAACGAGCTCACCACTGTCTCTATCCGCTGATAACAAAAACGTCGGTTTAACAAGTAAACCGACGTCTCCTCCACTTCCCTGAATCAACAAAATGATTAAAAATCAGGTAGCTGACATACCTTGTTATTCGCAACATTCTCACCCCGAACATGGTACAGGCGATGGGTTGCGTTATCAGGGTGCTCATCATTCACTTTGCAATCCAGCGAGACGTAACGCATGGTGTAACCGCAGCGGCGCAACGGACTGGTATTGGCAAGAGCACCATGGAAAATGCGCCCATCATGAATAGAGCACTCATTCGGCTCCAATTCGAAGTACACGGCGTCCTGCTCGTCAAAATAGCGGTGGTGCAGTTCGGTGGAGAAGGTATGGCTTGCTTTGTCGACATCAATATATTCAAAATTCTCCTCAAGCACATGGGTTCCCGGTATCACCCGCATGCAACCGTTCTCCTTGCTCGAAGGATCTATCGCCAACCAGATAGTCGCCAGTTTATCCATCCGGTCAATTCGACCTTCCCAGTATTTCGAATCCTCATGCCACGGCGTAATACGGCCGGTGTAGGCTTCCTTGCAAATAAAATGGCTGCTCCACAGGCCAATGTTTGGGCCAATCAAGGACTCAACTAGATCCAATACCGGCTTTGCCGTCAAAAACTTAAACAACCGTGGATCCGCGTAGTGCGGGCGGTTCAATTCGTCAGCTCGCATATCTCCTTTTGCTGTCAGCAAAGACTCAAAGATCTGTTGTAACTCGGCAAACTGCTGCGTCTCCAGCAGGGGTTGCTTATGCAAGATGAACCCTTTTTCCTGATATTGCTGCTGTAGAGGCTGGGCTTGTGTTTGAACTGGCGGTTTGATCGGCGAGAGCAGGGTCATGGTGTTACTTCCTTATTGGCATTGAAGATGTAAATTTATTTTTGTATTTACAAATTATCGGCATTTGATATGTTGTGCAAGCGCTAATTTTGTTAACAAGCATCAACATTCATTGAAGCTGTTACTCGCCAGCATGCTTTAGCCAATAAATACATATAGTTAAATCAAAGGGTCTTTTTGTTATGCCGCAACCTTCGCCAACCTATCAAACCCACGATACTTTTCAGCTCAACCAGCACTGGACAGAAGTCCCCAGCCATATCCAGATAGAGAACTGCCACGAACTAGCAAGAAGCCGAGATGGCAGAGTTTTTTTGTCAGTCGACCACCCAGATAACAACATTCTCATTTTTTCCGAGTCCGGGGTTTTCCTCGACAGTTGGACACTTGGCTATGATGGCTGTCATGGCCTTACCCTGTATGAAACTGACGGTTGCGAATACCTGCTAATCACACAAACAGGGGTATTAGAGATTGATGGTGTCGTGAGCAAAGGGCTGGGTGAGGTCGTGCAGACAACCCTCGATGGGCAGGTCATTCGCACCTTTGCCAACCCGTTTGAGCTGGGCATATATCATCAGGGGTTGACTTACAACCCGACCGAAACGTGTGTCGCGCCCAATGGAGATATCTATATCGCCGATGGCTATGGTGCCAGCTTCGTCCATTGCTTCACGTCTGATGGCAATTACAAGTTCTCTTTTGGAGGCACAGAAGAGGCACCAGCCAATCACTCACTCATCAATCCTCATGGCATCGCCCTCGATAGCAGGCCAACAACCAAAGGGGAGGAAGCCTTGCTGGTCGTTTCATCAAGAAAACAATCCAGCTTCAAGTTTTTCACTTTGGCAGGCGAGTTCGTCAAATCAGTCAACTTACCCGGCGTCTACCCGTGCCGACCGGTGATCCATGAGTCATTATTATATTGTGGGGTGTGCTGGTCTGGGCCAGTTGTCAGTGACATTGACCTAGAAAACTATGCCTGCAGACGGGATAACAGCGGGTTTGTCTTGGCCATTGATGAAAATGGCAAAGTCGCCCGGGCAATCGGCGCCAAACCGCCCGTTTACATTGCTGGAAAGCTTCTGCCTATGGAGGCCGAGGAAAATTCACCTTTCCATCATGTCCACGATGTTTTGCCATTGAGCGCCGGCACATTGTTAGTCAGCCAATGGCGGGGCCAGCAATCACTCCCTTACGCGATCTCGCTCTAACGTGAATTTGATATGACAAATTTACCAGCAATTAACTGTGATCTTTGTCATGTCACATCCGTTACTCAGCTCACATTTACTGAAACAGGCTGGATACCATTCGATAAATTTGATCTCTATCAATTTTCACCTGCCAGAGTATCACTAAGATGAAATTATAATTTGTAAATACATAAATCTTACCCCCCTACATCAAAAAGAGATCTGCACTATGATGAAAGAGATCCTAAATGAGCAGCTCATAAAGCTAGACTTGGCTGCCACAGACAAAGAAGCAGTATTCAATGAGCTTGCTGACGTACTGGTCAATGCAGGCAAAGTGTCGGACAAAGAAACTTTTGTCAAAGGCCTCTGGGAGCGCGAAGCCACAGGCAATACTGGCTTCGAAGACGGGGTAGCCCTTCCCCATGCCAAAAGTAGTGCAGTGATCGCCCCCGCGATTGCAGTGGGTGTCAGCAAAGCTGGCATTGAATATGGTGCTGAGGATGGTGAGCCTTCGAAGATCTTCTTCATGATCGCTTCCCCGGAAAAAGCCAGTGACTTCCATGTGGAAGTCCTTGCCAGCCTTTCTTCAAAAATTATCGAACCCTCTTTCCTCGAAGACCTGCAAAAGGCCACTTCTAGCGAACAGGCTTTGGCGTTGTTTACCCAAGAAGACGAAAAGCAGATAGACGAACCTGCCACCGCCCAAGGCCCATCAAAAGGTTTTATCATTGGGGTGACCGGTTGCCCGGTTGGGGTGGCCCATACTTACTTGGCAGCCGAGGCCATCGAAAATGCAGCCAAAGAGATGGGTTACGACTACAAGGTCGAAACCAATGGGTCGGTTGGGGTAAAAAACGCGCCAACGGCCGAAGAGATTGCACGCGCTGATGCCATTGTCGTCGCCTGTGACAAGCAAGTGGACTTAAACCGCTTTGCCGGTAAGAAAGTCGTGATTACAGGGGTGAAGAAAGCAATCAAAAATGCCGATACCCTGATTGAGCAGGCTTTGGTTGCCCCAGCCTTTGCAGGGGATGACAAAGCAAGTCAAACAACAGCAGCGAAAGCTGGCCCTGGTGGCTCAGGCCATGACCTTTATAAATACCTGATGAATGGCGTGTCACATATGATCCCGTTTGTCGTGGTCGGCGGTATCTTGATTGCAATTTCACTGGCGATCGGCGGTGAACCTACCCCTGGTGGCCTCGCGATTCCTGAAGGCAGCCTGTGGAATAAGATCCTCGATGTCGGTGTTGTCGGCTTCACCCTGATGATCCCTATCCTTGCCGGCTACATTGCCTATGCCATTGCGGACCGACCAGGACTTGCACCGGGCTTGATTGGTGGCTGGATTGCCAATAACGGTTCTTTCTACGATGCCGATGCTGGTACCGGATTTATCGGTGCCATCATTGCCGGTCTACTGGTTGGTTACTTCGTCAAATGGGTTGTCAGCTTCAACTACAACAAGATGATCCAGCCGCTCGTCCCTATCATGATCGCCCCGATTGCCGGTTCGCTATTCATCGCAGCCGTGTTCATCTTCATTATCGGTGCACCTATTGCCGGTATTATGGAAACCATGAACACCGTACTGGCTAACCTATCAACCGGTAACGTTATCCTTATCGGGCTGGTAATTGGTTTGATGCAAGGTTTCGATATGGGTGGTCCGTTCGGTAAGGTCGCCTTCCTATTCAGCGTCGGCCTAATTGCCGAAGGGCAAACACAGTTTATGGGCGCACAAGCTGCAGCAATCCCTGTCGCTCCGCTGGGTATGGCGTTAGCAGCCTTCATCGGCAGCCGTATGAAACTGTTCGAAGGTGAGGAAGTGGAAAATGCCAAAGCTGCAACCGCAATGGGTCTTGTGGGTATCTCGGAAGGTGCTATCCCATTTGCTGCCCGCGACCCGTTTGCCGTTATCCCAGCCAATATGATTGGTTCTGCGGTAGCCTGTATCCTAGGCTTTAGCTTCGGTCTAACCTGTAACGTTGCACACGGTGGCCCAATCGTGGTTCTGCTAGGCGCCTTCAACAAGCCGGCTTTGGCACTGCTCGCAATGGCTATTGGTGTCATCACCACTGCCGCTGTCGCTATTACGCTCAAGAAGATGCGCTATAACAAAGTAAAAAAGGAACAAGCGGTACTAGCGGCTAGCTAATATTACCCAAAATAGCCGAAGTTAAAAAAGGGCGCCTACTCAGGCGCTTTTTTGTTATGACTACAGAAATTTAAAAACCTACTAATGCTTAATATATTCATTTATAACCTCATATTCTCTTTATAATTTAAAATCACTCAAGTTAAATCAGTACAAATATGCACCATCACATTTTTTATTTATCAATTGTAAATCAAATAATAATTGACATTTTAATGATCTAAATCAGGATACTATTTATTGTTACATTCACTTATAAAAGATAGAGTGCCACGCCACGCCACGCCACGCCACGCCACGCCACGCCACGCCACGCCACGCCACGCCACGCCAGCGTTATATTTTGCCCATACCAATTTTAATACTTTTGATTGTTATTTGGGATTAACCTCACAGCTTAATATTTCCGACATCATTTCTATTTTGAAGTCGATGATTAATCCCATTAATCAATTTGTGTCATATAAACAAAATATCTATTATTAAAGGCAAGAAAAAAACGAGATGAAAACAAAAAATACGCCATAAATAACACAAAGAATAACACAAAGAATAACAAATATATCTGAAGGATAGGTTGCCCAGCAACAACCGCTGCTGGGCGGCGAACAGTTTTCTACCCTTGATGGGGATTAAGAGTAGGAAAAATTAAATAACGATTAAACATTACTTCTAATTGAATCTGTACGCTTCTCGATCATAAGGACTTACGAATGAATAGTCAAAGACTTGGGAAGGTCCAAAAATTTGCTAAAGCTATGCTTTATGCTGTGACCTTCATCCTGCCGTTTGCGGCCATCATGATAGCCATTGGCTCTATTATGATGAGCCCCTTCCTGCTTGGAGGCGTTCCCTATCTTGGGAGCACCTTTGCATTCTTCGGTGAACATCTCAATGTTGCTGGCTGGGTGATACTTGCCAATCTACCCTTCTTTTTTGCACTTTGCGTCGCCGCCTCACTAACAGGTGAGAAGTCAGCCGGACCTGTAATTATTGCCGGCCTATTCTTCCTAGTACTTCATAAGCTAATCGGTACTATTTCGGTCTTTTACTTCGGCCAAGTCAAAGGCTATGACGGGATACAAACAGTCACTGATTTATTAAACCCTGCGCTCAACCCTGACTATATCAATATATTCCAAGATGTACTTGGCATGCCAACGTTCAGGATCGGGATTGTTGGTGCCATCCTTGTCGGCGTGCTCTCAGCAAGGATTTGGGACAAATACAAAACCTTCGACAAATTACCCATGGCACTCGATTTCTTCAATGGTCAACGCTTCTGTGTCCTTGTCACCTTCCTTTATGCTTTCGTCATGGCCATGGCATTAATGCTGGTATGGCCCATTGTCGGTGATGGCCTAGACGCCTTCAGCGTATGGGCTGCCGAGCGTGGTGCCTTCACGACGCCATTTATCAAAGGGCTGACAGAAGTCGCCTTGCGCCCTATCGGCATGCACCACGTAACCAATGCTGTCTGGGAGTACACGCCAATTGGCGGTGAGTTCTACTCCGAACTAAAAGACATGACAGTCATTGGCCTTCACCAAATGTGCCCTGCAAGGCTGGATGAAGCGGTACAAATGATGAACCTTGGCCGTATCAGTGATGCCACTGCCATTGTCCATACCCCTCAGATGTGCAAGATGATGTTCACTGCCGATTTCCACGCCATGTTCACCCTGCCGGGTGCCGCACTTGGGATGTACTTTGCCATTCCTAAAGAAAGGCGTACGGCAAAAGTGAAGTCCGTCTACCTGTCGACCACCATGGCCGTCATCTTCACCGGGTTTGCTGAGCCACTGGAGTTCATGTTCGTTTTCGCTTCGCCAATCCTGTATGTAGTGAACGTGATCTTCTACTCGCTGGTTTCGATTCTGCCCGATACTCTGACTATGCTAACTGGCGATAACGCCATGATGACCTGGTACCTGCGTGGCGTGCCTAATGCGGTAGCCTCTGGATTGCTGCAGGTTGGTTGGATACTCGGCCGCTGGGGGGAAATGGCTATCTGGCTGGTGTGTGGCTTGGCCGCCTTTGCGATCTATGCCGTCACCTTCCGCCACATTATCGTCAAATATGATGTTGTCATCCTCGGCCGTGAACCGGAAGGAGAAGAAGATACGGGGGCTCAGGAAGACGGTTTGCTGACCCAGTTTGCCAACATGGATACAAGCCGCTCTGAGGGGATTCTCAAAGCACTAGGTGGCAAAGACAATATTATTACCGTCGGCAACTGCTTCACCCGCCTCAGGGTTGAAGTAAAAGATACCGCTCTGGTCAATAAAGACAAAAAGACGTGGCAAAAACTCGGAGCCATAGACATAGTTGTCGTCGATGGTGCCATCCAGGCAATTTATGGAACCAAGGTGAATAACTTAAGAATACAACTAGAAGATTACATCGCAACTGCCTAATTCAATATCAACACTCAAAGCCGGGTAACTCCCTACCCGGCTGGGTTAATAACGCCCAAGGAATAGAATATGTTTATTTCAGACCCTTACTTTTACTTAATTGCTATTCCAGCAGTCATTATATATGGCATAGGAAAAGGTGGGTTAGGTGGCGCAGTCGGTGACATCGTTGTTCCTTTGATGGCATTAGCAATATCTCCAGCACAAGCAGCAGCAATATTATTGCCAATTCTATGTGTCATGGACTACTTTGCCGTTAAACAACATTATAAACATGCTGATTGGAATGAATTAAAACATATGCTGCCATGGGCAATAGTAGGTATTATTATGGCAACCGCTTTAATGAAATATATTCCAGAAGCAGGCTTACAAATTTTAATTGGTGGAATATCTCTTGGCTTCGTTGGCCTCTATCTATTAAGGGCAATCAATACAAGTGGACCAAGTCAGCCACTTTCCCCTTCAGTATGGTGCTGTCTTGGTGGCTTTGCCAGTACCGCTATACATGCAGGAGGTGGCCCTGTAAATATTTACTTACTTCCTAAAAAACTCGATAAAGTCACGCTAATCGCAACCATGGTCGTATTATTTGCCATCATCAACTTCATTAAGCTTATACCTTATTCATGGCTTGGGGGATTTGAGTTAACCAATATTTACACAGCCATTATATTAATGCCTTTAGCACCATTGGGCGTAAAAATAGGAGTCTGGTTATTACACCGAGTCAGCCAAACACTGATATATAGAGCCTGTTACTTATTTCTTTTTATCTCAGGATTAAAGCTTTTCACTGATGGCATTGAAAATATTCAACCAGCTTTAATCGTCTTGTCTCATTAATTTAAGAATGCAATTTAATCATACAATGGAGTTTATTATGTCTAAAACTGTTGCTCATCTAGTACACCACACACATTGGGATCCAGAGTGGTACTTCACGGAAGAAGATACAACAGTAATGTTTGCCTATAACACCAAAGAGCTGTTAAAAGGCTTCGAAGAAGGTAATTACAAATACTTCTTAATGGATGGACGCACGGATGCACTGGAAACTTATATCCAGATGCACCCTGAAGACGAAGCAAAGATCAAAGCCCTGGTCAAGGAAGGCCACCTCATCACAGGTCCGTTCCACGCCCAGCTCGACTGCTTTATTTCTAGTGGCGAAGCGGTGATCAACAACCTGCGCCTAGGTATGAAACTGGCCAACCGCTGGGGACAGACAGGTAAAGTAGCCTACTTGCCAGACTCCTTCGGCCATTCACAAGATTTCCCGAAAATCTTTAACTCCATGGGCATCCAGGACTTCGTTTTCCGTCGTGGTAAAGGTGACGAGCACGGTCTTGGGCTGGATTTTTACTGGCAGTCCAATGACGGCAGCGAATTACTGGCGACAACAATGGACGCCAGCTATGGCTTTGCCACTCATGCCTACGTCAGTGGTGATCTCATCACAGACCCAACCCTTGAATATTACGGTGATAATGTCCAAAGCCAGATGCAAAAACTGAAAAATGGCTCAGCAATGGAACATGACTTCCTGTTAACAATGGGTGAAGACCTGACCCCGGCGGTACAGTGCCTCACTAACATGGCAGAAAAGTACAACCGCGAATCGGACGAATACGAATTTGTCGAAACCACCCTTCAGGACTACATGAACAAGCTGCGTGCCGAAGGGGAAGGGATCAAGACATTCCAAGGTGAACTATTAAGTACCCAATACCACCGCGTTCATAAATCCTTGTTCTCAGCCCGTGCCGATATCAAGACTATCCAGGACAAAACCGAGCGCATCATGACCTTTGAGGTGCAGCCTCTAATGGCCCTGCTTGATCAGTTGGGTGTCGATTATGATACCGGTTTGATTGACCGGGTCTGGAACCTCTTGCTGTGCAGCCAAACCCATTCATCGGCAACCAACACCGATAAAACCAATGAACTGATAAAAACCCGTAGCTCTCGAGCATACAACATTGCCGAATCAACCAAGGTGTACCTGATCCGTAAAATTGCAGTGTCTATCGCACAACAAGGTAATGAATCACCGCTGGTTGTTTTCAACTCGCTACCTGAAAAGCGCGATTTATGCCAAAAGCTCTATGTTTACACTAAGTCCACTGACTTCAAAATCATGCTCGATGGCAAAGAAGTTGAGCACTCAGTGATCAGTGTTGATGAGCATTACAGCGGTAAAATCAGGAAAAACGCGGAGGATATGGATCCGGCTCTATGGTACTTCCGCTCTCGTATTGCATTGAACTTGAAAGACTTCGATGGCTTGAGCTACAAAGCCTTGACCATTGTAGATGGCGAGAAAGCCACACAGCGCGCCGAGAAAAAGGCGGTCAACAACGGTATCGAGAATAACCGCTACCGTATTGAACTGGTTCACGGCAAACTCAATATCTTCGACAAAGCGATGAACAAGCTCCACAGCGATGTGCTTTATATTGAAGAATCTGGCGATGAAGGGGATAACTACGACTACTCCTACCCAACTAACGACATGATCAACCACTTTGATTTCATTGAGGGTGCGATCACCGAAGCGTACAGCACTCCGGCGCTTAGCGAGCTCGTTATTGAAGGTAAGGTTCGCACACCTTTCGACCTAGAGCAGCGTGCCGAAAAACAGTGCTCGACAGACATGGGTTACTTGCTGAGGGTTACCCTTAAAGAAGATGACAATGTCATACGCTTCTCTGGCCATATTGACAACCATGCCCACAACCACCGTGTCCGGCTTGCAGTCCGCACTGAAAATGCCAGCGAACACAGTTACGCCGGTACTCAATTCGGCTACATCAAACGTGTTACCGAGCCAGAAGCATTGCGCTTCTGGAAAGAGCAAGGCTGGCTGGAAGAGCCGACACCAACTGAACCGTTACTCAACCATGTCTCGCTGGTCGGTGATGAATACGTTGCCACCACCTTTACCCGTGGTATGAAAGAGTACGAAATCATCGGTGAAGGCAAAAAAGATATCGCTATGACAGCCTTCCGCTCTGTTGGCCACCTCGGCCTGCCTGATCTGAACCGCCGCCCAGGCCGTGCTTCTGGCCTACAGATGAAAATGTTTGAGGCACCGTTGAGCCAAATGCAAGGCGAAAATGAGTTCGACTTCGGCCTTTGTTACTACAACGCTTATGATGGTAACCACATTGCCAAGGACTACGTCAGCTTTGCCACCGATATCTCTTACTTCCAGAACCAGAAACACGAGCGTGTTGTCTTCCCGATGTGCTTCCTAGACACCTATCCACTGGCACAGGGTTGTCCAAACGAATTCAAGATGTTTGAGCTGCAGGATTCGCAAGCAACCATTGGCACCGTGAAGAAGTCAGAAGATAACCAGGCTTATATCCTGCGTATCTTCAACAATGAATCCCACGCCATCGAAGGGGGAACGCTAGCAGTCAATATCGACCATAAAGCGATTACCTTCAGCAATCTGGCAGAAGATACCCATAAGGCCGGTAGCCTGGAACTCGGCCAGCTAGGCGCTGGAGAAATCCGAAATATCCGCATTGTCCTTTAATTGTTATTCATCTAATTTACAGGCCGCTTGATCGCGGCCTGTCTTTTTCGCCGATCTGAACAACCAGAAGGCATGGAGGTCACTATGAATAAGCACCTGGAAGCAAGGAAAAAATTAGCACAAGCTGTAAACCCTAACCGTTCGGTATTAGTCAAACTGTTTGTTGAACACTATTCTGGCAATGCATCGGCGGCCATACGGCACTTGACTGATATTGCAGTGAAAGCTGGGTATATCCCTCCCCGGACACCACCATTGGAAAGTGTATTGGCAATTTGGCCAAGGAAGAATGAAGCTCCAGTCTGGGCATGCCGAGCTGCCTTTGATTTTTTACTAAGGCACGGGTGGGTTCCCCGCACAGAGACAGAGAAAGCCCTTACCGCTCGATATATCCTAATGAACCAGTACCCGACTCATCCGGCCTGGCAACAAATGTTAGGTGGCTGGTGGAACCTTGCCCAGCAGGCCGAACTCCCCATGCCCCAACAGGCGGTCCGAGATTGAACCAATGCTTGGTTCTTCAAGTTAAATCGCGGCACACGACTCGCGCTCTATCAGCCTCGGGGGTAACAGCAAATGTTTCTTCGGTGAGGTATCACCAAAAATCCGTTCAAAAAGTAGTTCCCCAGCTTTTTCCCCAATTTCACTGGAAGCTGAAATCGTCGTCAGAGCGGGTAAAATGTCTGACGCCTCAGGAATATCGTCAAAGCCAATAACGGAAAAACCTTTGCCGGGCTTAAGCCCTATCGAATCCGCAGCCCTCATCACGCCGATCGCCGTCAAGTCGTCATAACATACCGCTGCAGTCAATTTAGGATAAGACTGTCTTAATTCAACAAAGGCATGGTAGCCCTCAAGCCTCGAGCCTTTTTTGGTACTCATGGCATGGTACCCTTCCGGGACAAGGCACCCTGCCGCTTTCATGGCGTTATTATACCCTTCGAGGCGCAGTGCCCGGGTCTTGGAGTTGGCCTCCCCGCCAATAAAGGCAATGTGGCGGTGTCCGAGCTGGAGTAGGTGTTCGGTCGCCAAGCGGCCGCCCACCACATTATCAATACCGACAAAGTCATAATTAGAGTTACCCACCGAACGAAGGATCTGTACCATGGGCATCTGCCGATTTTCCAAGGTATTGATCAAGGTAGGGGAAGTATTTCTGGCTTCGCAAAATACAATTCCTGCCGAACTGTTTTGGTGCAAAGCATCCACAAAGTATTGCTGTCGCTCTAAGTCTTCCTCGCAGCTCGCCAGGAACAGGGTGTAGCCATTTTTTTCCAGATGACGGGCAAGACCGGCAGTCACCCCTGCATAGAAAGGGTTTTGGATATCGGGAATAATCAAGCCAATTTGCTTGCTTCGGGTATTTCGCAGGTTTGCAGCGATCTGATTATACACATAACCTAGGTCATCAACAGCATTGAGTACCTTCGCTCTAGTTGCCACAGATACCCGGCCTTTGTTCCGAATCACATTAGAAACGGTTGCTGTTGATACCCCACAATAATTCGCAATGTCCTGAAACGTTGTTGCCATTATGCATTACCTTGCTGAAATCCCGCCTCAGGTTAATGAATCACAGCCTATAAAAAAATGGCAAAGGTCAAAAAAATAGCATCCATATCTGGATATCTATGCAGATAAGGTTTCCTCAACCACTCTATCTAACTAGTTCAAGCCGGAAAAGACCTCCCTTCCCGGCCCAATAACAGACTTTAGTTTGAAACAGCCCCTGCAAACTCCCTGGCAAAGTCGCGGAAGTTACGTGGCTTATTTCCTGTTACCTTCTCGACGGTATCGGTGACCTCGGTGTAATGCCCCTGGCCAAACCAGGCCATGATTTCGGCCAGTTTCTCGGCTGACCAATCATCCATCCCCGCTCCTTTCAAGGCCGCCTCGGCATCGGCCTGACTGACAGCGACATAGTCGATTTGCTTACCTGACTCTTCACTCAGTATTGTCGCTTGCTCAGCAAACGTCAGCGCTTCAGGACCAGAGATAAGATAGGTTTGCCCTTCATGGCCGCTTTGGGTCAATGCGGTAACGATGACAGCCGCCACATCACGGATATCAATCACGCTCTGTTTGGCCTGAGCCAATGGCAGGAAGAACTTACCCATGCTGTTAATGGTCGCAAGGCTGCCATAAAGGTTCTGAAAGAATGAGTTTGGCTGCACTATGGTATAGGCAATCCCCGAGGCTTTGACCAGATCATCCGTTGCCACATGGGTACGGATAATTTCGGAGCCCGCATCTGCCTTTGCGCCCATGCCAGACAGCTTCACAATCTGTTTGACCCCAGCATTTTTCGCTGCTGCGACAACATTTTCAATCCATTGAACATTGCTAGGATGGGCAGGCATGGCCACATAGATTTTGCCAACCCCGTCCATCGCCGATACCAAGGAAACCGGATCATCAAAGCTCCCGATACGAACTTGTTCAGGCTGAAGGTTAAGCTTCTCCGCGGCCTCGCTGCTGCGAGCCAAAATACCAAAATCTGCCTTCGCCTCTGCCAACTGTCGGACTACTTCTGAACCTGTGTTGCCTGTTGCGCCTAATACCAAGATATCCATTGTGACCTCTGTGTTGTGATTGCCTTGCGATGAGGAAACTATAGTGAATTCCATAGTTGTTGATTAGACTGTTAAATTGAGTTTCACTATCCCAAATACGGGATGAAGGCCGTCACCATGAAAGACATCTCTGCATTACCGCTTTTTGCCAAGGTGGTTGAGCTCAATAGCTTTGCCGAAGCCGCCAGGCAGCTCAGTGTACCGACTACCACAGTAAGCCGTAAGATCCAGCAGCTTGAGCAAGAATTGGGGGCAAAGCTGATTAACCGCTCAACCCGCTCACTGTCGCTGACGGAACTGGGCCAACAGATCTTGCCTAAGGCACAATTAATCGCCGATACCGTTTCCGAGCTTTGCAGTGAGGCCGAACAGATAGCCAACCAGCCTGTTGGTACGCTTACCATTACCGCGCCAAGGGCGCTAAGCCAAGACTTGCTTGCGCCGATGCTGGCTGAGTTTCATAACAAATACCCCTCCATCAATATTAACCTCAGTTCATCCAACCGCTTTCAGGATCTGACCAAACAAAACATTGATTTTGCCTTCCGGCTAGGGCCTTTACATGATTCATCACTGATGGCCTTAACGCTATCCCCGGTCAAATATGTGATGGGTGCCAGCAAAGGCTTCGTTGCCAAATATGGCAAACCGGCACACCCGCTCGAGCTTTACCAATTTCCATGCATCCGCAATCATGTCGAAGGATACTTTTTGCCATGGCGTTTCGCCAAAGACGGTGAGCATGTCGACATCAGCGAACAAGCCACACTTGTTTGCGATGATCTCAATGTCACCAAGGAGCTAGCACTGAACGGTGCTGGTATCGGCTATCTGCCTATTTCGCTGTTCCGGCATGAGCATCTTCGGGGCAAGGTGGACTTCCTGCTCGACGATTGGATCCCACAGGATAAATCCATGCTGCTGGTTTATCCGGACAAAAAGTATCTGCCGCTGAAATCCCAGCTGTTTATCGCGTTCATGCGCGAACAACGCGAAGTGTTTCGCCAGGCATTATGCGGATAGCTACTATGGGGCAATAAAAAGCACCTGGATTAAGAGGTGCTGTTTGAACAAAAGTGATGTTTATTGAATCAGGCCACCTGCTCCAAATCGAACGACGCCTCGATTAGTTTTTTGGTGTAGTCACTGGACGGGTGATGGAAGATATCATCTGCTGTACCTTGCTCCATTACCTCGCCGCGCTGCATCACCATTACCCTATCAGACAGCGCTTTCACCACAGACAGGTCATGGCTGATAAACAGATAACCAATGTTATATCTCTGCTGCAAATCTTTGAGCAGATCAATAACCGTTAGCTGTACCGAACGATCCAGTGCCGATGTCGGTTCGTCCAGCAGAATAAATGATGGTTTCAATATCAGGGCACGGGCAATGGCAATACGCTGACGCTGGCCTCCTGAGAACTCATGGGGGTAACGGTTGATAGATGCCGGGTCCAAACGCACCTCTCTCAGCACTTCCCGTGCTCGCTGCATGCGCTCCGCTTTGCTCAGCCTAGGCTGATGGACGGTCAAACCTTCGGTGATGATTTCGCCGATGGTCATTCGCGGTGACAATGACCCATACGGGTCTTGGAAAACCACCTGCACATCTTTCTTCAAATCAAACCGCTCTTTATCACTCAGTTGGCTAAGATCCTTGCCCTTGAACTCGATCCGCCCCGTCGAGGGCAACAGGCCAACCAAGGCTCGTCCCAAAGTGGATTTACCCGAGCCAGATTCACCCACAATCCCCAATGTTTCACCCTGCTTGAGTTCCAGCGAAATGCCCTTCACGGCTTCGAAATATTCATTGCGGCTGGCAAGGAAGTGAGACTTTATCAAGAATTGCACCCTGATATCTTCGGCTTTGATAAGCTCAGAGGCATCGGGTTGGGTCGGTGCTTTGCTACTTTTGGGGATAGAGTTAATCAGCATCTTGGTATAACTGTGCTTGGGATGGCTAAACAGGGCATCAGTCACTCCTTCTTCCACCATCTCACCTTTGCACATAACCAGCACACGATCGGCAAAGTGTTTGACGACCCCTAAGTCATGGGTAATGAACAAGATCGCCATGCCCATTTTGGCCTGGATCTCTTTCATCAAATCCAGCACCTCAGCCTGCACCGTCACGTCCAACGCCGTGGTCGGCTCATCGGCAATCAAGATCTCCGGTTCGTTGATCAGCGCCATGGCTATCATGATGCGCTGAAGCTGACCGCCAGAGAACTCATGGGGAAATTTTTCATACGCTTGTTGCGGATTAGGCAAATGTACCAAGTCAAACAGCTCTAGCACCTTGTCCTTTGCCTGTTTCTTACTGACAGGACGATGGCTCAGTATGGCTTCTGCAACCTGGATACCGACACGCATATAAGGATTGAGCGATGTCATAGGCTCTTGGAAAATCATGCTTATTCGATCGCCACGAATACTCTTCATCTGCTTTTCGGTCAGATCGAGGATAGGCTGATTTTCAAATGTGATAGAAGAGTCAGGATGCACAATGGCATTATCCGGTAGCAATTTCATCAGGGCATTGGTCGATACCGACTTGCCTGAGCCCGACTCACCAACGATGGAAAGGGTTTCACCGGCTTTGAGATCAAAGCTGACATTCTTTACTGCATCGACGATACCATCGTTTGTCGTAAAGCTGACAGAGAGGTTGTTCACCGAAAGAATGGAATTAACGGTCATCACATATCCTTGTGGTTTTGAATTAATTATAGAGTACTGAGCCACCTGGCTCTGTTCCGCCTAGCGTGTGAAGGTGGGAGAATTTTTGATGAGCCCGGGTCACATGGGTAAACTCCAACATCCACTGCGCATTGCGCTGCGCGGTACAAAAGGCCGCCATATGTGAGTACAGCTCCTCAACCTGCTTGCTGAGGACGCTTCTTACCCGATCTATCAAGTCATGTTTTTCAAGCTGAAGAAATTGTAGGAAAGCATAGGTTTGATTGAGGGTCTGAAACGCCTCTTGGTGCGAGCCAAGCTTATTGAGGATCTCAGAATAAGCAACACTGGCATCGCGCAATCCGCCAATCAGGCATGCAAATTGGCAAGGCTTAGTATCCTCGTGCTCTAGCGCAACATGAATATGTCCCGGCAAATGATTCAACACGTCATCATAGAGCCGATGGGCTTCGGGCCAGTGCCCTTGCGCCATCAACTCTTCTGCTTTCAAATAACGTACCCAGCACTGTTCAAGATTCACAATACACACCTACAAAGTCCCATTTGCTTTGAATATTAAATGCAATTAATTATCAATTGCAAGTGCGTATCGTTTTCATTATTGGGAATTGTAGACTTTCTAGCGTTTTTCTAGTTAATCCTTAGTGGCTCAAACTCCGGATTGCGCTCAGCGCTGTCAATAACTACTGGTGGTAACTTTTTCGGCTTGATGATCTTACGCTCAAACTCAAACTCAAACTGCCTGAGGATATGACGGATGATGTCCAGTCTGCCATTGAGCTTACAGTTATTATCAACCACAAACCACGGACAATATTTGGTATGGGTCTTACGGAACATCCGCTCTTTGGCAGAGGTGTACTGTTCCCACTTAGTCCTTGATTGCAGATCCATCGGTGAGAGCTTCCAGCGCTTGGTAATATCATTGAACCTTTGGTGGAAACGATCTTCCTGGGTCTGCTGGGTGATCGACAGCCAGTATTTGAGCACAATAACGCCCTGGCGCACCAAACTCTTCTCGAAAGCTGGGCAATCCTTGAGAAAACTCGAGACTTGCTGTTCGGTAGCAAAGCCCATTACTGATTCGACACCGGCTCGGGTATACCAACTGCGGTCAAAAATCACCATTTCCCCTTCGCTGGGCATCTCTTTGACCCAGCGCTGGAAATACCATTGCCGCTCTTCTGCATCGGTTGGTTTCCCCTTGGCTACCACCCGGACATGATTCGGATTGAGCTTAGCGACGATTCGCTTTATCGTCCCCCCCTTACCTGCCGAGTCACGTCCCTCGAGTACAATCACTACCTTAAGGCCCTTTTCAATGATATGGGCCTGAAGCTGGACCAACTCGGCCTGCAATACTTTTACTGTTCGCTTATATTGCTTCTTTTTCATCATCAAACCCGCCTACTGTTAATTCTTACAAGTGCGCTCTGCACCGTCTTCTGAGGCAGCATCAAACCTTGGATCAAAGTACTTTGCTTCGATAAAGTCCTGGATATGCTCGGGTAACACCGGGCCGTAGTTGCCAAGGCTGCATCGACACAATTCAATACATCCTCGCTCTTCGGACACCTCCTCTTTCTCTTCATGCGAAACCTGCTCGAAACGCTGCAGGTTATAGAAAAACCACACTAACCAGATTACAAAAAATACAATTAAAATCATCTATTTAAACCTAGCTCGCTGAACCTGGTAACAAGGATAAACTCTGGAACAAACCCAGAGTCAACACCCTTTTCCATGTATCAGGGAATAGGTATTAGAAATTACAGTGAAGGCAGTGCACAAAAGAGGGAGATCTAAAAACAGGGTTAGAACAAGAGAACAGGAATTTGAGTAAAAGAGAGGGGGTAAAAAACAGGCAAAAAAATAGCGCTCCGTCCTAGAGCGCTGTTAGACAAGGCAAAGCTTAAGTTAGGAAGTAGATTGTTATAATAAGTCAGTCTCAGGGTAGCCACTTGAGGAACGGCTATCTCGATTGATGGGTGCATTATATGATCAGCCCCCTTGTAATACAATATACTCAAGGCGCCACATTGCTAAACCAACCAATAATCGGCAATATCTTTGCATTAGCGTGACTTGGATCTCATTAACAACATAACAAACAATCAATTAATAATACAAAAGCCCCAGAACATATTATGCATCAGCATTGATACATCAGGGCTTATATACTCAATCTGCCTCAGGGCGCAGTGAACCTGCATCTTGAAGTAGCTTGGATATAAACGTAAAAAAGCCGGGCAAGCCCGGCTTTCCATTAATCACTTAGTCAGTGTTAGTTATAGCTGTGCATATGGGCCTTCCCAGCTGAAGTTCTCGCCTTCAAAGCTCACTTCATGCTTGCCGTCTTGCAGACCGCCAGTCTGGTTAGATACTGCATAAGTCAGTACCTGACCGTCAACAAGGTGCAGGCGGACAACAGAGGCCACATCATCCATACCCACCACTTCAACGCGCTCTACTTTACCGCGGGCATCAACCGATGCTTCTACGGCTTCGTTGAAGTAACCGTGCGTTTCCAACACGTTAGCAAACAGGTGAGATTTCGCTTTTTGGCGCAGTACGAACATTGGCTCAGAGCGTAGGTTGAAGTCAGGATCGTTGGCACCCAAGCGGCCGAAGATCACTTCACCCTGGTTGCCCGCAGAGCTCACCATGCTGTAGTAGCTGTTGTCATGCAACCAGCTTACCAGCGTGCTGCCTGATACTTCACCTTGAGCAACCTGCCAGATGTGCTGGTAGCCATCGCTTTCGCCCATTGGCTTCAAGCTCGCGTTTGCCTGGTAGTCGAAATCAGTACGGATGATCTGGCCCGTGTGGTGTACAGGGAAGTCATACTCGTGCTCGTCTTCAGAGATCAAACGGTACAGGTCGATGATCAACGGGCTTTCGATACCGTCAACCTTCGCCAGTAGCACGCTACGCTGCATATCAACACCGGCGTAGTATTCGCGTACGATGCCGCTCATGCCCTGGAAGTCTTCGTTGTCAGTCTTGAAGAAGTGCAATTCACCGTTACGAGATTCAGCCAATGCCGTGTTGAATTCGTTCTGGGTCTTGCGATCAACAACCACGGTATTGTGAGCGATAGTTTGCTTACAGTAGCTCTTGTTCTCTGGAATGTAGCGACCACCGAACTTAGGCTCAACATTAACCCAGCGACCAAAACCGTAGTCGTGCAGGGTTTCGTGACCTTTGTTAAATACGCTCAGGTGAAGGCCGTCGTAGTGACCGTGATCCAGTGCCGAGTGGTACTGGTGGTCAGAACCGTGCTGGCCGAACCATAGCAATGCCATGGTATCTTGGTCTTTGCTGTCACGGTGACGCATGATAGTCAGGCCACCCTTGTCGCCATTAGGGCCATCGGTGACAAACAGGCTACCCCAGTTAAATGCAGGGATATTCTCTTCTTTTGCTACCGCGTCAGACAGTTTCTTACCAGAGATATGCACCCACACATCTTTCTGGTGAGCAGCCATCGCCAGTAAGTTGGCGTCTTCTTCGTAACGGCCGAAACACGCACTTGTTGTGATCAGAACACCTTCATCATTGATGTCGATGGTCTTCGACGAGTCGTTCAAAGCCGGTAGCGTACCGTCAGGGAATGCCGTTGACATTACGGCATAGCTGGTCGTTTTAATCACACCGTCTTTGTGGGCGAAAATACCCACTTCTGGCTGGCGGCGCTCAATGGCTTCAGCAAACAGCTGAATTGGGCGCAGTGAGAAACGGTGGTAGTAAGGGCCTTCCATGTAGTAGCCGTCTGGCGAGAACAGCTGGGAAAGCTGGGCCAGGAAGCCACCGCTTACGCTGTCGCCTTTCAGACCGTAAAGCGCTTTATCAACGATTTCCTGGTTTTGGATCGCGTAACCACAGATACCTACACCCGCTACAGCCCAAAGGCCGTGGTTGTGGATGATATCGAAGTCGTGAGCGTAAGTGTCGACGAACATATCAGCCATGATCTGGAACAGATCGTTTTCGATAAGGCGACGCTCGTCGTCAGATAGCGTGTGGTGGATGCAGCTGTACGCACAAGAAGCGTAAAGCATCCACATGTTTTCGTTCAGAGTCTGGTGGAAGATACGACCAGGGTGGTTACTGTCTAGGCTGACGTTCAGCTCTAGCTTAGGGTAAACCTCTGCATACGCCACCAGCAGGTTGCGGATGTAATCACGGTACGCTTCGTTCTCGGTGATCAGGTACAGACGGCCAGCAATATCCATATGGATGTAGTTTTGCTTATGGCGGTTGTGCTCATAGCCACCACCTTCGCCGTGGCCAGGTACTTCGATACCAACCGTTGCGATGTAATCTTCCAGTTTTGCAATGTCACGGGCCAGTGCATTGCCCATCAGGGTGTCTTTACCCAGATCTTCACGAAGGATAGCGGCTTCGTCGAAGCTCATCAGTAGTGGTTGATACGTCATTATTTCGTCTCCTGCTCAACAGCAAGGAATCCTTTCCAGCTATAGGTTGTGTCATTAATGATAATTCGATGTTCGGTCGTGTCGGTCACATTCGGCTGGTTGCTCACCATTACGGTGAAGCGGATATCTTCACCTTCGATAGCAACCACCGAACCTGTCTCGTTATGAGCCAGAACGTTAATCTTGTTTAGTGTGCCACGGGCATCTACCGAGGCTTCAACGGCCTCATTGAAGTAGCCGTGGGTCTCCAATGCAGAGGCGAACAGCAGGTCTCTGCCCGTGGTTCGCATCATAAAACTGGTTTCATGGCGCAGGTTAAACTGCGGGTCGTTGGCACCTGTTTGGGTGAAGATCACTTCGTTGTCGGCGCTTGAGCTGGTACCAAGCCATGTGTAGTAGCTATTGCCCTGCAGCCAGCTAACCAAAGCATTGTTACCTGCTTCGCCACGGGCCAGGTTCCATAGGTGCTGGTAACCATAGCCATCACCCAGCGGGTGAAGTTCGGTGTTAGTTTTGTACTCGAAGTCGGTACGGATGATCTGGCCTTGGTACTGGTGTGAATAGTCGTACTGGTGCGGCTTGTCGCTAGTCAGGCGGTACAGGTCGATCAGCAGCGGACTCTCCAGCGCATCAGATTTCAGCATCATCACGGTACGCTGCATGCCAGTGCCAGGGTAATGCTCATCAGCAAAGGCGCTCATCGCCTGTAGCTCAGTGCCTTCACCTATGAAGAAATGCGGTTTGCCGTGTACCCTGTCTGCACGGTTGGCATCAAACTGGTTCTGGCAGCCTTCGTCCACCGTCACGGTATTGTGATTGATGGTCTGGCGAGCATAGCTTTTGTTCTCATCCAGGTAACGGCCGCCAAATTTCGGCTCAATATTCACCCAGCGGGCAAAACCGTACTCACGCAGCACTTCTTGGCCACGGTTGTAGAAAGCGATACCCAAGGTATCAAAATGACCATGGCCCATACCGTGCTGCCCGTAATTCATGGATAGCTGGCAGATATCTTTGTCTTTCGCCTGCATGCGTAGGAAGCCTTGTGCCCCGCAATTGCCGTCAGGGCCTTCGGTCAACTCAACGCTCGGCCAGAACGGCGGCTCGATGTTATCTTCAGCACCACAGGCTTGCGAAAGGGACAGACCACAAGGGTGCATCCATACCTGGTCTTGGATCTGCGCCATACCCAGCAGGTTTTTATCAAAGCCATAACGCTTGAAGACCATACTCACAGCAACCACCACGCCCATGTCAGTAATGCCCATGCTCTTCGATGCATCGTTCAAAGCCGGGAACACACCATTAGGGTATGCCGTTGCCAACAAGGCATGGGTGGTCTTCTTGATCACCTGATCCTTGTAGTTGTAGATATCCAGCTCAGGCATATGACGGTGCAGTACTTCGGCAAACACCGCCAAAGGGCGAATTGCAAAGCGGTGGTAATAAGGGCCTTCAATGTAGTAACCCGATGGAGAAAATAGCTCTGACAACTGGGCGAGGAACCCCCCAGCCTTACCATCTCCTTTGAGGCCATAGACCGCCATTTCCAAATACTTACGCTCGCCAATGGCTAAACCACAAATACCCGCTGCCGCCACAGCCCAGATGCCATGGTTATGAATGCGGTCAAAATCAAAGTCATACTTCTCTATCGCGACATGCAACATGGGCTTGAACAAGTTTTCCACTATATGGTCACGCTGCGAGTCTGAAAGCCATGCACTGATGCACGAATAGCCTAAACTTGCATACATCAACCACATGTGCTCATTGAGCATTTGGTGAAACAAACGGCCTGGAGGGTTGGTGTTACGCTGAACATGAAAATCTAGCTGCAAGTATTTATCAGCATATTGGGTCAAAAGTTGACCAGCATATTCAGCATAGCGTTCTTCTTTAGTGATCAGGAACAAACGGCCAGCCAGATTAATGTAATGGTAGTTTTGCCTATGCTTATTATGTTCATAACCTCCGGCTTCGCTTTGACCGGGAACATCCATTGGCTGTGCCATATATAGCTCAAGCTCAGCCTGTAGCTTTGCAATGGTATAGCCCATTAAAGAAGAGCTTCCGATTTCTTTATGTAAATCAGAAGCTTCTTCAATAGTTAGTAACACTGGCAGTGTCATTGTGTTCATATTGACCTCTAGGTTAGAGCGTATACTGCACCTCTTCGATACGCATAAAATAATACAAATCGAGTTTTGTTTCACTACCGTTTTAAAAAAAGCCGACTGCTATCACATTTCAATTAGTGAGTTGATCCATGTCAAATTCAAAACACAAATCAATGTTTTTAAAAGAAATAAGCATAAAAACAGGAATCCTTCGCGCTGCAGCACGAAAAAATAAACTTGATTGAGGTCACGAAAATGGTCGTCTTGTATTACAATACAACCATTCAATTATTACACTACCGCCAGTTCGTTAATCTTAAGGCTGAAAAAAATGACCATAGATACTTTAGTAGTTCTAGCCTACTTCTTCTTTCTGATAGCAATCGGGTGGATGTTTAGGAAATTCACTACGTCAACCAGTGATTACTTCAGGGGTGGAGGTAAGATGTTGTGGTGGATGGTAGGTGCTACCGCCTTCATGACTCAGTTTTCAGCATGGACGTTCACAGGCGCAGCCGGACGCGCATTTTCTGATGGTTTCACCATCGTTATCCTATTCCTAGCAAATGCTTTTGGTTACTTGCTTAACTATCTGTACTTTGCACCAAAATTCCGCCAACTACGCGTAGTAACAGCGATTGAAGCTATTCGCATGCGTTTTGGTAAAACCACGGAGCAGTTCTTCACTTGGGGCGGCATGCCAGATAGCCTGATTTCTGCAGGTGTTTGGCTCAACGGTCTTGCAATCTTCGTTGCGGCTGTATTCAACATCCCAATGGAAACAACGATCATCTTCACCGGTCTAGTACTGATGCTGATGGCGGTTACCGGTGGTTCTTGGGCGGTTATCGCATCTGACTTCATGCAGATGCTAGTTATCATGGCCGTAACCATTACCTGTGCTATCGCAGCCTACTTCCACGGTGGCGGTATCGGTAACATCGTTGACAACTTCCAGGGCAACTTCTACGTTGGTAACAACCTAAACTACATCAGCATCTTCGTACTGTGGGTAGTATTCATCTTCGTTAAGCAGTTCGGTGTAATGAACAACAGCATCAACGCTTACCGCTACCTTGCAGCAAAAGACAGTGAGAATGCCCGTAAAGCCGCTGGTCTTGCTTGTATCCTAATGGTTGTTGGCCCAGTTATCTGGTTCCTACCACCTTGGTACGTCGCAGCCTTCATGCCTGACTTCGCAGAACAATATGGTTCAGTGGGTGGTGATGCAGCTTACCTAGCATTCGTACAGAACGTCATGCCTGCCGGTATGGTTGGCCTGCTGATGTCTGCAATGTTCGCGGCAACCATGTCTTCTATGGACTCTGGCCTGAACCGTAACGCAGGTATCTTCGTTTGTAACTTCTACCAGCCAATCATTCGCCCACATGCGAACCAGAAAGAGTTGGTTATCGTTTCTAAAGTGACCACCATCCTGATGGGCTTCATCATCATCTCGATTGGTCTGTTTATTAACTCGCTACGCCACCTGAGCCTGTTCGATATCGTACTGAACATCGGTGCGTTGATTGGCTTCCCAATGCTTATCCCTGTCCTACTGGGCATGTGGGTTCGCAAGACGCCGGACTGGGCGGGTTGGACAACACTTATCGTTGGTGGCCTGGTTTCTTACATCTTCGGTATCGCGCTTAAAGCTCACCACATCGAAGGCCTATTCGGTCTGGAACAGCCGTTCACCGGCCGTGAGTGGAGTGACCTGGTTGTTGGCCTAAGCCTGGCAGCACACGTTATCTTCACCGGTGGTTGGTTCATGATGACTACGTTCTTCTACAAAGGCCTGACAACTGAGCGTCAGCAAGAAGTCGACAAACTATTTGAAAACTGGAATACCCCACTAGTGGCAGAAGGTGACGAGCAGCAGCAGCTTGATACTAAGCAGCGTTCAATGCTAGGTAACCTAATCACTGTAGCTGGCTTCGGTATTCTGGCAATGGCCCTGATTCCAAATGAACCATCAGGCCGTGGACTGTTTATTTTGTGTGGCTCTATCGTACTAACGGTCGGTATCCTGCTGGTGAGTGCTTCTCGAAAAAAGCCTGACGCCGCAGCCGAGACGAGTGCGGCTTAACCAATAACAACAGCAAAGGCTGGACCTTTGTACCCTATTTTGAATTGTAATATTTTAACACACTAATTTTTCGGGAGAATCACACAATGTTTTTCGAAATCAACAACAACGAGTGGGAAGATCTAGGCGATGGCATCAAGCGTAAAATCGTCGGCCACACAGAAGATCTTATGGCAGTACACCTAGAGTTCGCAAAAGGTGCTATCGGCCACCCACACGCTCACGACATCCATGACCAAATTGGTTACGTGGTTGAAGGCAGCTTCGAAGCAGAAGTTGACGGTGAGAAGCGCGTACTGAAAAAAGGCGACGCGTACATCGCAGCTAAGCTAGCTGTTCACGGTGCAGTAGCACTAGAAGAAGGCAGCATCCTGCTAGACATGTTCTCTCCAGTTCGTCAGGACTTTTTGAAGTAATTACCCTGATGGGAAGGGCACACTAGTGCACCTTCCCATCCCCTTTTTCCGGAGTATGTATGGCTACTATGAACATTGCCATTCTTGGCGAGTGCATGATTGAACTGCAACAAGCCAATGACCAACTAACCCGTAACTTTGGTGGCGATACCCTTAACACAGCGGTATACCTATCTCGCCTAACCAAGGACAAGGACATCAACACCACCTATGTAACTGCCCTAGGTAACGACAGCTTCAGTGATGAAATGTTGGCAGCTTGGAACAAGGAAGGGATCAATACTGACTTGGTGCTACGCCTAGAAGGTAAACTACCTGGCCTTTACTACATCGAAACCGACAGCACGGGTGAGCGCAGCTTCCACTACTGGCGTAACGATGCAGCAGCAAAATACCTGCTTGAACAAGAGCAAAGTGCAGAGCTGCTAAACAACCTGATGGCTTTTGATGCGATCTACCTAAGTGGTATCAGCCTAGCTATCCTAACGGCTGCAAGCCGTGAACAGCTATTTACTTTCCTGGAAGATTTCAAAGGCAAAGGTGGCAAGGTGTTGTTTGATAACAACTACCGTCCAAAGCTTTGGGCTTGTGTGAAAGAAGCACAGGAAGCCTACCTTCGCATGCTATCCCTAACTGACATCGCACTACTGACTTTCGACGATGAGCAGTTGCTGTTCGGCGATGAAACGCTAGAAGAGTGTATCGAACGTACCCAAGGTGCCGGCGTTACCGAAATCGCTATCAAGCGCGGTAAAGATGCCTGCCTTGTTGTTACCGCAGACCAGAATGTATTCGTACCTGCCCTGGTTGCCGACAAGGTTGTCGACACCACTGCAGCAGGTGACTCATTCAGCGGTGGCTACCTAGCCAAGCGTTTCACCGGCGGTTCAGCAACCCAAGCTGCTCACGCAGGCCACCAGGTTGCATCAACGGTTATCCAGTACCGTGGTGCAGTGATCCCTGCCGACGCGATGCCAACGATTTAACACACACTGAGTGAGAGTAAAGAATTATGAGCAACCTAAACGATAAACTAGCTGCGCTAAAAGTAATCCCAGTTATTGCGATCAAAGACGCTGAAGACGCAATCCCACTAGGTAAAGCCCTAGTTGACAACGGCATGCCTTGTGCTGAAATTACTTTCCGTACTGAAGCGGCAGCACAAGCTATCCGCAACATGCGTAAAGAATTCCCTGAGATGCTAATCGGTGCGGGTACGGTTCTAACTAAAGAGCAAGTTGACGAAGCTATCGACGCTGGCGTTGACTTCATCGTAAGCCCAGGCTTCAACCCTACGACAGTAAAATACTGCCAGGAGAAAGGTGTTGCTATCGTTCCTGGTGTAAACAACCCAAGCCTGGTTGAGCAAGCAATGGAAATGGGTCTACGTACCCTTAAGTTCTTCCCAGCTGAGCCTTCTGGCGGCGTTTCAATGCTTAAAGCACTGACTGCCGTTTACCCAGTTAAGTTCATGCCTACTGGCGGTGTTAGCCTGAACAACATCGATGACTACCTAGCGGTACCTTCTGTACTAGCTTGCGGTGGTACTTGGATGGTTCCAGGCAACCTAATTGACAACAAGCAGTGGGATGAGCTTGGCCTGCTTGTGAAAGATGCGGTAGCCAAAGTTCAGTAATTGCTTCACCCCCGATGAATTTTCTGATTTTAGTCGATCATTTTTGATTTTTTGAATTTGATACCGGCCTAGTGAAAATCATTTTTCTAGGTTGGTATAGCTAGTCACTTGCCAAAGTTACTACATTAATTGATCCAGTTGCCCCAGCCATGAGCTGGGGCTTTTTTTATCTGCAACACATGAAATATCAGCTCAACTGAATGGAGGCCGAGGGTATTGGTATATTTCAGGCGGAGTCCTATTCAGCATCTCGCTGGTGCGGTACAGCTCCATGTACTGGCGGTTCATCGGCGGCTCGTCATAGCTGCGGGCAAACATACTGCTCTCACAACCCATTAGCCCCAAGAGAGAAGCGGCCGCTACCAAGGCTGGTAAGCATAACCTTAGGTTAAACCCTGTCTTAAATTTCATCAAAGGCTCTCACACAAAGGATGGCCTCTTAACTATAAGTCAGATTCTCACTTTCTGGAGGACGCTGAGAAACAGCCTATATTGAAAGGTAGTGAGTGGAAGGTTCTCCATGACGACGTTCTTGATTATTGTCTCGACCTATTACCTGCTGACTTCCAAGCGGCACTTACTGTCACGGCGTGTTATAGCTGTCATCGGCGTGTTCATTTTGTTTATCCTGCTCATTGCTTATCTTATCTATCACTCCTCTCTGTAACAGCGTGTAAGTCCAGAGCTAATGTACAAAACAATAGGCAAACAAAAGGGGCCCGTAGTAGCCCCTGTTAGTTTGTGATGACGTTGCCCTTACTCACTCATCGTCAAATCAAAGTGGTGCATGTCATACACCTCTTCGAGCCGAGGCATTGCGCGGCCAAAGCACTTGTTAAGCAGGGCCAGCAGCAACTCACCGGTGGCGACTGCATCAATCAAGGCACCATGGCTCGGGTACTCCGGCAAGCCATAGCGCTGGCGGATTGAGGACAAGCGGTAATCCCCTTCTTCACGCATATGGCGGTTGGTTACCAGCATCTTTTCAATCAGCAAGGTATCAAGCCATAGCAATGGCGGCAGCGGGATCCCAAAGCGTTGTTGCAGGTAGTGCTCAAGAAAAGACTTCTCAACCGTGAGGCCATGAACCAGCACTATCTTGCCAGCCATTTTGGCAAACAGGGCATCCATCGCCTCGTCCAGCCCCACCCCAGACTTCAGCATCTCTGGGGTGATCTGGTTGATAATCGCCGACTGCGCGTTGATCCCGCTACTGTCCTTGATAAAGGTCTCTTCACAACTGCTTAAGTTGAGCATGCCATTTTGCATCTCAACATAGCCAATACTGAGGATCTGATCTTTGTCCGGGTTCAGCCCTGTCGTTTCAAAGTCGAGGCTGATGATATCCCGCTCCAGCAGCGGAATGTCAGGCGCAGGCAGTTCACCACCGAGCAGGTTCACCACCTGCTGGGCAGAATCAATGGCTTCATAGTTATCACGCCACTTGGCCTGTGCCCTCGACAGGCGGTTAAGCGGCTTGAAATAAGACAGCATTCGTTTCATCTATAGCAATCCTTATGCCTGGCCATAGCGTAGCTTCACCGCATCCTGGTGCTCAGCGATAATCCGGAATGCATCCTTGAGGTGCTTACGCTCAAAGCTGCCGAACATATCCGGTGAGATATGGTTATCCGGCACCTCGCCGTTCTTGAGCGCCTGCAGCTGATGGCTGTAGCGCACCCGGGTAATAAAGCGGTAGGCACCGATAATATCTTTAAGGCTTTCCTCGCTCAGGCTGCCGTGCTCAAAGGCATACTGGAATCGCTCTTCGGTGCCGGTCAGGGTACAACCTACCGACAGGCTGTAAATCCGCGCCAAGTCGACGATCAGATTAAGGGCATACTTTTTGATATTGAGGGTGTTGCTCTGATCGCCATTCTTCTCCAATACAAACTTATTGAAAATACCCAGCGGCGGCTGGGTCTCCACGGTGTCTCTGGCCAAGATACTCAAGAAGCTGCTGTTCTCCCCCAGCAAGTTCATCAAATGTGCCTGTAGCTCTTCGGAAAACGCCGCATGGCCATGGATTGCTCGTACTTCCAGGAATACGGTGATATTGAGCAAGCGATCGTATTCTGGATTTTCCGCCCATTTCGAGTAATACGCCTTCCATACCGACAGCGGTTGGCACCATTTCTGTACCGAGGCCATATAGTTACCGCTACATAGGCTATAACCGCAAGCATCCATCCATTTGCAGACATCCATTGCCAGCAGCTTGAAATACATACGCTGATCATCGGTCACATCATCGGACAAGATAATGGCATTGTCCTGATCCGACAGGGCATGGACTTCATTACGCGCGTGAGAACCTGCCACCACCCAAGCATACTCGCATGGCGGAGGTCCCATCTTGGCTTCCACAAGCTGCAAAATACGGCGGTTAAAGGTATCCATGATCATCGCCATCACCTGACCGATGATCTCCGACCCAACATTACCTTCAATCAACGCCTCGAAAATCGCCTGACGTTCCGAAGCCAATTCGACCAAGTCTTCCAGCGAGTCGGTGTAGTTAATTTTCTCGATAAGGAAAATGGCCTGTACCCGGTGCTTCTGAATCAAGTGGGTAGTCGACAAGACACCGACAACCTGCCCGTCTTTAACCACAGGCAGGCTTCTGACATTGTGCTGCATCATCAAAGAGGCGGCTTTCATGACCAAATCATCGGGGGAGACAATCAATGGGTTCGGTGTCATCACTTCCTTGATCTGCCTGTCGGCATTGACGCATTTTGCCAATACCCGCTTGGCCAAATCGCGGTCGGTCATCACCCCGACAATCTGGTTGCCATCTTTAACCACCGCTAGCGGTGACGGGGTTTCAACCGTCATCCGATATGCCGTTTGCTGGATCGATAATGTCGCCGGTACCACTGTCACCCTATCGCTGGCCACTTCTGCCACGGTTTTGAAGAACAAGCCCTTTTCATCATCTGACCACACCACACTCAATGCTGATTGGATACGAACCTGCGCCTGTGCCGCAAAATGCTGGGCATATTCCGGATATGAGCGCAGGATATGCTTGAGCTTGGCGTGGGGGATCAAATACAGCAAGGAGTTTTCCATCGCTGTTGCTGTATAAGCCATCTCTGCTTGGCTATTTTCCCCTTCAGTTTGTAGGAAGCTAAAGCCGAAGATATCTTGCTCGCCTAACTTCGCACGTAATACCCCATCGGATTTACGCTGCTCCATCGCACCGGTACGGATAATGTAGAGGTAGCACTCTTCCTGATCGGTCGAGAATGCAATCCGCTCACCCTGCCCCAAATAGTTAATCTTGATACAGCCCGCGATTTTTTCGAGACAGTCCTGAGGCAACTTATCGAACGGATCAACATGGGTCAGAAATTCAATGATGTTCGGCAACAAAGTGTGAGACATGAGTGGTATCCGGTTGGGAGAAAAAGTCGAGTGAAGCCAATCTATGGATTAGCTATCGATAGGAAATATAATAATACAATTGGGTTTATTTCGAAATGCATGGATGAGCTCGAGATACATAGATGACGCCAAACATGGCTCTATGTCACGGTTCAGCCGATGTATTGCAAGGTCAATAACTATTCAGGTGGCTACGGTATGATAATTAATCAGTCCAACCCGCAACGCTTTTGATTATGACACCGAAACACTCCCTGATTGCCCTGTCACTGATAGGCTTGTTGACTGCCTGCTCATCCCAGCCAGAGATTGCCGATGACGGCGATGTGGTGGTGCTTGCCCATGGCCTAGGTCGCAGCAGCCATGCGATGTGGAAAATGAGGGATAACTTAGAGCAAGCGGGATTCGCGGTATGCGCCATCGACTACTCGACCATCGGCGTTGCGCTGGATGACATGCTGGATGACACCCGCCAGCAAATCCAAAGTTGCGTGTCCAAAGACGGGCAGACTCACTTTATCGGTCACTCACTCGGCGGCTTGGTGATCAGGGATTACCTGGCACAGAACCCTGTCGACCCGCAGCACTTAGGCAAAGTCATTTTCATGGGAACGCCCAACCAAGGCAGTGAAGTCGCTGATCACATGCAGGATAATTTCCTGATGGATATTGGCGGGGAAGTTAGCCAATCCCTAATCTCAGGCGATACCAGCTTGGGTAACCGGCTACCGGAGCCTAACTATCCTGTGGGGATCATTGCTGGCACCAAGTCATCGTTCGCGACCAAATCCTATTTTGATGTGGCCAATGACGGTTTAGTGTCGGTTGAATCGGCCAAGGTTGACACTATGGACGATTTTATCGCATTGAAGGTAAGCCATACCGCGATGCGTTACAGCCAGACAGTCTCCGAACAGGCAATCCACTACCTCAAGCATGGCCAATTCGACCATACCGGTAGTTTACGCTAGGGTCATCACCGAGGCGCGGGCAACCAAGCGGCCAGACGCGGCAGGTGCCTGCTCTAGCTGGAGGGGCTTACCATCGACAATACCCTTAACCCGTTTCAGGCAATCATCAATTAAAGATTCGGTCGGGTAGCTGATACAGGTCAGCGGCGGGTAGAGCAAAGTAGCAAGCGGCGAGTCTTCCAAGCTGATGATCGACACTTCCTGCGGTACTGCAATATTAAACTCACGCATCAAGCGCATGGCTTCGGCAGCATGGCTATCACGCTTGACCACCAGTGCGGTGTATTTGGTGAAGCTGTTGATCAGTGCCAACAGGCCTTGCTCGACATCACTCTTGGCTTCCACGACCAGTTGGCGGTTGAAAGGGATCGACAGGTTTTGCAGCGCGCTGCGATAGCCATCCAGCATCTGTTGGCTAGCGGCCTCTTGAGCATCATCAATCAGCAGAGCAATTTGGCGGTGACCCTTGCCAAGTACATAGCGGCAAGCGCTTTCTGTGGCAAAAGCATAGTTGTAGCCACTGACCAGGCTACCTTCGATACAGACATTATCGAAATGCACTACATTGGCCGGCTGCGGGCCTGCAGGCGGCGCGCCCATCACGATGATGGCCTCACACTGGTCTTGCAGCTCATCAATGACCCGGCGCTGGTCTTCTGCATCGCTAGCGTAATGCAGCAGCATGAATTTGTTGAGGGATTTTAGACCTTTGGACAACAGTGGTAGGTAGTTAGCGACATTGGTCGCTTCAGCCGATGGCAATACGACACCGATATAGTGCGAGGCTTGCTTAGCCAAATTCTGCGCGGCAACGTTAGGCCGGTAGTTTAGCTCCTCGACGGCTCTCAATACCGCCAACTTGCTCTCTTCCTTGACCCCACGCGTACCACTCAGCACACGGGAGACCGTGGCTTTAGATACATTTGCTAGCTTTGAAACATCAGTGATGGTTGCCATTAATCCGTACTACATCGTTGTTACCCAAAAATTCCCACTGCACCGTACCGTCTTCAATGCCAGCAGACACAGCAGGGGTCTATCATATCATAGTCACCTCCACAGTCATTCGACCATGAAGAAAAACCTCTTTTATCCCGGACAGTTTCCATGAGTTTCCACCCTAATTTCCACTCACTGCACCCGTGATTAATAGCCTAGTACCCTTCAGGCTGCCTCAGCGTGCATCGACGGCAGCCATGCCGCCCCGCGCACACCGCTGCTGTCGCCAAACCTGGCTTTGACTATCTGGGTATTGCACTGCTTCGAGAACACATACTTCTCGACGGCCTTCGGCAGGTCGCGGTAGATAGCTTCGGCATTGGACAACCCACCGCCAAGTACTATCACATGGGGGTCGACCACATTAATCACCGAGGCCAAGCTCCGGCCAAAGGCATCGATAAAGTGGTCGTAGTAGCCTTTGGCTTCCTCGTCACCCATCTCCGCCGCGGCAATGATTTCCTGTGCCGTCAGGTTACAGCCAAGCCGCTGGTTGAAGCGCTCGGTAAAACCAGTACCGGATATAAAGCGCTCGATACAGTTGTCCTTGCCGCAATAGCAAGGCTGGCTAATGCCATCAGTGCGAATATCGTAACCCGGCAACATGTTATGACCCCACTCACCCGCAATGGCATTGGGCCCCATCAGCAGCTGGCGATTTACCACCATCCCACCGCCGCAACCGGTGCCGACAATGACACCGAATACCGTGTTGCCATTGGCACCCGCGCCATCGACGGCCTCTGACAGCGCAAAGCAATCGGCATCATTGGCAATGTAAACATCTTGCTCCAGCGCCTGGATTAAATCCGACCATAGGTCATGGCCGTTAAGAACCAGGCAGTTGCAGTTCTTGATTTTATCGGTCACCGGATCGACCGCCCCCGGCAGCCCAATGCCGATAGACAAAGGCTGGCCAACGGTGAACCGAATATCGGCAATGAAGGTCAGCAAGTTATCCATGAAAGCCTGATAGCTCGTTTTGATGGTCGGGATGCGCTTGCGGAACACCTGCTCCCCATTGGCATCCAGTACCAAGCCTTCGATTTTAGTCCCACCGATATCCAGTCCTAACTGCAACATCTGCCTACCCTCTTTGTTATTAACTTTGTGCGTTTCAGCATTGGCGAGCATTCTGGTTCGTTGTGTCGATACTCAAAAATCTCGGCAATGATGAAAGTGAATGGTGGTGTCAGTAGCTGGAGAAAAAATTGCCTGTATTCAAGGCTGTGGGACGAGAGGGCTTCATTGTCCCTCTCTTATGGTCTAGCTGACTGACTTTATGTTGGAATTACTGCACGCGGCGATGCAGTTCAATCAGCTCGGCAACCAATTCCTTGGCCAGCATCGAGGTCATCAGATGATCCTGGGCATGTACCATGACTAATGTCATTTTGGTTTTGCCTTCGCCTTCATCGGCTTCAATCAGTTGGGTCTGTACCAGGTGAGCCTGGTTGGCAAACTCCTGGGCTTCTTTCATCAGGCCTTCGGCTTCGTCGAAATTCCCCTGTTTGGCATGGCGAAGGGCTTCATAACAAAGGCTGCGTGATTGGCCCGCGTTGATGATGATGCCCATTACCTGTTCTTCTAAATCCATCTTTCTCTCCACTTTACTGCAGCCCTGCTGCCTGGCAGCAGAGCTGGGTATCTCTTGATATGAATAATTGGTTTCTTAATTTTATGAGGGGGAATTAAGCCGTTACTGGCTGACCTTCTACCGCTTCTTCGTCTGCTTTGTTCGCCGCTTCCTGCTCAAGCAGTTGCTTCTCGTAAGCCTTAAGGAATGGCAGGTACATAATCGCTGCCGAAGCCATACACAGCAGACACAGGATAACCGGGCTAAATGACCAGTTCGCCGCCCAAGATGCACCGATAGGGCCAGGGGTTGTCCACGGCGTCAGCGATACCACGCGCGCTACCAAGTTCAGGTCAAGGGCAATGTAAGCCAGAGTCGCGTTAATCATTGGCACCAATACAAACGGTAGGAAGAACAGCGGGTTCATGATAATTGGTGCACCGAACAGGATAGGCTCGTTAATATTGAACATACCCGGAACCACACCCATCTTACCGATAGTACGCAGGTGGATAGCTTTGCTGCGCAGCAGCAAGAAGGCCAATGGCAGAGTAGAACCCACACCACCGATTAGCAGGTAGTGATCCCAGAAGCCCTGAACATAGATGTGCGGGATAGCTTCGCCAGCCGCCATAGCTGCCTGGTTAACAGAAAGGTTCGCCATCCAGAACGGGTTCATGATACCGGTGACGATTAGCGCGCCGTGGATACCGGCAAACCAAAGGATCTGACACACCAGTACCGATAGCAGCAGTGCAGGCAAGGTATCAGACGCAGCGACCAGCGGCTCAACCAACGCCATAATTGCCTGTGGGATGATCATGCCAGTTTGTGATTCAATCAGTAGGTTCAATGGGTGCAGCGTCAGGATCAGCACCATCACCGGAATCAGGATTTCAAACGAACGGGCAACACCAGTCGGAACCTGAGGCGGCAGGCGAATAGTGATGTTGTTGCGTTTAAGGAAGGCATACACTTCGGTCGCGTAAATCGCTACGATCAATGCCGTGAAAATACCTTGGCCAGAGAAGTAAGCTGTTGAAATCATGCCGTTCTCAAGCGGTGCTGCCACCAACATGAAAGACATGAACGACAGCATACCCGTGGTCAACGGATCCAGGTCATGGTGGCGAGCCAAACTCGCTGCGACCCCGACCGATATAAACAGGGTCATTATCCCCATGCTGAAGTTAAACGGCAGCATCAGAGTATCGAAGTGGCGCTCGGAAAAGTCCAACCATGCGCGGGCAAAGCCCCAGGTGGTATCTTGCGAGAACGGCGGGAAGATAAACACCAACATGAATGAACCAACAATCATGAAAGGCAGTGCGGCGATAAAACCATCACGGATCGACGTGACGTATTTCTGCTGGCCGATAGCTCCGGCCATGGGGGTGATTTTTTGCTCTATCACCCCGATTAACTTGTCGTATAGGGCACTCATAACGATTCCTTTATTGTTATAGTTCGTGATTAACCGTCAATTAGCGACAGGGCAAAGTCCAACACCTTGTCACCCTTCTGCATGCCGTAATCCATCATGTTGATCGGCTCTACCTTGATGCCGTGGGCGTCCGCTTTCTTCTGCAGATCCTGCTGCATGTATTTCACCTGCGGGCCAAGCAATACGACTTCGTAGTTACCTACCTGCTGGTCAAATTCCGCTGCGCCGTAGGCTTTGATTTCCGCATCCAGACCACGCTTTTCCGCTTCGGCAACCATTTTTTTCACCAGAAGGCTGGTCGACATACCTGCAGAGCAACACAACATAATTTTTTTCATTTTTAAGTCCTCTATCGAATGATTTCGGTTTGAAATATACGACCAAAGGAAAATATTGGAAACCGGTTTCCAGGTAATCCATTTCTATTTGTGAGTGTGATCACCAGAAAACGCAGAATGTTCTGGCAAAATGTGATCCGTTCAATATTGAGACCGGAAACTGTTTCCAAAGGATTAGCAAAACCTATGAACATTCAAGTGATGAATGTCGCGGCAAGTGTCATCGAGCAGCGTATCTCGCCATTGGCGAACTGGCTGACACGCAGCAACCACGTTACCGCATTGAGAGACGGCTTTTCGTTAGCGATGCCGTTTGTGATCGTCGGTAGCTTGTTGGTTCCATTTATTTTTCCGCCGTTTGCCATTAATTACACCAGCAGTTTCGGCCAGTTCTACCTCACCCTGAAACCGCTACTGGCACCGACCTTCGAGCTGACAATCGGCCTGATCGCCCTCATTGTTGCCTTCGGTGCCAGTGCTAGCCTGGCCAAGCAATACCAGATCCCCGAACGCTTATCCGGCCTGACGGGTTGTTTGGCTTTTTTGCTGTTTATCGGCTTTAGCGGCAACGAAATGCCCAATGTCTACCTTGGCGGAATGGGCATCTTCACTGCGTTGATATCAAGCACCTATGCGATTGAGATAATTCGCTTTTTTTATAAACGAGGCTGGTACATCAAGCTGCCGGATGAAGTCCCGCTGATGACCCGCAACGGTTTCCAGCTGATCGTGCCGCTGATGGTTATCCTGCTCTCCATTAGCATGATCAACGCTTACTTGCAGGTAAACACCGGGCTTATCTTGCCTGAGCTGATCGCTTCGGCATTACAGCCACTGATCGTCGCCTCCGATACCCTGACGGCTGTCTTGGTGTCGCTGTTGATCTGCCACCTGCTGTGGTTTATCGGTATCCACGGCGCTCTTATCATCACCGGTATCATGAACCCATTTTGGATAACCTACCTGGTTGAAAACCAACACGCCCTAGCCGATGGAGCCGAACAGCTGCCTCATATCTACCTGCAAGGCTTTTGGGATTTTTACCTGCTGATTGGCGGGATTGGCTCCACTCTGCCGCTTATCTTCATGGCGCTCAAAAGTCGCTCTAAGCAGTTGAAATCAGTGGGTAAGGTTGGGCTAATACCATCTCTATTTAATATCAACGAGCCGATATTATTCGGTTTCCCGATCATCATGAACCCGTTGTTCCTGATCCCTTTTGTCGGGGTGCCACTGATCAACGCCTGCATTGCCTGGTACCTCACCGATATCGGAACCCTCGACCGGATGGTGGCGCTGCTGCCATGGTCGATGCCGGCTCCTCTAGGCGCTGCATGGGCTGCCAACGGCAGTTGGAAGAATATGTTCATGTGCCTGTTTGCCATTTTTAACTCATGGATGATTTACCGCCCGTTCTTCAAGGTCTATGAAAAGCAGCTGCTTGAACAGGAAGCCCTGCGTCAGAGATAAGTCCTGTGTCAGAGATAAGTCCTGTGTCAGAGATAAATCCAAGGCCAGCGATAAGTCCTATGCTGTAATAAAGCCCCACTAGCAACAAGCTGCATCATACCTTCTAAGCCGCCCAAATCGGGCGGCTTTTTTGTTTCGATCAAAATCACAGATCCAGAGATACCCTGCCGATATTTTGTGACCTTTCTCATTTTATGGAAACCGGTTTCCATACTGATCTATCTTTTCTCAGTTTATGTCCGTAGATTCCCCACCAGAACATCAAACAGGCAGGACACAATGACGACCCAACACATTCTTGTACTGGATATCGGCGGCAGCGCCGTCAAATATGCCGTGATGGACTCCCATGCGACCTTGCTGCACAAAGGCAAGTTCACTAGCCCGAAAACATCGCTCGATGACTTCTGGCTAGCATTGGACAAAGTGGTGTTGACCCTGCGCCAGAAATACACCCTCAGCGGCATGGCTATCAGTGCTTGCGGCGCGGTGGACTGTGACAGCGGCGTTATCCATGGTGCCAGTGCCCTGCCCTACATCCATGGCCCCAACTTCAAATCGTTAATTTTCGAACGCTACCAGCTAACGGCAGAGCTCGAGAACGATGCCTGCTGCGCCGCACTTGCCGAGCTCTGGCAAGGCTCGGCCCAGCAGGCCAACCAGTGCTGCCTGGTGGTCATTGGCAGTGGTATCGGCGGGGCTGTCATCAACAACCGCCAGATCCAACACGGCCACCAGCTCCACGGCGGCGAGTTCGGCTATATGCTCACCGGCGAGAAAGACGGCCTACCCGTTACTTTCAGTGACATGGCGTCCACCCGCGCCTTGGTTGAGTCGGCTGCGCAAGCCCTGGATGTTGACGTTGACAGCCTGGATGGCAAGGCCGTATTCGAGGCTGCTGAGCAAGGGGATGAACGCCTTCAAGAGGTCATCGAGCAATGGTACCGCACCCTGGCAACTGGCCTATTCAATATCCAATATTGCATTGATCCCGAGACCATCATTCTCGGTGGCGCGATTAGCGAAAGGGCGGATTTGCTCGAGCACCTCAACCGCCATCTCGATGGGCTGATGCAGGCCATTACTATCGCCAACATCAAGCCTAGGCTCGCGACCTGCCAGGCAGGCAATGACGCCAATTTGATTGGTGCCCTATTTCATTACTTGCAACGGCAAGCCTGAACCCTATTTCCGATAACACCTATCGTTCACAAGCTGAGCGATCAAAGACTGAGGCAACTATGACAACTTTCACTTTCCCGGAAGGTTTCCTGTGGGGTGCGGCAGCATCTGGCATTCAAACAGAAGGCACGACCAACAAAGCCCACCCGTCCATTTGGGATACCTGGCACCAGAACAGCCCAGAGCGTTTCTTCAAGGAAATCGGTCCTGCGACAGTCTGCCAAACCTACGAGCGCTACCAGGAAGATGTCGCGCTGATGAAAAAGATCGGCATGAACTCCTTCCGTACCTCTATCCAGTGGTCCCGCCTGATCAAGGACTTCGAAACCGGTGAAGCCTGCCCGGATGCTGTTGCCTTCTACGATGCCTATATCGACGAGATGATTGCCAACGGCATTACGCCGATGATCAACCTCTACCACTTCGATATGCCAGCCCAGCTGCAAGAGCAATACGGTGGCTTCGAGTCCAAGCATGTTATTGAACTTTTCGAGAAGTTTGCCCGTACCGCCTTCAAACTGTTCGGCCACAAGGTCAAGCACTGGATCACCTTCAACGAACCGATTGTCCCGGTTGAAGGCGGCTATCTGTATGATTTCCATTACCCATGCAAAAAAGACGGCAAACTGGCAGTCCAAGTCGCCTTCAACATCATGGTTGCCCATGCCAAAGCGGTACTGGCTTACCATGAGATGAAGCTTGATGGTGAGATTGGTGTGGTGCTAAACCTTACCCCGTCATACACCCGCAACGACAGCGACGCCGACCAAGAAGCGGCATGGTATGCCGACCTGCTGTTCAACCGCAGCTTCCTTGACCCGATGGTGAAAAACACCATTCCTCAAGAGCTGTGCCAGATCCTGCGTGACAACGACATCATGCCGGCATTCAGCGACGCTGAAATCGATGAAATCAAAGCAGCCGAAGTCGACTTCCTGGGTGTTAACTACTACGTGCCGCGCCGCGTCAAAGCCCGTGAAGGCGAATACACATTGGATTACTTCACGCCAGAGAAGTACTTCGAGAACTACATCAACCCGGAAGGCCGCTTCAACCCATACCGTGACAATAACGAGATCCTGCCGACGGCTATCTACGATATCGCCAAAAACATCCAGGATAACTACGGCAACATCAAATGGTATCTAGCAGAGATCGGTATCGCGATGGATCTGGAGTCGGAAGGCCCAGTACAAGAAGACGGCATGATTGACGACAGCTTCCGTACCGAGCTAATGAAAGAGCACTTTATCCAGTTGCACCGCGCGATGGAAGAAGGGGCAAACTGTTTCGGTATCCACCAGTGGACGTTCATTGACAACTGGTCATGGCTGAACTCGTTCAAGCGCCGCTACGGCTTCTACCGCCTGGATCTGGAAACCGGCAACCGCATCCCGAAACGCCACTCAACGTGGTTCAAAGAATTGGCAACCACCAACCAATTCACAGTGTAAATCGCACCGAATTCCCCCTCGGTAGAAAGATAAAAAAGCCCGGCAGTTTTCACTGCCGGGCTTTCATTTCAAAAGTCTAATTTCAAGAAGCTATTTTTCAGATAACGATTCTTAGGACTCAGGAGCCAACACTTGCTGCGAGGCCTGCTTTTTTTTGAAGTACCTTACGGCAACACCCACCAGCATCACCATACCACACAAGCCGTAGACCTGCATGAAGGTTGGGTCATCAGACACAAAGCCTACTTTGCTGAACATGATGTAGGCACCCAATACCATGTAGAGGATGACGGCCGACGCTTCGAAACGAAACTCCCACGGCGTCACATCCATACTCTCATTTACCGGCATCACATAGTCACTGCTGCGCGGTGCAAAGTGGCCAATAACGAACATCAGTACAGTACAAACCACGAATAGAATTGCGAGCTGGTGCAGGAAGTGCAGTGGCGTTTTGAAGATAAGCTGCATCGAGGCATAGGAGCTAACAAACACCACCAGCGCCACTTTGGCCGCAATGGCAGGTACGCGCTTGGAAATATAACCAACGAAAACAATGGTAAAGATTGGCACGCTAAAGAAGCCTGCCACCATTTGTAGGTACTGGAACAAACCTTCAGGGGCATACATGATAAACGGGGCAATACAGATAGCGACAACTGCAATCAGCACACCAAACACGCGGCCCTTGGCCACCAACTCTTTGTCTGTCAGCCCTTCCTTGGCAAAGATAGGTTTGTAGACGTTTAGCGCAAATAAGGTGGTTGAGCTGTTCAGTACCCCGTTAAAGGTCGACAGAATGGCACCAAACATTACCGCCACAAAGAAACCGACCAAAGGCTTTGGCAAGACTTCGTTCACCAAGCGGGTATACATGGTATCCGGGTTACCGGCATCGGCACCAAACAGGTGGAAGGCGATGATACCTGGAATGATCAAGAACAGCGGCGAAATCACCTTGATGGCACCGGCCCAGATCACCCCTTTCTGACCTTCCTTGAGATTCTTGGCACCCAGCGCACGCTGGATAATCGACTGGTCGGTACCCCAGTAGTACAGGTTCACCAGTAACAGGCCAGTAAACAAGGTTGAGAACGGCAGTGGATCGCTGGCAGCACCCACCGACTCCAACTTCTCCGGCGCAGCAGTCAGCAAGATATTCAAACCTTCACCAAAGCTGCCGCCACCTAGGGCAAACAGGCCAAAGACTGGGATCATCAAACCACCAGTGATCAAACCCACGCCATTGATGGTATCGGCAATCACTACCGCTTTCAGGCCACCGTAAATGGCGTAGAAGAAACCCAGCAGGCCAATCAGTGCACTGATCAACGCAATGGCCTGGAATTCCGAAATCCCTAGAATCGACTCAATATCAAAAATACCAGTCAGTACCACCGCGCCTGCGTACAGGGTGGTCGGCAAAATATTAATCACGTACTGGCACAAGAACAGCAGGGTAACGAATTTTTTCACCCCAAGATCGTAGCGGCTCTCGAGAAAATCCGGCACCGTGGTGATCCCCTGCTTGAGGTAGCGAGGCACCAAGTAAAGGGCGATCATCACCAGGGTAACACCACTGGCCACTTCCCAGCCCATGACCGACATATTGTGGGTATAGGACTGGGCAGACATCCCGACAAAACTGGTTGCACTAAGGTTGGTTAGAATCAGGGATGAGGCAATCAAACCACCGGTCAGTGAACGGCCGCCGAGAAAAAAGCCATCGTGGGAGTCATTCTTCGAGTTCTTCACTTTGCTGTAGGTAAACCAAACCACAAAGCCAGTAAACAAGAAGAATGAAATGAGTGTAATTTCCATCTTTCAGTTCCTTTTGTTTGGTGGCACCTGGGGTGCCACCGGGTACGTTTTAATCTTTTTGTAGGTGTAGGATCAGGGCAGATTCGGGATCGAGGATCGGCAGGATAAGGCCGATTTCCATCAAGTTATCTCCCCGTAGGTGTAGGGTTTTATCTATCCATGCCGGGCGGTGCTTCATCAGCTGGAACGAGCTTTGGGGCATCTCGACAATTTTTACCGAGTACATCGCTTCTGCTTCCAAGCAGCTCAAACGAAGCGGGGCTGGCAGGGCATGGGATGGCATCGCGCGCTGGCAGACAGTGATCAACATTTCGTCCTGATGCTCGACGCCATAAATGTATTGGCGCTCATCTGCCGGGTCGATCCGGAAGGCGCGGCCATTGTGCAGTAGGGAGCGGAAACACTTGTGCAGCTCGATGTAGTGGGCGAAAGCCGCCTTCTCTTCTTCACCGACCTTGACTGGATCCAGCTCGACACCCATATGGCCCTGCAGTGCCGTCACGCCGCGCAGGTTGATGTTGTGCATCCGCTTGGTTGAGTGGCACTCGGCAGGGCCAATGTGGGCACCCATCACTTCCGGCGGGAAGAAGTAACCCATGCCTCGTTGGATAGTCTGGCGCTCCAAAGCGTCATTACAGTCTGATGCCCAGAAACGATGGGTACGCTTGAGCACTTCGAAATCGATGCGGCCACCACCGCTCGAGCAGGATTCAATTTCAACCTCTGGATGCTTAGCCCTTAATGCATCAAGCAGAGCATAGAAAGCCAAAGTTTGTCCCTTCACTGCAGGTTTGCCATTGTGGGCCGGCTGGACCAATTCGCGGTTCATATCCCACTTGAGATAGCTGATCTGGTAGCGACTAAGCAAATCATCCAAACGGCTAAACAAGTAATCGAAACAGTCCTTGTTTTGCAAGTCGAGTACATACTGCCAACGGCCTGACGGCTGCTGGTAACCCTCGATGCCTAAGACCCAATCAGGATGAGCACGGTAGAGGTGCGAGTCCATACTGACCATCTCTGGTTCAACCCACAGGCCGAACTCCATGCCGTTATCCACCACATGCTGGATCACCGGCTCCAGGCCATTCGGGTATTTAGTTTCATCAAGGTACCAATCACCCAGCGCCGCTTTTTCGCCATCACGGCCGACAAACCAGCCGTCATCAATAATGAAACGCTCGACGCCCATTCGAGCCGCTTCGCTGGCCATCTTCATGATGTAGTCAGGATCATGGTCGAAGTAGATCCCCTCCCAGGTATTAAGGTGCACCGGGCGAGGCTGATCTGGGGTGAACGCCAGAATGTTTTCGCGAACATAGCGGTGAAAACGCTCAGAGATCCCATTCAAACCAGCGTTGCTGTAGGTCGCAAAGAGCTCAGGCGTGGAATAGCTTTCATGTGGAGCCAAAGCAACTTCGCCGGAGAACAGCAACTCACTGGCCTGGATAAAGCGGCGTCCATCACTACGAACATCGGCACGCATGCGGTGGTTACCACTCCAAGCAAAGTGAAATCCCCATACCTGGCCAGATTGCTCAGTGAACCCTTTGGCACCGGCAAACAAGCCCGGGAAGTTCTCGTGCGAGGTACGGCCGCGGCGGTTTTCCTGAACAAAGCCACCGTGCTCAAACGCAACACGGTGGGTCTGGAACTCCTGGCACCAACGACCATGGAAAGTCATTAACTCATTGGCGTGATAAGGCACCGGCAAGGTACACGCCAATTTGTCCAGCGAGTAAGCCTCATCACCAAGGTTCTTGATAATGAGCTTCTGGCGCAGAACATCACTGCTGGCATCCAATTCGAACTCCACATCCAGTTGCAGCATGGCCACGTCATCAACCAGCTCGAACACCACGCATTGTCCTTGGTGGCGGTAGTTTTCCATCGTAAACACCGGGGCAAAGTCATGGCCTTGGCGATTACCTTCAAGGCCTGGCGCATTGAAATGCCCCGCCCCAAGTTCAGGACAAACACTCAACGGCACATCGACATCGAGTCGCGCTTGGCTCACCGGGCGCTCGGTCGCCAGAAACAGATCTTCATCAATGGCGGATACCTTGTTACCCCAATGGATAATCTCCGGAATACGCCCCAACTTAAACACCAAACTCAGGTTCTGGCTCTGTAAATGAAGTAGCTTTGTCATAGTCTCTCAAAAATTGTTTTCGATAACATTTACAAATAAATTAGATCACTAACAAGCCATTTAAAAAGCCAATAGCGATGAAAATGTGATCAAAGATCCTTTTCAAACCTGAGTTACGTGAGAATCATCACCAAATGTTTTCGAAAACATAAATCAACAGAAAGGCCTTTTGTCATGTTCATGATAGAATGCTTTACATGTTCAAAATGGATGGCAAACAATGACTGCAACTTTCAAAGATGTCGCCCGTTTGGCCGGTGTCTCTACCCAAACGGTATCCCGAGTTACCAACGGCGCGGAAAATGTATCGATCAAAACCAGGGAAAGGGTACTTGCAGCTATAGAAGAGCTTGGTTATATCCCGAACAAAGCCGCGCAGGCACTTAAAGTTCAGAATAAAATCATTGGCTTGATCACGTTGGACATGGCATTTCATGGTGCGGCAATGATTGCCAACGGGGTACGCCAACAAGCCCATGACGCAGGCTATACCTTGGCCATCTCGGCGGTAGATAACCTTGAAGACCAAGACATTGAAAGTGCCGTTAGGGAGCTGATCGCCCAGCAGGTTGAATCAATTATTATCAACGCACCGGTATCTAGTGACCTTGCTGGTGAACTCATGCAAAAGTACGCCAAGGTAAAACTGCTGTTCATTGATGTGCCAGACGGTACCCAGGTCAATGCGGTGTGCAGTGCCAACGGCAACGGTGCGAAGCAAGGGGCAGAACTGCTTATCGCACTTGGGCGGACTCAGCCGGTATTATTAACCGGCCCCAATGTCTCTTATGCCTCTCAACAAAGAACCCAAATTTGGCAGGATATTTTTGCCATCCACCAGCTAGATATTATCGCCCAATGCGAAGGAGACTGGTCAGCCTCAAGCGGCTACCAAACCATGCGCCAGGCGATTGTGCAAAACCGCCACTTCGACTGCGTGCTGGTCGCCAATGATCAGATGGCTCTAGGAGCACTGCGCGCTTTGAATGAAATGGGTATCGACGTGCCAAACAGTGTGTCGGTGATCGGCTTTGATGGCACCGAGGACAGTGCATTTTTCTCCCCGCCACTGACCACCATCAAGCAGGATTTTAAATTACTCGGCCAGACTGCAGTCAACAAGCTGCTTACCGCCCCAGCGGATCAGGTAGACATCACCCATATCGGTGTCACACTGATCGAGCGAGAGAGTACGGCACCGCGACACCAAGACAAAGAACATATCCAGCAAGCCAAGCAGTTACTTGATAAAGCGCTGAGGTTGCTTGACCAATAACAGGGACACTTGATACTCCAACGATAGAAAAACAAAGCCCGGGGCGATATCCCGCCCCGGGCTTCATAGTGTCTTACTGTGGGCTATTGCTTGCAGTAATAGATTTCCGATTAAGCTGGCTCGATAATGGCTAGGCGATTTTTCCCGCCGCTTTGATCTTCACATGGACCCGGTTGCCCTGCAGGTAGCTGAGCGGAATTTCGTGGCGCTCGATTACCTGCACGCTGTCGGGACAAGCACCGGCTTCTACCGCCAGTTGCTCGGCTTCCTGCTCTAAGGCCTTCAGTACCTCTAGGCGCTGATCCGGGGCAATCTCAACGATTTTATCCAGCTGTCCGGAGATCTCTCCTAGGGCAACCCCGATGGCATTGGCGACTTCGAAATGCTCAGGGCGGACGACTTCACTGACCCCACTAAAGCTATCAGGTAACAAAGCACTGCCACCGCCCACCAGGATCACCGGCACCTTGGCGGCCGAGGTTTTCATCTTATCGATACCCTCTTCCACCCGCTCCACCATCTGCTGGTAAACAAGCTCGGCAGTGATCATGTCAATGCCAAGAGGCTGTGCCTGCGGCTCGCCTGTCCATTTCATTGCACCCTTTTCAAGCGCAATATCTGTCAATGTCAGGGTATCACCGCCAAAGCTGCGCGCCTTTCGGGTCAGTTGGTGGCCGACACTTTCCGGCCCTAGCTGTAGCGAACGAACATCTCCAGCTTCAATCGCACCTTTTACCACCGTACCGCCGCCAATGCCGATAGCCAGGATATCCGGCATCCGAAAATTGGTGCGCACCTCTCCAAGTTCTACCGCTGCACTCGACTCACGCGGGTAGCCATGAGTCAACGCACCGATATCTGATGTCGTGCCACCGACATCAACCACAATCGCATCGGACAAGTTTGTCAGGTGGCTGGCACCACGGATCGAGTTGGTCGGCCCACAGGCGACAGTCAAAATCGGGTATTTTAGAGCAAACTCCTGCGACATCAGGGTACCGTCATTCTGGCCGAAATACGGCGTCACATTGATACGGTGTGCCTCGAGAGCATGGCAAAAACCTTCGACAAAGCGCTTGGCTGTGCCCTGCAAGGCCGCATTGAGGATAGTGGCATTCTCACGCTCAAGCATGCCAAGGCTACCGATCTTATGCGACAGGGAAAGACCAACGCCCGGCAACTCTTCGCGGAGCCATTGCGCAACCTGCAACTCCTGCTGGCTGTTTACCGGCGAAAACACCCCGCATATCGCTACCGAATCAACCTTGCCGCGCATTTGTTGGCACAATTGGCGGATCTCCGCTTCTTGGATCTCGGCAATAAGCTGGCCATCGTATTCGTAGCCTCCATGCGCCTCGTAGAAGTGTCCGCCAAGCAAATCCTGCCACTCACGGCTCCAGCCACACAGTGGGGGTACGCTACTGCCGCTTGGCAGCGACAGGCGGATCATCCCGACCCTATCCAACCCCTTGTGCTCGACAATCGCGTTAGTGCACTGGGTGGTGCCTAGCATGGCGTGCTGGACTTGATCGCCAGTGATACCAGCCTGCGCGAGTAAAGCGTTAATCGCGCCGTCGATCCCCGATGCAATATCGGCAGTGGTCGCTACTTTGACCTTGGCGACACAGTTAAGCGCAGCATCTAACAACACCCCATCGGTGTTGGTACCGCCCACGTCAATACCCAAACGAAACTGGCCTAAACAAAATTGATTCTGTTCCATACTTCGTACTCCTATTTCGCCTGGGTCGTTGGGGATAACAGCTTCAATGATTCCACCGGGCAATATTGAGCTGGGTAACCGAAATAAGCCGGCCCCGCCACTTCGATCCCTTTGTCAGTCCGCCACTTTTCATCGCAAGGATAGGCAATAAGATCGACCCGCTGGCCATAGCGAAGCTGCTCGGTAGTAATAGGGTGGCCGGTTTCATGATCCAAAATCGAGATCAAATCTGGCGTCACCGCTAGCAAGTTTTCCTGCGATAAGTCACCTGCCTTTACCCCTTGGTGGGCAAGCAGCAACTCGTTCTGGAAGTGAACATAAACATCATCAATCGTTGATTCCGGATCAGCATGCCTAAGCCGTTCAATCGTCACACCGCCTTTGACAAAACCGCCACTGGTGTTCCTTTCAATTTCAATAATCTTGCCGCTGATAATTTTGTGGCCACCGACGATATCCAGCACCGCTGCCACGCCACTCTTGCCTTCATCGTTCGCTTTGCGGATCGCCGCACCGATCTTCATCGCCTTGGTCAGGGTTGCCGGTAGGGCACTGCGTTTGAGCAACTCACCGCGCATTGGGTAGTCACACATTGCCGCCGAGCCGCCCATCTGCTCAGTGATCGGGCGGGCAAAACGCTCTGACCATACCCCATCAAGCGGGTGTAAGGTCACCACATTGCCTTTCTCATCAGCCAAGGTATTGGGCGCCGATGGCAAGCCATCAAGGTAAAAGGTCACCATCTGCGATTCCGGGAACGCCCGCCCCATGGCATCACAGTCAATTACCGGGATGCCTTTCTGTGCTGCAACCAAAATAGGGATAAGGGAGTTAAACCCGCCGACCTCAATCGGGTAGGTGGCTTCAATAGAACATCCCACAGCTTTTTCCATGGCTTCGAACGCCACCAGCATCTGATCTCTTGAGTTGATTTTCTCAATCGCCACCGTCGGTGCGCCAATCATCGATGAAGGCACCGTCATCCAGCCATCTTCGACGTCATCAAGTGCAATGATCTCAACCGGTTTGGCGGCATTGGCAATGGCTACCTTGGCCATCAGGGCACCACTGTATGGGTCACCCCCGCCTCCCGTACCCAGCACTGTCGCGCCCAAGGCTATATCATCGATCATTTGTTCATTGATAATCACGCGCAGTCTCCTTTTCTACGACTGACAACTTTACGAGCACCATGTAAGCCATCAGCGAGGCAAGGATGCCGTCAATGGCCGAAATACTGGTTAGCGTAAACAATCCGAAAAACTCACCTGCGGTACAGGCACTAATAACACTGCCGAAGCCCCAGGCAATCAAGCCTTTGAACATCCAGTCAGGGGCTTTGGAGATACGCTCGAAAGTCAGCGCTTCTTTATCAATCAGGTAATATTGCGCTAGGTATACACCGGCTGATGGGGCAATAGTCACGCCCAGCAGGGTTAGGAAAGCGGTAAACTTATCGACCATGCCAAATTGGGCAATCGCCAGGCCGACAATCGTCATCAACACGACCAGCAGCGGACGCGGAACAGAAGGCAGCGTTACCGACATCCCCAAAGCGCCTGAGCACAAATTGCTACTGTTAGTCGTCCACTGGGCAAACACCAGCACGATGATGGCGGCTAGCCCCAAACCGAGCGAGAAGAAAACATCAACCAGGTTATCGGTACCTGTCATTTGGGTCAGCAGCAGCGCAACCACGATAATGGCACTGTTACCAAACAAGAAGCCGAAGCCGGCGCCGAGAATGGCATCTTTGCGGGTCTTGGCATAACGGGCAATATCCGGCGCAGCAACGGCAGCCAGAATCCAAATCGACATTACAAACGAAATCGCCTCACCCATCGACAACGGTGACTCGATCACCTTGGTTGACGAAGACTGAACACCTGACGCCATATACAAACCAATGGTGATCAGCGTGACCATTAGAGGAACAGAATAGGTACTGAGCTTGCCCAGTGCCCGTACCCCATAAATGGCAGTCACCATCATCAGCAGGCCTCCGCCTACTAAGGCGGTACCATGGGAAACGACGACATCATATTTCGCCAGCGCATCCACCATAATCAAGGCAAAGAAATCGGCCTGGAAGGCAAACCACCCCACCAGCGAGATCCCGGTGATAGCCCCCATGGTTTTACCACCAAGGCGGCCAAACACTGCACTGCTCACCAACGGCGTTGATACCCCTGCCTGAAAACCGATATTGGCACACAGCATGGCGAGCACCGCCAGCAGCGCCGACCCAACGAACGTCGCTGTCAGGGCCTGATCTATCGGCAGTCCGCTGCTGAGGAATGCACCAAGGAACAAGCCCGAGATATCAATCCCAATCGCCAGCCAAATCAAGCTGATCACTATCCAGCTCCGCTTTGCCTGCTGCGGTACCGGCTCCAGCTCGAAGTCATTAATTTTCGATTCCTTTCCTTTCTTGGTCATTCAGCCACCCTGCATTTTTATCCCTAAATATCACATAAAAAAAGTTAGCAGCTTGTTACATTCGAATAAATACATATTATTAAATACAAACATTCGAAATTTATTATGGAAAACCTTTATGACCATCCAAGCCCCGACACTGGATAAAAGAGACCTACGCCGCCTCGAGTTATTCCGCGAAATCGTTGAGCAGGGCGGGATCAGCAACGCTACCCATAGCACAGGTCTGAGCCAGCCCGTACTGAGCAACCAGCTTATCACATTGGAAAAAAGCTTAGGGATCAGCCTGTGCAAGCGGGGAAGGAGTGGTTTCGAACTGACTGACGAAGGAAGGTCAGTGTATAATTATGCAAATGAAATCAGCGCGATGCTGACTGAATATGCCTTCAAACTCAAAGGGGTACAGTCAACTTTATCTGGCCATGTTAGGGTCGGCTGCTTGGATAATACTGCGACCCTGACCAACAACCCACTGCTCAAAGCCATAGAGCAATTCTACCAGCTCAGTGACGATGTCGAGGTTACCTTGGATGTCGGCGACTTCACCCAACTCAACGAAAAACTCTCGAGTGCCCAGTTGGATATGATGATCTGCGTACTCGGCGAGCACCAGCGCACGGCATTTGACTTTGCCATCCCGCTATTTGTCGAACAGAGCCACTTGTATGCCCGAAAAGATTTGGCAACAAAGATTATTGCCAATAACTATGCGTTATCAGGCTGCCGGATAAATATGGGGGGCTACGCAGCCGAGTCCATGAAACGGCTGCTCGATATTGAACAACACCCCGGCGCCAAGCTCTACAGTGGCTGGCATGTCGAATCTGGCCTGATGTTGACACTTGCTGGTAGTCACCTCAGCTTCCTGCCAACCCACCTTATCGAGCAAAACCACGCCTGCCAGCACCTGATCGCCCTCCAGCCCGACAAGTGGACGCTTGAAAGCCAGTTCTACCTGATCACCAAAGCCAAACCTGACAGTCTATCCACGGCGGTTCAGGCATTCACTAAACTGCTGAATGAAGATTGGTAAAATACTGCATCAATAATTAAATTAGCTATCACGATGTGTGATAAGCACTATCTTGCTGTTAAGTTTCAAGCTGCCAAAATGCCCGCTCTTTTGTAGCCCATGAAACAAGAGGAGATAGATAAATGGGTGCTATTGAGCGGGTGTTCCATGCCGTATTGTTCGAAGTACTAGCGGTATCGCTGTCGATTGTGTTGCTAATGGCCTTTACTGACCATCAAGTCGGAGCGCTATCAGGAACCATGATAATCATCGCGACGATCGCCATGGCCTGGAACTTCGTTTTCAACTGGGTATTCGATAAGTTTTTCCCGGGCGACAAAACCCAGCGCACTATCGCAATGCGAATCTTCCATGTGGTTTTGTTCGAAATTGGCCTGTTGGTGCTAACCATCCCTGTCATGGCTGTGATATTGGGGGTGAGCCTGTACCAAGCGCTGATCATGGACATTGGTGTGACAGTGTTTATTACTCTTTATGCCTTCGTTTTCAATTTTATCTACGACCATATCAGGGAGGAAATCGTAAAAAAGCGTCGGCTCTCTTCCACTTCGCCGATATCGATATAAGCTTTCCAGGTGGTGATGAATTCTAGCCATAAAAAAACCGCCAGCATCTCTGCTGGCGGTTTCTTTAATATTTATATGCGTAAGTATCTATGCTGTAAGTGTCTACAGTGAACTAGCAATTAAGCGTGTAGCAGTTCCATTGACTCTTTAGCGATTACCCACTCTTCGTTGGTTGGGATAACCATAGCAACTGGCGTGTTTGGCTTGGTGATGATACCAGCGTTGCCAAAGCGTGCTGCAGCGTTGCCTTCTTCGTCTTCACGGTAGCCGAAGATCTTCAGGTTCTCTAGGATCTTGCTACGGATTGGCTGAGAGTTCTCACCGATACCCGCAGTGAAGATGATTGCGTCTAGCTCGTCTAGCGCAACCATGTAAGAACCGATGTACTTAGCTACACGGTAGCAGAACAGTTCAAACGCTAGCGTTGCGCCTTCGTGACCATTTTCCATCGCTTCGATGATGCCACGGCAGTCACTTGTTAGGCCAGATACACCTAGAAGACCAGACTTCTTGTTCAGCTCGTCGAAGACTTCTTCCTGAGACCAACCTTTCTTCAGTAGGAACTCAATGATACTTGGGTCAAGGTCACCACAACGAGTACCCATCATTAGGCCTGCAAGTGGGGTGAAGCCCATGCTGGTGTCAACAGACTTACCGTTCTTAACTGCACATACAGATGCGCCGTTGCCTAGGTGAACAGAGATGAAGTTGCTGTCTTCAACAGGTTTGTTGATCATCTTCGCTGCTTCACGGCTTACGAAGAAGTGGCTCGTGCCGTGGAAACCGTAGCGGCGGATACCGTAATCGTTGTATAGCTTCTGAGAGATAGCACCAGTGTATGCTTTAGCTGGCATAGTCTGGTGGAAAGCAGTGTCAAATACCGCGTACTGAGACAGGCTTGGGAACGCCTTCATTGCCGCGCGCATACCGATAACGTGAGCAGGGTTGTGAAGAGGAGCCAGATCGCTCAGGTTGTCGATCTCTTCCAGTACAGCTTCGTCAATCTTAACCGTCTTAGTGAATTTCTCACCGCCGTGTACAACACGGTGACCGATAGCAACGATGTCTTGCTTCATGCCTAGCTCTTCAAGCAGGGCAACAATGCGATCAACTGCCTGCTGGTGGTGGTTACCTTCTGCATCAAGCATGTGCTCGTGCTTCTCACCATCAATTTTCCAGCTTACTACCGCTTCAGGCAGGCCGAAACATTCGCCAAGGCCGCTTAGGGTCGCTTCACCGCTAACAGTGTCGATAAGGGCAAACTTAAGTGAAGAACTGCCAGAGTTGATTACAAGTACTAGAGAGTTGCTCATGGGTTATCTCATCAGATTAAATTGGGCTCAAGAACAATAAGTTCCGTTACACGTCTATCCGGTCTGTTGACCTATCCAGAAGAAAAATGTGTGGAGCAGCATTTTCTTCTGATTTATAGCTTTTGATTACATTATTCAATTTTTTTTGAATAACTCAACTTTTGTTTCGATAATTTTGAAAAAAATTGAAAATTCACTGGTTCAGATCAAGTTTAAAGCAACGAAAACGTTTTCGCGCGTCTATTTTGTAACCAGTGGCAACAAAAAAACACACAGAAATGTTTATCGCATTAAACAAATTATAGAAAAAAGAAGACCCAATAAGCGGAAAAAAGCATCATTTTAATGAGGAAGGAAACTGCTCTTCGTCAGAAGAGCAGTAAAATGATTATAACTAGCTGATTTTCCGGATTTTATCGTGCGGTGATCGGAACCATTCACTGATAAAAGACATCAAGTGACGGATCCTAGGATTGATATGGACATCGTGATGGCATACCAGCCACCATTGGGCATCGGGCAGGGTCAGATCGGGCAGGTCAATCAGTTCTAGCTCGGGATACCGCTCTGCAATGGAATGAAATACCACTGCGACCCCCGCTTTGGCCCGAGCCAGTTCAAGCTGCATCTTGAAGCTATCGGTACGGAAATTAAAATGCGACTTATTGAGCGGCTTGCCGAACCGGTTCGCTGTTTCGATATAGACCTTCTGCTGATCGTAGCCAATGATTTGGTGCTCGCTGTCGTGAAGCTCCAACACCGAGGTAGGTTTGCCGTACTCCTCGAGATAGTCTCGATGGGCATAAAACCCAATTGTCTCACTGTGCAATAAGCTCACAACCAAGTCTGACTGCTCAGGCCTGGTCTTAGATATCAGCAGATCGGCTTCTCGCTTGTTGAGGTTCACCTCTTTATTGGCGACCAAGACTTCAATTTCAATATCAGGAAACTGCCGCTGGAACTCATTAAGCAGTGCTGGCATAAAATAAAAAGATATCGTATCACTGGCCGCCAGCCGGACATGACCTATGTGTTTTCCACTGTGTGCCGACGCCTTAGAGATAAAACCATCGACGCCTTTGGCTGTCTCCTTGGCGGCCACCAGCAATTCATTGCCGACCAAGGTCAAACCCAGCCCCTGTGTTGAGCGATCAAACAGGTTAAAGCCCACTTTTTCCTCGAGGGCCGATATGTGCCGACTGACCGTCGGCTGTGACATTCCCAATTTCTGCGCAGCAGCAGACATACTTCCTTCTTCAGCCACAGCAAGAAAGATGCGAATGCTGTCCCATTCCATGTTATGCATTCTCAAATACCCACTATGTGTTTTTATCTATTCACTATAACGAGAAAAAGCTCTTAACTAAGGGGGATGATTTTGAAATGAATCGCAAGGTTGGAGAAAAACATGAGAAGAGCCTTAGTATTAGGTGCTGAACATGAGATGGGAGCACTACTTTGCAAATCTCTAGAGAGATTCAATTGGCAAATTACCGCCACTATTGCCGATCCCAGCCAGCCGATTTCATTCTCAGCCAATATGACCTTGGCTGAGCTCACGGAGCACGATCATGACTTACTAGAAGCCCTAGTGGCGGAAACGGACACAGTTTTCCTGCACCTGCCCGACCCAATCGAGGGCGGGCGGGTGTTTTTTTCTCTCGACGAAATCCTCAAACAGGTGATCCGATTCCGCCGCAACCTAGTGATCACAACCAACGTCTACGATACCAAGCAACCACTATTCAATAGCCTTGCGTTCTGGCATAAAAAAACGCCCATAGCTTATGTACTACCTAAAAAAATCAGCGCTCAATTGGACATGGCCGCCAACGCCGGTGCGAATATCAAGGTACTCTGCTATGGGCACAACCTGAATTTTTCCCAACACCACAGCTACCTCGGACTATTGGTCAAAGAAACCAACCACAAATTGATCCTGCAATCCCCAAGCGCCTATGGAATGAACCATTACTGGACCTATTTGCCTGATTTAGCGGAAAACCTCATCCAGCAACTTTCGCTGGATCCAACATTCAGCTCGCCGCTCTCGGTCAACTACTACCCCGGCCACCAAGCCAGTATCAAAGATATTGCCCGGGGCTTGGCACTCAGTACTGGCAAGCCCGTCACGGTTACCCCTTTACACTGGACGGTGATGGAAGCCATCTCAGTGTTTTCACCTCTGTTTCGTCGTTTCATCAATATGCGCTCGCTATGGCAACGCGGCGGTAAATTGCCGATCCGCCCTACTCAGTGGCAGCTTCCCATGCTTCAACACACCCCGCTGGAGCTCGCCCTGCAACAGAGCTGGCATAAGCACACCCCAAGCTAATCTGGCCAACAGATACCTGCCCGATGGCAGCCCGGACAAGTTGGCTGAATAAACACTTAATACCATTGCAACAGTGTTCAACCAAGTCACATTTTGGTGAAAAGTCAAATGCATTCAGTCGATAAAATCAATACGATATTCATTAAGTCACATAACTAATCAAGCCTCCATGCCACAAGTCCCCTGCGCGTCCATGTCGCTCCATAAAGGATGGCGGGAAATGCTCCAGCAAGCCGCCGTAGATTTCGGCCTCGAGCCCAGCAATTACTTTCCCGATGAAACCGCCAGTGAAAGGATCCGGATACGCCCTGCCGATCTGCGCGCATTCAGCTACCGTTTCAACCAGCTGTGCCAGGACAGCGGGGAGCCACTCTTTCCGGCATATGCCGCCAAGTATGTATCACCACTCACCTTCAGCTGCTATTCATTGGCACTGTGGACAGGTAATGATCTTATTACCTTTATTCAGGATGCCTGCCAATACTGCATCTTGATAGGCTCCCCCATCCGGCTCAAGCACCACATCACACCAAAAGGCAACAGCGAGCTTTGGGTGATCAACCATGATCCCTTCAATGACAAGTCGAAGGTATCCGATCGCGGTTTCATGATGTATGTCGCCACCCTTATCGAGATGATTCAACAAGTCACAGGGGGAATGGATAACCTGGTACTGAAAATCACCCGTTGGCCCTTTCCCAAAGCGCTTCAGCCGCAGTTCGAGCAGTTGATGGGATGCCAAATCAAAACGGGCTCGCCGATTTTAAAGATCTGCTTTCCCCGTAATGCAGCTGAAGTCCAATTGAAAGGCCGCGATCCCAACATCTATTCCGTTGCAATCCCTCCCCTGCGCCAGGCTGTCAGCCAATTGGAGAGCCACGATATTATTCTGCTGATCTACAAGTTGCTTGATAACGAACCTAACCTAAAGGCTATTTCTCGAGAGAAAATAGCTACCGAGATGCTGATGAGTGTCAGGACGCTCAATCGCCGCCTCGCCGTATTAGGATCCAGCTACCGGCAGGTTGTGGAGCAATATAAGCTGGAAAAAGCCCTATTGCTGCTCAACCAGCCCAACATCAACCTGACCGATATTGCCTTCCGGCTTGGGTTTGCCGATCTCAGCAGCTTTTCCCGCGCCTTTAAGAGCTGGACCGGGCACAGCCCAACCCATTACTTGTGAGTTAAACTTACACGAAAAAACCGGTCAGCAAGCTGACCGGTTTTCATCTATAACTTAGAGCTCAGCCTTACTGTTCGAAATGCAGATACCGCTCGTACAACGCATCGATATCGTTACTGCACATAACGTCCATATTCTGCTGAAGCTGTTTAATCGACCAATCCCACCATTTCATTTCCAGCAGTTTGGCAATGTGCTCTTCACTGAAACGCTTTTTGATCTCCTGACCCGGATTACCCACAATCACCGCATATGGCGCAACATCTTTGGTCACAACAGTTCTAGCGCCAATGACCGCACCGTCACCTATAGTTACCCCGGGCATAATGACGCACTCACTGCCAATCCAAACATCGTTGCCTATTAAGGTGTCACCAGCCCGTTCGAAGCCGGATTTCACCTTATCGCCGAATTTACCCACATCGAAAGGAAACGAGGAAATCCAATCATGGCGGTGGCCCTGATTGCCCGCCAGCATGAATGTCGCCCCGGACGCAATCGAGCAGTACTTACCGATGATAAGCTGGTCAACTTCGCCGAAAATCCCCGACTCCCACACCGCACGGCTCGAGTGATCCCCCAGCAGATAGCGGACACAGTGGTCTTCGAAATGCTTGTCATGATAATAACCTGAATAATATGTGTGCTCCCCGACCGAAATATTCGGGTTCTTTACATGTTCCCTAACTTCATAGCCGCCAAGCCATGAAGGAAAAATGGATGAAGTCATAGCCACCCCTTATAATTGCCACCACTGCCTCACCTGGCATATTCAACCAAACCATCAACACAGGCCCCGCCCATGCAAACAGATCTGCTCCTTTCCGCCTATTTCGGTGAACTTTACGGCATTGCCTTTTTTACTACTTTTGCCAACAAGTATAGTGACGATAACCACATCCATAAATGGCAACTTTTGATAAAGGTCGAGCAAATCACAGCAAGCAAGCTTAAAACAGGATTAAACGGTATCGATATCGCCTGCCCAGACCACGACAGCGAGATGGAAAACAAAGGTCAGCGTGACGCTGAAAAATGGCTCGATCTTGAATGGGGTACCTTGGTCGAGACCCTCGCCAACTGGGTTGAACCCTATGCCCTGCGCTACCGTCAGCAGGCCGCAAACGCCACCAAACACCACGGTTTATACCAGCTGGTTACTGAACACGAAGATGTAATCTGGGCCTTTTTGCATGCAGAGCAAAACAATGTCGACTCAGGGGCCGCAATACTTGAGTCCTTCATCAACAAGCACAGCGCATGACGGCAAGCCCAAAGCCGCACGAGGCTGCTGATAACCCGCTTAATGAGCGCTGATTCAAATAATTCTTGTCATTTTATAGGCGGTTGGCGATGTAGCTAGCAAAACACCAAACTCTGTATTGTCGAAATCGCAGGGCTGGATTAACAATCAAGACAGCGAGATATACAGGATAAGAATATGAATAAGGATCAGCCCTATCAAACCCGCTGCGTCATCTTTGACTGCGACGGAACCTTGGTAGACAGCGAGCGGCTGTGTAACCAAGCATTAGTGAACATTTTTTCTCGGCTTGGCGGCGAGCTGAGCCTCGATGAATGTATTGAGCACTTCCAAGGCGGCAAGATTGTCGATATCCTCGCCGAAACCCGCCGCCGCACAGGGGTAACCGTGTCTATCGATACCCTTGAACCGATGTACCGGGAAGAGTGTCGCAAGCTGTTCAATGAACACCTGACGCCTATTGCGGGCGTGCCAGATTTACTCGAGGAGCTCACCCAACTAGGCATCGATATGTGCATCGCCTCCAACGGCCCGGTACACAAAATGGAACATACCCTTGGCCTGACCAATATGCTGCACTATTTCGAAGGTAAGCTATTCAGCGGGTTCGAAGCTAGCAGCTGGAAGCCAGATCCGGACTTACTCCACTTTGCTGCGATGAATATGGGCTACCGGCTACAAGACTGCGTGTTTGTCGATGATACCTCCCGCGGTGTACAGGCCGGACTCAACGCCGGGATCCCCACGTTCCATTATGCGGCCCCCCATGCGCCTGAAATCAAAGATCCCAGGGTGATCACCCTGACGGAAATGCCGCAACTGCTGGACTATATCCGCGCTCAATAACAAAAAAGCCCACCGAAAGAATTATCTCGGTGGGCCTTTTATCCAATAAATCAAACAGTCAAGCAGTGCTATTAGTCGCTATTTTCACTTTTTTGCTTGTTTTCATTATCTGCCAGCAGGCTATCCCATGAAGTCTGCCAAGATTGCTGCTGGTAACCCGACATGGAAGAGTGACGGCTATCGGTACCAAACATCACCCCGGTATCGGTATTCAGAGCCTGGCTATCCGTGTTCAAATCAGCCTGTGCAGTCTTTGTATGAGTTGCTGCCGCTCCTGTTGCTTTAGATACCGTTGAAGATGAAGCTTGCTCGCCAGTTCTTCCCTTTTCAACTGGCTGCAACGTCGCCATTTCAGTTTCCAGCTCGCCCAGCGCCAAGGTTTCGAGCATCTCTTCTGTTGGTCGGTAACCTTTACGGCCATATAACTTATCGAGCAAGTTAATCACCGAGTGGGCTTCCAGATCCTCGCCTTGCTTGAGCAACTTATAGACTCTGTTCGCTACATTCTGCACGCCGAGGATGGTATCAATATCAAGCTGCTGCACCACTTCATCCCGTGCATCCTTAGCTTGTTTGTAACCATTTACATACGCCAGGGAGTACCAGATATAAGCGATTGAGGCTTCGGCCATGGTGTCGCGGTTGTGCATTTTCGCCACCAGCAACTGGGCTTCACCTTCGCCTCGCTCTGCTGCACGCTCCAGCCAGTAAAGGGCACGGCAACTGTCTTTACTCACCCCGATCCCCGCCTGATAGCAGAATGCCGTCTTCATGAAGCCATTGATATCACCTTGTTTAGCGGCACGGAAACGCCACAAGAAGGCTTCCAACGGCTGATGGGGCTGAGAAAACTCCGAAAGATACCAATCGCCAAGGAACAGCATTGCGTCCAACAACTCTTTATCAGCGGCCAGCAACACATTTTCCAGCCCTGCCTCGACATCTATCTCGGTTCCCTGCCCGCGGATCTGCAACAGACCAAGCTCAAACAGCTCTTTGGCCTCGCCACGCTTGGCTTTGACCACCTGCTCCCAGTATTGCGATTTGGCTTCGCCATCCGGATCGTCAATATCGGCACGGCACAAACGGGCCAAGGCGTTCTGGGCAATAATATTGTCGAGCTTGGCGGCTTTCTCGTACCAATTGATGGCTTCACGGACATTGGTGAGCTCATATTCTTTGGCCAAGGATAACTGGCTGAGGACATGCCCGGTCTGGGCCTTGAAGATCTTTTCTTCGCGCTCGGCTATCTTGGCTTTTTCCAGCACCTGCTGGTATCGGGCTTCTTTCTGTCGTTTCTCTGCTAACGACTGTTGTTGTTTACCCTGAGAGGTAAACACGCGATACAGGATCCACGCCAGTAGGCCCGCTGACAGGCCGGTTATAACCATTAGATAAGGCATATCCCCTCGATACTCAGTTTTCATTTTTCCATGTTACCGAACACGACTACGGTATTCGGTGAGACCGCCCTCTTTTTGCAACCCTCTTTTTTGCAAAAAGTCGCGGCCTTTCTCTCGCTGACTCTCTATATCGACCAAAATGTCAAAAACTGGAGAATAAATTCCCTAAAAGGATATTGCCAGCCCGTCTTACCTTGCAGAAACCTGTCGAAATAAAGCCAACAAAAACAAGCATAAAAGTAAATCAGTGCTAAATTTTAATGTGATCACCAAGGACAAGGAGCAAGGATGTTTCTCGACTATTTTGCCTTGGGCGTATTGTGCTTTGTCGCGGTCTTCCTGTTCTACGGGATCATCGCCATCCACGATATCCCTTATGAAATCTCCAAAAAGCGTAACCATCCCCATCAGGATGCCATCCATTACGCTGGCTGGGTCAGCCTGTTCACCCTGCATGCCCTATGGCCTTTCCTTTGGATCTGGGCCACTTTATGGCGTGAAGACAGGGGCTGGGGGTTTACCAAAATCCAGAACGAACAAAACGAGCTACACCATGAAATACTGAAGCTCTCGGAGCAGGTCGAGCACCTGACAGGGAAAGTAGCCGAGTTGGAAGTCATACAGGCTAAACAAGCCAATAACGGTTCTGCGCCCAGCAATAACAGTAACAACAGCACCGGCAGCAACCCGCAGGAGGATGAGCGCTAATGGATCTATTACTCATTCTGACCTACGCCGCACTGTGTATTGCGGTGTTCAAGATCTTCAACATCCCGCTAAATAAATGGACGGTACCGACCGCGGTGCTCGGCGGTATTATCCTGATCGGCACCCTGATTTTGCTAATGAACTACAACCACCCGCACAGCAACATGGGTGGGCAGTTTTATATCACGACTCCCATCGTGACTGGCGTTAGGGGCAAAGTGGTGGAAGTCCCTGTTGAGGCCAATACCCCAGTTAAAAAAGGCGATGTGCTGTTTCGTATCGACCCGACCCCGTATGAAGCTGAAGTCCAATTGCAGTTAGCTGCGCTGGCCGAAGCCAAGCAGAATGTGATGGGGTTGGAAGCGGCTTATCATGCCGCCAAAGCCAGTACCGAGCGAGCCGTTGCGGAGCGGGACAGAACCCTGACCCAGTTCCAGCGCTATGAAAAAGGCTACAAGCGTGGCGCTTTTACCAAGTCGGAAGTGGACAACCGCCGCCAGTTCTACCGCAGTGCCGAGGCATCGCTCTCAGCAGCCCGTGCCGAAGAGCAGCGGGCAAAGTTAGCCTATGAATCGCAAATCATGGGAGAGAATACTGCTATCGCCAAGGTGCGTGCCCAGTTAATCCAAGCCCAGTTTAATCTTGAGGAGACCGTGGTGCATGCCCCTACCGCCGGCTATGTCACCCAGGTCACCTTACGTCCGGGAATGATGGCCGTGCCCCTACCACTTAAACCGGTAATGACCTTCGTCCATCAGGAGGAGCAGTTCTTTATCGGCGCATTTAGGCAAAACTCCTTGCTCAGGTTGCGCCCCGGCTTCAAGGCGGACTTTATTTTCCGTGCCCTGCCCGGCAAAACGTTCCAAGGTGAGGTAGTTGAAGTATTACCAGCAATCGGTGAGAGCCAAATCCAGGCCGCGGGAGTGTTGTACGGCAGCGACTTGTTACTGCGCCAAGGCCGTCCATTGGTTAAATTAAAAATCACTGATGATCTGAGCGAGTACAACCTACCGCAAGGGGCCAATGTCGAAATCGCCGTTTATTCCGACAGCTTCGAGCATGTATCGGTGATGCGTAAGGTACTGATCAGAATGAAAAGCTGGCAGAACTACCTGTTCCTTGATCATTGATCTGGCGATATTTCAGACAGCATAAGACTGGTTGCTGGCTGGAGAAAATAGGGGGAAAAGATGAAATGCACTTACAGTGCATTTCATAAACGGTTCCTCGGTTAAGATGGAGGTGGCCTTTACTCTGGGGCCACCTAGCCAATGAGAAACTTAGCAAACGGCTTGTTTGCTATTTTCTACCACTAGATACTCCCTTTCATTGCCGTGCCCTAGACTCAATCAATCCCACCGCGATCACACCTTAGCTAATTTAAATGCAGGATACTTAATCGTCAGTATATGCTTTTACTATTTGCCACTTATACAGAATTAGCATGTATCTTTTGCCAAACTTACAGGTAGAAGTGAACAATGAGGAAGTACCATGTTATCTATTTTCGATATCTACAAAGTGGGTGTAGGCCCGTCCAGCTCCCACACTAACGGCCCGATGCTGGCCGGATTTGATTTCTGCCAAAAAGTGGATGGCATGCTGGACGATGTGGCCCGGGTTCAAGTGGATCTGTACGGCTCTTTGTCACTGACAGGCAAAGGCCACCACACCGACCGAGCTTCAATTCTCGGGTTGATGAACAACAAACCAGATGCCATTGATATCCAAGCGGCCAACCAGGCGATGGCCGATGGCATTGCCAACAACACCTTGTTGCTTGCCGGTAAGAAGACCATTACTTTCAATGTCGATACTGACATGCTGTTCCATAGCGACAACCTGCCGTTGCATGAAAACGGTATGACCATTACTGCCTTCGACCCAGCCGGCAACCAACTTTTCATCGAGACCTACTATTCGATTGGCGGCGGGTTTATTGCAACGGCCGACGAGCTGCAAAATGGTAAAGCCACCAGCGAAGTGACCGTGCCGTTCGAGTTTAAATCGGCGGAAGATATCCTCACCATTACCGAGCGAGAAGGCTTCAGTCTCGGGGCCATGTTCCTGCGCAACGAGCTGGCATTCCGCAGCCAGCAAGAGCTGGACGCCAAGGCAAGCCAGATCTGGCAGGTGATGTCGGACTGTATGGCTCGTGGTTTTGAGACCGAAGGCGTATTGGAAGGTGGACTGCATGTGGTTCGCCGTGCACCGGCCCTATTGAAGAAACTCGAGTCCAACCAGGAGATCGAGAACGATCCTATGGTAGTGCTGGACTGGGTCAATGTATTTGCCTTTGCTGTCAGCGAAGAAAATGCTGCTGGCGGACAGGTGGTGACCTCACCAACCAATGGGGCTGCCGGGGTGATCCCAGCGGTACTGATGTACTACAACAAATTCATCCGCGAACTGGATGATAAACAAGTCAAAGACTTCCTTGCGGTCTCTGCCGCTATCGGCATGCTGTACAAGATGAATGCATCGATTTCCGGCGCAGAGGTGGGCTGTCAGGGGGAAATTGGCGTGTCGTCTTCGATGGCAGCAGCAGGCCTAACCGCTATTCGCGGCGGCAGTAACGAGCAAATTTGCATGGCGGCTGAAATAGCCATGGAGCACTCGCTGGGCATGACCTGCGATCCTATTGGCGGCTTGGTGCAGATCCCTTGTATTGAGCGTAATGCGATGGGTGCGATGAAAGCGATCAATGCCTCGCGCATGGCCCTCAAGCGCAACAGCAAATCGCGCATCTCGCTCGATAAGGTGATTGATACCATGTACCAAACCGGCAAGGATATGAACAAGAAATACCGCGAAACCTCACTCGGCGGCCTGGCGATGATCCACCTCGCTCCACCTTGTGAGTAAACCAGCTTGTGAACAAGCCTCCTTGCGAATAGGCCGTTTGGGGTGATGTCGCCAGCGATATAACCAGGCTCTCACCGCCGCGTTAACCTTCCCCCAGCGCGGCGGTGTTCTTTACCCTATACCAATAAACTTCTACAAATAAGCTTCCGTTTAACCATTGATATTTTCTTTAACCACTTTGGCCGGGTTACCCACCACAACCGTGTGGGCAGGAACATCCTTGGTCACCACACTGCCACCACCGACAACCGCACCGTCACCAATCGTCACCCCCGGTAGCACCAGCACATTGGCACCAATCCACACCTGATTGCCCACCGTAATTGGCTTGGCAAACTCTTCATAGGTATAGCGGGTAGCCGCATCTATCGGATGACCTGCGGTACATAAGGTAACGTTAGGGCCAATCATTACTTCATCACCGATGATCACTTTGCCGCAGTCGAGGATCACCCCGTTGGCATTCATATAGAAACTTTTGCCAACCTCTATGTTATAGCCATAGTCACACATGAAATTGCCATTGAGGGTTGTCGAGTCGTCCGATTTCGCGAACAACTGCTGAACCAAGGCATTGCGCTCTTTATTGTCATCACAATGGCTGATTTTGCGGCACAAACTGCGGGCTTTTTGGCGGTCTTGAGGCAAATCATCAGCCCCCGGGTTATACAACATACCTGCGATCAGGCTTTTTTCTCTATCTGATAATGCCATGAAATCTCTCCCATAAAGTCCCTGTATCTAACCATAAACCGCAAAGTTTCGGAGTTGCGTTACATCAACCTTCAATCAACACAGACAAAAAAGGCCGGCAACAATGCCAGCCTTTGATAGTTAGCTCTATAGCTTCTATACGGGGATTAGAATGCCCAGGCGAAGTTAAAGCCACCGCCGTTGTCAGTACGGCTAGATTCTCCACTGAACTCGTTCAGCTCGTTGCGCTTAACCTCGAATGACAAGGTTGCACCTGGAGTGAAAGCGTAAGACAGACCCACAGCGTACACTTGACGGTCACCAGTTACATCACCTTCACCGTCGAAATCAACATGCGAAGCGTAAGCGTATGGACGGAAACCTGATTCAAGTGCGTAGTGCGCATATACGTCTACCGCATCGGCATCAGCCCACTCCATGCGAGGACCACCTTGCAGGCCTGCTTTATGGATGTTTTCACCCTTAGTGTAAACCGCTGCAACCTTCAGGCCACCAGCAACATATTGACCACCGACTGTCAGTGCTGTTTGCTTATCGCCGTCTTCAAGACCATTCACATCAGCCGTATTTGAAACTTCAACCTTGTTCTCAAGGTAAGCCACACCCAGGCTCAGGCCCGAGTCAAAGTCGTAGCTGGTCGACAGCGCGTAGTTGTAGTCACGCTTAACGTCATTTGTCTCACCGTCGCTGGTAAAGCCATAGTGCGCCGACACGTTCAAGCCGTTGTCGCTATAGCGGTAAGCTACCAGGTTATCACCACGGCCGGTTGCCGCGAAGCCGCCGTCGGTACCTTCAGAATAAATCGGAGTTGCATCCGGATCGATAATGATCAGGTTATCCATGTAACGGGCAACATCGTGGTATGCCGACCACTGCTTACCGAAACGCAAGTTACCCAGCTCATCACTGTTAATAGACACATAACCTAAACGGTTACGGAAATTGTTACGGCCAGACGTTGGGCTATTGAGGAACTGATCCCATTCGAACTTGGCATCCATGGTCAAACCCGGCTGGATTTGACGCTCAACGCCCATGTTCAAAATACTACGGCTGGCAGAGAAAATATCATCTTCGCCGAACACCGGCTGGAAGGCATCAAGAACAAAGACACCACCGATATCAAACTTTGTTTGCTCATCTTCATAAAGGGTGAATGCTGACGCTTGGCCAGCCAGTAAAAGTGTAGAGATGACAGCAGAGCAGATTTTCAACTTCATTTAACAGGTACTTCTAGTGATAATGTGACAGTAATGCGTGATTGCCAGCACAAACTATCAGAACCCCTACAACAATGTAATAGTAAACTAGTACACGATTAAGTTTATTTTGTATCTAATTGTTCGCAAACCGAGTGTATATCTTTAAAAATCATACCCTTAACCAGAACAAGCCTACTGAAATATTTTTTGGTCTGATTTGTTCAAGTGGTCAATATTTAGTCAAAAACATTGTCAAAACTTTGCTTTGTAGATAAAAAAACGGCTTCCCTATTGGGAAGCCGTTTCTGTATTTGGGTTTAGCTGGTTAGCTAATCCAGCACATTATTTAAACTCTACCAAGTTCTTCTGGTAAGTCTCGAACTGCTCTTCAACCGCCTTCGAAGCGCCGCCAGTTGCCTTGCTCACCGCCACAATGGCGATCGTGGCAAAGATAAAGCCAGGGACAATTTCGTATAGGTCGAAAATACCGCCGGTCAGCTGTTTCCAGATCACCACGGTCATGGCACCGATAACGATACCAGCCAACGCACCGTTGCGGTTCATTTCTTTCCAGAACAAACTTAGCAGCAAGGCCGGACCGAATGCCGCACCAAAGCCAGCCCACGCATAAGAGACCAGACCCAGTACTGTGCTATCAGGGTTCATCGCCAGCATCAGAGCAATAACCGACAGTGCGACAACCGCAATACGGCCAACCTTCACAATCTCTTCCGATGTTGCCTGCGGGCGGAATACCTGCTTGTAGAAATCCTCAGCCAATGCCGAAGACGATACTAACAGCTGGGAGTCAGCAGTACTCATGATTGCTGCCAGAATTGCCGCCAGCAAAATACCGGCAATCACTGGGTGGAACATAGAGTTCACCAACAACATGAAAATACGCTCACCGTCATCTAGGTTGCCTGCCAGTTGGTTATCAACAAACAAGATACCCACTAGGCCAACCAGGATCGCACCAGCCATTGACAGTGCCGTCCAGCCCACTGCGATACGACGTGCAGTACCGATGTCAGCGTTACTGCGGGTCGCCTTGAATCGCGCCAGAATGTGTGGCTGACCAAAATAACCCAAGCCCCAAGCGGCTAACGAGATAATGGCAATCGCCGATAGCGGCTCACCCTTGACGTCATTGAACAGTGTCATCAGTTCAGGGTTCTTCGCTTCCAGGGCCATAGCCAGATCGCTTGGCGTGCCGTTCATCGCTGCAATTGGCACAATCAACAGTGCCGCAGACATCAACAGGCCTTGTACCAAGTCAGTCCACGATACCGCAAGGAAACCACCAAACAAGGTGTACGACACTACACACACCGTACCGACAACCACTGCGATAGTGTAATCAAGACCGAAGACTGTCTCGAACAACTTACCACCGGCAACCAAACCCGAGCTGGTGTAGAAAAGGAAAAACAGCAAGATAAAGAATGCTGAAATAGTTTGGATCAGCTTGGATTTATCGTCGAAGCGACGAGCCAGGAATTCCGGCATGGTCAATGCGTTATCTGTGGTAATACTGTAGGTACGCAAGCGCTTGGCACAGATCAGCCAGTTTAGCCAAGTACCCAGCAGCAAACCACCTGCCAACCACAGTGACTCCATACCAGCGGCATAGGCGTAGCCCGGCAGACCCAGTAGCAACCAGCCACTCATATCCGACGCACCGGCAGACAGCGCAGCAGGCCATGGCCCTAGTGTACGGCCTCCCAAGAAGTAATCCGCTGAGTTCGACGTGCGTTTATACGCAATGTAGCCAATGGCCAACATGCCAATTAGGTAGGCGATAAACGTTGCTGTAATAGCAAAGCTATTCTCTATCATTGTTTGAGTTCCCTCACTTAAAGCCCCCGTCCATAGCGGGGGCATTTTGGTTATAGCGCTGACAATCAGCGATGGGTTGCTATTTGGCCGCCACAGGTTGCAAGCTAGTTCCCTGTTTCAGGCGGCCCAACCCGGGTTAGTGTTCCTCACCACTCCCCAACTCAAGCAGGGTGGCATTGCCACCGACTGCCGTGATGTTGATCGTCCGTGTCCTTTCGGTCACAAAACGCAGTGAGTATGTTGGGCTGCCGATCAACGGTAGCTTCTCGGTATCAGTTTCACTGATCAGCTGAGCAAGCAGGCCGTCTCGGGCAGCAAGTTGGCGCGCTAGCGCCTGGGTTGTCGACAGCTTGCCGGCGTAGGCCACACCCGCGATAGCAGGGTGGCTAACCAAGTCGGCAAGCTGATCATTATCGATAGCGGTGATCACACCGCCGGCACAGCCACTTTGCTCCAGCTGTGCCACGACCTCTTTGGCCTTGAGCGGATAGTCCGCAGGCAGGCAAACAAAAACGGTATTGCCGGTTACCAGCGCGGCAGCCAACTGACCGACCAATGCCACCAGCGGGGTATCGCTGTCGGCGGTGACGATGAAGCTACCGCGGCCAGCGCAGTAAAGTTCATTGGTTTCACCCGTCGGGCCCGGCATCAACAACGTCGATGCCACATGCTCTTCGGCGTGCTGACACTGGAATTCCACCATGGCGCGGCATTCCGCAGTCAGTTGATCGGTCCAGTGGCGTAAGATACGGGTACGGGCTTCATAACCCAGATTGTTCCAGCCTTCCCATGCCGCCGAGCTTGTATTTACCAATGTTTGAATAGTCATGATCACTCCTTAAATTTCTCGACTGCCATTAGGCTTCAACACAATCTTGGGTAAAGCGGTACAGGTAGTGCGGGCCACCGGCTTTCGGGCCGGTGCCTGACAATCCCTGACCACCAAATGGCTGGACGCCAACTACCGCACCCACCTGATCTCGGTTGATGTAGCAGTTACCGACACGGGCACGGCGCTCAACATGACTATAGGTACGCTCGTTACGGCTATGTACCCCCAAAGTCAGGCCAAAGCCGGTTTGGTTGATTTGGTCGATGACCTGATCCAGCTCATTCGCCTTGAAGCGGACGATATGCAGGATCGGGCCGAAGTTTTCATTTTCCAGAACATCGATAGATGGGATCTCAAACGCCGACGGCGGCACAAAATCACCGTGCTGGCAGCTATCCGGAATCGTGGCCTGTGCCACCAGCTTGGCTTGATTTTTCAGCGATTGGATATGGGTCAGCAGCTTATCGCGTGCCGTTGCATCAATCACCGGACCAACATCGGTACTGTGCAGCTCAGGGCGGCCAACAGACAACTCAGCCATCGCCCCTTTGATCAGGCCAATCACCCGGTCGGCGATATCCTGCTGGATAAACAGTACACGCAATGCCGAACAGCGCTGGCCCGCCGAAGCAAAGGCCGAACGCACGACATCACGTACCACCTGCTCTGGCAGGGCGGTACTGTCAACCAGCATGGCATTCTGGCCACCGGTTTCAGCAATGAAAGGAACAGGCTCACAATCACGGGCAGCGAGGCTGCGGTTAATGCGCTGGGCGGTTTCGGTCGAACCGGTAAACGCTACCCCGGCAATGCGCGGATCAGAAGTCAGTGGTGCACCCACCTCGGCGCCAGTACCCGGCAGTAACTGGATAGCGCCGGCAGGCACGCCTGCTTCCAGCATCAGCTCGATAGCGCGGAAGGCAATCAGCGAGGTTTGCTCAGCCGGCTTAGCAACTACGGTATTACCCGCAACCAACGCAGCTGACACCTGACCTAGGAAGATCGCCAGCGGGAAGTTCCACGGACTGATACAGGCGAAGACACCGCGGCCCTGGTAGCTCAGCTGGCGGGTCGTGCCATCAAAGCCCATCACATGTTTGGGCTGGGAAAACTCCTCGGCAGCCTGATTGGCGTAGAAACGGCAGAAGTCCACCGCCTCACGAATTTCATCAATACCGTCTTGGATGGTTTTACCCGCCTCGCGATGGCAAAGGGCCACCAACTCACCGGTATTCTCTTCGAGCAAATCAGCCAAACGCTGCAGACATGCAGCACGCTCGGCAGCAGGAAGGGCAGACCACTGCGGGTAGGTCTCCGCCGCAATAGAAATAGCTTCATTAACCTGTGCTGCATTGGCAAATGCCACGTTACCGACACTTTCGCGACGATCATAAGGTGCCGTGACCGCAAATACCCTTTCACCGGCCTGCAAGGCAACACCGTTGATGATAGGGCCAGCCTGCCACTGATGATCGGCAAACGCCTGAACAGATTCATTGAATGGCTGCCATTGCGAGGCGATCTCGATATTTACACCGGCCGAATTCTTACGCTCTTCACCAAAGATTTGCGGCGGCAGCGGGATCAAACCGTTGTGCAGGGTCGGGCGCGATTTCAGGGTATCAACCGGATGCTGGATCAAACTTTCCACCGGACAGTTGGCATCGACCAAGCGGTGGACAAACGAACTGTTGGCACCGTTTTCCAGCAGGCGGCGAACCAAGTACGGCAGCAAATCTTTATGGCTACCGACTGGCGCATAAATCCTGACGTTGGTCTGGTGCATATCCATCACATGGTTGTATAACGCATCGCCCATACCATGTAAGCGCTGGAATTCGAAATTACGGTGAGACTGTGCCATCGCCATGATTGCCGATACCGTGTGGGCATTGTGGCTGGCAAACTGCGGGTAGATAAGGCCGTTGAGGTGAGATGCCAGCAAGAAGCGCGCGCATGCCAAGTATGACGCATCCGTGGCTTCCTTACGGGTAAACACCGGATAAGCGCTATAGCCACTCTGCTGTGACAGTTTCAATTCGCTATCCCAGTAAGCGCCTTTCACCAAGCGTAGCGGGATCACATCGCCCTGCTCCTTGGCCAGTGCCGCCAACCATGCCAGTACCGGCAAGGCTCGTTTCGAATATGCCTGTACCACCAGGCCAAAGCGGCCCCAGCCTTTTACCTCTTCCGAGCGGTAAAGCTTTTCGAACAGTTTCAGTGACAGTTCAAGACGATCGGCTTCTTCGGCATCGATAGTAATACCGACGTTGAGTTCACGGGCACGCTTCAATAGCGAAAGTACCGACTGGTACATCTCTTCCAGTACACGGGCTTCGTTCGCTACATCATAGCGAGGGTGCAGAGCTGACAACTTGATAGATACGGTTGGATCCGGCGAACGGGTGTTGCTGCCTTTTTCGCTGGCATAGCTGTCACGGCCTACCGCTTCGACAGCCATCACATAATCTTTGAAGTATTTTTGCGCATCCTGGGCAGTCAGCGCGGCTTCGCCCAGCATGTCGAATGAGTAAGTAAAGCCTTGGTCGCGCTTACCTTTACCGTTCTTCATTGCCTCGGCAATAGTACGGCCCAGCACGAACTGGTGGCCCATGATCTTCATGGCCTGGTTCATGGCCTGGCGGATCACCGGCTCGGACATCTTGTTAACGAGGCGGTTGATAACATGGCTAGGGGCGCCATCTTCCTTGGCATCAAGGCTAACCACTTTACCGGTCAGCATCAGGCCCCAGGTCGAGGCATTCACAAACAAGGAGTCAGAGTTTTTCAGGTGAGATTTCCAATCCGCCACACTGAGCTTGTCACGGATCAGGGCATCGGCTGTCGCTGCATCTGGAATACGCATCAGCGCTTCGGCCAGACACATCAGCAGGATCCCTTCTTTGGTGTCCAGGCTGTATTCAAGCAACAGGGCATCAATCATCTGGATTGCATTCTGATCATCCCTTACCCGCTCGATCAAGCTGGTGGCCTGTTCAGACGTAAACTGCCTCTCATGCTCTGTTGGCTCGGCCAACGGCATCAACTGCGCTAGCCATTGTGACTCATCCACGCTGTAAAGGGGTGAAATCTGTGACCAGAGCTCATCCAGTGGACGCTCAATAAAACCAGGCTGAAGTACTTCTGCCGCATTGAACATAGTGATTCCCTCAATAGTATGCCGGATCAGGCAAACAGCATTTTCCATTACTTGCTGCCTCCTCACCCAAGAAAATGTTACATCAGTGTTACCATTGAGGGGATTTTATTTTCCACCACTCCGATAGTCTTGCTATATTCTCCGATACTTTTTAGAAAAAGTCCGGCCTTTAACAAAAATTGACAGGGATTTTTTAGAAAACGTGCATTTTTCCGTAACCAGCAGCCAAATTTTGCTGAAGAAACACGCAATTTCGGAACAATGATCAAGAGATAGCGGAAGCATGATCAAGTGTGATCAACAGAGAAACATACGCATAGGAGCGAATAGGTAAGCAAAAAGAAAGCGGAACTGACGTTGCTTGCTACAAATAGGCAACAAGCCAAGTGCTGCGAAGTGACACGATAATCACAGGGTTAACGGGACAAAAGAAGCAGGGCAACGAAAGGGATAGGCAGCTAGGCTATGTTAGCCTGCGGGGTTTTCACGGCGGTAGCGCGCCGGCGGTTTACCAAACAACCGGGTAAAGGCTTGGGTGAAGCTACTTTGGCTGGCAAAGCCTGTACTCTGCGCCACCTGGGCAACGCTCAACTGGGACTCTTCAATCAGATCCCTGGCTAACTCCAATCGCTTCTTAAGCACATACTGATGAGGAGTCACGCCTGTTTGCTCTTTGAACAGAAAATGGAACTGGCTCTCGCCCAAAAAGACCAGTCCCGCCAGTTGGGCAACCGAGATTTTTCTGGTCAGGTGCTGGAGGATGTATTGATCAATCACATCCATATTCAGCCGATAACTCTGGCGATCATCTTTGAGCGGTTTGAAGTGGCGGTGTAGCACACACATCAAGGTATCGGTACAGGCCCGGCTCAGTAGCAAATCATCGGGGTGGGCGGCCATTTCGGCGGTCAGTGCCTGAATCAAGTTCTGTGCCTGGCGGTCAAGATGAAAATAGCCAGACTGATCAAACAAACGGGCGATATGATCCTGAGTGTAACTGGCCTGATACAGATCTGAAGCGACATTGAGCACCAAGATTTCATTATTGCCAATCCCAGAAAAGGCATGTTCCGAATCCGCCGTCACCAAGCAGCCCTGGCCAGGGCAAACTAGATTTCCCGCCCCTTCAATATCAAACTCCGTCTGCCCGGATAAACCAATCACCACCTGGTTGTAACCGTGGTTGTGGTGATCCATCTGCTCCGGCAGTTTGACAATTTCTGAAGGTTTGAATATTGGCGAGTTTAGCTTTTCTTTCATGCTAAATAACCGAGGATTTGGCGGTGATTCGTAGAGCGATAATACCATAAATCCTTACAGAGCTATACTTCGGAACTATGATCAAGTATGGAGAAATTACGGCCAATGTCATTCTGACGCTATTCTGTTGATTTAAAAACCAGTTACTTGAAAACGCCATTAGACAAGCCAGCGACACCAAGCCAAGAACACGTAAAATAATAGTTTACTTTTCAATCAGTTAATTGGAAATACACGATTTAGGTTTGCTTAAGATGTTTATTTGTTGAAACTTTGGCCATGTGACAACGACGCACAGCTTGATCATCGTTCCATCTACTTTCAGTAAGTTGCCCCGTATATAGTGCGTATTCTTTGCTGGCCGACCAGAATGAAACAGATCGAAACAATGATCCTTGATCATGTTTCCTTTCCCGAACCTATTTGTGTTACAAATAGCATTCTTAATAGGGATAGGCGACCATGACAGAACTGCTTGCACAACTACATTATTCATTTTCCATCACCGGCCCCATCTTTCTGATGCTTGGCCTGGGGATTTACCTCAAACGCATCGGTATGCTGACGGAAGATTTTATCGAAACCGGCTCCAAACTGGTTTTCAATCTCACACTGCCCGCTATGTTGTTTTTGAGTGTTGCCCGCTCCAATCTCTCAGAAATTGGTAACCCTGATTTGTTGTTGTTTGCATTGGCAGCCAATATCCTGACTTATGCCTTGTTCGAGTTATTGGCCAACAAGGCAATAAAACAGAAGAAGGATCGCGGGGTTGTGGTTCAAGGTGCCTTCCGTGGAAATATAGGAATCATTGGCATGGCCTATGCCAGCAATGCGTTTGGTGACACGGGCCTCGCCCTCGGCTCACTCTACGTAGCCGTTATCACTGTTGCCTACAATATTCTTGCGGTTATCACCCTGTCGCGTTCAAACCCGAACTTGCCGAGCCTCAACGCCCGTTTCCTGCTACGTTCGATCATCAAAAACCCGCTGATCATCAGCATCCTCTGCGCGCTGCCATTTTCCGTGTTCACTATTCCCCTGCCAGACATTATCACCAAATCTGGCGGTTATTTTGCAGGAATGACACTGCCGCTGGCGCTGCTTTGTACCGGAGCCAGCCTTGAATTCAACCAACTGCGCCAAGAGCCGACCAATACCCAGTTTGCCAGTATCGGTAAGCTCATCGTCGCCCCACTGCTTATTACACTGGCGGGGATTGGATTTGGTTTCAGGGATCTCGAGTTGGGTCTTATATTCCTGATGAGCGCAGCACCGACTGCCGCCGCTAGCTATGTCATGGCAAGAAATATGGGGGGTAACGCTTACCTGGCAGCCAATATAATCGCAGTCACTACACTTGGCTCCATATTTTCCAGCAGCTTAGGGATCACTTTGCTAAGGACATTTAATTTCGTGAATTAATCACTCAATATGGTTTGGCATTAATTATCCTTATCAAACCAGAGGATATTAAAGTGCAACATAACGGCTAAAGTCTCAGAGATTTTAGTCGTTTTTTTATTTGGTAAATAAGTTTGCTGTGAAAATAACTGCACTTGGAAAATAAAATGTAGTGCCAAAAAAAAAATTACAGATATATAAAACCGGGCGATTGCAGATGCATGCATATCTGGACAACCTTCTTCGTGCTTGCCATCTCAATGGTTCACAATAGCGAAATAGGACTGAAATCGCCGGAAAAAAACTATGCAAAGTTACTGAATAAGCTCTCGTTTTTCGCTTTTTCATTATTTCAAACTCCGTATAGGCAACAGATATGAATCCGACTAAGCATTTGTATGCTTTGGTTTTCATAGGGCATCCCCTGCACGCATAACCACATTGTCAAATTGATGTCAATAGGTGATTTCCCCCCTTACTACCCCTAGGCACTATTGCTATAGTACTTTCCGTAGACAGGGGACGGTGTTCACCGCTTTCTGTTTACAGTATCCAGCTTTGGATACATGCCAAGCGGGTTTACTTTGGTATACACCCTCATACCAAGGAATATGAATCTGATTGGATACCTCTTCTACACGTCGTACAGGATTGTGCTCTTCGGAGTCAAACTCTTGTCTTTGCCGACCTATTAGGTCGGCTTTTTTTTATCATTTTTTACAATTGTGCCCAAAAACCCGTCACTCAGATATTGTAACCTCTGCCCATTCAATTAAACTTCATTATTGCAACTGCTCTATTCTATTAACTCAGGCACACGTAGTGAAAAATAAAGTAGAACCCTCTTTACTACATATTTTTAATCAACTCCCAGGGTGTTGGGGATGTAAAGATAAGGATTCAGTCTTCGTTTATGCTAATTCCGAGTATGGGGACATCATTGGTGTGGATCACCATTTAGATTGTATCGGCCGTACCGATTTTGATATGCCAAGCCCAACGGTTGAATGTGCAGAAGCATTCCGTGAACAAGATAATCTTGTCGTAACATCCGGAAAAAGAATGCGGGTATTAGATATCCACCCCTATTCTGACGGAAGTTGGCGTGCACACTTATTCACTAAAACGCCGTGGAAGAATGAAGAAAACGAAATAGTCGGCACCATCTTTTCTGGTGTCGAACTCAAAGATACGGCAGTACTCGAAGTCGGCCACTGGATTTGTCGCGCAGCGGGTATCGATCCGAAAGAGCAAGCCTCCTTCAATCTTGATCTCAACCACAGCGCCATTAATCTCAACACCCGTGAATCCGAGGTCCTGTTTCTTCTGCTCTACGGCAAGAAGCCTCAGTATATTGCCAAGGTACTTGGTGTATCGGTTAAAACCGTCGAGAATTATGTCATTCGCCTACGCGAAAAATTCAATGCACGCTCGAAAAATGAATTGATCGATATCGCACTCGATTTCGGCTTTGGCTCGCATATCCCTGAAAGCATGCTAAAACGCCAACTATCTGTGATTTTGAAAGAGTAGCAGCACGCGGCTAACCACAAAACACGCAGACTAAGTTTGCCTTTTTGCAATCCAAAGCCTGTTTCCAGATCAATTTTTGTACTGGGCCGATTTTCTATAATTCGCCCAGTTCTTAAATTAAACGGCCGAAGAGCCAACTATCAGCTGGAAATACCATGAAGCAATTTACAATTACCTACGTTGTCCATCCTCATTTCAATATCCCTTGCAAATACCAAATCCAAGCGGTGAATGAAATCGAATCCATCGCCTGTGCTGAAAAGGCGTTGAAAGTCCGCCACCCTGAAGGTGTCAGCATTGTCACTAGCCAACAACAATTGGCCGCATAAACAAAAAAAGAGCAGCGATGGCTGCTCTTTTCATGTTCAATTAATAATAGTGCGCTGCGTTATGGCGCCAGTCGCTCAACATCCCACGTCTGGCTGTTTTCTTCACTTCGGGTATACAAGAATCTGTCGTGCAAACGGTTTGCCCCACCCTGCCAAAATTCAATTGAATTAATTTTTACCCGGTAACCGCCCCAAAATGTCGGGACCGGCACATCACCTTTGGCAAATTTTTCTTTTAGCTCAAAGAACTTGCTTTCCAATGCTTGCCGTGCCGAAATGCGAGAGCTTTGTTTGCTGGCCCAAGCCGCGATCTGGCTTTCTTTCGGACGCGATGAGAAATACTTCAGCACTTCCATTTTGGAAAGCTTTTCAGCCGTTCCGGTAATGTGAACTTGGCGCTCGAGTGGATGCCAAGGGAAATGCAAGCTGATCTTGCTGTTGTCAGCCAGTTGGGATGCCTTGCGGCTGCCAAGGTTGGTATAGAAGACAAACCCGTCTTTATCAAAGTGCTTCAATAACACAATACGCTGATAAGGCTGGCCGTGTTCGTCGACAGTCGCCACTGTCATCGCTGTGGGATCGGTCAGCTTTGCCTCTATCGCCTGTTCCAGCCAGGTATTGAAAAGTTGTTCCGGCTGCTCCGGCAAATCATTACGGCGCAACCCACCCTGCGTATAGTCGCGACGAATATCAGACAATTCCATTGTTATCTCCGCTGATTGTGTAGATGTCTCTTATAACGCTGAAATTGTGCGCTTAGTCTTGCTGAAACACAAGTAAATTGCCCAAGTCTCTGATCTGACATAGCAGGATGCAACCAAGCTCGACGTTTCCCCTTACTCAATTTGTTACCTTATCCCCAAATAACTTCAAGGTGCTCGGTTCAGCAAGAGTGTCTTGGGTATAGTAATAAAGGCCTTCATATGTCGAGCAAAAAACAATTCTTTTATTTCGCCCTGCTGATCGGCAGTATTGGCGCCATGCTGATTGGTTGGATCACTTTCTTGCAAATTCAGCAGCATCTTAGCGAAAAAATCACCGCTGATGTGGGCCAACTCGGCAGCAAAATAGACAACCAGCTCGAGCGTTACAGTCAATTGCCCGCAGTGCTTGCCAGTGATCCGCGCCTTCTTGCCCCTCTCCTCGATACCACTGGTAAACGTGCAGGCTCCTCCAAAAATGACGCCAACCTGTCCGTCAACCAATTACTCGCCGAGTGGAACCAAACCCTCGGCGCTGACACCCTGTACCTGATAGATATGACCGGAACGACGCTGGCCTCGAGTAACTGGCAGCAAGCCGACTCATTTGTAGGACAAAACTTTAGTTACCGTCCCTATTTCCAGCAGGCAGCCAATGGTAACAACGGTCAATATTTTGCACTCGGTGCCCGCTCTGATAAACGCGGCTACTATTTCTCAGCCCCGGTATTAAAAGATCAGCATCCCATCGGCGTTCTGACCATCAAGGTTGATCTTTCGCTGCTGGCAGATATCTGGCAATACGAAGACATCGAATATGCCATTACCGACAAACTGGGGATCATATTCTACAGCTCAGAGCCCGAATGGCTCTATCATTCACTGCTACCTCTCGGCGAGGACATCAGGCATCAAGTTAAACAATCGCGACAATATGGCAAGGTGGATATTAACGCCCTAACCGAAGCGGACAGCTTGGCGGCATTCAACCAAGAGTCCGTGCAGCCATTGCGCACGCAACCTGGCACACCAGCTAAAACCTTTATCACCGCCCAACACGATATGGACAAGGCCGGTTGGTATATCTACGGCTTTACCCCGCAAACCAAGGCTTTTGAATATATGGGGCAGGTGCTGCTGCTGTTTATTCTGATCTACACCTTGCTTTGCATCGCGATTCATTCCTGGTGGCAGACCTACCGTGCCCGCATCGCGCTGGCCAATCTCAACAGCCGATTGGAAAAACGAGTCAGCCAACGTACCCGCCGACTGCAGGAAACCAACCAGCAACTCAAGATCACCCTGAGCCAATATGAGCACAGCCAAGCCGAGTTAAAACAAACCCAGGACGAACTGCTTCAGGCAGCCAAGCTAGCCATGTTGGGAGAACTCTCGGCGAGTATCAACCACGAAATCAACCAACCATTAGCTGCGATCCGTACTTATGCCGAAAACGGCCGCAAGCTCTTGGAAAAACAGCGTTACGACACCGTTGGTCGTAACCTCGATGAAATCATCCAACTAAATACGTTAATTGCAGAGATTATTGCCCGGTTCAAAGTGTTTGCCCGCAAACGTAATTTACAGCAAACCACCTTGCGCACCCATGCTGCCGACTCCATCCGCTCGGCATTATCTTTGATGCGCAGTGCGCTGATCAAACAAGGCGTAATACTGCGGCTCGAGGATTTCCCCGAAGACATGGTTATCAATATCGATGCCGTACAGTTTGAGCAGGTGCTGGTCAACCTGATCCAGAACAGCCTGCAGGCGCTCAACGATCAGCCCGAACCGCAAATCGGCATCACACTCGAAGCCCATGCAGGCCGTGCGATCTGCCGAGTATGGGATAACGGCCCCGGCTTGAGCCCAGAGCAAAAACAACAGGTTTTCAACCCGTTTTATACCACCAAAGAAGATGGCTTAGGCCTTGGCATGACCATTTCCAAACGAATTATTGATGCCTACCAAGGCACACTTACTATCGGCGACCACCTTGGTGGCGGTGCCGAGTTTACAGTGACTTTGCCATTAGATAGCGAGATCAACCCATGAATATCCCAGTCATTTTTATTGATGACGAGAAGTCCATCCGCGACGCCCTCGGCCAGACCCTTGAGCTCGAGGACTATGACGTCAGTCTTTTTGCTAGTGCCAAGCCCGCCCTTGAGCAACTCACGAATCAATTTTCCGGGGTGATCATCTCTGATATCAATATGCCGGGAATCGATGGCCTGACCTTTCTCAAGCAGGCGCTGGCCTTGGATCCCGAGCTGTCGATCATTATGCTGACCGGTCACGGGGATATCTCAATGGCTGTGGAAGCGATGCGGCTGGGCGCGTATGACTTTTTGGAGAAACCGTTCTCAACCGAGCACCTGCTTGATGTTGTAAAGCGCGCTGGTGAAAAACGTGAGCTGGTCATGGAGAATAGGGATCTACGACGAGAGCTTGAAGTCCAAAGTGGACCGGGGCCCCGGATCTTGGGTAATGCCCCATCCATAAAACAGCTAAGAAGGATCTTGGCCCATCAGTCAAAAACGTATTCACCGTTATTCATCCACGGCCCGAGCGGTTGCGGCAAAGCCTTGGTCGCCCGTTTTGTCCATGATCATGGTTTGCAGCCTCAACAGCCTTTTGTAACCCTTGACTGCGGCTCTTCAGGAGCAGAATCGCAACTAAGCGAACTCACAACCAAGTCAGCAGTGCCTTTCGCAACGCTTTATCTCAAGCACATTGACAGAACACCACCTCAACTACAATCTACGTTGCTGCGTTGTATCGAGTCTATATGCAAAGCCGACAAAGCCGTCCGGGTTATTGTTAGTGCTGATAGCGACAGCCACCAACAATGCCAAACCGGTTTCCTCCATAACCTCTATTTCAAGCAGGGCTTCATTACCATTGATCTGCCGCCTCTCAGCCAGCGACGGGAAGATATTTCGTTACTGTTCCACAATTTCCTGCGAACGGACTGTAGCCGCTTTGGCCTTGAGCCTCCTCATATCGATAACCAGCTTGAACTGTGGTTGACACAACAAAGCTGGACCGGCAATGTGCGCGAACTAAGACTGTTTGCCGAGCGATTTGCCCTGATGGGCGCCAAGGCGATTGAGCCCCAGCACCATGATCCTAGCCAGCAAGCGCAAACGGCCACGTTGGCCGATCGGGTTGCCGATTTCGAATGTAAAGTGTTGCATGATGCCCTTAACCGGCATCATGGTCGGCTCAAAGAAGTCCAGCAGGAGTTGGGGCTGGCACGCAAAACACTGTATGACAAGATGAAGAAATACCACATCGACAAGAACGAATTTAAAGCCTAGCAAGCCAAGTTATGTCGCCATGGGTCAAACACGAATGTAACCTGTGGCGGCATTGCATGTTTCTTCGAACCATCTTCCGAAAACAATATCTCTTCTACACCAAAACAACGAGTTACCAATAAAGTTTGGTAATTTAATCTTATGCAAAGCACGAATTGACACCCTCAGTCGCCTGAACGCTTCCATACACTTATTTCTCTTCAAGCTTGCTGAGATAAACTATGAATTTATTCCGCTATACCTATGCTTGGATTGCCAGCTGCCTAACAGTAATTTTGCTATGTTTCCTAGTTCTCTATGCCTTTGGGATCCGCTCCACCCTAGTCAGCGAGACTAATCTACAGCTACGCTCGCATGCCGCCTATCTTGAACACCAGCTTGAGCATACGCGCATTGAGGCCAGCGCAGAGCAAACCAACCAACCAGATTACCCATCTATACTAGAGCAGCTGAGCCTAGTCTCTCCGCGAGTGGAGACACGAATTCATGTATTGGCTAGCAACGAACAGTACAGCAGCGCTTCTCCATTTACAGGGCCAACTAAGGATACGCTATCTGATCAATCGTTAGATACACAGAGAGGAACTGAATCTTCAGCCCCAGAACTAGCAGCACCACCAATCAGCATGGCTGTGTTCTGGCCTGAGCTTTCGGTACAACGAACACTGCTGAGTAGCAGCAGTCAGACCATCAGCTATACTGCCTCAATGCCCATCGAAGTCATCAGCCATAGCTTCGTACAACAAATTATACCCGGCGCTTTGATTGGTATTGGCTTATATCTGTTTTCGATGCTGACCCTATATTTTGTTATCAGACGAAAACTCTTACCACTTAGCCAACTTGCGCAGCAATCGGCCTCGCTGAATAAACAGCTCCCCGCCATAGCACTCAATAGTCTCGAAGCCCAGGCATGGGTAAACATGCTGGGTCATTTCAAAAAACAGCTGGATGATATTTTCAGGCAACAGGCTCTTGAGGCCAATAAACTCAAAGCGCAGGCTTATCAGGACAAAGTGTCTGGCTTGGGCAACCGTCACTATTTCATCAACCAACTCAACGCATGGCTCGATAATCCCCAGCAGGGCGGCCTGATCTTACTGAAGTCGACCTTGCTCGATGAAGTCTACCAGCAGAATGACTTTGAAAAAGGCGACAACTTTACCCGTCAGCTTGCAGAGGATTTCAACAGCAATATTGTCCATGCACAAGTTTATCTTGCCCGATTATCTTATGATGAGTTCGCCGTTTTACTTCCGAATATTTCCACAGAAAAACTCCAGCACATCGCCGAAGACATGCAGAAGGTTCACCAGCAACAGGAGAAGGCCTATCGCGGTGATACCTCCGACAGTGTCTTCCTCGGTTTGTTGATCATCGAGCAGGCCAGCAATGCCAGCCACGTCCTAGGCCAGCTAGATAATATTTTGGCGCAGGCCACCCGAAATCCTGCCGAGCCAATCCAACTGGCCGAGAACCAGCACCAAGTCCCCAGCTTCGGTAAACAGCAATGGAAGGCTTTATTACTCGAAGCGATCGATAACAATGCCATGAATTACAAGTACCAACCCGTCATCAATGAGCGCCAGCAGCAATACCATTTCGAGGTGTTTTCTTCGCTGAAGTCTCAGCAGTCACACTACCAAGCCAACCAATTCTTAGGCGCTATCGAAGATGTCGGAGCCGGGATGCTGCTTGATAAGCATGTCATTGCCCACCATATCAATATTCTCAATGCTGACCCGAGCCGGGGCCCGTTTGCCATCAACCTCAGCACCAACAGTATTACCGACCCGGCTTTCAACCGATGGCTCGACCAAGCACTCGCTAGAAACCAGCATCTTGCTGATCGCCTACATTTCGAAATCCCTGAATCCTGTTTTATCCGCACGCCAGATGCCTGCAGCTTGCTGTGTTCCGCCATTCGTTTCTACAAGTTCAAGTATGGCGTCGACGGCTACGGACGCTATTTTAAATCGCTGGCTTACCTTGAAGAATTCCGGCCTGACTATGCAAAGGTTGATTATTCCTATACCCATCAGCTGAATGATGAACTGAAGAAGCAGCTGCTATCATCCATCTGCCGTACAGCGCACAGCCTCAATATCATGACGATTGCCACTCGGGTAGAAACTGAAACTCAGCTAAACCGATTGTCTGATCTTTTCGTGAGCGGTTTCCAGGGCTTCTACACTGAGCAGAAACAGAAAGATAGACGAGCGTTCAAGCCTGCAAATCTACGTGTTCAGTAGCTGTAGTACCCATCAACCAGTATTAGTCAGTGAATTTTGATTGTGATTTACAGTGTAAATTTAATTTACACTGTAAATCCAAAACGGTCATTTAAAGGGGAGTGCACTGGAAGATCTGTTCAGAGATATGGAGCTTGGAGGGGCCGTGGTCTTGGTCGATAAGCAGTGTTTCTTTTTCTAACCGGCTTTGCACGCCGGAATAGAGCCGATTGACCGCAGTGATCATGACGCGTGAACGTAATTCTTCATATTCATCGCGCAACTGCTGATAGTCAGCCTCAAGATAAATGATTTGCGTTTTATGTTGGTCGGCAGCGTGCTGAATACGCTCACTTAACTCTGCAGGTCGCTTGTGTTCAGGCAATTTTAGCAATTTGAGCTGTGCCTGCCGTATCTTCTCAACATTCTGGAGCTCTAGCTGATAATCTCTGTGCTTGTCCTGTACTTGCTGCTGCAGAGTTTCAAACTTGGTAAACGCATTGACCACAGTCGGGATGCCAGCAAGCGCACCGAGGTTAACAGTACGGATGCTATACCCCGCTTCGGTGATCCCACCGCTTAATGTCCCCTGGCGCTTGAACTGATCCATCACGATAACTTCACCCTCTGCCCGTATCACGCTATGCAGCACATGAAGGGTGAACTGTGCATTCTGGCCACAGGTAATTTCAGCAAACTGGGCAAACTTACTGGTCACATTGCCTTTTGCTTCTATCGTACAAGCTAACTTGGCGTCATGTTGCTTACGGCCAATTATCCCTTTAATAATGGAGATATCGCCACCCGCTTTGAGTTCTGCCAATTCAACAAAACCAGCAACCGTAATATTGCCTGTTGCCGAGACTCGCATCCCAGGGGTGACATCGCCGGTGATCAGTATGCTACCATCGAAATTAATGTGCCCGGTCGCAACATTCACCCCTTTGAGGGTCAACGCTTCATCAACCTGCATACCACGGGGTTTACGCACCGGAATTCCGGATTGTTCAGCCAGTAATAGATTCGGATCATGGTCACTGATCATTGTTCCATCACCTGGCTGGAAATCGACATCTTTTCCGGGCTTTGCTGGTAAAGCTTTGCCTTGAACCGTAAAACCTGGCACACCTTCAGTAGCCGGTATGCGTTTCATCAATGGCTGACCCGCTTTGACGGTAATAAGTTCGCCTAAATCACGCATGTCCACCTTACCATCATCAGTCGCTTGCGGCTTTAGGATACGGTGGCTGGCATCTTCGACTAGCGCTTCAAAGCGAGAATCTCGCCCATGTTCGGGTAAGCGACCAAAGGCAATAGGCAGCGTCAGCTTTTCCCCGGGGGAAAGTTGCTGTGTTTGTTCAAGTAGCTGTTGAAGCTGGGTTTTGCGGATCCCTTTAACAATGCGGTTTTGCTTGAGGGCTTCGAGTATATCTGCTCCAGTCAGGGGCGTACCGCCAAAAGCTGCCGTGACGGTAATTGATGCACGCATAAAGTCAGGCTCAGCTTTGACAACCAAGCTTGCATTGCGCCGCTCTGCGATAACGATAGACTGCATGTCTGAACCAGCAGTCACCAGCTCGGCATCTTGGACAGTAATTGCCAATGCCGAATCAATGGCTTTTTCAAATAGGTAGAATGAATCAGCCCCAAGAGTGTGGAGCTGCTCAAGTAACAACGCCCTTGTCGGAACCGATTTTTGGCCGGGGAGCGCCGCGAATAACACTGATTGTCCATCATCAGAGATACGCAGAAAAAGATCTGCCATATCAACTCCTTTTTCCTGCTATTAGCGAACACTAAAACGTAATGGTAGCTCCTCAATAGTACAGTAACGAAACAGTTACCAAGTATCTGTTAAGTCACACTTTTATCTGAAAACTATCTATATTCTTATCATAAACAATAGATTGCATATCGGTTTTTGCAAGAATTTAAATAACTCATCAGACTAGAGCAATTGCTCGAATCTGTTGTTCACTGAGCCAGCTGTCAGTAACGAAGATATAACTGTTATGCGAAGGATGCTTCTTGTTAACTGAGATAGCGTCTTTCCTCAGGAACCCTTCCAGCATGCCCACCGGTTGCAGGTATAACTGATAGCAGGCAATAAGTGGCAACGCTGTAGCTGATTCGATATAAATGCATTGACGACTCAGCCGATTAGCCGTGACCTTCACACCATAATCTTGGCTATCAATGGTCTCACCGCTGCTGAGCAGATGGCCGTAGATCCGGCCAGCAATACCGCCACGCCCTACTGAAAAGCACTTATCAACGTCAGCATCATGGCAAATGGAAGGATGAAACATTTCTTTTAGCGCTGGGGATAAATCTTTAACCAAACTCATGCTCTCTCCTTATTATTATTTTATGTCTGCCATAACGAGCAAAACAGGTAGGATGGCAGGCTCCCACGCAGGCCACAAATATTGCGGGGATTATATAACCTTAGTCAACAAGTCAAATGAATACAAATCTTGATCACAATGGTCTCTTAACTAGGATTTACAGTGTAAATTTTGACAATAAAAAAGGCGGCTAACGCCACCTTCACTGAGAGAATTCAACACTGAAATTTACAGTGTAAATTGGTTTAACTTAATGACTGAAATTCAGCAATTGGCGAACGGCCACGTTGATAGAGAAATGCCAAAAAGCGAGAAGCACTTGTCGTGACAATACTCGATTCATCCACTTTCACTTTGTCAAATAAAGCCAATGCAGAATCAAACTTACCGACATCATAAGCAAAGTGTGCGTCAGAACCCGTTGTGAACTTCACGCCCACTTCTTTGCCAACTTCTGCAATACGTTCGCAACGAGGTTGACTGCCGACGCGAGAACCCGACAATGAGGAATTATTGATCTCAATAAGAACATTGGCTTCGGCTGCAGCAACTAACACACGCTCGAAATCGAAATCAAAATTTGGATTGCCCAAATGGCCCAACGCATCAACCCGGCCAGAGCGAATCACATTGAGCAATGCTTGGGTATGGGCTTCACGTGTTGAGGGAGCAAAAACAGGTTCATGAAAGCTGGCAAGGATCCAGTCAAGGTTATCTTCAACTTTTGGCAAAATATCAATCTCACCGTCAGTGTTCATGATATTTGCTTCGACACCGCGCAAGATCCCCACGCCATGAAGAAAACGCGGAAGTACTTTCTGATTAGCAAAGTGCCAGAAATGAGGAGCGCCAGGCATTGATGAAGCATGATCAGTCACACACAACAGTTGAAGACCTTTCTGTGCTGCTGCAGCTGCATTCTCTAATACCGTGCTGTAAGCATGGCCACTTGAAACCGTGTGGCTATGGGTATCAACAACAAATTTCATTACTTGCTCCTTGCTAAGAATTTTTCTGGATATCAGCACTTACAATATCACGTAACGCTTGCTCTGCTTGCTTACGGCCGGTGAAATTGAATTGACTAACTATATCACCCCAAGGTTTACGCTGGATGACTTTAGCAACAACCAATGCCAATGATGAAAAGTTTGATGGGGTATCTGGGTGCGTCAGTCGCTGCCAGATATACTGCTGCAATGCGGGTAACACCAATTCATACCCCAACCCGCCAGCACCAAATAAACGCAATTGTTGCTCAGCCCGCTCACTCGGCAATAATACCGGAGCAGGTTGGAGTGAAGCTACATCGCTCAACAGAGGCACGATCTCATCGGTTGGCATCTCTCTGTAAGCTTCGCAAGCATTTGCCATTAAGCCTGAAGAGAATAATAACCGGGCATTGGGAAACCAGCGCTGACTACAATCACTGATTGGCAACACACACATCAACGAAGGGTAGCCACTTGCCGCATCTTTTTGTAACCCCAACCTAACCGGCTGGTAGCCAGCGCGCTGCCAGAAGTGCAGGAGCTCGGGAAGATAACCAAAACTGGTCCCTAAAAAGTCATAACGCATTTGTGCCCAGCCCCGAACAAAGCCCAGCAATTGCTGGCCAATACCTTGTTGCTGGAACTCGGGATGAACGGCAATACGAAGAATACGCCCCGAGCGTTGAATGGCTCCTTCGACAATCCCTAAGTGGGCAGCAAGAGATTGAGCAAGTAAATGGCCTCGAGGTCGTCTTGTTCCGAGCTGAACTTGGTTGGCGAGTTCTTGGCTAAAACCGCCTTCGTCAACGACCAAGCAGCAACCCAATACATGCTCGCCATTGCGGCATAGCCAAATATGAAGCGAATCATCGTCAAGCAAGTTCACCAAATCTGCCGGCGAAGTTTGATAATGGGCATTGACCAAAAGGCCGAATAATGAAGAAAGCAAAGCCGGTGAATGAAGCAATGCCGACTTATCCAGATATTCATATTGTGAGGTTTGAGGATCAAGCTCGGCATTCGCAATCTCTGCATCGAGTAGTAGCGCATTGAAAATCCACTGCTCCAACGGATCGTTGTCAGCCCAACGGATAGCTTGCTTCATTTCAAAGCCTCGCCATTGTGGCATAACACTATCAAGTTGTTGGCGGAACTTAACCGCAAAGCCACGGCCTGTACCTTCATAACCATGGACAGTACTGGAGAAAACCAGTCGATTGAATGATTGCAACAAAGATTGCAGCACAGGCGATGGAATAGCCGCCGCTTCATCAACCATCACCACATCAGCAGATGGAAGCTCAGACAGCAAAGCATCCGGGGCAATAAACTCGATACAGCCTTTGCCAGCCTCAAGCCGCTTTTGATCAGAAAATGCCAGCCCGAACTGCAAAGCGACATGTCGGAATACCGTTTGGCTCGCGAGGTAGGAAGGGGCTGTAACAACAATCTTTATATTACGATCGACCAATAAACTGGCCGCGGCCAAACCGAGAGCGGCCGATTTCCCCCGGCCGCGATCCGCGGTTAATACCAACGGCCGCTTCCGGTGACCGGTGACTACTTTTCGAATAGCTTCAACCGCATTCACCTGACAAGTGGTCAATGCGCCAAAAGGTAAGGCATCTGTACTGGTGGCTGAATTTTCTGGATCAGTGATTCCAGCTTCGTTTGATTCGGGCTGAATAACATTACGGCTAGCTGGCAATACAGGCAAAGCTTGACCCGATTCCAACCACACAACGTCCGGCTTTTTTAGCAACAGATTAAGCCGATGGTTAAACTTGGAATCAGTATTCTCAAACCATTCATCCGGTAATAACAGCAACAGGATCCCACCGCCAACAACGGTGCCAGATAAAGCACCAAGGGCTTGGGCATCCAAACCTTGATGGCCATTGATCGTGAGCATCTGGCATTCACGTCCTAACCACAGCTTGGCCTTTTTGAAAGGAATACTTTCGCAACCATCAAATAATGGTTCACCGCAGAAAAGTTTATCCGCATAGTGCTGGCTGAAGGCTTCAACCACTTCTTCCGACCATACTTTACAGCCCTTTGCGACAACAAGATGGCGGATATTTTGCTGGGCCGCACGCTCGGCGAGCGTACGGCAAAAAAGAGAAAGTTGGGACATGCTATGACTCAATGGCAAACAACCCCTTGATAATACCAATATGCCGATAGCGGTGCGAAAAAAAACCACGCCCTAGAGCGTGGTTTTACAGGAATAATCGTCAATGGCCTTGGCTTTGGGCGTTTAACTTATTCAAAGCGCCGACAGTTATTTAAGGTAGTCAGCCAGATAAGAGAGAATTTCATCCGCCTGGCGTTCAGTCAGCTTCTTCAGTTTCAACTGCAGTTTGTCACCATCGCGCAAATAGCTGATTTTGCCTTTGATCAAATCCTGAGGCTTGGGTTTATCGACTTCAACTTTAGGCTGTAGCGTCTCACCGATCTGCTCAAGTTTGCTGGTCACTTCGCGGGTAATCCGCGTAATGCCAGATGCATCAATGCTCTTCCACATCGCCTCATCGCCGGATGAGATCTCGCTGACAAACAGCTTTTGTTGATCCTTGTTGAGACCAAAGAACAAACGGTGCAGCTTGACGATCGTCGGGCGACCGAGCTCACCGACACTTGGGTAAGCCATCAATAACTCCATTGGCAGCGATGCCGCTTTCAACGCACCACTGACCAAGGCCTCACTACACTGGCAGTACTTCGCCAACTCTTTTTGATCGGCAACTTTACCACCGTCAAGCAACGCCTGCATTTCCTTACCGCGCTCGAAAAGCGATAAAGGCTTGTGGGCATTGGCCACATCGGACAAGAACTTAGCATGTTCGCTGTTAATTCCCTTACCGACATAGATAAGGAAATCCTTCTCTGCCAGGATACACGACATGCGACGGCGGCTACCATCGAGGACTTCAATCCTGCCATCGTCCAACCAGCGTCCTACCGCAGGGTATTGCTGACCACGATCTTTGAGCGTGTTTAGGATATCGGCCAGTGCATGTTCGTTCAGGAAAGCCTGTTCACGGGCATTTTCAGCAAATACACGTGTTTTTTCAGCGACCTGATTAGCCTGGATTTTAACCAATTCAAACGCAACAGTTTCCTCGCCGGCGACAGCCAGCTCAATCACCGACGCCTTGTCGCGTGCAGCAGTCTGCGCTTCTGTCGGCGTTGTCGCGCGACGCTTGTCCGCTTTGCCAAACAAGCGTGCATTCAGATCTTTGGTTTTAATCGCCATCCGCTAATTACTCCCGGTTCAGGTTAGCCCAGTGAGAGTGCATTACGCGCTCTAACTCCAGACCAACACGTTGGATCGCTTCTTGCGCTGTCGAAAGGGTTTTCTTACCCCCTTCAAATTCGGCTGCCGTTAGGTCGAACACAGTGCTGTAGGTATCGGCACAAGTCTCGAAAGCACGGCTACGCGGTACCGTGGCCATCATGACTTGATCACGAAGCAGGTAATTCATCTCGGTCAGTACCGAGACCTGCTTCTTGTTATCGTCCTCGAACATGGTTGGCATCAGGCGGATGAACTCCAAACCATGCCAATCTTCGGGGAACATCTCATAAACTGTTGGCAAATGCTGGAAAAAGTTAACTGTCGATGCCCAGTCAAGACGCTTAGCAGCACATGGAATAATCAAAGCATTGGAGGCATACATGGCGTTCCAAACCAATGGATCGATGTGCGGCCCGGTATCAATCATGATGATATCGAACTCGTCAGCTATCGGGTCGATCACCTTTTCCTTCAAGAGGCGAACAATATTCAAGTCCTGGTTTTCAGCCAAATCCTGCCACGCGTCAGCATTGAACATCGCATCTTCAGGGAACGCTGCAATGGTTTTCAAGTTAGGGTACTGGGTAGGCATCACTACGTTCCCCATCAGGAAATCTTTGTCGATTTCCTGCCCCTCTGGCACATTTTCCAGCATCACATCGACTGCGGAGTAAATGGTTTCCTGATCACCCACACTGATCTGCGGGTTAAGGAATAGACGCAATGAACCCTGTGGATCTAGATCAATCAAACAGATACGGTAACGCTTATCGAGATCAAGCGCCAAACATGCAGCAAGGTGAACTGCTGTCATCGACTTGCCCGTACCACCTTTCTGGTTCTGGACGTTAACAATCCACGGCTTGCGACCGGCACCTTCACGCTCGTAAAAAGCAGGCTTCTTGGTCGCTTCCATCAACTGGTGAGCTTCTTCCAAGCTGATGGAGTAATGGTTGGCATTATTTTTCGTAAATTGATGGCCATTGGCTTCCATGCGTGAAATCGCATCATCGAGCTTACGGCGGGTTAGGCCCGAGCGGCTTTCCATCAATGCCTTCGACATTGGCGGAAACGCTTCTTCGCGGCGCTCTTCCAATACAATTTCAATACGGTCCGCCTGGACCTGTTTCGTCTGCTCGGCGATATTGAGCAAGTTGTCTATGGTTTGTTCCCTGTTCATTGTCTTTATTCACCTTGAAACATTTTGCTTTATTGTACAGCAAAAAAACACCAAAACAATAAAAAGCTGAACGACACCATGTGATATTTATCTCAGCATAAAGCATTAACAAGAGCAAAAAACCGACGTTTTTCATTGGATTTTTGATGCTCATCGAAGGTGATTAACTTGAAATAAGTGACAAAATAAAAGTGTTACAGCGTCACTATTTTACAATGTAAATCCAAATAGGGTTCGCTTTCACCGGAAGCGTGATAATTTCTGGCTATTTTACGGTGAGTGCGTATTTGACTATTTTCCATACTAAAATCAACTTGCTTAGCGCCAAACATGAAAACAAGCCAAAACGATGATGAAATCGATCAATTTCATTATGATCACAGGAAAGCGGTATTTTCGAAGCACAACGATCAACGTGAAATCACTCAAAACCCTGATCTCGCTGAAGACCAATAAACATTTACTTGATCATTGTTCCAAACAAAACTCACTGATCATGAAGCATGATCAAGGTAAAATAGAGGCTTAGCGTGGTACCAAAAAAGAGGCTTAACGATCGGAAAAATGATCAAGCAAATGAGTGTGTAAATCGGACAGTCTCACCCAATTCCCGAAAGCATGGAAAATATTGGGTAATTTACGGTGAGTGTAGGTCTGATAAGGGCTTAGCGCATAAATATCCACGTGAAATCCAGGCCAACAGCCTGTAAATCGACACTTTGTCATGAAGTTGAAATACATCGCCACTGGCTTGATCATTCATCCATACCGGACACATGCTAAATCCCAAGTAGAATACGGAAAGTGTCAAATCAACTTTGGCTAAAATTGCACCATGAAAAACCATTGAAAGGGAGAACAGCCCTGATATCGGCTCGAATGACACCACCGTGATCATTTTTCCGGGTAAAATTTCATAGAAATGGCAGCACCAAACGCGACAACAACAGCTCGTCCTTGGTTTTATGCCCACATTTCAGAAACCGTCTGTGGATAACCTGTGCAATAACCATGATCATGCTTTCATTACTACGATGATCATGCTTACAGATTGATGATGATCATATTTCCAGCCCTAGTTTGATCATCGTTTCAGTAAAACGTTGATCATTTTTCCAGAATCCTTATGATCATGCTTTCGATCGGGTGATTTTTTATCTTATTAAATTTCAATCAGTTACGAAGATTTAGTCAACCAGATCATAAGATCAGTTAATCAATAAGATCAAAATAAACAAAAAGATCAGTTTAAAAAAAGCCAATAAAAGATCTTTCTTTCTTGTTGTATTTCTATTAATCTTTCACGGAAAAATGATGCATCTACGGCTAATGACAAATGAACTCCGCGCTTTCAGCTAACAATAAGAATACTGACAAGATATTGATCCCCGCTCCACGATCCCACAAAGATGGGCATTTGTTTTCGATCCCGGCTAACTTGATCGACTGGCTTCCGCAATACCAGCACTTCAAAGGTGTCACCAAAAGTATCATTGAATTGCTTAACTTGATTTCATTGCGTGGCCTATCTAGCCATGATGGGATGGTATCAACCACAGAGTTGGTCGAAGCTACTGAAGGTCAGTTAACCCGCGCTGCAATCCAGCAGCGCTTGCGGGCTGCGGTAAATATTGGTTTGTTTAAACAACAGCCTGTGAGGTTCGAAGAGGGCCTGGCTGGCAAGACCATGCTGCATCATTTCATCAACCCGGCCATGCTGATCTCCCAGCTTGGCACCGGTAGCCTGAACTCAGAGCAATCGAAAGCGAAAGAGAAACAAAAACGTTCTAAAGCCTTGGCTCAGAATCACGTCAATCGCCAGCTGCTGAGTGAGCACGGTTTGGGTACGCCACCAACAATGCCGGATGAAGCGGATCAGATAGTGATCTCCCCCACCAGCTGGGCCGGGATCATCGATCAGGCGCTGGCACCGCCTCGGACCAAAAAAAGCTACCAGAAATCAATGGTTGCAATCAGTGGTACCAAAGCGATCATCGAGACACGATCATCAAAGTCGATCATGACTGTCGACGATCTGATGACCTTGTTTGCCCTGTTCACCCTGACTGTCCAATACCATGATCACCATATTGCCGACTATGAGATCCAGTCGCGTAATATGGGGAATAAAACCCCGGTATATATCACCGATATTCTTGCCTTACGAGGCAAGAAAGACAGTGGCCCGGCGCGAGATTCAATCCGTGAAAGTATTGATCGTATTGAATTTACTGACTTCCAATTGCATGAACTCACCGGCCGCTGGATGAGCGAAAACATGCCGGAAGGATTCAAGAGTGATCGCTTCCGCTTCCTGGCCCGTACCATTACCGCTTCCGAGGAAGCGCCGAAGGAAGGCGATGACGGTGAGATCCGGATCAAGCCGAATCTTTACATTCTGGTGTGGGAGCCCTCGTTCTTTGATGAGCTGCTGACCCGGGATTATTTCTTCCTGTTTCCGCCGGAGATCCTGCGTCAGCATACCCTGGTGTTCCAGTTGTACTCGTTCTTCCGAAGCCGGATGTCGCGCCGCCTCAATGATTCGATGATGCTGAGCGAACTGAACCAGAAGTTGGCCCGCAACATTGAATGGCGCCGCTTCTCGTCCGATTTGATCCGCGAGCTGCGCAAGTTGGCAGAGGACAAGATCACCGAACATGTCTTTGCCGTGAATTTGTGGGGTTACCACCTGACCATCACACCGCATGAGGAAGACAAGCGCTACTGTGATTATCAGATTGATATCCGCTGTGATGTCGACGAAGTGATCCGATTCTCGCGGGCGAAAACCACCAATGAAGGCAAGCGAACCATGGCGCCGACCATGCCTAACCCGCTGCGCAATGAAATATTGCCCAAGCAGGAGCTTGATCAGCTTTCCGAGATCATCGATGGGGAGTTCGAACCTATCCAGCGCAAGGAAAGCCGGCCGAAGGGGCGTTTGGGCCGCCGGGTGAAGCTGCGCAAGCACTTGGTAGAGATCAATGCCGACGAACTGACCATTACTCTGTCCAAATATACCTCCTCAGAGGCTCTGCAACGCAGCATAACGGCTTTATCGGCGATGAGTGGACATTCTGTTGCCTCCATCAGCGAAGAGTGTCACGGCTTGCTGGAGAAGCTTGACTGGTTGAGAGTCGGTGGTGAGGTGGTGGCCTATGAGACCTTAAGTAAGACTATCGAGCTATACAACAGCCAGCATGACGAAGGCCATCTGTCGATTGAACGTCTGATTTCGGGTCTGGCAGTGAGGCGCAAAGTCTGTAAGTTGGTGTTCGAAGGCCATATCAACGAACAGGTGATGAATGCGCTGAGTGATATTGCCAGCGGTAGCTAAGTTCGTACTTTGATTAATAAAAAAATCCGGTTAGCTGCTGCTGACCGGATTTTTTATGCCTTTTGTTCAGCTAACTTGGGTATATTATTGCTATTAATCCAATCATTAGGATATGTCATGGAGTGGCTCAAAATATGCCGTCGCTGGCAGGGGGGCGCATTGCTCGCACTGGTCGGGGTCTTCGCCGGAACCTTTAATGTCGCAGCGGCCCAATCCCGCCCTCAGATCGGCCTGGTGCTCAGTGGCGGTGGCGCCAAAGGGGCGGCCCATATAGGTGTGCTGTCGGTGCTGGAGGAAAACCGGATCCCGGTTGATGTGATCACCGGAACCAGTATGGGGGCTTATGTTGGTGGTATGTATGCGATGGGCTTGTCAGCTCAGGAAGTGCGCCACAAAACGATGGGGGCCGATTGGCAGAGCGGTTATGAAGATCGCGTTGGCCGAAATGATCTTGAGCTTCGCCGCAAGCAGCAGAATGATAACTATCAAATCTATACCGATATCGGCATCGATCTGAAAGGGAACTACCAATCCAAGCCCGGCGCTTTTCAAGGCCAGGGAATGGCAACCTTGCTCGGTAACCTGACCGATAATTTGCCCGCTTTGGCCAGTTTCAATGACTTGGCGATTCCATACAGGGCTGTTGCGACCGATATCGTGAAGGTCAAACCGGTTGTGTTGGACAAAGGCCATCTGGCAACAGCCATGCAGGCATCGATGACGGTGCCGGGGGCATTGCAACCGGTACGGATAGACAACCGGATCTTGGTCGATGGCGGGATCGTCAACAACATGCCGGTCGATGCCGCGCTGGCGCTGGGAGCTGATACGATCATCGCGGTTGATCTCCGTGATGCCCTGTTCGAAGAGCAGGAGCTCAACAGCGCTTTCAATATTATCGGCCAGCTCACCACCTTCATGACCAATACCAGCTCTGATCAGCAAATGGGCTTGATGGGAGAAGAGGATGTATATCTCCAGCCGGATGTCTCTTTCATGTTGGCACCTGATTTTGACAAGATGGAGCAGGCTTATGTGGCAGGACGCAAAGTGGCATTGGATGCGCTGCCAGAATTGAAGCGCTATCAGTTGTCCGAGGCTGACTATAAAGCCTATCTGCGCGAAAAACTCGACCGCCGCTCGCAGGTACAGGCCAGTCCGGCGTATTACATTGATCGGATAGAGATTGCCAACCACACCGAGCGCTCAGATCAGGCTTTGCTTGAAGTGATGGATCTTAAGGCTGAACGGGTAATCACCAACCATGAAATGGATGATGCGGTGAAAAGGTTAAACCGGCAGGATATATTTGAGCGGATCACCTATCAAATCGAGCAACAGGACGATGAAAATGTGCTGCTGATGGATGTGCGCGAGAAGTCCTGGGGGCCGGGCTACCTCAACCTCAAGTTTGCCTTCGAGGACGATTTTGCCAACCGCTCTGACTTTGCTTTCGGTACCCAATATATTTATACCAACCTCACGGACAAAGGCGGCGAGTGGCAGTTCGAATGGCTGCTGGGCAGCTGGAAGAAGATCGATACCAGCTTCTATTTTCCCCTCGATTATCAAAAAAACAGTTATACCTCGTTTGGCGTTAACTGGAACCGCGAAGTGCGCGAGTTTATTTTGTCCGAGGAGCAGGCCGACTTGATAGGCAGGGAACCGGGTAGCAGTGCCGAAACCGAGTACAGTGTCTACAGTGGCTATGCTGAGTTGGGCTGGAACCTCCAGCCATGGAGCTCGCTGGCTATCGGTTACCGTGGCGGGGTGGGTGAAGTCAGTGAAATCAATATCAGCAATACCCAGGACTATTCGGTCCATGGTCCTTATGTGTCTTTTGTTTATGATGATCTGGACAGTTTGTTCTTCCCGCGCGAAGGGGTCATGCTCCGGACTGAGTTTGGACTGGGCTCGAGCCGCAGCTCTATCAATGATCAGGATACGGTGTCGAGCGAGAGTGTTTATGGCCAGCTGAAATTGATCAAGCCGTTCAGCCATGACAGGCATAGCCTTGTCACGACATTCCAGGCCGGTGGCTATGACGGTGATGATCTGTTGCCGGTTTATGTTCAGGACTTGGGGGGCTTGTTCAACCTGTCGGGTTACCATCGCTATGAGCTTAATGGCCGCTACAAGTTATTCGGGGCTTTGGTTTATAACTACCGCTTGCTGGATAACAATTTTGGGGCTGTGTCGATACCTGTCTATGTCGGTGGTTCTCTGGAGCGTGGTGGGGTGTGGGATGATCAAGCGGATATCGATTTTGATTCCAGCCAGTCGGCCGCTAGCGTGTTTTTGGGCTTGGATACCCCAGTAGGGCCTGTCTACCTTGCTTACGGTATGGCTGAGGATGGTCAGAATTCCTTCTACCTATCACTGGGAACCACCTTTGATTAATAATAAATCTATTAATTCAACCAAATAGGTATATCCGGCGGGCTTTGCTCCCTGAAAAGCCGGTTTATACCTAGAAGGTTTCATCAAAGTTGGAACCGTGACCTCATTGGTGAACATTGTTTTGTTATTCCTGACATTTTCCTGACATCAGGGCTCTGAGCTGAGGCAAAATGACCAACGGATATAACCTTTGTCCCTTTCGAGAGTTAGGTTTTCACTGGTAAGGATACTGGGATTTCCTAGTCACCCTCTCGGAATGCAATATATGAGTTATTTTGCGAGCCATCGACCGGCTCGCTTTTTTTTTGCCTGCGATTAAATCCTACCTATTTGCGCCGACCTCAATCTCCCTTTCTATACTGACTATATCAGCTGTAATTTTCCCCTCTCCCTCAGAAGGATACTGCGTGCGATTGAAAGGGACTCTGATCAGTCTATTGCTTCTCGTTGTGCTGGCGGGTGCCATCACGTACAAGGAATACTTCTCTTCCGGAGCGGCTGCCAGCCGTTCGATGCCGACACCGACTGTGGTGGTGGCCGAAGTGGAAAAAAAATTGGTCCGGCGCGAAGTAGAAGCACTAGGCACGGTGAAATCCCGCGAATCTGTGGTGCTTACGGCCAAGGTGACCGAGAAAGTGGACCGGGTGCTGTTTGAGGATGGCCAGTCGATTTCGCGCGGGCAATTGTTGGTCACCCTCAATGCCGACGAGCAGCAGGCTAAAGTGCGGGCCGCCAAGGCCAATCTCAAAGAGCAACAGCGTGAATACAAGCGGATTGAAGGTCTGGTTAAGCGCAACACCATTGCCCGCTCCGAGCTCGATGCCATCTATACCGATATCGAGGTCGCTAGGGCCGTATTGGCGCAAAACGAGGCTGAGCTGGCTGCTCGATATATTCATGCGCCATTTTCCGGTGTACTGGGCTTTCGCCAAATTAGTCCCGGCGCGCTGGTGACGCCGGGGGGAGTGATCACCACCTTGGATGATATTGCCACCGTGAAACTCGACTTTTCTATTCCAGAAGCTTTTCTCGGTTTGGTGGCTCAAGGGGCGGTGATTGAAGCTAGCGCCGCAGCCTATCCCGATGAATTATTCCGTGGCCAGGTGGCCAGTATCGACAGCCGTATCAATCCCCAGACCCGGGCCATCGTGATACGGGCAGATATTGCCAATCCGGATCTACGGCTGCGTCCCGGTATGCTGATGACTTTGTCACTGATCGTTGGCGAGCATCAGGGGCTGGTAGTACCCGAGGAAGCCTTGGTATCGCGCCAGCAGCAGCACTTTCTGTTTGTCGTTGGTGAGGAAGGCAAGGTTGAGCAGCGCGAGGTGGAACTGGGTTTTCGCCGCAGGGGCGAAGCGGAGGTCGTGACCGGGATTCAGGAAGGTGAGCGGGTGATTACCCGGGGAACCCAGCGGGTAAGGCCGGGACAGAAAGTGGAGATCCGTGAGCAGGAGCGCTTCTCTTACCGGGAGGCTAGCTGATGTGGCTGTCGGATATTTCGGTTACCCGGCCTGTACTCGGCTCGGTGATCAGCCTGTTGCTGGTGGTCTTTGGCTTGGTGGCGTTCGACAGGCTGCCACTTAGGGAATACCCAGATATTGATCCTCCGGTAGTGAATATCTCCACCAGCTACAGGGGGGCGTCAGCAGCAATTGTTGAAACGCGGATCACCCAGCTGGTGGAAGATAGGATCGCCGGCCTTGAAGGGATCCGCTCGATTAGCTCGCAGAGCCGGGATGGCCGCTCCAGTGTCACCTTGGAATTTTCCATTGGTCGCGATATTGATGCGGCGGCCAATGATGTCCGTGACCGTATCGCAGGTATTCTCAATAACTTACCCGACGAAGCTGACCCTCCTGAAGTCCAAAAGGCTGCGGCGAGCTCAGAAGTGATCATGTGGCTTAACTTGGTCTCTGATCGGATGGATACGCTTGAGCTGACCGATTATGCCCGTCGTTATTTGGCCGATCGCTTTTCGGTGATCGATGGTGTGGCTGGGATCCGCCTTGGAGGCGGCAAATCCTATGCATTGAGGATCTGGATCGATCGCCAGAAGTTGGCCGCAAGAGAATTGACGGTGACCGATATCGAGGATGCCCTGCGTGATGACAACATTGAGTTGCCCGCCGGGTCGGTGGAGTCGGAGAGTCGCCAGTTTACCGTCCGGACCCAGCGCAGTTTCATTGCCCCGGAGGATTTTGTCCGCTTGGTGGTGGGAACCGGTGACGATGGTTATCTGATCCGTCTCGGTGACGTGGCCAAGGTAGAGTTGGCCGCCGAGGAAGAGCGGATCACCTTCCGCGGTAACACCCAGGATATGATTGGGCTGGGGATCACCCGCCAATCGAAAGCCAATACGTTGGATGTGGCCAAAGCGGCCAATGCCTTGGTTGACCAGCTCAACCCGACATTGCCGCCGGGCATGGAAATTAAACGCTCCTACGATTCCTCGGTGTTTATCCAGGCCTCGATTGACGAGGTTTACAAGACTCTGATGATCGCCCTTGGGCTGGTGGTAGTGGTGATTTACCTCTTCCTTGGCAGTGTTCGCGCCATGCTGATCCCTGCCTTGACCTTGCCGGTATCACTGATTGGAGCCTTCACTGTGCTTTATGCCTTGGGCTTTACCCTGAACCTGCTGACCTTGTTGGCTTTGATTTTGGCGATCGGCATTGTGGTCGATGATGCCATTGTGATGCTGGAAAATATCCACCGCCGGATCAGCACTGGTGAGCCTCCGCTTATGGCGGCATACCTCGGGGCGAAACAGGTGAGCTTTGCGATTATTGCCACTACCGTGGTGCTGGTGGCGGTCTTCTTGCCCATCGGATTTCTCGAAGGGGATTTGGGAAAACTGTTCCGTGAGTTCTCTATTGCCATCAGTGCCGCGGTGATCCTGTCCTCCTTGGTGGCGCTGACCCTGAGCCCGATGATGGCTTCCAAACTGATGCAACCGGTCGACAAGGAGAGTGGCTTGGTGCGTTTGAGTAGCCGTGCCATGGCGGCGTTAACAGCCCGCTATAAATCTATGCTCTCTCGTGCCATACAGCGCCCTGTACGCGTTATCATCGTTCTACTGGTGGTGCTGGCGACCTGTGGTTGGTTACAGCAGCGTTTGCCGTCTGAGTTCGCCCCAAGAGAGGACAGGGGGGCGATGTTTATCATCATCAACGGCCCGCAGGGAGCAAGCTTTGATTTTATCCGGCCGTATATGGATGAAGTCGAACACCGCCTGATGCCTTTGGTTGAGGCTGGGGAAATCAAGCGTTTGTTGATCCGTGCCCCGCGAGGTTGGGGGAGGGTGGCCGATTTCTCCAATGGGTTTGCTATCGTGGTGCTTGAAGACTGGGCTGAACGACGTCCGGCCGGGGCCATTATTGGCGATATCCGCAGGCGGCTGGGGGATTTGGCGGGGATCACCGCTTTCCCTGTGATGCGACAGCCGTTTGGGCGCGGGGTCGGCAAGCCGGTGCAGTTTGTGCTGGGGGGCGGCAGTTATGAAGAGCTGGCGCAGTGGCGGGATATCTTGCTCGATGCCGCTGCCAGTAATGCCAATATTGTCGGGCTGGATCATGACTACAAGGAAACCAAGCCGCAGCTAAGGATCGTGATTGATCGCGATCGGGCTGGCGATCTCGGCGTTTCTCTCAAATCGATTGGCCAGACGCTGGAGTCCATGCTCGGCTCCCGTCAGGTGACGACGTATACCTGGCGCGGTGAAGAGTACGATGTGGTGATCGAAGGTCAACGTGAACGGCAGAATACCGCCGCGGATCTGGCTAATCTGTATGTCAGGGGCGAGCAGGCCGACGAGCTGGTTCCGCTCTCAAGCCTTATCACAGTCGATGAATATGCTGGGGCGCCGCAGCTCAATCGCTACAATCGGGTACGTGCTATTACGCTTGAAGCCAACCTTGCCGAGGGATATACCTTGGGCGAGGCATTGGGCTACCTCAACGGACTGGTTGATGAATTGCTGCCTGCCGATGCGGTGGTCAATTACAAGGGAGCTTCCAAGGATTACCAGGACTCTAGCACCTCGATTGTGTTCATTTTTGCCCTAGCGCTGCTGGTGGTATTTCTGGTGCTGGCAGCACAATTTGAAAGTTACATCCACCCTTTGATCATTATGCTGACCGTTCCGCTGGCCACGCTTGGGGCGCTGCTTGGGCTTTATTTCACTGATCAGACCCTGAATATTTACTCGCAGATCGGGCTTATCATGCTGATCGGCCTGTCGGCAAAGAACGGGATCTTGATTGTTGAGTTTGCCAACCAGTTGCGCGATCAGGGCATGGCATTTGATGATGCCTTATTGGAGGCTGCTTCAGAACGACTGCGGCCAATATTGATGACGGCGATTACCACTATTGCCGGTGCTGTCCCTTTGATTTTGGCCACCGGCGCGGGAGCTGAAAACCGGATTGTGATTGGTATTGTGGTACTGTGCGGGATTACTGTGGCGACCTTGTTCACCTTGGTGGTGATCCCGGTGATGTACCGCTTGCTGGCCCGCCATACTCAGAGCCCTGAACATGTATCACGCCAGTTGGCACAGCAGATGGAGGAGAGCTGAGGGGGAGATTGAGTGGAGAAATTTATTAGAAAGCCTCGAATTCATCAATAAAAGTACTGTTTTATACTGATAATGATGCTGATGAAACGACAATCCCACATGATTTCGTTACTATCACAGCAAGACTTATTCTGGTGATATTGATATGAAAATTTCTGTTGATGGCGGCTCGTTCCAAGTTGCGATTGAAACTGAATTTGATGGGCTGATTGGTGAAGCGCTAGCGATCTATAACGAAACCTTTGAGCAGGCGAAAACCAATGACAAGACGATTTTGCGTTTCTTGCAAATTATCCTCGAGCACCGCGATAGCGATGATGCTATCGGCTATGCCGTCCTCGGCCTGCTGGGTTGGTACCACGCTAACATCAACGCGGTAGAGGATCAGGATATTGAGTTGAACCTGCCGAAAATCCTGCCGCACCTGATCAACCCTGCAGGTGACTTGACGGCGACCAGTGCTAGCGAAGGCAGTACCTTCTTGCATTGATAGGTTTGTCTCGCTCCATGGTATTGGAACCCAAAAAAGCCTGGCGGTAGTAACGCCAGGCTTTTTGCTTTTGGGGTCTTGGCTCGTGTTTTAATAACTTGTCCTATGTTTAAACCACTTGCGAAGTATTGGCTACGACCTTGTTGTTTGGCTCTACGTCGTTGCTTAGCGCTTTCTTGTCCAAGCGACCGCTCAGGCGGGTTAGCAGCAAGGCAACAATCACAATTGCAGCGCCGGCCCAAGGGGTATGCATCAGTCCCGCTTCGGCGACGATGTGGCCGCCACCCCATGAACCTAGGGCAATACCGATGTTGAAGGCCGCGATGTTTAGGCCAGAGGCGACATCGACTGCATCCGGGCTGACTTTCTCTGCCAGTTTTACCACGTAAACCTGCAGGCCCGGTACGTTACCGAAGGCGAAGGCACCCCATACCAAGATGGTTGCGACAGCAGCTATCGGGTTGTAAGCGGTCACATTGAACACCAATAACGTTACCGCTAGGCCGGTGAAAATAATGGTCAGGGCTTTGATTGGGCCCATCTTGTCAGCCATTTTACCACCCCAGATGTTGCCGATAGCGACTGACACGCCGTATACCAGCATGATCAGGCCAATCGCACCGGAGTTGAAACCAGACACATCTTCCAAGATCGGTGCCAGATAGGTAAAGGCTGTGAAGGTACCGCCGTAGCCGAGTGCTGTGATGGCATATACCAGCAGCAGGCGAGGCTGGGTCAACACTTTAAGCTGTGACGATAGCTTGGCCGCTGGCGGCTGCTTGAGGTTACCAGGGACCAAAAATGCACTACCAATTAAGGCAATTAGGCCAAGCAGGGCAACAATCAAGAAGGTTGCCTGCCAGCCGAAAGTTTGGCCGATATAGGTACCCAGAGGTACACCGGTTACTAGGGCCACAGTCAGGCCGGTAAACATGATCGCAATGGCACTGGCGGCTTTCTCTTTCGATACCAGCCCGGTTGCGATGGTCGAGCCAATGGAGAAGAACACCCCGTGGGCCAGACCGGTCAGAATACGTGCCAATACCAGGGTGTTATAACCCGGGGCCTGCCATGCCAGCAGGTTACCGGCAACAAACAGGCTCATGACTGATAGCAGGACAACCTTGCGGTTCCATTTACCGGTTAGGGCGGTTAATACTGGGGCGCCTACGGCAACACCCAGGGCATACAAACTGACTAGCAGGCCGGCAGAAGGTAGTGACACATTAAGGTCGGCTGCCATGGTTGGGATCAAGCCCACGATGACGAATTCTGTGGTTCCGATAGCAAAGGCGCTTAGCGTCAATGCCAATAGTGCTAAAGGCATAGTCTTTCTCTCTATTGATGTAATCAAACCGCCGCTACGACCTTGTTTAAGGTCTCAAGGTTTTAAGGTCTCAAGGTTTTCAGCTTTATCGCTAACCCTTCGCGGCACTCTCTCTGTTGGCAGGCATTATTCAAAAAAATGCTATTGCTAAAAACAGCACCTTTTACAAATGATTTTTGCTATAAATGAAAAAATGCAAAGGTGATAAAAGACGTTGAAAGGAAAGGTGCCATGCTAACGCGCTCTGATGATTTGGAAATTTTACTGACCGTGGTCGATAGCGGCGGCTTCTCTGCCGCTGCTGAAGCATTGGATATCCAGGTTGCACGGGTCTCAAGGGCCGTAAGTAAAGTCGAGAAGCAGCTTGGCGTGTCTATTCTCAACCGTACCACCCGCAGGGTCGAGCTGACTGACGAGGGGCGGCAGTTTATCGAAGCGGTGAGGACAGGTTTGCAGCATATCCAGCAGGCCGAGGAAGACATCATGCAGCGAGGTGAGTTGCCCAAGGGGAGGCTAAGGGTAGATGCAGCCAGCCCGTTTGTGTTCCACCAGCTGGTTCCGTTGATCCAGCCGTTCAAAGCCGCTTATCCCGAGATAGAGCTTGAGCTGACATCCAATGAAGGTTTCGTTGATTTGCTGGAAAAGCGCACCGATGTGGCGATCCGTATCGGCAAGCTGGATGATTCCACCTTGCATGCCCGGCCGCTGGGAAGAAGCCCGCTTTATATCGTTGCCTCGCCGGAATACCTCGCCAAGCGCGGGATCCCCAAGCAGGTCAGTGAGCTTGGCCAGCATGACCTGATCGGTTTTGCCGGTGCCAAAATCCTTAATCGCTGGCCGCTCAAGGGACTGGATGCGATTTCGCCTTCAATGATTTCGAGCAACGGTGAAACCGTCCGCCAGCTGGTGCTGGCCGGTAATGGCATCTCGTGCCTGTCGGGCTTTATGGTCAACAAGGATTTGGAGGAAGGGCGTCTGGTCTCTTTGCTGGAAACAGAAAAACTGGTCAATACCGGTCGTGAGCAGGTCAATGCCGTGTTCTATAAATCGTCCTCGGTGGCAAGGCGGATCTCGGCCTTCATAGATTTTATCCAGCCGCAATTGACGCTGTAGCTATGTGGTTTGCTGTGAGTATCAAAAAGCCAGCACTGGAGGCTGGCTTGATAGGTAATGGCAATAGAGCTATCGCCTAGAACGGATAGTGGTTGAACACATCCTCAATCATTTGTTTTAGCGGAGCGCCATTTTCATCGTCATCCGAGCCGTTGACACGGGCATAGGTGCGAAGTCCCGAGATCTGTACCTGGATATGGCGGGCCAGTTGGTGCGGGTCTTTCTCTTTGTCAATCTCACCCAGCTCCTGGGCTTCGACGATCAGCTTTTCGAATTCACTTTCCATCTTGCGGAAAGAGCGTTTGGCCTCTTGTAGCAGCTCTTCATGCTCGCCGGTGAGCTCGGCCACGGTTTTGGCCAGCATACACATGCCGCTCGGTGCCCCGTGCTGGGTGTTGATCACCAACTGCTCCATAAACATTTTCAGCGCTGCCACAGGCGAAGCACTATGAGCCCGACAAGCTGCCAACTTCGCTACCCCTTGTTCGGTGTAGTGTTGCAGGGCTTCTTTGAATAGCCCCTCTTTGCTGCCGAAGGCGGCGTAAATGCTGCCGGGACGCATATCTATGACGTCTTGCAGGTTGCGCATAGACGTAGCGTGAAACCCTTTTTCCCAATACAGGCTCGTGGCTTTGTCGATGACTTGCTGACGGTCAAATTTTGCATGGTTTGCCATGATGAGTTTCCAGCCTAATAAGTGAACGATAGTTCAATTTTAAGCTGAACACGGTCTCAAGTCTAATCTATGTTTATTCCCGAGCCCCGAGCCCCGAGCCCCGAGCCCCGAGCCCCGAGCCCCGAGCCCCGAGCCTATTCCTTTACAACACCTGCTCACTGGCCACCAGCTCGACACGGGTCGAGGCCGCATGCAAGGCGATGTTGTGGATCATCTCATCGACCGTGGTGCAGCAGTCCACCAGCATTGAGACTTTGTACTTCTCTGCGGCTTTGGAGATAGCGGTGTGAGTCACGCAGTTCTGGGTCATCATGCCGCAGACCAGCAATTCATCGACACCATGGCGGCTCAGTACTTGCTCGAGGTTGGTCTGCTCGAAGCTATCGGCAAATTGTTTGTTCACCACGTCACTTTGTGGGGCCGCTGCCAGGATCTCCGGGTGGATTTCGGCACCTTGGGTGCCTTGATTGAAAAATGGCGCCAGGCCCATCGCCGGATCAGCAAGGTGCTGGATATGGATCACCGGGATGTTTTGCTGGTTGGCTTTTGCAATAGCTGTTTTGATATTGGCGAGGGTTTGCTCGGTATTCCACAGCGGGAATTTACCACCTGGGAAATAGTCATTCTGTAGGTCGATTACAAGTAGCGCCTTCTTTGACATAGTCGGACTCCGGTTGCGATGTGTGAGGTCTAAACAAGGGGTTAAACAATGAATATGGAGCCAGTATAGGGATTGAACTGTTTGCTTCTCAGTGTCTAAAATGACATAAAGCAGGTTAAAAATGACAAAGAGCTTTTTCCTATGAATTCTGATGTTATTTCTATCGCCATCGTTCAGTACCCCAACAGCCTACGCTCGGCGGTATATGGTCTGGAGGAACTATTTGCCATGGCGAACCATGCCAGTAAAGAGCAGGGGATAGATGTAACCTTTAAGGCAGAGGTTATTCCCTTTGATATGCACAGCTTGCATGATAAGGCACATCCAGATAACAAGGCTGCAGGCTATGCGGTTGTGATATTGCCACCGAGCCAGCTTGGCGATGATTACCTCATGCCTCCACAAGCGTTAATTGAATGGCTGGGTAAGCAGCACCAACAGGGCAGTATTTTGGCATCGGCATGTGCCGGGGCTTTTATTCTAGCTAAAACCGGATTGCTAGCAGACAAGCAAGTTACCACCCACTGGGGGCTGGCGCAGACATTCCACCAGCAGTTTCCAGAGTTACAATTGGCTACGGATAAGATCCTTGTCAACCAAGGCGATGTGATCACCGCTGGGGGCATGATGTCTTGGCTTGACCTGGGTCTAGAGGTCGTTTCGCTATTGGGTTCGCCAGCACTGATGCGGTTGGTGGGCAAAATGCTGGTGGTCGATACCGGCTCCCGTGAGCAGCGCTATTACCAGCAATTTACCCCCAGCTACCAGCATGGTGACAATGCTATCGTGGCGCTGCAGCACGAGCTCAACAACCGCTACAGCCAGCCTATGACGATTGCCAGCCTAGCGAGTAGGGCCAACTTGACGGAACGGACTTTGCTTCGGCGTTTTGTCAAAGCGACCGGTTTCAAACCCACCCAATACCTCCAGCGCCTGCGGGTACAGAAGGCCTGTGAGTTGCTGGAAGCAACCATCGAGCCTTTCGAGTCCATTGCCTACCAAGTTGGGTATGAGGATGCAGGTGCGTGCCGCAAAGTCTTTATCAAGGTAATGGGGCTAAGCCCCAGCGAATTCAGGAAGCGCTTTGTATCGAACCGTATGGTGTGACGGGATTGCTAAGATTATTTCATTTTCTACAAAAGTTATTTGTCATTCTTGCTATCAATGAAAAACTGATGACTTGCTAGACTGCCCCCATCCTAATTGAGAGGGCAGCAGTTATGACCAAGTCACTATTCCAGCCGATGACACTCGGCCGCCTTACCCTGAAAAATCGCATTGTCATGCCTCCGATGACACGCTCACGCGCCTGCCAACCGGGCGATGTGGCCAATGATTTGATGGCAACCTATTACGCCCAGCGTGCCAGTGCCGGCTTGATTGTTTCTGAAGGCACCCAGATTTCATCGATGGCCAAAGGCTATGCCTGGACGCCGGGTATCTATACCCCGGAGCATATCGCTGGCTGGAAAAAAGTTACCGATGCGGTCCATGCCGAAGGTGGCGCGATCTTCGCCCAGCTATGGCATGTCGGCCGTGTGACCCACCCAGACAATATTGGTGGTGAGCAGCCTATTTCTTCTTCGGCCATCAAGGCAGAAAACGTCAAGGTATTTATCGACAACGGTACCGATGAACCGGGTTTTGTCGATGTGGTTGAGCCGCGCGAGATGACTGTCGGGGAAATCAAAGGCGTTGTTGAGCAGTACCGCCAGGCTGCCCTCAATGCAATAGAAGCCGGCTTCGATGGTATCGAACTGCATGCTGCCAACGGTTATTTGATTAACCAATTTATCGATTCAGAAGCCAATAACCGCACCGATGCCTATGGCGGCAGCCTGGAAAACCGCCTGCGCTTTTTGGATGAAGTGGTAGCCGCTATGGTCGAAGCCATCGGGGCTGACCGTGTGGGTGTTCGCCTTGCGCCTTTGACGACGCTTAACGGCACTGTTGATGCCAACCCGCAAGAAACCTATACCGCCGCTGCAGCGCTGCTTAACAAGCACAATATTGTGTACCTGCACATTGCCGAAGTGGACTGGGATGACGCGCCAGATACGCCTAAGTCATTCAAGCAGGCACTGCGTGAAGCCTACCAAGGCGTATTGATTTACGCCGGCCGCTACGATGGCGACAAAGCCGAGCAGGCCGTTGGTGAAGGTTTGGCAGATATGATTGGCTTTGGCCGCCCGTTTGTGGCCAACCCGGATCTGCCTGCCCGGATTGAAAACGGTTACCCACTGGCCGCGCATGACCCAGAGACCCTGTTTGGCGGGGCTGAAAAAGGCCTGACCGATTACCCAACTTACCAGGCTGAAACCAGCCCAGAGTGTGTTTAAGTTTTAGCTGGAGAGAAACAATGCTATTTGAATCATTTAATTACGGTCAGCAGTCGTTCGAAAACCGTATTGCTATGGCCCCTATGACCCGTTCGCGTACCTCGCAGCCGGGTGATGTGCCAAACGACATGATGGCAACCTACTACAAGCAGCGTGCCAATGCCGGTTTGATTATCACCGAAGGTGCGCCAATCTCTGCGGTTGGCCGTGGTTATTCGATGACCCCGGGTATCTATACCCAAGCACATATCGATGGTTGGAAAAAAGTCACTGAGGCTGTGCACAGTGCCGGCAGTAAAGTCTTCATCCAGCTTTGGCACGTAGGCCGCCGCAGCCACGAAACTATCGCCGGTGAGCAACCGGTATCGGCATCGGCGGTAAAAGATCCCGATCAGGTGTTTGGCCCATTGCCAGAAGGCGGCTTTGGTATGGTGGAAACCGGTATGCCACGCGCTTTGAGCGAGCAGGATATCCAGGACACCATTGCTGATTTTGTCCAGGCGGCCAAGAATGCGATGGAAGCCGGTTTTGACGGCGTTGAGATCCACGCTGCCCACGGTTACCTGATTGACCAGTTCATGCGTATGGCAAGCAACCAGCGTACAGACCAGTATGGTGGCAGCCAGGAAAACCGCATGCGCTTTATGCTGGAAACCGTTGATGCTGTTGCCAAAGAAATCGGCAGTGACAAAGTGGCTATCCGTGTGTCACCGCACGTGATTGAGGGCTATGCCGAAGAAGATCCGGAGATTATTGAGCTGACGCTAAGAGCATTGGCAAAACTGGCACCGATGAACCTGGCCTATGTCCACTTCTCGGAAAACATTTCACGCTATGTAGAAGCGCCGGAGTCATTCCGCCAGCAAGTGCGGGAAGTGTACCCGAACCCGATTATGGTAGCGGGCAAGCTGACCAAGGAAACGGCCCAGCAATTGCTTGATAAGCAGTATGCTGACTTGGTGGCCTTCGGTACGCCATATGTGACCAACCCAGATCTGGTACAGCGCTTCAAAAATGACTGGCCGCTTACTGAGTTCGATGCCGATGCCCGTCTGACCCTTTACGGAGGTAATGACAAGGGATACATCGACTACCCGGAGTACCAGCAAGCTCAAATCCAAACCCAGGCCCAGCCAGCCTAGCTTGTAATTCAGCACATTAGTTGTACGTGACATTAACGGAACGGCCCCAACCATTGATCGCCAATGGTTGGGGCCTTTTTTTGTTTTGTTGCCTAATTAACTGATGGTCATTTTCAGCACATGCTCCTCGCCCGGCTGCAAACAAACCGGTTGCTGGAATACTGCTGGCTCGACACAGAACATTCTGAGGTAGTCATCGTCTGTCAGATCTGCCATTGCTGCAGCTCCTTCCCGCCAAGGCGACCAGGCCACCAAACTGTCATGGCCGGTTGCGGCTATCTGCGTTGTACCTTGTGGCAATGAAAGAACACAGTTTGCTTCTGGCTCGGTGTAGACATGATCCAATGCCTGTTCAAATTGCAAATGGCCATTACTGTGACAGGGAGTACCGTTATCCACACTATCGAGATATGGCTGGCCTAGGCCTGTCAGTTCGCTTTGGCGGATATCTTCAGTGGCAAAGTAGCTATGGAAAGCACCGGTGTATGACCAAGGTGTGGAGCCGGTGTTTTTACTGGTCAGTCTCAATGTCAGGGATTCACCGATAGTGATGTCTAACTGCAGCTCAAAGTGGTGTGGCCAAAGTGACAAAGTATGCTCATTGGCACGGAGTACCAGCCGAAGCCGGGCCTCTTGTTCATTGCTTTCACTGTGGTCTAGGTTCCACAGTGATTGGCGGGCAAAGCCATGGGCGGTTTGTGAAAGTGGGTCGGGACCCGGCTTGTGGTTACCAAACCATGGCCAGCATAGCGGGATACCACCGCGTATAGCAGTGCTGTGGTTGAATATGGCCTTTTCACCCAGCCATAACCTTTGATGGGAGTTGGCCGGCTGGAAGCGCAGCACCTGGCCACCAAACAGTGAGATATCGGCCGTTGCTTTGGGATGGCGGACATGGATGACAGGCACATCCTGGATGCTACCAAGGCGAATGGTGTTCATGTAATAGGACTCTCTTGATTGGATTCGATCGAAAACAGTGGAACGATGATCAAGGCGACATTCGGATCGTTGCTTGATCATCGTTCCGGAAATCGTACACTAGCCGTTGTCATTGGGATCCGTGTAGCCGCAGGACTGGCGGATCACAAGTTTCGGCGGGATGATGATCCGCTTTTGGGGTTCGGTATTGCCGCGGATACGCTCTAGCAGTGCTTCACCGGCACGGCGGCCGATCTCCCTCGCCGAGACAGAAATAGTGGTCAGGGCCGGATAGGTATCGGCAGCTTCCGGGACATCGTCAAAACCGGTAATGGCAATATCCTTGCCTGGCTCGAGTTGGTGTTGGCGCAAGGTACGGATTGCCCCGAAGGCGACAATATCGTGGTAGCACACCACCGCAGTCACTTCCGGGTGATGCTTGAGCAGGGTTGCCATTGCCGCAGCGCCGCCATTGCGGGTTGCCGGGCAGGTGGCCATCCAGCCAAGTTGCGGGGTGATATTATGCTCGATCAGTTTGCTCATGTAGCCGCCCATCCGGCTGGCTCGGTTTTTCGAGGCTTTGTCACCACCGATAAAGGCGATGTGGCGGTGGCCGAGACCAAGCAGGTGCTGGGTGACTAGTTGCCCACCGTAAAAGTTATCAGTACCGACATAGTCATAGTCGGTGCCTTCAATATCCCTTACTGCCAGGATCACCGGCAACTGGCGCCGTTTGAGGGTGGCAAGGAACTGCTGGTCTGTCCCTTTGGCCGGGCAGAGCACTAGCCCGCCGGCTTTCTGGCTCAGCAGGGACTCGATGAATTTCTTCTGCCGCGCAACGGCATCTTCGCTATTGGCCAAAAACAGCATCAGGTCATTGTCTTCCATCTCCTGGCTCAGCCCGGCTGTCATCTCGCTGTAGAATGGGTTGGTAATATCATTGAGCAGCAGGCCGATCTGATTGCTGTGCTGGTTACGCAGGTTGGCGGCGGTTTGGTTGTAGACATAGCCCAGCTCATCAATGGCCTGGAGCACACGCTGGCGGGTTTTGTCGGAAATTCTTCCTTTATCTCTCAGTACCATAGACACGGTAGCGGTAGAAACACCACAGTGCTTGGCAACATCAACAATGGTAGCCATGATAGATTTAAACCTAAGGTTAATCGTTTAATCTAATCATAATGGTTGAAAAGCGACCTTTTTGTGACATTAATCACGCCAAAAAGCCAAGGTTAATCGTTTAAACCATAACTGAGTGGTTAAACACATTAACCAAATTGATGGCTGGTGGTTAATCGATATATCTTCACCTCAACGAATTGATGAGGTGCAATCATGAGCTATTTGAACAACCAAAAAGCAAACTACGACAAATTCCCCCATATCGATGTGGCAGGTTTCGCCGGCCAGAGTTGGCAGGGCTGGGATAACCTGTTTGATGCGGTTGACAGCAAGATCCACGCTTTGGGCCAAGACAAAACCGTACTGGTTGTCGACTGTTACCCTGGCGTTAACCTAAACGATTTGGAGCAGGCCCTGGCGGCTGCATTCCCCCAAGCTCTGCTGTTGTGCTCAGAGCAGGCGAAATACCCAGAAGAGAAAATCTTCGCCATGATCGAGCGCCATATCACCGATGACAGGGTGTTTGGTGTGATTGCCCCGCACAAGTTGGTTGAGTTCTTCGATGATGAGCAGGTTTATGCTCTCAAGCGCAATGTCCATGAGAGCCAATCGAAGCTGGTGGTGGTTTATGGCCCGGGTGCCTCGTTGATCCACGATGGTGATGTCCATGTCTATGCAGATCTGGCCCGTTGGGAAATCCAGCAGCGCTACCGCCGTGGTGAAATTGGCAACTGGGGTGTCGAGAACAATGACGAGGATGTCCTGCGCCGATACAAGCGTGCATTCTTCATCGAATGGCGTGTCTTCGACCGCTACAAGACCCCGCTGCTCAAGCGTACGGATTTTCTGCTTGATACCAATGTAGCCGATACTCCGAAGCTGATCAGCGGTGATGCGTTCCGCGCCGGCCTTGAGCAGGCCACAAACCAACCTTTCCGTCTTGTGCCGTTCTTTGACCCGGGCGTATGGGGTGGCCAGTGGATGAAGGAAGTGTGCGACCTTGATCCGGACAAACCAAATTACGCATGGTGTTTTGACTGTGTGCCGGAAGAGAACAGCCTTTACTTGATGGTGGATGGTATCCGCGTCGAAATCCCATCCCAGGATTTGGTGATGCTGCAGCCCCGTGCGCTGCTGGGTGAAGAGGTCCATGCCCGTTTCGGTGCCGAGTTCCCGATCCGCTTCGACTTCCTCGATACCATGCAGGGACAGAACCTCAGCTTGCAAGTCCACCCGCTGACCGAATACATCCAGCAGGAGTTCGGCATGCACTACACCCAGGACGAGAGCTACTACATGCTTGACGCCGGTGATGATGCAACGGTTTACCTCGGCGTGAAAAACGATGTCGACCCGGATGCGATGATGGCCGATCTCCAGGCTGCGCAGCGCGGTGAAAAATCGTTTGATGACGAACGCTTTATCAATAAGTTCCCAGCCAAGAAACACGACCACTTCTTGATCCCGGCAGGGACAATCCACTGCTCCGGCAGCAATGCGATGGTACTGGAAATCAGTGCAACGCCGTATATCTTTACCTTTAAGCTGTGGGATTGGGATCGCCTGGGAATGGACGGCTTGCCACGCCCGGTTCACCTGGAGCATGGCAAGGAAGTGATCCAGTGGGACCGCGATACCGATTGGACTGAGGAGAATTTGGTCAACCGTGTCGATTTCATTGGCGAGGGCGATGGTTGGCGCGAAGAGCGCACTGGCTTGCATGAGCGAGAGTTCATCGAAACCCGCCGCCACTGGTTCAGCAAGGCAGTGAGCCACCACACTGGCGGCAACGTCAATGTCCTCAACCTGATTGAAGGCCGTGAGGCGATTGTCGAGAGCCCGACCGGTGCCTTCGAACCTTATGTGGTGCACTACGCGGAAACCTTCGTGATTCCTGCGTCGGTTGGTGAGTACGTTATCCGCCCGTATGGCGAAAGCGAAGGCCAGGAAATTGCCACCATCAAGGCTTACGTGCGCAACTAACCCTGAATCTATCTGTTCCTACAGTTAAGTGGCCCTGCTGGCAGGGCCGCTCATTACAACAAAAGAGAGTTTGCCATGATTACATCTCTTATTAATGAGAATTTGATGTGCCTCGATTTGAAGGTCACAAGCAAAGACGACGTGTTTGATACCTTGTCCGAGTTCCTGTTACGCGAGGGGAAAATCAGCGACAAGGCCCAGTTTGTTGCTGATCTCCAGGCCCGTGAAGCCCAAGGCAGCACAGGGTTTGAAGATGGTATTGCGATCCCCCATGCCAAAAGTAAGGCGGTGGTTGAGCCTGCGGTTGCGATTGGTATCTGCCGCGAAGGCATTGATTACGGTTCGGAAGACGGTTTGCCATCCAAGCTGTTTTTCATGATTGCTTCCCCTGATGGCGGTGCTGACCACCATATCGAGGTGTTGGCCGAGCTATCTAGCAAGCTAATTGAAGACGGGTTTGTTGATGCGTTGCTGGCAGCCAAGACCCCTAAGGAAGCGCTGGTTTTGCTGCTTGAAGAAAAACAAGTGGATCCAGCGCAAGAGCCGGCAGCAGAGGTTGCAAACAAAGGCTTTTTGATCGGTGTCACCGGTTGCCCTGCCGGGGTTGCCCATACCTACCTCGCCGCTGAATCATTGGAAAAAGCAGCTGCCGAGCTGGGTTATGAAATCAAGGTCGAAACCAATGGTTCAATTGGGGTCAAGAACAGCCCGAGTGCCGAAGAGATTGCTCGTGCCGATGCCATCATTGTGGCCTGTGACAAGCAGGTAGACATGAACCGGTTTGCCGGTAAAAAACTAATCAAGAGCGGTGTGAAAGAGCCGATCAAACGCGGCAAGCAGATGATTGAGAATGCGCTGCAGGCGCCGGCTTACCAAGCCCAGGCCGGTGGTGAGAGCGATCAGGCACCAGCCCAGAAAACCAAGGCGACTTCGGCGCTTTACACCTACCTGATGAACGGCGTGTCCTACATGATCCCGTTCGTGGTAACTGGTGGTTTGCTGATTGCCCTATCCTTGGCCATTGGCGGTGTGCCAACCGAACAAGGTATGCAGATCCCTGAAGGCAGTTTCTGGCAACCGGTATTGGATGTCGGTGTCGTGGCATTCACCCTGATGATCCCAATTCTGGCCGGCTACATTGCCTATGCAGTGGGTGACCGCCCTGCCTTGGCCCCGGGCCTCATTGGCGGCTGGATTGCCAACAACGGTTCGTTCTACGGTTCGGAAGTCGGGACAGGCTTTATCGGTGCCATTATTGCCGGCTTGCTGGTGGGTTATTTCATCCGCTGGGTCACCAGCCTGAATTACCCGAAAGTGATGCAGCCGCTGGTTCCAATTATCATTGCGCCATTATCCGGTACATTCTTCATCGCGGTGATTTTCATTACCCTTATCGGTGCGCCGGTGGCGGGAATGATCGACTCGATGAATGCAATGCTGGTGAACATGAGCGGTGGCAACATCATTATCCTGGGGATGATCCTCGGTGCCATGTCCGGTTTTGATATGGGTGGCCCGGTTAACAAGGTAGCCTTCTTGTTCGGTGTCGGCATGATTGCCAGCGGTCAGACCCAGTTTATGGGTGCCTTGGCTTGTGCCTTCCCGGTTCCGCCGTTGGCGATGTGGATGTCTACTGTTATCGGCCGCAAGATGGGCCTGTTTGACCAGACTGAAATCGAGGCGGGTAAAGCGGCAGGGGCGATGGGCTTTGTGGGTATCGGTGAGGGTGCTATCCCGTTTGCCGTCCGTGACCCACTGACTGTTATCCCAGCCAATGTCATTGGTAGCATGGTGGCTTGTGTAATGGCGTTCCTGTTCGGCATTACCAACACCGTTGCCCACGGTGGCCCGATTGTGGCGCTACTGGGTGCGATGAACAAGCCGGTTATCGCTGTAATGTGTATGATCGTCGGTGCTGTTGTAACTTGCTTGATTACGGTAACCCTGAAGAAATACCGTTTGGTAAAGTCACAGGCGGCTGAGCTTCAGGTAAGTTAATACTTACTATCAAACCAGCCAACACCTTTCAGAATATGCGGGAGCCTAGTGCTCCCGCTTTTTCATTTTAGGCTTTCTCTTGGAAAGTCACTTGGTACTCGCCGATGCCGTCGTATTTGATAGTCGTTGGTTTATCAAACTCGACTTCAACAATACCGCAGTATGAACCGGTGATAATGGCTTCACCTGCCGCGAAATGCATGCCACGGCGGGTCATATAGTTGATTAGCCAGTACACTGGGTTCTGCGGTAGCGAGTTCGGGTGCTCGCCCGCGAATATTTGTACTTGCTCACCTTGGCTCACCGTAATGTCAATCTTGGCTGCTGCGAATGCTTGTTCACGATTGATCTCCGGGCCGATAAACATCCCTTGGTTGACCAGGCAATCTGCCAGTTTCTCGAAGAACTCGGCGCCGCTGTCGTCGGCAAAGCGTGCCTGCATCAGCTCCAGTGCCATATGACATGGGCCAATTGCTTCGTTGATTTGCTCTTCGCTGTAACCTTCAGGGTTCGCAGGGAGATCCTTGTTCAGGATAAAAGCAATTTCCGGCTCGATGCGAACGACATTGTTGTCGGCGAAAAGTGCACAACTGTTACCTTGCAGATCGGCACCAGTTTGAATCGTGTCGGCAAAGATAGGTGCCACTACAAACTTATCGTCTGAAAGTGGTAGTAGGCACTTCCAGCCACCGACTTTGTCGCTGTGCTGGTCAATCATTGCCGCATGGATCTTCAGTGCATCATCGACATTGGCCGGGCGCTGCTGCTCGTCAAGGCGTGCTGCTTTGGTGCCAGCAACGCGGCGGTTGAGCAGCTCGGTCGCTGCCAATGCAAAGTTCTTATTGGTCATATTGTATTACCTTTGGGCTTGATCCCTCAATCATATCGGGATTTGCCGGACTGGGATAGTGAAATCAGCTCGGTGAAGACCAACAAGTGTTTGAAGGTTTTATCCTCCCATCGCCTGGCTGATGCCATCAAGCAGCAGCTTGAACCCGGAAATAAATAAGAACAGGTAACACAAGCGGTAAATCAAATCTTGGCTGACCCGGTGTAGCAGGTAGACACCGATACGCACCCCGATAGGCGCCAGCGGCATCAGCACAGCAGCGGTCATCAAGTTATCAATGCTCATCCCGCCCAGGTAGGTGTATGCACCCAGCTTAAGGAAATTGATAATGGCAAAGAACCAGACGATAGTGCCGATAAGCTTGAGTTTATCCAGTTTCTGCGGAAGTAAGTAAATACTTACCGGTCCGCCGCCGGCATGGATAGCGGTACTGGTAAAGCCGCCCAGTCCGCACCAGATACTGGCGCCAAAGCGGCCGCATTGGTGCTCGGTTGCGCTTCGCTTGAATACATAAAGCATTACAAATCCTACCGAAATAGCCCCGATTAGGATTTGCAGTCCGTACTCCGGCAGTTGTTTCAGGAACAGGGCCGCAATGACTACTCCGGCAACCCCACCCGGCAGCATCGCTTTGATTTGCTGCCAGTCGACATTACGGCGGTGGTGGCGCAGGGCAAAGATGTCCATCACGATCAAGATCGGCATCAGGATAGAGGCAGCCAAAGAAGGGGAAATTGCGAGTGCCATGAATGGGACGACAACGTCGCCGACGGCACCGCCCAGGCCCCCTTTGCCGATACCGTAGACCAGGATGGCTGGCACGGCAACGAGGTAAAAAATTGGATCATCAATCAACATATCGAATACTCAGGCAGTGGCCGGCATAGGCCGGCCACTGTTACGGGGAGGTTAGGCAATACGGACAGTTCGAAGCTCACCCTGGCGAAGGGTTGGCGTGACTTCACCCTGGCTTTGCTCTAGCAGGTTAGTCAGCTCACGAGGCTGGTAACCATGAACCGTGTTGATTTGGCCTGCTTCGATTGCTTGCTCTTCGCAGTTATACATACGCAGTAGGTAACCGTTGTTGTCTTTCGCCTTGGTCAGGGTAGAGAACACCGCATCGGTTGCTTCTACTTCAAGTAGGCTGAAGTTAGCAGGCACTTGCTCACGAAGTGGGTTAGTGGCAAAGAAGCTGATGTTGTATTCACCCGCGCGGCATAGGTTCTGTTCGTGGTAGAACACCGTATCGGTCGCAAACTCAACGTACTGTTGGCGGACAAGGTTTGACTTGTAATCTGAGCCTGTCACGATACCAAGGTCAAACGTCAGGCGCTTCTGCAGTTGGCTGTCTGGCGTCGCGGTGATCTTGTTCGGTGTACCAGAGGCACGACCTGGGCGGCGTGATAGATCCGGCAGACCAAAGTGGCCACATGCACGGAATAGCGTGACGGCAATTTTGTCGAACTTCTCGCCAACGATCTGGTACTCCTTACAGCCTTGGGTAAAGATTGCGGTGTACTTGCCATCTTCTTTCAGTGCCACTGTGTTCAATAGCGGTTCAGTGGTTGTTGGCTCTTCCAACCAGCCATCCTCTTTCCAGGTTTTAAGCTCTGGCGGGTTTACTTCGCGGGCGATTTCAGAGAACTGGGTACCGGCGTAAGAGAACTCACTGGCGACCTGGGAATCGACCAGCATGCGTAGGCGGTGGTTGAGGGCTTTGTTATCCACTTCGATGTGAACACCAATAACATCAGAAGTATTGCATAGCGACAGAGACAGCTCGTACGCAAGCTCGCTGCTTGTGATACGTGCTGCGCGCTCTTCCATGTTTGCGGGTACCAACCATTTGCCTTTGGCTGTCAGGGTTTGGGTAGCAGGGGTTTTCTCGATAGTTACCAAGGAGTTGTTAAGGTCTAGATCTAGCTCCCAATCATTTTCCATTGGGCTGTGGTCGTAGTTGTCACCGGCATCCGAGTCATTGCTAAAGCGAATGGCATCCGTGTACACCACCCCTGTCTTGCGGTTGGCAATCGTCAGCTCGCCACCTTTTAGGATGATTTCGTAATCATCGTTTTCAATCACATTGGCAGTTTCGTTGATGGCCACTGTGACATCAGCACCCGCTTTTGAGTCATCGACTTCAATGGTTTTGTAAGAGAAACCATTCATTTCCAAAGTCATTTCCACTTCGGTGACGAAGTAGTACTTCTCTTCGTCATGCAGGCTTTCATCGCCGCGGATAACACCGCCGTATGGTCGGGTTTTGCCGACGATCGAGTATGGCAGCTCTTGGCCATCATTGATCAGCGCGAAGTGCTCATTCTTGGTGTAAATCTTGAAGCGGTCGGTGAATGTGCGCTTCGTCGGTAGGGTATTTGCCACCACCATTGGCGTGCTGTTATCACCGTACTTGGACGATACCGCCAGCTTACGGGCGATGAAGGCTTGTGCTGTCAGCGCCAGATCATAGGCTTCTTTCAGGCGTACATAGATACGCTCGTTGGTTTCGTCGGTGTTGGTGCAAACACTGTGGGTCTGGGCGCGAGATAGCAGGTTCCATACTTCCTTCAGCAGGCCACGCTCGTATGGCAGGCCAACTTTGTCCGCCATCGCCATTAGCGGTTGGACGGTGTAGGTCATCAGGCGCTCTACCTTGTCATGGATTTGCTTAACATCGTAGCGAACCGAGTTGATGGACTTGTGGATACGCGAATATTGCGGGCATAGTAGCTCGCCCTTATAGGTCGGCAGTGCGTCGCCGGCTTCTTCGCGTACCTTGGCAAAGAACTCGTCGTAAGTGGTTTCGACAAACTCGTACAGGTCAGACTCTTTGTTGTATTTGTCCAGCAGCTCGTAGAAGTTGGCAAATGCCGGAGTCTGGTCTTCGCCCAATGGCAACAGGAAGTTCTTGGTCGGCGCTTTGTGGGCCGCAAGCTCCAGGGAGGTCATGTCGTTGGTGGTGCACTCAGGACGGATGTTACGTGTCAGCAAGTCACCTTCGAAGTAAGGGTCTACTGCCCAGTGGTAGCCGTCGATCAGCACGTTGGTCATGATCTTAGAGCCGTCGTTGCTTTCCCACCAGAATTCGGTTGGGACGTTGTGCTTGTCACCCATGCCGCGGCGGATCGATAGGTTTTCGATATTCAGGCCGTTGAAGATTTTAGGGAAATCCGTTGGATGGCCAAAGCTGTCCGGCAGGTAGGATACGTAGGATGAGCCGCCAAGCTGGTCGGCGTATTCAATCCCGTAGATCAGGTTGTTAATCATCGATTCGCCTGAAACCGCAAACGTCTCGGCTTGGGTATGCCAAGGGCCGATAAACAGCTTGCCTTCCTCAACCAGCTTGACGATGCGGCTGCGATCTTCCGGGCAGACATCGAGGTAATCCTGGATAGCGGCAGTCTGGCCGTCGAACAGGAAGTATTTCATCTCGCCGCGCTCAAGCATAGATAGGATTTCACGCACGTTGTAGGTCAGTTGGACCTGTGCTTCACGGTCAGTGAAGTACCATTCGTTGTCCCAGTGTGTTTGCATTACAACGTTAGCGATTTTTTTATCAGACATCTTATTTTTCCTCAGTAAAGCGGTGTCCGTCCCTTCCCGGCGGGAAGGGCGGGCTTATATTTGTTTGTTAATTGGGTTATTCGAATGCGAGTGGGTTCGCTACGTTTGATGTTTGGCTTCTGGCTTCGTCGACATAGTCTTCGAGCTGGATCTTGATGTTACTCACAGATGCACCGTAGATGGCTTGGATATTGTTGCCACCGGCATCGACCACATCTAGAGCGCCGAGCTTCTGCCAGGTCTTCTTGCTCATATCGACCTTCGATTTGTCGTGGACCGACAGGCGCAGGCGGGTCATACAGTTATCAATGGTGTCGATGTTATCGAGGCCGCCAAGAACATGGACCATGGCTTCGACACGCTTGTTGCTCTGGCTGGCCATGCGGGTAACGAAAGAGTCATTGGCTTCTTCGGCTTCGTCTTCTTTCTCGCGGCCCAGGATAGTGACGTCCATCTTGCGGATGATGAAGTTGAAGGTCACACCGTAGATAAGGAACCAAATCACCCCAGTACCGAACAGTATCACTAGCTCGTACCAGCGACCCAGGATAAAGCCGACTTGTACCAGGTAGTTGGTCAGCAGGTTCGGCAGGCCACGGAAGTACCAGGTCATCATCGCTGGGTCATCGAACATGTGCTTGAAGAAGTCCGGCATCATCGAAATGATTGACTGGAAGGCCACATTCACCCCGTACAGTACCGGTGAGGCGAATACAAACATGAACTCCAGTGGCTCTGAGAAGCCGGTGAAAACTACGGCCAGGGTCGTACTTAGGTAGATAGATTTAATTTTGGCGGTACGGCGCTCTTTCGGGATCGCCAGGTACATACCCAGTGCTGCGCCTGGTAGGGTGAACAAGCCATGGAAGTCTTGGTAGAACATCATCTTGTTCATCATCGGGTCGGCCAAGATAGCCTGGGCATCTTCGATGCGGCCAAGGTTGAACAGCTGGACAATTTCATCAAGGCGAGCCGGGCCAACCTGGTGCAGGCCGATGATGGTCATGTCTTTAAGCTCGGAGTAGAACTCACCACCGATTGGGGTGTATTCCCAGACTGCATTGGTCACGTGGTGCAGGCCAATCGGGCGCAGTGCGGTCTCGAGGAAGGCTTTGGAGAAAGGCGCAGCATAATCACCGTTTTGTGCTGCCCAAATACTGAAGGCATCCAGGCCGTCACCGACAATCGGCCAAACTACCATCAGCACTGCCGCCATGATAAAGGCGTAGATAAAGGTGACGAACACGCAAAAGCGTTGGCCGTTGAAGAAGTCCAGTGCCATCGGCAGTTTGTCGAACGTCTTGTACTTTTCCCAGATACGGGCTGACAGGATACCGACAATGATGGCGCCGACAATACCGATACGGAAGGTTGGCATCCCCAGTACATCCTGGAAGATGTTGACGTATTCCGGGTTGGCAATCGGTGATAATAGATCCATCGGGGACTGGATATCGGTAAAGCCTTTGATATCGCCAAAGTACCAGACACTCATTTCACCAATCAGCTTGTGCACCATCAAGAAGAACAGGCCAGCGATGATCACCGGCCCGGCTTGCTTGTTGCCGGTCAGGGACGAGGCGACACATAGGGTGAAGAAGAAAGGCAGGTTGGCAAGGATCACCCAGCCGCCGACATTGAGGTATTTGCCGACAAAGGCAAATAGGTCACCGACATAAGGGATCCCGCCCAGCAACATGGGGCTCATGCCGATGGTTCCGAGCGATATCATGATGGCGGCAAACGGTAGGATGAAGGTCACGGCAAAGAGCATGGCCTTGGCAAACCGCTGTACCGAATCCAGGTTTTTCAGGTTCATAGGGCACCGTTTCGTTGTTGTATTTGGTAGAGGTTTGATGTTGTTTTGGCAGGAAGGGCTTACTCATTCCCGCCGTCGTTATCTGTGTCCTACCTTAAACCCATACAAATTAAATGGCCTAACTGGTAAACCCGTTAAACCACTCAAAAACCACAACAATCCCGCGCCATATCTGGGATTGTGTGAGGTTGTTCACGAGAAATCGGGGTTTTTTCTGGGATAAATGGTTTAGCGATAAATCAGGAGTTAACCATGGCTAAACCCACCATCCATGATGTCGCCAAACTCTGTGGGGTCAGTGCGACGACCGTGTCGCTGACCCTGCGGGGCAAGGGGCGGATATCAGAGCACACCCGGGAGCGGATTTTTTCTGCCATTGAAGATCTGGGGTATGTGTACAACCAGTCGGCGGCCAATTTGAGCAGCAAGAAAAGCAACCTAGTTGGGCTGGTGCTTCATGACATCACCAACCCGATCTATAACCAGCTGACAGCGGGGATCAGCCATAAACTCGACAGCGACGGCTACCTGCTGTTCCTTGCCAACTGTGAGTCCGATGCCGAAAAGCAGCAGCGCTTTATTGAGTCGCTGATGAGCCAGAACACCTCGGGGTTAGTGGTATGCCCTGCCAAACGGCTGGATACTGACTACCTCCATGCCCTCAAGCGGCGTAATGTCCCTGTGGTTTTTGCGGTGCGATCGCCGGATCTCGATGAATATGACTTTGTCGGGATCGATAACTTCAAGGGGGCGCAGATAGCGACCGATTACCTGTTGGGACTCGGCCACCGCAAGATTGGGTTTGTCGGCAATCTTATCGGATCGAAAACGGCATCACACCGGGTCAGCGGTTATATGGGGAGGTTGATGGAGCAGGGGATAGAGCCTGACTACCAGTTGGTACGAAGCTGCGAAAACAACAGCCGGCAACAAGGATATTTGGAAACCCTGCACTTGCTTAACGAGAGGTCAGATTTGACCGCCCTGGTCTGCTACACCGATACCATTGCCTACGGGGCTATGCGGGCATTGGTGGAAAGGGGATTGCGCGTTGGGGAAGATATAGCTGTGATCGGCTTTGATGACTTGCCCGAGTCTGCCGAGACTGTGCCCCCCCTCACCACCGTTTCGGCCTGTGCCAAAGAGCTTGGCAGGACTGCCGCGGAAGCCTTGCTATTGCGGATCAATGGCAGTGAAGAGCCCGCCAAGCAGATCATTCTCTCACCAAAGCTGACTATCCGACAGTCATGCGGGGAACAGATACACCAAAGCCAGAAAAGTAACGCTATGGCGTAGCTGGAAAGGGGGAAGGCTGCGAGTATGAACTCTTCTCTTTATTGCCGTTTAATGTCGCTCTAGGATGCAATTACCAATGATTAAGAGGTAAGTATGATGCAAAAAGATGCGGTTATCTTTGATATGGATGGAGTGCTAATTGACTCTGAACCTTATTGGCGACAGGCACAGGTGGACGTATTGGCAGGCTATGGCATGACTGCTACGTTTGACGATTGTATTCGCCTGACTATGGGGCGCCGATTAGATGACATTGCTAAGATTTGGTGTCAGCACTTTAATCTGAATATACCATCGGAAGAACTGCAGCTTAGTATCATGCAAGCCGTTGTTGCACTTATTCGCCAGCATGGAGAGCCTAAACGAGGGGGTGTTTCATTGCTACAAACCCTGCAGAGCGCAGGAGTGAAAATTGCGTTAGCAACCTCATCAAGCATGCCGATAATTGATGCGGTGCTTAATAGCTTGAATATTAGTCAGTATTTTTCGGTGGTGTGCAGTGCCGACAATGAAGAACATGGCAAGCCCCATCCATCCGTGTATCTGACGGCAGCTCAAAAACTGGATGTTGCTGCTAACCAGTGTGTGGTGATTGAAGACAGCGTGACAGGCATGATTGCTGGCTTAGCGGCGGGTATGACGACGTTTGCTGTACCGGACAGTATTGATGATCCTCGTTTTGCTGTGGCGAGCGGTCGATTCTCTTCATTAGAGGAGCTTGAGCAGCACTTGATAAAAACGGGGGAGGTGAAGGGAGTGATGGTTCGCTAACCTTCAACTTTACGGCCAATTTATTGATTAAATTGGTATTGTTTTATCTGATAGCGATTTGGCGCTATTGGCTAACACCATGGCGCGATCGGACAGTGTGGTTTGTTGCCCATTCACTACTATATCCCTAACGAACACATTTATTACTCATTAGGGAGTCCGCCATGTCAGAGTCAAACACAGTAGTAAAACCTGAAATCCAATCTGCCACCATGACCAATGTGGCGCTTGTCACTGGTGCTTCTGGCGGGATCGGCGAAGAGCTGGCCCGCATCCATGCCGCCAAAGGAGGGGATTTGGTGTTGGTGGCCCGTAGCTTGGATAAGCTGGAAGCGCTGAAGCAGGAGTTAGAGTCGCAGTTTGGTATTCAGGTGGTCGTGGTGGCAAAAGACCTGTCGTCATCGACGGCTGCTCAAGAGGTATTCGAGCACACTGAGGCGCAGGGTATCGAGGTCGATGTGCTGATCAACAACGCCGGCTTTGGTGGCCATGGAAAGTTTTATGAGCGTGAACTGGCGGCCGATCAGGCAATGATGCAACTTAACATGGTCACTCTGACTAACTTGACCCACTATTATCTGCAGGGAATGGTGGCCCGCAAACGCGGTAAAATTCTCAATGTTTCTTCCACCGCATCGTTTATACCTGGGCCATTACAGGCCGTGTATTACGCGACCAAGGCTTATGTCACCTCGTTCTCGCAAGCCATTGCCGAGGAAGTGGCTGATAAGAATATTTCAGTAACGGCACTTTGTCCTGGCGCGGTAGCGACGGGTTTTGTAGCGGCGGGCGATCTCGACGGTGTCGATATTTGGAAGAAAGCCAAATCAGCTAAGTCGGTTGCCGAGTGTGGTTATCAAGCGATGGAAAAAGGCGAATTGGTGGCATTCAACGAAAGCCAGCTGCGCTTTGTGCTGAACTGGATTATTCCATTGCTACCTCGCAAAATGGTGCTTAAGGTGTCCCGCCAAGCGATGGAAAAACAATAAGATAGTAGCGGGCAAAGTATGGTGGGAGATAGGCTATGAAGCTGGCATCAAAATTTCAGGTGCATCCGGGATGGCGGGTATGGTTAAAGGACATGGCCGTTGACGCTGCCAATTTATTGCGGGTTGCCAATTTACCCAAAGATTTGCTCAGCCGTGATGATACTTACATGAACAAAGAGGAATATTTCCGTTTCTTCTCGGCATTGGATGAAATTGCCGGTGAGCTGGATGTCGCTCTGTTGATGGCGGATGTGTTCGCGGTGGAGAGCTTTAACCCACCGCTGTTTGCCAGTTTGTGCAGTCCGAATTTAAATGTCGCCCTTGAGCGTATTCAGCGCTTTAAGCCGCTGATTGCACCGATGCGGATGGAGTTGGATATCACCGACGAATGCACGATTGCACGGATCTGCCCTGAATCTGCCGGGGATTTATTGCCTCGGTCTATGGTGATGATTGAACTGGTTTTTTTCACCCAGTTGGTGCGAACCGCCACCCGCAAGCACATCGAGCCTATCTCGGTAAAAAGTCCGATACTTCCTGCCAACCCCGCTCGGTATACCGCATATTTTGGTACCGAGGTTGAGCAGGGAGAGGTGGTTGAACTTGTTTTCAGGGCACAAGATGCCAAGGCGTCGTTTCTCACAGAGAACGCGGGGATGTGGCAGTTCTTCGAGCCTGAATTGCAAAAGCGGCTGTCGAACCTGAGTGCCGGTGCAAGTACCGCTGAGCGGGTGAAAAGCGCATTACTGGAACTGATCCCGAGCGGGTTGGTGTCGGTCGACAATGTGGCAAGCGAATTGGCAATGAGCAAACGCACTTTACAGCGTAAGCTAACGGCCGAAGGGGAAAATTACCAGTCTATCCTGAGCGACACCCGCAGGGAGCTGGCTCAGTTCTACCTCACCAAATCACGCACTAGCTTAGCTGAAATTTCTTACTTACTTGGCTTTCAAGAAACGACTTCATTCTATCGGGCGTTTGCCAGCTGGACCGGGCAGAGCCCCGAAGTGTACCGTGAGAGTAAACGCGAATAGGATTGCTCTTCTCTGAACACATACATTTCTTAGGCGATTTCCTGTTGTGTTAATCCATATATTGCTTGGCATAGCTGCTGAACCATTCAATGAACTGGCCTATAGTGGGATCACTTTCTAGCTGGGTTGGGTAATACAATGTCAACCCGTGGCGGTGTGCATTGACGACATCGGTCAGTGCTAGCTCGACCAGATCGCCACTTTCGACATACTCCGTAGCGAAGATCCGCGACAGTACCGCCCACCCTTGATGTTTCAGTAGGGCAATCAACACATCATTGTTGCTGATGATGTGCTGGTGCGGCGAGATCTTCATCATGTCTATTCCCGCCCGCAAATGGTTCTCGCTGATGTATTGCTTGTTGAGCTGGAGATCTTTGATCGAGACGTTCGTTTTGGCTGCCAGCGGGTGATCTTTACCGGCATAAATAGACAGCGGTAGCATGCCAAGGTTTCGGTACCATATCTGTTTTTCCGGGATGATCTTGTTGCGGTGGGGCATGATGGCGAGGTGGGCTTCGCCCGATACCAAGTCATTGAGGGTTTCATCGCGGTTACGGTGGAGCCAGTTGAGCTGAAGTTGCGGGAAATACTCCGCCGCTTGCTGCTCTATTTGGATCACCATGCTCGCTGGCAACAAGACGTCGTGGTAGATATTGAGTGTGGTCAGGGTCTGATCGAAAGCAGCCAGCGCGGTTAGGGTAAACTCCTGTGCCTGTCGGGCGAGAATTTCAGCCCTCGGGAATAGTCGGTGGGCCAGATCTGTCGGCCTGGCACTGCGGCCGAGAATAGTGAACAGCGGTAGCCCGAGATTATCTTCAAGGCTGAGCACATGCTCCCTGACGGTAGTCCGGTCTTTGTCCAACGCCCTGGCGGCGGCACTGTATGAGCCGTGTTGATAAACAGCAGTGAAGGCAGAGATTTGTTCAAGGGTGAACATGGCGGATTCCGGCAGTGGTTATTGTTATAGAAGCTAAATCTAGAGCAAATGCTTTTCAAGTGGTTAGCTAAGATAATGGGAAATCAAAAAGACCGCCTACCACGGTCGGATGATGGTAGGCGGAAAAATGAGGGCAGGTAGCTAATAGCTTTATAGTTGCTCGGCTAGCTGGTGGGTAATATCTAGTTTCAGCTTATAAGTATCCCTCGCAGCATTGGAGGCGCTTGGTGCGCTGGAAAAGGTTGCGACCACAACGTTTTTATCCTGGTTCACATAAAGGGTTTGGCCGAAGACGCCACGGGCGGTAGCAATGCCTTTCTCCTCGTCATGGATCCACCAGAAGTTTTTGTAACCTGTTAGCTTGTCATCGAAAGTGACGTGTTCGGTATCCTTGTACTGGCTATTGCTGACATGCTGGCGTTCTTCGTCGGTCAGGGTAAAGGTGTCTTTGACCCATTTTTCCGGGAACAGCTGCTCGCCGTTGTATTGGCCATTGTTCACCATCGCTAGGCCAAGGCGGGCAAAGTCACGCAAAGTGGTATTGAAGCCACCGGTAGCGACTGGCGTATAAGCGATATCGGTCATAAAGAAGGCGTCATGCTCGGTACCTAGCTTGCCCCAGATATTGTCCGCAACGAACTTCTGTAGTGGTTGGCCACTTTGGCGTTCGATGATCCAGCCGATAACATCGACATTCGGTGAGTGGTACTCAAACTTGTGGCGAGGTGACAGATCCGGGTTTTGCCCGATATTTGGCAAGAAGGCTTGTATCCCCCTCGGGGTATCGTCCTTAGCCGGGTCGAGCGCCATCAGATCATAGGCCGGAATAAAGCCAAGACGACGGAAGTATTCGGTGCTGGTTGCACCCGGCTCCATGTTGACGTAATCCTCGCTGTAATCCAGTGCGGTGATCATATTCAGCACGTCGCGAACAGTGCGCTCTGAGAAAGCGCTGTCTTTTAGTTCGGGGATGTAAGAAGGAATTTTCTTAGTGATATCTAGTTTGCCTTGTTCGACCAAGATCCCGGCAGCCATACCGATCAATGACTTGGTACTGGACGCCCACAGGTGGTGGTCGCGTGGCCCAAATTCACCAAAGTAGCGCTCGTAGACAATCAGTCCGTCTTTAATCACCACATACCCATCGGTGTGATCCGCGGCGAGTGCTTCGAGCAGGGTGACCTTTTCGCCCTGGTATTCAAAGCTGGCTTGCTCAAGAGACTCATTCATTTTGTAAGGGATAGCGACCGTCTCGCCACCGCGTGGCACCATGACTGACGGGTGGATGCCGACATTGCGAAACGCCCACTGATTGTAGGTTGGCAGTGTCCAGTTGCTGGCGGTGACTTGGGTTTCGCCTGAAGCCGGAAAACCTTCCATTACCGCTGCGTGTGCTGTACCTAGCCCGGCAATCAGGCTGGCTGTTATAAGGCTAGTCAGTAGGTGTTTGTTCATCGGGTTCACCTTTCACTCTTTCACTATTGGTCCGTTGAACGTGCTGGTTAGCCGTTCATGTTGTGGGAGTGATATTACTGACTGTCATTGATAAGTAATGTCGGCTATGAGGGGGTTATTCCATCAAGTTGGTGTAAGCTGTTGATATATAATTTAGTGAAATAAAAAGATTAAGATTATTTTGTTGAAACTGTTCTGGTACATTGCAAGCAAAAACACTCTGCGCTAAAGCTATTAGCAATGGACAAAGGATGATGATGAAAGCACTGACCTACCATGCCGGTGATGATCAATTTGTAATGGCAGAGCTCCCCAAGCCCAAGGCAGCGGGCTTTGACGTTGTGGTGAAAGTTATCGCTGCCGGCTTGAACCCGGTCGACTCAAAAATACACCTTTGGCAATCAGCCGCAACTGGCATGAATGACAATTGGGTACCCGGGCTGGATGTATCCGGAGAAATCGTTGCCGTTGGTGAAGAGGTTACTCAGTGGCAGGCCGGTGATAAAGTGCTGTATCACGGTGATATGTTCCGCCCACATGGCGCCTTTGCTGAGTATGCGGTGCAAGACTCCCGTACTTTGGTTGCCCACCCAGAGGTGTCTGCTGAGGTGGCCGCTGCCAGCCCATGTGCCGGGTGGACAGCGTACCGAGCCTTGGTCGATAAGCTGAATGCTCAGGAGCAAGATGCCATTTTGATTTTGGGCGGAGCGGGTGGTGTCGGTGGCTTTGCCATCCAGCTAGCCAAATCCATGGGGATCGACACGATTATCACCACTGCTTCACAGGCCAAGCACAACTATGTTCATTCACTGGGCGCGACCCATGTTATTGATTACCGCAGCCAAGATATAATCGAGCAGGTAATGGCAATCACTGATGGTGCCGGTGTACCTATCGCCTTGGATTGTGTTGGCGGTGATAACGATATCATTGCTGCAAGCTGTTTGGGCTATGAAGGGGAGATGGTCGAATTGGTCTCGACGGTTCGCCCTGAGGCATACCCGGATGCCTTTATGAAAGGGTTGAGCTTTCACCAGCTGAGCCTGGGTTCTGGCCACCGTAATGGCGAGAAAGCACAGCGTGACCTAGTCCGTGCCGGAGAAGCCTTTTCGGCCTTGCTGGAAGAGGGTGAGGTGTTGGTGCCCCAGCTGAAAACCATCACACTTGATCAAGTCGGGGATGAGCTTAAAGCGATTCGTGAACAGCGCACAATGGGCAAAGTGGTGGTTAAGATGTAACCCCGTGAAAGGCAATTAGAAAATAAATAAGAAAAAGCAGCCATTTAGGCTGCTTTTTTGATTTTATATATAATGGGTGAATAAACAAGTTGCTTAATAACGTTATTTTTCTTTGTTTTCTGGCACCATCATAAATAATAAAGTTCCCACCAAAATTGAAACGTATGATGCCAAACTTAGCTATATACCCGGCAATCCACAGTGATACATTGAAGTTAAGCCAAATAAATAGAGATAAATAAATGCCGAGAAATAATAATTTCAGACAAAGAATAAAGACGACTGTTTATATATCTTCATGTCGGGATAATATTATGGATAAGGAAGTTAAATCATCATATTCAATAACCTCCATACGATATAAAGGGATGGACGTTAAATTGACTGACAAAGAAAAATAATACTTGAGGAAAATACTATGCATATTACCAACAACAATATTGCCATTACCGAGTCAATGAAAGCATCAATTGTTTACCAATCAGGTAAGTTGATGAACAAGTTCCAGCTTGCCAATGATCTCAAAGTACACGTGGATCTGGACCGGAAAACTAAAGAAATTACGGTTGAGGCATCGAGCCCAGATTTCTTCAGTAAACAGAAAGGGGTCAACTTCCAGCTAGCCTGTAATCGTTGTTTCAAGGGGTTAGCACACCAAGCTGAAAAACAGAAAACACAGTTCATAGCGGCTCGCCATCAAGCAGACTTGTCTACGGATGCTAGGGTTGAATTAAGCGAGGAAGAGCTAGAAAAAGATTTTAACTACGGGATGTTAGCCGCTGAACATGTTGTTTATTAATACTCTATTCAATCAAACAATTGATCAAGCCGACTTTGTGACAGCCGACTTTGTGACAGCCGACTTTGTGACAGCCGGCTTGATTAAAAAGGTATGCAAATATGACCGAAATGGAAATAGACCAACTTGCAGATAAAATAACAAGCTGCGTATATATAAATAATAAGGTGACAATACCCGCTTTAACAGTCGGTGAGCTTAAACATTTACTCCACGCTTTGAAAATAAAAAAGGTAGAGCATTAAGCCCTCACATATTGATTTTTAACAATGGTATCAAGCAGTACTTCACTGTGTTTTAGTACAAAATTCACAGGTGATGTTGTTTCGCCAAATAAAGGAGCCCCTCCCCCTAGAATGACTGGAATAGTGGTGATAATCATTTCATCAATCAATCCCTCAGCCATGAAGCTTTGAATGGTCTTGCCACCATCGATATACAGCTCGTTGAAGCCTTTGCCGTTGAGCTCGGCAAGGATGCCTGTTAGATCACCGCTGACCAAAAACGCTTTGTCCTGATAGCCCTCAGGAATGGATGCCAGGCTATTGCTGATGACAAAAACCGGCTTGCTGTATGGCCAATCGCAGTCAAAACCACATACCGTCTCGAAGGTATTGCGCCCCATCACCAACGCATCGACCCTGTTCATAAAATCACCGAAACCAAAATCGTTGCCCTCAGGGTTAGGGATACTGTGTAGCCAATCTAGGTTACCGTTCTTATCGGCGATGTAGCCATCGAGACTGGTTGCGATGTAGACAATATTTGCCATGATGAACTCCTAACATGAGGTTACAAATAGATGCGGCGTGGAAGGCCGACAAGGTTTAGGTTATAATATTCTACATTGTAGAATAATGCGAAGTGTAAAGAGATCAGAGAATGACTGTCAAGGGTAAAAAACGGGGAAGACCGGCTGCGGCGTCGGTAACACTGAGCAAAGAGCGGATCATCGAATGCGCTAACGCCTTGATGGCAAACGAGGGAAAGATCCCCAGTATCCGCAGGTTGGCTGCCAGCCTTGAAGTCGATCCGATGGCGATTTATTACTATTTTGCCAACAAGCAGGCGCTGCTCGAAGCGGTAACGATGTCGCTGGTAGAGAAGATCTACAGTCCTGATCCCAATGGCGAGTGGCAACAAGAGTTGACCAAGTTATGCCAAAGTTACCTTAACCTACTGGCGCAATATCCGGGATTGCTGGAGACTTTGCTCGGGATGAGCTCTCATGGTCCGGCAACGGTATTCACCGAGCGGTTTGATTTGGCGGTAGCGGGTTTATCGCTGAGTGAAGAGCTGCGCAATAATGCCTTGTCGATGTTGGCGGATTATCTGCATGGGTATGCCTTGGCTATGAGTTGCCAGGCTGGTGATGAGCTCAATGTTGATATGTTGTCAGGCCCATTGGGTTTTTATATGCAGGCGTTGAAGCTTCATATGGTTAAACCTTGATCATGTTTCCGTATTTTCTGCTTAATCAATTAACAACAAGGCAGCCTATTGGCTGCCTTGGTTGGATAGTTGCTTTAATTTGTGCCTGGCTTAACGCTGCTCAAGCGGGTAAGAGCGGTAGCTCCACATACCGTAGGTGCGTAGCGCATCACGGTAGATACCCAGCAGTTCACCTTCAGAAGGCACTTTCAGTTCATCCAGTGGCTTATCGGCGGCTGAAACGGTATCGAAGGTGATATCTTTCGGGCCTGTCTGCCAAGTGGCGATTTCAAACAATGATTGGCCGCGGCGAACGTGGCTTGCCGAGCTGATAATAGTTGCGTGGTCGATATCATGTCGGGCAAGAGCATAGCTGCTGTAAAGTGCGTTCTCTACTGTGCTACGGGCATAGTTGTCTTCGATGATGCGATCGCGGGCAATGCCTTTTTCAACCAACCAGTCGGCCATCAGTTTGCCTTCTGTTTTATGGTTGCGAGGTACACCGCCGGTTAGTACGATCATCGAATCTGGCTGGGCTTTGGCCATAGCCAAGGTCATTTTAAGGCGCTGGACCAAGATATCGTGCATGCTGCCATCTGGGTTCAGTGCATACCCTAGGGTAACGATCGCCGTGTTGCCTTCGTAAGTCTTGTCTTGTTTTTCTTTCAGTGGCGTTGCCACAATACGGTTCACGGTATCAAATATTCGCTGGATATCGGCTGCACGCCCGGCATTGAGGGTTTTGAGCGTGTTCATATGCTCAAGAGATGCCTCGGTGTTGCCTTTAAATTGCTGCCAGACTGCGAGGTAGGCATGGGCATCGACATCCTGTGGCGCAACGGTCAGAACTTGCTCGAACAGCTCAATCGCGCGATCAACATTCTTGTTGTAGATCTGGGCATTGGCTGCTGAGATCAGCAGGTCGGTGCGGTATGGCTCTAGCTGGTAGGCTTCAAGCAGGCGATTGGTGACAATCTCCATGTTGCTTGGCATTTTGGCGGTAAACCCAGCATGGGAAATACGGGCTGGAGATTTAAACGCGGTAACGGCATCGGCAAGTAGTTGGTCAACAACTTGGCGTTTGGTAATAAATTGGCTGTATTCAGCGCTGGCTTGGACACTTTGCTGCGGGGCAGTATCTGCCAGAATAGACGTCGAGGAAAGGCTTAGCAGGCCACCCAGGGCAAGGGCAATAAGATTCTTTTTCATTGTTTTTGTTTAATATATATCACAAGGTGGCGAGCAATATATTGCATCCTAAGTATTAAAATTGTGATCCAGTAATAATTATTCTGATTCGTATGCGCGTGAGATCACAAAGTGATGGCTTGCTTCCATATTTGTGTGATGAATCGGTTTTTATTCATTTCTTTTGTGAATGTTTGAGAGTTTTCGCGCAAGTGCTGCGACAGCTTGATATATCTCATCTGCACAACCTGCATGGTTTCGTAAATCGACTTCTCTTTCTTCGAATTGGTTATTCTCCCTGCAATGTAAATAGATTTCATTCAGAATACCGATATCATATTTATTCACAATATGGACACGCTCTCGAATAAGGCGGGGGAACTGATTAATAGTGATATCAATAAACTTATCATCGACTTCAAGCCACACATGGCTGAGAATTTCGGGGTAATCGGTTAGGTTATTCCGGCACCATATCACCTTGGGGTTGTAGCCTTGCTCTCTTAAATACATTGCCAGCATGTTGTTGGCTAAATCACACGAACCATATGGGAAGGCATTGAGCTCTTGCCAGCGTGGAAGGTGGCAATAACGATAAGACTGCGTCTCGATAATGGTTACTAGTGCATTGCGGAACGTATGGATATGGTATTGCATGGTATACCTCCTTGTTTTGTTTATACATCCCTAATCGTTGCTAGTACCTTTAGTATAGCCATGAAAATAGGCTTCATTTCTGCTTGAACGAAATAATAAACATTATCCATATCACTGTTATAATACATGTTAACTATAAAGTATTAGTGGTAATTATTATCATGCACTCTGGTATAGGTTTACTTATATTTCATCAATTCTAATAAAAGATAACTTTCCCATGAGAAAATGATACATCTCATCGAAGTTATTGCTAGCCATCAATTTTATTCACTTAATTTATTGTTCTTGAGAAATAAAAATAGCTAAACTTTGCTTACAATTTCTGTGGGTGAACTAAGTATGTTTGTTTAAGGAGATATGTAAGCTTATTGGGATCCAAACTTTAAGCGATACGTTTTGAATTAAATGAAAACTGACTTTTTATGAAAGTCAGTTGCTTTTAATTATAAAAATATAAGTAGTTGGAGCTTATTGATGAGTAATAAATTGGCTAGGTTAACCATCAAAAAAAAGGGAATAGATAAAAAATCTATCCCGCTTCTCTTAGGCATCATGAGTGCCGGTGTTTTATCAAATAGTGTACAAGCAAATGATCTAACGTACCTTGAAGAGCTGGGTAAACGGCTTTTCTTTGAAGATATTTCACTTAATCAAAATATGTCCTGTGCAACGTGTCATGCTGGCTCGGCAGGGGGAACGAATGGCGATTCTGTGACTAATGACACTGACGTGGCTGTGACGGGCTCAGATGGTGTGGGCGTAGGTAATTTGAAGCCACCAACTAACCAGTACGCACAGTTTCTTAAAGACAATTTTGAAGTGACTGGATTGGTGAATTTTGACGTTGCTTGTCCTCCTCCTCCAGGCGCTCCCTTCCCTGCGCCTTGTGGAGGGGCATTTTGGAATGGGCGAGCTGAGGGCGACTTAATTGAAGAGTTTCATAATATAGATCCGTTTTCTGGTGTCGGCAGCGAATATGAAGGTATGTACCGTAAATACATCGGTCCATTATCTGATCAAGCCCATGCTAGTCCATTCATTAACCCAGTAGAGCAAGCGCTAGAGACCAAGCAGGACGTTTGTAAGCAGGTAAGAGATGATACGATATGGGGCGATCAGCTATATGAATATGCCTGGGGCACAGAGCTCAAATGTGGCAAGAGACAGATAGATAGGACTTTCGCCCGCTTCGCGATTGCCCTTTCTGCATGGCAGATGTCAAAAGACAATAACCCCTTTGATTCCAAGCGCGATATTGCCTTGAGAAATGATGCCGATGGTAAGTTCCCCTTGGATGATTTTACGGCCCAGGAAAACCATGGCCATGACTTATTCTACGGGTTAGCTGGTCCGGGTGTAGATCGCCCTGGGTTTGGTGGGGCTCGCTGCTCCTTCTGTCACCGTAGTGATTTCACCAATCTTGGAGAAGGAGAGTTAGAGCGTTATACCAACGATCGATACTTCAATATAGGTGTACCTAGGAACCACAATATTCCTGGAGATCCTTCGCCAGATATTGGTTTAGAAGCGGTAACGGGTAACCCGGGTCATCGCGGTGAACACAAAGTACCGACATTACGTAATGTCGACAAACGTCCTCATTCTGGGTTTGTCAAAGCTTATACCCATAATGGCTATTTCAAGAGCTTAGAGCAGCTCGTTCATTTCTATAATACGGCAACCATTAAAGCACAATGTCCTCCGCATATTACCGAGGTGGAAGATGCAATCGCCAATAACTGTTGGCCTGAGCCTGAAATCTCCGATAATTTTGCAGGTTTTGGTGTGGGTAATCTGGGTTTGACATCAGCAGAAGAAGCGGCTGTTGTGGCTTATCTGAAGACTTTCAGTGATGAAAGTTCGGTGCAGGCTCCTAGTCGATACCGTTTGCATATTATCAATGAAAGCCGCTTGCAGCATGAGGATGACGGCAGTTCATCAGGCCCATTTGGTGGCCTTGAAGACAGAGCAAACAGTGCCTTTGGAAGCTTTTAATTAAGCGGATAAAGTAAAATCAGAAAACCCGAGTCATCCATCGATAATGGCTCGGGTCTTTTTTTGAAAAGGAATTGGTTCTCTAAGAATATTCGTTTTTGGTTATGCGGTTTGGGCGGTGAGTTTTAAATACTCAGCCTCAGTGTAGTAATCGGTCTTTTCGGCCCTATCGAGGAACACCAAGCCGTTGAGATGATCTAGCTCGTGCTGGAAGATGCGGGCTATAAAACCTTCCATCTGGGTTTTGACTTCTTTGCCTTCAAGCGTGTCGTATCGCACCTCGATGTGAGAGTGGCGGTTGACCAACGCGCGGATCCCCGGAATGCTCAGGCAGCCTTCCCAGTCTTTTTCCATGCTCTCGCTAGCCCAAGTAATTTCCGGGTTGAGCATCAAGGTCGGCTCCATCATCGGTGCGTCGGGATAGCGAGGGTTGGGACGGGATGCCACGATGAACGCACGGATAGACTCGCTGACCTGCGGCGCGGCGATACCTACGCCATTACTCTCCAACATCTTTAGTTGAAGGGCATTGAAGAAAGGAGCGAACTCCTGATATTGGGCGGCCGACAGTGGTGTGGCGTGCTCGCGCAACACTGGGTTACCAAGTTGGGCGATGGTGAGCGTTTCCATGGTGCTAGTCCTTTTCACGGTTTCTCCGTAAAGCATAAGTGAAACACCATAAAAGGAAAACCATACTTTTTACATAGAGGAGCTGCAATGAATGAACAAGTAGTAGCAGAGTAAAATGTCAAAATTTACCCGCCACGGATGGCGGGTTAAAGCTACATGGATGTACTTGCGCGTTTTTGAAATTTTCACTCTGCTATTTTGGTATGAGATGTAGAATCACATCGCCTACATCATCGCAAACAGCAGGAATACGATAGCGCAGCCAACTAGCAAGACTAACGGGTAGGCTTTACTGTTGTGTGGCTCTTCCTGCGGCTGCTCCTGCATCGCTGCTGCAGCTATCGGCTCGGCATCTGCGGTAGTGTTGGATGCATCTTCAGCGTCTGTTTGCACTTCTTCTTCATCCGCTCCAAATAGCGCCATCACCTCAGCTTGGGTGCGTGCTGCCAATAGCTGATCTCGAAAATCGTCATCAACCAGTGACGAGGTCAGGGTGGTCAGCACTTCCATATGGGTAGAGCCAGCTTCTGCAGGCGGAATAGCTAGCAGGAAAATCATATTGACCGGCTCGTCGCCATCGAGGCCCTGCCATTGCAGTTCGTCTTTGACAAAGGCACAGGCAAAGACCGGCTCGGTAACCGTTTCAGATTTACCATGCGGCACCGCGAGGTATTCACCAAGGGCGGTCGGACCTTCCTCTTCGCGTTTTAGCACCGCATCAAGGAACATCTGGCGGTCAGTCAGCTTGCCGGCCTGATCGATTTTATCGGTCAGGGTTTCGATAGCGGTAATTCTGTCATCGAATACGGCATCGAGCATGATCAAATCAGGTGAGGTTAATTGGGCCAATTTCATGGTCTTGCTCCTTATTGTTCATGCTGCTGATTGGTGTTGGGTACTAACCAGATAAATTGGTACGGTGCCAGTGTTGGCTGAGCAGTGAAGGCTTCGCCGCTGATCAAATCGGTCCCGCCCTGCGCCAAGTTCACTTGCTGGGGGTGGCTGGTCAGGTTGAGAACATAAGTAACGCGCTCTTCGCCTTCACCACGGATCAACCCGAACACGCCTTTGCCCAGGTTTAACACGGTTTGCTTCGATAGCGGTGAAAACGCGGCATTCTGCTGACGCAGGTTCAGCAATGTAATCATTTTACTGTATACCTGTTGGCGCAATGAGCCTTGGTTATTCAGCTCGCCTTCCAGTTCATCGAGGTTGAACTTCTCGCGATTGATGCGGCGGTTGATGCCTGATTCTTCCATCCCGGCGATATCATTCTCGCTACCCAGGAAGCTGTGGTAGTAGATAGCCGGAACGCCGATAAATGACAGTAACAGTGACTGCGCGGCAAGGAACTTGCGTGCTTTGTCATGATCGGTGTCGCTTGGCTCGGTGATCGCACTGAGGTAGTTGATATTGAGCTCGTACGGCGACTGGGTGCCATCGCCATTGTGCTTGTAGTTGACTCGGCCGCCCTTGCGCTCGACTTCGCTGCACATGAACTGGCGGTCGGCATCGGTCAGGATCCCTTCGGTCGGGCGTACTCCGATCCCATCATGGCTGGCAAGGAAGTTGAAGTAGGTGGTCTGGCGGCCAGCACTGAGGTTCTCCATTGCTTCGCGGGTCAGCCCTTCAGCCCACTGGGTCAATACCGAGCTGTCCTCGGACAAGAAGGCGTGTAGGGTCAGGGGCGGCAGCGGGAACTGATAGACCATATGGGCTTCATCTCCGTCGCCAAAGTAGGCCACGTTCTCCGGATGAGGCACATTGGTTTCGGTGATCAGCAAGGTACCACTGGCTGCAATATCCAGTACCAAGCGCCATAGCTTAATAATGTCATGAGCCTGCGGCAGGTGGATACAACTGGTTCCCAGTACTTTCCAGATAAAGCCAATCGCATCGAGGCGGATAGAGCGGCCGCCGTTGGCCGCATACATCAGCAGGATATCGATGCTCTCAAGCAAGATTTGCGGGTTGGCGAAGTTGATATCGATCTGGTCATCCGAGAAGGTGGTCCAGACATGGGTGGTCTCACCGTTGGCCTTGGTAAACGGTGTCAGTAGCGGCAAAGCACGCGGGCGAGTGACACTGCTGTAATCCAGACTTGGGTCTGATTCGACGAAGTAGTCCTGATAGCGCTCATCGCCAGCCAAGTAGCCCTGGAACCAGTCACTGCTCTTGGAAATATGGTTGATCACACAGTCGTACATCAGGTTGAAATTCTGAGCCAGGGCATTGAGCTCACCCCAATCGCCAAGGTTCGGATCGACCTTGCGGTAGTCAACCACACTAAAACCGTCGTCCGAGGTATACGGGAACATCGGCAGGATATGAATATTGCTGATCGCACCCTTGAGGTACTTATCGGCAAAGGCTTTCATGGTCGCCAATGTTGGCTTGCCTTGCTCGCTGATGCTGTCGCCATAAGTGATCAGGTAGCTGGTGGTCTGGTCGACCCATGCCGGGTAGGCCGATGCTTTACCCTGCCATTTGTCGATTAGCGCAAGAATATCTTCAGTGATCTGCGGCGCTTGCTCTTGGCCGTAAATATCGGCCACTTTCTGGGTAATGGTTTGGGCAAACATTAGCAATGTTCCTTGTCAGAGGTTGAAGCGACCGTGCAGATCAGGCGCAGGTCGATAGTATTGTTCGGGGCAACCACAGGCTCGGCATCCGCAATCAGTTGTTCGCGGTAGTTGACGATAGCGACATCGGCAAAGCTGTCGAACTGCGACATGTCCAAGGCAATAGCTTGCTCTGTTGGGTTGAACAGGCGTAGGACTAGCGCTTTGTCATCGTAGAAAGAGTGCGACACGCTCGACAGTTCAAGTTCCTCTTTAACACTGAGCAAGCTGAACTTTTTGGCCATTGGCTTGGCGTCAAAACGGACTTGGAAGCGCTCGAGACGGTTCTCAAAGCTGTTTAGGCGTTGGCTCTGGTAGCTAAACGGCTGGTTCAAGTATTCGGTCTCCAGCTCGCGGATCACTTGCTGTGAGGCACATTTTGTCATGGCGATAGCGAAACTGAAGCGCATGGATTGCTGCAACTGAGCATCTGGCGTGTATACCACGGTGTTGTTGATCCCCGATGCACGCCCCGGACGCCAAAGCAGATCATCTTTGCCAAGGTAGCCAACTGCCTTGAACAAGGTCAGGGCAATCTGGTCGTGCTGGCTGGTGTGAGCCGCTTTGAGGATTTGGTATTCCTTGATCCCGCGACCGTTGATGATAAGGGCCTTGCTAGGCTCAGCTGCATCGCTGGCGATGGCAACAGCACCTTCGGTTGTCTCGATATCTACTGGGCACTCGCGATAGCGCTCGCGCCAGTTTTCCTCTGCGCCGAACAGTACGGGTGCGATTGGGCGCTCAATCGTAGCAAACGGCAGGGTACTGATAGAGCTAGCTGCATTGATATCACTATTGATTAAGACACGAACCCGGTGGTCCTTGACGTGGTTGACGGTATCAATGTCGACCTGCAGGTTACGCTCGCCATGGTGCAGGGTGAACGTTAGCTTAAATACGATTTCGCTGTTGGCATCCCCCTGGCGGCGGTCTTCCAAATCTTGCGGTACCAAGATCCGGCTTTGCAGGGTCATTTGCTGCATTAGCTCGCCACGCTGGCTATCAAGCAGTGACAGTGGCTGGGAGTACAGCGGGGTATCGCCTTCCAGTGGTGAAAAATCATAGGAATCACCATCATCCGCTTGGTTTTCAAACTGAATGAGGTTGGTGATGGTACGGCCACTGTGCTTGTCGGTTAGCACCAGTTCGCCGTTCTCCAAAGTCAGGTGTATGCGGTCGTTTTCGATCTGGGCTGAAGTACCGGTTTGTGCCTTGGCCATTGTGCTGGTCTCGCAGACCTGAAGGGTCTGGTAACCAAGCGCCGGAATAGCATTGAGTTTGGCCTTTAGCTCGAAACGGTAATACGGCGGGACAGGGACTTCTTTCTCGCCGTCCTTGGTAACTTCGATAACCTTGCCGCCATCGAGCGTGTCGCGCTTGACCAGTTCAGTGGTGATCACTTGGCCGTTGTGCTCCAGCGTAATATCGGCAAAGGTACTGAACACTACGATATCGGTAATACCTGAATACGGTTTGATTCGGTTGTTGAACACCATTATCTCGCCGTCGTCGCACACCTGGCTGGCGATGTCCTTGACGATCAGGTTGTACAGGCCGTGGCAGATCTCCTCAGCTTGCTTGAGGCGGTGCATGATATCGGCGTTCGTGGCATCGCTGTTGCAGCCGCCCATGCTATCGTGGGCATGGCATTCGATGATTTTTTTCCAAGCGATATCAATGAGCTCGGTGTGGACGGTAATACCGTTTGCTTTGGCAATCGCGGTGACCAACTCGAGTTTTTTCAGCAGGAACTGCTCGATTTCGAAGTTGAGTTTCTTGATGTCGTAGCGCACCGAACCAATCGTTTTGTGGATACGGGTATAGCGCGGGATCTTGAACTCGCCCCTGTAAGTGTCGAAATTGCTGCTGTTGTGGCGCAGGTAATCGACATAGTCTTCCATCGACGAAATCACATAGGTGTCATCGGCAGAGCTGCGCTCGGTGGTCTTGGCTAGGGTGTCCGGCAAGTTAGGATCGATATTAACCTGATCGCCACCGGATGGGATCAGCACTTCGTCGAGGCCGGCAAGGGCTTTGATTTTCTCGACCATCGGGAAGATTTTGTTGTCGAGGTGGGCAGGCTCGGCCACGATATTCTTCGCTGCGCCGTAGCCGTGTACCAGGTTGTAGGCAATGATGTTGTCGCCACCCGGCGACTGCCAGAAGAAGTTGGATCGCTCGACCTGTTGGTCGTAGTCGATGCCACGCCAGAAGATGATATTGTCGATACCGCAGCCTTTGAATAGGGTGGGCATCTGGGCATTGTGGCCGAAGGTGTCCGGCAAGTAGCCGACCGTCATGCTGTGGCCTAGCTGCTCGGCGACATGCATGCCGTATTTGAGGTTACGGATGATAGATTCGCCAGCAACGTTGAAGGTATCGGTTTGGGTGTACCAAGGGCCGATAAACAGACGCTTGTCGCTGACCAGTTTCGCCATGCGCTCACGCATGTGCGGCATCACTTTAAGGTAGTCTTCAACAATGGCTGATTGTCCATCAAGGTGGTAGCAGCTGTAGCTCGGCTGGCTTTCCAGTGTTTCGATCACCTTGGTGAAGTTATAGGTTGCAAGAACATCGCTGTCTTGCTGGGTGAAGTACCACTCACGGTCCCAGTGGGTGTGGGGAATAACATGCACTTTAGCCATGCTGACTTCTCTTCTTTGGTTTAATTCGGTATGAAAGGGGCAGTGTTTACCACCCCTATCTTTGTTGTTCGGGGTTGAATCCGTTTGGGTTAACTAGCCCTGTGGCTAGTGGCTACCTTTAGGTTGCGGCTTGGTACAAAGCAGCAGGGCGATAGCGATAAAGCTGGAGCCAACAATGACCGAGATGGTGTAGCTCACAGGATCTGAGGATAGGAACCAGCCCCATACCGCAGGCAGAGGAAGGCTCTGCCAGACATTGAGCACAACGGCCAGCTGGGTGCCGATGATTGAACCGAGGATCATAATCGGGATCATTTTCGGGTTTTTCAGAATGAATGGGATAGCCCCTTCCGAGATACCAATAAGGCCGAGCATCAGCGAGGTTTTACCGACCGTTTGCTCTTCACGGCTGAATACGCGGGGGCGGAACTTGCCGTCTAGCAGGGCAGCGATACCGACGCCGATAGGCGGAATCACGATACCGAGCTCGCGGGCTACTAAGTCGAAGTTTTCGCCCATGCCGTTAAGGCCAAGGGCAACCGAGCCAGCCGCTTTGTTGATTGGGCCACCAAGGTCGAAGGCGGTACCGGCAGCAATGACCATCGAGTAAATACCACGACCTGCGTCACCAGCTTCGGTGAACAGCTTGACCATCGCCATGTTGACGGCACCAAAGAACGGGTTGATCGCGTATTCCATGGTTAGCACCATGACAACACCACTGACCAGCGGTACCAGCAACATGGTTTTTAAGGTGGTGAGCTCAGACTTCACCTTGATGGTGTCGTTGAGGTAGCGAACCAGGTAACCAATCAGGAAACCGATAGCGATAGCACCGAAGAAGCCTGATGGTGCCCATACCTCGATGCCGAAGAAGCGTTTGTAGACCTCGTCGCTCATTACCCCGCCGATAAAGGCCGGGACTAATGCGGGCTTACCGGCAATGGAATAGGCAAGGTAGGCGGCGAAGATTGGGTACATGAATTTGATGGTCATGAAACCAAGGCGGTCGAGGGTTTCGATCGGGGTACCGGAGATATCAACGAACTCACCGGTGATCTTGGCGACCGCCATCAGCAGGCCACCAAGCACAACCACTGGTAGCATGTAGCTGATACCCGTCATTATGTGACCAATGAAGACTTGGTAGGCAGAGCGTTTTTCCTGAACCGGTAGAACAGCCCCAGAAGTGGACTTGTCTTTCTCCCGTTTCATGGCTTCTGGCAGCAGGACATCGACATGCTTGATCAACTCTTGAGTGCGTACCTGTAGCGGGTTGGCATTGTCAAAGCGATCCATGTCCATGATAGGTACGTCGACAGCCAGGACAACGGCATCTGCGCTGGCAATGTCGTGGGCGGTCAGTTTGTTTTTGACTCCGTCACTGCCCTGCGTTTCTACTTTGACTTCATAGCCTTGCTTCTCAGCCCAGCTCTGAATTTTCTTTGCCGCCATAAACGTATGGGCGATACCTGTAGGGCAAGCCGTTACTGCGACCAGTTTTTTCTTCGCCATGGTTTCATATCCATTGTTCTAAACTGCAGACAGTATAAAAAGCGGCGATCGGCAAGCGTTATGGTTTCTTGGTACAAGGTGCGTATGACGATACTTTTGAGACATCACTCACGGATTTTCATCCGCTGTTCGCGATTAAATACGCCCATCCAATGACGACGTGACGACAATAATTACAATGAATACCTTCCGTGGGACCGAACGCATTATCTATGAGTTTATTATTAGCCACGCCAAGCAATTGGGCGAGATCTCGGCCAAGGAGATCGCGGCCAAGGCGCTGACCACCACGACCTCGGTCAACCGGGTGTGCAAGAAGATGGGGTATGCCAGCTATACTGAGCTCCGCTACAAGCTAGCGGCAGACTTGGCCCGCCAGCGTTCGTCAGCGGAAGACGAAGGGCAAGATCAAGCAGTGATAGCCAAGTTGGCATCTGGCCTAAAGGCTACCAATGTGGTGTACCTCTATTCCCGCGGCGCGTCGATTGTCAGCGTGAATTACCTGTCCCGTTTTTTGTCTCTCGCTAATATTCCCCACTTGGTGATCACCGATATTCACCAGCTCACCATGGCTAACGCGGGTATTTTGGTACTGATCAGCAAATCGGGTGAAACCAACGCGGTGGTGGACATGGCCCACAATGCCAAACGCAAAGGGATGAAGGTATTCTCGATTAGCCTACGAGGCTCGACTTTGAGCCAAATTAGCCATCTCAATGTGAACCTGGAAGAGCAGATTGATGGGATATCGCTGTACAGCCGGGAGAGCCAGCTGCACATACTCGAGGTGGTCGATAAGTTGGGTGAGCAGCTGCTGACGTAGATAGGCGTAAAACTGTTAGTCCACCTGTTGTTTTGTCAACCAACCGGAAATAATTTCAAAAACGTGCGAGTACGTCCATGTAACTCCAACCCGCCGTCCATAGCGGGTAGGTTTTGAAATCATTCCCGATAGGTTGCCTGACCATCCGATCGCTTTCAAAGCTTGGGTTCTTCTTAATCATCCATACACATGATTAGCACAGCGGCGAAAGCCAGGAAGGCGGTCATCATCAGGAACACATCGTTGTAAGCCATGATGGCGGCATCACGCTGCATGGTTGACAGCAGAGTCGCTTGGGCCTGCTGCATCGCGGTACCAGCATCACTACCTGCCTTGATAAAGAAATCACTCTGCTGCAACAACTGCTGCCAGCCATTGGTGCTGACACTCGGCAGTGATTCCTTGATGTGTCCAAGGTGCTCCCGGGTTTTGTTATCCAGCAGAGTGGCGATAATCGCGATGCTGAATGCCCCGCCGAGGTTGCGCATGACATTGGTCAGGGTCGATGCATCTGGTGTGTCGGCTTTGCTGATGTGCTTCATCGCCACCAGGGACAACGGCACCATGATAAACGGACTGCCGATAGCACGCAGCACCATGGAGAGGATCAGCTGCTGGCCGCCGAAATCCACCGTCATGTGGGTGTTGACGTAGCAGCTCAGGCCAAACATGGTAAAGCCGAATGTTACCAAGTACTTGGGTTTGATGAACTGGACCAGCTTTGGCACGATGGGAAACAGCAGCAGCTGGGGGAAGCCCATCCACATCAGTACCTCACCGATCTCCATCGCGTTGTAGCGCTGGATCTGGGTCAGGTACAGCGGCAGGACATAGATAGAGCCCAGCAGCGCCATGCCGAGGATAAGGTAGGCCAAGCATGACATCGCAAACTGTTTTTCTCGCAGCAGCCGCAGGTTTACCAACGGCTTTTTGTGTTGCAGCTCGTTGATGACAAAGTACACCAAGCTCACGCCCGAGATAATCGCCAGCGTGACAATGAAGCTCGAGCTGAACCACTCTTCGCGGTTGCCTTCTTCCAATACCACTTCCAAACAGCCAAGCCCTAGCGCCATGGTGACGATCCCGAACCAGTCAGCTTTGAGCAAGGAGCTGAGGTTGAGTGGTTCGTCATCCAAGCCGTAGCGGATCATGGATATCACCAATATCGCCGGCGGGATGTTGATATAGAAGATGTAATGCCATGACAGGTTTTCGGTCAGCCAGCCGCCGAATGTCGGCCCGATGGACGGGGCAAATGTGGCTGTGACACCAAACAACGCCATTCCCACCGCACGCTTCTGGATTGGCAGAAGCTGTATCACCAACGAGAACGCCAGTGGGATCAAGGCACCGCCGCTGAAACCCTGCATAGCACGAAAGACGATCATCGAGCTCATGTTCCATGACAGCGAACACAAGAAGGAGGACAGGGTGAAAATCGCCGTGGTCCAGGTTAGGTAACGTCGTTTACCTAGTGCTTTTGATAGCCAGCCGCTAAGTGGGATGGCTATCATCTCTGCCACCAAGTAAGAGGTGGAAATCCAAGAACTCTCATCCAGCGTGGCAGATAGCGCCCCCTGGATATCTTTGAGTGACGAGTTGGTGATCTGGATATCCAGGATCGCCATGAATGCGCCAATTAGGCCGCCAAACAAGGCGATCCAGTGGCGGCGAGGGACATGCAGCGCCTCGCTTTCAACAGCATGAGCCTGTTGCTGTTGAGCTGTTGTGATATCGGCACCCATGAGTTAGCCCCGCGTATCAACCGTTGCCACTACCGATAAGCCAGGGATCAAGCGGCCTTTTAACCCTTGTGGGTCGGGAATGGTAATTTTCACCGGTACGCGCTGGACAATCTTGGTGAAGTTGCCGGTGGCATTTTCCGGTGGCAATAGGGCGAATTTCGCGCCGGTAGCTGGCGAGAAGCTGTCGACGACGCCTTGCAGTGGTTGGCCCGGGAAGGCATCCAACTCAACGGTGACGTTTTGGCCTTTGTGGATCCCGCTTAGCTGGGTTTCCTTGAAGTTGGCTTCGATCCATACATTGGAGGTGGGCACCAAACTCATCAGCGGCATACCCGGTTGAACATAAAGACCAACGCGTAGGCTACGTTTACCGACGATGCCATCAACAGGCGCATAGATATTGGTGTAAGCAAGGTTGAGCTCAGCCTGTTCCAGTTGTGCCTGCGCTTCGGTTACTGAAGCTTCGGCCTGCTTGATTTGGCTGGCGATAACCACGAGCTGATCTTTGGCGCCTTGGTAGCTGGCATTGGCTTCTTCGAGCTGGGCAGCAGTCACCTTCTGGTGTGAGGTCATGCTGTCGAGCTCGTCCTGTGATGAGTAATTGCGTTTGAGTAGGCTGCGTGTACGCGCAACTTGCTGCTTGGCGCGCTCGAACTCGGCTTTCGCTGACGCAATTTGGCTTTCTACCTGACGGATCTGGGTCTTTTGCAGCTGCTCTTGAGCATGGAGGTTGTCGATAGCCGCCTGGCTAACAGCTAAATTCGCCTTGGCTTGATCCAATGCCGCTTCGAAGTCACGGTCATCGATTTTGGCCAAAAGATCGCCCGCTTTGACCTGCTGGTTATCGGAGACGAAAGACTTGGTGATATAGCCCCCGACTTTAGGGCTGATGTTGGTGATATCGCCTTGTAGGTAGGCGTTGTCGGTCGACTCGAAGTATTGGCCGTAGCCATACCAATAGCCTGCACCTAATGCACCTAGCGAAAGCATGATCAAGGTAGCGATCAATGGCGCTTTTTTCTTATTGCGCTTGGGAAGTGCCGCAGGTGCGATTTGTGATTGATTAGCTTTGGTCGCTGCAGGCGCTTGGGGATGATCGGCCATTTTACCCTCTGTGTCTTATAAGAATTGGCTTTCGGAAAGTGTTTCAAATTGTAAATGATCCCGATTGGTTGATAAGATAAGAAAAAAGGGAAACACTGTTGCACAAATCTTACTAATGGTTGAAAGGCTGGGCTGTGATGGACTTGAATTCGGTAGCGATTTTTTCTCAAGTTGTTGATTGTGGTAGTTTTACTCAGGCCGCTGACGTTCTGGATATGACCAAGTCGACAGTCAGCCGAAAAGTCGCCGAGCTGGAAGAGCATCTGGGTGTGCGTTTGATCACGCGTTCGACCCGAAGTTTGATCCTGACACCAGAAGGGGAAGCCTTTTACCAGTCGTGTGTACAAATGCTGGAAATCATAGGGCAGGCTGAGCTTGAGGTCAGTGCCAACCAGGATCTGGTTCGCGGCCGGCTCTATGTGGTGATGCCAGTGGAACTGGGGCACCAGGTGATGGGCGGTTTTCTCAATGCCTTCTTAAAACAATATCCGCATGTGTCGCTGCATGTTGAAATGACCAACCGGGAAGTGGATATTATCGGCGAGGGGATCGATCTCTATGCTCAAGTGGGCGAGTTGGATGATTCCAGCCTTGTGTCGAGAAAACTCACTGAATCTCGACGGGTTTTGGCGGCCAGCCCAGAATATCTCGAGAAATACGGTATGATCGCAGGCCCGGAAGATCTCAAGCCGCCGCATCATCAAATCAAGATCCATAACAAGGCGGTGAAATTACCAAACTGGCACCTGATGCACGAAGGGGGAGAGGTCAGCATAGACTTGCCCTATCGCCTGAAGGTCAACACCATTACTGCTTCCCTCTCTGCATGCTTGGATGGGCTAGGCATTGCTGTACTGCCCGAGTTTATCTGCCGTGAACATTTTGCGTCGGGAAAACTGGTTCAGTTGTTACCGCAGTGGGATATGCCGTTGGTGCCGGTCAGCTTGGTTTATCCCCAGCGAAAGTTGATGCCCAAGCGGCTGCGGGTGCTGGTGGACTTTTTGGTCGAGCAGTTTGAACTGCGGGTGAAAGCACAATCTACAAGTACAGCCACAAGCAAAGCTACCCAGTAGCACGGAGTTAGTTTGAAGCCAGCTGCTGTTGCTCGCTCGCTTCTGCCTCAGCCTCTAGCTCGACTCTAGCTAAGTCATCGACTTCAGCATCGAGGATCTGGTAGCCTTTGAGCTCCATACAGCGGCGCAAAACCAAAGATTGGGTTTGGGTCGCTTTGACCGAACCAATCGCAGCACCGGTTCCTGCCCCAAGCGCTAAACCCCACACCATGCTTTCGCCCATTCCGACATCATCGGTCAGCAAACCACCAAGTGCACCTGCGGCGGTACCGATCATCGCCATGTTGGTGGCACTGGTACGGACAGCTTCACTTTTATCTACTTCCTGGGTTTTCTCGCGGCACTCAGCCAAGTCTTGTTCATACTCGAGCTGGGTTTTGTCATGGGAGCCGACAACTGGCGCAGCATTGTATGAGCATGCAGAAAGTAAAGCGGTACACATTAGTAGGGCTAGATTTTTCACAGGTCTGTTTTCGCTGGCCGAAGAGAGATGGCCGCTATGGTAGGGTGAAACGCTATGTTCTTCAATACAGTGTTTTTTATTTTTTGTATCCTAATGCTAACAGAGCAATATTTAGGCACTTGGCCGGAAATATTTACAATGTAAATTGAGGCTATCCGCTACATCCTGTGGCGGTAACCGACCGTAAAGGCGATGTCGGTACTGTTGTCCATATTAAAGACATTTTCGATCATCGACAGTTCTATCGCACCGCTCTTGGTGTGGTAGCGATATCCCAGCAAGAATTCGGTAGACGGCTCACTCAAGTCCGATGTTGCGTCACTGGCTCCTTCATACACATGTACCTCGGTGAGAAAGCGGTGCTTGGGGCTGATCTGGTATTGGTAACTGACGCCAGTGGCAAAAGCGAATTTGTTATATTTTATCTGGGCCAGTACTTCGTCGTTATGACGATAGGAAACACCGAGCAAAGTATACACACTGTGCTTGCCGGTTCTATAGCTGTAATTCAGCTGCAAGGCTTGCTCAAAGTTACTGGTTTTGAACGGCCCGCTCCCGACATAGTTAAAATACAGCGTCCCCCCCAAAGATAGACCATGGTGTTTGTTCTCTAATATCTGGTAACTGGAATAGAGAGAGAATGCATTGCTGATGGTCTCCCCCTCGAAGTCGTGGATTTCCACACCGTACTGCGGTACCGAGATATCAAAGGAGTGGTCATCCACTTCATCACGGCCATTTTGGCCGATGCCGAACCAATCGTGGAAGGCCTTGGTTAAGGTATCTAACCGATTATTGGCGGCAAAGCGCCATGTGTAGTCGAGCTCCAACGCCCATTGATTGTTTAGCTGCCAATATCCGCCGATGGAGAGATCATTTTGGTAATAGTCGGCACTGTAGTCATCGGTATGGGCCCAGACACTCGCAATCGTGCCTGTGGCATAGAGTTCGACAGTTTCTGGTGCATGGCTAAAACCACTTCTTACCAAAGGTGTTAAGGCATTGGATTGAAGAGGCGACTGGGCATAGGTTTTCAGCGGGCCGTAATCGGCAAAGCGCTGCTCATTGTTAGCGTGGGCATTGCCGACATAGCAAGAGTGTGACAGAGCAATAAGCGCTAAGTATTGCTTATAGTTTTTATCCATAAGGGAGCCGATGCAGATGTAATCTTGTCCTTTGCCCCGTTGTTATACCCAATTTTGCTTTCGCTGAGCTGAATATGTAACAAAGTAATGCAAAGATTTTCAAGATGTTAGATCTTCAGTATAGCTCCCCGAAAGGGGTACGATGGATCATTTGTAATACGTTTAGCTGTCAAAACCATCAGTACGGTGAATGTTAATAAGTTAGACCTTGATGTTCATCTAATTCCATTTGACTTTTGAACGATCAGTTTTTTGATTTGTATGCATATTATTGCGATTTAACCGATTACATATCCAATGAAGCAAAATCACAAAACTCATAGATAAAAACGTTTCAATTGTTTTTTGAGATCGATAGCAAAAAATGTAGGGTTTTATTCTAATAAACTGAAGTGTTCTTCAATCTTCCCGTTAAGTATACCTATACTGTTTTTTTGGGATGATACTCGCAATATTGTGCTTTACTGTATTTAAATTAAGCATTTATCTTGGGTGAATTATTGTCGTAATGAATAATTGCTGTGTGCATTTCTATCTATTGACTAATTAGAAAGTAGCGCAGAAACGTTTTTACAACAGCTCGTTAACCTTGCTTGCTGGCAAGTTGACCGTTCTGGGAAGAAACAACACAACAAAAAGAGGGATTTATGACAATACCCAATTTCAAAAAATGCATGCTTGCAACCTCGCTGTTAGCCACCTTCGGTATGATGCAACCGGCGGTAGCTAAAACCACCAATGTTGCTCCACCAAACGTAATCGTTATTGTTGCCGATGATTTGGGACATGCGGATGCAGGGTTTTACGGGGATGGGTGGAACAGTGCGGATACCATCAGTAACCAGACAATGGCGAATGTCACTAAAATCGCCAAAAGCGGTGCCGTCTTCAACCATGGTTATGTCACGGCGCCGGTTTGCGGCCCGTCTCGGGCAGGTATGCTGACAGGCCGATACCAACAGCGGTTTGGGTTCTACAGCAACCCTTCGCCAGATGATGTAGAAGACACAGCACAGGAAACCCAGTTACTTGATAAGAGTGTCGAGCCGGGAGTTCCTGTCGAAGAACAAAAAATGGGACATTATTTCCAGCAGGCGGGCTACACAACGGCTTTTATCGGGAAAGATCACGACGGTGAAGCTTATAAGTTCTGGCCCCACAATCGCGGCTTTGACTATTTCTTCGGCTTCAACAATGGTGCGGCTGCCTATTCGATAGGTGACAGAAACAAAGAAAACGCCTTTACCACCCCTCACTCCACCATGTGGGAGACATTTCCAGAGAGCTATGAATTTGCAGTGCCCATGTCCGATGCCGAGGCACGGCAAATAGTTGAAGACCATAATAAGTTGCTACATAGCCTGGGTGATGGACTAACGGAAAACCAACGGGTTAAAGCGTTTCATGCTGAGAAAACTCAACAAGCTAAAGATGCTAATACAACTTATGACCCTGAAGTTTATAAAGAAAAATACTACTCAGCGTTAGAGAAAGTTGTTGGGTTACATATTGCACCGGACTTCTTGCTCAATGATGAAGATGAGCATGGTGAACCAGTACAAAATAAAGATGGATACCTAACCAATAAATTTGGTGAGCGGGCGGTTAATTATATCGACCAGCATGCAGGTGGTTCGGAGCCGTTTATGCTGTACCTTGCCTTTAATGCGGTACATACCCCGTTGAGTGCGTTAGACAATGATATAGATGCTATCAACAGTGCAACTGAATTTGTTGAAGATAAAGAGAATGGAGACCTGGCTCGTAAAACAGCGCTTGCAATGGCGAAGAGTTTGGATGAGAACGTAGGGTTAATTCGAAAAAAACTTCAAGAGAAACGAATTCTACAAAATACCATGATTGTCTTTATCGCGGATAATGGCGGTAAACCTAAGAGTAACTATTCATCAAACCTGCCGTTGGATGGACATAAAGGCGAGCTTCATGAAGGCGGTATCCGTGTGCCATTTATGATTTCCTGGCCAAGCGTCATTAAACGCCAGCTTGTTGTCGATGAACCTGTTATTTCGCTAGATATTTTGCCTACCGCATTGAATGCGACGAATATGCCAGACAGCGAGCTAGCTGAAATAGAAGAAAAACTTGATGGTATTAACTTACTCCCTCGTTTAATTAAACCAGAGAAAAGCAGTGTTGAAACGGTCAGCCAGTTTAATAAACGCTATTTATATTGGGATAGGGTTAATAAGGCGGCTATTAGTGATGGCCAATTCAAGTTGCTGAAAATAAGAAAGAAACAGTTTTATCTATTCCGTATGAGAGATTGCGATGCCGGTGATGAAACCTGTAACTACACAGATCCAGCTAACTACAGAGAGTTTGTAGAGGAAGAGAAAACCCTGGATGATGGTACTACCAAAAAATACAATAATTATGACCAGTGGAATCTTTATAATAAAGATGGATATAAAGCAAAAGCTGATGAATTAGAAGCTGCCCTTGCCGATTTTCAGTGTAATAATTTAGTGCCTAAATGGGGAGTATCACCACCAGATGCGACCATTTATGGTAATGAAATAACAGACTGTAAAGGTAATCCCAGAACTTCTAACTAATTAACCAATTTACTATTAGTAAGCAAGTACCAGATATTTACTCTGGTGCTTGTTATGCGAAGAATAAATCCCATGGTTTAAAAATAAAATATTAAACGAGGACAACTTATTTTTTTAGTTGTAGAGGATATATGGAAATTAATAAAAGAATGAAACTGCTAAGCCAGATCATAATGCTGGTCGTCCTTGGAGGATGTCAGGACGACTCAATAAGTGGCAGTACCAATAACGAACAGCAAACCGCTCTACCTGTGGCGACTGCAAAATCGAATGCAGAACCTGTATTAGCGACCGACTTTGTTTCTAGCCCTTGGCTGTCTAGCCTGAGCCAAACTGATATGGTGGCTGCTGCCAAAGTGGCAGGTTATTATGCGGCGGCTGACAGTAGCGCGACAGAAATCAAAATACGAGACATTTCCTCCGAGAACCCGCTTCATACAATCAGTGCATTTGATTTTGTTGTGTTGGGGTTCTCCTCTGACGCCAAAATATGTGGCATGACATTTACCCCTTCGGGCCGGTTTTTGTATATGGCCCTTTGTAGTTCGGGTAGTGAAGAAGATGCGATCTTGGCTTTCAATACCAATACCGGTGATCTGTCTATTTTTGATCGGGTGCAATTACGCTCGGGTTCAAGTGACGAGCCACAGCATTTCGGGATGGCTTATTTTAAATCCAAACTCTACGTCGGTAGTGATATCGGCGTATATCGTTATGATGCCAGCAAAAATGCCGTATATCAGGGTGTGGATGGACCGGAATTAGGTCTAATTGCGACTCCAAACCCCGTTAAAGATATCGCATTGGATATGGTAGGTGAGAACTTATATCTATTGACCCAAAACGGGGTGTTTAAGCTTGCTGCAGATGGGCAGCAGATAACAAAAGTTTTCAACAAGAGAAACCTGTCGAGGATTGGCTATAGCCGCGTGTTCGGCCGTGCTAGCGCCTCAGGACTCTATATTACCCAAGATACCAGTGATCAATCTCAGGTATATTTCGTACCTAGGGATACAGTGGAAAATGGCGGCGACTTCAATACTGATTCGACAGTATTGTGGTCTTATGACGGTAAGTTGTTGGATCTGGTGCCGACACCCGATGGCAAATTATTGTTCTCCGCCGGTGGGGTGAACGATAGCTATGGTGGTACCTACACCCTGACTGATGGCCAGGATACGAAAACCTTTACGTACCAGGAATGGCTTCGAGATGAACTGGCCCAGTATGTCACGGCGCTAATGAGTTTGACGGCTAGCGAGAATATTGAAGGGGCTAATGGGACGACGGTAACGCCTGAAGGGTTCCTGCACCGGAAATTGGTCGATGCTGATGCTACCCCCAATGAGACGCCGATTGCTGATACGGTAGGATGGGCCACGTATATGTTGCTCGCAGCCAGTGAAGTCAATAAAGGCGAAGCATACAGCTGTGATACTAGCTCGGAGGAAGGGAATGAAGATCCTCAACCGCTTTGCCTACCAAACAATGACAAAATTCAACAGCTGCTGGAAGTATTGATCAAGCGTCATGCCGGATTGATGGACGATAATGAAGGTGGTGGCTTGAAAAGTGTTGACGGCCACTTTGTACGTAACTACAACACCGATGGAAGCCCGTTTGCCCATGATAATGGGCCGGGTCCCCAGCCGCAGGTTTATACCAGCATGAAGTTTCTGCCAGCGGTGATCAAAGCGGCCGAGTTGTTTCCGGACAATACTGAATTCGCTAAGGCGAAGAAATACCTCGAGCAGATTTTCGTCCGCTCTGCCGATACCATCCGTGCCCGCCAGGGTATAACCTGGGAGGTCGACGATTACGGCCCGGTCAGAAATGATAATGGTATGGCGAATGAAAGTTGGATGTACGGCGATTTGGGCGCGGCCCAGGATCCAATGGCTAGTTACAATTACGCTCAGTATGTCTACGAGAGAGATAATTTCAGTTATAACGATTGGCTTAAAGGCGAACCGGTGATCAAGCCTTCCCATGCTGCCTTCGTGGTCATGGGAGGAACTCTGGTGCTGGAGCACCACGCTAAAGATCCGAATTGGAAAGCGCAGAATGATAATTATTATGCGCTTACGCAGGCAGAAACGGATGATCTTGGCTCGCCTTATTTTGCCGCCTTCTCTGCAGGTAACAACCCGTTTGATAGGGATGGAAAGACTGGAAACTATTGGAATGATGGCCCTTCGGATCACCCCGGCGATATCATTCACTTCCCTGCGGTACTGGGTTTTGGTCAGCATAGCAAGCAAGGTGCCATGGTAGGGGGCTATTTTGCCTACCGGGATGGTAAACGACAGGCAATGAACAATGCTTCGGGTTCGACTCAAACCATTGATCTGCTAACCCGCAGGTCTGTAAAAGATCCTAATTACGAGATGCCAGCCATTGGTATTGCTGATTTCTGGTTCGGGGCGGTTGGCTTGGCTGAGACCCTCCAGCCGGGTACCGCTGATAAGCTGCGCAATACTTTCTTCATGCCGCACCATGAGATCACCGATGAAGATAATGGCTATCAAGTCGTGCATTTTTCGGCCTTGACCCCACGTCATGTTGTTGGGATCAGGGATGATGGTTCAGAGCAGTCCTTCGGCTTCCAGCGTTCACCGTTTACGGTGCCAAATCGTGACCACTTTAATGACTATAGAATTGAGGATCCGGAAGGTGACTGGATTGAGTTGGATGATGTTGTCGGTGAGCTTGAGGGGGGTACGGCAAGATTCTCTAACCCAGATTTTGAGAGTGGAATAGAAGGCTGGCAGTACCGGGGCTCGCGTAATTACAGAATCATGGATAATGGAGGGGTTTCCGGCAAGGGGGTGCGGGTTCGGTCTTCATCAACAGGGGAATCAACACTAACCCAAGCCGTATCTTTGCCAATATCACTTGTTGATAGCCAGTACAAGGTATTGGGTTTTATCAAACCAATGAAGGTTACTGAATCAGAGGCCTTTATCCGAGCCTATTGGACTGCTGAAAAAACGTCTCAATTACCTATCGGTGAGGTGACGACCAGTGCCGTTATTGGTGCCGGTGAGGATGGCCAGTTGGTATCGGTGTACACTAAGAAGCCCGAAGGGGGGGCATACCTTCAAATTGAATATGTGGTGAGTGGCAACCCTGAGACCATTGAGTCCTTCATGTTCGACAACACGTCGCTGCAGCTGAGCGGCACTTTGGAGGAGCTGGCTAATGGTGATTTTGAGAACGGAGAGAATGACTGGACGATGAACACCGGTATGGCTTCTGTTAAGCCAGTTGATGCCCTAGACAAAGATGGCCAAGCATATCAGAGTAATGCTTTGGTGTTCGAACTCCAAGGGTCAAATATAACGCAGTCAGTCGCTACAGATATTGATATCGTAGGGGATCCTGTTGGCACCCGTTACATCTTCAAGTTTGATGTCCTTGAAAATATGCTCAAAGACAAGGAAGAGCTCGGGAAAAAGCCAGCGACTGATTTTGATATCGATGTCGAAATTACATCTGTTGGTGGAAAGAAGGTGGTTAGGCCTTATGTGGCTACCATCGAAACTAACTCGAAGGATGAAATTGCTTTTGTGATGAGAAAACGTCCGGATGAGGAGTCTTTCAAGGTAATCTTCAATGCACGACAGAGAAGAACGAATATCGGGCTAGAAACGGTTGCGATTGATAACTTTAGGGTATACAAGCAGCGCCTGTTGCCTTAGTGAATCATACTGTCTGGCACAGGTTGCTAATTAACCTGTAACGCGCCGTTGCAGCCATAGCCAAGGAAGCTTTCTTCCTTGGCTATTTTTATTTTTGCACAACCGATCTTACAAAATAATATGGGGCAGATAGCGCGACATATCCTGGGTGATACGCGAGCGGTCTTCGCGGATGGATATCCCGCCGGCCTGATCGTCGACCAGCCAGCTGCCGATCAAGGTGTAGGCGTTGTTGAACTTAGGCAGAGGATGGTACGCCTGGTAGATCACCCCTTCATCGCCATAAGGCCCATCGACGCGCAGGGTCTGTTTGCCGTTTTCGACGATAGTGATATTGGCCCCCTCGCGGGCAAATATCGGTTTGATGACATAGTCCTTGAGCTCGCCAAGTCCTGGATCATCGGCAAAAAAAGCCGGTAGCAGATTTGGGTGGCCCTTGAATTTGTGCCATAGCATGGGAAGCAGTGCCTTGTTGCTCAATACTGACTTCCACATTGGCTCCAGCCAGTTGATGGCATTAGCAGGCAGGTATTTGGCGTACTCTTCCCTCAGCATGAACTCCCACGGATAGAGCTTGAACATCCAGCGGATAGGCTTATCACTCATATCGGTAAATTCTTTCTTGCCGTTGATACCGATATCTTCAACAAACACAAATGATGTCGACAAACCCGCTTCCTTAGCGCAGTCTTCCATGTATTGCACTGTTCCCCTGTCTTCGACGGTATCTTTGCAGCAGGAGAAGTGAAGGGTCTGGCCCGGTTGCTGGCGTGAAAGCGTTTTGAAGCGTTCAATCAGCAGTTCCTGTAAGAGGTTGAATTGATCAGCATCACGGCGGATCGCGCCGCTATTGACCATATCTTCCAGCCATAACCATTGCCAAAAGCCGGTCTCATACAGCGAGGTTGGGGTATCTGCATTGTTCTCGTACAGTTTGGCAAAACCGGTGCCGTCGTAGGCAAAATCGAGCCTGGAATAGAGTGAGGGCTCTTTGCTCCGCCATGAGTCTAGGATGGGTTGCCACATAGCCTCTGGGATCTGGAACCGCTGCAACCAATACTCATCAGCAACAACCTCATCGACCACCTCGAGGCACATTTGATGGATTTCCTCGGTGGGATCTTCCAAATCCCGTTCAATCTGCTGCAGGGTGAACTGGTAATAGCCGGTTTCGTCCCAATAGGGCTCGCCGTACATGGTGTGAAAACCGAAGCCATATTCTTTGGCAAGCTCTCGCCAGTGGGGACGTTCTTTGCTGTTGATCCTTAACATGTGCTTTCCTGAACCGTTCGAAGAGGCATTGCTGCCCAGTATGGCATGGGATGAAGCGAAATTAAGACAGCAATGACGAAAATTTAGAGGTGGGGCTACATCGGCTCGTTAGGGTAATAAATCAGCTGGTGAATGAGTTGAAATATAAACAAACTGATGCTTTATGGTATTTATTTACCACCGTTTGCATCTTGTTACACACTCCCCTCGCTGTACGTAATTTACGCACGCTAGATTGATGTATGTCACATTTTTGTGTGTCCTGCGGGGTATAGTAGCCCCCGTTAAATTCAGGTTGCATGCTTCGTACCTGTAAGGTTTAACATCACTACAAATAATCGTTCGGGTAAGTTACTGGTAAATAGTTATTGTTCACCGTTCCTTGAGTAAGCCACTTGGCCAGCCAACCTTTTGCTTTAACTTGGTACTTACCCATTTTTTTCCTTTTCTCTTTTGCCTCCTCTGTTGATTTGCTGCCCGCCAGCAAGCGGACAGGCAACATTCCCTTATGATTTATTGCTGAGTTTTGATCCAGTTTTCAATACTGGTTTCGACTACTTCCATTGGTTGATCGCCGTATTTAAGTAGCTGATCATGGAAGGCCGCCCATTCGAATTGCCCGCCCAGTTCGCTTTGTGCTTTTTCGAGCATCTCTTTGATCACCAAGAAACCGGATTTGTACGATACAGCTTGCCCGACATAGGCCGCGTAGCGGTAGCTTTCTGATTCGATATCACCATCCCCAAGAGCGGAGTTGAGTTGCATGTATTCTTGAGCTTCTTCTATGCTCCAGCCTTTGGCATGGATACCGGTATCGACCGCAAGACGCATGTTGCGAAGCTGGGCTTCGTTGAGGCTACCGAAATACTGCAGGGCATTACACTCCTCAGCATCTTTATAAATACCGCCCTGGAAAGTGGTGTAATCCAGGTCAGGCTTGCACATGCCGGTGGCATTAACGAACGTTGGCTTACCGTCGTCGTTGAGTTCACCGTAGATTCCCATTTCAAGCCCAAGCCACTCGGTGTAGAGCGCCCAGCCTTCGGCATAGGCGGTGTACCAGACTTTCTGGATATAGTCAGGCTTATCCGCTGGTGGGTATTCTATCGAGTAGGCATTCTGGAAATGGTGGCCGGGTGCGGCTTCATGTAGCAGCAAGGTGGAAACATTCCATTTCTGCAGACTGTATTTGGGGTGGGTATTGAGGTTGAATTCGTTGTTACCGTATGAAGCGACACCGTCATAAAGCTCACGCGCAGCGGGAACTGGAACGATGGTGTAGTCGGTTTTGATAGGCTTGAAGTACTTGGCAACGACGTCATTGGCATCACGTTTGAATATGTTGTAGTCGACCAGGGCGGCTTCGCAGGCATTTTGCGAGGATGCTGCCTTACACAGTTCGGCGTAGTCGGTACCGGAGACATTCTCGCCATCGCGGCCATAGAAGAACTGTTCGCTGTTGAGGAAGTCGAAGAATTCGTTGAGGTTTATCTTGCCGCTATCATCAGCTAACACAAAGGTTTTATCGACGATGTCCCCATTGCTATTACGCCACTTGGCATCGACTGTTTTCCCTCGTTTGTTGACCATAAACTCAGCGACACGGAGCATTTCAGCTTTGGCATCGGCCACCAGGTCTTCGCCAAGCTGGCTTAGCTCCATCGCAGGCTTGCCGGTAGTACTGTTGCGATCCAACTGCCACTGGTACCAAGCCTGACCGTTAGGCAAGTCACCCCAGCCAATGTTGGTATCTTTCTCTGACCCTGCACCTCCATTTCCATCGCTTCTAGCTGCAGCCATATAATCGCCATTAAGGAAATCAACCAAACTCTCAACGGCTTCTTGTGCATCTCCAACCGCTTTTGCATATTCATCGATAAAGGCTGCTTCATACTGGTTGGAGTGTTTATTTATGTCATTCAATCCCTGTTTTAGCAGTCCGTATGGTTCCCCGTCGATTTCCATGGCTTTCTCTGTGCTATCGACGAGCCTGTCGATCAGGACTTTTGGCAGCTGGGCTTTATCAATTAAACCCATGGCATATTGTGAATGTAGGTTATTAGTCCAGGCGGTGAACTCTCGGATCACCTGAATATGTTTCTTGTAGTCATCAGGGGTGTCTTGTTTCGCCCCTGCTGCCGTCGCATTCCAATCGATATAGTTGTAGAAGTGGGTGATCGGGATATCAAAGTTACCGAATCGAGGGTTGGGCAGTGATGCGCCACGGATAGCGATGTTGCGGTCAAACTGGAAGGTGTCGTAGTAGATTTTATCTTCGTCAGATAGCGCACTGCGGTCGATATTCTCCAGCTTGTCCAAGTACATACGGTCGACAGCTTGACGTGAACTGGCCATCTGGTCGGTGACCTGACCGAACTCGGTGCTGTCCAGGGTGCTGATGGCATCTTGGTAGCCGTCAAAGACAGAACGCATTTGCCGTGCGGGATCTTCTGTCTGTTTTGGTTGCTCAATATAGGTGGTTTCGTCGTTACAGCCAGCGAGTGCTGTTAGAGTCATTATGGCAAGGGCAATAGGGCGCAATTTGTTAGTGTTCATTGTGTTCCCTCATAGAATTTGATCGTATCTAGTTTTGATATCCCGTGGGATGCTATGAGGGTAATGGTTTTATCTGTGGTGGTGTTGAGAGACAGATCACGGCTATACCGCCTGTTTTTTTATGCGCAATTTGCATAGTTAGATGATATGAGTAAGTGGTGTCTTTCTATTCTTTTGCAAATGAATTCTTCTGTGCAGCCAGAGAGTTGCCTGCATAGTTGCGCGCATGAGTGAAAGTTAGCAAACCAAGTCCGTGAGTAAAATTTTGCTGTGTTTGGGCGCGAGATCATACTTTGGTAAGAAAATGGCTGCTTGGTAGCGAAAAGTATTCATTTGGGGAATGAAATGGCGGGTAGATGCCTATGAGCAAGGAGTCCCTCGCAGAGTAGAAGTAGAAAAAGCAGGAAAGAAAAGGTCTCTTCAATTCGTTGGTTAGTGATGGTAGGAGGGAAAGAGACCTTTGTACCAATGGCGGACGCTAATTTCACGTAATGGGTACTAACATCCCGAAGGAATGCAAGAGAAAGAGTATGCGATCTATTTAGAGTAAAAAATCTAAATGATGAATAAGTGAACAATTATCTTTGCGAGCAAAATACTGCGCATGTCGTGAAATGGTAAGTCTACCGACATTGAAGTGGTTACTATTTAGCCAAGTCAGGGCGAGAGCCCATCAGTTAAAAAAAGCCATTTGTGAGGTAGATTGTGAATGCTCAACAATTCCTAGTAACACTCCCGGGCAAAAGCTCAATGGATACATTCATTAAAGCGATGTTGTTGCTGCTGGTGGTGTACTTCTGCTATCAGATATTGCAGCCATTTTTATTGCCCATTGTCTGGGGGGCTATTATTGCCATCGCTCTGATGCCATTGGTCAAAGGGTTGATGAAACGCTTTTCGCTCTCCCAGGGCAAGGGGAGCATGTTAGTTACCTTGGTAGCACTTGCGGCCTTGCTTGTTCCAACAGTCTGGTTTTCCGGTGCGGTTTTCAGTACCACCCAGGAAGTGGCAACGTCGGTCACGGAAGGCACTTTGGTGATCCCTCATCCTGAGGCATCGGTGGCGGAGATCCCGGTTGTCGGTGAGCCGCTGCACAAGGCTTGGAGCCTTTCTGCAACGAACCTAGAAAGTGCACTGGAGACCTATGCACCACAGGTAAAAGCGTTTGTTTCGAGTGGTTTATCTGCGGTAGGTAGCCTAGGTGGCAGTGTTGTTCAGTTTATTATTTCAATTTTGATTTCCGGTGTGGTGATGAGTAATGCCGGACGCTGTAAAGCAATGGCGAACAAAGTTGTTTCGCGTCTGTTGGGTGATAAGGGTGAAGAATATGTCGGTCTTTCAATTGCAACAGTTCGTAGTGTGGTTCAGGGCGTAATTGGTGTTGCAGTTATCCAGGCGGTATTGGCTGGATTGGGTATGGGCGTTGCAGGTGTACCAGCAACAGGTTTGTGGATGCTTGCGGTATTGATTCTGGCGATTATTCAGCTGCCACCAATCTTGGTACTGGGCCCTGTAATGGCTTACTTGTTCGCAGTAGAGACAACAACAGTTGCGGTACTATTTACAGTGTGGGGTATTCTGGTAAGTGCGAGTGATGCAGTACTGAAACCAATGTTGATGGGCCGTGGTGTAGATATTCCGATGTTGGTAATTCTACTGGGTGCACTGGGCGGTATGATGATGTCAGGAATTATCGGGTTGTTCGTTGGTGCGGTGGTTCTGGGTCTAGGCTATAAACTACTGATGACTTGGCTAGAGCAGGCAGAAAGCACCGAACAAGAAGTTACTCAAGCGGCACTTCCGGTAGCAGCAACAGTTTAAAAAATCAGGCATTAACAGAAAAAAAGGTCAATACCTCGGGTATTGACCTTTTTTGTTTTGTCTCGATCTTTCTGGCTATGTTATTTCGTTTCTTGTGAGTCTTTTTCTTCTTTATCGCAACCCCATTCGCAAGGGAGTTCGATAAGAATATCCGACAGCTGTTTTGGTTGCAGCATTTGCTCTGGGGTGATGTTGAATTGGGTTGCCATGGTTTGGTTGAACAGCTGCCAATGGTTCAGCAGGCATTGCTCTTCGCTATCCTCTTCCCAGGTTTCGCGCAAAAACGGCTTCATGCTAGCCGCGCCATGGGCATACATCATCATTTGCCATTTCATTTCCCATACCTTGACGGGTGTGGTTGGGAAATCACGGTTGCAGTTATCAACCAGCCGATTAACGAACTTTTCAAGCTCTCCGTTGCTATCGAAGAAGTAGTCCATCAGCACATCACCTTGCCTTACCCCATCAGCAATCAGCTGGATAGGCATCGGATGGGCAAGCTGTTGAGCCAGCAGCATGGTGACAAAGCGATAGAGAATGACATTACTCGGTAGCTCGGAAGGAATTTCTTCCAGCAGCTTGTACATGTAGCTCAAGAAATAGACATGGAGGTTGTCGCTGATACTTTGCCAGATCTTCTCTTTGCTGCCGAAATGGTGACGGATCAAACTGTGTGATACGCCAGCCCGCTCACTGATGTTTCTCAGTGAGACCCTTTCGTACCCCAATTCGCAGAACATTTCCGCGGCGGTTTTGATGATCAGCAGCTTGGTTTCTTCGGCGGCCTGTGCGCTGCGACGGCCCTGTTTTCTCTCGGTCATCGTTCTATCTGTTTCATAGCCCACGCCATTTTTACCAAAAAAACGCGGGGGCGTCATCTGTGTGTTCACAAAATAGTTTTATTGTCCACCTGTAAAATATACTTGATCTCAGCATAAATCAACTTATACTGCACAGGTGTGTAATATAAACAATTAGAGAGAAACGCCTGTGAAAGGAACATCCATTTCGTTCACCCCGTTTGTCAGGGTGGCAACAATAGTGTTGCTGGGAAGCATCCTAGCCGGATGTAACCAAGCCAACTCAGAAATAACCCAAGAGGTCGTTAAGCCTGTGAAATTGCTGGAGGTACCAATGCCAGCGAATCAAGCAAGCAATGCTTTTCCCGGAAAGCTAGAAGCGACACAGCGCGCCCAGCTATCTTTCCAGGTGCCTGGCGAAATTGAAAAATTGACCGTCAGGGTTGGTCAGCGCGTCGAGCGGGGTCAGGTATTGGCCGTGCTGGATGATCAGGATTACCGCTTGGCTTTCGATGCCAAATTGGCAGAGTTTGAATTGGCGCAGAGTCAGTTTCAGCGTGCCAAACAGCTATATGGCAAAAAGTTGATCAGTACCGATCAGTTCGACCAGCGCGAGACGGCCTACAAGGCAGCCGCCGCTAACCTGGAACAGGCGAAGACTGACGTTGAGCATACTTTGATCAAAGCCCCTTTCAACGGTGTCGTTTCTCTGAAATTTGTTAACCAGAATCAGTTTGTCGGTGCTAACCAACCGGTGATGAACATCCAGAACGTTGACGAGATGGATGTGAGCTTCAACCTGCCGGTACCATTTGTAAAACAAAGTAGCCTGTCGGCGATCCGACAGACCGCGGTGTGGGTTGAGATGGATAACCACCCAGCCCAGCAGATCCAGGCCGAGTTCAAAGAACTATCGACCAAGCCCGATGCCGATACCAATAGCTATACCGCCAAGGTGACACTTTCTCGCCCAGAAGCGATGAACTTACTCTCCGGTATGGTCGGTCAGGTGCATTTTGCCAAGCCTGAGCTGTCGACCGCCTTACGCTTGCCGGAAGGTGCATGGGTTGAGAAACAAAATGGCCAAGGCACATTGTGGCAGTTTGACCCTGCCACCGGTGTTGTTGATGCATTGCAAGTCGCGCTTAACGATGAGGGCGAAGTAGTATCCGGTCTGGCTCCAGGGATCATGGTGGTGATAGCCGGTGCGACCGATTTGTTACCGGGCCAGCAAGTACGTGCCTGGGAACGTGAGGGTGGTATCTAAGATGTTGAAAAAGATGTCATTCGCCGTCCTTTCCATGATGGTATTGGCCGGTTGTCAGGAGCCGCCTCAGCAACAAATCACTGCTCCGCTAGCAGTATCATCCCTGACGGTAGATCAGCCGGTGACTAGTCAGTACCGCACCTTCAAGGGCCAGGTGGAAGCAGCCGAAAATACTCCGTTGGCGTTTCGTGTCGAAGGTGAGTTGCGGCGCGTGTTGGTCAAATCTGGCCAGCAGGTCAAGAAAGGTGATCTCCTTGCAGAGCTGGATGCCGATAAGTTTCAGCAGCAGCGTAATGACGCGCAAGTGCAGTACCAGCTGGCGACGAAGCAGCTACAGCGTGGCCGTGAGTTGTTTGAACGCAAGATGATTTCCAAGGCTGAACTTGATGAGCTATCAGCTAATCACAAGTTGGCAAAAGTGAACTTTAACTCGGCGGAGCGTCGCTTGGGCTACACCCGTTTAGTTGCTCCGTTCAATGGTGTGGTCGCGGATGTACCGAAAGAGTCGTTCGAAGCGGTATCGCCGGGCGAAGCGGTCGTTAACCTTTACCAGGACGACTTGCTATATATCAATATCGCGGTATCCGACAACGTGCTAGCAATGTTGAATCCGCAGCAGGCGAACCGTGGTTATCAGCCGATGGCTCGTTTTGGCACAGAGCCTGAAACCTACCCGGTGAACTATCTCGAGCACACCAGCGAGCTTGAGCCTCAAAGTCAAACCTACCGCATGTGGTTTGAAATGCCACAGCGAGATCCTGCCATTTTGCCGGGTACCAGCGTATCCCTGCGTGTTGATATGGCCGAGGCAGGCTTGAGCACATTGCAAGGTTACCAACTGCCAATGACTGCCATTGAGGCAGGCCGTGAAGCTGGCCAGTTTTTTGTCTGGAAGATCGACGGTAACCAGGTTCAAAAAGTGGAAGTTGGGATTGGTCAGCTGAATAACCACGGTGCCATCGTGAGCAGTGGCGTCAGCGAGGGTGACCATCTGGTGACATCCAGCCTGCGTAAATTGCGTGAGGGAATGGAAGTGAGTTTGCTTTCCAAGCCAGCAGCAGAGGCGCAAGCCCAGTGAAATTTAACATGCCTACTATACGCCAGTCCCTTATCCGTTGGGTGATTTGGTTTGTGATCACATTAGCCGGACTCGCTTTTTTTACCGAGCTGGGTCAGCTAATGGCTTGGAAGCTGATTGAAGAAGGCATGCAGTATTTAGAGTTATCAATTCAGACCAAGCCCGTTGTAACAACAGCGGTCGGGCTTGGTGAAGAAGATTGGGGATTGACTATGGCAGTAGCCACCATGGGAGCAGTACAGTGAATATTGCAGAGTATTCAATAAAAAATAAAGTCATTAGCTGGCTGTTCTTGATTATTCTGGCGGTCGGGGGCGTCACCTCGTTCCTTGATTTGGGCAGGCTGGAAGACCCGGCTTTTACCATCAAAGATGCCATGATTGTTGCGACCTATCCGGGCGCAACCACCACTGAAGTAGAAGAAGAGCTGACCTACCCGCTGGAGAAAGCGGTGCGTCAGTTGCCGTATATCGACAAAGTGACCTCGACCTCGTCGGCTGGGATGACCCAGATTATGGTCAGCATGGAGATGATTTACGGCCCGGACGAGCTGCCACAAATCTGGGATGAAATGCGTCGTAAGGTCAATGACCTGCGCCCGACGTTGCCTTCTGGTGTCGGCTCGCTGCAGATCATCGACGATTTCGGTGATGTATACGGTGTGATGATCATGCTAACCGGTGAGGGCTATTCCTATATCGAGCTCAAGCAGTATGCCGATTACCTGATCCGCGAATTGGAGTTGGTTGACGGTGTGGGCAAGGTGAGTCTTGCCGGCGATCAGCAAGAGCAGATCTTCGTCGAGATTTCTGTTGAGCGCATGGCTGCACTCAACCTGGACATGAACACCGTTGTTGGCCTGCTTAATCAGCAAAACAGCGTGACCGCCTCGGGCGAGATGATGATTAATGGCCAGAACCTGATCATCCGCCCAAACGGCGAAATGAACAGTGTCGAATCACTGGAAAACTTGGTTATCCATGGCCGTGACACCGGTAATCTTATCCGTTTGAAAGATGTCGCTACCATCTCTCGTGGCGTGCAGGAAAAGCCGGGCAATATAGTGACTTACAATGGTCAGCCAGCGATTAACCTAGGTCTTTCTTTTGCCTCTGGTGTCAACGTCGTAGAAGTGGGCAAACAGCTTGATGCCCGTTTGGCTGAGCTGGAAAACATCAAGCCAGCCGGTGTCGAGTTGAACTACTTCTACAACCAGGCTCAGGAAGTTGACAAGTCGGTGCAGGATTTTGTGGTGAGCCTAGGTCAGGCGGTTGCGATTGTTATCGTGGTACTGCTGTTTGCCATGGGACTGCGCAGTGGTGTGATCATCGGTTTGGTTCTGCTGCTGACGGTATTTGGCACCTTTATCATGATGAAGCTCAATGATGTTGAGCTGCACCGTATTTCCCTTGGCGCACTGATCATTGCACTAGGCATGCTGGTGGATAATGCCATCGTGGTGGTCGAAGGGATTTTGGTGGGCTTGAAGAAAGGTCGCACCAAGGTGCAGGCGGCGGCAGATATTGCCAAGCAGACCCAATGGCCGCTGCTCGGCGCAACGGTGATTGCCATAACGGCGTTCGCGCCTATCGGTTTGTCATCGGATGCTACCGGTGAATTCATGGGCTCGTTATTCTGGGTACTGTGTTACTCGCTATTCTTAAGCTGGATCACCGCGCTGACTCTGACGCCTTTCTTGGCCGATCTATTGCTTAAAGAGGAAGATAAAAACCAGCAGGACGATGAAGATCCGTACAAAGGGGCATTGTTTACCATCTTTGGCGCACTGTTGAAATTTGCTCTGCGTTTCCGCTGGCTGACCATGGTCAGCATGCTAGCCCTGCTGGTGAGTGCGGTTATCGCTTTTGGTCAGGTGAAGCAGTCGTTCTTCCCGCCGTCGAATACGCCGATGTTCTATGTGGATATGTGGATGCCGGAAGGTACGGATATCCGCGAGACTATGCTTCAGACCGAGCAGGTTGAGCAGTACATCCGCAGTCAGGACGATGTTGATTTCGTTACAACCTCTGTGGGTCAGGGCATGCAGCGATTCATGCTGACTTATCAGCCGGAGAAAAGCTACGAGTCTTATGCTCAGTTGCAGGTGCGTACTACCAGCCGTGACAACATGTTTGATTTGCTGCACAAATTGGATACCGGGCTGCCTGCCAAGTTTGACCAGCCGACGTTCCAGTTCAAGCTGATGGAATTTGGCCCGTCGCCAGCATCGAAGATCGAGGCACGTATTATCGGCCCTGATCCACAGACGCTGCGTGATATCGCGCTGCAGGTTGAAGATGTCTTGCTGCAAGACCCAGGTGCTCGAAACGTTCGCCACGACTGGCGTGAGCGTACCAAGGAGCTAGTGCCGCAGTTCAACGAAACCAAAGCGCGTCGCCTGGGGATCTCGAAAGAAGATCTGTCCAATACCCTACAGATGGCTTACGGCGGTAACACTATTGGTCTGTTGCGTGACGGTACCCATATGCTGCCGATCATTACCCGCTTGCCGGAGTCCGAGCGTGTTGATTACAACACTTTGCAGAACCTGCAGCTTTGGAGCCCGGTTCAGCAGGCCTACGTACCGATTGAGCAAGTGATCGATGGTGTTGATCTCGGCTGGTCTGAGCCGCTTATCCAGCGCCGTGATCGTAAGCGTACATTGACGGTACTGGCAGACCACGATGTGCTGGGTGATGAAACGGCGGCGACCCTGTTTAATCGTATTCGCCCACAAGTTGAAGCGCTGCCGCTACCGGTTGGTTACAGTATCGAGTGGGGTGGTGAGTATGAATCGTCGAAAGATGCGCAGGAAGCCATGATGGGCTCGATGCCGATGGGCTACCTGTTCATGTTCGTCATCACTATCTTCCTGTTCAATTCAGTGAAGAAGCCGTTGGTGATTTGGGCCACGGTGCCGCTGTCGATTATCGGTGTGGCATTTGGCCTGCTGGCAACAAACATTCCCTTTAGCTTCACGGCCTTGCTTGGCCTGTTGAGCCTGAGCGGGATGATTCTGAAAAACGGTATCGTATTGCTGGATCAAATCAATATTGAGCTGGAATCTGGCAAGCAGCCTTATGATGCGATTGTTGACAGTGCTATTAGCCGTGTTCGCCCTGTGAGTATGGCGGCACTGACCACAATTCTGGGGATGATCCCGCTGGTGTTTGATGCCTTCTTCAACTCGCTGGCGATTACCATTATGGCGGGACTGGGCTTTGCTACAGTACTGACATTGATCGTAGTCCCTGTGTTATTTAGCCTGTTCTACAACGTTAAGCAGCCAGCTAAAGCTTAATCAGCCAGAAACTGAGAAAACAAAACCCCGTTGTACATCATGTGCAACGGGGTTTTTTATAGGATTGTTTGGGAAAATAACTTCAGGAGGTCTTTAACGTCTGAAGAACAGCTGACTGAACGGGTTAAGCAAGGTCGCCAGCCCGGATGTGAAGTGCAGTGGCGCATTTAGCAGGGTAAGGCATAAGCAATCCTGTCCTTCACGGGTTCTTGGTAAATGGGTATGCTCATCAGTCTGCACGATGAAATCACCTGGTTTGTAGGTACCGCTTTCATCGTAAAACTCACCAGCCAACACCAAGGTGATTTCCTGTCCTTGGTGGGTATGTTCAGGCAGTGAGCTGTCCGAATCCATGTAAATGAAGTTCATCTTGCTGTCACCACTGACCTCGACCTGTGCCCGTTTGATATTACCCGGCAATCGAGACCAAGGACCGATTTTGTCGTTGTGGCGTTGCAGTACTGATGGAAGCGGGTAGGTTTTATCTTCCATCGTCAATTCGCTATCAGGTGCCTCTTCAACACTAGTTTCAGCAGGCTCTTGAGCCATGATTTCGAGCATCATTGCACTGAGTGAAGGTGTCAGTGCCACGGATTCACTACTTTCTAGAATACGTGCCTGTTTAGCCTCGATAGCCGCAATTTTCTGCCGACAGTGAGGACAAAACTCAAGATGAGCACTAATCATAATGCTTGATGCAGAATCGAGATCACCGTTGGCGTAGCGACTAAGGAGGTCATGGTTAGGATGGAAGTGAATATTAGCCATCTAGGGCCTCCTTCATTTTTTGTAGGGCAAGGCGTAATCGGCTTTTCACCGTGCCGAGTGGAACGTCTAGGGCATCGGCGACATCTTGATGGGATGCGCCTTGCATACAAACCATACGGACTATTTCAGCTTGTGCGGGTGGCAGATTGTTGATAGCAGCTTCGAGCTCTTTGCTAACAATAGAATGAAATTCGATAGGTAATTTATCGGCATCTTGCTCTTCATGCAAAATAGGCCATAAGTCATCGCCTTGAACCCAATCCTGTTGATGTTTCGATTTACGCAGTAAATCAAATTTGACGTTCCTTGCTACCGAATAGATCCATGTAAGGGCTGCACCTTTAGTCTCATCATAGAGGTGAGCTTTGAGCCAGATCTTAAGCATGGTTTCCTGAACAATCTCCATTGCCATTGAGTCGTCTCGCAGTTGCTTGCGGGAAAAGTTAAGCAACTTTGGGGCGACAAAGGTGAAGAGTTGTTCGTAACTGCGACGACAACGGGAAAGGGCAATATTGTTGAGTAGCAGAGCTACATCAATAACCGGTGCTTCTTCGTTGATCATAGGCTCCTTGCTGATCCCGGAGTGCATTACTGCATGTGTTTTCATGTTGACCCTATCTGCAAGCTTATGTCCGTTTGCAATAAACGCCAAAACTAATTGATGCGATCACTTTGACGAATGATTTTTTTAAGATATCTGAGACATAGCTTGGACGTCGGGTATTTGAGCAGACGTTGTTTCTTATCTAGCGGGATAGGGAGGATTTCCAGCCAGCGCCAGCAAATCCAATTGGTATTGAAGTGTTTTGCTGTTGAGGGAGCCGCTGAGCCTAACCATTTGTTAGGATACTCATTAGTACACTGCATGAGCCGTAAAACAAGTACATCGTCTAAGGGGAGAAAACTATCTTGCCACAATGGATAGACTTGGCCTTCGAGCCGCTGGTGCTGCATACCTTCAGCGGTAACTTTTCCCCAATGCCTAATAGCTAACTTGAGTTTAATTTGGCTTCCGCTTAACCAATCAACGTCTTCAATCGCAGCAAACATTATGATGTCACCGTTGTTGCTAGCAATTTTGCCCGAGTCATCTTGCATAACAAGCCACAATCCGCCAGCACGCAGTCCGTCAGTAACAGCGTGTGTAAAATGATACCCAGCCCCATTAATATCGCCGCTTCCCATAGGCATAAGGTGCTCACGACATTTTAAATAGGGTAAGCGTTTAGATTCGTTACTGATTACTGGCACTGTGTATCCTCCCTTTTTTGAATTACTACGTGGGGAGTTCTGGTTTGGATGACTGCTTATTTTCATTTGGAATGGGGAAATCTCAATATTGAGATTTTTTTTGTGAAGTAATTTTTTTTTGATCGGATGAAAGTAAGGCAAGCGTATCTAACGCCACAGACAGTCATGAAGGAATACTCTGATGAAAGCCAAGTCACTAACCCTTGCTATTATTTCGGCTCTTGCTCTTGCCGGTTGTCCAATTACCGATGACGATGATGACGATACAAAAACAACGTCCAAGTTACGCGTCACCCATGCCAGTAGCGATGCCCCACTTGTTGCTATTAACTTAAACGGTGAAACTGTTGAAGGCCTTGAGATGGTCGACTATCAAGTTGCCAGTGGTCTACTAACTATTGATAGCGGCACCTATGAAGTTGCTGTGGAAGCTTTGCTAACAGGGGAAGATACCCTTGAAGTGATTAACGAAAATCTCGATTTCGCGCCTGACATGCAGTACGACGTGTTTGCTTTGGGACAGACAGCGAACATTGCCCCTGTTGTGCTTAGTCGTGAGGATGTTGCTCCTGAAGGCGGTGATGTACGCCTAGATGTACTGCACGCCCACCCGGACGTGCCGCCAGTCGATATTTACCTTACTACCGATGAAGAAATCACTGATGCCGACCCGGCAGTGCCCGGATTGGGCTTCGCCATTGATAGTGACATATTGCCTGTAACCATTGATTCTGGCACCTACCGTATTCGTGTCACTGTAGCTGGCTCAAAAGACGTCGCTTTTGACAGTGGTGAATTAGATTTAGCAGGTGGTAGTGATTTGATGATCACTGCGGTACCGAACGTCGATGGTGGTGCGGTATCACCAGTTAATTTGTTGGTAGCCGACGGTGAAGGAGTTGCAGTACTTCGCAATACCGGCGAGAAAGCAACGGTGAGAGTCGTGCACACAGTGGGTGATGTAATGCCATTGCCGGTTGATGTATTAGCTTCTGGGGCACAGATCGATGACGAGTTTAATAATATATTGTTCCCAGAATTCCGTAGCCTTGATGTTGATGCTGGCACCTATGATCTGAGTGTTGCATCGTCGGATGATAATACTTTGGTGGTGATTGAAGCGCCTGGAGTGGAGTTCCCAGCAGGTAGCGCAACCAGTATTTACGCTATGGGTAACCTAAACAGCGTGACTGACGAAACCATTGAGCCCGTTGTGATTGAAGAAGATCTCCGCTCAGTTGCAACCTATGCCAAAGTACGCGTTGTTCATGCTAATACATTTGCAGGGCTTGTCGATGTTCATGCTTCTACCGATGGCATGTTCAGCGAGTCAACGGTTGTGCTTGAAGGTGTTGATTTTACCGAGTCAGCGGTGCTCAATGTACCAGGCGGGACTTACATGCTGGCAGTAACCGCGACTGGCGATTTGACCCCGCTGATCACCGGTGAAGCCGCTGTTGAAGATGGCGGTGTCTATACAGTCGTCGCTCTTGAAGACCTGACATTTGGCATCAACGTAGACTCTGCTGATGCAGGTGATGCAGGTGATGCAGGTGATGCAGCTGACGCCGACATGGAAGCAGAACCAGAGGCCGAAACCGAATCTTAATGGTTGTTTTGAAGCACTAAAAAGCCATCCCTCGGGATGGCTTTTTTGTTGGGTCGTACAGAGTTGTTGTTCTTATTAGCTAGCGGTAGAGGCGACAGTTAGCTGCTTTTTTTTCATGATGTTATCCGCAATTAACAGCATGGCAACAGGCACCAACAGACCAACAGCCTGATTCATTACACCCATGTTGGCGGCGAACCAGTCAATTTTAGCAAGCACAAACTGAAGTAGGAAACCCGCACCCGCGGTGACCACCACCGTCAGGTAGGCGTGCAGTTTAGTGACTTTACCGACAAACAGTGCCCACAGAGTTGGCATGACCATTGGCCCAACAAACAAGCTGGTGATGCTGACAATCAGCTTCTCAGCCCCGCCTAGGTATGGGATGGAAATACTGATCCCGATAACCAGCATCCCTAGCATAATGGTCACGATGCGGCCGACCTTCATCATTTGTTCATCGTTGGCCTGCGGGTTGATGCGCTTGCCGTAGAATTCGGTAGTTAGGGCGCCGGAGAACACGTTGAGCTCCGATGAGGCCATACTTGCCGTTGCAGCTAACATTGAAGATACCACCAGACCTAGCATGCCTACAGGCAGTACGGCCTGCGCCGACAAGATATAAGCCTGTTCTGGGTTAGCATCCGGATTGATGGTGCTGTAGATGATCGGTGGCAGCATCCATAGTACCGGCGTGATGATGTACAGTGCGCCGAACAAGTAAGAAGCTTTGCGGGCATCTCTTGGCGACTCGACACACAGGTGACGCTGGACGAATGCCCACTCACCACCGACCTTGAACACATGTACCAAGATCCAGCCGAAGATGAATATCTGGGTGTAGCTGCTGTTGAAGAACGACAGGTGGCCTTCTGGTAAGTTAGCGATGATGTTCTCGCTACCACCACCCAGGCTGTAAATCATTGGCAAGATCAGGCAGACCGATAGCATCAACACCACAAACTGGGTGAAATCGGTCAGTAATACTGCCCACAGGCCGCCAAGGAAGGTGTAGAGGATGATCACCGTACCGACGATGATGATCAGCCAGTTGACACTGAAGAAGCCATTGTCATCGGCAAAGAAGTTGTCCGGCGAGACGGGGATCAGCGAGCTGACAATCACAGCCACCGAATACAGGGCAACCGAAACCCCGATGATCCGGGTGACAATACCCAGCCAGGTGTACATTTGCAGTACGCCTTGACCGTATTTCTGACCGACAAATTCAGCCGCCGAGGTGGCACCGGATTCTTTCCATTTACCGGCAAAGAAATACCCGGCAATCAGCGCAGCGACACCCATACTCATACACACGGTAATGGCGACCACGCCAAGGCGATAGGCCACACCGCCCCATACCACAAAGGTACCGGCAGAGAACATGGTCATATAAGCCGAGATGCCTGACATCCACCAAGGGGATTTTCCCCCGGCAGAAAACATTTCGGCGCTGTTGGTCATCCGCTTGGAAGACCAGTAGCCGATCCCGACCATACCGGCCAGGAAGGCTATGAGGACTATTACGTCTAAGATGCTCATCGTTTCATTCCTATATCGTTATTAGAATACTTTAACTTCGAAGATTCGGGCACAAGGATCGCCGTGGGTTGCAGTCACTGTGATCTGGATAGCGTCACAGCGAACGGGCTTGTCGAGTGCGATCTTGTTGTGGCGTAGGTGGTTTTCGGTAACAGAGTGTTGGTGGACGACTTGGCCGCCCAGCAGGCAATCAATGCGATAATCTTTGACTATCTCCAGCGGGAAGCCTTCTCGTTGGGCTGCTTTGTTAGGCTTGGAGATAGTGATCATAATTTCGTTCGACAGGTTGGAGTCGAAGTTGAGGATCATTTCTGATGCTTCGACAGTGCCGCCGAAGTCCAGCGTGAGCGTTTCGCCCTCAGAAGACAGAGGTTGGGAGACCCACAGGTTTTGCTGATCACCAATATTTCGCTGCCAGCCGTTGATGGCTTTGCTCGCCTCATAACCTGCTTGTTGTGATGAGGCGTTGACTGTTGCCTGCAGGGCAAGGTTGTTAGGGTCGGTGTCTTGGATACCGAATAGGTAGCAATCGTCTTTGAGCAGGCGGAATTGCAGCTCTTGGATATGGGCATTCACTTCTCGCGGGCTCAATGATTTTTCAATCGTCATTGCAGCCGCAGTACCGATGGCCTGGCCGATCACACCGCAGGTAGCCATGACACGGGTTGAGCCGAATGCCATGTGCGAGGCACTGATGTTACGGCCGCCAACAAACAGGTTGCTGATGTTACGGGAATACAGGCTGCGGTAAGGGATCGCGTACATGTCATTGGTTTCGATCCATTTGGTTGGGGATTCCTTGCTCTTAAGGCCATCTTTGACATGCATGTCCATCGGCCAACCACCGTAAGCGACGGTATCTTCGAATACTCGTGCGCCGAATAGATCATTGGCATTGAGCACATAGTCACCCAGTACCCGGCGGCTGTCGCGCTTGCCCGGCAGCATACCGACCCAATCGAGCACGTAGTTGTCGGCACCGTGATCACCACCGTTCTTGATGTGATCCCAAATACCGTAAACTGCCTTGAGGAGTTCATCACGGATCACCTCGCCATCGCGGGTCGTGTTGAGCTCGGTGCCACCCAGCTCGATCCACCAATACCCAGCTGTAATGTCCCGGTGGCTGCGGTCTTTGAGATCCTCTTCGGTGTAGGTATTGGCCCAGCTTGGCTTTTTGAATGGTACCGGGTAGCCCATGTCCTTGGATTCGAACATCAGGGTATTGCCCATCATCACGTTGTCAGCCTGATCGGGAGCGAGCTCTTCATCGTACTCGTGGCGGGCTTCGCGACCTGTGCGGATATCGGCCCCTGCTCGCAGCGACAGAACAGCATCGCCAGAAGTATCGACAAAGTTGCTGGCGAAAAATTCAAAGCGGCGCTCCGTGGTGGTTTGCTCGGCCTTGATGGAGACGATCCGGTTGCCTTCCATCTCAACGTCGGTCATATGAGTGTTGAGAAACAGATCCAAATTGTCTTGGAAAGTAACTTTCTCCCACAAAACCGTATCAAGCACCGAGAAAGAGTGTTGCGGGTTGATCAAACGGTTATCAAGCAAGATCTCTTCGATGATCCCGGTTTCGCGGGCATTTTGCTTGCTGGCATGATAGTCCGCGCCGCAGATATGCATGCGTACTTCAGAGCTGGCATTGCCTCCTAGCACTGAACGGTTTTGGATCAGCGCGACTTTTGCGCCGTGTCTTGCTGCAGCCAAAGCGGCACAGACGCCGGAGATCCCACCGCCGACGACAACAATCTCATACTGGCGGGTTTCAAAAGTGTAATTCATACCTGTTTCTCTCATTTTAACAATCGCTTTCTTGCTTGCTTAAGCGTTTAAGCAAATTTAAAATGATAATAAGCAGACTGGTAGAAAGTGAAAACGTTTTCCCTGTGAAAATGTGATCTTGTTAAAGTTGCCAAGCGTCGCTGTGTGCGCTGGCTCATGTTTCGGTATAATGCAAACAGCATTGACGTTCATGCGCTGAATAGTTGGCTGGACGTCGTTAAGCAAGCATTCTTTGAGGCATACAACTGAGGCCCGATATCAACATTTGGGCTGAAGTGGTGGAGTAGTAAATGGCAGCGACATTAAAAGATATTGCCAAGGTGGCAGGTGTTTCGGCAGTAACGGTGTCGTATGTATTGAATAATAAAAACCGGGTGAGCGATGCGACCAAAGCTAAGGTGATGGAAGCGGCGAAAACGCTCAACTATGTGCCGAACCGTGCCGCAAAAATGCTGGCCAGCAAATCAACCAAACACATTTGCTTGGTCATCTCCGGTCCTGACTATGAATACCTGACCAACCCGTATATCTATAAGTTGGTAAACGGTATTGGCTCGTCATTGAATCAGCACGGTTATGAACTTACGTTGCGTATGGCCAAGGCAGACAATGAGTTGGCGTTTATCCAAGGCGAGCTGAACTCTAACCTGTATGACGGGGTGTTGATCTGGGGTACCCGTATGCCAGATGAGCAATTCTTATCCCTTTTTGACCATCGCGTACCGATTGTTTCTATTGCGCGGGACTTGCAGGATGAAGCCGTCAATGCAGTATTGGTGGAGCACTACCAGTCTGCCTATCGGATGACCCAATACCTGATCGATAGCGGCTATCGCAAAATCATGTTCCTTGGTAAGTTGGATGTGATTAAAGCGGCGCGGGATCGCTTTGAGGGTTACCGTCAGGCACTGCTTGATAATGGTATTGAGTACGATGAAAGTTGGGCCTACAAAGCGGACTATTATCAGGAAGATGCTTACCAAATCGTGTCTGATATGGAAGAAATCAATTTTGATGCCGTATTTGCCGCATCGGATTTGATGGCGATAGGCGCAATGAAAGCCCTGCTGGAAAAAGGGCTGTCGATTCCAAAAGATATCGCTGTTGCAGGCTTTGATAACATTCCCAATAGCGACATGTTACCGGTAGGGTTGACCACCGTTGATACGCCGATTTTTCAGCTAGGGTCTCAGGCGGCGACCATGCTGGTAAGTCTGATTGAAGAGCAGGATACCGAGCGTAGAATTGAGCTCGGCACAGAGTTGATGATCCGTCAGTCAGCCTAACACTTCCGATCAATATGGGCAGTTAGAAGGTAATATCGTATCGGACTTTGCCACCAGTATTATCGCTGCTGCCTATCATTTCATCGTAGGGGGTCACCATTTCAAATACCGCTTGGTGTATTCCCAACTTGCTCAGTTTCTCTTTCGCTTCTTGCAGCGAAGGGCAAGTCACAGAATGATGTTCCTCATCTTTCAAGTGGTAAAAATTGCCCATTTCATCTTCCCCACCAATCAAATAGCAGGTTGAATCTGCTGTATTGAGAATGGTTGGCGTGAATTTTCCTCGCTTCATCAATGAAAGTAATACTTCCTGAGTCATAGCCATACTCCTGATTAACAACAAGTCGCTTGCGCATTTCCTGTGATAAACGCCGAAAGGCGAGAAAGCGATCAACTTACTTAATGATAATGTACACAGCAATTGTGAACCTTGGATGTCAGAAACTGCTCTGGTGCATATTTGCACAGTGATAGGGAAATGATAGAGAAGAGGTGGGAACAATCCTTGCTAACCGTTTGATTTGTTTGAGTCACAGAACTGGCATCACTTTTTCATAAAACCAATATAAATTGTGATTAAGATCGATATTCAACACAAGGAGATGGATATGCAGCGTAAAATCAGGAATGTGATGTGTGCTCTTGTCGTGTCAGGTGTTGGGGCTTTTGTCGTTTCGGCGCCAGTATTTGCTGATATAACACCAGAACAGCTTAAACGTCTGCAATTGACGGCTGGATTGGGTGATAGCCAGTCACAACTGGCCTTGGCCGAGGCTTATGCGCTGGGCTACGGAGGATTGATTGTCAGTGAGGAAGCTGCCGTGAAATGGCTAACTCAAGCCGCGCAGCAAGGTAATGCCATGGCCCAGTATAACCTGGGGAATATGTTTTATTTTGGCTTTGGTGTCGAGCAAAGTGCGGTGGCTGCGTACGAATGGTATCTTGCGGCAACGGCAAAAAGGCATCCCCATGCGCATTATATGGTTGCCCTATTGCAGGCTAAAGGAGAGCTAGGCCAAGTCGACGAGTCGCAAGTTCGTTATTGGCTCAACGAAGGGGCCTCATACGGTGACCCTAGTGCTTCATATGTTTTAAACCATGTGGGCGTTGATAAGCTCAGCCAATTTTAGCTGAGTAAAAGTGCGGGATGTTTGGGGTTTCACGATGTGCTACTGGGAGGCTACACACCCAGTAGCGTTGAAGTAGTATTCAGTAGGTGTCTTTCTTTGGCTTCTTGTCTTTCTTGTTTCCTTTGCCTGGGTTGTCATCACCGTGGACACTGCGGTTTTCTTGATTCTTTTTCCATTGTTCACACTCTTCCGAGGTGATTTTGACGTTATCAGACTCCAGTTTCAGGCAGTCTTTACTTAGCTCGAATCCGTCACCGGATATCTTTACGTCAGCAGCTGCTCCTGAGCTTAGAGTAAGAGCAAAAAGGCAAACGAAAACTCGATACATGGCTAATTCCTTGTTGTTGATATCACAACAAGTGTAGAAGCCCCTCCGCCTTTGTGCGTAAGGGGTTAGTTAACTTCGTAAGCCGCCGTAAACTGTTTTACCGCCGACTCGATAGTTGCCTGTTGAACCTCTGGGCCGGGTGCTGGCATGTGGGCCATGATTTGCGGCCAGAAAATTGTGGCCTTGAGGCTGGCGATAAATTGTTCCGAGGCAATCTCTGGATGGGCAACCTCAAGCCTGCCAGCTGCAATGCCGTCTTGGATCCATTGGCTTAAGCCATGGCAGCCATCAATAGGCTGGAATTTCTCTACCATCAAAGCCGCTAAGTCTTCCGAGCGGATACATTCGCTCATGACCACTCGTGCAACTGCCATGAAACAAGGACTGCAAAGTAGCTCCACTTCTTTTTGGGCGATGTGAGTTAACTGCTCTTGGATGTTGAGATCAGGGTTGAACGGAATCGAGCTGATCACTTTCACGTTGGAAACCAGCCGCTCGACAATCACCTCGAACAGGCTTTCCTTAGTTGGGTAGTACTTGTAAAGCGTCCGCTTGGAGACTTCGGCTTTCTTCGAAATCGCTTCCATACTGGCTTGTTCGAGCCCTTTTTCTGAAAAAATTTCCAGTGCGGCACAGACAATATTTTCCTGTTTTATTTCAGCGACTTTACCCATAAAAATTATCCAAATGCGTGATGACGTAGAACTTAAAGGTAAACGGGTGTGTTTACTTTTTAAATTTAATAGCTATGATTAAAAGTATACACCATCGTTTACTTTTGAGGCTAGCGACAAATGAAAACTACACTGAAAGCATCTCTGGTTGCCGTTATGGGTGCCCTCGGCCTTGTGGCCTACAACAGTGGAAATGCTGCAGATACCGATGGCAGCTATGTGCGCAGTCAGGAAATCCGTGAAGCAAGAATTGCCAGCTCGCCTCAGTTCAAAGATGGTAAAGCTATTACTAACATGCCAAGTGTTCAGAGTGAAGAGGGTATGCTTTCTGTAATGTGGAAGTTTTTCATGCAGCGCGATCAGTATAAGCCTCAACAACGTTTGCAGTTCCAAGCGGTAGATACACCACAGCTGGAAACCCCGAGTGACGCTTTGCGTGTGACCTGGCTAGGCCATTCATCGCTGTTCTTGGAGGCTGACGGCGTGCGTATGTTGGTGGACCCGGTATTCGACTATGCGTCGCCATCGGCATTTGCCAGAATGTTCTCGCGCAATGTCGATGCACCGGTTAGCCGTGAAGACTTGCCGCTGCCAGACGTGATCCTGATTTCCCACGACCACTATGATCATTTGGAAGAAGCAACGGCACGTTTCTATGCCGATAAAAACGTCCGATTCTTTGTTCCGCTGGGGGTAGGCCGCCACCTTGAGAAGTGGGGCGTGAGGCCGGGTAACATCGAAGAGTTTGACTGGTGGGAAAGTGTCGCTGTCGGGACTGTTCGCATTACTTCGGCCCCGGCTAACCATAATTCAGGTCGAGGCCTGTTTGATAGCAATACAACATTGTGGTCTTCATGGGTAATTCAGGCAGAAGCAGGCAGCGTGTTCTACAGCGGTGATTCGGCCTACGGTGAACACTTCAAGCAAATTGGCGAGCGTTTGGGGCCGTTTGATATGACCTTTATCGAAGTTGCCGCCAACGTAAAAGATGGCAAGGGTTATCCGGTAGAAGGTTGGGGCCATATGCAGGCCGCTCATACCATGCAGGCGCATTTGGATGTGGGTGGTGACAAGCTATTCCCTGTCCATTGGTCAACGTATGAACTGTTCCTGCATAAATGGGATGAGCCAGTCAATGATTTGATTGCCGAGGCACAAGTACATGAAGTGGAATTGGTGACGCCTTTGATTGGCCAGAGCTTGGATATGTCACAGCCGTTCCAGACTTCATATTGGTGGCAGGGCACTGAGCAGTGGCAGGAAGCCTCGGAGATGACCCAGTTGGCTTACCGGACCGAGTAATCGCTCGCTAAAACCGTTTGTATAGTATCGCGTAAGAAGGGCAGTTGTTGTAGCGACTGCCCTTTTGTATTTTGGATCGAGGTGATGTTACTGTCGGCCGTAAACCCGAACTCCAGCCGAAGATTCCTTGGCCTTGCCAAACACTTCGAGATTTTTCACACAGCGGGTATAGGCAAACTTGCGCCAGTCTGTTTGGTCATGTTTGTCTAGTTTGCGGTGAAAATGGATGGTCTTGGTGTCGTCATTGTTGAAGGTCACCACGATTCGTTCTAGTCGCATATCTCGATCGGCTTTTACTTTTATTGCATCCACCCGGCGGCATACCAGCAAGGGGATCTGTGCGCCATGATCACTTTTGCCTAATAAGATGGTTCTGCCCAGCGTGATTTTTTCATCGGCATAGACAAACGAAGAGACGCCGAGCAAGCCAATGCTCATTGCCAGAAAGATAGTATGTTTTTTCATTGATATTGTTCAGAAATAACAGCGGCGCTGTTAAGCCAAGTACAGTGGCGGGCGATACCGCCCACCGGTTGTTTGCCCTGCTTAGCTACATGGTGTAGCCGTGATTTGATAAGGGGCAGCGGAATATACGCCTGACTTTTATGCGTAAAGACAGGGCGGTGTAAAATATCGCTCGTTAGGGTTCTTTTTTTGCTTGCTCCTGTGCCTGTAAGGCCTCTTCTGTGATGTTTGGTAGGTTTTCCTCACCGTCGTTGGTGTGATCATCTTTTTCGGTATCGGTTTCAGTTGAAGGTATCCGCGTCACGGTGATTTTATCGGCCCGGTTGCCATCGACTTGGGTGACTTCAAAGTGCCAGCCTTCCCAGTCCACACTGTCTCCGACAGATGGAAGCCCGCTCAGGCTCCACATCAGCATGCCACTCAAGGTATGGTAGCCGTGCTGGGTTTCATCGGGCAGGGCGTCAAGCTCTAGTAAGTCCTTCATTACCAAAATAGGGATCAGGCCATCCATCGACCAACTGCCATCTTCATTTTCGACTGACCAGATATCCTCCGGCGCACGGGTTTTGAACTCACCGGCCAAGGCTTCGAGAATGTCCTTGGGCGTCACTATCCCCTGAACGTCACCGTATTCATCGACCACAAACACCATCACATCCCCCGAATGGCGGAAGTGCTCCAGCAATTGGTTACCGGTCCAGTTCTCGGGGATGAAAACAGGTGGCAACAGGTAATGCTCCATCGGGCTGCGTGGTCTGGCGATGTGGTACTGCAGCAATTGTTTGGTAGTGATGACCCCTTTGGGGTTATCCATGTTGCCTTGGATCACCGGAAAGTGCTGGTGGCTAGAGGCTACCAAGTAATTGAGGTTGCTCTCGTTGGGCTTGTCGAGATCCAGTGCCACGATTTCACAGCGCGGGGTCATTAGTGACGTGACTTTGCGATCGTCAAAATGAAACACATTCTTGACCATGGCATGCTCTTGCTTCTCGATGACACCACTTTGCGAGCCTTCGGCCAGCACCGCCTTGATATCCTCTTCGGTCAGGGTATCGCCTTGGTTGTCTGCGTTGTGTTTGCCTAGTAGCCGCAAGGTTAGTTCGGTAGAAGTTGCCAACAAGAATACAAAAGGTCTTGATAGGCTCGCCAATATTGTCAGAGGGCGGGCCATGATACGGGCAATACCTTCTGGGTTGAGCTGGGCGAGACGCTTGGGCACCAGTTCACCAATTACAATAGACAGGTAGGTGATACCGACAACGACGATGGTGGTTGCTGCAACAGAGCTGGTTTTGGCGGCAAGGCCAAATTGCTGCAGGTATTGAGCCAATGGCCCTGCGAGGGCGGCCTCCCCGAAGATCCCGTTAAGGATACCGATGGCGGTAATGCCAATTTGTACAGTGGACAGAAAGCGAGTCGGCTCTTCGCCAAGTTTTATCGCACTTGCCGCGCCTTTATCGCCAGTGCCTGCCAGTTTTTGCAGGCGGCTTTTTCGTGCAGTGACCAAGGCAATTTCCGACATGGCAAATACGCCATTGAGCAGGATAAGGCCGGCCAAAATAAGCACGTCCATGAGGTTCTCCTTCATGTTCGAGGCTCCCGCCTCTAAGCATATGTGTTGTATTGAATGTAGATATAGATCGGGTTAACAAGTTGGAACATAGCGACTCATCTGAAGGATGAACATGGAGAAATATTTATCTTCACCTGCAGCTTTTTTGATTAAGATGTCGGGAGGGAATAAAAGGAAATAAAGAAATGAAAATCGAGATGAACTTCTCAACCAAGAGGCTAACGGCGAAAACATTGGATCGCACCATGCCGGGTATCCAGGCTGAAATTATGGCCATGTTCACCGAGCCGGTCAGCCGCCACCTGCCGCCTGCCTGCCAGAATTTTCGCACTGCCGGGGATGTCGATAACTGGCTTGAGGGCATGGCGCAGACAGGCTCTGTCCTGCGGCTAACCGAGCAACAGCAAGCGATCGGATATCTGTTTGTATTTCCCGAACCGGAAAACAGCTATCGCCTAGGCTATGTGCTCGATGAAACGCAGTGGGGCAAAGGCTTTGCGACCGAGGCGATGCAAGGGTTGGTGACTTATTTATCGGAATATGAAGGCGCTGCTAGCTTTATTGCCGGTGTTGAACCTGACAATGTTGGTTCGGTGAATGTGCTCAAAAAGCTTGGCTTTAGTTACTGCTATTCTGAGCAAGATGTTGATCATTATAAACTGCAAAACGGTTAACTGTTTAGGCCGTAATCTCGGTTTGCTTATTCGGATTCATGCAAGAAAACTGTCACACTTGAGACTAACCAACTCTCTACACTGAATACTGTGGAAATGTATGCGGAGGGTGGCAGTGAAAATTTTATTTGTCTGTAAGCATAATTCTTGCCGGAGTATTCTGGCTGAGGCTATCGGCAAACGCTTTCTCCCGCCAAGGTTTGAGGTGGTCAGCGGCGGCAGTGACCCAACCGGTGAACTTCACCCCTTTGTCCAGCAGTACCTTAATGATATGGGGTTGGATGCCAAGGACTATCACAGCAAGTCATGGGAAGAGTTTGTCCATTTTCATCCGGATATCGTGATTTCTGTGTGCGATATCCAGCATGGTGAGCAAGGCCCTATCTGGTTAGCTGATGGGGTGAGGGTGTACTGGGATCTTAATAACCCGATGGATTTTGTTGACGATGAAACGCAATTCGAAGAGCAGTGCCACCTTGCTTCTGTGTCAATGAAAAAGCGTATCGACAATTTAGCAGCCTGCAACTTCGAAAATATGACCCACCAGGAAATGCATGATGAGCTGGAGCGTATCGGGTTGATAGGTTAGTTCCTATCTCCCAAATACTCAGCCCGGCAAGTGCCCGGTCTTTACCAAAATGACTGTCTCCTGCTCGACAAAAGGGTAGTGCTCGCTCAGGTGTGGGCTGCGCAACCAAGTACCTTTGGGGTAGCTGCCGAACTCGTCTTTGAACTCACCGGACAGCACCAGAATTTCCTCCCCGCCCCAGTGGCGGTGGGGCTGGAACCGCTCGCCAGCAGGCCATTTCACCAAAGCGGTATGCTGATGACCGAACTCATGCAGCGGCATGACCTGTAATCCACCGATCCCCGGTTGCCAGGGTGTTTGGTTAGTATCTATGCGGATCTGCTGACTATCATCTGCCATAAACTGATTGAGTTTGACGAAGATAGTACATCCCTGTTTGCTAAATGGCGCATGCTGGCTGCCCGGCGGATTGCGGATATAAGTGCCGGGGCCAAAGTCGCCGGTTTCATCTGAGAAAACGCCCTCGAGAACAAAGATCTCTTCGCCCATCGGGTGAGGGTGGGGGGCAAATGATGAGCCCTCGGCATAGCGGACGACACTGGTGGTGTGGCCCGACTCTTTAGCCTCCCTTTCCAATGGTTTTCGCCACACCCCATTCGCCGGGCTGGGCTGCCACTCCATCTTCTCGGTGCCAATCACCAATCGCTGTTGAAAATCCATGTTGAGCATGCTGCCTCCCTCCCCGTTTTATTAATAGGTTTTCTCAAAAGGTTAGTTTCGACCGGCCATTACGCCGCCATCGACATCCCAGATAGCGCCGGTTACCCAACTGGCCTCATCTGATAGCAAGAAACAGATGCTGTTGGCAATGTCTTCCGGGGTGCCGATCCGGCCGATTGGGTGGAAGTCGTTGAACCCTGACAAGGCCTCATCAATCTGCTCCGGTTCGATAAACGCGCCGTATATCGGCGTTTTCACCACTGCTGGCGAGACGGCATTGACGCGGATTTCGTGCTCTGCAAGTTCCATTGCCATATGCTGGGTCAGGGCATGAAGCCCGGCCTTTGCCATCGAGTAAGCCGATGATGGTGTCGCTTTTATCGCCTGTTTGGCCCACATCGAGCCGATGTTTACGATGCTGCCGCCACCCTGCTCAATCATGCTTTTCGCTACGGTTTGGCTGATCCGGAATGTCGCCTTGTTGAGCTCCATATAAGTATCATAATCGGCCATGGAATGGTCAATGAATGCTTTAGGGTTGAAGTATCCCGCTGCGTTGACCAGGTAGCTGATGGCTCCATGGCTGTTGATACCATCGATCAGTTTGTCGACATCTTGTGACTGATAGAGGTTGGCCTGCAGGCCGGTAGCTTTACCGCCTAGGTCATTGAGTTCACTGACCGCCTGGTCGAGTTTATCGCGATTGTTGCCGACAATGATCACATCTATGTTGTGTTTGCTGAGCTGTTTGGCCGTTTCAAGGCCCATACCGCTGGTGCCGCCGATAATAAGTGCTGCGCCTGTGTGGGAAAAGGTCATTTGTTTTCTCCTGCCTGTGTGCGATAAGCTAATCTTAGGTTCACAACTAACCTGCTGAATAGTCAGTACAATTCGGTAGGGTAGGTACTTTTTGGTACATCTTTATGAAAACACAGGAAAACTTTTTTTCGCGAAAATCCGCCCCCGAGCGTGCAGCGCGGATGGTAGAGACGATTTACGGGTGCAAGTGGTCACTGACGGTGTATCAGTTACTGGCAAATGGCATCAACCGGCCGGGAGAAATGGTTCGCGCGGTAGAAGGACTGTCGACTAAGGTTCTCAATGAGTGCCTGAGGAAGAATGTCGAGTTCGGTATCTTGGACAAAGTGGTGTTTAACGAGCTACCACCGCGTGTGGAGTACCATGTCACCCCGTTTGGCGAGAAGTTTCTGCGGATACTCGAAGAGCTCGAAAAGCTGCAGCAGGAAATTGAGAGTTAGCCTGAAATGAAAAAGCGCCGATATGATCGGCGCTTTTGCTGTTGGATGAGCTTGCCAAGTTTATAAGAGAGAAGTTAGACCTCAAACACAGGCTCTTTCTTCTTCACCGAATCGTGGGTGCCGACATAAAGAAGTTCATGTTGACCAATCCCCCGCATAAAGAATGAAAGGCATTTCGGGCACTGCAGTTTTTCTTGTCCCGTGGTAACCAGTGATTTTTCGTGCCATTTACGTCTTACCCGGTTGAGTCCCGAGGTGCTATTACATTCTGGGCATCGAATAGGTACTTTCATAACATCGTCCTCCTGACCGCTCTGCTTGGTTATTAATTAACCAGAAGAGCGCAGCGCAAAACTTGATATGCATCAGGTTTATCAATTGATCTTGTGGCGTTGCAATGAAGTTTTGTATATTTGAGATCAATGCCTCAGCAGGAATTAATATGACGTAACCTGCTGTTACAAAAAGACATATTTAGCTATTTTAAGCGCTGCCTAAAATAGCCTGACGTTTAGCCATCAGCTCTTTTGCCATGGATTGGGCAGTAATGCGCATCCCTTTTTGCTCCAACCCGATCAACAGCTGCATCCTCAGACTTTCGGCACGCTCTTCGAGTGCCTGACGTTCACCTTCTGACTTTTCTGCGGCTTTTTGATAACAGCCAATAATGGATTTGAACAGGTGGGACTCGAAGCTGGTTCTTTCTTTCGGTTGAATCGTGCGTGATTCCTTCACTTCACCATTGGCCTTGCGGCGGTTGTAGTCTTGGATCTGGTTTTCAGCGATCAGGTCGAACACACTCATAACATTACTTTTCCTATGGATACTTCGTGTCCATCATAGCTTCGCTGATTGAATAGATGCTGAAAAATGCCTTTGGGAAGTGTTTCGAAATGTGTTCGTGGAGATAAGGAAGGGAACAGCCTGAGTGAAGCCCAGGCTGTTAAGTAGGTTTGGCCTAGAAAGTGATCTTGTAGGTATTGGACTTCTCGTCGCTGTCACTGTGACTGTCACTGTGTTCAATACTCAGTGATGTTCTCTTACTAAAACCAGCGAGTGTCTGCGGATTGTTCTTGGCTTCAAAGATGTAGGTTTTGCCTTTCTCGCCCACGAGGTGCCAGTTGTTGCGAACGGTAATGTTCTGCTCCGGTTGGGCCAGGTAGGCTTGGAGTACATCTCGGCTGTTCGGTGAGTCGATATCGATAAATTCACGGCCGAGTTTCATTTCTCTGGCAAAGAACGGCGCATAGCTGCTGGCGATGATCACAAAGCTGTCATCGGCTTTAACTGGTTGCCCTTGGTAAGTGATGTTCTCGACGCGGCCTTCGCCATCGGCAATCTTATTGCCGAACTGATTGTAGGTGGATGGCTTGGCGAGGTTGATATCGTAATCGATGCCGTCAATGGTGTAGTACAAGAAGGTCAGCGAGTCTGGTTTTACGATGTCGTTGCCTTCCGCTGTTGGTTCGGTATACATCGCGGCTGACATTTCCAACCATTCCTTCACTTCCGCACCAGAGATCTCAAGTGCTGCAAGGGTTGAAGAATAGACTAGGGAGGCAATATCTCGCTTGTTGATGTCGCCCTTACCGATATCAAGGAAGTAAGCTGGGTCTTTGCGGTGGATAGCCGGGGCCGTCGCTGAAAGCACTTTGTCAGTTGGATTTAAGTAAGGTGCTAGATAGTGTTTTTGCGATTCGCTAACGACTTGGTAAACCGTGTCATTGCCAAGCAGGTTGAAATCATTATTTAAGCCTTTGCTGACCTGACCAACGGTCTTGCCAAATGCGTTGATGACCTCATTGTGCTGCTTGTTAATACACGCATGAAGCGGCGCCTTTTGCTCTTCTGTCTCTTCTATTTCGTTGGCTGATACCACAAAGGCACGACCGTCACTCATCTGCCATTGGCCGTCTTGCTGAGTTAGGGTGATATCGACGACACCGATATGGTCCCCCCATTTTCCAGGTTGGGCTGCTGGCGTGCCTTGGATAAGTCCTTGCTCGATATCAACGTCTTTCAAGTGAGCATAGCGCTCATCCGGATAGGTATTATGTGAGTGGCCAAACAGGATCGCATCGACATTGTCGACACCTGCAAGGTGCCACACCATGTCTTCCATACCGTCGGTATATTCATCATCATTCAGGCCTGAGTGGGCGAGTGCCACTATCACATCAGCACCGGCTTTTTTCGCCTCAGCAGCCCATTTTTCTGCGTCGGCGAGCTGATCGGTAATGGTGACTTTACCTCCGAGGTGCTGCCTGTTGAGCTGCATGGTTTGCGGCGGCACCAAGCCGATATAGCCAATGTTGAGAGTGTGCTTGGTGCCTTGCTCGGAAACGACTTCCCGCGGCACGATCAGGTAAGGTTCGAAGTAGGGCTGTTTGCCATCTTCACGGTAAACGTTGGAGGCAAAGTAAGGGAAGTTGCCACTGCTGTAGCTCAGTTGCAGGTAATCCAAGCCGTAATCGAAATCGTGGTTGCCGGGTACGGCAACATCAAACTCAAGCGCATTCATTGCGCAGATGATTGGCGATTTGCGGGCATAAGACTCCGGATTAACCCGAGCGAGATAATCCCCCAGCGGGTTGCCGACCAGCAGATCGCCAGTGTCGGCAAGAAAGCTGTTTTTTACTTGATTGCGGTAGTGTTCAATCTCAGCGACCAGTCCGACGAGGCCGTACTTCTGACTATTTTGGTTGTTGTAGTAGTCAAACTGGCTGATATAAGAATGGAGATCTGAAGTGCCGATAAATCGGAGTTTCACCTCTTCGCTGTTGGCAAATGGGCTGATGGCCAGCCCCAATGTGAGTGCTGAGATAAACGCTGTTTTCATCCTTAGGCCTTTTATGTGCTTGCGAGTAAATCGATCAATTTGCGAGTTTTCAAAGGTATGACGGCATTGTTGGGATACACGGCATACAGTTCGGTTTTCCAGGTATAGCTATCCAGCAAACTGATAAGCTCACCAGATTGAATATATGACTCAGTAATAAAATCCAGGGTGGTTGTTATCCCCATGCCCTTTAATGCATAGCGCGTGAGTAATGACTCACTCTCAAGCTGCAGAAATGGTGAGATTTCTATTTTGGTTTCTTTGCCATCAGCAATGAACATCCACTTATCTTTGGTCAGGCAGTGGGTATAGTTCATACATTTGTGACCAATCAAATCTGATGGTTTTTCCGGTATGCCATGTCTGTCCAAGTAATCCGGTGAAGCGACAACATAGGTCCCGATATTTTTTATTTTCTTGCACTTGTACGAGCTGTCTTCCAGTGCGCCAATCTTAAGCACCAGATCGACCTGTTCATGGATCAAGTCACCAATCTGGTTGTCGAAAATCAGGTCGAGCTCTAGCTCAGGATAAGTTGATAGTAACTGGGCAAAGGTGTCGGTGATGAAATCATCGAACTCCAACACCGCTGGCATTTTTACCCGCAGTTTTCCCCTGACGATATCTTTGCGCTCGTCGATGAAGTCATAGCACTTATCAACGCTGTCGAAGATCTCAGCGCAGCGTTCGTAAAGGAATTGACCTTCTTCAGTCAGGTTGATCTGCCGGGTAGTACGTTGAATCAACGAGCAACGCAATTCTTGTTCGAGCTGTTTTACATGTTTGCTAATCACGGATTTGGATAAACACAGCTTGTCGGCAGCGACTGAAAACGAGTTGTTCATAACCACGGTATAGAAGGTGGCCAATAAATTCAGGTTCATGGTTTTCACCTGTTAATTCCTTATGCGCATTTTAAGAGGTAAACGTTTGCTTTTTGGTGATCGTCGTTTCGTTAATGTTTCCACTACGGAAACTTATAGTTTCTGTATAACGAAATAGTTGCTTGGAGAGGAGGAATTCTGGGTTTTTGATGATGGTTATGTGAAATATCACATTATTTTGCACCGAGGGGAAACTATCAGTTCTTGATAAGTTGATTAAGTTTGCATGACATTTCAGGGAAGATTTGTGGGTCAACAAACCGTTCTCCCAACAGAGGCTCCTATGGAACAGAATACCTACCCTGAACACGACGTTGCCGATCTTTCTCTTGCGCCACTTGGCCGCCGACGTGTCGATTGGGCTCGTAACCACATGCCAATTATGCGCAGCATTATAGAGCGCTTTGAAAAAGAAAAGCCGTTTACCGGTTTGACAATAGGCATTTGTTTGCATGTTGAGGCCAAAACCGGTGTGTGGCTGGAGGCATTGACCAAAGGTGGTGCCAAAGTGGTGATCACCGGTTCACCAGGTTCAACTCAAGATGAAACGGCAGCCGCCTTGGTCGAAGACTATGGGGTAAGTGTTTATTCCCGCCGTGACGAGAGCTTTGATGATCACATTAACTACTGTCGCAAAGTGTTATCACACCAGCCGGACATCATTGCCGACAACGGTGCCGACTTGCACGAGCTCATTTTCACCGAGCCAGAATTTAGCGGCTTCCAGACCTCACTGCTAGGTGCCACGGAAGAAACGACCACAGGGGCCAACCGCCTGCGTGAAGACTTCCATGCAGATAAATTCAGCACCTTGATCATCAATGACACCCAAGCCAAACGAATTATCGAAAACCGCTTTGGTGTGGGTTCATCTGTTGTCGATGGCATCATGCGCGCCACCAACGTCATGCTGCACGGCAAGAAGGTCGTGGTGATTGGTTATGGATATTGCGGCTCTGGTACCGCGCAGCGCCTGCGAGGTATGGGGGCCCATGTTACCGTGGTTGAGTCCAACCCACTGACATTGCTTGAAGCGCATATGGAAGGTTTCTATACCTCCGCATTGGAAGAAGCTTTGCCGGATGCCGATATGGTCGTCACCATTACCGGCCGCGATAACGTGCTGCGTAAAGAGCATTTCGAAATGATGCGTGGCAATACGATTATTGCCAATGCGGGTCATTTCCAGCGTGAAATCAACCTTGGGGATTTGGCCGCGTTGAGCCAAAGCCAAGATAAGATCCGCCCTCATGTGACGGCTTACCAGCTCAAAGACAAGCAACTGTTCGTCTTGTCGGATGCCAACCTTGTTAATCTTTCTGCGGGCGACGGAAATCCTATTGAAATTATGGATCTCGGCCTGGCTTTGCAGTCACTGAGTTTAGAGCGAATTGCCCTTAACCGGGACTCGCTGCAGAGCATTCCGCAACCGGTCCCCTTTGATATCGAAATGCAAGTTGCTGAACTTGCCGTAAAGCACTGGATTAACCACTAATATTTAAACCGCCCCGGGCTTATAGCGCCCGGGGTATTTGTATATGTCGAGTAGGTAGGTTGTACACCTATCCACCCTATATAAGGCCGCCAAACATGGACGCTCTGACTAGCTTAATGGGAATGGTAGCACTGCTTGCTATCGCTGTTGTTTTTTCGAAAAATCGCCAAGCCATCAATAAACGGACGGTACTGGGAGCTTTTGCTATCCAGTTCATTATTGGGGCATTTGTCTTGTTCATTCCTATCGGAAAAGATTTGCTCGAGATTGTTTCGGGTGGAGTGAGCTCGGTGCTGGGATTCTCTCATGCCGGGATCGAGTTTTTGTTCGGAGGGTTGGTCAGCGGACAGATGTTCGAGGTCTTTGGCAGTGGTGGTTTTATATTTGCCATGCGCGTGTTGCCAGTCATTGTTTTCTTCTCGGCACTGGTTTCTGTGTTGTATTACCTCGGTATCATGCAGTTGTTCATCCGGGTATTGGGTGGGGCATTGCAAAAACTACTAGGGACCAGTAAGAACGAGTCCATGTCGGCTACCGCCAATATCTTCGTCGGTCAGACGGAAGCTCCCTTGGTGATCGCCCCTTATATCAACCGATTGAGCCGCTCTGAACTGTTTGCTGTTATGTGCGGCGGCCTGGCTTCGATTGCAGGAACTGTTTTGGGCGGTTTTGCAGCAATGGGTGTTGATATGCAATACCTGATTGCAGCCTCGTTCATGGCGGCTCCTGGTGGTTTGCTGTTTGCCAAAATCTTGGTACCAGAGACAAAGCCGCGCGGTTCAAAAGAGCAAGAGCAAGAAGGGGTAACGGTAGATAAGCCTGCCAATGTCATTGATGCGGCGGCGGCCGGCGCTTCCAGCGGATTGATGCTGGCATTGAATGTCGGTGCGATGCTCTTGGCGTTTATTGGTTTGATTGCCTTGGTCAATGGCATGCTGGGTGGGATAGGTAGCTATATTGGCCTGCCTGAACTGTCGCTCGAATATCTTCTAGGCTATTTGTTTTATCCTGTTGCATTGATTATTGGTATTCCGTTTGACGAAGCGATGGTGTCAGCCTCCTTCATAGGTCAGAAGTTGGTGCTGAATGAATTTGTGGCTTACGTGAACTTTACTGAATACCTCAAAGTGACGGAGCTATCTACCCGAAGCACAGCCATTATTACTTTTGCCTTGTGTGGCTTCGCAAACTTTGCAGCGGCTGCCATGTTGCTAGGCGGGTTAGGGACTATGGCACCGAAGCGGCGTCATGAGATTTCTACTCTCTGCATGCCTGCCATCTTTGCCGCGACTCTGTCCAATCTGATGAGTGCGACGATAGCAGGTTTCTTTTTCTCTTTTTAGCCATTGATGAGGGGGTAGCATTGTGGTGATAGGCCTGGATTACTGAATGAATAGTTAACCCCTCAAAAAATAATACGAAAAATTGTCAAAAATTCGCTGCATATTTTTCACTCTGTTGTTATGATACGCAGGCTCAATTTGAGAAGAGTTATTTAATGCAACATCAAGTACAAGTTAAACCATCTGATATCATTACGTTTTCGTACTGTATCTAACTGTTTCCCTTATATTTATCGTCACATTAATAATTCAATTTTAACTGACCGTAGCTATTGGCTTGCGGTTTAAATGAATTTACATAAGGGACATCACATGTCTAAGTCTACTGGTATCGTTAAGTGGTTTAACGAAGAAAAAGGTTTCGGTTTCATCACTCAAGAGAACGGCGGTGCTGACGTATTCGTACACTTCCGCGCTATCGCTTCTGAAGGTTTCAAGACTCTTTCTGAAGGTCAGAAAGTTTCTTTCGACATCGAGCAAGGCCAGAAAGGTCCTCAAGCTGCGAACGTAGTTACTCTATAAGTTTCCGAACTTTAGAGAAGAAAATGCTGGCCTAGGCCGGCATTTTTTGTATCTGCAATATCTGAACCCCAACTCCTCCCTCAACATACCTTTAACCACTTTTTTATTTAGGTACCGCTGGGTAAATATGCAGGTTGAGCCTCCATTTTAGCACCGGTACCTTGTGTCTTTCTCAGGCCCTCTCCGGTCAACCCCGACAAAGCTAAGACTACTCCAGATAAATACTGATATGAAATCCACCATTAACAGCAAAAAATAGCCTTTGTGGTTGTTGTTGCTGCAAGCATGGTAGCCAGTAGTGCAATGTTTTGTTAATTGAGTGTTTAATAAAATATATAATGTGATATTGATCACAATGTGGCGTCAAGTTGATTTGGATTATGCGTTTTTATGTTTTATTCAATACAAAGCGGGTGGTTATTCACTGCCTGCAACGTAGAGGCGCATTACCTAAGAGTAGTTTAGTGAAGGTCGACAGCCGATGAAGCTAAACGAAAGGAGTCAATGCCGAAGTGGTTTTGGTCGTCAGCCAAGCTGCTGGGGTTGTTCTTAATAGGAGCAGCACTGTCATCTCGGGCCCTGCCCGGATGGAGAGCTACAGCAATTTTTGTTTTCGAACAGGTAAGTTCGCCTACCGATTTCGTACAGCCTTTGTCGCTCGCGTGCTCCTTACGCCCCTCCTCTAAATACTCAAATACCTTGATGTTGTTTTTTAGGAGAAGTCTACGAATGGCTGATTACGGATTATTGTCCATCGTACCCGCGGTGCTGGCGCTGATACTCGCCTTTACCACTCGGCATGTTGTTTTGGCTCTGGGCGTTGCAGTGATCAGCGGCATGCTGATCTTAACCAAGGGTCATCCTGTCGATACTGCGTTGATGTTCTTGTCTGATGGGCCGTTCACACAGCTTGCATCGGGCAGCAACGCACAGATCATTATTGTTATTACCATTATTTCCGGCTTTATCTACCTGGTCGAGCAAAGCGGTGGTATGGCAGCGTTTTCGACCATGGCGACCCGCTATGTGTCATCACCATTGAAAGCCCAGCTCGCCACCTGGGCAACCGGGATCGGGGTGTTTTTTACCGACTCGGGCAACTCGCTTATTCTTGGCCCGATGTTCTCGCCAATTTACAACAAGCTCAAGCTGAGCAAGGAGAAGCTGGCCTTTATCATTGACTCGACCTCGTCGCCGATTTGCGTGCTGATCCCGATTATCAGCTGGGGTGTCTACTCGCAGGGCCTGATTGAGAACGCATTCGATAACATGGGCCAGCCCGTTGATGGCTTTGCGACTTTCCTGCAGGTGATCCCTTACCAGCTCTATGCCTTGCTGGCACTGTTCAGTGTGCCTGTCTACGCGGTGCTGAAAAAAGACTGGGGGCCAATGGCCGAAGCCGAGCGGCAAGCTCGCCAGCAGGCTGAGGAGAGCGTACTGCCTGTGGATGACCAGCAGGTGAAATCAGGCCGTATCTCGCTGATTGTATTGCCCCTGGCGGTACTGTTCGGCTCGCTGATCGCGCTGTTCACTTATAACTACCATCTGCATGGCACCATCAATGGCCCGGTGATCCGAGCATCGCTTGGCACCAGCTATCTGATTGCCTCGATAACGGCGATTGCCTACTACGCTTACACCAAAACTATGACCGCCTCGACAGCCTTCAACACTTTTGTGTCGGGAATGCAGCGGATCATGCTAATTTTGGTTATCTTGCTATTGGCATGGACCTTGGGTGATATCTGTAAGTCTCTGGGTACAGGGGACTATATTAGCCAGGTGATGAATGATCGCTTGCCGGTGTTTATGCTGCCTGCATTGATTTTCATTATCGGCAGCTTTATCTCGGTAGCGACAGGTTCGTCGTGGGGCACTTTCGCCATCCTGATCCCGATTGCAGTGCCGGTTGCCAGTGCGCTGGGCGCCGACCCACTAATTTGTATTGGTGCAGCGCTAAGTGGCGGTATGCTGGGGGATCATTCATCACCGATTTCCGACACGACAATTCTTAGCTCGATGTCGACTGGATGTGATCATGTTTCCCACGTCCGCACCCAGTTCCCATACGCTATTTTGACAGGCGTAACCGCCAGCATCGGCTTCATGGTTGCCGAAATCACCCGTAGCCCGTACACCATCGTACTGGCCGCCGTATTGCAAGTTGCACTGATTGTTTTGATGGTGCGCCGTCAGGCCGCAGCCACCCCAGTTACCGCTTAAATAGCGATTGCTATTTCGAGCTACCGTTTAAAAAAAGGATTGAAAATGAACACACTATTTTGGCTAAGAGATGAAGTAAAAGTGGGTGAGCACCGCACGGCATTGACACCTACCGGAGCCAAAGCCCTGATTGATGCGGGCGCCCAGGTGATTGTCGAGCGTAGCGATACCCGTATTTTCCCTGACCAAGCTTATGTCGATGTGGGCTGTGAGCTAGCGGCGGGCCATAGCTGGACTGAAGCTCCAGAGCACGCTTATATCTTGGGTTTGAAAGAGCTGGCTGAAGATGACTTCCCGCTCAAGCACCAGCACATTTACTTTGCCCATGCGTTCAAGGGGCAGGATGAAGCTGTGCAGATCTTATCCCGCTTCAATGCCGGTGGCGGCCAAATTCTTGACCTAGAGTTCCTGCAAGACGAAATGGGCAAGCGTGTTTGTGCCTTCGGATACTGGGCGGGCTATGTTGGTGCAGCGATTGGCCTGTCGGGTTATATCCACCATTTACACTGTAAAGATGTGTTCGGCGCAGTGGGCAGCTACCCGGATCGCGACCATTACCTAGCAGTACTGCGCGAGCAGGTTGCAACACTGTCAGAGAAGCCTAAGGTATTGGTTATCGGTCAGTTTGGCCGCTGTGGCCGTGGCGCATTGGATCTATTTGCCGAGCTGGGTATCGATGCTGACGGCTGGGATATCGAAGAAACCAAAGCCGGTGGCCCATTCACTGCAATCAATGACTACGACATCTTGGTTAACTGTGCTTACCTTGCCGAGGGCACGCCTCCGTTCATTACCAAGGAAAGCCTGGGTGAGAACCCTCGCCTGAGCATGGTCAGCGATGTCAGCTGCGATCCGAATAACCCGGATAACCCAATCCGCATCTACAACCAGAGCACCAAGTTGGCGAAGCCAATTATCGAATCGGATGTTAGCGGGCTATATGTTCAGGCGGTCGACCACCTACCAACAGTACTGCCAAAAGAAAGCAGCGAAGATTTCGCTGGGCAACTGCTTCCGCATCTATTGACCCTGTGTAAAGGTGAAGATCCAAACGGCGTCTGGGCAAGGGCACGTGACTTCTACGCGACAGCGCAGAACATTGTAAAGTAAAAACCGGGGCGGCTCGTCTAAGTTGATAAGTGATAGGGATCTACGTTTGTTAGATCCCTTTTTTATATCGATAAAATCTAACTCAAACTTCGCCTGTAAGCTTCATAATAGTTAACGTCCCAGCACTGGAAGTTCAGCCAACATTTCCTGAAGCAAATCAGAGAATGTATCAATGATCACCTGCTTGCTCTCATTGGCAATATCATCAGGCCTTTGAATTACGCCGTATTGATAGCGAGGCAAGTCTAGGATAGGCAGCGCACGAACTCTGTGATTATCCATCCCTTTGAGCATGGTACTATTAGCAATGGAAACGCCAATACCCTCTGCCACAAGTGAGCAGGCTACATCGACAGAATGCGCTTCAACGACGATCTCCGGAAACAGATTACTGCGAGTAAACCAGTTCATCACATCATAACGAGTGCTACTCTTTCGGCCGATCATAACGAGTTTCTGATCTCGCAAGTTTTCAGCGACGATCGAGTGGAACGCCTCAAACTGGTGGCCCTGGGGAAACACACACATCGCAATACCTGAATCGATCGCAGTGGAACGAAATTTTGAATGGTTATTGATGCGGGTAAACCCGACATCGGCCTGACCGGAATACACGCTCTCTTCAATCGAGCGATAATGGCCGGAAAACAGTTCTACCGATACGTCAGGATATGCCGTCACCAGTTGCTTGATAAGTTTCGGTGCGATTGACTTTGCAAAGGTATAAGGCATCGCAATCTTGAATACCTGCTTAGCCTTGCGTCCCCTCTTAATTTCCGACGCCTGAGTCTGGAGTTGCTCTATACCCTCCAAAACATGCAGTGCGTTTGATAACAAATTGAGCGATTCGGGCTTAATTTTTAATCTCCCTCTATCTCGCTCAAAGAGATCCAGATCAAGTTCTTTTTCCAGCTGGGCTAACATTCGGCTTACACCAGATTGAGATAAGTTCAACTGCTCTGCTGCCATACTGGTTGTTCCTGCTTGGCTGATAGCTTTGAGTACCCGAAGTTGTTTCGCCGTTATGTTCATCTGGTTCCATTTGATTAAGTTAATTTCATCATACCCCTATGACAAGTTGTCATTGAATTGAAAACACTAACACAAAAAAATATGTTGCAGAAATGTTGTAGGATAGAATGTGACGAAATGGAGATTTAAAGTGAGTGAAGCTATATCACCAGCTCAACAAAATGTTACTGAACAACCAAAGAAAAAAGGTAACTTAAACCCAGTAATCATCCTGCTGTCTGTCGTTTTGGTAGCAGTACTGATGACCTATTTTTTCGATTCCGGACAGTTTGAACGTGACGGAAAGCTGATCATTCCCGGCACATACCAAGTGCTGGAAAAAGATGTCTCACCACTCAACCTGATTGGCATTTACCCTCAGGAAGGGGAAGCGCAAGCCGTTAGCCTGCTTGATGCGCTAGTCAGTATTCCTCAAGCCATCACCAAGCAAGCTGGTATGATTTTCATGGTGCTGTTTATCGGCGGTATGTTTGGTGTACTCGACAAAGTTGGCGCCATTGAAACAGGTCTAGAGCGTACGCTTTCTGCTACTCGGGGTAACGTTTACTTATTGGTGCCAATCCTGATGGTGGTGTTTTCCATGGGCAGTACATTCATGGGAATGGCGAAAGAGTTTCTGCTTGTGATACCTATGGTGGTGGCCATGGCAACAAGGCTGGGGCTATCAAAAATTATCGGTCTGGCGATTGTCACCATTCCGGTTAAAGTCGGTTATTTAGCATCCATTACTAACCCTTATGCCCTGTCCGTCGCTCAGCCTCTGGTTGATGTGCCTATTTTCAGCGGTATGGGTATGCGTATTTTTGTCTATGTTGTATTGATGACCATCGGGGTTGCGTACGTTCTGCATAGTATTCGAAAAGAAGCTCGCACAACTGAAATCATCGCGCAATGGGACAATAAGCCTTTGCCAGTTCGTCATACACTTGTGCTGACAATACTTGGTCTGGGGATCGCGTTTCTGGTTTATGCTTCGCAGACTTGGAAATGGAAATACAACGAGTTATCTGCATACTATATCTCTCTCGGTGTGATTTTCGCTATCATTGGTGGCCTTTCGACCAATGACACCATCAACGCTTTCATCAATGGAATGAAAAAAGTCCTTATCGCTGGCGTGTTGATTGGGCTGGCAACCTCTGTTGCTATCGTTCTTGCGCAAGGTAAAGTGCTTGATACCATCATCTACCACTTAGCTGGAGTCATCGGTGAAGGCCAACCAACGCTGGCAGCCTATGGCATGTTCTTCTCTCAGCTGTTAATCGATGTAGCGATTCCATCCACCTCAGGGCAGGCCGCCGTAACCATGCCGATCCTCGGCCCACTTGGACAGCTTTCTGGTGTCGACCCGCACACTACGGTACTAGCTTTCCTGATGGGTAACGGGGCAACAAACATCATTACCCCTACTTCCAGCGGACTATTGATCTTCCTTGCTACCGCGCAAGTAGGATGGGGACAGTGGGCAAGATACATCTTCCCGTTCTTCCTTATCACCATAGCGTGTGCTCTGGTTTTCCTATCTATTAGCCTACACGTATACGCTTAAGGACACCCCATGAGAGCAGTAACTAATGTCAAAATCCGTACGAGAGACGGAGAAACACTTGCGACTGATATTTACTTTCCAACTAACAGTGAGGGCCCGTGGCCTGTAGTTATGGAGCGAACACCTTACGACAAAACGGCGCCTTCTCGTTCCGAAGTCACTTTGGATGGTCATAAAGTCTCACGTGAAGAAATGGCTCAGGCGTTTGTTGATAAAGGGTTTGTGTGTGTCTTTCAGGATTGTCGTGGCCGTTATCAATCAAGTGGCACCTTCACCAAGTACATCAACGAAGCCGAAGATGGCTATGATACCTGTGCTTGGTTAGTTGGGCAGTCCTGGTGCAATGGAAAAATAGGCACAATGGGTCTTTCTTACGCAGCGCATACTCAATTGGCACTGGCCTGTCTTAATCCCCCGGGGCTTGCGAGTATGGTGCTCGATTCAGGTGGTTTCTCCAATGCCTATCAGTGCGGTATTCGTCAGGGCGGGGCGTTTGAGCTTAAGCAGGCGACATGGGCATATCGTCAGGCACTGGTTAGTCCCAAGGCCCAACAAGATCCTGTGGTGAAAAAGGCTCTGGAATTGGAGGATATCCGTGAATGGTTTAATTACCTGCCGTGGAAGGCCGGCCAGTCGCCATTACGCCATGTGCCTGAATATGAGGAATATTTGCTCGAACAGTGGAAACAAGGCAGTTTTAGTGATTTTTGGAAAAAGTCCGGCATCTACGCATTTGATAGCTACCAGAACATTGCTGATATTCCGGTATTGCTTATGTCGAGCTGGTATGACGTGTACGTTAAAAGTACGCTGGAAAACTACACTGTTCTGAGTGAAAAAAATCGCTCTCAGACGGCACTGATCATGGGCCCGTGGCTGCATGGGGATCGGAATACCACACATAGCGGTGATGTAGATTTCGGGAAGGGCGCCTCATTTGACCACAATATTGACAGCAACTGGTTGGATTTTCGTGTGAAGTGGTTCCAACGTTGGTTACTCGATGATGACAGCCATACATTTTCCAATGTTCAGGTTTTTCAGATGGGGGGCGCTTCGGGTGAAAAAAGTGAACTTGGAAGACTTAAGCATGGTGGACAGTGGCTAAACAGTGATCGCTGGCCGATGAAAAACACAGAGGCCCAGCATTGGTATCTGCACCGACAAGGTCAACTTTCCCAGCAGGCTCCAGTGACAGAGGAGCACATAAGCTATCTGGCTGACCCGAACAATCCCGTTCCCACCATTGGCGGTGCGTTAACTTCGGGTAAACCTGTGTTTGAAGGTGGCGCATTTGATCAACGTGAAGATGCCCGCTTTTACGGCACTGAAGGCAATCACCTTCCTCTTGCGTCACGTCCGGATGTGTTGGTTTTTGAAACCGAACCACTCAGTGAAGATTTGGTTGTGTCAGGAAAAGTGTCGGCAAAGCTCTTTATTGAATCCGATGCACCGGATACGGATTTCACCATCAAACTGGTGGATGTTTATCCGCCAAGTGAAGATTATCCGCAAGGCTTCGCTATGAATATCTCGGATGGTATCTTTCGCTGTCGCTATCACAAGAGTTGGCAGAAACCAGAGCTCCTTCGTCGTGGAGTGATCTACGAAATTGAGGTAGAAGCTTTTGCCACTCAGAATTGCTTTGCGGAGGGGCACAAATTGCGATTGGACATTTCCAGCAGCAATTTCCCTAAATTTGACGTCAACCCAAATAGTGGTGAACCAGAAGGAGAGGCGTATACCAAGCAAGTTGCAAAAAACACCATCCACTGTAGCCAAAGTCATCCATCAGTGCTGACCTTGGAGATACTACCAAACTAAAAAATAAGCTCCTATGTTATTAGGGGCTTTCACTGTCATTTGCCCAGCTAAGTTTAGTCGTTAATTTTGCAGTTTTAGGTTGGTATCTGCTCAATCTTCACTTGCGGCTCTGTTCTTAACGAAATTACGCTTAACATATTTATTAAACAGCAAGAGATAAAAGGGACCCATGCCTTGCATTAGATCCCCTTATCTTATTATTCAACAACTAGTCGATTAATCTTGCCGCGAAACTCAAACCGCTTCTTTAAACACTACTTCTTCACAAGGTTTAGGCTGGTATCCCTTGATAGCAAAGAAGGCGATGACCAAGTAGCAGCTGAATGTCAGCCAGAAGGTATCGGCAATATAGAATCTGTCCGCCAGAAGTGCCTGAACGAAAGGCAGTACTGCGCCTCCGCAGCCGGCCATTACCAAAATGCCGGTTGCCTTTGCCATATCACCGCCTAGCTTTTTGACTGCCAGCGAGAAAATTACCGGATACATAATGGAGTGGCATAGCCCGAGGGCAACCAGCAATAGTCCGCTGCTTCTGCCCGGCAGCATGATGGCGGTGAGGGTAAAGCAGGCAGCCACCAGTGCATTGAAAATGAGCGTTTTACGTGCGCTGATTTTCAAGAACAGGAATGTACCGACCAGTCGCCCCAGCATCGCCCCGCCCCAGTACATTGCAATGAAGCGGCTCGCTTCGGCAAAGCTCATTCCACCGGCATGGCTTAGGTAGCTAATAAGATAGGTGCCGGTGCTGACTTCTGTGCCGGTATAACAAAATATTGCGAGCACACCGAGCCAGAAATGACGGTGTTTGATTAGCTGGCTTTTCGTCTGGTTCTGATTTTGTGGAGAGTTGGGAGTGGCAGGATATGTGATGGGAAGCCTGGCTAGGGCAATACTGATAAGGGTGATGGTAGCAGCGAGAGCAAGGAAAGGCACCAAAAGGTTGCTGGCTTGCTCGGCCATTGATTGTTCATATTCCCGGAATAAGAACCCTGCCGCGAGCATCGGAGCGAGGGTGACCCCGAGGGCATTGATGGTGGAGCTGAAGGTCAGCCGCTGCGATGTGCCAGACTCGGGACCTATGTCGGCGATGATAGGGTTGGCCACCACCTGCAAAGCAGTCACTGCGACGGCGATAACCGCAATAGCGAACAGGGTCAGGCTGTATGAGGCGAAGCTGCCTGCGATCAATACCACTGCGCATCCTACCGCCGATAGGCCTAGGGCCAGCAGCAAGCTGGTTTTGAAGCCGACCCGGCCAATTAGCATTGCCGTTGGCAGGCTGGCGATAATCGGTGTTGAGGAGAAAATAACCTGGACCCAAATAGATTGGGTATAAGTGAGCGAGTAGACATCTTTTAAGTACGGAACCAGTAAATTGGTTGTTGCCGTGAGCATGCCCCATATAAATGGCACAAGGCTGATCAGCCACAAGCTTTGCTGGTGGCTGAGTGTAGATATTCTTTTCATGTGTGAGCGGGACCTGAAGCACTTGAGGGTTGCAGCGGCTACCGAATTGCTTCTAGGGAAGGGCAGCCGTGCAAGTGGTGATGTTAACCTTTGAGCAAGTCGGACAGCGCTGGGATCGAGGCTTGGATCGCATAGCCCCCTTCAACTTGGTTGAAGATGACGTCTGCTTTGGCCTCTCGCAAAATGGCGATACCCGCCATAATGTCCCACGCATTGATAAAGTCTTCGCGGTAGCCGTCGAAGCGCCCTGCCGCTACGTGGGCAAGGCCCAGAGCGGCGGAGCCATGGCGGCGATGCTCGATACCGTGCTCCAGCAAACGGGTCATGGTAGCTAGGTAGTTTTCCAGTGGCATCTTTGCCGAATAGCCAAGGTTCACCAAGCCGACAAGGGCATTATCACCTTGGTTAACTTCTAGAGGGCGGTTGTTCAGCCAAGCGCCACGTCCTGCCTGTGCCGAGAACAACTCGTCATAACACGGGTCGTAAATCACCCCGATCACCGGTTCGCCATCCACCATGTAGGCGATGGATACACACCACATTGGCTGCTGGCGCAAAAAGTTGGTGGTACCGTCTATCGGGTCGACGACCCATGTCCCAGTACCGCTTGAGCCAGATTCGCCGCTCTCCTCGCCCAGGAAACCATCTTGCGGGTAGTGCTGGCTCAGCTGCTGGCGGATGAAGTTCTCGGTTTCTTTATCAGCCACACTGACAAAGTCCTGGCGGCCTTTTACATCAATATCTAGGCCTTCTTCTACCAGTTTCATTTGGTAGGAGTGGGCAAGCGCGCCTGCTTCTTTGGCAAGTTGGCAGGCAAAGGTATAGCGTTGTTGTAAGTCGTTATTCATTGTTATTCCATTACAGTGATTGTCGGCGGATCAGAGAGACATCCAGGTAGCAGGTTCGCGCTGCTTGGTCTGGATCTTGAATGCGGCTGATCAGCAATTCGACTGATTGGGTCGCCATCTCGTCGGTGGCTTGTTTTATGGTTGTCAGTTGGTAGCTCTTCCAACTGGCTTGTTGCATGTCATCAAATCCGGCAATGAACATGTCATCAATCACATGCTTGCCTGTTTTGTCCTTCAGGCCATCAATTAGGCCGAGGGCAAGGTAGTCATTGGTGCAAAATACACCATCGGGTTGAGGCGCAAATGCCGATAGCTTTTCAGCGGCTTCCAGCCCACCCTGGTAGCAATGGCTAGGCGCATAAATCACATCAACACGGATGCCCATTTGTTCAGCGTGTTGGCAAAACAACTGCTCGCGCTTGCGGATGCTGTAAGAGCTGGCTGCTGAGCTCACCACGGCAATGTGCTTGCACTGCTTCTCGGCAAATGCTTCCCAAAGCAGCTGGATACCGCCAGCGTTATCGCACAGCACCCGATCAACAAGAGGGTGCTTGTCTTGTTTGTTGATCAGCACCACAGGCACCTGATTCTCCGCACAGGTCTCAAAGATGGTTGCTGGTGGGGTATCAGAGGTAATGATGACCCCTGACACATTGTAGTGCAGCAACATATCTATCACCTGTGAGCTATCTCGTCCTTTGGCGGTCGGGATCAGCAATGGGCGGTGGTTGTTGGCAAGGATCGCCTCGCTCAAGTCGTTCACCTGTTGGCTGCGAAATGGGTTATCCATATCGGCAACCACCAAGCCAATCAGATCGGATCGCTGGCGGTTGAGGCTGCGGGCCAGGTGATTGACCCGGTAGCCCAGCGCCTTGGCTGCGGCGAGGACCTTTTCCTTGGTGGCCTCGGACACATAGCCGTTATTGGAAAATGTCCGTGACACCGCGGCGCGAGAAACCCCGGCCGCCTTGGCAACATCCACAGAGGTGACTTGCTTTAACTTGGTGGTGCTCAAACAGTTTGCTCCTGTTTTAGTCTGTGCTCCTGCTTTTGCCCTTTAGTTTGGGATAACCACTTTTCATAGGCCCTGGCAAAAGCAAAAGGGTGGTCGATGTTGACCCTATCAGGCTGCAACCCGATAAGTTCGACCCACTTTTCAATATCTTGCCCGGGATAGCGCAGCATCACTTTAATGCCTGCATCGCGGCACTGGCTGAACTCGTTCAAATCATCGATAAGGTAGTCATATTCGATAATGGTAGGCTTTCCAGCGGCGATCAACGCACTCAATGAATCAAAATCCTGGCGGCGCTTCATCAGTTTGGCGTCGGGATAGCGCTGGCTGATTTGCTCGAGGTATTCGCTATTGAAGCTCCAGAAAAAGCAACGCGAAAGCGCATTGCTGGCAAGGGCTTGCTGGATGACCTGATCGACATCGGCTTGCTTCAACTCGACATATAGCTCACCGTCATATTCTTTGGCGAGGCCGAGGAAACCTGAAAAGCGGCTAACGCTTTGCTGGCTAAAGCTTGGCGCAAACCAGCTGCCGGCATCACACTGACTCAGCTGCTCGCTGCTTAGCGACTCAATTGGTCCCTGCAAGTCGGTGGTGCGATCGGCAGTAAGGTCATGGATCACCATCAGTTCGCCATCGCTGCTGGTATTGAGATCCAGCTCGATCACCTTAGCACCCATGCGATAGCCGATCACGGCGCTGATTTCGGTATTTTCCGGTGCCACGTCATTGGCACCACGGTGCAGCACCAATTCAATCGGGTTGCTGTCATCTGGGCGGTAACCGGTGATCAGCTCTGGCAAGTCAGAACAAATACCGATAACTGGCCTGGTGAGCAGCTTTTCGATTTCACTTGCTCGCTCCTCATGCCAGATCACGATCGGCAGGTTGAGCGATTGCGCTTTAGCGATCAGCTCTGGGGTAAGGAATTCATGCGGGGTATCGGATGCCCGCTCCCAGCAAAGGTGGATCATATCAGCTTTGGCTTTTTCAGCCTGCTCGAACGGGCAATCGCCGACGCGAACCAGTACTGATAGCGGGTAAGGACAGTCGAGCTTATCCAGCTCGGCAACCCACTCAGGAATGAAGCTGCCGATGCCGATATCAATGCTGGAATCAATTGGGGCAGTCTGTTGCTCTAGAATGCGCAGTACCTCGGCGCCAGCGCCTTCGCCCTTGAGCTCGATATACAGCCCGCATTCGGTTTCAACAGCCAGTGCTAGAACTTGCTCGAAAGTGGGTACTTGCTCACCGTTGTAGAGCCTGTGGCTTTGCAGCTCGGCAAAGGTCATCGCTGAAATATCGGCATCAATGCCAGCGGTGTGCATCAGGTTGTCATCATGGCTGACGACACACACGCCATCTAGGGTTAGCCGGACATCAATCTCCCACATCTCGGCATGCAAGCTGGCTGCATAGGCAAACGCTTCCAAGGTGTTTTCGAGTTTGTGGCCGCTGGCACCACGGTGGGCGATACACAGCGGCTTCTCGCTGGCACGGTTAACTAGCTTGTTTAAGCGCTGCTGGCGTAGCATACAGGCGGTCTCCATTAGGACTGAACAGTAGGATGTTTTCGGCGTTGATGCTCCAGTGAACGGTATCGCCAAGTTTCAGGTCGTCGCGCACCGGCTGGATGGTGCGGATGACATTGCCGTCAGCCAGTTTGAGATCGTATAGGTTCTCGCGGCCTTGATTTTCAATGAAGCAAACCGTCGCACAGTTAGTCACATCATTGCTGTCTTCTGTCAGGATCACATGTTCAGGGCGCAGGCCGATTCTCGCGGCTTGGTTTTCTGGGTAGCCATCGACCAGTGGCAGCTTGATACCGTCTTCACCATTGATGAAGTGACCTGCGCACAGCTCGCCATCAATGAATGAAATCGGCGGGTTGCCAAGGAAGCCGGCGACAAAATCATTGACCGGGTTGTGGTACATCTCATTCGGGGTATCGACTTGGACGATATTGCCGCCGTTCATGATCGCGATGCGGTCACACATGCTCATGGCTTCGACTTGGTCGTGGGTGACCAATACCGCAGTAATGCCGGTTTCCTGCTGGATGCGGCGGATCTCAGAGCGCATTTCCAATCGCAGCTTGGCATCGAGGTTGGCAAGCGGCTCGTCGAGCAGCAGTACATCTGGCTTCCTGACAATGGCACGTGCCAGCGATACGCGCTGCTGCTGGCCGCCCGATAGCTCGGCAGGCTTGCGGTGCAGCAGGTTATCGATACGCACTAGCTTGGCGATCTCTTCAACCTTGCGTTTGATCTCTGCCTTGCTTTCCTTGCGGATCATCAGCGGGAAGGCGATGTTCTGCTCGACCGTCATATGTGGGTATAGCGCGTAAGACTGGAAAATGACCCCGACGTTGCGTTCCTGCGGCGGCAGTTTGGTGACATCCTTGCCGGCGAAAACAATGCTGCCGCCGTCAATTTTGTGGATACCGCTGATGGCAAACAAGGTGGTCGACTTGCCGCAGCCTGATGGGCCTAGCAGTGCGATCATTTCACCGGAGCCAATTTCAAGGTTCATGTTGTCAATGACGGTGGTATCGCCAAACGTCTTGGTGAAGTGGTTAATTTGAATACCCATTAGCCTTTATTGCCTCCGCTGTACATATTCATCAGCTGTTTTTGGAAAATTGCGAAAAGAATGATCACGGGCAGTACGTAGAACAGCCCGACAGATTTAAACATTGCCATGTCGAAGTTATTGTCATCGGCAATCAAGCCGGCCAAGTACACCGATAGCACTTGTGCATCGTTTCCCGGTGCCAGCACCTGCGGCAGGATGAACTCACTCCAGCTGGCCAGGAACGAGAAGATACCCAGTGCGGTCAGTGCCGAGCCCACTTGCGGCAGGACGATCTTGCGCCACACGGTGAAGCGGCTGGCGCCGTCTTGCATTGCGGCCATCTCGATCTCCCATGGCACCGAATCGTAGAAGCCTTTTAGGATCCAGATGCCAAAAGGCAGCTCCAGCGAAGCCTTGACCAAAATCACCCCGATCAAGGTGTCGTACAGGCCGACGTATTGCAGGATCAAGAAGATAGCAATCAGCAGCGTGACCGTCGGGAAGGAATGGAGCACCATTACCCCGCCGAGGAAGAAGCTGCGCATCGGGATGTTCAGACGCGACAGCGCATAGGCAGAGGTCGATGCAATACACAGGGTCAGCAGAGTAGACACCACCGAGAACACCAAGGTGTTGAAGGTCACTCCCCAGATATTTGGTTTACCCGGCAGGTCTTGCCACAGGAAACGCCAGTGCTCCAGGGTAAACTCGTAAGGCAGCAACGCGCCCGGTGCAGTGTTTGAGAAGGTATCTATGATGAGATACAGGTACATCAGCAGCAGCGGTGCACTGAGCACACCGAGTGCGATGACAGATTTGCGGCTGGTTCGGATATCTGACATAACGCCTCCTAGATCTCGATACGTGGTTTGGCGACCATCTTCTTGAAGCCAAACAATTTGAGGTAAACAATCGACATCACCATACCGATGGCAACCAGTACCATGGCAAGTGCCGCGCCGTAGCCGTATTGCAGGTTACCTGCATAGTTGCTAAGGGCGGTGTGGAAAGCACGCAGTGCCCACACTTCGGTAGACCCACCCGGGCCACCGCCTGTCGCCAGCAGGATGTAATCGAATGACGCCAGCAGCGACAATGTCTGGTAGCAGGTCATGAACAGAATTGGCCAACGAAGCTGCGGCAAAATGATGTAGCGGATCTGCTGCCAGCGGTTGGCACCATCGACTTCACTTGCCCAGAAGTGGCTTTTCGGAATGGCATTGATCGCCGACGATAGCACCAGCATCCCCATTGAAGCGCCGACAAAGCCGTTGATCAGAATGACAAATGTCCATGCGTGGGCAGGGGTATCGAGCATCCAGTTTTTCGATTGCACACCGAACATGCCAAGCAGGTTGGAGATAAAACCGGTATCCCAGGCCAGCCATTTCCACAGCAGGACGTAAAGTACCGGCGGGGTGATACGCGGCAGCAGCCATACTGCACGGTAGAAGCCGGCGATATTCTTTGGCATGTAGTGGGTGGCAATAGCCAGCACCAGGGCAAAGCCGACGTTGAACAAGGTCAGGGTGGTAAATACGTACATTAGCGTATTGCTTAGCGCGGTCTTGGTATCCGGCAGCGAGGTCATACGCTGGTAGTTTTCCTTGGTCCAAACCCAGCCGGTATAAGACGCTTTTAGCAGGGCATCGGCTTCTTGTTCGTCAAGGCTGATCCCGGCGGCACTGACCGCAGCCAGCATCTCTTCTTTGCTGTCATAACGGGTGGTGCCTACAGAGCGCTGGAACTGGTTGGCGATGGCATTGAGCTCCCTTGCGCTGCGCGGACTGTGGCGCAGCGTGCGCATCTCGCGGGTGAGCTCTCGGCGGTTGCCGAATGACTGATCCAGCAGGTTAACCTGTAGCTGTTCGACGAAACGCGTGTCAGTCTTGCCTTCGGAGAGATCAGACAACCCGGCCTGGTCGACGGTAAAGCGGGTTTCTCTTAGCTCATTGGCCAGTGAGGCCATATCATGGTCAGCGCTGAGTGAGCGCAGCGCTGACGGGGTAATTTGGTATGTTCCGCCACTGATCCCGGTCGCTGTACTCATGTTGGTAAAGGAGAATACAGCGGTCATGACAACCGGTAGCAGGAAAAATAGAACGACAAAGATTAGGGCGGGTGACATCATCACCGGGCCTAAGGTTTTGGAACGATTCATGGGGCTCTCTCTGTTGCCCTCCGGCAGCTTATAGGAATAAAGCTGCCGGAGGGATTGCGGTCGGATTATTGGATAATCACACCGTTGCCAAGGGTGCCGCGAAGCTCTTGCTCTGCGTCAGCTACCGCTTGTTTAGCGGTTTTTTGACCGGTCCAGGCAGCTTCCAGGCCTTTCCAGTAAATGTTCCAGAAAGCACCGAAGTCAGCGTTGTTTGGCATTGAGGTCGCATGAGGAAGAAGGCGCTCAGTCGCTTCCATCGTCCAGCGGTCGTTGCTGTATAGGCCGATGTTCATCTGCTCAGGGCTGATAGCCAGGTGGGCAGATTTAATCGCATGTAGGGTGTTGATACGTGGCTCAGAAGCAATCTTGATCAGCTTGGCTGCCACTTCCATTTTGTCTTCGTTGTCTTGCTCTGTAACAAGGTAAACAACTGGGTGAGTCAGGGTGTTGGCGTGTTCTTTGTTTTCAGCGTCACCGGTTGGGATCAAGCCGAACTGTACGTTGCCAAAGAAGTCGTCCAGGCCTTCCGCTTCGGTGTAGCGGGAGTAGTGCCAAGTACCGCCGTGCCAGAAAGCGGCTTTACCGCTGGCGACTTCGGCGTACCACTGATCCCATGGGGTACCAATGTGGTTACGGCGGGTTACGCCCATTTCAACCGCATCAGCAAAGAACTGAAAAGTCTTTTCCATCGCGGTTTTGTCGAAAATCAAACGGCCGGTTTCTTCATCTTGCAGCTGGCCACCAAAGCTGGTGTAGAACTGCCAGAAGTCAGGGCCATTGGTGACACGCGGGTAGAAGCCGTAGCCTTTGGCGACGAGGCCCTTGTCTTGGGCTTTTTTCGCATCTTCCAGCATGTCGTAAAGGGTGTAGTCACCTGACTCGATACGCTCTGGTAGTGCTTCGATAGCATCATCGTCGTAGCCAATCCCCTTGAGGTACTCTTTCCATGCGAAGAAAGGACGCGCTTCGGAGTCTTGGGGAATGCCGTAAACCATACCGTTGAAAGAAGAGATATCGACAAGGTTCGGGTATAGGTTGTTCAGTGGCCATGCATCCATATCCACGTAGTCTTCAACCGGTGCAATGATGCCTGACTGTGCCCAAGGGGCGATATCGACATGCCCGGTTACCACGATATCCGGCGCTGAGCCAGATTCGGCAGACAGGGTAACCGCTTGCTTGAAGCTATCCCAGTCGGCATAGTTGCGCTTGTTCACGGTGATCTTGAGTTCTTCGCCTGCCGCATCAGCTTCTTGCATCAGGATGTTGGCTGCCATCTCGATGGCGTCGGTACGGTAATGGTCATTAGGACCTGCACCGCCGGCAACAACCGAAATCTCATAGTTTGCTGCGCTGGCGAGGCCTGCATAAGCAAGAGAAAGGCACAGTAGACCGTGCTTCAATGCACGTTGTGGCGTTCCAGGATGTATCACTGCGTGTCTCCCAAAAAGGTAAAAAAGCTCATAGAATGAAAAAGGAAATCTGATGTGAACACGTGTACACATTTGATTCGGTAGTATTATTGACGCGGTTTATGACGATTGGATTAATGAGTTTTTAAAGGCGGGTGACAGTTTGATGAAGAAAAATGACATGTTGGGTCTGTTGGATTTCCTGCGCCAAGCCGAACAATTGAAGGACACATTAAGAAGCGCCCACACCACCCAAGGCCGCAAAGAGAGCACCGCTGAACATACCTGGCGGCTGTGTTTAATGGCGATGTTGTTCGAGCAGGAAATGCCAGAAATCGACCATGCCAAGCTGATGCAAATGTGCGTGATCCATGATTTGGGCGAGGCCATTTCCGGAGATATTGCAGCGGTTGACCAAGACCCGAACATCGATAAATCGCACCAGGAGCGCTTGGACTTGCAGACCCTAATTTCCCCTCTGAATCAACCGATGCAGCAGCATATCCTGGCACTATGGGATGAGTATGAGCAAGCCGAGACATTGGAAGCCAAAGTGGCCAAGGGGTTGGATAAGCTGGAAACCCTGATCCAGCATAACCAAGGCTTGAATCCCGATGATTTCGATTATGAATTCAATCTTCATTACGGCAAGAAGTACACTGACCAGCATCCTTTGCTGGCGGCGATTCGCGAGATTGTCGACCAGGACACGGCGAGCAAGGTTCAGCCTGGTACTGAGCCAGAGAATGAAGTGAAAAAATGAGCGCGGGATAGCGAAAGGGGGAAATTATCGAGTGCTACTCACAATAGCGGCACTCGAAATGGAAATGATGGATTTCGGAATAGTGAACAAGCCTACAACAGTAGTAGCTTGGCGGTGCCGAGGAAGGCGAAGAAGCCGACCACATCGGTCACCGTGGTTAGGATCACCGAGCCAGCCAGCGCCGGATCAAGCTTGAGCTTGTCGAGCACCACAGGGATCAATACCCCGAACAGGGCGGCGGTGATGATGTTGACCACGATGCCGACCGCGATAATCGCGCCGATAATCGGCGACTGGAACCACAGCCCCGCCATCAAGCCGATCAATACCGCCCACAGCACCCCGTTGAGAAAGCCTATTCCCAGCTCATTGCGTAGCAACGACCTGCGGTTACCGGCAGTGACCTGGTTGAGTGCCATACCGCGGATCATCAGGGTCAGGGTCTGGCTACCGGCAATACCGCCCATCGAGGCAACAATCGGCATCAAGATAGCTAGTGCGACTACCTGGGCGATGACATCTTCGAACAGGCTGATGGTCATCGACGCCAGCACCGCAGTGATGAGGTTGATGCCCAGCCATACCGCACGTTTCTTGGCACTTTTGGTCACCGGGGCGAAAAGGTCATCTTCTTCGCTCATACCTGCATTGGCCATCAGGGTACTTTCGTAATTCTCCCGCATCAGCTCTAGCGCTAGGTGGGTATCAATCTCGCCGATTAGTGCAAAGTTCTCGTCAACAATTGGCAGGCTGAACTGCTGGCTGTGCTCTACCGCTTCTACGGCTTCAGTCAGTGAGGCCTCATCTTCCAAGACCATGGTGTCGGTATTGGCAAGGCTGCTTAATTTGGTCAGCGGCTCGGCCTCGACCAGCTGCTGGTAGTTAACGGTACCGACAAACTTGGTATCGCGGGTAACCACGTATATCGAAGCGGGGTACTGGTAACCGTATCGCTCCAGCAGCACCTTGGCACGCTTGGCTGAAATCCCCTGCGGCAGCGACAAGACCTTGGGGTTGGCGTAACGGCCGATCTGGCCATCATCGTATTGGTTGGCGCGGTCAAACAGCTCGATGTCTTCTTTGCTGAGCTTTTCAATCGCCCGCTCAATGATATCTTCGGGCAGCGAGTCGGCCCATTCAATCAATGACAGGTTGTCGAGTTTGCCGAGCACGAGATCCAACTCGGTATCACTCAGCGACTGGATCACCCATTCCCGCGTGTCACCGCGCATCGCGGTAAGGACATCGACGTGATCGTTGAGCGGAAGCTGGCGCCACAGCTCCATACGCTCATCGAGCGGCAGGGCTTCGAACAAGGTGGCGAGGGCACCGGCTTCGAGTTGTTGGATCTCGGGTTCATTGAAAATTTGACGCTGTTCGTCGGTATCTGCGGCAGAGATGCGCTCAATGAGCAGGCTTAAATCAACGGTGTTGCTCATGCAGGTTTCCTTGTTGCAAACGCAAGCAGCCAGCTAGAGGTTGGGCTTGTTGTTTTTGTCGTTATCTTAATTGGCTATAAGAGTATGGTTTTCACTTTTGTCGGTCAATTGTGATATCGCTAACTGATGCTGTTATGAAATCAGGCTAGTTTAATATTGAGAGCTGAGTGACCGGTAAGGAGAAGGTGAATGGACAAACAACAGATCCCTGACGCGCTATATGATGATACCTTGGCCTATTTTGGCGACCGCGCAAAAGCCGATGATTGGCTGCAAACAGAAAACATCGCCCTTGGTTTGGTGAGCCCTGCTTACTTATGCCGTACTGAAGAGGGATTACGGCAAGTGGCTGATCTTTTGAAGCACTTGAAAGAAACGGGTCATGTCTAGAACTTGGTTTGATGGATGGACCTAAATCGTGGAGGGCTGGGCGATTTAGTCCAGCTTTTACAAGGAAAGATATAAATCTCCCGTAAAATCATTACTGTATACCTTGTAATAGAGTGTAATAGATAATATTTTTTCTTTTGTTATATTTCTTATAGTAAGTTGCATGATAGAAAATAAGCTTATGTAACTCAATATACATAGGCAATATACTTTCTATCAGTTAAATAGCATTACTTACACGTTCGTTAAAGGTGATTTAAATTATTAATTAAGTCGTTTAAAAATTGTAAATTGCTTGAGTTTTAACTTGATATCATGACACTTTTTACGAGGGATATATTATGTCACAGGAAACAGAGACGTTAGATAAAAGTGTAAGTTCATCTGTCAACTCCGCAATGGATACACTAACCGCACAGTGGTATAACGCCATGGTGACAGGTTTAGGGTTAGATCCAAATCAATTTCAGCTATATCAAGGTCCTAATTCATTAATGAGTACATCCCAAGATATGTGGAATGTATTTAATGCCGTACCGCCAAAATCAGTTAACAACTATTATAATCCAAACCAGTCAAATAATTTTTCATCTGCTTATAACTTGATTCTTGATGCGCTGGTCCCAGCCTCTAATTCAAGCTTCCAGAATTGTATGGGAGATTATTATGGGAAGTGGAGTACTTATTTTGAGAACAATGAACCCAAAGAGTGGACAGCTCAAGGTGTCTCAGATTTGTTCAATTCATGGGCGATGAGAAATGCTCCAGGGAAAGCGGGATGTGTAACTGGATTGACAAATATATACATTAACCCGATCAATATTGCTGTTAATAAATTTGCATCAGCTGGTGGGAAATATGCCTGGAATAAAACGGCAGATCAATTAAAGTCGGCTTTAGCTGGTGGGGCACAGAAGAGTTTTACACTTGATTCCCAAACCACGAGCAGCGATGTTAAACATACTTGGGCAGGTGGCAATACCTCCGTGTTTTTTGATATTTTTTCATTTGGTGGCGGTGGTAAGTATGACAAGCTTACCACCAAAACCACTTCTGCCGGTGTAAAGGTTGATGCGGATTTCCAGAAGGTGACGACATTTACTGCCGGGCCATTGGCCGTTAATGATCCGAACGACCCAATATTGGCAGAGTTCAAAGCATGGTATGAAAGTGCGGCGTTGGCAAAGGCCTACACAACCAAAGATAATACGGTGTGGAACAACCAAAGTCCGACCTCGTGGGATAAAGCCTTCGGTTCTGATGGTTTCCTCCAGCGGCTTACCTCTTCGCTCATTGTGGCAGACGGTGTAACGATTACTATGACGTCCAACGCCAGTTATGACACCTCTGAGCGTACAGAAATTGAAGCGGCGGCAAAAGCGGGTATTTGGCCATTCTTTAGTGTATCAGGCCAAGGGGGGACAACAACCGAGGTGAAATTCAACGATCAAGGTAATTTCACAATTACCACGAAGATTGCTTTGGGAAACCCTCAGGTTCTGGGTGTTCTGCAATCTCCTATGTCAGCTATCTTTTCGTAGGATAGATGTGCACCATAATATCTGAATGATTAAAGGCTTCTTTAGTGAAGCCTTTATATTTTTAGAATATCGATATGAAGTAAAAATGGTATGAATTACTTCTAAAAAGGTGCCTAACTATGGATAAAACAAAGCTGGTTATTTTTATATTGGCTCTGTGGTTATCAATATACACATCAGCTAGAGCGGGTAACAATGAAAACGATTTACAGAGAATAGGGGTGGAGTACTGGCGTAGTCAATTGGCTGAAATATTATCCGTAACTCCAAGCAAAATTAAAATAACTCAAGGCTTTATGGCGTTAGGTTATGACTCATATCAGCTTTGGAGTGTGTTTGATGCCATGGCAAATTATGAAAATGAGGTTTATTACAATCCCACTCAATTTAACAGTTTTGCTTCGGACTATGGTGAGAAGTTATATAACTTACCCGTTGAATCCGTCAGCAGTGAACGGTGTGATCTTGACAAGGCGGTTATTCGCTATGACAAGAGTGATGGAATTTACGCATGGAGTAAAACTCTAGAGCAACTAAATGACGAGCTGCTTAATAGTCAGGCTTTGAAATATAGCTCCAGCAAGACCTTTTATATTGATAGCAATTCCAACGAGCAGGCAGCTTATACAGTTAAAGTCGACGTGGACTATGAGCAGTTCATCGTTTTTTATGCCGAGCCCTATAGCAGTGATATCCACAATACAGAATTACAGGACTATACCCCTTGGTATAGTCCTTGTGTTTTACCATATGCACTTAGTCAAAAACAGGATGAAAAAGAATCAAGGTTAAACCAAACGAGTGCCCTTGTTGTTGCCAATAAAGGTAAGAAGTGCGTATATATTCTCAATCATGCGCAGAATCACCATGACTGTAGCACGCTTTCTGCGCCCTCCATTATCGCTGTCATCACAGTCCCCCTTGTGGATATGTATTCTCTGGCTCGCTGAAAGCGATTTTAAATACTTTGGTGAGCAGGCTCAGCCTTGTGATGGGTATGTGTTTTTTTCATCAGTAAGCGATCAACGCTCAGGCATCCGGCACCAGACACTACTAGTGAAACAGACATTGCCAATAAGGCCAGACCGAACTCGTAGCCACCGTTTGAGATGAACAAGCCGTTTTCTAAATGCACGGTGACAATGGCAACCAGCATGGTGACAGCAAGCACGAGGGCGGTTGGGCGAGTAAGCAGCCCCAGCAAGATAAACAAGCCGCCGAAGAATTCCGCGCCGCCTGCCATCAAAGCCATCAGGAATCCTGGCTCCAAGCCGATTGAAGCCATCCATTTGCCCGTCCCCTCAAGGCCGTAACCGCCGAACCAGCCAAAAAGCTTCTGAGCACCGTGAGCCATGAAAATGATCCCTGCCGGTACACGAAGGGCTAAAGGGGCGAAGCTGGCTGGCGAAGAAAGTGTTTTGCTGATTAATGTGTTCATGATGTTGTCCTCGAATTTGTCGGCAGATCCTATTGCCGGTAACTGTCCTGAGTTGTTGGATATAGAATAGGCAGCTTCAGTCATGAACAACATCAGGTGAACTTGAGCTAATCGTTCTAAAAATTCGAATGAACTATGTTGTGATATTGTGATTGCAAGCGGTATGTTGTTGTTAAAACTTGAAATTCATCCCCAGCAAGTAGTGGTTGCTGCTAAAACTATGCGGCAGTTCTATGCGTTGGTACTCCACACTAATGCCAAAATGCTGGCCGAGGGCGAGTTCGGTTCCGAGGGCAATATACGGTGAAAAACCGCGTTCGGTTCTGGTATGCCAGTTATCCTTGCTCTTTCGGGTATCAAGGTCAACTGCTGCGTAATTGATGCCGCCACGGGCATAGATATTAGTAAAGCGAGTGACAGGGTACTCCGCTTTTACACCAAGTAAGCCACCGGTATAGCTGGAAACCGATTGGGTAAGGCCAAGTGTGCCGAGGTAGCTCAGGCCGCCGCTATTAGCAAAGTAGCCAGTGTCGAGCGAGAAGTAACGGTTGAAGTGGTAGTTGTAGCCAAGCTCGAAAGTGAAGCCGGCATCGCCGTCACTGTGGCTATTGTTAGACATGACCCCCCCGCCTAAACGTACCCCCATTTCGTGGGTAATGGGTTGGCTGCTGGCATGGCTGCTGAGCGGGCAGAGCAGGAGAAGGGCTGGGATTAGGCTTTTCATAAAATACACTGTTTTATTAATTTGACGTGGATTTTATCGACTAGATGGCACGAGCTCAATAACCTAGTACAAAGCCATACATTGTTGCTAGTGGCGATTATATGACTGTATCTATCTGTTTTTTATAGGTAGCACGGAGCCGTAATGGGTGCGGTGAATAGTTTTTCCTTGCTGCGACATCCGACCAGTCTCAATTATGGGAGATGAACTAAAATTAATGTAGTCGCGCCAGTTTTGGTTAAGGAAACTGTGGCTATGATGAATGCAGATACAATGTTTACCTGTATCTACTTGCTAGAATTTGACTCGCTAATTGTGTCTTGATTTGGACACTCGCAAATTTCGCTCAGCCTCGGCTGGGCATTTTTATTTCTGCCCTTCCTTTTTTTCTAGGTTGCCTCAGCTGAGCTGATCTCTGCTTTACTTATTGCTGATCGCCTTACGGGTAAAGCCTTGATTTTCATCCAGTAGTGAAGAAGCTTGGCTGGCATCGACGCCTGCCAGCAACATGACAATCGCTGTTTTGCAGTGGCCGTTGCAGGCTTCAAGGGCATCAATGGCTTCTTCTCGGCTGCACTCGGTTGCGGCCATCACAATATTTTTTTGCCGTTCGACCAATTTGGCATTGGTGGCTTCGACATCGACCATTAAGTTGCCATAGACCTTCCCGGTTCTGATCATCGCCCCGGTAGTTAGCATATTGAGGATCAGTTTTTGTGCCGTACCGGCTTTCAAGCGTGATGAGCCAGTGACGACTTCAGGCCCAACTACTGGAGTGATGGCGATCTCGGCAGCTTGGCTCATCGGGCTATCAGGGTTGCAGCTGATACAGGCCACGGTAGCGCCAACGGACTTGGCATATTCCATCGCACCAAGTACATAGGGCGTGCGGCCACTAGCGGCAATACCGACCAAGACATCTTTGCTGTTGAAGCTCAAGGCTTGCAGATCGCCTGCGCCCATTTCACGGTTGTCCTCGGCATTTTCGACCGCTTTCAAAATGGCTTTATGGCCTCCCGCAATCAGCCCTACCACCTGTTCCGGCTTGCTGCCAAAAGTAGGTGGGCACTCACTGGCATCGAGGATGCCAAGGCGGCCAGAGGTACCTGCGCCACTATAAATCAATCTGCCACCCTGCATGAAGGCATCGGCAATGGCATCAACTGCGTGGGCAATCTCAGGTAAAACAGCTTCGACAGCAAGGGCGACTTTTTGATCTTCCTGATTGATGACTTTCAGCATATCGATAGTGGATAGCGTATCAATCTCGGCACTGGCACTGTTGCGGCTTTCAGTCACCATCTTAGTCAAATCAATTTTCATTCTGGGGTCCGTTTTGATGTGGTCTCAATATTTTATGGCGACACTTCATGTCATGACAACGCCGTAGGTGTAGATACTGATTGTAGTTGCTGATGGGCATTGAGGAAGCAGCTAGAAATGGTTCCTATCGTATGCTCGTTTTGCCCTTGCGCATAGATCAGGTTGAAGCTCAGGCGCTCGTTCAGGGTAAATATATCGTGGAACGGCTCTGTCGGTAACACCTGCTGGGTCTGGCCGAATTTGTGCAGAGATTCGGGCAGCAATGAGATGGCAAGGCCGTTATAGACCGCTTCGGCAATATTATCGAGAACCGGACTGGTAAAGACAATTTCGTAGCGGATGCCGGCATTTTCGAGTGTTGCCAGTGTCAGATCGCGGATCAGGCAATCGCCATCAAACAGGGCAATGGGCACGGCTTGATCTGGGCTCAACGCGAGCTTGGGTGATTTTACCCAGTTGATCGACTCGCTCCATAGCGGCATACCATCTTTGATCCCGGGCTCCCCGGCGACAATGGCAATATCAACGGTGCCGGCTTGGCGCTTTTTCCTCAGGTGTCGGCTTCTGTCACACACGACTTTGGCTGCCAAGTTGGGCATTTTCGCTTGTAATAGCGGCATAAAGTGGCGGGTAAAATCGGCAGCGTAGTCGGTGGGAATACCGAAAGTCAGTTGGCCTGATATGTCTTTCCCACTCAGGGTTGCAAGGGTACTGTTGTTCAACGCGAGCATCTGCTGGCTGCGGCTGAGCAATACTTTTCCGGCGTCGGTCAGGACGACACCACGATGGGTTCGTACCAACAGCTCGCAACCCGCTACTTCCTGCAGCCGTTTCATCTGCATGCTGACAGCACCGTTGGAACGATATACCCGTTCGGCAGCCAGTTTTATCTCGCCAGTTTCGGCGACAGCAACAAAGGTTCTCAACAGCTCTAGATCTAGCAGTGTGTCCATCTCAACGTCTTCATATGGAGTGTAAAGGTAGGCCATCCCTAAGCAGGGAAACGGCCTGAAAAATATTATAGATTTAGAATTTCTAAATCTATAGGTTAATTTTATTCGTTTGGCTAAATCTACAGTTCCTATTATTGTTTGGATCAAAGCCAAAGGCATTCTGAACGATGTGGGAGAGACTGTGATGACAACTTCACTGCCAAAAACGATGAAAGGCGTGGTGCTAACCGGGCATGGTGGCTTGGATAAACTGGAGCTGCGTAACGATATACCGTTACCTGAGTTGGCCGAGAACGAAGTGCTGATCAAGGTAGGTGCCTGCGCGGTGAATAATACCGATATCAATACCCGAATTGGCTGGTACTCCAAACAAGTGACGGCTGACACCAATACGGGTGGTTCAGGCGGTTTTGACACTATCGATGATCAGGATGCTAGTTGGTCGGGGATCCCACTTACCTTCCCGCGCATCCAGGGCGCAGATGTCGCCGGTCATATTGTGGCGGTAGGTGCACAAGTTGACCCGTCCCGTGTCGACGAAAGGGTGATGGTCCGTGCCATGCAGCAACACCCACACACCGATGAATCTTTCCGTTGTATCACCTTCGGCTCTGAGTGCGATGGTGGCTTTGCTGAGTACACCAAAGCGTTGGCGCAAGAAGCATTTACCGTCAACAGCAATATGACTGATGTCGAGCTGGCTTCATTCCCGTGTGCATTCTCAACCGCAGAAAATATGGTCGACCGTGCCAATGTAAAAGCCGGTGATGTGGTGTTGGTGACTGGCGCTTCTGGTGGTGTCGGGGCGGCGGCAGTCCAGCTTTCCAAACGCCGTGGTGCCAGTGTTATTGCAGTGTGCGGTGCTGACAAGCATCAGCAAGTACTTGAGATGGGCGCTGACCGCACTATTGCCCGTGGCGATAGCTTGATAGAGTCGCTTGGCACTATGGCTGTTGATGTGGTGCTTGATCTGGTCGCTGGCGAGCAATGGCCGGAACTGCCAGAGGTATTGCGCCGTGGTGGCCGTTACGCGGTAGCTGGCGCAATCGGTGGCCCGCTGACCGAGTTGGATGTACGTACTTTGTACCTCAAAGATCTGAGCTTCTTTGGCTGTACTTACCAGCAGCGACATGTGTTTGAAAACCTGGTGAGCTACATTGAAGCCGGTGAAATCAAGCCAGTCGTTTCCAACACTTATCCATTGGAGCAAATCCACCAGGCACAGGAAGATTTCCTCGCCAAGAAGTTTGTCGGCAAGTTGGTCCTGGTACCAGAGCATTAATCAAGGGTTTGCCATTAAGTAACATTTAAAATGTATCTTTATGATGTGTGGTGGTATAACATGCATTTGAAAGTTTTGTTTTTGAGTGACTTGTCACGCGCATCATAAGGAAGTTACAAAATGAGCGAAAAAATGACGTTTGCGATTATCTTTTCTGCAGCTATCTCTCTGTCGATGATCGCGCCACTTTTTATCTTTGCCTAAAGCATTCTTGCCATCGTAATTGTCTTGCTGCTGGAGACCTGCCAGCAGCGGCTTCTACCCCAGTTTATCCTTTCTTTTCGTTGGGTAACTTTGTCCTGATATCAAAAGCATACCGCCCTGTGCCATAATCACCCTTTACGGAATTTCGGTTATATTTAAGAAAATTTCTAGTTTGGATATTCATAGATGAACAACCACAAACGGATGCGTGCCTTATTGGGCGTTTCAATGGTGCTGGCTTTGAGTGCCTGCAGTGCCAATAACTATGTTGAGACATACGCCGCAGCCAATGACTGGCAGTCTCTGGGCGAGCAAGATGCGCGCAAAGGTCACCGGGTGAGGGATCTCTCTTCGCTGGTAAGTGGTGATTTGTTTGCCGCGCAGCAAAAATATTCTGTTGGCTATGAAATGGGCCGTGCTGAATACTGCGATGTTGATAACGCATGGAATTTGGGTAATTCGGGTCAAAGCTATTTCGGGATTTGCGATGGTATGCCCGATGGCAATGAGTTCAGAAGGCAGTACCAGTTTGGCTATGACGAATTCGTGTTAGAAATGGAGCGGGAAAGCTCAGCCGACGGGTTTGGTTTTGGGTATTAATTGCAGGATGCGTGCTACCTGTTGATAAGCTGATATATGTTGAAAGAAGCCAGCTTTATTTAGCTGGCTTCAGGTTTAATTTATCCGCAATACACAGAAACGTCTAACGGTAATGCTTTAGTTGCGCTAATGATGTTTGCTTCAGATTTGGTGTTAAAGACACGCAGGGAGAAGGATTTTTCCCCGCCATTGATAAACACTTCAACAAAACTGTTATCAATAAAAACGTCAATCTCTATATTTTGATCAGCTTTGATAGCAGTCTGTCGACGGTATCCATATTCTTCATCGACTTTGATAGCTAAGCCTTCACGATCAACGGCGACTTTACCACTTTGAGTATCAACAATTAGCTGCCAGCAATCATTACTGTCGCCAAAGCTGATAATTGTCTCTTCGTTACCATTTGGTACACAAGTGTTCAATCGAAAAGCAGAGGTATTTACGGTTATAGCCGTGCTTTCAGTAGATATGCTGGTTTTGAAATGAGCCAATAGCTCCGGCGCAACAAAACTCTCTAACTTGTTGCCTGTGACACGGAGTGCTCTTGGCATCGTAAGGCCATGCTTCCACATATCCTTGTCACTGTGCAAAGGTTGTTCGCCGCAACCAAACCACCCGAACATCAATGGTTGCCCCTCTTTACCTCGGAAAGTCTGAGGGGCATAGAAGTCAAACCCTGCATCGATTTCATTTTTATGCTCGATGATGAATTTGCCATTGTCGAGATCAAGTTCACCCACAAGGTACAGAGAAGCAAAACGATTGTGGAACTTGTCGCCCTGAGGGCTTAGCCCCATCGGGGAAACAATCAACACATCTTTGCCATCGACCTCCATATAGGCTGGGCATTCGAGCATATAGCCGCAATCCATATCCAAGTCTAGCGTGCCGCTGTATTGCCATGACTCCAGGTCGCCATCACTTTTGTAAACAAGGATACGACCGGTATCATCTTCGGCCCACGCACCGAGCAGCATGACATATTGCTCACCCTTTTTAAAAACGTAAGGGTCACGGATTTCACCCTTGTACCCCTCGGGTGCACCGTCGATGATTGGGTTTTTGGTTGATTTGGTAACCTTACCTTCTTTGTCCATAACCGCGAGGGCTTGTTTGGGTATTTTCCCATTTGGTGTTTTGTAATTAGCGGTATAGAACAAATACAGCAGGCCATCTTTTTCAATCGCATTGCCTGAATAGGCACCATGCTGTTCATACTCTTGATCTGGGGTGATCGCCACACCACAATCTTCCCAATTTACCAGATCTTTGGATTTAGTATGGCCCCAGTGCTTCATGCCATGGTTCGGCTCAAATGGGAACCACTGATAGAAGACATGGTACTCACCGTTGTAGTAGCTCAGTCCATTTGGATCATTCATCAAACCTGTTGGCGGGTAGATATGGAACTTTGGTAAGTATTGGCTTTGGGATACATAGTCTTCTAGTGACTCTAAATATTCCTTGTGCGCCGCTGTTACCCATGTGTATTTTTCGAATGGAAGTAATTTCATCATTATTGCCTCGGTTAACCGCTGATCTTGACGCCTTTGGTTTTGTTCCAAGTAAGAAGGAGCAAAATAGGCAATGTGAAGGCCATCAGGTTACCGATGATGTAGTAGGCAAAGACACTTGGCTCGACAATTGTCATTCCTGGTAGAACCGTGAGCGCCATGCCGTTAGCTTTGACATCCATCATCTGCATGAAGGCGCCAGATACCCATGCTGCAGCAACGGCACAGAAGAAAGGCACAACAGAGTGTTTAAGGTTAACCGCAAAGATTGCCGGCTCGGAAATACCAAATAGGGTCGGCACGAATGAAGATACCGCAACTTCTTTATCCCTATTGCGCTTGTACAGCAGGTACATACCAATTGCAGCACCACCTTGTGACAAGATAGCGACAGACCAAAGTGGCTGGATATAGTTATAGCCTGTTGTAGCAAGGATTGTCATTTCAACTGCCTGGATAGCGTGCTGAGTACCCGTCACACAAAGAGGCATCAAAATGGCAGCAAACAGACCTGCTCCGACAGCACCTAGGCCGTTGTAGAGGAAGTCAGCCAGACTACCTAGCCATTGCCCTAAGATATTGCCAATAGGCCCGAAGAGCAGGAACAGTGCCAAGCCAGATGTCAGAAGTGTCAGCGCTGGTACAAAAATAAATGAGACGACCTGAGGAACAATTTTCTGGAACTTCTTCTCAGCTAGCGACATAAATAGGGCTGTCAGGATCGCTGGGAACACCCCACCCTGGAAACCGACAATCGGCGTCTGGATACCAAGCAGGTTCCAATGCTCTGATGTTTCAGGGTTAAGCGCATGGACAAATGCATTGCCAAGTTGCGGGCTCAGCATCGCACCACCTAAAACAATACCCAATACTGGGTTACCACCAAAGCGCTTGACGGCTGAATACATGATTAGCAGCGGCAGGAATTCAAAAGTGGCAGCGATGACCCGTAAGAAAGCGCAGAAGTCATTGACCAGCTCAGAACGTTCTGCCAGCGATTGTTCCATGCCAAAGAACGCTGTTGTCAGCAGGGAGTTCAGGCCGAGGATAATCGCAGCCCCGACAAATGCTGGGATGATAGGGATGAAAATATCGGAGAATACTTTAAACCCACGTTGCAGGGCACTGAGGTTTTCCGTTCCGTCTTTCTTAACATCAGAAACCGACGCCGACTCAATTCCTGCGACGGCTAAAAATGCTTGGTAAACCTCATCGACAGTGCCTGTGCCGAAGATAACCTGCAGTTGTCCGCTGTTGGTAAAGACGCCTTTTACGCCGTCAATCTCTTCCAATGCTGACTTATCGAAGTTGTTTTGATCTTTCAGTACCAGGCGTAACCGTGTGACACAGTGCGCTGCGTTCTGAATATTTTCCTTGCCGCCAATATGGCTGATGACCTGTCCCGCGATGTCTTGGTAGTTCATTGCTGCCTCTCAAACTCAAACTTGGAACGTTCCAAGTTTTACTTGGCAAGAAGATTAACGGAGCTATTTGGGAATGTAAACGGGTGAAATGTGCGCTAGATAACAGAACGCCGAAAAATAAAAATAGCTACCATCAACAGTAAAATGATAGCTAATTGTGCAGGTTTGGTTAGCGAGTGGTTAGAGCTGGGGTAAATTCAACTGGAAAAACCTGTTCCATATCAATGGTTTCGTTATTTATCAAACCAAGTAGTGATGACACAGCGGCTTTGGCTAATCGGTCAACGGGCTGGCGGATGGTTGAAATACGCAATGTTTCGTTGCGATAGCTTTTGGCACCATCGAAGCCGATGATTTGGATATCGTCAGGGCAGGCGATGTTTTGCTTAGCCAATCCATCAATACAGTACTGGGCATAACGGTCTGTTACCGCGAAGATACCGTCAAATTGGGCTGTCTCTGTCGTTTTATCGGAAAAGAACTCATGGACTACGGTCTCAAAGTCTTCTATTTGTTCACGGCGGTAGAATAATTCGTACCGAACACCGTGCTCTTCGCAATAGGCGACAAATCCGCGTTGTCTTTTATCTACGGATATGTTCTTTTTGCTGGACTTGCCGACCAGTAACAAAGACTGGCATCCCCTTGATACCAATTCTTTGGCAGCAAGGTACCCACCATGAAAGTTATCGCTACTGATCCGGGGTATGGAATCGCTGTAGAAACGTTCGATACTCACCATTGGGATATTGGACTCGAGATAAGGGTCAATGTCACTGTATGAGATAGAGATAATCCCTTCGACTTTATTTTGCTTTGCCATTGAAAGGTATTCGAGTTCTACCCGGTAATCGTCTTGGGAATTGCAGAGGAGTAACTTGAGATCATGCTGCTTTAGCTCGAGTTGGATGTAGTGCGTGAGCTCTGAGAAAAACGGGTTCCAGATAGTGGGTAGGATGAGGACAACTGTCGAGTTACGTTGGCTCTTAAGTCCCCTGGCAAATTCATTCGGTACATACCCAAGCTCTTTGATTGCTTGCTCGACCTTGATCCGGGAATTCTCCCTGACTTTTACGTTATTAATTACATTGGAAACTGTTCCTCTGGATACACCAGCATACTTAGCGACGTCGTTGATGGTGACCACTGATCATCCTCTTACTTTTGTTGTCGCGGCTATCTTAACATGTAAGTGTTGTCACCGTGATGGAAAGCCGTCTTATTGGTAATTTTCCAGTTGCTACCAAGCTTGATCAAAGGGAGGTTATCGATAAAAGGAATATTTCGTGGTCTGTTGAGTCTGGGGTTTATCTAATTTATTCATGCTATCTCATCCTCTCCTCACGTAAGGGAACATTACAATCTCTCTGAATTTAAAGTATTGATTATTAAAAAGTAATAAATATATGCAAATAATGCATTCGAAAAATGAAAAGCATTCATTTTAATCATATTGCGATTTGTCCTACCATTCAGTCATCAAGATGAAGTGAACAAACCGAATCTAATTTGTGTATCAAGCTGTTTGATAAATAGCGTTTTAGTAATACCAGGCAGGGTGTTTTTCCAGCCTTTATTTATCAATAGCAAGATAGGTTTTGCTTTGTCTCTATTTCCGATTTTAAACAATTAAAGTCTTTCAGAACACTATTATTGTAGGTTTTAACTATGACTATTCCAACGACTGAAATGCTTCAAGCATGGAAAGGTTTTACCGCTGGCGATTGGCAAACCGAGGTCAACACCCGTGATTTCATTCAAACCAACTACACGCCGTATGAAGGGGATGAGTCATTTCTTGCTGACGCTACTGAATCGACCAATGCGCTTTGGAATAGTGTCTTAGAGGGCATCAAAGAAGAGAGCCGCACCCATGCGCCGGTTGACTTTGATACCGACCTACCTTCAACCATCATTTCCCACGATGCTGGTTATATCAATAAAGATCTGGAAACCATTGTCGGCCTGCAAACCGACAAACCGCTTAAGCGAGCGATCATTGCTAATGGCGGTATCCGCATGGTGAAAACCTCTTGTGAGGTATACGGTCGTCAGCTTGACCCGATGGTAGAAAAAACCTTTACCGAATATCGCAAGACCCACAATAAAGCGTGTTTTGATCTCTATACCAAGGATATTCTGGCTTGTCGTAAATCCGGTATTATTACCGGCCTGCCTGATGCCTATGGCCGTGGCCGAATCATCGGTGACTATCGCCGTATCGCCCTTTACGGTATTGATTTCCTAAAGGCAGACAAGCAAGAGCAAGTAAAATCGACCCAGGCATTCCTTGAGCAAGGCCAAGATCTTGAGAAGACTCTTCGCTTGCGTGAAGAGTTAGCCGATCAAATTCAGGCGCTGGAAGATATCCGCACTATGGGCCTGAAATACGGCATTGATATGTCGACGCCGGCCAAGTCTGCCCAAGAAGCTATCCAATATACATATTTCGGTTACTTGGCCGCGGTCAAATCACAAAACGGCGCGGCGATGTCGCTGGGTCGTACCTCGACTTTCCTTGATGTCTACATTGAAAGGGATTTGGCCAATGGGATGATCAATGAGTCACAGGCTCAGGAGCTGGTGGACCACTTCATCATGAAACTGCGCATGGTGCGCTTCCTGCGTACTCCAGATTATGATTCGCTGTTCTCTGGCGATCCTATCTGGGCAACTGAGGCCATGGCTGGTATGGGTGTCGACGGCCGTACCCTGGTCAGCAAAACCACCTTCCGTTACTTGCATACGCTATACAACATGGGCCCAGCCCCTGAGCCAAATATGACGGTATTGTGGTCAGAGCAACTGCCTGAGGCTTTCAAGAAATATGCGGCGAAAGTCTCTATCGATACCTCATCGCTGCAGTATGAAAATGATGACTTGATGCGCCCAGACTTTAACAATGATGACTATGCCATTGCCTGTTGCGTCAGCCCGCAGATCGTCGGTAAGGACATGCAGTTCTTCGGCGCACGCGCCAACTTGGCAAAAGCGTTGCTCTACACCATCAACGGTGGGGTTGATGAAAAATCGAAAGTGCAGGTGGGTCCGAAGCAGGCACCGATTGCCGATGAAACCTTGGACTTCGACAGCTTGATGCCTCGTTTTGATGAAATACTCGATTGGCTGGCAACCCAGTATGTGACGGCACTGAACATCATTCATTACTCGCACGACCGTTACAGTTACGAAGCTTCCCTGATGGCACTGATGGACCGCGATGTGAAACGTACCATGGCCTGCGGGATCGCCGGTTTGTCGGTAGTTGCCGATTCGCTGGCTGCGATTAAGTTTGCCAAGGTAAAGCCTATCCGTGATGAAGACGGCTTGGCGGTGGATTTCGAGATCGACGGTGACTACCCGAAATTCGGTAATAACGACGCTCGAGTGGATGATATTGCCTGTGATCTGGTTGAGCGCTTCATGAAGAAGATCCAGAAGATGAGCATGTACCGTGAAGCGACGCCAACACAGTCTATCCTGACTATCACCTCTAATGTGGTGTACGGCAAGAAGACCGGTAATACGCCAGATGGCCGCCGCGCCGGTATGCCGTTTGGCCCTGGTGCTAACCCGATGCATGGTCGGGATCAAAAAGGGGCGGTCGCTTCGCTGACGTCTGTTTCGAAACTGCCGTTTGCTTTTGCCAAAGACGGTATCTCGTATACATTCTCGATTGTGCCAAATGCATTGGGCAAAAATAGCGAGACCCAGAAGCAAAACTTGGCAGCGCTGATGGACGGCTATTTCCATCATGAAGCGGGCGAGCATGGGGGAGGCGTTGAAGGTGGGCAGCACCTGAACGTCAACGTGATGAACCGTGACATGTTGCTAGATGCTGTCGAGCACCCAGAGAAATACCCGCAGCTAACGATCCGGGTATCGGGTTATGCGGTGCGCTTTAACTCGCTGACCAAAGAGCAGCAGCAGGATGTGATAACCCGTACCTTTACCGAAAAAATGTAAGGGCTCAAAAAACATTGTCGAAAAATAACAAGCTGTGACTACCTGGCTACTTGCTAGCTAAGTTTGGCCTGCCTTCGAGCAGGCCTTTTTTATATTTACTGTGGGCGTTCGTTAAGTTTCATAACCAGAATCACCATTGATAACAGCAAGGTAATTGCATTGGCCAGCATCACAGGGGTGTCATTGACCTTCATGCCATAGATAAACCAGCAAAAGACCCCGAAAACCATCAGCGCATACATGTGCAATGAGATACTTTGAGTATCTTTGGAGCGGATAATCTTGATGACCTGAGGTAGGTAGGCAAGGGTTGTACAGCATGCCGCCAAACTGCCCAATGCCGCCAGGCTATAATCCGCTACCCATAGAGAAAGTGTTGCCAATACCGAACCGCAAATTATGCTGACTGTGAGCGTTTTCGTATCCATGTCGCGTTACCATGCCTTTGGTTTGAAAGTGACCTGACGCAAGATATGCGCGGCCATAGGTTGCAGGACAAAGTGCTGTCCTTGGTATCCGAGGTTAGTACGGAGCGGAGTGTAGTGCCCCCAAGGGAGGGCAGCTGTTGCCTCGTGACTGGCCAGTTCGGTGTGAGGGTTGTGGTTGAGTTCAACCGGCAGCCAACCATTTTCCGTCTGGTAGCAGCGCTCTTGGAATGGCGCAAGAGGCAGCTGTTTGTCGATGGTTTCGAGAGCTTTGATCGGCAAGCCGTAAACCAACGGACCGTAGCGGAAGTAATGGTCGCCCAAGTTGTCAGTACATAGCTGCGGCTGGGTATTGAACTGGATTTCAATCCTTTGTCCCTGCCACTTTTCATTTATCTCGAACCAGCCTTCACCCAGTTCGACATTAGCCCCTTTGACACTGACCCCTTTAGCCCAACCCGGCAGGCGGCAGCGCAGTGTTGCTTGGACCGGTGTGTCGGCAGAAAACAGCAACACGATACTATGGTCGGCAGGGTAGTTGGTTTGCTCGGAAATCGTCAGGCGCTTGCCGTTGATTTCGGTTGTAAACTCATTTGGTCCGTATAGCGGCTTGATGATGGTGTCTTCTTGCTGCATCCACATCGCTTTGAGGTAGTACGGATAGATTCGCCCGGCATTAGGGACGCAGCAGACTGCTGCTTCCTGGTGGGTTGGGGAATATTTATAGCGGGTTTGGACCTCATGGGCAGTACAGCCATCACTATGGACACCGGCCTCGCCAAGCATCGAATAGGAGTTGTCGGTTTTCAGGTAGGCAATCCCCATTCCGTCTGGGTGGCGGGCACCTTGCGCGGCATTAAATAGCATATTTTCAATATGATCGGCCCAGCTGAACTCGCCGGTTTTTTGCAGCATGTGGGTAAACCCATCGAGCAACTCATGAATTGAGCAATACTCATAGCCGACTTGGGTGGCATTGGCCTGTTTGCCCAAGATAAATTCGTCACCAATTGGGGCGCCCGACGGGGTGAGGTAATCCGGCAATCGACCGACAAAGGCTTCAAGACCAGCCTTGAGATCTTTGCTGCCGGTGGCGAAGTAAGCCGTTAGCAGCGGGCGAAGATGCTCCCAAGTGTGGACTGCATGCCCTTGGTAGCGGTAATCCGGGTCAAGCAGTGCATCAAGCTGGATGTCGATGTCGCACAGTGGGTAGCGGCAGTAATCGCGGTAGAGGAAATGGGCATAATCGAGATATTGCTGTTTGCCGGTGAGTTGGTAGAGCCTGTCCAGTACATCGGTAAATACCAAACCATGGCCAACACCCGCATAGGATTCGGTGACATCGAAGGGCTTGCTTTCATTGATCGGCCATGCCGACATGGTTCGCTCGACAGCTTTGATCACCCTATCGAGTACATCTTGGTTCTGGGTCAATTCGTAGTAGGCGATGAGCACCCTGAACATAGCGGCTTGTGCCCACAATTCGCCGTTCTCGCCTTTCGTCTGATAGCGCAAGTCAGGGGCATAAATTCCGATATAGCCATCGTCATCCTGGGTTGAAAGGATATGGTCGATATAGCGGTGGACTTTGTTTTGCTGCTCTTCGGTACCGACTAACATGGCATGGCGGACAAATCCATCCCACCAGTTGGACTGGGTCTCGGCGTTCCACCACAGGTATTGCACCTCCCAGTCGGCATCTTGGGCAATAGACCCGACGTCCTTGGCTTTGTCTGCGAGGGTTCTGCGGTGCTCGCCATAAATATCATCTTCGGTGATCAGCTCTGGCACTAGTTGGTCAAGGTGACCGACAAAACCTTGGTTGAGGTCAAATTGCATTTGCTCGGCTAGCCAACCGCTTGGGCGAATGTGTTTGCAGGTCAGCCATTGAAAAGCCTGGGGTAGGGGACGGGCGTTTGCCATGTTGGATCCTTTTCTCATTGGGGGTGAATGATAAAGCCGCTTAAATTTACTCATGCGTAGCCCATGCCAATAAGTGAACCTTCGCGGCTATATCCAAGCTGCGAATAAATGTTTGGGAATTAGGCTAATTTATTAAATATTTAATTTTATTGCTGCGAGGCAAAAGAAAGAGAGTGTCTAACTCCCTTTCTTTTCAATTATTTTTTATTTATAGCGATATATTCTCATCTGTTTCGCCATCAAATACATGACAGAAACTGGTATCTAAATTGAAATAAAAACTCTTACCGATATCTGAGGTGGAAATATCAACACATGACACACGGGCAATAATGACATTCGCACCAACTCGGAAATGTAGATATTTTTCATTACCCATATTTTCGACCACCGCCAACTTACCCTCAATCACATTGAGGTCCGTTTTGTTTTTGGCAATGCTGATATGTTCGGGGCGGATCCCGAAGCATACTTTGCTATCGGTATGTTGCTTGAGTGCGTGGGTTTTGTTCGATGGAATCACCACTTGCTGCCCCGGGGCCATTTCAATGTAATAGTTGCCGTCCTGTTCGCGCAACGCAGTATCTACCAAGTTCATGGCTGGCGAACCGATAAAGCCGGCAACGAACTTATTGGCCGGGAAGTTGTAGAGGTTTGCCGGTGTGTCGACCTGCATGATTTGGCCTTGGTTCAATACGCAAATACGGTCTCCCAGCGTCAGCGCCTCGGTTTGGTCATGGGTAACGTAAATCATGGTTGCCGGGTTGCCTTCTTCTTTGAGGGATTGGTGAAGCTGGGCAATTTTGACTCGCATCGAAACCCTTAGCTTGGCATCGAGGTTGGAAAGCGGTTCATCGAACAGGAACACATCCGGTTTGCGGACAATGGCACGCCCTACCGCAACACGCTGGCGCTGGCCACCAGACATCTCTTTCGGTTTGCGGTCTAGCAAATCAGTGATTTCGAGCTTTTCGGCGGCCTCTGTAACCCTTTGCTTGATTTCTTCTTTCGACTTGCCTTGCATCTTCAAGCCAAAAGCCATGTTGTCAAAGACCGTCTTGTGAGGGTAAAGGGCGTAGTTCTGGAATACCATGGCAATCCCACGGTCTTTCGGGGCAAGGTCATTGACAACTTTCTGCCCGATGCGAATTTCACCGCCGGTGATATCCTCAAGCCCGGCGACCATGCGCAGGGTGGTTGATTTTGCGCAACCTGAAGGACCGACAAAAACCATGAATTCACCGTCTTGGATATCAAGGTCAATACCATGCACTGCCTTGAAGCCGTTTTCGTATTCTTTTTCTACTTTACGTAGGCTTACCGTCGCCATGAATTACTCCGAAAATCTTATTTAAAATTAAAAATCTTGCTGAACCAGCCTGCTTGCGGGGCGGGTTCGCTGGAATGTAGGGCTCGCTGCTCGGGTTGTTCGCTTTTCTTTATCAAGGAGTTCAGTGCGGCGAGGGTCTTTAGGTATTGTTTGGTGTCACGCGCAGGGTAACCCGACAGATGACTGTTGTCCGGGCAAGAACGGGTCACTCCAGCTTGTGCTTTGATCCGGGTATTGTGGCCAATTTTGATCCCGCCGGTAATGCCGACCTGGCCATGGATAATGACGTTATCCCCAACCTCTGTCCAACCGGCAATACCAACTTGTGATATCAGTAGGCAGTGTCGGCCAATTTTGACATCGTGGCCTATTTGGATCAGGTTATCGAGTTTGCTGCCGGCACCGATCACGGTGTTGCCGATAGTGCCGCGGTCAATGGTGTTGTTGCAGCCAATGTCGACATTGTCCTCGATGACCACGCGGCCAATACTCTCGAGCCGGATGTAATCGCCCCGTTCGTCGGTCAGGTACTCGAAACTATAGTTGCCGATAGAGCAATTGGAATCGATAGTGACGTTATCGCCAATGATGGTGCCTTCTTTGATCACCGTATTGGCGTGAATAGCGACATTGTTGCCAATCTTTACGCCATTCATGATTTTGACCCCGGGTTTAAAGTGGCAGCCTTCACCGATAGATGTGTATTTACCGATGTAGACACCTTCGATGTCCGAGGTGTTACCCTGATCGTCGAGGCGGTATTGCGACACCTTGAACCAAGTCAGAAAGTGATTGATGAGCTTGGCGTCAAGTTGGTTGATAGCGATGACAGTGGCCTGAGTATCCTGGCGGATTGACTCCGGTCCGATGATGACATCGGCTAAACAGGAAGCGACTTTTTTGAGGTCACCGGGCTGGCGGATAATAGCCAATCCTCCTTGGGTAGGAGAGTCGAGTTCGACAATGCTGTCGACATTGATATCCGTATTGCCTATTACAGTGCCTTGTAGGATCTCGGCAATGTCGGTGACCTTTATCATAATGTTGTTTCCTGTAGGGTTAGAAGCGGTACTGAGCCATCAGCTTGAGCTTGTTGTATTCTTCATGGCCGTTGCCGATTTTCTCGTTGCCTGTCCATTCCGCTTTTGCATCTTTGTCTTCATTGAAGATTTCCACTTCGCCACTGACAGACCAGTTTTTGAAGTTATGCTGATAACCGACCGTGGTTTTGTTCACTGTACCAAAGTAACTATCGCCATTGGTCTGGGTCGTTGTTTTCTCACTGTAGCGCTGTTTCACGAATAGGCGACCACCAAAATCGAAGCTATAGGCTAGCTCTGGCTCAATGTACCACTCTTCAAAGTTCTCTAGGAAGGAACCGTCTCGGCCATCGGTATCTTTGTCTTCGTAATAGAATTCAACGCCAGCGAAGAACTTACCGAAGCTTTTGTAGGGCTTGAATAGGACTTTGTAGTAGGTGGTATCTTTGTCGCCCCATAACCCGGCGTCCAGCGAGTTAGTCTCGTTGGTCATGCCGTAGCTCAATTCAGAGTAGAAACCCCCTTTCCAGTCATTGTTCCAATAACCGAGGAAGGTGTAGAGCTCATGCTGGTCCTGTGTCAGGTCACCTTTGGTGTTGCCCTGGTTGCGGTCACTGCGTTCAAATTCCGTCGCCCAGCCCAAGCCGGTACTGAAACCACGGCCAAGGCCCCGGTTATAGCGCAGGTTGGTTGATACCTGGAAGCCGTCATCGATTTGGGAGAAGGAGCCGTCTGCGGTGCGCCATTTATTCTGGATTTGCTTCAGCGAGTAGTTCAGCGATACCGGAAGTTCTTTGTTGTAGAGGAAACCGGTAATAATGCTGTTCTCGGTGTATTCATTTTTCCCGATCAGGCTACCGTCTTCGTTGTAGGCTTTTTTGTCTTCTTTCTCGAAGAAAGCCCCAATGCTACCCCCTGTACCGTCAACGATGGTTGCAAAAAAGTCTTGCTCTGCAGAGTCTGGACTGGTTGAAAAAGTATCAGCCACTGCATTTGAAGCAAACATCGCATTTGCAACGAGTACGGACAAGATTGTCTTGTTCATTCTGTTTAGTTCCTTGCTAGACAAATGTAATTTTTTGGTGGTGGTACAGGGTGTACTACTATGTTTATTGATGTTGGTTTTTTAGTCACTGCAATGTTGTGAATTCTGTGATCTATATCTTTTCTGTTGGCTACGAAGTTTGAGCGAGATCTCAATAATTCTTCGCGTTGGTATTTTTAAGAGTTATCGAATAAGTGGAATTTAAATTGTCGGGGCGTACTGAAAATATCGATGTAAATAGGCAGCCCTTCTTTTATCCGCCTATATAAAAAAACACCCAATTAATGACTGCAGTCACAAAAAGAGAAAATCACTATCAGAGAGTGGTTGACCTTTATTTCACCTATACGCTCTAATTGGAAGTACAGGGTGTACTACTAATCGTGAAATGCAGAAAGGAACTAAAAATGAATAAAGCCATCTTACCCGCATTAATTGCCTCAGTATGTATAAGCGGATCGGTACTGGCCCAGGAGATTGTCCCTGAAGCTGATGCAAAACTGATGATTTGGGCGGACCATGGTGCCAGCTCTCAGTTCATGCAGTACGCCGCTGAACAGTTCAACCAGCAAAATGATTATGATGTGGAGTTCACCTTCCGCTCGCTCTCACCTGTTGATACGACAACCCGCCTTATCCAAGATGGCGGTACGACAGCCGTCGGCGATGTGGTTGAAGTCGAGCACGATACACTGGGACGCCTAGTTGTTGCCGGTGGCGTAATGGAAAACCTAGTTAGCGCTGAGCGTATCGAAAGCGACTTTATCTCCAGTGCCGCTGCAGCCGCCAAGATCAATGGAGAGAGTTATGGCTTCCCTGTCTCGTTTGCAACAGTCACTATGTTTTATAACAAGGACTTGTTAGCAGAAACCCCAACATCTTTCGAGCAGCTTATTGAGTTTGCGAAAGAATTTAATCAGCCTGGCCGACAGCAATATAGCTTGCTGTGGGATGTTCAGAACTATTACGAGTCACGAATGTTTTTTGCCATGAAGGGCGGCTATGAGTTCGGTGACAATGGTGCCAATGCTAAAGACTTGGGAATTGCCAACGAAGGGGCAGTTGCCGGTTTAACCTCAATGCTCAAGCTAAAAGCGGCCAATGGCGCAAACCCTGCCGATATCCGTGACCCGCAGGTGCGTCGTGGTTTGTTCCAGGAAGGTAAAGTGGCGGCCATTATCGATGGTCCGTGGGCCGCGCCTGGTTATGAAAAGTCCGGTATCAACCTGGGTGTTGCTCCAATCCCGACCCTTGATGGCCACCACCCGCGCACATTCTCTACTGTCCGCCTAGCGGTTGTCTCTGCTTTCACCGAGTACCCTCGAGCGGCCCAGCTATTTGCTGACTTCGTCTCTTCCGAGGAGATGGCCAAGAAACGTTTTGAGATGACTGGGGCTATTCCGCCGGTTGAAACTGTGATGAATGATGTTGCAGACGAAGCCGATGAGCTTACCCAGGCGATGATCCAGCAGGGTTTCTATTCAGATGCCATGCCATCTATTCCTGAAATGGGCTACATCTGGCAGCCAATGGCTGCGGCAGTCACTGATATTTGGAATAACGGCGGCAATGTTGAAGGTGCTTTGAACCGTGCTGAAAGAATTATCGAACAGCAGATTTCAATGCAGCAATAACTAACCTTAGGTAGCCGGTATGCAATTAACTGCGAGAGTTGAGGCGCTCAATGCGCCTATCTCCCTCCTTGTGATGGGGGGGAGCCAAATAAAAAATGGTGCCTATTTACGGGGGTTCACATTCCTGCTTATCCAATTGGCCTTTCTGTATTTTGCCGTGGATTTATTGGCGGCAGCAAAAGGGCTGATCACTCTGGGCGAAGTGGCCCAGCAGCGTAAAGGGTTCGATATTATCCAAGGTGACAATTCCATCTTTATGTTGGTAGAAGGGGTTGTGTCACTGCTCTTAATTGGGCTGTTTGCCTTGGTGTACGTTGCCAACGTCAAAGATGCTCGCCATTTGGTGCCAGAGACATTGAGCCTCAAGCAGCAACTGGTAAAGGCCTATGAAAAGCACTTTGCTTTTATGATGCTGTCACCGGCTGCCGCGGCAACTTTGCTGTTCATCATCCTGCCAATTGCCATTACGGTAATGGTGGCGTTTACCAACTACTCTGCGCCGAACCATATCCCACCACGGAACCTGGTGGACTGGGTTGGCTTCAGGAATTTTGTTGCCCTCTTCGAACTTGATATTTGGTCCGGCACTTTCTTTGGGGTGGCAACATGGACCGTCACCTGGGCTGTATGTGCAACAGTGGCGACGTTTGGTTTTGGCTTCCTGCTTGCGCTTGCCGTTGAAAACAAGGACATCAAGTTTAAGAAAGCCTGGCGCCTTATTTTTATCTTGCCTTACGCTATACCGGCATTCGTATCGCTATTGGTATTTAGGTTATTGCTTAACGGGGTGGGGCCGGTCAACAACTTGCTTAACGGCATGGGGTTTGATTCTATCGCTTTCCTATCCGACCCGTTTATTGCCAAAATTACGGTAATCTTGGTCAGTGTCTGGGCGAGCGCACCCTACTTCATGCTGATGATATCTAGCGCTATGACCAATATCCCAGCAGATCTTTATGAGGCGGCTGAGGTTGACGGTGCCAGTAAATTACAGCAGTTCTGGGAAATAACCTTACCTATGGTTCTAAGCCAATTGGCACCATCACTGGTAATGACGTTCGCCCATAACTTTAATAATTTCGGTGCTATTTACCTGCTTACCGAGGGCGGGCCGATTAATCCAGATTACAGGTTTGCGGGTCATACCGATATCTTGATCACTTGGATATATAAGCTGACTCTTGACTTCCAGCAGTATCATATTGCAGCGGTCGTTTCGATTGTGATTTTCCTCTTCTTGTCAACGATAGCTATCTGGCAGTTCAGAAGAATGAAATCATTCAAAGAAGATGTAGGTATGTAATTATGGCAAGTAATAAACCCTTAAAAACAAGTACGGTATTTGTCTATATATTCTTGACGTTAAATGCCCTGGCAGTGCTTGCCCCTGTTATCTGGACCGTAATGGCATCATTCAAACCAGGTACGAATTTATTTTCGACAAGCTTTTCCGGTTTCGATTTTACTTTGGAACATTACCGGACTCTGCTAAATGATACGCCTTATATCCAGTGGTATAAAAATACCTTCTGGTTGGCCATTGCAAATATGCTTATTTGCTTGGTACTGGTGACCATCACGGCATTTACGTTTTCGCGCTATCGTTTCAAGGGCAAGCGTAACGTCATGCTAAGCATCCTTGTGTTGCAGATGTTCCCAGCGTTCCTTTCGATGACAGCAATCTATGTGTTGTTATCCAAGCTAAATCTGATTGATAGTTACTGGGGGCTGTTGCTGGTCTATGTAACGGGGAGCCTACCTTTCCTGTCATGGTTGGTAAAAGGGTATTTCGATGCGATACCGACATCGCTAGACGAAGCGGCAAAAATAGATGGTGCCGGTCACTTTACGATATTTTTCGAGATTATATTACCGCTGGCCAAACCTATTTTAGTCTTCGTCGCATTAATGTCGTTCACAGCGCCTTGGATGGACTTTATTTTGCCGACATTGATCTTACGTAGCGAAGAAAAAATGACATTGGCAATTGGTATTTTCAGCTGGATAAGAACGGGTACGGCGGAAAACTTTACCTTATTTACCGCAGGTGCCTTATTGGTTGCCGTCCCTATTACTCTATTGTTTGTTGCTACCCAAAAACATATTGCCAAAGGCCTTGTGAGTGGCGCTGTAAAAGAATAATTCAAAGGCATACCAATTAATCAGGTATGCCAGTAAAAAATTAGGAAAAAATGATGATAACGAAAAGCTCTATTGTGCATACGCCAAAGAGTGCGGATGCTTACGCCTTTAATAAAGAGACATTACACCTGAGATTGCGCACGGCAATAAATGAAGTCGAAAAAGTAACTCTGTGGATCGGTGACCCATACCACTGGGCCGAAGGCGGCTTGGACGGCGGTAACCTCGGTGGCAGTGAAGCCCATGGCTGGGTCGGTGGCAATGAAGTGAAGATGTCGCTGGAAGGGCAGACAGAGCACCATGACCATTGGTTTGCTGAGTTTACGCCACCCAAACGCCGCTCGCGCTACGGTTTTATTTTGCATGGCAAGACGGGTGAGAAGCTTGTATATGGTGAAAAGCGTATCGTCGATATCTCTGATCCGGCGGTTGAAGAAGTCGAGATGAGTAATATCAGTAACTTCTTCTGTTTTCCTTATATCAATCCCCGTGATGTGCTGGAGACACCGCAATGGGTTGAAAATACCATCTGGTACCAGATTTTCCCGGAGCGCTTTGCTAACGGTCGCCCTGAGATTTCCCCTGCCGGTGTCCAACCGTGGGGGACCGAGCCGACCGAGCACAACTTCATGGGCGGCGATCTATGGGGTGTTATCGACAAGTTGGATTACCTGCAGGATCTTGGCGTCAATGGTTTGTATTTCTGCCCAATCTTTACGGCTAATTGCAACCACAAGTACGATACCGTCGATTACTACAACGTTGATCCGCACTTCGGAGGCAATGAAGCGTTTAAGGCATTGGTGAAGGAAGCCCACCGCCGTGGTATGAAAATTATGCTGGATGCGGTCTTCAATCATATTGGTGACAAGTCACCACTTTGGCTGGATGTGGTAGAAAAAGGTCAAGATTCCAAATATGCCGATTGGTTCTGGATCAATGAATTCCCGGTATATCCAGATACGCCAAAAGATCAATGGGATTTTTGGAACTTCAATTATGAAACCTTTGCCAATGTACTGGAGATGCCAAAGCTAAATACCGAAAACGAAGAGTGCCGCGCGTACCTGTTGGATGTTGCCCGCCACTGGGTTGAAGAATTTGATATTGATGGCTGGCGCTTGGATGTTGCCAATGAGGTGGATCACGAGTTCTGGCGTGACTTCCGCAAGGTCGTCAAAGGGGTCAAGCCTGATTGTTACATCCTGGGTGAAATCTGGCATGAAGGCATGGCATGGCTGCGGGGTGAACAATATGATTCATTGATGAATTACCCGATGACCCAAGCTATCACCGACTTCTTTGCCCACAACCTGTCGGACAAGCAAGGCTTTATCAATGATGTCAGCCGCTCTTACATGTCTTACCCGCGCAATGTGAACAAGGCTATGTTCAACCTGCTTGATAGCCATGATACTTCACGGATCATTTCCCTTTGCGGCGGTGACAAGGCCAAAGCCAAATTGGCTTACCTGTTCATGTTTACCCAAGTCGGATCGCCTTGTATCTACTACGGTGGCGAAGTGGGAATGGACGGTGACCGCGGTATGAGTTACGACAAAAACCGCCGCTGTATGGTTTGGGATGAAAACAAGCAGGATCTGGAGTTCCGTCAGTTTATCCAGCAGATGATCCAGTTACGTTTGAGCCATCCTGAATTGAATGACCCTTCCATTTCTTGGGTCGATGCGGCTGATGAGCAGTGTATTGCATACCAGCGTGGCCGTTTGACGTTTGTCCTGAATAACTCAGACAGCGCAAAGGCAGTCCAAATCGGCCTACAGCAAGTAGAACTTGAACCTTACGGCTATCAAATTCTAGGGCTTTAACCGTGTTGGGGGGAATTATCCCCCCGACTTGATATCAATCGGCATTTTCGCTGGGTGCCTATTGCTATCGAGTTAAATCACTGAATGTGATTGGGCACGAACAATTAGTGGTACGGCTTGGACGCCTCTGTGACTTAGTGATATTCTAAAGGGCTGATTGTGAATAGCTTTAAAGGACAAATTGTGCCAGATCTCGTGACTAAACTGATGGACTTCGGGTTTACTAAAACGGATGCACTCGTGTACATCAACTTGCTGAAAAATGGCCGGGCAAGTGGTTATAAAATTGCTAAAGAAATTTCACTTTCCCGTTCATCGGTATATTCATCTATCGATAACCTTTACAACAATGGTTACATCTTCATGTCGGAAGGTGATACCAAGGAGTATGAGGCGAAGTCTCCTGACCTTATCTTCAGCCAAATCGAGAAAAAGACGGTTGAAAATATCAGCATCCTGAAAAAAGAACTTTCCAAGATGATGCTGCAGGAAGAGAAGGAGTTTATCTACAACCTGACGGGCTATGACAACCTGGTGCAGAGAGCTAGGGAGATGATCAGTCAGGCAAAAGTGGAGATCTATCTCAACTCAGATTTCAGGCTGGGTATTTTCGGCGATGAAATTTGTCAGGCTATCGAGCGTGGTGTTCGGATCATTTGCTTCTCGTTTAACCGCATTGAAACGCCGCACGAAAAGGTGGAGCTTTATTCCCGCTTTGACAAAGACGAAGATTTATATCCATCTCACCGCTTCATGATGGTTGTCGATATGTCACAAGCACTTATTTTTTCTCACCGTGAGGAAAGTGAAGGGCTTTATACCAATAACCGCTTGATGGTGAAAATGACAGCAGAGCATTTTCACAATGATATCTATTTGACTGAATTTGAAAAGTCATCGGATATTCAACCTGTTCGTATTAGAACCATTCATGAGCAAACCAATGAAATGGTTCAAGACCAATTAAATTTACCTAAGGATTAAGGTTAATTATGCTTAGCACTGACCGTTATCACATTATAAATAATTTCACCATGCCTCAATTAGGGCGTGAGAGAACCGTCCGGGTGTTGCTACCAAAAGATTATCACCAGTCAGGGCGTGATTACCCAGTTATTTATATGCATGACGGTCAAAACCTTTTCGATCCTGCAATTAGCTATGGTGGTGAGACCTGGCAAATACCGCAAAATGTCGATCAGTTCTTTGCCGGTGAAGAAGGCGTCATTGTGGTCGGGATTGATAATGGTGCTGAGTATGGTGGCCTTTGTCGCATGTATGAATATTCGCCATGGAAGATGGACCAAAGTTTTGATCTTCCAGACTGGGATACCAGCGTTTACCAGAGCGGAGGCCAGGGAAGTGATTACATAGCATTTATCGCTGATACCCTCAAACCTTACATTGATACTCACTACCGCACGCTTCCCGGCCGCCTCGATACATCGATTGCAGGCAGCTCGATGGGTGGCTTCATTAGTTTGTATGGTGTGATGGAGCGGCCTGATGTTTTTGCCAAAGCCGGCGTGTTCTCTCCTGCTTTTTGGTTTAACCAACCTGAAATGCTTAACTACCTCAACCATCGCCAACTTGACCAAGATGTACTCGTCTATATGGATATAGGAACCGAAGAGAGCAGCAGTCGGGGGGTTAACTTTGAGCAAATTTATTTAGAGGGTGCCAATACTATGAGTGCTGTGCTGAAAACCAAACCTCACCTCAGATTGCATTATGCGGTGGATGAAGGTGCAAGGCATACTGAATCTGCATGGGCCAAGCGCTTTCCTGATATGCTTAATTTATTTTTTAAATAATTAACGCTATTTAAATCTATATTGACTGGTCGTCTTATTCGATGGCCATTAATTTAATATATCAAAATCACCATTATGACTTATTAATGATTCATCATTTAAGTCATATTGATTCTTGCTGATTAAAATATTTTTCTCCACCTATAAATAATTTCATTGATAGGCTTTTCTTATGAACCCAAACAAAATAGAAAATGCTTCGAACCTGCTCGAAAGAATTGGTAGGAAGGTATATATCCCATTGTCAGAAATGAAAATAGAAGGCTGGTTATCAAAGGAGCCGCTCTCTTTTGCTGATAAGCGAAAGGGAGAGCATTGCCAGCTTAGAATTGGAGATTCGTGGGGAGGGTTATTTGATTGTGCTTGGATGAAATTATCTGGCCAAATACCTGCTATCGACGAAGGATTGGATTTGGTGTTGATGGTCGATATTGGTGGGGAAGGCTTGGTGCACGATGCAGCAGGCAACCCTATCCGCGGCATTACCAACAAAATGTCCTCTTACGGGATCCCACCGGATAAACCAGGCAAGTGGCTGGTGGAATTGAGTGAAGGGGCACCCGGAGAGTCCGTCGAGTTTTGGGTGGATGCCGGGTGTAACGACTTATTTGGTTATGTCCAAAATGGCGGGGTAATCACTGATGCACATTTGGGTACTTGTCATTCAGAGCTAAAAGCTCTGTATTACGATGTTGAGGTGCTGGTCGACTGGCTCAAGGGGGATAGCGGGCAAGTTTCCCACCAACCGAAAGGAGTGTCGACCAAAGATAAGCCTGAGTTGATTTCTAACGAGGCCCGCTTTGCTCGCTTTCATCAAGTTTTAGATCGCGTTGATCAGGCGCTGGTGCACTTTACTGATCAGGAAATTGCCCTATGCCGGCAGTTGCTTGCCGATATTTACGACCAGCCATCAACTGGGGGAAGCGTTGATATCACCGCTACCGGTCATGCCCATTTGGATTTGGCTTGGATGTGGCCCCTGCGGGAGGGTAAGCGCAAGGCGATGAGGACATTTACTACAGCAGTTGCCAACTTGGATAAGTACCCAGATTACTTGTTTGGGGCGAGCCAGTACCAGTTGTTTGATTGGATCAAAGATGACTACCCGCAATTATTCGAACGTATCAAGCACCATGTCGTTGAAGGGCGGTTTGAATTGCAAGGCTGCCTCTGGGTAGAGTCAGATCTTAATCTGGTGAGCGGAGAGTCTTTGATCCGCCAAATTATGTTTGGCCGCCAGTTTACTCTTGAACACTTCGGTCAGGAGGTCAATTACCTGTGGGAGCCGGATGTGTTTGGTTTCACGGCTGCATTACCGCAGATACTGGTGAAGTCGGGCGTCAACTACATTGCATCGCAAAAGCTGTCACAGAACAAAATCAATCCATTCCCGCACCACCTGTTCCGCTGGCAGGGATTAGATGGCTCGGAGGTGATTATGCACAACTTCCCCGAAGATACCTATGATAGCCGTGCACGTGCCACATCCTCTTTGCGGCTGGAGGCTAATTACAAGGAGAAGGCCATTTTCAATGAAGCCTTGATGGTATATGGGGTAGGTGATGGCGGCGGTGGCCCCGCTGAAGAGCATATCGAACGATTCCAGCGGATTAAGGATCTCGAGGGCTTGCCCAAAGCCCACAATGGCCGGGTAGATGATTTTTTCTCTAGAGCCGAAAGTAAGCGGGAGCAGTTACCTTCGCTCAAGGGGGAATTGTATTTCGAAGCACACCAGGGGTGTTTTACTACCGAGTCCCGAACCAAGCGGGGCAATCGTGACATGGAACATATCCTCCATGATCTCGAGATGATGATGTCTGTCACTCCGTGTAGTCGCGAGGAGCGTGAAGCTGTCAGCCAACTGTGGCGAGAAACGCTTACCTTGCAGTTCCACGATATTCTGCCGGGCTCGTCGATTGTTAGGGTCTACCGGGAAGCAGAAAGCGACTACCGGCGTATGCTCGAGCAAGCCAGGGAGCTGTTGGCCGTTTTAGAAGCAAGGATAGAGACAAATCTCAGCCTGGGTGGCTTCAACAAGCCATTTATTGCCTACAACACAGCGCCATTCGCTCGCAATGAGTGGGTCAATATTGATGGGCGATGGCAAGAAGTGGCAGTTGGCCCGCTGGGTTATGCGGTGAATGAACAGGTTGAACAACAGTCTGAAGTGTTGATGCAGGCCACGCCGTATTATCTGGAAAGTGATTGCATGAGGGTGGAATTTGCCCCTGATGGTGGGATCCGCTCTATGTTCGACAAGCAATTGGCCAAGGAGTTTATTGCACCGGACAGCAGCACAGGCACTATCGGAAATGAACTGAGGGCTTACCATGAGCGCGCCAGCCAGTATGCGGCGTGGGACTTTGCCGATGGATACCGAGAGGGACAATCATCAGTGCTGTGTTTTGAGCGTGCCGAGGCTGTTGTCGATGGGCCGCGAGCGGTGGTGAAACAATACTATCGCTACAACCAATCTGTTGTGGTGCAGGAAATTGTACTGCTCGCAGGTAGCCACCGCGTTGATTTCCAGACTTATATTGATTGGCATGAGCAGGATGTATCCCTGAAGGCTCGTTTCCCTGTATCGGTGGTGGCCCATGAGGCGCAGTGTAATATCCAGTTTGGGGTTATCAACCGCCCGACCCATAGCGATGACACGCATGCCGCAGCGAAAGATGAGATCCCTGCCCATAAATGGGTTGATATATCAGATGGTGAATGTGGCGTAGCCATTATGTCGGATTCGAAATACGGTTATAGGGTTAAAGATCAGTCGCTTGAGGTGACGTTGCTGCGTTCGCAGAAAAAGCCCGGATCGGAGTTTGGTCATGAGGGAGAGGCAGGGTATACCGCAGATAACTTTGGGGATATAGGCGAACATTTCTTTACCTACTCCATTTATACCCACGAGGGTGACTACCAGTCTGGGGGAGTGGTCCAGCAAGGTTATGCACTGAACAACCCATTGCGGGTCAAGTCCCTTGAGCCATTGCTTCAGGTTAAGGCACAAGATAAGGAATCGTCTGCAGCAATGTCCTATCCCGATTCGATGGCTCTGGTTAGCTCAAGCGACCCCGGTGTCGTTGTAGAGACGGTAAAACCGGCAGAAGACGGCAGTGGCATTATCGTGCGTTTGTTTGAAACCTTTGGCTGCCGAACAGGGACATCCTTGTGGTGGGATAGCCGCTTGGGCAGTCGGGTGCAGGAAGTCGATTTGATGGAGAGGCCGCTTTCTTATCAGAGTGCGCCGACCCAAAATAAAGTCATAACCCTTTCACCCTTCGAGATAGTGACCCTAAAAATCAGTCCTTAGAACGGATCGGCCTCTGGATGAAACGGCATATTGTCTATTTGGCAATATGCCGTTTTTTATTTCATTTCTGAGTACTTTCCTGCTGGGAATTAGAGCTATACGAAATGTGATTTCGTTCAAATTCTACGCCCACCGATTGTGAATTCCATCACAATTCATCGGTGAGGGTATTTAGTCCAAAGTATGAACTGATTAACTTGGTAGTACGTCATGTACGACTACAATTTAACGGTTGGGCCTAAGTGGGTATTTATCGGATAGATATCTGTTTGAAAAGGCTTTATCGAAGTAAGACATGCTACATAGCCCATTTGCTGCCACTTAATCCCTATAGCCAAGGTGGTCGGCAGCGGAACGAGAGGGCAAACCAACCAGGATGAGGTTGGCGATGTTGTGGGTAGCGTTAATGGTCACGGAAAGTGCTTTGATACTGGTAGGAACTTTGCTGAAGGGGCAAATTCCCAGCTTGAATCTTCTTGCTACATGACAGCTTCAAAAGTTCAAGGCAATAGCTTTGCAGAACAACAATTCATTACTTTTATGGCGTTAATTATGTCTATGACAAAACAACAGTTTGATAAAAACACCTTCAAACAACGTGTAGCAATGTTTCTTTCATCTCACTATGCAGCCACTCCTGAGACAGCTTCTGCTCGCCAGTGGTATTTAGCTATGGGCAAAGCGCTAGCCGAGATCAGTACCGGTAATTTGTTAGCTACCGAAAAGAATCTTGCCGAGCAGAAAGCCCGCAGTGTTAACTACCTTTCACTGGAATTTTTGATTGGCCGCCTAACCGGCAACAACCTGATCAGCATGGGCCTTTACCAAAATGTTGCTGACGCAATGGAAGAAATGGGCCAGAACCTGACTGACCTTCTGGAAGAAGAGCGTGACCCAGCATTGGGTAACGGTGGTCTAGGTCGCCTAGCAGCGTGTTTCATGGACTCACTAGCAGCACAGGAATACCCTGCAGTGGGTTACGGCCTGCACTATGAGTACGGTCTGTTCCGTCAGTCTTTCGTTGATGGCCGTCAGGTTGAAGCGCCGGATGCATGGCGTGGCCTTGAAGGTTACCCATGGGAAGTTCTTCGCCCAGAACTGAACCAAGAAGTTAGCCTGTATGGCCATGTTGAAGCTTACACTGATGAAAATGGTGTTGAGTGCCGCCGCTGGGTACCAGCAATGACCGTTGAAGGTGTTGCTTGGGACCTACCTATCGTTGGTTACGACAACAAGAGTGTTTACCCGCTACGTCTATGGGAATGTCGCTCAAACGCGCCGTTTAGCCTAGCGCGCTTTAACGACGGTGACTATGTTGGTGCCCAGTACTCTTCACTGGAAGCGGGCAACGTGACCAAGGTGCTTTACCCGAACGATAACCACGACCAAGGTAAAGCTCTACGTCTAATGCAGCAGTACTTCCACTGTGCATGTTCGGTTGCTGATATCTTACGCCGCCACGAAGCTGCAGGGAACTCAATCGAGTCGCTATCTGAGCTTGAGACCATTCAGCTTAACGATACTCACCCAACCATTGCTATCCCAGAGCTGATGCGCATCCTTCTAGATGAGTACAAACTAGGCTGGGACAAAGCGTGGGAAATCTCTTCGAAGACCTTTGCATACACCAACCACACACTACTTCCAGAAGCACTGGAAACGTGGAGCGAAGCTTTGATCCAGCAGATGCTACCGCGTCACATGGAGATCATCTTCGAAATCAACCACCGTTTCATGAAGCTGGTTGAGCAAACTTGGCCGGGTAACAACGAAGTGAAGCGCAAGCTTTCTATCATCCAGGAAGGTCCACAGCGTATGGTTCGCATGGCGAATCTGTGTGTTGTCAGCACATACGCCGTAAACGGTGTTGCAGCCCTGCACTCAGAGCTGGTTAAGCGCGATCTATTCCCTGAATTCAACGAGCTATTCCCTGGCCGCTTGACCAACGTAACAAACGGTGTCACTCCACGTCGTTGGATCAAATACTGTAATCCTGGTCTATCTGCTCTCATTAGCGAAAAAGTGGGCGATGACTGGCCGGCCAACCTTGAGAAAATTGCTGGCCTAGAGAAGTTCGCTGACGATGCAGCCTTCCAGAAGCGCTACATGGCAGTGAAGAAAGAAAACAAGCAGCATTTGGCTGATTGGGTTGAAGAAAACATGGGTATCGAGCTTGATACTGATGCTATTTTCGATATCCAAATCAAGCGACTGCACGAATACAAGCGCCAGCACCTAAACCTGCTGAACATCCTGGCGCTATACCACCGCCTATTAAACGACCCAACGTTTGATATGCACCCACGCGTATTCTTCTTTGGCGCGAAAGCAGCGCCGGGTTACGCACTGGCGAAAGACATTATCTTTGCCATCAACAAGGTGGCAGAGAAAGTAAACAACGACCCGCGTCTTGGCGGCAAGTTGAAAGTGGTATTCATTCCTGATTACCGTGTCAGCTTAGCAGAAATCCTCTTCCCGGCAGCGGATGTGTCTGAGCAGATCTCGACGGCCGGTAAAGAAGCATCTGGCACGGGCAACATGAAGTTCGCCATGAACGGTGCATTGACCATAGGTACGATGGACGGCGCAAACGTTGAGATGCGCGAAGAAGTGGGCGACGAGAACATCTTCATCTTCGGCTTATTGGTTGATGAAGTACAAAAACTCAAGCAAGAGGGTTACGACCCTTACCGCTACTACCATGCTGATAGCCTGTTACGTGCAGCGTTGGATCTGTTGAATACCGATGAATTCACACCAGGTAGCCCTGGCCAGTTGGCGGCAATTCGCCACAACCTGCTAGAAGGGGGCGACCCATACCTAGTGCTGGCTGACTTTGCCGATTACGTGAAGACGCAAGAGAAAATCGATGCCCAATACCGCGACCAGAAAACTTGGGCCCGCAAAGCTATTTTGAATACCGCACTAATGAGCAAGTTCAGCTCGGATCGCAGTATTCGTGATTATGCCAATAACATTTGGGGGCTGACCCCAGCCCACCGTCAATAAGGAAATAGGTAGCGGCCGGGAGGCCGCTATTGGAGCCAGTGATGATTGAAAAAACAGTACTAAACCAGGTTGCTGCTCAAGCCGGTATCGCTGATAGCTATACCAACGCCTGGGGTGAGCAAGAGAAAGCGCAAGAAACTATCGTTACCCGAGTGTTGCAGGGATTAGGTTATCAAACCACGACCGATGAGGAATTGAAGGCGTCGGCAGCAGAGGTGCATAGTTGCAAGGGGTTGATCGAGCCGGTGATCTTTGCCAAAGAAAACCACCCGATCCATGTCGACCTCTATATTGGACGTAGCATTCGCCCTGCTGATTTCAACTGGGAGATTATCAGCGAATCAGGCCAGACTATCCGTGGTGAGATCAAGCAGCATGTTATCTCCGATCAAAGGGATACAGACGGACCTCTGACTGTCTCATTGCCATATACCATGGAAATGGGATATCACCGCTTTTTCCTGCATCGCAAACGCAAGAAAGTCCCTTATCAAGCGGATCTGATTGTCACACCGAAATCTTGTTACAAGCAACCTGCCATGTTGGCAGGGCACAAGAGTTGGGGAACCAGTGTCCAGCTGTACTGTTTGAAATCTCATCACAACTGGGGGGTGGGTGATTTTGGTGATTTGAAATTGCTGATCGCCAAAATCGCCGAGCAGGGGGGCGACTTTGTCGGCTTGAACCCGATTCACTCCCTTTACCCGGCCCAGCCGGATGCAGCAAGTCCGTATAGCCCGTCATCTCGTCGTTGGCTCAACATCATATATTTGGATGTTCCTTCCATTCCGGAGTTTGCTTTCTGTGCTGGCGCCCAGGAGAAGGTGGGTGATCTGGCTTTTCAAAGCCGCCTAAAAGCCATGCGGGATAACGAGTGGATAGATTATTCCGGTGTGACGGAAGCCAAGCTTGAAGTATTGGCGATGTTATACCAGGAATTTTGTACCCGTCATGAAGCGAATCAAACTGACTACGCCAAAGCGTTTGAGGCTTTTGTCGAGGAGGGGGGCGATTCGTTGCTGAAACAAGCTGCCTTTGATGCGCTCCATGCCGAGCTCAAGAAAGAGGACGAGGCAGTGTGGGGATGGCCGGTATTCCCGCAACAATATCGCCACTTCTCAAAACGCGCAGTACAGAGCTTTATTGCTGATAACCAGGAACTGGTTCGCTTCTACATGTATTTGCAATGGAATGCGGAAATCCAACTCCAGGAGGCACAGCAACTGGCGCATGAAAAAGGCATGATGATTGGCCTTTACCGTGACTTGGCTGTCGGCGTGAGTGAGGGTGGTGTCGATGCTTGGGCCAGCGAGGGTGAATTGACCCTAGATCTCAGCATTGGCGCGCCACCGGATGTCTTGGGTCCACAGGGACAGAATTGGGGCTTGCTGCCGTTGAACCCTTCGATGCTGAAGCAACAGGCTTACCGTCCGTTTATCGAACTGCTAAGGGCAAACATGCGTCACTGCGGTGCTTTGCGCATTGACCATGTGCTGGGTTTATTGAGGCTTTGGTTGATCCCCAAAGGTGAAGGGGCAAGCAATGGTGTTTACGTCAATTATCCGGTAGAACAACTGCTTGGTTTACTGTCGCTTGAGAGTCACCGTCACCAATGTGCGGTCATCGGTGAAGATCTCGGTACGGTACCGGATGAAATTGTGGGCTTGCTGCAAGAGGCCGGCGTACACTCCTACAAGGTATTCTTCTTTGAGGCTGCTGAAGACGGTGGTTTCTATTCGCCAGCCCACTATCCGGTCCAGTCTATGGCGACACTGTGTACCCACGATATGCCAACCCTACGTGGTTTCTGGCATTGTGAGGACTTAAAAATGGGCAAAGAGCTTGGCCTGTATCCGGATGAGGCGCAACTTCAGACACTTTATGACAGCCGTCTTCACGACAAGCAGCAGATCATCAACAGCATGGACGGGCATGGTATGTTGCCGCCTGGCCTCAGCCGTGATGCCCGCTACCTCGAGATGGATCGCGTCCTTAGCCACAGTATGCAATGCCACTTGGCTGCCGGATCGTCGTCACTGCTAAGTCTGCAGCTTGAAGATTGGCTTGAGATGGATCTGCCTGTCAATATACCGGGCACAGTCGATGAGTACCCTAACTGGCGGCGCAAGTTAAATTGTTGCATCGAAGATATGATGAAACGCCAAGACGTACTGTCTTTGACCCAATTGATCACCGAAGCCCGACGTTCGGCGTCAAAAGTCGCATAAAATCATAATGGCAAAGGAGTGGGGTCACTCCTTTGCCTAGTTTGGTTTCAGTGTGATGCGGCTAACGGGTTGAATTAACACTGCGGTTAATATTATCCCTTAAATTAGAGCCGTAATCTCTTATTTGACTTAATCCTAATTGGTAGTCGAAAGCAAAAGAGTTATCTATTTCATCGCAAACGCCTTTATATGGCTGGGACGTCAACCCTAACAAATAGGCGTCCTGTTCACAGTACGCTTGTTGACCCCTTTTATATCCATTTAAATATTCGCTGTAATTATCTTTGTCTGCATATGAGAATTTTGATTCTTGCTTTACAACCTCTCCAGATAAACCGGTTCGGTAGCCGTGTTCATCCCAGTTATCAATGTTTGAGTAGGTTTTTTTTGTTGAAGAACAGGCAGATAGTACAACTATGCTTAATGTGGTGAACAATCTTTTCATTATATTATCCTCTATCATACCGGGGGTTAATTTAATTATAGTTATTAACCCTTAATGAAAATTGAAATCGTGACTTATATATTAGTTAATTCTTCTTTTTTTCATGTTAGTCACAATATTGATTTATTCAAATTAAAAGAGTGCCAACCTCTAATGATTTTTATAAGTGAAACTTGCTATTTTTCCTAGCAACAATTTTACGTGTTTTGTGATCCTGGTCATCTAGCTGCTGATAGACATCTGTGATGAATTCAATACAATACTCATAAATAGTAGTACAACGTGAACGTCTAAGTGTGAATTTCAATATAAGGCATGGATAGTATGAGCACTACTTTGCAGAAAAAGCCCAATGTGATTGTGATTATCGCTGATCAGTGGTCAACCAAGATGGCGGATGGCTCTGGTGATGAGGGTAAGTTAAATACCCCTGGTATCGACCGTTTGGCCGAAGAAGGTATTCGTTATGAGCAAAGTTACAGCTCATACCCTCTTTGCTGCCCGGCTCGGGCAAGTTTGTTTACTGGTTTGATGCCACATAACCATGGCTTGATTGATAACGAAGAGATCATTGAGCATGTTACCGGTGAGTTTCCGACCACGGAGAATTTCCTGGCCCAAACAGAAACCATGGGTGAGGTGTTCGAAAAAGCAGGTTATGACACAGGCTTTTTTGGTAAGGAACACGCTGCCGGTTACGGTTGGAAAGGGATTGAAGACTTCGGCAGCATGACATGCTCCCGAGGCGGCTATCTGGCTGAGGGCTCAGTGTTTGATCCGATTTTCACCAAAGATGCACTGGACTTTATCAAACGTGACCGTGATAACCCGTTCTACATGACGTTGTCTTTTATCAACCCTCACGATATCTGTAAAACGTTGGGTGGTCCGGTCGGTGGCAAGAATATCTCCGATGCGATTTTCTTCTGCCGCGACGACGATGAGAAATACCTACGAGGCCAAGATCGTAAGCCATTACCGGACAATTTCACCGACCGGTTTATCTCGGGCATGATCAAGCATGAAGATTACATGTACAAAGAGCTCGAGGAGCTGGATGAAAACTACTGGCAGCAGTTTATTTCGACCTACGGCTTGTTGATTGAAAATACCGACTGGTTTATCGAGTTGGTGCTTGAAACCCTCAAAGCACAGGGACTTGAAGAGGACACTATTGTCCTGTTTACCGCCGATCACGGTGAGATGATGGGTAGCCACCGCCTGATCGCCAAGACGGTATTCTACGAAGAATCAGTAAAAACCCCGATGATCATCCGTTACCCGTCAGCGGTGAATCCTGGCAAAGTCGACGACAACAATATTGTTTCCACTGTCGATATCATGCCGACACTGCTTGATATGTGTGGCTTGGATGTTCCTGAGGGGATCGATGGCAGTAGTTTCAAGAACAGCATGACAGACAATGCCATGACTCACGAGGAAACATTCTGTGAAAGTTACTTTGCCAGAATGTTCCGCTTCAAGCAGTACAAATATGTCGAAAGCCATGTTTACGGTGAGGATTACCAAATCCTGATTGATCTTGAAAAGGACCCTAACGAGACCAAGAACGTATTTAACCAGCCAGGATACGAGCAGGTGTCTGATTATGCCTCGACTCGGATGAAAGAGTGGTTGAAGCAAGAGGGTATCGGGCTTGAATTTAATGCCAAGAACCTGAATTCAAAATCGCTGGAAACAGCAGAATAACGAAATATAGTTCCTCCTTGCATCCACCAGCCAGTGCAGGGGGGAGCTTCCATTTTGTGGGAAACGACTATGACGAAACCGGCCCAGCAGCGCTTCCACTTGATGGCAAAGCCAGCCAGCTACAAATGCAACCTCAAATGTGATTACTGCTTCTACCTCGAGAAAGAAACCTATTACGGTGATAGCAAGAGTAAGATGGACGAACAGGCGTTGGAGCAATATGTTGCCAGTTATATTGCCGCTCAGCCCGATGATATTGTCCATTTTGCCTGGCAAGGGGGAGAACCCATGATGGCTGGGTTGGCTTTTTTCCGGCGTGCGGTCGAGCTGCAGTGCCAATATGCCAATGGCAAAACGATCACTAATAGCTTTCAAACTAATGGGGTTGGTATTGACGATGAATGGGCTAGGTTTTTCGCCGAACACCGTTTTCTGATCGGGATTTCCATCGATGGTGATGCGCCACTGCATGATGCCTATCGAATTTCGGTCAATGGCAAACCCACTTTCGAGCGTGTCAAATCAGCGATTGGGTTCCTGAAAAAGTATCGGGTCGAGTTCAATACCATGACAGTGGTGAATGACAAAAACTGGCAGCATGGCAAGGCGACCTACCAGTTGCTGAAATCCCTCGGCTCCCAGCATATGCAGTTTATCCCGATAGTTGAAGCTGAAACAGAGCCTAGCCAGTTACATTCGCTTCAGGGTACACCTGCCATCCAGCCTTTTTCTGTGCCGCGTGAAGGATATGGCCAGTTTATGGTTGAAGTCTTTGATGAATGGCGCAAGCAAGATGTTGGGCAGATCCATATCCAATTGCTAGAAAGTGTCCTGGCAACTTGGCTCGGTTATTCCCCTGGGTTGTGTATTTTCAGCGAAAATTGCGGCAATGCCCTAGTCGCCGAAGCGAATGGGGACATTTACTCTTGCGATCACTTTGTCTATCCCGAATACAAGTTGGGTAACCTTGATGAGCTGGAACTTGCCGTCATGGTGGACTCACCCCAGCAACGTGATTTTGGTCTGGCAAAATCCGAGACTTTACCGTCTACATGCTTGTCTTGTGAGTTCAGACCCCTGTGTCATGGCGGTTGCCCAAAACAAAGAATTATCGATGCTGGAGAGGCATACAGGCACAACTACCTATGCCCTTCTTATAAAAAACTATTTGCCCACACCACTGATTTTATGAAAAATACTGCACAACAGATCAAGCAGCAAATGCATCAGGGGAGGGGATAGATGAAGTGGAGCAAAGAAGGGGAAGAGCCGGACTACCGCTTTACCCTAGCCAATGAGCGGACGTTCCTGGCCTGGATCAGAACCGCACTGGCCTTTCTCGCGGCCGCGATTGCCCTAGACCAGCTCACTCCGGAATTTGCCAATCCTGAAGTCAGGTTATTCCTCTCGGTATCCTTTGCCTTGGTATCGGCGTACCTCTCTATTCTGGCTTATCGTCGTTGGCGACGTAATGAGATGGCAATGCGCCGCAGTAAGCCGTTGCCCTATACCCGGCACCTCAAGGTGATGAGCGTCATTATGATGGGGCTGGTGCTGACCATAGTCGTCTTGATCATGAAGCTGTTCTGATGGCTGAAAAACAGATAGCCCACCATTTTGAGCCGTCCTCGCCAGAACCGATTGAGCGTAACCGTGATATCGGACTCCAACCGGAGCGTACGTTCTTGTCGTGGTCGAGGACAATCTTGGTGTTGTTCCTTCACACGGCCGTATTGGTGAAAATCGGTTGGAGCAAAGACTCCCCAGTGCTTTTTGTGACCGCTGGGATGTTGGCAGTGATCTCGTTCGCTCTACTGATTCTGGTTGAACTTCGGCGTGTGGATTATCGCTATTCCCTTCCCTTGCTTAATCTGCGCAGTGTCGGTATGAATCTGTTTTTCTCCACCGCCGTCGCGCTCTCGGCAATCAGCTACGTGCTGGTGATGCTGGGTGTAATTTGAGCCTTAGTGTCAGATCAGCTGCTTCAACTTGGCTAACCCATAGGCATTCACACTGCTGGCATCGGTGACGGTGCCGTCAATGATCATTGCCTCGAACTCCCTCAGGCTGACCTTTTGGCTGATCAAGCCTTCTTCTTCGTCGTCCAAATCGGTCTCGGTATGCTCTAGCCCGGTCGCTAGGAAAATGTGGTAGCCCTGGCTGGAGTAGCCTGTTGCCAGGTGCTGGAAGCCAACATAAGTGAGCTGCTTGGCAACCAATCCTGTTTCCTCGCGCAGTTCACCTGCGGCCAGTTCTGCGGGATCGGCATTCGGCTCTTCTTCCCATGAACCTTGCGGTAATTCCAGGCAACGTTTTTCCAGCGGGTAGCGGTATTGCTCGACCAGGTAGATATGCTCATCTTCGATAGGCAGGACGATAACAAAATCTGCCTTCTCGACAACACTGTAGATCCCGCTGTTTCCGCTTTGGCGCTGTATCTTATCTTCCCAGACCGTCATCCATTTATTCTGGTATACGACTTTTCTATCGAGGGTGGTGATTTCTTTCATGGCTGCCAAACTATCCTTTTGTTGAAGAATGAATAATTTACCATTTTTAAGTGGCTGCTATGTTAATGGCGGGACAAAATAATGATTTGATAATGAGTATTCTTGACCTGTCTATAGCTTCATAGTTTAAGGTTACGGCTTCATTGCATAGGGCTTGGCCATGTATCGGATTTCAGAATTAGCAGAGCAAGTGGGGCTATCGCGCTCTACCTTGCTGTATTACGAGAAGCTCGGCTTGATTGCCGGTAAGCGACTTGATAACGGTTACCGCATCTATAGCGAGCGGGATCTCCAGCGCTTACGCTTGTTGCAGCAGCTGCAGGCCGGCGGTCTGACCCTCAAGGAATGCCAGGCCTGCCTCGAGGCCAAGGTTGACCGTGATCTATTGCTAAACCGGATGCATCAGCTTGACCAAGAGATTGCCCACAAACAGCAATCACGGGATTTGCTCGCCGCGATGCTGGGGGAGTCGGATATGACGGCATGGCACCAGTCGTTGGAACAAACAGCCCCAGATGCACATTTGGATTGGTTAATGAAACAGGGCTTTGATGAGAAGCAGGCCCTGAGACTGAAGTGGTTATCAAAAGACATGAATACACACGAACAATATATGGCGGACTTCAACCGGATTTTTCAAAGCCTAGATCGCTGGGGACCGGGTTTGGAAGCCGAGACCATCAAGGCTTTCGGTATGTTGCCATCAAAGCCTGAGAGTATTTTGGAAATTGGCTGTGGCCAGGGCATTGCGACCACAGTGTTGGCTGATCAGTCCGACGCGGTGATCACTGCCGTCGACAACCATGAAGATGCCCTCAGTAGGTTGCAACAGCGGGCTGCCGAGGCTGGTGTCGAAGGGAAAGTAGTTACCCAGTGCGCTAGCATGACCGACCTGCCATTTAGCGACGGTAGCTTCGATACGATTTGGGCCGAGGGCTGCGCCTATATCATGGGGGTAAATAATGCCTTCAATCAATGGCGGCGGTTGCTGAAAGACGGTGGTGTGCTGGTACTGAGCGATCTTGTCTGGCATACCGACAACCCAAGCGCGGAAAGGAAAGCATTCTGGAACAAGGAATACCCAGATATGACAACTGTCGACGAGCGAATCAAACAAGCGCAGGCTTCTGGCTATGAAGTGCTCAAGCATTTTACCCTGAGCGATGAGGCATGGCAGGCGTATTTCTTACCGCTCCAGCAACGGGTCAACGAGCTGAAAGAGGCAATGGCTGGGTCGCAGGCGATTGAAGATATCCAGACGGAACTGGATTTCTACCACCAGGGCTTCGAGCAGTTTGGCTATCAGGTGTTTATCCTGCAGAAAAGATAGTTCGGATACATTCTCTTCTACTAGCGGGAAAGGGAAGGCCAAAACGGCAGATTCCGCCAATTCTGCTAAATATGCAGAGTGCCGTTTTGTTTGGGTTCTTGATTCAGTGGGCTGGGTTCGTCTCCACTCCGACAGACATCCACTCCCACCGGCGTTGTACCTCGAAGACTTTTTGGTTGAGGATGATATCGCGCACGTCGGTGACAAATTGCTGCAGTAAGGTATCAGATTCGCCTTTGCGGGATATCACCACCAGTTGACGGGTCATACTTGGTGGTGGAAGGGGTTGGCAATCGAGGTGATCGAGTAAGTTGAGCTGTCGAGCGAGAAAGGTGGGTGTTGTCAGCGACCAGCCTAACCCCTCGGCGACCATTCCCAATACATTGTCGGCCCTGTCCAGCGAGTATTGGCTGCTGACATTGATATTACGCCACTTCAACCAGTTATTAGTCTGTGTACCTGTCGGGGTCCAGTTTTCATAACCGATATAAGGCTGGTTGTTGGCCAGCATCTTGATGCCCTGCTGAGGCCAGCCTTTGGGGGTAACGATGACATATTGCTCGTTCAGTAAAGGAACCATTGCCAAGCTTTGCGGTACATCTTGGTTAGACATAGTAATGATGATGTCACTCTTGCCGGCTTGCAGCGAAGCCAAAAGTTCTGGTGCCGTACCTGTCACCTGGTGAATATGGGCCACCTTTGGCTGCAGGTATCTGAGGATCTCGATGCCCGCGAGCTGGGTGACGGAGTCCACCATACCTAGCCGTAACCGCGGTAGCTTTCCTGTTTCAATAGAATGCATCCAATCTTGTAACTTGCGCGATTCAATTAGGAGCTTGCTGCCTTGCTCATAGAGCTCACGGCCGGAAATCGTTAGCTGGATAGGGCGTTTGCTGCGGTCGAGCAGCTTGCTGTCCATCGCTTGCTCGAGGCTCTGGATAAGCTGGGATACAGCAGACTGGGTCTGGTTGAGTTGTTTGGCAGCTTGGCTGAACGAGCCGGACTCAACCACGCAAACAAATGTGCGTAACTGGCGGAGATCAAAAGCAATATTATCCATAATGCGCTCTTAGTATAAGTTGAGCTAATAGTATTCATTATATTACCCAATGCTAATCAAGTACCGATCTACTTCAAACTTTCATTGCTTTAGCTGAAATACAATTGCATCAGTTAAACAAATCAGTGGAATTGAGCAATGAGAAAAGAAGTCGATGTATTAGGTGAAATGATGCTGCCGGATGAGGCGTATTTTGGCATCCAAACCCAAAGGGCAGTCGAGAACTTTGCAGTTTCAGGCCGTACAGCTGCAGAAGTTCCCCACTATATTTGGTCGGTAGCTGCGCTCAAGCAGGCGGCGGCCAAGGCAAACTGCCATATTGGTGCATTGGACAAAACCATTGCTGATGCCATCGTCCAGGCTTCTCAGGAAGTGATGGATAATAGGTTTGATGACCAGTTCCCAATCGATGTGTTCCAAGGCGGCGGCGGCACCTCGACTAACATGAATGCCAATGAGGTCATCGCAAACCGTGCCAATGAAATCTTAACGGGTAACAAGGGCTCAGAGGCTGTTCACCCGAACACCCATGTCAATATGGGCCAGTCAACCAACGACGTTATTCCAGCGGCAATGAAGATGACCTGCCGGATGAATCTGCATGCCTTAATTGCTGAAGTCGCAGGGCTTGAAGCCATGCTGGAAGAGAAGACCGAGGCATTCGACCATGTGGTTAAACTGGCCCGTACCTGCCTACAGGATGCCGTACCCATCACCCTAGGCCAACAGTTCAGTGGCTACCTTCACCAGACCCGCCGCCTGCACCAAGCTTTGATTGCTGCCAACCAGCAGACTCTGGATTTGCCGCTCGGGGCAACGGCTGTCGGTACTGGTTTGTCGACCCATGAGGGCTACCTAGAGCAGGTATATGTCGAATTGCAGGCGATCACCAATGAGCCTTTTGTTGCTGAGGAAAACTTCTTCGACGGCTTGCAAAATGGTGATGCCTACTTAGAAGTTGCGGCGCAATTGAAGAAATTGGCGGCATTTTTATCAAAAATGGCAACAGATTTCCGTATTCAGGGCAGTGGTCCTCGCGCCGGCTTCAATGAACTGTTGATCCCTGCGGTACAGCCTGGTTCGAGTATCATGCCGGGCAAGATCAACCCTGTTATGCCTGAGCTCATCAACCAAATTGCCTATCAGGTTATCGGCAATGATGTCGCGATTACCATGGCTGTTGAGGGAGGGGAGCTGGATCTCAACGTTTGGGAGCCGGTGATTATCAAATCGCTGTTTGAGTCATGCACTTTACTAACCAATGCTATCCCGCTGTTTGTCGAGAAATGCCTCAAAGACTTGCTACCTAACGAAGCGGTATGCCGCGAATACGCCGAGAAAAGTACGGCTCTGGCTACTGTCATTGCCACTCTGTTTGGCTACAAGGTGGGCAGCAAGGTGGCGGTAAGGGCATTTGAGGAAAACCGTACAGTCAGAGAGGTTGTACTGGATGAGAAACTGCTGACCCCAGAGCAGGCCGATTACCTGCTGGACCCAATGGTAATGACTAATCCGAAAGCCAGTGCAGCAGCGGTGACGCGTTACCAGTCGGAGATAAAGGCTGCTGCTGATCCCTTGGCTGTTCCGGCAGAGGAAACAGCATGATGAATACGCCGTTATTGGCTCAGATCGCCCACTGGTGCGTCAACCTCAAATGGCAGGATATTCCGCGGCCAGTGGTTGAGGTTGCACGCACTGCGCTAACGGATTATGTCGCCGTGACGATTGCAGGCAGCGAGATGCCGGTTGCGCAAAATATCCAGAAGCTGGCTGCGACAAGAGCGCCTTCGGGCTTGTGCAATCTGTTTGGGACCGAACAGATGAGCTCGGCAGCGTATGCCAGTTATGCCAACGGAGCTGCGTCCCATGCTTTGGATTTTGACGATGTTAGCTGGGCGACAATTGGTCACCCGACCGTGACGGTCGCGCCTGCTGCATTTGCTCTGGCTCAGGAGCGCCAGCTAGGTGGTGAAGCTATATTGCTGGCTTATATTGCTGGTGTTGAAGCCCAGCACCAGATCGCCCGCTGGCTGATGCCAGCCTTGTCAGAGCAGGGATGGCACACCACGCCAACCATAGGCGTGTTCGGTGCGGCGGTAGCGGCTGGATTGCTGATGGATCTTGACGAAGAGACCTTGACCCATGCCTTGGCTATTGCGGCTTCGTCGGCATCCGGCGTTCGGGGTAACTTCGGCAGCCAGGCCAAGGCTATGCATGCCGGCCTTGCCGCTTTTAATGGCGTCAATGCCGCTGAATTGGCACAAATCGGTGTAACCGGGCAACCCAATGTCATCGAGGCGGCAGACGGCTTTGGCCAGTGCTTTGCGCAGCGAACAGACTTTACTCAAGCCTCCATTACCTTGGGTGAATACTGGGACTTGCTGGAAAACGGCTTGGTATTCAAGCAATACCCATGCTGCAGTGGCAGTCACCCAGCTATTGATTGTTGGGATGAGCTGCTTAAAGAGCGCCACCTTACTCCGGAAGACATTGAATTTATCCAAGTGGGTGCCAGCTTACTCGGCCCAAGGGAACTGGTTTGCTCAAATCCGCAAAATGCCATCGAAGCCAAATTCTCTATGCAATACGCATTGGCTGCCCGCTTGATTTTCGGTGCGGTAGGCGTGGCAGAGTTTGTTGATGGCAAAGTGCAGGATGAGCGCATCCAGGCATTAATGGCAAGGATCCAGATGCGGGTTGATCCCGAATTGGAAAAACTGGGTTTCATTGGCACCGCGCCGGTGAAGATCCGGTTAACCCTGACCTCAGGGGAAACGATTTGCATTGCCAATGACCTTGCCAAGGGCAACCCGGAAAAGCCGCTTTCCACCCAAGATATCGAGAAGAAATTCACCGCCTGTGTAGTGCCCCAAGCCGGCGAGGGAAAAAGCCGTCAGTGGCTGGCGTTACTGGCTCAATTCGAATCGGCCAGCAGTGCCGAAATTAATGAACTCCTGAAACAATAACAGGAGCGGAGGTATCCAATGATTATTATCCATGCGTGTTTGCTACTAGGTGCGATTGTTCTTGCCGCCCGCCTCGGCGGGATCGGGGTAGGTTTAGCAGGGGGACTAGGGATGGCGATTGCTGTCTTTGGCCTTGGCTTGCCGCCGGGAGATATTCCGGTCTCGGTCATCCTGATCATTATGTCGGTGATCCTTGCCTTGTCTGTCATGCAGCAGGCTGGTGGTATGAGCTACATGGTCAATGTCGCCGAACGTATGCTGCGCAACCACCCGCGCCATATTAATATCCTGGCCCCTGCCACCACTTTCATCCTGACTACCTTGGCCGGTACTGGTTATACCGCTATGTCAGTGCTTAACGTTATCCAGCAAGTTGCCAAGGAAAACGGTGTACGCCCAAGCCAGCCGCTGAGCTCGGCGGTAGTGGCTTCCCAGATAGCGATTACAGCTTCTCCTATCTCAGCAGCAACGGCAGCAATGTACGTTGTGGTTGAGCAAATGGGAGTGGGCTTTGGTACGGCGTTGAGTGTGATTATGCCCGCGGCCTTGTTTGGGGTTATCGTCGCGTCTTTCATTGCAAGTCGCCAAGGCTGTGAGCTCAAGGATGATCCGATCTTCCAAGAGCGCGTTGAAAAAGGATTGGTTAACTTTACCCCTGAGCAGCAGAAGCATCAGGAACCTTCTGAAGAGGCAAAACGCTCGGTGTGGTTGTTCTTAGCTGGCGTAGTGTTCATTGTCACCCTGCTTCTGTTCAAGCCATTGCTAGGCCACGATTTAGGCTCGCGCGATATCATTGTTATTGTGATGCTGCTGGTGAGCTTTGTGACGGCAATGGTGTGTAAGGTACCGCTAACCTCTATCAAGAAGGCCCCTATCTTTGCCGATGGTGCTGAAAGCCTTGTGGTTATCTTGGGTATTGTATGGCTTAGTGCAACGATTATCGGCGTGCATATCCCATCGATTGAAGCGGTTGCTGGTGGCGTGCTTGAGCAATATCCAGCCCTGTTGGCTGTGGTCTTCTTCGGGACTTCAGCGCTGCTGTTTAGCCAAGGGGCGACCAGTGCGCTGCTTATCCCAATCGCGGCATCGCTCAATGTGGATCCTGCCACTATTTTGGCAAGCTTTGTCGCAGTGAGTGCGCTGTACATGACTAATATCTACCCAACAACAGCATTTGCGATTGCCACCGATGATACAGGTTCCTTCTTGAGCCGCCGCTGGAATGGTTGCTACATCGTCAATCACCCGTTCTTCTTACCGGGTATGTTGGGCATCGCAGCAGCGGTACCATTTGGTTTTGTGCTGGCGAATATCTTTGTCTAATGAAGTAGGTTTTGACAACAAACCCTAAGTAAAAAGCCCCAGCAATATTATAGCAGGGGCTTTTCTGTATTCATTGACCTGTCTGTCTCGTCCTAAAATAGGTTGATGGATATCGACCATCAAGATTTAGTCAGGTGCAACCAGATTCTATAGGTTCTCGTTGCCAAAGTTGTAGTGGATGAAGCAAGCGGCTCCAGAGATAAGAGTTGCGAGTGAAAAAATAACAAATCCCATACGTTTCTCCCTTCAGGCTCATAAGTCTAAATAACTTCAAAACATGACTTATCAGTACCACGGGTGATGAAGTGGAAACATCATTTTTAATAGATTATTCATCAATGATTCGCCCTTGCTCACAGATCACGATATTTTACACTAATTTTAATAGCTAAATCTGGCGTTTAGTGGCGGTTTATTTCAATTAATAGAGAGGCGATGAATAATAATCGTGGTTTTTGCATGCGAAATACTGCAATTGAGTTGCCCGTCTCTCTCAAGTAAGCTCCTTCGCCTTATCAATATTATTAAAAAACAAACAGCTACGTGGTGAAGAGAAAATGAGTGATCGATATGCAAAGGGGAAGGACAAGCTCAATGAGCTTGATCCCAATGCGCTAGAAGCAATGACTGAACAGTTCGCGGATATCTGCCCGGATCTCGCCAGATATACCATCGAATACCCGTTTGGTGATGTGCTCCAGCGGGAAGGGCTAGATTTCAAAACACGGGAGTTAGCGACCATTGCTGCGTTGACCGCGATGGGCAATTGCCAGCCTCAGCTAAAAGGGCATATCAAAGGCGCGCTCAATATTGGCTGCACACAGAAAGAGATCACCGAAATCATCTTGCAGATGTCGGTCTACGCCGGTTTTCCTGCCGCTATCGATGGTATGAATATCGCCAAGGAAGTGTTTGAAGAACAGTCGTAAATGTTCAAACTGAAGATATTGAACAATTAAAAAAGAAGGCCGGTTTATGATGTAACTGGCCTTTATTTTGTTTGAGTTAATCTTGCGCAGGGATCAACACAAAATTACCGACATGTTTCTTCTCGAGAAACGCTTGCTGGGCGGTGGCAATCTCTTCGAGTGGGAAGGTCTTGGCCAGAAGCGGTTGGATTTCGCCTCTTTCGATGTAACCGACTAGGTTCGGGAATACCGGGGCATCCCAGGCAGTCGTGCCGATAAGGGTGATGTCCTTGAGGTACATATCCCGCATATCCAAGTCGACCACAGGACCTGCAATTGCGCCGGATGACACCAGGCGACCACCACGCTTGAGCAGCTTGAGCATAGTCGGGAATTGCTTGCCAGCGACATTGTCGACCACCAAGTCGATACTGTTTTCGCCCAGCAGACCGATCAGATCATCATTGCGGTCTAGCAGTTTATTGACGCCTAGCCCCTTAAGTTGCGGGTGCTTGTCGCGGCTGGCAATGGCAATGACTTTCGCACCACGTCGTTTAGCGAGCTGAACAGCTGCAGAGCCTACCCCGCCTGATGCACCGGCGATAAGCACGGTTTCACCTGCCGACAATTTCGCGCGGTGGAGCATGTTCTCTGCCGTGCCGTAGGCGCAGGGAATAGTCGCCAGCTCGGCATCACTCCACTCGCAATCAATAGCGAAGGCGTGCTCCGCTTTTACTTTGATATATTGGGCAAAAGCGCCGTCGAAGTCCGACCCTAGCCAGACATTGTCAAAGCCTTCTCCCCTCTGGCAAGGGCGAAGAATCACGCGTTTGCCGATCATATCCTGGCTGTTATTAGACGCTGTCACCACGGTGCCACAGCAGTCGGTGCCCTGGATCAGCGGGAAGGGCGTGGATTCATTCCAGCCGCCATCGCTTTTTTGCTCTTGGCTGGAAGAGGCGTCATCTGACGTTTCGTTGGTTGAATCGGTAACTGAAGATGAATACCAGCCCAAGCGGGTATTGATTTCAGTGTTGTTCATGCCAGCGGCATGGACTTTTACCAGTACCTCGTCGTGGTCTGGAGTAGGTAGCGGCACATCTTTATAAACCAGCTGCTCGTAGCCGCCTTGTCCAACAGTAACAACGGCTTTCATCCATTTAGGTTCCATGTGCTTGTGCTCCTAGCGATAACTCTCAATTTTCTGCCGAATAATCTATCTGAGTTGAATAATTTGTACATATATTTTTTTTTATATGCGAATAGGGAGTAGGGTCAGTTTTTTGCTCTATCACACTAATAAATAAATGTTTTCTCAGCATGATTGGTAAAATCTGATCGATGACGCTGTTTCACCGTTCGGGTTGGGCTAAGTTGGATAGGTAAGATCTGTTTCTTCGCCTTGTGGGTTTAGCCTTAAGGAGGGCGGGCTATGGTTCAATCTTTGGGCGTAAAATTACCTTTTGCCATTTCTAAGGAGCGGTTTGGCGGCCTGCTCTTGATCACATGCTGCCTACTGGCCTTTGCTTGGGCAACGCTTCACTTACCGTCTTATACGGCATTTAAACATTTCCCCCTTACAGAGAGTGTTTCATGGCAGCTTTTTGTCAATGACGCTCTGATGGTGCTCTTCTTCTTAATGGTTGGCCTTGAGTTAAGTAACGAGGCAAAGAGTGGGGCATTCAGGACACTTAGAGCTATATTGCTGCCATTTGCCTCTGCATGCATGGGTTTTCTTTGCCCTGCGGTGATTTACCTGTTCTTAGTCGGTGGTGTTGCCTCACCGCTCGCTAATGGCTGGGCTATCGTCACCGCAACTGACATAGCACTGGCTCTGGGGCTGCTGTCATTGTGCAGCCGAGTACCTGTCAGCCTCAAAATGTTCTTGCTTGCTGTAGCTATCTTTGACGATGTGCTGGCGATTATCACGATTGCTTTGTTTTATACCGCCACCGTAGAAATGGCTTATGTAGGGTTGTCTTTGTTGATGACCACTTTGATATTCGTGTTGTCCTACCGTCAGGTCAAAAGTGCACTCTTATATGTGGTGCTTGGTGCTGGCTTGTGGTTTGCACTACTGCAAGCTGGTATCCACCCGGTGCTTGCGGGCGTGGTTATTGGGATAGCCCTTAGCCAGAGTGGGTGTGCAATTGACCACAAGACAGAGTCTATCTTGCAGTGGGCCGTCACCTTGCTGGTGCTGCCTTTATTTGCTATTTCAAACGCCGGGGTATCACTGTCTGATGCGTTTAGTTCTTCCGGATTTATCGAGCCCATTGCGGCTTATGTGGCAATTGCGATGCTGGTCGGCAAGCCTTTGGGGGTATTTGGCACGGTGTGGCTGGGGGTTAAATTCAAGCTATTTGAACTGCCGGAAGCGACGAATATGCTGATGGTTTTTGCTATGTCGGTTTTTTGTAGTATTGGCTTAACGCTGTCACTGTTTATTGGTGAGTTGTCAGGTTTGGAAAGCGGCCATTATAAACTGGGTATTGTGTTGGCGGCCTTGGTAGCAAGCCTGTTAGGCTTGGTGATAATGTCCTTGGCAACTAGGCAGAGCAAGGGTGTTATTAATACAGGGACAGAGAACTAAACCTTTCTTGTGAAATTGAATGTTAATAAGCAGGGAAAGCATGCCTCACCCTGCTTGATGTTGTTTTTGTATGAAGTTGTTTTTTTTATGAAGCTGCTTTGTAAGAATTCGTGCAGCAATTATTACTGCATCAAACTCTTAGATTTGATTGCCTTTTTCGACAGCTCTTTGGCGAACTCGGTAATATCGGCTTCAATGGTCCGTACTGCCTGCTGCATCTCATCCATATCAATGTTTTTGATCTCCCGTTGCTCCATCACGATATCGCCATTGACGATCGTTGTGCTGACATTGCTAGGGTTGGCCTGGTATACCAAAGTCGCGTACGGGTTGTAATTGGGCATCATGTTCGGCGATTGGGTTTCGACAATGATGATATCGGCCTTTTTGCCCACTTCTAGCGAGCCGATCTGATCTTCCATGTGAAGAGCCCTTGCCCCACCGATGGTGGATAGCTCAATCACTTGTTCTGGAATCATAATGGTGCGGTCGTTATGCTTGAGGCGCTGCATATTGGCGGTGTAGCTCAAAGTACGCCATAGGTCGACTTGGTTTGAGCTCATTGGCCCGTCGGTGCCTAGCCCCAAACGCAGTCCTTGACGGTACATTTCCCATGCTGGGGCAATACCGGTCGCTCCTTTGGCGTTGGCCATCGGGTTGTGCGCCACGCTGGCATCTGCTTCTTTGATCAGATCTATGTCATTCTGGTCAAGGTGGATACCGTGGGCTAGTACCATGCGGTTATCAAGTACGCCTATTTCCTTCAGCCAGGCCACTGGGCTAAGCTTCTGGTCATTGCCTTCGATACGCTCGGCTTCATTGCCAAACTCAGCAACGTGGATCAGCACAGGTGCGTCCAGCTTGGCTGACAGGCGGTTGATTTCCTGCAGTTTCTCTTTCGATACGGTATATACCGCGTGCGGCGCGAATGCTGGGGTGATCAGAGGATCGTTCTGGTACTGCTCGATAAACTGGGTGGCATACTCAATACCACCGTATGGTTCCGGCGCATCAACCACCGGGAATTTAATCACAGTTTCACCGAGTACCGCACGCAGGCCGACTTCCTTGGTGGCTCGGGCCATATCATCAACGTGGTAGTACATGTCGGCATAGGTGGTGACACCGCTTTGGGCTAAATCAACAGCACCTAGTTTCGTTGCCTGGTAAATCAAATCACGGCTGAGTTTTTCTTTTTCCAGCGGGAAGAAGTAGGCAAACAGACGGTTCTCAATTCCTTCTTCACCTAAGCCGCGGAACGCGATCATCGGCAGATGGTTATGAGTATTAATCATGCCCGGCATAACAATGCCATCTTCGGCATCAATGACTTTGGGGGCCTGATAGAGGTTAAGCAGGCTTTCATCACCTACTGCCACAATGGTGTCGTTTTCGATGACGATCACACCATTTTCTATTACATCTTTTTCATCGTTGATGGTGAGCACCTGGCCATTGGTAATGATCAGGCTGGCATTGTATTGAGATTCGGCTTGAGGTTGGAAAGTGGTAGAACAACCTGCAAGTAGCAAAGCGGTTGTGATGATGGAAATTTTAGTTTTCATTGTGCTCAGCGGACTATTAAGAGAAGGCGCATGCATTGTAGGTATCATTATTCCGCTTGGCAATCGTTTGCTTGGCGGTGTTCGCATCGACTTCACGGAAAAGGTACTGGGGTACTCTGTCGTTAATCCTTTTCGCTCTGGGCTGCGTAGATTGTGTATTGAAATGGAGAAGAGTTGATGCTGATTATTTTTTACGATGGTGCTTGCCCGTTGTGCGCGCAAGAGATGGATGCCCTTAAACGCTATGACTCGAACAACGCTATTCAGCTTGAAGATATCCATCAGGACGATTTTGCTGAGCGCTTTCCTGGTGTTGATCCTGACACGGCGATGAAGATCCTCCATGGGGATCTGGACGGCAAGCCATTGTTTGGGCTGGATGTGACGTATTACGCTTGGAGCCTGGTCGGTAAAGCATGGCGAGTCGCGTTTCTGCGCTGGTGGTGGGTCAAACCTTTTGCCGACAGGGCTTATCTGTTCTTTGCCAAACACCGGCAGAAAATTTCTAGGCTGTTTGTCCGTCGCTCCCGTTGTGATAACAACTCTTGTTATAAATGACCGTTTTAAAAAAGGAAAACCTCCCTTTGCCTCCTTGCTAGTACGCGCCGAAGTCGAATTCAGCGCCATCCAAGCTCAGGCACTTTGGGTTGTAGGTCATGGTATCCAGTGCCTGCCTGGGAATGATCGCCATCGTGCCGTCGGTGTAGGTTATCTCTACCGAATCGATGGTGGCGCAGGCGATACTTGTCGAGCTAGAAACCCCTTGTGTCCAGATGTGGTTCCACAATGGATGTGTCCCCCCTCCCGGTTTCAACGTTTGGTTGAAGTGAAGGGGTTTCAAACCGCTATTCTTGCCACCTTGAGTACCACCTCGTTCCTCACTTGGTGCACTATCTTGTTTGCGGCCTTCGACTAACGCCCCTTGCTGGTCATAGGCGCTGACATGGAAAGTCATCGACTGGATCTCCCTCGGCGAACTGTTGCGCAGGTAAACCCGAAAACCGGTTTCCCCCTGTTGGTTCGTCGTTGTGGTGCCGTAGTGGGTAATGGCAATGAGCTTTTGCGGATCGGCCTCGGCGTCCAGTTCAAACTGGTTTCTCATTTCACAGCCGGAAAGGAGCAATACCGCAAGGCTTACGCCAAAGGATTTCCCAAGGTTGTGCAAGGGGAGTTTCGATGAGATAGCAGGCCGCATGAGATTCAGAAAGTAAGAAAACCGGACTGGCAATATAGCAATAACCCCACTTGATGAAAATCAGGCGGGGTTATTGGTTAGTTGGGGGATAATCAACGCTTAGCCAACCGCGATTTTCTCCTCAGCTTGTTGGATATCTACACTGTCGATATTGAAGTCGATGATTAAGGTGTCTTCGCCGGTATAGATTGCCAATGTTTGGTCGCCACCTAATTGGTGGGCGATAGGCTGTTTCTCACAACAAGAGATAACCAGGTGATCTAGTTGCTCTGGCAGCGTCCACTCGAGGTGGTACATGTGCTCGCTGGCATCGGAGATCACCTCTTCATCGTGGGAGGTATCATTGTCATAGCCAAAGGATAGCTTTGGGCTGATTTGGTCATGGCTTGGCAAGCTAACCTGATAATTACAGCCTTGCCCAGCGAGGTTAACGTGCTGGCCATCAGCGAAGACATCAAGTGGGGAATGCAGCCGCCAATGGACTGGTTTTGCCTCGCGCAGCGAAATTTGATCGCAGATCAGCATTCCCTTGCCGTCCACCATGACAAGGGTACGGGTGTAACGACGGGCATCTTCATAGGCAAGTGCCAGCTCGAGCTGAACCAGGCTCCAACCCATGCCTTGTTCTTGGCGCAGTACCTTGGCAGTCGCAGCCTCGTTATCAAGGATTTGGCCTTCACCCATACCCTTACGGCCAAAGAGTGGCAAATTGTGGGCTTGGGTGGTGCGGGTCCACTGGCTGTGGTGACCGCTGCCAAATCGGTAACCGTAGCTACCGCTTGGGGTTAGGATGCTTTCACCATTATCAAATAAGGCAATATTCCCCTGGTCGGCATGGCGGTGAGAGCTGTTGCCAAATTGGCTGGCCCGGTAGTAAAGCGCCAGCTCATTTGCCTGTATTTTGCCTAGCCCGGCAAAGGCATAGTATTGGCTATATTGCGTATTTTCGTTGTCTAAGTCTGCTTTATCTATGCCCTTTACTTGGGACGTATTTTCCTCTGCAAAGGCTAGCTGCTTAACCGTAGGGACGACATCCAGCAAATGCAGGTGGAACACTTCGATTTTCGTTTCTAGTAGCTTGCAGGTTTCACGGGCGTGCTTGTCACCGAAACGCTCGGCGTAGATCCTGAGCGGGTTCTGGGCAAAAAAGCCCGGCCACTCGCGGCCATCGCGCTTGCACCAGAAGCCATCGCCGAACGGGTGGATGTCTTGCTCGGGTGCCACAAAGTCCATCGCAAACTGGCAGTAGTTTTTGTAAAACGGGTGGTCATAGAAAGAGAACCCGCTTAGCCGTTCAACCGAAAGGAAGAAAGGGTGGTGCCACTTGCTGTAAGAGGATGAGTAGAAAGGCCCTTCCGCCCAGCTGCCGTCTTCGCCGCCATAAAATGGCAATACACTCTGGTAGATCATCAGGGCGTAGTTGAGCCAGCGTTCGCACACCTGCTCATCATATTCTTTATGCAGAGCCAGTGCCGCGACACCCAGGTAAGCAGGCAAACGGGAAGTGTGTGAATGGCCCGGGAACTGCTTGAACTGATCTTGCTCTAGGCGCTGCTCCATTTGATAGGCAATACGAACCAGCATTGGCCTGATAAAGTCTTTTTCGCTGTCGGTCAGCAGCGGTGCCAGCCAGTGGTAGGCAAGATACAGGTTGCGAGCCAGGGACAGGCCGACCTCGTCGCCCCAGGTGCAAGGGCGCAATAGTGAAGCCGGGCCTTCCGGACTCCACTCTACCAGTCGTAGCATCAGTTGTACGGCCAACTCGCCGCTTTCTTCCTCGCCCCAGATTTTGTAGAGCAGGGTCAGGGCCATCAAATCGCGGTCAATCCAGTTGCGCACGTTGGCAATGGCGGTGCGCTTGCCTTCTTCCTGGCCGCGGCGGTAATGCGTCGGGTAGCTGATGGCATCAATATCAACTAGCTTCGCCGTGTTTTTGAACTTCTGATAAGACTGTGTTGAAAAATCACGAACGCTCGGGATATCCAGGTCAAAATACATCAAGAACTGTTGGTGTTCGCTGCACAGCTCGAACAGCTCCTTGGCGCTTGGCGGCAGGTATTTCTCAGTTTGGCTGTCAATGGCAAACGTCATCCACTGCGAGGTGTTGTTGTCGGTGTCTTGTACCCGCCAGCGGTATTGTCCTGAAGAAAGTAGAAATGGCAGGCGAAATGGCGAGCTGACATTCTCCCAGCGCCATTGCAGTTGCTTTTCGACATGCTCCAGTTCGATGCTGTAGGTGGCTTGGTAGTCTGACTGTGGCCAGTTGAAACTTGGCGGGTTAACCCGGGCAGGCTTGTTTTGTTCCGGGGTCACAAATTTTTGAAAGTCATGGGTTCGGCGTAGAGACAACATATTACACCTCCTTGTTGTACCAAATATAATCGCCGCTTTGCGGATTGATTTCCCCGATCTGCTTGGCAGGGGATCCAGCCACAATCGCATGGGGAGCGACATCACGGGTAACGACCGCGTTGGCGCACACCAAGGCCGATTTGCCAACGGTGACCCCAGGGGTGATCACGACTCCTGATGTCAGCCAAACACCGTCTTCAATGACGACTTTGCCTTTTTCAAGGCAGGTACGAGCGCTGAAGTGGCCCGTTGTCGGATCAAAAAGGTGGTTGGATGCCACGATAGAAACGTGTGGGCCAATCAACACATTCTCACCGATGGAGACGTCGCCGTTGATGTAGCTATACAGGCCGACATAACTGTTTTTGGCAATTTGGTTGTCGCCGATGCGGACGATAGCGCCCGGGGCAATACGCACCCCTTCGTTTTGGAAGCCGAGGATCTGGGCGCGGGTATTGTCATCCTCGAAGTTGTTGCTTTGGGTAGTGTAGAGCGTGAATTTTTTGAATTCTTCTTCGCTGAGCTCGCCCCCAAAACGTTTTTGTACTGACATGGTTGTCTCCCGAAAAGAGATAGGAGCATGGCGCACCTATCTCTGGTAGTTCAAAATAATTGGTTGTTCAAAGTACTGGTTTTCTAAAAGAGTTTGGTAAATCGCTTAGTTGGTTGCCAACTCAGAATTGGTCGCTCCGGCCAGCTTGCGCTTGGAGCGCAGCAGCAGGAAGCCAATAAAGCCGACAATCGAGGCAACCACAATAAACAGTGCACGGCCCCACAATGGGTTTGGCACAAGGGCCAGTGAAGCCAAGAATACCGATGCTGTCAGCAGCATCTTGCCCAGCATGTCGTGCTGTTTGTTATCCATGCGGATGCTCGCTTCCGTATCTTCAACCACCACTTCAGTGTCGATGTTGTTGAAGAACTTGTTGATTTCCGCTGCACGCTCTGGCGATGGCTCTTTGTAGAAGAAGCGCGATAGGACAAAGAACGGCAGGGTAATAGACATATGGCCAATAACCCCCAGGGTGACAGACTTCATCTCAGCAAATTCACGGGCACTGATTGGTGCATCTAGGCCCAGGACAGCTTCAATGGTTTGCGGGGTGATACCGAAGGCGATGATGGCTGATACGCCCATACCGACAAGGATTGTGCCCCATCCAGCCCAGTCAGGTGTTTTACGGATGAAGAAACACATGATGGAAGGAATCAGTACCGGGAAGCCAACCAGCGTACCGACCAGCATCATCAGGTCAAACAGGCCGAATTCTTTTAGCGAGGTGAGGAACAGACCTGTTACGATGATCACCACACCGAATACCGCAGTGAGGACTTTACTAGCCATCATCAGGTGTTTTTCAGAGAAGTCTTTACAGAAGTAAGGTTCGTAAACACTTTTCAGGATGATACCAGCGTTACGGTTCAGGGCTGAGTCCATTGAAGACATAGTGGCCGCAAACATTGCCGCTAGCATTAGGCCAACCATACCGACAGGCATTTCACGGCTAACGAAGATGTAGTAGGTCGCATCGGCTACTTTGTCGCCCAGTCCTTCCAAGCCCCAAGTTGCTACGTCTGGGTAGTTACCGGCAACAAACCAGGCTGGCAAGAACCAGATCATTGGGCCGAGGATCATCAGCGAACAAGCTAGAAGCGCAGCCTTACGGGCGTTCTTGGTATCTTTCGAGGCAATGAAGCGGTAAGAGTCAACCATGTTGTTGGTACTGAAGAACTGCTTGATGAAGATACAGATAAACCAGCCAACAAATAGGTGGGTGTAGCTGTAGCCGTCACCGATAAGCTGCTGGGCTGGCAGGCCAACTTCCATTAGGTTACCCACACCGCCAGATTTCCAAATTGCAACCATGGCTGCCACGAAGGTCATCACGGTAATGATGATCATCTGCATGAAATCTGATGCGATAACCGCCCAGCTACCACCGACCAGTGACATGAACAGCACGACCAGGCCGGCACCGATAATGGTTTGCTCAAGCGGTACACCGACAACGGCACTGGTGAATACCGCCAAGCCGTTTAGCCAGATAGCAGCCTGAAGCACGCTGAGTGGCACGTTGGCCCAGGTGAAGACTTGCTCGTTTACTTTACCCAGACGCAGTCTGACACCTTGGAGTGGGCTTATCACACGCATCTGGCGCGCTTTGGCGGCAAAGAAGAGGTAGTTGCAGAAATAGCCGAGGGCATTGGCAATAAAGACCACGCCCACTGACATGCCGCTAGTTAGCGCTTTACCCATTAGGCCGGTAAAGGTCATGGCGCTCAGTGCCATCATGAACGCACTGGAGCCCACCATCCACCATAGCATCCGGCCGCCCCCGCGGAAGTATTCACTAGTATTGGCGGCAGCGGAGCGGAAGACCCAGCCGAGGCTCATCAAAAAGACGAAGTAAACGAGTACGACAAGAATATCGATATCCATATTTGTAGGTTCCTATTGTGATAGGGCAAAGGTGTTATAAGGCAACGTTGAGATGTCTCATCCCTTTTGTAGTTGTTTTGTGCAAGTAACCATGCGGGTAAAAAGCATGAGACCTGATACACGTTTCACTATAGAGATCCTTACTAATCCGTGGAAATGATATTAATGTATAACAATAATACAAATGGCGAATGGGCAGTTGGATGGACATAAAAACACTCAGAACTTTCATAACCGTGGCAAAATTAAAGAACTTTTCAGCTGCAGCGAGGGAGCTGCATACGGTGCAGCCAACGGTGTCGCGCCATGTGTCCGAGCTGGAAAATGAACTGGGTGTGAAGCTGTTCCAACGAACAACCCATCAGGTTGAACTCACGCAGGCAGGAGAAGTCCTGCTGCCTGAGGCGCTGAATATCATTGCCAATGACCAACGGGTAAAATCGCTGGTGGGGCAAACCACCGAGCAAGGGGAGTGCCAAATCAATATTGGGTATTTGGCGACGGCCTGCTCGTTCTTCTTGCCGACGCTGCTGAGCAATTTCATGGCTACCAACCTCAACACCCAGGCCAACCTTTTCGAAATGGCGGCTGACGAGCAGTACCAGGCATTAACCGAGAACAAGATTGATATCGCCTTTTCCCGCCGCCAGCCAAAGCTGGATGGTAATCAGTTTATGGTCGAGAAAATCTACTCCGACCGGCTAATGGCGATTTTGCCGCTGAACCACCCGCTGGCCGAGCGCAAGGCGCTGGCCCTTAGCGAGCTTCGTAATGAGCGATTTATCTTGTTCAAGCCTAATGAGTGGACAGAGATGTATGAGCATATCTTACTGCTTTGTCAGGAAAATGGCTTCTCGCCCAATATCACCTGCCACCCGGATAACATGCGCCACCTGGTGACGTCTGTCTCTTCGGGGCTGGGGATCTCCATTGCTCCCAAGTGCATCAAATTCATAGCCCAAGATAACTGTGTCTGTGTGCCAATTGATGAAGTGAACTTGGTCTTACCGCTTTACATGTATTACAAACGCGAAGGCCTTGCGCCGCAGCTGTCAGAGCTGGTCAAAGCGTGCCTCAACAGAGCGCCAGATATCCAGTTGATGCTGCAAAGCTGAATACTTGCAAAGATAAATCCTTGCAAAAAGCTGACCCAGCAAGCGGAAGCTCCCCGCAATAAAAAACAGGCTTACCTTTCGGTAAGCCTGTTTGTCATCCAAATGTGGAGCAATTGGAATTCGATAGAGTGAATGGATTAAGCGCTAGCCTCAGCTTCAGTAGCAGCTGCCGGTACTTTCTTGCCAAGTTTCTTCGCCATAGCTTCTTCCATTTTCTCCAAGCTGACGCCTTTGGTTTCTGGTACATATTTCACGACCACAAACATACAGATTAGCGACAGGGCAGCGAACAACCAGAAGCTGAATGCGCCGTTGAAGTTCTCTTTCAGGAAGGCATTTTCGTTCAGCATTGGGAACGACTGGGTCACTAGGAAGCCGGTGAACCACTGCGCACCTACCGCGATAGCCATCGCACGGGAGCGGATGCTGTTCGGGAAGATTTCAGAAATCATAGTCCAACATGCACAGCCCCAAGAGGTTGCGTACGATACAACGTATAGACACAGAGCGAATAGGGCAGCGTAGCCTTCAGTGCCGGTGTAGAGGACGAAACCAACTACTGTCATACCAACGGCACAGCCGAACGTACCGTATTTCATCAGTGGTAGACGGCCAACTTTATCAATCAGGTACATACCCAGCGCATTACCCAGGATGAACACGATGCCGACGAATGTGGTCTGGAACAGCGCATTCTCTGTGCTGCCTGTGATTGGGCGTAGGATTTCCGGTGTGTAGTACATGATGACGTTGATACCGGTCAGCTGCTGGGCTGCGGCAACGAAGGTACCGATCACCAAGATAGCGAACAGAAGCGGTGAGCGCAGGCTAACTTGTTTTTTGCCTGGTTGATTGGAGTCAGCCAGTGAATCCTGAATTTCGCCGATCAGCTGGTCAGCATGTTTCGGGTTAGAGATGCGCGATAGGGTATCTTTGGCTTCAGAAAGTTTGCCTTTTAGTACCAACCAACGTGGTGATTCAGGGATAAGGAACAATAGACCGGCAAACAGCGCAGCAGGAATAATTTCAGAACCCAGCATCCAACGCCAGCCCATATCAACCAGCCATGCTTCACTCATGCCTTTTGCAATCAGATAGTTAACGTAGAAAACACCGGTTTGACCGACAACGGCAGATTGCTGGAACATACTCACGGCACGGCCACGGAAGTCTTTCGGTGCTACTTCCGACATGTACATTGGTGAAACCACACAGGCCAAGCCCACGGCTACACCACCGACGATGCGCAGCATAACGTAGAAAGTAAAAGTGGTTGCCAGCGCAGAACCGATGGCGGAGATCATGAAGAGGATGGCGGCAATGAAGAGGGTTTTACGACGTCCGTATTTTAGTGCGGACCAACCGGCGCTGACGGCACCGATAATACTACCTAGAACAACACTTGATACAGCCCAACCGGTTTGTGCTGGGGTTAAGCCAAAGTGCTCTCTGATAGGACCAATAGCGCCTGAAATAACAGCGGTATCGTAACCTAATAAAATTCCCCCTAGGGCTGCGATACAACAAATTCGAATAATGTAAGCAAAATTATGTTTTCGGGCTTCTGCCGCGGTTGTGGGTGACATGTGTTGCTCCTTGATTTATTCCCCTTCTCTCACTCAACCATCGAATAAGCATGAGCTGGGTAGCGGTCCGATACGCTCATTACTGTAGGGCATAGGTATCGGCTGTTTAATTCACCCTTTTATCTGTAGTAGTTATATGTTGCTTTGAAAATATTTTTTCATAAGGTGATGGTTTTATCATATGGAGTTGATCTTGATTCGACCATACCCAAAGTGGGTTTTTATTCGTAAATGATATCTTGATCAAATTAAGAAAAATATTTTTCAAAATTAATATTCTATATAAATTATTGTTTTTATTACCTTTTGCTTGTTTGTGATCTTGCTCAAAAAATCATCTCAGGCCGCGTGGCGACTGGGCTTTTTCCGATTTTTCCAAAAAAATGAAATCCTTTTCAGTGTTCGAAAAATATTTTTCATTTTGATTTTTTTGGTTATAGTAATTTCCAAGTTAAGCGAACTGGTGAAGAGAGCGAAGTTCTTTACCTTATGTGAGAAAGACATAACCCGAAGAACAATAAAGTTATCTCATCACGTTAAATTTTTTTATTAAGTTATTGTTGGAGAACAAACATGAGCAATGTGCAATACGGAATCAGCCCACTAACTTGGACTAACGATGATATGCCTGAACTGGGCGGCGAGATCCCATTGGAAACATGTTTGAGTGAAATGGCTGAAGCGGGCTTCACTGGTACTGAGCTAGGTACTAAATACCCACGTGAGCCAGAAGTTCTTATCCCTCTTCTAGAAAAGCACGGCCTAGTTCTGGCTTCAGGCTGGTACAGCGGTAACTTGATGACGCTAACCGCTGAAGAAGAAATCGCAGCGATGCAAGAGCACATCAAACTGCTTAAAGCGGCTGGCTGTAAAGCAATGGTATTTGGTGAAGTGAGCAACACGGTTCACGGCGATATCAACACGCCACTTTCTAAGCGCGTTATCCTGACTATGGATGAGTGGAAAGCGTACTGTGAAAAGCTAACAACAGTTGCTGAGTACCTACTTAACGAGCACGACATCAAGCTGTCTTTCCACCACCACGTTGGCACCATCTGTGAAACAGAAGATGACATCAACATCATGATGGAGCTGACTGGCGATGCTGTTCACCTAACACTGGATACAGGCCACATCACATACGGTGGCGGTAATCCTGTCACTATGATCAAGCGCTGGGGCCACCGCATCGGCCACATGCACTTTAAAGACCTACGTCTAGAAGTGATGAACGCCGCTCGCGATGCAGACAAATCATTCCTTAACGCAGTACTTGATGGTGTTTTCACCGTTCCTGGTACTGGCGACGTTGACTACGACGACGTTTTCGCTGCACTGAAAGAGCGCGACTACAAAGGCTGGCTACTGGTTGAAGCAGAGCAAGACCCTGCTAAAGCACACCCACTGACGTTCGCTAAAACAGCTTACGAGAACATCACTGGCTACGCGAACAAGTACGGCCTGTAACAAAGAACCCCTGGGGGTGATAGCCCCCTAAAGTATCCCCGGCAACGCCATTTGGGAGGTGGGCCGGGGTAGGGATACCCCATCGGGTACTGATTATCGAGGAAGACAATGAATACTGTACGCCTGACTGTTGCTGAAGCGCTTGCTAAGTACCTTGCAGCACAAATGATTGAAATTGATGGAAAGAAAGAACAACTTTTCGGTACGGCCTTTGCGATTTTCGGTCACGGTAACGTGACGTGTTTTGGCCAGCAGCTAAAGAATATTGAAGATAAGATCCCAACCTGGCGCGGTCAGAACGAACAGTCGATGGCAACAGCGGCCATTGCATATGCTAAGGCTAACCAACGTCGCCGTATCGGTATTGCAACTAGCTCTATCGGCCCGGGCGCAACCAACATGGTTACCGCTGCCGGTATCGCGCACACTAACCGTCTGCCTCTTCTACTTATTGCTGGTGACGCGTATGTTAGCCGTCTACCTGATCCAGTTTTGCAGCAGCCGGAGAACTTCGAAGATCCGTCTGTAACTTCAAACGATGCCTTCAAGCCGCTAACGCGCTACTGGGACCGCGTGCTATCGCCATCTCAGCTAATGCACACACTGCCGCAAGCGCTTGATACCATGCTAGACCCAGCCACTTGTGGCCCAGTATTCCTTGGCCTGCCACAAGATATCCAGGGTGTCGCTTACGATTTCCCTGAAGTGTTCTTCGCCGAGAAAGTACACCGCATCCGCCGTCCAGAGCCTGAAATGGTTGTTCTGGAAGAAGCGAAAGAAATCCTGATGCAAGCGAAGAAGCCGCTGATCATCTCTGGTGGCGGTGTGCACTACTCACTGGCGACTGACGAGCTGGCGGATTTTGCTGGCAAACATAATATCCCTGTAGTCGAGACCATTGCCGGTCGTGCCACTATGCTACAAGACAACCCACTGAACGCAGGCCCAATCGGTGTTACCGGTTCTGATTCTGCTAACCACATGGCTAACGAAGCGGATGTGGTACTGGCTATCGGTACTCGCCTGCAAGACTTCACAACTGGCTCTTGGACTGTGTTCAAGAACCCAGAGATGAAGCTGGTCAGCATCAACGTGGCGAAATTCGATGCCATCAAACACATGTCTTACCCAGTATTGGGCGATGCAAAAACATCGATGACCAAGCTGTCTACGCTACTTGGCGACTGGCGCTCAGGTGACGAGTGGTCGGCAAAAGCCAAAGCAGAAGCGGACGAGTGGAAAGAACTGGTTCACCGCCGTACTCACCCGCAAGAGGGTGATCTGCTACCGGGCATGTCTTCTTACGCGGAAGTGATCGGCAAGCTAAACAAGTCAATGGAAAAAGGCGACACCGTGTTGACTGCTGCGGGCGGCCTGCCAGCTGAGCTGTCAATGAACTGGCAGAACTACCAGATCGGTAAGTTCGATATCGACTTCGGTTACTCATGTATGGGTTATGAGATTGCCGGTGGCTGGGGTGCGAAAATTGCCAACCCAGACAACGACGTTGTGGTACTGGTTGGTGACGGTTCATACCTTATCCAGAACTCTGATATCTACTCATCAGTACTGACTGGCCACAAGATGATTGTGGTGGTGTGTGACAACGGCGGTTTCGCGGTTATCAACAAACTACAGAACAACACTGGTAACGAGTCTTTCAACAACCTGCTTGAAGACTGCCGCCGCCCAGATGGCGAGTTGGCCCGCGTCGATTTCGCCAAGCACGCCGAAGCACAAGGTGCGATTTCCGAGAAGCTGACCTCTGTCGACGAGTTCGATGCAGCATTCGCCCGCGCTAAAGAAGCTGACCGCACTTACGTGATTGTGGTTGATATCGACCCAGTATCACCAGCGGCATGGTCTAAGTGTGACTGCTGGTGGGAAGTAGGTCTGCCTGAAGTGACTCGCAACGAGCACACCGCGAAGAAAGTCGCGGATTGGGAAGAAGGCCGAGCGACCCAGAGACGCGGTGTCTAAGCCCTTAGAGCTTGGTAAATAACGAATTCCGAACATTTAAATTTTAATATTTCCAATAATTTACCCGCAGGTATCACAGCTGGCTACATAAAGCATGAGCTGGTTGTGATACCTGCCAAGGAGTGAACCATGTTTAATGAAGAACGTCATTTTGACCAACCAATCCGCTGGGCAATGGTAGGCGGCGGTCGTGGTAGCCAGATCGGTTACTCGCACCGTAATGCCGCACAGCGCGATGGTCTGTTCAAGTTGGTTGCCGGTGCATTCGACCTAGACCCAGCACGTTGCCGTGATTTCGGTGAAAACCTAGGCCTTGACGGCGACCGTTGCTACGCCAATTACAAAGAGATGTTCGAGCAAGAAGCCCAGCGCGAAGACGGCATCCAAGCCGTATCTATCGCAACGCCAAACTCTACTCACTACGAAATCTGTAAGGCAGCGCTAGAAGCCAACCTTCATGTGGTGTGTGAAAAGCCAATCACTTTCACTACGGAAGAAGCGGAAGAGCTAAAAACAATCGCTGCACAGAACAACCGTGTTATCGGCGTGATGTATGGCTACAGCGGTTTCCCAATGGTACAGCAGGCGCGTGAAATGGTTCAGCGTGGCGACCTAGGTGAAGTTCGCGTGATCAACATGCAGTTCGCCCACGGCTTCCACAACGAAGAGTACGAGCTAAACGATCCAGGCCTGAAGTGGCGTGTAAGCCCAGAGGTTTCTGGCCCAACTTACGTGCTGGGTGATATCGGTACTCACGCCTTCTACCTATGTGAAGTGATGACTGGCCTTGAGGTTGACCGTCTATCTTGTATGCGCCAGAGCTTCATCAAGTCTCGTACGCCGCTAGAAGATAACGCCCACGTGATGATGGAATTCAAAGGCGGTGCAGTTGGTACGCTATGGGCATCAGCGGTTAACTCTGGCTCTATGCACCAACAGAAGATCCGCATCGTGGGCTCTAAAGCGTCTATCGAGTGGTGGGACGAGCAGCCAAACCAACTTCGTTACGAAGTTCAGGGCGAGCCACCACGCATTCTAGAGCGTGGCATGGGCTACCTACACCAGGATGCACCGGGTGTTGCCGCTAACCGTGTTGGCGGTGGCCATGCTGAAGGTTACTTCGAGTCTTGGGCAAACCTATACCACCGCTTTGCACTGGCATTCGACGCGGCAGACCGCGACGACCAGGCAGCGCTTGCGGATATCTGGTTCCCAGGTATCGATGCCGGTATCGAAGGCGTACGCCTATGTGAGAAGTGCGTTGAGTCAGCAGACCAAAACGCAGCTTGGGTTGATTACGAGTAATAGGAACGGACCATGACAAAGATTGCACTTCAGCAAGACCGTAAGCTGGATGCCATCGTGTTGGGACGTGCGGGCGTAGATCTTTACGCCCGTGAATCAAACACGGACATGGCTGATATTTCAGGTTTTGAAAAATTCGTCGGTGGCTCTGCTGCCAATATCGCAGTCGCAGTGAGCAAATTGGGTGGCAAGGTCGGCTTTATCGGCTGTGTTGCGGATGATGCCTTCGGCGGCTATGTGAAGCAGTACATGTCAGGCCAGGGCATCAACCTAGACGGCATGATGACAGACAACTCGGGCTCGCGCACTTCTGTTGCCTTTACCGAGATGAAGCCAAGTGATTGTACGGTTTTGATTTACCGTAACAACGCTTCTGACTTGACCATCAAGCCAGAGCAGGTAGACCCAGAGTACATCGCCAACTCTAAAGTGTTGGTGGTAACCGGAACGGCGCTTTCTGAAAGCCCAAGCCGTGAAGCAACATTGATTGCGATGGAACATGCGCGCCGCAGCAACACACTGGTTGTACTTGACGTTGACTACCGCCCGTATTCTTGGCGCACCGATGTTGACGCGTCTATCTACTACGGCATCGCAGCTGGCTTGTCCGATATCGTTATCGGCAACCGCGAAGAATTCGACATGATGGAAACCGTGCTGGCACCGGGTAACAAGGATGACGATGCAACGGCAGAGCGCTTCCTGCGAGCTAATACCCAGGTTGTGGTGATCAAAGCCGGTGAGTTTGGCTCTAAAGTTTACTGCCGCGACGGCCACAAGTTCCAGCAAGGTATCTTCCGCGTTGAGGTTCAGAAGCCATTTGGCTCGGGCGACTCATTCGCTGGCGGCCTGATTTGGACACTGGTAAATGGCGGTGAATTGGAAGATGGCGTCAAGCATGGTTCAGCGGCAGCAGCGATTAACGTTAGCGGCAACAGCTGTACCGAAGCGATGCCAACCAAAGAGCAGCTATTCGACTTTATTGAGACCAGAGAGCAAAGCCTTTAACTAGCGCGCAGCGTTAAGGAAGGGTCATTTTGGTCCGCCGGGCCAGTATCGCATGGCTTATCAGTCTTCCATCGGTACAACCATCGAGGTCCGGCTTTTTTATTCCCCCAAGCCTATAGCGATAGGCGTTAATTAACAGAATCAGATAATTAAAGGCTGCACTGGCGAATCAAAATAATAAGTCAGGCAGTGAGGAGAGAGCCATGGGTAAGCATATCCCGCCGTTTGATAACAAGAACCAACCTATCATCGACGTTAACGATGAAGTGACACCTCTATGTTACTTCAACCAAGTTCGCCTAGCGCAGGGCGAACAACACCAGCATGTTGTCGAGGGCTATGAATCTGTCATCGTCTTGGCTGGCGGTACCTGTTCAATCACAGTGACCAATGGCGAGAAGACCGAAGTATACGACAACATCGGTAAGCGTAAATCGGTGTGGGATGGTAATCCTGAAGCGGTATATGTCCCGCTTGGCTATAGCGCAACCGTTGATTGTGTTAGCGACACCGCTGATGTGATGATTGCGGGCGGTAAGTTCGAGCAGTCTCTGGAACCTTTCTGCATCCGCGAAGAGAATGTCGATATCGTTCAGTACGGCTCTGATGACACCAAAACCCACCGTAAGATCAAACACGTACTGGGTCAGTCAAACTCTGACAACCGTGGCCGCCTATTGGTGAGCGAGTTGTTCACAGTCGGTGCCGGTGGTTGGTCTGGTTTCCCTCCTCACAAGCATGATGAAGACCGCGTTAAGCCTGACGGCAGCAAAGAAACCTTGTACGAAGAAGTGTACCAGTTCCGTTTCAACCCAGATTTCGGATTCGGTGCCCAGTTCCTGTACGAGCACGAAGACGATTTCGGTCCGGTGTACCACGTGCGCACAGGCTCTGTGATTGCTATCGACAAAGGCTACCACCCAAGCGTGGCGGCACCTGGCTACGAAATGTATTACTTCACCATCATCGTGGGCAAAACAGAAAAGTCGCTGATCCAGCACTTTGACCCGCACCACGAATACCAAGTAGAGACGATCCCTGGCATCAAGGACATGATCGCCAAGTTCAAATAACACGGAGGCTTACTAATATGCTCGTTAACCTAAAAGATCTTTTGCCTGAGGCTGCAGCCTCCGACTATGCCGTACCTTGCTTCAACGTATTCGGCTACGAAGATGCCCGTGCCGTGGTAGAAGCGGCAGAAGAAGTGAACAAGCCAGTGATCCTCGCTTGCAACAAAGATGTGGCTGATTTCTACGGTGTTGAGACCGCAGCGGCGATGTTCCTGACCTTGGCGAAAAACAGCACGGTGCCAGTATGCTTGCACCTAGATCATACCTACGAGGAAGAGATCGTTTACCGTGCCCTGAAGGCGGGTTTCAGCTCAGTGATGTTCGATGGCTCTCAGCTTTCACTGGAAGAAAACATTGCCCGTACCCGCGCGGTGGCAGAAGTTGCCCACGCAATGGGCGCTTCAGTTGAAGGCGAGATTGGCTCTGTGCCTTATGACGAAGGCCGTGACCACATCAAATCTATTTATACCGAAGCAGAAGAAGCGGCCCGTTTTGCCAAAGAAAGTGGTGCTGACTGTGTGGCTGTCTCTGTAGGTAATGTACACCGTCTGACCGAGCCGACTTGTACTATCGATTTTGGCCGTCTGGACAAGATCGCCAGCATGGTAGATGTCCCGTTGGTTATCCATGGTACGAGTGGGATCCGTAACGAAGACATGGAAGTGCTTAAACGTACTCGTGTATCGAAGTTCAACATCGGTACTTGCCTGCGCCAAGCGCTAGGCCATGGCTTACGTGATTTCATGAATGAAGAGCCTGAGAAATTTGACCGTATTTACTTCATGAAGAAGGCAATGCCGGCGGTGAAAGAAGAAGCGATTCGTAATTTCAAACTGCTGTCGTAATAAATGTCGTGACCATTTGCCCTGTTAATACAGGGCATTTTTTTCGCAGGAGATCATCAATATATGGAAGTAGCCGAGCTTGTCCCCACCGATTTAGACACCCTCAAAGATCATATTGTCCGTCGCTACGACGATCTAAGTCCGCGCCTGCAGCAGGTGGCTGACTTTGCCATGGCCCAGCCAATGCTGGTAGCTGTTGAAACCATGGTGACCATTGCCGAGCAGGCCAATGTGCCGCTGTCTACCCTAAGCCGCTTTTCTAATGCGATGGGTTTCTCTGGGTTCAGTTCGATGCAAGCTGTCTTCCGCGATCACTACTTCAACCGCCCACGGGATTATAAAGAGCGGGTGCGCAAGGCGAGAAACGAGGCTGAATTTGGCCCTGATTCCGCTGCGGCTATTTTCCATGATTTCGGCGCGGCAAACATAGAGGCTTTAGAGCAGCTGCAAATTACGGTATCACCGCAAAAGCTGGATAGGGCTGTGGCTTTGCTTGAAGGGGCAGAGACGATTTATATCCAAGGGATGCGCCGTGCTTATCCCGTTGCTTTCTATCTCTGGTATGCCTTGATGAAATCAAACAACGACGTTGTGCTGGTTGATGACAACGGTGGCATGCTATCGCCAATGACCCGCCTGATGAGCGAGAAAGATGTCTTGGTGACTTTCACCTTCAGCCCTTATGCACCGGAAACCACCGATGTTATCGACCTGGCACACAAAATGAATGTGCCGATTATTGCCATTACTGATAACCAGATGATGGAGCAGGGCAACAAGATGGATGTCTGCTTCGAGGTGCAGGAAGGGGATAATTTAGGCTTCCGCTCGCTGAGTTGCTCGGTCTATCTGGCCCAGACATTAGCGGTGAGTTTAATGTGCAAAGATACTAATTAGAGCCTCGTATGAGGCTCTAATTTTATTGATTGGAATTAATAGGAGCGGTTACTCGCCACACTCTTTGTTGAGGTAGGCCACCGCAACGGCTTGGGCTTCGGCATTGGTGTTCACCGTTTCCTTCTCGCGCAGCTCAAGGTAGAGCTCGACACATTTTTTCACTGCTTTGGTCAAAGAGGCCGGTTCAGGTTTCGCAACCGTTTCTTCAAGCTGCTTGGCAAAATCCGGCAGGTATTTTTCAACCTTGCGCACACCGAATGGGGTAAAGCCGCCTTGCATCAGGGCCAATGGCGACAACACAACCTGGCGGATAAAGGAAATAAACTCTAGGGTTTCAAAATACTCACCACGGGCAATTTTGGTCGCTGCATAGTGGGTCCAGATCCAAAAACGATCCTCGATCCATTGTGGATCCGGCTGCGGGAAATGATGCAGGGAGTGTTGGAAGATATCCGAGAGGTAACTTTCCCGTTCCCACACCACTTTTGTCTCATCAACACGGGTAGCAGCATCTGGCAGGGCAACGAATTTGAAGTCGACATGCACAGTATTTGGCTCGAATAGGGCAATAACCAGACGAGGTTCACCGACGTGTTCACCCGTAAAGGCAGCGAGTTTGCCCCCAATGCGGTCAATGAGCTCAAAACGCTCTTTCATGATGGCGTCGAACTCAGTGGGCTCAATCGCGATAACTAGGTCGAGATCGCTGTATTTGTCCATGGAATCAGAAGTGAACGAGCCGCTGGCCCCAATGCCGAGAATGCGAGGATCCTGCGAGAACGTCGCAATGATTTTTTCTAGAAGCTGCTGATGAGTGCTTGGAAGTGTTTGTGGAAACTTCATATTTTACCTATTTAATTTATTGAAACTGCTGGTGCAGCCACTGCGGTAAAATGAGCGCAGCATCATAGAATGCCAAAGACATAAAGGTTTTGCTAGTCGCCTTGTGGGCCAATTTATAGGTGATGAAAAAAAGCTCGCAACACCATAGTGTTACGAGCTAAAAAATAGAACGATAAACGGATCTTAAGTGGTTATGATTTTCCGAATGCGGGAATAATCATGCCTACTTTATGTGACAAATCCGCGAAAGCAACATGACTGTTTTGGTATAAAATCGAGTGACTTAAGTTGATTGCGAGCAAATATGAATCCAGAAAAGCTGTACCCCATTGAAGGTTTTACCAACACACTGCTTCTCAAACCGTTACTGGCGCAGAGTGAGATAGACAACATTACGGTTGGCGATTACACCTATTACAGTGATTTTGACGACCCAAGCAAGTTCTTTGCTGAGAATGTGCTGTACAACTTTGGCTTTTCTGGTACCTCGTTGCATATTGGCAAGTTTTGCGCTACAGCCCACGGTACTAAGTTCATCATGGCTGATGCTAACCATGCGACGTCTGGGGTGACCACCTTCCCGTTTGCGGTGTTTGGTGGGAAGTGGGCCGAGGCAATGCCACTGGGTGATTACCCGTTCAAGCAGTATAAAGATATCCGGGTAGGCAATGATGTCTGGTTCGGTAACGAAGTCACCGTGATGCCCGGCGTGACCATTGGCAACGGCGCGATCATCGGTTCGAAAGCGGTTGTCACCAAAGACGTACCGGCCTATGCCATTGTGGGAGGCAACCCTGCCAAAGTGATCCGCCAGCGTTACTCTGCTGAGGAGGCTGCCAAGCTTGAGACACTTGCCTGGTGGGACTGGCCTATCGAACACATTGAGCAGGCGATCCCCCTGTTGGTAAAAGGTGGTGTTGCTGAGCTGTCAGGCTACGCCGAGCAGAATAATTTGGCCTCTTAGTAGTCATTTACCAAATTGGACTGATACGACACTTTCGGCGCTTGGTCTGTGATTTGCTTGCTAAGCGCCAGCTACTGTGTATAAAATTCCCTCAACATTTCTTTAGGAGCTAACGCCGACATGAACAACTAACTTCCTGACAGCCAGTTTTTATCATCTTGGACTCTCGGGGTTAGTGGGCGTTACTTCGTCATATCTTCTCTATCAACAATATCTATTTGCGCTTGTTTCTAAGGCTTTTTGCCGGCATCTGAATGTTTGTTCGAGCGCACAGTGGGATCAAAGTAACTGCCTGGTCATTCTATTGGCGTAGAAAGACGTAACCCCTTTATTCGTTTTAAAGGGAGGTATTTATGCCTGCATTAATCGCCCATCAATTAGCTTTTCAGTTAGACACTGGGGAGTGGCTTTTTAACAACCTCAACATCAGCTTGAATGACAAACTGACCGGCTTGGTCGGCCGCAACGGCGTGGGCAAGTCGGTGTTGTTATCATTACTGCTTGGCAAAGTAACGCCGACCAAAGGTGATGTGTCTTGTAAGGGACAGGTCGGCCATTATTCTCAGCAACCTTCAAAATTACTGACAGGTACACAGACAGTCGCTGATTTTCTAGGTGTCAGCAATAAGCTGGACGCAATCAAGGCTGTTGAGCAAGGCCAGTGTGATGACCATATTTTCGACATTATTGCTGAAGACTGGGAGGCCGCTACGCGTACCCAGCAGTTGCTGGTAGAACTCGGGCTGCCGGCTTCACCAGAGACTCTGTGCCGTGATCTGAGTGGCGGGCAACTGGCTCTGTTGCAGTTACATCAACTGTTTCAATCGCATGCTGATATCTTGCTGCTTGATGAACCCTCCAACCACCTTGATGCGAGAGGTCGGCAGTGGCTCATTGGCCAATTGAAGCAGTTTAATGGCAAAGTGTTAGTGGTCAGCCATGACCGGGCCTTGCTGCGCCATGTTGAGGGGATTTACCACCTAACCAGCTTGGGCATGCAGTATTACCAGGGTAACTACGATAGCTTTTATAGCCAGCATAGTCTCAAGGAAAATGCACTCGATAGGCAGATCACCCAGCTCAAATCAGAGCGGAAGAAAATTGAGCGGCAACAGCAAGCGAGCAAGGAAAAAGCCCAGCAGCGCCAGGCACAAGGCGTTCGGCTGAGAAAGTCAGGCAGCCAACCTAAAATCTTACTTGATGCGATGAAAAACAAAGCGGAGCAAAGCCAATCTGCGGCAGCAATCAACCAACAGAACCAGCTTAGGCGTAATCAGCAAAAGCTTTCCGAACTGCAACAGCTGCAGGAAGCGATAAAGCCCCGCCATTTGCATTTAGCGGAGTTCGGCCAGCACAAGAAAAACACCGTGCTGAGGCTTGAAGGATATGTGTTGCCTTATGGCACCAAGGAACCTGTTGACTTAACACTCGCTCAGTCTGAACGCTGTTATTTGCGTGGTGGCAATGGCTGCGGTAAATCGACCCTGCTCAAGGCGATTCACCATCAAGCGGAAATGCCTGCTGGCCCATCTTCTTCAAGTTCGCTTCCATCAAGTGTGATGACAGTCAATGTGGAAACGGAGTATCTCGACCAGCACTTTAGCTTGCTCAGTGCAGAGTTCACCATGTTGGAGTGCCTGATGGACTACTGCGATGGGCTTAGTGAGAGTGATGCCAGAACCTTGCTGGCCGGTATTGGCTTTCGCCGAGACAGTGTCTACCGCCAGGTCAGACACTTAAGTGGCGGGGAAAAAATGAAGTTGGCGATATTGATGGTCAGCCATCTTCCCGAGCAGCCTTTACTGCTGCTCGACGAGCCTGACAACCATTTGGATATCGATGCCAAGTTGCAATTAGAGAAGGCTCTTAACCAATATAGAGGGGCTTTTATTTTGGTGAGCCATGACCGAGACTTTGCTGAGGCCATTCAATTTGATCGCCAGCTGAGTTTATCTGTAAGTCAATAAATCGGAATATTTAAAAAAGTGCGTTGACTCTTGCATTGTTCCAGAGTCTATATTGCATCTGTCAAAGGACATAGTGGGATAGAGGGTAATTTAACTCTCACGCCATGCTTATTACCTTGTGGGGGGAGGGATGTGAGAGTCAAATTGAAGGGTATATATGGATTTTGATTTTGCAGTTGAACAAATTAAGTTAGTCGGCCTCGAGCAAGGCTATGAGGTCGGTGAAGGTGAACGGACTTTCGAGCTGTTCACCGATAACCACCACGCTGTGGCATATAAAATTGTTGCCAATAATTCATCGGGATATATCCAGGTCCACCAGTGGGAATGTGGTGAGGACGGCAGTGGTGGCAAATACGGCCGCGGTGTTTATTCATTGCGTAGCTACAGCGATGTTGCCCATTTTTGCCAAATTTTAGTTGCCAGTGCATTTATTCGTGCACGGCGCAGAGACTAGTGTTTTTTTAACCTTGTAAACCTTGTAAACCTTGTAAACCTTGTAAACCTTGTAAACCTTGAACTTTTTACTCCTTGTAAGTTCATTAATACCAATCTGGATAAGTAATTGGGCTATATATTGCGCAGGAAAAATTGTTGTTATCAAGGCAGAGATTGCTGGAACTAGCGGGTCTAATTTCAAAATCTCTAACACAGAGAACAGCAATTTTAACAAGCAAGATTGAGCAAATACTTATTTAGGTTGGTATAAAACATTCACTTTTTCAGCTTTTGTCATTAGCAATTAGCCGGCACCCTGACTATTTCATTAGGCAGGAAGTGCCGGTATTTTTTTATTTGGATTAATGCTTCAAAAACACCCTGGCAAAATGCACTAAGCGGGCTTGGTTGAGCTCATTGGCCGCCCCGCTGACCCCAGCCACCGCCGTTAGCTTTCCATCGAGGTACAGGGGAATAGCTAAGCAATTGAGGTTGGGCTCTGCCTGTTCTAAATCCAAGGCGTAGCCTTGCTCTTTCACTTGGTCTAGCTCTTGTTCTAAGGTTGGGGTGATTTGACCGCCCAAACGCAGAGAGCGTTTCAACTCCTCATCAAAAGCTAGAAATACCTTGCCAATCGCTGATGTTGCCAGGCCCTCTCGTTTGCCTCGTGGGCTGCGGATAGTCAGAGGGTTAGCTCGTTCAATCGCATCAATATATAGGTATTCTTGGCTGCCGCTTTGAACGGCGAGGTAAGCGGTATTGTCGGTCAGCTGCGCCATATGCTTGAGCAAAGGGGAAAAGTGTTGGCGGATAGACTCGTCATGTTGCTCTAATGGTTTGGATAGCTCCCTCAAACGTAGGCCAAGGGCATATCCTTGTTTGCTGCGGTTGACATAGCCAAGGTTGCTCATTGTCGCAAGGATGCCGTGCACAGTACTCTTGCTTAGGGATAAAGCCTGGCTGATTGCCTGCAGGGATAGCGGTTTGTCTGCGTGCGAGAGTAGCTCAAGCATGGCAAAGCCGCGCTCAATGGACTGGATCGTTTTAGGCTCTTTGGTATTGCGCTCTTTTGTTTTGGTTTCTTGGGTTTTGTTAGTTTTAGCTTCTTTGGCCAAAATGGATCCTCAACTACAACACTTTATCAATATTGCTGACTAGATAGTCGATCAGTGTCCTGACCCTAGTTGGGAGGTATTCCCTCGAAGAGTAATAGACCCAAACTTGAATCGGTTCTCCCCAGTAGCTTTCTAGCAGCGGCACCACTTGGTTTTGTTCCAGCTCTTGCTTGAACATCCAAGTACCCAAACAGCTGATACCGGCACTGGCCAAGGTGGCTTGCTTGGCAGCCCGGAAATGGTTGACGATAAGCTTGCCCTTGGGCTCGTAGAGCTTGTTGCCTTCACCATCATTTAACCGCCATCCGTGGAACCGGCCTGATGTAATAGAGCGCACAGGAATACATTTGTGCTCATCCAGCGCCTTGATGGTGGTGGGCTTTCCATGGCGAGCCAAATACTCGGGAGTCGCAAAAACCCCGATACCAACCTCAAACAGTCGCCGCGCGATCAGGCGCGAGTCTTGGTTAATCGCAGTGCCGATACCTAGATCAAAACCGTGCTCAACCAGATCCACCACGCGATCATCAAAATGAAGATCACAGGTGATCTCCGGGTAGGCTTCCATGAAGTCCAAGATCAACGGCAGGATATGTTCTTGCCCGATGGAGCTTGCGGGCAGGTTGATCTTGAGTGTGCCGCTGAGGCTTTGCGAGTCATCGGTGATCCGCTCGATGGTGTGCTGGATAGATTCGACAGAAGGCGTGAGGCTATCAAACAACTGCTCGCCCATTTGAGTCAGACTTAATGAGTGAGATGAGCGGTGAAACAGCTTAACCTGCCACTCTTCTTCCAGTTTCCCAATGGCTTTGCTGACTGCTGGTGCGGAGATCCCCAGTGCCCTTGCTGCCTTGGCAAAGCTACCGGTTTTGGCAACCTGGATAAAAATGGGAAGCTGGGTCGGTAATGCTTTCATTAACTAATGGTTACCTTGCTAATAACTCAATGCACACTACAGGTTAATAATGTTTTGTTCAATACTATATCCAACGCAACGAATCGCAACGAAGTTAAACACAACAACAGAGATGAGCGAGACAGATTATGACCATGCCAACCCTACATCAACTGATTATAAACGGTGATATTGAAGGCTTTCGTCAAGCTATCGAGATGAAGGCAGATGTGAACCAGCTTGACCCGGTGATGGGCAACTCACCGATGCACATTGCCGCGCAGCAAGACACTGCAAGTTGGGTTGAGGCGTTGCTAGCTGCCGGGGCATTTATCAACCTGCAAACGCCCAAGCATGGCGTGACCCCGCTGATGGTCGCGGTGTGGCATCGTAAACCAGCCGTGGTCGAGGCTCTGTTGAAGCAGCCAGAGGTGAATGTCGAGATTGTCTCTACCTTTGGCCTGAAAGCCGAGCAGCTGGTGGACTTTGGTGCTTCGGAGCAAGATGTTTTTGGCTTGCAACAGGCAGATAAGCTTCGCCAGCTATTTGATGCCTACCGCGAACAGCTATCTCGTTCACAAGCTCAGCTAAGTGCCTACCAGCTAGTGACGGATAACAGCTTGGATGATGGGGAAAAGGCTCGCCAGCTCAAGGCTCATTTCCAGGGAATAACGGATAACGCCATGCTTAACATTCCTTCGGCTATTACCAGCTCGGGTAATGATGAGCATACTGCAGTGATGGTAGCTGCCCGAGACGGTTTGGTCGAAAGCCTCAAGGTGTTGATGGAGCAAGGTGGCGATCAGACGGTGCCGGATCATTACATGAAGGCAATTCCGCTGCACAAAGCCGCCTATAACGGCAGGGCTGATGTGATTGAACTGTTGTCGAACTATCCGGGCTTCAAAGAAACTCTGGACGCACAAGGGCCGAACAACGGTTATACCCCGCTGCATGATGCAATTTGGCACGGCCATACTGGCGCGGCAGCGAAGCTCATTGCATTTGGCGCAAGAACAGATTTAACCGGCTTTGACGGAAAAACACCGCTCGAGTTGGCAAGAGAATATCAGTATTCATTGATTGTTGAGATGTTGGAGAAAAAAGCATGAAAGTCCTAGTCGTTTACTGGCACCCAGAGCCAAAAAGTTTTAACGGTGCAATGTTCAACCAAGCGGTGTCAGCGCTAGAAGCGGCTGGTCATGAGGTCAAAACCTCCGATCTTCATGCCATGGACTTTAACCCGGTTTCGGGGCGGCATAACTTCCAAACAGTCAATGATCCTGATTTCTTCAAGCAACAACTGGAAGAGATGCATGCTAGTGACCAGAGCAGTTTTGCTCCTGAGCTTGAAAGCGAAATGCAGAAAGTTGAGTGGTGTGATTTGCTGATTTTCCAATTCCCGCTGTGGTGGTTTAGTATGCCGGCAGTGATGAAGGGCTGGGTAGAGCGTGTGTTTGCCATGGGGCGAACATATGGCGGCGGCCGCTTTTATGACAACGGGGTGTTTAAGGGCAAGAAAGCCATGCTGAGCCTGACCATGGGTGGCGGTGAAGAGATTTACGTCAAAGGCGGCTGGAACGGTGATTTGGAAGGCATCCTCCGTCCGATCCATCGCGGTATTCTGGAATTCAATGGTTTTGAGGTGCTGGAACCTTTCTCGGTATTCGGCCCTGCACGCATGAGCCAAGAGCAACGGGTGGCAGAGCTAGATAGATACGCTGCGAGGTTGCGAAATGTATTTACAGAGCAGGGAATGGTTGTTGGTGATTACTAACCTAGCCTTGTAATTGCTCTCTTCCAAAACAAAATGCCGACGTGAAGTCGGCATTTTTAGTTTATGTTTAGAACCAAACTTCAGCCTGGATACCAAAGTTGAATCCTTCGGTCTTGCCTGCATAGGAAGCACCACCTGGGCCAAACCCTTGGTTAGGCTCGTAGTTGGAATAACCGTGCTTGCCGGTGTTGATATTCTTTAGTGATTCATCCCATTTTGCATAGGTTGCAAATACACGAAGCTGAGGACGTGCCCAGTAGCCTTTCTCTAGGTGAAGGGTTGGGGCAATGGTCAGCTTCGTCATACCGCCATTGGCACCGTTGTTGGTTTCCTGAGTGGTATTGTTTTGCTTGAGGTGTTCATAACCCGCTTCAAACTGCAGCGAGAAAAATTCGTTGAAGTGATAAGAAGGCCTAGCACCGACTGTCCACCAAACCCTTTCACCACCGGCTTGGGTGAAGTCATCATCATTGTGGTAGATCGCAACAGGCTGGATTGCCCAGTTATCAAATTCCGAGATGCCCGATAGGGTAAAGCGGTATGATGATTGGTCTTTGTAGTTTGCCTCGCCCCAACCAAACTTACTCATATTGGTACCCGCGCCCATTCCTGTTCCGTACTGGACAACAAACTCGGTATAACCGGTATCACCAAATCCCATGAAACCACCGGCCCTGTCATAGGCAACTGTAACGGCAAAGCCATCGTCAGCCACATCAGGGCTGCAGGTGAAGCCTTCGTCGCACTCCTTGACCGGGTTGTGCTCCAGGTTCATCCAGAAAGCTTCGACTTTAAGTGAATCCCTATCGCTGAGGATAAACTCCAACCTTGGTTTGAAGATAAGGGTATCGGCGTAGCCAACCCCTTCAATCGGATCCTTGGTATAGCCCTCTTTACCCCACGAAACCAGATCCAAGTCCATCAATATGCTGTTGGTAAGCGGGATCCCCCAAATACCGCCCCCGGTACCGTTGGCCTGATGGTAGTCCCAATCAAGAATGTGTGATGAGCGATTTTTCATATAGCGTTTACCTGCCCAGAAAAGCATAGTGTCAGGGAGTTGGGGCAGTCCGCCGATTTCTGCAAAGGCTTCACGGGTAACAAAGGTGCTGGAATCAACAGCCCAGTCAGAGGTATTTCGGGTTTCACTCTGGAAACGCACTTTAGTCCGTGCCCATGCGCCACTGCTGTGGTTAAACATCAGATCCGGAGACAGATCGACCTTGGTTTCATTCTCGTTACCCAGTCGGTAACGGCCCATATCCGTCAGGCGGAAACTGTCGCTACCCATACCTTGGTCATTCCATAAGGTGCCACTTTTGACATAGCCGTGGAAATTAAAATCACCCACTTCGATAGCACTTTCTGCAAGGGTACTATTGGATAGAGAAAATAAAACAAGGGCAGAGCAAACATTTAATTTAGATATATTCATTGTTTTCTCAATATTATTTATTTACGTTTTTATAGGCGTGCGAATTCCTACGAGAGATTCGCATCAGGGCTTTAAAAGTAGAGTGGTGTAAACCACCACTCTATAATTTAAGGGGTGTTGTTAGTACGCGAAGATTTTTTCGACGTTCGGGTAAGCAGCTTGTTGGATTTTAACGATCATTTTGAAACGCATGGTCGACAGAATAGTCTGATAACTGGCGTCGTTAATTAGATTGTTAACTTCATCTGGATCTTGGTTGAGGTCGAAAAGTAACTCTTGGCCATCGCTGTCACAGTAATATCTGTGGCTTTCGTCCCGGATGGACACTTGGCGTAAACCGTTAGGTTCAAACTGCTCAGTCAAAATGAGTGACTTATGCTGGTCGGTCTGACCCTCTATCAAAGGCAGCAGTGACTGCCCTTGAATCTCCCTTGGAATAGGAATGCCTGCCAAATCCAGCATGGTCGGTAACCAGTCAACACTTTCCACTAATTGCGAGAAAGACTGCGCTTTTAACTTTTTCGGGTAGTGGATGATAAATGGCACGTTGGTTATGACATCCTCACCCGGCATGCCTTTTTGCACACGGCCATGATCGCCGATGTACTCACCGTGATCGCTGACAAAGACAATAATAGTGTCGTCGTATTGTCCGGTTTCCTTGAGTTTATCTGTCAGCTGGCCCACGCAGTCATCGACATGGCTGACAAGAGCCATGTAATAGCGTCGGATCTCTTGCCATTCCTCATTACTGATCCCCTTGAGCTTTTCCATTACCTGCTCTTCATTACCGATCACCGGCACCGGCATGTCTTCAGCCTTGTAAAGATCAAGGAAGCGGCGCGGCGGATTGACTGGCGCATGAGGGGCGTAGTATCCAGCAATACAGAAAAACGGATTGTTGTCATTCTGGTGACGCTCGAAAAAGTCCTTGGTCAACTCGGTGACGAAACCTGAATGCGTTAGGTGCTCTTCGGCTTCGAACACAAAAGGTGTTTCAGGATCACGCTTGCGATCACTGTACTCGGGTTTGCCAAAGCGTTTGGCCTGAGAAGGGAGGCCGGTACGCACTGTTTCAAGGCTTTCGGGAGCGACTTGTTCGACCCATTTGGTGTACGGGTCGTCATAACAGCCTGGCTCATCGGAAATCACACGCTCGTCAAACCCATAATCTGGGTGATGCTCACGGTGGTCACGGAACGAGTGTGGCAAGAAGTGCAACTTGCCAAAATTCGCCGTTTTATATCCATAAGGCTTCAGGCGGTGTTGGATAGTTAACAGATCCTCAGGTACAACCGGGCCGTTAGTGCCAATACCGTGAGAGCTGCAGTAGCGCCCCGTCAGCAGTGAAACTCGACTTGGGCCACAGATAGGGCTTTGGGTGAAAAACTTTTCAAATTTCGCCCCGTTGTTGCCAAGCCAGTCGATATTCGGGGTTACGGCAATCTCATTACCGTAACAGCCCAGAGAGTCCTTGCGTTGCTGATCGGTAAAGACAAGCAAGATGTTTGGTCGTTTGATCATCGTCCTTATCCCTTAGGCTTTGGTTTCAGAAGCGGCAATGTTGGCGTTGAGTTCTGGTTCTTTTTCTTTTGCATCAACCAGTTCACCCGGCTCAGCCACCTTGTTGGCGTAGCGAACAAATGGAAGGTAAACCATGATGCCGATAGCCAGACAGCCAATGGCGACTACGAAAGCCTGCCATGCCCCACCTGATGCGAGGAAGGCACCGAAACCAACTGGGGTAGTCCAAGGAACTAGAATGCCCAGTGGTGGAACGAAACCGATATAGGTCATGAAACTTGCAAAGCCCAGCATTAGAGTTGGTGCAACTACAAATGGGATAGCAAACAATGGGTTAAGGATAATAGGTAGACCGAAAACGGCTGTTTCACAGATGTTGAAAATACATGGGACGATGGCAATTTTGGCAACGGTGCGGTAGTGGGCACGGCGCGATACCATCAAGATAGCAATTACTAGGGCTAGCGAGGCTCCAGCACCACCGATGTTTGCGTACAGGTCATAAGACAACCAAGTTACATCATGTGGAAGATCCCACATTGCAGAGCCTTCAGCGACGGCACGTAGGTTATCATCCTGCATTGGACCAAACAGGAGTGAACGTACACCACCAAGTACTGCACCACCGTGGATACCGAAGATCCAAAGCATGTTCTGGATAACATCCAGCGTTAGGATCCCCCAAACATTACCGGCAACATTAGATAGCGGCGCTTGGATCAGTAAGGTGATCATATCTGGCATTGAGGTGTTGTAGATAGCAAAAACACCAGAGAAAGCCGCGAACAGTGAAAGGGTAAGAGTCGCTGGAAGTAGTTCGGCAAAGGATTTGGCCACGGCTGGTGGAACTTGATCAGGCATTTTGATCTTTAGTCTGTCACTGGCTGTTAGCGCATGGAACAGACGAGTAGCCATGATCGCGATAAGTACTGCCGAAAACAGTCCGCGAGAACTAGCGTAGGCAATGGAGAAGTCAGGCGTCATGATAAAGAAAGCGGCCAAGGCAACCAAACCTGTCGCGACTGGATCACGGCCTTCCTTCATGGCAATCAAGGATGCCAGTTTGAAACAGGCAAACAGCGCAAACATATTGAGTGTGCCGTCCACCAATACCTGTGAGACATCGGTAAGGTAGGTCACTAAGCCATGCTCTTCACCTAGGAACACTGGTAGGCCAAACAGGTTGTTGAGCGCCAATTGGGTAAATAGGATAAAGAAAGATGCCGGCATAATAAGCGGCAGGGTGCTGATAAAGGTATCCCGGACGGATGACACATACTTGTTGTTCGCAAAGGCGTTGATCTTTGCGCCATGCTTGTTAAATAAGTTTTCGAGAATTTTCATGATTTCACTTCACGCTGATTTTTATGATTTAGCCAATGTGGAGCATGCTAATACAGTCAAATGAAACAATGAAACTATTTTTTCATAGAGTTTCATTGTTTGTGATCGAGTACTAAAAGTTACTGGAATTCTCGGGAAAATTTCCCACCGCTCAGGGAAGGCGTATTTACAGGGGGGAGGCGCTTTATTGCTTGGCTGGTAAGCCTTCGCCGTCAACTACGGCGAAGGTGGAGGGTAAATATTTGAGTTTCATAAAATGAAACGCTAGTTTTTTCCGTGCAAAGTTTTTGGCAGGGTATCGATATCCCAGTCACTGCTCGGGCGGAATTTGGCAACGGACTCCCTGACAACTAACTTGCCGGTTAGCCTTTTCAGCTCTGCCGGGTTCCAATCATTACCAGATTTGGTTTGCTCGATACAGATATCAATCATTTCTTCGGCCATTGATGACAAAGGCATCTCGACAGCCGTCAACCGGGGAAAGGTGTACTGGGCAAGCTCTGAGCCCTCAAGGCTGATCACCGAAATATCTTTCGGGATTTCATAGCCAAACTGGCGGAGTGTCGCCATTACTTCAGCGGCCATTTGGTCTGTGGCAGTAATGACAGCACTGAAATCGCCTAAGAAACTACACAATTCTGTAGCTGCGGCAGCTCCGTCTTCAATATTGTCGATAATCAGTTGGGCATTGAACGGCAGAGAGCGCCTTTCGTGACCATGCTTGAATCCTTCAATGTAAGGGATGGCCTTGGAACCCGTACCTGGGATGATGGCAATGTCTGAGTGTTTGTGGGCCATCAAGAAGTTACAGGCTGAAGTACAAGCTCCCGCATGATCGTAACCAAATGAAAACTGGCTTAATTTCTCTTTCGCACTGAATGTAACTAAGTTGCTGTTATTTAGAGAAAATTCTTCTATATCGCTGGTTTTGAGGCTAGGCTCAATCAATACAATAGTTTCACAGCCACTGCCAACTAGCATTGCAAGGTAAGATTTTTCCTGGAAGGTATTATTGCAACTGTTGAATAGCTGCAACTGGAGCCCTTGCGAGTGGGCATACTGCTGGGCAGTATTATAGAACTGACCAAAGCTTGATGAAGACATCTGTGAAACAATAATGCCCAGCGTCCCCTGCTTGGTCATTGTCGTACTGGCGGCACTGACCCGTTCAGAAAGCAATGCGTTGGTCTGCTCTGGGTTATAACCCAAAGTGCGGGCTGCTTTGAGTACAGCTTGCCTTGTTTCTTCTTTGACTTTCGCATTGCCGCTGAATACCCGCGAAACCGTCGCCTTCGAGACATTGGCCATTGCCGATACATCAGTAATAGTGGTCATACTTTTCCTTTCTTTGTCCCGTTGCTGCCTAACTGGCTCACGGTCTCCACTCTTTGTCTGCTTGATTTCATGAACGCCGTTAGATTTTTTCATTAGTATATCAAAAAAAGAAAAACATGGGTTAAATAAAATAAACTATAAAATCATCAGCTTATGTTTGATATATGCAGTTGGAAGCATCATTTTTGCATTAGCGAGGAACATAAATAGTGTGCGTCACCTCTCAAAACATGGCAAAAATGTTCATAGTTTCCATTTGTTTTCATTATCATGAAACCAATGAAACAACAGGTCAAGTTAAAGGAAACTAATTATGTACAAGATCATGCTTTGCTGCTCTGCCGGAATGTCCACCAGTATGCTGGTACGAAAAATGGAACAAGCTGCGGCGAACAATAACATTGAAGCGACCATCGCGGCCCACGGCGCTGATCAGTTTGATCAGCAGCAGGGTGAATACGATGTGATCCTGCTTGGCCCTCAGGTGGGATACATGAAAGATTCCCTGACTTCCCGCGCTGATGGTAAGCCTGTTGAAGTGATCAACCCGATTGATTACGGCATGCAAAATGGCGAAAAAGTGTTGAACTGGGCGATCTCGCTGATCTAAAGGAGCTGGAAATGGATAAGTTCGATCTTGAAGAATTGGTGATGGGTATTATCGTCAATGCCGGTATGGCTCGCAGCCTGAGCTTTGAAGCCCTGCAACTGGCCAAAAAAGGCGAGTTTGACAAGGCACAAGAGCAATTGGATCAAGCCCGCAACGCTGCCAATGAAGCCCATGCCGTGCAGACCCAATTGATTGAACATGACCAAGGCGAAGGTAAAGTTCAAATGACTCTGGTTTTGGTGCATGCGCAGGATCACTTGATGACCTCGATGCTCTGCCGTGAGTTGGTTGAAGAAATGATTCAGCTTTACAAGCGCTTGGGATAAAGCAATGAGAATCGGTTTTGATATTGGTGGCACTAAAATAGAGACATGTGTTCTTGATCTGAACGGTGAAGAAGTCTTTCGCAACCGGGTGGCTACCCCAAAAAGCTACGAGCCTTTTGTCGAGGTGATTTTAGAATCGGTTCAGGCGGCTGAAAAAGCGGTTGGCGTGCGGTGTTCGGTCGGTATTGGTTTGCCCGGCGCTGTCTGCCCACATACCGGGCGGATGAAAAATGCCAACTGCACCTTCCTCAATGGTCACGATCTAAAAGCTGATCTGGAAAGTAAATTGGGCCGACCTGTTTATATCGAAAATGATGCCAACTGTTTTGTTCTGTCCGAAGCCGTAGACGGTGCGGGCAAGGGCAAGAAGGTTGTCTTCGGCGCAGTGCTGGGAACTGGATGTGGTGGGGGATTGGTGATTAACCAGCAACTTATCACAGGTTGCAATGCGATAGCGGGTGAATGGGGTCACAATCCTTTGCCTAATTACTCGCCCGAGGTCGATGGGCCTGCTCGCACTTGTTACTGCGGGCAAAAAAATTGCATTGAGAGCTTCATTTCTGGCACCGGATTTAGCCGAGGCTTTAATCAGCAACACGGTACTGACTACAGTGCCCCGCAATTGATTGAGCTGTCGCAGCGGGGCGATGAGAAAGCACGCCATGCCTACCGGATGCTTGTTGATCAAATTGCACGAAGTGTCGCTAGTATCATCAATATCATAGACCCAGACACTTTTGTGATTGGTGGTGGTATGTCGAATGTGCCAGGGCTGATTGCAGATGTGAAGCAAGAAACGCCTAAATATCTGTTTTCGCCGCAAGCCGTTGTTGATGTCAGGCAAGCCGTATTCGGCGATGCCAGTGGTGTGCGGGGAGCAGCATGGTTAGCCCCGGGATGTGAAGAGGCTAGCCTATGTTCCTGAGTATCGATATTGGTGGTTCGGCCATAAAATTGGCGGTAATGGATGCCAATGGCACTATTGCTGACCGCCAATCGGTTCCAAGTCCCAAAACCGACATTGAAGATTTTTTTCAAGCTATTACCCCGTATATAAAACAGCAACTTGGGCAATTCCCGTTAAAGGGTATCGCGGTGAGCTCGTGTGGTGCCGTGGATTGCGACTCCGGTGTTATCTTTGGTTCCAGTGCCTTGCCGTATCTACATGGGCCAAATATCAAACAGAACTTCGTTGAGCGGTTTGGTTTGCCGTGTGAGATTGAAAATGATGCCAATTGTGCTGCATTGGGTGAGTTATGGTTGGGTGAAGCCGCCGAGGCCAATGACTGCTGTTTGGTGGTGATTGGTTCCGGGATTGGCGGGGCGGTTGTGATCGACCGAGCTGTCACCCATGGTTACCAACTGCACCGGGGAGAGTTTGGTTACATGATCGCCGGTTACGACAACGGTGCTGCCCTGACTTTCAGTGATGTGGCATCAACTCGGGGATTGATTGAATCGGCCGCTAAAGCTATCAACCAACCGGCAGGGAGCCTCAATGGCTTGGCGGTATTTGAGATGGCCGATCAAGGTAGCGAAGCGATCAGCGCGGTTATTCATCAATGGTACCAGCACCTTGCTACAGGGCTTTTTAACATTCAGTACTGCCTTGATCCTGAGCTGATCCTGCTCGGCGGGGCTATCAGCACACGGCCTGATCTGATTGACCATCTCAATCAGCATATCGACGCCATTTTGCAGCAACAGCCGGTTTGTAAAATTCGGCCCCGCTTGAAGGTATGCTCGGCGGGCAATGATGCCAATCTTATCGGCGCTCTCTATCACTTTTTATCTCGCTGTCCAGAAGCAGCGTGATAGATCTTTTTTGAGGTCACTATGACAACCTATACTTTTCCTCAAGGCTTCCTGTGGGGAGCTGCGGCTTCGGGTATTCAGACCGAAGGCACTAAGAATAAAATCCATGATTCAATTTGGGATACCTGGCACCGCGATAATCCTGAGCGATTTTTTAAGGAAATTGGCCCAGCCAAAGTGTGTGAAACTTATGAACGCTATCAGGAAGATGTCCAGCTAATGAAGCAGGTCGGCTTCAATTCTTTCCGTACCTCTATCCAATGGTCGCGACTGATTAAGGATCTGGAAAGCGGCGAACCTTGCCAGGATGCTGTTGCTTTCTACACCGCTTACTTTGAAGAAATGATAGCCAACGGCATAACACCGATGGTGAACCTTTACCATTTTGATATGCCTGCAGTGCTGCAAGAGCAGTACGGTGGTTTTGAGTCCAAGCATGTTGTTGCCTTGTTTGTGAAGTATGCTGAGACGGCGTTTAAATGCTTTGGTCATTTAATCAAACACTGGATCACTTTTAATGAGCCAATTGTGCCGGTAGAAGGCGGGTACCTGTATGACTTCCACTACCCGTGTAAAAAAGACGGTAAACTGGCTGTTCAGGTCGGCTTTAACATTACGGTTGCCCATGCTAAGGCAGTTTTAGCTTTCCGTGAAATGGCATGTGAAGGGCAGATTGGTACTGTACTTAACCTGACGCCAAGTTATACCCGAGATGACCGCGAGGAAGATAAGCAGGCTGCGCATTATGCTGACTTGCTATTCAACCGTACTTTCCTGGACCCAATGGTATTGAACTACTACCCAGAGGAACTGTGTCAGATCCTCAAGCATCATGATCTGATGCCGGAAGTCTCTGCTGAGGAAATGGCAGCGATTGAATCGGCCAAAGTCGATTTCTTGGGTGTGAATTACTATGTCCCTCGTCGTGTAAAAGCACGTGAAGCCGAGTATGACCTGTCTTATTTCACACCGGAGTATTACTTCGAGAACTACATAAACCCAACGGGTCGCTTCAACCCTTATCGCGACAATAATGAGATTTTGCCGACGGCAATCTACGATATCGCCAAGAATATCAAGGATAATTACGGTAACCTGCCTTGGTTCTTGGCTGAAATTGGTATTGCCATGGATGAGGCTTCAGAAGGCACGGCACAGGAAGACGGCCTGATTGATGACAGCTTCCGCACTTCATTGATGAAAGAGCACCTTGTTCAACTGCACCGTGCGATTGAAGACGGGGCGAACTGCTTCGGTGTCCATCAGTGGACCTTCATCGATAACTGGTCATGGACTAACTCTTTCAAGCGCCGTTATGGCTTCTTCCGTTTAGATCTTGAAACCGGCCAGCGCATCCCTAAGCGCCACGGTCAGTGGTTCAAATCACTCGCCCAGACCAATAGTTTCACTGCGGATTAACTCCCTCAATACCTTCCAAAGCCACCCTGTTTTTCAGGGTGGCCACGAGTAATAATTATGACCTCTATATCTGCTTGCCATGTCATGGCAAAGCCGGCAAGTAATATCTGTAATCTGAATTGTGAATATTGCTTTTACCTCGATAAAGCGCCTTTGCGTTCAGAAAACAACAGAGGTTGGCAGATGAGCGAAGAGACGCTTGAGCTTTATGTGAAGCAGCATATTGCGGCCCAGCAAGGCCACTTGGTGGAATTTACCTGGCAGGGCGGAGAGCCTTCTATGCGGGGGTTGGACTTTTTCAAAAAAGCGATCGCGCTTTCTAAGCAATATGCTGACGGTAAACAAATCCACCACTCCTTCCAGACCAACGGTATAGGGCTTGATAGTGAATGGGCCCGCTTCTTGGCAAAAAATGACGTGCTGGTGGGTCTTTCTATTGATGGGCCGCAAGCGATACACGATACCTACCGGGTTTCCCGCTCGGGGAGAGGGAGCTACCAGCAGGTGATGAACGCTCTTTCATTACTCAAAGAAGATGGTGTCAGATTCAATGTGTTAACGGTTGTTGGTAGTCACAACGCTGAGTCTGGGGCAGATGTATATAAACACTTTCGAGAGCTTGGGATAAAGTACATTCAATTCATCCCGATTGTGGAGCGAGTGGCGAGTGATCAATCCGGGCTGAGTTTATGTGCGCCAGGCGAACCAGTTGGAGAGCTGGCACCATTCAGTATTGGCGCAAAACAGTTTGGCCAGTTCCTGTGTGATGTGTTTGATATTTGGGTCAGGCGGGATGTTGGCGACGTTTTTGTCCAAGCTTTTGATGCGACGCTGGCTAGTTGGTGCGGGCAACCAAGCGGAATATGTGTCCATTCTCCGCAATGCGGCCATGCCTTTGCGCTTGAGGCTAATGGTGATTTATTCCAATGTGATCATTTTGTTTACCCAGAATATAAATTGGGCAATATACACCAACAGACAATCCGCCAGCTCAACAGCAGTAAGGAAGCGATAGCATTTGGTCAAAATAAGCAGGCGAGTTTGAATACTGCCTGCCAACAGTGCACCTATCGCTTTACTTGCCATGGCGGTTGTCCCAAACACCGTTTTGCGACTTCCGAACAAGGGTATCCCCATCATAATTATTTGTGTACGGGGTATCAGCAATATTACCGCCATACCGAACCTTATATGAAAATAATGCGTGATTTGCTGAAAATGCAAAAAGCGCCCTCTGAAATTATGTCGTTTTTACAACTGCATTATCCAACCCCTGTGAGTAAACAATGATGACTATTGAATTAGTTGCGTCATTACTGACCTATGATGTCGCATTGAAATTATTATTGGGTGGTCTAATTGGTTTGTGTCTAGGTTTAACCGGAGTCGGTGGCGGGGTGCTTATCATCCCCATTTTACAGTTTTTCTTTGGGATGGGGACGGTAATGGCGGTGGGTACAGCCAGCTTGATCTCAACCTTTGTAAAAGTGAATGCGGGCCTGTCCCATATTCGTGCCGGTAATGTTGAATGGAAAGCGTTGGGGTTTATGCTGCTCGGCGCAATCCCGAGTACGGTATTAATTACTGAGCTGGTGATTTATTTGAATAGTCATGATTCTTATGCACCTTTACTGACCCAGACTGTTGAGTTCGCGATTGTCGGCATTATGCTACTGTCATTATTTTCTTTATATCAAAAAAGAAAGAAAGCCGCGTCTGTGCAACAGGAGTCGGTGACCCCAAAAGGCAAACACGTTGCTATGTGCGCGGGAGGGGTTTGTGGAGCAGTGCTAGGTTCTACCGGAGTTGGAGGTGGGGTCATGCTATTGCCGACATTCAATTCGTTGTTAGGGATTGATTTGAAAAAATCCATTGGCTCATCGGTTGTGATGGCATTGGCTTTGTCGGGGATCACTGCTTTGAATTACAGCCGTGGCGGGCAAAGTGAATTATCAACTGCGGTTATTATGACAGTGGGCGCATTTGTTGGTGTGCCAGTAGCTATTCGTTTAGTCAAAAAGTTTTCCGAGACGCAATTATATACTCTTACGCTCATGGTGATAACGGTGGCGTTATCCCTGACATTGGCATATTGAATATTAAGCACGATTATGTTTACGACATTGATAATATCTATTTGGCCTATTTTTTATTTGGCCTCTTCTATTGTTGCTGGATATTTTATTTTTTAATGACTCGTCATTTAATGGGAAGTATCATGATTGAAAATGTTTTTCTTATGGATAATACCATTCAGGATTATGAGTGGGGCAGTAAAACGGCAATGGTGAATTTATTCGGTTTATCTAATCCGGATAATAAACCTATGGCGGAAATATGGATGGGAGCTCACCCTAAAGCAAGTTCAGCTATTATGGTTGAGGGGCAACAGGTATCGCTACACGCTTATATTGATACATATAAGGAAGAAGTGATTGGCGAGCAAACATACCATCGTTTTGGCGAACTCCCTTATTTGTTCAAAGTGCTGTCGGCAGGAAAAGCACTTTCTATCCAGGTTCACCCATCCAAGAACCAAGCTGAAGCTGGGTTCGCTCGTGAAAACGCAAAGGGTATTCCTGTAGCGGCAGCCAATCGCCAGTACAAAGATAGTAACCACAAACCAGAAATTATCTGTGCACTTACTCCTTTTTTGGCTATGAACGGTTTTCGATCTCACAATGATATCCTTAACTTGCTATCAGCTTTGCAAAGCCCTTTGCTAGACGCACCATTACAGTCTTTTGCCAAAGCCCAAGACGGCAGCGGCTTACGCCAGCTATTTGAAAGGGTTCTATCCTTTGACGGTGAGCAAAAGCAAGCCTTGCTTGCCAGCCTTAACACTTGGGCCCATAACGAACAGAGCCCACTTGCAGAACTCGTTATAATGTTGTCAGGGCAATACCCTGGTGATATTGGCTTGTTGGCACCCTTGATGCTCAATGTGGTAGAGCTAGTTCAGGGCGAGGCAATGTTCCTTGATGCTGGAATCCCACATGCCTATATTCAGGGAACAGGGTTAGAGGTGATGGCCAATTCAGATAATGTTTTGCGAGCGGGGCTGACACCTAAACATATTGATGTTGACGAGCTGCTTGCTTGCTGCCGGTTCGAGGCTCTGCAGGATGAGAAGTTGCTAATACAGCCTCAGCAACAGGGCGTTGAGACTCTATATCCGGTACCCGTTGATGATTTTAGCTTCTCTATCCTCGACAAGCCGGATGGACATTTAATTGACTCCGAAAGTTGTGAAATCTGGTTCGCAATTGATGACAAGGTTAGTTTTAGCGATTTGTCGGGCGATGAATTAACAATTTTGAAAGGTCAGTCGGTCTTTGTATCGGCAAAAGGGAAAGGCATCCGAGTGACTTCGGAAGGGAAGGTTGCCAGGGTTAACTCACCTCTTTGATAGACATTAATTTCTTGTCTATATCGTTATGGTAAGGCTAAACAAAAATGCCGACGTGAAGTCGGCATTTTTAGTCTCTAGGCTTGAGCTTATTGGTTAAGGATTAAGCCAGCAATTCTTTTGCTGTATTCACTACATTCTCGGTAGTGAAGCCGAACATCTTGAACAGCTCGCCAGCAGGTGCTGATTCGCCGAAGGTCGTCATACCGATGATACGGCCGTTGAAACCTACGTACTTGTACCAGAAGTCAGCAATACCTGCTTCGATAGCAACGCGTGCAGTTACGTCAGACGGCAGTACCGCTTCACGGTAAGCAGCATCTTGTTTATCAAATGCATCAGTAGATGGCATTGAAACTACACGTACTTTCTTACCTTCAGCCGTTAGCTGTGCCGCCGCTTCTACCGCTAGCTCAACTTCAGAACCGGTTGCGATAAGGATAAGCTCTGGCTTGCCTTCACAGTCTTTTAGGATGTAACCCCCCTTAGCGATATTCGCGAGTTGTTCTGCGTCGCGCTCTTGTTGGGCAAGGTTCTGACGCGAGAAGATCAACGAGGTTGGGCCGTCTTTGCGCTCGATAGCCAGTTTCCATGCTACGGCAGATTCAACCTGGTCACATGGACGCCACGTGCTCATGTTCGGTGTCAGGCGTAGCGATGCCATCTGCTCAACCGGCTGGTGAGTCGGGCCATCTTCACCCAGACCGATAGAGTCGTGAGTGTAAACCTGGATGTTCTGCACTTTCATCAGTGCCGCCATACGCATTGCGTTACGCGCGTATTCCATGAACATGAGGAAGGTTGCACCGTATGGTACGAAACCACCGTGTAGCGCGATACCGTTCATGATTGCAGTCATGCCGAACTCACGCACACCGTAGTGGATGTAGTTACCAGAAAAGTCGTTCGCTTCTAGCGACTTAGAACCAGACCACATAGTCAGGTTAGAAGGTGCTAGGTCAGCAGAGCCTCCCATGAACTCAGGTAGCATCTGGCCGAACGCTTCTAGTGCGTTCTGAGAAGCTTGACGAGAAGCGATGTTCGCTGGGTTAGCTTGCAGATCAGCAATGATTGCGTTTGCTTTCTCTTCCCACTGCGCTGGTAGCTCACCGTTTACACGACGCTTGTACTCAGCCGCTAGCTCAGGGTAAGCCGCTGCGTATGCGTCGAACTTCTCGTTCCAAGCTGTTTCTTTGGCTGCGCCTGCTTCTTTGGCATCCCACTGGGCATACACATCAGATGGGATCTCGAATGGACCGTGATTCCAGCCTAGGAACTCACGTGCCGCTGCTATTTCATCATGGCCTAGTGGTGCACCGTGACAGTCGTGCGAACCCGCTTTGTTTGGTGAACCGAAACCGATGATAGTTTTGGTACAGATCAGCGTTGGACGCGGATCCGCTTTAGCCGCTTCGATAGCCGCGTTGATAGCGTCAGCATCGTGGCCGTCTACTGCTGGGATTACGTGCCAGCCGTATGACTCGAAACGCTTAGGCGTATCGTCAGAGAACCAGCCTTCTACTTCACCGTCGATAGAAATGCCGTTGTCATCCCAGAACGCGATTAGCTTGCCTAGGCCTAGGGTACCGGCTAGAGAGCACGCCTCGTGAGAGATACCTTCCATCAGGCAGCCGTCGCCCATGAACACGTAAGTGTGGTGGTCAACGATGTCGTGGCCGTCACGGTTGAACTGGGCGGCAAGGGCTTTTTCAGCCATAGCCATACCTACCGCATTGGTGATGCCCTGACCGAGAGGGCCTGTGGTTGTTTCGATACCCGGCGCGTAACCGTATTCTGGGTGACCCGGTGTTTTTGAGTGTAGCTGGCGGAAGTTTTTCAGATCGTCGATAGACAGATCGTAGCCAGTCAGGTGAAGCAGAGAGTAAATCAGCATTGAACCATGGCCGTTCGACAGGATGAAACGGTCGCGGTCAGCCCACTCAGGGTTTTGTGGGTTGTGGTTCATGTGGCCACGCCACAGTACTTCGGCAATATCAGCCATACCCATAGGCGCACCCGGGTGGCCAGAGTTAGCTTGTTGAACACCGTCCATGCTCAGGGCACGGATTGCATTAGCCAGACGTTTGTTTGTGTTATTCATTTCTAGGTCTCAATCGATCAATCTAAATTAGTATAAAGCTGCGAATTCTGTGATTTCTGGTTTGCCGCGAAGCAGTAGGAAGCTGAGGAATCGGCTAGTCGATGTGGTCAGGATTTGCTCTTCACTGACATCGTGCTTTTCCAGCAAAGCAATGGCGAGATCGAGCCGGGCAATTTCTTCGCTGAAGTGGGCATCAGATCCAGTGGTGAAATACACGCCAATCTTTTTGCCGATCTCGACAATATTGCTGCAACGAACGTCGCTTCCTTTGCGGCTTTTGCCAGTTAGCGAGGTGTTGTTGACCTCAACGGCTACGTTGTGCTCCTTGGCACAACTTAGTACCTGCTCAATGTCGAATGGGTAGTTGGGGTTGCCCAAGTGCCCTAGGACATCGACCCGGCCACTTTTGATGACATTGACTAGGGCTGCCGTATGCTCGGCTTCTGTCGCGGGTTTGAATACGGGTTCATGAAAGCTAGCAATAACCCAGTCAAGGTGTTGGTCTGTCGAAGGTGGCAGGTCGATTTCACCTTTGACGTTGAGGATATTGGCTTCAACACCCCGCAAGATGCCGACATCGTGCAAGAAACGAGGCAAAATCCGTTGGTTATTGAAATGCCAATAGTGGGGTGCTCCTGGCATTTCCGGGGCATGGTCAGTGGTGCAAAGCAGCTTCAGTTTTTTGCTTTTCGCGGCTTGGGCATTTTCGATAATGGTGCTGTAAGCATGTCCACTGGCGATTGTATGAGTGTGGCTATCAATCACGATATCCATAGTGATCTCCTAATTCAGGTCCTTCAACGGTGGACAGCTTATTGGATTTCAAATGATCCGTCGCGGTGCATAAACAAATTCAAATCAGCCTTAATGGAGTGGTTGAGCACTTTGTCGACATTGACCGCATCTGACTGGTGGTAAAACGCCAAAGCGTCTTCAGGCGAGCTGCCGCCTCGGATTTTCCTATTGACCAAGCGCTCTTGTAGGAACTCTGCCTCGGTGTCGAGGAAGACGGAGAAGTCAGCGAGTTTGTGCAGCCCTTGCCAAACGGGCTCATCGAGCAGCAGCCAGTTGCCTTCTACAACTACGATATTACGTTTGACGTCAATGGCATCATCAACCGGATCATGCAGGTTTCTGTCGTAGTATGGCCACTTGGGATCGTTGACTTTGAGCTGTTTTAGCTTTCCGATAAGCTCGGTCAAATTGAAGGTTTCGTATGAGCCTTTAATACTTCGTAAGGAAATGGTTTCGCCATTTCGTTCAGTAGTGTTGCTGTCGAGAATCTCGTTAGGGTAATGGAAGCCATCAAAGGGCAGCACTTGCAAGGGTTCTAGGTGTTCATCCTGTTCTGATAAATATTCCCAAAAGGCGGCAAGTGTTGATTTTCCACTTCCTGGAGGCGCACTGAGAAAAATAACCACGCGTTGTTGCGTTTCTTTATAAAGGCGGGTGAACTTTTCAACCAGTGGCTGGTGGATGGTTTCGATGTCTTTATCGGGAAATACGGCTTCGGTATCGAATCCACTGATGTTTAAATTTACTTTCACTGTGAGGCCTCACTGTATTATCTCTCTTTCGATATTTTCAATTAACAGCTCACAAGAAAGGTTAAGCACTGTTTTGATCAGAGATTCATATCTCATCTGCGAAAAGGCTTCGAAAGAAGAAAACTTTAATTTGTTAATGGACTCAAGGTAAAAGCCGTCTTGCTGTGTCGAGATCACCGATTGGCTTTTTATGAAGTCGTAAATAACATCATCACCGTAAGAGATTTTGTCTGAAACAGACGAGGAATACTCTAGGGTTTGGTTATACAAACCAATATCAGCATAGGTTTCCAACGAGATTTTACCCATGGCAAACATCAGTTTAGATACGACATCAGTGGTTACCAACGGGCCGTCTTCCCGTAGTAATGGCTCCACAGCATACTCCATCACTAATTCGTCCTGGACGAAGACTTTAGGGAGTAATGCTTTTAACTTGAGGTTTATTATTTTGTTCGAAATCTGAAGAAACGAAGTGGCGTTCTCGCACTCTTCCAGTTTCTTCAGTAATTCATGTTCACGTGACAACGTTTGTGACCTCTTCATTATGTGGCAGCGCAAAGGCTACCACACAATTTCGTTGTAACTAAACCGCTAAGCTCACGTCATAAAACTCTAGTAACGCTTTTTCTGCGTGTACGTTCCACACATAGTTGTTGGCTTTTAGAATAGCGTCCAATTCAGCGAAGAACGGGTCTTGATCAGCAAGTGACATAAAGTCATCAATAGCAGTCAGAGGAAGATCAATGTGCGGGTAAATAAGCTTCTTGCCGCCTGGGATCTCCAGTTGGTTCAAAATTGTATGCGGTGCCGCCTGTAGGCCACCCACATGGGTGATCATATAGGATGGGTTGATCAGATGATCTGACGACAAGTCGAGTGATTCAATCATATCGCCTGTCGAGCCGCCCGAGGTACCCACAATATGGGTTGCTTCGTAGTGCACGTTGTAGAAGTTGAACGGCACTTTGAAGTTCTTGTCAGTCGGGCCTGCAAAGAAGTTCAGGCAGCCATCGTTGCCTAGCAGTTCATCGGCTTGCTCCAGTACCTGCGAAACGGCGGCGTAGACCATCACATCATCGTAGCCCTGACCGTCGTTGAGCGATTTCAGATACTCAACCGGAGAGTCCACTTTCGCGGTATTCACATAGTGCAGTGCGATGCCTTTTTCTTGCGCAGTGCTCACTGGGATCAGGCTTTCAGCGCGGTCAAGACGGGCTTGGTCAATGTCGGTCACGACTATGATGCGTGGTTTAACCGGGCCATTGATGGCGTAATCAATCGCACCGATACCCATAGGGCCGGCACAGGCTAGTAGAGCCAATGAGCCGCCTTCTTTGATACCCATCTCGTGCTCGTAAACATACGGCGTGGTGTGGTAGCTGGCATGGTAAGCACCGATGATGCAAGACATAGGCTCAGCTAGTGAAGCATCGGCAAAGTACTCGCCTTTGTATGGCAGCACACAGCCTAGGTCGATAGCGATTTTTGGAATGATAGAGTAGGTGGCATTGCCGCCGAAGGTTTCGTAGCTGTAACCGGCAGAGTAGCCAGATGGCAGGCCCATTGCAGGTTGCAGAACAAAGGAATCACCTGCAGTAAACTTGTCTTTCAGGTTCTCACCCACTTCAACAATGATGCCCGCGTATTCGTGGCCAGTCATCACGGGTACTTCAGCGATATTCTCTGGTACACGCTTGTGCTTAGTACCGAGTAGAGCCGCTTTGTAAGTCGATAGACAGATGCTGTTAGAAATGTTCTTTACCAGTAGCTCGTCTGGTGAAATGGTTGGCAGTTCGAACGTTCTTAGTTGAACATCTTTTTCGCCACAGATAACCGCTGCCGTTGTTTGTACCATGATTTCTCTCCAAAGTAGGGCGGCGGACCGCCCTATAATGCAATTGTTAAGCTTGTTGTTCGATAGTTACCATCAGCTCATCAAGAGCAGGGTCGTTCAGGAAGTTTTTGATAGTGATGACCGGGAGTCCTGTCGCGTTGACCGCTCGGTTCTCTAGGCTCTCGTGGGTCACCACGATGTCGGCGTCACTCGGTACTTTTTCGATAGCGAAGTTCTTCACTTCAATATCAATCCCGGCCTTGGTGAGCTTGCGCTTGAAGGTTGAGGCACCCATTGCGCTAGAGCCCATTCCCGCATCACAAGCGAAGGCGACAAATTGAATTGGTTTAGAATCTGTTCCTGCTTCAGTAGTTGCCGCTGTTGTTGCTGGTTTTACTGCACCTTCTGCTTTCATGTCTTTCATGTCAGAGACAGATTGCTCGAATTCGGTTTCTTTATCCTCTGACTTGCTCATCTTCAGAATCGCACTGGCGACTAGGAAGGATACAACTGTTGCTGAGACCACACCGGCGATGGTTGCGATGAAGCTGCCTTTTGGTGTTAGTGCCAAGTAAGAGAAGATAGAGCCTGGGCTAGGACCCGCTACCAGACCTGCATCTAGTAGGTTGAAGGTTGCGATACCGGTTGCCGCACCTGCAATCATTGCCACAATCATGATTGGCTTCATCAGTACGTATGGGAAGTAAAGCTCGTGGATACCACCGAAGAAGTGGATGATGATGGCACTTGGTGCAGAGCGCTTGCTCAGGCCTTGGCCGAATTTAGCGTAAGCCAGCAGCATACCAAGACCTGGACCTGGGTTAGATGCCACCATGAAGAAGATAGATTTGCCAGTTTCTGCTGCAGCCTGGAGACCCAGTGGGTAGTAGATCCCTTGGTCGATAGCGTTGTTCAGGAACAGTACCTTGGCAGGTTCGTTGATAATCGCCAGAAGCGGTAGGAAGCCGGTAGCCACTAGCGCTTCGATGCCTGACTTAACAAACAGGTTAGCGGCGGTGACGGCAGGGCCAACAATCTCGTAGGCGAACAAGCACAGGATCATGCCGACGATACCGAGCGAGAAGTTGTTTACCACCATCTCGAAGCCCGAAGGAATGCGGTGCTGGATACGCTTATCCATCTGCACCACCACCCATGCGCTCAGTGGACCCATGATCATCGCACCGACAAACATTGGGATATCCGCACCAACGATGACACCCATGGTACCGATGGCACCGGCCACCGCACCGCGTTTGTCACCGATAATCTGGCCACCGGTGTAACCAATTAATAGGGGTAGCAAGTAGGTGATCATTGGGCCAACAAGCTCACCAAAGGCTTCGTTAGGCATCCAGCCTGTTGGGATAAAGAGGGCGGTAATAAAACCCCAGGCAATAAAGGCCCCGATGTTCGGCAGCACCATGGCGGTCAAGTGACCCCCAAAGGCTTGCACATTTGCTCGCATGTTTGCTTTCACGTTATATTCCTTCTTAGTATGCTTTTATTATCTCTAGCACTTGTTCTTTAGAAGATGCTTGGGCTAGTTTTTCAATGTTCTCTTCATCCACAAACATCTCGCTCAAGGCTTGAATCACTTCAATGTGGGTATCAGAGTCTTTTGCTGCTAAAGTGATAAGGACATTGGCAGGACCGAGGTCAGAGCCAAAATCAACAGGGGATGGGAAAACATGAATACCTAGGCCGGTTTTCAATACCCCTGTTTCAGGTCTTGCATGAGGCATTGCCAGGCCAGGGCATAATACGTAGTAAGGACCATTTTCTTTTGTTGATTGGATAATGGCATCGGCATACTGATTTGATACGTAGCCACGTTGCTCAAGGTAGTCAGTTGTTTTTCTTACAGCTTCTTGCCATTGGTATGTTCCGTCATTGATGACATCCACTAATTCGTGATCAATTAACTCGTATAGCATGTCTTTAACCCTGTTGTTCGTTGTTGGGGTTATTATCAATACAAGCGGATTAAAGAAGCAAACGGCTGATTTTTGTGAGCTAGGTCTAGTTAATTTGGGTGTCAAACGGTCTTTTGTTTGTTGGTTCTCAAATTAACCAAGTAATTTAATTTCATTGTTTTTCTAAGTTACAAATCAATAGGTAAAATTAGAAGTTGATCAAATTAATGGAAATTTAATTTATTTTACTTAATGTGATTAATGTCTATTTTTGCCGATTGCGTAGGTTAAAAGTATGAGGTAGGTCGATTTGTTTTTTTGCGGGTTTTAGAAGCTTTCAACGGCTTTCATATGCTGTTTAGCTAAGGTTCAGCGAGGAGAATATCACCTGTAATTTAGTAACGGTGTGTGTGAAATTTACTGAGTTTTGACCACTCTAAAAGGCTTCGAACCATAACTGAGCGTTATTTATTGACTCTGTTTGTATATACTGTGATTCTATAATGCTGCGTTAATTTTACCGCACTAACTGCGCCAGCAGTTCTCACTTAGAAAAGAGAAAAGGTAAAAATGAACAAGCCTGTTTTTTTCCACGATCCAACATCTGAGCCTAGCCGTGCGGTTCACTGGCTGTGTCTTGAGGCTGATCTTCCCGTCGATATTCGTCTGACCTGGTTAACACGAGGGCAGCATGTCTCGCCTGAGTTCTTGCAGGTAAACCCTTTCCATCAAGTCCCTGCGTTGCAGCATGATGATTTCTGCTTGTCGGAAGCAACGGCGATGATGAACTACCTAACTGACATCAACGGTTGTAGTGATAAGTGGTTTGGTGGCGATATCAAAACCAAGGCGCAAATCAACAAGCACCTGTCTTGGTATCACACCAATTTAAGGCGTCTCCTAACCCTGGATTATTTCCTTCCTGTATTGCTGATGCCGGTGTACCTGGGTTTTCCAAAGCCATCGGATGCGGAAATCACGCAAAAGCGCGAAGCGATGGATGGCATGTTCAAACAGCTCGATAGTCTGCTGGAAGAAGGGCCTTTCCTATGTGGCGAGCAAATTACTGCAGCCGATATTCTTTATGTGTCGGATGTGGTTGCCCTGAAAATAGACCCGCAATACAGCACCATCATTACTCAGTATCCCCATGTGGCCCGCTGGATGGAGGCATTGCAGTCTCGCCCGGCCTATCAAGCCGCCCATAAGGCGTGGGATCATGTTTATCCGATGATTTTAGCCGCTGGTGGTGAACAGCAAGGTAGCCCTGATTGGGTAGCTGCTGCATGTGAGCAGGTGCTTTAATTAGTTTCTTGCCCGCGGTTCACAAATGAAAAAACAAAGGGCCAGATGATGACATCTGGCCCTTTTTTGTATTTTGGGGGATTCCGGGTATCAACCTGTCAGGTTTTCCAAGAAAGACTTCTTGCTAAGGGATTTTTTGAGCTCTTCTAGCCACTCAGCGCCTTCACCTTCGAAGTAATCACGGGTTGTTTCGTAGCCCAAGGTATACATAGTATTCAGGCTGTCATTGTTGACGTTGAATGCACCCCATTGGTCGATACCTTCCGGCGCAAGGCTGATATCGGGTAGCTTGATGCTTTTTAGCAGGTGGGCGGAGCTATAGATCTCAAATACTCGGTCGAGTACATCGAAAGCATCGGAGAACTCATGGTTGGCTTTGTGCTCCAGCGGGCTGAGGTACATACCTAAATGGGCACGGCACTTGTCGTGAATAAGGTCCGTCGGGTAGTTATTGGTGATGCCTCCGTCGGCAAACAGCTTATCACCGATTTTTACCGGGGTGAACATACCAGGGTAGGCCGCCGAGGCCAGTAGCGGCTGAATGAGTTCACCTTCATGGAACACCACTTGTTGCGCGGTGTTGAGGTCGGTAGCGGCGATATAGAGCGGGATCTCAAGGGTATCGAAGTTGTCACGCTTGATCCAACCATGGAAATGGCGATTGAGCTTTTCAGCGTTGATTAATCCTAGCTTGTTGAAAGAGAAGCTGCTGGCTTTGAAAATCTGGCTTTCAACAAAGAATGAAAGGATATTTTCCGGGCTATGACCAGATGCGTATAGCGCACCGACTAGTGCGCCACCGCTGGCACCAGAAATGATATCCGGCTTTACGCCTTGTTCATCAAGGTATTGCAGCATGCCGATTTGCGCCATGCATTTAGCGCCACCCCCGGAAAGGGTGAGGCCGAATTTATAGGGTTTTGGGTTGAAGAATGATGATGGCAAAGCGTCTATCCTGTAATCGCCCATTTCATGAGGATTAATATATCACTAAGTGAGCTGGATAGATGCTAAATACCCATTACAAAAACTTCTCAATCAGCACTTCGTCAACATACTCGCCACGAACCTTGGCATGTTTTTTCGCCGTGCCAATTACCTCGAAGCCTTGGTTCAAGTAGGTAGCCAGCGCTCTTTCATTATCGCTGCGCACGTAGGCAAATAGCTTCTCGTAACCTTTGGTCTTCGCAATCTCGAAGGTTGTCTCGAACAAACGCTTGGCAACCCCTTGGCGGCGGAAGCTGGCGTCGACAAACGTACCGATAATGCCGACATGGTCAAACACACGCGTATAGTCGGCAAAAGGCTCGACAGCCTGGAAACCAGCAATCTGATGGCTTTCGTCATGTTGGGCGACAGTTAGGATGCCTCGCTCTGGGAAGTTGCGGATAAACTCTTGTTCTTCCTCTGGAGTGAAGGTGGTGTCCAATACGGTGTATAAACCTTCTTCCACAATGGGGTTGAGGACATGGGTCATGCCCTCGGCATCATCAATACTTGCGAGTCGAACGTTGAAGCTCATTGTTATCTGCTCTTTTTTGCTTTTAGGGCAAGATGTTACATCAAGCCGTAATTAGTTGGTATAGCGTAATTTTGATCGTATCGAGAAAAATTACTGGGTGCTCTGAAGCCTAACTCTTAACTGGTGCAGATCCCTGTCATTCCCCACAATACGTAACCGAGCATATTCTTTGTCCATGGTTGGGCTGGTAATGTCAAAGTGCTTGCCACAGCATGACAGAATGCCTATCTGCTTAAGTGCTTCTGCCATTTTAACCCCAGGTTTATGAACCAGCATGATTGGGGTTTGCTCTGATGTCGGCACGATATTGAAGCCATGGGTGTGGAGAATATCCATCACGGCACGCTTGAAAGCGATGGTCTTTGCTTGGTTGTCAGTAACAAAGGCATTGGCTTTTGGCAAAATATGGCAGGCGATCTTAAGCGCGGGCAACGATGGGGTAAAAACCGTGACCGCAGCTTGAAGGTAGGGGGTAAGCGTTGGCGACGAAACAATGTAGCCAAGACGCAACCCTGCCAAGCCAAGTCCTTTGGAGAAGGTTCTGAGTACCACAAGGTGGCTGTAGTGTTCGCACTCATTCACCATTGATTGCTCTTGGGTTAGGAACTCGCCGTAGGCCTCGTCGATGATCAGTAAGCTGCCAGCTTGCTCGCACACCTGGCATAGCGACAGTAAATGCGCTTTGTCGTAAATCCTGCCAGTGGGGTTGTTCGGGTTATCGATGTACACCAAGGTTGGCTGCTCGCGCAGGATCTTATTCTCCAGCGCACCAAACAAGTCATTGTCGCTGTTGAAATCAAACATGTTCAGGGCTTGGTAACTACCGCCCACCAATTTGAACTCAGAGACCCCTTCGACAAACTGTGGCCCGATACCAATCATAGTTCTATGCTGGTGGTCGATCAGCTTATTGAATATCAGCTCCAGTCCGCCCAATGACCCAGTCGTAAAGGTGAGATCATCACTGCTTACCCCAAGGTAACGCCCGACTAAATGGCTCAGCTGTGCGAGATTGCTGAAGCTGTAGTACTCGTTGATTTCATCGAGGATCTCAAGCATTTGATCTGGCGAAATATGCGGTGCGCCGAAAGGGTTTGAACCCAATGCGCAATCAATGGTGTATATCGGGGTGACATACGACGCCTGATCATTTTCTAACTTGCTGTTTAATTTCACGCTCAACATCCTTGGTTATTGCTAAGCAGCGATATCACGATATCGCTGCCTATGGGCTTTCACAAAATCTAACCTCAGGGTGTCCATTCTTCCGTTTTATCAATAGGTCAATTGGCGACAGATGATCTATTTCCTCGCCACGATGTTATGTCGCGAAATGACCTATTTGTGCTGATGCAGTGTGGGTAATATTTGCGCAGAAATTCAAATGTGTGTTTTTCCAGCACCTCCAAGGGCTGGATCTTTTGACCATCTTAGCTGCCCTGCGGGGTAGCCTCTTTTTTGTCTTCGTTATTACTTTAGGTATCAGCGTTGGTATTGAGATGAATCTATGAGGTCCGTTATTGGAAGTAAGCATTTAGATATGGGTGTTTTTACCTCTGGAACCTTGAATGAAAAAAATATTGCTAGCTGCGGCCACTATTGCAGCTACTGCCACTGCTCACGCCGATGTGACCAGCGGAGAAGAAAAGAATGCTGAAGACCCAACCAAGATCATCACCCGAGCAGGTGCTGGCTGGACCAATTCCGGCATTCGATTTAACGGTTCGCTCGGCCTTGATGAAGCGAGAATGATCAATGTCTCCATTACCGACGACGGTGATGAGTGGAGTGTTGGCGGATCTTGGCTGTTCGATATCGGCATCTTAAATGTCGATGTGCGCAAGTCGGACTTTGGCGATGGCAACATTAATACCTCGTATAGCGCGGGTACTTACCTACCGCTTGAGAGTCACCCATGGGGTTGGATGCCGTTTGTTACCTTCGGCTACAGCTACAACGATGGTGAAACCATGGAAGATGGCGTGAAAGAGAAGGTTCGCAGCCACGCCGGTTATCTCGGCATGTTTGCGATTAAGCCATTTAACGAAAAATGGACCGGTATCGCTGTCCTCGGTACCACCCAGGGCCAAAACAACTACTCGTCCTATTGGGGAGGTGCGGGGCTCAGCCATCAGCTAACCCCATCTCAATCGATCAACGTGGTGGGTATTGCGGTTGATAGCTCGCTTTACGGCAGTGATCAGCGTCTGAATTTGAATTATCGCTACGAGTTCAAGTAGCGCGTGATTGTACGTATCCATCCTTATTTCTTGTATCAATAATCCAATAAGGAGCCCTTTATGAAGCTGAAAAATATTGCACTGTTGTTAGCGCTAGCGACTTCAACCTATGCTTCTGCCGATATTCCTGCCCCAATGAAAGAGGCACTGAAAGTACCCGGTGCCGATGTGACCTTTGATGTTGAGCGTGCCAAGCAGCCATTCAGCCCGCAATTTGCGACTGAAGCCCAGCAAGCCTTCAATAACTTCCACCTGCAGATGGGAGGTGACCATGCGGTGTACTACAACGGTCACATGACTGAAGTTATGAACTCGGCACTGTCTCGTCCGAGCGAAGATTACAAGCCGCTTGCGCGCAATATCAACAACCGTATTGGCGATTTGAAAGCTCAAACTGGCCAGGGCACATTGTCGCTCGACGAGTACATGGAAAACCCGATGTTCCGTACTCAGGCGATGATCATGGTTCACAAAGGCCAAGTAGTGTATGAAGCCTATCCGGGGATGAACAAAAATGATCGCCATATTTGGTACTCATCAGCCAAAACAACCGTGGGCTTGGTGATGGCTAAGTTGGTTCAGGCGGGCAAGGTCGACGTGAACAAGGTCGTACCGGAATATATTCCTGAACTAAAAGGCACAACGTGGGACGAGATCACCGTTAAGAGTGTACTGAACATGGCGACAGGGTTGGATAACGAAGAGACCCTCCAGTCAATTCTAAACCCAGACTCTCCGGTAGTGCGCTACTTTGCTGCTATTACAGGTTCACCAAGGGCGTCGACAGGCGAGTTTGAAGATTGGCTAACCGATGTTGCGGTTGATCAGGAAAAACTGGAAGGCGAAAAGCAGGGAGAGGTATTCCGCTATGCTTCCATCAACACCAGTATCCTGACCCAGATTATCGAGAACGTAGAAGGCAAAACGTGGGCGAAGATTTTCGAAGAGAAAGTATGGTCGAAAATGTATGCACGTGAACCTGCGGTATTCGGTCTAGCGCCTAACGGCCATGCTCTGGCATTGGGTTTGATGCAAACCACACCGGAAGACATGGTTCGTTTCGCTACGTTGTTTACCCCTAGCTGGAAAGCGGTTGCTTCTGAGCAAGTGGTAACGCCTGAACTAATTGATCTGATCCGTGGCGAAGCCGATTCAGAGCGATACGTAGGAACAGCAAAAGAAGCTTCTTCGGTATCTTCTTTCCAAGATAAAGCACAAGGCAACGGTTACCAGTTTGACTTCATCTACGATGACGGGGCAATTGCCAAAAGCGGTAACATGAACCAGATGATCTACATGGATCCTGAGCGTGACTTTGCCGCGATTGTGGTTTCAACCAGCCCTTACCACTCGGGCTATGGTGAAACTAAAGCCCCAGCTTATATGCGTCTGGCGGCCAAATACCTAAACGGTGAGCTTGCTATTACTCAGTAACGCCTTCTCGCTAATATAAATGAACAATAACCCCGCATTATTTTGTTATTAATTAATGCGGGGTTTTTAATGCCTAAAGCAATACATTGTTATTATGATAAGATGTTGATATTAAATGTGATTTGACAGTTATATAACAGACAGATTTGTTAGCAGTGATATGGTTGGCTTATCAATAAGCTCTATATATAAATCAAAGCAATCAATGAAAAAATATCTACTTGTCGCATCATTTGCGCTATTAACCAGTTTTGCCAGTTATGCAAAACCTACTGTTATTGTTAAGCCAGGCAATGGTCACAAGCACCCTCCCCACCGTGTAGCCAAGCAGTACATGCCACCTAAAGGTAAATGCCGTTTGTGGTATACCAGCAGGCCCGCCCACAAACAGCCGAAAGTGGGTAGCTGTAAAAAGCTCGGAAAGAAAATTCCACGTGGAGCAGTGCTGATCCGCGGGTGATCATGGATCAGACAAGCTAAATATTAGAGAGCGCTGGTGAGGATAATGTCCTGCCAGCGCTTTTTCTTATATACCAATAATCGGGGGAGGGTATTTGGCGAAAGTCGTGAAGACTTATGATCGGAATACGGCTTTGCAGATCAATATATTGCCTTTATAAACAATATAGTGATACTGGCAGGATAGTCGGCTCTTACTTTGCTTTATTGGGATGGTTGGAAATGGAAATTCTGTTGGTTCTTGCTCATGTAGCCTTGATTTGGATTCTTGCTGTGGCGACACCGGGAGCCAATGTACTTTTAACCATTAATACCGCGCTGCAACACAACCGAACCTTGGCGATGTTTTCTGCCTTAGGGGTCAGTACTGCCATCTTGCTTTGGGCATTTTTCGGTGGCTCAGGTTTGGTTATCTTGCTGACGACTTTCCCAGAACTGTTTAGCGTGATGAAAGTGGTAGGCGGTAGTTACCTATTGTATTTGGGGCTTCGTCAGATTTACCAAACCCGAAAAACGAAAAGGTTAGGTGAGTTGCCGCAGGGCCAATCACTGAATTCTCCATCGAACCGAAAGGTATTCATCACCGCATTCTTTACCAGTATCCTAAACCCAAAAACAGGTTTCTTTGTGGTCAGCCTGTTTAGTGTGTCTATTCCAGGTGCTATGACCATTTCTATGATTTTGGCTACCATGCTAACTATGTCAGCTATTACACTTTGCTGGCACGCTTTTCTCGCCGTGGCCTTCTCACATCAATCAGCGAAAAGTGTTTATGCGCGCATTTCAGGTGTGATGGATTATGTTACTGGCGGGCTATTTACCTTATTTGGTATCAAGGTAATGGCATCATCATAATAGTCGCGTTAACTACCAGATTAAGTGACTCGCCTTAATTTACTCTTGGCCTTATCGAACATGAATGGGATAAGGAAAATCGCGAAACAGACCAACCAAGGTCGCACATCATCTTTAACGTAGATGCTATATCCTGCTGCTGCCAGCAGGTAGATAAAGGGTATGGTTTTACTGTGCGCCTTGAGGGAGCTCAATGCCAGAAAGTACCCAGCAATGGTATTCAAACCTAGCCATATTAATGACTCAGTTGCACCGATTGAATTGCTCAGTGGTGCTGGAAGGTAAACCTGAGAGTATCCGCTCATTGGGGTAATCATACTAGCCGCTAGATGAATACTGATACCCGCACTCAACCCGGCGGCAATAGGCTTACTGTAATTGGAGCGCAGCAATACCATCATAATAAGAGGTAATAGCACACTGTGGGTGAGGATAGAGCGGTGATGGAGCAGGGACATCAGCTGCTTATCAACATCAGGCCAATATAGGCCGAGATATAGAAACAGCGCGAAAACCACCAAGAGTAAGTGCTTCATGAAATGTCCCTTTCAAAAAGAAAATAATAACTTAGCTGGACAATAGTGGGTAGGGGGATGGCGTGATATCTTGAGGAACTCAACATATCAAGCGGTTTTGTGGCAAAGAGGGAATATGGACATTTCATTATTAGCGGATCACCCAGATGAGGCGCCAAAGATAGCAAAATGGTACTTTGACGAGTGGTCTCATATTGCACCTAATATTACTGAAGCTGCGTTACTCGAGAAGGTTCTAGAGAAAGCGGTAAATCGTGACAAGGTACCAATGGCTTTCGTTGCCCATATAGACAATGACTTAGTGGGCGTTATCGAACTGAAGCTACGTGAAAATAAGAACTACCTCGAATATGAAAATTGGATTGGTGGGGTATTCACCAACCCGGCGAACCGAGGGCAGGGGATTGCAAGCACACTGTTAGAGCACGCAAAAGGTTTAGCGCCTGAGTTAGGCATCCAAGAGCTGTACCTACAATGTGAAAGCTTCAATGTTGGCTTGTATGAAAAGCACGGCTTTACCGCGCTGCATCAAGCGAAACACCATGACATAGAAACGACAATCATGGTGTGGCATTCAGAAACCTCAGCATAAAAGAGAAAACCTATGATCCAATGGCCTTGTATATTCAAACTCGACGGTGATGATGAGCTGCTTTACCTCGCCTCAGAAGCGAGCCTCATCGCTGAGTTTGAGTCACTTATCTGGAGCGATGATGACTATCTAATCGATAGCCAGGGGCAAGGCTATAAGGTGCGTGAGGCTCAAGCGGGCGTTTTTGCCTATGAGCCTTGCGGCAACCCGCTTTCTGTCTCGGAGGTTACCGAGCTGATTCAGGCACACGAGTTTTCAAAAGCGGAAGTCTGCCTAACCAAGATTCAGTTCTTGTCTATCAGTGATGCGATTAGAGCTTTGGCTGTTTAGCTATATGGCTTAGCGATATGGCTTAGTGATGTGACTCAGCGTGTCGTCCTGAAACCATCGCTCCACACTAGCGCCCGATAACAGGGGCCAATAGTATCGCTGCATTCAGAAGAATGTACCGCAAGTAAGAGTACTGGCTGCCCTTCAAAATCGACAACTTCCCATTTATTAGCCAGAAATTCATAGGGTTTTCCATCCACAACTACCCATAAGAACGTGCCACCAGAACCGCCCCACATTGAAGACGACGTTGAGCAGGCAAACTGCGATGCGTCCACGATTTCTTCTGGTTGGCCGTCACCGGTTAAGTCATGCAATGAGATAGCCTGTTCTGTTGCGTGGAATTCACCGTTCTCAAAACGAGCGCATTCTTCTTTAGCATTTTGAACAATCTCGCTCGCGGCTGGGGACGGATCTGCGGCAAAAGCAAATGGGGACAAACAAAGAAAAATCAGGCTGATAGTTAGAAGGGACTTCATTCAAGCGTTCCTATTTTCACTGCACGGCACATTAAATGTAGCAATGAAGAATGAAAAAGCCGCCATCATTAGAACGGCTAGGATTTTGAAACAATTACTTAAAAGGAAACCATTGCTCCCTTCATTTGAAACCCTCTAAAAGCTCAAATGTTCTAGAAGGTTGTGATTTCAAGATTAGCTCAACAGATGAGGCTGTTATCTTGCGGTCATAATATGACATATATTGGGTATTGTTATTAATCTTATTTCATACGGCTATGGTTTTGACTAAAATTATTCCTGTTCAAGAATATCTAGGGATAAGATTATGAAATTTAATACAATAATAGTAGTTTCTTTGGTGGCATTATCAGGTTGTACGTCGATAAAAGTGGATCCAGTATCGAGTGAGTACAACCTTTCTCATGTTTGTATAGAAAGGAACCCTAAAGTACAGGTTAGTGAGTTTTTACCTGTGGTCGAAGATAGGTTTCAATATCATGGCATTACCACTCAGGTAGTTGATGCCACGTTACCTTCTTGTGAATACAGGTTGACCTATACAGCATTAAGATCTTGGGATTTCACACCATATTTATCACATGCAGAGTTGAGACTCTATAAAGGATATAAGCAGATCAGCTACGGTGAGTTTCATCTTAATGGAAAAGGTGGTTTAGCGCTTACTAAGTTCGATAGTGTGGAGACGAAGATGACACCAGTTGTAGATCAAATGCTTGGTAAGCAGGTGAATTCAACGAATTAGCATGCACAATATATAAAATGATTGAGGTACATACTTGCAACGCTTGGCGGTTTTGATTGATTCGGCTTGGGGGCTGAGATGGTTAATTTGAATTAGGTAGTTGATTAATACGTTGTCTGAATATACCACCGAAGTGCAGACGACTAATGAAGCTCTATTCATGTCGAGAGCGATAGGGAGATGAAGGCCGCTATCATCAGAACAGCTAGGATGTTGAGAAACTAACTTTAAGATAAATTTGTCCTCAGTTCGTCACCACAATAAAGGCTATTGATACAGTTGAACGTGATATGTTGAAAATTCCAATATATGAAGCTGTTAGAATTTTTAGGAAACTATGAAGAATATTGAAATTAAAGATATCTTGAGGTTCGCTGACTCTTTGAAGAGTGAAGACCCCGAGCACACATATCACCGTTCTTATCGCCATTTCGTAAAGTATTTCAGTGACAAGGATACTCTTACAGAGCAAGACTTGGTTATTGGTGCAAATTTCACTTATGGGTGGATGCCAACAATCATGAACTTCAAATCGAATAACTTTGAAGAGTCGCTGAATATACTAAACAAGGCAAAGTTGCCTGAACGAATTTCAAGTGATGAAATCCTTGCTTTAAAGTCATTGGTAAACAACTCTCTTGTTGGCGCTTCAAAACTTCTACATTTCGTAAACCCAAGTGTTTATGCGATTTGGGACAGCAGGGTGTGCTATTTCATTCTTGGCAAGTCTCACAAGTACATTATTGAAAAAGTAGATTTGTACTGTGAATACTTAGACTTATGTGGACGAGTAGCATCAGAACCAGAATTTAAGGAAATACACACTGCTTTCGAAGACTCGGTCAATTACGAAGTTGCAGAGTTTAGAGTCGTTGAGCAACTGATGTTTGTTAATAGCAGTACAACGATAGCAAAATTCTAACAGGGCTAACCGAAAATTTTAAAAGCCCCGACTAAGGGGCTTATTCATGTGGGAACCTCGGCACCGTACCGCGCTGTAGGGCATGACGCCCCCTTAAACTTTTTCCCCGTATTACTAGACGGGGCGCTATATCTACTGCTGCTCTGGTTGTTGCTCTGGTTGTTGCTCTGGTTGTTGCTCTGGTTGTTGCTCTGGTTGATTGCTTTTATTAACAGTAGTGTCAGTAGTAACTATATCAACAATGTTCGATATATTTTTAAATGTAGAGATAGAGTAAAAAGTAAGTATTGAGAAAATTATAAGTATATAAAATCTAAAATCTCTAAATATTTTTTTTGGTTTATCATTGAAAAGGGAGATAGTTGAAATAAACAAAATTAAAATCATACCTATAGAAATAAGTATTAGCGGAGTGTTTGCCTTGTCAGAATTAAAAGATGAAGCGGCAGCAGTGATTATAAATGTGATCACTGCGCTGAAAACACCAAGGTTTTCAATATTTTTCTTACTTTGATTCTCGTACTCTTCCTTAACTGACTGCTTAACTTCTCTTTCAATTTTTGAAGCCAATGCTTCTGTATGTTTACGGTCGTTAAGTCTCTCTCTGAACAATAGAGAACTATTGTTAAAGAAAGGATTCTTTTTATATGCAGGAAAGGATTGTATGAAATCTATTTGTTTTTCAGCGTGAAAATAATCCCCATCCTCTAAGGTTTTTTTAAATATTCTAATTTCATAATTGTATGTATCTTTGATAATGTCGTTATAGCTTCCACCCCATTCATCTATACACTTTCGATAGTATCGAATAGCTTTAAACTGATCATCACCTTTTTGGTCTATTAGTATATGAGCTACTGTATGGACAAATTCAATATTATATGGGTATAGCTCAATTAATCTTTCGGCATCACATTTAACTAGTTTCGGGTTTCTTGTGATATTCCAAAGCAATTCAATTCGGATAAACTCTAAAGCTTCAAGAGAGGCTAAAGGAGCATTTTCTAATCTTTCATCAATTATGGTAACTAAACTAGTCGAAAATTCATATTTAGCTAAAATATCAAAAAACTTCCAACATTGTCTTGTCCATGTTACTGCCCAAGTAGTTTTATTATAGTTTCCAATCTTAACAAACTCACTCAAATACTCCCTAAAACTATTAACAACCAAATCATAGTCTTCGCTATCAAGCGCATCAGATAGTGCGTCTTGTTTTTCATTTATGATTTTATGAATTTGATTGATTTTCTTTGCTTTGTTCACTTCTAACACCAACAAACATATAAGAATATATTTAGCAGAAAATGTCCAAATCTACCTTTTGGTAAAAAACATAGTGCGCTAAATAGTTGTTATGCCAAGCGCCTGACTTAGCTTGCTTTTTCAAGCCACTCATTCACATAACATATTAATTCTCTTATTTTTGCATATGAGTGTTGGCAAAACCATACTCATGAGGCTTGAAAGTTAGTGACTTGTTCAGAAGGCGATTTAGGTCAAACAAAGTGAAGTTTGATCGGGCTGGTTTTGCTGCTATGTCTCTCAAAATCAGGTTCTATTGAAGTACCGATACAAAAATGCCAGCACAAGGCTGGCACTTTTAGTGGATGATAGAGGTAAACCTTAAATCCTGCCCTCACTGCCACACATGCGGATCTTGTCGATGACCACTTGCTTCATCGCTTCTTTGCCTGGGACGATATATTTACGTGGGTCGTTGGCATCTGGGTGCTCGGCGAAGTGCTTCTTCACCGCATCAGCAAAGGCGATTTTGAGCTCAGTTGCTACGTTGACTTTGCATACTCCAAGTTCGATACAGCGGCGCACCATTTCATCCGGCACGCCAGATGCGCCGTGCAGTACCAATGGGATATCGACCACTTCGCGGATCTGGGCCAAGCGCTCGAAGTCTAGCCGCGGTTCGGATTTGTACATGCCATGGGCGGTACCAATGGCAACGGCCAGTGAGTCGATACCTGTGCTGCGAACAAATTCAGCGGCGGAAGATGGGTCGGTGAGCAGGGCATCGGCACTGTCGACAATCAAGTCATCTTCCTGTCCGCCAAGGCGACCGAGCTCGGCTTCGACACTGGCATCGAAGCGGTTACAGTGCTGAACAACACTGCGCACGATGTCGATATTCTTGTCGAAGGCATAGTGAGAGCCATCAATCATTACCGAGCGAATGCCGTGTTCAACCTTGGTGCGAATATCAGCCAACTCTTCGTGGTGGTCGAGGTGCAATACCAATGGGATCTGATGCTTATGGGCGGCTTCTTTGCAGATGCTGACCAAGTAATCGGTGCCTGCGTATTGGTAGGTGCCCGGTGTACCCGCCAGAATTACCGGGGAGCCCATTTCCGAGGCGGTTTCTACGATAACCTGAACCGTTTCTAGGTTATGGATATTAAATGCAGGAACAGCATAGCCACCGACTTGTGCGCGCTTGAGCATTTCACGAGAAGAAATTAGATACATACAGCCTCCTGGCTACAAACATGGTCAGCGTCAAATACAAGGTTGCCGTTAACCCAGGTTTTAGAAATATTGTGGTTAGGGTGCAGCGCGACCATAGAGGCCTGCTTGCCGATCTCTAGGCTGCCGCAGCGGCTATCGAGACCGAGAGATTTTGCGGGGGTGAGAGAAGCCCGCAGCCAAGCCTGCTCCAGTGGCAGGTTTAGCCATTGCATAAGGTTGAACACCGCGTTGGGCAGGGTCAGGGTGCTGCCTGCCAAGCCACCGCTGTCTGTGGTAGCAATACCGTCTTTGACATTGACCAGATACTCGCCCAATTGGTACTGGCCGTCTGGCATGTTGGTGGCGCGCATCGCATCGGTAATGAGCGTCAGGCGCTCGCCACAGCAGCGATGGGCGATATCAATCGCGGTTGGGTGAACATGGTGGCCATCGGCGATCATCTCGACATAGCTGTGCGGATGGCAAAGCCCAGCGCCGACAACGCCGGGATCCCGGTGGTGCAAGCCGCGCATGCCGTTGTAGCAATGGACAATGCCGTTGGCCCCAGCATCCAAGGCTTGCTGTACCTGATCAAAGCTGGCATCGCTATGGCCGAGCATCACCTTGATACCTTGTGAATGCAGGTATTTGATCGCCTTGATGGCCCCGGCTTTTTCCGGCGCAAGGGCGACTGCCAGCAGTTGGTTGTCGGCATAGGAAATCCAGCTGTCCAGCTCGTCGACATCCAACTCGCGGAACCACTCGGTTGGGTGGGCACCGCGGTTTTTCTCGGTGAAATAGGGGCCTTCTAAATAGGCGCCTAGCAGTTCGGCACCATCGACACCTTGCTGGCGGCTTTTGCCCACTTGGGCCAGTGCTGCCTGGATCGCCTTCACCGGGCCGGTAACCGTGGTGGCGACAAAGCCGGTTACGCCTAGGCTGGCGAAAAAGACCGACATGGTATTGAGGCTTTCATGGCGGGCATCCATCACATCGCAGCCCACCGCGCCATGGACATGGCTGTCGATAAGGCCGGGTAGCAGATACTGCTCGCCTAAATCGGTCACGTCGCGCTGAAATTCATAGGCCAAAGAGGAGAAGGGCGCAATGGCGACGATAACCCCTTGGCTGTCGACACTGACTACTCCGTCTTCTAGCCACTGTGTGCCAGCAAGGACTCGGGCGGCGCGGTAATGGCGGAGATCAGATCCCATCTTCAATGGCTTCCTGTTGCTGTTGTTCCTTGCTTGTCATTTCAGCGGCAAGGCTGGTGATCCCGCGGTGGCCACAGGCCAAGGCTTGATCACGAAATTCGATAAGGGTTAGCTCGTCACGTTCTAGCAGCATTTCCGCGGCCATCTGCAAGTTGGTGCCAGTGACCACTTGGACATCGTCGCGCTCTTGGCTGATCAGCGAGGCGGAGCGGAACGGTGTGCCACCCAGAAGGTCGGTCAGAAAGACAATGCCTTCGCCGGAATCGAGCTCTTGCACGGCTTCGCGCATGGCTTTGTCGAGCTGGGCAGTGGTGCATTCCACCGGGAAATCAATGGCCCGAAATTGGGTTTGCTGACCAATGATTTGTTCAATGGCTTGCTCGATGCCAGAGGCAAAACCACCGTGGCCTGAAAGAATGACTGCGATCATGTTGTTGTTCCTGCGTGAAGGGCCGGCCAGTTCCGGCCCTTTAGGTTTGTTTCAGTTTTGTCTTGCTGTTGTTGTTTCTGTTTTGGTTCTGTTGCTAACAGCCTTATAGGATGCCCAGCATGCGGCCTGCGACACCGACGATAACGGTGATGCCGATAAGGCGTAGCGGGCTCCAGCCACGTTTCACCAAGGTGTACATCGCCAAGGTGTAAAGCAGTGGCAGGAAGGCGGGCATCAGCTTGTCGATCACATCAGCCTGCAACTTGACCACGGCATCACCAGCGGTGATTTCAGCGGTGGTAGAGAGGCGGACATAGGTTGCGACCAAGGCACCGATTACCGTCATACCGACCATGGAGGCGGCGTGGCCGACCTTCTTGGTGTTGGCCTTGATCATCGGGATAGCCGCGACACCCATCTTGTAGGCGTAGTGGGCCAAGCCGAAGCGCAAGCCAAAGTGGACAGCGTTGAACATCACCATGAAGAAGATCGCACCCATGATGGAGCCTTGCAGCGCAAGGTCAGCACCGATACCGCCACAGATAGGCAGCAGGGTGAGCCAGAACATGGCATCGCCAATCCCGCCCATCGGCGCACCGACCGCGATCTTGGTACTCTGGATACTGCTGATGTTCTGCTTGGAGCGCTCCATCGCCAGGATGATCCCCATCACGAAGGTCACCAGGAACGGGTGGGTATTGAAGAAGCCCATATGCCCCTGCATCGCTTTGGAAAGGTCAGCCTTGTTGGTGTGGATCTTTTTCAGCGCGGGCAGTAGGCCATACAACCAGCCAGATGCCTGCATACGCTCGAAGTTGAACGAGGCTTGCAGTAACAGTGAGCGCCATGCCATGCGGTTGATGTCCGCTTTGGTCAGCTCTGCACCCACTTCCTTGTTTTCATACTCATCCGGGGCGACTCCCGGAGCCGGTTGCACGTCGGTGTTGGTAGGACGTACGTTCATTTCGTCGCTTACATTAGATGCCATCTTCGTAGTCCTCTGCTGTCGGTGCGGTGGTCACAGGTGTGGGTTCTGACTTGCGCATGTAGTCGATGATTGCCATCGCGGTTGCGGCACTGGCGATTGCCAGAATGGGCAGCTCAATCCATGCGGCAGCAACAAAGCCAAGGATGAAGTAAGGGATATAGGCGTTCTTCATCATGATTTTCATCAGCACGGCGAAACCAATCGCAGGCATGATGCCCCCGGCGACGCCCAGCCCGTCAATCAGGGTTTTAGGCAAGGCTTCGACGATGTTCCCGGCGTGCTCTGCTCCAAGGAAAACCGGTAGGAAGGCGCAGAGGAAGTAGAAGGTGCCCAGTACCGCAAGGGCAAAGTAGTTAACGCGCTCGATACCGTCGGTGTCTGCATTCTGGGCATACTCATCACACTTCGACATCACGGCTGACATTGCCGAGAACAGCAAGGTGATACCCATCTGAACCGCGACAGCAAAAGGTACTGCGACCCCTACCGCGACGTTTGGCTCGACCCGGGTGGTAATGGCAAACGCCGTACCGACAATGGTGCCGATGATGACGTTAGGTGGCTGTGCGCCAGCAAGAGGGGCAAGGCCCATCCAAATCAGTTCCAGCGTACCACCGACCAGAATACCGGTTTGCAGATCCCCGAGGATCAGGCCGACCAGCGGGCCGAGTACCACCGGGCGGTGGAAGTGGGTAAGACCATTGAACAAGTCTAACCCGGCTAGAAAGGCAAGGATGCCAAGCATCAATGCTTGTAAAAATCCTATTTCCATAACGGTTGTCCTTATGAATTAGAGTAGGGTAAAGAGGTCTGTTGCACTTTCGGTGGGCACTCCCTGTACGGTGCAGGTCACGCCCAGTGCTTTTAGTTTGTTGAATTCCTCGATGTCGTCGGCATCAACCGAGACAGTCTTGGCAATGTGGTTCTTTCCTTCCACGTAATGCATGTTGCCGACGTTGATGTTTTTCACGGGTACACCGCCTTCAACCAGCATGCGGAATTCTTTGGGGGTCTTGCAGACCAGCAGGATGCGCTGGCGGTCTGCGGCTTTGTGGATGGTGTCGATGGTCTTTTGCACGGTCCAGAAGCGGATGGCGATACCATCGGCCAGCACCATTTCCATCAGGTTCTGCTGGATGGTGTCGGTAGCGACTTCATCGTTAACCACCACTATGATATTGGCGTCAGCAAATCCCACCCATTGCACTCCAACCTGGCCATGGACAAGACGCTCATCAATTCGGCTTAGTACGATATTCGGCATAATTCATTCCTTTTTATTTTTGTTTATCGCTATTGGATTACAGTGAGTACGGGTGAATGGTGACGCCCTGTACGACTCGGTTTACCTCTCCGGTCGGGCATGGGTTATCTGGCCCAAGACCAAGCTGGAGAGACTTTTCAAAGGCCAACATCTGGCTAAACAGGATGTAGGGGAAGCAAAGCCAGCTGTCAGGAAGTTCAGGTTGCTCAAGTTCAAATACAAGTTCGCCATCTAAGCGGCTGCCGCTCAGGGCAATGTGGATCCCAACTTGGTTGTCGTTGTCGATTTCGTTGTAGAGATCCAGATCGTATTGGCGGGTATACGGGTTATTCGATAGGTATTGGATCACCACAGCCTGATCGCTAATGGTGAATTTCGGCCCATGGCGGAAGCCCAGCGACGAGTCGAAGGCGGTCATGACTTTGCCTGCGCTTAGCTCCAAAGATTTGAGCGAGGCTTCGCGGGCTACGCCTGCCAAGCCGCCGCTGCCAAGGGTGATCAGGCGCTGGTAAGGCTGGGCGGCCAGTGTTTTGACGGTGTCTTGCCACTCGTTGATTTTGCCTTCGCACAGGGTAGCGACTTGGGCGATATGGGCATTGCGCTGCGCTTGGCTTTCACTGCCGAAGATAGAGATAGCCGCCATCAGCATGCAGCTGAAGCTGGAGGTCATGGCAAAGCTCTGGTCATTCGAGCCGTCTGGCATGTGCAGGCAGAAGGCGTTGTCATGGCTGTTGGCGTGGCGCGACAGCTGGCCTTCTGGGTTGCAGGTCAGAAATAGGTGGTAGCTGTTTTCAACCAATTGATCGACCAGCTCGACAGCAGCAACACTCTCTGGGCTGTTGCCGGAGCGGGCAAATGACACCAGCAGGGTCGGGCTCTCTGGGTCGAGGTATTCGGTTGGGTTCGAGACCAAATCCGTGGTTGGAATTGAGGCAACGTTAAATCGGTTGTTGGCCTGGATAAATGGGGCTGCTGCGTCACCGACAAAAGCTGATGTTCCTGCTCCGGTTAGGATAATACGCAGTTTGGGTTCAACCAGCAGCAAGTCGAGGAACGCCCGCAAGTTAGCATTTTGGCTGTCTAGCTGGTCATCGAGTTGGTTATCGAGGAGCTTGGCCAGGTTACGCCATAGCGCAGGCTGGTGGCTGATTTCTTTGGCAGTGTGAATGCCGTTGCGCTCGGTCAGCCATTGGTCGCTGTAGCCCAAGAACGTAGTCATTAGATGTGCTCCTTAATTAAAGCGGAATTGGGGAAACAGGCACGCGCATAGATATCGGTGACTTCCATCACCTTGTGAATCGCTATATCCCTTGGCGAATTGCTCAGGAGATGTTGTGAAATAGCTTTTGCTTGGTTCGGCAAGTACTGGCTGAGAATCGTCAGGGGGATTGGGTTTTGGGTCAGATTCTCAAACAGTTTCTGCTGTGCCTGTTGTACGTCGGCGTGGCTCCAGTAGTAGCGGATGCGGTCACTCAAGCTGTAGGTACAGTCGAGATACTGCTGGTGGCCGCGGCTATGGTAATGCTGGCGCCAGTAATCGGGTTCTTCGTGCATCACTTGCTCGATGGTGCTTCGCAAATGAGCGGCTTGTTGCGGGCCCAGCCATTCTTGCTCGGCACGGTCGAGGGCAAACAAGGCTTCGCGCAGGGCAAAGGTCAGGGCCGGGCCTACCTTGAGGATGGCAAAGTGATCTTCTACCAGCTGGGCGAAGGTATCCGGTGTCTGGTAATCGGTCGAGTGGGCTTCGAATACCAAATGCGGCTGGCTTTCGATCATTTTGCTCAGTGGCTTGGCTAGCTCGCGCTGGTAGTGGTGAACCGAATGATGGTCAAACTCGACGCCCGGCTGTACCACCAAGCCGATCACCCGAGGCCACACATAGCCCAAGCCGATATCGGAAAACGCCTGATGGTGGGCGTTGAGGGTTTCCAGTGCTTGCTCTGGTTGGGTAACGGCCAAGCCTTCCAACGATTCCAGTGCACCGCCCGGTGTCGGGACTTCGGTTCCAATGACGTAAACTGGCGCCTCTCCACCGCACTCTTTCCAGTTTTTCTCTGCAACTTCGCACAGTTTGGCGGCACGTTTAGCCATAGTCAGTTCACTGAGCGGCAAGCTGTCATCGGCACAAGGCATCGAGCAATCGAGATGGATCTTCTTGAAACCGGCTTTGACGTACTCGGCGATCAACACTTCTGAGCGTGCCATCGCCTCATCAGCGGCTAATGATTGCCAGCAGTTCGGGCCAAGGTGATCACCCCCAAGCACAATACTGTCGCGGGGAAAATTTATGCTGTCGGCTAACTCAAAGACTCGCTCGGCAAAATCACTCGGGGTCATTCCGGTATAGCCACCATATTGGTTGACCTGGTTAGACGTCGCCTCAATCAGCACCAGCTGGTTGTCTTGCTTGGCTTGGCACAGGGCTGCCTCAAGCACCAGTGGATGGGCTGAGCACACGGAGTAAACCCCGACGGCCTGTCCTTGTTTGTGTGCTGAGATAATGTCGAGTAATGGTTTCATCTTGAGTCCTAGCAATCTGTTTTATCAGCAATAATGACGTCAACACCGAGTGCCTTGAGGGCGGATAGCGTCTCTTCGGGGATCTCGCTGTCGGTGATCAGGGTGTCTATCTGCGAGGCGGCGCGGATCATGCAAAAGCTCTTTCGGCCAAATTTGCTGGAATCGGTAACCGCAATGATTTGGCGCGACACGTCGCACATCGCCCGGTTGATTTGCGCTTCGTGTTGGTCTGGCGTGGTGATCCCGGCTTCCAAGTCGAAGCCGTCGACACCGAGAAAGAGTTTGTCGAACAGGTAGGCACGCACCTGGGTTTCGCCTTGGTGACCGGTCAGCGAGCAGGAGGAGCGGCGCAGGTTGCCACCAACCACATGCAGGTCAATGTTGTCGTACCCGCTCAGCTGGTAGGCGGTGTTGAGCGCATTGGTCATCACTACCAGTTGTTGCTGCTGGGTGAGGTACTGCGGCATTTTGGCGATGGTGGTGCCGGAGTCGAGAATAATGGCCTCGCCATCTTTGACCAAAGCAGCGGCCACTTTGGCGATGCAGTCTTTTTGATCGCGGTTGATCTGGCCTTTGCGGTGCAGGGGTTGGTCGAACGCAAAGTTGGGGTTCAACGTTGCGCCGCCGTAACAGCGGAACACGCAGCCTTCTTTCTCCAACAGGTTGAGATCGTGACGGATTGTGACAGCAGAGACGTTGAATGTTTCAACGAAATCATCCACTTTGCCCGCGCCGTTTTGGCGGATTTGCATCATGATTTTTTGTCTGCGTTCGGCACTTGTCATAACACCCTCAACATCCTTTCATTCTTTTTCGTTTTTCAGTAGAAAATGTTTCATTTCCTTTTGGTTCTTATTCAAGCACTGGTTAGAAAGAAAAAAGCGAAGGGAGATCACAGTGGCAAAGCGAAGGATTTTTTAGTCAAAACCCTTTCGTTTTGCCTGAAACGAAAGGTTGAGTTTTTCGGTTTGGTGGGAATGTAGACAACAAAACCCTTTATTCTTACGGGTTATTCAGTGGTGGAATGAAAGCTGGATGAATATGCAGACGAGTGATGGCATTTCGGAGTTAAGCCTGCTTGAGATCACAAAATTGATATTCATATCAAAAACATGAACTCAAAGGTATGCAGGTGAGGTATCGCTAATAGAAAGGAGGGCGGCCGGATTAATCAACAATAATGATCTCTACCCCAAGCTGGGTGAGTTGTTCGACATAGTCATCTGGGATGCCGCTGTCGGTCACCAGCACATCAATTTCATCTGCTTTGGCAATCAGGCAATAGCTTTGCCTGTCGAATTTGGAGGAGTCGGTCACGGCGATAACTTGCTGGGCAACTTTGATCATGTTGCGATTGATGGCGGCTTCACCTGAATGCGGGGTGGTGATCCCCGCATGCTTATCGAACCCGTCAACACCAAGGAACAATTTGCTGAAGCGGTAATGGTTCAGCAGGCTCTCGCCACAGCCGCCATGCAGGGAATAGGAGTTCTCTCGCATCTGGCCACCGGTGACCATCACCTCAACATCGGGTTGGTTCGCTAGCTGATAAGCGACGTTGATGCCATTTGTCATCACGATCAGGTTCTTTTTGCCCTGGAGGTTGAGGGCTACCTGTTCAGTGGTCGAGCCGGAATCAATGATGATGGTATCGCCGTCTTCGATAAGCTGCGCAGCCCTTTTTCCTAATAGCGATTTGATTTCGCGGTTAAGCTGCTTCTTGTCATTGAGCGGCCGGTCGAAGGTGAACTGGTTGTTTAGGGTCGCACCACCGTAGCAGCGGGTCACACAACCTTTCTTCTCGAGGTAATTGAGATCATTGCGGATGGTAACGGCAGACACTTCGTAGCGCTCGGTGAAATAGGCTACTTCTCCCTTGCCATGCTGCTGGATAAATTCAAGGATTTCTGTTCGGCGCTGGGAAGTTGAAGGCATAGGCTGCTCGTTACCAAGGGGCAAGTCGAAGAAAGCGAAAGCAGTCCTTCGGACAGTTAAGTGCTTGTATGCCTGCTACTGTATACCAAAAATTAAGTGATTCAAAATCATAGTGTTAGTAGGTTAGGGCAAGGTCTTAAAATCGACGGAGTCGCTATGCGCAGAACAAAAAAGCCCGGTATGTATTCATGAGTAGGTTTTGTTTTTGTGATGTGGGGGTTTTTATATGAATAATCCAAAGTCTTAAAATAAGTCATCAAATCAAAGGAGTAATGACTGGCTGATGGATCAGATTTTTGAATGGTTTAAGCCCGCTGTGCTGACAGACATGCAATTTTCTATTTTGGTCTCGCTGAGTTTTGTCACGTCTGCGGTGACGGCATTGATGGGAGCCGGCGGAGGCGCATTACTGATTGCCGTTATGGCGAGCTTTATGCCTGCGGCAGCGATTATTCCGGTTCATGCGGTGGTGCAACTTGGCAGCAATGGCGGACGGTTGCTGTTGATGCGCAGGTTTGTGCTCAAGCCATTGGTAATGTGGTTTGTTGTTGGCACTGTGATAGGCGCGTTGATTGGTGGCAATATTGCGGTATCGCTCGAACCTGCCTATATCCAGTTGATCTTAGGTGGCTTCATTTTACTCAGCTGCTGGGTACCCATTACAGCGGCATTGAACGGCAAAAAAAGCCTGACGGTATTAGGCGGGCTGACCTCCTTTTTGACTATGTTTGTCGGGGCAACTGGCCCGTTTGTGATTGCTTCTATGAGGCATGTTATTGCTGATAAACAAAAGTTGGTCGGTACTATGGCCGCCTTGATGTCGGCACAGCATTTGATAAAGGCTGTCGTGTTCGGCGGGCTGGGTTTTGCCTTTGCCGATTGGGCCGGGGTTATCGTGCTGATGATACTGACCGGCTTCTTCGGCACCATGGCAGGGAAGGCGTTGCTTGAGCGAGTCTCGAATGACAGGTTCCAGGTGGCGTTGCGTATTATGCTGACGATTCTTGCGCTGAGACTGATTTGGTCTGCGCTTGGTGATATCTGATATATCTATATTGCTTGTAGAAAGTGAAGAAACAGCGCCGTCTTCGATAAGAAAGCGGCGCTGTTTATTATCTGAGGCTGTCTATTCTCAGTCGTTTTTCACTGGCTCGACAAGGTAGCCATGGATAGTGACTTTCCCTGCTTCATCCAAGCTTACCGACCAAGTCTCGTTGACCAGCAGGTTGATGCTCTCACCCTTGAGCACTGACTCTTCAAAGCTCTCCGCTAGCAGTCGGATACGTAGCTCTACCTGGTACAAGTTACCTTGAGTGTCATCTTGTGGTTTGATTTCAACTTGCTCCACCTGGTGGTCACAGCCCGGTTTGAAGGTAGCGCGGGCAATGGCATACCAGTCACGGAAACCTTCGTGGCCGATAAAGGTGCCCTCTGGCATGGTGATGTTCACATCATCGGCCAGGAACTCAGTGAAGAAAGTATTCTCTTCTGGCAGCTTGTCGAACTCGGCGAACCAGTTGGCGACAAACTTCTGGATTTTGTTATCAGCAGAGCCGGTGATAGTTTCAATTTGCGCCATTAGCTTGTCTGCATGGGCGCGGGCGCGGCCTTCTACTTCTTCTTGGGTGTTGTACACACCAGGAATATAGACCATGCGGTGGCTGTAAACCGGCTTGTGGTACACCATACCTGCAAGGTACGCAGTCTGCTGCAGCGGGTACATAAATTGCTCAACCGTAAAGTGGTTGTAGCCCAGAGGATCATAAGACTCTTCCGGCCCGCCAATGGTGAAAGACAGGATGAGATCTTTGCCTTTTAGCTTGTCGCCTTTTGAGCCGTAGGCAAAGTTGTAAGAGAAAACGTCGTCGAGATATTTCTTCAGCAGGGCTGGCATCGAGTACCAGTAAAACGGGAACTGCAGCACGACAACATCGGCTTTTAGCAGTGCTTGTTGCTCTGCCTCTACATCAATTTGGTAGTCCGGGTATAGGCTGTCTAGGCGGCGCACTTCAACGCTGTCTAATCCTTGTTGTAGTGATTCTAGGATCACTGTGTTGGTGTATGACTCGTCTAGGTTTGGGTGGCCTGAAATTACCAGTACGTTGCTCATTGTCTTGCTCCCGCTCGTATCGCTCTCGATTTGATGGGGTAAGTGTATCTAGCTAGATTGATAATTTTTAGATGATGTTTTCCTAATTAATTATTAGGATTAAGCTAATAATGTTCATTAAATCGAAAAACCTGTGAGGTTAGTTTGAACGGTGCAACCTATAACCAGTTGATGATGTTCCACACCATTGTTAACGAGGGCAGTATTTCCAGTGCAGCACGCAAGCTCGAGATCGCCCCGCCGTCGGTCAGCCAGGCGCTGAAAACCCTTGAGCAACAAATGGGGCTGCCGCTGTTTACCCGGACTACCCGGCGTATAGAGTTGACCGAGGCCGGGCATCTTCTGTTTGAGCGTACCCAAGGGGCGATGTCGGATCTCAGCTTTGCGGTCGAGAGCGTCAAGGATTTAAGTGAAGATCCCTCCGGTAAGGTGCGGATCACCACTCCTCGTTTTGCCTACCAGTACCTGCTCAAGCCGATTTATGTCGAGTTCTGCCAGCGCTATCCCAATATCCAGCTGGAAATCTCTATCAATGACGCGGCGGTCAATATCATCAGTGACGGTTTTGATATGGGGCTCCGTTTTGGTGATCGGGTTGAAGAGGGCATGGTGGCGCGCCAGCTCACGCCGCCGACCAAAGAAGCGTTGTTTGCCTCGCCGGAATATATTGATAAGCATGGTATGCCGAGCTCACCGGATGATCTCAAGCAGCACAAGCTGATCCAGTACCGTTTTATCGCGTCTAATCAATTGGCGCCGCTCAGGTTGGACAACAACGGACAAGATATTACGGTGGACATGCCGCTGGGGCTCATCGTCAACGATACCGATGTCATGGTCGATGCGGCGGTGAATGGCCTGGGCATTGGCCGGGTGATTGAACCGATGATTGATGACTTGCTGGCGGATAAACAGCTCGTGCCCGTTTTGGAACCATACTGGTACCCCTATTCTGGCCTTTATGTGTATTTCCATCAGAACACACAGAAGGCCAAGCGGGTGCGGGTGTTTATTGATTATCTGGTCGAGAAGTTGGCTAGCTGATTATTCTTGCAAAAACTTCTGTGCCACTTCGACTTCTTGCTCTTTCATCAGCTGGTGGGCGGTTTGCATGTGTTGCTGCATGATGCTTTTCGCCAGCGGTGCGTCTCCGGCACGAAGGGCTTCAACCAGTTGCTTCTGGCTTTGTATGCCTGTTTGCCACAACTCATGATTTTCAGGCTCATAGAGCTTTTTGTAGATAGTGAGATCGGTGAGCATCTGCGCGGTGAAGCGCACAATGAATTTCAAAAGCTCGTTGCTTGAGTAGCTGGCGAGCAGGCTGTGGAACTCAATGGCGGCAATATGGTGCTCTCGCTCCTGGAAGATATCGGTTGGCGGGGTGCTGTATTTATCTATTTGCGCCTCTAGCCGCTGTAGCTGCTGTTCTGATAATTTACCGGCCAGAGAGGCGGCGACATCTGGTTCTAGTGATTGGCGGACTTGGTAGAGATCGGAAATAGAAAGATCTTTAAAGAACAGGTAATTGCTCAGTAGTGATTGTGCTTTGCTTTCACCCATCTCTGCGACAAAAGCGCCGCCTTTGGGGCCAGTTTTGGTCGCCAAGATCCCTTGTGCTTCCAAAATACGCATACTCTCACGGACGGTGCTTTTCGATGCATCGAAAAGCTCCATAACCTGTAACTCGTTGGGAAGTCGATCACCAGGCTGTAAATTCTGTTCGACAATCCATGACTTGATTGACTCAGCAAGTTGTTGGGTTCGTCTGCCTTTCGTACTGCCTGCCACAATTACCTCGAAGTGCTGTGTTGCTGTTGATTTGACTTGCTGTTAGCGGTTGATTCTTACCAATATTTTATCTCTTGTCATCATTTTTTCTCATCGGAAAGACGATTAAAAAGTATGCCTATAAAGGATTATTCTCGGCAAAAGTTCATTATTTATCATGATAAATAGCTTTATTTTGATATTTATCATGATAAATTACAGCCAATCATGAGCAAAAAAAGACCGATTGATACATGACTGGACTAAAGGAATGCGCCAGCCTGACTTGGGAATGGTTGGAAGAAGTAGCAGATTGTTCGCAAACATCGAACCCCGATATTGAGGGGGTGACTCGGTTGTGTGCTTCGCAGGAGCATCGCCAAGCGAATGATAAATTACGCCAATGGATGCTGGCTGCCGGTATGCAAGTCAGATTGGATAATGCCGCCAACTTGATTGGGCGTTATCAAAGTAAAGTGCCAAATGCCAAAACGCTGATCTTCGGATCGCACCAAGATACGGTACCCAATGGCGGTAAGTACGATGGGATCCTCGGCGTTATTGCGCCTTTGGCTCTAGTTCATTATTTCAACAGCAACAATACCGAGTTGCCTTTCCACATTGACGTGATTGCGTTTAGCGACGAGGAAGGTACGCGCTTCCAGTCAACCTTGCTTGGTTCAAAGGCTATTTCGGGCACCTTTGATCCACTGATGCTTGAGGCCACGGATGCGCAGGGAATGACAATGCGCGATGCGCTAGCACAGTTTGGTTGTCGTCCTGAGCTTATCGGCAACGATGCTTACCAACCTGATGAGGTGTTGGGGTTTGTCGAGCTTCATATCGAGCAAGGGCCACAACTTGAAAGGGCGGGCTTACCGGTCGGCATTGTCAGTGCCATTACCGGTATCGAGCGCCATACCTTGTCGATAAAGGGCAAGGCAGGGCATGCCGGTACGGTACCGATGAACATGCGCCAAGATGCCTTGGTTGGCGCAGCGCAGGTTATCCATAATTTCGACCAGCTGTGTAAAAGCAAAGAGGATCTGGTTGGCGTGGTAGGGAAAATCGAAAACTACCCTAATGGCGTTAATGTGATCCCGCAGCAAACAGATATCACTATCGAGTTGCGTTCACCGAATGACAGTTCTCGACTAGCCGCTCGGCATGCACTGCTGGCGGATATTGAGATGCAGATGGAGAAATATAACCTGGGTTATGAGCACAAGCTGAGTTACGAGCAGTCTGCGGTGACATGCTCAGAAAGTTTGTCGTCGATGCTGGCACAGGCCACGTCAGCGGCAGGCATTGAGTCTAAGTATTTGTTTAGTGGCGCTGGGCATGATGGTTTGGCGGTTACGCACTTAACCGATATTGCCATGTTGTTTATGCGCTGTAAGAATGGCGTGAGCCATCACCCTGATGAAGCGATCACCCAAGCAGACTTATTGTCGTCGCTTAAGGTGCTTCAGCAGTTTTGTCTATTGCTTAGAGGCGATAGCACCTGTAGCTAGGATTGCCTACAGAGTTTAGGACAAGGCCGGCTTCATTGGCGCAATTGAAATGTGCGAAATACCAATGATAGCTGGCTGATTATTAGGTACGACGGAGAAAAAGATATGGATATGACAGAGAAGATGGCTTCAGAGGCAAAGCGTCCTTGGTATAGGAATATGCCAGACCCGATGGTGCTGATTTTCATGATACTGGTTGCGACATATGTACTGACATTTATTGTTCCAGCCGGTGAGTTTGAGCGTGTGGTCGCCAATGGCCGAACTACAGTAGTACCGGAGTCTTTTGCTTATTTAACCGATACTCCAGCGGTTCACTTCTTTGATATTTTTGTCGCCATTCCAAAGGGCCTGATCAGTGCAGCGCCTTACCTGTTTATCGTGTTTATCGCAGGCGGCTTATTCCACATTTTGCAAAAGACGGGTGCACTTGAAAACGCCATTGGTGTTGCAGTGAATAAAGTTGGCGTTAAAAACCGTAACGTTATCATCACTGTTGGTACCTTCATTTATGGTTTCTTTGGTGTCGCAGTTGGATTTGAAAACAATATTGCCCTAGTGCCAGTAGCGGTGTTGATTTCAGCAGCGGTTGGTTACTCATCGCTGGTGGGAACAGTGATGGCTGTTGGTGGCATCGGTATTGGTTTTGCACTGTCGCCAATCAACCCTTATACCGTGGGGGTGGCTCAGGGCATTGCTGAGTTGCCTACGTTCTCTGGGGCGTGGCTGCGTACCTTGATGGTTTTGACATCCCTGGCTGCCTTGGCGTACTTCATTTGCGCCAAAGTAACAAAAATGGACTTTAAAGAGCCGGAAGGTGTTGAAGGGCTGAAGAAAGATCTTTCCGAGTACCAACTAGGCGGTAAAGACAAAGCGACGCTGGGCGTCTTTTTGGCTGGCCTTGGCATCATGCTATACGGTGTATTTGCTAATGGCTGGTACATCAATGAAATCGCAGGCCTTTTCCTATTGATGGCGATTGCTATCGGCATGGTTAATGGCTTGGGGGCTAACGGTATCGTCAAGCAGATGATGGAAGGCGCTTCTGGCGTGACGGCTGGTGCCTTGGTGATAGGTGTTGCTGCCTCTATTCAGGTGATTTTGGACCAAGCACAGATCATCGACACCATTGTGAATGCTTTGAGCTCACTGATCCAGGATATGCCTATCGCGGTATCCGCTATTGTTGCCAGTGTGGTTCAAGGTGTCATTAACTTGTTTGTTCCGTCAGGCTCGGGCCAGGCGATGGTTACTATGCCAATTCTCGTGCCTGTTGCTGACTTGGTCGGTATGAGCCGTCAGCTGATGATCACCGCATTCCAAGTCGGTGATGGCCTGACAAACCTAATTGTTCCAACGTCTGGCGGTACGCTGGCTATGCTGGCACTGGGCCGTGTGTCTTATGAGCAGTGGTTGAAAGCCATTCTGCCATTCATGGTGCTGGTCTACGCACTGTGTTGGGTGGCGTTGTTTATTGGCCAATTGGTTGGCTACTAATTTTTCACTGAGATGTTATGACGATTTCACTTATTCACTTTAACCCCGAGATAGGGACCTCCGCATCGATTACAGCAACCGGTGGTGTGTCCGTCGGTGGCTATGTGAACCATAGCTGGCGTGGTCTAGGAGGCTGCGCCACTCAAGGGTTATTCACTAATCCTTGGTATGCCGAGAAAGCGAAACAACTATTGCTTGAAGGCTTTGATAGCAGTGAGGTTATAGCACGGTTGAAAAGTGAAGATGCTGGGTTTGAGCAGCGTCAGTGTATGGTAATGGATAGACAGGGCTCGACGGCATTTATTCACGGCAACGAGAATATTCCGGTTATTGGTTCAGTTGCGTTTCCGCATATTGCGGTCGCTGGCAATATGTTGGAGAACGAGAGCGTACTGCATGGTTTTGCAGAAAGCTTTATTCATGCGGTATGTACCAACCCTGAACAGGTATTGCAGCATAATGCGGTGCCAAGCTATTGCGAAGATTATGAGCAATTATTACCCGAAGTATTGATTAGCTCTTTGGAAGCGGCGCTCGCAAGTGGTGGTGATAAGAGGGGGACTTATTCGGCCTCGCTGCGTGTTGAAAGCCAGACTCAAGCTCCGGTTGATATTCGGGTTGATTGGTCTGATAGCAGTTTGATTGCCGATATGCGCAAGGTGTTGGGGCATGTAAGAAGTGCTGGCTTCCAGTCGTTCTTGAGCCAATTACCGACAGCGTAATCTTTCACTTGACGGAATCAATTTATGACAGAGCCTGCATTAGCAGGCTCTTTTTTTGCAGTCTTTATCGGCAGTCGTAAGCAGTGCCAAGCAAAGAGACCGAAGTAGTAAAGTTGTGAGGGCTCATGGTGACCACAGTATCGGCACCCATACGGAAGGCGTTGTTTTTCAGTTCATTGACCGCGCCTTGGATGAGGGCGTCATTGCTGTAGAACAGGTAGGAATACCAGTGGCCTTCGTTGCCGGTGACTTCACCGACCCAGTTGCATTGGTCGAGGCTGGGTAGGCTGGTGGTAAGCACTCGGACTTGGTCGGCTTGCGAAATCAGCTCTTCACTGGGAGTGGCACAGCCAAATAGAACCAGGCTGAACAAACCTGCCAATAGTGTTTTTCTCATGTCGCTTTCAAATAGCCCGCTGGTGAAACCTAAAATCGGCGCTAGATTACCACCATAATGACCACCTGCTAAATGATTTTTGTGTAAAGGTTTTTCTCTGAACTAATCCCTAGCAACCCAGTGCTATCAAGGGATTGGATGTGTTTACCGTTTCGCTTTTTCATTGTGCTGAAAGCCATCTATGCTCATCTTGGAGATTTATTTTTTAAAAGAACGTTGTATTTCAACAGAGCGGTGAATAGCTAATGGACGAGAAACAGAAAGTAAAAGATCTGCTGGTCGCAACCCGGTTTGGTGTGTCTGCACTGGAGATGGAGACCATCATCAATGTGAACCGGGATACAGCGTTGGCTATTATTGCCGAGCTGAAAATCGAGGGAGAGGATATTCAAACATTCGGCGAGGATCAGAACCCCGCCGAGTTAGTGCTGTATTCTATTGGGGCGATTGAAGAAGGGATTTGAATGTTAAAACCCAGAAATACCTTGATAGATGGCTGTCAAACCGCTGGCTAGGCAAAGCAGCAAGGCAAATTTTCTCACTACGCCTTGCGATAGGTTGCCGACAACCTTGTTCGCCAACCAATAGCCCAAGATAGCCGCTGGCAGCAGTGGCAGGGTGATCTGAATGTGATCTATGTTGAAGTGGCCGTAAAACGACAGTACAACCAGAGACATTATCGAAGTGATCACAAAGAATGCCGACAGGTTGCCACGAAGCTTGGCGGCTTCTTCGTGTTGCATCAAAAGGGCCATAGGCGGTCCGCCGATGGAAGAGCTGGTTCCCATCACGCCAGACATAAACCCGGCAACTAGCATCCTGTTCGGCGTGGGCTTCAAACGGTATGGCAGGGCGCTGATACCTACGGCAATGAGCACCATGGCACCCAGCCATAACGAAAGCGTTGCACCGGATACCACAGTTAATAGAAAACCACCGAGTAATGAACCCGGCACTCGGCCAATAATGGCTGATTTCAAGCCGCCAATGGACACACTGCTCCGTAGCTTGAATGCATTGATCAAGGAAATAACCAGTGCAACCAAACAGATAGGGGCTGGTACATATTGTGGTGACAGTTGAAACAGTAATGGGGCCGCGACTATCGCTAACCCAAAGCCGATAGCTGTTTGAACAAAAGAGCCAAGAAAGATAAGGGTGGCAGCAAAAATGACTGTCGACTCATACATCAAGGGATACCTAAAAAGTCAATAATAACAGCGCCTTATTGCTGTTATTCTAAAGAGGCGGTAAGCATATCATGAGGAGCCGAATAGCTAGAAGATCTATTGTCAGGAGGTGAGAATTTCGCGGCTTTTTCAATTAGTTTGAAGTGCACCTATTGGGACTGTAAGCGAATCGCTGCAATTTCTTCGGCGTCGATATTGAGTGATTCCAAGAACTCCTGATGGGCATCAGGCTCCATTTTTTCAAACTGCTTATGCCAGTTCATCATCTCCTCTTCATTGAACCCGGCACTGCGCATGATCTCGACCCAACGCGCTTTGGTTAGTTGGTCTTTTTCAAGTAATTCAGGTTCTTCCAAAAGCATTAAGATGGCTTTTTGCTGCTGGCGCAAGGTCTGGATTTCTTGCTCCAATGCGTTGAATTGATTGCGTAGGGTTTGTTCTTGCTTGACGGTTTTATTGCGCTCAAGCATCGGACCAATCTCTTGTACCGGAAGGCCAAACGAGCGGTATGACAGAATACTCTTTAGCCTAGCCAGTTCCTTGTCGCCGTACCAGCGGTAACCGTTATCTGAGCGGCTTGCCGGATGCAGCAGGCCCACACGCTCGTAGTAGAGTACGGTAGTGCGAGATATATTGCAGGCCTTGGCCAGCTGCGTCACGGTTAGCATGCGGTACATTCCCTCTTAGCGGTTTTCAACAAGTGGTTGGCTTATTTTCTTTTTATAAAGCATAGGTAGCATTGCGCTCAGTATAATCACCAAGGTTCCTGTGATTGCCAGTCCGTTTGGCGTTTCAGCAAACAGCCAGTAACCAATAGCCATAGAGTAAATAATCTTAACGTATTCGACATTGGCTATCACGTTTGCCTCGCCATACTTATAAGCGGTAACACCGATCCACTGGGCGATGGATGAGAGAATCCCGACACAGATGAGTAGCAATAGTTGTTCGCCATTTGGCCATGTCCAGTTCAGCAAGCTGGGTACCAATGCCATTAATCCGACAAAGATAGCCTGATATGCCAGTAAAGTGATTTTGGACTCGACTTGGGCAACTTTGCGAACACAAATCACCGCTACTGCTGCGCCGAACGCCCCCGCCAGCCCCAGTAATGTATAGGTCAGTGAGGTTTGCTCGAAACTTGGCTGGACCACCATCATCACACCGATGAAGCCAGTAATGATGGTAAACAAGCGTGAAGCACTGACCTTTTCAGCAAGGAAGAGGTAGGATACAGCCGCCACAAACAGTACTTGGGTAAAGCCCAACGCTGTGGCATCAGCCAGCGGAATATTACTGACGGTGACAAAGCCGAGAGATAACGCAGTAAAAGCCCCCAAGATACGGAATGTATGTAATTTCAGGTGCTTGGGTTTGAGTAACAAATCGATATTTTTAACAATAGCGGGCATCAGCAAAGTAACGAACACTAATTGGCGGAAAAAGAGGATTTGGAAAACCCCAATATCATCACTCAGTACCCTAACCAGGACGCCGACCAGGGTAAATAAGGCGGTCGATACCAAGGCAAGTAATACCCCTTTGAGTGTGGGAGAGAGTCCGGCTGAGGTATGTTGCAGATATTGTGAAACCGAAAGACGATGAGAGTTGACAGACATACACTTTGACCTCTGTTTTGTGACAGGGGGCGAAGGTTAAAGCCTACACCGGTAGACGGGTCAATGGATAATGTTCATTTGATTTGAAGGTGGATGATTAATGTGTGTGGTGATATTTTAAATTCATAATTCTATTGAATTTTATGAGGCCAAGGATGGAAGCGCTGATTGAACAATACACCAATGCTGACGAGGATACTCGCCTAACTCGCCAGTATATTACCCGGATGGAATTTGATACCACCATGCATGCCTTGCATGGTTGGCTAACACCGGGGGCCAGAGTCACTGAACTCGGTGCTGCGACTGGACGATATTCGCTGACGTTCGCCCAGATGGGTTGCAAGGTCACAGCGGTTGAACTGGTACCGGATCAGGTTAGGATCTTAAGGGAGAAAGCTACGGAGTCTGATATTGATATAGATATCCACCAAGGCTCTGCCTGCGAGGTCCCTTTTATCGCCGACAACTCGCAAGATCTGTGTGTGATCCTTGGGCCGCTTTACCATTTGCAAATGGAGCAAGCGCGTAAGGAGGTGATGGAAGAGGCGATGCGGATCCTCAAACCGGGTGGGGTGATGGCGGTCGCTTATATTTCGCGCTTTTTTGTTGCAGGTTTATTTGCCCAACACTTTCCGCACTTGATCACTCCCCAAGTTCTTGACCAGTTGCAAAGAGAAGGTTTGGTGTCATCACCTGAAGCCGCACAGTTTTTCAATGTGGGCTATTTCGCGACGCCGAAAGAGATGGAGCAACTTGTCGATACGCATGGTTTTGCTATTGAGCGTCATATTGCCACCGATGGTTTTGGCCGCTATTTGGCAAGTGGGATAAACCACTTCAGCCCTGATCAATATGACGCATGGTTAGCTTATCACCTTAAGTCCTGTGATGAACCAAGCTTGTTAGGTGCCAGCAACCATGGCTTGGTGATCGCCAGGAAGAGCCTTGATGATGGTTTGCCGCAGAATATTAACTAACGGCGAGAAAGTCTTGTTTCGTTAGCTTCATTGGTGTTACTGGCGAGCCATAAAAATCGATGGTTTCGCCTGTTACTTCCGCTCCGAACCGATTAAGTATGGCTACTGTGGTGTCTCTGGCATCGATGACGATGGAGTCTGTGATATTGGTGAAGATATCACTCAGTGACTCGGTTGCCAGCTTTTTACCAATGCCATAACCGCGAAAGTTGGCGTCGATAAAATAACGCCCCCAGTGCCATTCACCATCAATTTCCCAGCAGGCTACAGCGCCGATGACATATTCGCCGCAGCGGGCGACCCACCATACATAAGGCTGGTTAGGATCAAGAGGGATTAGCTCCTCGGGAATACCTTGTTCGCCGTTGAAGACATGCTTTATAAGGGTATCGACTTCGTGCTGGTAATTGGGGTTTAGCCTTTCTACTTTGACCCGGAAATTGTTGGGTTGGAAATTGCTCTTGAATGCGTTTAATCGGAGCGTCCGCAGGCCATTTTCTATGCTATTGAGCTGGTCAGTTTCCAGTCCTTCAAGGAAAGCCGCGAAAGCGGTATCAGCGGATTGGTTGGCATGCTGCAGGGCTGCTTGGCCATCTGGCAGGAGCTGATAGATTTTCTGCCGCTTGTCAGCAGGATCAAACTGAACGGAGAGATATTCTTTATCGATTAATGTCGTCAATGTCCGGCTCAGTGACGCCTTTTGGACATTGAGCTGGATGGCCAACTCATGAAAAGAGGTACTGCCGTTGCGATGCACATAGGTCAGGATGTGAGCCTGCGACAGTGACAGGTTGGAGTTCAGGCAGTTTTTGTCGAGCAGTCCCAGTTCCCTGATGAGATAGCGCAGCTCACTGCGTATATTGCTGATAGCGGTCGGTGACTCAGACATTGGGCATTTCCTTATGCTTGAATATTTATTCACGCTACCGCTATTTGTTGATAGTGTCAACAAACTCAGTTTTATAGCTTACCAAGTCATTATCACTAGGTTTTCTGATTGCTATACAAGGCCTTAATCGTCTCTTTGAGCCAAGATATTTTGGGATTTTGGCTGTTGCGTTTGTGCCAAATCATCGTAAATGGGATCAGCAAGGTATCTAGTTGCTGTTTCTCCATCGGGATTGGTAATGCCGTTAAATCGGGATGCATCTGCTGGCAATAGCGTTGGCAGTATTGCGGCGCGGTGGTGATCATCTGGTGGCCCGGTTGGGCGGCTATGAACAGGGACTGTTCGAAACTTGCCATGGTAAGGGCTACATGGCGGGTGAGTCCTTGCTCAGCGAGGACTTCATCCAGCGCCCAGCTTTCGCTTTTCTCCCACACGATATTGATATGTGAGTACTTGAGGAAGGCCTCCATATTCCACTCATGTTGCAGAGCTGGGTGATCTTTACGCAGATAGACTTGCGGCAAATCTGCAAATAACACCTCGTAGTCGATGAAGTAGGGCAGAAGATCCAACGACTCTTTTGAGCGGGGATGGCTCTCCCTGCCGGTAAAGCCGATATCGGCTTCACCACGGGTTATCGCTTCCAATGAGTCGTAATCCCAGTTGCTCACTTTCACCTTGGCATCCGGGTAGCGCTGGTAGATTTGCTGCGACAGCTCATTGAACATGATCAGCAGTAGCGGTGATTCCATGGTGAGATTGAAGTGCACACCCTTGGGCGTTTCATCACCGCGTTTAGCCAATAACTGGCTGCCGATTTGCAGCCAGTCGGAGAGATCGTGCGCCATGCCGAGTGCCAGCGGTGTCGGCTTTAGCCCCTGAGGTGTCTTGACGAACAAGGGATCGTCAAACCACTCCCTGAGTTTGCTGAGGGACTTACTGACCGTTGGCGGGGTCACATTCAGCTTCTTGGCCGCCTTGGTGACGCTCTGCTCCTGCAGCAACAGCTGCAGGGTGAAGAGCAAGTTGAGGTCAAGGCGTGCTAGTGATTTCTTCATTGGCTTTACAACAGGTTGGCATCGAAGGCAGTGCTACCAATAATATTAGAGCCGCTGAAATAACACCACCCACCGCCAAAATGATAATCAGCATATTGAGCGCCGAGACACCCAGCAGGCCCATCAACCAGATATAAAAAGCCGATGCACACACCTGGGCAATGCCGAGGATAGAGCTCGCCATACCTGCACGTAGCGAATAAGGGCTCAGTGCTTGGCTCATGGTGATGCCAAAGCCAATCGAGAAACCTGCACAGATAAGGCCAAAGCCGATCAGGTTAGCCATCTGATCTAATATATCGAGTCCAGAAGTCATAAGAACGATTGCTGCTGTGGCAAATAGCCCTTGCGAGAACAGCATTAAGCTGCGCTGCTTGAATATTCCTAGTAGGAAAGGGGCGGAAAATGAGGCGAGCATGCTAACCAGTGCGGTTAAGGCCATGGTAGTCGAGTACCCGCCACGATCAAAACCCATCACGTCCATGACCAGCATAGGCGAGACATTCACATAGGTCAGAATAGTGGTTACACCGATTGAGGTGATGACAACACGGCTGATGAAATAGCGCTCGAGAAAAGGTTCAGTGGCATCAAGCGTGGAATCACCGGACTGCGGTGAGTCAGAGCTTTCTGTACTTTTTTGACTGCGACGGTTCGCATTGCTTTCTTTGAGCACAAAGACCGATAAGAGGCATACAACGATACCCATGCCCGCCATTGTGGTGAACAGGCTTGGCCATGGGAACTTGAGCATGATCAGGTGGCCGATCACCGGTGCTATCACAGGGACAATGCAGGTAATGCCATTGAGCATCGATAGCACCTTGGCCCGGCGCTGGTCATCGAGGGTATCGCGCAAAATAGCAAAGGCAACCACATAGCAAGAGCCTGCGCCAATCCCCTGGGCAAAGCGGGCAATCAAGAAAGTGGTGCTGCTTTCAGCCTGGCCACCTAGCAGTGAGGCAAAAATAAAGATGATGGTGCCAGTAATGGCAACAGGCTTACGGCCAATGGAATCAGAAAGCTTACCCGCGAAGAACATGGTGGTCGCCATGCCTGCAAGGTAAATCGAAAAGGCGATGTGGAGCTGTGACTCGGTTGCACCTAGGTCACTGGCAATTTGTGGTAAACCGACCAGATACAGGTCGATAGCGGTTGGATAGAGCAGAACGAGTGCAAAACTGCACAGAAGAAACCGGATCATAAATACCTCGTTGTTGTGTCGAGGGGAGTGTAGTGGGGATCCGGTTAGCTAACGAGTTGCCATTTTGACAACAGGTATTTCCATTAGCGACATAAGTAAATATTAAGCCGTGTTGCTTTGCTCTAGTTCAAAGCTGGCCAATCGCATTACTGGCGGAGTCAATAAGCTCAATGGCTTCCTCATTGCGGGTTTGGATTAATGCCATAAATAACAGATCAGTAATGCAGTTTTGCGCTGTCCGGGAGTATATCGCCGAGGTTCGTGCCTGTGTTTCATCAGCAATAGTATCGAGCTGGATATCAGCCATACGCCGGATTGGACTGTCATTGAGCCCTGTTATGGCAATAAGTGTTGCGCCCCGCTGTTTGGCTATCTCTGCGGCAATGACAACCTCTTTCCGGTTACCGGTAAACGAGCACACCACCATGGCATCATTGGCATTGAGTGTTTGTGCAATGGTGATTTGAACATGGCTGTCCAATTCACACAGTGCCGTAATGCCGATCTTCATGAGTTTGTAGGACAGATCTTTCATTACGATGGCTGATCCACCCAGCCCGACAAGGTGCACCTTGTTGGCATTATTGAGCACGGTGACTGCCTTATCCAGATTTTCGTAGTCCAGGGCATTGGTAGTTTCTACTATGGCAGATAGCTTACTTTGCGAGAGTTTCTGCGCCATCACCTTAGCGGTGTCATTTTGCTGGATATCACCGTGCAGGGTACCTGATACATCGAGTACCTTTTTGCGGGTTAACTCTTCATTTAGGGCTTGTTTGAGAGCCGGAAACCCTTTGAATCCTAATTTCTGAGCCAGTTTAATAATACTGGACTGGCTGACTCCGGCTTGCTCGGCAAATGCCGAGGATGATAAGCCGACGACGCTCTCTGGCGCGTCAAGGATCATCTGGGCAATCTTCTGTTCATTGTTGGACAAGCGGTCAAATTGGTTAGAGATTTTTGCAATTATCGCCATCGTTGTTCCTTAGCCAGTCGTTTTGATGAGCTGTTCTTCTTCTGCTCGATGTATTTTCTCTCATTGGAATAAAGTATTCCACTTTAGCTACTTAATTATTATTCCAAATTCAACCTGTCTATTCCTAGGTTTTTCTAATTTTAGTTTTTATTTATCAATATCATGCAGTGTTGTGTTGATTCTGGTTTGTTGGCTTATTCTCATTTCTACCAGTGTTTGGAATAGATTATTCTGTGATGTTGGTAACAAATTAAGAATACTTTATTCAATATTATCTCCGCATTGATTTTGGGAGAACACCATGACTATTAACTTAAACACCCTAATTACGGAAAGCCGTAACCCAGCCAGTGCCAGTATTGATGAGCTGAGCACCTTCGACATGCTGGAAGTGATCAACGGGGAAGATAAAAAAGTCGCGATAGCGGTGGAAGAGACCCTGCCGCAGGTTGCCAAACTGGTAGATGCCATTGTCTTGGCGTTTGAGCAGGGCGGTCGCTTGATTTACACCGGGGCAGGGACATCGGGTCGTTTAGGGATTCTGGATGCAAGTGAGTGCCCGCCAACTTATGGAACTCCTGCCGAGCAGGTTGTTGGCCTGATTGCCGGCGGTCACAAAGCGATTTTGAAAGCGGTCGAGAATGCTGAAGATAATGTCGAGCTTGGCCAGCAGGATCTGGTTGATTTGAACTTTGGCCCAAAGGATGTGCTGGTGGGTATCGCCGCTAGCGGTCGCACGCCATATGTCATGGGGGCAATGAAGTACGCTAAATCGGTCGGGGCGACAGTGGGTTGTATTTGTTGCAACCCCAATGCCCCAATGGTTGAAGAGGCCGATGTTGCCATCACACCAATTGTTGGACCGGAAGTTGTCACCGGCTCATCGCGAATGAAAGCAGGCACGGCACAGAAACTGGTTTTGAACATGCTGACGACTGGGGCAATGATCCGCACCGGTAAAGTCTATGGCAACTTGATGGTCGATGTAGAAGCGACCAATGCCAAATTGGTAGAACGCCAGAAAAAGATTGTGATGGAAGCGACAGAGTGCAGCCGCGAAGAGGCTGTTGAGGCATTGGACGAGGCAGGAGGCCATTGTAAAACGGCTATTGTCATGATCCTCGCTGGCGTTTCGGCACTGGAGGCTCATGAACTTCTTGGCGCTAACAATGGATTCACCCGAAGAGCAATTCACAACGCACAATAACGAATAATAACGCACAGTAATGACAAGGAACGAATGATGGCAAAAATTACCTCTGGGATGATAGATAGCATCCTGTCGGCAATCGGTGGTCAAAATAATGTTGCCCGGTGTGGCAACTGTATGACCCGTCTTCGCCTGGCTTTGCATGATGAGATGCTGGCCGACCACGATCAAATCAAACGTATCGCTGGTGTAATGGGCGTGGTTGAAAGCGACAGCCAACTGCAAATTATCCTAGGTCCCGGTAAGGCGCAAACAGCGGCTGAGATGATGAATGCTATGCTGGGAAGTGTTTCTGCGGCCAGCGCTGATGCTGGGTCGCTCAAAGACATCGCTTCGGCCAACAAAAAGCAGATGAAAGAAAAACAGACCAGCGCAATCCAGCGTTTTCTGTCAAAGTTTGCCACCATCTTCACTCCCTTGATCCCCGGCTTTATTGCCGTGGGTCTATTGCTGGGCTTTGCTACTCTGCTCGAGCAAGTCTTTATCCTGGGTAACGAAGCGCCAAATACCCACCTTGTCGAATTTACCAGTTATATGAAGGTGTTCAGTAAGGGCATGTTTGCCTTTTTGAGTATCTTGATTGGTTACAATGCCCAGCAGGCATTTGGTGGTTCGGGGGTAAACGGTGCGATTATCGCCTCACTGTTCGTGCTTGGTTATGATCCGGAGGCAGCCGCCGGCATTTACTCCGGTATGGATAACTTTTTCGGCATGCCGATTGACCCTCGCGGTAACATTATCGGGGTGTTGATTGCGGCTATCTTAGGGGCCAGCGTTGAGCGTCAGGTACGAAAATTCATGCCGGATAACCTCGATATGATCCTGACTTCCGCAGTGACCCTGCTGATTATGGGTGCGGTGACCTTCGTTATTATCATGCCGCTCGGTGGCGTGTTGTTTAATGGTATGTCGTGGTTGTTTGTCAACCTCAACGGTAACCCGATCGGCAGTGCTATTTTGGCTGGTTTGTTCCTGCTGTCAGTGATGTTTGGAATTCACCAGGGTTTTGTACCGGTTTACTTTGCCCTGATGGATGTCCAAGGCTTTAACTCATTGTTCCCTATCCTTGCCATGGCTGGTGGTGGCCAAGTCGGTGCGGCTTTTGCCCTATACATGCGCGCCAAGAAAGACTCTATGTTGCGCACTCAGGTTAAGGGCTCCATCGTTCCGGGCATACTGGGTATCGGTGAGCCATTAATTTACGGTGTCACCTTGCCACGTGTTAAACCATTTGTGACCGCTTGTTTAGGTGGGGCTGTCGGTGGCTTCTTTGTCGGACTGGTTGCTTACCTTGGCCTGCCAGTAGGTCTGAATACCGTGTTTGGTCCTTCGGGAGTGGTTGCATTGCCACTGATGACGTCAAATGTGGGGATTTTTGCCGGGATGGCGGTATATGCTGCGGGCCTAGCAGTTTCTTATCTTGCTGGATTTATCCTGACCTGGATGTTTGGCTCGAAAGATGTTGATTTGTCTTAGCAGCCGTTGAATGAGAAAAAGCCGGCCCTTTTGAGGTCGGCTTTTTTTTGCCTGCTGCTTGGATTACCAAACAGATAGGATTAACCAAACAAGTAGGTGTACATGTAGCCTGCGCCAATCGCCATGCCTAGGATGACGGTTAGGAAGGCGGCAATCATCTGGTTCTTGAAGATAGACTTGAGCAGGATAACTTCAGTCAAGCTTGCACCTGCACTACCGATGATCAAGGCCATTACTGAACCCATCGCCATGCCTTTTTTCACCAGGGCTGCGCTCAATGGGATCACCGCTTCAGCACGGATGTAGAGCGGAATACCAATCACTGCTGCCACTGGGATCGCATACCACATCCCTTCGCCTGCATACTTGGCAATCAAATCAGTCGGGATGAAACCGTAGATGAAAGAGCCAATTAAAATACCTAGCATCAGGTAAGGAAGTACTTGCTTAAAGTCTTTCCAGGTTGCGTGCCAGATACGTACCCAGCGGCTTTCTTCTTTCACAGTCAGTACGGCTTCACCACAACCGCTGATTTCTACTTCTACCTCTTCTTTGCTGCCACAGCATGAGCTGGCAACAGGTGCTGGTTCCGGTGTTGCTGTGCAGCATGATGTCGCTGGTGCTGCTGGAGTACCACACGATGATGCAGCTTTTGGCGCTGTTTTAGGTGATGAGTCACCACAAGAAGTACCACAGCTAGAACCACTATCAGCAACTTGATAAGCCTCTTCACGGACATAGCGTTCGAAACCAAGTTTCTCGAGCACGTATCCAGCAATTACCGATACTGCTAGCGCCACCACGAAGTAGAACACCGCCACTTGAACGCCGAAGGTCACCACAAACAAACCAATGATCACAGGGTTAAGCAGTGGGCTGGCAAACAAGAACACCATCATCGGGCCAAAGCCGGCACGGGCACGAAGCAGACCTTTTAGGAAAGGAATGGTCGAGCACGAACAAAATGGTGTGATAGAACCAAGTAGCGCAGCAATAAAGTAGCCTTTGCCGTTGCGCGAGCTCAAGATCGACTGGATCTTCTCCGGTGTCAGGAACTCCTGCAGGACACCGACTAGGTAGCTAATCACTAAAAATAGAACGGTGAGTTCAGCTGCAAGGAATAGGAACATACCGGCAGCTTCTTTAAACATGTTAACGAATTCAGGACTCATGGTTACGGCCTCATTTGCTCGTATATTTCGATATATGTCGAAATATAGGCTCGAAGCAGATTGGTGTCAATTAGTTATTTCTAATTTTATCGAAATAATTTTTAAGGTGAAACTATCTTGCTGGCGAATATATGCTTAAGAGATTGGAATTAAAGGATTAATAATGGAAGGCGACAAGAGGCTAGGATCGCCCCTTGTTTTGTCTGTGGAGATGATTTCAGCCGTAAGGACGGATCGTCAACTCAGTCTTCTGCGACAAAGACGTACATGTCACCGCGACAGTGGTTGACGCTGTACTCGATGACCTTGCCCTTGGCATCATGGGCGATTTGCTTGATCAGCAATACCGGAACAGCTTCGTCGAGGCTGAGGTGGCCGAGGAATTCATCGGTAGGCAACTGGGCACTGACCCAGCTTTTGGTGCCGGTCAGGGTGATATTCTGGCTACGAAAGTAATCGTAGAGTGAGAGCTGGATTTCGTCGGCATCGGTGATCAGGCCGACAGGAACATAAGATTCTTCTACCGATACCGGCTTGTCATCGATGTAGCGGATCCGCTTGAGCAGGAAGACATCCTCGCCTTCGGCCAAGCTGAGCTGCTTAGCAACATCACCGTTGCAGGGCACGACTTCTTTTTTAATCCACAAAGTATCGGGGCGTTTGCCTTTCAGTACCACCTGCTGGGAAAAGCCCTTGGGCTCTTTGAGTGAGTACTCCAGGGTGTCGCTAATCATGGTACCCGAGCCGCGAGAGCGGACAATGACGTTTTCTTTGTCCAGCACATCCAGTGCTTTGCGCACCGTAATGCGCGAAATGCCCAACAGCTCGCTCAGTTCCCGCTCGGTGGGCAGGTAGTCACCGCCAACCAACAGTTTTTGCTGGATGGCTTGTTTGACGGTTTCAGCGACTTTCACGTAAAGCGGTGACTTGTCCTTTTGTTCGATACGCTCTTTGATGAGACTGATCAAGCTATTGTAATTATTCATTTATTCATGCTTTGCCTTGAGTACTGGTTTGATTATACCCAAGCCGATAGGTTGTAGCCATAACGCCAGTCCAACTGTGACGGCCATCAACACGGCACAAACCTGGTAGGCTATTTGGTAGCTTCCGGTGCTGTCGACAACCAGGGCGGCAAGCATAGGGCCGATAAAACCGCCCATACCCCAGGCGGTATAGAGAATACCGTAGTTGGTGCCGTAGTATTTCAGTCCGTAGAACTGGGCCATCAGAGAAGGAAAGACAGCCAACAAAGCGCCGTAGCCTACCCCTGCCAAAGCGGCACCGACGATCATCAACGTGCCGTTTTGGTAGTATGAGAACAACAGCATATTGAGACCCTGTAACACGAAGGCCAGCGTCAATGTCGGTAAAGCGCCTATGCGATCGGACAGCATGCCCGTTGCCAACCTACCACCGGAGTTGAAAAGGGCCAGAGCGACAACTAAATAAGCAGCGTCATGGATATCAGCTTGAATAGCTGCAATGGATGTGATGTTGGCAATGACCATCAGGCCAGCTGTCGAGGAAAAGGCATACATCAGCCATAGCATGTAGAAACGAGGCTGGCGAACCATTGCCCGCCAAGGCGTATCTTGGTTTGGTGTGACGTTGTTAGCGGATGCGGTATTGCCTTGGGGCGTTACTGATCTCGATGGAATTTTCGCCGATGGGGCTGTTTGGGCTGTTGGTGCTGGTGGAAGATAGCCTGACGGTGGATTATCGATGGTACAAGCCAGCGGCAGGGCGATTAGCAGCAGGGCAGAGCCAAGAAGGTAAAAACTGGTGCTGATACCGTATTGGGCAATCATGAAGCTCACCAACGGGGCCAAATAAACCGACGCAATACCAAAAGCGGTGGCGATAAGTCCATTAACCCAGCCTTTGCGGGACGGGTGAAACCACTTCATGGCAACGGGATTGAGGCAGGCATAGCCAAATCCTATTCCGCATCCCGTCAATAGACCAAAGGTCAGTGTAAGCATCATAGGTGTTAGATGCAGCCCCGACAGCAACAAGCCAATACCAGCAAGGAAGGTACCAGCAATAAGTACTTTGCGCGGGCCGATTTTGTCCTGGATGATACCTGCGGCGAGCACAGCAAGTGCCAATACCCCGATGGACAAGGTATAGGGGAGCGAGGCTTGGGTGTTGCTCCAGCCAAGCTCCACGATGAAGGCGTTTTTAAACACACTCCAAGCGTAAAGGATACCGATACACAAGTTGATACCGCAGCAGGCGGCAAGCACTCGGGTTGCTTTTGTATTATTCATGGGCGTGTTTTCTTTTTATTCAATGCTGTTTTGCAGATATAGGTCGCCAGCCAAAGGCGCATAGGCTCCTTTGGCTGGTGGATGGCTGTTTTATGTATTTATCCGTTTAGGATTGGCTGAATATTGATTGATTCGATCAGTAGCGAGATAGGTAGTCTGAAAGTGCCTCGCGATCTGGCGCGCAGTCTCCGCCACGATGGCTGACCACAAAAGAAGCCACCGCGTTGCCTAGCAATACCGCATCAGGTAATTCCCAGCCCGATGCGAGCCCGGCGAGTACCCCGCCAGCATGTGAGTCACCAGCCCCGATGGTATCGACAACGGTTGCTGGGAATGGTGAGACATTACCGGTCTGATTGGCATCGGCGAACAAGGCACCGTCACTGTCAATACGTAATATGAGCGGGCACTGGTTTTGTTCGAACCACTGGCGAGTAAAGGTCTCGGCACAGCCCATACCCAATACTTCTGCTTCTTGGCGGTTAAGCGAAACAATCGGCTTCAAAGCTAACAGGCGCTGGAACAGCGTATCTGGAATATCGGCAATGCGTGGGCCGAAATCGACGAAAGCATCAACCGTATCTGGTAGCGACTCCAACCAAGCCACCAACTGTTCGCCACTTGGCGAGGCCAGCTGATAGCCCGACAAGTAAATCAAGGCATCATCAGCCAGTTGAAGGCTATTGAGGATATCTTCATCCCAATGGTTTTCTACCCCGCTGACTGAGATAAAGGTTCGCTCGCCGTCCGGTTCAACCAATGCCATGCACCAGCCGTTGTCGCCTTTGTCGGTTTGGATCTCGCTGGTAATGCCGTTTTGCTCCAGGCTTCGGCTGATAAGGCTAGCCCAGTTGCCCTGGCCTATCGGCAGGGCGTTGAGCGAGTCTATCTCTAGGCGCTTTAGGGTGATTGCAATGTTGAGGGCGCAGCCGCCAATATGCAGCCCTTTCTCTGTCACTTCCAAGTCGCCGCCGCGCACAGGCAAGGCCGCCGCCTCGGTGACGATATCAATCACCGCCGCACCAATTAGGCACAACTGACGTTGGTTGTGCAGGCTCGGCAGTAGGGTTGTCAGGGCATTATGCGGCATAGGTTTTCTCCTTGTTTATCCGCATTTTAGTGAAGGCTGCGCTGTAGCGGGTGAAGTCAAGCTGGTTGGCTTCATCTAGCTGACGTTTCAGCTCTGGGTCAATGCCTTCGATGCCAGATAATGCACCACAGATGGCGGTTGCCATCGCACCGATGGTATCGGTATCACCGCCTAGGTTGGCACAGAGGATCGCACAGCGGTTTGGATCAGTACCAGCCAGTTCAACCATGGCAATCGCAGCTGGTACAGATTCAATCGTGCTGGTGCCGGCACCGACTAAATCATAGATTTGCTGCATCGCGCTCTCAACACCTAGGTTGCTGCGGGCGATAGACAGAGCTAACTCAATACGTGCTCCCATCGAAGCGCTGAAGGTGGTGGTATTTTTCTCTTGGGCCGCTCTAGCAATGGCAGGCAGCTGATCACTGATGGTTGTCCAGCTGTCACCGTCGATCGCTTTGGATACTGCCCAAGCAATGGTTGTTGCACCGGCAATGGCAACATCAGATTTGTGGGTTGGGCTTGAAGCCAGCCAGACCTGATCGATAAAGCTATCTAGGTTGTGGGTTGGTAGTAGGCAGCCCAGCGGTGAAACACGCATCGCCGCGCCGTTGGTCACGCCGTTGTTTTCCAGTTCGCTGATTGGTGTGCCTGCTTTGATGGCGGTCATTGCGGCTTTTGATGACGGGCCAAAGACATTCTTGTTGAAGGCATCGAAACCTTCTGCCCAAGTCATTACGTTGCGGGCAATAAGGTCTGGGTTGATTTCGCCATCGCACTCAATCAAGGCGTCAGCAAGCGCTAGTGCCATTGAGGTGTCATCGGTAAAGTGGCAGGCATCGAAATAGCAAGCGGCATTGTTTTCTGCCGGGCCTGGAAGAAAGCGGTCAATCCAACCGAAATGGGCTTTAACTCGGCTGCGCGGCCATAGTTCAGAAGGCATCCCCATTGCATCACCCAGTGCTTGACCGTAAAACGCTCCAAGAATGCGACTTTCTGTATTGTTATTCATTGACTACACCTTATAAAAATATTGAGTCACGCCCGCCGCAAGCATGGCGGGCGAAAAAGTAAATTATGCGTTGGCCGGTTTACTGTCGGCCGGGTTTTCATCCTTGATGGTGATTTCTTTGATTTCACCGTCGGACTCGCGGAAGAAGAACATGAAGGCGATCAGGATGACGGCAATCATGATGGCTCCGAAGCCCCACATTCCAGACCAGTTGAAGGTCAAACCATTTTGTGGCTCAGGGTAAGCGAACATCTTCTCCATCATTACGCCACCGATGCGGTATCCCAGAAGGCTACCCAAGCCCTGGCAACATAGGGTGATTAAACCTTGCGCGGCGGTACGCATGTGTTTCGGCGCTTTCTTGTCGACATAGATGTAAGCGGTGACGAAGTAAAAGTCGTAGCTCACACCGTGCAGCAGGATCCCGGCGAACAGTAGCGAGTACAGATACCATTGCTCGGCGCTGCCGTAGACGAAGAAGCCATAGCGGACGGCTGCCGTGAATAGCCCAAGTAGTAATACCTTTTTAATACCATAACGTTTGGTAAAGAAAGGAAGCGCCAACATGAAGAAGATTTCAGAGAATTGGCCCAGGGTCATCCAGCCGGTGGCATTGCTCATGCCTACTTCGGTTAAATAGCCGTTGGCAAAGATGTAATAGAAGGCTAGCGGCATGCTGAACATGAATGAGCAGACAAAGAAAGCCAGGAAGTTCTTGTCACGAAGCAGTACCAAAGCATCGAGACCCAGCATGACTTTCAGGTTTAGTTTGCCGGTACTTTTTGGTGGCGTATTCGGTAGCGACAGGGCAAAGACACCCAGTAGGGCTGAACTTGCAGCGGTAACCAGTAGCGGGATATTAGTTGCCGAGATATCGCCGTAGCCCAACCAACCCGGTAGGAAGCCACAAACAATACCAGAAGCGATCCAACCAATCGTGCCCAGTACGCGGATACGCGGGAAGTCACGCTCAACATCATCGACATTCGAGAACGCGATACTGTTGGTCAGGGCAATAGTAGGCATATAAGTGAGCGAGTAAACCAGCAGTAGCGGGAAGAACCCGGCGAATGTGGTTTGCTGCGCGGCTAAGTACATCAGTCCTGCCCCTGCTAACAACATGACAGATAAAACTTTTTGGGCAGGGAAGAAACGGTCGGTAATAGAACCAACTAAGATCGGCGAAATGATCGCGGCGATAGCGGTACAGGCATAAGACCAGGCGATCTCAGTCGGGGTAAATCCATTGGTGTTAAGAAACTGCCATAAAGGGACGAACCACGCCCCCCAGATGAACCATTCAATGAACATCATGAATGACAGTTTTGTATTTGTTTTTGTCATCGCTTTTTTCCTTTAGTAGTAGGGCAAGACCAAATCTATTACTAAAGTAATACCAAAACAATACCAAGTGGTTTAAAAAGTGATCAGGTTAACTATTATTGATGAGCTGATAAATAGAATCAGCCACTTAGCCAAACCTTGAAACAGGCGTGCAAGAAGCCATATCTATAGCCTAGCGGAGACGGTGAATGTTCGATGATATTCCTTTTCGAGGAAATAAGAGTGGGGACTGTAGTGTTGTTTCTTGTAAGGCTTGATGGAGTGGTGAGGGGTTGAAAGGGAACGAGGCTTAGACCTCGCGCCCTTCTTTTAAGGTTTGTCTATCTTGCAAGGCGCCATGGGTTACCTTGGTACATTCAATTAGTTCGTTATGATTAAGTTGTCGCTGGGCAAGCTCGAGGGATATTGCATCAAATCCACCGTCATAACTATCACTGAGCTCAGTGGGTGTCTTGAACCCCACATCATAACAAAGGGTGTGGGTAGAAATGGTATTAGGCTCTTGCTGCTCGGTATTCAGGCTGGCTAATAAGATAAGTCCTGCGATGGCTGAAGCTGATGTATATTGGATAATCACGAAGCGCTCTAATACTTATTGTTAAAATTGAGCGCGAAGCTTACAGAAGTTGAAAGGCGTGGACTTACCATATTGTGCCAGCAGGGCAGGCTGACTGGCACAATACGGTTTACTTTGCTGATTAGACATCAGTGATTATTGGCAGGATGCTGGACCTTTTTCTTCCCACACTCCCCATTGGCCAGTCGTTCCAGGTTCTTCACCCTTAGTCCACCACTTGGCACGCCATAGTTTGCCATTGTGGGTGACTTCGTCATTGGCTACATACGTTGCTGCACTGTCCCAAGCATTTGGACAAACAGGTTGGTTATCATCATAGACTTCGACACTGCGCTGGACGCTGTGCGTATCATTATTGCCGTAAGTAGCGGTGTAAGTCAGGGTATAGAAGCCAACTTTGCTGGTATCCACACTGCCTGAAACTGAAGTTTGAGCCGTAATATCGCCATCAACAGGGTGGGTGACGGTGACACCGGCCATTGGGTCGAAACTACTGTTGAGCAATACCCGGGTATCATTGACGCCATCGAACACAGGAACAAGGTCGTAAACGGTGACTTTCCGCGCTTGGTTGGCGCTGTTACCTGCATTGTCGCTAACCGAGTAGGTAAGGGCGTAATTACCAACTATGTTAGTGTCTACATTACCGGTGACTTGGATACCGGCTGAGATATCATTGCCGTTGTAGTCGGCTGCAGTGATACCCGCCATTGGGTCAAACGCTGTACCACGAACAACTTGCGTATCTGCGATACCGGTAAATACTGGTGATTTGTCTGGCTCCGGCGGCTGCTGATTATGGATGTAGTTGCCGTAGTCTTTAATGAATTTTTCATTGTAGGCCTGCCCGGCACTGTTGGTGCCCATGTCCCAGTTGACCGACCAAGTCATTACACCGCGCAAAGGTTGGCCTTGTGCCTTCAAGCGATCGAATGCAGCATACAAGGCATTGGGATCTTCAACAAAACCGTTGTTTGCCCCATCGATGTTGGCGGGAATACCAAATACTAGTTTGTCATTGGTGATGGTGGTATAGCCCCGTGTGCCGTTAATCAAAGAGTCAGAGATGTAGTAGATGAACTCTTCTTTTCTTGCATCATTTTGCGATAACCAGCCGACACCTTCGACGTAAACACCATCACCACCTTGGTTGTAGAATTGTGGGTTGATGAAGTCATAGTCGCCAGCCAGCCCCTGAAGATAAGGCAGGTATTTACCATTAGCAGTGGTGAGGTAAGGGAACTCCGGTGCCATGGTGATCATGAAATTTTTGCCTTGGGCACGGTAGTGATCTTTTACCATGCGAAGGGCGGCGGGAATAACGGTTTGGTTATCCGCGGCGGTAATGGCATTTTGCTCCAGGTCGATATCCAGCCCGTCGAAACCGTATTTATCAGTTAGGCGAATGACTTCATCTGCAAAGGCTTGCTCATCACCGGCCTTGAGTTCGACGTGCGCATCAGCACCACCGAGAGCCAAAAGTACACTTCGGCCTTGGCTGTTCAGGGTGTTGATTTGGTCAATGAAAGCGGACTCGGTCAGGCCAATATTAGGGTCTAGTTCGAAGGTTGGGATGCGGCCGGCATTGAGATCATACACTTTCATGAAAGATACATTGACCACGTTGTAATCGGGGTGTACTTCCGTTAAGTCTACACAGGGGGCATTACCGCCACGATAGCCTGCACCGTCACACCAGTTATGCCAGTAGCCAACCACAACATTTCCTGTTTGGACCACCATTTCATTGGCTTGTGCCGAGATAGATACAGTTGCACTCCCCATCAGCAAAGCGGATGTGAGGAGGGTCAGTGGTAATGGTTTCATGTTCACTCCTTTGATTCATATTGGATTTGTCTGTTTGTCTTGTTTTGTAGTTATAGGTGTAACTTAATGCATGCACAGGGTGGGATGAATAATTTATGAGGCAAAAAAAGATCTGGATTCAAAAGATTGAATGCAAGGAGTCTCATACTTGATTTAATTCAGATTGAGGTCTAATGATAACTGTTTATGAGTTAAAAATTTCTGCTATTTCACAAAATAATATCAATGCAATTTTGTTTGCCTGACTTTGCATACACTTCCATTTAACTCCTTATTTAAGCAAATAAAGCAGTTTGCCCCGATTGTATTTATTTGCTTACTACGGCACTTATTTATGGCGATTATTTGATCGCTTAGTGGTTAATGGTGTCACTAACTTGTTGCTGTCGTTGGTTTTTTCTCACGTGTTAGAAACAAGAACTGTTAAGGCTATTAGGCTTTTAGTTAATTGCTGTGAATGGAATATCCATTTTCACAAACAATGGCAGTCAAAATAAAAAAATAAACTGTCCTTAAAAAAATAAAATCATTTTGGCTAGGTTTGGAGCGTTGTATGAATACCTCCCGTTACTTATTGGCTGTTGCATTAATTGCGACAGTCTCGGCATGTCGTGAAGATTCGGATGACTCAGAATCGTTAGGATCGAGTTCTGTTGGCTCAGAAGAAACAGAAGTTGTCCAAGAACCGTCAGATACCCAGCCTTCTGGTGATACACCAGAAGGACCTGTGGGGGGTGAAAACCCTGTTAATCCACCGTCTGGCGGGGATGATGGGCAGGGTAATGAGCCACCGCCACCCCCTCCGGAAGCTAAATTGGACATCGATGGTTTGCCGTTGCCTGAATTGTCAGCGAGCCATGATTACGAAGCTTATTTAATGGCGCAGCCAAAGTACTACACCCGAATTACTTCGCCGTTTGGTAATGTTGATTCGCAAAACAATACCCCATTCGATAACAAGGTTTCCAATGCGGGAGCGAACTTGGGGCGGGTAATTTTCTATGATGTCCGTCTATCGGCAAACAATTCGGTGTCTTGTGCATCTTGCCATATCCAAGAGCATGGTTTTACCGATCCCAAAGCCTTTAGTGATGGCTTCGCTGGCGGCAAAACAGGTCGTCATTCGATGAGTTTGAGCAATGCCACTTACTATCGCAATGGTAAGTTCTTTTGGGATGAACGAGCGGATACCCTTGAAGATCAAGTGTTGATGCCGATCCAGGATCCCATTGAGATGGGGATGAACTTATTCGATCTTGAAGTAAAAATGGCTGCAACGAGCTTCTACGCCGATCTGTTTAACGAGGCGTTTGGCGATGAGGCGATCACCAGCGATAGGATCTCCAGGGCGCTAGCCCAGTTCATTCGTACCATGGTTTCTTATGAGTCGAAATATGATCAGGCTTTTACTGCAGGTGAATGGGATGAGCCAGATTTTGAGGCAGTGTTCAACGAGAAGGAAATGTTAGGCTTGAGGTTATTCTCTGGGTTCCCTGGAACTGAGAGGGATTCACTCGGTTGTATTGCCTGTCACCAAACCAGTGCGCATTCTATGGATCAGGCCCATGTGAATGGATTGGATGCGGATACCAGTAGTGATCAAGGCGCTGGTAATGGTTTCTTCAAGTCGCCTTCTCTGCGAAATATTGGCGTTGGTGCGCCTTACATGCACGATGGCCGTTTTGAAACCTTGATGGATGTGGTGGAGTTCTACAACAGTGGTATTGAGCGTCATCGCAACTTGAGCCCAGATTTAACTACGACAGGGCAAGTAGGAGGACGTCCTATCCGGATGAACCTGAGCCAAGAGCAGAAAGAAGCTTTGGTGGCCTTTATGGAAGCGTTGACGGATGAGGCATTTCTCAAGAATCCTATTTTTCACGATCCATTCTTTCCTAATACGGTAGAAGGACAGTTGCAGGCTGCAGAGGACAAAGCCGCTGAGGCGACGACTGATGATGGTGAACAGTCTGCACCATAGATAAAAGAGGACAACGTTTTAGGCAAAAAAAACCTGCAACAAGGATGTGCAGGTTGTTATGAAAGGAACAAATTGACGAGATATGAACTTGTCATTGTTAACTACGCGGGAGGCGAGCTGGTCGATCAGATCGTATTTTACTTTTTGATGAGAATTGATTGGCTTCTTTTCAAAAAGTGATGTTGTGATGAGAGATAGGCTGCTTAGCCTCCCCACCCCTTGCTTCCTCCCGAAGAGCGGCTGCTGCTCCAACCGGATTTAGCTGACACCGTTGAGCCAAACCCGCCGCGAGAAATTGTGCGACTGACGGTAGGCTTTGGCTTCATATGATCTTTACTGACCCGTACTTTGGTTTTCTTGTAGCTGCTGCGGCCATAGTCATAGCCATCGGCGGTGGTCCAGCGATCATAAAAAATACTGCCGGGGTAGTAAGAGCGGAACATTGGTTGTGAATAATAACCGCCGCGATCCCTATCGAGCATACGGGCAAACATGAATCCAGCCATAGCAGGCATAAACCAATTATTACCTTGTGGCTGCATGCAGGCGTTGGTACCAAACTCTGCTTCACAATCGTAACGGGAGTTGTACTTCGGCGCGGTACGGGACGCTTCCTGCAAGGCAAATTGGTATGCAGCCTTACATTCTTCGGCGTAGTTAGGGTTGTCATCCACGCAATCATTGAGCGATTCATAGATAACGGCATCATCAGAGTTGTCACTACAGCCTGTTAGCACGGCAGTTGCTAGTACGGCGGTCATGGGCGCGGTCATGGTTCCGATTGATATCGGACGCCAGTTCTTCTTCATACTGGCGAGAACGACATGTTTACTGCGTTTCATGGCGTCCCCCTTAGTACGTCATACAGGCGGCATTGAGTAGGCCAACGGACACCGAGGTAGCCGCCATGACGATACCGGCCGGTATTTCACCCGCTTCGATTCGCTCGACGATTTTGGGCATAAAGCCAAAGCGTAAAATCGCAAAGGCGATCAGCTGGGCAAACAGGGCGACTATGCCCCAAATAGCGAAGTCGATGAGATTGACTGAATTACTGGCGGCACCAGCGATTGCGAGGCAATAGCCAATGATAGAGCCAGATAGGCCGATTGCCGCCGCGATATTCTGATCTTCCTTTACCAGCTTCCACTCATCATGCGGGGTAAAGCGAACGTAGACAAACTTGAATACCAGCAAGAAAGCCAGTGACAGGGCAAAGTAGAGCAGAAACGCGCCGAGGCCGGCAAGTGAGTTGGTAAATACTTCCATGTTAATCCTATTCTTTATCTAAACAATTGAATGTTAGCCTATTAATTTGAAGTCGGTCGGCGATAAATCGAAACCAGTACTGAGAGCCAAACATCGTTCGGCTTGGTTGCGGTAGATTTTTTCTTCGCCAGCGACAAGCAGGGACTCGAATTGTCCATTGCCTGTATCTCGCTCGTAAATCATCACGAACTGGTCTGTTTCACTGATGGTGCCGTTTTCGAGCCAGGTCTTTTCGGTCATGGCGACTGGACGGGAGTTGTCCCACACTTTGTCGAACTGAAAGCCTTCCAGCTCCCAGTTCGATTTGACGATTTCATTATCAAGCAAATGCTGCCACTGGCTCTGGCTATCAATAGGGCGCGATTCGTAGAAATAATAGAGTTTTACTTCGCTGACATCGGCTTCGGTATTGCCGTGGGTCAATACCTGGATAAATCCATCATCATCGGTGTAATAGCGCAGTAATCGGGTTTGCTCGTCGAGATGAACTTCACCGACCGCTTTTATCAGTTGGGTGCGTGAGGCCCCCTCTATGATCAGATCAGGCTCTATTAACCGCAGTTTCAGATCATCGAGCTCGAAAGCGCCACCCAACCTTAAGCCTAAGATCTCTGGGCAGCTCGGAGTCGTGACCTGTGGTTGTTTCTTCTTGAACCAGTCAAACATAAACACTCCCGTGTTGTCTGGTGTGATGAGTTGATGCTGTGCTGCTCGCTAAGTGCACTTTGACCAATCGATCTGCTCTACTCGTTCGTCAGCAATATAAAACAGCTTGGCACCTGGCGGGACGTTTCGCTCTAGCGGTGGGTTTAACTCAACGCCTTTGCCAGTATCGATGGCAATAAGGATAGCTTCATATTGTTGTTTGAAACCATTGAACAATGGGGCAATCGAGCTTGGTGTGGCATCCGTTGGATATTGTACTGCGTACTGGGTCATCCCCTTATGGGTGCTGAGCAGTTCGTGATGCAGTTCGCTCGAGCCTGGGTCAATCGCGGCTTTGGCCAACATCTCGACAGCTACAGATGGAATACACTCCACGTTAGGGCAGTGGTGCTTCAGTAGGTCGCTCAGTGATTCGTCGTTGAAATAAGCCAAGATATGGGCGTTGGGGTTCTGGTTGGCACAGAACAAGGCCGCAGACAGCGTCACGTCATCTTCACTGTTGTCGATCACAATACAGCTTGCGGTTTCAACGCCAGCCCTCGCCATTGACTGGCTGTCGGTAAAGCTCGGGGTGCGGACGAACTCAATTTCACCGGGGAGCGGGTTTTCGATATCCGGGCGAACACACAGCACGATGTCGCGGTGACCTTTCTCTTCATATTGCAGCATTTTGACCAAGTGAAGGGTGCGCTGCTCGTTCCACCCCAGCACCAGAATGTGGTTTTCCACCGATACTTTCCTCCGGCCTAACAGCCCCTGTTTCCAGTAATCAATAAATACACTGGCGACTCGCCCAACCGCCAAGGCAAATAGCCCCAATCCACCGGGGATCACAAACAGCATCACAACCCATTTTCCTGCTACGGTTGTTGGCGACATGTCGCCATAGCCAACGGTAGAGGCACTGACCACCAAGTAATACAGGAAGTCAGTCGGGCTCTGAATGAGTGCGGATTCGCCTACTGCAAAGAGCAAGATATAACTGGCGATGGTATAGCCAATCACCAGTAGGAGGAGGTTTCTGCCACTTAGCGCATGGAAGTTCTGGGCTGCCCAGCGCCGGAATAAAAGCCACAATGACATACAACCTCCTTATCAAACTGCGATTATTGACCCAAGATACGTTTCAGCTCATCTTCCGCTGAGGACTGCTTACCTGAAGTGATCCCGGCATCGGCCAATTTCTTGTCTAGGCTACTGCCTGATTGCTCTTCGGCCATTTCTGCTGCGGCTTCGAGTTGGGCGGATTTTTCGGCCTGACGTTGCTTGATGCGCTCGAGCGATTCTACCGCGGTGTGCATTTTGGCGTTGGCACCGACATTGGTTGCTGACACAGCCGACTGGGCTTTTTGCACTGCTTCGTTGGCTTTGACCACATCTACTTGCTGCTCAAGCTGGCGTAGCTTGTCTTTTGCCTGACTGATGTTGGTACGCATCTTCTGTTCTGAGGCGACGAACTGATCAAGGTAGGTTTGCTCTGCCTGTTGCTCGTTGCGAAGCTCGGCGACCTTTTGAGCACATTCAAGGGCAAGATCTTGCTGGCCTTTTTCCATCGCTCCTCGGGCATGGCCCTCGTACTCTTCGATGCCCTGCTGAAAACCATCGACTTTCTGTTGCGACATCTTGCGCTTGGCAACAATGCTGACCAAGGCTTCGTCAGAGCGGCGTAGCTCTTGCTTGGCTTCACGGATTTCCTGATCGAGGATACGCAGTGCTTGGTTGTCGGCGACCGCTTCGGCGGTTTCATTCACACCGCCTTTGATCGCGGTGAACAGTTTTTTCCAGACGCTCATTACGCAACCTCCTTGAGGTGATCTTGGTATAGCTCGATGAAGGCTTCGACATTGCGGAACAGGGTCGCCACTTCAATTACAATGCTTTCCGCTTTGGACTGGGAAGACAGCGAACCAAAGGCAACGTAGTAGTCATTGCCGGTAATCTCATTGATGCCAATGGTCGAAAGTGGGAACATTTTATGAGTTCGAAGAATGTCATTGTTTAGCGAAGCTATGTCATTAACTTGCTCTGCCGGGAACAGCAGCACCTCTACCAGAATTTGCTCGCCAGAAATGGCCAGGAAGGCGTCAATATTATCTTCGTTACGAACGACCAGCGTTTGGTCATTTTGATCTACTTCCCAGCCTTCGTGCTCACTGAGAAGTGGGATTAGTTCAGAAACTTGCCACGTCATAGTTGCTACCTTTTGGTTTAGGTGTCAGCGAATTGAATGAAAAATCTACTCTTATTATGAGGTTAAATTATTCAATTACCATGAAATGATGTTTTTTTGTTGTGTTTTTGTGAGCTATTTTATGCCGCTGTGGTGAGTGTGTTAGTGAGTGAAAACTCGGTAAGGTTATAAGTAATGGGGCAAAATTCCCCGGTTTATCTTCACCTTGGAGTGAACACAACCGGGGATTGTTAACGGGGAGTGGTAAGTACTATTACCAATGGCTCAGGTTGAAGAGTGATGTATGTTTAAGGCTGTACCACAACCACCGGGGTATCATTGAGTTCAATGATGGCGGAGTTAACATCAAACACATCGCGGATCAGCTGTTGGTCGATAATCTGCTGTGGGTCGCCAAAGGTGAAAAGTTTGCCTTGATGCAGCGCCGCCACTTTATCGGAATATTGAATAGCCAGATTCAGATCGTGTACTACCATCAAGGCGCATGCAGCATGACGGCGGGTGTAACCCTTGACATATTCCAATAATTTCAACTGGTTATTCATATCCAAGGCAGCGGTTGGCTCATCGAGGATAAGCACCTTGGGCTGATTGATCACCGCTTGCGCCAAGCCAACCATCTGGCTCTCACCACCCGATAGCTCGGTACAGACTTTATTGGCAAGATGCAAAATACCAATGCTATCTAGTAAAGCCAGTGCCTTTTCAGCACTGTTGGTACGGGTAAACAACGAACTGACTCCGACATGCATGGTAGTGATGAGCAGCTCAACCACAGTAATGCAGGCGTTGATCCTATGATCCTGTGGCAGGTACCCGATGTCATCCAAGGCGAGGGGCTTTCCCTGCCAAGAGAACACATTCGGCTCGCGTTTGATGAGCTTGGTCATCTGTTTGAGTACGGTTGATTTCCCCGCCCCGTTCTTACCGATCAAAGAGACCATTTCGCCGGGTTCAATAGTGGGAAACGTCAAGTCATCCAAGACACTATGCTGGCCATAGGAGACTGATAGATTATTGATGTTGAGAGCCATCAGAACTTACCGCCTTTTTTGATTATCAAAAAGATAAAGAACGGAATACCCACCATCGACATCACCACGGTAAGTGGCAGGATAATACCCGGCATGATGGTTTTGCTGGCGATCGAAGCCAAGCCTAGCAACACAGATCCCAGCAAAAAGGAGGCTGGCAGGAAGAAGCGCTGATCTTCGCCCAGAACCATACGGGCTATATGTGGAGCCACCAATCCGACAAAACCTACGGCACCGACAAACGAGACGGAAAGGGAAGTGATTAGCGAGACAAGCAGCAAGGTTTTGATACGAAGGCGATTGACGTTGATGCCCATTGATTCGGCCCGTTCTTGGCCAATTTTCAGTGACGACAACTGCCATGCATCTTTCATCATGATGCCGAGTACAACAGGTAACACGATTGCCAAGATGGTGATTTTCTCCCAGCTTCCACGGTCGAGGGAGCCCATTTGCCAGAAGACCAGCGTCTGGAGTTGGGTTTCGGTAGCAATGTACTGCATCATGGTCAGCATGCTGTCGTAAGCAAACATGATGGCGACACCAAACAACATGACCCCTTCGATAGAGACTCGCTTGACGGATGAGATCCCTGCGATCATAAAGGTGGTAAGCAGGCACATGACAAAGGCCATGACAGCAACTTGATACTCAACTGGGATAAAGGGGATAGCAATAATATTGGTGATCACCAATGAAGCGCCAAAGCCTGCTGCTGCAGACACCCCAAAGGTATAAGGGTCGGCAAGTGGGTTGCTCAGGGTTGTCTGCATCTGTGCACCGGCCAATGCCAATGCACCGCCGACAAGCGGTGCCATCAGAGACATCGGCATCCGGATATCCCAAATGATGACTCGGCTGGCAATATCACTGGCAGCAGGGTGGAAGATTCCGGCTAGTACCTGCGTCAGTGTTAGGCCCTGTGAGCCGATCAAAATGTCGGCAACCACACACGCAAGGCTGAGAATGAAAAAGCAGGCCAGCGCGATTTTTTTCTTTCGGTTGCGTGCCCGATGCTGGTACAAAGCAGCCTTAATCTGGCTGCCTGTATGTGCAACGGACGTAGCTTGCGAAAAGGCTACGTCACTCACTTAGCCTCTCCTTTTGAATTTGCAGCTCCCTGTGAAATAGCCTCAAAGTTGTTTTGGCCAAAGGTGCCACTGGCATGGCGGTTGGCAAAACGCAGATTCATCTCTTCAAAGGTTTTCTCGGGATCAAGCGAGGCAAATTGCTCAGGGTGGATCCATTTGGCGAAGTATTCCATAGCGACGAGGTTATAGGGTGAGTTGTAAAACGGCATATAGATGGAATACACATCTTTGTTCTGGTAACCATTCACCGCCTTCAACCATGAGCGTGCCATCAGGGTTTCTGTGGCCTGACTGATGGCAGTGCGATTGATAGGGGCATAGCCTAGTGGGATACCCGCAGTTGGGTTTCCTTTCTTGTCAATCCATCCCGTCGTTTGCATGATGTAGACATCAGGGCGCGCGGCAATGACGCTCTCCGGTGACATTTTACCTGTTATAGCCCCTTTCAATGGCTTATCAGCAATATTGGTCGCTTTCAAGAAAGGGACATAGGCCCCCATGTTGCCGGTTGCAAATGTCTGGCAGCATGAACCGTCATATCCGGCGGCACGTTCGATAAACACCGTTTTGTTGGCTTCGCTATCAGGCAAGTTGGCAACGGCCTGCTCTAGAGCTTGAACGTGCTGTTGGTAATAACCAGCAAAGGCTGCACCTTGGGCGTCTCTGCCTAGGGCTTTTGCCAAGCTGGTAACTGATTTGACGGTGTTGTTGATAGGATCTTCTCGAAAATCGATGGCAATGACTTTGATGCCTGCTGTTTCAAGTTTGTCGAGCAGTCCTTTTTCTCTGGCAAGGGCAATGTTGGAGATATCAACCACGAACACATCTGGCTTGTTCTCCATATTGATAAAGCGCTCGGCATCAAATTCCCCTGATTTGATTTTGCCGATTTTCATCACGTCGGCCAGCTCCGGGTAATCCTTGATGTAGCTGGCATACATGCTTGGTGCAGACAGGCGCATGTCATCACGCCAAGCGACGAGATGATCGGCTGCATCTTCCTGATAGATGATTTCCAGCAAAGGAAATACACGGCCTGTGGAGAGCGCAACATGCTGGGGTTGCTGTTCAATGGTCACGGTTCGGCCTGCAACATCGGTAACGGTGACAGGAAAGGTATCGGCGAATGCAGCAGAAGATATACATGCAGAAACAAGCATGATGGAAGAGGTGAGCAAGGTTCTCAATTGAAGTGGCTTATTCATTGGTAATTATTATGTGCTAGAAATATGAATCGCCATGCTAATGATAATACTTATCGTTTTATATATCGTTTATTGGAATTTAATTTTCCCTAATTGTAAATAATGTAAATGCGTCAATAGTTTAGCCTTGTTATTCTTGTGGGTATTAACGCATAAAAAGCCCCCTGACCGTCCGAATGGATCAGGGGGAACCTTGGGACTTTCCTGGGGGAAAGGTTATTTATAAAGAGAGTTCTTGTTCAAGCAGTTGGATCATTGCGGCTTCATCGGCACAGCTTTTTAGTCGGTCTCGGAAGTCTTGGTGGATCAGTTTGCGGGCCAAGCCGGAGAAGATCCGCATATGCTGTTCACCTTGTTGTTTGTTGAGCGTTAGCATGATGATGAAATCGACATCGCCTGAATCTGATTGCCAGTCAATCGGTGCGCTGAGTTGGGCAATGCTGATGCTGGAGTGGCGGATGTTGTCAGATTTAGTATGCGGGATGGCAAATCCGTGTCCGAGACCGGTCGAGAATACGGCTTCTCGGGCCCAGATATCATCTTCCAGTGCATAGGCGTTATCGGTGCGGCCTTGGACTGCAAGGTTGCCAACAAGCGCTTGAATGGCCTCTTCCTTGTTGGCAAATTCAGCCTGTTTGAACACACATTCGATACCCAGCAGTGGTTTTTCATAGCTCGCTGTTGATGCATTCTCCAACAGCGCCGTGACATCCTGGATGGTCGGACACTGGCAGGCCTGTTCAAAAAGAGACTGGCAATGAGAAAAGGACAAGTTGCTCATGGCAGCTTTAGTTGCTGCTATTTTGGGCGCACTCATACTGATTTCATCTAAGCCTGCGCCTACGAGCAGGGGTAAAACTGTATTGTCGGCACCTAGTTCACCGCATAGACCCACCCAACGGCCGTGCTGGTGAGCGGTTTTCACCACTTGCCCAAGCATACGCAGAAATGCCGGAGCCAGGCTGTTATAGAGGTGAGAGACGAGTTCGTTGTCACGGTCAACAGCCAGCAGGTACTGGGTCATATCGTTTGAACCTATGCTGAAGAAGTCCACCTCTTGGCAGAATTGGTCGATGATAAAGACCACCGATGGCACCTCGACCATGATCCCCAGTTGTATCTCTGCAGAATAGGCAATACTTTCTGCTCCCAGCTCCGCTTTTACACGACCAAGTTGCTGCTTGACCCAGCGGATCTCCTCGATGCTTTGGATCATCGGGATCATGATTCTGGTCTTGCCGTGGACAGAAGCACGCAAGATTGCACGGAGTTGGGTACGGAAAAGCGATTCGAATTGTGGGTAGATCCTGACTGCACGGTAACCGAGAAACGGGTTAGTTTCTTTTGGTAGCTTGAGGTAATCAATCGGTTTGTCACCGCCGATGTCCATAGTGCGGATGATCACTGGCTTGCCATTCGCGGCTTCAAGCACATCGCGATAGTGTCTGAACTGTTCATCTTCACTTGGCGCGCTCTGTCGATCCATAAACAGCATTTCTGTCCTGAACAAGCCGACACCTTCGGCGCCATCACGGAATGCCACTGGAGCCTCCATAGAGCAGGCAATGTTCGCGGCCACTTCTACCTGATGACCATCAATGGTGGCGGCTGGCTGGTGAGCAAATTTCTCTTGCTGTTGTCTTTCTTGCTGGCGCAGCTTAAGCGCTCTCTCGAAATAGTGTTGGACAGGTTTACTGCACTCAACAGCGAGAACACCGAGTTGGCCATCGAGATAAGCCGGTGAATTCATCGCAGAGCTACACTGATTGGTATCAATGCCTGATAGCGTCGGAATGCCAAAAGCACGAGCCAAGATAACGGTGTGCGAGGTGCTACCGGCTTGGGTTAAGACCAAACCCTGCAAGTATTGTTTTTCCAATCCAATAAACTGGCTAGGGGTGAGTTCATTGGCGAGGACAATGGCTGGCTCCGTCAGGTTGAACTTCCGCTGACATTTTACCTCAGGGTAGGCTGCCATCAACAACTGGGTCGAGACATCTTTGATATCGATAGCTCGATCGCGTAAGTAAGCACTTGCTGATTGCTGGAGCTGGGCGCTCAATTTGTCGATGGTTGCCAGAATAGCATTGGCGGCTGAGTGAGTGCCAAGCAGGGCGGTGATGTTTTCGATGAAACTTGCGTCATTCAATATCGCCAAGTGAGCCGCAAGGATATCTTTTTCATGATGCTCAGCCGTCGCCATCGACTTATTTAAATGGTCTGCAACTTGCTGATGGGCTGTCTGGAATCGCTTGGTTTCGTCATGGCAAGTATCGGTAGCAAATAACTGAAGATCTGTTTGGCCATATTGCACGAGTTTGCCATGACCTAGTCCCGTTGCAAGTCGGTGTCCGTGCAATAAGTTAGGCTGGTGGCGCATCAATGACTGCGGCAAAGGAAAATCAGTCAAGCTGATGGCGGGCTCCAGTGCTTCATCGCAATGGGGGAATTCTTTGGTGATAAAAATTTCCAGTGCATGACATGCTTGTTCGCTGTCATGGCCGTCGAAGATCAGACTGCATGAGTCATTGAGTAAGGTATCTGTACCAACCAAAGACAGTACGCTCTTGGCATCGCCCTGGTTGTTGTTACGGTGGTTGATCAGAGTTATGGAGCAATCAAACTGACCACAGGCCTTTTCCAGATGAGTGGCCGGACGAGCGTGAATACCGTTAGGAAGTTCACAACAGAAAGCAAATTGGTGTTTCATGATACTACTGCCTTAAATTAATGCGCTAACAGTTGCTGACATTGAGAGAACACCCGGCGTGGACGCTGAAGGGCATCTTGAATAGTGACTTCGAGACAAGGTTGGTTCTTGAAGCGATCGCTGTGCTCGATGTTGATATCGGCCGCGAGCACGACGACGTCGGCACGTTCGATATCTCGCTCGCTAAGGCGGTTTTCGATACCCATGGCACCCTGTGTTTCGACTTTGATGGTAATGCCGAGCTTCTTGGCGGTATCAATCAATTTGTCGGCAGCCATATAGGTATGCGCAATGCCGGTTGGGCAAGCGGTGATAGCGACCACTCTCATCTTTTCTCTCCAATCGTTTCAGATTCTTATGTAAGCACTATAAGGAGAGTGGTGAGAGGGCGGTAGAAGACAAAACAACCCTTTACTGGACATTTGTAGCGGCCATATCCAAGCGTGATAAAAGTCCCACTTTTCTAGCGGCAAGGTAAATACTGGTCTGAAGCCGGTAGCCACAGCACTCTCAGTCGATTTTTTGGGGGAGGGCGGGAGCGGGGAGGTACCTTGATTAGCATTTTTAAGGCGTGCTACTGCACATTTGTCCCGAGTGAAATTGACTCAGCCTAGAAAAAACACTGTTCACAATAACAGTTCAGGCTAAAGAGGGTTAGGCTGAAACCTGCTACCTCATTTGTGTTGTTTAGTGGCAGCGATACTCGGTCGGAGTTTTTCCCGTTTTCCGCTTGAACACCCGGCAGAAGTAATTGGGATCGTGATACCCGCAACGCTGGGCCACTTCCTCAAGCCGGAAGTTGTAGCGTTTTAGCATGAACTTAGCGCGCTCCAGTCTCACCCAAGAGATGTAATCGGCAAAGCGCATATGCCCTTCCTGACGAAACAACCGAGACAAATGGTTCGGTGAGATATTGAAGCGGGCCGCGACGGTATTGCGATTAATGTTTCGGTGGAAGTTTTCCTGCACGTAAATACAGATACCCTTGAACATGTCCTCGCTACGACGGCTTGCATCTGTCGTAGGCTGACCAAGCATGTCCTTGCAGTAGCTTAGCAGTGCCAGTAACAGGAATTTGTCGGCGGGTTGTTTTTGTTTCTCATAAGCCAGAGTCGAGAGTGCGGTGAGGATATGATCGATAGCTCGACCTGTTCGCTGCGGGACACTGTATTTGACCACATCGTAGAAGCCATCTTCATTCTCATGCTTGCTGACTAAGCTAAACCCCAATTGGCTTTTGCCAAAGAGCAGGCTGAGTACTGAACACTCTTGGTCCCAACTCGGCTTGTTCCAGGCATTGGCTGGAATAAATAAGGCATCGCCAGGGCCAAGAATGATATTTTCAATTTGCTGTTGCGGACTTTCTAGTAAGTTTTCGTACTGGCCATTAAATACCAGCTCAAGACGGGGAAAGTTAACTTGGTAACTGGCTTCTGGCGGTGGAACATCATCACCAGCAAACCAGATAGTTTGGAAAGCGGTACTGTCTGAAATAACATTTTCAAGAAGATCAGAGAAGGTTTGCTTCATGTCATTACATCTACCAAATCACTCGCTACTAGCGCAGTGTTATCAAAAAGAAAGGCTAGCTCTGAATACGCATTATCTGAAGACGTATAAGTTACTGAAGGCTAACCATTTATATGATACCACTCTAATATCCACTACTTCGAAATGATATTCTGTAAACTGTTGAGTAAGTATCATTTTTCAGAGTAATAATATGCCAATGCCTTGGCAGTATAAGGCCAAGGCATTGCAATGATGATTTAAGCAGAAGCAAGGTGCGCTTCGATTTTATCCATGATTTGAGGGGCTTTCTTCACTGCATCAGCCACGCCGACACGAACGATTTTCTTACCCTTGAAGCGCTCTTCGTTTTTGATTGCGATATCTTTGGTCAGGATGACAATATCGGCATTTTCCACTTCGGCTGACAGGATTTCATTTTCAATCCCGATAGAGCCCTGAGTTTCGATTTTGACTTCCCAGCCTTTGGCTTTAGCTGCTGTTTCCAAGGCTTCGGCTGCCATGTAGGTATGGGCAACGCCTGATGGGCAAGAGGTTACGCCTAGTAGTTTCATGTTATTTTCTCCCGAAAGTTATTAATCGAATTCTAATTCAAGGGTGTCTTCCGCCTCGTCTTCCTGCTTGGCGTTCTGACGTTGTTCAATAGGTTTTTTCAATGCGTTGACCATTAGGGCGGTGGTGAGGGCACCGGCTGCTATCCCGACGATGTAGAACAGGCGTCCGTCTACAACAGGCAGGACAATCAGGCCACCCCATGGGGCGTGGTTGAGGACGTTGAACATGAAGCCGACAACGTTACCGACCATACCGCCAACGACGATAGAAGGAAGGACGCGCATTGGGTCAGCAGCTGCAAATGGGATAGCCCCTTCAGTGATACCGATACAGCCCATGATACCAGCGGCTTTACCGGCTTCACGTTCTTCGTCGGTGTAGCGTTTTGGTGAAAGCAAGGTAGCTAGGAACATACCCAAAGGTGGGACACAGATAGCGATACCGACGCCGCCCATCAACCATGGCTGGGTGCCGACCTGGGTTTGGGCGAACAAGGTTGCTACTTTGTTGATAGGGCCACCCATATCGAAGGCCGTCATGCCACCAAGTACCATGCCCAAGAAGGCTTTAGATGCACCGGCCATGCCCTGTAGCCACAGGTTCATGCTTTCCATTGCCATCGCAATAGGTGTACCGATCACCCAGATCACCAAGCCCGAGACAATAAAGGTACCGCCAATAGGCAAGATGAAGTAAGTCGAAATGGCTTTTAGCTTATTAGATAACGGAATACGTTTGAGTTGTAGAACAACATAGCCAGCAATGAAGCCAACCACGATTGCACCAAGGAAACCTGCCTGTACCTGATTGGCAAGGTAGGCCCCAATCATACCCGGGGCCAGCGCCGGACGATCGGCTATTGAGTAGGCAATGTAGCCACCAAGTACAGGAACGAACAGGGTGAAACCTGCGATACCCATATCCCACAAGCCTTCTAGGAATACGCCTTCCGGTACCGCGCCTTTACCTCCGAGCATGACAGACAAGGCAAGTAATACCCCGCCAGCAACAACAAAGGGGAGCATGTGGCTGGTACCCGTCAATAAGTGTCTTTTTAACACCGACAGTTGGCTTTTCATTTCGAATTACTCCATGTTTTTATGGTTTATTTTTTCAGTTGACTCTGCGGTCAACGAAATAGGGTTGAGCTATGTTCTAAGACAGAGAACTGTCTGGATGGCTGTAATTATGGGACGGGCTGCGGTACGAAACTATTGGATAAATAGGCCATTAGCTGGACTTTTGTATCCTGCGAAATGAGATGTGATTTAGCTCTCAGCCTTATAGTGAAGGAGATCACTAAATGGCTTCAGGGGCAGGAATATTGGATGAACAAAGGTATTAAAAGTCCAGTTGGCGTATGAAAATCCAGTCGGCCACCGGGATAATGAATAGAGCGATGAGAGACCGCAGTTAAAAAAGCGGTAAATTGCCGTTTTTTTATCAGGTTTCTTTGTTGTTGGTGGATATATAAGCACTTGAATCTTTGGTGGGTTTACAAGGTCAATAGTACCGATTAATATACGTCGCACTTACGGAGAGATGGCTGAGTGGTTGAAAGCACCGGTCTTGAAAACCGGCATACGTTTGTAGCGTATCTAGGGTTCAAATCCCTATCTCTCCGCCACATTCGAAGGGCTCGCAGAAATGCGAGCCCTTTTCGCGTTTTAGCCTTCGGAAAACGCTGGGTCCTGGGAAGAAAGGGTTCTAGGACCTAGGAAAAGAGCTTGAATAAGCTGTATGATTTTAGAGCATACTTGCCGAACCCCGAACCCCGAACCCCGAACCCCGAACCCCGAACCCCGAACCCCGAACCCCGAACCCCGAACCCCGAACCCCGAACCCCGAACCCCGAACCCCGAACCCCGAACCCCGAACCCCGAACCCCGAACCCCGAACCCCCATTACCTAACCCCCTATTTTGTAACAAAAAGCTTGCTAGCCATGGTGGCGGAATCAAGCTTTTGTCATTATGCGTTAAATATAGGTTTGTCGGTCCAGTCAGCTTATCTGACGTGAAATGACCTATGCATTTTGCTGCTACTTACCAACAATGCGTAGCTTTACTTGGTATAACGAAATAGGTTTCCCTTTGAATGTAAATAGCCGCTCAGTAGCGCTACCGCTGTCGCCTCCCAGTATGTTTACCTTGATGATGCTGACTGGACTATCGGCCATGTCGATCAGTATTTTCTTGCCCTCGCTGCCGCAGATGGCGGAGTATTTCAATGTGGAATACAGTGTGATGCAGTTTGCGGTGTCCGGTTACATAGCTATGAATGCCGTGGTGCAGTTCTTCATCGGGCCTTTGTCCGATAGGTTCGGACGGCGCACTATGATGCTGTGGTCATGTGCGGTGTTTTTGCTCGCGACCTTGGGTTGCCTGCTGACCTTGAATGCTTATTTGTTCCTTTTCTACCGTACGGTTCAGGCTGTCATCGTCAGTGCAGGTGTCATCGCCCGTGCAGTTGTCCGTGATATTGCCGATGAGCATGAGTCAGCCAGCATGATTGGCTATATCATGATGGGCATGTCGATGGTTCCCATGGTAGCTCCAACCGTGGGAGGTTTTTGGGGCGAATGGCTAGGCTGGCAATCTAGCTTTGTGTTAATGCTGGTTGCAGGCCTAGCGATAACAGCGCTGGCTTTCTGGGATATGGGGGAGACCGCACCACAGAGCCATAGCTCTTTGGCCGCACAAATCAAAAACTATCCAAGTATTTTGCAGGACTCCCGGTTTTGGGCTTATTGCCTGATCACCATGTTTGCTAACGGCAGTTTTTTCATTTTCCTCTCCGGCGGTCCATTGGTTGGCTCTGTCGTATTTGGTCTGTCCCCGTCGGAATTTGGGCTCTACTTTGCCATTACACCATTAGGTTATCTGGTGGGTAATTACCTATCGGGTCGTTTTTCAAAACGCTTAGGGATGCAAAAAATGATTGCTGCCGGTATCGCTTTATCGCTAGTTGGCCTGATAGCTATTTTGGTACTTGGTTTTCTCCAATTAAGTACAGAAGTCATTTTCTTTGGCCTTATGGCGTTGGTTGGCCTAGGGAATGGTTTAATCCTTCCTAATGCTACGGTGGGGATGCTAATGGTCAAGCCAGAGCTGGTGGGTTCGGCCTCTGGTCTCGGCGCGGCAATTATGACTGGAGGTGGGGCTGTCTTATCTGTCGGTGCGGGGTTCGCGGTTTACGAGGGGGCTGGGGTCATACCAATCACCGGGTTGATGACAGCAACCTTTGCCCTCGTTATTGTACTCTTTGGCTGGAGCCAGAAACTATCATCGGTATCTAAATAACAAAACCCGCCGTCAGGCGGGTTTTGATTATCATGTCACTGTTCTTGGGTTGTGTAGCGACTCTTTATTGCGTCACAACTTCTTGTTTAGCCTCAACGCTTTTACCTGCCTGCTTCTTTTCGAAGCGCGAGATCCACCACCATGCAATGGCTGAGAATACCGCAGTCATGAACACGTTGATGAAGAATGCGCGGACAAGGTTAACGCCTGTTGGGAAGGCCGATGCCGTCATGCTCACCACGAAGATAACGATAAGTACCGATACAATCGCCATACCAACATTGCGCGAGCCCATACGGAAATCACGTGGGGTGTCATCGTACTTCCAGCGGAACACGAAGTAGGCGGCCATGATGAAGATCGGCGGTAGCATTGCGGTACCAGCTGTTAGGTTAATAGCTTGGTTCATCATGTCCTGTACCGACTCAGAGCCAAAACCGTTAACGACTAGCATTACAACAACGAAAGCGAACTGCCACCAAGCTGCGCGAACCGGTACACCGTGCTCGTTAAGCTCTGTGGTTTTTTCACCGTAAACGCCTTTTGGAATTTCAGAGAAGTGGATTTTCACCGGGGCGGCTGTCCACATCATCATTGATCCAAACATTGCGATAAACAGGATAATACCGACAAAGCGGCCAACCAGTGCTTGTGAGATCTCGAAGTAGTTCGCCATACCGGTAAAGATTTCAACCATACCACCGGCATAAGTCAAATCTTCGCGGGCGACGAAGACGTTAACCAGCAGTGATCCGACAGCGTACATTGCACCAATCAGAATACCAGCGGCAATAATGACTTTAATAAAGGCTTTTTGGCCGCCTTTCACATCTTTCAGGTAAGCTGCCGCTGTTTCAGCACCACCGGCTGCCTGGAAGATCCAACACATGATACCCAAGGTTGCCCAGTTGATGGTTGGGGTCATCGCTTCCATAGTGATCGGTTGGGCAGGGGTGTAGTCACCGCCATTTAGCGCCATCAATGCACCAAGGACATAGATCCCGAATAGGGCAAACACACCATAAGCAACGATTTCAGAGATCTTACCCAACCAAGTTGCCCCTTTGGTCGAGATGTGGGTCGCAGCTGCAAATAAAACGATAGAGATCAGCGAGGTGACCATTGGTGAGAAGGTGTATTCGTACCCCAACATCGCGTAGGACGCATAGGCGATAACGTTCGGTAGTAGCGAGACGAACCAGAACAGGTTAACGAACCAGTAAAGGAAAGAGCCAAGGTAAGCTGCTTTGGTGCCTAGTGGTTGTTTCAGCCAGTCGTACATGCCTGATTCGGAGTTCTTATTGGCCGAGACAAATTCGGCAATAATGAACACGAAAGGGATAAAGTAGACCACGGTTGCTAGCAGGAATATTGGAGCGGAGCTTAAGCCCAGCTCGATGTTGTTGTTCACGATGTTGCGTACGTTAAAGACGGCAGCAAACGTCATTGATAGCAAAGCAAACTTGCCAATTGTGCCGCGTAAGGATTCAGACATTGTGTCCTCCGTTGAATCACGTCAAGTATAGAGTTAATCGTTATCAAGCGTGTTGTTATATGAGGGTTTGGGTACACCAAACCCTCTTGTCGTTATCTATTTACTTATTGAGGAAGTAGCCATCTTCGATGGTTACTTTCAGTACGACCTTGCGCACCCGGTTGTCACCGCGGAAGCGGTAGGCTTTGCTGTTGTCGAAAATGGCCACTTGGCCTTCGTACAACTCGCGGGTCTCACCTTCGCCTTGCAGGTATTCGCGGTCGGTTTCGTCGCGGTAGGCTTCCACTACCTCAAGTGCCGCTTTATCGGCGAACTCGACGGTTTCACGGCCTTCCAGGTAGTAATGCACGTCGAAGTAACGGCGGTTGCCTTCGAAGGTCTCGGTGTTGCGGGCAATACCGTCTTCAACCATGTAAACCAGCGAATCACCGATGGAGTGCATCACGCCATCTTTGATATGGGCGATATTCTCAATCGCCTCTACGCAGCGGTTCCATTTACGGCCATCGCGGTACACCACTTTGAATTGCTCTAGGCTCTCTAGCACGATCATGATTGTCGCCTCGTTTACTGGTTGTTTGAGTCTGTGTTTGAGGTAGCGGTGAAGAAGCGGTTGCCGAAGTCATGGCTAGCCATGGCTTGTGCGCTGCAGTCTCCCGCTTGTAATGGCATCAAGGTGAGGCCGTAGCGGAACTCATCCATGTAGACCCGGTAAGAATCGAGGACTTCACTACCCCAAGAGTTGGAGCCGAGGCCCATCACTTTGTGGTCAAGGTTCAGGGTGATGAAGCCACTCTTAGCCAGTTCAATAGTGTGCTGGGCTTGGTGCAGGTTCTGGTTGGTGTAGAACCACGCACTGAAGTTGATTTCCTGCTGTGGTTTCACCAGCAGGCCAGCACCGTGACGGTTAGTCAGTGCTGCCCAGCGAACGTGCTGGCGGTTACCGTTGTTTTGCGGGAACGGGTAGTTCTCGAACATGTCGTCAACAGTGCTCTGGTAGATATCAATCAGGTTGGCCTGTTTGCTGTCCTGGTAGTTCTCTTCCGGGCCGCGGCCGTAGTATTTCACTTGGTCGAAGTCGCCGTTGATCCCCAAGTCCAAGCCGATAACCGGAATCACATGCGGGTAATCACCGTAACGCTCGCCGCTCAGTTCAATGTTGAGCTGCCCTTCCGCGTTGATTTGGTAGCGGTACTCACAGCGCATACCGAAATCAAACACTGGCGGTGCAATGATGCTGGTGGTCGTGATTTCAACAGAGTTGCTGCTGCTAACCACGTCGATAGTGCGGAAGTGTTCCTGCATAATTTGCAGGTGGGCTGGCTCCCATAGTCCTTCGTGCTCTTGCTTGTGGTTGTCGATCATTGGCTTGAAGAAATTCAGCTTAGGCTCTGACTTGATGAGCTCCTCGCCGTTGACAACCCACGAGGTCAACTTGCCGTTGATTTTCGAGAAGTTCAGCGCAAAGTTATTGCCGGTGATCACTGTGCTTAGGCGGCTTTCTTCCACCATCAGCGGCGTGGCATTGTGATTGACGAAGCGCACCTCGTTCACCGTGCTTTCTTTAATCTGGTACTGGTAAACCGCAATTTCGTGGTTGGCCGCGCTGTATAGGGTGCGGCTGTCTTTGCGTACTGTGAAGTTGATGAACACCTCACGCTCGTCCAGTTCAGGGAGGGCAATCGTGACTTCACGGCCAGAGTTGGCAGCAAGATCGTCAACCTTGAACTGCACGGTGCGCAGGGTCTCACCTTCGGCACGGACATCTGCAGTGATGGTGTAGTCGTTTAGATCAGAGAACCACAGTTTGTTCTCGATAAGGAATTTGCCAGCCTGCTCGTCGATGGCACGGATCTTCACTGGCGCAATGACTTGCTTGTACTCTTTAAGGCCAGGGCCTGGGGTTTGATCTGGGTAGATCAGGCCGTCCATACAGAAGTTGTAGTTGTTTGGGTAATCGCCGTAGTCACCGCCGTACTTGTAGAACTCGGTGCCGTTTTCATCACGGGCCAAAATGCCGTGGTCGCACCATTCCCAGACGTAATGCCCTTGGATGTGATCGTGCTGGTAGAACACGTTCTGGTACTCGGTCAGGCCGCCCGGACCGTTACCCATGGCGTGGGCATACTCACAGATGATGCGTGGCTTCTCGTGTGGATGCTCGCCGAAGTAATTCATTAGCTGGGCACGGGAGTACATCGTCGAAATTACATCGACCACTTCTGCATCGCGGTCTTCTTCGTAGTGCACCAAGCGGGTGTCATCAATCGCTTTGGTGGCGTCATACATAGAGCGGATATTGCAGCCGTAGCCGGACTCGTTACCCAGTGACCACATGATGATAGAAGGGTGGTTCTTCTGAGCGTGAACATGGCGCACTGCGCGGTCAACAAAAACGGTTTCCCATTCAGCATCGTCGGTGATGCGGCTCAGGTCGCCAACATTGGCAAAGCCGTGGGTTTCAACATCGGTCTCAGCCATAACGAACAGGCCGTAGATATCACACAGTTCGTAGAAGCGCGGATCGTTAGGGTAGTGCGCGGTACGAACCGAGTTGATGTTGTGCTGTTTCATCAGGATCAGATCTTTTTCGATCCGATCCATACCTACGGCACGGCCTTTGAGGTGGTCGTTGTCGTGGCGGTTGACGCCGTGCAGCATAACGTATTGGTTATTGATGTAGAACAGGCCGTCGCGCACTTTGATATCACGGAAGCCGACACGCTGTGGAATGATTTCCAGGGTGTTGCCCAGGTTATCTTTAAGCGTTAGGACTAGCTGGTACAGGTAAGGGTTTTCCGCTGTCCAGTGGGTAGGGCTATCCAGCTCAATAGTAAACTGGGTTTGTGACTGTTCCTGTGAATTGGCATCGATAGTCAGGTGCGTGCATGCACCATCTGCAATGATCTGGCCCTTGTCATAAAGCGCGTATTCCAAGGCAAAACCAGATGCCTGAGTGTCAGACAGGTTTTCTAGATCGACAGCGCAAGAGAGTGTTGCTTGCTGGTAGTTATCTGCAAAATCGGTGCGAACCGTGAAGTCCTGGACGTGAACTTGCTCTTTACCGACAAGGTAAACATCGCGGAAGATACCGGCGGTCCACCACATATCCTGATCTTCAATGTAGGTGGAGTCTGCCCACTGCATCACACGGACAGAAAGCAGGTTGTCGCCTTGCTGGACATACTGGCTGATATCGAACTCAGCCGTCAGGCGGCTGCCTTTGCTAAAGCCGACGTACTCGCCGTTGACATAGACCTCGAAGTAAGTCTCAACACCATCGAACTTGATGATGGTCTGCTTGTCTTGCCAGTTGGAACCAAGCGTGAAGGTACGCTGGTAGGCACCGGTTGGGTTATCTGTTGGAACGAACGGGACATCGATAGGGAAAGGGAAGCCCTCGTCGGTGTATTGCAGATCGCCATGGCCTTCCATCTGCCACATGTTAGGGACAGTGATATGGTCCCAGTCAGCCATTGGCTGCGAGTAAAACTCTTCAGGAACCAAGAGTGGATGGTTGAAGTATTGGAACTGCCACTGACCGCTGAGCAACATGAAGTTGCTGCTAAGCTCACGCTGGAAAGTCTGTGCGCTGGTTAAGGAGTGGTACGAGAAGAAGTATGCACGAGGTGCAAGACGGTTCTCATGTAGGTGAAGGAAGTTTTCCCAATTGTTCACGAAATGCCTCCGGTTCAATACCGATGTATTTTTCTGCCATGACCAGAACGTTGGTCAGGTAACTTGCAAATCAGTTTAGTAAAAGTTTTACTAAATGAAATCGGTAAAATTTGGATGCTTTAACTCGATCACGATTTTTACTATTGATCTGCTCAATAATGTGATGGTGATTAAGAATTTCAGGGAGAGGGAATTTTACTGAGTCAAGAGGCGAGGTGGTGGCCTGTGCTTATTGGTGGGATTTGAGCGTTGGTTCTGATAGCAGGTAATAAAAAAGCGCTGTATATCAGCGCCTTATATTGCAATCGACAGTTAAGCGAAAGCCTTGTGTTACTTCGTGGTATCCCGCAGCTTGAGCTGGCTGGGTACATAGACTTGCAGCGGTAGCGTTCTGCCGTCGCGTATTTTCTCAACCAGCAAGTTAACCCCTTGAATGCCCATCATTTCTGAGTGAATACGAACCGTAGACAATGACGGAAAGGTAAACTTGGCAGTTGGAATATCATTAACACTGATTAGGGCGAGATCTTCAGGGATTTTCAGGCCATGTTCGTGGATCGCACGCAATACGCCAATGGCAATAGAGTCAGACGCAACAAACAAGGCTGATGGGTAATCGCCGGTCGCCAGCATTTCTTTAGCTAGCTTATAGCCTGATGAGCTGGTGAACTCGCCGCGGTAGATATCTTTGCTGGATACCACCCCTTTAAGTTGGCCGTATTCCGTAAAAGCTTCTTCGCGAATATCAGCGACTTCCGGTAAATCCTGGCCGCCGATAAAACCAATGCGTTGGTAGCCCTGAGCAATGAAGAAGTCGGTGATTTCCTTGCTGACCCTTGCCAAGTCAATATCAACAGAATCATATGACGAGTGGGTATCACTGAAATCAACAAAGCAAATGTTGTCTGAAAGGCTTTTTACTTTATCAAGGACATTCGAGCTGTTGCGACCGACTAGAATGATGCCGCTAACTTTACTGTTTTTATCAGCAATTTCACCGTTATAACAGTTGGTTAGTTCTATGCCTAGCTTACTACACTGGGTCTCGATGCCATAGCGTATAGAGAGGTAGTAAGGGTCGTTAACTTCGGCTTCCTGCTTGTAGTTGTACACAGCCATGAAGTGCTGTTGTTGCTTTTTGCTGGTCGCCAACGCTTTGGTGTTGCTGGTTTTGTATTCCAGCTTTTCAGCGATTTCGAGAATTCGATGTTTGGTTTCTTCTTTGACGCTTAGTGTCGGGTCGTCGTTGAGAACTCTTGAAACCGTCGCCAGAGATACGCCCGCTTCAGTCGCGATATCTTTCAGTGTCGCCATTTACTTGTATCCATTGGCAAGGCTCACTCACCGTGAGCGGTCTATCAATCGTGTTATTGTAATCAAACTCTACTATGAAGTTCTACGTTTTACTAAAATCATTTCGAATAAACCGTCTCCGCATACGGTTGGCTTGATGTGACTCTGCACGTATCGCTCACAAAAACAACATGGCCACTTGCCATCTTCTTCGCTTCTGGTAAGTTAAATGAGTTTTAGTAAATTTTACCTCGAAAGGAAATGCACAATGGAAACCATCGCTTATTCAGATTTCGCAAAGCTAGAGATCCGTACTGGTAAGATCATTGAAGTCGCTCGTCACCAAAATGCCGACAAGCTGTATATTGTCCAAATCGATGTGGGTGAACGTACTCTTCAGACCGTGACCAGTTTGGTGCCTTACTACACAGAAGAAGAGTTGATGGGTAAGCAGGTGGTGGTATTGTGCAATCTGGCCAAAGCCAAGATGCGTGGTGAAACGTCTGAGTGTATGCTGCTTTGTGCTGAAACTGATGACGAGTCGGAAAGTGTATTGCTGACCCCTGAACGCGCGATGCCTGCTGGGGTGAAGATCGTTTAGTAGCGTTGTTCAGAAAAGAGCTTCTGCAAAATAGATAAAACAAAGCCTCGTCATTGACGAGGCTTTGTTGGTTTCAAATCAGTGTTACTTGCTGATTTTCTGCATTGTGCTGGTCGAGGCGATATTGCCTGATGTTGTCATCTTGGTGCGGATCAACAAGCCCTCATCCCAATCTGTGCCGGCAGGTTGGTATTCCCACTTCACGAAGAATTGGTCGTTGATGTTACAAGCATCACCCGGGTTGTAATCATCTACATCACAGAAGCGCACAACGGTGTTTAGTTCAGTTAATGTGGCCTGAGACTCACGACCTGCTTGGTTGAACCACCAGTAGTCGATATCTGCCAGTTCAGCATAAGTGTGTGGCTCTTCGCCAATATCTTCTGCCACACCGTCTTCACATTCGGTTCCAGAAAGCAGTGCGCCAGTTTCACCGAATACAAGCTTCATTGTAGCGACTTCGCCATTGTCACAGGTTTGCTTATCTTCCCAAGTGCCTTTGAAATCAACGTAGCGCTCTTCACCTGCTTTATCGACTTCATACCAGAAAGATACGCTCTCTGTTTGGCGATATGGATGACAGGAGGTCATATCTTGGTCACAGCCTTCACCGTCAAGCTGGGTTTTCTTCATGATCTCGGTATACACGCCAGTCACTGGGTCATAAGAGCCAGATGCAGTCTCAAATTGCCAGAATTCGTTGCCTTCATCTCTATCTTCCTCATCAGCGTCATTAACTAATTTCTCAGCGCTGTAGTGGTTCAGCTCTTTGATGGTTGAAGCTGTAAGTGGCATTAGTGTGCGGCCTTCGATTTCAGCCCATGGCATGTCGGAATCTTTTTCATCCGCTTCATAAGGATTGAGCAGGTTGTATGCAAACCTGCTGGTAAGTCGGAATTTATCGTCGGTATGGGCTGGTTGATCGCTACATGTGTTGCCGTCTCTATCGTATTCAAAATCTCCACCTTCGGAGATACATGTTAAATACTCTGAAGCAGCATTATTAGAGAAAGTGGTGTCATTAGAGCCTTCGAGGATGACTAGGTTTGCTTGTGTTAGCTGCAAGTCCATGAATGACATGCCGCGAGTTTGGTGGAACAACTCGTTTTCAAGCATCTTGTCTGCGTGGACGTAGGTGTAATTATTTCTTGTTTCGTACTGGGTGACGCTGATATTGCGAACAAACTTGCCGTTTTTCTCGCTAAACGGGTTTTTATCGTTAGAACCGCGATCCATTGAACCGAATGCATCTTCCATGTGAGCTAATGCTTCTTCTTCATCGGCAATGTCACTTTCGTCCAAGCCTAAGAAATCAAGGAAGTCCAAGACAGTTGTACGAGAATCCAAGTTGATAAAACCGATCTCTTCGAGTGTTGCTGCATCTGGTGATTTCAGTACATCAGGGATAGAGATTAAGTCGTTACCCGACGTACCAAAGTGGTTGTCGATTGACTGCAGCAAAATTGCCAGGTTAAGTGCACGGTTGTATTTACCAGCAGCTTCGAAAGGCGTTAGAACATCTCTTGCTGATGCTGCACCCACTTTCAGGCCGTTTTTACCGCCAATGTAGAAAGTGATGGTATCAGTAGATGTGGCATCAAACTCACCATCTACACCTGTTAGGCCACTTTTACCTGAACTTGTTGTGTAGTACATGCCTTCCACAGCGGCATCAATAAAACGGCCGGAAATGTCAGTTTCACCACCGCCACCACCACCATTTGATGAGCTACTTGAATTACAACCTGCCAAAATAACGGCCATTGATGCGGCTAATAGACTTAACTTTTTCACATTATTCCCTTTTGAATGATATAGAGTTATTTGCTGCAAGCGATATTTTGCATATCACTGTTTTTATTAAATATTTTTGTGGGAGTGTATATGAAACCAGATAAGTTGGAAGAGGAGGTGAGGTGAATAATTTATTTCAATAACAAAGGGTTAAGGGAAGCAAAAAAAAACATGCACGAAAAATTGTGATAAGAAATATTGATGCTGGTTAAGTGTTGCTGGTAGTTATACTGATGATATCGATTACTTCGCTTATTAATCCGGATAAAATGTTGATGTAGCTGTTAAGTGCTTGTGTTTTAATGCTATTCAGCTTCGATTAAGAAATTTTTGGAACTGTGATCTCAATTAACAAATGTTGACTATGTTACATCTATTGCATGTGCAACGTTGTTTGTGTTTTTCAAGTCATTTTGCAGAGAAAAAGCCATTCTCTTTTTCTTAGCCATTAAAAGAAGAGCCTATTTTGGATTCCATTGTTCAGCTGATTGAAAAGGACATGCTTCGGTTTAGGGCGCTGCAATGCGCGCGCCAATTGAACCTACCACAATGCTATTTGGCGGCAGGATTTGTCCGCAATCTCGTCTGGGATCACCTTCATGGCTACAGCGAGCCAACGCCGCTCAATGATGTGGATGTGGTCTACTTCGATCCAGTTGAAAACGAACCCAACCAATACCAGGTTTATGAGCGGCAACTGACGCAAATGCTACCGCTATTCAACTGGCAGGTGCGCAATCAAGCCTTGATGCACCTTCGCAATGGTGACAGCCCTTATTGTGGTACTTTGGATGCCATGAGTTATTGGCCAGAGAAAGAAACTGCTGTGGGTGTCCGACTTAACAGCCAAGGTGAGTATGAGTTCATTGCTGCCTTTGGTTTTGAATCCTTGTTTGCGTTGAAACTCACCCCTAATCCTAAGCGGCCACTTTCACTGTTCAACGAGCGGGTCAATGGCAAGAACTGGTTACAGCATTGGCCAAAACTGAAAGTGAAATCGCAGACCTGTTGAGTTCCCGGTGGTGGGGCCAAGCTCGAGGCAAAAAAATCCCCTCGACTGACAGGAGCAGTGAGGGGAGGCAAATCTAATTAGGCAGTTAGAACAACCTTACCGATAGCTTGTTTTGACTCCAAGCGCTGGTGGCCTTTTGTTACTTCCCAAATACTGTAATGGCTTTCATCAAGAAGTGGTTTGATCTGCCCCTCATCGACCATCTTGGCGATATGGGTAAGGATTTCACCGTGTGCTTTACGGTTGATGCCATAGACTAATGGGATCGGCATCAACACACTGTGGAAGCTCAGCCCTTTTAAAGCAACTTGCAGCGGATCGCTGATTGGCAAAATTGTTGCGACTTTACCGTTGTAACGGGCAGCCTTGAAGCTGTTCTGGATATGATCTCCGGCAATGGTGTCGAAGATGGCATCGAAGCCCTGCCCGCCAGTTAACTGCTGGGTGTATTCTTCCACTGATTGCTGCTCGGCGTTGATCACGTGGTCAGCACCCAATGTGTTTGCCGTCTCGAGGCTTCTCTCAAGCGATGTAGTAGCAACGGTTGCGCCCAGCACTTTTGCCAATTGTACAGCGATGTGCCCGACACCGCCGGTTGCACCGTGGATCAATACATTGTCACCAGGCTTGATATGCATTTTGCTAACCAGGGCTTCCCAGGCTGTGATGGAGACCAATGGCAGTGCTGCTGCTTCGCGCATGGAAAGTGATGTAGGCTTGTGGGCCATCAAATCGGCATCAACCAGCATGTACTCGGCAAGTGCACCGTCAGTACCGGCAATACCGCCAGCACAACCGTAGACTTCATCACCGACATTGAATTGTTCCACGCCTTCACCAACCTCGACGATTACCCCAGCAACATCACCATGCAAGATCTCCGGCAAGTTGGCTGACCATGGGGTTTCTGCTGAGCGGAGCATGGTATCTAGCGGGTTAACACTGGTTGCCTTTACTTCGACTACCAAATGGCCTTTTTTAGCCTGTGGCTTATCACGCTCTACCTGTTGGAATACGCTGGCATCGCCCAGTGAGTTAATAATCATCGCTTTCATTGTTTTACCCTCGTTTACTAAAGCGAGGCCATAATAATAATTGCGCCAATTGCAATCCATGCGCTCAAAGGCAAGTGTATTTTGCCTTTTAAGCAAAGGTCGGTTTGGTAGAATACCGCTTCGTATTGAGAGGTAAGTGATGATTAAGCGACTGCAATATTTCAACGCTGTGGTGGAAACTGGCAGTATTTCCGAGACAAGCCGAGTATTCGATGTCCAGCCATCATCGGTGTCGCGTCAATTGGCGGCGTTGGAAGAAGAGCTTGGTGTGAGGCTGATTAACCGAAATACCCGAACGGTATCGCTTACCGAAGCCGGGCAGACTTTCTACAGCTACTCACGGCATATTGTGGCTAGCCTTGATGAGGCGCGCAGAACGATTAACGATCTTCAGGACATTCCTAAAGGAAAACTCATAGTCAGTTCGACAGTAGGTTACGGTGAGGCTGTTATCTTGCCGCTGATTAACGAGTTTCGTCAGCGTTATCCCGAGGTTGATATCAGCTTGGAGCTTAGTGAAAGAGTGAAGGATCTGATCGAGGACAATATTGATGTGGCGATCAGAAGCGGAGAACTGGCAGATTCATCTTTGGTTGCCCGCAAGCTACAAGATAACGACTTTATACTGTGTGCAAGCCCTGAGTACTTGGATACTGCTTCTGTTCTTTTATCTCCTGATGCATTGGCAGAGCACCAGTGTATTCGATATGGGTATGCAGGTTGGCAGCATTGGTACTTGATGGGGGAGTCACTCGAAAAATTAGCCATCGGCAATGGGCTGGAAGTGAATACCGTCAACGGACAAAAGCAGCTGCTGCTCAGCCATTGCGGTATTGCGCTTATTCCATATTGGGCGGTTGCCAATGAACTCCAAGATGGACGGTTACAACAGGTATTGCCTGACTATCATTTCAGTCCGCAAGCGACGCCAACTGCGACCTATGCGATTTATTTGAAGCGGGAGATGGTTTCACCCAAGGTGCGGGTGTTTATTGATTACCTGCTAGAGCAGATACACAGGGGCAAACAGAAAGTTTGATTTTAGCGGGATTGGCTATAATCAGAAGGCGTCATGAACACAATTGTTAAGGGTGATGATTCTATGGCTACAGATTTTGACTCCTTGCTTCCTAACCTCAGAGAGTTCTCGATACCGGATACGCCTTTCAAGGTTGTTGATCCCACGGCTCTGCCAGAAGGTACCCGGCAGGCATTTGATGAATTCTTGACGGGCTCGACCCTACCGCAGGCGTTTTGTGCCTACAGCCACGATTACTCGCAGTTTTGCAAAAAAGTCAGAAATGGCGAAATCAATATTGGGTGACCAGAAGGTGCCCTGAGCACAACGAACAAAGGCCGCAATTGCGGCCTTTTTAGTTTCTGGTTTAACGCTACTAATTAAAGTGAGAAGGTGACACCCGTTGTGCGGCCTGGCTCAACGATGATGTTGTTGCGAGAGTCGTAAATCTCAAAACCAGAACCATTGGTTTCCTCAACGTCATGTTGTGCGGTACAGGTGTAGCCAACCGCATACTCGCCGGCATAAATGTCACTAAAGCTAAATACTGCTTCCATGCCTGATGGTTCGGTAATCAGAGGAACGGCAAGCGGTGCTGACTCTTTAGGGCGTTTTTCACCCTCGATGCCTTGTCGCAAGCTATGGAAGCCCAGCATCTGCTCTTGAGTGGTTGCGTTGCGGTATAGATAAACGGCATCCACAGCACCGGCATTGTTCTCATGACATACACTTTGGATTGTATCGATGTCAACGGTACCACGGATGTGGCCGAGTCGCGGCGCAATATCATCCACATGTACGATCTCGAAATCTTTGCTGCTCAAAAAGCGCCAGTCGTGGTTTTTATTGTATTGCAGGGTGTCTTCCAAGTTAAACCAGAAAGCGAGGTTGTTTTCTCCTGCTTCTACCGTAAAAGGTTGGCTGACCAAGCGGCCTGTAGGGCGGGCGTTTTGCGGTGGTTTGGCACCGGCACAGGAGCCTTGGCTTGGTGAGGTCAGGTACAGGTAGCTACCGTCGATGTCACGCACATAAGAGTCGTAGTCGGTGTCGACTTGTGTTCCTTTTTCATATTTACCATTGATGTACAGGCACATCTGGTAATCGCCTGGCGACATGGTTAAGTCTTCGAAAAGCGGGTAGGCGCTGTCACCGTTAGCGTTCATGACATCAATCATGCGAAGCTCATTGGCTTCTTGTTCGAAGGTGATGTGGTACGCCTCACATTCACCGGTTTGGTCGCAGGTGGCGTCGTTGCCATTGCCGCCCACTTTTTTCAGGTAGACATAATTGAAAGCGATAACCGCTTCGTCGACGTCACTCAGGCATTTGTCATGATTACACGTTGAATCACTGTAATCACTCGCTACCTCGAGGCTTTTGCTCGCACTCTCTGGGGAGTCAATTTGATTAATGACGCCGAAGTTAAGCTTTGCCTCGCTTGGTGTGTTGCTGTCACTGCTGTCTGAGCCACAGCCAACGAGTGCGGTGCTCAACACAACAGGTAAAAGTAAATTGCTGCTTTTCATTGTAAGCCCTGGCAAAAATTTTCGCTGACAATACAGAATCACACTGCATGTTTTGTCATTGGATTGTCAGACGTAGGCGGGGATGAGAGGTTGGTAACGCAGGGGCAATTTATGGCACACGTTATGCTGGTCTTTAATCGTGTATTCCAACATTCTCTGTTAAGGAGAAGCACCATGAAACTGTCCAGTATTGATATGCCAGCCGTACACGAGCTTCAAGCCCTTGGCTATACCAAGTCAGAGTGCCTGACGATTATTGAGCGTGAAATTTACCGCCTGAGCTCGACAGATCGTTCTTATATCGATGCGATGTGCGATAGCCAGCAGCTCAAAAAAGATGAGGCGTTAGACAAAGTGCGCAGCATGAAACGTACGCGCTTCTTCCAATATATCCAATGCTTTGTTTTTATATAAATGTTGCTTTTATTTTCTTCTAGCCCAGCAGTTCCTCCTAAATTGATTCCTATTTTGCAAAAACAGATCCCCACTCAAACAGATATCCATTCTAACTGATATAGGGTGGGTATCTGTGACTATACTCTCAACACGTTTGATGCGTGATTGAAGAGGTATTCCATGACTTTCCTGATCACTTGGCAGGTATATCAAGGCCGGTTACATCCTATTCTTGCCCACTTCGCCAAAATTACCGAAGAGCAAGATAAGGCTCTAATGGGGCCAGATATAAAGATGATAGGCCGTTGGCATGATCTGGTCAGCGGAACGGGAGTTTGTATTGTTGAGTCCGACAGTGCAGAGGCGGTTACTGCCTACGCATTGAAGTGGAACGGTGAGATGGATATTACGGTGCAACCCGTGGTTGATGATGCCATGGCCCGAGAAATGGGTGAAAGGCTTTCACCATAGCATTCAAGCCATAGCGAAAGCTTGAGATAAAAAGCGCCTTCCTCATTCCGCTTCAGGAGAAGTGGTGACTAGGTGGGAAGAGGAAGGCTGAAGGATTGCTCGAAATGCTGTTCTTCCTGTCGGGTACTCAACTGGCTCTGGTGCAGCATCAGGATGGATTGAATGATTTTGGTGCCCAGCCCCATGCTGCCATGCGGCGCTTGAGAGTCGATGTCATTTTCTAGAGAAATTCCCATCCCAATAGGCTCAGGATTGATAGTGAGCCTTACCTTACTTGATACCGGAGCATGGCGGATGGCGTTATCGAACAAGTTGGTAAATAGCCGTTGTAATAATTGTTTGTCCCCAAAAACGGCATCCTGCTTGGGGATATTTAGCGTTAGTTCAACCTGCTTCTTGTTAGCTACCGGCTGCATAGTATCGATAACGTCTTGAAGAATATTGCTGAGTTTCAAGGCCTCAAATTTCGGCTCGGTCAGCACGGATTGCTTACGGGCGACATCAATTTGCTGCGCGAGCATTTCTGATAGCTTTTGCGCATTACGTTGGGCGGTATTTATCAGTGAGTCTGGTTTTTCGGCCTGTATTTGCCATGTTTCCAAATAACCCAACACGCTGGCGAGTGGCGTTTTGAGATCATGGCTCAGTTGTACCAGCAGTTCTCGGCGTTTTTGTTCTTGATGCTCAAGTTGAAGAAATTGCTGGGAAATCGTTCGTGCCATGAGGTACATCTGTTTGGCGATGGGTTTGAGTTCAGTCACGTTGAGCATGGCTTCGGGCTTTAACCGGTAGCCGTTTTCGGCCTGTTTGTTCAGATCTTGGGTGACTTGCCTGATTGGGTTGAGCAAGGTCGATTTGGTTAGCTGATAGACACTCAGGCTAAAGCCGAGCACAAGTAACAGTGCTGCGGCAGCGACCCAGGCAACGGGTGAGTGAAGCAAAGCATCGAAATCACTAAATTGCGCCGCCAAGGCACGCTGTTCGCTGCCAATGACCACATAGAGATAACCTAGGGTGGTATCACCTTCCATAATCGGTGCGACCGAGAAGACTTTCTGGTGCGAGGTATTACGCGGGTTATCGCCCAGGATAGGGAAAGGCTTGCCGGAGAGGAAGGCGTTAATCGGAGCGAGGCTGACCTGTTGGGTGAGCACTTTACCTTCGGGGGCGGCATGGCTTTTGATATTGCCGTCGTTATCGAGAAAGTAAATTTCAAAGTCAGGACCAAGTAGCATCAAGGTGTGGAAAATAGACTTGAGCGCCTTGGGGTTGTAGTCGCTGCCTTCCATCAAGGGGCTATCGTCTCGCATGTGCGCGGCAAGTTCACGGTGTAGGTTTTGCTGGGTGCGCTGCTCGACATAAGCCTGCTGGACGTTGAACAAGCTGCCAATGACCAGAATAGACAGGATGAACCAACAACCGGTGAGCAGCACAAGTCTGATCTTGTAATTCATTGCTTTCTCCTAACCCATGTATTTATGCTCTAGTTCCTGACATTTGGCCGTTTGCTTGTCGGTTGTTATGCTTCGAATTTATACCCCACGCCCCAAACGGTGTGGATGTATTTGTGATCGTCGTTATTGGCGTTGAGCTTGGTTCTTAAACGATTGATAGTGCTACACACGGTATGGTGGTAGCCAGAAAATTGGGTTTGCCAGACCGCATCGAGCAATTCATCTTTGCTGTATACTCGACCTGGTCGCTTAGCCAAGAAGTGCAGCAAGGTAAATTCTGTGGCGGTGAGTGAAATTGCGTTATGTTTGAATTCAACCTGATGGGTCACGGGGTTGATGATTAAATCACCAAAACTCAGCACATTGTCTGGGTTGTCTTCCGCGATATCTGGGGCAATAACTGGATCATTAACCGCTGCATTGCTGAAGTGCTGACGGCGCAGCATTGCCCTGACCCTTGCCTGAAATTCCAGCACGCTAAAAGGCTTGGTCAGATAGTCATCTGCGCCTGATTCCAAGCCTTCGACTTTATCTTTTTCCGCATCTTTGGCGGTAAGTACCAGTACGGGAAGCCAAGGTTGGCTGCCCACCTGCTGCTGGCGGATCCCTTGACATAGGCTCAAGCCATCGCCATCTTCCAGCCCTCGGTCAAGCACAAGAAGGTCAAAAGACTGTTTGGCCAACGCCTGCCTGGCCTGCTCTAGGCTAGTGACCCGAACCACATCATGCCCTTGAAAAGACAAATGCATATTGATCAGATCGGCAAGGTCGTTGTCATCTTCAACGATGAGGATCATAGCGGCTGGTACCTGTTTTTCGGCTAAGGTCATTGTCATACCCAATCATCTGAAGGAGCTGGCTCCCTCAGATGACCGGGCTTTGGAAAATATCTTTCACTCAATAATGAGAAGGGCAGGTTTACCTGCTGTTACTCGGTACGAGTGATGATCAACTGGGCGGCTGGATTCTGGAAACGATGGGTGGCATCGAGTACAGAGGTGTCCAACCCGTCATCTTTGCTGATCACACCAGCGTGGAACGAGACTCGGTCGTTATCGTCCCGTGAACTATTGAAACCCTCTCCGCCAGCCGCTGGCCCTGGGATGGTCTCTGCTGCTTCATCATTGGCTTCGGTGCCTGAATCCCATGCAGGCATCGCGATGCGCACGCTTTCACCCACAGCCAATGAAGCCAAGTCCATCGCCGTTTCAGCCACAAAGGCATCATTGGTATTCACCAGCATGCTGGCAACTGAGAGGTATGGCGAAGCTGTGGTATCCATAGTCACAGTGACGGTGTCATTCCCTGATGGCGGGATCACACCACTACCAGCCATTTGTACCGATATACTATCAGCCTGTTCGCTCAGCAGCGCACTGTTGTCACCGCTTTCAGCCAGCATCTCCAACGCTTCCGATGCGGGCTCGCCAATAGTGAATAATTGATAGTCACTACTGTGGCCGATCACTGCTAGTGGCGACAGCGGTTGGTTGGCTGAGGTGTTTTTAACCTCGACATTGAATGTCGCGAATGTCTCTTCCGGTGGCGCTGGATCATCGTCGTCCGAATCAGTCGGGCAACCGACCAAAAACGCAACACTGGCCGCGAGCAAGAGTAAGCGATAATTCTTCATGCTGCCTCCTTACTTCACGGTGACGGTAACAACAGCAACCGGGTTGAGCCAGCGGTAGGCTGTGCTGCTGATATCACTGAGGCCACCGGCAGGGTCGTTATCCCCAAGGTTACCCGGGTGGATATGGACGGTGTCATTAGTGACGGTGGTTTCTACCCCGGTACCACCAGTGCCGAAGTTGATAAATGGTGGGGTTGGCATGCTGCCGACAAGTTCATCGTTGGCTTCGGTACCGGCATCATAACCATTGAGGCGAACGGTATAAGTCCCCGGCGTTGATGGAATAGGCCAGCTATCCAAGCCAACAAATGCGTCATTGGTTGGCAATAGCATTGCGGTAATGGTCAAGCTGTCGGCATCGCCGGTATCCATGCTGGTTGTGGCTGAATCGCCGGGGTTAAGGAATCCTTCAGCGGGGTTGGAAACCACCACGGCTCCGGCATTACTGGCAAGGGATGACAATGGGCCGATATCTCCGCCTTCGGCCATCAGCTCGATTTCCGAACCTGCAGCTTGGCCGCTGCGGAACAAGAAGATGTCACTGCTGTGTGCCGCGACCAATAAAGGGGTGAAGTAAATGTTTTTGGTCGCATTGGTAATAGTGACATCAATTTCTGCTGCTTGGGCTTGGCCTGCGCTCATGAAGACTGCTGCTAGAGAGAGGGCCGTAAGTGTCTTGTTCATTGTTCTTTCCCTGTGTTGGTGAGTTACCTTCACTATGGCGGGCAAATCTTGCAGGACTCTCCAAAAATTCTCACAAATTTCTCACAAAGGAAAAAAGCAGATCCTGGGAAGAGCGGATCCTAGTTCCTGGGAAAAGAAGTTCCTTTCTCCCCTCCTGTCTCTAGGAACTAGGATCAGGAACAAGAATCTTGATGATTAATCTGCACTCCCTTAGATTATGTATTGAGGTAAAAGCGTTTTATAGGAGATTGCCATGAACCGGGTACACCCTAAGTCGCTATATGGTAGCAAGTGGACCAAAGTGGAAGTCGAAGGGCGTGAGAAGCATTTTATGGTGATTGACGTTGAGTACGATGAAAACCAAAAGGTGGTTTTCTGCCTGATTCAAGCGGTGATTAACCACCGGATGTATGAGCTCGATTGGCGAGAGCTCAAAGATAGCAGCCGCTGGCTTATGGGTTGGAAATAACGGGGTGGAAATACCCCTAAAAGTGACCTGAAAATTTCCTTATCGTCACCATGAAGAACCCGAATTGCCGCTAGCCATTATCAGCGATATAACCCGCATCCTTTTCTAATAATGTGAAAACGTGATGCAGAAGTTGATCGATGCGCTGGCAACCCAGGGCTATTTTGTGTGGGATGACTTCCTCTCTCCTGAGCAGGTAGATGAACTAAAAACTTGTTTGCCAGAGAAGTGGACCAAGGCGCGAATTGGCCGCAACGATGAAGTGGCAAGAGAGTCATCTATTCGTAGCGACAAAATCCATTGGCTGGCAGCGGATCAAGGCATCGCAGTGCAAGACTTTTTAGAGCGAATGGAAGTTATCCGCCGTGAAGTGAACCAACATTTCTTCCTCGGCTTATTTGAGTATGAAGCCCATTTTGCTAAATACGAAAAAGGGGACTTTTATCAAAAGCATCTCGACTGCTTCAGAGGCAATGAAAACCGCCGTTTGACTACAGTTTTCTACATGAATGACAGCTGGGAAGAGCAAGATGCTGGCGAGCTGGTGGTTTACGATTTGGAAGATAAGGAGCTGATGAAGCTTGCGCCCAAGTCCGGTCGTTTGTTCGTGTTTTTGTCTGAGCAATTCCCTCATGAAGTACTGCCTACCAATATGGAGCGCTTTAGTATTGCGGGCTGGTTCCGAACCAACGGTGTTAAAAACAATATGCTGGATATAGCGCAGTAACTTTTTTAGCCATACTCTGAATGTTCAGAGTATGGCTATTTATTTCATAGTAGATTTAGCCCGAATGCCGCTTTTACGTTATCAAGTGTCTGTTGAGATTCTTGTTTCGCTTGTTCGGTTCCCTTCTTTAATACCTCAATCAGATATCCTTTATCCGCAATTAATGCCTGACGGTGAGCACGAATTGGCGCGATAAGCGTTTGCAGACAGTCGGTAAGGATTTGCTTGGTCTTGCCGTCACCTAATCCGCCACGTTGATAATGTTCTTTTAATTGAGCGACATATTCAGTATCGGGGTGGAAGGCATCCAGGTATGTGAATACGACATTGCCTTCGACTTTCCCCGGTTGGTCGATAGTGAGGTGGTTCGGGTCGGTATACATGGCTTCACTGCTTGGCTAATGGTTTTGTCGGATGCGTCCAGCGTGATCACATTACCCATAGATTTAGACATTTTGCTTTTGCCGTCAGCACTAGGCAACCGGCTGATATTGCTCAGTAATGGTTGGCATTCTCTTAGGACTTCGCGGCTCGCAAGGGCGTTGACCTTCCTGACGATTTCATTGGTCTGCTCCAACATAGGCAGCTGATCGTCACCAATTGGGACTAACTGGGCTTGAAAAGCTGTTATATCCGCGGCCTGACTGATCGGGTAGGTAAGAAAACCCGCCGGAATAGCACGGCCAAAATTCTTTCCTTTAATTTCACTTTTTACCGTCGGGTTGCGCTCTAGGCGGGCAATAGAAACCAGGTTGGCGTAATACATGGTCAGCTCGGCAAGGGCTGGAATGCCGGACTGTAAGCAAATAGTGGTTTTAGCCGGGTCGATACCGACGGCAAGATAGTCTGCCACTACATTGAGGATGTTGTCGGCGACCTTGCTGGGAGTGTTGCCATTATCGGTGAGCCCCTGCATATCGGCCACAAGTATGGTTTGTTGGTTGTGATATTGCAGCTCAACCCGTTGTTTCAATGAACCGACAAAATGGCCGAGATGAAGCTGGCCCGTGGCGCGATCACCTGTCAGGATCTTTTGGATTCTGACGTCCTTGCTGTCACTTGTTGTCGTTGTGGCTTTAGCCGCTGTTGTAGTTGACGCGGTTGGGGTATTTCGCATTGTATGTCTCCGTAATATCGTGAGTTGATAAATCAACGCCGGAGACAAGAGAGGTAATTTGTTCGTAGCCTGCCATCCGGCGGCTTTGAACAAATATGACTATTCAGCACCGCTCTTTAATGAAGAGAGTGCCACCAAGAAAGGTTGATAGAAGGCTTGGAATTAATCATTTGCATGCCATTAACCTATCACTGTTTTTCGAGGGCCGTCAACACACCCTGCTTGCCGAGCAATGAGGCATTTAAAAGAGGCGTATAAAAATAAAACTCATCATACCAGTGTGATATGGATCGTAGGCAAGCAGCATATTTGTGCATAGAATGGAGTGTGTTATTGCTGAATATATTTGGTGAAACAAATGGTTAAGTTGTCAATAGGGCGAGATACCATCTTAGATTTAGACTCCGTCGAATACCAGTGGATAGAGTCGCTGTGTCATGATGGTGTTGAATTGCATCATGTGAACGCCTCGATTCAACGCTGCTTGGGTGGCGATGAGGTAAGTGCTGATATTTTGCGCCGTATTGCTTTACGTCAATGTTCTCCTACCGAGCTTCTTCGTTATTTGGATCAGTCAGTGGTGCAAGAGTCGTTATAATCTTATTGGTACACACTCGATGCGGCAGAAAATAGCCACACCGAGTCCTATTTAAATAAACAATCTATTGCTTAATTTTCTTTGTTTGCCTGTTCAATCAGCCGGGTGCGTTCGTTGGTTCCCCGGTTGCGGATTTCATGCATCACAAAAATCAGCGCATCGCGTGTCCATGGCTGGCCTGAATCCTCATCATAGTCATGGGGAAGCTCGATACCTTCCGGTGCGTAAGCTTCGATGCCTGCATCTTTGGTTGTGTTGATCGTACGCAGGCTGTGTTCATAGAAGCCGACCACAACGGCTTTACCGAGCTTATCGGCTCCACCTGCCAGTTTCACTATCTCTTCGGCAACGCCAATGGTACTTAAGTAAATGATGGTGCCGTCAGAGCCGACTTTTGGATATATCGCAGTGAGATCTTTAGCTTCCACGCGATCGCCAATCTCTTGGGCAATCTCCCATTGGGCATAGATGGGTTTACCGGTTTCTTCGTAGATTTCTACCACAGTATCTGCCAGTGCTTTGTTCATCGGCCCCGGTGATTGGTTGCCGTTTTCGGCAATTCGGTTACCGAAGGCATAGGCAATGATGCTATCGGCTTGATCGAGCGGAAGCGGTTCTCCCTGCCAGGTGAGCAAATTGTTCATGATGAACTCCGCGGTGTGAGCCGCCACTTTCTCGTCTTTTAATTGTTCAGTTAATTTGGCTTCCATCGCGGCCTGTAAATCGGCATCAGAGAGCTGTGCCGCAATGACTGAAGGGGAGGCTAAAGTAATGGCTGAAATAATGACTACAGCCGATTTGGCGATCAGGTTCATATTCATTCCTTCCATTTTGTAGAGAAAACTCCATGTTAAAGGCTAGCAGGAAATGAAAAATAGCATTGAAAATTGGCGACGAGTGCCGGGGTTTTTTTTGGGGGGGAGAGGGGAGAGAGGATTAAGCGGCAATAGCTGTAAAATTGTGCGACAGATCTGAGAATTGATATTCTACTCCAAGCACTTCTTTTCTTTTATTTGCGTTAACTATACTCAAGGGTATGGTTTTTAAGTGTCTGAAATTAATAGCCAATGTAAAGGCTTAGTTTTCGATGTTTACGCCAAGAGTCGTTTTGAAAGGAGGTTGAAATGCGGTTAGCAATGGCAGTGGGGTTAGCGTTGGCATCATCAATAGCTACGGCTGAAGGTGTGAATGATGATGTTGGGCAAGCTCAAGTTGAGTCGCAGCAGCCTCTTTTTCTCTCAGATAGCTCCCTAGAGCAACCAACCTATACATCCAAATACTCGAAATCTCCCTATACTAATACCACTTGGGAGCAGGTGCCGCGTAATGTATCGGTTTATGACTCGCCATATAACGTTGCCTTGTTCTCCGGAGAAAATGGCGAAGATATCGATCGCCTTTGGTCACAAACTAAGTCTATTTTCTGGTATGGCGTCGGTGTGGCGGGTTTTATTGCCTTGTTGCCGGAGGATATCTCCAACTGGGATACCAGTGATGATCGCCTGCTGGAAAAGTGGTGGGATAATGTTAGGGATGGTCCGGTATGGGATAGGGATGTTTGGTACATCAACTACATTGGCCATCCTTATTTTGGTGGGGTGTATTACCAAATTGCGCGTAAGTCGGGGTACCGCCAGTGGGATGCGTTTGTCTATTCCTTCATGATGTCTACTTTCTATTGGGAGTATGGTGTCGAGGCGTTTGCTGAAGTTCCTGCTGTACAGGACTTGGTTGTTACCCCGGTACTTGGCTGGGTCTACGGTGAATGGGCCTTCCAGAAAGAACGTGAAATCATTCAGGGTGGGGGTAAAGTTTGGGATTCAGAGTGGATGGGTAACACGGCGCTGTTCCTGCTTGATCCCGTTGATACCCTCGGCCGCGGGGTAAACCACCTGATGGGGCGTGATGTGGTGAAAGCCGGTACCGGATATATCGGCTTTCAAGATGTCGCTCTTCCCAACGGCCAGACAGATAGCCAGTTCAATATAAATATGAACTTCCAGTTCGGTGAGGGTGATACCAGCCCTGCGATGCGCCGCAGCTATACCCGGGTTCGCAATGTCACAACCCATGATCCCGTGGACTACGGCATTGTCGGTATTTCAGTTGGTGGTCGTTATCTGGATTTGGATGACGAGTGGGGGATCGAAAATAGCTGGGCGCCGATGATCACTCTGGGTGTGTATTATACTCCTTCTTTATCATCCCGCCTGCAATATACCCGTATAGATACCGACAGCAAGACTACGGGTGAAAGCATCACCTATGAAAATTACAGCTTCGATTTCCAATACTATTTCTTTGGTGACGATGATCTGCGTCCTTATATCAATGCCGGGATCGGCGAAACATTACTGGAAAAAGACCGGGACACCACCACTTTTCAAGTGAACGGCGGGCTAGGCCTGCACTATAAACTAAACAGTAACTGGGCGCTGCAGGCCGATTGGGTACATTTCTACAGTGGGAAACTATCAACCAACGATGATCTATTTTCGGGTCAGTTAGTCTATCGTTTTGGCCGCGGAGAAAGGTGGTGATTAAATTTGAGTGCGTAATAGTACGCACTTTTTATCTTTATTTATGCCGAGTTGACCTAGCTCTCAAAGTTGCATTTTTCTGCTTGTGAATTATACGTGCGCGATATTAATCACGGTTTTTATATTTCCATTTCAGATACTAATTTCGAATAACAACAAATAATTGAAATTAGATAATGGTGCGATCATGAAAAATGGAATTATCAGTTTACTTTCCCTTTCTGTCTTAATTGGCCTCAGCGGTTGTAACAGCGATTCTGACACTATTGATTATGGTAAGAAGGCGACCGGCTACCTCGTAGACATTGCTGATGAAATTGAGGGTATCGGTGCACGAGAAGCAAGTACGCCTGAAGAAGCTGCCATGGGCAATTGGCTATACGACAAATTGACTGGTTTTGGTTACGACGTGGAGGTTCAGCCTTTTACTTATCAAAAAGGTGATAAGCTTTTATCTTCGAAAAACTACATTATTGAAAAACAGGGGGCGAGTGAGAAAACTATCGTTCTTGCTGCACATTATGATTCAACAGGCTCTGATCACGGCTCATTAGGAGCAACGGATAACGGTGCTGGTGTTGCGGCTGCCGTGGCGATAGCGGAAAACCTGATGCAAGAATCGCTACCATATACAGTGCGTATCCTCTTCCCTGGGGCAGAAGAAAATGGTTTGAATGGCTCTCTGCACTATGTACGTCAGGCGTTGGACAATAATCAATTGGATAACGTCATTGCCATGATTAATTACGATACTGTCGGAGGTGGTGATTACGTTTATGTTCACGCCGCTCACTCTGATTATGCCGAGTATCAATCTACCTGTGAGAAGTTGGGATTAACCGAATCAGATTATAACTCCCAAACCCATGTACGAGATGCCATGTTACAAGCATCTATTGATGTCAAAGGTGAGGATGGCAAATACACAGTACACCCAGAGTTCCCGGGATATCCTGAGGGTGAAACTGGTTCATGGTCAGATCACGCGGGCTTTGCCTGTGCCGGTATTCCTATCGCTTATGTCGAAGCGACCAATTTCAATATCAACGGTAAATGGGGTTATGACGGTTACTCTCAGACAACGAATCCTGATGCTTGGGACTGCTATGATACTGAGAATAAAACAGCGTGTGACCGTGATACTGAATCGAAATGGGGTAAAATCTGGCACACCGAACTTGATCGTTTAGATAAGCTGGAAGAACTATTCCCCGGTCGAGTGGATGAACAATTAAGCGATAATGTGAATATCGTTTTAAGGCTGTTGACGACTGGTACTTACATCGATGAAAAATAAGATATAAACGATAAAAAAAGCTTGTTTTACCTAGTGGTAGTTCAAGGGTATAAATTGCTGCGTTCTTCCAAAGACAGTTATACCCAATCACTTGGGTAAACCCACCCAACCACGCTAGGTAAATTGGGTAAATCGTATCTTTTTAGCACTTTTGGCCATCACACCTTCTGATGGCCTTTTTTTATTGTGAGTTAGGGCTTGCCTCTATTGTGTGAAAGTAGGCTTTGGGCTGGACCTCACAATTTATGGAATAATTCTCGGCAGGCATGTCTCGAGTATCGTATATTCGCTTCTGTTTTTCCGACCGGCATACAGAGGAACAATGGCTAAGCAAATTGCCCAGAATGAGAATCCGCAAGATAGCTCTGATGCCGATGCGATTGGGCCGCTGAGCCTCTTCTCTTCGTATGAATCCATCCATATTGAGCTACGTAAGCCGCACCATATGCCCTGCTACCATTGGCATGGTCAGATTGAAGTGAACATCCCTTTTGGTGATGACGTTGACTATGTTATCAACGACCACCCTTTTACAATCAATAACGGGCATATAGGGATCTTCTGGGCTACCACGCCACATCAACTTATCGAGCCCGGTAAGTCGAGTAATATGGGGATCTTGAATATACCCATTCATTATTTCCTGGCTTGGCCGCTGGACGAAAACCTGCTCAATCAGATCACCCATGGCACGGTTGTTCAGTCTGCGTTGCCAAATCTGGTCACAGAGCAGCAGATTGCGTTCTGGATGGAAGAGAGCAAAAGCAATGATATTGGCTTTCGCCAGTTGGCTGCCGATGAAATGTCTTTGATGCTCAAACGAGTATGTTTGACTGGTTGGGAGAAGCTGACCCATACCATGGAAAGCAAAGGCAGCATGAAAGGGCTTTCCAAGCACTCGCAGTTCCATGTGCAGAAAATCTTGGAATATATTGCTTGTCATCATGACTCTCCTTTGACAGTGAAAAGTATCGCTGAGCATGTTGGCTTGCATACCAACTATGCGATGAACTTGTTTCAAAGTGTGATGAAGATGACCATAAAGGAATATGTCACTTCCATGCGCATTAACCATGCCCGTGCATTGTTAGCAGATACTAACCGAACGATTCTCGATATTGCGCTGACGGTGGGTTTCAATTCCAACAGCCGCTTTTATGAAACCTTCCAGCGCTATATGAAAATGACGCCTACGGAGTTTCGCAAACTTAGCCGCAAGAGTAATAAGCTGGCTCAGCATGATAGTACTCTGGATTTCCAAGGCATTCCGAAATGATCTCTGCCAGCCTGCTTCATATGATTAAGTAGCTTGGGGATATAAGGCAATCCACGGTACACTTTCACCTCTATCTCGTTTCAATGAAAACACCGACACCATGAATTCCAGCCATAAACTTCAGATCATTGATCTTATCCTCGACGATTTACGACAAGCCTACCAAGGGGCGATGCATGCCGCTGATCAGGCGCACAGTGCGGCAACGGATGATCAGAGTGTTGCAGAAACCCAATATGATACTTTGGCGATTGAAGCGGCCTACTTGGCACATGGGCAGTCACAGCGCGTTGCCGAGTGCTTGGCGGATATCAATGCTTACGATCAATTGAAAACGTCACTGCCGAAAGCATTGGATGAAGTCGTGCTGGGATGTCTGGTCCATCTTCTTGATGAAGACGACAATGAAAAGTGGATATTCTTTGGACCTGCAGCAGGAGGCATCAAGCTGAAGCTTGAAAATCACGAGATAGTTGTGGTCACTCCGACATCGCCATTGGGCGAAGCCTTGCTAGGGTTGGTGCTTGGCGAAGAGGCCGAAGTGCATATTGGCGGTAAGGTGGTGTTCTATGAAGTGGAAGCTATCTACTGATAGTAGGTACTGACTACCAATGGTTATTAAATTAAAGGGGGAAGCATGCTTCCCCCTTTATTGTTTATACCCGCTTATGCTTTCGGCTCTTGTTCGGTATCAGCCATACTGAACATCGAGCGGTTCGGGTTATCCATCATTTCGTCATACAGCGCCACAGTTTCCTTGAATTGTCCCTTCTCTTTGCTTGGAACCGATGAAGCCATTGGGATATTGGCGGTCATTGGGTTCACTGGGCGGTTACGAATATGGAATTCATAGTGGATATGCGGACCGGTTACCCGACCTGTTGCACCAGCAAGGGCAATGCGTTGACCACGTGATACTTTCTGGCCTTTGCGAACAAGGATCTTGCTGTTATGCAGATAGCGGGTACGGTAGTTGGTACCGTGCTGGATAACGACATATCTACCGGCGTACGGGTGATTAACTACCTGGGTAACAACGCCGTCACCGGTTGAAATGACAGGTGTTCCGGTTGGTGTGGCAAAATCTACCCCGTTATGCGGGGATACACGACCCGTAACTGGGTGTAGTCGACGAGGGTTGAAGTTGGAGCTAACGCGGTATGTACGATTACGCTCGTATGGGTAGCGCAAGAATGCGCGTTGTAGGCTCTCACCTTTGGAATCGTAGAAGTTACCATCACTATGTAGGTAAGCCGTGGTTGCTCTGCCTCTACTGTGAATACGGATGGCTCGCAGTTCATGCTGGCCGGTAATTTCGCCGTCGACCGACTGGCGGGAAACAACCACTTCGAACTTATCGCCAGCGCGTAGGTCACGAGAGAAATTTAGTTTTTCACGCAACAGGCTGGTGATCTCATAGATTTCGGTAGAGTTCAGCCCTGCTTTCTGAGCCGATACTGAGAAACTGCCGTGGATCTCACCGCTGGCAACCACGTCATCCCAGTTACCAGGAATGGCAATTTCCTCGACTTCAAAGCTGTTATCTTCTAATCGCTGATAGGCGACTTTTTGAGCAACGTTAAATTCTAATTCCAGACGGTTGAGCTTACCTTCGGCCGAATTGACCCAAAATCGCAAAGTATTGCCCGGTTGCAGTGTATCAATCTTCAAATGGTTGAGATCGGCTTCTTGAAGCTCTTGAATCGACCGCAAAGGAATATTTAGTCGGGAGAAAATCTGGCTAAGCGTATCACCTTTTTGGATGGTATAAGCGTAGCGAGGCGGCTCATAGACTGGCTGTTCGGCTTGATCGCTTGGAGACCAAGGGGTTGATGAGATCGCAAGGTTTAGCGGAACCGTGCGGTGATTGGTGCTGGTTTGTGTCAGGAGCGCTGCAATCGTCAGTAGCGAGAAGCCAGCGATCCCCAGTAATTTGGTCGACATCCACTTTCGAGAAAGCGTCGAGTTTTGCGTAGACATGGTAAAAGAACTCGTCGTTTTTTTGCTGATTTTTCTTGATAAAGGTTCTTTATCTCGGGTTATGTCGCCTTTTGCTGTGGCCCATAACCATGAATATTTTTTGAATGACTATAAATATGCATCCCTAAAGAAGCGCTAGTCTGCCATAAAGAGACAATGCGTGTGTTAAAAAGGTTCCGCGATCCCAAAAAAATCAGTTTTCTTGCGTAAAAGATATTCGTTTTGTGAAGTATGTTTGATTTTTTACGGCTTAGATTAGCTCGATTTGATGAAAGCAGAAAAAAGTGACTCTTAACATTGCTCTGACAGAGCGTATGCGCTTGGTTTTATATTTGTGGCTAATGATGCATCGCAATGCATTCGGGAGAAAGAAAAACAGCGGAAAGAGTGGTTTACAACTGGTTAAAGGATGAGCGGGTTGGTTGGCGGGGATTGGTTAAGAAAACAGCGCCCTTAAATGAGCGCCGTCTGTTCTGTAGCCAAAATTAAATAAACTTAATTTTTACAGCTTGTAGGTTTTTGCTTGAATCGTCCATGACAAACTCGACCAAGCTACCTGATGCCGGTTGGCCTTGGCTAGTAATGTTGGCGCCACAGAAGCGAATGTCACCACCAAGATCGCAAGTGATAAGGCCGGTGCGGTTGGTTGGGTTGTAGCTGCGGATAATTCCGGTATGTGAATTCATAATTTTTCCTTGTGCCCAAACTCTGCATTCTGTCCCGGCAGGCGTTTTCGTGTTTGCCTATAACCTATAAGAGGGAACTTGCATTGAGATTGTGGCTATCAAATTGAGTACAAATGCTGAAGACAGCGCTTGTCCTGCCGGATACCAGCAAGTGCTGTTCCGGTTTACTCATTGACCTTTCTATTGGTGTATTCGTCAGGAGGTCACCTAGCTCACTGACTCATCACTGCAGAGTGCTCGCAACTTAGCACGCAGTGGCATAGTAATAGGAATAATCTTCTAGGGGTGCATCTAACTTTGGCGAGAAGTGAGGTGTCGACTTCGAAAATCATTTTCGGTCTGAGTAGCAGACCAGATCAAACTAACGCTAAACGATGCAGAAGTAAATACATTAATTTGCAAAATAATGTGATCTTTGATGGGTTGTGTTGGTTTTTATAGGTAAAGTAATCAGTAAATGTAGGTGTTTTGGCTCAATGGATGAGCCAAAACGCTTGCTAAGTGAGTACTTGTTACCAAAGCTCCGGCTTGTCAAACGCCTCAACACAGGATGAACTACCCGCTATAGCTTCAAGTGGCTGCTCGGTCAGTGATTGCGCCATCCAACCGTGCGGGTATGACAATGGCAGTGGTGCCTGAAACTCTTGTTCGGTAATACGCTCAAAGCCAATTTTGGTGTAGAAGCTTGGGTCACCGTAGGTAAATACAAGATCCACGCCATGTTGCTTGAGTGCGTCCAAGCCAGCTTTGATTATCGCCTGGCCAATACCTTTGCCTTGGCTTTGTGTGCTAACGGCAACAGGTGCCAGCAAGAAAGCGGTCTTGTCTGATTCGAATGTCAGGCGGGTAAACAGAATACTGCCAACGATCTCGTTTTCGTCCTTGGCGACAAAGGTGAATATGTCTGCGCTTTTTGTCGATTCCATTAACTCGCTGACGAGCTGACCAATCACTTTGCCTTCATTTTGGCCTTCTGAATCTGAGAACGTTTGGGTAAATAACTCGATTATGGTTTCGGATTGGCTTTTCTCATAGATGCCGTAATACATTTTAATCTCTCCTCAAAACTGATGGCAGCAGCATAAACTGTAAAGCTGTAGACAGGTCAATACTGAATTCGGCGAAACGGCAAAATTTAGCAGTTATGTGCTGAGTAGTTGATTTGCGGTGAATTATCCAGTTTTTTGGGCAATAAACGTTTTTTGTTTGCAACCTTGTTTTTTAGTGATAGGGTGAATTGACCGTAGGTGTTTCAACCTTCATTTGGATTCAAGGATGGATTTATGAGTTTGAAAGAAGACAACAACTGGCGCAATACCGAGCGTGATGCGCAATGTGCCGAGTATGAACTTTACGTCGAGCAGATGAAAAGCCGAGATTTATCTTGGGTCGACTTCAATGACTGGCTAGACATCTAGCCCCAATCAAACATTATTCTCACTACTTACTTTTTCCGTACCGCGGTTCTCTAACCGCGGTACATAAAACTTCATACATTCCAGATGAAAAATCATTCTTCGTATTCAGTATCCGATGCGCTACAAACCAACAGCGAAGTGATGGCCAATGGTGAAACGCGCCATAGAATGAAAGCCAGCGATGGCTCCGGTTATATCCGTACTCGTTACCCTAATGCTGAAGGTGCATGGCAGAACAGTCATTATCATAACTCGACTTACGAGACGTACATTGTTCAATCGGGCAAAATCCTCTTCGCTGAGCTCCTGGATGGCAAAGCTCGTATTAAAGAGGTGACAGAGAGTGAAGTGATTACAGTAAAACCTGGTGTTCACCATAATGTTTATGTCTTTCCCAATACCGACTTACATACCGTGAAACACGGAGCAATTCAAGCTAATGACTGGCATGCCAGTACAGAGCTTGATCGTCTGTTGGCTGAGAAGGCTTGTGTTATTAGCTAGCGTAACTGAGCTAGCGTAAAATCACTTATATCCCACTGTTTTTCATGTTGATTACCAATCTGACATAGTACGGCCCCACTTTTTCTTCATTTTATTTCGTCTTTTTCCTCCCTCATTCGACTTTCTATAGGTGCATTTGGCTATGGGTTCATTTGGCTATGGTTGCATTTGGTTTTGTGGCTGCGCCCAGCACGCAAAATTTGTTTTAGATCGATATTTCTGGATAATTGGAAATTATTGCGCTACATGAAAGTGTTTGCCCGCCAATACTTGATTGTCATTGTGGTGTTGCAGGCAAGTAAGTTAAAGCGCATGTGTTTATCCAGCAGTTGGCTGGTAGCTATGAGCATCAGCTAGGCCAAGACGGTGTCTCAATCGCTGAGTGTAAGAGTTGAAAAAGTATGACGAACGTAAAGCCTATTCCTGCAAAAACAAATCTCGTAAAGGACAGCTTGCTGTCGCAGCAAATCATCGAAGATGCCTGTGAGTGGGCGATCATGCATGGCGTAGCATTCAGACAGGCTGACAATACGGCAAGGCACTGCCCATTCAGCATTGCGCCAATGACGATGGAGCGTGAAGTCTATGAGCATTTGTTGAAGGTCACACCGCTGATCACCAAACTGATCAGCCAAGTTTCTGAAGATCATGATTTCTTACAGGCGTCGTTGGGTGATATGGCGAAAGCCGATCCATTCTTCGGCCGCTTGATGTCGCTTCATCAGCAGGTACATGGCGATATCAATGAAAGGCGTAATCCCGCTCGTCAGCCGCTATTGTTGATGCGTACTGATTTTATGGATGATCGCCAGCATGGCGCCAAGGTAATTGAGTTCAATGGTATTGCCGCAGGCATGGGGCCATTTGGTCAGCGCGCAACAGAGTTCCATGCTTATATGCAAAACCAGTGGCCGGAGGCTTATCAGCACTGGGTTGAAGACAGCAATGCGGTTGCGGCTCCGAACCAGGGCCTTGAGCAGTTGGCCTATGCGATTGCCACCTCAGCGAAAAAAATCCAGGCCGATTTCAGTGGTGGAGGGAAACCCACTTTTTTGATGGTGGTGCAGAAGAAAGAAGACAACGTTTATGACCAGCATTTGCTTGAGGTTGCATTGCAGAAACTGGGCTTGCGCACTGTTCGCCGTACGTTCGAACAGCTGAGATCTCAGCTTTCGACTGGCGATGGCCAGCGTTTGATACTGGAAGGGATTGGTGCCATTGATGTGGTTTACCTACGGGCAGGATACCAGTATTCAGACTACTGGGCACCAGAGCTTAACGAGTCTATCTGCTGCCATACTTTGAGCCAGACTCGTTTGTTCATCGAACAGCATCATGTCGCGGTTAATGCCACAATCAGCCAACAGTTGGCGACCAGTAAATCGATGCAGATGCTGCTGACCATGATGCCAGCGGAAGACTATGCGCGCTGGGGGCTGAGCCTTGAAGAAGCACAGCTAGTCAAAAGTGTGCTGGCCGAGATGAAGCCAGTCAATAGCGCTACGATTGAATGGTTCAATACCCAAGCGGCTAAACATGAGTGGGTGCTGAAAAACCAAGGTGAAGGCGGTGGTCACTGCGTGTTTGGAGAAGATATCACCGCGAAACTCAGAGAGATAACTCCGAAAGAGTATGATGCCTGGGCGTTGATGCAACGTTTGTATCCGCACGAGCGAGAAACACCGACTGTTGCAGTTCGTGATGCCGAGCAGACATTCGTCGCGGATTTAGTCAGCGAGATTGGCTTGTTTACGGCTTATTTCAAAGGTGAGCCTGTCACACAGCTTGATGGCTATGCAGGGTATTTGATCCGCAGTAAGCCAGCCAGTGAAAACGAAGGGGGGATCCTTAGTGGTAAGGGGATCCTCGATTCGCTAACTCTGATTGATTAACCGCATTGGCGATGATTTGGCAATAAACGAGGAGGCAGCAATGCCTCCTTTTTTCGTATTAGCTAGAGCCTGAATAACTCAACGCGAAGGTGATTTTCATCTTCGTAAGCGATAACCGATTGGAAATCATCACACTTATCGATCACTGCCGAGAAGGTGTCTTTGTCATCTGTAGCACCGATGAACAAGATTTGGGTCGACTTGGTCATTAAGCCTTCTTCGTCGAAGCTGGCTTTCAAATCTTCATCCACCACGCAGACCAAAACCTTGCCGTAGCGGGCATTGAGGTCAATTTTGTGCGCTTGGGAATACTGCACTTTGGTTTTCAGCTCAGACTCAATGTCGTCAACCAGCCCGACAAAGCGGTATAAATCGGTGGAGCAAGTCTGTGTGAGTTGCTCGACTTCATTACTCAGTGTGGTTTCCAAATCACCTTCAGGGTGACGGCCAACATTAATCCACTGCTTGGCTGTTTTTTTGATTGCCCGGTATCTGTTGGATTTAGCTATACGTTTGAAGTACTTAACTAAAATATTATTTCTTTCAGCTAAGGAAAGGTGCTTGTCCAGTTTCTGAAATTCGAGGAGCAATAAAGCATTGGTACTAACATCTAGCAACTGCTGGGTTTGGTTCATTAACGTACTATCCAAATCTCTACAAGATTATCGGATTCATTATATCGAACTTTGAAAAAAATTTTTTACATTTTCTCTCATTAACTGCAAATGAGAGAAATGGCAGTGGCAGCGTGTTGTGTAAGGTGGGATATAGTGCAGCCTAGCTGAAGGCAAAGAACCTCGAGATAGGCTGGTTATTTCGAGGTTTTTCATGAATGGTGCCCATTGGTAAGGCTCTGGGTGGAACGACTTAGCTTCCTGATTATACCCTCAATAAAACTAGTAATACCCAAGCGCCAGTTCGTTTTGTAGTCTTGAGCGGAATGTTGACTTCAATATCTCGCCAAGCTGGGTATTATTGCTTAAGTCGATGATTGTGAGTGATTCGATCCAGTAGATATCAGCGAGTAGGTGTATATCCTTGGCTAATTCGAATAAACTAGCGATTGATAAATTATTAATATTATCATTCCATGCTGGTGTTATATCTATTGTAATTGATCTTTTAGATTGGATGTTTTTATTGCAAATATCTAAATGCTCATGTGAAGCATCTATTAATATTATTTCACACTCACCTTGGCCTTTATCATCAATCTTGTAAGGTCGGTCATTAATATAAATATTAATGCTGTTATCTTTTTCTAGTGAACCATAAAATGACATTTTTTATTCTCTACTGACTATATGTTATTGAAATAAAGCTAACATCACTTTTACTCTTCTGCCATGAATAAGAGAAATTCAAAATTGTTTTCGATGTTAATGGCATTGCACATATGAATATTTTGTCTAGTGCCCAGAAATGAATTTCTGTTATGCGTAGTAATTTTATACTCACACCTTAATATTGCATTCACTTAAGTTCAGCCCTTTTTTGAAAGCCAATATTAATTCAGACAGAGATGACGATGAAGAATTACCTTTTATATACAGCAGCTTTTCTTACCGGTTTTTCGACAATGAGTTTTGCCAATGAGCCTTCTCGGTTGAGTGGTGAAATCATAGTGACCTCGGGGTATATGTCTACGAATTCAAACTTGAGTACCAATGGCGATGCACGTTTAAAAGACATAACGAGTAAAGGTTCCCATACCAATGATTTTATTGCCGCTCCGTTAGGTAGTATTAGCTACGAACTTGGCGAAGATCGTAATCAACGCGTCTATCTGGGTACTTCAAGGGATGACCTTGCGGTAGGTGATCTGGCATTTGAAATAGGTTACCAATACGATTTTGCCAACGGCACCCAGTTGGACGCAGCCTTTTTGCCAACGGTAGTTTCTGGTGAAGTGTGGGCTAATCCTTATCAAACAGGCAGCAACCGACAAAAAACGGATGTTGAAGGCCATGCGTTCCGTATAAAGCTCAATAACATCAATAACTCTGGTATGTCACTGGATATGGCTTATGCCACTGCGGAAATAGATAATGAGCAAGTCACAGATCAGGCATTGCACCGTGACCATGAGACTTACTATATTAAGGGCTCGCACAATGCGATGCTGAGCGCGCGTTCTGGCTTGGTATCTTCCGTGTCGTATACTCATCACGATGCGAAAGGTAAAGCTGAAACGTTCGATCAATATAAAGCAGAGGTGACGTATTTTACGTCTGTCGATGCACACAGCTTGGCGCTGACGGGCGGCTACGCGTACCGAGACTATGATGGCAACAACCCAATTTTCAACAAAGAGCGCACGGATAACCGTTACAAAGTCTTTTTAGCCTATGAGTATGCCGATTTTGCTGGCTGGGAAAACTGGAGTTTAGTGTCATTGGCAGGGGCAAATTTTAACACCTCAAATATTGACTTTTATGAGAGTGAAGAATATTTGATGACAGTAGGTATGAGCTATCAGTTTTAATCAAAGTGGCTCTGATAACAGGAGCTCTGAAAACATAGATTCTGACAACAGTTCAGGTAACCAGTCACTATCGCTGGTTATCCTGAAATGACTAGTTACTGGGTTATTTGGGGTTGAACTACGCTATCGAAGAAGGTTTGCATGGTTTGGTGCAGATGCTGGTTGAGCGGGTAGCCCCGTTTGGACTGAAGGTAGCTTCCAGAAATACTGAACTCTGTTAAATATGCTGGCATCTTAGGCAAAGGGTAACAGGCCAATTTATCGCTCAGGTTCATGAGGTAACTGCTACTGAACTTGATGGCATCGGAGTTTTCTAGCTTTGTAATAGCAACGGGAATACTGTGTGTTTTGAGTGCAATTTGGGGCGTGAAACCTTTGTTTAAATAGAGTTCATCAAAGGGGTCATGTTTTAAGTTTATCGCATCGGAAACGAGCTTCACTACCGGAAGGTGAGCGATAGACTCCAGTTCGCTGGTTTGACTTAGAACTGGATGGTCTTTCCTTGCAACCAAGCTTACTTTTAGGCTGCTGAGATGGTGAGCATAAAGGTCTTGAGGCAGCGGGTAAGGTGAAAAGTGGATCATATAATCGATTTTACGATCGAGAATGTCTTGCAACGAGCCTTCTTGCCAATAAACGAGCTCGAGGCAAGCATTGGGGAGTGCGTCATTGAGTGCCTGGTATATACCTTGGCCAAACGTTTCAAGAAGGCTTAACTCGAGGGCGATAACAACTTTGCCGCTATATTCGAGTGGGTTAAAGCTCTGGTATGAGTCGAGTACATTGGCAAAAGGAGTCAGCATGTTTTCAGCCGCTTCTGCGAGTCTCTCGGCCAGCTCTGAAGGTTCGACGCCATGGGCTTTGCGGATAAATAACTGGTCGCCAAATGTTTCGCGCAGCTTTGCCAACCCTCGGCTGACACTGGTTTGAGAAATACCGAGCTTTTCTGCGGCAGTCGACGTATTGCGAGTTTCTACCACCACACGCAGTAGTTTTAGGAGATTAAGGTCAAGATCCTCAAGGTTGGTTTTCATCTGCGCTGTCTACTCCATGCCATTTTCCAATATCAATCTGTTACTAACATAGCACATGCTGATTGATTTAAAAGATTAGTATTCAATGTGTTAGTGAATATTAACTTGAGCGGGGCATTAAATCTTCCGCTTAATAATTTAGGTTAAAAATTTATTTAAGGTAGATAAGCTATGCAGACTGTTGTGATTGACGGTTTTGTTTCTTTTACGCTCGCAATTTGCCTGTTGTTTATTGGCAAGTTTGCCACTATGCGTTTTGAGTTGCTAAGAAAATACAGTATTCCTGAGCCGGTTATTGGTGGCTTTTTTTGTGCCATCTTCGTTGCTATTATTTATTACTTCTTTAATACCACAATTGAATTTAAACTTGAGGCAAGGGATACCTTATTACTGTATTTCTTTGCTGGTATTGGATTAAGTGCCAATATTAGAACACTCTTATCTGGTGGTAAGCCGCTTTTGATACTGACACTGCTGGCGGTGGTGTATATCGCTTTGCAGAATATTGTCGGTGTGAGCATCGCGTCCTTATTTGGCTTCGAACCATTATTGGGTTTAATGGCGGGTTCTATTTCCTTGATTGGTGGGGTAGGGACAACCATGGCTTGGTCGCCAACCTTTGCAGAGATGGGCTTAGAAAGCGCCGCTGAAATCGGTATTGCCAGCAATACCCTAGGGCTTATCTCTGCTTGTTTGGTCGGTGGACCAATCGCTAACTACCTGATTAAAAGTTATCGCTTGGAAGCCAATACCGATCACCGACTGGATATCGGTGTTTGCCATAATGAAACCGTCAAGCTGGATCATTTTGGTTACCTTTATGCATGGTTGATGCTCAACTTGAGCCTAATGCTCGGCTACTTTGTCGATATTGCGCTTGCATCGCTCGGCCTTCAGTTACCTATGTTTGTAGCTTGCCTATTGGCGGGGATTATTATTGGTAATTTCAAATCAGTAGTGCTAAAGCAAAAGACCAGCCGCAACGCCCAGCTGGGTCAAACCCTTATCTCTGACATATGCCTAGGGATGTTTTTGACTATGGCATTGATGGGGCTTCAGTTATGGCAATTGCAGAGCTCGTTATTGTTCTTGAGTGTTGTGATATTTTGCCAGGTGGCTCTATCTGTTGGGTTCACCCTATTGGTGGTATTCCGGGCGATGGGTAAGGATTACGAAGCCGCTGTTATCAGCTCCGGCTTTGGCGGGATCACCCTAGGCTCAACGGCTACGGCGATAGTGAATATGACCGCAGTAACCCAACAATATGGTGCGGCGCATAAGGCTTTCGTCATTGTCCCGTTGGTGTGCGGCTTCTTTATTGATATTGCCAATGTGCTGATTATTAATGGCTTCCTAATGATGTTTTAATGTCAAAGACATTTAAATCGTGATGTTGATGCCATGTTCGTTATCTCATTAATTGATTAATCGTAATGCTTTGATAAGGGGCTCTTATCCACAATGTAACCGTAACCAAAAAATCGAGATGTTGATTCAGGTAGTTTTTACTATACGGCTGTAAATACATCTTTATGTAAAGTGCTTGTTACTTAGAATGGTTCTAATAATATAAAAATGAAAAATTTAAATTTCTTAAGTCATATTTAACTCAAGGTTATTTAAATTAGTTATTTCTTCTCCATGTCGTTTTAAATGACCAACGCTGTGTTTGAGCGTTTACTCATTATTTTTAGTGCTACCCGTTTTTAGTCGAGGTAGCCGCTTTTTTCAGTGGAGTTTTATTCGTCATGTGGAAGTTGAAGAATCTTTTCTTAGTCAGCATTTTTGGTGCATTGAGCACCCCGGGTATTGCAGAAGAGCGAGAGGTGCTTGAGGTTTTCGTCTCACCTTACAATGTAACCATTGATTCAGGTGTTTCAAAGCCAATGACAGTGCGCGTTCTTTACAATGATGGCTACGAGATGTATCCACAAGGGGTGACTTGGCACAGCAGCAACCCTGAAGTATCCCCTATTTCAGAAAATGGCGTTGTTTTTGGTGTGAAGAGTGGTTTGACGCTGATCTCTGCAACTTACAAAGGGGTCAATTCGAGTCAGCCTGCAACCGTTAAAGTGGGGGAGGCTGTTATCGATGAAATTACGGTAGAATTCCCTCACCGAAATATGGCTGTTGGTGAATCACAGCAAGCACAGGCACAAGCGACGTACTCTGACGGCTCGCAACAAGATGTCACCAGCGCTGTTCAGTGGCAAGTCGTTACTTCTTCAAAAGAGCTAACTGTTTCGGAAGACGGGTTAGTGACTGCTCATGAAGAAGGCTACGGTTTGCTTATTGCCCGTGCTGACGGTGTTCGTTCACAAGAAATCCGCATCGATGTGAGTGAAGGCCAGTCTGAATTCGAGTGGGTAATGCCTTTCCCTAGTCGTACCACTATGGCCGTCGGCTCTCAGTTTACCCCTTCAATTCGCGGTATGCACAACTCAGGTAGTCTTGTCGATATTAATGAAATTGATGGCTGGGTGATTGATAACTCGAGTATTGTTCGTGCGACACCTGATAATCAGGCTATTACTGCGGTGGGTAAAGGAACCGCTATCGTTTACCCAATCGCTGCGGGCTTGCAGTCTATTGAGCCTGTCACCGTAACTGTAGAATAAATACTATCTAAGCATTATTAAAGGCAGCGGTTAAATAAGCTGCCCTTTTTGCTTCTAAGCTTATGATAGGATTGAGCTAAACGATTTAGCTGAAGTGGCTTTTATGTCTCGTTTTCACTATGTGTGAATCTTCAAGCAGATGTATGGGATTACACCGAGAAACTATCTACGGGATATGCGCATTTCAAAAGCCAAAGCGCTTCTTAGGCAAGGAGAGCCGATAACCCAAACTTGCTTTGAAGTCGGTTATGAAAGCTTAACGACGTTCTCTTCTGTATTAAAAAAGTGTATGGGGTATTCTCCAAGGGAGTTCCAAAAACTGCAAAGGTATACATAAGTAAGTAGAATCGGCTTAACCAGCGTTCCGGTTGAAGATCAAGATAAAGCATTGAATTTATTAATCAATATTTTAGGGTTTATCAAGAAAGCAGAAGTCTCTCTAGGCGAGCACTAGTGGTTAACCGTTGTCTATCCGCAAGAGCAGTCGGGCGTTGAGTTATTGCTAGAGCCCATGGCCTTTGAGCCAGCGAGGCAATACCAAAGCTCATTGAAAGAGGCCGGGATCCCTTGGACATCATTCGCTGTTGATGACATTAATAAAGAATACGAACGGCTGACAAAGCTAGGGGTTCAATTCTCTATCGCTCCCAGAGAGGCGGGGCCTGTCATGATAGCGGTGCTAGACGATACTTGCGGTAACTACATCCAGTTGATGCAAGAGCTGTAAGGCTTTGTTGAATTAACCAGTATGTAATAGAGAAACCAGGTGATACCGAGAGCATCTCCTAGTTTAATTGCATTGTGGTTTAACCTTTAACGCATGGAAAACAGTTCTTGGTGATAGTCAGAAGGTGCCAGCCCATGCTCGACTAAATCTTTGCGCAGTGCGATACCAAATTCTGAAGGACCACAAAACCAAAAGCTGGCGCTTTGCCAGTCCGGAACAACCCCGCGGATTTGTTCTGGTGTTAAACGTCCATCTCTCGGAGTAACGGTAATATGTAATCTGATTTTGGCTTTATCAGCCGTTTCTTTGAGTTTATTAATGGCCGCTTTATCATAATCTGCTGTGACATGGAAGAAATCCACTTCACGGTTGCCACGTTCATTCGACAAGTGCTGCATTTTTGCGATGAAAGGTGTCACACCAATGCCAGCCCCAATCCAGATTTGTCGTGTTTTCTTTTCTTCAAAATCGAAACAACCGTAAGGTCCTTCAACAGCAACCGGCATACCCACTTTAAGCCATTGGCTCAGTTGCCCTGTCCAGTCGCCAAGCTCTTTGACCACAAAGGTGACTTTGGACTCCTCTTCACTCCAAGCTGATGCGATTGTATATGGGTGAGCACCTTCGGATTTTTTGGATCTGACAAAGGCAAATTGTCCGGGTCGGTGTCCAGACCAGCCCGAGTCGAGCTTAATTGTACTGGCAATCACTCGAACGCCAGGGTAGGAAGTCAGTGAAACGATTTCCCCTTGGATCTTACGGCTGCGGCCAATTTGTCCTGTTAGTACCACCGAGGCAGATGTTGATCCGGCTAGCAGCAATATCATCATCAGCCAACCGACGGGCTGAGACCAATAATCATACTTAACCAATACGACCGAATGATATGCTAAAAGCAAATAGACAATAGCCAGCCATTGATGGGTTTTTATGAATAGGTGGTAAGGAAATGATTTTATCAGTGCCAAAATAATCAAGATCACCGCGAGATAAAATGCCCATTCACCAATTGATTCAGCCAAACTGCGTTGGTCGAGTAACCATTGCTGGAATGCTGTCATTATTTCGGCGTTTGGTCCCTGTTTTTCTGGTCGGTTTAACCATCCCCAGCCAACCATCCATTTGGTGCCCTGAGCCCACCACCAGTGAAGAATTGAAAATACCAGCCCGGTAATACCTAACCATTTATGGAGACGATACACCTTATCTAGCCCATTCAGTGGACGTTCTAACCATTTCACCCTGATTGCGAGCAACATTGATAAACTCATTGCTGCAATACCAATAATGCCAGAATACTGAAGGAAAACAGAGCGAAAGCTAAAGTAAGTGAAAGGTGAAGGGGTAAATGTATCGGCCAATATCCATAAAGCCGTCAGTAAAAGCAGACTAGTTACGAACAATATCTTTATATTCTTCATCGGTGATAACCTTCTACTGAGTTTAACGAGCCCCTTTAAGACTAAACACCATGGATGAACAATTGGCAAATCGAGCCCTTATCAAGCTGGATCGAACTTAGTGGGCATTAAAAGTCCCATTGAATATAGAGGCTATTGTAATCACTCCCCCCTTTGATCCTGCCGAAAGCCGAAGTCTGGGTAAAGATCCCCGAACGGTGATGCAAGCTGTAGCCGAGCCACATGTTCGATAGCGATTTGTTGTTGAGCATGTCCCCCATGTTGACATCAAAAGAAAAGTCCAAGTAGTTCATCAGCTTGCTGGGCTTGTAGCCTTTCTCCCCGAGCCGCTCCTTCTCGATATGGCTTATTTGGGTACTGTAGGATATCCCCTCAGCAAAGCCGAAGCGCCAGGTCGTTGGCCAATTAAAGGTATAGTAAGCCTTTATGGCCATGACATATTCGCCAAAACTACCTTGTACGTCTGACTTGTGGTGTTGGACAAAACCCGGGGTGAGGTAGAAGTACAGTGGCCAGCCAAACACAGTGTCAGCGATTGGGTGACCATAAAACACCGAGGTCATAGTATTCCGGTACGGGTCGGTATTATTGTCGAGCATCAATAGGTCAGACACGCCGGAGGTCGTCGCGACACCACTGGCAATTCGCAGGTATGAATTGGTCGGGAGCTGTGAGTGCGTCCTTTGCCCTGGGGTATTGAATAATGCCAAGCCCAAGTAGGTCTCCCATTGTGCCCTAGAGTCAACGATGTCACTTTGATAAGTTTTGTTATCGAGCAAGGTGGCACTGGTTTGGCCGACCGCATAGAGATTTTCATAGAGCTGGTAGCGGCCTTTGACACCGGCGCTGTAGCTAAACCCGTAACCAATTTCCTCGGTATTTAAGGCGTAGTAGGTATTATTGAACCTCGAGGATTTCCCCGTTGCGGTGACATAAGGGCTGATACGCCAAGCTGGGTGGTCAATGGTGTATTCACCGGTCAGGTTAGAATAGACCCGACCATCTTTATCGCTAAGTAACTCTGCGCTGATATCAAGCTGTGGCGAATAGTGCCAGGTGAGATTGCCTCCAAGATCAAACTGGGTGCCTTGTACTTCATTCTGGTAGCGCTTTGGGATATCAAAAAAACGGATCCTGCCGAGGGCACCGACAGAGACATTATCGCTTTGGTAAAAATGATACCCACCTGAGGCGCCATCGAGGTAGAAGTGGTCGCCTTGGTAAAATAGCAGCGGCATGACATCGTGCACCACATTGTCGCTGGTATCAAAAATGATGTTCGTGCTGCGCATGCCAATCCCGACACCCCAGCTTTCCTTTTCTGAGTGAGGATAAGTATCGGCAACGGCATTGCTAACGGCAATAGAGGTGGCTAAAAGAGGTAATAAATAGTGATATTTCATTATTGGCACTCGTATAAGTGAACCGAGTGCTAATTGGAATTAACACTCATTATTTATTTTGTGGGGACATATCCATTGCCTTTTTAACCCCTGATTCAAGGTGTTTTATATTTTTGGGGTTACTTTGCTTAGTATTTTATAGAGAGGGTGAATTAAGTGAATGACTATCAGATATTCACTTTATAACGATTATATTTATCGAGTTGAAGTTTACCTTCGATAAATAAAAAAGCCTGAGCAGTGCCCAGGCTTATTATTTAGTTCCTTTTCAGAGCGCTTATTCTGCTGTCATTGGCTTAATCTTGAAGAACAGTGCATAGTTCAACGGAATAACGACCAAGGTCAGCACTGTCGCAAATAGCAGGCCAAACATGATGGTCACCGCCATACTCTTGAAGAACGGGTCAATTAGCAATGGCGCAACACCAAGAATGGTGGTGGTCGCACCCAAGATCACCGGCCTGGCTCGGCTCATCGCTGCATCAATGATGGCATAGTATGGCGCTTTACCCGATCGTACCTCGTTGTCTGCCTGATCAACCAGTACTATCGCATTTTTCACCATCATCCCGATCAAGCTCAGGAAGCCCAATGTCGCCATGAATTCAAACGGCGTCTGGAAGATGATCAAGCCAACGGCGACACCAACAACCGCAAGTGGGACTGTCAACCAGATAACCAGCGCTTGGCGGATACCATTGAACATGAATACCACTGCCAACACCATCGCTGTGAAACCGTAAGGTGCTGATAGCATTAGGCCTTCATCTGCCTCTTTGGCATCTTTGTATTCACCGTGCCACTCAAGCTGGTAGCCAACAGGCAATGGCATGTTTTCAATCTCCGCCTTGATTGACTCGAAGGCTGTTGACGTCAGTACTCCCGGGGCAGGATCAGCCTGCGCCATAATGGTTGGAATACGGTCTACGCGCCTTAGCATTGCATCTTGCCATACCAAATCGTTGGATTCGATCAGCTGGTTTAATTGGATGAAGCTACCCGCTTTTGAGCTAAACACCTGAGTGTTTTCAATCGCATGCTCATGGTTACGCTCATCCTGTGGCGCACGTACAACAATGGGTACTAAGTCGTTGCCTTCGCGGTAAACACCGACCTGCCTGCCCGACAAGGTTTGTTCGATTGCGCTGTTTAGCTCTTGGGTCGTCAAGCCGAACTGCTGCGTTTTTTCTGCCGAAAATACTGGGCTTAGCACTGGCACCTGCTGTCGCCAGTCATCTTGAACAGCAATCAGGTTCGGGTTGTCATTCATTAAGGTTTTTGCCTGCTCTGCTAGCTGGCGAAGCACCTCACTGTCTGGGCCTTTGAATGCCGCTTCAATTTTCTTACCGCCACCTGGCCCTAACATGAACTTCCACACATTGATCGAAGCATCTTGGTAGCGCTCGCCCAGTTCAACCTGTAGCTCGGCTACCAGCGCTTCGATAATGTTGTGGTCATCGACATCAACCAATAGTTGGCCATAACTCGGGTTCTGAGGCTCGGCTGAGTACGTTAGCATAAAGCGCAGTCCGCCAGAGCCGATAAAGCTGATGGTATTGGTGACACCGTCTTTGGCACTTACGTCTTTTTCAATGTCTAGCATGATGCTTTCAGTGCGCGAGATATCTGAGCCTTGCGGCAGAAACACATCAATCGCAAATTGTGCCCGCTGTGACTCTGGCATAAAGCCTGGAGGCACATAGCCGAATGCTTTGACACCCATAACGAAAACTGCAATGACCACCATGATGCTGGTTTTTTGGTTGTTGAGTACTTTAACTAATACCTTGTGGTAAAGCTTGCTGACTCGCCCTGGCTTGGCATTAGCCTTTTTCGCATTGATTTTAATAAAGTCATGGCACAGTAACGGGGTAACGGTAATCGCTAATACCCAGCTCAAGAACATCGAGTAGAGGATCACCCAGAACAGTGAGCCAGCATATTCTCCCATGTTTGATGGTGACAAGCCGATAGCACTGAAGGCACAGATCCCGACGATTGTGCCACCCAGCAGCGGCCACTTGGTCTCATCGACGATTTCAGCAGAAATTTCTTCGCGATTCGCTTGCGGGTTTTTCTGTAACCGGGTCAGAATTCCGTCAGTCACGACGATGGCGTTATCAACCAACATCCCCAAGGCAATGATCAGAGCACCCAGCGAGATACGCTGCATGGCAATGTTATCTATAAGCATGACTATCAAGGTGCCAGCCACAGTTAACACTAGGACGAAGCCGATGATGATACCGGTGCGCACACCCATAAAGAGCAGCAAGACCACAAAAACAATGACAACCGCGGCAATCAAGTTATTGATGAAATCAGCGACTGACGCTTTTACCGATTCAGACTGAATCGACACATCGTGCAATTCAATACCCACAGGCCGCTGGCTTTCAAGCTCGGCAATACGGGCAGTGACCGCATCACCCATCTCGACCACATTACCGCCAGCAACATTCGAGATCCCAAGGCCAATCGCACGCATACCGTTGTAGCGCATCAGTACGGATGTCGGCTCCTGGTAGCCTCGGGTAACCGTTGCGATATCACCAAGGCGCATAATGGTGTTGTTTTCACCGATACCGATCTGCAGGTTTTTTAGGTCATCAAAAGTGCGCACGCTTGAGGTCGGCACCACGGCAACACGCATGGACTCGGTTTCCAGTGTACCTGCCACGGTGACCATATTTTGTTTTTGCAGTACTTGGTAGACTTGCTCAGCAGAGAGGCCAAACTGCTCCAGGCGAGCACTGGCAATCTCGACAAAAATTGCTTCCTGCTTTTCTGCCATGGTGGTGGTCTTTGAAACCCCTGGTACCAGTACCAGTTCTCGCCTTAGCTCATCAACATAGTCCTGCAGTTGCTTGTCAGTGTAGCCTTCACCGGTTACCGCATAGAACTGGGCAAAAACATCGGCAAAGTCGTCGTTGACGATGGATGGTCCTGCTCCCGGCGGCAGCATACGCTGGGCATCATTAATTTTCCTGCGCAGTTTATCCCAAACCTGCTGCAGCTCGGCATCGGTGTTAGAAAAGCTGCGTTTAATCTCAACAGTGACCTCGGACATACCTTGCTTTGAGACCGATGTGACTTCATCCAATTCCTGTAATGACTGTACCGCTCCCTCGATAACATCAGTGACCTCATCTGCGACTTCTTGTGCAGTGGCACCTGCATATGGCGTCACGATGACGGCTTGGCGGATCACAAACTCTGGGTCTTCAAAGCGGCCAAGCTTGAGGTAGCTGAGGTAGCCCCCGATCAAGGTCAGGGCTATCAAGACCCAAACACTGGTGCGTTTGGCTAATGTGTAGCGAGCGATATTCATTATTTAGCCTCCATCAGAGTGGGTCTTACCGTCATGTTTTCAGAGAGATTTGCAGTGCCTGCCACTACGATTTGCTCGCCAACGTCTAAGTTGGCTGTGACTTCTACTCGGCTTCCTTTCAGCGTACCTGTTGTAATGAAGCGCTTTTCTAGCTGGTTACTACTGTTTACTAACCATAAGTATTGCTGGCCTTGGTTATCGGGGATCACTGCCGACAATGGCACCGACATAGAAGACGATACGGTTTGATTGTCTTCACCCGGGATAACCCGAACAGTCATGCCCGGCAAAACTGTTGTGTTGTTGAGGTCAACAAAACCCATTGTCACCTCGTAGGTTTGGGTAACTGGATCAGGCTTGGTTGAGTAGGTTCTCAACGCCAGTTCAAACTGCTTGCCCGATAAGGCTGGAATTTGTGCCATCACTGTTGGCTGTTGTTGCTCTTCTTTAAGCATCAGCCTTTCTGGGACATCGATAACTACCTCCATATCGGAGAGGTTATGGAGAGACAAAACCGCTTCATTGGCCTGAACCAGCACATGGGTGTTGCGGTGTTTGCGGCTGATCATGCCGTCGAACGGTGCTAGCAGGCGGGTTTCTTCCAACCGGCGCTTGGCCTCATCCAAGCGGTGGTTGGCTAAACGGAAACGAACTTCTATTTCTTCCAGTTGGCTCTTTGAGATGGCTTGGCTAGATTCAAAGATGGACTTGGCACGCTGGTATTCGGTTTGGGTGTTACGCATTTCAACGCGAGCTGAGTTTAGGTTGGTTTCAGCGTCTTTGGGGTCCAGTTTAGCCAGCAGATCGCCTTTCTTCACTTCATCGCCCTCCTTAACCAATATCTCGACCAAGCGGCCTGATGAGCGAAAAGAAAGATCGGCACGCTGTGCAGCTTGAACAGTACCGCTTAGGCTCAATGCTGAGTTATTGGAAAAGGTGACAATTTCCGTCATAGCCGGACGGACAACAACAGCTTTTATTTCTGATTCTGGCTCTGCGTTACAACCTGTTAAAATGACGACGGATAGCGTTAGGCTAATCGCGACTTTCAATAATTTGTAATTGGGCAAGGTTGGAAGTGTTAACTTCATTGCTGCTGTCTCCGAAATAAACTGTATTTGTATTGTGTGTTTTTTGCTTTAAGCCGTTGCGTCTGAAATACGACTGTTTTGATGGGGCTAATGGTAAAGAGTGGCCTGTGATTACACTACGTTTAAGAGATATTCATTTTTGGCAGAGCATGCTTTTGATATGTAAATTCTTTATAAACAATGGGTTGTTGGTTTTCGTATTGGCTTAATAACTGTGGTGGTTTAATAACTGAGGTGGTTGGGTGTTTATGTGCGGTGGCAGTCCTTGCCGTTCTTGCAGGTATTGAGTTTGGCTTTGAGGTTGGCGTTGATAGTGTGGGTTGAGAAAGGCTAGAAAGAAATGAGGAAATTTAATAGGTAGCTACTTAGGTCGACTCGGAAAATGGTAATAATAAGCAAGGCCCAGAAAAGAGACTCAAAGATTAAATGCAACTTGACCATGTCGATACTCCTTCATTATCCCCAATAATATTGGGGCGAAATTATGAACCTGAGATATTAAACCCATATTGCGGTTTTATTTTTCATTGAGGTTATTTGGGGTGTTGGCTGTTTAAGGAGGAGTGTATGGAAAATAAAGCTGATTCACCATGGTTAAGAGAAATTCATATTTGGGTATTGCTTGTTGTAGGCCTGGCTAGTGCTCAGATCAACCGATGGCTACGCAGCGTTAAATCAAGTGCTGGCAGCCATCTGAGTTTAGGTAACTTGGGAATTGAGGCTTAATCCTCGTTGATATCTTGAATATTGATGACAAGCTGTTCCCAGTTTCTCTGGTTTTCTAAATCGAACTGAGCACCTTGTTCATCAGCCCATGTAAACCGGGTAATTGCAGAGGTTTTGCTGGTGGCTTGGTATAGCCAATAGGCTTCGGCTTTAAGAGCATCATCGATTGGCCTGTCGATAGACTCATAGACTGTCTGCTTGCAGGCGTTGATGGATTCGGCTGGGAACTTGGCGATGCGTTTGGCGAGTGTTTCGACATACTCACCGATTTCATCGGGTTCAAGCGCCTTGTTGATGGTGCCATAGGCTTCGGCTTCATCGGCATCAAAATCTCGGGCACTGAGGATGATCTCCAGTGCTCGACCTAATCCTGCCTGGCGTGCCATACGCGAAGCGCCGCCACCGCAAGGTAAGATCCCCATTGCCACTTCCATCTGCATGAAGTTGTATTTTCCGCGTGCTGCAAAGCGCATGTCACAGGCAAGAGCAAACTCATGACCGCCACCACGGGCGTAGCCTTCAAGTTTGGCGATGGTTGCTTGTGGCAGTTTGCTGATGCGTTCTAAAACAGCTTGCAGATCGAGGAGTTTGGCTTCGTTACGGGCGACAGCGTCTTTGGACATATCGCGCAGCAGGTTGGTATCGTAATGGCATACCCAGATTTCCGGGTGGGCAGATTGGAACACGACGACTTTAACTTCGCGGTCACGCTCAAGCCGCAATGCCAAGCTGTTGAGATCGGCGAGCATTTCTTGCCCCTGTACATTGACTGGGGGATAGTCAATGGTCACCCAAGCGATACCTTCCTCGACCTTTACCGTAAACGTCGTGAAATTCTTATATTCCATCTTGTTACTCCTCATCTTTGTATCCATTGTTGAAGCAGTAAGTATATGAATTGAATGAATATCAGAATTGTGCAGCCAATTTTGTTGAAGAAGTGTTCTGCACACCTTAAAAACTAGGAGAGGAGAGACTGTCGGTAAATTAGAGATAATGGAAAAGAGAATATGGATTTTCCATATAATCGCTAAGGGTTGAACAGAGCAAAAGCAAGGTAAATACCGTGTCGCATCAATAAATGGCGGCCTGCCATACCGTACACTACCCTTCTTTCATTTTTGTATTGCCTTAACCCTGAAAATTGATGAGCCAAAACGATATCTTGCAAAAAATTGCCAGCTTTACGTCGATTGAGCAGGCGCTCGAGTATTTCGAAATCGACTTTGACAGTAAATTTATCAATGAATACCGAACCCAATTGGTTAAGCGCTTTAACGGTTATGTATTGATTTCCAAACCGGATGATTGGTTCTCTGCCCGCCGGGCACTGAAAAATGCCTATTGCAAAGTGCAGCGTGGCCGGTTGGATCCGCACACTCGCTCTGCCTGCCGAGGCTGTACCTCGTGTCAGAGACGGTAGCCTTAATCTGTCAAGGTATGAAAAAGCCGAACCAGCAGGGGAGTGCTAATCCGGCAATAGGTCACCTTTCTTAAGATGACGAGTTACGTTGTATTTATTCGATAGGGACAACGAGGATATCAACTGGCGATTTGTTGATCAGGTGCTTGGAGTAGGAAATAATTTTACTCCAAAAATCATGGTGATGACCGCAGATGATCAGATCCACACCACTTTCCGGGATAATATCTTGTAACTTACTGCTCAAGTCACCGGTACCAATCAAGAAGTGCTTGATGGGATAATCGGTATTAGTTTCAAAGACCCTGAGTTGTTCCATTTTAGGTTCACCCAAAGGCGTTTCGTTTGGGGATTGCTTTATATCAATCAGCTCGGGATAGATCTCCCCATGCGTGCCGTCAATATGGACAAAAGAGACCTCTGCATTGAGTAGCTTGGCTAGAAAAACAGCCCTATCAATTAGCACATTGGTTTCTTCTGATAGTTCAAGTGCAACTAAAATATGTTTGTATTTCATCACCACGCCCTCCTGCTTGATATAATCCCAGCATAGTTCGAGACGGGGAAAAATAGTGTCGAAGATGTCTCAGAATGGCTAAAAAGCATATAATTTATTGATATGTAATACAATAATGCTGCACTATCATAGACAGTCAGTATTGTGTAAAAACGGCGATATAACCGACTTAGCTCTCTTCCTAAAAACTAGGTTCTCTTTCTAAAACCTAGTTCTCTTTATCAAACTAAGCTCTCTCTAAAACATAGCTACCTTTCCCAAATAGGCGGATCGCCTATTTTTTCTAGAATATAGTCAATAAAGACCCGCACTTTTGCAGGCAGCACATTCGATTTTGGATAAACCAACCAAATAGCCGATTGGTCAGTAATTTCATAGTCGGGCAAGACATGGACCAAGGCACCGCTTTTCAATTCTTGGTGAATACTCCAGTAAGCGTTCATGGATATTCCCACCCCAGCCATGGTGGCGACCCGCATGGTCGAGCCGTCATCGCATATCACCCGGCTTTTGGCATGTTTGGGGGGGAATGAACAAGAAGGCTGCTCGGTAATGGTCGGTGGTTTCTGAAAGGTTAGCTCTCTGGCACTGTCACGCATGAAAACCAGCAGTTGATGATCCGCAAGTTCTTCAGGAGTCTGAGGGTTGCCAAATTGGGTGAGGTAGTCCGGTGAAGCGCACAGTATCCGCCTGTCGTCAGCCAACTTTCGAGCCTTGAGGTTGCTGTCTTCGATAGCGTAGTTGCGAAGGGCGAGATCGAACCCTCCTTCGATTAGGTTCACCTTGGTATCTGACATTCTCAGTTCGAGATTTATTTTGGGATAACGTGCTAAAAATTCGGGCAGTATGGGGGCGACATAGAGTTGGCTGAAGGTACTGGTGGCAGCAAAGCGCAATGTACCAGATATCTCCTTGCTGCTGTTGCTCAAAATGGCTCGGGCAGCATCTTCCTGAGCGATGATTTCCCGAGCAAAAGGCAGAAACTTCGTCCCTTCTGCTGAAAGGGCGACTTTGCGGGTAGAGCGGTGCAACAGATCGGCTCCTATTTGATGTTCGAGTTTGGCTAACTTTGCCGATGCGACAGCCGGGGCTAATCCTAGCTGGCGACCAGCAGCACTGATATTGAGCATATCGGCCGCGAGGACAAATAGCCGAATACCTTCAATATCCATATATCCTCGCTAAGTTAATAGATGACAAATCGTCACAACTGAAAGGGAGCGTTATCTTTTACTTTCAACAGTGTAGGCGACCGTGTTGAAGTTAGTGATATCAATTCTAAAACCCAGGGGGGATAGGTGTTAACGCTCGGCAAGCCAATGGGAAGGCGACATGCCTGTTACCTTGCGAAAAGCGCGGGCAAACCCTGAACGGTTACTATAGCCCACTGCATCAGCCACATAGGCCAGTGCTTTGCCTTTTTTGAGCAGGCTCTGTGCCAATTCTATCCGCCATCGCATTTGGTAGTCCCCTGGCGTGGTGCCCACTACGGACTTAAAGGACTCCATGAAAACTGTACGTGACATCGCAGCCTCACTAGCAAGCTGTTCCATTGAGTATGTCTTGTCAGGCTCGTTGTGGAGCATTTCAAGCACTCGGGCCAGTTTGGGGTGGGATAAGCCAGCGAGCATACCTTCATCAAGGGTGCGCTGCTCGATACTTTGACGTATTAGCAATACCAGCAAGATCTCACACAACCTATCGATAATGAGCTTTTTACCAGGGTTCTGGGAAAAGGCTTCAGCAAAAAGCTGTTCGACAATCGCTGATAGGGGGCTGGTTTGATCCAGTGGGACTGCCATTAATGGTGGCAGGGCGGTGGTAAAGAGGTTATCTGTTCCTGCGCCGTAATCTACGGTGGCACACACGAGCTCAGTGCTGCTAGCCATGTCGGGACTGACTTCATCTTGGGAGACAGCAGGAATATTCTGCGGATGAAGAGAGTGTGCAGAAGGTCGAGGAATAAAGATCAGGCTGGGTTTATCGAACTGGTGATGGGTATTGCAGTTGTCGATTACTGTTAGCCCTCCACGTTTTAATAGGTGGAGGTGGCCAGAAGAGATAGCAGGATCATCAAAGTGGGAAATACCGCAGAGGGTGCCGGTGTAGAACACCCCGGCTTTTACCGAGAAGTGCTGCATCAGCTGGGAGAGGTGATCTTGATCCATGGCCATAGTATTCCTTATGCTTCGTTAAGCTCATTCACCAGTTTCGTGCTATTCAATATTGCTTCGTGCTATTTCGTACTATCGGTATCAAGTATAGGACTGATGTATCCCTATAGGTCGCAGGAGCCGGCTAAATTTACTCTACGTCATTAAGTTAAACGGAGAGTCATCATGGCTACTTTCACTGCAACAATACGAAATCTATCCGCTGTTTCACTGCTTGGTTTGTCGATGACGGTGTTGGCGGCCGATATTGATATCAATGCCGATGAGAAAGATCTGGCAATCAAAGGCTACGATCCTGTTGCTTACTTTACCGACCAGCAAGCAAAACTCGGCATTAGTGCCTATAGTGCCACTTACAAAGGGGCGACTTATCACTTTGCGAGTAAAGAAAACAAGGAGCGCTTCGAGGCTAACCCTACCGAGTATGTGCCTCAGTATGGCGGCTATTGTGCTTTCGGTGTGGCAATGAACAAGAAGTTTGATACCGACCCTGAAGCCTGGAAAGTGGTGGATAACAAGCTGTATCTCAATCTGGATAAATCGGTGCAGAAACGCTGGCTGGAAGATACCGCAGGATACATTGCCAGTGCCGATAGCAACTGGACCAATATCAAACTGATTGAGGCAGATAAGTTATAGCTGACTGATAGGTAGGTTTTGCTTTTCAGTAATTTCCTCCTTAATTATTACGCTTGTCACAGCTTCACTAGCAGGAGTTTGGGTATGCTGAGTATTGTCTATAATCAAGTGAAGTTATAGGCAATACTTACCCCTGTTTATTTGTGAAGGAAAGCAAATATGACCTGCCAATCTGCTGTGGTGACGCCTGACATCACCTTAATGATGTCGGCATGGTTTAACCAAGACTTCCGCCTCTCTAACGACTTCCCTGTGTAGTCTCTTTGCTCGGGCTTACCGGGCCATTTATTCCATATTAACCGATGACATCAGTGTGGCTTTCACACCGTTGAGTTATTTGTATTTCGCCGCTGGCAGACGACTGTGAGTGGCACTATTGGAGTTAAGAGATGAAAAGGATCCCAGAACCATTCCGTATCAAGATGGTAGAGCGTATTCGGATGACGGATGAAGAAGACCGTCGCCAGGCCTTAATCGAAGCGGGCTACAACCCATTCATGTTACGCAGCGAAGATGTCTATATCGACCTGCTGACTGACTCGGGCACCGGGGCGATGAGTGACAACCAGTGGGCTGGCTTGATGATGGGGGATGAGGCGTACGCAGGCAGCCGCAACTACTACAATCTCTGCCAGGCAGTTGAACATTTCTTCCGCTACAAGCTAACTGTGCCTGCCCATCAGGGGCGGGGAGCTGAGCAAATTCTGTTTCCATGCTTGGTAGAGCGGATGCGCAGTGTCAGGGGAGGGAATGAAGCGATATTCCTTTCCAACTTCCACTTTGATACCACCGCCGGCCATATTGAAATGAGCGGTGGCAAGGCCATCAACCTGCTGACCGAAAGTGCTTTCCATACCTCTACCTACGATGACTGGAAAGGTAACTTTGACCTCGAGAAGCTCGAAGCGGCGATTGATAAATACGGCTCGACAAACATTGCTGCCATCATTACCACAGTGACCTGCAATAGCTCGGGGGGGCAGCCGGTCGCGATGGAAAACATGCGGGCAGTGTATGAACTGGCGCAGAAGAATGATATTCCAGTGGTGATTGATTCTGCCCGGTATTGTGAAAATGCGTACTTTATTAAGCAGCGCGAAGCGGGTTATGCCGATAAATCGATTCTGGAGATCATCCGCGAAATGTACCAGTACGGCGATATCCTGACGATGTCGGCGAAAAAAGACCCCATGGTTAATATCGGGGGGCTTTGCTGTATTAAAGATCATCAGGACTTGTTCCAAGCCGTAAGAACCCGTTGTGTACCGATGGAAGGTTTTGTCACCTATGGCGGTATGGCGGGTCGGGATATGGAAGCCTTGGCTCGCGGGCTCTATGAAGCGGCGGATGAAGACTTCCTGCACTACCGTATTAGCCAGGTGAAATACTTGGGTGAGCGACTGCGCGAGGGCGGGGTACCGATCCAATACCCTACCGGCGGGCATGCCGTGTTTGTCGATGCCAAGAAAATGCTGCCCCATATCCCTCCTCACCAGTTTCCGGCCCATGCCCTGTGCAATGAGCTTTATTTGGAATCTGGCGTGCGGGCAGTGGAGATTGGTTCGTTGCTGATGGGGCGGGATCCGCAAACCGGCAAGCAGAAAGATACCGCGCTGGAACTGATGAGGCTGACCATCCCCCGTCGGGTTTATACCAATGATCATATGGACTATGTGGCTGATGCCTTGATCGCAGTAAACCAACGGGCAAGTGAAATACGTGGCTTAGAGTTCGAATACGAGCCACCGGTTCTGCGCCACTTTACCGCCAAGCTGAAGCCGGTGTCGGACTAACATTTGCAGTGATTAAAGCGCCATATCGGTGAGATAACCACCGTGAGCCATCGGCTTACGGTGGTTTTGACGTATCTCTAACCTAGCGATGACGCTGCGCCCACAATCCGAGCATTAAAATAAAGACCAAGTTTTATGAGAATGCTCATTAAGGATATCAAAATGAAAAAGACCTTACTTGCACTGGTTGTGGCTGGCTTCGTACTGGCGGGATGTGATCAAAAAGCCACACCGGAATCCCCATCTCAAACAGAGACTGAAGCTGCTGTGGTTGTTGAAAACCCAACCCAAGCTGGTGGCGCATCAACAACAGAGACACCGGTGACTTTGCCAGAGGTTGAACAAACAGAAGCGGTTCCAGCGCAGTTGCCTGAAGTGGCACAGCCAGTAGCCGACTCGGCCCACAGCGCACGCAATGCACTTGACTGGAATGGTACTTATACCGGTATCCTGCCTTGTGCTGATTGCGAAGGGATCAAAACCGAGCTAGTGGTAAAAAAGGATGGCACGTTTATCCTGACCGAGGTGTACTTGGGCAAGGAAGACAATACCTTTGAATACGAAGGCTCGTTTAACTGGAATACCGCAGGTAATACCATTGCCTTGCCGGGTGCTGGTGATGATGCGGTGCAGTATTTTGTTGGCGAAAACCAATTATTCCGCCTCGACAAAGAAGGCAATCGCGTAGAGGGTGAGTTGGCAAGCCATTACGTGTTGCGCAAGCAGTAACTGATAATAAAAGTGCTACAAAGCCCTGCAATGCAGGGCTTTGTACTTATTAAAACAATATACTTATATTAATTGGCTAAAGAACCATCCCAACGAATATTGTATTTGACCGCTTCTTGATAAGCATTGTCTGAACTGCCAATGACGCTATATACGGTATTTGGCATCATTATAAAATTGTGAGGGATTTCGACGAAAGCATTGCCCTGACCATCGACTTCACAGTGCTGGTTAACTCCCCACCAGTAACTAGCATTATCACCATAACTTACCCAAAAGTTTTCAAAGTAATCATTAACCAGCTCACAAGTGATATCATCACCATCAGTTGCTTTGTAAAAGGCGATATTCGCATTAGACTTTGTCAAACTGATACTGATTTGTCCTAGTTGAGAGACACTTTCTTGCTCTGTCGGTAAGTAGAAACCAAAGCTATTTTCGGTTTGACCATTGGAACTAGACTTCGCATTTAAGCGCTCTTCAACAGCTCTTTTATCCGTAAAGTAGGTATAGCGTTCACCATAAGCGACAACCGATAGAGCTCCTTGTGAAACATCACTCGCATCACCCATTACTGTGAAGACGGCTGAATCAAGACCTGCCTTAACGACTAAGCGTGAATTATCCTCATCGATGGTGTATGTGCCTTCTTGAACGAAATCTGTATCTGTTGGGCAAGTGATATTATTCGACGGGTTACGCTTATTGAAATAATAATTTCCATCTTCAAATTTAACGGCATCACACCATACAACGGAATGGTCTAAATCTATTTCACCATCAGATGAACCATACTCGGTTAAATAGAACGTCTTGCCGGCAAGTAAGTTAGGATCAAGGGGAGCTGGTTTTGGTTGCGTTGATTGTGGATCCCATACAGCATTGATACGGCGTAACAAAGCCACATCGGTCGACTCTAATACGATATCTACTTTTTCACCAATTTCTTCTCCATGCTGCGCTACGAGAATATGTAACTCACCACCATTAAATTGGCGCATATAACGCTGTTCGTAGTCGGCAGAGGTCGCCGAGTTGTAACTCAATAGTTCTTTGCCATCATCCGAGCTAGAAATTTCCCAAGTACCAGCCCAAACCATTGGTAATACATCATCATAACCTTCTAGTTCACGAGCAGTAAAGGCTCCTGACTTTGTCACCTCGGAAGCATAAATGTTTTGTTCGTTTACCGTAAAGTTTGCGCTGCGTAAGATCACTTTAACATCAGATTCGTTCTCCCAGTCAATACTCTGATAAACCGTCTGATCCATTTCAGGGACAGGGAGCATCGCCGTGAATGGCAAGTTTTCTGTAGAATCTAACCAGAACAAGTCACCTTCAACTTTGAATACAATCTGATAGTCGCCATTATTCTCTGATGTATAGACTGGTGTATACACTTCACCTTCACCTAATAGTGTACCATCAGATTGAATATCGACTGGCCAACAATCGTCGCTGTTTGAGCCTATCACTAGCTTTTTGTTGTCTGGTAACTCTAGCTCTTCGAGTTGTTCTGGAGTGTCAATATCAATGCTTTTCTTCCAGCAAAAATAGTGCTGGTCTTGCTCTTTCAGCAGTGAGGCCCAGCCCATTTCAAGATCGCCTTCATCTTCGCCAATCTCACCCATGCGCCAGTAGCCACCAATAAAGTGCTTATCTTCAAAACGTGGAGTTGGAGCAGGCACGACAGGGTCGACAGGGTCTACGGCCTCTTCTTCAGCTACATTAATGTCAAACTTTGCTAAAACAGGAGCATTCGTACCATCAGCAGCTGTAATTTCTAGAGAAGCATGACCATCTGCCGTTGGTGTACCTGATAGGGTAAGAGTTTCACCATTTATGGTTGTATCTACGCCAGCAATGGTATCTTGCACTGTTAGCGTTAACACATCGTCATCACTAAACAGCTGCTCAAGATTAATATCATCATGAACGGCTACACCAACTTGTAACTCAAGTGCTGTTAGCTCATCCGCTACACGCTGCTGTTGAGTTGGATTTGGGATTGGAGCAGCATTTGGTGCTTCTGCAACATTTAACGTGAAGGTTTGGCTCACTGCTGGGTGAGCGCCATCGTCAGCTGTCACAGTAAATGCAAAGATACCTTCCTGCTCTGGCTTACCAATAATGTGTAGCTCAGCGGTGTCATTATCCGCTTTAATACTCAAGCCATTTTCTGCAACGTCTGTAACATCATAAATTAGTCGATCGTTGTCAGCATCGATAAATAGGCTGTCAATCGATACACGTTCATCTGTGCTTACTGTTGCAGTTAGATTTAGAGCATCAAGATCTGCTTGAAGGGTATTTTGCTCATTCAACACTGGGGCAGTATTTGGTGTCTTCGCTGTGACTTTCAGTACCAATGGGTAGGAGCGAGAAACTTCATCAGATGCATAGATTAATACATCGTAATCACCTGCTTGAGTGGGGTTAACCGTTAAGGTTGAGCTGCCTTTCACAATATCAGCACCAGCTGCTTCTTGTGCGTCAACCGTATAAAATAATTGGTCACCATCAGCATCAACGAAAAGGTTCATTAATTCATAACTGACTGACTCACCTAACTCGAGGGTTTCAGGTTCAATATTGGCATCATCAGCGACTACTGGACGATGGTTGGGCTCAATACGTTCGTAGCCATTTTCGCCTGTAATAACATTGGGTGCATAATCATCGCTAAGCTCTTGATTATTATCAGCAATGATTTCAGATGTTTCTTCCGAGATGTCTGAAATTACCTTTAGTTGGTCTTCAACTTCAAGTACTTCATCGTTATCAACTAATGTTTCACCGATGATGTTGATTGATTTTGCTTTTTCAGCCTCTTGTCCCTCTCCTTCTGCTGCATCAATGTAATCGCCAAAGATGTCGTCAGATGTATAGACAACGTCATCATGGGTATTGAAAGAATCAACAACTGCCTGCTCTGCTTCTTCCTGTGTCATTTCTATTCCATTTGTTTTCGCAAAATCCATTTGCTCAACAACTAGATTAGTCATAGGACTGACTACAACGGGCTCATCCGCAGTCTCTGGCCTAGCAGGTGCTGCAAGGGTAAAGCTATCAGCAACGACACCACGAGTCATATCTATAGTTTTACCGGCTACGGCTTCAATACAGACTTTCTGATTGACAGTTTCATTCGTTAGTTCAAGCTCAAGCTGACCATCCTCATTGGTTTGATTAACATAGCTGTTGCAGTTTTCACCAACAAAAACGTTAGCTTTATGCAAATAACCATCAATTGCTGTGACAGTAATATATGTTGGTGTTGGTGTTGGTATTGATGGGGTATTAGGAGAGCTTGAATCATCGCTCCCACACCCAACTAAAGCCATCGAAATTGCCGCAGCTAGCAAGCTGATTTTTTTCATTATTCGTACGTCCTTCGTATATGCGTTTTTTAGCTCTTGATTTAAATAGATGTAACAAATCAATTAGGCTGGAAAAGTTTACTTACTTAAGAGTTAAATATGTTACTATTAGATATAAAATTTTTTATATCTAAACGGGAAGTATGAAGTTTAATGAATATCATCTGTTGGCGATTTTTGCTGCGGTGGTAGAGGAGCGACAATATACGAGGGTGGCGAAGAGGTTAGGAATAACCCAGCCGTCAGTTAGTCAAAGTATTTCTAAACTGCGAGAGATCTATAATGATCCCCTTTTCATTAGGGAAAAATTAGGTGTTAGGCCTACAGCATTTGCGTTAGAAATATATCCTGATATTGCAGATGCAATTTTAAAATTAGATGCACTATCAGCAACAAGAACTCGATTTGATCCTAGCGCGAGCAAACGTGTATTTAAAATATCAAACATAAGTCTATTTGAGCACTCTTTAATTCCGGAGCTTTTTAAGATAGCGGAGGAAGAAGCTCCTAATGTAACGATTTTAGTTGATAACAAGAGTACAAAAGAGACGAAGGATATGTTGAGGAAAGGTACTATAGACCTCGCAATTGAAGGAGCCATTAATACGGAACCTTCTATCAATTCTCATAAAATTTATGAAGATGAATTGGTTGTCGTTTGTAGTAGAAACAACCCAGAGTTTAATGGAAGTACCATACTTGGGCATGAGTTCTTAAAGCATCAACACGTTACAGTTTCAAGTCTATCGAGTAATTACAATGTATTTGAAAATTTTTCTCCTTCTAGTTTAGAGTTATTGAAAAAAAGAAAAATAAAAAGGCAAGTAGCAAGCTATTGGGGGCTATTATCTTCCATTAGAGATAGTAATAACTTGGCTTTGTTTACTCGAAAAATGGCGGTTGAAAATTCTGAAATTTTTAATTTGAAAATTTTGGAAAATGAGTTTCTGAAACAGAAAGTTGAAGCTTGTGTATATTGGTCAAAACCCAGAAACCTCGATCCATCGATTGTCTGGTTGAGGGAGAAGGTCAAAGAGGCCGCAATCAATGTCTTATAGTCAGCAGGGTGTTTATCTATACAAGTTTTCGCTAAAGCTTGCTTTTAAGAGATGTTGAAGTCCTTCTAAAGGGAGGGAAGCCATCGTCAGTTACGAAACCTTTCGGTATTGGAACACAGCAACAGGCCAATACTTCGAGGGTGAGAACCAGCTATTCCGTTTGGATAAAGAAGGTAATCGCGTAGAAGGTGACTTAGCAAGCCATTACGTGTTGCGTAAGCAGTAACATGAAATATGAGCTGCTAATCAGTAATTGATGATAGAAAAGGGTCTAGCTTTTAGCTGGATCCTTTTTAATTTCATCGCTGATGAAGTAGCTTAGGTATAAAGTTATTGAAATGGTCAAAATCAGAAACAGTTATTCAAGCTAAATGTAACAAAAAGTATCGATGGTCATTTTGTTGGGATGTCTGCGGGTATGTTGTAGAAATGTATTAACTAATGAGTATTGAAACACACACAGTATTTATTGTTATTATGAATTGATGTTTCGGTTAAAAATACCTGATGTGAATATCAGATTAAAATCTTTATTTAACATCGCTTTACAGTTTATTTAGCGTGATTACTAATTAGTCAGTTAATTTGAATTTTCCTTTTTTTTCCTGACTTTTTAGTAATATGCATAAATTAAAGATAACTTTTAGCCTTGCTGCTGTAGCAGCTTTAGTCGGTTGTAATAGTGGTTCTTCAGGTTCATCCGAGCCGCCGCCTCCTCCACTTTGGACGGATGAAAAAGTCGCTGACGTCGTTGAATGTACTACCTTGAGGCTGGGTGGCACTTGTGACCAAAATGTCACGCTAGAGGCGTGGGGGACATTAGACCCGTACATTGAAACATGTAATCACATCGTCTGTTTTGAAGATGGCTCAGAGCCTCCTGAAGTACCTGGGTTATTACGCTGGAGAGAAGGGCGGCTGATCCCTACCTATGTCTTGGGGGCTGATGATGTACGCTTCACAAAAGCCATGGACTATGTCGAAGATCTCATTGGCTATCAACTATTCGATCGTAAAGGAATTATTGACCTCGATATTTCAAATCCTATCGCGATTGATTACTCAGGACTAGAAACAGATTGGGGGTTTATCTGGAGTCAAGGTACGACTTGGGGTAACTGCGGTTCAGGTACCGTTTCGCAAGGCCCATACATATTTAATATAAACTCTTATCTTGCGGACTCTGGGCAAGCTTATATAAAGAATGCGAAAGACATTTTTAATAAGGATGGGCTTCAGTTTACTTGGATAAATATAGATGGTGACCCTGATAACGCGCAGGAAGGCTGTACCGTCATTGCTTCGCAAGAGGTTGTTTACCATGAGCTAGGCCATGCCCTTGGTATGGGGAACCACTTCCCTGGGTTTGGTACTGGCGCTGCATGGGACTCCAATGCTGAGCGGGTACTTAAAACCATGTACCACAGAGAGAACCCTCCTGGCCAACCGTATGATTCACTCTATATAGCTGAATAACAAATGGGTTGAAATGGGATGATTATTTCACTCATGCCAGTAATGAAAAAAGATCTGGCAAATGCCAGATCTTTTCAAACCTAATCAACAAGCTCTACATCTGATTTCGGCACGCAGCAACAGGCGAGTACTTTGCCAGATTCTTTCTCACCCGGAAGCAAGGCTGGGACATCGGGCTGATCCACTTCACCAGACTCCAACGTCATTTTGCATGCTCCGCAGAAACCGGCACGGCAGCTGTTGGAGACATTGAGGCCAGCGGCTTCAGCCTGTTCCAGCAACGTGTTTTGGTTATCGCCACTGAACATATTACCGTTGATACTGATAGTGACTTCTTGGGTTTTATTGCTCTCGCGTGTGACTGGGCCAAAGGCTTCTTGGTGATAGTGGGTAGCATCAAGGCCAGCTTTAAGCAACAGGCCTTTGGCGCTTTCCATGAAGTTGTGTGGGCCGCAAACGAACACTTGTCGCTCGGCTAGATCTTGAATTTGGGCTAAGTGGTTAGCTTCAAGACGGCCAGAAAACCCTTTCCAGTCTTTATCAGGACGGCTGAGAGAAATCATCACCTTTAGCTGCGGGAATTGCTGCTGAAATTGCTCCAACTCCTCAAGATAAGGAATATCTGCTTGGCTACGGCATTGGTGGTAGAAAATGACATCACGCACTTGGTTATGGTCGGCCAGGTAGCGCAGCATCGAAATCATTGGTGTTACGCCGCTGCCTGCCGAAAGCAGCAACAGCTTGTCGGTGTGATGGCCTAAGTGAAAACTACCATCGGGTTTCTCGGCCACTAAGGTGTCCCCCACCTGGAAATGATCATGGAGCCAGTTTGATATCCTGCCATCATCAACCCGTTTTACCGAAATGCCAAAACGGCCAGGACGAGACGGGCTGGAGGACAGGGTATAGCGGCGGGCCACGTACTCCCCATTGATTTCGACCTGTATCGGCAGGTGTTGCCCTGGCTGGTAAGTAGGCAAAGACTGTTGTTTGGCTGGCTCCAGCCAGAACGTACAGAAATCCCGGGCGATCTCTTCGCGCTCAACACAAGTTAAAGTAAGGGATTGAGTCCCGTTATCAGGGTAGATCTCTTTAGGCTTGGTCTCGAGCACTTCAACTTTGTCACCTGTCCTAATCAAACCTTCGTTAAGGGCTACTAAGTTCTGGCCGAAGTATACCTCGCCACTGCCGTCTGAACGGAATGAAGACAGCGTATTGAGCGGCTCTTTCAATTGACTGAATTCGCCGGTTGCAGGATCAACCGTTGTCAGAATACAGCGGGAGCAAGGCTTCACGGCTTCGAATTCTACTTTACCAATGCGGATGCGCTTCCAACCATCCTCGGCGAATGGCTCGGTACCTGAAACAACAAGATTGGTACGGAACTGATCCATGGTGTGGTGCTGTGGGCTTCGGGCATTGAGAGCTTCCAGTGATGCCTCACTGATGATTAGCATCGGATAGCCATCGGCAAAGCTGACATTTTGGCTGATCTTGGCTCTCAGGCGTTGAGACTGTTCGCCGGTAAATAACAGTTGCACTGGCTCGCCTATGATCTGGCTGAACCAGTCGTCGGCGGCTTTGGTAGTGAGGTAAGCATTGAAGGTGTCTTTCCAGACTGTCGCTTCAGATTCGGTCATCGCAAAGTCGCTGTACTGCAGTTTTAATGATGGCTGCTGCGGGTAGCTAAGCACCAAGCCATTGGATAATAGTGCCGCTGAGACTTTGACCAGCTGCGGGTGTTTTCTCGCCGTGATCATACTGCCATCAGGACGGGCGACCATGAAACGACGGTCGAAACTTAATCCTTGTTGTTCAACCCAAGCGTGAGATTGGCTAATACCTGCAATTGATTTAACGGGGAAAATGTTTATTTGGCTTAATGCCAGATTTTTGGCTGATTGGTTCACTGTTATCATCCTTGTGTCGTTATTCTTTGCGCAGATAACGCCATTCTACCAAATTGTGTTTTGCGAAGGTGCAAAATTCATTCATCGCATTATTGATGGTTTCACAGTAATTAAGCATTTAATTGTTACTGCCTCTGATTTCTGCTTTGCAAATTTATACTTATTTACAATATCAACTCATAAGATTATGAAGTTTATGAATATTTGTAAGAAATGGGATTGTTTGGTCGTTCATAATATCTGGAAAATTAAAATGTAACTAAAGAGGGAGCTATGAACCTATTACGGCATTATGGGGTAAGAGCCAAATTATTGGCACTGATCGCTATTGCAGCCATTTTAATGCTTTTCAATACAGTATTTCAGGCTAATCAAAGTTATCAGAGTGATATTGCAGATCGTAAGGAATCGATGCAGGAACAAGTGAAAGCGGCAATTTCCTTGGTGCATTACTATTCGGATAAATACCCACTTGATCAGGACTTGGCCCAGCAGGAAGCCAAGTCGGCGCTATCAGCAATGCGTTTTGATGGCGATAATTATTTTTGGGTGATCGCTACCGATAACTCGCTTGTTATGCATCCGCTTCGCCAGCAGCAGGAAGGCCAATCGATGCAGGCAGTGACAGATGCCTCTGGCAAACAGCATTGGCTGGAAATGACGACGATCGCCCGTCGCTCCGGAGCGGGCTTCTTGGATTACGCCTGGATTGCACCGAGTGGTGAGGTTTCCGAGAAAATCTCCTATGTCGAGAATTTTGCCAAGTGGGGATGGGTTGTAGGTACTGGTGTCCACTTATTGGATATCGAAGAGCGCTTCTTTGACGGCATTGTATTCCAACTGGGTGTCAGTTTGGCTTTCATCGCACTCTTGGTAGGGCTTGGGGTTTGGATCAGCAATGACATCAGCCAACCGCTTCAGCAATTGACAGAGCGGGTTCGAAAACTGGAGCAGGGGGATTTAACCCAGAATTTCACTATGGATCGCATGGATGAAATCGGCCAGATCGCCGATGCATTACATCAGGCTTCTTCAGCGATGCGCACGACGTTGCAAGCCGCTAGCCAAAATGCTGAGCAGTCTGTCAGTATGGCGGGTACCATTGCAGCGGCCAGTGAGCAGTGTGCCCAGTCCATTACAGAGCAGAACCAGCAACTTGCCCAGTTGGCGACTGCGATGGAAGAAATGAGCGCCACTATTACCGATGTTGCCCAGAACGCCGAAACAGTGTCGACCTCTACTGCCGAAATTAATGCTCAGGTTGATGCCAGCAATCAGCGAATGGTGCAGGCAATGGCTGCAATCCACTCTGTTTCAGAGGGTATTGCAAATTCTGATCACCGTGTTGGCGAGCTTAAGCATGGCGTGGAAGAGATTGGTAATGTCACCCAGGTTATCCAAGGGGTGTCAGAGCAAACGAACTTGTTGGCACTCAATGCAGCGATCGAAGCCGCCCGTGCTGGTGAGCAGGGCCGTGGTTTTGCCGTGGTTGCTGATGAGGTGCGCAACCTTGCCAGCCGCACCCAGCAGTCCACCATAGAGATCCAAGAAACCATTGATAAGCTGACCGAAAGTACGCTTAACACCGTTAAATCGATGGCAGAAAGCACCGAGCAAACACAATACAGCGTTGAGCATACCGAGCAGGTTCAAAATGAACTTAACCGTATTGCAGGCTTGGTAACCGAAGCGAATGACATGATCATGCAGGTGGCAACGGCCGCTGAGCAGCAGGGAACGGTAACCGAGGAGGTTAACAATACGGTTAACCTTATTCATACCGCTACTGATGATATCAACAAGGCCGCCCAGCATTTGGCTTCTGAAAGTCAGTCGTTAAGTGAAGCAGCTGCTACTTTGGGTGATCAGCTCAAGCAGTTTAAAGTGTAAATTACCTTTCCCCACTACATCCAAATGTTAAAGCTCTAGCCTGCTGGCTGGAGCTTTTTTTATCGGCTTTATCTTTACCCTTACCGTCGGGCATCAAGATGCAACTTTGGATTTCATCAGGACACATTGTGGGTTTTCAACTTACTGATAAGACAGTTGAAAGTGGTATCCGTTGTGAGTGTTGCGAAAAATAACGAAGTAGATTCCATCAATTGCAATGAATAGCATATGAGAGCTCCCGTCATTGGAATACATCATCATAAAACTGGTACCGTTTTTGGGGTGTTATCCTCAAGGAAGGGGTTTGTATATGTGTTCTGCGCTGGGACTAATGGATATTGAAAATACGGTGCTTGGGGTCAATTACGACTTTCAGTTTGACCATGGCATGGTGGTGTTCAATCCTCGCCATTTATATAAATGCGATAAGCTGCCGCTCGGTGAACGACTTTTTTGGAAGAGCTTATATGGCTCGGTGACATTGGTTCAGTTTGGCTGTGAGCTACCCTCAGGCGGCATGAATGAGATGGGGCTGAGCATCCATCTGCTTGAACAACGTGACGCGGTGTATCCCCCCCTGGACGAGTCTGAGCAAGTGTTGAGTGAGTTGCAATGGATTCAATATCAATTGGATATGAGCCAAAGTGTCGAGGACGTGGTAGCGAGCTTGGAGCATGTGAAGCTGCAGTCCCACTTTATCTCTCTTCATTATGTGGTTGCCGACAGTGTTGGACAGGCCGCTATTATTGAGTTTGTCGGCGGAAATGTTGAAGTTACCCGATATGATAGGGGCCAGTGTTTGGTATTGACCAACCATAGTTTGGCTAAGTGTCAGCTTAGTCAGGGAGACGAAATCAAGATTGCGGAAAATGCTTCGCTGTCCCGGTTTTTTCAGTTGCAAGATTACAGTGCGTCGTTTCAGTCAGGGCTGGAGCTAGAACCTTTCATCTTACAAGGTCTTAATGAAGTTGCTATCTCAGGGAAGGCGCTAGAATCTGACTCGAAGTTAAGTGCCTTGCGAAATATCGGTAGTTTTAGAACCTGTTGGCAGGTGCTTTTCTCACCGGCTAAAAAGACCATGAAGTTTCACCAAAACGCCAGTGAAAAGGGCTTTGAAATAAAGATGGACGAGTTTAATTTTACCTCATTACATGATCGTATGAGTTGCGAGTTCCATGCTCTGCCAAGCGATGGAGAAAGCCTGAGTCTGACTCCCTATACCCAAGAAGAAAATCGCCGTGTAGTGGAAACGGCTTATCGACCTTACAGCCGATTTTTTCCTGAGCAGTTTGTTGAGCAAATTGTTCGTTTTCCCGATGAGTTTGTGGTCTCAGCTGAGGTGAAGCATTAGGAAGGTTATCCAAAACATGCAAGTTAGGTAGCGCATAGCAGGATGGGAGTTGAGCGCTCAGGCGGCTTTGCTTGCCGCCTGAAGAGATCCGATTAGATTATTTAGTTAGTGCCTGATTCAGCCATTGATCAAACTGGCCTTTTGGTAAAGCACCGTTGATGGTATCGACCATCTGGCCGTTTTTGAAAACCATAATGGTTGGAATGCTGCGGATACGGTACTGCGCGGCAAGTGCTTGCTGGGCTTCGGTATCAATTTTGACAAAGCGAACATCACCATTTCTTTCTTTGGCGACATCTTCAAAGATAGGGGCAAAACCCACACACGGGTTACACCAAGGAGCCCAGAAGTCTACTACGACAGGGTTATCGCCCTGAATAAGGGAAAGGAAGTTATCAGTCGTACCTTCGACAGGCATACCATCAAGCAGGCGATCTTTACAGGCACCGCAGTTTGCGATGTCGTTCACTCGCTCCGTAGGAATACGGTTCATTGCCTTGCAGTGAGGACAGCGGGTAGTCATTGTAGTCATAATCGGGTTCCAGTAAGTTTTGTTTCTTACTAATTTAACGACTACCCAAGTATATGCAAAGCAGGATTAACAGATTGTATTGATAGAAATAATCTATCGGTTAAGTTTACCTCAATGTTTACGCCGATAATTGTTGTACGTTATTCATTAATGAGTAAAAGGCTTAGTGGATCAGCCCGAGTTCCTTAGCTTCCTCGATAGATAAGCCACTGGCACGAATGTCGCGAAGCATCTCAATACGGCGGCGCGCTTCTGCCTGCTGGCGTTTGTTTTGGGAGATGTGTGAAGCGGTTTCGTCTTTGAAATCCCACTTTGAAGACACATCAGACATTTCATTGTGATCGATAGAATTGATAGACACATTAACCTCCTGAAGAACCCCTGCGTCGAAATCAACTTATCTTTATCAAACGATTTTGCTGACGTTAAGACGTTAAAATCCAGTTTGTGACACATCCCAAAATTGTGCAAAAACTATGAAAACTTGCTTTTCTCCTCACCCAAACAGGGGTAATGTTGATGGTTCCACTCCAGTAAAAAATACGTTGTCAGATCACTTTTTCTAATCGACTATATTCCCCCTTTAACTCAGCAATTTTATGCTTATTGGCAGTTTGATAATTAACCACTCAAGTGGTTGTTTATTGGTGGCTTTGTCGGTGGTATGTGTTGATTGCTGATTAGTTGGTCAATTGGTTTTACCAAGGGTTTACAGCGGCCAGAATATCCCATAATATTCACCGCACTTACGGAGAGATGGCTGAGTGGTTGAAAGCACCGGTCTTGAAAACCGGCATACGTTAATAGCGTATCTAGGGTTCAAATCCCTATCTCTCCGCCACATTTCAATAGTCAGTAGTATTACTGGTTATTTGACCTTCTGGGTAAGCAGGGTTCAAATCCTCCATAGCCAGAGCGTCTCCACCACATTCTAAAAGTTTGACCAAGGTTGAGCTTTCCAAAGAATTGGAGCGGTAGTTCAGTTGGTTAGAATACCGGCCTGTCACGCCGGGGGTCGCGGGTTCGAGTCCCGTCCGCTCCGCCACTACATAGAAGGCTCAGTCTAAAGACTGGGCCTTTTTTGTATCTGTTGAACTTAGGCGTCAGTCCTGCGGACTGATGAGTCCCGGTCGAGTGCGACCCCAGCCCTCCGCCACTGATTTAAGCCTGATGCGAAAGCGTCAGGCTTTTTTCGTATGTAATGCTCCCGAAAGTGCTGCGCACTTTTGTCTGCGGGCCTGGGTGCCGGACCATCGAGTCCGTCCGCTCCGCCACTACAATGAAGCCAAAACAAAAAAAGCCACTTCTGATTTCTCAGAAGTGGCGTCGTAATTACAACAAAGGACTAAAAATATTCAAGGCAGGATAATGCCTTATGCTGTCTCAGCAACCTTAGTTGGTGCTGGGTTGCGGATTAGGTGGTCGAAAGCCCCTAGGCTCGCTTTAGCACCTTCGCCCATTGCGATAATGATTTGCTTGTAAGGTACGGTTGTCACATCACCTGCTGCAAATACACCTTTCATCGATGTTGCACCGTGTGCGTCAATTTCGATTTCACCGCGTGGTGATAGTGCAACTTTCGTTTCTTTCAACCATTCGCTGTTTGGCATTAGACCGATTTGGACGAAAATACCCGCTAGTTCAATTTGCTTCAGCTCATCAGTGTTACGGTCTTTGTACTCAAGGCCGGTTACACGGTTACCATCACCCAGCACTTGTGTCGTCTGTGCCATCTTGATGATTTCGATGTTCGGCGTTGCGTTCGCTTTATCAATCAGAACTTGGTCTGCTCGTAGCGTATCGGCGAATTCGAGAACAGTAACATGTTCAACGATCCCTGCTAGGTCGATAGCCGCTTCGATACCTGAGTTACCGCCACCGATCACGGCTGTCTTTTTGCCTTTGAACAATGGGCCATCACAGTGTGGGCAGTAGGCAACGCCCTTGTTGCGGTATTCTTGTTCACCCGGTACGTTCATCTCACGCCAGCGTGCACCTGTGCTGGTGATAACAGTGCGCGCTTTCAAAACTGCCCCACTTTCTAGTTCAACATGGATATAACCATCGGCAGTTTCTTCTGCGTCGATGATGTTGGCTGCTCGCTGCTCAGTCATCACTTCAACGCCGTATTCTTTCACGTGCTCTTCAAGGCTAGCGACCAGCTTAGGACCAGTTGTCGCTTTGACCGAAATAAAGTTTTCGATAGCCATGGTATCCATAACCTGGCCGCCGAAACGCTCGGCTACGACACCTGTGCGAATCCCTTTACGCGCTGCGTAGATAGCTGCTGAAGAACCCGCTGGGCCACCACCGACAACTAAAACATCGAAGGGCTCTTGCTTGCTTAGGCTTGCCGCTTTCTTCTCAGCAGCGCCTGAGTCCACTTTGTTCAGGATTTCTGTTAGTGACATACGGCCTTGGCCGAAGAGTTCACCGTTGATGAACACGCTTGGCACAGCCATGATGTCGCGGGATTTTACTTCGTCCTGGAATGCTGCGCCGTCAATCATGGTTGTTTTAATCAGCGGGTTGATAGCTGACATCATGTTGAAGGCTTGTACTACCTCTGGGCAGTTCTGGCACGATAGTGAAATAAAGATTTCAACGTTAAGCGGCTGGCTGAGATCTTTGATTTGCTCAATGGTTTCGGCATCAAGTTTAATTGGATGACCACCGCTATGTAGCAGGGCGAGTACCAGAGAGGTAAATTCATGGCCCATTGGCAGGCCGGCAAAGCCAATTGCTGTGCCTTTTTCTTGGTTCACCACTTGCATGATTGGCTGGCGCGAGCTGGCACTGTCATCGCGTGTTACTTTAATTTTATTGGTTAGCGACGCGACATCATCTGCCAAAGCCTGAAGCTTGTTAGCGGTGTCGCTGCCATCAAGGCTAAGTATAAGTTGTACATCTGTTTTTAGGTTTTCTAGGTATGCTTTAAGCTGCTGCTTCATTGCTTGATCTAACATAATCGTGCCTACTCTTAAATTCTGTTTTTGGTATCGACCAATACCTTCTTGCTTAAAAGGAAAATAAAAAGGGGGCGCAAGTCGGCAAACATTTTGTGGGGTGGATTGTTTATTTGGATGCGGATAGCTTGTTTGGGGGCGGCACGCCTCAGCCCTTTAGGAGGAAAGCCAAAGCGTGCCTGTCAAACTGAATAGTGTCCGCTATTCAGTAGATCTTAGATTTTACCAACTAGGTCTAGAGATGGTGCTAGAGTCTCTTCACCTTCTTTCCATTTAGCTGGGCAAACTTCACCTGGGTTAGCGGCTACATACTGTGCAGCTTTTACTTTGCGAAGTAGGTCTTCAGCGTCACGGCCAATACCTTCAGCAGTGATTTCCATCGCCTGGATAACACCTTCTGGGTCGATTAGGAAAGTTGCACGGTCTGCAAGACCCTGACCTTCACGCATAACGTTGAAGTTGTTAGTGATTGTGCCTGTCTGGTCACCTACCATGAAGTACTCGATAGTACCGATCTTGTCTGAAGTGTCGTGCCACGCTTTGTGAGAGAAGTGCGTGTCAGTTGATACTGAGTAAACTTCTACGCCACGAGACTGAAGCTCTGCGTACTTTTCCTGAAGGTCAACAAGTTCTGTTGGACATACAAACGTGAAATCTGCTGGGTAGAAGAAGAATACTGCCCACTTACCTTTAACGTCCTGTTCTGTGATTTCTACGAACTCGCCGTTTTTGAATGCAGTCGCCTGGAATGGTTTGATTTCTGTATTGATCATGCTTTAACTCTCTTTCTCATTTATTCAATTTTGACGCTGTCCCGCGTCGATGGAGATATAATGCAATGACCACCGAAATTAGTGAAATTGGACGTTCCAATTGATTTGATAGGTTAAATCTATTTGAGAAATGAGGTTGTTATAGCCAAAAGCTATCAAAGCTAATTGGGGTGTTTTGGGTGCAAAAATGGCCTTTATTGGTCCTTTTTTGTTCATCTTGATGTGCGCTAGCGGATGATTGTTGCTAAAAAGCTATCCAGTGACGTATATGACAGAGGGAAAAGGTCATTATTTAATTAAGATCAGAGGCTTTACTTGTAGAAATCATGGCTTTTCGCAACGGCAACCTGAATAACCAAAAGGGGGCGTGGTTATTCAGGTAGGCTGCAGCTACTTTGATGAGTTGCTGGATAATCGATTAGTGATCCTGGCTAAGCCGCCTTGCGAGTAGTTAAAAGAAAGAAGCTACGCCCAAGCAAGCGGGGTAGGTCGTCGTTTTTAGCCTCTGCGCCAAGTTTCTCCTCAATTAATTGTTCCAATTCGAGCCATGCTTGCTTGGCGTGCCCAATAGCAACGTGGTGCGAGGCATTGCTGATCAACAGTTGCAGAACGGCATGGAAATTGGGGCGGGTCATCGCGACTTCAAATGAGGTATTGAACGCTTCCCTGCTCGACAAGTCGAGCTCATTAAGTACGGTATTGAAAATTTTACCGTCAAGCGCAGAGATAAACGCTTCTTTCTTACCGAAGTGGTTGAGAATGCCACCACGCGAAATGCCTGTCATGGTTTGCAGACGGGTATACGTCATTTTCTCGTAGCCGACCTGTGGGTCTAGCAGGCATAGAATGACCGCATCCAAAATTCGCTGACGGGTCTTCAATGCTTCTTCTGGGGTTACTTTTGCCATGGTGTTTCCTGCGTTGTCCAAGGGAGGTGTAATGGGCTCATGGCTTAATGATTCAGTATAGTTTTTATTGGTATATTGTACTGTAAAATATCTGGGGTGAGCAATATTCAGATAAAAGAAAGTTACAAGAAGAGCTATGGCTGTCAGCAAGGGACTGCCAAGTTGGGGGCAGTTTGATTGGTGAACGATTAGGGTAATAAAAAAGGCGCTAAGTGATTCACTTAGCGCCTTCTCTTATTTACTTTCTGGTTGCTAACTTAGCCAAGTAGCTCTTTAGCTGTTTCAACTACGTTTTCAACCGTGAAGCCGAACATCTTGAATAGCTCACCTGCTGGTGCAGATTCACCGAAAGATGTCATACCGATGATACGGCCGTCGAAGCCCACGTACTTGTACCAGAAGTCAGCAATACCTGCTTCAACAGCGATACGTGCAGTTACATCTGATGGCAGAACTGCTTCACGGTAAGCCGCATCTTGCTTGTCGAATGCATCAGTTGATGGCATTGAAACAACGCGTACTTTCTTGCCTTCTGCTGTTAGCTGTGCAGCCGCTTCTACCGCTAGCTCTACTTCAGAGCCCGTTGCGATAAGGATAAGCTCTGGCTTGCCTTCGCAGTCTTTCAGGATGTAAGCACCCTTAGCGATGTCAGCAACTTGCGCTTCGCTGCGATCCTGCTGTGCTAGGTTCTGGCGCGAGAAGATCAGAGACGTTGGACCGTCTTTGCGCTCGATAGCCAGTTTCCAAGCTACTGCAGACTCAACCTGGTCACATGGACGCCATGTGCTCATGTTTGGCGTCAGGCGTAGAGATGCCATTTGCTCAACCGGCTGGTGAGTCGGGCCATCTTCACCCAGACCGATAGAGTCGTGAGTGTAAACCTGGATGTTCTGCACTTTCATCAGTGCCGCCATACGCATTGCGTTACGTGCGTATTCCATGAACATTAGGAAAGTTGCACCGTATGGTACGAAACCACCGTGTAGCGCGATACCGTTCATGATAGCTGTCATGCCGAACTCACGTACACCGTAGTGAATGTAGTTACCAGAGAAGTCGTTGGCTTCTAGCGACTTAGAACCAGACCACATAGTCAGGTTAGAAGGTGCTAGGTCAGCAGAGCCGCCCATGAACTCAGGTAGCATCTGGCCGAATGCTTCTAGTGCGTTCTGAGAAGCCTTACGAGAGGCGATATTCGCTGGGTTAGCTTGCAGATCAGCGATGATAGCGTTCGCTTTCTCTTCCCACTGTGCAGGTAGCTCACCGTTAACACGGCGTTTGAACTCAGCCGCTAGCTCTGGGTGGGCAGCTTCATAAGCGGCCAGTTTTTCGTTCCATGCTGCTTCTTTCGCTGCGCCTGCTTCTTTTGCATCCCACTCAGCGGCTACGTCTGCAGGGATTTCGAATGGACCGTGGTTCCAGCCTAGGAATTCACGTGCCGCTGCGATTTCGTCGTGGCCTAGTGGTGCACCGTGACAGTCGTGTGAGCCAGACTTGTTAGGCGAACCAAAACCGATGATCGTCTTGGTACAGATAAGCGTTGGGCGAGGATCTGCTTTAGCTGCTTCGATTGCAGCATTGATAGCGTCTGCATCGTGGCCGTCTACTGCTGGGATTACGTGCCAGCCGTAAGCTTCGAAACGCTTAGGCGTATCATCTGAGAACCAGCCTTCAACGTGACCGTCGATAGAGATGCCGTTGTCATCCCAGAACGCGATCAGTTTGCCTAGACCTAGGGTACCGGCAAGCGAACACGCTTCGTGAGAGATGCCTTCCATCAGACAGCCGTCGCCCATGAAAGCGTAAGTGTAGTGGTCTACGATGTCGTGGCCGTCACGGTTGAACTGGGCAGCCATCGCTTTTTCAGCCATTGCCATACCTACAGCATTGGTGATGCCCTGGCCTAGTGGACCCGTTGTTGTTTCGATGCCCGGTGCGTAACCGTACTCAGGGTGACCCGGTGTTTTTGAGTGCAGCTGACGGAAGTTTTTCAGGTCGTCAATTGATAGCTCGTAACCTGTTAGGTGAAGCAGCGAGTAAATCAGCATTGAACCGTGGCCGTTAGACAGCACGAAGCGGTCGCGGTCAGCCCACTCAGGGTTTTGTGGGTTGTGGTTCATGTGGTCGCGCCACAGTACCTCGGCAATATCAGCCATACCCATAGGTGCACCCGGGTGACCAGAGTTTGCCTGCTGTACACCGTCCATGCTCAGGGCACGGATTGCATTTGCCAACACTTTACGTTCCATATTTGTATCCACTATGAATTTGTCTTAATCGAAAAAGGAAGAAAGCGGCAAATGGCCGCTTTCTAAAATTATATCTGTAGGATTACAGACGCTCTGCAATCATGGCTTCTAGTTTGCCCTGATCGATAGCGAAGTTGCGGATGCCTTCGGCCAGTTTCTCAACTGCCATTGCATCTTGGTTGTGATCCCATAGGAATTCAGCGTGAGTCATCGCCGCTGGACGCTCTTTGATGTCAGTTGCAGAAGTCAGTTTCTGAACCACTTCGCCTTGTGCTTCTTCAAGCTCCTGAAGTAGCTGTGGGCTGATTGTTAGGCGATCACAACCTGCTAGCTCAAGAATTTCACCTGTGTTACGGAAGCTCGCACCCATCACTACTGTGTTGTAGCCGTGCTCTTTGTAGTAGTTGTAGATGCTAGTTACAGAGATAACACCTGGGTCTTCTGCTGATTCAAAATCACGGCCTTCTTTGGCTTTGTACCAGTCCATGATGCGGCCAACGAATGGAGAAATCAGGTAAACACCCGCTTCGGCACAAGCACGCGCCTGAGCAAATGAGAACAATAGTGTCAGGTTACAGTTGATGCCTTCTTTCTCAAGCACTTCTGCTGCGCGGATGCCTTCCCAAGTAGAAGCCAGTTTGATCAGGATACGGTCATTTGTGATGCCTGCATTGTTGTACATTTTGATCAGCTGACGCGCTTTGGCAATGCTGCCCTCTGTGTCGTAAGAAAGGCGTGCGTCAACTTCAGTTGAGATACGACCAGGAACCACGTTCAGGATCTCTTTACCGATGTTTACAGCCAGCATGTCACAAGTGTCTTGGACTTGTTGTTCTTTGTTGTCACTTTGTGCTTTGGCGTAAGCGATAGCTTGATCGATAAGAGGGGCGTATTCGGCAATTTGAGCTGCTTTTAGGATCAGAGATGGGTTAGTGGTCGCATCTTCCGGCTTGTACTTGCTGATAGCTTCAATATCACCGGTATCAGCAACAACAGTAGTTAGCGCGCGCAGTTGTTCCAGTTTAGTACTCATATCTTCCGACCTTATCCTCGTTGGGCTTGTTTCAATGCTAGCTAATAATCCTGCTGGCAAAGCATTAATTACTTCTTCTTAACCATTCCGTATCAGGTCAAAAACATGGTTGATGAGCGGATGGATCGCTTAAGAACAATTGATGCTTCGATAATTAGCGTTTTGGCATATTTTGTCAATCAAAAAACCGCGCAAAGTGTGTGTTGATCTCAAATTTTTCACTGTTGAGTATATTCGAGTGGATATTCTAATTCGTATTGGGGATTGTTCAGGTGGTTACATGTGCAAATGCATTGAGCATATGATCTGAGGTGTGATCATTTGTCATCGTTTGGGACATAGATTTCTATCCGATATAACCAGGAAAACCATGCTGGCTAGAGGTTCTTCTTTCCCCATTGCTCGATGAGCTTCTTCTCGTAGGCAAGTGGGCGATCACGGGCTGGGCCTAGTACGCTACTGAGATAGCCGAGACCGCCTATTTTCTCTTCACCTTGCTTTATTGGGGTCTTACCATCCATGACTTGATAATGGATGGTAATACGGGGTGGTGTTGTGTCGCTCAATATCCTCATATCTCTGCCTAGTTGCGGTCGGTAGCGGACATCACCGGCTAAATCGAGATCGGTGACGACATCATTGAGCATTTGTCCTGAGCTGAGATTTTGCTCAGCATTACTACCCTTCTGATGTAAAAAGGCCATTCATAAGAATGGCCATAGATAGGTAGACAGATAGAAAGTGTAGCTGTGATTTTATAAATTTGAACTAAAGTAAAAATTCATCCATGTCTTCGACATCACCGAGTTGCTGCTGTATCTCATCAATGGTTGCTGACAGTGTTTGGCATAAAGCTCCGATCTCCTCTGCAGTTGGCCAATGATGTTGCTTCAACTGTTTCTCTACTGCCATTGCTGTTTGCTGTACTTGGATAGCGCTGACACTGCCTGCTACGCCTTTAAGGGAGTGGCTGACTAAGATGGCCTGGTCAAAGTCTTCGTCTTCAATCGCTTGTTTTAGTTTTTCGACATCATTGCCATGTTCGGCGGCGAACATCTGCAAAAACTGAGATGCCATGGCGTGATCATTGTCCATCATGTCCAGTAGTGGGATGAGCTCTATGAACTGGAATTTTGCTGGGTCTAGCTGGTTATCAGCCATGTCTGAGTCCGTTACCTCATTGCTAGAAGAGACTGAGCCCAACTGGTCGTTGTCAGCATCTATACCAACAATTGTAGGTGAGAGTTCTTCAGTTTTGCTTTCCTTGCTCTCTACCTCAGCGATTGCGTAGTGGCTGTGAAGGGAGGCCATACGGGTAATTTTGTGCTTGAAGCGTTGCAGCGCATCTAGCAGTTTACGCTCATCAAGCGGCTTGGTGATCATGCACTCGACACCCGCCTTAAGCATATTACGCTGGGTTTCGGCAAACACATCTGCAGTACAGGCAAAAATCGGCGTTTCACAAGCGGGCGGTGGCAGTTTGCGGATTCGTTGGGTAGCCTCGATGCCATCCATCACGGGCATGTGGTTATCCATCAAAATCAGATCAAACGCTTGGTGCTCCAATACCTTCAATGCTTCAGCGCCATTTTCGGCTATGGAAGTGACAAAGCCGCGTTGCTTGAGGAAACTTTCAATGATCAGCACGTTGAGGTGGTTATCTTCAACAATCAATACTTTGAGGTTGGCAAAGGCTTGGCTGTCGAATGTAATGTCAGTGCTATCATCGGCAGTGTATTGGCCAGGTTGCAATACGACATCGACCTGAAAGGAAGACCCAACACCTTGCTCGCTGGATACCGAGATATTTCCTCGCATTAGTTGCGCCAGCTGCTTGACGATACTCAGTCCCAATCCAGTTCCACCAAAGCGACGGCTGGTAGAGGCTTCTGCTTGGGCGAATGGGTCAAAGATCAGATCGATTCGATCGGCTGGGATACCAATCCCAGTATCTGATATCAAGATGTGTAGATATTGCTCGCCACTCGATTCACCCTGAGTCAGCGATAGGGATACCGAGACCTTTCCTTTCTCGGTGAATTTAATGGCATTACTGATCAGGTTAAACAAGATCTGGCGTATACGTGCCTTATCGGCATAGAACCACTGCCTACGGTCGAAGTCACAATATATATCAAACTCGATGCCTTTCTCTTTGGCCAGAGAGTGGTAGGTACTTTCTATCGCCCCGACAAGATCCGTAAAGCAGAAGTGGGTAGGATCCAGCTTCAATTGTCCTTGCTCAATCTTGGAGAAGTCCAAAATATCGTTCAGCAAGGCCATCATGTGTTTGCCCGATTCGAGCAAGGTACGCAGATGTTGTTCTTGCTCTTTGGTCAGATCGGTTTTTAGCAGTAGTTGTGACAGACCCAACATTCCGTTCATCGGGGTACGAATTTCATGAGACAGATTGGCGAGGAAAGCCGATTTTGCCCTGTCTGCAGACTCGGCTTTATGCAGTGCTTGATTTAGCCGCTTGGTATCGTGGGCAATCTTATCTGTCCCCTGATTCAACGCATCGTGCAGTACTTTGAATTCGTAAGGTCCCTTGAATTTCTCACTACGGCTATAGTTACCCAGTTTGAATTGGGCGGCAAAACGGGTCAGTGCTGCAATTGGGGCGGTAATGTGTCGGGTGAGCATTAGCGATAGCACGACAACAATACCGGCAGTCAACATCAGTGCCAGCATGAAGTATTGCTGGAGGTAATCGATGGTGGCTGTCACGGTATGTTCAGGCGTGATTGAAGCGAGGTACCAGTTTGGCCGACCCGGTAGTTGGAAATCGAGCGGGGCCAGTGTGGTGACCATCGCTTGGTTTTGGCGGTTGGTAAAACCATGAAGATCGCTCGGGTTATAGGCCTCTATACCTTGATGCGTGGATCTAAATTGCTGGCGGATATAGGTTTGGAAATCATCAAAAATCGCCAGGCTTTGGCCTTGGTGGCGACCGGATAGAATGATGTCAGCCTTGTCGTTGATCAGCATGATGTAGTCACTGTTGCTGATCCTTTCGCCAAGGAAGGTCAGTTGAGCATTGAGTTCATCAAGCTGATAGCGAATCACCAAATAGATTTCGTGGGTATCATCAGCATGATGCTGGTGGGTAACAGTGCTGATGATATACAGATAAGCGATATCGTGTTGGTATTGCGGCGGTGAAATAAGTAGGTTGGCCTCACCGCTTGTCAGCGTTGCCAGTTGCTGGTTGATATTCTTTAACCCGGCTTGCTCTAGTGTAGCCGCGATATCTGTCGGTACCGCTTCGGTAGAGCTTGCGACAATGGCTAAGCCTTGTTGGTGTGATTCGATAAGGTCAATTTGACTAAAGCTGGGATCGACCTCAGACAACTCTTTGAGGTAGTTGCTAATAAAGGTTTGTTGTTGAGGATCGTGGCCTTCATTGTGTTCCAGTATGGGTAACTCAAATACGGGAGAGCTGGCCAACTTGCGGACACTCAACAGACGCTGGGCAAGAATATCATCAAGATTGTGTGCGGCGAGCTCGGTACGGCTGCCTAACCCTTTGGCAATCTGCTCGGTGGCAACTGTGGTGAGTTTGTCGCTGCTGAGCCAGTTATAGATAAAGGCCGGTACAATGCCGATAATGAGCATACTTCCGAGTAAAATCGGCTTAATTCTATTGGGTATCATCCGTGAAAATCCATTCCGTTACAGCTGATCGCTCGACAGGCCTACTTATCCTAATGAGCGCTTTGTTAAGAGTGTGATATATCTTCCATGAAATGATCAACTGCAATAGTGAAGGGATGGGGAGAAATTGGATCTCCCCATCATTATTTGGTTTGCAGGCGTGAATCTGCCAGTAAGCAGTGAGAAATCAGCTAAGGAGCTGCTCCAGAGTGAGCGGGGTTGCGACTAGCCCCATCCGTTGGGCAGGTGTCACTCCTTCTTTGTCCTGATGGCAAAGGTTATGCCATGCTCGGTAAATATCCAACAATGGCAATAGGCCTCCAGGACGCAGCTTTCGGCGCGGTTCATTAATGAACTGGCTGAACTGATCTTGGAAGCGCTGCTGGTAGTGGGTGATCTCTTTATGCGTTGCAGTTTCTAGCCATTTGCCTTCATTTTCTTTTTCACCACCCAAGTGACAGATCCCTTTGCTGATATCATCATGGCGGGTAAATGCCCAGCGGTCGCGCCACCAACCCATTAATACGATATCGATACGACCTGCAGGCTGGCCATGCTGCCATTGAGGATCGGTTTCGACATAAATGGGATGCACGGTTTTGTGTTTGATGCGATCGCAAAATATCGAGATGCAGGCAGAGCGCAGCAAAGTCTCTTGTGGCATAAAAATAGCCAGCTCTTGATTGTGCTCCAGCATTTGCTGCAGGTGCATATAGTGGGCGTAGACCGTGTATTGTGGCCGGATCAAACAACCCTTGGATGGATAATTCAATCTAGGCTTGCTTGATAGCGGATCTTCAAAATTAGGGCGAGCCATAATTTGTCGATATACCGCGTCGATATGGGCAAGCAAACCCTGCGGAACGGAGGTTGGTGCCTCGACTAATTGCGCGGGAGGGGCAGCCATAAACCGGGCACCGTCATTAAACGGATCGTGCCACTCGCTTGACTCCTCATGCTCTTCTGGCTGGTAATTGATATCCTGCGCCAGTACATAGCCAGACTCAGCTTCACAGCTGGCGACCCAAAGTACACCGTTCTCGCTGTTTGGCTGTAATTCACTGATATCAGAAGCCAAGGAAAGCTCGGGTGAATGCTTGACCAAGCGGGCATCGAACATCGCAAGTTGTCGGCGGCAGCGGCTGGCAATATGAGACAGCTGATCGTAAAACGATTTAGGATTCATATTGAGTCGGCGACAGATATCCCTGACCGGGTAGCCAGTAAATAGCATGGCTAATAGCTTCTGCTGAATTTGGTTCTTGCCGTTGAAGCCTGACCAGCGGTCGACAAACGTGGTTTGGCAGCATTTGCAACGATAGCGCTGGCGATCGCCGCTGAAGCCAAAGGCATGGTATAGATGGCGGTGGGTCAGTACAGGCAGTCCGAGGTTTTCACATTCAGGGTTACTGCATGCTGGCATCCCACTACTTTGCTGTTGCTTTAAACGCAGGGCTTCTTCTACTACATCATGGTTATTGATGATAGGTGGGAAAGCACCACACTCTTTGCAAACCAACATCGGTTTGTTCGGATTATTCCGCTGAAGCACATAGTTATTGGTGTCTGTTGAACCGAAATTACTGCAACTGACGGTTTTACAATGATTGAGTTGGTGACCGTTACAGGCTTGCGGAAGTAACGAAGCGTGATTGTCGATGCGGCGTGTGTTCATCATGTCAGCCTAACCTTATCCATGGGCTTAAGCAACAAGCGCGTTATGTGTATTTGTTGGCAGGGGGAGAGCCCTATTAGGGGGTGGTACAGAGCAGGTTTCCCTGCTCTGTACCATTAGTGTCTACAACGGGTTTTGACTTAATATCTGCGCCGGCCTTCTATATAGAGGACCATTCAAATTGTGTAAGACGCCACATATTACAAAATTTTGAGCTGCGTGATAGCAAGGCAAAACTGTGCTGTAGAGACTAATAATTCTCGCTGTCTGTCATACCGATACCATCTCAGGAAATGGTATTGGTATGAATGGTATACCAAGGTAGAGCATGAAGGCGTGGCCGATGAATCGGGGGTACACCGGCCACAGGTAGGTTCGTTACAGCTTGATAGCTGTTTCGAGAGCAACATTCATCATCTGAGCGAATGACTTCTGACGATCTTCTGAGCTTAGTTTTTCACCACGCTTGATGTGGTCAGAAACAGTCAGGATGGTCAGTGCTTTTGCACCCAACTCAGCAGCAACACCGTAGATACCGGCTGCTTCCATGTCTACGCCTAGCATGCCTAGCTTTTCCATCTTGTCGAACAGATCAGCTTCTGGGCTGTAGAACAGATCAGCAGAGAAAACATTACCAACACGTACAGGTACATTCTGAGCACGCGCTTCGTTTACTGCCGTCTCTAGTAGGCCAAAGTCAGCGATAGCGGCGAAGTCGTGGTTGTTGAAGCGAATACGGTTAACTTTCGAATCTGTTGACGCGCCCATACCGATGATGACATCCATCAGTTTAACGTCGTCATGTACCGCACCACAGCTACCTACGCGGATGATGTTCTTCACACCGAACTCTTTGATCAGCTCGTGAACGTAGATAGAGCATGATGGAATACCCATACCGTGGCCCATTACAGAGACACGCTGGCCTTTGTAAGTGCCGGTGTAACCGAACATATTACGAACGTCACAAACAAGTTGAACGTCTTCAAGGTAATTTTCAGCAATGAATTTCGCACGAAGCGGGTCGCCTGGCATCAGGACTGTTTCTGCAAAATCACCAAGTTCAGCATTGATATGTGGGGTAGCCATAATTCACTCCAGGTATGTTGTTTGTACGTTATGTTGTCGCTGTATCGTTTTAAGAAAATGTGCGTTTAAGAGAAAAAACGTTCAACGATGCTTTGGTAGGCAACGCCGCCAAGGTAAACACCAACGATTCCCATAATGCCTGGTAGTACTGGTGGCGCAGGCAGTGGAAGTTTAATGGCCGAGAAAAATAGACCAACAATTAATCCTGCAAAAGTCGCAAGCAGAATCTCACTCATGTGTTTACCCTCTATATTCATTGTGTATTACGACGTTGGATGGCAGCTCTGTTTGGCGCCTTAATATGCGTTGTCGTTTTGATGGATAAAGTGTAAGCAAGCGTGTCTTTGGATCTCGCGATCCTGATCACATTTTATTGAGCTGTTCATCAAAAATAACTCCTTGATTACCAAATATGTTGAAAGGGAGAGGGGTATCGTTTGCGTAAATGAAAGGTAAAAGACATAAAAAATAGATAGTAAAATAAAATAAGGCGATGAAATATAATGATTATGTTGGTTGTTTACCCTTGGCTAGTTCGAATGGAAATAGACTGAAACAGTGTGAGTAAAAATGTGATGTTGTAATGGATTTCATTGCAGCAAAAAACATAAATGGGCTCAATAACGCCCATTTATGTCGGGTGAATTGAAAAGCGTAGGGTGATTATTTTTCGCGTTTTCCGCTCTTTTGGGCTTAAGGGGATGCGTCCTCCGAGGCCGAAGCAGACGGGCGGCGATAGATAGTCTTGCCCTCTTTGATAGTCTCGATAATTTCGATATCCCTTATTAACCCTGGGGCGATGGACATAGGGTTATCTGAGAGGATGACCGCGTCAGCTTGCTTGCCGGGAACTAACTCACCCTTGTTGCTCTCTTCGAAAAACTGGAATGCGGCTTGTTCGCTCATGGCGACCAACGCTTGCAGTGGTGACAGCCTTAATCCGCTGCCCATGATCTCTTCATCTTTGGTAACCCGGTTGACTGAAGACCAGAGCGTGAAAATGGTATCGGGAGGCGTCGGGCCGGGGAAACAAATATTACTAGCAGGTAAATCATCCTCTAACGCTTGCTTGATAGGGCTTTGTCCATTTGCCCGACTGAGGCCGAGCTTTTCAATATCATCTTCGCCCTCCAGATACATGTTGCTGGTATCAAAGCAGCCGATTAACCCCAGCTTGGCATATTGCTGTAGCTGGTTATTGCGCATGAATCGGGACATGACGACTACATGGCGTTGGTCTTGTCCTGCATTTAGCTTGAGATCATAACCGGCTTGGATGATGGCATCGATAGCGGCATCACCCATCGCATGGACAAACAGCTGGAGTTCATTTTCGACCACAAGCTGAAAGGTGTTTTGAAAAGCACTGAATGGCATCAGCGGTTCGCTGCGCCAGTTTGGCTCGGGTAATGTAGGGTTTTCTTGGTAGGGGTAGGCCATCCAGGCAGAATACTCGCTAGCTGTGCCATCGAGGGCAAGATAGAAGCCAGGTATTTTGAGTCGGTTATTGTATTGGCCAAAGCTAACTTCATCACCTTCAACCAAGGCTTCCATCTCAGTGACGTTAGGGATCGCAATAATATCTAACACCAGCTTATTGGCGTTGGCATGGCTCTGTAAGGTAGATAGCGCTTCATTATTGATGCCGATATCCACCAGAGTTGTTATTCCTTGGCTGGCAAAAGTATTTTGTGTTTGTTCAATGTCGCCTGTTTGTTCGAGTCGCTGTGAGAACTGGCTATTTCCGGCAAAAAAGCCCGGGATCATGGTTTTGCCGTCTAAATCTATCATTTTGGTGAGATCGCCTTGGTGGCGCTTAACTCCTATACGGGTTCCTATAGCTTGTACGCGGCCATTTTTAAAGGAAATGGCCGTTACCTTCTCAGTATGTGCCGATAAGGTAAGAATATTGCCATTGAAGTAGATAGCATCGGCATCCGGTGTATCGTCGGCACTGTCGCAAGCCGCCAGCATGATAACGACAGCATTAATGAGGAAATACTTGAGAGCAGATTTGAGGCTGATGGGCATAGTTGAGGTAACCCTCCGGCGATAGGCAAATACAAAACCAGTTTTTTGAGTATAGGCAGGGTTGAACCGCAGCACGGAAAACAACAATGGAATTGGTAATTTGCTGCATTTCGCACTACCCATAATAAGGATGTGGTTGGTTTATTTGCTAAGGACTGGATGGATGAAAAGAATAGGGTTAGCGGCAACATTGTTACTTTGCGCAGCACCGGCTTCGGCGGATTTGCTGGGGTTTTCCGTTGGGGCGACAGTAGGTGGCGCGAGGGTTGAGTATCAGGGAAACGATGATTACGGTGTCGAATATGGGATCAATGGCTCATACCATATTAATGATATTTTCAGCGTGAATGCCGGAGTGGTACAGGGCAGTGCTGATGTCGATGCGAGGGGAGGCAATGCAAAGAACGACATTGACTATACCACGTTTCCATTAACTCTACGGGCGGATTTACCCTTGGTGATCGGGAGTGTTTACGGCAAGCTCGGTACCAATTATTACGACTATGATATCGACCGCTCGGGTGTGCCGACAGAAAGTGATGATGGCTGGGGATTTGCCGGAGGTGCCGGAGTAGTCTTTACCATGCTGCCATTTATCGATCTTTCGTTGAACTATGAATACCGTGATATGGGTGATGTGACGAATAATTCCATTTTGTTCGGAATTAGCGCAGGCCTTTAATCGCGAGCTAGAACCTCATTCTCTGGGTATTTAACTTACCACACTGGCCATGCCTGATAGGTCAGTGTGGTGTTATGTAATTGGCCGCTAAAGAATCAGCCGTAGCCTCAGCATATCTTTATGTTGGATGCCGTGCTCGAAAATAGGTTCATCGTAGTTATCGAGGAAGAAATCCCTGTCGATGCCGATGACCCGAAATCCCTCTCGCTGATAAAACGCCAGCTGGTAGCCAAATGTTCCTGTCCCCAATATCAGCTCTTTGGCCTGTTTTTTACGCGACTCAGAAATCACAAATTGCAGTAACCGACGGCCAATACCTGTGGCTTGTTGGGTTGGATCAACAGCGATGTTCATCAATTCCAATGTGGTTTCAGAACGGGGCGTCAATACGCATACGCCAACGGTTTTGCCATCGGACAAAGCCGTATAGATATCACTACCTTTGAGGTAAGTCTGAATTTGCTCTGTACTGGGATCGGCTTCCAGTAACAAATCCATTGGTGCCAGATCGGCGGGGATGCGTTTAAATTGCAATTTTGGCATAACTGATAAATCACATAACAAAAGTTGTTTGATTTTACCGCATTGCGGTGCATTTCACCTCTTTTACAAAACAAGATTCTGATCACCATAATGAAGGCCGTTTTTTTGTACAATGAGGTCAGTCCAGAAACCACCCCCGGAGGTGCCCGATGAGCAACTATGAGCATTACCAATCCACAGTTGAACAGGTATACCGGGCCATCATGCGGAAAGTCGCTAAACCCTGGCACATAGAATATCTTCCTTCAATGGAAAACAGCCAACAGGCACTTAAGCTTGTTTCACCCAAAGGCACTATTTGCCAACGCCTTACCTTACCGACTTCATCTGCACAGCAGTGCTGGCCCAATCAAAGTGATGTCAGTCAGCAGATCACTGAATTTGTGGTAAGGGGAGCAGCCCGCCTTGCTCCGCTTCGCCAAAGTGCTTTTCGCAACAATTTCCCGTACTGGTTGGAAACTTGTATTCAGCAGCTGCACGCACTGTGTGATGTCAAAGATAAGCTGTTAGACATTGTCAGTAATGTCCGGTTTCCTTACCCGAGCCAAGTAAATATTGAAGGAAACTTCCTGCCTTGTTGGGTCTGGAGTGAAGATCAAGGCTATATGGCTGTATCCGTTGTGGATCGACGTACAGGGCGCTTTTCTGGATTACGCCATGTCGAGTCGGGTCAGTTAATTGAGCAAGAACGTTGGCTGGGGGCTCAGGTGATTGACTCTGTTGAAGAGTCGATAGATACGATAGATCACTACGTTAATGAGCTAATTCAGTCCCAGAAGAAGGTTGATTTTGACGAGCCGACGTTGGCCGATGCGATCAGCAACCCTTGTGCCGCTACATTAAGTCCATTAGCCAGTGTGGCGTTAACGATGGCAGTTGTCGCCGGGTTCTTCATAACCTTTAAGTGGTTGCTCGGCTTTTAACAATTAATGCTGTTTGTTTGACCAAGCCCGTATTTTCCCTAGCCAAAGTTGTGGGAAACGCGGGCTTTTTCATGGCTAACGCCTTAAGAGTACCTTGGGAATAGCAGGGGATTGGGATAAAATCGCCATCAAAATGATCGGGGTAGGATGAACACCATGCATAATTTGACGCTGCTTTCTGAAGCAGAAAAGAACCGAGTAGAACTGGATAAACAAGCGGCCTATTCCGTTTGGCAGGTAAAGAACGGTAAGAAAGGTTACGAGGTATTTGCTGAAGTAGCCAACAATATTGGTGATGATGACGAACGTGAGTTCTTTGAGCAAGCGGTGTCGAAGTACAAGATCAAAATGGGCGTTGCGTAAGCGTTAGTCCCAGAAGGGCTAATAGCAAGCGTTTGCTAGATTTGTCATTTTTATCTATTCAGATCATGATTATAAGGCGCGGTACGCGCCTTTTTTGATTCAGTTTGATATGTTAGCGCACTGGTATGTAATTGGCGCTAATATATTGCTTTTTGGCATGATGTTGCCCTGAAGAATGTGTAGTCAAGCTTGGGTAACCCCTTGCTAGGGCAGAAGGAAGAGATAATGAGCACAAGCAAGAAGGTTCTTGTTGTTGATGATGATCAGGAAATTCGTGAGTTGCTGGACGAATTCCTCACCAAAGCGGGATTTACGGTCATTACCGCTGCCGAAGGGGAGGAGATGAAACGCCGTCTGGCTATGGGCACACCTGATTTGATCTTGCTGGATGTGATGATGCCTGGGGATGATGGTTTTACCTTGTGCCAATACATCCGAAAAACTTCTGATGTGCCAATTATCATGTTGACCGCGGTGTCTGATGAAATGGATCAGATCATTGGTCTGGAGCTAGGGGCCGACGATTACATCGCCAAACCGTTTAGTCCTCGCCAGTTAATGGCGCGCATCAAAGCCTTATTGCGTCGCGTCAAACCCACCGAAGCCCAGCAGATGCCGTCTGCTCCCAAGGCGATACGGTTTGCAAACTGGCGTTTGGATACAGCGGCCCAGCGTCTGTACGATTTAGACAAAGAAAAAGATTACGAGCTCAGCGGCAGTGATTTTGCTTTGTTGATGCTGTTCCTGACCCGCCCGAATGAAGTGCTTGATCGCGATACTATCTCTTTCGCGACTCGTGGTCGCGAGGCAACCCCGTCGGCCCGTAGTATTGATGTGCAATTAAGCCGCTTGCGCCAGCGTTTGGGAGATAAAGGAACCCAGCAACGTTTGATCAAGACAATCCGTGGTAACGGTTACTCGTTTAATGCCGAGGTTACCTACGAGGAGTAATCCGCCTCGCCCAGTTTGTGGTACTGTCTATGAATATTCGAAAGTGGTGGCCAAAGTCCCTGTTGGCCCGCACGCTATGGTTTACCCTGCTGGCGGTATTTCTTGCCCAAGTTATTGCGACCAGTATTTGGTATGGGCAATCGAAGCAGCGTGATTTGGAAGGTTTGGAATCAGCTTCGGCCAGCATGGCCAATATGTTTGCTTCCACTGTGACCTTCTTCCAATCTCTGCCGTTGGAATACCGTCATATTGTGCTTGATCAGCTGCGCAATATGGGGGGAACCCGTTTCTTTGTCTCTTTCAACCAAGAAGAGATTCTTATTGATCCGATCCCTGACTCTTTGATGAAGAGAACCGCTGTTGGAGCCTTTGAAGAGGTACTAGGCGAAAAGCTGCCGCGGCTTGATGTGATCCGGGTTGAATTCTCCCGTCCTGAAACCTTACATGTGCTGAAAAATGATATCTTGCTCAGCGATCTGCCTCGTTCATGGGCGCACTATACCCTGAGCCTTGAACCGTTCAACCCACCGATCTTGGTTGTGCAATTGGAGCTGGCTGAAAACGAGTGGTTGTATATCGCGGCCTTGTTGCCGGCGCCTTATGTCACTTTGGAAGATGAGATCATTACGGGTCAGCAACTGGTGTTTATGGTGTTCATGACAGCGTTGCTGTTGGTGTTCACTTTCTTGATGATCCGTCGTCAGACCAAGCCATTGAAGCGGCTGGCGTATGCTGCCAATGCCATGAGCTTTGATATTTACCAGCCTCCGCTCAAAGAAGAGGGGGCCAGCGAGCTGGTGACGGCGACCCGGGCATTTAACCGGATGCAGTCGCGGGTACAGCGCTATATTGATGATCGCGAGCATCTGTTTTCATCGATTTCTCACGATTTGAAAACACCTATCACTCGCTTGAGGCTGCGCGCTGAGCTTATCGATGATGATGCCAAAGTCGAGAAATTCAACCGCGATCTTGATGAACTGGAGATGATGGTGAAAGGAGCGTTGCAGACGGTAAAAGATACCGATCTGCATGAGAACCTGGCTCAGGTGGATTTGAAAGAGCTGCTGTTTAGCATTGCCGAGCGCCATAACCAGCACCAGGTGAAAGTAAGAATCCCTAAAACCAAGATAGCGCCGTTAATGGGTAAACCATTGGCACTGAAGCGCTGCTTTAGCAATCTGATTGATAACGGCGTGAAATACGGTGATGAGGTGAGTTTGATCATCGTTGACGAAAAAGACTCGTTGATCCTGATTATCAAAGACAAAGGACCAGGGATCCCGAAAGAGTCACTTGAAGCGGTATTCGAACCTTATGTTCGGGTTGCAAAAGATGATGAAGGCCATGGCTTGGGACTGGGTATCGCTCGTAATATCATCCACGCTCATGGTGGTGATATGGCAATCCATAACGCGGTAGATGGCGGGTTGGAAGTCAAAGTCTACATTCCCCGCTTGTTGAAAGAAGATTAATGCAATGAACACGAAACACACCTTGATTTCGGCTTTGATGATGATCGCCAGCGGTGTGGCTTCTGCTGGAGAAGTGGAAGTCTTGCACTGGTGGACTTCAGGTGGCGAAGCGCGATCAGTCTCTTTACTGAAGAATAAAATTCAGGCTCAGGGTAATCACTGGAAAGATTTTGCTATTGCAGGTGGCGGTGGTGAAAGTGCGATGACGGTTCTTAAGACCCGTGCGGTGTCAGGGAACCCACCATCGGCAGCACAGATCAAAGGCCATGATATTCAGGAGTGGGGCCGTTTAGGCTTTTTGACCGATTTGAACGATGTCGCTGCAGAAGACAATTGGTCGAAAATTCTGCCGCCGGTTGCCCGCCAAATCATGATGTATGGTGGTGATTACGTTGCGGTACCGGTCAATATCCACCGCGTCAATTGGTTATGGGCTAACCCCAAGGTATTTGCTAAAGCGGGTGTTGAGGTACCTAGAACGCTCGATGAGTTTTTTGTGGCTGCTGAAAAAATCAAACAAGCGGGTTTTGTACCGTTGGCACATGGTGGTCAACCATGGCAGAACGTCACTTTGTTTGAAGCGGTTGCCTTAGCGGTACTAGGGCCTGCGGATTATCAGCGTGCCTTTGTGGAACTGGATATGTCAGTACTCGGCGGAGAAAAAATGGTGGATGTATTCACTCAGTTCCGTCGCATGCGTGATTATGTAGGGCCAAATTATCGTGGCCGAGATTGGAGTACATCGACAGCCATGGTAAGCAGTGGCGAAGCCGCCATGCAGATCATGGGTGATTGGGCCAAAGGCGAATTCGAAGCTGATGGTAAAGTGCCGGGGAAAGATTATCTGTGTATGTCTGCACCGGGTACTCAGGGGCTGTACACCTACAACATCGATAGCTTTGCTTTCTTTAAGTTGACCGATGAAGCCAACAGCCAAGCCCAGAAGGATCTTGCTAGGGCCATTTTGGATAAGGAGTTTCAGTCCTCGTTTAACCTTAGCAAGGGTTCGATTCCGGTTAGAATGGATATGGATCTGTCCGAGTTTGATCAGTGTGCTAAAGATTCGCTGGTGGTCTTTAAGCAAAGCAGTCAATCCGGTGGTTTGGTACCGAGTGTGTCCCAGGGGTTGGCGACAACCAGCTATGTGCAGGCAGCGATCTTTGATGTCGTCAGTAATTTCTTCAATGCAAAAATGGCAGATCCGGAGCAAGCCGCAGATCGCTTGGCAAGAGCGGTGAAATCAGCCATGTAGTGGTTTGATTTTACTTATTTCATCCAAAGGGCTGCCAAATTGGCAGCCCTTTTTTGTAATCGAAACAGCCTTCTCCTTTATGTTTTATATACTTATACCAAACACTCAGGCTATGTCTGGATGTATAACAGTTGAATATGGGTTACCGCTTGGCTGAAAAGGCTAGGTGGTCAGCCTGTTATGCTAAGGGGGAGAGCAATGAAATTATTGTTTTTAGTGCGCCATGCCAAATCCTCTTGGGACGACCCGTCCCTAGATGATCATGAGCGTCCTCTTAATAACCGTGGCCTGAAAAGTATTCCGAAGATGGTTCATCGGTTGAATGGTTGGCAACAAGGGCCGCAATTGATTGTCACCAGCTCGGCACTGCGGGCGTCGCAAACGGCTTATTCTTTCTCTGAAGGGTTAGACTGCTCGCCTAAGTTGGAATCAGACCCAAGGATCTATACCGAGTCTGCATTTGAACTGATGGATATTATCCGTGAAACCAGTGATGTGGTTGAGCGCTTGATGCTGGTGGGCCATAATCCAGCGATGACCGTACTTGCCCAAATGTTTGGATTCAAAGAAGACAACTTGTCTACTTGCGGAGTATTGGTATTTGGCTTTGAGGTCGATTGCTGGCAGGCGATCGCCGAAGAACAGGGAACACTGTTTTACTATGACTATCCCAAACGGGTTCGATCAGATATAGCGAATAAGGATATTGATTTAATCTGAATCAGATACTTTCATTCTGTTGAAATGATAACCATACAGACTTTGTGGGGTTTACAGTGGAAGTAAACCGCTATATCATACGCCGCACTTACGGAGAGATGGCTGAGTGGTTGAAAGCACCGGTCTTGAAAACCGGCATACGTTAATAGCGTATCTAGGGTTCAAATCCCTATCTCTCCGCCACATTTAGAAAAAGCCCAACAGAAATGTTGGGCTTTTTTGCATCTGGAATCTAGGGTTCAAATCCTCTAACACCCAGAGCGCTCCGAAAAACTAGAGAAAGCCGCTGAGAAATCAGCGGCTTTTTCGTATCTACTGCTTATTGTTCAGTTCATTGATTGTTTTTACACTCTCTCGCTCTATCAGTTCACAGCTTAGCTCTAGGTGAATATGGTATTCACGCTTTTCACCTAAGCAGATTTGTCTTTCCAGTATGCGAAGGGCTTCAGTCGGTAGGGATTCAAAAGGTAGCTTGACTGTGGTCAGTTTTGGCTCGATCAAATCAAGCGGCAGAATGCCATCCATGCCGACGACGGAGATGTCCTCGGGGATGCGATAACCGTGTTTTTGCAATGCTGACATGGCCCCGAGTGCAAGGCCATCTGTGACGCAAAATAGCGCGCTCACCGGCAGGGTGTCGCGATTAGACAACCATGCTTCGACAGCGGCCTCAGCTGCATCATCGCTAAAGTCATTGGCGGTAATATGGTGATCGGGGTTAATCGGCTGCTTGGCATTATACAAGCTATCACGGTAGCCATTTTCACGAAGGTAAATGGTTTGGCGGCCAGAATAGCTAAGCAAGCCAATATTGTGGTGGCCTTTATCCAGTAAGTGATTCACCGCAGCCATTGCGCCATAGCGGTTGCTGACCCCTACCGAGTCAACATTCATCGCCCTGTCCTCGCCATTGATCAAGACTGTGGGGATGTGGTGATCACTGATGACCGCAAGCAGTTCAGACTGATCAGCCCAGACCACCACGATACCGTCGTACTGCTGCTTGTTGAGAAGCTGATGCAACTTTTGCACTGACAGGCGATTGGCTTCGGTTAGGAATGAGGTCAGTGCGATATTCTGCTCATTGCATGCTTTTTTGATCGACTCTACCAAAGCGTAGGAAATCATGTTGCCGCTTCGATTGAGCACTGCATCGCGGGGGGTAACCAGCAGAAGCTTTTTACCTGCTAAGGAAGGGGCTTCAACGGCTTTGTTTTTTCTTACTTTATCTAGATACCCGGTTGCTTGTGCGATATCCATGATCTGGGCTTTGACAGGCTGACTAATGGTTGCTGTCCCATTTAGTACCCGTGAAACTGTACTGACAGAAACGCCTGCCTGTTGTGCAATGTCTTTTAAAGTCACGCTGAATCTATTCTCATTTTCTGACGCTCTTGTGGGCAGTTTATCATGAAAACTACAGCTTTTGCATTGATTGCTCATTTAGTGCAAATTTTGCATTGATGCGAGTGGTTTTATGATGCCCCTCTGCCTTTTAATAGTCAAAACAGCCCTCTTATGTGATCTTTATCACTGATTTTGACGGGTTTAATACAGTGTGTGAGACAGTACTCTCGAAAATAGATTATGCAATAAATGCAAATATTGCACTCAAGCTCTTTGGTTGTAAAATGAAACAACATTTTGAAATTGAGTAGTAACGATGCAAAACGCTAGCTGGAAGATAAATCAAGGCGATACCTTGACTCGATTTTTGGTTTCTCAGCCAATACAACGCCGCTTCGGTCAGTTTGAAGATCATGAAACTATGGTTGACCGTGTGCAATATAAGTTCAAGAACGGCTTTGTTGATGTTGGTGATTTACCTTGCCGTAAAGTGTTTTGGCAGTCGATGGCAAACCGGACTGTGAATTTGGCTGATAAGGCCCCGACTGAGCAGGTTTATTTTGCCAATGGTAGCTACAAGGTCGATTTCTCTGGCTTTATTCATATTCCAACCCATGAGCAACGCTGGGCTGAAACCTTGCTGACTGTTGTTGAAGCGGGTGAGTATCGCTTTAGGCTATCTACCTGTGGTGGGGTTAGAATTTGGGTCAATGGGAAGTTGGTTAGTTCGTTTACTCCTTTTCAAAGAAATACTGAGCAACAAACGGAAGTGGCTTTGCCACTGAATGCGGGGACAAACGAAGTTGTTGTTCATGCCGAGGAGCTCTATGAGCGCGATACCCAATTCCTATTTGAGCTGACTTCTTTAGATCCGCGTACCATTGATACGAGCCTTGCCAAATTTGATTGCGAAAACGTTGCAACGCTTGAGTCCTTTGTCTCGCAGTTGGCATTTGAGATGAATGTTGCCGACCATAAGCTGTACTTTGATTGCGCCAGTCAGCTTCAAGGGCAATTGGGTATATCGGGTGTGGTAACCGGCATGTCGAATGAGGAAGAAACCCATGAGCGAGTTTCACCTCAAGTCATTGAGGAAGGTGAAGCACATTTCAGTGTTCATTTACCCGCCTCATTGAAACCGGCGCATTACTCTGTGGCATTGACCTTCCTATGGCAGGGCATAGAAATAACCCGTCACTTTGGCATTAACATCATGCCTGGTGAGAAAGCCCCCTCTAGCTCCTCGCTATCTGAGCGAAAAATGGATGCACTTTCCTATACCGCTAGAGAAGGTATGGATATCACCGGTAAATTGTTGGCATTGTTGGAGTTAAATCAGAACCCTGATAAAGCCGCTGCGATATTGAACCGAACGCTGCAAAAGATAAGTGTGCGTGAAGACTGTTCAGATTTTTGGATGGTATCTGTGCTTTGGGCTTGGCATAAGCATCGCTATACCCAGTTGCCGGATAAACTGTGGGATCGAACCCGTTCGTCCATTTTGGGCTATCGCTATTGGCTAGATGAGCCGGGCAACGATGCAATGTGGTTTTGGAGTGAAAACCATGTGCTTTGCTTCCACGTGTCACAGCTTCTGGCAGGGCAATTCTTCCCACGTGAGCAGTTCCTGTGTTCAGGCCGTACTGGTCAGCAGCAACAAGAAATAGCGACCGAGCGCCTGCACTGTTGGTTCGACCATATTCTTGATCATGGTTTAACGGAATGGAATTCATCTTGTTATTACCCGATTGACTACATCGGACTGTTCGCGCTTTACGAACTGGCTGAGTGTGCGTCTATTCGTGAGAAAGCGAAAACCGTGATAGATCGGTTGATGCTGATGGGGGCGCTTCATTATCAGGATGGTGTGGCGGGTGGCACCATGGGCCGGGTTTACGAAAAAGAACTCATGGCTAATGAGATGACAGAACTGGCAGGGTTTGGTCATGTTGCATGGGGGCAAGGTTGGCATACCCGCATGTGTGCATCGCTGCCAATGTTTTGCCTTAGCCAGTACCAACCATCGGATTTAACCCATGAAGTAGCCACCTTGGCCGGGCGTGAGAACGTGGAAGCTTATTACACCCAAGGAATGGATCGCTGTGCCAAAGTCATGGCATGGAAACAACAGGGCGTAACGCTGTCATGTGTGGTAGATCACCATACCGGGCAACCAGGGCACCAACAACATGTACTGGATGTCCAATTTGCCCATAACCCTAAAGCGCGCCTGTGGATTAACCACCCGGGCGAGGACGTACCCGGTGGCGATGGCCGACCATCCTATTGGGCGGGTAATGGTATTTTGCCAAGGGTGATGCAGCACCAGCATAGTGCCATGATGGTCTATGACTTGGGCAGCGCCCCGCGTTTAGGTTATACCCATCTTTACTTACCTGCGGAAAGCCTTGATGAGATCGTGGTGGATTCACATTGGTGCTTTGTGCGCTCAGGCCAAGCTTATGCGGTAATTGGGGCTTCAAACCCGATTGAACTGGTTGAAAGTGGCATTACCCGCGGAAGAGAAGTGCGTTGCTATGGGGCTAAGACAGCCTGGTATGTGTCGGTTGGTACCTTGAATGGCGATTTCAAATCCATTATTGAGCAGTGGAAGCAGCAAACGATTGTGCTCAGTGATGAAGGTACTGACTTAACAGCCACAGTGGCCTCTTCACAAGAGCAGACATTCACTCTGTCTTGGTCTGGAAAATGCTATATCAATGATAAGCCATGGTTATTTCCTGAAAATGCCGATGTTAATCCGATTGTAAAATAATGGTAAGCAGTAAAATGAATAACAACCATGTTGAACTTCTTAAGCAGTTGAGTTCCGGTCTGTGTGGATTAAAAGGTATTGGTGACTTTAATCCATGTTCTGAAAATGAAATTAAAATTGAATTCGAGGAGTGGGAGTGGGAAATTGGTGTTGGTATATATGGCTTATACCAATATGCAGACTATACCAATAATAAAAACTTATTTAACGCACTAGAAAAATGGTTTGAGCACCAAATTAATAAAGGTCTGCCTGAAGCGCAAATTAATACAACAGCACCAATGATCACCTTGGCTTTATTAGCGGAAAAGAGCGATAGACAAGATTGGTATCAATTAATCAGTGATTGGGCTGATTATCTCATTCATTCCTTGCCTCGGGTTTATGACGGTGGATTTCAGCATGTAGTAAAGGAAAGGTTGAATGAAGGACAGTTGTGGGATGATACGCTATTTATGACAGGTTTATTTCTTGCCCAAGCCGGGCGGTTGTTAAACCGACAAGAGTTGACTCATGAAGCTGAGTTGCAATTTTTAACCCACAGCCAATATCTGGCCGATAAGAAATCAGGCTTGTGGTTTCACGGTTGGACCTCTGAAGGCAGTCATAATTTTGCCGAGGTATTTTGGGCTCGCGGTAATGCGTGGATAACAGTGGCGATCCCTGAACTTTTCGCATTAGTGGGTGAACGAATCAATCCGGCGGTGAAACAGCACCTAACGTCGCTATTCAGAAGGCAAGTCGATGCCTTAGTAAGCTGTCAAAGTGATAACGGCATGTGGCATACCGTACTTGATGATGACAGCTCGCCTCAAGAGTCCTCTGCCGTTGCAGGATTTGCTTACGGTATGTTGCGAGGCTGCCGGTCAGGATTGATTGAAGAAGACAAGATGCTGCGGGTAACCCAGTCTGGATTAGCAGCACTAGATGCCGTCATTTCAAGAATTGATAGTAAAGGTATTTTATTAGAAGCATCGGATGGCACGGCGATGGGCCATGATATTCAATATTATTTTGATATTCCCAACACCCCGGTTCCCTATGGGCAAGCTTTGGCCATGATGTGTGTAACTGAGCTTATTCAAGGAGAGTGGTATTAATTAATAATTGCTCACCCTACAACAACTGATTCAATAATAATTTAAATAGGCAACGTGATGAAAACAACCACAGAGAAACGAAAAGTAGGATGGAAAAATATAATAGCCTGGGGCTCCGGAGATATATTTGGTAGCGGTGCTGGCACTATTATTGGCTTGTGGATGCTTTATTTCTATACACAAGTCGCCGGTCTTTCACCGATTGAAGCAGGTTTGATTTTTGCAATTGCAAAGGTATGGGATGGTTTTACCGATCCAATTGTGGCTTATATTACGGATAATATAAGAACTCGATTTGGTCGCCGTCGTGTATTTATTCTGTTTGGCGCGCCATTCCTGCTAGTGTTCGGGCTAATGTTTATTTCAGGCTTTGGCTTTGGTTACTATCTGGCGACGTACTTATTGTTCAATACAATGAATACGATAGTAATGACGCCATACAGTACGCTGCCAAATGAAATGACGGATGATTATCAGACTCGTACCAAAATGAGCAGCTGTCGAATGACGTTTGGCCAAATTACGGCTTTCCTTGTCACCTTCATTCCTGGGCTAATCATGGCGCGGGTCACCGATCAGGCTGAAGCCTTTATGTACATCGGTGCGCTATTTGCGGTGCTGTTTACCCTTCCTTGGGTTTTCATCTATCGCTATACGTGGGAGTGCGATCCGGCATCGTTACCACCTAAAGAAGATATCGGCGGTTTTAAAGATACGCTAATTCATCTTTACAAAGAGATGGCAACGACATTCCAGCTGAAAGCGTTCCGTTTCCACCTGATGATGTACATCGGCGGTTCAGTGGCACTTGATATATTCGGCTCGCTATTCATGCATTACATGACCATGGTAATTGGTATTACACCAACTCAAGGTGGCACAGCATTAAGCGTGATGACAGCGATGCAGTTTGTGGGTGTGACTCTGTTCACTTGGGTTGCGTTGAAAGCAGGTAACTCCAATGCATTCAAAGTTGCTATTGTCTTCATGCTGACTAGCCTGGCGTACTTTGGCCTGCTACCAGGATTGGGCGGCGAAATGGCGGTATTGGTGCTGGTGGGTGCCGTGATCATGGGCCTAGCTCGCGGGGGTATTTATCTTATCCCTTGGGTGGTGTTCAATTCTATTCCAGATGTGGATGAAGCCCTGTCTGGTAAGCGTCGCGCAGGTATCTTCTCTGGTGTGATGACGCTGGGACGTAAGATCTGCCAAGCGACGGCTATGCTGATTGCAAGTATCGGCCTGCAATACCTTGGCTTCGAGTCTGGCGCAGAAGTACAAACACTCGACACCATTAATGGTATCTACTGGCTGTTCCTATTGGCACCAACGGTATTGGCACTGTTTGCACTATATGGGGCAATTCGATTCAAACTCAATAAGGAAAACCACGAGGTCTTGGTTACCGAAGTGAATCGCTTGAAAGCGGGCGGCTCGAAGGAAGATGTACCAACAGAAGCGAAGCAAGTAGTGGAAATGCTAACTGGTTGGGAATATGAATACACATGGGGCAATAAGGCCGCAAAAAAGAAAGCTAAAAACGGTATGTTGGAACCTGCTAATTAAGAGCTTTAATTTTCCAGAAGTATAAATGGTATAGGGCAGGGTTTCCTGCCCTTTTTTAATCACATTAAGATAGAAAATAGGCGCTAATCATGATTAGGTTTGGCTTGGATATTGGCGGGACAAAAATAGAAATTGTTGCCTTCAACACTGAAGGTGAAAGTATTTATAACCAGAGAATAAAGACACCGGATAATTACCAAGACTTTGTTACAGATATTTGCCATTTAGTTTTTGATGCAGAAAATTATTTAAGTTGTACAGGTAGCGTTGGAATTGGTATTCCAGGGACGATTTGTGCCCAAACAGGGCTAGTGAAAAATGCCAATTGTACATTTATTAATGGTCATGATTTAAAGGGAGACTTACAACAGAGGCTAGAGCGTGATGTTTTTATTGCCAACGATGCTAATTGTTTTGCACTTTCTGAAGCTGTTGATGGTGCAGGTAGTGACGGGCAGGTTGTGTTTGGGGTTATCCTTGGGACGGGGTGTGGTGGAGGCTTAGTCGTCAATAAGCAGGTGTTAACCGGGCCAAATGGTATTAGCGGTGAATGGGGGCATAATCCTCTGCCTGGGTATAGAGAGTCTGCCGATGGGCAAGAGCAGCAATGTTATTGTGGTAATCGAAACTGTATCGAACGCTATATCTCAGGTAGCGGACTGGAAATGCAGTATCTACAACGCTTTGGTGAGGCGCTGAAGGCGGCTGATATTATTGCGGGGATGCAGACTGGCGAGATGAGTTGCCGGTTGGCCTACTATCAGTTAGTGGATCAAATTGCGCGTAGCTTCGCGACGATCATCAATATGATTGACCCTGATGTCATCGTCATTGGTGGCGGCTTATCCAATGTTGCTTCATTGTTTAATGATATTCCCAAACAGCTGACACGCTATGTGATGAGCAACGAGTGCCAAACCAAAATTTTGCCGGCACAGTATGGTGATAGCAGCGGTGTACGTGGTGCCGCATGGTTAACAGTATCTAGATAGAATAATGAAAAAGACAGTATGGAATTAACATATAAATTATCTCGACAAAGTACAATGCCTATTACTTTGCTGAGCTTGGTGTTTTTTATTTGGGGGTTATTAACCTCATTAAATAGTATGCTGGTTCCTTTTTTAAGAGCAGCCTTCGAATTAAACCATGTAGAGTCAATGTATATACAGTTGGCATTTTATATTGCCCCATTTATAGTCTGCTTGCCAACAGCATATATAATGGGTAAAAAAGGGTATGTCAGCGTAATCCAATTGAGCTTAAGCTTATTAACTGTTGGTTGTTTTCTTTTTCTACCTGCCTCATCACTGTTTTCATACCCGCTATTTTTGCTGGCTATCTTTGTATTAGCTTTGGGGATAGCCGCATTGCAAGTAGCTGCAAACCCTTTCGCTGTTTCACTTGGCCCAGCTGATACCGCGGCATCGAGGTTATCTTTTTGTTCATCGATTAACTCTGTTGGGACAACATTGGCATCAGCCCTAGGCATGGGGGTGTTCATGGCTGCCTTGGTGAAAGGGGGGCAAGAAGCCGTTGGATCGGTTCAGTTACCTTATATGTTGATGGGCGGCGTGGCATTGTTACTAGCGATGTCATTTCGATTGTTGCCTAAAAAAGCCGATGATAAAAGCACCCTAGCTTCTAGCCGTTGGCAAGATTTGCTTTCCCACTGTACGTTTGTTTATGGGGCGCTGGCGATATTTTGCTATGTTGGAGTCGAAGTCGCAGTAGGTACTTTCTTGATTAGTTACCTCACCAGCGGAGAGGTGTTGTCACTAGCGTCTTCTAATGCTGGGGTGTTTGTCTCTTTGTATTGGGGGGGAGCATTGGTAGGCCGCCTAATTGGCAGCATTGTTCTCAAAAAGATCAATGCATCGAAGATCCTGATGGTAAACGCTTTTGTTGCTATAGGGTTGGTTATGTTTGCGATTTTGTTTCCCGGTGTCCTAGGAGCGTGGTGCCTCACTTTGGTTGGCTTATGTAATTCGGTGATGTACCCGGTTATCTTTTCTATGGCGGTGAAGGGATTGGGGGCTTTGGCTGGAAAAGCGTCTGCTGTTTTGATTATGTGTGGTGTTGGTGGTGCTGTTGTTCCACTCGCCCAAGCATTGTTGGCAGATAGTATCGGTTTGCTGATTTCGTTCTCAGTGCCTGCGTTAGGGTACCTGGTGATTTTAGTATTTGGCGCCAGAGTAAAGTCACATTAAAACGGGTTACGATCATTGTTTTCAATAGTGATACTCAGAAAAAAGCCAGCAGTGATGCTGGCTTTATAGTTTCAAATAGGGCTTTTGGGCACTATGGTGTCACAGGATTTTGCGCCTGCTTTTTCTTGAGCTTCATGGTGGAGTAGACTGAGAAGACTGCCAGAACAATAAATGCCAGCGCGATAGGGCGTTCATACAAGAATGACCAGCTGCCATCGTACATCAGCAGAGATTTTCGCAGGTTGGTTTCGGCCATTGGCCCTAGGATAATCGCCAGCAAGATAGGTGAGGATGGAATTTCCATCTTATTGAGGATAAACCCTAGCAAGCCAAAGCTGATTGCAATACCCACATCGAACATCGAGTTGTTGATGGCATAGGCACCGATCACCGACAGGAAGATGATGATCGGTATCATGATGATCTTCGGCACTTCAATTATGCGGCAGAAGAAGCGGATACCGAGCAAGCCGATAAGCAACATCACAATGTTGGCAACCAGCATTGAACTGAATACCCCATAGACCACTTCAGGGCTTTGGCTGAACAGTAATGGCCCCGGCGTCAGACCCTGTACAATCAAAGCGCCAAGTAAAACGGCAGCCACCGCATCACCCGGGACACCCAGTGTCAGTAGCGGAACCAGCGAGCCACCGGTAACGCCATTGTTCCCCGCTTCTGCTGCCGCTAAGCCTTGCACCGACCCTTTACCGAATTCATCTGGGTTTTTGGCAGAACGCTTGGCTTCGTTATAGCAAACGAATGCTGAGATATCGGCACCTGCCCCTGGAACCGAGCCGATAGAGGTGCCCATCAAACCACTTTTCACTGCGGTTGGCAGCATGGTTTTCAGATCTTTCTTGCTCAGTAGCTTATGGTCAAATTTTGGTGGTGCAGCTTTCTTCTGGCTATGGAGTTTCTCAAGCTGGTTTAGACCCTCTGAGATAGCAAATAAGCCAATCAAAACCGGAATCACATTGATGCCGCTGTACAAATCCATCACATCGAAAGTAAATCTCGGTACGCTGCTGATAGGGTCTAGACCCACAGTGGAGACTAGCAAGCCAATGCAGCCTGCAAGCAAGCCTTTGAGGATGTTTTTCGACGACACGCTGGCAATGATGGTGAGGCCGAACAAGGCCAGCGCGAAATATTCAGGCGCATTGAATTTGAGGGCGAAGTCAGCCAGTAGCGGTGCAATCGCGATCAGCACGATGGTACTGATAAGGCCACCGATAAACGAAGCAACTGCTGAGATGCTCAATGCCCGGGCTGCTTGGCCTTTTGCTGCAAGGGTATGACCGTCAAGCACGGTCGCCGCAGAGGCCGGGGTGCCGGGCGTCTTGAGCAAAATCGCGGCAATCGATCCACCATAGATACCACCGATGTAGACACCGATGAGCATGACCAGTGCAGCAGTTGGCTCCATACCAAAGGTAAAAGGTAGCAAGATGGCAACACCCATCGTTGCGGTGAGGCCGGGTAGGGCTCCGAGGATGATCCCGCCCAGTACGCCGAAGATCAGTACGGGGAAAACACTAGGGCTGAAGGCGGTTAGGATGCCTGAAAATAAATGTTCTAACATATGCGGCCTCTACAGAATGATGCCGTCAGGAAGCGCGATCACAAACACTTCGCCAAACAGGTAATACACAGATACAACGAATACTGCTGCAATCACGTAATAAAGGGGCTTCTTCACCTTGAAGTAAATCAGGTACAGAGCGAAAGCAATAAGGCTGGCAAACAGGTAGCCGAGAAGGTGGATCAAGAAGGCATAGCCAATTAAGTAGGCGACACCAAAAATAGACAGCTTGGAAAATAGCGGAGATTCTTTCTCCTGGGTATTTTCTTTTTTGTCTCGTTGGTTGTTTTGCCAATGCTGAAAGACTAACACCGACGAAATAGCCATCATGGCAATCGTGACAACGGTTGGGAAAAAGGCGGCATCGACACTAGCATCCTGGAACATCGGCTTGTCGAATTGGCTGATAACGAAAAGGGAAGCGGCACCTAATAAAATGATCAGGGACGGGAAAAGAAAGTTTCTATTCAACATAGAATCCATCCTTGTGTTGAGCGTGTTCAATAAAAGAGCCAGCATGGTGTGCTGGCTCCTGGGTATCATTAGTTAATTAGAGAGCCTAGTGCTTGCGTATCTTCGTAGACAAACTTGGTAAACTCTTCGGCGTTCAGGTTGTGGATTGTCATTGCACCTGTTTCCATGAATGACTTGAATTCCTCTGTCGCCATTGCTTGGTCGAATGCCGTACCAAGCTTTTCAATAATGTGGTCAGGAGTGTTTTTCGGCGCTCCGATACCACGCCATGTACCGGTTACCACATCGACACCTTGCTCTTTTAGAGTCGGGACATCTTCGATAAAGGCGATGCGCTCTTCAGACATCACGCCTAGGGCTTTTAGCTGACCAGAACGAAGCTGTGCAATAGCCTCACCCGGCGTCACCATAGTGACATCTGTGTGGTTGCCTAGTACCGCTGGAATCGCTTCTGAAGCACCGTTGTAAGGGATAGCGTTGAGCTTGATATCTTGGTCTTTTTCCAGTGCCATTAGATAGAAGTTAGGCGCGGCAGTAGAAGCAAACTTCACTTTGCCTGGCTCTTTCTTGGCATCTTCAATCAGGTCATTGATGCTGTTGTATGGGCTGTCAGCAGCAACCAAAACGACTGCAGGGTCAAGGTTAACCATACGGATCAGTTTGAAGTCATCAGCTGTGTGGCGCATTAGGCCCATTTGTGGCAGCGAGGCAATCTCGCGGGTGACTACTGTTAGGGTATAACCATCAGCGCGCTGCTGGGCACCAAAGCTCATGCCTACCGCACCTGCACCACCGGTACGGTTCATGATCGAAATATTTTGGCCAAGTACATCCTTAGCACTATTAGCCAAAGTACGGCCAACAGCATCGGTACCGCCACCGGCACCAAAAGGGACAACCAAGCGAATGTTTTTGGTTGGGTAATCAGCAGCAACGGCTGTTGCTGAAACTAGTACACCTGCGGAGATCATGACTGCTTTTAGTAATTTATTCATATTTTAGATACCTATTTTATTGTTCACGTCGGTAGGTTTGAGTCGGGTTATTCGTTTTTTGGGTTTGGTAGTCGTTGATTGTGAGTTGCTCGATGGCCAAGGCAATCCAGCCACTGATCAGCATGTCATACCATTGCTGCACCCCGCTGCAGGCGACCACGACATTGCCGTAGACGAAGGAGCCGTAGTACAGCACATCGTCATCACGAAGCGACGATGGGTGGGCGGTTTGGTGATTAATATTGGCCTGAGAATCACGCCAAGCTTGCTGAGCTTTCTTGCGGGCAAGCTGGTCAAAAGGGATCGTCCATGCATCCGGCTGGCCGATAGAGGTTTCAACCAAAATGGCTTCCTCAAAACTGGACTCCCAGGGCTTAAGGCGGGGATCCATCACTACGATATGTAGTTCTTGACGGTTGGTTCGTGAGAATAGGCGCTCGATAGCTGGCCTAACTAGTTCGATTGCATCTAGCGCAATTTGCTTCTGTGTGTTCATCCTTACACCTTAATATCCTCGGTACACACTCAAGCTATTGTATTATTTTAGACTGATCAAAGGGGGTTTTATTAAAGTGATAAACTCATCACTGTTGTAAGTATATCTTCATGATTTTGATCACTTAAATAGGGGTTTTGTGCGAGATAATGGTGATATTAATCACTTTAGCGATATAATGCTACTGTTGATTTATTTGTATTATTAAATAAATGTGTTGTGGAATAATATTATGAAGTGGCTCAAGTTAATTGTTGTTAAATTGAGTTATGTAGAACAAGTTGGGTAATCAAAATTGAAATGAGTTTTAGGGAATAGAGAGCAGAAGGGGAAAGACAGCTAATCCTTTCCCCATACAAGAAGAGCCATAAGGATTATGGCTAGAGCAGCCCAGCTTCACGGGCTTGATGAAGGACTGCTGGTTCAACGAGGGCGTACGCCGCGTCCCACAAGGAAGCGATATACAGTTTTTCCTTGCCTTTGGCTTGGCGTTCAAGCTCATCCAGCTTGTGTAGTTCGTCTAGGGTTAATGGTCTGGTGAATAGTTCCTTTGCACGTTTAAGTTTTTCCATCTGCCATACTCCGCAATACTAAATTGCAAAGACTGCTGGGCTAAAATCAGTTTCTAGACAGATGGCACAGAAATGATCTCAGCAGGCTTTTCAATTTAGGCTTAATAAGGGCTCATTTAAGCCCCAATCAAACAATTTGTAGGCAGCGGCGAATCTTAGTTTCTTTGCTCTAACTTTTATCTCTACCCTAATAGCTACAGCCGTTTAATAGAGTGATCAACGCCGCAGTTGCTGATTTATTAAACAGCTTTATTTGAAGATTAGATCTACGTTATATCCCTTTAGTCGGTGTTGTAGGGGGGTTACAAAAAAGGTTGACTGGAATAGCAAATTACCCGCCATTGGAAGGAGGTGTTCACTGTGAACGACATGCAGCTAAATAAAGTCTCTGCTGATCATTTATTGACTCAGTTGGAGCAAGGCGTTTTGACAATAACCATGAACCGCCCGGCCAAATTAAATGGCTGGACCATGGCTATGATGAACGCCCTGAAAGAAGTGTTTGAGAAGGCCAATGTTGAGGCCAAGGTCAAAGCTATTATCCTCACTGGCTCGGGCGACTACTATTCTGCAGGGGTGAACCTCAGTGGTACGTTAAAGGTGATGGCCCCACGTAAACTGCGCCAGTTGATTGCTAAAAATAATCAAGCTTTGTTTGAAGTATTCCTCGGTTGTACCAAGCCATTGTTGATAGCGGTGAATGGACCAGCAATAGGTGCGAGTGTAACCTCGGCGACTTTGGCCAATGGGATTATTGCCTCAGATACCGCGACCTTCTCGACGCCGTTTGCCGTTTTGGGTGTAACGCCAGAAGGGTGTTCCAGTGTACATTTGCCCCGCTTAATTGGGGAAGAAAACGCAGCACGCATGCTTGGCAGCGAGGGCTGGAAACCCGACGCCCAGCAAGCAAAAGCGATTGGGCTAATTCAAGAGGTTGTCCCAAAAGCGGAATTGCGTGAAAGGGCTGAATCTGAAATACGGCAATGGCTAGAGCAAGGGCAAGAGCGTCAGTTATTAGCCGGCAGTGAGCTTGAAGAGCTCAGAGCAGTTAATGCCCGTGAGTCAGAGCAACTGGCTGATGCATTTTTGAAAGCGGCCTTCCTCAAACACCAAGCGCAATTTCTGTGGCGAAAGAAAAAGTACGTGCCTTCGTTGGTGTTTTGGCTGCTTTGGGGAGGAAGGCCTCTGTGGAAGCTTGCTCTGTGACCCCCTTTAAGGGATGCGAGTCTAAGCCCCTCAACGTTTGAGGGGCTGACTGCCTTTTTTGGTAGTCACTGAATATTAGTCAGGTAATGATCTTCATTGTAATCATCATTGGGAATAGCATTTGAAGCCTCCAATGAAGTTCTGACTATTTTTTCTCATCCTCTAAGGAATTATGAGAAAGAATGGAAGATGAGCAGTTACTGCATTGATACTTAGAAACTTTATTTTTAAACACATCTGTTAATGTGCTTACACGTACACGGTGAAAGTGAACAAAGGTTTTACATGCTGGGCATTGATAAAAGTTCATAAAAATCCTTTTCTATTTTTCAATTGCAAATGCATTCAGGTAATGTTGATTTATGTCCGCAGATACAGATAAGAATATGCTGTTCAGTATTTATTAAATAACTATCGCGCTGCCCACACTTAGGGCATATGATAAGTTGGCAATCACAAATTTCGTCTGACATTCTTATTGTCGATCTAATGGTTTATGGAACTAGTGTCACGATATTGGCTGACTGTTAGTGGTGTTTCTGTGATGTTTGTCCCAAAAATAAATATGAGTTTTGTTGCGTTTATATGACGTATGGATTTTTAGACCGATGAGTATTTCTTCTGTGCAAGGAGGTATGGGCAGAAAAGGGATTCTTACGAAGGGTAATAAATATGCATGTATGGTTTAATGTACATGCATAATTTCATTATTTTTAACGTGATGGCGATTTATTGCTGTGGATTGAATGGTTTTTGTACAAGCTATAATCATATTAAGCCCTCTTGTTGATAATCTTCAGGTGTATAAGACATTTTGCTATTGTTTTTCGAAAACTATTTCACCTTGTAAAATGGTTAATATTACGTTTGAGGATGCGATTCTATTTTCGGGTATTTGAGTAATATCTTTATCTAAAATTGCAAAATCAGCTGATTTTCCGACCTCTATACTTCCTGTGATCTTTTCAATTCCAAGACTATGAGCAGCATTAATGGTATATGCATCGATGGCGGCTTTAATTGATGGTAACCCTGTCTTTCCCATGATGAGGCTATTGGCGATGCCTTCTAAGGGGTTAATACTGTGTACATTCCAATCACTGCTGAGTGTGACATTTGCTCCTGTTTCGTAGACTGTGTCCAACTTCATCAAAGCTCTTGTGCGTTTAGCCCCTAGAAATGCTTCTGCCCAGTGGTGCTGATGGTAGGCAACATAGTCTGATCCCACCTGAAAGTCGGCGGTGACATCCAGTGCTTCAAAGCGGGGAACGTCTTGCGGAGAAATTAATTCAACATGAGTAAGGGTATAGGGCTTGCTCATGCTCTCTTTGCGCATCGACTCGATAGCATTGAGAGACTCATGGATTGCACCGTCTCCTATGGTATGGATATGAGCGCCGTAACCTATTTCGGCAAGCGCCTTGAGCCATACGGACATCTGTTTGGGCGGGATATAGTTGATTCCTTTAGCATCATCTGGAAGATAAGTGAATAGGTAAGGTGCCAGTGTTTTGGCGGTACCGTTAATGAAAATACCGTCACTGTACATCTTTACTTGGTCGACGATGAGCAGGCTAGAGGGGTTGCTTTCTGAACTTGCGTAAATGGTTGCTAGGTATTTTAACTGAGGAGACATCTCATCATCTGGATATATCCAAGGCCTCACAGAGACGCGGGCTGTGAGCATATTGTCTGATTGCGCTTGCAGCCAGACATCAAACCAGCCCCTTTTCCAATACATTCTACCGTCACCGATAGTCGTAATACCATGGGCAGCGGCTTCCTCTAGGCCCGCGAGCAAGCCATCATAGCTGGGGTTGTTGCTTATGGCTCTGCCTGTGGACTTTCTGTCGTGCTGGCTAAGGTAGCTTGCCCTTTCGTTCCATGCGATCTCCATTACTATGTCGCCAGCATTATCGAGCAGGATGCCTGTCAATTCATCTGATTCTGTTTTGAGTATCCTTCCACCTTGTGGGTCAGGGGAATGCTCATCGAGGCCTGCTCGCTCGAGAGCCTGTGAGTTGACCCACATAGAGTGAGAAGTTTGCTCCATGAAAATTACGGGTTGGTTAGGGAAAATGGCATCAAGCACGGTGAGCGGTGTTGAGGCGTTGTGCTCATCCAATATTGCGTCTAGCGAAAAACCATAACCAATGATCCACCGATCGCGGCTGGTATTATCATGGCAGTCTTGTAGAGCAGGGATGAGTGATTTCAAGGATGTATCAGCGTCGAGTAGACAGTCTCCTCCAACCGGTGATGCCGCTTCGAACACATGGTTGTGATTATCGATAAAACCGGGCAGTACGAAGGCACCGTCTAGATCGATGATTTCGGTACTATCACCGGTAATCTTGTCCATATCTTGAGCGGATCCCACAGAAAGGATTTTGCCGTTAGCTATCGCAATGGTATCTGCTTGTGGCAAGCCATAGATGGTGCTATTGATCAGGAGCTTTTCCGCTGTTGGGGCTGAGAGACAACTGGCGGACATCAAAGCGGAGATAAACAACGGAAGGTACGGGTGAAGATTCATTGAGCCACGCTATATAGTTGTGTTGTTGGTAGCAAGATATCAGAAAGCGATATTTTACTTTAATGATTTTGCATGAATTTTAGCCCAAAACTGGAAATTATCTCGTCGGTATTGCAAGGCCAAATAACGCTGACGGAAAGGCTATTTGGCGCATGCTGTGGGTTGATGACAGCGTTTATCGAGGCTATTGGGTATTGTCGCGGCCCATTAATTGCCACATTTCTTTCGCTATGCTGTAGTGCGGTGTGCCTTGCTGATCCAAGCTGTCGGTATCCAATCGCCAAGCAAAAATGCCCCGAGCACCGCGTTGTTTGGCAATATCCACAAAGGCTGCTGGTGCGTCTGCTGGTCGATCATAGCTTTCGCTGGCAAGGCCGATCAGCATTTTCGATACATCAACGCCGGTTTCTTCAAATTGGTCGATGAAATCAAAGCGGTTACCCCAGTAGGTTTGCAAATTGACATAGTCGAAGTGCTGGTTAACCAACTCACCATCCCAAACGTCGAGAGAGGTATGGTCTGGCGTGATGGTAAGCAGGTAAGGATTATTGCCTCGGCCATCTTCTATGCTGGCGAGATCGATGCGTTTTCTCAAGGCCAAAACCAGATCGGTAAACTGGCTGAGGTTGATTGGATCGGTTCCTATTTCGTAATCCATATCAAAGCCGTCGAGTTTATGGGCACGGATCATCGTAATAACACTTTCTGCAAAGACATCAGGGTCTTGAGCACTTTTCCAGTAGTCTTGCATGCTCCAGCCTTCGGAGATCAGTAGTTTGATCTCAGGGTTTTTAGCGCGTGCCAGAGTAACAATTTGATCGATGCGTTCTTGATCGGTATAGGGGGCTTCCTGGTGGGCGTTCTCATAGCCAAGTTCATAAATTCCATCACCATCTTCATCATAGGGATGGGCAAACGCGATATAGACGAAGTCCATCAGATCAAACGGAGTCTCTTCCCGTAGTCGTTTATCCCAATTGTCGTCGAAAATGCCAAAAAAATGGCCGATTAGTTCAGTATTTGTAGTGGTTTTAGAATCAGTACTATCACTGCTGCTATTGCAAGCAACTGGCGATGCCTAATGAGGCGGCGAGAAATACGGTTTTCAGAACGTTAGTGGTGGGTAATGCGGTTAATTTGGGCATGAATTCCTTCCTTAGAAAGATGAGAAAAAGTTCAGAACATCGGAGCACACCGCAGCAAGCGGCTGAGGTGTGCGTTTGTGGAGATAAGCGGTATCGTTACACTTACGGCTGTGGTGGTGTTGATGTCATGACAAAGTGCAGGTTGCCGCCTGGCTTGAATTCACTGTGATCGAAGAATAAATCTTTCGTCAGTGGTTTGCCGTTAATGGTGACAGAGTCAATATAGAGATTGTCTGGGCCATTGTTTTCTGCGGTAACGGTGAATTCGCCACCGGCTACGGGTATTGTCGCTTCATCAAACAGTGGGCGACCTATGGTGTAGGTTGTGCTGCCTGGCGTGACTTGATAAATGCCCAATGCACTCATGACATACCACGCTGACATCGCTCCCACATCTTCGTTACCGACAATTCCTTCAGGGGTAGCAAGGTAGAATTCCTTAAGTATTTGATCGACATATTCTTGAGTCTTCCAAGGTGTCGTGGTGAAGTTATACAAATAAGGCACATGCTGGTCTGGTTCATTACCATGCACATATTGGCCTATCAGCCCTGTCATATCGCTGGTGCCTTCTTGCTCTTCGGCATTGAATAAGGCATCAAGATTTTCTCTAAAGGCCGCTTCACCACCCATAACCGACTTCAATCCATTTATGTCATGCGGGGCGAACCAGGTCCATTGCCAGCCATTGCCTTCGGTGTAGTCACCGGTTTCATGCTCGGCATTGTAAGGATCAAAAGGCGTTCGCCAGCTGCCATCCAACATCACCGGGCGCATGAAGCCTGTGACGCTATGCTCTGTATATTCCGCAGGGTTGAAATCGAAATATCGCTGATAGCCTTTCGCCCGCTCCATGTACATGTTGTAGGCAGGATCGCTACCTGCAAGTTTGGCTATTTGGGCGATACACCAGTCGTAGTAGGCATTTTCTAAACCGTAAGAGACCGATTCCTTGGTCTCATCCGCAGGCGCATAACCTATTTCTTCAATGTACTTAATATGCGGGGTCATGACTTTATTGAGCAAGTCTTGATCCCAGTGCTGGAAATCTTCCGGGTGCCAGGTAGAGCTGGCAATACCAGCTTCAAGTGCTTCTAGTTTTTGCTGTTGAGTGAAGGCGTTGGGGTACTTGATCATTGCGTCAGCAATAATGGCGACAGCGGGGTAACCGACCATGGTACCCGTGTAGTTACTATGTAATTCCCATTTTGGCAGCAGACCGCCTTCTTTTTGTTTTTCAATGAGGTTAAGTGCGTACTCTACAGCGCGGTTGTGTTCGGTAATAGTTTTCAAGGGATGTAACGCGCGGAAGGTATCCCACATCGAATACACCGTATAGTTGGTTTGCCCTTCAGGGTTGGTATGAATCGCCTTGTCCATCCCCCGGTACTGACCGTCGACGTCTTGGTGGAGCATTGGCGCGAGCTTGGTGTGGTAGAGGGCGGTATAGAAGATGGTTTTTTGATCCTCACTGCCACCTCGAATGTGGAATGGCTCTAGGCTTTCTTGCCAGCGTTTCTCCGCTTGCTGGTGGGCAAGGTCAAAACTCAAGTCATCCGCTTCGACGGCGAGGTTGGCTTCAGCGCCGGCTGTGCTGACTGGGGAAAGCGCAACTTTTATCTCTAGCGGCTGCTCTGATGGCTCGAATTCGATGAAAGCCACGACGTTTTTCCCATTGGCAGTATTGCCGCTTACATCATGACCTTCATCGGTGATCTGGTACTGTTTGATTGCGGAAGAAAAGGTCGCAACAAAATACACATGTTGATCGGCAGCCCAGCCGCCACTGATCCTTTTACCAATGACCGTCTTTTCATCAATGAAGGTGATTTCATTTTCTAGGCTAACACCGCCCCAGTCTTCATTTAAGGTATGGCCGAGGTCGATCTTGAGCTTCTGCGGTTGATCAGATGGGTAGTGATAACGGTGCAGGCCGACCCTTGGGGTGGCGGTTAGCTCAGCCATGACGCCCGAGTTATCGAGTGTCACTTGGTAATATCCTGCAGTGGCATGCTCGTTCGATTTTTTGAATGCTGACTGCTGGTGTTGATCATCCTTGCTGTAAGGCATGAATAAAATATCACCGAGATCACCGATACCTGTTCCGCTTAAATGGGTGTGACTAAAACCGTAGAGCGTGGTGTCATCGTAATGGTAGCCGCTGGACGAGTGCCAACCTGTTAGGTGGGTATCGGGGCTTAGCTGGACAAACCCTTCGGGTACGACGGCACCAGGGAAGGTGTGGCCATTAAAACCGGTACCGATAAAAGGGTTAACATACTCTAAGATGTCGGTAGGCTGGGTTTTGCCTCCATCGTCGGATTGGCTACTGTCAGAATTACAACCTACGAGGGGGGCCAATGCTGCTGTAAGAGCGATTGCCAGTATGTGTTTATTAAACATAACAGACCTCTGGATATGAAAATAAAGTGATGTAAAAAGGAAATGATAAAAATGAAACGTAGTGCTTTTATTTATGTTTTTTATCTGAGTAACGAATTTTGATAGTTATTATCGGACGAATAGAAAAGGTTAATAGTGGATATTTGTGCCCTTTATAGGATATTTGTGCCCAAAGGGTGACAATGTGATTCTTATTCCAATGAATAAACAATTGCTAATGCGGAAGCTAATTGAGATCCCCTACACAAAAGATTCTTTAGGGTAATAAAGTCCAGTAAATGAATTAAAATTCATATTAATTTAGATATTCTCCATCGTTAAGATTTCTAGTGATAATTCAAGCCCAGTACGAACTTATTCATATCGAGAATATTGGGTAACTAAATGACTAGGAGTTTCTATGTATACACGTGCAATATTGGCACTGTCGGTTGCCGGTGTTATCGGATTGACCGGTTGCAACTCTGATGGTGACAGTAGTGGTAAAGTTGATGAACGGCCAGACTATTACAAAGTGCTAGATTACGTGAACCCTTTTGTTGGCACCGGGCCTGATGGCCACACATTCCCCGGAGCGGCCTTCCCATCAGGCATGGTGCAGTTGAGCCCTGATACAACAATGGAAGGGTGGGGATCGGCAGCGGGTTATTTCGATGATGGTACGGTAGAAGATATTCCCGTTTATGGTTTTAGCCACACTCATTTAAGTGGTACAGGGATCACGGATCTGGGTGATATTCTTATTTTGCCCTATACCGATGATGAAAATAACCGTTACAACACTTTTGATAAGAGTAACGAGATAGCATCCCCGGGTTATTATTCCGTAACGTTAAATCGTGGTGATATAAAAGCGGAACTGACAGTGTCGCCACGTGTGGGTTATCACAAGTACTATTTTGAATATGGTGAAAAGCCTTCTATTAAATTAGATCTGGCACATACCTTAAACAAAAGCTGGGGCAATAAATCCTTATTAAATGAACTAGAAATTGTAGATGCCTATACAGTAAGGGGGCACCGTAAAAGTGACTCTTGGTCGAAAAACCAGAGTGTCTATTTCTATGCCAAATTTTCATCGCCTATTATTGCTAAAAGAGTCGTGGCAGATGGAGTTGAGGTTGATGAGGTGCCGAATAACGTCAACATCGAAGCCGAAGAAGTTGTTTCATATTTCGAGTTTGAACCTAGCAATCAGCCGTTAGAAATCAAACTAGCCATTTCACCGACCAGTATTGAAGGTGCGCAGCGGAACTTAGAATCAGAAGTACCAAGTTGGGGATTTGAAGAGGTCCATGGTGCGGCTGAAAAAGCGTGGGCTGATGAGTTGAGTACCGTTGAGGTGTCAGGGGGAACAGAAACCGAAAAAACCAACTTTTATACCGCGATGTATCACACTCAAATTGCCCCGATGATTTTCCAGGATGTCGATGGCCAATACCGGGCAATGGATCCGGCTAAAACCATTAAACAGGCAGATGATACGCCCAATTATACCGTTTACTCGATGTGGGATACGTTTCGGGCATTCCACCCGTTACAAACCATCATTCATCCCGATAAAGCAAAGCAGTACGTCAACGACTTGATCCGTAAGCAGAAAGATGGCGGTTTGTTACCGAAGTGGGAGTTGCATGGCCACTACACCGGCACCATGATTGGTTACCCATCGGTCTCCATCATTGCGGATGCGCTGACTAAAGGTTTCGATATCGACATTAACGATGCTTTGCACGCGGTGAAAGAAACCACCATTTACGACTTGTCACGGTTCCCTGATTGGGACCCAAATACCTTGGCTTATGTGCAAGATCTGCAGATGAAAGCCAATATTGAAGATGGCTTTGTGCCGTATGGCTATTGGAACTCGGCTTCATACGGTATCGAATATTCCTACTACGATTGGGCGGTATCAGAGATTGCACGCTTGGCAGGTGACAGTGCGACTCAACAAACCTACCTTGAGCGCTCAGAGCATTACCTGAAATATTGGGACGCTGAGACTCGATTTTTCCGCGCTCTTAACTCTGATGGCTCATTTAACTTACCGGAAGGAGAAGAGGAGTTTGATCCTTACCATGTCGATGAGTTTGCCTTTACAGAAGGAAATGCCTGGCAGTGGAAATGGCAAACATTTCATGATTTCAATAAGCTAGAAGAGCTGTTGGGCGGCAAGGATGGGTTCAAGCAGGATCTTGATGCCCTGTTTAAAGCCGACGAATCTACCAGTGGTGAAGATCTACCGGATATGACGGGGTTCATTGGGCAGTATTTGCATGGCAACGAACCGTCACACCATATTATCTACCTGTGGAACCGTACTGATGAGCCGTGGCAAACCCAAGAGTACTTAGATAGGGTAATGCGAGAGTTCTACAAGCCGACCCCAGATGGCTTGATTGGTAATGAAGATGTCGGCCAAATGTCGGCATGGTACATCTTGAGTGCGATGGGCTTCTACCAAGTTACCCCTGGGATCCCAGAATATACCATTGGTCGTCCGTTGTTTGACAAGGTCGAACTCAATCTACCCAACGGCACCTTTACCGTGGTGGCTGAGAACAACAGCCCAGCCAACAAATATGTGAAGAGCGTGACTATTAACGGTAATGCACTTGGTGAAGGGTGGGTGTTTAATCACAGTGATATTGTCGCTGGTGGCGAGTTGCGCTTTGTGATGACAGATAAAAAGCCTGAATAGCACTTAAAAAACACCTCCGTTATGGAGGTGTTTTTTGTGGTTGTTTATAAGGCAATGGGATATTACTCACAGCTTTCTGGGGTGGTTACAATTTTATAGTGAATGCGTAAATTGTCCTATATCTCAATTAATGCCGTTAATTAATAATATGTGCCAGATAATCCAATATCGTTTATTGAATATAACGTAAAATAAAACAGACGGGGTCGTTGTTCTTAGGAGCTTTGTTTCTCTTGGAATCACAACATCCGTTAAATAAGGTGGCATTATGTTCCAAAAGAAATATATACCATTGGCAATTGCTTTAGCGCTAGGTTTAGGTGGATGTAACTCCGACAGTGGAAATAACAGCGACGATAAAGATAATGAAATTGTCGTTGATATGGAGATACTGAATTATATTGACCCATTTATCGGTACCGCAGGATCTGGCCATACCTTCCCAGGCGCAACCGTTCCTCAAGGGATGGTGCAGTTGAGCCCTGATACCACGCTGGATGGTTGGCATTCTGCCAGTGGTTATCATGATGCCAGTGATTATGAAAAAGGCGAGATCATTGACAAAGATATTCCGGTCTATGGCTTTAGCCATACTCACCTCAGTGGAACTGGTGTGACTGACTTGGGCGACATTCTAATATTGCCATTTACCGATGAAAGTAATGCCGAAGAAAATACCTTCGATAAAGTTTCGGAAGCTGCCTCTGCTGGTTATTATAAAGTAACGTTAAATGAATCCAATATTCAGGCTGAATTAACCGCTTCAACCCGGGTGGGCTACCATAAATATACTTTCCCGAAAGGCAGTGATCGAAAAATTAAATTAGACATTGGCCATACGCTTCAAGCTAATGGTGGTGAAAGTGTCTTAAATAAAATTGAAGTGGTGGATGATTACACTATTCGCGGACGCCGAGTCAGTGGCTCTTGGGTGAAAGATCATAATATTTTCTTTTATGCCAAGTTTTCAGCACCGATCGCCAATGCATTTATGTTGAACCAAGATGGCGCGGAGCGATCATTACCACACGGTGCGGTTCGCTCGGACACTGAAATAGCGGCTTATCTCGATTTTGGTTCAGAGAACGATGATCCGATAGAAGTTCGCGTGGGCCTTTCACCGGTTGATTGGAAAGGTGCTGAGCTAAACCTGGAAGAGGAAGTCCCTGATTTCGATTTTGCCAAGGTCAAAGAAGAGGCTGAATATGCGTGGGCGAAAGAGCTTTCAGTCATCTCGCTAAAAGGTGGCACCGAGGTTGAGAAAACCAACTTCTATACCGGTTTCTACCACAGCCAAATCGCGCCTATAGTGTTTGAAGATGTTGATGGTCGATACCGAGATCTGTTGGGCTATATCCGTGAGGAAGATGGCCTGACCAATTATTCGATCTACTCGATGTGGGACACCTTCCGGGCGGTGCATCCGCTACAAACTATTATCTATCCGAAGCGCGCTGAAGACTTTGCTAACGACTTGATCCGCAAACAACAAAATGCCGGGATCTTGCCTAAATGGGAAGCCCATTCAAGCTATACCGGTACTATGATTGGTTACCCGGCGGTGGCAATCATTGCCGATGCGATCGTCAAGGGGATGGAGGTGGATCCGAATGATGCCTTGCTGGCGGCAACGGAAAGCTCAACATACCACCCAGAAGATTTCCCACAAATTCCCGATGAGATTTTGGCTTCGGTGATGCCAGGCCAGTACAGCTACTACGAGCAATACCAGTTCATCCATGTGCCAAACTGGAACTCGGTCTCCTATGCACTTGAGATGTCTTACTACGACTGGACCATTGCCCAAATAGCGAAGGCTGCAGGTGATACCCAGAACTACGACAAATATATGGATCGCAGTACGTGGTCGCAAAACCATTGGGATCCGGTAGAGAAGTTCTTTGTCCCGGTGGACGATACCGGGACCAAGCTGGCAGAGTTTGACCCTTATAAAGTTGACCATTACTGGTTTACTGAAGGTAACGCCTGGCAGTGGCAATGGACATTGATGCAAGACTTGGAGCGGCTCACAGAGTTAATGGGCGGCACAGATGGCTTGAATAAGAAGCTTGACGAGCTGTTCAACGCTGAACCCAATGAAGGCGACTTGCAAGATATGACCGGCTACATTGGCCAGTATGTCCACGGCAATGAACCTTCGCACCATGTCATTTATTTGTACAACCGCACCAATCAGCCTTGGAAAGCACAGGAGTACTTGGATCAGGTATACAAAGACTTTTACCACAATGGCCCTGACGGCTTGATTGGTAATGAAGATGTCGGTCAGATGTCGGCGTGGTACATCATGAGCACAATGGGCTTTTATCAAATCACCCCAGGGGATCCTACCTACACCATTGGCCGCCCTGTGTTTGATGAAGTGACGGTACACCTGGCTGAAGGTGAGTTTAAAGTGATAGCCGAGAATAACAGCCCGGATAACCTTTATGTGAAAGAGGTGACCATTAACGGCAAACCGCTGGATCAATACAATACATTCGCTCACAGCGAAATTTACCCAGGTGGCGAGTTGCGTTTTGTTATGACCAACCAGAAACCCGTTAACTAACGAAACATCTAACACAAAGTTCAAGCAGAGGCACTAAGCAGGTAAGGGAAGTTCTCTTGCCTGCTTGTACGCCCCATTTTCTGCACCACCGAGTGCAGTTCATCAATTAGTTATTACATCTACAGGTATTGCCAGGTCCCGATGTGTCGGAATAGCGGTAAGGGCTTGCTGTATCTGAAGAAAATGTTCATGGAGGTAACATGTTTCAACGTTCTGAACGGTACTGCCGTTATGATTTCGCCTTCGTGCCGTATACCGACTTTAACGCCGGTGGCGAACTGCACTTTGTTATGACCAACCAGAAGCCGGACGCATGAGCCAATACTCACGGCGTGCAATTTTAATGATATCAATTGATTGGAGGATATATGTTTAAACGCTCATTACTTGCCTTGGCGATTGGGGTTTCTATTGGCTTGGTGGGGTGCAACTCAGATAGCAATACTGATGATGGAAAAGAACTCCCGAAAGCTGACTTAGTAAAGTATGTTGATCCCATGATAGGTACCGGTGGCTTGGCCAATACCTATCCCGGCGCGACAGTACCGCACGGCATGGTGCAGCTTAGTCCGAATAATGGGACCGGTGGTTGGGACTACATTAGCGGCTACCATTACCATGATGATCGGCTGGTGGGCTTTAGTCATACCCAGTTGTCCGGTACGGGAGCGGGCGATCTCAACGATATTCTGTTGATGCCATTTAACAGCCGCTCGGATGAAATGCGCGGCAGCAGTGAAGCATCGCACTTTAGCCATGATAACGAAACGGCAGAGGCCGGCTTCTATAAAGTGAGGCTGGATGATTACGGGATTGAAGCTGAGCTGACAACTACCAACCGGGTTGGCTTTCATCGCTATACCTTCCCTAAAGATGCTGACTCCAAGGTTGTCGTGAACTTAGGGTATGCCCTAAATTGGGACGCACCGACAGATACCGTGATCAAGGTGGTTGATGAGACAACGCTTGAAGGTTATCGCTATTCGACAGGGTGGGCGGCCGATCAGCGCGAGCACTTCGTGATTAAATTTTCGAAACCCATGACCGGCTTTGAGCTTAGAGATGATGAAACAGGCCAGGTTGTTGGCGGTAATGAAGTTCAAAGCACCAAAACCCGCGGGTACTTCAGCTTTGATACCAGCGCCGATCAAACGGAAGTCTTAGTGAAAGTGGCCCTGTCTTCAGTGGATGTTGCCGGTGCATATAAAAACCTCGATGCAGAGCTTAAAGACTGGGATTTTGATGGCACCCGCCAAGCCGCACATGATGCATGGCAGCGTGAGCTGGAAAAGGTCGAGGTGACCAGTGACGATGAAACCAAAAAGCGGATCTTCTACACCGCGATTTACCATTCTTACCTAGGCCCAACGCTGCACTCCGATGTTGACGGGCGTTATAAAGGTGCCGATCACCAAATCCAGCGTGCTTATGGTTTTGACCGCTACGATACCTTTTCTCTGTGGGATACCTACCGAGCAACCCACCCATTCCAGACGCTGGTTGAGCCTGATCGGGTAAGTGATATGGTCAATTCCATGCTGGCTCACTATGAGGAAACCGGTTTGTTACCGGTGTGGTCAATGAAAGGCAACGAGACCAACATGATGCTGGGCTACCATGCAGTGCCCGTGATTGCCGATGCGTGGCTAAAAGGGATCGAAGGCTTTGATCCTAAGTTGGCGCTGGAAGCAATGAAGGCATCCGCGGCATCAGATCGTTCTGAAATCGTTGCCTATCGTGAAAAGGGCTATGTGCCATATAGTGAAGAAGAAGGCGGTGATGGCTGGGCGGCGTCACGTGCGTTGGAATATTCCTATGATGATTGGGCTATCGCGCAAATGGCGCAGTCACTGGGTAAGGAGTCTGATTTCCAGCACTTTATTAAGCAGGCTAAAAACTGGAAGAACCAATACGATACCAGCCGTGATTGGTTTGTTCCGAGGCTGGAGAACGGCGACTTCATTTCTGATTTTGATCCTGAGCGCTATGAAGCAGGCTTTGCAGAAAGTAATGCCTGGCAGTATTTCTGGCATGTTCAGCATGATATTGCAGGACTAGTCGAGCAGATGGGCCAAGAAGCCTTTATCCAGCGATTGGATGATTTGTTTGAGACAACACCCGACCCAGATCAGGAGCTACCGATCTTCAGCACCGGGATGGTGGGGCAATATGTGCAAGGTAATGAACCTGATCACCATGCGCCATATCTGTTCAACTATGTAGGCCAGCCTTGGAAAACCCAAAAGTGGCTCAAGGAAGTGGTGGATGTGTGCTATACCGATAAGCCAGAAGGGATCTGCGGTAATGATGATTACGGGCAGATGTCGAGCTGGTATGTGTTTACCGCAATGGGGTTCTACCCGGTCAACCCTGCCGATCAGCGCTATGTGATAGGCAGCCCGCTCTTCCCAGAAGTGTCACTGAATTTACCTAATGGAAAGACCTTCACGGTGAAAGCCGAACAGGTATCGGATCAGAATATCTACATTCAATCCGCCACGCTAAACGGCAGCAGCTTGGATCGTTCATGGATCAGCCATGGCGAAATCACCCAAGGGGGTGAACTGGTATTCGAGATGGGCAATGAACCCAATTATAATTGGGCTTCGACCCCTGACGCCTTCCCGCCGTCTTGGACAGCGGAAGGACCATTTAACTAAATCGTTAATATTTTCAGTGGATATGACAGGCTCAGCTTAGGCTGAGCCTGTTGCTAACCCAGCTCGAAATTGTGAAGGTGTCATCCCCAGTTTTTGCTTGAACAGGCGGCAAAAGTAGTTGCTGTCGGTAAATCCGCATTGCTCAGATATCTGCTTTATCCGGCATTGATCCTTGGCCAGTAGTGTTTGGGCCTTGTCGAGTCGGCGGTGACAAAGGTAGTCCTTGAAGCTGGTTTTACCCTGTTGCTGGAAGATATGGGAAAGGTAATTGACGGAAATGTAGAAATGTTCGGCAATCATCTCGCGATTCAACTGCTGGTCAAAATGCTGGTCGATATAGCCGGTAATTTTCTGAAACAGCTCTTCTTGCCTTGATGGTAGGCAATCAGGCACCTTGCTCATTACCATGATATGGCTAAGGAGAGAGCGAATGACCAAGCTGATTGTGTGGTGATCGGCTCTGTCATACCCTAACTCTTCAAGGGCTTGCAGCAAGCCGTTACCGATTTTTAGCTGATGCCGGATCGTTGGGCGTTTGGCTACCTCGGTAAAGCCCTCGCCATTCCATCTCTGCAGGCTGAATCCCACTTTATGCGAGCTGATCATTAGGCTGAGGATGGTGACCTCTTCTTGCCACATGGGCTGGCTCCAGGCTTTGGCGGGAAAGTACACCACATCACCAGCTTCTAGGTTCTGTTGTATATGGTGGCTGCTGTCAACGGAGTAGTGAGTCACAATAGTACCTGAAAGCACAATATCGATACGTGGAATATCTATTTGCCAAGCAAGTGCTGGAGCGGAAAGGTTTTCCGCTGCCACATAGACCTTTCTGATAGCCAAGGTGTTATCGACCAACTTGGTGAGCTGATGAATGATTGGATCTTTACTATCAGGGTGCTGTTCTGCCTGGCTCATGAGACGTATCCGCTATTCTTTTCTGCTGCGATGGGAAATGAAAGTGCTACCGGAGTCGAGTAAAAATATTTTCATCAGCTACAAAACCTAGCGACGTTATTTTTTAGGCTCTGGGTGCACTGCCTTATTAATAAACTACCTGTTTACCGACGGGCTATCTGTTTATCAGATCTAATTTTAGTGAAAATATTTTCAGTTTTTGTTGTTTTGTGTGGTTGATCTCAAAAGCAATCTGAAAAAATTAACACAATAGACAGCAGTTGGACGGACTAAAAATTGACAGGAGTGCCACTTAATGAGTCACACCATAGTTGCAATTACTGCTTGTGCTGCAGGTATTGCACATACCTATATGGCAGCAAGAGCGCTTGAAGCCTTAGAGCAAGAACATGGCCTTAAGGTGAAAGTCGAAACACAGGGCTCGATTGGCGCTGAGAACATATTATCTGAGCAAGATATTGCCGCTGCAGATGTAGTGATTATTGCTTCAGACGTTGAGATTGAACTTGCCCGCTTTGCCGGCAAGCGGATTTACAAAACCCGTCCGAAGGTGGCGATTAAAGATGCGAAAGCCTTGGTGGATGTCGCGTTAAAGGAAGCGGTAGTTTTCGGTGCCAAAGGGACTGAGGTCGGTAACATAACCTTGGGTAAAACCAATGAAAATGGTTTTATCCAGCATATCATGAGCGGGATATCGTACATGGTGCCTATGGTTATCTCTGCGGGTCTATTGTTGGCAATTGCCAATATTTTTGCTTTCCAAAAAGATGAACTTGGCCGTATGGTCGCCTGGGGGTTTGATCAGTCCGATCCGTTGGGTGACTTGATGTACCACCTGTTCTTGGTGGGTAAAGTCGGCTTTACCCTGATGATCCCGCTGTTTGCAGGGTTTGTTGCTAATTCTATTGCCTCCCGCCCTGCGATTGCTCCGGCGATGATCGGCGCCTATATCGCCAATGATGCCGGTTTCCTGGGAACCGAAACCGGTGGTGGTTTCCTTTCGGCCATCCTTGTGGCATTCATCGTTGGGTATTTCGTACGTTACCTGAAAATGATCCGCTGGCCGAAGCTGCTGCAACCGCTGGTGCCGATCATGATTCTGCCGCTGATAGCCACTTTCTTTATCACTATTGTGGTGAAGTACATGATTGGTGGCCCGATCGCATCAGGCATGGGAGCGATGTACGATTGGCTTACATGGCTAACCACTAACTACTCGGCCTCGACCTTTATTATCGGCGCTATTATCGGTGCAATGATCGGCTTTGACTTTGGCGGCCCGGTGAATAAAACCGCGTTGATTTTTGGTACGGCGGTGTTTACCGATACCGTGGCTAAATACGGTATTGAAGGAGCCAACTTTGTACCGGGTACGGCAGCACAGGCGGCGATTTCAGTCGCGCCATTGGGGATTTTCGTTGCTTCCCAATTATTTAAGAACAAGTTTAGCTCGACGGAAAAAATAGCGGCTAACTCAGCGTTTGGTATGGGAATTGTTGGGGTGACGGAAGGTGCCATCCCGTTTGCTGCGGCGCATCCTGTCCAGATGATTACTGCCAGTGTTGCGGGCTCTGCCTTGGCGGGTGGTTTAGTCGGGTTTTTCGATGTTAAATTCTACGGGGGAATTGGCTCGCCGTTGGGCACCTTTGTTGGCTATATTGAGCAACCTATTCCGTTTGTTACTTGGATCCTGTGTACATTTGCGGGTATCACCCTGACCGCCCTGATCATTGGACTGTGGCGCAAACCGATAGGTGTTGAAACCCCTTTACCATCCTCAAAGACAGATACGCAACCAGTATCGGCTGACAGCCTAACCACACAAGCGGCGAACCATTCAGCTCGTGCAGAAACAAAGCCTGTTTTTCACTCTCAGCATGTCCTTTTTGATAGTGAGTCCACCACCAAGGAGCAGGCGTTTGCATTTATTGCCAAGCAAGCCATGGCGCTGGGATACGTTTCGGATGCTAAAGCTTACGAATCAGGTCTGAATGCCCGCGAACAGTCATCAAGCACTGGATTCACCGGGGGAATCGCGATCCCGCACTGTAAGAATACCGCGGCTACCCACGCTGGACTTTTCGTCATTCGTTTTAGCCATCCCATTGAATGGGAGACCATGGATGAGCAACCGGTTAGAACTGCTGTGGCACTGAGTATTCCTGCCAGTGGCAATGAAGAGAGTGTCCATATGCTGACGAAGTTGTCGCGCAAAATGATGCATCAGCCATTCCGCGATACGTTAAGTCAGGCTGACAGCCTTGAGGTCGAAGAGGCGATTGCCACTGCGATTGCTTGATAGCGGATGAAGAGAGAAGTAAAGATGCAGAAAACATTTCATGTTATCCCGCATACGCATTGGGATTTCGAATGGTATTTTTCGACACATGAGTCACTGATCCAACTGGTTTACCATATGGAAGAAGTGATGTCAGCGCTGGAGTCAGGAGAAAATGACACTTATCTGCTCGATGGCCAGCTCAGTATTATCGAGGACTATCTCGAACAGTGTCCTGGGCAGAAAGCGCGCTTAATAAACTTGGTTCAGCAGGGAAAGCTGCTCATTGGCCCTTGGTATACCCAGACTGATCAGTTGATTATTTCGGGTGAATCCATTGTCCGAAACTTAATGACGGGGATCCGTCTCGGCGAGCAGTTCGGCTCGGTGATGAATATTGGTTATGTCCCTGATGCGTTTGGGCAAAGCATCGATATGCCTAAAATATATCAGGGGGTTGGGATCGATAAAACGGTGTTTTGGCGTGGGCTATCAACCGATATATGCACCAGCCGCGAGTTCAACTGGCAATCTGAAGACGGTAGCGAGGTACTAGGTTATAACATCAAGAACGGCTATTTCGTTGGCTCATACCTAATCGATAATGATGATCCAACCCCACTTTGCCATCAAGCGGAGGACGGTGTCCTAGGGCATCATATTGCTATTCCGCTCGGGGGAGATCAGCGCTATGTCGACCGCAATATCAAAGCGCGGTTAGCGGTGAATAATCAAAATTGTACGGACTATACCTTGGTTGAGAGTAGTTACGATCGCTTGTTCAAGGCCATTGCGGATGAGAAATTGTCGCTGCCGACGCTTAGCGGTGAGTTCATTGATGGCCAAGTCTCGAAGATCCACCGTTCTATCTATTCGTCACGTTATGATCATAAATACCTCAATGACCGGGTTGAACGCCGTCTGAGCTATCAGCTGGAGCCATTAATGGTTATGGCCCAGTCGTGGGGGATCGAGGCGAAACCGGCAATGGTGGCCAATATATGGAAAACCATTTTGCGCAACCATGCCCACGACAGTGCGGGTGGGTGTAATACTGATAAAACCAATAAAATTATCTTGGCCCGCTATGAGCAGGCAGATCAGATGTCTGGCTCGGCGGTGGATTACTTGGTACGGAAACTAGCAGAGTCACAACCTACAGCTGAGCAGGGAGGTATCGATGGGCGTTTAACCCTATTCAATACCTTACCGTATGCGCGTGAGGTGTTGATCAAAACGACAATATCAACCGTGAAGCCACACTTTACCTTGTGCGATCTTCAAGGTAATGACATCGCGTATGATGTGCTCAATACCGAACATGTTTACCGCGGTTCGATACAGCGCGACAGCAAGGAAAATGATCCTAGCCTGTATTACTACCAGACTGAGATCGCGTTTGCTTATCCTTTGCCTGCTTCTGGCTTTACTAGTTTACAAGTTGTTGAAACTGAACAGCCTTCGTCACCCAATATTCAAACCCGTGAAACCGATGTATCTGAAGCGCACATAGAGAATGAACGCTACCGGCTAGAATACCGCCAAGGCCAGTTCCGCTTGTTTGACAAGCAACAGCAGCAATGGTGGAACAACTGCCTTACGCTTTTGGATATGGGGGATGATGGTGATACCTATGATTACTCCCCGCCCGAGCAGGATTGGCTGGTAACACTGGACTGGCATGAAGCGACGCTTAGCGTTAACAAGGGGCAATGTGGCCAATCCCTTGTGGTTGAAGGGATATGGCACTTGCCGAAAAACTTAGCAGAGCGTGCGAACAAGCAGTGCTCTGGGCAATTGGGCTACCGTATTGAATTGCAGTTGGATACGGCGAGTGATGGCGGTTCGCCTGAGTTGAATCGTTCGCCAATTGTGATTGATGCAGAGTTTGATAATCAAGTCGAAGATCACCGGTTGCAACTGGTGGTAACGATGCCATTTGAGACCCAGACATCGTGGGCTGATACCCCGTTTGGTATTGTCGAGCGCGTCAATCAACACAAACACCTTGATGATTGGCGCCAGGCTGGCTGGAAGGAAGAGCCGAGCTCAATTTACCCGATGCTTCATTACGCGAACGTGCATAACGCAACAACCAGCATCACGCTGATGGCGAAAGGGGTGAAAGAGTATGAGGTTCGGGCGGATAACCAGCTGGCATTAACCATGTTCCGCTCGGTGGGCTGGCTAGGAAAACCTGACTTACAACGCCGTCCGGGAATTGCCTCTGGGCAGCAATTCAAATATATCCCAACACCCGATAGCCAGTTACAAGGGAGGCTGAAGGTTGAGTGTGCGATGCTGGTTGAACCGCACTTTGATCCCGCTGATCTTCAACAGGCTTGGCAACACTATGCGGTTGAGCCATTGGTGTATCAGAATCAATCCCTCAACCAGTTCACTAACACCCTTAAGTATTTTGTGATGCACCCGCTGTATAATACGGTCGCTGATTATCAACAAGGCATTGATTTGCATTCCGATAGTTTGGTGTGTAGTGCGGTTAAACCGTCAGAAGACAATACCGGTGTGTTGGTAAGGCTTTATAATCCAAGTTCTGAGTGTATTAAGGCATCGGGCACGCTTACTTTACCCATAGCGTTTTCGAATATTGTTGAAGTTGATTTGATGGAAAGAAAAAAATCTATTGAATGTGAAATTCACGGTATGGTTGAGCTCGGCGAGTTTAAGCCTAAACAAATACGGAGTTTCGTTATTCGTTATAAGTGAAAGTTATTTAGGCATCATCTACACAAAAAATAGAGTTTCACGTTGTTAACCACCTTTTGCCGGCATTCAATGCCGGCTTTTTTGTTTTATATCTCTAAACCCATATTTTTGTGATGATGTGTTCAGTTAAAAAAAGAATATCTAATTCTGATGTTTATTATTACTTTATTTGTTAAGTGTTTTTAAACTTTAATATGAAGTCATTGGGTATAAATAACATTTGAGGGGATAATAAAAAATCCCAGCTTAATAGCTGGGATTCTTATTAGAAAAGTGCAGAGTGAACCTTAATAAGTGTTGCGTAAGTGATATATGCGTAGCTTTTCTGCTATCTCATAAGCAGAGACAGTACCATGGTAACGAACTTGCTTAGGGGCGCTGGTAATCGCTGAAGGGAGCAACGTAAAGCTGGAATCATCAAAGCGGCCTGGGCCATCGAATTCGAGGTGAACAAATAAGGCGGGGATGTGGCTATCTAGCTCAACGTAGATCCCCTTGCTATCTGTTTTTACCTGCCATTTGACTGTCGTTGGCTGGAGGTTAGCATGCTTAAACAAGGCCGGGTAATAGCTATTTTCGACCAGGGTATCACCACAGTGTAGCTGCACATGTAAGAACGAGTCTTTACTTTCAAGTGCCTTTGCATCATCTGTCGGATACTGCCAGACGCAACTCGCTTCATCCGCTTCAAGCGTTGTGCTAATAGGCCATTGAGCGACTACCTCACCGTTCCATTGTATCTGGCGAACATGCCCTTCTAACGTACAGCTGTGATGCTGGTCATTGACCAGATGAAGTCCAAGTTCATCAGCATCTTTGATAAAGGTGGCGAGCTGTGGGGCAAAGAAACGCTTGGCGTGGTAGTGAAGTTGCTTCCAGCGGCCCGTGTATTCAATGCTTGACCATGAGCTTACCGGCCAGCAGTCATTAAGTTGCCAGTATAGGATGCCGCGACAGTGTGCTTTGTGGGCTCGCCAATATTCACTGGCCGTTTTGATGGCCAATGCCTGCTGGACTTGGCTAAGGTAGAGCATGTTGTCAAAACTGTTCGGGAAGCGGAAGTAGCGGGTGAACATCTCAGTAATAATACTGTTGCCGCGGCCATTCTTCTGATGCTGCTCGAAAGTGGGAGAAGTTACATTCCAGTCACTTTCGTCGGCGTAGGTTTTGACAGTGGGTAATGATGGCCAGGACTGGAAGCCAAACTCCGAGCAGAATCGTGGTTTTACGCTGTGGTAGGCATCGAAAGACTTGCCAGAGTGCCAAACATCCCAAAAATGCATGTCACCGCAATTATCGTCATGCCAAGCATCACCAAAGTCGAGTTCACCGTTACACGGGGAGCTTGCCCAGAAGCGTCGAGTAGGATCTTCGGTCATGACCACATCGGCCAGAACACGGTTTAAGCGGTCATAGTTGACGACATATTTCTCACGGTTGGCTTTCGATTCGGAATACCAGCCAATAGCCCCGATAACTTCATTGTCGCCGCACCATAAGGCGAGTGATGGGTGATCGGCAAGACGGCGTACCTGATCGCGTACTTCGGCCTCGACATCATTTAAGAATTCAGGGGTTGACGGGTAAAGGGCACAGGCGAACATCAGATCTTGCCAAACCAGCAGGCCCAACTCGTCGCAAAGATCATAAAAGACATCGTGCTCATACATGCCGCCACCCCAGACACGGATCATGTTCATATTCGCCGCCGTTGCATCTTCCAGTAGCTGGCGGTAACGCTGTGGGGTATGGGCTGAGGGTAATGCATCAAGTGGGATCCAGTTCGCTCCTTTCGCCATGATAGCTTTCCCGTTGACCTTGAAGGTCATGGCACTGCCTATGCTGTCCTTCGCTGTATCAAGTTCGAGTTCTCGCAACCCGATTCGCTTGTTGATGCTATGGTTGTTGAGTTGAACCCTGAGTGGGTATAGCGTTTGCTCTCCGTATCCTGCTGGCCACCAACGCTGTGGCTTACTTAGGGTGATCGTATAACAGGCCTGCTGTGGGCCCAATACATCGGTTGGCAGTTGAATCAGGTGCTCTTGCTGATCGAAGTTGATAACGAGTTGCTGCGGTTTATCCGACAGCGACGTTATATCGTAATCAACCGAAATGTTGAGGTCACAGCTGCCATCGAGGTGCCAGTGTTGGCTGGTGCGTACCTGGGTTAAGCGGGTTTGATGAACAGGTAACAAAATAATCGATTTGTAGATGCCACTTGCCAATAGGCAGATCCCCCAATCCCACCCAGCGTGGCACTGGGTTTTGCGTAGGGTGTTCATATGCGGAACTTTGTTGTTACCAACCGCCCATGGTACTGGGAAGGGCAGTTTTTCAGCGCGCTTGTTGGCTTCTAAATCATTACGGTTTAATTTGATTTCGATTTGGTTTTCGCCGTCAACAAGGTACGGTAAAACGTCCACTCGATAGCGGCGGAACATATTACTGCATTGCAGGACGGGGTGATCATTGATGGATATGTCTGCCATGGTATCGACAAACTCTAAACAGAGGTCGACAGCCTGAGCGTCTAACGTTGATCTATCAAGGTAAACTGTCCGGCGCAGTACCCAGTCACTCTCTCCTACCCATTGCACGTCATTTTCATTGCAACCAAGGTAGGGAGGGGGAAGCTGCTTCGCTGTGATCAGTGCTGAATGTATATCCCCTGGCAATGGACAGGCGATATTGATATGTGGGTGTTGTGGTGATGTGAGTTGCCATTCACCGTCGAGTAATAATGTCGACACCATGAACTCCTGACATGATTTTGAGTAAATATACCTATCATTATATTTATCATGAAAAAAACAGGGGAGAGGATATATATATAAAATACTAGACATATGTAGCATAACTTTATTTTTGTGAATTATCGTTATCATTACCTCCCTGTATATCCGCTTAATTCTAATTTCTAAAAACATGGATTAGATCATGTTTTTAAATTAGCTGTTCATTTGTGCTGTATTTGATAGGAATGTCATGTGTTAAGAATGATTTCAAATTTGTATATTCATCCTGCAAAAAATATCCAGACGGAATAAATCTCCTGCTAGATATCGATTGGCCGCTATGTATAGCTCGATATTTAGTCTTTGGTGTTTAGTGATTAAATGCCAGTAAACAACGATTACAGCAGGCATGAATTGCACTTGATTTCTATTTAACGAAAAACAAAATAAAGGAATGAACATGTTTAGTAAACAGCATATTGCTATTTCTGCAATAGCAGTTTTGGCGTCTTTTTCAATATATGCAAATGATGAAAATGATGCTATCGAGCTTTATGGTCAGGTGGCTATATCAGCTTTTAGTTTTGCCGAAGACGGCAAAGATACGGTGAACCGCATTGAAAATGAATCGCGTATTGGTTTCCGTGGTACGAAAGATATGGAACGTGCGCCAACGTTAGTTTGGCAAATCGAAGGAAATAATGTTGGTTGGAGTGATAACGAAGGCGATGGCCAGCTTGGTTTACGTGATACATATGCAGGCTTTCGTGATGATAGCTGGGGGCTGATCAAGTTCGGCCGGTTTGATACTCCACTCTACCGTATCATTGACTGGCCTTACTCAAATCCCGGGCTCGGAAATGTGTTCGACTGGGGATCGGATATTGATGGTGGGGCTAACTATAGCCGCCAATCGGACCAGATCAGCTGGGACAGCCCAAACTGGGCAGGATTTACCATGACGTTGGCTGCAGGGCGAGGCAATAACCCAGAAGATTCAGACAGTAACTTTTATGGCGCGGCAGCCCACTATCTTACCGGCCCACTTTTGCTGCATGCTGGGTATGAATATGGCACGGGACGGGTGATTGAAATTGAAGATGCGGCCAGTGACTCGACACTCTCTGCGACCTCGGATTATATGACCTATTTGGCAGGTTTTGAGCTGAATTTCGATAACGGTATTGGCTTTTTTGGTGCCTACAAAGTGATGTCGGCTGAATACTCAAACTATGATAACGCTGGCGCTGGATCAGGCACGATAGAAAACCTGATAGGAGATAAACAAGATCAGACATCTTATTCTGTAGGGGCTTTGTATAACGTAGGTTATTGGCAGTTTAAGATTGGCTATGCCGCTAACAGCGATTTGGAAATTGACAGTAAGAAAGTGGATGGTACTGCGGACAATGTTATATCTGGTCAGACGATCTACTTCATTGATAACAATGCGTTAATTTACCTTCGCTTGAAGGCGATGGAAATTGATGAGTCTGATATCACCGAAGCAAGACTTGGGGTTGAATACTACTTCTAACGACCACCTCGCCGTTTGGCTTTGAGGCTGAACAGAATCCCCCGGGAAGCACATTTCCTGTCCAACTAATGTGCTTCCCACCCTCCGACTGTAAATCTTTTCACTTATTATGCAATAACATGTGTTTGATGCTGTTGTTATGAAATTCTTTTCGTTATAAATTGCTGATAGTGCTTTGTTGAACCATCAAAGCTGTATTGCATGGAAGAGAAGATGAACAAAGATTTCCAACTGCTTTTTGAGTATGCCCGAATTAAATTCACCAGTACTGATAATAAAATTGCCGATTATTTTCTTGCTCGTAAGCCGGTGAAAAACATTGAAGAGTTGGCAGAAGAGATTGGGGTGTCAACAGCGTCGATTACGCGGTTTTGTAAAAAGGTTGGTCTGAATAACTTCAAGGAGTTTTTGTTTCTCTACCAGCAACAACTTGAGCAAGAGCAGCCACAGCATGTTGAGCCGAGCAGTTTGCATCATGATTATGTCGATGTGTTAAAAGCGTTTGATAAACGATTGAATGCAGAGCAGGTTGCCCAGTTTAGTAAGGCAATTCATGATCATGATGTAATCCATGTGTTTGGCTCTGGCTACAGTGCACTTGCGGGTGCGGACCTAAAGTTTCGTTTTACCCGCTTAGGTAAATTTGTAGAAGTGGTACAAGATAGCGACTCAATGCAAATGGTGAGCTCCATCCTCACTCCTGGTGCTTTGGTGATCTTGCTGACGCTAAAAGGGCAAAATGATCGAATGATCCGTTATTCGCAGGAGATGAAAGCTCGGGGGATCAAAGTACTTTGTGTGACAGCCAATGAGAAGTCAAAGCTGTTGCCAATAGCGGATGCATCGATATTGACAGCGTCGCTCAATGGTGAAGAATCGACCGGAATGATTTCTGGCCAGATGCCTATTCTAATGGCAATAGATCATATCTACTTTCGCTACGTTTCTGACTATCGGGATTCGATCCAAAACTGGGTTGTGACAGAGCAGCCTTTCATGAATGAATAGCCTCGCCTCTGAGCTTGAGTTTTAATTTATAGCAAGGCGCTGAATAAGTAAGCGGTTGGTCTTTTCAGGGGTTTACAGCAAGGCTCAAGCCCATTACTATACGCCGCACTTACGGAGAGATGGCTGAGTGGTTGAAAGCACCGGTCTTGAAAACCGGCATACGTTTGTAGCGTATCTAGGGTTCAAATCCCTATCTCTCCGCCACATTCTGAAAAAGCCGCTGAGAAATCAGCGGCTTTTTTGTGCGCGCAATGTTCCGAGTAAGGTATTTGAATCAAATCCGCCATACCCAGAGCACTCCGCCACATTCTGAAGAAGCCCAGCAGAAATGTTGGGCTTTTTTGCATCTGGAATCTAGGGTTCAAATCCTCTAATACCTAGAGCGCTCCGCTACAATGATTTCCTATTGATAGATATTACCTATTGAAACGATAAGTATAAACCGCGTGACCTATTTTCATAAGTTGGCATAATGAACTCATCAACAGGGAGCAACGAAGAAAATGCTCCGGTTACAACAAAGATTTATTAATATTTAGGGAATCCATTATGTTTGAATCAAAAGAAGGTCAATCAGTACCACAGGTTACTTTCCACACTCGCCAAGGTGATCAGTGGGTAGACGTCACTACCGAAGAACTATTCGCAAATAAAACGGTTATCGTTTTTTCACTGCCGGGTGCATTCACCCCGACTTGTTCTTCTAGCCACCTTCCTCGCTACAACGAGCTGGCATCGGTATTTGCCGAGCACGGTGTTGATGACATCCTGTGTGTTTCTGTCAACGATACGTTCGTGATGAATGCATGGAAAGCAGATCAAGAAGCTGAAAACATCACGTTTATCCCAGATGGAAACGGTGAGTTCTCGAAAGGTATGGGCATGCTAGTTGCTAAAAACGACCTAGGTTTCGGTGACCGTTCATGGCGTTACAGCATGTTGGTTAAGAACGGTGTTGTAGTGAAAATGTTCATCGAAAACGACGAGCCGGGCGACCCGTTCAAGGTTTCTGATGCCGACACTATGCTGGCTTATGTTGCTCCAGAGCACAAGCTACAACAATCAATCACGGTATTTACCAAGCCTGGTTGCCCATTCTGCGCTAAAGCGAAGCAGAACCTGATCGACAACGGCCTGAATTATGAAGAAGTGGTTCTTGGCAAAGACGCAACAACTGTTAGCCTACGTGCAATTTCTGGCCGTAGCACAGTACCTCAGGTATTCATTGGTGGTCAGCACATTGGTGGCAGCGAAGAGCTTGAAGCTTTCCTAGCTAAGTAATCGATAAATAAATCGTTAATTGAAAAAGCCAAGTAGGGTTTTCCCTGCTTGGCTTTTTTATTCTGTAATCAATTGAATCGATCAGCGGCGTTGACGGCCACCACGAGATGAACGCTCTTTGTGAGCTGATGCTGCTTTGGCTTGTGACTTCAATATCGACTCCACCGTCAGCTCCATCGGCTCTTTGGGCTTAAGGCCATGCGGGAAGGTGCGAGCACGTGGGGGTAGATTGTATTCCTCTGCAGATGCTCGTGGCATGCGCTTGAAACGGTATAGGTAGAAGTTTTCAAGCTTCTCTCGCGCCCAGTTTGTTTTCTTTAGATACTTCACACTGCTCGCAATAGAAGGGTTAGTATGGAAGCAGTTGATACGCATTGCAGTATCTAGGATCTCCCAACCATAGTGGTCCACCAACTCTTGCAGCAAAGTTTCTAACTTAAGACCGTGTAATGGGTTGTTTTGCTGTAATTCAATTCTTTCTTCATCCGTCATCATAACGATTTCCTAAGTATCTAACTTAGCCAAGGTTGGCTGGGCTATGTGGTATGGGCTCGGGATTCTAGCAGAGTAAACCTCTCTTCCCTAAATATATCGACTAATGTGCCTCTAAATGAGACGCTGTCTTTCGACAATGAAACACAAGGATCTGAGAATGTGCTGATAAATGTCACTGAGCCTTGCTCTCGAAAGGAAGTAATTGGAAAGGTATAGCATAGGTTGTTTGGCGAGACTGACAAGGAGGTTAGATTGAATACTATATGTCGATTAGCGACAGTGGCAGATGCTGAAGGGATCAACCAAGTTTCAAAGTATCTCGGCTATTCTGGGATTTCAGATGATGAAGTAAGTGACAAACTGCATCAAATGTGCAATTCCACATCTGATAAAGTTTATGTTTGTGAGGTGGGGGGACTTGTTGTCGGTTGGCTACATTTGTTTTATGCCCGCCGGCTAGCGTCTGAAGATTTTTTCGAAATAGGCGGGCTTGTTGTTAACCCTGATTTCCGTGGTAATGGCATTGGCCGCGCTTTAGTAGATTATGCAGTAGCAACAAACAAGGGAAAGCTAAGAGTTCGCTGTAATGAGAGAAGGCTAGAGTCTCATCTATTTTATGAGGCTGTCGGATTTGAGGGTAAAAAGTGTCAGCGTGTATTTGAGATCGGCTCGTAGCACTCATTGATGGTATTTAGGGTAAAAAGGAGACAGGTCCAGGATGAGCGAAAAAGTAAGAAATGCGCTGGTGTGGCTGAAGGATATCCTTGATTCACAACAGGTGCAGTACCAGATAGTAGGCGGCTTAGCTGCAACTATTCATGGTGGTAGCCGTGAGGTAGCTGATATTGATCTATACATCCAAAGAGCAGATGCCGACAAAATCCTACCGCTAGTGAGTAGCTATATCTCTAAGCCTCTAGCTCATTATGTTGAAGGCTCATGGGATTTGGAATATTTTCAATTGAGTTATCATGAGCAGAAAATTGAAATTGGCTTATCTCCCGGCACCAAAATAAAAGCAGCAGGCAGTGGTAGCTGGGTTGAACTCAACACTGATTTCTCCCAGTCTGTTGTAGGCAGTTATATGGGCGTAGAAGTGCCTACGATCCCTGCTAGCGATTTGATACGTTACAAGCGGGTGTTGGGTAGAGAGGTCGATCTCATTGATATCGATGAGCTTAGTGGTCAATTATCGTCAAAAGCCATCTGAGTAAAATCTAGCTTCTGCAAGCCCGTTAATACCGAAAAGATATTACAAGGAAGAGGAGTTGAGGCAGTGTTTGGAATAGAAAATATTTGGCTTTTTGTGTTATCTGGCATTGTTCTAAACATGCTCCCTGGACCTGATTCTGTGCTTATTGCAGGGCGCGCGGCAAGCCAAGGCTTTAGGGCGGGCTCAGCTGCTGCGCTGGGTATCGGTAGCGGGATATTTGTCCACATTGTCGCAGCGTCGCTGGGCTTGTCGGCAATTTTATCCACGTCGGCAACAGCTTTTACCGTTGTGAAAATTATCGGTGGTCTATACCTGCTTTATATGGCCTTTTGCATGTTCAAAGACAGTAGTTTGCAGGCTGAATCGACGTTTAATGAGTCGGCATCTGCAGTATCGAAAAAGAGCCCACTGCTGAGTATCTATACCCAGGGGCTGATCACTAATGTGTTCAATCCCAAAGTGGCGCTGTTTTTCCTTTCATTTATGCCACAATTTATTTCAAGCTCCAGCGACAACAAGGCCCTCGCCTTTATGGTGCTCGGGCTGATTTTCAATTTTACTGGAATGATTTGGTGTCACTTTATCGCTTGGGTGTCGGCAACAATGAGCCGGAAGCTGTCTGCAAGCCAATCTGTCCGAAAGTGGTTTAGTCGGCTTGCAGCAAGCCTGTTTGGTGTTTTCGGCGTGAAGTTGCTGGTTTCCACGCAGAGTTAACTTCTTATTACTCCAGAGCACCAGCTTCTCTCTGAGAGAGTGGTGCTCTGTAGCCTTCGTATTAAAAAGCTCTATCTAATGCAATTTTAATCGTGCATTTTTGAAAGTACTTCTTCAAACAGTACCTGCATCAGTTTCTGACCGTGTTCGCTACTCCAGTCTTGGGCCAGTTCGGCAATCAGCTGGTTGGTGGTTGTGAGGGTTACCCCGTTTGACTCCATTCGGCGTAACGCCGTTTCATCGGCAATGGTACTTGGTGAGCCAGAACCATCGACAACGACCTGGACATTGTAGCCCTGCAATACCGCAGTAATAGCTGGGTAAACGACACAGACATCGGTGGTGATCCCGGCAATGATCAGGTTTTGTTTCCCCGTGGCTCTGACCGCATCGGCAAATTTCGCATCTTTCATTGCATCAACAATCCCTGCCCGCTGGATACGTTGCTCAAAGGCTTCCGGTACTGCTTGTTGTAGCTCTTCAAACAGTGGACCCTGAACCTGATCTTCCATGCTTGAAGTTAACACCAACGGCATGCCTGTCTCTTGTGCTGAACGGGCTAAGGCAACGGTGTGCCGTTTAACCTCTTCTAAGTCAGCAGATTTTACCCAGCCCATGGTGCCCACCTGATGGTCAATTAATAGCATGGCTGAGTTTTCTGGAGTGAATGTAGTGTGATTCATGGTTACCTCTCTTTGGCCTAGCAGTCGCTATTATCGGCCCGTTTGTGAATGTTGTTTGCTGGAATAGGTTCATTCTAGGCAGGTAACCATTGTTTGATTAGATGGTATTATTAAGAGTGTTTATCCCGAAAATGTTAGTAATTTATGATTGATCTCAACGAAGTGAATGTGTTCATTAAAGTGGTTGAAGCGGGCAGCTTTGTCGGTGCGGGTAATGCGCTAGGTATGCCGTCGACAACGGTCAGCCGTAAAGTACAGCAACTAGAGGAGAGTTTGGGTGTTCGGCTATTGCACCGGAGCACTCGTAGGCTGTCTCTAACCGATCAAGGGAAAGTGTATTTTGAGCATTGCCAGCAACACTTGCTTGGCATTGAACAAGCGAACCTATTGGTGACTCAACTGCAGAAAGAACCGAAAGGCACCTTGAGGATCACCTCTCCGCTCGATTTCGCTTCCCTTTATGCACAGCCTTGGATCAATGAATTTCTCGAAAAGTACCCTGAGATCAACATTGAGCTGAAAGTGACGGATCATCAGCTTGATTTGATTGATGACAGAATTGATATCGCCTTTCGCTCCGGCGTACTAAAGGATTCTGATTTGGTAGCCCGTCAGTTAACGGCCAAGCATAATGTGTGCTGTGCAAGCCCGAGTTATCTAGCTCAGTATGGCGCTCCAAATAGTCCAAGGGAGTTAACGGCACATCAATGTATTTTGTGGGGAGATAGGCTGCAAAATCACAGCTGGCAGTTTAAAGATGGGGATGAAAAGATAGATGTTCCGGTGACAGGCCGTTTTGCTTCGGATACCAACCATTTGTTACTCGAAGCCGCTGCAGCAGGGCTAGGTATTGCTCGAGCACCACTGCCACTGGTTGAACCGTATTTCGAAAGTGGGGCACTTAAGCGAGTCTTGGAGGACTATGATATGCCTGCCGGCAACATGCATATCATTTATCAATCCCATAAGTACCTCACCCAGAACATCCGCCTGTTCGTCGATCATGTCATTGATAAAGTAAGTGAAGAAAATCGATAGAAAAAAGCCCAAGATGACATCATCCTCGGGCTGAACTGGAATGAGCTATAGCTAGGGCTTAAGTCGCCATTGATAGCTTATGCAGCCGGCTCGATTTATATGCCAGTCCAAAGCCGCACAGTAAAATCAATCCACCAATGCCAAGGAAGATTGCGGCATCTCGCCACGTATCGGTAGAAACCGCAATCAAGCTGACAAGTATGCCCAGTACAGACAAGGCACGGCCCATAAACATCCCGTTGGTATGATCAATCGGGCTTTGCTCCTCAATACTCATTGGTGTGTCCAAGCGGCGGCGGATCTCACTGGTATCTTTCTTCGCTCTCGATAGCCAAGGCGTCAGCATGAAGAAACCACCGGTAAAGATGACATGGGAGATAAAGGTAGCGGCAATCTTAAGATCAACTTGCTCACGCGCTGTTAAGGTGTAGTCGAACAGAGCGGCAAACCATTCGGCATTAAAGCCAAAATGGACGATGAAGGAAACAACAAGGCCAACCAATATCGTTGCCCAGCCAGACCAACCCGGGGTTCGTAGGTTTAACAGCGCCAAGAAAGACGGGATTGATAGTGGCATTTGAATCATGGCGGTGAATAGCATCATGATATCGAACAGGCTGTATCCTTCAAGCCGAGAGAAGAACAGTGCCACGGCGCAAGCCATTACTCCGGTTAATAGCGTCGCCCATTTTCCCAGTAGCATTTGTTGTCGGTCTGTCCCTTTAGGGTTGATCAGAGACAGGTAGATATTGTTTACCACGATACCCGCATTACGGTTCAGTGCCGTTGTCATTGGTGAAACGGTCGCTGCTAACATGGCAACCATGACCAGACCGAGTAGGCCGCTAGGCATATAGTGGTCGATGTAATAGAGGTAGGCGGCATTATCAGCACCGGCTCCCAGATTTGGATAGCTGTCGATCAGATTAATATCGAGCGAGGCGACAAACCAAGGAGGCGAGAACCATAGCAGCGGGGCAAACAAGAACAATACGCCAGCCAGAGTGGCTGCTCGGGTAGCTTCTTTTTCGTTACTGGTGATAAGGAACCGGTAGCTGCTAAGAGCATTGTTGGTATTGAGGGTTTGGCTCAATAGCATTGCACCTATCCACAATACGAAGATCTGCCAGATAGCAATGCCTTCACCCATGATGGTATGGGATAAGGATTCGACAGGTAACACTGCTACTTCACTTGCTGCTGTAAAGCCAACAATCATGGTAATGCTAATGAGCAGGACAAGTTGAATGACATTCGTTGCCGAGACTGTCCAGACTCCCCCTGAGATAGCGATGAAGGTGACCAGCAAACTAATGCCGATGATGGTCATATCGATGCTGATCCCAAACGTTGCAGATAAGAATGCTCCAAGTCCGTTAAGCCAAATGCCCGCCCCAATTAGTGTGATAGGAAAGCTCAGCCAGGTAAATGTCTGCTCAGACGCTTTGTTAAACCTTAGCTTTATTACATCCATCGCTGTATCGACACGTAAGCGGCGATAACGCTTGGCAAAGTAAAGCGCCGAAATAAAGAAACCGAGCGCATTACCCCAGAAAACAAACATCACACTGAGCCCGTCGGCATACGCTTTTGCCGCCGCCCCGGTAAAAGTCCAGGCTGAAAACTGAGTCATGAAAGCCGTCGCGCCTGCCATCCACCATGTCATGGCTCCGCCGCCGCTGATAAATCCGCTGGCATTGGTCGCTTTATGGCGAAAAGCCTGAGTCACTTTGATGATGAACACAAAGTATAGGGCGAGCATGGCCCAGTCGAGGTACGTCACTGTAGTTACCTGTAGAAGACAGAAGTGAATATGTGAAACAGTATTTTAATTTTTTAAGAATTGTAATTCAAATTGCAATTGTAAAAGCATGCTTCGGACTAAGAGCGCCACGTATTGGTTACAGATCTTCTGGCTTAGCAGAAGCATAAGTTAATAGATCTTCGAAATGTTTTTATAGGTTGGGGAGAGCCATACTAAAGAAGATGATAAATATTCTTCTCTTTTATGCCTCAGTAATCTTTTGTATAGGCTGCCTATAGTGAAATTAAATAGTGAGATTACATTCACATAATCCGATTTCATGGCTACACCGATGCGGATAAATTGCTATTCTTCTCGAAAATTGTATAAACGTTTCGAATGGCGATTGTAACAACAGTATCCCAGAGGTCTTTCAATGTCAGCTCACTCTCTTATCGAGACTTTTCAGTCTTTAAACCGCTACCTTCAGTCTCAGGTTATTGGTCAGCCACAGCTGGTCAAACAGTTGCTGATTTCTCTATTGGCTGATGGCCATATTTTGGTAGAAGGTCCGCCGGGATTGGCAAAAACGCGAGCGGTAAAAGTGCTAGCTGATTGTATTGAAGGCAGTTTCCAGCGTATGCAGTTTACCCCCGATCTCTTGCCTGCAGATTTGACCGGTACCGATATTTATCGCCCAGAGACCGGGACTTTCGATTTTCAGGAAGGGCCTATTTTCCATTCGCTGGTGCTTGCTGATGAAATCAACCGGGCACCGGCTAAGGTGCAGTCGGCGATGCTGGAAGCGATGGCCGAAAAGCAGATCACCGTGGGCAAGAAAACGTATGAACTGCCTGATTTGTTCCTCGTAATGGCAACACAAAACCCGATCGAACAAGAGGGGACCTATCCGTTGCCAGAGGCGCAATTGGATCGCTTCTTATTACAGCTTCAAGTCGAATATCCAGATAGCGACAGCGAGTTGGCGATTCTACGTCTCAATCGCGGGGAGGCGCTAGGCGTGAAAAGTGAGGAAGCCGTGAATATCTCGCAGCAGGATATCTTTACTGCCCGCCAACAGGTGTTGGAACTGTATATGGCCGAGGAAATTGAGCAGTACATCATCCGCTTGGTCATGGCGACACGAACACCTGAACGATACGACGATCAGTTAGCGGGTTGGTTACAGATGGGCGTGAGCCCACGTGCGACGTTAGCCTTGGACCGTTGTGCCCGTGCCCATGCGTGGTTAGCAGGACGAGATTTTGTTACGCCGGATGATGTAATGACAATGGCTTATCCTGTACTTCGCCACCGACTGCTGCTTAGTTATGAAGCTCAGGCTGAAGGTATCAATAACGATTTCATCATCAAGCAGTTATTGACTTGGGTAACGAGCGCATGATCCTACCTGCCCATAGTGATGGTATTCATTTGTCGCTTGCGGAGCTGTTGCATTACCAAAAGCAGTCAGTCCGCTGGCTACCTCCTGCCCGCAGCATCTGGTCCTATCTCAGTGGCCAGCATGACAGTGCCGGTAAAGGGCGGGGCATGGACTTTGCCGAGGTACGTCCATATCAAAAGGGGGATGACATTCGGTCAATCGATTGGCGTATTACAGCCCGAACGGGTAAGCCCCATACCAAGTTATATACCGAAGAAAGAGAGTGCCCGGTGATGCTTGCGGTTGATTTATCCTCGACCATGCAATACGGCACTCGGTTGTTGTACAAGTCGGTTCAAGCGGCGCATATCGCCAGTTTGATTTGCTGGCTAACGGTGGCGCAAAAAGATCGGGTTGGCGCGGTTGTCATTGGTGGTAAGCAGGTAATTGATTGTCCGCCGACAGCCCGCCAGCAAGGGCCGCTACAGATCATGAATGCGATTAAACGTGTTCATGACAAAAGCTTAAAGGTGGCTCAAGAGCAGCATCAAGAGTCATTTTTATTGGCAATGAACCAGTTACACCGTCTCTGCCCGAAAGGCAGCGAACTTATTGTCATCAGTGATTTCAATCAGCTATCAGCCTGTACTGAAAAGCGATTGAAGCAACTGTCCCAGCACAATAAGTTGAGGTTGCTTCATGTTTTTGACCCCATTGAAAAGGGCGAAACCGCATTTCGGGGCCGCTATTGGCTTGGCGATCATCAACGGTCACTGCCGATAAGCTTCGGTCGCAAGTCCACCCTGCAGTCTTTGCAAAATGATTTTGAGCGTCATCAGCAGCGTTTGGCAACACTCTCAAATCAACTCCAATCACCTGTTTACCATGTCTCTGCTGGCAAACCTTTGATCGACCAGCTTGGAGGGTTACGTGGATAATGCACTGAATCTTGCTCCTTTGGATCTACCCGCAGAGCCTAGCTGGTGGCCATTGCCAGCATCAACTTTGATGTTACTTGGTGGCTTTGCTTTAGCTGTACTGCTCTGGCTTGGTTATCGTTACTACCAAGGTAGGCTCAAACGAAAAGCTTTGGGTCTTCTTTCGCAGTTGGAGGGCCAACCCGATCTGCCAGCACTTGATAGTTTGCTGCGCCGTATTGCTCTGACCTATTTTCCGCGTAATCAAGTAGCTGGGCTATCTGGCGAAACATGGTTGGCTTGGCTCGATGAACAGTTGAATAAAAAAAGTGATGAACAGCTCGATAGCTCGACATTTATGCATTTGAAAGACAGCTGGCTATCCGGTCTGTATGGCAATAAGCCACTGGAACAAGATCAATGGCTGGCGTGTATCGCAGCCAGCCGTCATTGGATTTTGCACTTCAAGACGGAGGGTAAATGCTAGCGTTTGATTATCTCGCCGTAGTGCTAATGCTTCCACTGCCATGGGTTGTCCGTCGTTTTTCCCGCGAAGTTGAGCCTATATCCGTGTTGAGGCTCGGCCGCCTTCCCAATGATCTCGATGACAATATTCATAACAGCAGAGTGCCAATGTTACTGAGTATTGCCGCTTGGCTGTTTTTGCTCTCGGCCTTGGCCCGCCCCGTTTGGCTCGGTGAGCCAATAAGTGTTCCGATGGAGCACCGAGACGTGATGCTGGTAGTTGATCTGTCGGGCTCGATGGATATTGAAGACATGAATGGAGGGGGAGACGAAGCCATAAGCAGAATGACGGCGATGAAAAGCGTCCTTGTAGATTTTGTTCGTCGGCGCGAAGGGGACAGGCTAGGGTTGGTGTTATTTGCCGATCACGGTTATCTCCATACCCCACTAACACTGGATATCCGCAACCTGGAGCAACAAATCGAACAGTTAACGTTGGGATTAGTGGGCTATATGACCGCAATAGGTGAAGGTGTTGCCATTGCCACTAAGACTTTCATCGATAGTGAAGCTCCACAGCGGGTCATGATCCTATTAAGTGACGGTAGTAATACCATTGGCGCGGTAGAGCCAATGGCAGCGGCGGAGCTCGCCAAGGATAGCAATGTCACCATTTACAGTATCGGCCTAGGGGCCGAATCCATGATGGTCGAAAATGCCTTTGGTGAGCTGCATGAAACCAACCCGTCCTGGGATCTGGATGAATCCTTGCTCACGGACATCGCCGAACTGACAGGAGGTCAATACTTCAGAGCTCGTAATCAAGATGAGCTTGCAGAAGTGTATTCACTTATTGATGGTTTGGAGCCGATCTCCGATACCGAACAAACCTGGCAGCCTCGCGATGATCTTTACTCTTATCCTTTGTTTGTTTCTTTGCTGCTGATGGTAATGCTGGCGATCTACCGGAGGCGTTATGGTTAATTTCTTCTCACCGCTGTGGCTGTTGGGGCTTATCTTGGCACCGGCTTTTCTGTGGTTGAAATACCATCGACAGCAGCAGGGTTTGATCGCACCGCACCTTCAACAAGAACATTTTTATGCTCGAAACCGTTTCAGCTGTTGGGTCACCCTTGCCTGGGTTATTGCGATGGTTGCCATGGCAGGGCCGCATTGGCGAGAGCAGGACAGGCCTCATTCTGAGTTGGAGCGGGCTCGGGTGATAGTGATGGACATGTCGCAGGCTATGTATGGCCAAGATATCGCACCAAGCCGGTTTCAGCAGGCCTTTTACAAAGTGACCGACCTGATCAACTTGGTGGATGAGGGGTATACCGGCGTGGTGGCCTATTCGAATGCGGGGTACACCATCAGCCCACTGACTCATGACAACAACACGGTACTGACCCAGATTGAACACTTGTCACCGGATGTGATGCCGTCCACTGGCAAGAATGCCGCGACGGGGGTAGCAGAAGCCATTGCATTACTGGAGCAAACCCAGTTCGGCTATGGCGATATTTTGTTGGTGACTTCAGGGATCAGCGAAAAGGAAAAGACGGACATCGCTGCACTAATGGCTGATACGCCTTACTCACTATCTACCTATGCGATCAGTACTACCCAAGGGGCACCAGTGGTTGATAAGAATGGTAATCCACGTCTTGGCAGTGATGGCCACCCCGTTAAATCCCATCTGGTACCAGAGCGACTGAGCGCGCTATCGGCACAAACTAGCGGTATTTCGGTGACTTATCAGCACTCCCAGCAAGATATTGAGCAGCTTCATTCATTCCTGGCAAAAATGCGCAGTATCGAAGAGTTGAGCGAGCTGTCGGATGGTTTATCGAGCCAGTTTATTAACGATGGCTATTGGTTGTTATGGCCTTTGGCTGGTTTGTTGCTGTTAGCGTTCAGGCGTGGGGTACTTTGGTCGTTTGGCTTTGTGCTGTTGCTGCCTACGTCTCCCTCGGAGGCAAGTGATATCAGCCAGCTATGGAGCAATGCGGATCGGCAGGGCTATCAACAGTACCAGCAAAACAATTACCAAGAAGCCGCTAGCTTGTTTGTTGATCCAGCTTGGCAGGGCACTGCCTTGTATGAAGCGGGGGATTACCAAGGTGCAATAGAAGCTTTCTCTAAAGTGACGGATAGTAGCAGTGATTACAACCTAGGAAATGCGCTGGCCAAGGCAGGACGCTTGGAAGAGGCGCTGGTCAAATATCGTGAAGTGATAGAAAGCAATCCTGGGCATCAGGGGGCCATATTTAATCTCAGTTTGGTCGAAGGGGCGCTGCAGGCGCTTGACAACCAAGACCGCGAGACTCAAGAGCAAAGTGGTGAGGCTGGGGATGATGGCAATTCCGATGAGGAGGAAAGCGGTGAAAGCGATGGTGACGAGGAGCGTGATGATACAGGCTCTGATGACAATAGTGGTGGCGAGGACAACCTAGAATCGGATCCCGACACGGAGAATGTTCCTGAGCAGCAAGGCGAAAGCGACAGCACTGGCAGCAGCGATTCACAGGGTAACCAGTCAGAAAACCCGCAGTTTTCGCCTGACAGTGGTGGTGATTTCCACCCTCCGCAGCAACAGTCTGGCGAGTCCGGTGAGTATGATGCCGATGAGTTTACAGCAGGTGCGAGCGATATCGATTTTGGCACGCCTACCGAAGAGGATATAGAGGCGATTCGCCATCAATTGAGTGAACTTGGCGAAATTAATCCAGTATTGAACCGTCTCACTCAAATTCAAGATGACCGCACCTTGCTGTTGAGAAACCTACTGCTATTGCAGGCTGAGCTGAAAGATCCTGCCGAACAAACCGAGATTGAGTGGTAACCGAAAATGATAAGAAAAGTTTTAGTCTTGTTGTGTGGCTTAGTACTAGCACCGCTAAGTGTTATGACATCTTTTGGTGCGATGGCAGATAGTCTGGAAGAGAACAGACTTGATGACTTAATTGGCTTATCGGCAGAGTTGGTGCGCGATACGGTTTATCCGGAAACGGAAGCGAATTACATCTTAAGGGTAGAATCGCGAGCGGATATTCATTTTTCTCGTGTGAACCCACCTCGGGGAGAGGGAGCTAATGTTCGACGAGGAAGCCAAGATCATGAGTATTATTTTGTTGGCAATGATGAGTTCAGGATTTCGACTTACCGCTTTTTGATCTCGGCGAAACAAATAGGTGACATAACCTTGGAAGGCGCGTCTTTAACCCATGTTGCGATCAATGAAAATGGTACCCGTCGTCGGGTGAGAAATCGGTCAAATTCCGTTACTTTGGTAAGCCGCCCAAAGCCTGAAAACTACCGAGGGTATTGGTTACCTTCGGATCAGGTAACCTTGGAACAACACTGGTCTACAGAGGCTTCAGCGTTGCAGGTTGGAGATTCTATAACCCGAACACTCCGTTTGGCTATTCAGGGTAGAAACATAGACTCCTTTCCCGAGTTGACGGTGGATTACCCTGAAAACATGAATGTCTACAGTGAACAGCCAAAGTTCAAAGCCATCGATGATGGAATGGAAATGACATTGAGGCAGGTCATAGTTCCCCGCGAAGAAGGGATGTTCGAAATACCCGGTTTGTCGATCCCTTGGTTCGATACCGTTAATAACAAGAGCACCGTCGCTACAGTTGAAGAGCTGGCATTAAATATATTACCGAACCAGACGCAGACATTGGCACTTGATGAACTGGAGCCAGAAGTGTCTGAACACAGCTATTGGCGATATGCGACCTTGACTGTCTCTGTACTGTGGTTGGTCACGTTAATGCGTCTGTATCAGGTCCATAAGCGCCTTCAAAGCCTGCAAACCACATCAGCGTCCAAACAGTCTCGGGAAGAGTGCAGCCTGCATACTGCGCTTGAGCAAGGTAACCACCAAGATGTTGTAAAGGCTTGGGGGAATGCAAATACTGAGGTGAAGGGGGAGTGTGGCCGGTTAATGGATGCTTATTTCGCAGCGTTTTATAGTACGACACCAACGGATGGCGAGTCAGAGCGTGCAGCGGTGTTGACTCAGCTAAAGGCGATGAAGCGGGGCAGAAAAGCCAAGGTGGACTTTGCTCCGATAGAGCCATAAGAAGAGAATTAACAATTAAATTAATAACTAAAGCGGCTGAAGTCAGGCCGCTTTTTTGTCTTTTGTTCAGCACCTATTCAATATTTAACTTGGTTGCTGCTTGATTTGAAATTAATAATCACTATTAACGTTACTGTTATTTGCTTGTGTTTAAGTAAAGCAATGTAAATTATTTGCCTTTTATATAATTAAATAACCCATTATTTAGTTGAAATAGTTTATCCAAGTGATTTCATTTCGATGTGTTAAACAAGCACTATTTCATCAAGATGCTGAGTTTTGGTGTTTATCTGTTTGATTTAATTTGTTTTTATCGTTTTGTCATGTCGAACGTAAATGGCTTGTTTCGATAATTTTCAACGTGATAGGCGTAAATTATAGATAAATGAGTGAAAGAAAGTTGAGATGTAAGCTTTATCGATTCGTATCTCAAGCCTGAATTATAGCCATGATAAAGTCATGATATTGGTATATGTTATAGTTATTGATAAGCAGAAATATACCAGTCTTATCACGTGTAGAAATATTCTAGTTGTTTTGATTAACACTAATTTAGAAAGTGTTATTTACCTGTTTATTGAAGCTTTATCATTGAGGAGTAGATGATGGGGATTAATATAAAATTAATGACTGCGTGCCTTGTTGTTGTACTCGCGGGGTGCTCTTCAACTATCGCGCTGAAGAAAGGCGAAACATGGGAGCAATTTGGCTACGATCTCGCCATGAGCGGCGGCAAGATGATTGAAACCTCTCGCCTCGAGTCGGTCGATGTCGCGGCCTACCAAAAAGGCTATGTCTCTGGCCTAAAGGCATTTTGTGAGCAAGATGGATATGATGTAGGCCTGAGCGGTTTGTTCTATCAGGGCACTTGTGATGCGATAAACCCTAACTTCGCTGAGCAATACAATATCGGTTGGGTCGATTATGAAATCAATCAGCTTAACTATGACTGGGAGCTTGGGACTTACGAACCGACCGTCGAAAGCTACGATTACTAAATCTCGTGCACTAAATTCCGTGCACATCTCGCCGAGCCTCAAAGCCTGCTGATCCTGTCAGCAGGCATTTTCATTTTAGCCACCCTGTTAACAAGCTAACGGCCTTCACATTTCAAGCTTCGACTTGATATGCATCTAGACAACTACGCACAGAGTAAATGGGCATTGGGTCTCATTTTTCAACATACGTCGTTGTCGAAATGATTCGACTAAATTAGTATTCGCCATAATGATTTTGGTTGTGTGCAGCGCTTAAATCCATGCTGAATATTGTCAGTATGCTTTTAATTTGCTGATTTTAAAGGTTTTGGTTGTTTTGGGTTGTTTTTCGAAACGATACGGCTTTGAGGCGTAAGAATCCCGCCTTTTTCCGTGATACAGGGCTTCCAGATAGATTTGATGATTTTTCGGGAATGGTATGAAAACAGTGATAAAGCCGACCTTGCTCGCGCTTAGTATGACAATGGGTGGTTATGTAATGGCAAGTTCAACCATGTTTAGTGACATGATCAATGTTGAGCGTACAGAATCTGCGTCAACGGCACATTGGCAAGATGACAAAGAGAAGATGGATGCCTTCATCGGTGGTTTGATTAACCAAATGACACTGAAGGAGAAAGTGGGGCAGTTAGATCTGCAAAGTGGCTTCCGTAATGTGACGGGACCATTCATTAATGAGTCCTACGAGCAGCAAATCAAGGATGGACAGGTTGGCGCTATCTTCAATGCTTATGGTGCTGATTTTGGTCGTGAACTGCAGAAAATTGCCGTTGAAGAAACTCGTCTGGGCATTCCGCTGATTGTCGGCCACGATATCATCCATGGTCATAAGACCATCTTCCCGCAGTCAATTGGTGAAGCCGCTACTTGGGATCTTGACGCCGTAAAACTTAGCGCGCGAGTTGCTGCAAAGGAAGCATCTGCTGATGGCATCATGTGGACATTCGCCCCTATGGCTGACCTAGTCCGTGACCCTCGCTGGGGCCGTGTGTCTGAAGCCGCCGGTGAAGACCCATTCCTTTCAACAGCCATGGCAGTTGCACGTGTCGAGGGTTTCCAGGGTGATGACCTGAGCCAAGAAGACACCATTATGGCGACAGCCAAACACTTTGTTGGCTATGGCCTGTCTCAGGCTGGTCGTGATTACCACACCACGGATGTGTCGGAGCACGAACTCTGGACGACGCAAATGCCTCCGTTCAAAGCCATGGTAGATGCCGGTGTTTCGACTTTCATGACCTCCTTCAATGACTTGAATGGTATTCCAGCCACAGGCAGCAAACGCCTTCTGACTGATATCCTGCGTGACCAATGGGGTTTCGAAGGGTTTGTAGTCACCGACTATACCGCCATCAATGAACTGGTTCCTCATGGCTACGCCCGTGACGACAAGCATGCAGCAGAGATCGCATTTAATGCTGGTGCTGATATGGACATGGTTGGTCAGCTGTATATCAACTACCTCGAAGAGCTTGTTGCCGAAGGCAAAGTGTCTGAAGAGAAAGTTGATACAGCTGTTCGCCAAATCCTCGAGATGAAATGGCGTCTTGGTCTGTTCGAAGACCCATACCGCTACAATGATGAATCTCGCGCCGAGCGTGAAATCCTCAGTGTAGAAAATCAAAATGCAGCACGCGATGTTGCACGTAAGTCTTTCGTTCTGCTTAAAAATGACAACCAGACGCTACCGTTAAAAGACGACGAAATTCAGTCTATCGCCTTGATTGGTCCACTGGCGGACAGCAAGTTTGACATGATTGGTAACTGGGCTGCCGCGGGGGATCGCAAGTCGCACCCAGTGACAGTATTGGAAGGGTTCAAGCACCGTTTTGGTAAAAACGTCAAGATCAACTACGCCAAAGGTGCAAGCTACGAATATATCACTTCACAGGAAGAAATCGATGCGCTTCAGGGTATCGGTGTTCCACGTATTACAGCCGATGATTCGTCACTTGAGAAAGAGATGAAGCGTGCCATCGCTGCAGCGAAAAAATCTGACGTGATTGTCATGGTGATGGGTGAAGAGCAGCGCATGTCCGGTGAAGCATCAAGCCGCACAGAACTGACTTTGCCGGGCAATCAGCAGCAGGTGATGGAAGAGCTGAAGAAGCTTGGCAAGCCTATGGTGCTGGTGGTTATGAGTGGCCGTCCAAACGATTTGCGCTGGGCTGATGAGAATGTCGACGCCATCCTTCATGCTTGGTACCCAGGTACCATGGGCGGTATCGCAATTGCTGATGTTATCTCTGGTGATTTTACGCCATCAGGCAAACTGCCAATGACCTTCCCGCGCTCTGTGGGTCAGGTGCCAATTTACTACAACGAGAAAAATACCGGCCGCCCTTACTTTGCGGATAACCCGAACCAGCGCCAGGAGCATTACAAGTCTCGCTACGATGATTCTCCGAACACGCCACTGTACGCATTTGGCCATGGTCTGAGCTACGCCCAGTTTGACTACGGTGACCTTCGCCTGAGCAGCGAAGAGCTGACAGTGGATGGTGAGCTCACTGTATCTGTCGATATTACTAACAGCGGTAATTACGCCGGTGAAGAAGTGGTTCAGCTATATACCCGCCAGCATGTCGGCTCGATTACCCGCCCGGTTAAAGAGCTGAAAGGTTTCCAGAAAGTGCATTTCGATAAAGGGGAGTCAAAAACGATTTCCTTCACTCTGACGCCTGCTGATCTTGCCTTTTACCGCGCCGATATGAGCTGGGGAGTAGAAACCGGTTCGTTTGACGTCTTTGTCGGTACCGCCTCGGACGATGTGAAAAAAGCAAGCTTCGAACTGGTTGAAAAATAATAATAAGTTAGCCCGTCTTTGACGGGCTTTTACAAAGGAATCATTTATGAAAAAAGCGCTGATTTCATGCTTGGTCGCAGGGGCATTTACCCAACCCTTAGTCAATGCTGCGGTTGCAGAAGAGCAAAGCTCCGGGGCGAGCCAAGAGCGGCCGAATATCCTGTTTATCATGTCTGATGACCACGCCGTACAAGCGCTGAGCGCTTATGGTCACCCTATTTCCAAGCTGGCTCCGACGCCAAATATCGATCGCATTGCCGCTAACGGTGCACAGTTCCAACAATCATATGTCACCAACTCCCTGTGCGGGCCGAGTCGTGCAGCAATGCTTACTGGTAAGTTTGGTCATGAAAATGGCTTTACCTACAACGGGCAGATTTTCGATGGCACCCAGTTCAACTGGCCCAACGCGCTTCAGGATGCTGGCTATACCACTGCCATGATCGGTAAGTGGCATATCAACCGTATCCCCAATGGTTTTAACTTTGACCATTGGGAAATCCTCAATGATCAGGGTGAGTACTACAACCCGGACTTCATCACTGCAGACGGCGTGACTATGGAGATGGGCTACACCACCGACTTGATCACCGATAAGACCCTAGAGTGGTTGGATGAAGGGCGGGATAAATCCAAACCTTTCGCACTGTTGATGCACCACAAGGCACCACATCGTAACTGGATGCCTGCTCCTCGCCATACTCAGCTGTTTGAGAACGTTGAGTTTCCGCTGCCAGATAACTTCTACGACAACTACGAAGGGCGCAAAGCGGCAAGCAAGCAGTCAATGACGATTGCTAACCACACTCAGGACGGCCATGACATCAAAATGACTGTCGCCGAAGGTGAGGGTGAGTGGCGTGAAGATATTTGGCCGCATTTGCTTGCGCGGTTAACCGATGAGCAGCGTGCCGAATGGGATAAAGCTTATCAAGCCCGTAATGATCACATGAATGCCAATGAAGCCAACTGGACAGAAAAACAGATGGCGGAGTGGAAGTACCAGCGTTACATGCAAGACTACCTTGCGACCATTGTTGCAGTGGATGAAAGCGTCGGCGAGGTACTGGATTATTTGGAAGAGAATGGACTGAGCGACAACACCTTGGTGGTGTATACCTCGGATCAGGGCTTCTTCCTTGGCGAGCATGGCTTCTACGACAAGCGTTTTATGTATGAAGAGTCTTTCTCCACTCCACTTGTTATGCAGCTTCCTGGCGTGATCAAACCGGGTACAGTGGTCGATGAGCTGGTGCAGAATATCGACTATGCCCCGACCTTTATGCAACTTGCCGGTTTGCAGACCCCGCAAGACGTCCATGGTAAATCGTTACTGCCACTACTGACAGGGCAAGGCGATGGTGGTTGGCGTGATGCGCTTTATTACCACTACTATGAATACCCGGGTTTTCATGATGTTGCCCGCCACTACGGGGTATCAGACGGTCGGTACAAATTAATCCATTTCTATAACCCTGATGATCAATGGGAGTTCTACGATCTGGAGGCTGACCCATCCGAAATGGTCAATGCCATTGATGACCCTCGCTACAAAGAAGAAATAGGGCGTCTAATTCACCGCCTTGCTGAATTGCAAGATGAATACGGAGTCCCCCCATTGAAAGAATGGCGAGACGCACCTCTAGAGCGTCACCCAAACCCATCTTTAGAAGAGTTGTTTCCCGATAGCTTCAAATAATTCATTTAACCGGTAACCGAAGGGTTACCGGTTTTGCCGTTTATATCCAAGCGTGATGAAAGAGGAAAAGTGACGATGACAACAACGGTCACGAATAACTATAAGAAACTGTTTTCTATAAGTTTACTTGCTGCAGCCATTGCCGGCTGTGGTGGAGGAGGTAGCGGTGGTGGTGGTAACGCGGGACCGCTACCACCTGATACGGAATGGCCAGAACAGGATGTGTCCATCAGCCCATGGTCATTCAATGGCGGAAGTAGCCAGAGTGTGACAACAGCAAAATTGGCGGGGAGCTATGCTGTTGCTGACACGGCAGGTTTGAATATCGAAATCAGGGATATTCATCAAGCGTTGAAGCACCGTATTGAGGCGTCGGAGATCGTGGACCTACTGCCCGATATGAACCTCAACCATGATACGGCATTGTGTGGAATGACCTTCACACCTTCAGGTCGTTTCCTCTATCTGGCTGTATGTGATAGCGAAGGTGGGCAGAAAGATGATGCGATTCTGGCTTACAACACTAATACCGAAACCTTGACCGTTTTCCACCGTTTATCTCTGCAGGAAAGCGGCGCGGGCAATGTGGCACGCGTCGGCATGAACTATTTCTCGTCGACTCTATTTGTCGGTGGCGACTCAGCGGTTTACCGCATTGAAGCGGATCGCAATGCAGCCTATGAGGTCGAAAATAATGGCCGTCAGCTGGACGTGGATAAGGTTTCGGTAACTGGCTCAGTGCAGGACATTGCCCTAGATATGGAAGCGGGAAATCTATTCCTTCAGACACCAAACAGCATCTACAAACTGGCGCACAATAGCCGTTCAGCCCAGCGAGTGTACCAGCAAGAGAACCTGACGGGTGTTGCATTCAGCCGGGTTTTTGGCAACGAAGAGGCGGCTGGCCTGTATATCAGCGTGGAGCATGATGACAAGACTGGACTACTGTTTTCACCAATAGACAAAGTACGGAGCAGTGGCCAGCTATCACCGGTTCAGTACCTGTTGTCGGATACCCCATGGCATGATTTCAGCCTAACGGCTGATGGTCAGTTATTGTTTGTCGATGATAGCGCCTTCATGTTGCGTGATGAAAAAGATGAGCGGATGAGCTTTGATGAGTGGACGCGCGATGAGCTGTCTCAATACGTTAAGGCTATCAAAGGCCTGACAGCGTCTGGTATGTCAGGCAATTCCGCATCACCGGAAGGTTTTTTGCATCGCAAGCTTGAGCACACCAATCCAAATACCACGCCTATTGCCGATAATGTCGGCTGGGCTCTGTATCTACTGATGGTTGCCGACCAAGTGGAATATGACCCTGAGATTGAGCACTATATTGAGCTGTTGATTAAGCGCCACGCTGGCTTGCATGAAGACGGCAAGGGCGGGGAGAAAAGTATCGATGGCCACTTTGTTCGAAACTACAACAGCGACGGAACAATCAACTCAAACAATCCGCAATATCAGGTGTACATCAGCATGAAATTCCTGCCTGCCGCGATTAAAGCGGCAGAGATGTACCCAGATAACCAGAATATTGTCAGCTATGCCAAATATCTGCAGCAGGTGTTCCAGCGCTCTGGGGATGTGGTAAGGGCAGAGCAGCGTATCACCTGGGACTCGGATGACTTTGGCCCGGTGCGCCTTAATCGCCTAATGTCCAATGAAACCTGGCTATACGGGGATATTGCCGCTGCCCAGGATCCCATTGCGACCCGCAACTATGGCAAATTCACCTATGAAAGGGAAAACTTCCTCTATGACTACGAGCTGCTCGATCAGCCAGTGATTAAATCATCGCACTCGGCGTTTATTATCATGGGGGGACCGCTTATTTTGGACCACCACTTCCATGGTAAGTCGTGGGCGGAACAAAATAATAACTACTATGCACTGACCCAATCGGAAACCGATGAGCTGGGCTTTACCTATTTTGCCGGATTCTCTGCAGGCCATAGCCCTAACTCGAACGGTAACTACTACAACGATGGCCCGACCGACCACCCCGATGATTTTATCCATTTCCCTGCGGTGAGCGGCTTTGGCCAGCTAGGCAAAACCGATGCCGTTGTCGGCGCTTACATGGCCTACCGCGACGGCCGCCGCCAGACCATGAACAGTGCAGGTGATGAAGATGCCCACCTTCTGATGCGTTGGTCGGCTAACATGCCAGACTACGACAAGATGAGCGTGGGGATTGCGGACTTTTGGTACGGTGCCATTGGGCTTGCGGAGACTATTCAGCCAGGCGTGGTGCAGCCATTTAGAAATACTTTCTACCGTCCTGATGTGAAACAGGGGCGCGATAAGTTTGGGCGTCAACAGCTGCTCTTTTCGACGATGACACCACGTTTGATTCTTGGTGTTGATGCTGACGGTAAAGAACATGAGCTTGGTTACCACCGTTCACCGTTTACATTGCCGGTCAATGCGGATTTTGTTGATTACCGCGTCGAAGATCCAAAAGGAGATTGGGTTGAGCTAGATGATATCGTTGGTATCCACAATATTACCGCGCCACTAGAAGGCCGTGAGGTGATCTTTAGTAACCCGAACTTCGATCAAGACCCGAAAGTGGGTTGGCAATTGCTTGCTGGAACAGCTGATCATGGCGGTAGTATGCATGAGATTGATAAGGCTCTAGGGGTTACCTTAAGCCGTGATGCGCAGCTTACTCAGGCGGTTCACCTGCCTTATGGACTTGAAGACAGTCAGTACCGTGTGTCGACGCTTATTGAACCACAAGGTGAGTCAGGACGTGCGAAACTGCGTTTAAGTTGGTCTAGTACGGGTGATATTGCTGATATTGATGAAGCAACACAAGTGACTTCAGGTAACGTATTCGGTAATTGGGACGCCAAACTTGTATCGCTGGATATTAAGCAACCTGCGAATGCCAGCTATCTGCATATTGAGTATCTTACCGAAAGCGACGGAAAATTTGTGTTTGGTAACACAGCGCTACAATCTTTTGGGGCTCTTCACTCTTCTGCTAATGATGATTTAGGAAATGGCAGTGAATCATTTAACTTTTATCTAAGCGGTGGTGATACAAGCTGGGAAAGTGTTGAGCGGAAAATCGATATTTCAGGTGATCCCGACGGGACGCGCTACTTGATTCGTTTTAATGTCAGTGAGGGTAATGAGCGCAAACTGGCTGATGCGAAATTCGAAGTGAAGTTCGATATCGAGAACCCGCAGAGCCCGCCTAACTCAAGTGCTAACCCAACGGGGGATTGGCGAGATGTTGGCTTTATAGATGATGATACCCCTGAAGAGATGACGGTGACAGTCCGTAAGCGGCCAGGTGAAACGGCGCTGAATCTTGTGTTCCGTATGAAGCAAAACGAAGGTTATACCGGTGAGAGCTTCGTAACGTTGGATAATGTGCGGGTATACCAGCAAAAGTTGCTGGACGATAATTACTGTAACCACAGCGCACAGTGTTATTAATTGACTAATAGTTAGCGATTAATCGCTTTGTAAGAGAGAAGCCCAACTGCTACGTAGTTGGGCTTTTTTGTAGGTGCCATACACTGTATATATTCATCGTGAGCTCTTAGTATCGTTCACGGCAGATAAAACGTTTCGAAATGAGTGAAAAATATGCAGCGCCATTTCAATAATTTCACGTTGAGAAAGTTAGAGCTATATCAAAGTTTTGACTAATGATGGCCGAATTAACAGCAACATAGTGCTTAATTGTCGCTGTGTATTTGCCTATTTAGCCGGTGCTACAAAGGGTTATTTTGGGTTTAAGTTGCTGATTTTTAATGTTTTAAGTGTTTTTTGAAAGCGGTTTGCTCTCCGGCTGACAAAAAAGTGTGACCCATGTACCTGATTTGCGACCTTTTGTTGACAGTAAATAGGGCATTACTTACTATCTGTAGAAACGTTTCAACACAAACAATTTTCTACGAAGAGTACGGTTATGGCCCAGGTCAAGCTGCAAAACATAAACAAAATTTATAAGAATGGTTATCACGCTGTTCATGATTTTTGTCTGGACATCAAGGATGGTGAGTTCATGGTGCTGGTTGGTCCTTCGGGCTGTGCCAAATCAACCACACTGCGAATGATTGCCGGGCTTGAAAGTATCACCAGCGGTGATCTTCATATCGGTGATAAGCATTGCAACTCAGTCCTACCGAAAGATCGTGGTATTGCCATGGTGTTCCAGAACTACGCACTGTATCCACATATGACTGTGCGTCAGAATCTGGCTTTTGGTTTGGAGACTCGCAAGAAGTCGAAAGAAGAAATTCATCGCCGTGTTACAGAAGCGGCAGAATTGCTGGAAATCACTGAATTGCTTGACCGTAAGCCGGGCCAAATGTCTGGTGGTCAATGTCAGCGTGTTGCTTTGGGCCGTGCCATGGTACGTAAGCCAGAAGTTTTCTTGTTCGATGAACCGCTTTCAAACCTAGATGCGAAATTGCGTGTTTCAATGCGGATGCGAATTTCTCGTTTGCACGATGAACTTAAGCAGAGTGGTAAACCTGCAACCATGATCTACGTAACCCATGATCAGGTTGAAGCATTGACCATGGGCGACCGCATCTGTGTGCTAAACCGTGGTGCCATTATGCAGGTTGATACGCCAATGAACCTGTACCACAAACCCGTAAATAAGTTTGTTGCTGAATTTATCGGTTCACCGACCATGAATATGCTGGAAGGTAAACTGACAAAAACCGAATCTAATAAAATGGCTGTTGAAGTTGACGGTCATCTATTCGAATTGCCAGAAGCGAAGCAAGCCCGAGCTGAACAATATAACGGCCACGAAGTATTTTTAGGATTGCGACCTGAGCATATTAATATCGGTGAAGCGAGCAACAGCTGCGAAGCCAAAATTACAGAAGTTGAAGAAATGGGTTCTGAGTCTTTTGTTTATCTAAACTTCGCAGGTAAACAATTGATTTGTAAATATGTAAACCCAGACATTGCATTGTGTAAACAAAGCATGCATCAAATTTATTTCAATATGGATAAGTGCCATATTTTCGATAGAAGCACCGAAGAAAACATTTTTATTCCGACAGAATAACAGACAGTTTTAAATTTATATTATAGGTATTTTAATTTCATGATTCACACTATTTCTGACTCAAGCCATGTAGTCTCAAATGGCTTACTAAACCTAGAATTTACTGAGCATAATGTTCTGAAGAATATTAAATCTGGTAATGTAATGGTAAACCTTTACGAGCCAAGTGAATTCGAAGGTGCTTTGTCAAATGTATATATTCGCGTTAAAAGCGACGCTGGCATGTCATTCATGCCGCTTATGCACCTTAACCACAATATGCGCACTTTTCGTACTGAAGCTGGCTTGGTTGGCTGGGAAACCACCACAGAAGCTTTCCGTGCAACGGTGGTAATTAGCCTAGATGCACAATCTGAAAAAGTATTCTTTACCACTCAGGTAGAAAACCTGCAAAAAAGTGCTCTGAAATACGATTTGGTGTTTGGCCAAGACCTTGCGCTTGCCGATGAAGGCGGCGTAAAAAGCAATGAGTGCTATGTTAGCCAATACCTAGACCATCAGGTATTTAACCTAGAGCAAGCGGGTTATGTTATCTGCTCGCGCCAGAACCTGCCTCAGTCTACGGGTAACCCTTGCTCTCAAATTGGCTCACTGACTGATTCAATTGTTGGTTACTCAACAGATGGTTATCAGTTCTTTGGCAAAAACTACCGTTTTGAGCCAACGCCAGTAGTACTTTCTGAGCCAACACTAGCAAACGAAAAACTTCAGTTTGAAATGGGTTATGTCGCGCTGCAAACTGCGGACATTACACTGGCTCCGGCAGAGCAGTCTCAGTCGGTATTCTACATCTCATTCGGTACTAACCTAGAAGGTTCGAATGTTGCTGAAGCGGGTGATCTTGAAACTATCAAAGCGGCATATTCAGTGCCGGCAATGACAGCGGCAACAGAGCAAACACTGCCTTCATTCTTCCTAAATGGCTATAACGTTCTTGTTGGTGACGAGCTTAGCGCAGAAGAAATCAAACATTTCTTCGGTGAAGAGCGTCGCTTTGCAGAAGAGCAAGACGGCAAGCTATTGTCTTTCTTCTACGGCAAGCAAAAAGGCGAAAGCCGTTATGTAACACTCCCTGCCAAAGAGCGTGTGCTTGAGCGTTCAACTGGTCACATGGTTTCTTCTGGTAACTGCCAGGACTTCCAAAATGCCGTGATGAGCTCAACCCATGGTATGTATGGTGTGTTTAACTCTCATGTCGTTATTGGCAATACCTCTTTCAACAAACTGTTGGGTGTTGACCGTACGTCGCTGAACCTATTCAAGTACAGCGGTCAGCGTATCTGGTTGAAGGAAGGTGAGGATTTCCGCATTCTTTCAATGCCATCAGCTTACGAAACAGGTCTTAACTTCTCGCGCTGGGTATACAAATACCAGCAAGGTTATATCGTTGTAACCAGCTTCAGTGCGCAGGATACCTCTTCAATCCAGCTAGATATCGAAACCGTTAATCTATCTGATGCGCTTGAAGTCATTGTGACCAACCAAATGGTAATGGGTAACAATGAAAATGATGCCAATGTCGTGGTTGAGCACAAAGATGACTACATGACTGTTTCTGGCGACTTCGAGCTGATGAACTCGGTTCACCCTGAGCTGACCTACGCGATTCGCCCTGACGCTTCACTGGCAGAAGTGTCGCTAGTGAAAGCTGATGACAGTGTTCGTTACGTACTGTTCCAAGGTAAGGTACAAGACAAAGCAAGCCTGACGATTCAAGGTGCAGTGAGCGCTGAACAGGTAACGGCTCCGTTAGCACTGGACTTTTCTGCTGAAATTGAAAAATACCAAGCTTCACAGCACGCACTGATCAATAACTTCCACATTGATTTCGAGAACGACAGCTACAACGCACAGAAGCTGAATGACACTATGCAGTGGTTCACCCACAACGCATTGGTACACTACAGCACGCCACACGGCCTAGAGCAATACTCTGGTGCGGCGTGGGGTACGCGTGATGTTTCTCAGGGCCCATTCGAATTCTTTATGTCGATGCAGCGCTATGATCGTGTGGTTGACCTACTGAAAACCATCTACAGCCACCAGCATATCGAAACCGGTACTTGGCCTCAGTGGTTCATGTTCGATAAATACGCCAAGATCCAGCAGGAAGACTGCCACGGTGACATCGTAGTTTGGCCTTTGAAAGCCATCGCTGATTACATCACGGCCACAGGCGATCTGGATGTACTGAACATCGAAGTGCCATACACCAGCATCGAAGACGGCTTTGCCTTCACCACTGAAACTTACACCCTGTTTGCTCACGTTGAGCGCCAGGTTAAACACATCATCGACAACCTGATCCCTGGCACATCGCTATCATGCTACGGAGACGGTGACTGGGATGATACTTTGCAGCCGGCTAACCAAGCCCTGCGTGAAAACATGGTCAGTGGCTGGACTATCCCGCTAACACTACAAGCGTTGAAGACTTTGAGCGCAGCTCTTGAAGGCAACCCTGATTTCGCCGTTTTTGTTCACAAGATCAATAAACTGGCTATCGAAATGGAAGAGGATTACAACAACCTGCTGATCAAAGACGGTGTTATTGCTGGCTTTATCCACCTACCGAACAAAGACGTCGATCAGGTTGAGTACCTTCTTCACCCGTCAGACAAGAAAACAGGCATCAAGTACCGCCTGCTGCCAGCATCACGTTCTATCATCTCTGAAACGTTCGACAAAGAGATGGCAGACAAGCACATGGCTATTATCGAAGAGAACCTGGTTCACCCTGACGGCGTGCGCCTGATGGAGAAAATGGCGAAATACCAAGGTGGTAAGCAGAGCTACTTCAAGCGTGCCGAACTGGCTGCAAACCTTGGTCGTGAAGTAGGTCTTCAGTACTGTCACGCTCACATTCGTTTCATCGAAGCACTATGTAAGATGGGTAAAGCGGATGAAGTTGCGCAGAACCTGTACAAGATTGTCCCTGTGGGTATTCAAAAGGCTGTACCGAACGCAGAAGTACGTCAGTCTAACGCTTACTTCTCAAGCTCTGACGGTAAGTTCAATGACCGCTACGAAGCGTACCGTGATTTCGACAAGCTGAAAAAAGGCGAAGTCGCAGTGAAAGGTGGCTGGCGTATCTACTCAAGCGGCCCTGGTATTTACATCAACCAGGTGATCAGTAACGTATTGGGTATTCGTTTCGATAACGAGTCTTTGGTACTCGACCCAGTGATTGCCAAGCAAATGGGTAAAGTGACGCTGGACTTCACGCTATACGGCAAGCCATGCCGCTTGGTAATTAACCCAGAGCAGGGTACTTACACACCGAAACGTGTTGAGCTAAATGGTGAAGAGCTTGCTATTTCGCTAATGCCAAATGCTTACCGAACTGGTGGTGCGCTAATCGAGAAGCAACTAGTCGCTTCCATGCTGCAAGATACGCAGAACGAGCTGACTATCTGGCTATAGTCGTAGGGCCTGACACCCCGGTTTCCGGGGTGTCAACCTAATCATCTGTCGTATTATGTGTTGTGCGTCAATGTTACTCACTTTCGATTTGTAGAAACGTTTTACATGATCCGTTATAATTTACGTTGAGAACTAGCTACAAATACAAAAAATTATTTTTTAGTACGCAAGGCTGCAACTAATTACGGTTTAAGTGAGAGGAATAAGGTTTAGCTAATGAGGCCTACAATCAAAGATGTCGCTAGAGAAGCGAAAGTATCTATTTCGACAGTGTCTTACGCGATTAACAACAGTGATCGTATCAGCGAGAAAACTCGTAACCATGTACTTGAAGTCGCCAAGAAGCTGAACTATTCAGCAAACAGCAATGCTAAGCGCTTAAGACAAAAGAATGTGGGTGCTATTGGTATCTTCTTCAACTCTTGGTTCGGTCCAATCTACAGTGAGTTAGTCCAGGGAATCGAGCGTAAAGTTCATGAGATGGGTTACGACTTGATTGCATGTAGCCTGTTTGGCGGCGCGGAATCAACGGCTCACCGTTACCTGAAAGATCAGATGATTGACGGTGCCATTATCCTGAGTAACGCGTTCGATGATGATTTCCTTAAATCTGTGGCTTCCAAGGACTTGCCGATTGTCGCGCTAGATCGTGAAGTTAAAGCAGAGCATATCTACAACATCTTGATTGATAACTTCGGTGGTGCATTTGGTGCAACCAAGCAGCTTATTTCAAATGGCTGTAAGCAAGTGCATTACTTCTGTGGTCCAGACGACTCATACGACAACCAGAAACGTTTGGAAGGCTACATTGCCGCGCTTGGCTTCTACAATGTCAAATTTGATAATAACTTAATTATTAAATCTGATTTCACGGAAGAAGACGCATATTTAAAAATGAAGGAAATTATTGAACAAGGTGAAGCACCGAAAGCAATATTTTCTGCAAATGATGAAATGGCTCTCGGTATTATCCGAGCTGCGAATGAAAATGGTATTAAAATTCCAGAGCAATTAAAGCTGATTGGTTTTGACAATATCAGAGAATCTGAAAGAACGACACCGGCATTAAGTACTGTTACTCATCATAAGTATGAAATGGGTGTTAAAGCTGTTGAAGTGCTATTTAGTGCAATGAACAGTGAAGAAGAAATCGAACAAGTGACAATTCTACCGACTCAAATTGTTGAACGAGAAACCGTGTAGTTTTTATTTTTGATTTATTCTTTCTTTTAGGTCCAAAAAACATATCTAATAATTGGTTGCCATGAAATATTCATGGCAACAGCCATGTTTTGTGATTTGGGGCGATTTTATATAGCCTTATAAGGATAGCGAAATGAAATACAAGTGGCTTACAGTTCTCTTAGTTGCCATGGCAAGTTCTGTTTGTGCCAAAGAAAGAATAGAGTTTATGGTGTCATCGGGTGACCAGATGGCATTTGTAAACGAAGTCATTAAACCCGAATATGAAAAGCGTTATCCTGATGTTGAATTAATTCTTACTAACGACGGCAACCTTGAAACTCGCATGGCAGCTGGTGATTATCCGAATGTGTATGCGGGTATTTTTGGTTACATGGTACCGAGGTACGCCAAGTTAGGTCGTTTGATGTATCTTGATGATTTCGATGGCTTCGATGAAATGACAGATCGCATCGAACCGCAATTTATGGAAAAGCATTTCGGCCGCCAGTATTACATCCCGTGGCACGCTACCACGCAAATGATGATTTATAACAAGGACCTATTCCGCGAAGCAGGATTAGACCCAGAGTTGCCGCCTCAGACTTGGGATGAATTGTTAGTTGCCGCTGAAAAAATTAATAACTTGCCAGCACGTTCAAATGGCAGCCGGGTTCATGGCGTTGCCCTGTGGAACGACGCGCTAGCAAGCGGTGGTTGGTACTGGAACATGCTGTCACCAATGTATTACAACTTCAACGATGGTGAGTACCAACTACTTAACCGCTACGGTACCCACCCGGTATTCGATAAAGAAGAAGCAGGCATGGTGCCATTCCTTGAGACCATGAAGCAGCTTCAGCAGTTTGCCCCGCTGACAATGGAGCAGAACTTCTTCTCGCGTACCATCGGTATTTGGCCGCAGTACGGTATTGCCTGGCGTGCCAACCTGCAGGACGCAGCAGGTAAGCCAATGGTGATTGGTGAGGATGTCGGTATTGCCCCAATCCCGGTTCGTGAAAAAGGTGATACGCACTACTCCAACCTTGATGGCCGAGCTTTGATGGTATTTAAGAATACTCGTCATATTGAAGAGCGCAGCTGGCAGCTTATCGAGCTGCTGATGGAAGATGATTTCAACCTCAAGGCGAATATGGCGCTGCAGAACTTGCCGACCCTGGCGTCACTGCAAGAGCACCCATACTTCCAAACAGAGGACATCAAACCGTTTGTCGACCAGCTACAGCATGTGGTGATGAACGAGTCTAATGCTTCGGTCTCGGAAGTATCGAGCATCATACTGAATTACTATTCGCAGTCGGTTGTTATGAACAGGCTAACACCAGAAGAAGCAGTTCGCGCAGCTACAGAAGATGTTAAGAAAATAATGCACCGGTAACGGTTTACTTTATTGCGAATTCGGCTGCAGGCCTAGCTGCAGCCAACCAAAGATTTTAATTTTTAAATGGAATAAAAGCCATGAACATAAAACGTTACTGGGTGCCATACCTGTTTATGTTGCCGTGGGTAGCATATTTCATAATATTTATGCTGTACCCGTTCTTCTTGTCATTACAAAATAGTTTTTTAGATATAAACATTCTTAACCCTGAAAATACCCGCTTTGTTGGTCTTGGGAATTGGGTGGATTCAGCGACAGATTATAAATTTTGGAAATCTCTTTTTAATGTCTTTTTCAATCAGATAATTTTCATCACATTGAGTTTCGTCTGTGCAATGGGCGTAGCCCTGATGCTGAATGAAATTACTTTTTTATCGAGCCTATTTAGAACCGTTCTTTTTATTCCGGTTGTGACATCAATCACGGTTGCAATGATTATCTTTGACTTTGTTGCAGGCCCGAATGGTCCAATTCAGTCATTAATGATGGATTGGAATGTGCTGAGTTCGCCTATCTTCTGGAAATTTGAAAAGTGGTTACCAATGCCGGTGATCGCGGTATTCAGTGCCTGGAAGTGGTTCGGCGTTCAGATGATTATTTTCCTTGGTGGTATTGCCAGTATTAACCGTTCTTTGCTTGAAGCTGCAGATATTGATGGTGCGACCTGGTGGCGCAAGATCACTAAGATTATCTTGCCGCTGATCAAGCCGCAGATTGTCTTTGTTATGACCATCAACGTGATTAACGGTTTGCAGATGTTTACCGAAGTATTCATGAACTTTGATTTGCAGGGCGGCCCTCACAACTCGGCCCTCACGCCTGTACTTCACTTGTACCAGACCGGTTTCGAACAGATGAAGATGGGTGAAGCGTCAACCATTGGTCTACTGCTTGCGATTGTTATTTTCGTGTTGACCATGCTTCAGTTGAAATTGACTAAGGGTAAGGACTAACCATGAATAATTCCAATAAAGGTAAGCTGCTCATTTATATCGGCTTGTTAGCTGCCAGCCTGATCGTGCTTTACCCGTTCTTCTTTATGATCATCAACTCGTTCAAGTCGGGCTCAGAGATCATGCACTCGCCGAATGCCTTGCCGACCTCGTGGTCTGCCAAGGGCTATATCGAGGTGTTTGACAGCGTTAATCTATGGCGCATCTTCTTCAACACCATTTTTGTTTCGGTATCGGTGATGGTGCTTAACTGTCTGCTGTCTGCCATGGTGGCCTTTGCAATTGCCAAAACCAAGATGCCTGGTCGCCAAGTATGGCTGCGTTTGATTCTGTCTTCGATGATGGTACCGGCGATTCTGTTCACCATTCCTGTGTACATGATGATGTATGACTGGGGCTGGGTGAATACCTATCGCGTGCTGATCATCCCTGGGGCGATCAGTGCCTATAATATCTTCCTGCTATACCAATTCATGACTCAGGTCGATGAGGCCTACCTTGAGGCGGCACGTATTGATGGTGCCAGCGAGATGCGTATTTTCTTCAAGGTTGTCCTGCCAATGATGCGCCCTGCGATGGCGACAGTTGGCATTCTGACCTTCATGGGGGCATGGAACGACTTCATGGGGCCGCTACTGTATATCCGTGACGACTCTATGCTGACCCTTCAGCTAGCACTGTTTAAGTTCCAGCAAGATATTCCTGCCGGCAACCTCGAACAGGTATGGGCGATGACGACGATGATTGCCGTACCGGTTGTGTTTGTTTTCTTCTTTATGCAGAAGAACTTCATCAAGGCGTTCACTGGGGTAGGAGTTAAGTAATGAATGTATCTCAGCTTAAAAAAATCGTTCTCCTACTCTCCGTTGTTCTCGTGGCTTATTGGGCGGCGTGGGGCAAGGCGTATTTCTTGTCCAAAAGTTATTTCGATTATGCGGTAGAACAAGAAGCCGCGGGAAATTACGTCATTGCGCTTAAAGGAATGAACAAGCTGGAACTGCGTATCGACGAGCAATACCTTGGTGGTTACCAGCAAGTTATCGAATCCTGGGAGCATGCGTTGTTTGGCATCCGCCCTGCCTTTTATGAGGAAGCACTGGTTGCGCCAGGCCGGTTAATCCCGCAATTTGCTGATGAAGATCTACAGTCCTTCATTGATATCTATGTTCAGCTCGATAGCAAATACGTACCAGAAGTCGCCTTCGCACAGTTACAGCGTGCTCGGCAAACTGGTGATGAAGAGCTGGCTGCAGAGATGGAAGATTTTCTGACCCAAGCATTCCCTTACTTTGATTTTGAATAAATCATTTTTCACCTTTTGCCGCCCTGTTAGGGCGGCTTTTTTCGATGATCTCTGCTGAGATGAATTCGCACAAATAGATTTCGGAGTATTGTATGGAATTCCCATATAAGAACAGTACTTTACCTGTTGAAGAAAGAGTCGAAGACTTGTTGTCACGAATGACAGTGGCAGAAAAAATTGGCCAGCTGTGCCAATCCCCGATGCTTGAATACAATATCAACCGTGATACTTACCTTGAGCGTATCCGCCAGGGCCATTGGGGCTCGCGTATTTTGGCCGATACGGCTTGGGCCGGTAATGCGCCAGGTGAAACGGTGAGCCCTGCCCAGCTTAATGAAATCCAGCGTGCAGCCGTTGAGGGTAGCCGCCTTGGCATTCCGCTTATCATTGCCCGCGATGTGATTTATGGTCAGCAAACCGTTTTGCCAATCCCGTTGGCCCAGGCAGCGTCATGGAACCCAGAGCAAGTTCAGAATGCATACCGCTGTATCGCAAAAGAAGCGGCTTCGCTCGGGATCCATTGGACGTTTGCGCCAATGCTCGATATCGTTCGCGACCCACGCTGGGGCCGTGTTATTGAAAGTAGCGGTGAAGATCCATATCTAACCAGCCAATTTGCCAAAGCTGTAGTAAAGGGCTTCCAGGGTGACTCACCTGCAGATGAAGACTCTTTGGTGGCATGTGCCAAGCATTTTGTCGGCTACGGTGCTTCAGAGGGCGGTCGTGACTACGACACCACGGAAATTTCCGACAACTCTCTGCACAATGTTTACTTGCCACCGTTCGCTGCTGCTGTTGAGGCAGGTGTCGAAACTGTTATGTCCGGTTTTAATGATCTGGGAGGTACGCCGGTTTCGGGTAGCCAATCGCTGATCAATGGTTGGCTTAAATCAGAGCAGCATTTCGATGGTATGGTGATCAGTGATTGGGGCTCCATTTCGGACCTTGCCTATTTCGGTGTCGCCAAAGGCGCTGAGGGTGCTGCTGCAGAGGCGCTTAAAGCCGGTGTTGATATGGCGATGACCAATGAAGCCTATGAAGATCACCTTCAAGATCTTCTGGACAAAGAAGCCATTGATATTACCCATATCGATGAGGCAACCCGCCGGGTACTGCGTACCAAGTTCAAGGCTGGATTGTTCGAGCGTCCTTATGTCGATGAGTACAAGCACAAGAGTGTCATGCGTCACCCAGAGCACCTTGCACAGGCGCTAACTGTTGCCGAGCAGAGTATGGTGCTGCTTAAAAACAACCATGATGTGTTGCCGATTGAGGCTAAGCCGATGACTATCGCAGTGATTGGCCCGCACGCTCACTCTAAGCGTCAGCACCTAGGTTCTTGGTGTTTGGACGGTCGTGCCGAGGATGTGACCAGCATTTATGAAGGCATCAAAGCATGGACAGCTAAACTCGACTGCACCATTGAACTGTTAACTGAGGAAGCAGCATTTACCGATGAAATGGTCGAGTGTGCTCATCGTGCCGATCTTGTGATCCTGTGTACCGGCGAAAGCCACCGCCGCACAGGTGAAGCTCGCAATGTTGCTGAGCTCACTTTGCCTGCTGGCCAGGAAGAATTGATCCGTGCTATCGGTGAAGTCGGCAAGCCTTTGGTTGTGGTGCAATGTACCGGCCGTCCAGTACCGTCTGCAGCGACAGAGCAGTTTGCCGACTCGCTTCTGTACGCATGGCAATCCGGTACCGAAGCAGGTCATGCCGTCGCACGTTTGCTATTCGGTGATGTCTCCCCGTCAGGTCGATTGCCGATGTCGGTGCCGCGCAGTACCGGTCAGATCCCGATGTACTATGCCCGTAAGCCACTTGGCAAAATGCGTGATTTCCAAGACTACCAGCCTTACAAAGATCAGAAAGATACTCCGCTATACCCATTCGGATTTGGTCTGACTTATGGTGAATTTGAATATTCCAACTTGCGCTTGAGCCAAGCTGATCTGACGGCAGGTGACACCTTGTATGTAACAGTGAGTTTGCGTAATAAAGGCATGCTAACTGCGACAGAAGTCGTTCAGTGTTACATCCGCCAGCAGATGGCTTCAACTACACGACCAGTGCGTGAGCTGAAAGACTTCTGTCGGGTGACTCTAGAGCCGGGTGAGGCCAAAGAGGTCGTATTATCGTTACCTGTTGAAAAGCTACGTTTCTACGGCATCAACAAAACCTTCGCTCTGGAACCTTCGACGGTCGAACTGTATGTCGGTGGTGACTGCAATGCCACACTTTGCGCAACTGTTGAGGTGAACTGATCCGCATCAAGGGCTAATTTTTTTCAACCTACGGCGCCCCGTGAGATCGGCGGGGTGCAGATGGAGCCAGCTATCATGACGAAAGAAAGACAGGCTGAGCCGTCAGCGACTCGCCCCAATATTATCTACATTATGTCTGATGACCATGCGATTCGGGCATTGAGCGCTTACAACAGCGATATCGCCCACTTGGCACCGACGCCAAATATCGACCGTATTGCCCAAAACGGTGCGCGGTTTGACCAATCCTTCGTAACCAACTCCCTGTGTGGCCCTTCGAGAGCCGCCATGCTGACGGGGAAATTTGGCCATAAAAACGGTTTCAACCATAACGGCCAACTATTTGATGGTCACCAGCCGACTTGGCCAAGGCTACTGAAAAAACATGGTTATACCACTGCTTGTATCGGGAAGTGGCATATCAACCTCACTCCTGAAGGGATCGACTTTGATCATTGGGAAGTCCTGAACGATCAGGGGGAGTATTACAACCCTGACTTTATTACCGCCCAGGGTGTGAAGCGTGAGCATGGATACACCACTGAGCTGATCACCGAGAAGTCATTGCGTTGGTTGGAAGAGCAACAGCACAGTGACAAGCCCTTTGCCTTGTTGCTTCACCACAAAGCGCCACATCGCAACTGGATGCCGGCCCCGCAACACATGCGTGCGTTTGAGAATACCACCTTCCCAGTACCGGATAACTATTTCGACACCTATGAAGGCCGCGCGGCGGCTGCCATGCAAACCATGACAATCTACCGGGATGCCCAGGAAGGCCATGATTTGAAAATGACCAAGGGGGTGGGTGAAACAGAATGGCGCGAAGATATCTGGCCGTTTCTGCTGGCGCGTCTAACTCCGGAGCAGCGTCAGGCATGGGATAAAGCCTACCAAGACCGTAATGATTGGTTCAACGCCAATGAAGCCAATATGACGGCAGAGGAAATTGCCATCTGGAAATACCAGCGTTATCTGCAGGATTACCTGGCCACCATCAAGTCGGTCGATGAGTCTGTGGGTGAGGTGCTTGATTATCTTGAAGCGAACGGTCTCGCAGATAACACCATTGTTGTCTATACCTCAGATCAAGGCTTCTACATGGGAGAGCATGGCTGGTTCGACAAGCGCTTTATGTATGAAGAATCGTTCCGTGCGCCTTTGCTGATCCAATACCCGAATCGGATCAAGCCGGGTACTGTCGTGGATCACTTGGTGCAGAACATCGACTACGCACCAACTTTCCTTGAGTATGCGGGCCTTGACGTACCTGCGGATATCCAAGGTGAATCTATGGTGCCGTTGCTCGATGGCGAACCACCTGCGGATTGGCGCCAGTCTCTCTACTACCACTTCTATGAATATCCAGCGATGCACGATGTGACCAGGCATTACGGTACCCGTGATAGTCGCTATAAGCTGATGCACTTCTATTACGATATCGATGAGTGGGAGTTTTACGATATCGAAGAAGATCCGACAGAGATGAACAACGCGATTAACGATCCGCGCTACCAGCAAGAGATCGCGCGGCTAAAAGCAGAGATCAGCAAGCTCGAGGCGAAGTACGATGTACCGCCACGGGAGGAATGGGTCAATTTACCGCTTGAGTATAAGCCAGCGCCGACGCTGGAAGAGCTTTTCCCGGAAAGCTATCAGGTTGCTTGCCAGTAAGAGTGAGCGAAATACATCTGTTCGTGCTTTGCGTATGTCAACGAATCAGGGCTTAGGCCGCGTGTTCTGCCCTAAGCCCTGATGATTAAATACCTACAGAAGAGAATAAGAATAATTATGTCATCACTATTCACATGGACGAGAAAAATCACCAATCGGCTTGTTGTCACTATCGCCATTGCTTTCTGCTCGATTGCCTTTGTTGGGTATGAAGGATTAAGCGGGTTAAGTCAGTTGTCTAATCAAACCGCCACCTTGGTTGAGGATGATTTGGCAAAGGTCATAACCATTAGCGATATCCAGCAGCGGGTAGAACAGGCTAGGGTACACTCCCTGTTGGCGATACAGCATGATCCGAATGCTTTTAGCGGCAGCTATCATGATCATCCCATTTCGGTGCATATCGATTTGATCTATGAAAGCTATGATGATCTTCAGGCGCTGTATTTTGATTTGATGACATTCAATATGGGAGCAAGCCTTGAGGCGGCAGCCACACAGGCGAGTTCTCTGACTGATGAATTGTTCTTTTCAGGCTTTGAGGTCATTATTGATCTGCTAGAACAAGGCGAATTCCAGCAAGCCAATGTACTGTTGCTCAGCGAGGTAAACCCTAAGATTGAGCAACTAAAAACCTTGCTTCATACCATGAATGACTTAAGTGCAACTGGTGCTAGGGATGCTTATACCGAAGCGGTCAGCGACGGGCAGAGCTTTGTCTGGAGTATGAGTACAGCACTGATTGTGAGTACATTACTGTTAATCGGCATCGCCTATTTGACCATCCGTCGCATTGTTTTTGCACTCAAGGAACTTCAGGCCACGGCCAATAATATTGCCGAAGGTAACCTGACTTGCCGAGCTCAGGCTCAGGGCCAGGATGAATTTACCGTCATTGGTGATGCGGTTAATAACATTGCGGCAAGGTTCCAACAAACAGTCTCTTTGATTGGCGATTCGGCTAATCAGCTCAATATTGCCTCCCAGCAAAATACCCAGCTCAGTGAACAGACGGCCTCGAATGCCGCATCGCAGCAGGCACAAATCCAACAAATTGCCACTGCTACCGAAGAGCTGACAGCAACGGTTAGTGATGTGGCGGCTAGCGCAGTGGCAGCAGCTGAAGCTTCCCAGAAATCAGATGAGCTGGCCCAAAGCGGTGTGGGGGTTGTTAACGAAGCAATTGCTCAATCTGTTGATTTGGCAGATGAAATTGAACAAGCCAAAGTCGCTATCAATGAGCTAGGCAAGCATTCGCAAGATATCGGTAGTGTGTCAGATACGATTCGTGAGATTTCTGATCAAACCAATTTATTGGCTTTGAACGCCGCCATTGAAGCGGCAAGGGCCGGTAGCTATGGTCGTGGTTTTGCGGTGGTCGCAGATGAGGTTCGTACCCTGGCACAGCGTACCAAGAGCGCCACGGAAGATATTCAAGATACGATAGCTCGCCTGCAAAACGGTTGTCAGCATGCCATTGAGCGTATGGAATCCGGTGATCAATATGCCCGAGAGAGCACGGTCAAAACTAAGCAGGCAGGCGAAGCATTGCAGGCCATCACTGAAACAGTTGCCGGTATTGCAGAGAAGAACATCCAGATTGCCTCGGCGGCTGAGCAACAAGCGGTGGTGACTGGTGATGTTAATACCAACGTGTTTGAAATTAATGCATTGGCCGATAAAACCGCAGCAGACTCAGAATCTAGTCAAGAGGCATCCGAGTCTATTGTGAAACTGGCCCATTCCCTCACCAGTGAAGTGAACCGTTTTACGGTGTAGTTATCACGTAAAGCCTGTTGTACCAAGGAGCCTCTCTCGCCCTAAAGCCAGAGAGGTTTTTTTTATGTTTTTTTAGGGGAAACCTAGCTCTCAAAACTGACATATAACGTGTTAAGTGATTAGTTATTAAACATCTTTTTTGATAGCCTTTGATTTAGTCGAAACGTTTAAATTGAGGCAAAAATGAAACTGAAAATGTTAGCCGTTGGCGTCAGTTTATCTGCTGCTGCCATGGGAGTAAGTGCCGGAAGCAACGCCGGGAAGAGCGGTGAATATATTGCTTTTTTTGATCATACTTTGCCGATTGAAGAGCGCTTGGATGATATCAGTGCTCGGTTAACCGATAGAGAAAAAGGCAATATGATCACCTTGTGGAACGAAGGTGTTCCGCGTTACGGATTAAAATCATTTATGCCCGGCGAAGCTTTACATGGCCTTGCGGCACCTCGTCGTAATGCGGCGACCGTTTTCCCTCAGTCAATTGGTTTGGCGGCTACTTGGTCTCCCCAAGCGATAAAGCGGATGGGTGATGCGGTATCGGATGAGGCTAGGGCCCAATATCACAATGGGCCGGTGATCAGAGACGGTAAGCGCGGCCCGCTGACATTCTGGTCCCCTGTTATTAATATTGCCCGTGATCCCCGTTGGGGTCGAACCCAGGAAGCCTATGGTGAAGACCCGCTACTTAATGGGGTCATGGCCAGTGCCTATGTCAAAGGTCTTCAGGGGGATCACCCCAAATACCTCAAGACCGCTGCGGGTGCCAAACACTTTGTCGCTAACAATGAAGAACACAACCGTTTTCATGGCAACGCGGATATATCTGAGAAGCAACTGCGGGAATATTATTTCCCAGCTTATAAGCAGGTCGTCCAAGAAGCCGATGCCCAGATTGTCATGACGGCCTACAATGCCTTGAACGGCGAACCGGCAGTGACTAATACCTGGCTGATCAAAGATATTTTGCGCGGCGAGTGGGGTTTCGATGGCTTTGTGCTGGGGGATTATGGCTCTATCTTGATGACCGCCAAAGGTTGGGAAGAGCGAGGCTTTCGTGGTCACGATATTTATGACAATTACGTCGAATCTGCGGCGGCGGTGTTGAATGCCGAAACATTGGATTTCGACAATACCCGTATTTTTCGCGATGAAGCCATCACGGCTATAAAGCAAGGCAAAACAACGTCAGAGCAGTTGGACCGTGCATTCCGAAATACCATGCGGGTCGGCTTGCGACTGGGTATGTTCGATCCCGAAGAGATGTCACCATGGAAAGATCTGCCGTTTGAGATCATGACCACCTTCAAGCCGTTGGCACTTGAGCTTGCTGAAAAGAGTATGGTCTTACTGCAAAACGAAGATGTTGAGGGCTCGCCATTGTTGCCATTGGATAAATCAGCGTTGAAAAAAGTAGCGGTGATTGGTCCTAACGCCAACAGGCTCAACTTTGGCACGTACTCAGGAACCCCGAGAAACCCAGTCACAGCGCTAGGTGGTATTAAGGATTACCTAGGCAGTGATGTCGAGGTGGTATATGTACCTTGGCAAGGTAGTAATAATACCTTAAGCGCGATTCCAATGGATAACATTACCCTCCTAGATACCCAAGGGATGGGGGTCTGGCAAGCTGACTACTTCAATAATCGCGGAGCTAGTGGTCAGCCGATAGCGTCCAACACCGCAGGTGATATTGATTTTAATTGGACCGCTTCCAAACCTCATGCTGATATCAAAGACAGTAATAGCTACTCCGTCCGTTATACCACTACGATTGTTCCTCCACAGAGCGGCCTGTATACCCTTGGTTTCGAAAGCCTCGGTGCTAACGTTACCTTAAACATCAATGGTTCAACCGTGCTGCGTAGCCATGGTGATACCAATAAGCGTCTACCATCAATGGTTGAGATTGAGCTTGACGGCGAGAAGACCTATGAGCTTGAGCTTTACTCAATGCGTTTGCCTAGAGCAAAAGGCCACGAGCTAATGTTCGGCTGGCAGCTACCACAGCTCAATTCAGCGAGTGCAGGGCAGGAGCTGGCCGCTGCAAAAGAAGCGGATGCCGTCATTGCGTTAATGGGACTGTCGACTGATTACGAGCGTGAGTCGATTGACCGCATTGCTGAAGGCTTGCCACGGGAACAGACCGATATGCTCAAAGAGGTTGTTGAGGTAAACCCTAATATCGTTGTCGTTCTTCAGTCTGGTTCGTCGATGGAAAGCCCATGGCTGAAAGACAATGTTCCGGCAATACTTCAGAGTTGGTATCCAGGTGAGCAAGGTGGTGCTGCTATTGCCAATACTTTGTTTGGTGAAAATAACCCAGGCGGCAAGCTTCCGCTGACCTTTGTGAAGTCGTGGAAAGACTTGCCTGCTTTTAATGATTACGACATCAGTAAAGGCCGTACTTACTTGTACTTCGACAAAGAGCCATTGTGGGCCTTCGGCCATGGGTTGAGTTATACCGAGTTTGCTTTGTCTGATTTGAAACTGGGCAGCAAGGTTACTCAAGACGGCCAAATCGACGTCACGGTTACTGTAGAAAATACCGGAAAAGTGGCAGGCGATGAAGTGGTCCAAGTCTACGTGACCGATATGTTTGAGCGCAGCGAAAAACCTATCCAGCGCTTGAAAGCGTTCGACCGTGTGTCGCTTGAGGCCGGTGAGAAGCGCGATATTACCTTAACCTTCGATATCGCTGACTTGGCTTACTGGGATGAGAAAACCAAAGATTGGATGCTAGGTGATAAATACGAAATCCGGGTAGGTAACGCGTCGGATAATATTGTTTTGACCGATACCATAACGGTTGAGTAATAACTCTTGTCTGTCTAACACCAAATAATTAGCCCAAGTAATACTCGCCGTTTTTGATAAGCGGCGAGTTTATTGTTCCTCTCAGAAATCGTTGTTAAAAATAGAATGTAGGAAGAAATGATGCAGGCATTACCATTTCGCTTCTCTGTGTTAGCTGGGTTACTTGCAATCCAGTTAGCTCAGCCAGCACTGCTACACGCTAGTGAGACCCCATTAATTGCCGCCGGACAAGATCTCAATGCGACTCGTGACGAGCGTATGGCTTGGTTCCGAGATGCCAAATTTGGCATGTTCATTCATTGGGGTGTTTATTCCATGTTTGAAGGTGAGTACAAGGGAGTAGACTCGCCTCGTTATGCCGAGTGGATTTGGAATAACGCCCGTATTCCGGCGCAGGAATATATCGATTTGGCGAGAGAGTTTAACCCTATTGCCTATGACCCTGTTGAATGGGTGCAACTGGCGAAGGATGCCGGTATGACTTATATGGTGTTAACAGCTAAGCACCATGATGGTTTTGCCATGTTCGATACAGAAGCCAGTCATTGGGGGATTACAGACACCAAATGGGGCAAAGACGCAATAACCCCGCTGAAAGAAGCCGCCGATGACGCAGGGTTGCGTTTTGGTTTGTATTACTCCCAATCATTGGATTGGGGAAACCATGGCGATGAAGGTGGGGCACACTGGGATGCTTCTTACTCGCCATACCCATCAATTGAACGCTCAAAGTGGGCCGAGCGATTTAACCGCTACATGAATGACGTGGCTTTCCCGCAGCTTGAAGAGTTAACCACGAATTATGGCAAGCTAGATTTGTTTTGGTGGGATATGCCAAAAAACATCACAGATAGCCAAGTTCAAACAATGGCTGATACGCTCTGGGGCAACCAACCACAAATAGTTTCTAACCGTCGACTTGCTAGTCGTCAAAACGCACTCGATTTTGGTGATTTTGATACTCATGAGCAATCTATTCCTCCTGTGCCACAGCTTGATACATACTGGGAAAGTTGCATGACGATGAACAACACTTGGGGGTATCGCCGCTCAGATCAGGACTGGAAGAGTACGGCTGAATTGATCCATAACCTGACCGGTGTGGTCAGTAAAGGCGGCAACTACCTACTTAATATTGGCCCAAAACCTGATGGTAGTTTTCCACAAGCTTCGATTGACCGTCTGAAGGATATTAGTAAGTGGATGCGAGTCAACGGCGAGTCGATTCATGGAACAACGGCTACCCCGTTTTTATTCCAACAAGCTTTTCGTGGGGCAACAACACAACGTGTACATGATGATGGTGTAACGCTGTATCTGCATGTTTATGAGTGGCCGAAAAATGGTGAGCTACAGGTGCTCGGTGTTGCAAATAAGGAGCTGTCAGCCTATCTCTTGGCGGATACAGAAAAAACGCCTCTGAAGATTGTTCATAATGACAAAGGTCTGAAGATTGCTGTCCCGGATAATGCTCCCGATCCATATAGTTCAACGGTTGTTCTTGAAGTAGCCGGCAAGCTGGACATTGAAGAAGTCACAGGAGTGATGACGGCCGACGGCATGGTGTTGCGCTCTCTGGATGCTGAGACTCAGCATGTTCATTACAACAGTTGGTCAAATAGCTTAACTGACTGGTCAGGGGCTGAAAGTTCTGCCAGCTGGAGTGTTGATTTTGCTAAGCCCGGGCGCTATGCCGTGCAGATGTTCCACGGAAACGCGGATGAATCACGCATGCAGTTAACACTGGGTGACAATATGGCCCACCTGATTATTCCAGCTACGGATGATCAGAATATGCGTCGCAAATACCCGACGCCGACCATTGTCGGGGAGATAACGGTTACGCAGGCGGGTGAGCAAACCCTGACCTTAACTCCCGCTACGGAAGGTTTTACTCGGGTCAACATGGGGGAGCTGACTATTCTTCCGTTGGGAGACGCAATACAAGGACCGGATGGCAACATTGGCTTGCATGCAATGAATGCAGATTATAATGGTAAAGCGATGGTTTACCGCGGAGCTCGCCAATTCTTAGATGGGCAAAAAGAAGTGCTGTTGTGGGAAGCCACTGTCACACGTCAGACCGGGGTTTTTGATGTCGTTTCTACTTATCGTAGCGAACAGGATCAGGAGGTTACCCTCTATGTTGGTGATAAGGCATACCCATTTACCTTGCAAGCGACGGGTGAATTTCCTGAGCCTCTAAATTTGCACATAGGTCAAATTGATTTGACTGAATCAGGGGTAACTGAAATTCGTTTAGAAACATCAGCCAATGGCACTTTCGACTTTTATGGCCTTGAGCTTTTTGAAGCAGGATTTTATGCCAGCAGCGAAAAGCCACTAGCGACTGAGTTCCCAATTGCGCGGAGCCATAATAACTATGTGGACAAAGGACAGCATCCAAAAGCGCATTTTGCAGACAAAGTATTGGATGGAAGCAGCCAGACTCGGTGGTTACCTTCACCGCGAAACCCTAACAACATGTGGTTCGAAATTGATTATGGAAAGCCGCAACACATTGAACATATACAGCCGGTCATAGAGGAGCGGCTAGGGCAGACAGAGTTTTTCAACTCCATTGAATTGATAGTGACATATCTTGATGCCAATGGTGATTGGCAGAAACTGACAGCTTTACCCGCAAACATAGCCAATCAAGGGTTTGTGGCTGATAAAACGGCAAGGCAATGGCGCTTTGAGTTTAAATCAAACCGACGAGGCACTTTCTCTGTGAGTCAGGTACTCATGAATTAGTGAGAGTCTGTAAGTTTTGGACGACCTTTGTGCCAGACTTTGAGTCTGGCACAGTTCATTTTCAATTAAGGTATAAGAGTAAACTTTTAACAAGCGAAATATTCAAGTGTCGCTATTAATTATGGGTGCTTTTAACTAGTGCTATCCATGTCCAAAGTGTTAGTGATTTGACATCAATACACTCGATATTCTGCGCTCCAACTGAAGCTCTGACCGACGGGAACATTTACCTCAATGAAGTTCTCCGGAGAGAGCGCGCGATCGTTTGCCCAAACGACCAGTTTGTTTAGTGGCTGGTTTACCTGAACATCAATGCCGCGATTTAGCCCAAGGTGGTGGATACGGAACTGATGATCATCTGGGGTATTGGCAAAACCAGTGAGTGGAACATAAAGGCGTTTATCGTCGCGGATGGCATCCAGTATCTTGAGGCTATTGTTTTGTAGCTTGATACGTTGCTCGTGTTTATCTTTTTTCGGGGTAAAAGGAAAAGACACCTGGTATTGTTCATCAACGTTTTGATCGCCAATGACAAAGAAGTGGTGGTTGAAAACGGTGGTTTCAATCGGCTTTTCGCCAGTATTTTCCAGCTGATGTTCCATGGTAAACCCCTGCTCATTGAGGCTTATGGTCTTCTGATAACGATAGCCGTAACCAGTATCTGACTGTAGCGTGTGTATGAACTCTACACTGCCATCCAAGGTGTGGACCTGCCAATCACCATGGTCAAGGATCTGGTAGGGGTGGGTGAAGTTAAACCGCTTTTCGCCCTTGGGCTTTTTCAGAACACCGATACCGATACGAACAAAAGTATCGGTATCACCATACCCCAAGTTATCGAATATCTGGGCCGGCCCATTTACGCTGAAGTGCTTTTCCGGGTCATGAATGGGTTCTGGTCGCCAGTGACCGAAGTATTCAATATCTTCAAATTTGAATGAGTGAATCAATCCTGACCAATCAAACCGAACAGAGCGATAAGAACCGTTTTCCGCATCTGGCAGATAGATCGCCATTTCAACGGCGTCGTTTGCTAACCGGGCTTCCGGGAAGGTGGCCGCTGACACTCCAACACAGACTAAAGATAAACAGCCACATAATAAACCGAAGACTTTCATTAATTTCCTTTAGTGTTTACTGAAAAGGAGTGGCGTTCCTAGCTGAGTACCAGCTAACCTCAGGTCGACCGGAAGGCATCGGCTAGGAAGCCGCCACGTCACTTAACGTTATTATATCAACGGGTTAACCTTACAAATCCTCTGTAAACTCCACGGTGTAAGGGGTTTGGAACAGGGCTGGAAATTCAGGCTCTGGGAATTCTTCTAAAAGATCTAGGTATTCGTTGAATAGCTCCTGGAATTTCTCCGGCTCTTCATGCCTCAGGTCGCGGCGCTGAGCAACATCATCATTGAGGTTGAACAGCATAGCTTTGACCTCTTCTTTGACTAACTCGCGGTTGGCGCGTTTTTCGCCGGCTACTTTGTGTTGGTCATTCCAAGTTAGTACCCAATCACCCTTGCGGTAGGCAATATCGTGGAAGAAACGGAAGAACATCGTTTCATGCGGTCTACCTTCTTTTTCACCGTTGAGGAAAGGCACCAGATCAACGCCGTCCAGCTCAGGTGTATTTTCGACCAAAGGAATATTCCGTGTCAGTGTCGGCAATATATCTAGCGAAATAACCGGCTTGGTATACTGCTTTCCGGCAGGGACAACACCCGGCCAATTAATCACAAATGGCACCCGGATACCGCCTTCAAAGGTATCGCCTTTAAAGCCTCTGAGATCGGCTGGGTTACCGGCGAGGTTAACCGGCTCCTTGCGGCGAACAATGGTTTGGTAACCGTTATCAGACAAGAACACGATGGCGGTGTTATCGGCGATCCCTTTTTCTTCCAGCGTTGTCATGATATCGCCCAAGCCATCATCCATGGCCAGCAGCATGGCGGCAATAACGCGGCGGTGCCAGGTGGCAAATTCACCGTCCATCAACTCATCAACACGTTTTAGATAGTGCTCAGGAGCTTGGTAAGGGGCGTGCACTGCGTTGTAGGCAAGGTGCAGGAAGAAAGGCTTGTCGTGGTTACGCTCGATAAATTCGACGGCCTCGCGGCTGAACTCGTCGGTTAGGTAGGTACCATTGGGGTATTCAACCATTTGGCCGTTGCGATAAATCGGTGAGCGGTTGTTCTTGCCGTTGTAATGAGTATTGGCATTGAAATAGTCATGGCCACCCCCAAGGAAACCGTAGAAGTAATCCAAGTTACGATTCCACGGTTTGTGCTCTTCTTCGAAATGACCGTAATGCCACTTGCCGATAGCTGCTGTGGTATAGCCTGCTGCCTTGAAGTGGTCTTGCATCATTGGCTGGTTGGTCGGGAAACCGATTTTGGCATTACGAGAAAAGTTGCCCCAAATCCCGAGGCGGTCTTGATAGCGCCCTGAGATCAACCCGGCGCGAGACGGGCCACATACCGATGAGGTGACATAGCCTTGGGTAAAGTGGGTACCGCCTGCAGCAATTTTATCGAGATTGGGCGTGAACATATCATCGGCGCCCATGAAGCCTGATTCGTCATAGCCGAGGTCGTCAACTAATACCACGATGAAGTTAGTATCGGCTTCTGCTGGTAATTGTTCAGCACTAGGCTGGCCAGCGACTGACAAGCCGGGCAGCAAGGCGAGGCCCAATGCTGCTTTGGTAAATGTTTTCATGGAGGATACTCTTTAATTTATTGTTGTTGCCAGAAAATAGGGTTGGAGTAGAACCACAAGTCTTGCCAAGGGTATTGGTTTCCTTGCTGCCTTGTTGGCTCCAAGATGTCGGTACTGGTACCCCGCAGGCGTAGATAACCATTCTGATGTTCCCGCGGGATATCGATAGTCAAGGCAATGGTGTTGTCTTTGACCTGCCACTGAGACTGGTCAATTCGCTGGATGACTTGAGTGGTGCTATTGGCGTTCGGCTCTTTGGCGATGGCAGGATCAACGGCTCCGGTAATCACATCGATACGGTTTAATACCGGAATATCACCGTTGGCATTCTTTCCTTCGCTGAGATTGAGTTCTAGCTGCAGCGATAGTTTGTCTTCGTCACTGCTTACCACCAGAGTCTCACCAAGAGAAGCGCTATTGTTTGTATGTTTATCGGTATTTCCGTCAGTCAGTTCGGCATTAAGACCGCTGATCAAGTCGCCGAAAACGATAAAGCTTCGCCCGTGACGGAGCCCGTCCATGATGTCAGCCGACTCGTTACGGGCATAGACATAGGTTTTGTTGTACTCACCTGGCCAGAAATCTCGGCCACCAACACTGGTATGCGTATGTGAATCTGCCGAAGATGTGATCCAAAAGCGCATGCCGTTGCCAAGGATATGATCCCATACCCCGCCCACGACGGCGGTCATTTGGTCGGCCCCCCTAAAGGTGCCATATTTGAAATAACTACCCCGGGCACCTCTGGCCGCCTGGTGGCCAGGAGTGCCGACCATGCCGATAAATACTTCGGGATCGGTCTGGTGCCAGGTCATGAGTTTCTCGGGGGTTACCCTTGCCCATTCGTTGAGGCCGGTTGCCTGGCGGCTTGGGTGATTCTTAATGATGATCGGCTTTTCAGTTTGGCTGGCGAGATAAGCAATACCCTTTTGCATGTGCTCGACATTGTTACGGTTACGGGTTTCTTTGCGGTACTCGCGAATAGAGTAATCGCGTTGGAAGTTGACCAGTACTTCGCGCTCATCGCTATTGATAGGCATCATGACCGTGGCATGTTCTCCGGCAGGCACGTCAAGTTCGATACCGAAGAACTGGTGGACATCCGGCACGGATTCGCGGGCGGCCAATAATTCCGGATAGGCTTTATTGTCGAGTAATTTTGAGTGCTCCGGGCCACCGTGGTCAGTGTTGACTAACCAGCTCAGACCATATTTCTGGGCGGCTTGGGCATTATCGAGATAGCTATGCTTGCTATCTCCACCTTTGATCGGAGACCAAGGAGAGGTGGATTTATCCCACTTTACACTCCAGTGAGTATGGGCGTGGTGCTCACCGGCTAGCCATTGTCTTTGTTGTGTGCTGTTAGTTTCGAGCGTATCAGCAATCCCCTGTGCTGACAGGGTACTGATGAGTAGAGCGAGTGCTAATTTACGCATAGCTGTTACCTTAGATTGTTATTATATAAAAGCTGGGATTATGTACTCAGGGACAAACTGCAATGGCACACGACGCTGGGAGCCTCGATTGCTGCTGGTGACAGCGACGATAAGGTCGAGTTCTGGCATGACGAACAAAAACTGCCCTCGGGCTCCTCTGGCAGAGATGGTCTTTATTTCCTTCCCGTTGTATTGGAAGTTCTCGGTCCACCAAAAGTATCCATACTTACCATTCTTTGTTTTTGGCGTTGTTGCAGTGTGTAACCACTTACTATTGATTAGCTGTTTGTCCATGTACCGGCCTTCGCCAATGACTAGCTTGCCGAATTTCACCAAATCTCTTGAGGTGAAGTGCAGTCCTGAGCTGGCTTTGGTGAGTCCGCTGACGGATGTTTCCCAATGGGCACTGGCTATGGCCATGGGTTTGAAGAAGTGCTCATCGGTAAAGGTCGCAAGATCTTTGCCTGTGGTGTTGTACAGTACATGGTTAAGAATATCTGGATCGGCCCCTTGGTATTTGAAGGTCTGCCCGGGGGTAACTGTATCGGTGAGGGACAGGTACAGTGAGGCATGATTCTCACGGGTTATTGCAGGTAAAGCATCCCCTGTTTTGCTCTTCGGAATTGAGATTCCCGATTGCATGCTCAGTAAGTCATGGAGGGTGATGGCTTCAGTACCCGGTGCAAGTTGCTCCTTGTCGGCAATAGACAGGTATTTAATTGCCGGATCGTTAACGCTGTCTATGTATCCGAGCTCGATGGCCTTGCCGATAGCGTTAGAGAGCATGTTTTTGGTAATGGAAAATATGAAATGCGGCTCATCGATTGCACCGTCGCGCCAGTAATCCTCGGCAATGAGTTCTCCCTTGTAATGGATCAACAGGCTATCTATTTCGCCGTAATTACCGGCCGCAATGTCTTGGCGAAGCTGTGTGATCTGCTGGGTTTCGATACCTAGATCATTCATGTTTGCGGTGGTTAAGCCGTCATTTCGCTGCAATGGCGTCTGGTACTCACTACTGGCTAGTTGCGTATTGTGAGTGCTGGGATGCGCTGAAGCGTGGTCGACTTCGGCGGCAACATGATTCAGGGTAACTTCTTCATCGCTTAGTCCGTCTTGTGCTGGCCCGTCTTGAGCTGCTCTTTCTTGAGCATCTAATGGCATAGCCATAATACACAAGCCGGCAAGGGCCACTATTTGATACTTTATTTTGTAGGTGCGAGACATTTTTTGATTCAGACTTTGCTTAGGCTGCATGGGAAATATCCTCTATCGCGTGAGTGTCATGTTCAGTGTGCAGCGCTGTCTTTTGTGGCTCGGTGCCAAATTGGAAAAAGGCCTTAATATCTTCAAGCGCATGGTATAGGCAGGGCAGCAGTACCAAGGTAATGAGGGTGGCGAACAGAATGCCGAATCCGAGCGAAATCGCCATTGGGATCATCAGCTGGGCTTGGTTGGAGGTTTCCAAGATCATCGGTGCAAGCCCGCCAAATGTGGTCAAAGTAGTCAGCATTATTGGCCTGAAGCGTCGTGCACTGCCGTTGACAATTGAATCAACGAGCGGTTTGCCAGCGTCGCGGTTACGGTTAACTTCCGTTACCAGAATCAGACTGTCGTTGATCACTACACCACTGAGGGCCAGAATGCCGAGTAGGCTCACTACACTCAGCACATAGCCGAGCAGGACATGACCAAGCACAGCTCCAATCAAACCAAACGGGATAATGGTCATGATGATAAGTGGCTGGGTATAGCTCTTGAACGGAATAGCCAGCAGACAGTACAGTGCCAGCATAACCAGAGCCCCGTTGATAGCTAGGCTCTCCAGGCTCTCTTTTTGCTCGGCTTGATCACCGCGGAAGCCAATGTCCAAACCCGGGTATTTTTCTTCAAGGACCGGCAGTACCTCACGGCGCAACGTCTGGGTAAGGTTCATGGCCTCTGATGAAGGCGTAATATCGGCACTGACGCTGATACGGCGCTGTCCATCACGGCGGTGGATCGCTGAGGCCGAGTATTCACGGTACACGTCTGCGATTTGCGATAACGGAATGAACTGATCGCCAACTTTGATCGGCAGTTGTTCAAGATGATAAACACTGGCTCGCTGCCAATCAGGCAGCTGCACTTTGACGTCGACCTCATCGCTGCCGCGTTGCTGGCGAATTGCTCGCACACCGCTGAACGCATGGCGGATCTGGCGGATCAAGCTTTGCTCTGTCAGTCCCATGCTTTTCCCTTCAGGACGAAGGGCAAGTCGGATCTGCTGACTACCTGACATGAAGCTGTTTTCAATATCAACGATACCGGCATAGTTGCCGAGGATCTCGGTTAATTCTTCACTAGCCGCACGTAGTGCATGGGTATTGCGGTGCGTGAGCTCCAAGGTTACCCCTGCGACATCCGCGCCGGGGCCATTGCCCGTAGCTGAGAAACGCACTGCATTCGCTGCGGGCACTTCACCGGTTAGCTCTCGCCATTGTGCTGAGACCTGACGAGTGCTCAGGACGCGGTCTTCGCCAGGTTGCAAAAAGATCCGTGTCATCACAACATATTCGCCATCCCGGCTCCAGATCCGGCTCGAGATCCCTTTTGCCAGCGCTTTACCCCCGTTAGTCGCAACGACCTCTTTTGCTGCGCTTTCAAGTTGCTCTTTGACCATTTCGGCTTCTTCGGCAGAGCTTCCGACTGGCATAAAGGCGCGGGCGACAGAAAATTCAGCCTCGATTCTAGGCATGGTGGTAAAGCCCATATGGCCACCTGAAATATAGGCAATAGAGCTGATCAGCATGGCAAACCCTGTTGCGACCACAATGTAGCGACCAGCGAGTAAGTGCTTCAATGCTGGCTTGTAGATACGCCGTATAAACCACTGCAGTCCGGCGTCGACTTTGCTTTGCACTGCATTAAACGGTTTTGTCCAACGGGGAGGCTTACGATAGTCAATATGGGCGACGTGGGCAGGGAGAATAAACAGCGCTTCGACCCACGAGATGATGAATACCGCAGCGACCACAATTGGGACGACTTTAAAGGTCAGGCCCAGTGTTCCGGGCAAAAACCAAATGGGGATAAAGGCGACGATATTGGTAAGGATACTAAAGGTAAGTGGGGTTGCGATATCCTTTGCCCCTTCAATGGCGGCGTCGGTAAAGCGCATTCCCTGGCTCATCTTTTCATGGATGTTCTCCCCGGCGATGATGGCATCATCAACCACGATGCCAAGCGCAATAATGAAGGCGAACATGGATATCATGTTTATCGATACATCCATGCTTGGCAGGAACAGCACTGCGCCTAAGAAAGCCGTCGGGATACCCACTGTCACCCAGAATGCAAGCCTCACATCGAGAAATAATGCCAGAACCAATAGTACTAATATCAAGCCACTAAAGGCATTTTTGAGTAGCAGTGACATGCGTTGCTGGTAAATCACCGCGTCATCATCGACGACTTCCAGTGAAATGCCCGGTTGCAAGCTCGCTTCTAGTTCCGGCATCAGGGCATAGACCGACTCTGAAATAGAGACGGGTGTTTGATCGGCAATACGGTAGATCCGGATGCTGGCAGAAGGGTAGCCATTGTAGAAATTACGGTTGTGGCGGTTGGCAAAGCCATCTCGAATGGTGGCGATATCTTCCAAGTAACGCTTGCTGCCGCTCGGGGTTTGCATAACGACAATATCGCTAAAATCCTCTGCCCAGCCTCGACTTTCGTCAATTTGCAGCAATATGTCGCCGCCAGCGGTTTCCAGCCGTCCCCCCGACTGGTTGATGGCGTGACGACTGATACTGTTGGCAATATCGTCGAGTCCCAAGCCATACTGCTGCAGGGTCAGGCTATCGACTTGGACTTGCACTTCGTATTTGGAAAAACCGCCGATTTCTACTTGGGTTATCCCTGGCGAGCTCAATAGGATATTGCGTATCTCGGTACTGGTCTCTTTCAAGGCAATGAGGTCAGCATCACCATAGAGCACCAGTTCAAAAGATTGATCGCGGGTTTCGTTGCGAAATATTCGTGGCTTTTCGGCCCCGGCGGGCAAGGGGGCCCGATTGACGGCACTCTCGACCTCGCGCAGTACTCGTTCGGCATCTACGCCATTCATCAGTTCAGCGGTGAGGTTGCTCCCTGCGGAGTTTGCCCAACCGTGGATCTCCTTGATCCCTTCGATACCATTGATGGCATTTTCGATCGGCAGGGTCACCCCTTGTTCCATCTCTGCTGGGGTGGAACCTGGGTAATGTACCCAGATGCGAATGGAGTTGTGCTGATAGTTCGGGTAGACCTCTTTCTTAATTTGCCACGCCATTAACAGGCCGCCAATAATAAAGAACAGCATCAGCAGGTTAGGGGTCACTCCATTACCTGCCATCCAGGCGATAGCACCGCGACGGTTTTTCATCAGCTTGGCTCTCCTTGTTGGCTAACCTGAGGGTCAGTCGGAGGACTATCTGCTGTTGAAAGATCAAACTCGAGAGGGACTTGACGAACTTCCAGATGGATCCCCTCCACGGCACCGGGAAGCGGAGTGGTGATTAATTGATCGCCATCATTTAGGCCATCATCAATCAATACATAGTCTTGGGCACGGAAGGTCACTGATACGGGTTGGGCAACAAGGGTACCGTCTTCGGCCATTAGCCAGACGAATCTTTCCTGCTGCAGGTGGCGACGTGGAATACGCGCGACATTTTCAAACGGGTTGGTATCAATTTCTGCTTGTAAAAAGGCATTAAGCAGAACCTTAGGTTTGCCACTATTTTGGGGCTGCCTCGCCAGAGGATCTTGGATCTCAATCAGCAGGTGGGCCAACTTGACCTTGTTATCGAGGGTAGGCAGTAAGCTGACCACGCAACCTTGTCGGTTAGCTCTCGGTCCCCACTCATGAGGATTGCGGATGGTGACAGCAGAGCCTAAACATTTTCCTTTTGAGTCGGTTGCACGGCCATTGTCGGGAACGGTGATCCATTGCAGTTGGTGGGCGGGAACACTGACTCGTAGCCAAAACGTATCGGTGGCGACAAGTTCAGCAATCGATGAGTTATCTCGTAGCAAACTACCTTTTGCAACATCCAACGAGACAATTTGTGCATCAAACGGTACGGTGATGCGAGTGCGTTCATAATTCAACTCAGCACGCTGTAAGGCGGCTTGACTACGGGCGATATCGGCTTCGATTTGTGCCAGCTGCGGACCACGTAGAACCAAATCAAGGTCGTCTGCTGCCAATGATTGTCCTGAAAGCGCATATTCCAGCTCGGCGGCACGTCGGCGGCCATATTCCACCTGATAAAGGGCCTGGTGACGATCCAAAGTGGCTTGTGCTTCCTTTACGGCCAGGGCGTGGTCGCGAAGGTCAATATTAAGCAGGGTTTCTCCGGCTTTTACATAACCGCCAGGTACCAGATCTTCTGCCATAGTGGTAACCAGACCGCGGAGCTGCGAGCGTAAACTGATTGTTCGCTTGGGCTCGACCGCGCCTTGTACCACTATTTGTGGGATATCACGGCTAAGCATGATGGTTTCCACATCAACGGTGCGGCTAGGTGGTTGGCCGGGACGAGCAGGGCGGTGAGGTTTACCTTGCATAAACTGGTGGCTGGCGTAGATTCCGCCAGCCAGGATCAGGCAGGGAAGTAACAGTTTGAGCGCTGTTGCCAGATATTTTCGGGAATTAGATTGTTGGATGGGGCTGGTCATGCTCAGGATTCCATTCTTGGTTGCAGCTCAACTGCACCGTCTGCTGATAGAGATATAAGTTGTCCGCCTAGAGACTGATAGGTGGCAATGCGGCGCAGGAACAGTTGCCGCTGGGCATTCAGGGATTGTTTTTGTAATGTGAAAAGCTTTTCCTGGGCATTGAGGACATCAAGATAGCCCTGCATACCTCGGCTGTAACGAATAGATTCGACCTCGAGAATATTCTCGGCCTGACGGGTTTGGCGGCGTAATGAGTCGAGTTGCTCTTGCTGGCTTAGCTCAGAGAGGACATTGATTTCCACTTCCTCTATCGCACTGAGTACACCCTGGGTGTAGTTGTAGAAGGCCAAATCAGACGAAGCCTCGGCGACTTTCTGCTCCGCTTCGAGTTTTCCTGCGTTAAATATCGGAACGTTTAACTGCGCACCCAAATCCAAGCGCCAGATATCAAAGGCATTTGACCAGTCACTGCTGACAGCTGAACTATTGATGGAGATATTTGGCAGTCGGGCCGCGGCGGCTGCCGAGACATCCTGTTGGCTGGATTCATATTGGTACCAGAGTGCTCTGACATCGGGTCTTCTATCCAATAAAGTTGCCGGTAAGCCTGTTTCCGGCAATGCAGGCAAAGCTGGGAAAGTCGAATAGGCCCAGTCAACGGCTGTTGTTGGCGAGCGCCCGAGCAGGACATTCATTTGCCTTTCTAGAATCAGCAGGCTTTTACGGGCTTGTTTCTCTTGCGCTTCTAAGTTTTCCAGCAGCTGTTCCTGACGCCACAAGGCACTAATACTGCCTTGGCCGGTTCGATAGCGGTGACTAGTGATCTCGGCAATAATCTTGGTGTTACTAATTTGCTTTTCGAGTATGGCTAAGGACTGGTGTTGTTCAATTAGCTGATACCAGCGTCTAGCGATATTTCCTGCAAGAGTTTGGGCGGCTGCCTGCATTTGCTCTTCGCTGGCTAGGTAACTGAAATAAGCCGCAGAAGCTCTGGCTTGGTTCTTGCCCCATAAATCAAGCTCCCAGCTCGCGTTGAGCCTGAGATTTTCTGTCGTTTCTTGCGTAATTTCACCGCCGATTGAGTCACGTTCGCGGCGAACATTGCTACCAACCACACCAGTGACAGTAGGATATCGACCTGCGTCTCGCACATCAGCTGTAGCTGCTGCTCGTTGTACACGGGCGATACTTGATTGCAGGCTGAAGTTTGACTTCAGGGCAGTACTGACTAATTGATTGAGTTGCGGATCGTTAAATTCCCGCCACCAGAATTCATCGGCTTGTGTATCACCGGAAATACTGAATGATGGTGCAACAACGGGCGCAATATCGGTGTGCTCCTGCGGTGTTTGGACACAACCGTTGAGGAGCAACGTAATTACAGAAGCGCGGAGAAACAGCGTCGCGCGCGAACTTGAAGGCATGAGCAGGCTCCCACAAACCTTATCGGGTGGTTATTAGGTATTTAATATTGTTGGGTGCCGCTAACAATCCATTAAGCGGCAGAGTATCGAGTCATTATTTCATTTGCTGATTAAACTCTTTCACGTTTATTCTTTTGCCATCGTTAAAGCCAATATTTCGATTGGTTGGTTTTTCACTGAGTTTATTTACAGGCAGAGTCGCTTCCCAAGCATCAAATTTATCTTTCAACGCTTGAGCCATATCGGGTTTATCGTTAGCTAGGTCATGCCACTCACCCGGGTCGTTTTCCATATCAAACAAGCGAATAGTGCGTGGACCATTGTCATCATTGACGGCAAGCTTCCACTGGCCATCTCGAATGGCATAGTCATTATCCCTGCGCCAGTATAGAGTTTGATGCGGTTCACCTTCTTTTTCCCCAAATAAATAAGGGAAAAGATCAACACCATCAAAGGGGATAGCTTCAGCGTCAGTGGTTGTTTCTATTTTATTAATACCAAAACGGGCGGCAATGGTCGGAAATATATCTAATGAGCTAACCATAGGCTCATATTTCATTCCCGGTTTTATTTGAGCAGGGTAATGAATAATAAATGGCACTCTAATTCCACCTTCATACGTATCCCCTTTAAATCCATTAAATGGCCCAGGGCTAGACATGGTTGTTTCCCCCCGCTTTTTCTTGCGAGGTTCTTCAAAACCTTGTCCGGAAGGCGTGCCGTTATCACTCATAAAAAAGACTAGCGTGTCTTTATCTAGCTGGTGGGATTTCAGTGTATCCATAATGGCACCGATGCCATCATCCAAGACCAATGTTTGTGCAGCAAAGAAACGCCGCTCTTCATGATGAACATCGAGGTGTTCCAATCGCTCGATATACCCTTCAGGCACTTGCCATGGGTGGTGAACGGCAAAATGGGCAACATGAAGGAAGAAAGGTTTGTCAGCATTGTTTTCGATAAAGGAAACGGCTTCGTCGGTAAATAACTCGGTCAGATAGCCATTACTTTCTTGGATCGGCGGCTCTGTTTCAGTGTTACGGTAAAGAGGGGACAGCCACGGCTTGCCCCCTTCCTCTGAATCAGAAAACATGTAGTTGTGCGAACCGCCATGGAAGCCATAAAAGAAGTCAGCCCCGCGTTCATTCGGTCTGCCTGTAGGTTCACCCATATGCCATTTGCCAATGACGCCGGTGGTGTAACCCAGACCCTGCATCATCTCCATCATTAATGGCTGGCTTTTTGGCACATGGTTTTGAGCAAAGTTGCCGTAAACTCCGAAACGTTGCTGGTAGACACCAGTCAACAACCCAGCCCGCGATGGGCCACACACCGAGGCGCTGACATAAGCTTGGGGAAAATGGACGCCTCCGGCTGCAAGCGCATCAATATTGGGAGTATGGATGTCATCGAAACCGTGATAGCCGACATCGCCCCAGCCTTGGTCATCGGTGTAGATCACAATGACATTTGGCTGGCTTTTCAGGTTTTCGCGAGGCGGCTCAACCTGTTGGTCTGCTAGGCTATTACCCGAGTAAATCAAGCCTGCAATCGCAAAAGCTAATGAGGTCCTTTTCTTGTTTCCTTGCATGTTTAACTTCATTGAATACAGGCTCGTTAATTACTGAGTGATAATCGACTTATACAATCTGGCAGCAGCGCTTAACTTTCTTGCCGCTACCACATGGACAAGGGGAGTTACGGCCACCGGTAAAGGTGTTAGCCGCCATCTTCTTCTGCAGATCGAGATAGATAATGTCCGAAGCTGGGCGGCCGCGCATCAGTAGATCGCGCATCTGCTTCATCTTGGTCTCGGTATGCTTGAAGAAGGCATAGTAGCCGGCACAGAAGTAGCTATGGCCTTCTTGGCCAGCCTCTGAGCGAGCGAAGCGGTGTTTAGGACAACCTCCATGACATTGCATGCGGTATGGACAACGACGGCACTGCAGGGTGAGCTTGTCTTTCTTATCCATACCGAACTTAACGGCTTTGTCGGTCTGGTTCAGATCGCGGATAGGGTCGCTGTGAATATTCCCCAGTTTGTGCTCTGGGTAAACAAAGTGGTCACAGTTATACATGTCGCCGTTGGATTCAAGAATGAAGGCATGGCCACAAGTTTCTGACTGCACGCAAATGCCTGATGGCTCGTTGCACCATGTTGCAAGGGTTGAGTCGAAGGTATTGACGAAGATACGGCCGACGTCTTTCTTAACCCAACGGTCGAAAACGCGGTTAAGGAATTCACCATAGGCTAGTGACGGTACTGACCATTCGGTTACGTCTGCTTCTGCCTGGTATTCAGGGCTGACTAGGAATAGCCCTTCTTCTGTTTCCTGCTTGGCTTCGCGCTCTACGATTGGGATGAACTGCAAGAAGGTCGAGCCAATACCGACCAGGAAGTCGTAAACCTCTTCAGGGTATTTGACGTTTTCACTGTTTAGCACGGTCAAGGTGTTGAAATCGACACCGTGCTTTTTCATCTTGGTGATGGCCGCCATGACTTTTTCGTGGCTAGCCTTGCCGGCACGGGTCACACGGAAGTGGTCATGTAGACGGGCAGGGCCGTCAATGGAAACACCAATCAGGAAGTTGTTCTGTTTGAAAAACTCACACCATTCATCATCAATCAGCAAACCGTTGGTTTGGAAGGCATTGGTAATACGGTGGTTCTGCTGGTATTTGTGCTGAAGTTCTACCGCTTTACGGAAGAAGTCGAGCCCCATTAGGGTTGGCTCGCCGCCTTGCCATGAAAACTCAATGGTTTCGCTACCGCTGTTTGCATCGATATATTGCTTAACGTAAGCCTCGAGTGTTTCTTCTGACATCTGCCAGCGGCTTCTGCGTTCAGGGTAAAGTTTTTCTTTCTCAAGGTAAAAGCAGTAGGTGCAGTCAAGGTTACATACTGAGCTGCTTGGTTTCGCCATGACATGGCATTGTTTTAATGTAGACATTGCTTACCTTTTCACGTTATTTGCATAGGTTTAGGGTTAACCCAGAACGTGCCTTAGCATCTTTTCAAGGGCTAGAACGCGAAACATCAACCTATGATTTGACTACCAGTTGAGAGCGTTTATTTATTATTTTGTATAAACGTTTCGAATTGATTTGAGGTTACCGCAAAGCCTACCGAGCCACAAATTTTGCGTGGTTTGCATCCTTGGGAATGTGAGCTGAATCTAGAATGTAGTCGAAATGATAAAACCGGGTAAAAAAAGACAGCGCATTGCGCTGCCTTTGTATTTGGTTAGTTACCTGTCGGCTTAAAGGCTGTTTAGATTTCGCCAGTTCGTTTCGACAGGGAACATATTGCGGTTCCAGCCCCACATTGCATCTTCGTTCTGGGCATCCCACGCATCCCATGCTTCTTGCAGGCGTTTCACTTGCTCTGGGTGCTCTTTCGCTAAGTCTTTCGACTCAGAAATATCGTTGCTGATATTGAACAGCTGAACACGTGGACGCTTGTTGCGAATGTTTGGCATCACCAGTTTCCAGTCGTTGTCGCGAATCGCGCCGGCCATGCTGGTGTTCCAGTACAAGAAGCGGTTTTCCAGCTCTTTCTCTTCGCCTGTTAGCAGCGGTAGTAGGTTTACCCCGTCAAGTTGCCACTCTGCCTGAACGTCGATATTGGCTGCTGCTGCCATGGTTGGCAGGATATCTAGCGAAATGATTGGATCTTCGATAGTCTGGCCTGCAGGGATGGTTCCCGGCCAAGAAACAGCAAACGGAATACGGATCCCGCCATCCCACAAGGTGCCTTTCTGGGCGCGAAGAGGTAGGTTGTAAGACGCATTGCCCTTTGGCTTACCGCCGTTGTCCGACAGGAAGAAGACAATGGTATTTTCAGTCAGATCATTCTCTTCCAGCGTATCGAGAATACGGCCAATGTTGCGGTCGACATTGTAATTCATCGCCAGAAGTTTACGACGCTTTTCATCCTCGATGTGCTCGTATCGCTTAAGATCTTCCTCTGTTGCCTGAAGAGGACCATGAACACCGTTGAATGGCACGTACAAGAAGAACGGCGAGTCTTTATGGCGTTCGATGAAGCTGATGGCTTCAGTACCGAAGCGGTCGGTCAGGTACTCATCGAAGTTGTCGTCGACTTTGTCATTACGGTACATCACAGAGAACGGCTTGCGAGCGGCTGTCTCTTGGTTTTGCGGCCCAACAAAGTAGTTGGCTGCACCATTGTTGAAGCCATAGAATTCGTCGAAACCACGATGGTGAGGCCAGAACTTACGCTGTTTGCCATCATGGTGTTTACCAACCATACCGGTGACATAGCCTGCCTGCTGGAAGTAGTAACCGAAGTTATTGTTCAGCATCTCATCTGGCGTACCCTGAACAATCCCTTCTTCACGGACAAAAGGCCCTGTGTTGTTGTGGAAACCAAAGCGCTGCTGGTAACGACCAGAGGTTAAACCTGCACGAGAGGGGCCACAAACTGGCGCGGTAACATAGCCTGCGGTTAGCGCTGCGCCACTGGCAGCAAGGCGATCCATGTTAGGGGTTTCGACATCTTGGCTAGAGTTGTGATAGCCCACATCGGCATAACCTAGGTCATCGGCAAAAAGGATCACCACATTTGGCTGTGAGGGAGTTTCAGCCTGCACAGCAGCGCCACTGCCCAGTGCCGCGAGAACGGTCATGCTAATAGCGGTTTTTTTCATTATGTGTTTCATAGTGAATATCCACGTTAATTATTGTGTTTTTTAGATTCGAAGAAATTAGTTGCGACCACGCCAGCCATTGGCATGAGGAAACAGGTTGCGGTTCCATCCCCACTTGGCTTCTTGGTTGTCGGCATCCCAGCGTTCGAAGGCGGCAAGCAGACGCTCGACTTGCTCTGGATGCTGGGCGGCCAGGTCATTGGTTTCGCTGATATCTTCAGATATTTTGTAAAGCTCTGGCTTAGGATGTTTTACTAGGGTGTTATGGATCACCAGTTTCCAATCGTTATCACGAATGGCGCTCTTGTTGATGGTTTTCCAGTAAAGGAAGCGCTCATCCATCTCGGTCACTTCGCCAGTTAGCAATGGCAGTAAGTTTTCGCCTTCCAGTTGCCACTCTTCTTGTTGCTCAATACCAGCCATTGCCAGTGTTGTTGGCAAGATATCAAGGGAAATCATTGGGGTGTCAATCACTTGCTTAGCTGGAATAGTGCCACGCCAAGTGATGGTTGTCGGTACTCGAATACCCCCTTCCCAGTAGGTATTCTTCGCACCGTTCAATGGGGTATTGAAAGAACCGTTACCATTAGGTTTGCCGCCATTGTCAGACATGAAGATGATCATGGTGTTATCCATCAGATCATGCTCTTCAAGCTTATCTACCATCTTGCCGATATTGAGGTCCATGTTATAGGTCATGGCGACCATCTTGCGACGCAGCTCGTCGTCGATATGGGCAAACTTCTCCAGATCTTCTTCCTTGGCTTGCATTGGACCGTGGGAAGCATTGAATGGCACATACAGGAAGAATGGCTTGTCATGGTGGCGGTCGATAAATTCAACCGCTTCGTTGCCAAAGATATCCGTGAGGTATCCATCAAAATCTTCGACCAGTTCATCGTTTCGATGGATTGATGAATAGGCCCTTTCTTCGGCATTCATATTATTAAAGCCACTGACAAAATAATCGGCAGCACCGTTGTTGAAACCGTAGAATTCATCCCAGCCACGATTGTGTGGCCAATATTCCTTGGCATCACCGTCGTGAGATTTGCCAATAAAGCCTGTGACGTAACCTGCGTCCTGGAAGTAGTTACCAATGGTTTTGGCGTTCAGGTCGAGGCCCTGAACAATGCCCGGCTCTTTGATAAAGGGCGCTGTGTTGTCATGGTAGCCATAACGCTGCTGATAGCGGCCAGTCATCAAACCGGCACGGGACGGGCCACAAACCGATGCTGTTACATAGCCAGCAGAAAAAATCGCACCTTCTGCGGCGATCTTATCCATGTGTGGTGTAACGATATCCTGGCTTTGGTTTTGAAAGCCCATATCGGCATAGCCAATGTCGTCGACAAAAATAAAGAGTACATTGGGTTGTTGCGGGGTAGAAGGCGCTTCTTGCGCTAAAGCCGGACCACTTAGAGCCGTTGCCACTGCGAGTGTGATCCCATGCTTTTTCAGAGCTGAGTTCATGTTATTGGTTTCCTGAGCGAAATGAGAAAACGGCCATTGGGGAATGGCCGTTAAAGAGTGTTATTGGTTTTTATTGTGCGTCTGGAACTGGTTCTTCACCAGTTGGGTTCATGACCAGTTTGATGTCAGCAAGCCCGTATCTTAATCCAGCAAGTTGAGAGAAGTCAGCGTCGCCGTTAGCATCAGTCTGCTCGATGTGAGTTACGATTTTTTCAACATATTGTAATGCGTTGAGAGATATGGTTTCGGCACCGGTATTGGCGTTAGTTTTAGTAAATAGATCGCGTAGAGGGATACTCACATGATGGATCTTAGTTGGAGTCATTCCTGCTTCAGTTAGGTTATAAGATACAGCTTCAGAGTTGCCGTAGCCACCAATAGGAAGTCCTGGCGTTGGCTCGCCACTTGTGTTGGCTGATGGAGACTCAAGTGAAACTACAAGGTTTAAATCTCCTGAAGGAACTGTTGCCGCGCCAGGAATGAAAAATGCCATTTGTAACTCACCTTTATCTAGGTAATGACTCATATCTAGGCGAGACATATCCATGTTTCCTAGATTACTTCCTGCGTCAATTGCAAACGTAAGAGTACTGCGTTTGTCTGAGACAAACTTATCATCGTATATGATACCTTGGAAGCTAACTTTTTTATCATTAACAATATACGATGGTGTTAGCTTGGTAGCGGAACCGCGATTAACACGGACATTCAGCGTCTCACCTTCTTCTACCCAATCGCTGTCACCTTCACCTTGAGAGCGTAAGTACAAGTTTGTTGTGTCATCGATTAAAATCTTGCTGTTATTGTTATTCAAACAACCTTGAATATTGTTGGTACCTGTGACTTCAGGTACTGAGTTAGAAGCCAAACGCGCTTGGCTGATTCTATACTCAATTGCCCCTTCGCTCTCTATACCCATTGCGTAGTCAACGTTTGTTAGATCAAGGCCTTGCTCAATGAAGCAGCTTAGAGGAACACGTATCCACTGGGCAGTACCTGTCTCAGTTTTTGCTGCCGCCGCCATGGCACTTGAAATATCGATGCCATAACTCTGCTCACCATTCCCCATGGTCAGCATTACCTTGTTGCGTTCCGGGCCTTCACCAATATCGTAATGGCTGGTTTCTACATAAAATTGAACAGTACCGCCTTGGCCATCAGCACTATTATTAGCTGCTGTGATGTCATACTCTTTGCCGTCTTTGAAAACAAGCGAAGCCTTATCGTCAGTGATTTTTACTGTGAGTGGTTTCGTGTTGTGGAACTCACCTGTCACTTGAATATTCTCAAGAGCGCCGTTCTCATGACCATCGACATCGACTTCCATACCATGTACATCAACAGCTGTCATTATATAAGGGCTAGTATGGGATTTAGGATCATTATGATATAGAGGAACTTGCGCCGTTAACTTAGATCCAGTAGCACCGCCGCCACCGCCACCGTTATTACCACCACCGCCACTGTAGTCGTAGTTATCATCCAAACAACCAGTCAAAGCGACTGTAGATGCAATCAATAAAGCTAGAGAGGATTTTTTATAAGTCATTGTAGGGAACCTTTATGTAAATCTTTGGGGAATTCGGTAATCAGGTTTAGCCTTTCTTCGAGGCATTAAAGCGGCGTAGATCTTCACGGCTGATGACGCTATGCAAACCTGACTGGTAAGTTCTCCAATATGGCTTACGTGCTTCGCGGAACGCATCGGTACCACGTCCGTGTTCTTGGATTAGCTTGGCATTGGCTTTCGCCATATCCGCTTTTAGTTGTTTAACTTTGTCTGCATCACCCTGGCTAAGTTCTAGGAAAACTTGCATCTCATGAACTTCAGTTGAGATGCGTTTTTGATCTCTTGGAGAAAGGTCGTTGTAAGCAAGGGCCTGGCTTGAAATAAGCATCAACAGTGCAGTAGAGCAGGTAGCAATCATTTTTTTCATAGCGGGAATCTCCAAGAAGACCTGTGTCGTAAAAACGTTTCAATTAAATGTTGAGTGAAACATACATAAGATATTTAAACGGTTCAATCACCAGCCCCTCAACAAGAAAAAAATAGGGTAGATTTTAATTAATTTTGTGATGTAACTCGTGTTAAAGCCATATTTCTAGCAATTAAAGTTTGGTGGTTTACTTACTTAGCATTAGTTTGCTTTCAATCTATCAATTAAGTTAAGAGTATATTTGCGTACAATTTAACTCAAAAATCGATGATTGCAACTTGTTGATTTTAAAAGATTATATTGATGAGTGTAAAATTATGCATGTGATTTGGTTCATATTGTGAGAATTTAGAATTGTTATCAAAATTCATGGTTTTGATGAATATCTTAATCAAACCAAGGGTTTATACATCAATTTAGCGAAAAAGTGCTTCCTTTGACTTTGTAGTCGAAACGTTTATCTTTGTGCGTAACAAATCGATGGCTGCCAGACTAAGATATTTTTTGTTACTTATTCCCAACTCCCAGTCATCAACTATTAAATTCAAGCGAGTTATAATTTTATCTAATACGTGAGAGCAGGATTACAATGAATAAAAAATTGGTATTAAGCATAGGTACAATATTGCTTTCTGGTGGCGCTTTGGCTTCACAAGTTGATTCAAGTTCTTACCAGATTGATATGGATGGTGATATTGATACAATCCAAGTTCGTTCTGATTCAAGTCCAAGCCAGCGAAGAACAAACTTTTTTACAGGTTTAGTTTATAACGAATCTGTATTTGACAATGCTCCTAAGCGCTCATCGTATCGACTTGTTTATTTAGATGGTTCTACCCGAATAAATGAGAATTTCAGATTCCGTCATGTATTATCCGAGTCTTGGGTCGATGTTAAAGGTGATAATGGTTATAGCAATGATGGACGTGTGAGTTTTACTCTTGCTCCTCGTTATGAGCAATGGGTCAGCCCGAGTTTCAGTTGGTTTGCTGAGCCCGTTTATATCCGCCAAGTTGAAGCACAAGGTACCGCAACCCAAGAACTTAAATTGAAGCCAGGTGTACAATTAACATATGGTCAACATTTCATTTCAACAACTGCGGATTACCAGTTTAAATGGCGTGAGCGCTATGACAGAACTGAAAACAGAGACAATGATAACTGGCAGGGTTACTCAGCCGATGTGAACTATGTATACCGCCAGAGCCGCCAGATTAACTACGGTGCTAGCTTTTCTTACAATGGGACGGTAGATAATTCTGACTATGAGTTCCGCCGTAAAAACTACAATGTGAAGCCTTTTGTGCGTTTCAATCATTACTACGGTATTACAACTGAGCTCAATGCCGTTGTTGGCCGTGAAGAAAGCGGCAGGTATTGGAATGGCTATGAGTATGTCAGAGTTAATGTAAACAATAACAAGCGTATAAATAATAATTTACGTTTGGTCGCTAACTTCCAATATGGTGATAATAAACGTCATTCACCTGCGCATGCACCTGATTACAGTGGTGGCGATAAGCAGGAAATGCAAGTTCGCGTTGGGCTTAATATCACCATATAGTCAAAATGAAAAAGGAAAGGAGGGTCACCTACTTTCCTTTTTTGATTTGTATAAGTGCTGTTTACTACTACTTTCCTATACTTATTCTTCAGAAAGCAGCGCTGACCATTACACAATATTAAAAAGAAATCGATTTTACAGGTTTGTTATGAGTTGATCTTTGCTCGTAAAATATATGTCTAATTGTTTCTGATATTCCCTTCTTGTTTTACTCTGACGGATTTTCTTCATACTTCTTCAAGTTATAACTGCTTGTTTCCTTTTTTGTTTTGATTACATTGTTTTACGTGCTTCACAAAAATGAAATAACGGTTTGAATGAGCCTGTTGAAACGTTTATATTGAGGGTGTTCACTCATCACGCATACATTGATTGTTGTCCTTAGCTAATGTTTGACCGGGAAATCTTTGCTGGACGTACAATGTTTGATGTTAGTTCATGATAAATAAAAGGTTTTCTTCTTCCTATGGATTTTCAATACTCTAAATTAGTCAAGGGGATGGCGGTGCTGATGGCTACGAATGTTGCCATGCCTGAAACCGTCGAAGCTGCACCAGTTTCGACTGAACAGCCGAATATTGTTTTTATTTTTTCTGACGACCATGCCAACCGCGCTATCAGTGCTTATGGCTCTGAGTTGGTGAAAACGCCAAATATCGATCGCATTGCCAATGAAGGGGCGATTTTTGACAATACCTTTGTTGGCAACTCAATTTGTCAGCCTAGCCGAGCCTCGGTTATGACAGGTAAGCATTCGCATCAGAATGGAGTGACTGATAACACAGCACGCTGGAATCCAAATCAGGTTGCTTTCCCTAAACTGCTAGAACAAGCAGGTTACGAGACTGCTTTAATCGGTAAGTGGCATATGAGGCCAACACCTGTTAATGAATTTGGTTATTCCATCGTGCTTAGCGGCTCTGGTCGCCAAGGGACTTACTACCAACCAGAGTTTGTCGATCAGAAAGGCAAAAAAACGGTTGTAGAAGGTTACTCGGCAGACGTTATTACTGATATGTCCCTAGACTGGATGAAGCAACATGCGGACTCTGACAAGCCATTTCTATTGAAGATCCAGTACAAGGCGCCACATACACCTCGCCGTCCAGCGCTTAGACACCTAACTACGTTCAAGGGGCATGTCTTCCCTGAGCCAGCAACATTGCATGACGATTACAGTACCCGTGGTGATCATGCCCAACGTGCTTGGATGCAGCTTTATGGTATGGGACCTGTAGGTATTAATGCGTTCCCACCGGCAGCAACTACGCCAGAGCGCAAGCTGGTTCGTGAAGAGTGGTTGGCTAGCATGAACCCTCGTGAGCGTAATAAGCATGAAGAATGGATGAACCGGATGAATAAGGAGCAGCGCGATGCATGGCATGCTGCGTATGATGACATTAATGTCGAGTACTGGGAGATGCAAAAAGATCCTAAGTACGCCAGACAGAGAGGGAATCTCACTACCGAGCAAAAAGCAGATCGTCTAAGTTACATGTACCAGCGTTTCATGCGTGATTATGCTGCGACTGTTATGGGGATTGATGAGAACGTAGGTCGCGTGCTGGATTACATTGATGAGGCAGGCATTGCTGATAACACCATTGTGGTTTACAGCTCGGATCAAAGCTTCTTTATTGGTGAGCACGGTTGGGCTGAGAAGCGTTACATGTATGAAGAAGGGATGAAAATGCCGTTCTTGATCCGTTGGCCAGGGCATATTGAGGCAGGCTTACGTCCGGATGCCATGATTCAAAACATCGACTTTGCGCCGACATTCCTTGATTCTGCGGGTGTAACGATTCCAAAAGAGATGCAAGGAAAATCATTCAAAGCCTTGCTAGAAGGAAAGATGTCTGATGAGCAATGGCAAGAAGCACGTCCTGCCGTTTACTACCATTACTACATGCATGGTGCTCATAATGTTCCAAGACATGATGGCGTGAGAACGGAGCGATATAAGCTGATTGACTTCTATTCGCAGAACGGCGGTAAAGGGGAATTCGAGCTTTATGACTTGGAGAAAGACCCTTACGAAGTCAATAACGTCTACGCCGATCCAAATTACTCAGATGTTCGCGAAATGATGCATGACCAGTTGAAAGAAGCTCGAAATAAATATGAGGTTCCTGATGATGTCTTTGAAGTGCCATATGTATATATGAATCGTAAAGAGCGTCGTGAACTCGGTCTTATTAAGAACTAAGCTAATGTTTTAATTGGTTTTGTTTAAGGCTTGTCATGCTATGTTTGGCAAGCCTTTTTTAATTTACAAACTGCAACAATTAAATCGCGTGACCTATCGCACACTCTATCCCCGCTATGATTTGAATACTTAGTCGAAACGTTTATATTTGCAATCAGAGATTACTTTATCGTATCCCTTTTAAAGTTGAAGGAATAGAAATGAAAAAGAAGTTAGCTGCGCTGCTGATCGGTACCATGCTACTGCCAGGTATGGCTTTCGCTGAAACAGCAGCGAATGAAACGGTCATCAGCGAATCAGTGAAAAGCGATCAAGAGATCATTGATAGCCTTTACCGCGGTGGCTATGCCTACTGGCAGCAACTGCGAAACGAGAATGGCACCTATGAAGATAAGCTATTCCTAAATGGTGACCGTAGCTATGTCGGCTCTATTGCCAACTCAGGTATGGGTCTGGTTGCCCTAACTATCGGCCACGCTAATGGCTGGGAGCCTGAAGCGGAAGAGCTTGCTCTGGTAACACTGCGTAAGCTAGCTGGTCGTGATCCGAACTTCACGGTTCCACAGAACGCGACTAACACCTTTATTCATTTCTACAATACGCAAACGGGCGAAGCTGTAGGGGATGATTGGAGTCCGGTTGACAGTGCTATCATGATTTATGGTGCTTTGTTCGTTAAGAACTACTTCAGCGAAAACAAGGAAATTGCTGAGCTTGCTGACTTCTTGTACCGCAATACAGATTTAACCCAGTATATTGCTGATGTTCGCACTGGCCGTATTTACCTAGCCCAGCATACCGACGGTACGTTTAAGCCGCACCGTACTAAAGCATTCAATGAATATATGCTTGTGGCTGGTATTGCCAACCAGCAGGCGAAAGATTTAGATAACGCCGTTAATGCAAGTAATGCGAAAAAGTTCTGGGATATTTGGTACGCATCGACCAAATACTTGCCAGTAGCTGAATATAACGGTATTCCAGTTCTTTCAGAAGGTAAAACGTGGTTTACTTCGCAATTTAATTTCTTGTTCAATAACTATTTAATGCATGATTTCTCTAATCATCCAGAGTTTGTTACTGCACTTGAGAATTCAGCAAAAGCCGATTTCGCTTTCTGGCGAGATGTCGATGTTGAAGGTGTTGAATTAAAAGAATATGAATGGGGTAGTGGTGCAGGTTCTTGTCCAAATGGTTATTGTGTAGACCGTTTCCATTTCGAAGGTGATCGTCAGTTCAACCATAATTTAGTGGTGTCTCCTCATATTCTTGCTGGTTATATTCCATTTAATGATAGGGCGAAAGCTGATTTGATTTCGACTTATCGTGATAACACTATCAATGCTAAACATGAGCTTGAAGGCGGTTATGAAATCTTGTGGCGTTATAGCCATGATCAGCCGGAGTGGAAAGCTGACTTTATTGAAGGTGTTGATTTCTCAACGTTTTTGTTTGGCATTGCTGCAATGCCTGAGCACTTAGGTATGGAGTTCTTCAATAAATACAACAACTATTTCGAGTAGTAGATGTATTTAGCTGTTTATTAGAGTAATTTTCAATCTTTGCATCATTGTTGTTTGCTCCCAATCGAATTGGTTGGGAGCTTTTTTATTAATAAAATATAAATTTCGACAGCTGTTTTTATTGCCGGTTAACAGCCATAAACATTTTATTACAGGTAAGTCGTGATGTTATTGATAGTACTTAACCCGGATCACACTTTAAGTCTGTTTAATTGACGCTCTCAGTCGAAACGTTTATATTTTGAGTTGTAAAAGGACATGATTCACTCGATGCGATTAACTTGTCAGTTTGGCCTGTTATTTTACTGAGTCGTCTGTGCATGGAAAAGCACTTACTGTTGTTTTATCGATATGCGTAAAAGTAAAAAATAGCTTGGTGATATCAAGTTGTTTAATCTTATATTAGGCAAGGACAATATGAATATTAAACGCTCAACCCTTTCGAAGGGGATTGGCTTATTATTGGCTTCGTCTGCAATGACTAGTGTTGCAGCCGAGCAAGAAAGACCAAACATTCTATTTATTTTTTCTGATGACCATGCCAACCAGGCTATCAGTGCATACAACCCGACTTTAGGTCAAACGCCGAACATTGATCGTATTGCCAATGAAGGGGCAATTTTCGAGCGCGCTTTCGTTACCAACTCTATTTGTCAGCCAAGCCGTGCATCGGTAATGTCTGGTAAGCATTCTCACAAGAACGGCGTGCTTGATAACACCTCTCGTTGGAACCCTAATCAGGTTATCTTCCCTAAACTGCTGGAAGAAAGTGGTTACGAAACTGCCCTGATCGGTAAGTGGCACATGCACCCGACGCCAGTTAATGAGTTTGGTTATTCATTAGTACTGAATGGTGCTGGTGGTCAGGGTACTTACTACAACCCAGAATTCATTGATCAGGAAGGTAAAACTCAAGTAATCGAAGGTTACTCGACAGATCTGATCACGGATATGTCGCTGGAGTGGCTTGAAGAGTCTTGGGATGAAGATAAGCCATTCTTGCTGAAAGTTCAGTACAAAGCGCCACATACTCCACGACGCCCGCCACCGCGTCACATGGCGACTTTCATGGATCATAACTTCCCGATCCCTGATACCTTGTTTGACGATTACAAAACACGTGGCGAACATGCAGAGAATGCGTGGATGCAGCTATACGGTATGACGCCGGTAGGTATCAACGCCTTCCCACCTGCACCGACGACGCCTGAGAAAGCCCGTGTTCGTGAAGAATGGATCAAGAGCATGGACGGCGATCAGCGCTGGCACTTCGATCAGTGGATGAACCGCCTGACTGACGAGCAAAAAGCGGCATTCCACGAAGCGTACGATGACGTCAACGTCGATTACTGGGAGAAGATGAAAGACCCAATGTACAAGCGTCGTTGGGGTAATGTTCCACGTGATCTGAAAGTTGCCCGTACTGAGTACATGTACCAGCGTTTCATGCGTGACTACATGGGTACGGTAATGACTATCGATGAAAACGTTGGCCGTATTCTTGATTACCTAGACGAAAGTGGTCTGGCAGAAAACACCATCGTTGTTTATAGCTCGGATCAGAGTTTCTTCATCGGTGAGCATGGTTGGGCTGAGAAGCGCTACATGTACGAAGAAGGCTTCAAGATGCCATTTATGATCCGCTGGCCGGGTCAGATCGCGCCTAACCAACGTCCACAGGCAATGATCCAGAATATGGACTTTGGCCCAACGTTCCTTGATGCTGCTGGATTGCCGACACCTGAAGAAATGCAGGGTAAATCATTCCTGAAAGTCCTTAAGGGGCAGACGTCTGATGCAGAGTGGCAGGAAGAGCGCCCAGTGGTTTACTACCACTACTACATGGAAGGTGCACACAATGTACCTCGCCATGACGGTGTGCGCAGCGATCGCTACAAGCTGATTGACTTCTATTCTCAGAATGAAGGTAAAGGCTTCTTCGAAATGTACGATTTGGTGAAAGATCCAAATGAAGTAAACAATGTTTACGAAGATCCTGAGTACGCAGAAGTACGTGCGATGATGACCACTGAGCTTGAGAATGCCCGTGAGCGTTATGATGTGCCTGAAGATTACTTCGAAGCGCCATACCCGTTCATGAACCGTCAAGAACGTGAAAAATTGGGCTTCTAATTTTCTGCAAAGCCAGGAAAATCATAAAAGCTGATTAGTCTAATAGAAATCGCCCCTCATACGCTATGTATGAGGGGCTTTTTTTGTAAGGACTGTTGGTATAGGCACAAATCATAAATCGGGTTAGATGAGTTACGGGAAGCCTATGGTATGTTCGGGCCAATTTCTGATTGACTCTGTAAAGCATTCTTAGACTATGTCACAACACACCCGAGCTTCTATTTCATCTCATTCGCCTCAAGCGAAAGGCGCTAAAGTTACCGAGTTGGTATTGCGAAAGCACTTTTATCCATCAGGTTTTGAGCAAGAGCTACAAAACAATTTGGATTTCTTTTTAGATGGAGTTGGTGTCGATGAGCAAGCAAAGGTGCCTTACGATACCTTGTTTGTCACAGGCTCTGATATTGATCCCCAGTATTACGTCAATACCACCGAGATCGGGTTGTATCTGAATATCCTGACTGAGGCTCATTTAAATGGCAATGAAGCAGCTCTTGTTAGGATCAATGAAACATTAGATGTTTTACTTGGCGCACCAAACTGGAATGGTTTGTTCTATTGGCCATACGATATTGTCGATGGCCAACTACAGCCTCAGGATGAGGGGATAATTCCTGCTGTTGATAACGCTAATTTGGCATTTGCGCTGGCTGCAGTGTCGGGAGCTTATCTTGATTCTGATGATGCGTTAGCGGTCAGTGCCGTTAATAAAGTCGATAATATTTTGCAGAGGCAAGTAGCTGGCTGGCAACAACTCTATGATCCAAAAAAGGATCTACTATATGCCGGTTGGTCTACCAAGGACAATGCACCTCTTGGCTACTACATTGACCGAAAAGCAAATGAAAGCCGCTTGGCCCCGCTTTGGGCCCATTTGATCACCAAAGGCACCAGTCACCCTGTTCCCCAGTCAGCTTTTAAAAATATGGAGCTGTATACCGGCTCATTCGAAGTAAACCAGCAGACACTTAAACCGATGCTGACTTGGGATGGGGCGTATTTCCAGGGCATGTTGCCTGCTATTTGGCTCAACGAAAAACAGCTTATCCCTGACTATTCAATTATCGAAGATATGACGAAGGTACAACTGTGTCATTCGGAGCAAAACAACATGCCTTTTGTATCTTCAGCTGCAACAACCGATGACAGCTATGCTGCATTTGGTGTACCTGAACTTTCCGAGGCCTCGGTCCGTTTCAGCTTGTCTATTGCGGGGGGCAATACCGGAACGCCCCATGCGACGGCTTTGTCCTATATGGTTAACCCTACGGATGCAGTAACTTGTCTTCAATCAATTAAGCAGCAGCATCCGGAAATTGAGTCGCCATATGGCTGGTTTGATGCGGTTGATACTACAGGAAAGATGTCGACAAAGTTGATCTCACTAGATCAAGGGATGTTTGTCTGTGCTTTCCTTGCGACGAGTATCAACCAGCAGGTCGAAACTTACCTTAAACGGTCTGGTTACTATCAAGATGTGGTTGATATGTACCAGTCATTCACGCCTGATAACTAAGAAAAAAATTAAGGCAATTTTATCTGTAGCTGTTCAAAGTACATTTGTTTGGCGAGTGACATTAGCTTTGGATCTGCTCCCATTTCCAGCGAGGCCAGCAGACCGTTAAACACCAGCTCGGCTCGGGTTGCCTTTTCTTTAGCTTGCTTAATGTCGTGGGCTAATAGCAGCTCGGTGACCAGGCGTATTCGCTCTTGTTTATACGAGACACACACATCGGCAATGCGCTCATCTTCGTTGCGATACTCGTTAAAGGCTTGCTGGTAGATACAGCCATTGAAATCACTGGCTTCGACCAGGGCCTCTAATGTCGTAAAGCGGGCCGTTAACTTCTCTTCCAGCGACAAGTCAGGATCATCAAACAACTGGGTTAAATGGGAGAGTGTTTGCTCGCTGTAGAGTGCCAAAGCTTCGGCGATTAAGGCTTCTTTGGAGCCAAAATGGCGGTAAATCGTTGCTTTCGACATGCCGGTAGCAGCCGTGATGGTATCCATGCTGGTACCGTGGTAACTGTGCTTCACACATAGCGCCAGCGTGGCTTCAATCGCCCGGCGCTTCTTCTCTTCTTGACGACTCATACCCTTCACCCTCCGAACCAGAAATATAAAAACGAAACTAATTAGTTTTATACCCTTGACAGTTTCAATAATCAATTCTAGATTTAAAAACAACAAAACGAAACGGTTTAGTTTCGAAATCAAGAAGAGTCAGCCATAGAAGGAATACAACATGCTTAAGTCAATCGCGCTATCAACTTTACTTGTCGCTTCAATGTCAGCTTCAGCCGTTGAACTAAACATCACCGATTCGGCTTCAGGGATCCATGTCAAAGCGACAGGGCAATCAGGGCCTGAAGCAGGGCTAACAGTGAATGTGACCAACGTCCCTCAGCTTAATGGTGCCTCTTTTACCACTGACGAGCGCGGCCGTGTGTTTATCCCGCTGTCATTAAATGCTAGCCGCTCGGTCAACATTGTCGCTTCGGATGATATGGACATGTCAGTGGCTTCAAGAACGATATTCCATAGCCACTCGCGTTAATGCCACCGAAGAAAAGAGCCCTGCAACGCGTTAAGGTTGCAGGGTGGTTTCATTAGGAAAGATAACCGTGAACATTGCCCCTTGGCCCAATGTCGAATCTACTTGGATACTGGCTTGAAGAGAAGCAATCATAGCCTTCACCATCGCCAGTCCCAAGCCATATCCAGCCCCAGCCCCATACCCAGAATATGTCCTGCTTTGATCGACCCGGTACAAACGCTTGAAAATCAATTCATGATGCTCTGGCGCAATTCCGATGCCATTATCGCCCACGCAAAGCGTCGCCCCTTCCTTCTCCGAACCGCAGGTTAAGTAAATCGTGCCACCTGATGGGGTATACTTGAAGCTGTTATCTACAAGATTAACAACAACCTGCATCAACCGATTCGGCTCCGTGAATACCTTGCACGGCTTTATCCCAGACACATCTATCTGCATCTTTCTGTCTTCAGCCAACTCTTCGTACCAGGAGGCAACATTCAGCATCAGTTGCTGTACATCTACCGTTTCGAAGGCCACCGATGACTTGCTGGCTGCTTCATCATTAATTTTCATTAACGTGTTGAGCATTCCGCTTACCTGCTGGGCTGACTCGGCACAATCAGATAAGGCACTGGTTAGTTGTTCATTGGAAGGAGGCTGGCTTGACGCCAATGTTTTTTCCGTCGTTAATGCAATACGAGAAAGCGGCGTTCGTAGGTCGTGGGCTATCGCATCAAGGGTATTGTCCATACTAGTAATCGTTGCCTCTAATCGCCCGTGAACCAATTCCAAGCTTTGGTTCAGTACCGCTAAGCCATTTTCACCTTTTCCTCTCTTGTCATGGGCAGTATTGCTGTCATTGTCTTGTGGCGAGCTTACCGACCACTCACTCGCTTGATCCAATGTTTTCGCTAAGCGGTGAACAGGGGAAAGCGTTGTTGTCAGTAACCGCCAAACAATCAAGGAAATAACTGCACACAATAGCGCTAGCGCCCCTACCATAATAAGCCACTGAATAAAAAGCAGGTGCAAGCGTGGGTGAACATTTAAAACCAACCAAAAGTCTTGATGCTGGCCGTTGAGTTTTAGCGTTAAGTAATGTGGTTCAAGTAACAGTTGATACCAAGCACGATCATCAGCCTGGTAGTATTCCAGGGCTATATCGGCATTGTCATGCTTGGTGCCAGCAATATATTGGGGTTTGCTCTGGGGGCTTTGACTGACAGAAACGGCTGTAATTGTATTTTCTATTAAGCGTTCAGGGTTACCTTCAAGCACATGGATTAATTTATCATCCGATTCGTACTTTAAGATCCTCTGGTATTCTGCTCCCATCGACTTGAGTAATTTCTTGTCTACCCCGTCAAGGGAGTACACCTGCATTAGGCCAATACCCAGCAAGATGACCACAAAGCACAGGGTCACTGTGGCAACAAATCGTCCAAACAGCCATTTTTGTGCTTGGCGAGTTGATTGCTCAGCTCTCATATTTAAGGACATATCCCACCCCGCGAATGGTATGGATCAAAGGCTGTTCAAAGCCTTTATCGACCTGTGCCCTTAAACGACACACCAGCACATCAACCACATTGGTTTGCGGATTAAACTGATAGCCCCAAATTTTCTCTAGAATAATGGTTTTGGAAAATACCCGTTCCGGCTGCTGCATCAATAATTGTAATAAGTCGAATTCACGCTGCTTGAGTGATATTTCTTTTTCACGGCGAAAAAGCTTACGGGTCAAAAGGTCGAGCTTCAGATCGCTATATACCAACTGGTTTTGGCTATTGGTGGGCATCTGCCGCCTCAATAAAGTCTGGCAACGGGCGGCCAATTCAGCGAATGCAAACGGCTTCACCAGGTAGTCATCAGCGCCAGATTGCAACCCTTGTACCTTCTCTTCAACCAGATGGCGAGCACTCAGGATGATAATCGGAACTTGATAGCCTTCGCCCCTTAACCGGCGCAGTACATCCATGCCATCCCAGGTTGGTAGCATCAGATCCAAAATGACCAAATCGAAATCATCTTGCGTCGCCAGCTGGTAGCCCTGCTTACCATCTGCGATACAACTGACATTGAAGCCCATTTCCTCAAAGCCTTGCTTAAGGAAAGCACTGATATGACTGTCATCCTCAATCACTAAAATATTCATTCTGCATCCTGCTTACCGCTATTCCTTATCCCGATATTACATGATGACAACATTTCACTTCATTACAAACATGTAATGTTTCAACAAGGTTGCAGCAATTGTGGCTGGATATTGTTTTTCCATCGCAACAACACGGGCACCGAGAGCTAAGTAATTACCTCGTAATACATCGCCCAAATACATCACTGAATTACTGAACCGATTAAGGAAAGATCATGAAATTGAATATTGTACTTGCCGCCACATTACTCGCCGCTTCAAGCTCTGTTTTGGCTAATGAGAAAGTATCAATGGTTACCCAACTATCATCAGCAACCGCTTTCGAGCTAGCAAATGCAGCAGTAGGCCAATGCGCCAAAGATGGCTACAACGTGTCTGCTACGGTTGTCGATATTTCCGGCCGAGTACAAGCGCAACTGCGTTACGACAACGCTAGCCCGCACACATTGGATAGCTCGCGCCAGAAAGCCTTCACAGCAGTTAGCATGAAACAACCAACCGCCAACTTGATGAAATTGGTCGCAGAAAAACCGTTGATGGATCCGCTGCGTGATATGGACGACAACCTCCTCTTCCTGGCTGGCGGCCTTCCTGTTGAGTACAAAGGTCAGATTGTTGGTGCTATCGGGGTAGGCGGCGCACCTGGCGGTCATCTTGATGTCATCTGTGCTGAAGCGGCGATTAAGGCTGTGATGAAATAAATTTCGTTTTCTGTCGGTTAAGCAGAGCCATATTCGCCGTACAACAAAGCCCACATTAGCTTCTGTCTCTTGATTTCATAATAAAGATCAAGAGTCAGGGCTAAGAGATGACGAAAAAGGAGGTGGTATTAGTCAGTATACTTACATTGCTCTGGTTAATATTGAAATGTCATGTAGGTAATGCAGATTACAGGGGGGAGAGCTGAAGGGCGTACCATACATTCGTCCAAAACTTTGTTATCCATACTTGAGTATTCATTGTGTTTAAACGAGCATTTAATTTTCAATCTTTTCAAAATGTTAATAGCCTACAAAGGCATACATAAAACAAGCGGATGCTATCTAGTAAAATCATAAGCAACCCATATAATTCAGCGACACAATAAAAGTGCACAAAGTGGCATATCGTTGACTATTTTTATAGGGATTATTTATGAGGCATCTTTCGCGTGGTTTTACATTAATCGAGATGATCATTGTGATCGTTGTTCTGGGCATTATTGCTGTCACTGCAGCTCCGCGCTTTTTAAATGTATCGTCAGACTCCCGCATAGCGGCACTTGATGGCTTTGTTGGCGCATTCAGGGCGGCTGATGAAATGGTAAGATCCAAGGCCATAATGCATGGTATGGAATATACCTTGGAAAGAACGCAGCTCCCAGGAACCGACTTGTATGTCATTTTTGGCCATATGAACCTGAAGAAAGAAGATGTGGAAAAGGCGATGGACGTTAGCGGTTATAGCCTGCTTTCTGTTACAGATAACAGCCTATTTGTCTCCCTTAGGGATGACATTAAATCGAGTGAAGACTTAAGTAAGCTTTCCAAGCATGGATGTTACCTATTCATTAAGTTACCAAGGCCACATAACAATGAAGATGGGGATATTACAGGTAACTTGTTAGATCATGAAATCACAAAAATATATGACGGCTGCTGAGAATAATTACTCTTAAGCAAACTCAATGCTTTACCCGGATAGGCACTAGGTTCCAGCAACCCCTTGCGTGATATATTTGTTGCTTATTTGGTAATATCACTAACGCACTTCTGGCTAACTTCGAGCTAGCCTAGCCAGCTCAGTTCTGTTGTCGGCAAGCATCTGCTGCTTATTTCTATGCGTATAATATTTAGTAGTCACACAATTGCTCATGGAATACTGATTTAAATGTTCTGGATAGTCATATTACTCATAATCGCGATATGCGTCTTCCTGCCGGGCATGTGGGTCAATCATGTGATGGAAAAGTACAGAGAGCCGGCTGATCGCTACCGCAAGCAGGGAAGTGGTGGTGAACTTGCTCGCCACCTGCTGGACAGCTTCGGCTTGGGTAACGTCGAGGTAGAGGAGACCTCTGCCGGTGATCACTATGATCCGGTCGCTAAGGCTGTGCGTCTGACGCCGGACAACTACTCAGGATACTCGCTGACGGCAGTGACTGTGGCCGCCCATGAAGTGGGGCATGCCATTCAGGATTCACGTGGAGAGTCTTTGTTCCTGGCGCGGCAGAAACTCGTAAAGACTGCCATGGTCGGCGAGCGTATTGCCGGAATGATGCTAGTGGCTGCTCCGCTTGTCCTAATGCTAACCCGCCTGCCGCAAGCGGGAGCGATAACGATAATGATTGGTATTGTTTCAATGGCATTAAGTACTCTGGTGCACCTGTTGACTCTTCCGGTTGAGTTCGATGCCAGCTATGGCAAGGCTCTGCCGATCCTGCAGAAAGGCGGCTACCTGTACGATGGTGATCTGGAGCATGCAGAGAAAATTCTCAAGGCGGCGGCGCTGACCTATGTCGCTGCCTCGCTGACCAGCTTGTTAAACTTGGGGCGATGGATCGCGGTGCTACGTCGGTAATGGCTGCTTGATGCTAGTAAGCTACTTCAATCACAATTTCAAAAATATGGCAAAGCCATCAACATGACATTAGCTGCGACATTGCACTACTGTGCAACACAGCTGTTTGCCTAATTGTGCAGCAGCCTGCTGCACAATTTAGCCCAAGGTACATGTAAGTAGGGGATTAGTGCTTGTACCTAAAGGTATTACTGTCATCAATGATTTCAATTCTAACCGGCGCTAAGCCTTTTTTTACGTCACCTATTTGCTCAAACGACTTATGAGAAAGGTCAATGACTCGGCCTTTCGCAAAGGGACCACGATCATTGATTTTGACATCTACCGTTTTGTTATTGGCTGTATTTGTAACCCTCACGATAGCCCCAAAAGGTAAGGTTCTATGAGCTGCGGTATAGGCTCTCATATCATACCGCTCACCACTGGCAGTGAGTCTTCCGTGGTATTTGTTACCGTACCATGATGCTTGACCAACAAGCTGATGTGACTTTGCGTAATTCTTTGTTTTTTCATCATTGATTGCCGTAGTTGACGAGCAGCCAACAAGCAAAGTAAGGGTGAGAGCCGTAAAGGCGAGGTTTAATTTTTTCATCCTATTTGGATACTCAATCTTCTTCATGCCATGTTTGTCTTTGTTGATCATCGGATATGACTCGCCGATTTTGACACGAACTATGTTCCATTTAGTCAAGGTTAAGAAAGATTTTAAGTGTGATCGTATTGATGAAGTTCATAAAATATGAGACGTCGTATTATTTTTAAGAATGGAGCCACATTACATTGAACATGTGCTTCAGTCGGTTGATTTTGAATGAAGGTGATTGGTATTGTTGCTCCGCGTAAAAAATATCGCCGTAAATGGGGATTAACGTGCAAAGCAACTCTAAATTAGTATTCGTTCAACGAGAAAACCAAACATGTCAGCCACGCAATTTCAAACAAACTGGATTAAACCTTTCACTCTAGATCACGCAGCCCTTAAGCTCGGTAAAAGCAAAGAAGAAATCAAGGCGTTGTGTAAGTTAAAAGTGTTGAACGGCGGTTGGGATGACTTTTACGGCGAAAATGGAGCTTTTGTCGTTTGGCTACCAGAAGACCAAGCTGATATAACAGCGGACGAAATACGCGCTGGCGCAACAATTCACTAAGGGGACAATCCCTGCTTTTCCTTCCTTTCTTGCTGTACAAATTCTGAACAGCCATCGATCGCTTATAATTAGAGTAAAAACTCAGATAAAGTGCAAAGATATTCCTAATCAGCTTAGTATCATGAAGTTGTTCTTCCATGTTACAGCAGAGAAAGGAGCGAATAATGAAAAGGTTATCTTTGATTAGCATTATTTCGATAGCTGTGGCGACACCCGCTTTGGCAACGGATTTTTTTGTTGGCGCTGGTGTTGGTTGGCAGCAAGATGAAATTAAACGTACTCTAGATAAGGACAGTGAAAGTGTTCACTTTCAGCTTCGTGCTGGTGCGATCCTTGAAGAGAATCATCGAATCACTGCGGCTTATTCCTATAAGGATGATGACGTTAAGGCGGATGATCAAAAGTATAAGCACTACATGCACCTAATGACGTTTTCGTATGACTATATGGTGCCGTTTGCTTTTGATGGGCGGTTGGCAGGATTTATTGGACCGACGATGGGCCTTTACAACAATGAGTTTGACGACAGGCGACGGACTCATTTTACGTGGGGTGGACAAGTTGGATTGCAGTATCGTCTGCCCCAGAGCTGGAGCGTTGACTTATCTTACCGATACCTAGATATGGATGTTAATGGCAGCCAGCATGAGTTGGATACAACTCAGCAAGTGACGTTGGCATTCGATCGCCGCTTCTAGCCATTTGTGCAAGAAGGCTGAGAAAGAAACCAAGATAGAAAGCCAAGAAAGAAAAATACCCCGCAGAAAGGTAACCTTTCTTTGGGGTATTGGTCTTGGGGGAATTGGAGCTGCTTAGAAGCTATTTATTTAAAACCTAGCGCTTTTCGCTCCTTGCGGTTCATGTACGGGTAAGGCGCCTCGAAATCATCACTCGGCACCTTGTATTCCGTGCGGGCTTTTTTAAGTTCAGCCATCATGTTTTCACGCACATCTTTGTACTTAGGATCCTCGAACACGTTATTCACTTCGTTTGGATCTGCTTTCAAGTCATAAAGTTCGAACCAACCTTTACCGCTGTTCTGAGAGTAGAAATCGATCAGTTTGTATTGATCACTTCTTACACCATCATGACGAGGAACGTTGTGGCCACCTTCCATGTAGTAGTGGTAGTACACGATAGGCCGCTCTTGCTGCCACTGGGCATCGCTTTCTTTGCCAGTCAGCACATCAAGGAATGATTTACCCTGCATTTCACCTGGTACTTTTGCTCCTGCTGCAGTGAGGAAAGTCGGTGCAAAGTCGATATTTTGGATCATTGCCTCAGGTTTTGAGTGGGCAGGGATCTTCCCTGGCCAACGGATCACAAACGGCATCTTCATTCCCGGCTCATACATGTAGCGTTTTTCCGCCCAGCCGTGCTCACCGATAAAGAAGCTCTGATCTGAGCTATAAACGACAATGGTGTTTTTAGCGAGATCGTTTTCATCCAACCAGTCAAGAATACGGCCGACGTTTTCGTCAACTGCAGTCACTGATGCCATATAATCTCTCATGAAACGTTGGTAGATGTATTCGGCACGGATCCGTTTCTCGTCTTCTGGCACATTGCCGTATCGCACTTTGTATGGCGGAGATTGGATTTTCTTCCAGTAATCCACATTGATGTCATCGTAAGCTTTGTGCCAAGCGTCGCGCTGCTCATCGGTCATACGCGCCATCCAGCCTTCAAATGCTTTACGCTTTTGCTTGGTCAGGCTCTTAATCCATTCATCTCGGATTTCAGCACGCTCTGGCGTTGTTGGCGCTGGTGGGAAAGCATTAATACCTTCACCAGACATACCATAGAGTTTCATCCACGCTTTGTTGGCATGCTCACCACGGGTTTCATAATTGTCGAACAATGTTTCAGGTAGTGGGAATGTTTTGTCTTTAAACAGTTCCAGGTGGCGCAATGGTGGGCGACGCGGTGTATGCGGCGACTTAAACTGAACTTTTAGCAAAAATGGCTTGTCGGCATCACGCTGATGCTCCAACCACTCGATAGATTGGTCGGTAATCACATCGGTCGAGTAACCTTGAACTGTAGTGATATTACCTTCGTTATCGATAAATTCTGGTTGGTAATAGGTCCCTTGGCGGCCATGCCCATTGAGGACGTTTGAGTAGCCAAACTCATTGACCGGGGCAGGGTTCATGTGCCATTTACCAATCAAGGCCGTTTGATAGCCAACATCTTCCAGCAGGTGGGTGTAGATAGTCTGATTAGGGTTCCAACGTGACGTATTGTCGATAACACCATTTAAATGCGAGTGCTTACCGGTCAGGATAGTTGCACGGCTTGGTTGGCAAATGGAGTTGCCGACAAAGGTGTTCTCGAAAATAGCCCCCTCATTAGCTATTCGGTCAATATTGGGGGTGTTCACAAACTGATCATTGTAGGCACTGATAGCTTGTGTAGAGTGGTCATCGGAAAAAATAAACAGAATGTTAGGTTGTTCGTAGGTGGCAGCAACACTCTGAGAAGAAATAGCACCGGCGGCTAACAGCACACCTATTCCTTTGGATAAAGTCGAGCGCTTAATTTTCATATTATCCTGCTTTGATCTTGTTAATAGTAAACGGTTATTTCAACCAGTTGGTTTCAGGCATTGTTTGATGTTTTAGAAAATGGCAATACCTCGGCACCAGGTGAAGGTGCCGAAGTTAATAGCTTTTAATAGCCGAGCGCTTTGCGCTCTTGAGCCGTCATGAATGGGAACGGCGCTTCATAAACATCTGATGGGACCTCGTACTCTTTGCGAGCATCGTGAAGCTCTTTCATCATTGTTTCGCGAACTTTGGAGTATTTCGGATCGTTGTAAACGTTATTCACTTCGTTCGGATCGGCTTTAAGGTCATACATTTCAAACTCGCCCTTACCGTTGTTTTCTGAATAGAAGTTAATCAGCTTGTAACGGTCGCTACGCACGCCATCATGGCGTGGTACGTTGTGAGCACCTTCCATGTAGTAGTGGTAGTACAGGTACGGGCGCTCTTTCTGCCATTGGGCCAGACTTTGCTTGCCAGTCAGTACATCAAGGAAAGACTTGCCTTGCATTTCTTCAGGAGCTTCAAGACCAACAGCATCAAGGAAGGTAGGCCCGAAGTCGATATTCTGGATCATCGCCTGTGGACGTTGGTTCGGAGCAATGTGACCAGGCCAGCGAATGATGAACGGCATTTTCATGCCTTCTTCATACATGTAGCGCTTTTCCGCCCAGCCATGTTCACCGATGTAGAAGCTTTGGTCAGAGCTATATACCACGATGGTATTCTCTGCCAGACCTGTGTCGTCTAAGTAGTCCAGAATACGACCGATGTTTTCATCAACGGTAACTGCCGCAGCCGCGTACTCTTTCATGAAACGCTGGTAGTTATACTCGGTACGGGCTTTCTTTTCTGCTGGTGGCACGTAGCCGTAACGCATCTTGTATTCAGGAGTTTGGATCTTCTTCCAGTAATCGACGTTGATATCGTCATAGGCTGCGTGGAATGCGATGCGCTGATCTTCAGTGAGGCGATCCATCCATTTGTCGAACGCTTCACGTTCTGGCTTGCTCATACTGGCTAGCCACTCTTCTCGGATCTTTTTCTTTTCTGCCGTTGTCGGTGCTGGTGGGAAGGCATTGATACCTTCTGCTGTCATACCGTACAGCTCCATCCAGGCTTCGCTCGCATGCTTGCCACGAGTTTTGTAGTCATCATGAAGCGTGGCTGGAATTGGGAATTTAGTGTCTTTGAACAACTCCAGGTTTCGTAGTGGTGGTCGGCGTGGTGTATGCGGTGACTTGAATTGAACCTGAAGTAAGAATGGTTTGGCAGGATCACGGTTGGTTTCCAACCACTTGATTGATTGATCGGTGATGATATCGGTGGAATAGCCTTCAACGGTCGTCTTCTTGCCGTAATTATCGATGAATTCTGGCTGGTAGTACGTTCCTTGCCCGCCAGCACCACTCAGTACGTTCGAGTAGCCGAATTCTTTCACTGGAGTAGGGTGCATGTGCCATTTACCGATAAGTGCGGTTTGGTAACCAGCGTTTTCCATTAATTTCGGGTAAATGGTTTGGTTTGGGTTCCATGCTGAGGAGTTGTCGATAACGCCATTTAGGTGTGAATGCTTACCCGTGATGATAGAAGCACGGCTTGGTTGGCAAATTGAGTTACCGACGAACGCGTTTTCGAAAATAGCCCCTTCTTCGGCAATACGGTCGATATTAGGGGTTTGTACCAGATCATCGCTGTAAGCACTGATGGCGTTGTTTGAGTGGTCATCAGAGAAGATGAAGAGAATATTGGGTTGGTCGCTAGCTTGGCTGGCTTGGGCTGCGCAAGAAGTTGCTGCAAGCAAGAGCCCAATCCCCTTTGCGAGAGTGGAATGTGAAGTTTTCATAAGATCCTTGATTACATATCAGTGTTAAGAAGACAAATGGTTCATGTAGAAGACGATACTGAACTTGAATTCGGCCATATTTGCTTCATCAAAGATGAGTGTCTCAACTAAAAATTGTTAATACTTCGAGAGTGTTGAGGAATGATTGCTTACTGGCATAGCTTGGGAATGTTTTGAATATAAACGTTTCGAGTTAATGGATCAATTCTGCATGTATATAGAAGAGAGGTTTGTTTCATTAACATGACGAACATCTAATTTTTTCCGCTGTTTTTATTGAATATCGCTACTTCATCGCTTTTTTTGTGGACCACCTTCAACTTTCTAGCAAAATTCAGCTAGCAATCACCGCTGGTACAAGTAAATGTTAACTCTGTCACATGGTGATTTGTAGAAACGTTTATACTTTGGTCATTGTTAATATGAAGTACGGTTTGACTTGTTTGCTGCTCATCACTTTCAGTTGAAATTGAGAGAACTTGGTGAAGAGAAAACAGGAGGTTATCCGAATAACTGGGAAATTTATGGGGACAGTTATTCATGGATAGCAATAATTCTAAGGATAAATAACTAATGGTTACCATGAAAAAGAATGTTTTAACCACTGCGATGTTGATGCTGTTTTCGGCAACTTCTGCGCCGTCTCTGGCAGCTGAGCCAGCGAAGAATGAGCAGACCGCACCTAATATTTTGTTAATTACTGCTGACGATATGGATTATGGCTCGTTGGGAGTAACAGGTTCGACTGTTCCTGAGATTTCGCCAAACCTTGATCGTTTGGCCAGTCAGGGGATCCGTTTCAACAACGCGTTTGTCACTGTTTCGGTGTGTGAGCCATCTCGTGGGGTCATGGCAACTGGACGTTATATACAGAACAGCGGCATTTGGGGTTTTTATCCGACAACCCAGAATATTCCGACTCTAGCAGAAGAGCTCAAGGATAATGGCTACACCGTTGGAATCCTGGGTAAAGTGAATCACTCAACACCGAAATATGTTGATGATTATGTATGGGATTACAGCAAAGACAAAGCGGATATCGGCAGCGGCCGTGGTCCGAAACTTTATCGCAAACATCTATCGGCATTTATCGATTCAGCGCAGGCAAATGACAAGCCTTTCTTCATGATGGCTAACTCCCATGATCCGCATCGCCCATACTTTGTCGACAGTCCGAACTATGAAAGAGGCGGAAAGCAAAGGCCTTCGAGGATCTACAAGCCAGAGGAGATCCAAGTACCAAGCTTCTTGCCGGATATTCCCGGGGCACGCAAAGAGCTGGCTCAGTATTACAGTTCGGTAAAGCGCTTGGATGACACTGTAGGTGAAATGATGTCAGTGCTTGAAGAGAAAGGTGTGAGTGACAACACCATTGTTCTGTTCTTGTCTGATAATGGTATTGCTGCACCGTTTGCGAAATCCAATGTGTACCGTAATAGTAACCACACCCCATTCTTTGTTCGCTGGCCAGAGAAAATCAATGCGTCGGTTGACGATGAGCACTTTGTTTCAATGGTCGACTTGATGCCAACCCTGCTTGATGCGGCGGGCGTTGAGGTGCCAGATTCATTGGATGGTCGAAGCTTTTTACCTATTCTAGAAGGCGATTCACAGGCCGAGCGAGATTACGTATTTACCCAATACCATGAGAATGCTGGTGGCCGTATTTTCCCTATGGCAGCGGTACAGAATTCAGATTGGCTATATATCTTCAACCCATGGGCTGTGGGTGGCCGTGTTTACAAAACTTCGGCTAACAATAGTAAAACTTTCAAAGCGATGAAGGCGTTGGCAGATGAAAACCCTGAAATTAAAGAGCGGGTTGAGTTTTTCCTAAACCGTACCGTTACTGAGTTCTATGATCTGCGTAATGATCCGGATGCGAAGGTTAATCTAGCAGATAAGAAAGAGTTCAAAGAGCAGCAAATGAAAATGACGGAGCTTATGCGTCAACATATGGAGCAATATAATGACCCAATGTTGGAGCTACTCCTCAAGCGCGATGACAATGATTTCCTAGTAAGCCGAACTGCAGAGCTACAGATGGAAACAAGGCAGAGAAAGAAAATCCACCGCCAGCTAAGCGGCGGTAAAAAAAGTCATTAAATTATATTTAAAGTAGTGGCAATTAGAGCAGCAGTGAATAACTGCTGCTCTTTTTTAATCATCAAAAAAACATTTATAAATTAATACTGGCTTAAGCCAATTAAAGACATTTCAAATTTTCTTATTTACTCAGTATCGCGTGTATGTTGTGAGGGGTTATGCATATCAAAAATTACAGAGAAATCCTTAACGTAGGGTTATTAGCTTTTATTTTGGTAGGATGCCAAGGAGGAGGGGATAGTCCCCCTACCGATGAAAAGCAGCCTGACTATAAACCCGTTCCAAAGCCAGAAAAGCCTGAGTCTGATTTTACCTCCGCACCATGGCCTTTTGAACAAAATAGCAGTGATTTAGTCGCGGCTGCAAAGGTTGCCGGATATTACGCCGTTGCAAATACAGCGACTAACTATATTGAAATTAGGAACATTTCCCATGATACCTTGAATGTTCTTAGCCAAGATGACTTCCTAGCACTTGAAGACTTAGCCTCTTCTGGCGCTGATTTTTCCTTATGTGGAATGACTTTTACGCCATCAGGCCGTTTCTTGTATCTTGCGATGTGTGGGCAAGGTGATGAACTAGACCATATTGTTGCCTTTAACCAAAATACCAAGGTGTTGTCGCTATTCGATTCTGTTTCATTACGAGCGGATATTGAATCACCATCTGAAAAATATGGTATGACTTATTTTAAAAAGCACCTTTATGTCGGAAGTGAAAAAGGGATTTTCCGTTATGATGCCGATAAAAATAGTGTCTATTTGGGTGGGGCGAAACAAGCTCCACATTTCATTCCATCCCCTCGGGCAATTATTGATCTTGCACTCGACATGAAGCAGGAAAAACTGTATGCCTTGTCTGATCAATCGATCTACCGCATGGCAGCAGAAGGGAGTTCATTGTCAGAAATATATTCCGGGGCAGAGTTCGAAAGTATTACCTACAGCCGTGTCTTTGGACGGGATGATATGTCAGGACTGTATTTATCGGTAAGAAAAGATGCTGATGACGAGTTTTGGTTGTTTCCCAAAGGTGACTTAAAAGGCAGCATAAAGACTTCGCCTAAACTTCTTTGCGAAGTGAAGGCGTCGATATTAAGCACGGCCGCAACAGCGGATGGTAAGCTACTTTATACAGACGGTTCGCCAAAATTACTGGCTGACAAGCTGGATGACAAGCTGTCATACAACGACTGGTTATATGATGAATTGCGGCAATATGTTGCGACGCTTAAAAGCCTCACGTCATCAAGGCAGTTCGCCACCACCAATGACTTCTCTCCGGAAGGCTTTTTGCACCGCAAGATCCAGCGCAAAGGCACCAATCCCAATAAAACACCTATTGCCGATACCGTGGGGTGGGCGGTTTTCACTCTACTTGCTGCTGATAAGGTTCTCGATGATCCTGAGATCGAACCTATTATCACACTGCTCATCAAACGCCACGCTGGATTGATGGAAGATGGTTTGGGTGGCCTCAAGTCGGTTGATGGCCATTTTGTCAGAAACTACCAAACCAATGGTTCCCCTCATGATGAGAAGCCGCAACCGCAGCTTTATACCAGCATGAAGTTTTTGCCTGCGGTGATAAAAGCAGCTGAACAGTATCCAGACAATGTAACGATTGAACATGCGAAACAGTATCTTACTCAGATATTTGTGCGTTCGGGTGACACTATCAGGGCACGGCAAGGAGTCACGTGGCAAAACGATGATTTCGGACCGCTGCGCAACGATAATGGTATGGCGAATGAAACCTGGATATACGGGGATCTCGGCGCAGCGCAAGACCCACATGCTAGCTATAACTATGACAAGTATGTCTCGAAGCGGGAGTATTTCAAATACGATCACTGGTTAGAAGGAGAGCCAGTGATAAAGGCATCACATTCGGCCTTTATCGTGATGGGAGGAACCTTGATACTGGCTCATCATGCCGAGGATCCTGAGTGGAAACAGTTCAATGAAAATTACTATGCAATAAGTCAGGCAGAAACTGATGACTTAGGCTCGCCATACTTCGCGGCATTCTCAGCCGGAAATAACACCGCCGTGGAAGGAAACTACAATAATGATGGTCCATCTCAGCATCCGGGCGATATTTTGCATTTCCCAGCCGTGTTAGGTTTTGGCCAGCATGGCAAGCAGGGTGCCATGGTTGGCGGGTATTTTGCCTATAGAGATGAGTTGAGGCAGAAGATGGTCAATGCCTCTGGTGGCGAAGATATAGAGTTTCTGACTCGCTGGTCTATGTCGCTGCCTGATTATCAAATGAGTTCGGTTGGCATCGCTGATTTTTGGTTTGGTGCTATTGGATTAGTCGAAACTATCAGGCCAGGGACAGTTGATGAGCTGAGGAACACGTTTTATCGACATGAGGTGAGTTGGCATACTAACAAACAAGGTCAGCAGGTTGTTCTTTTTTCTGCTTTTTCGCCAAGAGAAGTGATCGGCATTGATAGAAGTGGTGACCAGCAGAGCTTTGGTTATCAGCGTTCTCCATACACGGTACCAAGTGATAGTGTTTTTGAACGATTCGAAGTCGTAGACCCTGAGGGAGATTGGATTGAACTTGATGATATCGTCAATGTTGTCCATGGCAAAGAAGCGATTTTCACCAACCCCAACTTCGAAGATGGATTGAATGGTTGGCAAGCTTACGGCGACGCTTTACCGATTTTGACCGATGGTATTTCGGGTAAGGGGGTAAAACTCGTTGCGGGCTCAAGCGATCGTTCGCTGATTTCTCAGAGCGTCAAACAAGATCTTTCTCTGGTCGGAAGTAAATATCGCGTCTCTGCCTATATCAAGCCAGAAACTGTCGATAGCAGCCAAGGGTACATCCAGGTGTATTGGACAGCCGATGGTGAGCATGAGAAGGCTATAGGCCTTGTGTCGCAAAGCCAGAAGCTTACAGACACTGATGAAGGGCAGTTAGTTGCTGTTGATACCGTTAAACCTGAAGGAGCGTCTTACCTCCATATTGAATATGTTGTTGAGGGTGGGGTAGGTGAAGCCTTTATCTTTGATAACACGGCTCTTCAAGTATTTGGTAAGCCAGTTCAGATCCTTAATGGTGATTTTGAAAGCGGAAGCCAATATTGGGATTTATCGAATGGGCTTGTAACTATTGAGAAAGGCAATGTTGCGCCGCAAGGGGAGCAGGCTTTGGTCTTCCAATCAAACGGAACAACGAGTAAAGAGAGTGAAATCATTGCTAGCACGCCTTTGGATATTACGTCAGACCCAGATGGAACCCGTTATGTATTCACGTTATCCGTAGGTGAAAAGCAATTGGCGGAAGGTGCCTATTTCGATGTCGATGTTGAGGTAGAAAGCGCTAGCGCCAAAACCAAATTAGTCCCATCAGTCGCAACCATAGAAAATGACAGCGGAAATATGATTCGTTTTGTTATGCGTAAAAGACCGGATGAAACAGCTTTCAACATCATCCTACGAATGACCGAAAGTACGACAAGTTCATCTCTTAGCCGTATCGTTGTGGATGACTTAAGGTTGTTTAAACACCGTATTTTACCTGCAATTTGTAATGTTAGTGCAACAGGCTGCTAGAAACATTTCGACTACTGGTGATGAACATTCTTCATCACCAGCTGCAAATTTCACTAATAAACTATAATAAGAAGCTAACACTATTTTTCTCGAGTATAGCTTGAGCTGATGAGTTTTTATTGTTTAATTTCAGTGTTTTGTATTTTGTTCTGGCTGGGCTTCGCCTTTTTCTACTAGTCTCCTCTCCATTCTCTTCTTAAAAAGATTAGTGTAATCAATGCAATCATCGAATATAAAATGTGATCTTCGCTAGCATAATAAGAGCATTTAATTGACACAGTAATACATGGTTCATATTATTTGTAGAAACGTTTCTATTGTAGATGCGATGATTCACAAAGAGAATTCATATGGCCCAAGTCAAACTAAAAAATATTAATAAGGTATATAAGAACGGCTTCCATGCTGTTCATGATGTCTGCCTAGATATTGAAGATGGGGAGTTCATGGTCTTGGTCGGTCCTTCAGGCTGCGCTAAGTCCACGACTTTGAGAATGATGGCTGGTTTGGAAAGTCTCACAAGCGGCGATTTGATTATTGGTGACAAGCGTTGTAACGATGCGCCACCTAAAGATCGTGGTATCGCAATGGTCTTTCAAAACTATGCTCTCTATCCACATATGACGGTGAAAAAAAACTTGGCTTTCGGTTTGGAAACGGCAAGAAAGCCGAAACATGAAATAGAGTCCCGCGTTAAAGAGGCGGCTGATTTATTAGAGATCACGGAATTGTTGGACCGTAAACCGGGCCAATTATCGGGTGGTCAATGCCAAAGGGTCGCATTGGGGCGAGCAATGGTTCGAAAACCAGAGGTATTTCTGTTTGATGAGCCACTATCTAACTTGGATGCCAAGCTACGTGTTTCGATGAGAAGACGTATTTGCCGTTTGCATGATGAACTAAAAAAGAGTGATCGTCCTGCCACCATGGTTTATGTGACCCATGATCAGGTTGAAGCGTTAACAATGGGCGATCGCATTTGTGTCCTTAACAAAGGGCAAATTATGCAAGTTGACACTCCAATGAATGTCTATCACAAACCAAAGAACAAGTTTGTGGCTGAGTTCATTGGTTCCCCTGCGATGAATATGTTAGAAGCCAAATTGGCCCTTCATGATAATACATTGAAATTAAAGATTAAGGATAAGTACTTCACTCTTCCTTACTCGGAACAAAAGATTGAGAAATTACAATCTTGGCAAAACAAAGATCTTTACCTTGGGTTGAGGCCTGAAGATATTTTGGTTGTGGACGGAGACGGTGATCTTCAAGCCTTTGTCACAGATGTAGAAGAAATGGGCTCAGAATCATTCATCCATTTTGATTTGATAGGTAAGCAATTGATTAGTAAGCATACCAACCCATTTTTTTCCATCCAGCGAAATGAAGTTCAAGCCGTTAAGTTAAATCTGGAAAAGTGCCACCTCTTTGATAAAGAGACGGGTGAAAATATCTTGTTGCTCAAATGAGTGATCGTTAAACACAATCATTAAACACGGAAATAGTTTATATGAATTTTTCGCTTTCAACTTCGACTCATACTTTGACTAACGGGCAACTTGAATTGCTTTTCAATGAGCATAATGTTCTACAGTCAATAAATGCCAAAGATGTCATGCTCAACCTTTATGAGCCGACTGAATTTGAAATTGCCCTCTCGAATATTTATCTACGTATCAAACAAGGGGAGGCAATCTCATTTACACCGCTGATGTATTTCAACGAAAATATCCGTACTTTCCGCACCAATGACGGACAAGTGGGCTGGGAAACGACAACCGATACGTTTAAAGCGAGTGTCGTGCTCACCCTTGCGACAGACACCAGTACACTTTTCTATACCGCAAAAGTCACTAACTTAACGTCTTCACCTATAACGTATGATTTGGTGTTTGGCCAAGATCTCGCCCTTGCTGATCGAGGTGCTGTGAAGAGTAATGAGTGCTACGTCAGCCAGTATTTGGACCATCAGATTTTTGATGATAAGGCGACAGGTTATGTTGTCTGTTCTCGTCAGAACTTACCGCAGAGCACAGGTAATCCTTGGGCACAAATAGGTTCATTTTCTACCGTTGTTGGGTTTTCTACAGACGGCTATCAGTTCTTCGGCAAAGACTACCGTTTCGACAGTACGCCAAGTATATTGAGTCAACCCCAGCTTGAAAATGAACGCCTGCAATTTGAAATGGGCTACATAGCACTTCAGACTGAGGATGTAACACTTGCTGCTGGGGATACTAACGGCAGTGTATTTTATCTGCACTTTCGTGAAAACCAGCCAGGTTCGAATGTGTTTGAAGCGAGCGATGTCGCTTCTATCAAGGCAACTTATCCTTCAGTAAGCCATCCTTCAGAAAGCAGTGACGCTGAGACTGATATTGATCTTCCATTTTTTCTATTCAAAGCAGACTCAACCCTAGCGGGTGAAGCGTTATCAGAAGATGAAATCGCAGAATTTTTTGAAGGCCCTCACCGTTTCAAAGAAGTGAAAAAAGGAGAGTTGCTGTCCTTTTTCTATAGCAAAAATCCTAGTGATAGCCGCTATGTCACTATGCCAGCCAAAGAGCGGGTGTTGGAGCGCTCAACTGGCCATATGATTAGCTCGGGGAATAATCAGGACTTCAACAATGAAGTGATGAGCTCGACGCATTGTATCTACGGTGTTTTCAACTCACATGTTGTGTTGGGTAATACCTCTTTCAACAAGCTAATCGGTGTCGATCGTACATCGCTGAACTTATTTAAATTCAGCGGACAGCGGATATGGGTGCTTGATGATGGGGAGTACCGAGTACTGGGCATGCCTTCCGCTTACGAAACAGGTGCCAACCACTCACGTTGGATATACAAATACCATGGCGGTTATATCCAGTTGACCAGCTTTAGCTCGCAGAATACCACGAGTATCCAGCTTGATATCGAACTGATTAATCTGGATCAGCCTCTAGATATCAGTATTTCTAGCCAGTTGGTGATGGGCAATAACGAGAGTGATAGCATTGTTACTGTTGACCGTGAAGGCCGACATATTGTCGTAACTGGCGATAACTCTCTTATTTCAGAAACTTACCCAGCTCTTAAGTACACATGGCTTGCGAGCCCTGAAATCGATGAACTGTCGGTTGTCGAAGAGGGGGGCTCGGTCAAATACCTATTGTTGAAAGGACAAGTTACCAATAAATCGAGTTTGCTGATAACAGGGGCTGTAGACAACACTACACCTGCTAATTTGCAGATGATGGATTTTGAGTTTGAATCTAAATTGTACCAGCGCGCTCAAAACAAGCTGCTGCAAAATTTCAATATTGAGTTTGAAAAGGATAAATACAACTCTGAAAAGCTCAACGATACGATGCAGTGGTTTACTCATAACGCTTTGGTTCACTATTCAACACCACATGGTCTGGAGCAATATTCAGGTGCCGCTTGGGGAACACGAGATGTGTCGCAAGGGCCTTTTGAGTTCTTTATGGCGACGCAACACTTTGATAAAGCGGCAGACTTGATTCGCAATATCTACAGTCATCAGCACGTGGAAACCGGTACATGGCCACAATGGTTCATGTTTGATAAGTACTACAAGATTCAGCAAGAAGACTGCCATGGCGACATTGTCGTATGGCCACTCAAAGCCGTTGCTGATTATCTGACTGCGACGGGCGATCTCGATATCTTGAACGAAAATCTGCCGTATACCTCCATCGAGGCTGGGTTTGATTTCACAGAAGAAAAGGTATCGCTGTTTGCTCATATCCAGCGTCAGCTAAAACATATTATCGACAACTTGATCCCAGGTACCCACTTATCTTGTTACGGTGATGGCGATTGGGATGATACCTTGCAGCCTGCTAATCAGGCGTTGCGTGAAAACATGGTTAGCGGATGGACAATTCCCCTGACTCTGCAGGCGATGAAAACACTGACGTCGGCACTTGCTGAGGAAGAGGCTTACAGTGAGTTTGTGGCGCAAGTAGCCGAGCTGACTGAAAAAATGGAAGCCGACTACCATCGATACCTGGTAAAAGATAATGTGATCGCGGGTTTCGTCCATTTCCCCAATAAAGAGTTGGATAAGGTCGAGTACTTACTGCATCCCTCGGATGTGAAAACCGGTATTCAGCACCGTTTATTACCTGCATCGCGCTCGATTATTTCTGAAACCTTCGACAAGGAAATGGCAGAGTCACATATGGCAACCATTATGGAGAAACTGGTTTTCCCTGATGGTGTTCGACTTATGGAGCGAATGGCCGAATACAACGCGGGTAAACAGAGCTATTTCAAGCGGGCAGAGTTGGCCGCTAACCTTGGTCGTGAAGTGGGTCTGCAATACTGCCACGCCCATATTCGCTTTATTGAAGCACTGTGCAAAATGGGTAAAGCGGACGATGTTTTTGATAACCTGTATAAAATTGTGCCAGTCGGTATTAATAAAGCGGTTCCTAATGCGGATGTAAGGCAAGCCAATGCGTATTTCTCCAGCTCTGACGGTAAGTTTAATGACCGTTATCAGGCCTACGATAACTTCGATAAGTTAAGAACTGGCGAGGTTGAAGTTAAAGGTGGATGGCGCATTTATTCAAGTGGTCCTGGTATTTATATCAATCAGGTCATTAGCAGCGTGTTGGGTATTCGCTACCAAAACCAATCATTGCTACTCGACCCAGTCATTGCTCAATCATTAGGTAAAGTGAAATTGAACTTCAGTTTGTACGGTATGCCTTGTCAGGTTGCTATTCATCCAGAAGAGGGTTGTCACACACCTAAGCGCGTTGTGCTTAACGGTGAAAGTCTACCTTTACAATCTCAATTCAACCCATACCGAACAGGTGGCGTTGTCATCGAAAAAGAAATGGCCATGAGCAAGCTTAATGCTGTTCAAAACACACTTGAAATCTGGTTGTAGCAGTTTGAATGAAACCCTCGGAGTTTGCTTGATTTGTGAAGTGCGCTCCGGGGAACTGTTACTCAGAGGGTGATAAATCCCAGCTTGTGTCTGGATTACAGGCAATGAAGATACAAGCTATTTAGGGAATAGATTGAAAAGGGAGAGCTGATATTGAAACCAACGATTAAGGATGTCGCAAAAGAGGCAAATGTCTCCATTTCGACGGTATCGTACGCAGTCAATAGTAGTGACCGTATTAGCGAGAAGACCCGGCAACATGTTTTAGAAGTTGCTAGAAGACTGAACTATTCAGCGAATAGCAATGCCAAGCAGTTAAGGCAGAGAAATAATGGTGCGATAGGTATTTTCTTCAATTCCTGGTTTGGTCCTATTTACAGTGAGATCGTGAAAGGGGTCGAGAAGAAAGTACAAGAGATGGGCTACGATCTTATCGCTTGTAGCGTATTCGGAGGAGCAGATTCTACCGCGCATCGATACCTGAAAGATAAAATGGTCGATGGGGCGATTATTTTGAGCAATGCGCTGAGTGATGAGTTGCTAAGGAGCACAGCAAGCAAAAGCTTACCCTTTATTTTGCTCGACCGTGAGATAAATGCTCCTCACATTTACAATATACTGATTGATAACTTTGGTGGTGCGTTTTCGGCAACCAAATCACTGATCAAAAGTGGTTGTAATGAGGTTTATTATTTTAGCGGACCAGAAAACTCTTTTGATAACCAAAAGCGACTTGATGGCTATATTGCTGCCTTAGGATTCTACAACATACCTTTTACCCAAAACCTGATAGTTCACTGTGACTTCACCGAAAAAGGTGGTTACCGTGAAATGGTTAAACTCATCAAGCGAGGTTTGAGGCCTAAGGCCATTTTTGCTGGCAATGATGAAATGGCGATTGGTATTTTAAGGGCTGCACGTGAGTATCATATCTCAGTCCCTTCTGAACTTAAAATTATTGGCTTTGATGATATTAGAGAGTCAGAAATGACAACGCCGGCACTAACGACAGTGAGCCACTTGAAATTCAATAAAGGCGAACAAGCAGCTACGATTCTTTTCGATGCAATCAACGGTAAAAGTGATATTGATCCTATCACTATGCTACCGACGACTTTAGTCGAGAGAAAAACGATGTAGTTATTTCAAATAGACGGCAAGTTGTTTTGTAAAAACTAGCGTTTCCCTTTTTCCTGTTTTCAAGGATAGAAAGATGTACAAGTGGTTATTGGTTGTACTCATTACAGTTACGCCATTTGTTCAAGCGAAAGAAAAGCTTGAATTTATGGTTTCCTCTGGCGATCAAATTGAATTTGTTAATAAAGTAATTAAGCCAGATTTCGAAAAGCGATATCCAGACGTAGAGTTGGTGTTAACGAACGACAGTAACTTAGAAACTCGGATGGCTGCCGGCGACTATCCCAACGTTTATGCTGGAGTATTTGGCTATATGGTTGCGCGGTATGCCGAATTGGGTCGTTTGACGTATCTCGATCGATTCGATGGTTTCGATGAGATGAATTCTCGCATCGCACCGCAATTTATGAGCAAGAATTTTGGCCGTCATTATTATATCCCGTGGCATGCCACGACCCAGATGATGATATATAACAAAGACTTGTTTAGAAAGGCAGGGCTGGATCCTGACACACCGCCAGAAACATGGGACGAGCTTTTGTATGCGGCCAAGAAAATCAATGAATTGCCACCACAGGAAAATGGCGCAAAAGTACATGGTGTAGCCTTGTGGAATGATGCGTTAGCGGGTGGTAGTTGGTATTGGAATATGCTGTCGCAGATCTATTACAACTTCAATGGTGGTCAATATCAGTTGCTGAATAAATACGGTACTCACCCAATCTTTGATAAAAAAGAAGCCGGGATGGTTGATTTCCTCAACACCATGAAAGAAGTGCAACAGTATGCGCCGTTAACCATGGAGCAAAATTTCTTTTCTCGAACCATTGGGATGTGGCCTCAGTACGGTATTGCATGGCGAGTGAACTTGCAGGACGCAGCGGGTCATCCGATGGAGATTGGTAAGGATGTGGGTATTGCCCCTATTCCAACCCAGCACAAAGGTGACACTCACTATTCGAACCTTGATGGTCGGGCCTTGATGGTCTTTAAAAATACCCGTCATATCGAGAAGCGCAGTTGGCAGCTGATTGAAATGCTAATGGAAGATGATTACAACTTGAAAGCCAATATGGCACTACAAAATTTGCCAACATTGAAATCATTGCAGGATGACCCTTATTTCCAAACACCGGATGTCAAACCGTTTGTTGATCAATTACAACACGCGGTAATGAATGAGTCTTCTGTACATGTTGGAGAGGTGTCTAACATCATATTGAAATACTACTCAAAGGTTGTGGTGATGAATGAGCTGTCCGCAGAAGATGCAGTGACTCAAGCTAGCAAAGAAGCAAAATTCGTTTTACGGCATTAATAGTGAGCTCGTTAACTTTTTTATGGTTTAGCAAGTTCGCTTCGAATTGATTTTATTTACATGGGACGTTTTATCATGAACTTTAAACGCCACTGGATATCCTATGTGTTCATCACACCTTGGGTCCTTTACTTTGCTATTTTCATGCTTTATCCATTCTTCTTGTCATTTGAAAATAGCTTTCTCGATATCAATATATTGAACCCTGAAAATACCAAATTTGTCGGGGCAGGAAACTGGATTAACGTCGCAGCTGATTTTAGGTTTTGGCAATCGATTCTTAATGTGTTTTTTAACCAGATTATTTTCATTACTCTCAGTTTTGTGATCTCTTTAGGTGCTGCGCTCATGCTTAATGAAATCACTGTTTTATCGAGCTTATTCCGAACGATCTTGTTTATCCCAGTGGTCACTTCGGTAACGGTAGCCATGTTGATTTTTGACTTTCTGGCAGGTCCTACAGGGCCAATACAGAATGCCATGATGGGCATGGATATATTGAATGAACCGGTTTTTTGGAAGTTTGAACAATGGCTGCCAATGCCAGTTATCGCGGTATTCAGTTCCTGGAAATGGTTCGGGGTACAAATGATTATTTTCCTCGGCGGTATTGCCAGCATCAACAAATCCTTGTTTGAGGCTGCAGAAATTGATGGGGCAAGCTGGTGGCGAAAAGTGTCGCGGATCACCTTGCCACTGTTGAAGCCACAAATTGTCTTTGTGTTAACGATCAATGTGATCAACGGGTTGCAAATGTTTACCGAGGTCTTTATGAATTTTGACCTTCAGGGCGGCCCACATCATGCGGCACTGACCCCGGTATTGTATCTGTATCAGATAGGCTTTGAGCAAATGAAAATGGGCCAAGCGTCAACGGCCGGCCTTTTGTTAGCAATGGTTATTTTTGTGCTTACAACACTTCAATTAAAACTTACCAATGGCGGAGATAAAGAATGATCAGCTCCAAAAAGAATCAGTGGTTAATTTATTTGGGTTTGATTGCTGCCAGTTTTATCGTGTTATACCCGTTTTTCTTCATGATTATTAACTCTTTCAAGTCTGGGGCTGAAATTATGCATACCCCGAATGCATTGCCGAAAGAGTGGTCGTGGAAAGGGTATATCGATGTCTTCGAAAGTACGAACTTATTGCGTATTTTCTTCAATACTATCTTTGTTTCTGTGTCAGTGATGGTATTGAACTGCCTGTTGTCGGCCATGGTCGCTTTTGCCATTGCCAAAACGAAAATGCCGGGGCGTGATGTCTGGCTAAGGTTGATTCTTTCATCAATGATGGTGCCTGCCATCCTGTTTACCATTCCTGTTTATATGATGATGTACGATTGGGGATGGGTGAATACCTACAGGGTACTGATCATCCCTGGGGCGATCAGTGCTTATAACATTTTCTTGCTCTATCAGTTCATGACTCAAGTTGACGAGGCATATTTGGAGGCTGCCAGAATTGACGGGGCAAGTGAGTTCAGGATCTTCTTTAAAGTCGTATTGCCTATGATGCGACCAGCAATGGCAACGGTTGGTATTTTGACCTTCATGGGGGCCTGGAATGACTTTATGGGGCCGCTTCTATATATCCGTGACGACTCGATGCTGACGTTACAAATGGCGCTGTTTAAGTTTCAGCAAGATATCCCAGCCGGTAACTTAGAACAGGTGTGGGCAATGACCACAATGATTGCAGTTCCTGTCGTGTTTGCTTTCTTCTTCATGCAGAAAAACTTTATCAAAGCATTTACCGGGGTAGGGGTGAAGTAATGGATATGGCCAAAAAGTTGTCTTTCTTAGTGGCATTTCTTGCTTTTACGTATGTGATGGCGTGGGTAAAGGCATATAACCAGTCAAGTGAATACTTTGAGTACGCACGTCAGCAACGTGATAATGGCAATTTGACTTATGCCCTGAAAGGTATGAATAAACTTGAGCTTAGAATCGAAGAAAAGTACCTCGGAGGGTACCAACAGGTAATTGAAACTTGGGAGTCCAGCATAATTGGTCCTCGACCTGATTTCTACGACCTTGCGGTTAAAGAAGCCGATGAGATAATTCCACAGTTGTCTGAGCAGGAGCTGGAGTCATTTATCGAAATCTATGTTCAACTCGATACTCGATATGTTCCTGAAGCTGCGAAGGAATTACTAAAAAAATCAGAGCACGCAGGTAACATCAATATGGCCAAGGAAATGTACGAATTCTTACACGAAGCGTTTCCAGAACAAGCTTACCAAAGTTGATCGGTAAGGTACCAAAAAGCTAAACAAATTAAACCTGATGCCGTCTCTGCTTGTAATTGATTGAGCGGCATTTCTGGTTTCCATTTATAGTTCAGGAAATATTGAAGTTGAAAACAAGAAAAATTCGCCAAAGACGTAGTAGCCTGATTTTCCGTTGGACATCCTCCCAGCCCCAATACTGGAAACATGGCCCACATAAAGTCACTAAGGTAAACAAGCACAGGCGCAAGATACTTCAGTGATCAGATTTGCAAGGAGGAGGCTTTGAAAAAGCAAATCAATAAAACTAACTGTTACGCCTTATCACAAATAGGATATTGAAATGAAATACGTTAGAAGCCTCCTTAAAAAAGGCCTCAGTAAAGTAGAGGTATTTCAACGAGGTGTTTATTCTGGCTTGAGTAAACGACAAGTATCTAGGTACTTATCCCTTTTCCCTGATCCAGAGCAATCTGAGAAGTATCATACAGCTAATCTGACCTTCATTATTTTATATTCAATCGTTGTAATGTTAGCGACAATTGGGTCTGTATTTGAGGTCAGTTATGAGTTTTTAAATCAATATACAGCCATACTGTTTTTCTGCTCATTGCTTTTTGATGGGTTTATCCTTTATGGTCTCTATAAGAAAAACGCACTCTCATATTTAATCGTTGCATTTTTATGTTTTAAAGGGAGTATCAACTGCCTGAAAGATTTTGATATGAATATGATTGGAGCGTGGATAGGGTTGAGTATTGATGTTTCTCTTTTTATCTATGCAATGTCTTTGAAGATATGGTTATTTCCTTATCAGAATTTATTCCACTCAAAGCGATACCAGGAAGGTGTCTACTGCTTTACAGGAAGTGAAGCAGAACAAAATGAACAGAGTTAAAAAATAAAATAACAAACAGCAAGTAAAACAGGAACCATTATGAAAAAAACAATATTGCAAACATTGACCATATCCATTTTATTCTCGGGTTGTGCGATGGAGCCAACGTTAAGCAAAGAGGAAATGAAGGTAGTCTCACAGCATTTAAAAACCAAAGGCGCTGTAGAAAGCTATATGGTGAATTATGTTGATGGCGACTTTCATAAAGCATGGGCTCGTACGAAAGCAGGCAGCTGGGCGTGGGCGGTAAATCGATACACCCAAGAAGATGCTATTGATCACGCACTTCAATCATGCCGAAGTGTCAATCTAAAATATGAAAAGGTGTTTCCGTGTAAAATCATTAACCTTGATGGGGAGTGGGTAGAAAAGTGATGCAGCTTCAATTAACTACTGCATCACTGCTTATAACGTTTCATGATTTATTCTTTAATAAAACCAAGAGAAACAAGAAACTGATCCGTTGCCTGTAAGGTCTCATTGTATTTTTTGACATTAAAGAACCCATGAGGCTGGTTAGGGTAAAGATGTAGCTCACAGCGGCCGCTTTGCTCTTCCACCTTGGCTTTAAACTTCTTTGCTGTGGATACAGGGATCAGTTTATCCTTTGTGCCAAGAAACAAAATGGTAGGCGGCATGTTGTCGCTAATATTGTGTATTGGCGAAAAGTCCTGCCAATAGTCTTTGACTCGATTAAAACCATAACCATTTGGCCCATTGTCTATTACAGGGTTGAACAACACGAGTGCATTGGGACGGGCACTGATTTTGACATCATCAGCTGCCTCGTTGAACCCACTGGACGTCGCAGTTGCTGCGGCAAGTTGGCCTCCGGCAGAAGCGCCAGCAGCGACAATTTTGTTCGGATCTATCCCTAAGTCGTCGGAATGTGCTCTTACCCAACGTATGGCCGATTTAGCATCTCTGAGAGCCTCTTTTGGTGATGTACCATGCGTATTCTTTATCCTATATTCGGCGGACATTGCGACCATACCTCGTTTGGCAAGGTACTGACTTTGCTTGTAGAACTGTTTGGGCTTACCGCCAATCCAGCCACCTCCAAAGAAAAAGACAATGGCAGGCTTATTCTCTGAAGCTAGGTGTTTTTGTGGTGTGAAAATGTGTAGGTTTAATGAATGTCCATCCACTTCTTTATAAGTCATGATGCTATCTGGCTTTGTTGCGGCACAGAGCGAAAATGACAACAGACATAACACTGAAATCAAGAGTAATTTTATTTTCATATTCATCCATAAATCATGAAGGCACAAATAAAATAGGTGCTGGCTTGTTAAGGCTTAAAGCATAATTTGATATTGGCACTTTGAGCATTTCCAAATTGATCGGTATACCACTTTTTGCCACCAGTTTCTTTTTTGACGTAATAATTGCGAACCACACATCTCACACATAGTGTTCTCCTTTGTTAAATTAACAAGAGATATCTAAGATCTGTTTTCGATAGAAAAAAGCCAGAGCTTATTAACTCTGGCTTGATTAAGTCACTTTAATTAATACTGTTTACCACGGAAGACCGTTTTATGCGGGAACTTCTTCTTGTTCCATCCCCATTTGGCCGGTTCATTTTTAGCCTGCCACTGTTTGAACTCTTTCATCAAACGTTCGACTTGCTCAGGGTGCTTGTCAGCAAGGTTGTTGGACTCACTGATATCTTCGCTGATCTTAAATAGCTGGATCTCTGTTTTTCGAGGTGTGATATTTGGCATAACAAGCTTCCACTCATCATCACGAATCGCCGCTTTGATCACTCTATCCCAATATAGGAAGCGATTATCTAGCTTCTCTGATTGGCCTGTTAGGCGTGGCATGATATCAACACCGTCGAGATCCCAGTCAGAAGTATCAGCACCAGCTGCTTTGAGTACAGTAGGTAGGATATCGAGTGAGATCACAGGATCATCAATGCTTTGCCCGGCTGGAATTTTCCCTTCCCATGTGACGGTGAAAGGTACGCGGATGCCGCCATCCCATAGTTCGTTTTTCTGACCACGCAATGGATGGTTATATGAGGCATTGCCTTTTGGTTTACCGCCATTGTCAGACAAGAAGATAATAATAGTATCTTCCATCAACTCATGCTCTTTGAGTTTGTTGATGATATTACCGACGTTCTTATCCATGTTGTAGTTCATCGCTACCGACAAACGACGCTTAGGATCTTTAATATGTTTGAAACGCTCGATATCATCATCTAGAGCCTGTAGCGGGCCGTGAATAGCGTTGAACGGAACATAAAGGAAAAACGGCTCGTTTTTATGGCTTTCGATAAAACTGACAGCCTCGTTACCAAAGCGATCAGTGAGGTAGTCATCAAAAGGCGGCACTAATTGATCATTATGGTAGATAGATGAGTTTGGTTTTTCTTCGGCGTTTTTATCATTGATAGGACCGACGAAGTAATTGGCGGCACCATTGTTGAATCCAAAGAATTCGTCAAACCCGCGGTTATGTGGCCAGTATTCTTTAGGGTCGCCATCATGGTACTTACCAATCATTGCCGTGGTATAGCCTATGTCCTGGAAGCGATTACCAATAGTCGGGATATCAAGCGGTAAGCCTTGCACGATACCTTCTTCACGAACATAAGGCGCGGTATTGTCGTGGTAGCCGAAACTCTCTTGGTATCGTCCCGAGAGCATACCGGCGCGAGAAGGGCCGCATACCGGTGCGGTAACATAGCCGGTAGTAAGAATGGCACCGGCTTTTGCCAGTTTATCCAAATTAGGTGTAACCACATCTTTGCTGCTGTTTTGGAAGCCAGTGTCTGCATACCCAAGGTCATCAGCAAACAGTAGAACGACATTAGGTGCGCGATGGCCATCAACCATAGGCATGGGTTTCGAGTCGGCTAAAGCGGGTTGGCTTAGGCACAGCGCTGTGCTGAGTGCGCTTGCGAGGGCGCATTTTTTTAGCGATGGAAGAGTCATAATATTCCTTTAACTCACATTTGAAAAAGCCAACCCAAATGATGAGTTGGCTTTGAGAACGAATGACTATTGAGTATTACTCTGCTGGAACTTCAGGTTCAGGTGCTTCTGATTCATCGGTTGGCATCACAAGTTTGATATCGGCAAGGCCATACCGGAATTTATCAAGCTGCGAATAATCAGCATTACCTTCGCTGTCTGTTTGCTGGATATGTGTTACCAGCTTCTGTACGTATTGAATGCTATTTAGACTCACTGCACCTGTATCAGCTTTAGTGAAGAAGTCCTTGATTGGAATTTCAATATCAAGGATTTTCCCTTTTTCATAATTAACTTGCGTTAGGTTATAAGATACAAGCTCTGATTGAGGGTAGCCCCCAGTTGCAACATCAGTTGTTTTGCTATCAGGAGTATCAAACTGTAGAACTAGGAAAGTGTCGTCACCTGGTGGTAAATCAATACTGGCCGAAGGCATGATAAATTGTATCTGCAAAGTACCACCCATGTATCGGCTGATGTCCAGACGCTCCTTTGACATGTCTTTAAGATTTGCTGCTTTGTCAATTGAGAAGGTCAGGACACTACGTTTTGTTGGATCAAAAGCCCCTGTCGCTGCTTCGCTATCATAACCAATACCAACAAAACGGGTTGCACCTTCCGCATTGCCATTAGGTGTCGGGTTTATAGTTTGACCACGAGTACGAAGGATTTCTGTTGCTAGACCTTGCTCAACCCAGCCATCAGTAGTTTTGATACTTTCAGTAATTAAAGAGCTCTCACCGACAATGATATTGCTGTTATTGTTGTTGAGGCACCCCTGGACATTGTTTGAAGCTGGTTGGTCAGTGACAGAATTAGCAATAATACGTGCGTTACTGAACTCGTATTCAATAGGGCCTGATGACTCAAGAGTCATTGCCATGTCGACTTTACCAATCTCTAATCCTGCGTCTTCGAAACAGCGTAAAGGAACACGAATTAACTGTGATTGATCAGCCCCGATAGAGGCAGAAACCGCACTTGTTACATCAATGGTGGCTTTATTTTCACCTGAAGCCATGCTAAGGGTGACAGTATTTTTTTCATCTTGAGCATTCAGTACATCAAAGCTGTTTGTAATTACTCTAAATTGTAATGTGCCGTTTTGATTATCGTTACCGTTGGCTGTATTCAGGTCATAGGCTTTGTCGTCAGAAGAAAAAACAATGGATGCTTTATCGTCGGCAACCGTCACAGTTAGCGGGTCTTTAACAGAGGATTCGCCTTTTAAACTAATGTTACCGTGATTAATGTCGTTGTCGCCACTGATAGCTAGCGGATTGCCATCCTTGTCATAAACATACATTACGTAAGGGCTGGTATCTTCTTTATCTGGGTCTTGATAATACAGAGTGACTTCACGAGGTAGCTTCAAGTCATCTCCGTCACCGCCGTTATCACCGCCGTTATCGCCGCCGTTATCGCCGCCGTTATCGCCGCCGTTATCACCGCCGCCGTCTGGTGGTGTAACTTCGCCGCTATTACCGCTACTATCAGAATCTTTTGCGTCTTCAACACAGCCAGACAGACCAATAATTGCTGCAATGATTAGCGCCAAGTGCTTCTTTTTAATTTCCATTTTCTACCTCCTGTTAAATTGGTATGGGCGTTTTATTTGCCAGCTTTTGCTTGGCGCCACTCTTTTAGTTCTTGCTTGGTAATAATTTGGAAAAGCTCACCTTGATAACTTTTCATTGCTGTTTTGCGAGCTTGTTTGAATTCGCTGGTGCCACGACCGTGTTTGGCAACCGCTTCACGGTTACTTAGTGTGAGCTCTTTTTTTAACTCAGTGATTGTCTTTGCCTCTGCTGGGCTTAAGTCCATGAAATCTGTCATAGAACTCACTTCATTCTCAATCCGTTTTATATCCTTTTCATTTAACTCGGCCGCAAAGCTAGAGGAAGCAGAAATAATGCTAAAGATGGTAATAATTGAAAGAAGAAATCTTTTCACACTGAAATCCTTTTATTTTCCGGAGTAATTGAAACGTTTCTATGTTTTGTTGAGTGAAACATACTCCAGATAATAGGGGGATACAACATGGCAAAGCTCAAAACTGTGACTAATGAACACATTTTATTACATGGTGTGACCCAAATCAGGTTATGTGCTGGTGAGATAGGGAGGAGCCGCGAGTCCAGTGAACATAGGGAATTAGCATTGTTTTAGGCGGGAATTCAAAGTTTTTGTATAGCGAACCGTACAACTTAAGGAAATTATTGTGATTGGCTTCATATAACTGAAACTTGGTTGTGAGGGGGATTTTGCTCGCAAAGCCAGTATTTACATGGCTTTATGGTGATTTACATTAATTTACACACTGTAATAGGTAGTTGTACGGAGGAGTCGAAACGTTTATCCTTTTTGTGTTTCTTACAAAACTTGATGCGGTGGTTTCATTTGGAACTTTGAGGATGAAACATTATTGCGATAAGAATTTAGTTTGTTATGCAATAAATATAATAAAGCCTGGGTAAGACTAAATGAGAGAATCAAGTTTTGATGATAATGCGTTTTTTAATACGGAACAGATACGCACTATAGACGGAATGATTATGAATAAAATAATACCTATATTACTTGGTTCTCTGGCTTTTACCGGATATGCCAACGCAGCGGATGACGGCAAGTTTCTTATCATGGAGGATGATGTTGATATTATCCGAAAAGCGCCTGAATATTCTTCATACAAAATGCCCAAGCGAACCTCTTTCTTTACGGGCATGGAGTATAACGAAACGGTTTCGGATTATTTTGCTAAGACGGAAAACATTAAGTACGTTGTAGCGGATGGCTCGACGCGACTTCATGAGAATTGGCGGATACGTTATGTACTCAGCCAGATCCAGAACAAATCTGGTATTGAGCAAGAAACCAGTTATAAAAAAACAAACTTCACTATCGCTCCTCGTTATGAGCAGTGGGTAAACCCTTGGTTCAGTTTTTTTGCTGAGCCTGTCTATGTGCATCAATCTGACCCTGATGCAGGTCAAACTAATACAGAAATCAAGCTTCGTCCGGGCCTGCAGTTTACTAAGGGTAAACATGGTTTAAATACTGTTTACACTTATAGTTTTGTTGATAAAGAAACCGATAACGAAAATATTACGAATAAAAAGTTCGAAACTTTTGAAATTAAAGCCAATTACATTTACCGCTACGGTTCTCGAGTGAACTTTGGCCTAGAGTTTACCCGTAATGGCTATGTTGACAATTCTGACCCTGAGTTTCGTCGTCGAGCCTTTGCGGTCAAACCATCAATGCGTATCAAGCATTGGAAAGGAATCGTGACTGAAATTAGCACGCCTTATAACTACAACGAAGGTGGCTTGAAATTAAGCGGCTCCGAAACAGTTAAGATTAACCTGAACAATAACTACCCAATCAACAAAAATATGAAACTCATTGCTAATGTTGGTTACTCCATGGTTAAGCTTCATGAAGGTGGTATCGATAAAGAAAAAGATAAGAATGGGTTGAATGCAAAACTGGGATTCAATTTATCTTTCTAATTTTAATTTAGCTATTAATTAAAGACTTCAACTTATTGTTTATTGAAGAATGATATGTTTCCTCTGTGAAGTAGGTAACAGAGGCGATTTGATTAGAGTTTTGTCTTATTCATTTAAGATAGAGCTTGTAAAGGAATGAAAATGAAACAAAAACTGTTACCAATGTTATTGGCTGCGTTTCTAGCCCCTCAAGCAATAGCGGTAGAAAATCAGAAAAGTGATGATGACATCATTCAAGATTTGTACCGTGGTGGCTATGCCTATTGGCAGCAGGCGAGAAATGACAATGGTTCCTATGAGGATAAGCTTTTCCTTAACGGTGACCGCAGTTATGTCGGTTCTATTGCCAATTCAGGGATGGGGTTGATTGCTCTCACTATTGGTCATAAAAATGGTTGGGAGCCGGAGGCTGAGAAATTAGCGTTGCAAACATTAAGGATGCTAGCAGGTAAAGATCCACACATCCGTGTTCCTCAAAATCGTTCGAATACTTTCATTCACTTTTACAACACCCAAACAGGTGATGCTGTCGGCGATGATTGGAGTCCTATTGATAGTGCAATCATGCTAAGTGGTGCATTGTTTGCTAAGAACTACTTCAGTGATAATGAAGAAATCGCCCAATTAGCTGATGAGTTGTATCGTAAAACGGATTTAACCGCCTATATTGCTAATGTCGAGGAAGGCCTAATCTTCCTCGCTCAGAACAATGACGGCACCTTCAAGGAATATGCAACCAAAACCTACAATGAGTACATGTTGGTAGCGGCGTTTGCCAAACACCAAGCTCTGGACTTTGGTTATGGTGAAGATTCAGCCCCTGTTGCTTTCTGGAACAAGTGGTATGCAACACCAGATAACTTACCTGTTGCTGAGTATAATGGCATTCCTATTCTTTCGGAAAGCAAGAAATATTTTACGTCACAATTTAATTTCTTGTTCAATAACTACCTGATCCATGAATATTCTAATTCACCGGCTTACCAGGCCGCGACGGCCAATGCGGCGAGTGTTGACCATGCATGGTGGAATGATTTGAAAGTTGATGGGCTAGAGAGTTATGAATGGGGAACTGGTGCGGGTGCTTGTCCTGATGGGTATTGTGTTGACCGTTTTCATTTTGATGCCGATCGTCAGTTCAATAAAAACCTAGTTGTCTCTCCACATATTATGGCTGGTTTCATGCCTTACTCAGAGAGTGCTCGCAGCGATCTAATTTCAACTTATCGTGATAAGTCGGTGAATGCTCGTTATGTACTGCCTGATGGCCATGAAATCCTATGGCGCTACAGTTATGACCAACCTGAATGGAAGGCTGGATGGGTTGAAGGCGTAGACTTTTCAACTTTCTTATTTGGTTTAGCAGCAATGCCAGAGAACTTAGGTATGGAGTTCTTTAACACTTACAACAATTACTTTGACAAGGAAAATAAAAGTTAAATTGTGATTGGCGTGCACCAAATGACTGGGTGATACCTATATTAATACTCTCCTCAACGTAGATAGGAAAATATCACCCATGTTATCTAAATGGACGTACTGTCAAACTGTATTGAATATAAATTAAACTAGTTTATGAGATGCTTATGAAAACTAATTTTAAAAGAGCAGCAGTACTGACATCTGTAGTAATGGCATTGTCCGGCTGCTTGGAAGATGGCTTTAATTACAACGATGGAAAAGATGGTCCCGGCCCTGTCCCTGGTGGTGAGGTTACTCAGATATACGGTGAAGGTTCTGATGGTTCTTTCATCATGCAAGCCGTCGATAAAGATGGCAGTGTTGTCGATGTTGATGGTCAAGAAAGTTCAGCTTTAAGTAATATCCAAGTAACGGGTGATTACCAATCCAAAGCAGCACTTAATGTTGCTGTGACTCAGGATGCTAAGGCGGGTATTCAATTTATCGCAAGTTCTCCAGTTGATTACTCAGAGGCAAATGCTGATAAGACTGGCCTACTGATCTTCGATGTACATATGAAAGACTTCCCAACGGGTAAAGTAACGCCAGCTACTGTTACTTTAAAGTCTGATGACGGCTCAGAAGGCAAAGTTGATATTACTAGCTCGCTCAATGCTTACTTGGGCGTAAAAAATAGTGATGAGGTTAATAGCACTCAGAGTGTCCGAATTCCTTTGCAATGCTTTGCTGATCAGGGTGTTGATTTCAGCAAAGTGACACAATCTTTCTCAATGGATATGAGTGCTAATGCTAATTTCGATATTAGCAATGTTCGTGTTCAGGCAGAGGCTGGTGGTGATAAGCCTGGCATTAACCTAGTGATCGAGTGTGATAACTCATCGAAGAGTGAAGTGCTAACCACGGCTGAGTCTGTCGTGTATGCTCGTCAGAAAAACGATCAAGGTGAATTTGTTGAGTCTGGATGGACTTACCACCAGACTTCAAATGGCGCCAAAACCTATCCTGAAGACAGTGAAAATCCAGATATTGGTTGGGCGGGGGTTGAATCTACCGCGGCTCCAGGGAAGCAGACGTACTTGAGCTTTATTTTGAATAAAGAAGACACGAAGCTTAAAGATGTTAGCCAGTACCTAGAGCATGGTACATTAGAATTTAATATCTGGATTGAGTCATATAGTGAGATGCCTCATCCTAATGATCATATTATTATGAAAATTGATACACCAACCAAGAATGAACCTGAGAGTCCTTCACCAGATTACCGCTACCCAGCATCAAAGCTATATACAATATATTGTAAGGTAGATAACTGTGAAGGTAAAAAACAGAAAATGTCAGTTTCGTTAGCTGATATGTTTAGTACGGCAGATGGTGAGATTGATATCAACGTATTGAAACACGTTAAGAAAGTGGTCTTCTTTCCTGAAAAAGTTGATGATAAATCTTATACACCAAAAGGCCTAAAATTCAGTGTCAGTGATGTGAAGTTCGTGATGAACCCTCAATAAATTACTTACCGTAAAGCTTGTAGCAATGATTCTGACTGTTGTTATCTGATTTTTTATAAATAACAGTCAGATTCTTCGACAAATTAAAAAATGTTTTTTGCCGGTACTACTTTCGCTAGGGGAAGAGCAGTAGTACCGGCTTTTTTATTTTAAGGAAAAACATAAAGGAAACTCACTGTGAAAATGAAAGCAATACCTCTAATTGTTATGGGGGCTCTTGCATCAGTCGGTAGTGTCCACGCTACTGAATCTATGCCCATAGAGGAAAATACCGATGGCCAGCAAAGGCCGAATGTGCTGTTTATTATGACCGATGATCACGCTGTGCAGGCGCTCAGCGCTTATGGTCATGAGATTGCCCAATTGGCTCCGACGCCTAATATCGACCGCATCGCGCAGCATGGCGCGATTTTTACTAGCTCTTATGTGACTAATTCGCTGTGTGGGCCAAGCCGAGGAACAATGCTGACAGGCAAGTTTGGCCATAAAAACGGCTTTAACTACAATGGCCAGAGCTTTGATGGTAATCAGTTTACTTGGCCGAGAGCTTTACATGAGGCCGGTTATAACACAGCTGTTATTGGTAAGTGGCACATTAATCGCATTCCGGAAGGGTTAGAGTTTGATCATTGGGATATTTTGAATGATCAAGGTGAGTACTATAACCCTGATTTCATCACCGAAAACGGGGTGAAGCAGGAGATGGGTTATACCACGGACTTGATCACTGACAAAACGTTGGAGTGGTTGGATAACGAGCGGGATACAAGTAAGCCATTCGCATTGATGATGCATCACAAAGCCCCGCACCGAAACTGGATGCCTCCATTGCGTTATACCCGCTTGTATGAGAATACTGAGTTTCCTGTGCCTGAAAATTACTTTGATAATTACCAAGGTCGTTTAGCGGCAAGTAAGCAGGAAATGAATATATATCGTGATGCTCAAGAAGGGCACGATTTAAAAATGACCCGTGAAGTAGGCAGCGGCCAATGGCGAAAAGATATTTGGCCACACCTGTTGGCTCGACTGACCAAAGAGCAACGCGAAGCATGGGACGCGGCGTATCAAGAGCGCAATGACTACATGAATCGCCATGAGTCGGAGTGGTCAGATAAAGAGATGGCGGTCTGGAAGTATCAACGCTATCTTCAGGATTACTTAGCCACTGTAAAAGCTGTCGATGAAAGTGTCGGTGAAGTACTCGACTACCTTGAAGAGCACGATCTTGCGTATAACACCATTGTTGTTTATACATCGGATCAGGGGTTCTTTCTTGGCGAGCATGGCTTTTTCGATAAGCGCTTTATGTATGAGGAGTCTTTCTCAACACCACTACTGGTACAATACCCAGCTAAGATAAAGCCTGGCACGGTGATAGATGAACTTGTTCAGAATATCGATTATGCGCCTACCTTGCTAGACTTCGCCGGCGTGAAAACCGATGAAGCCTTTGATGGTGTCTCTATGAAGGGATTGCTTACTGGCCAAGGCCGTGAAACATGGCGTGATAGTTTGTACTACCACTATTATGAAAACCCAGGCTTCCACAATGTAGCTCGCCACTACGGTGTACGAGATCATCGATATAAACTGATTCATTTCTACTATCCAGATGATGAATGGGAGTTTTACGATCTGGAATCCGACAAATCAGAAATGGTGAATTTGATTGATAACCCTGATTATCAAAATGAAGTCACCCGCTTGAAGGCTGAGCTGAACAAGCTTGAAAAGCAATATGACGTTCCACCGCAAGAGGAATGGGTTGATATGCAACTTATTCACGAACCAAAACCAACGTTAGAAGAGATATTCTCGAATAAGAATAAGTAAGATAATAGCGTTATCCAATAGCCCATACTTGAATTAATAATTATTTAAAAATATTATTTGTTATATTAAGTATGGGCGTTTTTTATATTACTCAAAGTAAAATGGAATCAAGATCACATCAAATAATAATAGAGTATCATACTATATATATTGAAGCGGAGATATTTACTTTTCAATAGTGAATAGACATCCATGCTATTTTATTAATATTATTTATGGACGCTATGATAAATATAATAATCCATTGGTACCTTACCAAGCATACCCGTATTGGCGATACACTTGCTTTATCATCCACTTTTATTTGGTTAGTGTTAGTTTCTCTGTATCTCTAAAAGTTATTTCTATCATGAAAATCTTAATTAAAAATTATGTTCCATTATTCAATATTTTAGTTTCCCATATGAAAATATACCCAAGTATAAATTAATATATTTGGGTATATTCGACTATTTACAATTACTTTAGTTGGTTTAACGACCTAGTAATAGGTGATATTTGTCAGTGTTTCTGGTGTAATCAATACCCCGCCGCATCGTGATTTACTCCAAATAAGCCCTTCTTGTACTTCAAAGCCACCAAAAAGATCACGGGCACTATTTGTCGCTTGGTGAATATCATCAAACTCACCAAGTTGTATATTGATACATTGACCTATGTTATCGGAGACTGCTTTTCCATTCTCATTGAGGAATATAGCAATGTAATTCATGCCGCAACCTTGATCTTGTTTGATAATGTTCTTACCACATATTTACACCATTCTGAATCAGCATGCAGTAGGTTTATCTTACGGTCGATAGCGAGTTGAGTTAAAGGATCAGCATCAATTCTGGCCATCGTTAATTCAGATACTTTTTTCGATATTTCATTATGCATGTTGATGAAATATTGCGGATCACCCAAGACGAGTCTTGAGTTAGCTTCATCTTGTTTAATTTTCACTTTAGCTTCTTGAAGATTTTGACTACTCACAACAAGTTCGCCTTCGTGGGTAATGGAGTATATTTTCTTGTCAGGCTTATTTGTTTGATTCACTTCTTCACAAGTGAGAAAACCTTTGTTTTTGAGTTTCAACAAAGTTCTATATATTTGTTGATGTGATGTTTTCCAAGGTGATTTATTTATTTTCTTTGTCAGTTCATAGCCAGTAGATGCATTTTCCAATAAATTGGCTAAAACGACGACTTCAAGATTGCCTATCATGATATCTCTTCTAAATTGTTGGTTGGTTCGATTTGTAATTATGATTATGTGGTTGGTATGTCTAGCCGTAACTTAATATATGTACTCAGATTTTGGGTATTACTTTGCTGTATAAGCAGAACACTGTAAGATCATTGATTTCTTAATGAAGAACAGTTCGCAGCCTCCGAAGGGGATACTGCGAACATAGTCCAACTGGCTCAGTATCTTCCTCGCCAGCCATTGGTATATTTCAATCGGTTTTTATCCCACCCCCATAACTGCGGCATATTGTCGCTGCTCCAAGCGTCAAATTGAGCTTTTAGCCTAGCAACTTGCTCTGGGTTGGTATCCGCGACGTTTTTACTTTCACTGATATCATCGCTGATATGGAACAATTCATAGGGTGCATTTTTATCTGCAAGGTTGGGCATGACCAACTTCCAGTTCTCATCGCGAATAGCCGCTTGATTAGGCATATGCCAGTAGAGGAAACGGTTATCGAGGTGCTCTGTTTCACCTGTTAGCACTGGCAATAAATTCACACCGTCAAGCTGCATCTCCTTTGAGGTTTGTACTCCAGCGGCAGCCAAGGCGGTAGGCAGAATATCTAAAGAGATAATAGGATCGCTGATGGTGCGGCCTGCGGGAATGGTGCCTTTCCAAGTCACGCTGAACGGGATTCTGATCCCACCATCCCAAACTTGTCCTTTTTCACTTCTAAGCGGATGGTTGTAGGACTCGTTGCCATGCTTGCCGAGGAATTTGCCACCATTGTCAGAGAGGAAAATGATCAGTGTCTCTTCCATTAATTGGTGCTCTTCCAGCTTAGCGATGATCCGGCCGACGTTATGATCCATGTTGTAGTTCATTGCTACGGCAAGTCTTCGTTTTGGGTTCTCGATATGGCTAAAGCGTTGTAAGTCTTCATCTAATGCTTGTTGTGGGCCATGAATAGCATTGAATGGTACGTACAGGAAGAAAGGTTGATCCTTATTGGTTTCAATAAAGTTGACAGCTTCATCACCAAACTTATCGGTAAGGTACTGATCAAAGGGAGGAACTAGTTGATCATTATGATAGATTGAAGAAAAAGGCGCATTCTTGCTGTTCTCTTCATTGCGGGCCCCGACAAAGTAATCGGCTGCCCCATTATTGAAGCCAAAAAACTCTTCGAAACCACGGTTGTGCGGCCAGAATTGCTTGGCATCACCGTCATGCCATTTCCCAATTATGGCTGTCTTGTAGCCAGCATCTTGGAAATAATGGCCAATGGTTGGAATATTGGCAGGGACTCCCTGCTCAATGCCTTTTTCTAAAATATATGGGCCGACATTATCATGTGCACCGAAGCGTTGCTGATAGCGTCCTGTTAGCATTCCTGCCCGCGAAGGGCCGCATACCGGAGCGGTAACATAACCTGCTTCGAAGATAACGCCATCTTCGGCTAATCTGTCGAGGTTCGGTGTTTTGACATCTTTGCTTTGGTTTTGGAATCCGGTATCTGCATACCCCAAGTCGTCAGCAAAGATAAGAAGGACATTGGGTTTCTTCGCTGCAGTATTTTCAGTCTGGTTCGTTGCGACACAAGGCAGGGACATCATGGCAAGCGATGCTGCAACTGGCCAAATGGGGGAGAATTTCCGTTTAATGAGTTTGGATGACATCATCTTCCTATCCTTGTGTATGTGCCGTTAACCTCATGAACGTCGCGTATGTAGCGTAACGTTTCTACTGTTTTTATGGCGTATTTCAATTGTTTTTCAATGAAATTAAAGCTGCCAAGACTTAGTTTCAAAGATTTAAGTCTATAAGGTGTAATTTGCTATGAACTGTACAGCACAATTTTACCCCTATCAATTGAAACGTTTCAATTTGTGATCTTTTTCAAAACATACGTGCTAGATGCCACATATCAGCTGTCTGACGCCTAGGACAGTATGGCGTGCAAGATTTTTGATTGATGGAGCATCAAAACCTGATGCATTGCGAGTGTTTTATTGCTAAGTTGATATACTGTTGTCTGATGATACGTAAGGCGATTCTGGTAACTTTCGACTTTGTAAGCGTATGTGCTATTTCCGTTTAATCTGTTGTTTTACCTTGAGATCCTTTCACTTATAAGTTGGCCTTCTTCAAATAGAAAGCGAAGCTCATAAGTCGAGCCATTGATGGTTTGCATAAATATTTTTTCATAATTAATTCAATCAATATTTCACTTTTTTATTATTTAACTTGTACAGGTCATTTTGCGACACTTAATATTTGATTGTTAAAGTTGCAACCCGGCTAACAAATATTGTGCTTGTCGCTAGATCATATTTGAGCAATCAGTAGTATTCCCCACGTCGATAAACTTGCCTTTGAATATAAGTTGTATGGCTATCAATATTATTAAACGATGTGTAGTGATGGGTATCGCTTCTGCGCTGTTAACTGGTTGCGTAGGTAGTAATGTGGCTACCACTAAGTTAATGGAATATAACGTAAAAGCTGTAGATAACCGATATGCCCGTGGCGGCCTCAATATGGCGATGTCACCATTGTATGCGGTAACTGTAGGGGCGGATTACTTGGTATTGAACTCATTGGAGTTTTGGACAGGTGAAAATCCAATTAGCGGTCAGCCTCATATCTTTGATACTCAAACGGATACGTGGTTGGATGTCAATAGCAGTATTGATGAGTCGCTACATTCTGCTCCTATAAAATTAAGCACGTCTGAATAAAATCGATATCTGCAATAATTTTCTGATTAAACTTTAAAGATAATCAGGTTATTTATGAGGGTTGATTTCGATTCTTTGGAAAATAATAATAGTACTCTTAGGTCCTTTTGCCCTTACATATTATGTAAGGGATTTTTTTATTTAATCTTCTAGTTCTTTCACAAAGTTGCGAATGAAACCAGCAACATTGTACTTTTCTATCCGATTACTGAACCAGACTGCCACGGTATTTTTATTGGGGGTAATATAAATGCCTTGGCCGCGCATCCCGCCTTTGAACATATCACCATCTGCCCATATGGCATCAAACTGGTAGCTTCCCCCGAGTGGTTCATCAGCAGTCATCGCAATGAATTGCTCTGAGGCAGGGCTCATTGTATACACGCCGGGTGTTACTGATTGCTGGATGGTTCGAATAACCTCTGGTGAAACTATCCGTTCATTGGAAGTCGCTTGCCATGCATCGGTGTAAAGCATGGCATACCGGGCCATATCTTCAGTATTGGATGTCATCAAGCCATGGATTACTTCATGGCCGTCGGGTGTCAAGGTGATATACCCATTAGCGGACATACCGGCCTTCGACCAGATCCTTTCATTGATCACCTGGTACAAAGGTTTACCTTCGATTTTGGCAATCAATAGACCAAGGATTTGGGTATTGGCCGAGCTGTACTCAAATGCTTTGGCGGCTTGGCTCTTGCGTGGAATATCTAGCAAAGTCTGGTAGTAATCACCTTTGGCTTCGATTTCAGCAAAAAAGAGTTTGGTGATGTGGGATGCTGGGTTAGCTCTGGCTGTATCGTTTTCTTCCGCATCCATCCCAGATTGCATATTCAAGATATCTAGAATTCGGGTTTGTCCCCAGCTTGTATTGCTAAGTTCCGGCATATAGGCTGATAAGGATTGTAAAACATCGAGTTTGCCTTCTTCCTCAAGTAACGCCATCAACAATCCAACAACAGATTTAGCATTGCTCATCCAGACATGTTGACTGCTGTAGGGCATATTGAAGTGTTCAAAGATGACCTTGCCGTTTTGGATGATCATCATCGAGTTAACAGACGGGTTACTGCCTGTTAGCAGCGAGCCCAAGTTTTGGTTATTGAAACTGGCTTGGTGAACATTTTCTAGCGGTATCAGGTTTCTCTGTAAAGGCTTCGATTGAGAATCTTTTTCCAGTGTGGCAAAGGGCAGTACCTTGTCTAAGTTTTGCCAGTACCATGAGGCTTGTTCGCTCGGGTACATAAAGGTCTGTAGGGAGAAATCTGCGATATATTCTTGTTCGGTCTCAGTGGAGATGTCCGCTGTGGCAGCCGTGCTGGCTATGGCCAGGGCAATGATACTATGTTTTATCATTTCAACCTCGCGAGTGTTATTGAAAACAGCAATATAGCGAGGTGGGAGCAGAATTAACCTATCACATTACGACATCTTGAGCGCAAAAGAGCTTGAAGCTAGGAGACTAGTGACAAGCTTTTTAGGTACTGAGTCGGGGTCTGATTGAGGTGCTTCTTCATTGCCCGCGAGAAGTTGGACGGATCTGAATAATTGAGTTTTTCTGCCACCTCCTGAACACTGTACCCTTGTTGGAGCAACAGCATCGATTTTTCTATCTTCTTCTGGTTGAAGTAGTCCCGGAATGACGTGTCATGCTGGATGAATAATCGTTGCAGTGTTCGTTCCGAAACCCCAAACAGGTGGGCAACGAAATCAATGCCAAAGTGCTCCTCTTGCCAGAAAGTATCAACCACACCTTTTACCCTTGCCATTGAGCACCCGAGCCTTTGGTCGGGATGGCGTTTAAAGGGTTGCAAGTCAGCCACATTCAAGCTGACCGGTATGTAGCTGCATTCCGCGCCATAAAACACTTTTTTTTCTGCAGTTTGACCAACAATCTTAGCTTTAGGAACGCTTTGGTGGTCGAAGGCCAGATAGCTAGGCTGCCAGGATGCACCCAACTGATCCTTCAATAGTTTGATGATCAGGAAGGTCGTGAACTCATTGGCATGTTCATAGCTTTTGTCGGTCGCCTTGAGCGAGCTCTGGTGGCATATTTTTAGCTCACCATTGAGGTATTCAAACCACAACTTGAAGTGAGACCCCTGCAGGTGCTGGAATGAGATCAAGCTATCAAGGAAATCAGTCAACCCTTCGCTGCTGGCTAGTTGCTGCTGGAAGTCTGGGTGAAGGGCTTGGTTGTTTACATACTGTGCAGCATAAAAGCCAATATCAGTATGCCCCGTTGTTTTAGAGGCCGAATCGACAATCAGGCTGACGACATGTGAAGGCAGGTACAATGTTGGTGTTGTCAGCGTCTTCTTATCAATGCGCAAGCGCTTTAGCAGCGGTGATGGATCGCGGCCATTTTCATCGAGAAACTGGAGAAAAGGTACACTAAGCGCTGCTCGGCAAACGGGTAGAGAACTCATGATCCATTTTGGTGGTGAATGATGCTGGCACTGTATGCTAACTCACCTTGAAGATAACTGAATGGTGCATGGTTATTCACGACTCGGTTATTTTACGAATGAACTGAGAGTATTCGTTCTGTGAGATGAAAATATTTTTAGTTTTTTTCGTCTTTTCCTGATGGTGCCCGTCTTACGGGTATACAAACTATCAAAGAGAGTTCGAGATGCTTAAAGTTGTTAGCTTCAAAATCTGCCCATTTGTCCAGCGCGTGACTTCAGCCTTGGCGGCCCGCAAGATTCCTTATGAGATTGAATACATTAGCCTCAAGGACAAGCCACAGTGGTTTTTGGATATCTCCCCGAATGGCCAAGTCCCTTTGCTCATTACTGAATCGGGTACGGCTCTGTTCGAGTCTGATGCCATCATTGAATACATTGAGGATCAGTATGGCCCGCTAGAGACAGGGGTGACTCACGAACAACGCGCACTTGATAGAGCTTGGAGTTACCTCGGGGCCAAGAATTACATGGCTCAGTGTGGAACCATGAGTAGCAAAGACAAGGCAACCTTTGAGCAGCGTAATGAAAAGTTTGTTACCGCCTTTGCCAAGGTAGAAAAACAATTGTCGGGTCAATCGCGCTTCTTTAAAGCGGATAGCATCGGCAATGTTGATATCGCTTGGCTGCCATTGCTGCATCGAGCCCACATCATCAAGCAGCATACAGGCTATGATTTCTTGTGTGGCTTACCGAAAACGCAGGCATGGCAAACGGCGGTTATGGCATCTGGATTGGTTGAGCAAACTGTCGCTGAGGACTTCGAGCAGCACTTCACCAATTTTTATCTATCAGATACTTATTTGTCAGATAATCATCACAAGACAGGCAATGAGCTGCAAAACAGCACAACATGTGCCACAAGCAGTTGTTGCGGCTAACGTTTAGTCATATCTTAATTTACTATTCAGAAAGGTTATGGGGATGCCCATAACCTTTTCACGTTGGAGGTTAGTAGCCTTGGAGAGTCGCTGTGCTGGAGAAAGAGATGCCTGAGAGTGTGTTGCCGGAAGGTACGATTCGTATTGAGGATGTGTGGCTGCAATACCAGACAAGCCTGAAGCGATTTTTACAATCGAATGTATCCTGTCCGGATGATGTGGATGATCTGCTGCAGGACATTCTGATCAAGACTTACCAGCAGATCAGTACGGTAAAAGACAGGAACAAGTTGAAGTCTTGGCTGTTTCAATTAGCCAATAACACCATTATCGACTTTTACCGTAAGCGGGCACGAGGGAAAGGTGTTACCGAAGATGAGCTTTGGTATACCGAGGGTGGCGAGAGTATCCACCGTCAGCTTTCCCACTGTATTCTGCCGTTTATCCAAGCTTTGCCGGAAGAGGACGCGCAGCTGCTGAGCGCGATTGAAATCAATGGCACTTCGCAGAAAGATTATGCCGAACAGCATGGAATGAAGTACTCGACACTGAAATCACGTGTCCAAAAGAGCCGGGAAAAACTTAACCGTCTGTTTAGTGAATGCTGTGAGATGAAGGTCGATAGCCATGGTAATATTATCGACTTCGAACAAAGGAAGAAGTGTAGGAATAAATGCTAGAACCTAGAACCTAGAACCTAGAACCTAGAACCTAGAACCTAGAACCTAGAATCTGGGGAGAGCGGATCCTGGTTCCTAGGTCCTGGGAAAAGAATAAGAGCTAAAGAACTTATAAAAGCTGTAAGTATTTGGGATTTGCATGCAGAACCTAGAATCTGGGAAGAGCGGATCCTGGAAAAAGAATAAGAGCTAAAGAGCTTAGTTCCTAGGAAGAGTGAAAATCAAGAGCCTGATATGAAATGCTTTTACATAAGTTGCAGAACCCAGAACCCAGAACCCAGAACCCACAAACTAGGAACTAGTATCCAGGATCTAAAAACCTGCTTTTAATTATGAATATCCCATCAAATATCATTGAGAAAGTCATTCAGTCCATCGGCGCTAACAAAGTCGCGAATGTTGAGCATATCCAAAACCTGTGGGGCGGTTATGGCGAGTTGGTGCGGTTACACCTTGAAGGTGGTCGCTGCACCTCTGTAATTGTGAAATACATTCTGTTGCCTCAGCCAAAGGATCACCCAAGAGGCTGGAATACCTCACGTTCACACCAGCGCAAACTGGATTCTTATCAGGTTGAAGTGAATTGGTATCAAGATAACGCCAACGACTGTCATGCCGCAGTACCCAAGTGCCTGCTGATGGAACAACAAGAGAATGAAATTTTGTTGGTGCTGGAGGATTTGAACACGCTGGGATATTGCGAGGTACATAAGCGTGTTGAGCAGCCTAGTATGTTGGCTTGCCTACGCTGGTTGGCTCAGTTTCATGCTCAATATCTGGTTCAAGACAAAGCCATTGAAACCAAAGGACTGTGGCAAACTGGAACATATTGGCATTTGGCTACCCGACCGGATGAGTTGGACGTGCTTGAAGACCAAGCACTCAAAGCCGCAGCCATTCAGTTAGATACCATACTTTCGCAATGCAAGTATCAGACGTTAGTGCACGGTGATGCCAAATTGGCTAACTTCTGTTTTACCCCTGAGGGTACAGCTGTCGCCGCGGTTGATTTCCAATATGTGGGCGGGGGCTGTGGTATGAAGGATGTCAGCCTTTTCCTCAGCAGTGTGCTGGACTTCAGTGAAAGCGTGGAGAGAAATCAGCGTAAAGTAGAAGGGTACCTTGATGAGTACTTTGTGGCGCTGAAACAGGCTTTGTCTGATTATCACTCGGAGATAGATAGTGACGATGTCGAGCGGGTATGGCGGCCTTTGTATTGCGTGGCTTGGGCGGATTTCCAACGGTTTATTAAAGGTTGGAGTCCAGGGCACTGGAAGATCAATAGCTATACAGAGTCGTTAGTTGAACAGGCTTATATTAATCTGAGGCATAGCGAGTTATAGCAACTCAATATGGGAACGTTTACAGTCATATGGCTTATGTGACTCATTAGTTATATTAATATTACTATTTACTTTATCCGAGGGTTGGTTACAGAATATTACCCGCTGAATGATTTGGTTTCCAAATAGATGCTTTATATAAGCATAAGTACGCTAAAAATGTGATATCCCTCGATAAAGATATTTTGAAATTGAATAACCTCACCTTTGCAGTAGTAAATTTCGTTTTGCAGTGAGGTTGCAGTGGTAAAAGACGGTCAGATTAAGCTAAATGGTAATAAATTAAAGCAGTTAAGGCGGGAGCATGGACTCAGCCAGGAAGCATTGGTAGAAGCCACTGCTGAGAAAAAACGCCGAGTTTCTATTGCCACCATAAAGCGAGCTGAAGCTGAAAAGCCGGTAACATACCGTACATTGAAGAATCTAGCCTCGTTTTTTGGGCTAGAAGCCAATGAGTTACAAGCGATAACAGTAGCAAAAGAAAAGCCTGTAGTTGAAAAAGATTCAATTAATGAGCGGCATATTGTTTGTACTGTAAAAATGGCGAATTCTGAGCAGGAAGAGGCCTTTCTCCGTAAAATTAACCGATGCCAACCAACATTTGTTGAAAAGCACAGAAATATGATCTTTGTAGGGATTAACTATCAACACTATGTTTCAGATAAAGGATTGCCAGTCAAGTCACTTACTATATTTAACAGGTTGTTTGAATGCCAAAAAGAACATTCTAGTTTTCTCTCACCTGTATTCTCAGTTGTACAATTTCTTCGCATCAGTAAAAAAAAGCCTTATATCAATAATGAAGTAATAACTTGCACAATACATCTGATGAATTTAATAACAGCAAATAATATGTTTGTAGATGAGAAAGTTAAGTCATTGTTCGAGCTTGAGTTTGACTATGAAAAACTGGAGTTGTCGCATCCAAATTCATTGTGGTTAGTAAAAAATAATAAAATTTTGAGAAATATTGATACCCCAATCCTTGGTAGAGAAAAAGAATTACTTGAGATTAAAAGTAAAATTAATGATATTGATAATCGAAGTAATTCCTTCCGTTCTCTGGTTTGTGCTGGCAATGGCCTAGGTAAGACAAGGATGTTGATAGAGCTTGCTATCCATTGTGAAAATATTGAAGTACCATATTTATTGATTGATTTTTCAAATGGCGAACATTGCTTTGAGTCCATAGTAGAGTTAATTAAAAATTCAAGTTATAACCTAAAGAAAAGGCTGGTTTTACTACTGGATAATTTTGATTTCTCAGATACAAAAATTCAACACTGGTTGATGCTACTATCCGATGGAAATCATGGCGAATCTATCAGTTTAATTGCAGCGATAAATCCTAAGTCTTTGGATGTTACATTGAATAAATTCACATTTGATTGTGTTTTTAACTTGCCTTACGTACGATCTTATGAGTGTGCCGAACAGCATAAATGGTATCCACAATTTAGCAAGGATGAACTGACTACTATTCAGCAGTTATCTCAAGGTAATCCACTATATCTCAATTTATTACTAAAAAGTTATACGGGAACTGGTTATCCGGATACTTTATTATATGTTGTTGAGCAAAAATTAGATTCTCTTGATTTGGATGATTTAAAACTAGTTCAATTATCAGCAGCCGCAAGTGTTCCTATTCAAAAGCAACAGGCTTGTGATATGTTAGGTTATATTCCTAACTTTGAATATCTTAACGAAGTTAATATTATAAAGGTTATTAAAGATAACAAGTTTGAATTGATTGATAAAACGTTTGGACTGATTACCTTACAACTTATGGATGAGAAAGAAAAGAAAGACCTTCATTTGAATATTGCTAGATTTTTTGAAATGAGTAGCTTCTCACCGTCTTTTGAAGAAGCTCAGTTTATTTGTCAGCAATATAAGAATTCTAACGATAAACTTAGTGTTGCTTTATATCTGAAGTATTTGGCATTTCTCGAAGTTAAAAATAATAGGTGCGAGATGTCAGAAATATACCTTAATCAAGCTCGTGATTACTTGTTGGAAATGAGGAAAGATTCTTCTTTTAACAATAATGAAGAAATAGATAGTCAAATTGTAGATCTGGATGTCGAAATGATTTTCTTTTTAGCATCGATACATAATTCAAAAAAGGGATTTATGTCTCCCGTCATGGAAGACTTGTATCAAGAAATAGTGGATTATTACAAAGGTTCCACTGACACTGGGAAAATAATCAAATCACTATGTGGCGAGTGGATGTTGGCCATGTTTGATATGCGTGTACAAGAAGCAAGTAGGATAGCTTATTCAGCGTTGGATTTATCTAAAAAATACAAAGATGATCAGTTGACTATGCTTAGTTTAAGCTTGTTGAGTAATACATCCTTTTACCTTGGTAACTATGAAAAATGTTATCAACAGGCTGCTGAAGCTCAAAGTTACTTTAATGATGGTTTTATTGATGATGGTATTATTATTCAAGGTCAAGATCCAAGATTAATTTCACTTTATTATTCGTTATTGTCTAGTGGATTACAGCAATTACCTGAACAAGCGGAGATATTATCTTCGGTTATAACAATTGCTGATACATCGAGTCACTCTTCTAGCAAGGCTGCTGCTTTACATGTTTGCACATGGTATTTTTGGCAACAGAGAGACAGTAAGTCAACATTGATCTATGCGAGTAAACTTAGGCAGTTAGCTGAAGAGGAGTCATTTCCATTTTATATAGGAATCGCGCACGTTTTTGAAGGGTGGGCAAGGTATGTACAACAACCTTGTGACCAGCACATAGAGCAGATAGTTATAGGGTATAAAAGGTGGTTATTGAGTAGTTTAGCCCATATAACTTATTCGGTCTACTCAATAGTTATCGCTGAAGTATTACTGCTTGATAATCATCCTGAATTGGCGTTAGACATTGTTAATGAAGCTATAAATATCACTACAAATAGTTCTATTGAATGTTATTTACCTGAATTATATTCATTAAAGGCTTTGTGTGGTGATAATACAAAAGATTGGTTAACAGATGCGATTAATCACAAAGCCTGTGCACCGCTTCTAAAACAGAGGATTATGTTAAGTCACGGCTTAACCTGTAACTAGCTTTACATTAATCTATTATTAAGACAGCAAGTATTTATAATATTAACTTGCTGTTTTGCGACACAATTTGAAAGTAGTCCTCCAAGGTAATAGTTGATTGACAGCTTGGTGTTTGGCGTTAAATGTTCGATAAATATATTTATGCGTGATGACTTTGAACTGTTTTTAATACTCTCAGATGCCAGTAATATCGGTTTGCCTGTCAAATCATAGATGCTGATTTTATCATTAGGTATTATATCATGCTCTCTTGGTAAAGCTTTGTAACTAATATTAAATAAAAAACCTCTATCTGTTTTATCTATATGATTAAGATTTAGCATACAGAACTGCTTAATTATCGTTGTATGACCATTTTTTAGTAACAGAGAACATGGGTAACGATACTTATTGTTGATAAATGATAAAGTGATCATGTGGCGCTTATTGGACATGTCACGGTTGCAGTCAAGTTTAGTAATCTTTTTATGCACAGAATCATTGGAACCGTTTAACGGCGCCTCGTACAGTGACACGAGTGCCTGGTCGCTTTTGAACCTTGGTGTTGGGAAAACGGAAATTAGCATCTCCGGACGATATACATTGCTTGATAGTTTATGATTACATACCTGATAATCAACAGTTAGTTCATTTGGGGTTATGTCACTGCCAATGACATTATTTATTGTGGTATATTCATTACTAATCACAGAGTACTTCATCTCAAACACCTAAACTTTTATATGATATTTTACATTTATACCTATTTATATTAAACATCAAGTATTATCTCGGGATCACATTAAATGTTTGATTGTGTTTCTATCGAAATGATTTTAGGCTGTATTTCTAAATGTTAACTATTTCGGGTAGTAGATACGAAGAAGATTCTTTTTTATTTTTCGCCTTAGTATATGTTAGGTTATTGTACAATAAACTGGGTGTTAAATAAGATGGTTGATTTGGTAAGTAAGCTTAAACATTTCATATCTTATTTTAGTAATAGCGTTGAAATGATGATTAACATTCTACTATCTGTTAGTTTGTGGGTTATATTAGGCAGCTTTATGTATCTGACCGCATTTAATCTTCCTTCTCTGTATGAGAGGGTGGTTCAGCACGCAGCACCGAATACTGTATATGGTGAACTGTTTTGTGAGATTGATGACACCTTTGATAACTCATGGTCGGGTCTTGTTGATCTGGGTGAGTTAGTAGATTCATTTTGTTGTGAGCAACAAGCAGATAAAAGAAAATATGAGCTCTAAAACGGCAATTAATCACCTTAATTACCGGAATGTGAAGAATCTAGGTTCATGTTTCTAGATTATTGCTTCACTATGCGTTAGTCCCCCTATAACTACGCGAAATGGAGTTCTTAGTGGCTACTCAAGTATCAAAAAAACGCTTTAAGCATTTCTACGCCTCCGATCTTCGTGGGATTGGGCAACTAGCAACGCAAGCAACAGTGAGTGCAACCCGAATCGCTGAAGGTGTCCATCAGTCAGTTTGGCGTACGATGGGAGTGCCGGGTGGCTCTACCCCGGACCGTACCCGGGGTATCACAGGGTTTGTGTACAAGAACATCTATAAAATAACCGAGCTACTTGGGAGTGGGTTCGATAAAGTTCTGGAGAAATATCAACCTTGGCTTGAGTCCTTCGATGAAGGTAAGCCAGAGACTATTGAGCGTATTTCAGTGCTGTCAGCCCTTAACGGTGTGATGGGGGATAGGTTGGTCGAGCAGAACAGTCAATTTGCGATCCCGATGAGTTTCTATCACCAGCAAGAGCCTTTGTCTTTAGATGACTTACATGTCGACCAAATTCCACAAGCCACGTCGAAAGTACTGCTGATGATCCATGGGCTGTGCATGAATGATCGCCTCTGGCGAGGGGAGCATGGCGGGGTAGAAATCGATCATGGTCAGCATCTGTCTTCCTCGCTTGGCTATACCCCTGTTTATCTTCGTTATAATACCGGGCTGCATACGTCGCAAAATGGCAGGCAATTATCTGACTTGCTGGAGCAACTTGTAAAAAATTGGCCTGTCCCCGTAGAAGAGCTCTCAATTATTGCCCATAGCATGGGCGGGTTAGTGTCGAGAAGTGCCGTGCATTATGGCCAAGCTCAGGAAGCGTTATGGCCCAATGCTGTGAAAAAAATGGTATTTCTTGGGACTCCTCACCATGGCGCACCTCTGGAGCGTTTGGGAAATAAGTTGGGTGTTATTTTGAGTAAAACACCCTATACAGCGCCATTTAACCTTCTTAGCAACCTACGAAGTTCAGGTATCACCGACCTTCGTTACGGCTATGTCGTTGATGAAGATTGGCAAGGTACTGATCGTTTCCAAAACAAGCCTGACGAGCGGTCTGGGGTGCCTTTGCCAAACGACATCGACTGTTTCACTATCGCTGCCACAACGGCGAGTAAAAGAAGTTTGTTAGCTGAAAGACTGGTTGGCGATGGTCTCGTTCCACTAAATAGTGCGTTGGGGTATCACTCGGTTGACGAGCGACACCTTATGTTTGCTGAGACATCCCAGAAAGTATTTTATGAAATGAACCACAACCAGTTGCTCAGCGACCCGCAGGTCACCCAGCAAATTGAAATGTGGTTGCGCTAAGTCCTAGTTGGCTTTACTTCCTATCAGCAGGGTGATTCGCTATCCAATGCTTGGCGATATCGGTACGGGTAGTCACCCAGATATCGTCAAACCCGTTGATGTAATCAAGGAACTTCTTGAGTGCCTGAATCCGCCCAGGTTTACCCAAAATCCGGCAATGCATGCCAATCGACATCATCTTCGGTGAGGTTTCCCCTTCTTCGTACAAGCAATCAAATGTGTCTTTCAAATATTGGTAGAACTCTTCGCCATGGCTGAAGCCGTAAGGTGAGGAAAAGCGCATGTCGTTGACGTCCAGGGTGTAGGGCACCACCAGATGTGGCTTTTGGCCCGTTGGGGTATCAAGGGTGGTCCAGAACGGCAAGTCATCCCCATAGTAGTCAGAGTCGAACAGGATTGCTGGGTGCTCTGCGAGTAACTGGCGGGTGTGCTTTGAGTCCCGGCCGGTATACCAACCGACAACGGGCTTGCCCAGCATATCTTCCAAACGGGTTAGTGCCTGCGCCATATGTTCCCGTTCTTCGTCAACCGGCATATTTTGGTGGTGGATCCACTTCAGGCCATGGCATACCACATCATAGCCATTGTCGATTATCGCCTGGGTTACCGCCGGGTTGCGTTCAAGCGCGGTAGTGATGGCGAAAATCGTCAAAGGGAGCTGGCGCTTTTCGAATTCGTTGAATATGCGCCACACCCCGCTGCGAGAGCCATATTCATACAGGGATTCTATGCTCATATGGCGATCTGGGTAGGCTTCCGCCCCGGCGATTTCAGATAAGAAAGTCTCGGAGTGGGTGTCCCCATGAAGAATACAGTTCTCCCCACCTTCCTCGAAGTTCAGTACAAACTGTACCGCAAGTTTAGCATTATTGGGCCAGTTCGCGTGTGGCGGCTTGCCTGCATATCCGGCCATATCACGAGGTTTGAGGGTAGCATTTTGCGATAGAAGTGCGTCATCGTTGTTCATGGGTTAGTCCTCCTTGCCTGCAACTGCCGACCAATGCTGGTAGCGACCTGTGAAAGGTTTGGCAGGTGGCGGGGCATAGGTTGCAACCTTTGATGTTGATAAGGATAGCCGATGGAGGGATTCTGCCAGGCTGACGGCTGCAGTTACACCATCGATAACCGGCACACCCAGTTCACTCTGCAAGTCTGATACAAGGTCGGACATACCCGCACAACCGAGTACGATGGCTTCCGCACCGTCATAATGCAGGGTCTCCCGGCAAGCGGCTAAGAGTTGCTGGAAGGTTGCATTGTCGGTTTGCTCCAATGCCATAACAGGCAACTCGATAGCTCGGATGGCACAACAACGCTCCGTTAGGCCATAGCGTTGTAATAAGTGCTCAGCCGTTGGAATAGTACGTGCAAGGGTTGTGACCACTGAAAATCGATGGGAGACAAGGCTGGCAGCATGAAAAGCAGCCTGAGCAATACCAAGCACCGGTGCCTCGGTGAGCTCTTTGGCAGCATCTAGGGCAGGATCGCCAAAGCATGCAACAATATAGGCATCTGGCTTGCTTGGCTCTTGCTCGCACTCTTTGAGCACATCCAGTAACCCGGCTGAAGCCAATACTTCATCGCGGGCACATTCAATTGTCTCGGGGCCATGCTGTGGGGAGCAGGCGTTAACTTGGGTTGTTGGCAGGGCAATATGCTCTGCACATAGGGCGATTTTATCTGTCATACCCTGGCAGGTATTGGGGTTGATAAGCTGGATCCGCATCCGTGGGCTCCTAATAAATAGTGGATCTAATGAAAAAGGGCATCGAAATCGACAGGCTTATTGTCACTGTCGAATTGAAGGCTATCTTGTATCACTTCTAGGTGGTGCTTCATCCATATCGTGGCGGCCTGCACTTCGCCCTTGTCTAGCAGTGCTATTAATTCTATATGGCTGCCGCAATCACAGCCGACACTGTGTTTTGTGCCGAATACGGCAATGATCAATGAGGATCGAAAGGCCAACTGTTCGACAAACTGGGTTAGGGTGTCGTTATTCGCGACTTTGGCCAATTCAATGTGGAACAAGGCGGTATATTTGATAGCGGCGGCAAAATCATTGTTGCCCTTGGCTTTGTCCTCTTGCTCAATAACCTTTCTCAAAGCCTCTGCATGGTGTGCCTGCCAATGGTTGGCAATCGTTGGGATCAAGCCAGTCTCGATCAAAATACGACTTTCAAAAACTTCTTGCGCCTCAGTCGCTGACGGTGTCCTGACTTCTGCTCCTTTGTTGGGCTGGATAGTAATGAAGTTTTCTATTGCTAACTGCTGCAGTACTTTGCGGATTGCTGTTCGGCTGACCTTGAACCGTTCGGCCAGTTTATCTTCCGGCAAGCGAACGCCTGGCTCTAATTGCTGGGCAACTATCGCATCACGTATTTTGAGATAAATAGCATCGTATTGAATCATGGTTATCAGTCCATAAAACCCATTAAATACAATATAACGTTGAAGTGTATACAATTAGCTTAATTTAATTCTCACAATAAAAGCAAATAAACAAATAAGAAAATGCGATACGGATGTTTTAGCGCGCTAATAAGGGGCGGACCTGCATCATGTTGATGCAACTAATACCTTATTTTTGCTGCATATAGCCCTTTTAACCTTTGTTTTAAACGATTCGCAAAGTTGGCATGATGATTGTATACATCGATTGTATACGATTGTGAGAGGAAGATTATTATGGATAAGGAAATTAAAGGTGTAACAGTCAGTCCCAGATTAATTAATGATGATCTGGCACCTGAGAAAGAGCAGAAATGGGGTTGGTACAGTATTTTTGCTTTTTGGATGTCAGATGTTCACTCTGTTGGCGGCTATGTATTTGCAGCCAGTTTATTTGCATTAGGCTTAGCCAGTTGGCAAGTTTTCGTTTGTTTAATTTTAGGTATTTCGATAGTCCAGTATTTTGCCAATTTAATGGGTAAGCCGGGACAAAAAGCAGGTGTTCCATTCCCGGTTGTTTGCCGAATGTCATTTGGCGTGCTGGGGGCGAATATTCCAGCAGTAATACGTGGGTTAATCGCTGTCGTTTGGTATGGTATTCAAACCTTCCTCGCTTCAAGTGCCTTTATTGTTCTCATCCTTTATTTTGCACCGGAATATGGACGTTATACCGAAGGTTCATTTTTAGGTTTATCACCATTGGGTTGGTTTGGCTTTGTCTTTATGTGGATCACTCAGGCGATGGTCTTTATGTTCGGTATGGGTGCAATCCGTAAACTGATTGACTGGTCTGGCCCAGCTATTTATCTGGCAATGACATTGTTGACCGTTTGGATGGTCTACAAGGCAGGCTGGCAGAACATAGACTTCAACTTAAGTGAGTCATCACTTACGGGTTGGGACGCATTTACCCAAATGGCAGTAGCAACAGCACTAGTTGCAGGTTACTTTGCAGGCCCTACCTTGAACTTCAGTGATTTCTCTCGTTACTGCAGTTCTTATAAAGCACTGAAGTTTGGTAACTTCCTTGGTCTGCCGATTAACTTTGTTCTGTTCTCGCTATTCAGTGTCATTATTGTCGCCGCGTCTATGCCGGTATTTGGTGAAATCATTACAGACCCGATTGAAACCGTTCACCGTCTAGATAATGGCTTGGTGATTATTCTTGGTGCCTTTACCTTTATTCTGGCAACGATTGGTATCAATATCGTGGCTAACTTTGTTGCCCCGGCCTTTGATTTCTCTAATGTTTCACCACAAAAGATCAGCTTCAAAACGGGTGGTTTTATTGCAGCGATCGGCTCAGTATTAATTACACCTTGGAATTTATTCAATAACCCAGAAGTTATTCATTATACCGTAGATGTTCTAGCAGCAGTTATTGGCCCACTATACGGCATTATTATTATTGATTACTTCAAAATAAGAAAACAAGAAATTGATATCTCTGCTTTATATACCGAAGACAAAACTAGCCGTTATTGGTATCAGGGCGGGGTAAATAAACAAGCGGTTTATGCGTTAATTCCATCAACAGTAGCAGCACTATTCTCTTCGTTTGTTGTGGTTGAGTTGGCTAATTTCTCACTCTTTATTGGCGGTATTTTAGGTGCTGTGAGCTATTGGTTCTTGATGAGCTACGAGTGGCAGTTGAATGTAAAAAAGCGCAATCATGTAAGCATGAATGAAGCGTAATAATAGAAAAACAATATCTAATAATTATTCCAGAAATAACCTGTTGGCTGGAATGGAAAGTTAAGTATCAATGAACGTAAAAAGGAAATAGCTATGTTCAAAAAAGCGTTAGTTGGCTTTGTCAGCCTGTTATTGTGTTTTACTTCTATTATTGCCAGTGCAACACAACTCGAAGATATAAAGAAAAGCGGCGTGCTGAAAGTCGCCGTACCGCAGGATTTTCCTCCTTTTGGTTTTGTTAGCCGTGATATGAGCTTGCAAGGCTACGATATTGATATGGCTGAATACATTGCCAAGTCGATGGGGGTTCGATTGGAGTTGGTGCCGGTGACCAGTGCTAACCGGGTGCCTTACCTGCAAACCCGCAAAGTGGATTTGATTATCTCTAGCCTTGGAAAAAATGCCGAACGCCAGCGGGCAATTGATTTTAGTGAAGCCTATGCGCCGTTCTTCCTTGGCGTGTTCGGTAAGGAAGGGGTTGAAGTCAGTTCGGTAGAAGGTTTGTCAGGCCAGGTAGTCGGGGTGACACGTGGCTCGGTAGAAGATATTGAGTTGAGTAATTTGGCTGGAAAAGATGTCACTATCCGCCGATTTGAAGATAACAACACCACTATTTCGGCTTATGTTTCGGGTCAAGTTGATTTGATTGCAACCGGCAATGTGATTGCCAGTGAAATTGCCACCAAGTTCCCTAAGCGCCATCCGGAAACCAAGTTTGCTATCAAGAACTCGCCATGTTTTATCGGCGTTCGCAAAGGCCAAGAAGCCTTGCTGAGCGAAGTTAACGGCCTAATCAAACAAGCTCATACCAAAGGCAAGCTCAATGATATGTCTGTGAACTGGCTGAAAGCGCCATTGCCAACTGACCTAGCATCATAAGAGGTGGCAATGGATTACCAACTCGATTTTTCAGGGCTTTCGCCATATTACGGTGATTTGATCCAGGGGATCTGGCTGACCGTGCAGTTAGCCATTGTCACCACGGTGCTGGGTGTCGGTGTGGGTATCCTCGGGGCGGCAGTTCGCATCCGCCCCGCAGGGATGCTTAAACGTGTTGTCGGCGCTTACGTCGAAGTGGTGCGTAACACTCCCTTTATTGTTCAGCTCTTTTTTATCTTTTTCGGCCTACCGGCTATCGGGATGAAACTTTCCGCCTGGGAAGCCGGGATGATTGCCATGGTGGTTAACCTTGGCGCCTACAGTACCGAGATCCTGCGGGCTGGTATTGAGGCGATTCCAAAAGGGCAGTGGGAAGCGGCGAAAACCCTTGGCCTAAAACCTGTACAGGTGTTTGTCCGGGTGATTTTGCCGCAAGCTTTCCATCGCATCTCACCGGCTTTGATTAGCCAGTGCATCATCGTGATGCTGGGCTCCTCAGTGCTGTCACAGATTTCGGTCGAAGAGCTTACTTTTACCGCCAACTTTATTCAGTCACGTAACTTTTTGAGCTTTGAATCTTATTTGGTGACGGCGGCAATTTATCTAGGGCTGGCATTGGTGATGCGCTGGACGCTGGTGCAAATCAGCAACAAGTTATTCAAGACCCATGTGATGGGGAGGGTAGCTTAATGGTTGAATTTACTGACTGGGATATCTTCCGCAATCTGGCGCTTGCCGCAAGATGGACCGTACTGCTCTCTATTATTGCTTTCATCGGCGGCGGCATTGTCGCAGGGATCATGCTGATGTTACGCATGACCAAAAATGTCCTGCTGGTGGGCTTGGTTCGGGTTTATACCGAGGTGTTCCAGGGTACGCCTCTTCTTATGCAGCTGTTCTTGGCTTTCTTTGGCCTGTCATTGTTGGGTATTGATTTAGGTGCATGGACTGCTGCCAGTCTGGCGCTGACCTTATTTACCAGTGCCTATCTTTGTGAAATATGGCGTGGCTGTATCGACTCCCTGCCTAAGGGGCAATGGGAGGCAAGCCGTACATTGGGGCTGAATTACTTCCAAACCATGCGCTATGTGATTGTGCCGCAATCTATTCGTGTTGCGACCGCACCGACAGTCGGCTTTTCGGTTCAGGTTGTTAAAAACACAGCGTTGGCTTCGATTATCGGGTTTGTCGAGCTCACCAAAGCAGGAACCATGCTTAACAACGCGACTTTCGAGCCATTTAAAGTGTTTGCCCTAGTGGCTCTGTTCTACTTCGCGATTTGTTACCCACTTACCCGTTACAGCAAATATTTAGAAAGGAAGCTCAATGTCGCTGGTTAGTATCGATCAAGTACATAAATTCTATGGTGAGAACCATGTCCTTAAAGGCGTAGATCTCAAGGTAAAGGCCGGTGAAGTGGTATCCATCATCGGTAAATCGGGCTCAGGCAAGAGCACGCTGCTGCGTTGTATCAATGGTCTTGAGAATTATCAGGAAGGGGCGATTGTTGTTGCCAACCAGGCAGTGACTGACGACGAATACCAACTACGTCAGCTAAGCCGCAAAGTTGGCATGATCTTCCAGGGGTTCAACCTGTTTCCGCACATGACGGCAGGCGAGAACGTGATGCTGGCACCCAAGTTGGTATTAGGTAAAAGCCCTGAAGAGTGCCGTGAGTTAGCCATGGCGATGCTGGAGAAGGTCGGCATGGTTGAGAAGTTTGACCAGTACCCGACCAGTATGTCTGGTGGCCAGCAGCAGCGGGTGGCGATTGCCCGCTCGCTGGCCATGGCACCGAGTGTATTGCTTTGCGATGAAATCACCTCTGCGCTCGACCCTGAGTTAGTCGGTGAAGTGCTCAAGGTACTCGAAGATCTGGCCAAGGATGGCATGACCTTGGTTCTTGTGACCCACGAGATGAATTTCGCCCGAGATGTCGGTGACAGGGTGGTGTTTATGCACCAGGGCAAGGTATGGGAAACCGGCGAGAGTGAAGCAGTATTTGCCAACCCTCAAACGCCTGAACTGCAGCAGTTCTTATCGTCAGTGTTGTAGGAGGCGTGATGGATCAAAGCGTTTATTGCAGCCAAGGACCAAGTGTTTTACCACCGCTTGCTTCCCATGGGGTGTTGCAGGGCTACGAGTTTGTTTTCAAAGACTTGTTTGATGTTGAAGGGTATATCACCGGGGCGGGAAACCCAGCTTGGCTGGCAACCCATCAACCTTCCAAGCAAACATCGCCGCTGATTTTGAGCTTGTTGGCTAGCGGGGCGAAATGTGTCGGAAGGGTACAGACCGATGAACTGGCCTACAGCCTCAATGGCCAAAATACCCATTATGGCACCCCTGTTAATCCAGTAGCCCCACAGTGTTTGCCGGGAGGCTCATCCAGTGGCTCGGCGGTTGCTGTTGCCCAAGGAGATGCCCATTTTGCCCTGGGGACTGACACCGGTGGCTCTATCAGGGTACCAGCAAGTTACTGCGGATTATTCGGGTTGCGCCCGACCCACGGCGCGTTGTCATTGGATCATGCCTTTGCTCTAGCGACCTGTTTTGACACCGCAGGGATACTCGCTCGTGACATTTCTGTGCTGGATAAAGTCGCCCACACCTTGTTACCTGAGCTGGAAAGCCCGGATGAGATTGATGAAAAAACGGTATTTGGCATAGCGATAGACCGCGGCTTGTTTGATCTTGTTGATCAGCCTGTCGCAGACGAGATCCAGCCGTTATTGGGTAAGCTCGAAGAAGGTTACCGCGATCAATGTTATGCCAGCATTCTAGAAAAATGCGGCGTGACAACCGGCCAGCTTGCTGAGTGGTTTAAGTTGATCCAAGGCAGAAGCATCATTGATGAGCACCGTGATTGGCTGATGACCCATAAAAACACACTGGGCGACAGCATTGCCGATCGGGTCGAGATGGCGTTTACCATTACCGATCAGCAATACAGTGAAGCGCTAGAACAAGCTGTCATGTTTAAACAGCGCTTGTTAAAAGAGCTAGTTGGCTTAGGGGGCTGGTTGTTGATCCCGACGACACCGGGCTTGCCTCCTCTTCGAAATACCAGCCCGGAAAGCTTGGCGACTTACCGGCAAACCTTGTTGGGCTTTACTGCAATCGCAGGTTTATGCGGCCTGCCTCAATTGCACCTGCCTTTGGGAAAGCTGGATAGCAAGCCTTATGGGGTGTCATTGCTGGGTTTGCCGGGAACTGATTTGGCGCTGATCAACCAAGGGAAAAGGCTGATGGCGTGTTTGGGTAGCGAGAGAAACGCTAGGGAGGGAGTATGAGTCAGCAAGGAGTGAGCTTTACTGCGCCCCATTTTAAAGCAGCTGAAGCCGGGCAAGCTGTACTAGAAGCGGGTGGAACAGCCTGTGAGGCGATGGTCGCTGCCGCAGCAGCAGTGGCCGTTTATTACCCCCATATGAATGGTTTGGGTGGAGACAGTTTCTGGTTGGTCGCAAAAGCGGGGCAGGAGCCAATCACGATTGATGCGTGTGGCCGCAGTGCTCTAGGTATTGATACGGCTTATTGCCAACAGGCTGAACAAGCCGGTTTGCCTAGTTCAGGCGCGGGTGCGGCGCTGACCATGGCTGGAACGGTCTCTGGTTGGCAAAAAGCGTTGGCGATAGACAACTCGGGAACGTCACTGCTTGATTTGTTCCGAGTAGCGATAGAAGGTGCTGAGTCTGGGATTGAAGTGACAGATAGCCTGGCTGCCGCGAGCCGTAAAACATTTGAATCCCATAAAGATAATACCGCATTTGCGGCTACTTTTTTGCCTAATGGCCGCCCCCTTGAGCCAGGGGAAAGAGTGACTAATCCAGCGCTGGCTAATACCCTTCGTCGCCTTGCTGGTGCAGGATTGGATGATTTCTACCATGGTCAGTTGGCCGATTCGATGGCTGAGGACCTGAGTGCTGCGGGCAGTGTGTTGTCTCTTGCCGACTTTAACCAACACAAGGCGGAGTATGTTGCTCCTTTGTCTGTGAATATCTCCAAAGGCCGTCTTTACAATATGGATGCGCCGACCCAAGGCGTTGCTTCGTTATTGATTTTGGCCATTTACGATTTGCTGGCTGAAACGGCTACCACCGATGTTGACCACATGCATTTACTGGTGGAGGCGACAAAAAAAGCATTTCAGATCCGCAACCGTGTGGTGACTGATCCTCATTGTTTGTCACAGCCGCTGGCCGATTTCCTCCAGGCTGACCAGATAGCCCAGCTAGCTGCGGATGTCTCTCTCGACACGGCGGCACCATGGCCTGAGCAAGCGGTTCCCGGTGATACTGTTTGGATGGGAGCGGTTGATCAATATGGCACCATGGTAAGTTTTATCCAGAGTGTGTACTGGGAGTTTGGCTCGGGTGTGATGCTGCCGCAAACCGGTATTGTCTGGAACAACCGCGGTGTGTCTTTCAGTACCGATCCCAATCACCATAATGCACTGGCAGCATCAAAGAAGCCTTTCCATACGTTGAACCCGGCCTATGCGGAACTCTCCGATGGCAGCAGGATGGTTTACGGCACCATGGGCGGGGAAGGCCAGCCTCAAACCCAAGCCTGCCTGTTTAGCCGATACCACTATCAGGGCGATAGTTTAGCGGAGTCTATTGCCAAGCCCCGCTGGTTATTAGGGCGAACATGGGGGGATGACAACCACCACCTGCGCCTAGAACAATCACTTTATCAACAAGCCTCAGGCGAGTTAGCCGGAAGAGGCCACCAACTTGCTTGTGTCGATGATCTCTCAGAGCTGATGGGCCATGCCGGCGCTATTGTGTGCCAGCCTGATGGCCAGATTGAAGCAGCCACCGATCCACGCAGTGACGGACAGTTTTTTATAAGGAAGTAATGATGACAAACCCAATTTTCGAGACCTTGAACCCACCACAACGTTTATTAATGGGGCCTGGGCCTATCAATGCGTATCCGCGTGTCTTGCAGGCGATGTCTAATCAATTGATTGGCCAATATGATCCTGTGATGACCGGTTACATGCAGCAAGTCCAGCAGCTTTACCGCGGGGTCTTTAATACCAGCAACGAAGCCACGCTGTTGATTGATGGGACTGCGCGTGCCGGGATCGAAGCGGTATTGGTGTCTGCCCTGAAGCCGGGCGACAAGGTGCTGATCCCTGTCATTGGCCGATTTGGCCACTTGCTGTGTGAAATTGCCCACCGTGTCGGCGCAGAGATCCGGACTATCGATGTGGAATGGGGCGAGGTGTGCGATCCGGAATTGGTCGAAAAAGAAATAAAGTCGTTCCAGCCTAAGCTTTTGGCGACAGTGCAGGGGGATACGTCTACCACCATGAATCAGCCGTTGGCTGAAATCGGTGAGATATGCCGCCGGCATGGCGTGTTGTACTACTGTGATGCGACCGCGTCAGTGGGGGGGAATGCGCTGAAGGTAGACGAATGGCACTTGGATGCGGTCTCTGTCGGCTTGCAAAAATGCCTTGGCGGACCGTCAGGTAGCGCCCCAATCACGCTGAGCGATGGCTTTGTCAGCGAGATCAGCAAGCGCCGCCATATCGAGCTGGGTCTTCGCACCGATCAGCACTGTGCGGGAAGCGAACCAATGATCCGCTCAAACTATTTTGATTTGCCTATGATCCTTGATTATTGGGGAGAAGAGCGGCTCAACCACCATACCGAAGCGACGACGATGCTCTATGCTGCCCGAGAGTGTGCCCGCCTGTTTCTAGAAGAAGGCGAAGAGTCTGTGCTTGCACGTCATGAAGTAGCTGGACGAGCGATGGCGCTTGGCTTGAAGGCAATGGGGCTGAAATTGTTCGGTAACCAGAAATATAAGATGAACAATGTGGTAGGTGTTTATATCCCACAGCAGCTTGATGGCGAAGCGGTTCGCGGTGAGTTGCTGAACCTGTTCGGTATTGAAATCGGCACATCATTTGGACCATTACATGGCAAAATTTGGCGTATCGGTACCATGGGTTACAACGCCCGCCAAGAAGCGGTGTTGTCGACACTGGCAGCGTTGGAGGCGGTTTTGGTCAAACACAAAACCGCGATCAATACCGGTGTGGGTGTGCAGGCAGCAATGGCCTGTTATGCCGCATTTGAAAAGTAGGGGGGCGGATGACAGATACAAGCTTCCGCCAGTTGGCTGAAACCGTGTTAGCCCAAGCTGAGCATCTTGCCATGCTGAGCGAATCAACAACTGAATTAACCCGCTGCTATCTGACAGAACAACACCAACAAACCAATCAGGCAGTTCATGAATGGATGCACAATGTGGGGATGCAGACCTGGACAGATGCTGTGGGCAATGCCTGGGGGCGGTTGCCAGCTTTAGATAGTCAAGCTAGAGGCACTTCATTGATCCCTAGAGTTATTATCGGCTCCCACATTGATACAGTCCGAAATGCAGGCAAATATGATGGCATGTTGGGGGTGTTAGCAGGCATCTCGGTTGCAGCGAAGCTACAGTCTAGGGCTTTACCCTTTCACCTCGATGTTGTGGCCTTCGGTGACGAGGAAGGGACGCGCTTTGGACAAACATTGATTGGCTCATCGGCAGTTGCCGGTGAGTGGGATCCCAATTGGCTAGAATTGGTTGATGATAATGGTGTCAGCCTAAGTGAGGCGATGGTTGAGTTTGGTTTAGCGCCTCGTGAAGCAGCAAAAGCCAGTTGTGCCAAAGAACCTGTGACTGCTTATTTGGAGCTTCATATTGAGCAGGGACCAGTATTAGAAGCTAAAGACTTACCGGTTGGCGCGGTGACCGGTATTGCCGGTGCCAAAAGGTATCATTTTGAAGTGACAGGGATGGCAGGTCATGCCGGCACAGTGCCAATGACGCAACGTCAGGATGCGCTGGCGGGTACGGCTGAAATGATACTGGCGATAGAAACCGTTGCGAACAATGTCAAAGATGTCGTTGCCACGGTGGGGCAGGTTTCCGCAGCGCCTGGGGCGGTGAATGTGATTGCGGGCAAGGCGGGTTTTAGTTTGGATATCCGCAGTCTAGATGAAGCTGAACTTGCAAAGGCCGAGCGTGCGATCTTCCAGCAGGTCGATGCTATTGTGGCACGGCGTGGCTTGGTTGCGAGCTATCAGAAAATTCACCGAGCAGCTAGCGTTGAGTGTGCTCCCGAGCTTACTGGGATTATTGCCGCAGCCTGTGAAAAGGTCACCAGAAAAAGTCCATTGAGCTTGCCAAGCGGCGCAGGCCACGACGCGATGGCAATGGCACATTGCTGCCCGGTAGGCATGGTGTTTGTTCGTTGCCATAAAGGGATCAGCCATCACCCTGCCGAAGCGGTACTGCTTGATGATGTTGCGGCTGGTCTGGAAGTGCTATGTGAATCGGTACTTGCTCTGGCTTTAGATAAAGAGAGTTCGCTGGGAGGGAACCAATGATGAGTGAGCTAATGGATCTACTACCTGATCTCTGTGATGCATATGGTGACGATGTCACGTTGGTCCCCATTCCTTTTCAGCACTTTGGCGCCAAGCCGATTTTTTTTGGCCAAGCCGTCACCCTGCGCTGCTTCCATGATAACCAGCTGCTGATTGATACATTGCAGCAGGACGGCAAGGGGAAAGTGCTGGTGGTCGATGGTGGTGGCTCGTTGGCAAGGGCTTTGATTGGTGATCAGTTTGCCCAGCTGGCTATTGATAATGGCTGGGAAGGTATTGTGATTAACGGTGCGGCTCGTGATATTGCCCAGTTATCCCAAATGCCTATCGGGATTAAAGCGCTGGCGCCATGCCCTTTTCGAGCAGACAAACTCGGCAAAGGTGAGTTGAATGTGTCCTTGCTGCTGGCTGGGGCAGAAGTGGAGCCGGGCCACTATATCTATGCCGACCTTAATGGGGTGCTAGTTAGCCCTGAGCTTTTTGATAGCCCAGGGCTTTTGGTAAGCTAAGCTCAATGACTAGGCAAAAGAAAACCCAGCGGCAATGAATGATTGCTGCTGGGTTTATTGTTATGCCCGCTTATTTTTCCTGCTGATCTTCAAACAGCAGGTTGATGGCAATACTCACCAATACCAAGCCAGCGATTGGCGCTAGAACCGCCAATGGCGCACGTTCTATGTAAGGTAAGCTTTCTGCAATTAACAGTCCCCATTCTGGATGGGGCGGCTTTGCGCCCAAGCCAATGAAGCTCAATGCCGTCAGGCTTAAGGTGATTGGCGGAAAACGCATCACCGTGTGCTTTAGCAATGGCGGTAAAATATAAGGAAGTTGATAGTGCCTCAACATTCGCCAACGGCCTACACCCCAAAGCGGCGCTAACCGGATATGTGGCTGTGCCCTAGCCTCAAGCAACAGGCTGGAACAATGGGAAGCCAACGGCGCCCATGATACCAAGACCACCGCAATCAACGCGCTGTTGGGATGCATACCTGAAAGCCCGGCAACCAGTAAGCCCGCGACGATATACGGTGTCCCTTTCGTCACTTCAATCAAGCCTTGGCTGAGCTTGGTATTGAAGCCCATGATAAGACCGACCAGTAAGCTGAGGAGTGTCGCTAGCACACCCATGCTAAGGGTGGAGAGCATCCCTTGTCCTACTCGGGCTAACAAGTCACGGCCAACCGCATCAGAACCTAACGGCGCAGCTAAACTTGGTGAGATCAAGCGACCGAACTGGCTGGTGTAGGGATCACGCATTTCTGCCCACAAGGCAAATCCAACTAACAAGATGAAGATTGACGCACTGACCACACGTTTTGCACGACTTTTGGTAAAGCCGAGTGGTGAGTTACTGCTGATCAACTTGCCACTTTTCAACCCTTGCCCTAGCCACAGATGCTGGAAAAGGATCGTCAAACTACTGATAGCTATCGACAGCACCAGAAGGAACAGCAAGCCCCCCTGTAAGGTTGGGAGATCCTGCGCAGCGGTTGCCCCTAGCGTTAGTCGGCCAATCCCCGGGATAGAGAATATGTGTTCGACAGTTACCGCCCCGCCAGTCAGGCCAATGACGATCATCGCTATCTGAGGCAATAGGTTAGTCAGCGCACGGCGCAGCGCATAGCGGCCAATATGTACTGAACTAATATTGGCACTGAGCCAGGTGATAACCCAAGGCTCATCCAACACCCGCCGCAAGCTATCGTTGAGTAGCTTGGTAAACAGGCCCGTTGCTGGCAGTGCCAGTGCAAGGCTCGGTAACCAGATGTTTTGCCAACCCTGCCAGCCATAAGGCGGCAATAAATTGAGCCAAATGGCAAAAAACAAGATCAGCAAGGTGGCTATCACGTACTCAGGCAAAGTGATGAGTACCGTACTGATACTGCCATTGAGCTTATCCAGTCGGTTCCGTCGCCATTGCCACATGGTGTGCTGGACACTGATAGCACAGAACAACAAGGTTAGGCCAAATGCACAACCCATTAACAGTAACGAGGTACCAGCGGCACTCATGATTGATTCACTGACAGGACTGCCGTCAATCCAGGAGACACCGAGGTCACCCTGAAATAATGAGGTGAGCCAGTCCCAAAGCCGCTCCAAGCTAGTTCGGTGCAGTCCCAGATCTTGGCGGACTGCTTCTAAGGCCTCAGGTGTCATCATACGCTGTTGCCCCGAACGGGCACGCAGAATCGCCTGGGTAGGATCAATGCCGGCAATGTCCGGCAATAAGCCAACCAGCACGACCATGGCAGACAGCGCACCAGCGCGTGACAGCCATGGTAGCGAGCGATTTAGCATAGGAGAACCTGATAGGTTGGCTAATCGCATTTTGCTTAGTTCACATCCGTAAATTCAGTGACCAGCAGGCGCTCGCGTGGGTCACGCTCTGCATTTTGAACGCGCAGGCTTTCACCTTGGATAACACGTTCGTGCAGCAGAGGAATTGCTGCGTATTGGCCAAGAATCATCTGCTCAGCTGCAATGGTCGCTTTCTGGCGGGCTTCACCTAGAGGCTGAAGATCAGCATGGGTCAGTGCCTTATCCACTTCTTCTGAACAGAATTGGCCCAAGTTGAATGAGCCTTCACAGCCGAAATCACTCATCATGTAAGCGACTGGGTCACCTGAATCGAGTACTGTGGCACGTGATAGCATGAAGATATCAAAGTTACCGGCAAGGGCATCATTTTCGATCTGGGCGTACTCACGGATATCCAGCTCTACATTAAAGCCTGCACTTTCAAGTTGCTGTTTAACTAGTACCGCAACCTCCGGAAGCTCTGCACGGTCGGTAAAGGTACCTAGGACAATTTTCTCGCCATTGGCCTTGCCTTGTTCAAGTGCTGGCGCGTCAGGGCGAAGTGGGGCTGCCCAAGCCAGAGCTGGACCTAACAGGCCATTTGCTTTGTCCGCACGATTTTCGTAAACCGTTTTGATGATCTGCTCACGGTCAATCGCTGCGGCAGCAATTTTACGCATTTCAAGCTTGCTAAATACTTCAGACGAGTTGTTCAGGTAAAGCGTATTGGTACGAGGCATGCTGACTTCGTGAAGCAGTTCAGGGTCAATCATCGCTAGCTGGGAAACAGGCACGGCTTCCACGACGTCTGCTTTACCGGTGCGCAGTGCAGCGGCACGGGCAAAACCGTCCGGCACATACTCAGCAGTAACACGTGCGACTTTCGCCTTCTCACCCCAGTAATCATCAAAACGTTCTAGTTTGGCGCTGGTCGCACCGTTAATCTCGGTCAGGATGAATGGGCCACTACCGGTACGGGTTGGGTTTACGCGGCCATCGTCTTGGTAGGCACTTGTGGCAAGGATAGAAAGCTGCGGGCTAGAAAGGCGGCTTGGCAGTAGTGGGTCGTTAAACTCGGTTTTAATTTCTACACGCATGTCATCCAGGGCACGTACTTGCCATTCGATGCCGTCGATAATACGTGGCTTTGGTGCTGCCGCGAAGGCTTTCTCTAGAGAATTAACGACAGTTTCGGCTGTCAGTTTGCTGCCATCATGGAAGGTGACACCATCACGGAGTGTAAATTGCCAAGTCAGATCATCAACCTGTTTCCACTCAGTCGCGAGTTTTGGTAAAGCTTCCGCTTGTGGGTTCAACTCAATAAGCGTCTCAGCTGTTCTCCAACGAGAAAGTTTGAACGCATCATCAGATAACGGCGAAAGGCCAGTACGTGGAGGCTGCATCATGGCAAGATGAATTTCAGCGCCTTCGCTCTCGGCTGTGTTTTCTGTTGAAGAGTCGAAACAACCACTCAGGGCTAGCATTAGGCCAGCGGCAACAGTGGTTTTAAGCAGGTTTGAGGGCATGATAATGTCCTTGATAATCATAGTTAGCTCGCAATAGCTTGCGATGGAAATTGCATATCTATCAGCGATTGGCTGGTAGGGTGGGTTGGGTTGTCAAAAATCTCAGTAGCAGTGCCGTATTCAACGGCTTGGCCTTTATCTAGGACTAAGATCTCATCACATAATTCTTTGGCCGCGCTCAGGTCATGGGTAACCAGTAGTAGCCGCATATCTCTTTGTTTCTGCAAGTGACTTAGCAGATCAAGAATGTACTGGCGGCTGACAGGGTCAAGACTGCTGGTGGGCTCATCAGCGACTAAAACACAAGGCTCAACAACGAGTGCCCTGGCAATTGCAACCCGCTGGGCTTGGCCCAGAGAAAGTTGGTTTGATTTATGCTCAAGCAGATCAGCACTTAGGTTGACATCTGCGAGCGCGTTAAGCAGACGCTGCTCGCAACCCTCAGTCAAACCGACGCAATGTTGCGGTTCGGTCAGGATTTCCCTCACGGTGTAGTGAGGGTTCAGGCTGGTGTGCGGTTCCTGCGGGATAAGCTGTATATGGCGGCACAACTGCTGGCGCTGTTGCGCTGAAATCTGAGAAAGCGGTTGTTCGCAAAGGTAAACTTCACCTTCACTGATCTGGCGCAGGCCAAACAGCAATTCAATCAGGGTGGATTTGCCTGCTCCGGATGGACCAACAACCGCTAGGCTTTGTTGATCAATATCCAAATTCAGTTTGTTAAGTGCGACAAAGGGCTTTCCGCCTAACCAGCGCGGCCTTGAGTAATAGTGCACACTGACATTCTCGAAATGAAGTTGGGCTGAGCCCCTGTTGTGATGATGCATGTGTGCTCCTATACCATCAGCTGGCGTAGCTGGTGGCAAAATGGGTGCTGGCTTTCTAGTAGAGCTTGTTGTGGTTTGCCGTAGGCAATCATTTGCCCCTCATCGATAACCACGAGCTTGTCGCAAGCTAGTGCACTGTGCAGGTCATGGGTGATCAAGACTCCAGCAATCCCTTGTTGTTTGATGCTGCTGCGCAGCAAGTCGAGAATTTCCCGCTCTGTCACAGGATCCAATGCGCTGGTGGGTTCATCGGCAATCAAGACAGGGGCGCTGCCAAGCAGTGCCATGGCAATACAAATTCGTTGGCGTTGGCCGCCTGAAAGCTGGCTCGGGTAATGCTTGAGAGTTTGTTCCGGTTGTTCAAAACCAAGTTGTCCGAGCAAAGAACAGATGACTTCTTTGTCCTTACCTTGTTTAGATTTACCCGCATTGAGCGCTAAGCTCAGCTGTGTGCCGATACGTGCTAGAGGGTTCAGCGCCTGTAGGGGATCCTGGAAGATGACTGCAGCACGTTGCTCTGGGGTACGATTGAGCAATGGAATTTGTGCAACCTCATTGCCTGTAATACGTATCTCCCCCTGTGGTCGAATACCTTTCGGGAGAAAACCAGCAATGGCTTTCGACATCATTGACTTTCCGATACCCGATGGCCCCATAACCGCCAAGATTTCTCCGGCCTTAACTTCAAAGGTGATGTTTTGAAACAGCGAACCCTTATCATGATTAAGGCTTAACTGGTTGACGGAAAGTAATGGTGCGGTCATCTGGCTATCGAACTATTGGTGTTATGTTATAAAGTAACAATAGTATTCATTTTTATCTGTATGACAAGAGGTATTTTTGAATAAAAAGGAGTGTTTTTGTGGGTAGAAAAGCGCTTTTATGCACTTTTTTTGCTAGTTATTTGGTGTTTTATAAAATCATCTGCACGGCGAAAAACAGTAGGAAATGTCAGGTTGTTATGGTAATAATTCTCATTTTCTGCTGGTTTCGGCCAAAAGTTCGCTTTACCAAGGCTAAAAATCGGCTTTCCTATCTCATTAACAGGCGACATTTTGCGCTCTTGGGACGGTCCAAACACGTCCCTACAATTTGTATCTGAACGATTAAAATCATGGCGTTAACAAACAAAGACTATTACAAGATTGCAATTCCATTCATTATTTCGACGGTGACCCAGCCTTTGCTTGGCGCTGTCGATACGGCGGTTATTGGCCGCTTGGGAATTGCTGAGCTTATTGGCGGTGTTGCTATCGGTACCGTTATCATGAATACCCTTTACTGGCTGTTTGGCTTTTTCCGTGTGAGCACCACCGGCCAGAGTGCGATTGCCATGGGCAAGAATTGCAATGAAGCCAAGGCCAGCAGTTTGCTGCGACCTTTTGTCCTGTCAGGACTAGTCGGTTTGATCTTTATTTTGAGCCAATCGCTAATTTGGCAAGGGGCACTATGGGTTATAGAGCCTGCTGCGGATGTGGCTGTTCACGCTAAGACTTACTTTGATATCTTGATCTTCGGTGCACCTTTGGTGCTGCTCAACTACACCGTGATTGGGTGGTTGATGGGGCAGGCTAAGGTGAAGGAAGTCCTGTTTACCCAGGTCTTCGGTAATGTGCTTAACATTGTCCTCGATGCGATTTTTGTCCTTTGGTTTGACTTCGGTGTCGCCGGTGTTGCGTTTGCCAGTTTGATTGCCCAAGCGACAACCTTTGCGATTGGTATGGCGTTGGTGGTTAAATCAAGCGACTTCTCTATGCTGCATTACATTGGCTTGGCGCGAATGAGCAAGGCAGATCTCAAGACCATTATCGCATCGAATTCTGATTTGATGCTGCGTACCGTGTGTATTCTTATTTTCTTCAACATGATGGCTAGAACCGGCTCTCGTCTTGGTGCCGATGTGCTGGCGACCAATGCTATCCTGATGCAAGTGACCTTTATTGTCAGCTATATGTTCGATGGTGTTGCTAATGCATCGAGTGTCTTTTCCGGTAAAGCGGTGGGTGAAAAGAACCCTGGGTTGCTTAAAGATGTACTGCGGCTCAACTTCCAATGGACGACATTGTTTGTAGTGGTGATGACGGCCTTTATTGCCTTGTTTAAAAATGACTTAGTGTTGCTGTTTACCCAAATCCCATCGATCATTAATTTGTTTGAAGATATGTCAGCTTGGCTATTGTTGTTCCCGTTGGTGGCAGGCTATGGCTTGACGGTTTATGGCATTTTTACTGGCACAGGCACTACTCGCCCGGTGCGTAATTCAAGTATTGCGACTTTATTGGTGTTCCTTTTGGTTGCCTACTTTGCTGTTGAGGCAATGGGTAATCATGGCCTTTGGCTAGCCTTTACACTGTTTTATGTCGGCCGTTTTGCTTTTTTGTACCCTTCGATATCCCAAGTGAGAGAAAAGTGTTTGTGATTCAATAGGGTTATCAATCGTTAAGAGGGAGGTGTACCCATAGCCTAAGATTAAAGCGAGTAACTATTGTCAGCAAAGAGAGTTGTATTGTGAACATAGTGAACGTTGATCAAGGCAATATGCAGGTATACCTCCATTTATCACAGCCTTACGAAGCTGAATTTTCGGTGTACACCAAGAAGGTCCCCGATGAGAGCGGGCTCTTCGCTATGGATACCTTAATTGGCGGCAACGTGATGGGTTTTTTGCTGTATATCGATAATGCCCCAGCGGGTTTGGCTGCTATTGCAGAAACCTCTAAAGGCCATTACGAAGTCTGTGATTTCTATGTCGTGCCGATTTTCCGCAAGAATAAGATGGGGCAGCAGTTTGCCCATCAGTTGTTTACCATGATGCCCGGCGAGTGGGAAAGTAAGCAAATTGAAGGGGCCGTGCATGCGATCGCTTTTTGGCGCAGGGCAATAGGTGCCTTCACCCACGAACACTTTGTGGAAGATATCTACCAGGATCCATACTGGGGGCCGGTAACCCGTCAGAATTTCTCGACATTGCCAGCCTAGGGCTACTCAACAGTTCTCCAACTATGTATCTATTATCAATCCTCCTGCGATCTCATTTTGATGGTGGGGAAGGAGGATTGGCCAGCAGCTTGCCCCTTGTCTATTTTTTAAAACACGCCCACCTTTCAAGTCGCCCTATTGAAACTGAAGATGCGGTATTTTACTTTGGTTTTACTTTTGTGCTTTGTTGCATATCGTCATATCACGAAATAAGTAAAAATTCGTGTCAGGGTGGTGACTATTCCCCTTATTGTATTACAATAGCATTAATTGATTTATACCAATCCCCATACACTTTCATTGATATAAGAGAGTTAGCATGAGCAACCAAAAGTCTCTTGATGCGATCAGGAAGATGAAGCTGGAAAACGATACTTCAGCTGGTAACCTTGTAGACCTACTCCCTATCGAAGTTCAAAAGCGTGACTTCGACCTTTCTTTCCTAGACAACTTGAGCGAAGAGCGTCCTCGTCTTCTGGTTCAAGCTAAAGATCTAGCAGATTTTAAAGCGAAGGTGCAGGCTGATGAGTCATACTGCATGTTCGACGATTTCTGGAACAACTCAACCGTTAAGTTCCTAGACACAGAACCGTACGCAGAGCCTCAGCCTTACCCAGAAGAAACAGTGGGTAAAGCGTCACTATGGCGTCCTTACTGGCGTCAAATGTACGTTGATTGCCAGATGGCTCTTAACGCAACACGTAACCTGGCAATTGCCGGTATCGTGAAAGAAGACGAAGAGCTAATTGCGAAAGCAAAAGCTTGGACTCTAAAGCTTTCTACTTACGATCCAGAAGGCGTGACTTCTCGTGGCTACAACGATGAAGCAGCATTCCGTGTCATCGCAGCAATGGCTTGGGGTTACGACTGGCTACACGCTCACTTCACAGACGAAGAGCGTCAGCAAGTTCAAGACGCACTGATTGAGCGTCTAGACGAAATCATGCACCACCTGAAAGTAACGGTTGATCTACTGAACAACCCACTAAACAGCCACGGTGTTCGTTCTATCTCTTCTGCGATCATCCCGACTTGTATTGCGCTATACCATGACCACCCGAAAGCGGGCGAGTACATTGCTTACGCACTAGAGTACTACGCAGTACACTACCCGCCATGGGGCGGTGAAGACGGCGGTTGGGCTGAAGGTCCTGATTACTGGAACACCCAGACTGCATTCCTAGGCGAAGCATTCGACCTATTGAAAGCCTACTGTGGCGTAGATATGTTCAACAAGACATTCTACGAAAACACTGGTGACTTCCCGTTATACTGTATGCCTGTTCACTCGAAGCGTGCGAGCTTCTGTGACCAGTCTTCAATCGGTGACTTCCCAGGCCTGAAACTGGCTTACAACATCAAGCACTACGCAGGTGTTAACCAGAAGCCAGAGTACGTTTGGTACTACAACCAGCTTAAAGGTCGTGATACTGAAGCGCACACCAAGTTCTACAACTTCGGTTGGTGGGACTTCGGCTACGACGATCTTCGTTTCAACATCCTATGGGATGCACCTGAAGAGAAAGCACCGTCTAACGACCCACTGCTGAAAGTGTTCCCAATCACTGGTTGGGCGGCGTTCCACAACAAGATGACTGAGCGTGATAACCACATCCACATGGTATTCAAGTGTTCACCATTTGGTTCTATCTCTCACTCACACGGTGATCAGAACGCATTCACTCTACACGCATTCGGTGAGACCCTAGCAGCTATCACTGGCTACTACGGTGGCTTCGGTGTAGACATGCACACCAAGTGGCGTCGTCAAACGTTCTCGAAGAACCTACCTCTATTCGGCGGTAAGGGTCAGTACGGCGAGAACAAAAACACAGGCTACGAAAACCACCAAGACCGCTTCTGTATCGAAGCGGGCGGCCAGATCACTGACTTCGATACTGAGTCTGACGTGAAAATGGTTGAAGGTGATGCGACGGCTTCTTACAAGTACTTCGTACCTGAAATCGAGTCTTACAAGCGTAAGATCTGGTTCGTACAGGGCAAAGTATTCGTGATGCAGGACAAGGCGACACTTTCTGAAGAGAAAGACATGACTTGGCTAATGCACACTACATTTGCAAACGAAGTGGCTGACAAGTCATTCACTATTCGTGGTGAGAAAGCGCATCTAGACGTGAACTTCATCAACGAGTCTGCAGACAACATTCTTTCTGTTAAGAACGTTGAAGGCTTCGGCGAGGTTGACCCATACGAGTACAAGGATCTAGAAATCCACCGTCACGTAGAGGTTGAGTTCGGCGCGGCTAAAGAGCACAACATCCTAACGCTACTTGTTCCTAACAAGAACAACGGCGAGCAGGTTGAGGTGTCTCACAAGCTTGAAGGCAACACGCTAATGCTAACTGTTGACGGCGAAACCGTTACTATCGAGCTGTAATCAGCCGAACAGTTTAAGCCTGTTCTAGATACAGCTAAAAGGCCCTAGGTTGAAAAACCTAGGGCCTTTTTCATTGCTGTAAAAGGAACAACATCAGAAAGGGTGAGAGCGAAATGTTTGGGTGTGCATCAGGGGGAATTGATGCGTTTAACATTTCGCTCTCGGGGGAACCGTTTGACGGTAAGTTGTTAAGCGATTAGTTCTCCAAGCAATTAGCTCAACAGGTTTTTCATTTCTTGGGCAACCTTATCAACCTTGCCCATGCCAACGATAACCTGCAGGCCGCCAGAGCCGATGGTTACTACGCCAGCAGCGCCTAGTGCTTTCATCGCTTCTTTGTCAGCAATAGATGAGTCTTTCACCGTTAGGCGCAGGCGGGTAATACAGTTATCAACCTCTAGGATGTTCTCCTTACCGCCGATAGCTGCGATATAGGCATTGGCTAGTTCGCCCATATCTTCCTTGTTGATACCAGACTGCTCAACTTCGCCGCGTCCCGGTGTCATCAGGTTGAACTTGGTAATAGTCACTCGGAAGATGCCGTAGTAAAGACCGAAGAATACAAGGCCTTGAACAATTAGCATGTACCATTTGGTTGCTAGTGGGTTCTGGCTTGAAAGTACAAGGTCAACCAAGCCTGCCGAGAAGCCGAAACCTGCCATCCACTCCATTGTCGCGGCGATGTAGAGTGAAATACCTGTCAGTACGGCGTGGATCAGGTAAAGCACAGGGGCGACGAACATGAAGCTGAATTCAAGTGGTTCAGTGATACCGGTAAAGAAAGACGCCATTGCCGCTGCCAGCATGATAGAGAAGACTTTGTCTTTGCTTTTCTTGTCCGCGCACTGGTAGATAGCCAAAGCTGCACCCGGTAGGCCGAACATCATGATAGGGAAGAAGCCTGCCTGGTACATACCGGTCTGGCCGACGACTGCAGTACCGTTGGCGATAGATTGCGCACCGCCAAGGAAGTTCGGGATGTCATTGATACCGACGACGTCAAACCAGAACACAGGGTACAAGGCGTGGTGCATACCGATGGTCAACATCAAACGGTTGAAGAAGCCGAACAGGCCTGCACCCACTGCACCCATAGATTGCAGCTGGGTTCCGAATGCAATCAATGCATCATAAATGACCGGCCAGACAACCAGCAGGATACAGGCCATTGCGATACCGGCGATTGATGTCAGGATAGGAACCAAACGTTTGCCGCTGAAGAAAGCCAGTGCTTTAGGCAATTCGACCTCGTGGAAGCGGTTGTAGATTTCAGCCGAGACAATACCTACCAGGATACCGACAAACTGGTTGGCTATTTTTGAGAAAGCCGCAGGTACCGCATCGGCTGGAATGTGTTTGAGCTGGGCAACCACTGCTGGGGAAAGCAATGTGGTCAGAACCATAAAGCAAACATAACCGGACAGCGCCGCAGAGCCGCTTTTATCCCGGCTTAAGCCAAAGGCGACACCGATTGCGAACAACACCGCCATATTATCAATGATGGCAGCACCTGATTTAATGAGTAAGGCTGCCGCGACACTTTCCGAACCCCAGCCGACGGGGTCCATCCAGTATCCAATCCCCATTAGGATAGCCGCAGCGGGTAGGGTCGCTACTGGTACCATAAGGGCCTTTCCGACCTTTTGTAGATATCCAAGTATGTTCATGATTTACCTTGTTATTTTGTGAGATGAAGAAACTTTTTCAGGCAGCGCAAGCGCGCCCGGCAATCCACTTGCCAGAAATGAACTGTGAATTTAATGGCGCTCATCATCGGTAATTTCAGGGAGACGGACAAACGAAAAGTGCAGTAGAATGTATTAAATAATTTAATGCATGCCGATGTAGGCAGCTTAATGATTGGAAGGGATAGTGGAGCGAAAACAACAACTGCTGGCCAATATGCATTCATTCAGCGTGGTGGCCAAATATCTTAGTTTCACCAAAGCTGCGCACGAGCTTAATCTCACCCAAGGTGCGGTAAGTCATAGGATCAAAAACCTCGAAAAGCAGTTGGGCTTTCCGTTGTTTGTCAGGTTGACCCGCCGAATGGAATTGACGCCGGAAGGGGAAAGGCTGCTTTTGACCTTGAACCAGTCATTTGAAAGTATCTTCAATGAACTTGAAGATATTATCAGCAATGAGTTGAGTGGCGAGTTATATATCGGAACGTCCCCGGCCTTTGCCAGTAGTTGGTTGATGCCACGCCTTGGTAAGTTTCGTGAACTGTATCCGCAGTTAAATTTGAGGGTGAAGGTAAAAGGTTACCGGCCAGATTTTCAATATGAACCGTTGGATGCCGCAATTTTCTATAGTAGCGGCCACTATCCAGATTGTTACAGCTCCCGGTTGTTTGACGAGCGCCGTATCCCCGTGTGTTCCCCTGACTATGCGCGGCAGTTTGAACTTGAGGAGGGCAAAATGAACCGGTTGGAGGGCGTGACATTTATCCATGGTGACCGCTCACAAATCTGGTCTCGCTGGCTGGAAAAAATGGGGCTGGATATCAATTGCTACCGCCGGACATGCACTTTTAACCTTTACGAGCATGACATCATGGCGGCGAGGCAGTCACTCGGTGTTGCGATGGGCCGACTTCGTTTTGTTTTGCCATATTTACAATCCGGTGAGCTTGTTGCTCCATTTGAGTCGATAAATAATGGTTTGGGCTATGACTTGGTATGTCCGGAAGGGATGCAGAAGCGGCCTAAATTCCAGGCTTTTGCCCGCTGGCTGGCGCAGGAAGTTGAGCAGGAAAATCAGTTTGATCTCGATAGTTCGGATATAAATATGTCCAAATGTTAAATTGATTAGCAAGTCACAGTTTTTTTCCGTTTCTCACAGGGGCACACTAAATTCTGAAATTATGGTAGGCAGGGATTTTTTTTGCTCTGATCTTTGATTAGCCATTAAAAATAAAGAGTTTTTTTCAAGTAAGAACAGGATTAAACAGGTCATAGTTTCATATGGGGGCGGGCTGCTCGCTTTGACAGAAATAGTAACGATTGAATTGCACTGTAACACTTTTGAAATAGTGATAAACACCCTAGTTAATACACAATATAGCGAGGCACCGGACGTCAGTTCGGCGCCTTTTTTTTTGAGCACTTTTTTAAGTTCAAAGTTTAATGAGCAAGCAAGGATGCTTACTGGTAAATAAGTTTAATTACCGCTTTTTTTGAGGCGGTTTTATTTGGAGTTTTGATGGAAAACTTATCCTATCTAGTGGCTTTCAATCACTTGTTTTTCTCCATGGTTGCTGTCGTTATCATGGTTTTACTCGCTCGTACCGTTGTTGCGGGCACTAAGTATTCAGCAGTGCTGATGATCGTTGTTTTCGGTCTGCTAATGGGTACGCTATTTGTAGAAAGTGGGCTTGCTCAACCTGGCTTGGGTGATTTCCCGGTTATTGTGTTGTTGGGCCAGACTACGGTCATTGCGCTTATTGCCTCATTCTTCGTCGGTGGACAGGAAATCCGCCGCTTGTTGATGAAGCAGTTGGGCAGTGTGGAAAGCTTGGTTGAACCGGGTAAACATGAAGTGTTCGTCGGTACCACAAGCACCCAATTGGTGTATGTGATCCGTGCATTCGTGCTACTGATGAGTATCGAGATGGTTTCTGCGCTGATTTCAGGCCGCAGTGGCTCTCACCCACTTGGTGAGTCTTACATGGCGCTAGCGTATGTAGGCATGACGATTTCCCTGATCCTTATCGATAGCAAGGCGAAAATTGCCAACAAGCGTAACTACCTTGTACGCGGTGTGGTTGAAGTTATAGCTATTATTGCTGTCTTGATCATTTCACTTCGTATCTCGCAGTTGGTATCAGGCTTTATCGGCCTACCGCAAATCTTCTTCGCGATGGTGCTTTCTTCTGGCCTAGGTATGGCAATGCCTAAGTGGAAGTTGGGTCCAACAATGAACGCGCTCCTTTTTGCCGGTATCCCTGTCGTACTAACTGGTAGCTTCTTGGTGGGTGGTTCTCACATGATGGAAGCGTTTAGCATCCCAGGTCTACAGAGCGTAATCGTATACGGCTTTGCCGGTCAAATGTTCTGGATGTTCGGTGGTCTTGCTATCCTTATCTTCCTGGCAAATGCGAACCATGTGCGTAACTTGGCACCGGGTATGGCGGGTGGCCTGTCTCACTCAGGTCTGACCGGCGCATGTACAGCAGGTGACCTTGGTGCAACGGCTGCAGGTCGTGCCCCGATCATGATTAACGTACCTTTCCTTGGCCATATCTTCGTATTCACCATCTTGGCTGCAAGTGCAGAAAGCGGCGTACTTCTAGTGCAATGGGTGATTCCTCTTGTTCTAGTCGGTTTGGGCTGTGTTTACCTAGCAACCAAGAACCTGCGCAAGGCTAATGGTAACGATGAGATGGAAATCAAAGGCTTGATGCAGTTCTCGTTCGGCTGGCAGATCACTGCAGTATTCGGTAGTTTCACCATCCTGCACTTTGCCGGTATGCCAATCGAAAACGCTTCTATGGCAGCAGCGTCTGGCCTATCTCACTTCGGTCTGTTCGCAGCAACCCAGGGCGGTATGTTCGGTGCGGAAGCGGCGAGTATGATCACCTTCATCTTCGCAACGCCATTCCTAGTTCACCCACTGGTATTTGGCCTGTTTGGTAAAGCGGCAGAGAACAATGGCCCGATGGCGAGCAAAGCGGTTATGGCCGTATTCATTATCGGTTCCCTGGGCGTGCTTTTCTCAGCATTCTCAGTGTAAGTATGCGAGTTACCTAGTATCGCGTAATTCAATCGCGGTCTAACCGATTAAAGCCACCGTCAGCAACTCTAAAATACGAGTTGATGGCGGTGGCTTTTTTTGTGCCCGCAACTTGCTATTGGTTGCGTTATCGGTGGTTGTGTTATCGGTTTCGTTGCTGTGTGATAGTTTGGCTTAACCACTGACAGAAGCATTCAACAGCAGGGGTATTGTGCTGGCGATATAGGAAATATCCGGCCTCGGCCTTAATGGCGGGGTAGGGAGTAACCAACCGGTTTTGATCAACTTCGCTGCCCAGCAAAGCTTTGCGAGCAAGGGCTACGCCGAGCCCCGCTTCTGCTGCTGCCATCGCCATATCGGTTCGGTTGAAATAGTGTCCTTGCGGTAACTGGGCCAGCTCTAGTTTCATCGAATCAAACCAGTCCAGCCACTCCTGATCTTTTTGCGCTCCCTGCCATGGCATCGCATCGTGTAGCAAAGTGATCTCTTGCCATATGCTTTCAGATTGCCAATTGAAACTGTTGTAATATGACGGACTCATGACTGGAACGAGGTGTTCCTCAAGTAATAATTCACCGCCGTTGGTATCAGTGTCGAACTGGCAGTAATCAATCACCAGATCTACATCATCACACCGGTGATCAACGAGTGCACCATCGGCAAAGGTTTGTACCTTGAGTTCTGGGTACTGGCGGTTAAAGTCATGGAGTTTGGGCACCAACCATTTGAAGGCAAAAGACGGTGTGAGTTTAAGCCGTATTTCTGTACTGGTTTGCGGGGCCTTTAGCTCGGCTAATACTTGCTTGATTTGCCCAATACTAAGATCCACCACATCAAACAACTGCTTGCCACTGTCAGTCAAGGTGAGCCCGCGAGAATGGCGGTGGAACAAGGTGATATCCAATCGGTGCTCTAGTTGTTTGATTTGTTGACTCAGCGCCCCTGTTGTTAGGTGCAATTCTTGTGCTGCCTTGGTCAGGCTTTGGTGTTTAGCCACAACGGCAAAAGTGGCGAGGCCGGCGAATGTACTTGCTCTCACATTAATCCTCGAAATGACGTCATTTGATTGTGTTTAGTATTTCTAAACACAGCCCTTAAATAATATCGATTGTTAGCAGAATGTAAATGGAGGATTCTTGCTCGCACAATAATGCGTGCTTCATCCCGATTGGCTGGATGATTTGCTTTGGTTTAGTTTTGAGGATTCAGATGGAAGTTATTGTATTGGGTAGTGGTGTGGTTGGGTTGACCTCTGCTTGGTATCTGCACCAAGCCGGGCATGATGTCACGGTCATTGACCGCCAGCCGCGCAGTGCCGAGGAAACCAGTTTCGCCAATGCCGGGCAAATCTCATACGGCTATTCATCACCTTGGGCCGCACCAGGTATTCCGGTCAAAGCCATGAAATGGTTATTGCAGGAACACGCTCCCTTGAAGATCAAGCCATCGGTCTCGCCTGAGTTATATCTCTGGGCCAGCAAAATGTTGGCAAACTGCAATATGGCTCGTTACCAAGTCAATAAGTCCCGGATGCTGAGAATCGCCAATTACAGCCGCGAGTGCTTAAAGCAACTGCGTAACGACTTTGATTTAAATTATGAGGGTCGCCAGCAGGGTACTTTACAAGTGTTCCGCACCGAAAAGCAGTTAGAAGCGGTGGCAAAAGATATTGAGTTGCTGGCCGAAAGCGGCACCCGTTATCAGGAGTTGGATGTGGCGGGCTGCATCGCTGCCGAGCCTGCCTTGGCTGCGGTAAAAGACAAGTTGGTGGGTGGGTTGCGCTTGCCTGATGATGAAACGGGCGATTGTTACCTGTTCTGTCAGCAATTGACAGAACTAGCCAAGCAAGCCGGTGTGAACTTTAGGTTTGATACCGAGATAACCAGACTGGAAGTTGACGATAACCGGATTAGCTCGGTACATACCAGCAATGGCGAGTTCAAAGCGGATGCCTTCGTGGTGGCGATGGGAAGCTATTCACCGCAGGTGTTATCTCAGGCTGGCATTGTTGTTCCCGTCTATCCAGTTAAGGGGTACTCACTGACCATGCCGGTAAAAAATGGTGAGGCTGCACCTATTTCTACCGTGATGGATGAGACCTACAAGGTGGCGATGACTCGGTTTGATGACAGGATCCGGGTTGCCGGTACAGCTGAACTGGCAGGGTTTGATTTGAACTTGGCAGAAAAGCGCAAGGCAACCATTGCCATGGTGATTCAGGACTTGTTCCCGCAAGGTGGCGAGATTGAAAAGGCGGAGTACTGGACTGGGCTAAGGCCAATGACACCAGATGGCACGCCGGTAATTGGCAAAACACCGCTCAAGAATTTGTTTACCAACTCTGGCCACGGCACATTGGGCTGGACCATGGCATGCGGCTCAGGCAAATTGCTAGCCGACATTATCAGTGGTACAGAAACGGATATCGATACCACTGGCCTGGATGTGTATCGTTATATCAACTAAGCCTGAACGCGGATTTTAAAACGGATATTGCTATTTATTTTTGTTCTTGTCTTTATTGCGGTTCATGAACTTTTCTATGTAGTGTATCGCAATAAAGCAAATAGCTGCCGCCAGTAACAGGATGATTAATATCTGATTATTGATATCCATAAGCTCTCTAATGATCCTACCTGATAATAGAACCATTATAACTTACATGACTTAATGGGTAGTGCAATTTGGTATGGAAGAGGGACTTGTAGCTGTGAAGCCGCTCGATTCGCGGCTTCATGCTTTGCTTTCGTTGCTGGATTAGCAATTGCCTTTTTTGGCTTGGCCTGGAGGGCAGAAGCTTCCGTTACCGTGGCTGTGGTGGCTATCTTTGGTTGACGCCTTAATGGTTACGCCTTCGACTTCCCCTTCAACATGGGTCAGTTGGCAACCTGTTAGGGTCACAGAGGCAAATAGCACAAGCAGCAAAGTGATTCTTTTCATCTTAAAAGGGCTTAAGTAAAACTGGGGTGCGCACTGTATATTTTTTGGCCGTGATTTGTGTCAGGGAAGTGTCAGCGAGAAGTCAATTTGGAAATGGTTTTAAGCGAGCCGGTATCAACCCGGCCCGCTTGATTTAAGGTTAAGCCGTTAAGAGTTAGCTTTTTAGCCTAACTCATGAGGTTAAACACAAGGTACCTGCTGGGTAATACAGTGGATGTTACCTCCGCCCAATAGAATCTCCCTTGCATCTACGCCAGTGACTTTGTAACCAGGGTAGAGGTCGTTGAGTAAGTCCTCTACCTCGGCATCCAGGTTGTCATCAAGCAATGGATAGACAATCTGATCATTGGTAACGAGGTAGTTGGCGTACGAGCCTGCCAAACGCTCACCCGGTGTACGTTCCATCCCCTCAGACATATCAACCCCGCTGGCTTCATTTTCCGAGATAAACAAAGGCCCCGGCATTGGCAGTTTATGGACTTTGATTTGCCGTCCCTTCGCATCCGTTTGGGTTTCAAGCACATCTAATGCCTGGCGTGAGATGTCATACTGCGGGTCATTCTTATCCTCACACCAAGTCAGCACCACTTCACCAGGGCGAACAACATGAATCAGGTTATCGACATGACCGTTAGTTTCGTCATTGTATAAACCACTTGGGATCCAGATGACTTTTTCCACGGAAAGGTAGTCGTAAAGGACCTGCTCGATCTCTTCTTTAGATAAGTCTGGATTACGGCTCGGATGGAGCAAGCACTCTTCGGTGGTGTAAAGGGTTCCTTCACCATCGACGTGGATGGAGCCGCCTTCGAGGACGATAGGCGCACGGTAGCTGGCATCACCATGGAATTCACACACCTTTTGAGCGACCGCATCGTCTTTATCCCAAGGGAAGTACAAACCATCGACCAATCCGCCCCAAGCGTTGAAGTGCCAATCGACGCCGCGTCTATGACCGTCCTTATCAACCACATAAGATGGGCCGATATCGCGCATCCATGAATCGTCGGTGCTCATTTCGACCAAACGGACGTGGTCTGGCAGCATCTGGCGGGCATTTTCAAATTGCTGGGCACTGACTACCATATTGACAGGGGTTGACTGGGAGATAGCCTCTGCAACTTTGACGAAGGTTGTCTGCGCCGGTTTACCCCCGAAGCGCCAGTTATCGGTGCGCTCAGGCCATGCCATCCATACTGCGGCTTGTGGTTCATGTTCGCCCGGCATTCTGAAGCCGTCTTGTCTTGGTGTTGAATCAATTCGTTTGCTCATGGCTAGACATCCTATATTAATGGCTATGAGAAGGGTGTTGGTTAGGCTGCTCTGTGTGTTCTGCATTTTTCTTGGCAACCGCGAGTTTCAATAGGTATTCACCGATACCCACTGTCAGAATGACCCCGATAAGTACCGGTGCACTGTATGTCCAGTTCACGGTCATATCGATAAGTTCCGGGAAGATAAACAGGATCACCGCTTGGGCAATGACCACGAAGCAGATGATGCTCAGTACCCACTGCACACCTAGGCCGCCAGGCACACGGAAAGGACGCTCTGTCTCTGGGTCACTGATACGCAGCTTCAGGTATGACGGGAACATAAACAGGTAAGGTAGAAGGAAAATACAGCTGGAGAAGGCAAACACAGACCAGAACAAATCGTCACTGGTTTGGGCAAAGAGGGCATAGGCCAGAATCACTACGGTCGATAGGATACCGGTAATGTTGTTGGCACCGACCGGGGTGTCATGTTTCTCAGACATTTTAGCGACTGCTTCAGGTAGCTCGCCTTCGTTAGCGGCTTCGGCTGCTGCCCGGCTGGCACCCATTGTCCAGGTCACCATGTTGCCGATAAAGGTGAGCAGTGCCATGGTACCGATTAGGTAAACCATCATGGTGCCAAATGCGCCGGTTCCGAACAGTTTGCGTAACGTGTCGACAATACCCGCAACCAAGCCGATATCCTGTACCGGCAGTGCCATCAAGATGCCAACCGTGCCAAAGACATACAGGAATGCTGTGATAGCAGCGGCAAGGAAGATAGACTTTGGCATGTCACGGACGTCTTTCATCTCTTTGGTCATGGTCGCGACTAGTTCAAACCCCATCAGGTTGAACACCAAGGCTGGAAGGAACGCCACACCGGTATCTAGGCTTGGCATCATGGCGGAAATGGTAAATTCATTGGCAACACCATGCTTGGCAGCGTAGAAGAAACCACCAAAACCCAATACCGCGATGACAGTGACTTTAAGGATTGCCCCGATGTTGGTTACCCATACGCCGACATCAACGGAAACATTGCAGATCCAGATGGTGAGCCAAGTCAGGGCAATACATATGGCGATTTGCCACATCAGTGATAGGCCTGGGAAGAAGAGTTCGGCGAACATGCCGGCAAACATGATATAGACCGCAGGCATCCACAGGCCGACGTTAATCCAGTAGAACCAGGTTGTCCGGACGGCCCATTTGTAGCCAAACGCTTTCTTGACCCAGTCGTAAATTCCGCCGTCGCCAGGGTAGGTGGTGCCCAGTTCAGAAGTGATTAATCCGTAAGGGATAACAAAAACAATGAGGGTAACCAGCCACCACCCGATAGCACTGACGCCAATGGATGCAGAGGCCGTCAAGGTGTCAACGACTATAACAGCACATAGGCTAAAGAGGGCGAGACTGCCTACTCCCATCTTTCCGCCTGAGGTTTGTGTTTCCATAATTATATCTCCGTGATTGTTACACGTTATTTATGCTTGATGTCCAATTCTTTAATTCACGGAAATAATCTTATGCCTATGGAGGGCAGATATTCGTTATTAGAATCACTTATCGGATATCGTTAATATATGGCTGCCAAAGGCGTGACTCTTACCATAAATAAAACGGATGAATGTGGCTAGGATGAGAAAATTGATTCTGGTCAAATAATGGTAATTATTATTAGCGATAAATTGAATGGCAGGTTCTCAATGATAAATAAGACAGGTTGGTAGTATGGCACAGGATAAACCAATTATTGTGGTCGCTGTTGGTGGTAATGCACTATTACAACGTGGCGAATTAATGAGTTACGAAAATCAGGCTAATAATATTGATATCGCTTCTAAGGCATTGGCAGAATTAAGCGAAAATTACCGTGTGGTTGTGGTACATGGAAATGGCCCCCAGGTTGGCTTGCTTGCACTACAAAATTTAGCTTATACCGATGCACCACCTTATCCACTCGATGTCTTGGGCGCAGAAACCCAGGGAATGATCGGATATATGATGGCTAGGAGCCTGAAGAAATATATGAAAACGGGTCATGTAAGCACGGTCGTGACACAAATAGCGGTTGACCAAGCCGATCCTGCTTTTGATGCGCCAAATAAATTTATTGGACCGGTTTACGACAAAGAAACGGCACAAGCCAAGTCGGCACAATATGGCTGGAATATAAAACCGGATGGCGATTACTGGCGTCGGGTTGTTCCTTCGCCATTCCCGCAGGGAATTATTGAAATTGATAGTATACGCACATTACTCGATGCGGGTCATACAGTAATATGTTGCGGTGGTGGCGGCTGCCCGGTGGTTGAGAAAGAGGGTGAAATGACCGGGGTTGAGGCTGTGATAGACAAGGATTTTTCAGCGGCGACATTGGCCAAGCAGTTGAATGCACAGCACCTGCTTATCCTCACCGACGGTGATTATGTCTGTGTCGATTGGGGTAAGCCAACAGAGCAGCCACTCTACGATGTAACGGTTGAGCAACTGGGGCAATACATTTTTGCTGCAGGCTCTATGGCGCCGAAGGTTGAAGCCTGCTGTGACTTTGCGACCTATACAAAAGGTGCGGGGGTTGGGCATATAGGCTCGCTTCATAAAGCGGCAGAGATCATGGCAAACCGTTCTGGAACACATATACACGGATAGGTAACTCAATGCGAAAAGAGTCGACAGAGAAGAGACTTGAGAGGATCCATTCAGCGGCAATTCGTTTGGCATCACAGCGGGAGGTGAGCGCAATATCTATCTATGATGTTGCCAAGGAGGCTGCGATTGCTGCCTCAACGGTTTATCATCATTACCCGAATATTGAAGCCTTGATTTGCGAGTTAATGAACTCGGTATTTGATGACTTTGAGCAAGTATTAGATGATGCTGTGGTGGCAGAAAAAGTCCACCATTGGTCTGACATTAATCGGATGATTGAGCAGAGTTTCGTTGACTATTATCGTCTGGCGCCATTGGCGCAGCACACGTTATTAGGGCAACATACTTACTCCTCCGTCCGCCAGGCCGATGCAAAAAATGATTTGGTTCTGGGTAAGAAGGTAGAAGATATTTACCGGCAGTATTTTACACTGCCTGAGTTGCCAAGTGATGTAAATATTTTTGCCATCGCGTTGCAGGTGGCCGATAAAGTCTACTCGATGAATTATCGGGAAAATGGCGATATTGCCCCCGAAATGGCGAGGGAAGCAATAGTGATCACCGAAGCCTATTTGGGAACATATTTGCCTAAGCAACTGCCGAGGGCTGTTACTCTCAACTAATTATTTCTATCGACGATTTTACCGTAACTTTTATTTATAAGCCTGCTGTTGCCATTGCAATAGCAGGCTTTTTATTGCCTGAATATATTATTAGAAATGAATATCGAAAAATAGCTGCTGTTTGTTTTAATCAGTGTGACTTGCGTCAATGTGATTATTCAAGTGGAAATAACAATACCGATTAGTGATTCTAATTTTAGAATTCATTGTTCTTTTTCCGGATACTGATTTCAACCAAGCAATACACCAAAACGTGATTGCTCGATGAATAAATTAACTCTGGTAAAAAGGATACGAAAATGAGACTTCCATCTTCTAGTGCAACCGAACTAAATAAACCAAACCTGCGCCATTTTCTGAAGACTCAGGATTTTACCAAGCAAGAACTTGAAGAAATTTTAGAGTTGATGGCGATGCTAAAGCAGGCTCGCCGAGACAATGCGGTTCCACAACTATTCAAAGGCAAATCGGTTGCGATGATTTTCGAACAGCCTTCTACCCGTACCCGTGTATCTTTCGAAACCGCAGCGACAATTCTTGGCGGCCACGCACTGTTCCTATCCCCTAAGGATATCCACCTAGGTGCCAAAGAATCATTGGAAGATACCGGCCGCGTACTGTCACGCATGGTTGATGTGATTATGGCTCGTGTTGATGAGCATGACACAGTGGCAGGCTTGGCGAAAAACGCCAGCGTACCTGTTATCAATGGTCTGTGTGACTGGCTACACCCAACCCAGATCATGGCTGATTTGTTTACCATGAAAGAGCACCTACCTGAAGGCAAGGCGCTGAGTGATTTGACTGTTGCCTTCGTGGGCGATGCGACCAACGTAGCGTCTTCACTGATGTTCGCTTGTACTAAGTTTGGCATGACCTTCAAGCACATCTGCCCAGAGCGCTTCAAGGCACCACAGGAGTGGGTTGAAATTGCGCTGGGCAACTGTGAAACATCTGGCGGGAAATTGGTAATCACTGACAATACAGACGAAGTCGCAGGTTGCGATATCATCGTCGCTGACAGCTTCTACTGGTTTGGTCAGGAGGAAGAAAAAGAGATCCGCCTATCTACCTTCATTCCTGAGTATGTGGTGACAGAAGAGATGATGGCGAAAGCCGGGCCAAATGCAATGTTCATGCATTGCCTGCCAGCCAATGATCAGCGTGAGTGTACCCGCGGAGTGATGGAAGCAGATAACTCGCTGATTTTCGATGAGGCCGAGAACCGCCTAACCGCACAAATGGCGCTGTTGGTGTACTTTACCCACAAAGACATGAACATCCCAACCTCAGAGGTTGAAGCGGAACACAAAGAGAAAATTGACCGTTTCCTCTCTGCTTTATAACTTCCGCTAGCTAACGAGAAACAGCCCGGTGATCGCATCGGGCTGTTTTCGTTTGAGGGTTATGGGACGTAGCTGTTAAACCCCTCACGAATGTGAAAGATGGTTTAAAATTTAATGACAAACCCGTCAAATCGAAATGTCAGGAGGCCCTTATGGTTAGGGTTTTTTACATTAGCGATGACTTAGACGACCTAGAGCTGGTGGAATACGAGTTGGAACTCAGTGGGCTTGGCCCGTCGCAAATCCACGTGCTCACCGACAATGATGCCGAGGTTGCCAGCCATCAACATCTCCATCCGGTGAAATCCTTTATGCGCAATGACGTTATTCACTCCACCGAGATAGGTGCTGTGATTGGCGTGGTGGTTGCTGTACTTGTTTTGTTTTTTGCTTATGCCACTGGCGTGGTAGATACGGTAGGTTGGCTGCCCTTTATCATGTTGGCAATCATTATGATGGGCTTTATCACCTGGGAAGGGGGCCTGTTTGGTTTCCAAGAGCTTCATTACCAGTTCCGTCGCTTCAAACAGGTACTGCAATCTGGCCGCCATGTATTGATGGTAGACGTTGAACCCGAACAAGAGATCATGCTGGCCAATGTCACCTTAGCTCATGACAAACTCAAACCCGCTGGAACCGGCAAAGCACCACCACGTTGGTTGGTCTCGCTGCACAACCGCTGGGATCGGATGATGCATACCCTGCCATAGGCAGTCTTAGCTATCGGTGAATACTGACGTCATTTTCCGGTACATACCCGGTGATACGCCTTTTAACTGCTTGAAGTTTCGGTTGAAGCTGGAGACGGTGGGAAACCCCACCGTAAAGCCGATATCGGCGATGCCCTGTTTGCCCTCAAGCAGCAGGGTAGAGGCGGCTTCAACCCTGACATTGTTGATATAGTTCATTGGCGAATTGCCTGTTTGGCTCTTGAAGGCCCGGCAGAAGGCATTCTTGTTCATGCTGGTTCGAAGGGCGATGTCCTCCAGGTTGATATCGCGGTGGTAGTTTTCATTGATCCACTCAATCGAGGCATGGATCTTGGTTGTGGCAAGAACTTCGACTTCCGAGTTGGGCTGGGCAGAGATAAATTCAAGTTGGGTACTTTTATCTACTTCGGCGAGCAGCTGGAGAAACTTGATAATGGAATTGACGCCCGAGGATTCTATTAAGGATTTCATTTGCTGGAATAACTGCTTTGGCGCTTTTCTTATTACCAAACCATGTTTGGAATGGCTGATCATACGCGCTATCCGGGTAAGCTCGGGGGTATTGGTAAACAGTGAGCCAAAACAGCATGGGTTGAATTGCAGGATATAGGAGTTAAGCGGGCTGTGTTTTTGTTCTGCTTCGCAATGAAAACGGTGGGGAATGTCTGAGCCAATAAAGAAGATATCGCCTGCCTCAAAGTAGCTAGCGGTATTTCCGATGAGGACGTGACCGTGACCTTTGGTGATGAAGACCAATTCCGTTTCATGATGGAAATGATAGGGGTGCTCAAACTCCTTGGACTGAAATTCATAAGCAGTAAATGAGCGATCCATACGATCAACATTTTCAGCGGTAGCCTTCAAACTCCCTCCCAACCAATCCATTGCTTGTTGTCTGAATTGTAAATGGTGCGTTTTTTGAACGGTAGTGATCCATTTCACGGTTCTTCCGATTGCTAATATTTGGCTATTTTCGGCAAATTTTTGCGCAGATTCTCCTTGTCTCCAGCCCTATGATGATTATCAAAGCGGATGTTGGAGATGCACCATGGAAAACAAAGATATCACTCTGAACGGCGTAGCAGCTGATTTTATCTCAACCCTTATTCCTCAACAAAAAGCCCGTAGCCGGTCTCGGATCGCGTTTGTTTCGGTTGCGATTGAAATTCACTTCAATTGGCAATTGGCCAAGGAAACTACCTTGCAGGTTTCGGAGTTGGTGCGAGAGATGCTGCCACAAGATCACTATGATCTTATTGTCGCCGATGAGCCATTTCAGGATCATAACCAGCTCAAAGCATTTTTAGACGATGCGGCACACCAAGGGTTGGATGGGGTGATTGTGTGCCACTCAGCGTATACCACCGGCGAAGTGGCATCACAGTTAGGTACATGGCTTGCCAAACATCAGACCCCTATATTCAGCCTGGCGATGCCAGAACCAATGGGGAATGGCCTTAACCTCCAAGCAAACCGCTTATGTTCGCAAAACTTTGTACTGGGTATCCTCAATTCATTGGGAGTGAAATACCAGTGGCAGTTCTGCTCTCCGGAAGACCCCCGAGTTAAGGAGGAGATACAGGCTTTCACGCGTGTCTGCCGGGTGCTGGGGTACCTACGCGGCAAGAAAGCACTGATTGCTGGCGCTAGCCGGGTACCAGGATTCTATGATTGCGAGATCAATGAAATTGCTATTTTGAAGAAATTGGAGCTGGGTTTTGACCGGGTCAACCTGGTTGATATCACAGCACGTATGGCAGAGTTTCGTAGTGAAGATATTGCCGAAATCAAACGCCAGCTCCTCTCTGACGTTGACTGTAAGTTCAACAACGTTCCCGACAATCAAATCGAGGACACAATCCGCTTGTCACTGGCTCTGATGGTGGTTGCTCGCGAAGGCGACTACGTTGCGGTGAGTTTCAAAAACTGGCCAGAGTTGTTTGATCACTTCCAGATTGCTGGTGATGGTGCGATGGCACTGATGAACGACCAAGGCATAGTGGTGGCCGACGAGGCCGATACCGGGGCCATGATCACCATGCTGTTGTTCAAAGAGTTGATGTCTGATGGAGCGGGGCCGGGCACTATCCCAATGCTTTCCGATATCTCTTACCTATCGGGAGATGGAGAGCGGCTGGGTGTCTGGCACAACGGTTCGGCAGCAACTTGCTTGAGAAATCCAGCGACCGGCTATGAATGCCGCAAGCACGGTATTTTGGAAAACTACGACGAAGATACGGCCTGGGGGTTGTTGTTTGAGTTCCTAGTCAAGCCGGGTCCCGTCACTATCGCCAAATACCAAGCGCCTTCTATTGATACTGTACTGGCTTTCGAAGGTGAAATTGTCCCTTCTGATATGAAATTCCGTGGCACCTATGGTGAGGTGATCCCTTCCGGTTACACGGCGGCGCAAATAGTCGGCACTATCATGGACCAAGGCTTGGATCACCATTGGATTGTCGGCCGTGGGCACTTCTTGAGGGATCTCCAAGTACTCAATTATTGGATCGGGGCGGAATCGATAGAAGTTGCTAACGCTGGGGAGAGCTGCGGCTTTGGAGGCTAACGATGAAAAGTATTGCGTGCTTAGGGATGGCGGTCGCAGATGTCATTGTGGGGCCATTAGATGGATTTAGTTTTTCAACGGATGTCACTCTGGTAGACAACGTACAGGTCAAGCCGGGAGGTGACGCGGCAAATGTTGCGCTCAACTTGGCTGCAACGCGTACTCCGGTCAGCCTGCATTCTATGCTGGGTGACGACATGTTTGGCCGTTATCTGCAGGAGGTTTATCAGGCCAAGGGGATTGAAAGTGCCGTCAAGGTTTCCAAGCGGCACCAAACTGCAACGGCGGTTGCTTTGGTCAAACAAGACGGCGAACGGGTGTTTATCTATAACGGTGGTGCCATTGACGAAATGACCATGGCCGATATTGATATTGGTAACTTACTGGGCCACGACATGCTGCATGTCAGCGGGTTCTACCTACTCCCAGCCTTGGAAAACAGCGGCTTGAATGAGCTGTTCTATACCGCGAAACAGCAAGGAAAAATAACCTCATTGGATGTCGGCTGGAACGCTGATGAGCAATGGTTAACTAAAATAGCGCCGGTATTGCCATCACTGACTTATTTCTTGCCGACGCTTAACGAAGCGCAGCAGATTACTGGCTATCAAACAATAGAGGAGTGCGCGGCCTTCTTTATCGAGCGGGGGGTTGAAAATGTGGTGATCAAAGCCGGTGCCAAAGGCGCTTATGTCAATGACGGCAAATCGGCTTACTGGGTAAAAGGAGAGCGAGTTTCAAAAGTAGTCGATACCACAGGGGCCGGAGATGGTTTTGTCAGTGGCTTTCTGGCGGCCATCTCGAGGGGGTACCAACTTGAACAGGCTGTAGAGGTTGCCAACCACGCGGGGGCGAGGGTCGTACAGCAATACGGTTCGAGCGGCGCGATTAAAAGTTTCGAGCAAATTGATATCACAAGGAAAGTTTATGAAGACGCTATCTGAGTTGCTGGCACAATATCATCAAACCGGCGATTGCCTGATCGGTTTTAACTTCAATGATGTGTGGGACGTTCAAGCGATTTGTCAGGCAGCACAAGAAAGAAACCAACCGGTTATGTTGATGGCATACACCAAGGTAGTGGAGGTGTTGGGGCTTGATCTTATCCAAGCGATTGTCGAGAGGATGAAAGCAAGATACTCGGTGCCGATCTACCTCCACCTTGACCATTGTGATGATGTTGAAATGTGCATGCAGGCGGTTGATGTCGGTTTTGATTCGGTGATGATTGATGGTTCGGCCTTGTCATTGGAAGAGAACATCGAGAGGACAATCAAGGTTGTAAACTATGCCCATGCCAGAGGGGCAGTCGTTGAAGCGGAAATAGGGAAAATTCGTGGCCGGGGAATGACCGATGACGATTATCTTGCAAGCGTTGCGGATGTAAAGCGTCTGGCAGAAGAAACCGGTGTCGATATGATTGCGGTGGGTATTGGTACAGCCCACGGCCACTATCAAGGGAAGCCAGAGATTAACTTTGAACGTTTGCAGCAAATCCATCAGTCTGTCAGTACCCCACTGGTGCTGCATGGCGGTACCGGGATCCCCGAAGAAGATATACGCCACTCTATAACTTTGGGGATCACCAAAATTAATGTCGGGACGGCAATCCATACTGCGTATATGCAAAACCTAGGTAAGCAAATAACAAAAGACGGCATCGATGCTTATCCACCAACCACTATTAGCGAAATATTGCCGCAAGTTAAAAATGAAGTCGTTAAATATTTTGAAATGGTAAATCCATCACAAGTTGTTTAACTGCTAAGAGATAAATGCAAATTAATTAAAACTCAAAATAAATATAATAAGTGTCGCTAAGGAAGGATGCGGTCCAAGCTAAATAGTGCCTTTAAAACTATTTAGCTTCCAATAACGTGATAAAAGGACGAATTATGATTATTCCAATCTCATTTGCCTTGGTAACGGGAGCCGTGGCTTTAGGGTCTTGGTACAAGGTCAGAAGAAAAGAGAAACAACAAGAATCAGCAAACTCTTATTTCCTTGCAGGACGAGGGTTAACCGGGGTGTTAATTGCTTCATCCCTGATGCTGACAAACCTATCTACTGAACAATTGGTCGGTTTGAACGCCCAGGGTTATACCGCAAATATGACACCAATGGCGTGGGAAGTGTGTGCGGCATTGACACTAGTTGTTGTGGCACTCTATTTGTTGCCGAAATATTTAAGTGGCGGGGTGACAACCATTCCTGAATTTATTGAACAGCGATTTGGCAAAAGTACCATGTATTTTTGTACTTTCCTGTTTTTATTCGGGTATGTGCTGAATTTGCTTCCGCCAATATTGTATACCGGCTCGGTCGCATTGGGCGGTATATTTGATATCTCCGGGATATTTGATGTCTCATACTGGGGCGGAATATGGATTATGGTCGTCTCGATTGGCCTTGTCGGGGCAGCTTATGCCGTATTCGGTGGGCTGAAAGCGATAGCCTATTCTGATACCTTCAATGGTATTGGCTTGTTGGTCGGCGGCGTCGTGCTTATCCCTTTGTTTGGCCTGTCTGCGTTAGGTGATGGCAGTGTCGTTGCAGGGTTCCAGCATCTGATGACGGAACATCCGGAAAAACTCAATGCGATTGGTGGCAAGGACGATCCTGTTCCGTTTTCTACATTCTTTACCGGGATGCTGATCCTCAACCTTTTCTATTGGGGAACGAATCAGTCGATTATCCAGCGTGCGCTGGGTGCACAAAACCTCGCGGAGGGACAAAAAGGGGTGCTTTGGGCGGGAATGCTAAAACTGCTTGGGCCATTCTTCCTATTGATCCCGGGGATCATCGCATACGCTATGTTTGGGCCGGATTTACCAAATGGTGAAGTTGCTTATCCTATGCTGGTCCGTGAAGTGCTGCCAACACCTTTGGTTGGGTTCTTTGCTGCTGTGTTATTTGGTGCAATCCTCAGCTCCTTTAACAGTGTGCTGCACAGTACCTCTACATTGTTTACCCTCAATGTATATAAACCTTTGCTTAACCCTAAAGCTGATGATCGTGACTTAGTCAGGGTGGGTAAGCGTTTCGGGGCGGTAATTGGACTATTTGCTATCTTTGTTGCTCCTTTTATTTTCTATGCGCCCGAAGGTTTCTTCCAATATTTCCAGACCATCAATAGCTTTTATATGGCGCCGATGTTCACCATTATTGTGGTGGGTTTGGTAACCCGTAAGGTGCCAGCCATGGCAGCAAATATTGGTATCGTGGTATTTATGTTGGCTTATGCACTGACTAGCTTTGTCTTCCAGCCGGATATTCATTTCCTTCACTTAACAGGCATATTGTTTGTTGCAGTGGCGGCCTTGATGATATTGATTGGTTATTTCTTCCCACAAGAAAAAGCGGCTGAAACCCAGAAAACCAGTGTGGTTGAATTAACACCATGGAAACATGCCAAGCGTTTTTCTTTGGTGATATGCGTTGGCGTTGTAGCGTTATATATCATTTTCTCACCGATTGGGATCGCGCAATAAGCGACTGTTCCTCTGGATTGCTGGGGCTGAAATACGCCCCGGCAAAATAGGAGATAAATATGTATATAGAAGTTGGCCAGTATTTAGGTCAGGACGGCGTTTGGCTCAAAAATGATGAGACGCGGTTATTTGTCCAGGCTTTTGGTGGGATGACTCCGGAGTTCTCAAGGAAAATGCGCAGCCTAACTGGAGACTATTGGCTTAATGCCCATTGGATGCCGCATTTTAAAGCACCATTTTCCGGCAGGATGGATAACGACGACCCTGAACAACGGGCTTACTGGCAAGTTGAATTGCTACGCCAGGCTGCCGGCACCTTTCCTTGCGCTCCGGCATTTGGTCCAGGTACTGACACCATACCTACCCACGGTGATACGGCCAACAATGTTTGGTCATTAGCGTCAGCAAGATTGGTGGACTCGGGCGGTGAGAGCTATGCGAAAGCTGTTTGGCATCTGGCTGGGGAGTTTGAGCAATTAAAGTACCAAAAAACAGATTACCTGCGCCAAGGTGATAGTAGCCATTATATGGTGATGACGGTTGAAAATAACCATGACTATGCAGTACCGATAAATATGGCCTGGCATACGACCTTGGGGTCACCTTTTGTCGAGCGGGGATGTTGGTTGCTCGATAACTGCCAGCAATATCAGGTATGTCCGCAAGGGACGGAATTTGATACAACGGCAAGCCTCGAACTAGGCGCACGTTTCGAGTCATTGAGTGATATCCCAACCCGCACCGGGGGTAAAAGTGACTTATCCCTGATGCCAGGTTACAACGGCCATGCAGAATTTATTAGCGGCGTATCAAGTAGCCGGCAATTACTTTGGAGTGCCTGTTATAACCCTTATTACAACCTAGTGTATGTCAGTGTAATTCCCCTCGCTCAATTAGAGGATCAGGTATCGCCTTCTTTTATGAACTATTGGATCCATAGTGGCGGCCGGGAAATGATGCCTTGGGCGGATTATGAAGGAGGTTGCGACCGTAATTATGCTCTAGGGCTTGAGTGTGCCATTGGAGGCTCTTGCAAAGGCTATGAATGGAGCAGGGAATACCCACAGTTTCTCAATAAGCCGACGTACTTAGAATTAGCCGGAAACAGCACCGCCTCTTTTGTTTGCATCAATTCTTTCTTCTCCCCTGAAGGTTACGGCAGGCCAATAACCGGGGAGTCGCAATTAACCGAAATGATAGAGCAATATATCCGTTCATTGGATATTTCTTTTGACGGCCTGCAAGCCAGGTAATGACTTTTTCATGAATTAAAAGCAAATAATAAATAGCACAGGAGTGTTAAATATGACCATCCAAACGCTAGACCCTAAAACCCTTGAATTTCTTGAGCCTGCAACACTGCCATTTTATGTCAATGGCCAGTGGAGCCAGTCAGAGCAGACCCTGACGGTAGAAAACCCTGCAACAGGTACTAGAGTAGCCGACGTTTGCCTTGCCGATGCAAAAGCAACGGATCAAGCCGTATTGGCCGCCGATGAAGCGTTCCCTGTGTGGCGTAAGGCTGAGGTAGCGTTTCGCAGTGAAAAGCTTCGCAAGCTTGCCCAATTAATTGAAAGGGACAGCCAGATATTGGCTGATTTGGAATGTATTGATGTCGGTAAGCCAGTGGCTGCTGCAATAGGGTTTGATGTGCCATTTGCCGCTCAGTGCTTTGAGTATTTTGCCCAGGTAGCCCTAGACGCGGAATACGAAGTGGAATTGGGACTGTCGGTTACAGATAGCAAAACTATCAAACGCCCTTATGGCGTGGCAGGTTTCATTTTTCCGTGGAATTTCCCACTCACCTTATGCGCTTGGGGGATTGCCCCAGCCTTGGCAGCAGGCAATACAGTGGTGATAAAGCCAGCTTCTGAAACACCACTTTCGACCTTGTATCTCGCTAAATTGGTTGAAGAAGCCGGTTTCCCAGCCGGTACAGTCAATGTCATTCCCGGTAAAGGCAGCGTTGTAGGCGAAGCATTGACTAGCCATCCTAAGGTCAAGCTGATGTCATTTACCGGTTCTACCGAGGTTGGCCGCCATATCGGTGAAGTGTGCGGGCGCAATTTAGTCCCGGCAAAATTGGAGCTTGGCGGTAAAGGCGCCGCCGTTATTTGCCAAGATGCGGATATTGACCTAGCGGTCGAAGGGTTGTGCGGTGCCATTTCGTTGAATGCCGGTCAGGTGTGCTGTACCGCTTCGCGCTGGTACATCCACGAGTCTATCTACGATGAGTTTGTCGCCAAGGCCAAAGCAACCCTCGAAGCGGTGGTGGTGGACAATGGCCTCAAATCAAGCAGTCAGATGGGGCCGATGTGTACCCACCGCCAGATGGCCAAGGTGCTGGAGTGTATCGCTGAAGCGCAGGCTAATGGCGCTGAGGTGGTAACGGGTGGTCAACGCTTGATGTCAGGTGAGTTGGATAAAGGCTATTTCATCCAGCCGACGCTGTTGGCTGGCAGTGATGATAACCCTTGGGCGCAGGAAGAAATCTTTGGTCCTGTGGCCTTCCTACTGAAATTTAGCGATGAAGAGGAAGTCGTCGAGCGGGCTAACCGTAACCCTTATGGCCTGTCGAATAGTGTATGGACACAAGACAGCGACAAAGCACAGTGGATTGCCGCAGAGTTGGTTGCGGGTAATAGCTGGATCAATGCCCATAACGTGTTTGAGTACGGCCTGCATTACGGTGCCTGCAACCAGAGTGGTTGTGGTGGTGGGGTAAACAGCAAGGCAACTTTTGAAGGTTACCTACGTCATCAATCAGTTGCGGCCATCCGCTAAGGTGAAGGCATGGTTCTTGATATCCTGAAAAAACACCAAGTGGTATCACAAGAACATGCCACGGCAACCCCACTGTCAGGTGGGGTTAGCTGTGAAATTTATCTTGTGGAAGACCCGAAAAAGAAGCTGGTTGCGAAACGGGCACTGGAAAAACTAAAAGTTGAACAAGACTGGTTCGCCGATACCAGCAGGAATCTGTTTGAGCAGCGTTACTTAAAGTATGTCGGTAATCAGTTTCCAAAATATGTCCCAAAGATCTTGCACTCCTTTGAGGAAGAAAGGCTATTTACCATGGAATTTTTCCCTGAGCGTTTCAAGGATTGGAAAAAGGATTTAATGCGGGGACAAACGTCGATAGTGGTCTCGCAGAAAATTGGCGATATTTTAGGGGCAATTCATAAAGTCAGTTGGCATGAGCCCGTTGCCGAAGGGTTGTTTAAATCAGATGAGAATTTTCACCAACTTCGGCTTGAGCCATATTTCGAGTCTATGGTGGGTATCCATCCGCAGCTTGCTAAGCAAATCACGGCATTGTGCTGCCGGGTGGCAGCGACTAAGCACTGCTTGGTGCATGGTGACTTCAGCCCGAAAAACATTTTGGTGTCTGGCGAAGAAATCAAAATTGTCGATTGTGAGGTAGCCTGGTATGGCGACCCTTCCTTTGACGTTGCCTTTTTATTGCATCATTTACTGCTCAAGTACTGCCATTTCAAAAATACGGATTACCTCGATCTGGCGGTTGCGTTTTATACCCGCTACCGCAGAGCCATTGGTGAAGACAGGTTCCTTATTGTTGGCGAGGATAACGTCGTAGAGCTGACATTGATGATGATGCTGGCTCGTATTGATGGAAAGTCCCCGGTGGAATATTTATCGCCGAAAGAAAAAAGTGTTATCCGGGAGCGAGTCATCCGTTTGTTGGAACAGAATATGACGAAATTGGAACAGTTGATGGAAGGAGTGCAGCACAATGAAAATCAAGTCTGTTGATGCTTACCAGATTTTTGACTCCCGTGGGCAACCAACGGTTGAGGCGGTAGTGGAACTTGAAAACGGCATAAAGGGAGTGGGCATGGTGCCGTCTGGGGCATCAACAGGGCAGTTCGAGGCATTGGAACTGCGTGATGGCAATGTACATAGCTACCTTGGTAAGTCTGTCTTCAAGGCCGTTGGCAATGTGCAAAAAGAGATAGGCCCTGTTCTGCAGGGGGTGAGTGTTGATTCACAGGCGGTGATCGACAAGATCATGTGCGATCTCGACGGTACGGCAAACAAGTCCCGCCTGGGGGCGAATGCTATTTTGTCTGTCTCGTTGGCTGTCGCCGATGCGAGGGCAAAGCTAGGTCAGAAGCCGATATTCCAGTCACTCACACCAGATGGTGAGGGTAAGTTGCTACCGCTGCCTGAGATTCAGTTGGTAGGGGGCGGTGCCCATGCCCAGTGGCGCACGGATATCCAGGATTTTCTGCTGATCGTCAATGGCGCTAAAAGTTATCAGGAAACACTGGAAGTGACCTACAACATCTACCGGACGGCAGAGAATTTACTCAAGAGCAAGGGCTTACTGGCTGGTGCTGCTGATGAAGGGGGTTTTTGGCCTACCTTCAATAGCCATGATGAGATTTTCCAGTTTGTCGTGGAAGCGATTGAGAAAGCCGGATATCTACCCGGTGAGGAAGTATCGATTTCGCTCGATATTGCTGCCAGTGATCTCTATTCCGAGGGCAAGTACCATTTACCGCTTGATGGCAAAAGCTATACGCCTGAAAAGTTCTTGGCGCTGATGCTCGATTGGTGTGAAAAGTATCCGGTATTGTCGATTGAAGACCCGTTTGCAGATACCGACTTCGAAATGTGGCAGCGCTTCACCGCATTGGTGGGGGATCGTATCCAGGTTATTGGGGATGATTTGTTTACCACCAATATCGAAAGGATCAAGCAAGGTATTGAACAGAAACTGGCAAATAGCGTGCTTATCAAGCTAAACCAGATCGGCACCGTATCGGAAACCTTAGCTGCTATTGAATTAACCCAAAAAGCCGGTTGGTTGCCTGTAGTATCCGCCAGATCGGGAGAAACCGAGGATGCTTTCATCAGCCACCTCGCTGTAGCTACCAATGCAGGTCAGCTTAAAGTGGGATCATTTACCCGCAGCGAGCGGATGGTCAAATGGAATGAAGTGATCCGTATCGAAAGGGAACTGGGTAAGGAAGCCAAATTTATAGGGGGAGAGATTTATCACAGCCTGCAGCAATTGGTCGAAACGGCATAGCACTTAGTCTTTATTTGACGACAAAAGTCTTTATCTGACAGCAAAGAGCCACCATAGCAAATGGTGGCTCTTTGGGTTTATGCCAAGTCGTCTTTGCCTTCAATCAGGAAATGGTGGCTGACTGACCCTTCGGTACGGGCTTTGAGGTGCGGTACGTAACCAGGATCGCTCATGAAATCCAAGCAGGCCTGTTTTGATGGCCACTCAATGATAATCCGCAGGGCAGCTTCTTCCCCTTCGCCTTCCAAACGCTGGTGGCTGTCGGTACGGGCAAGGTATTTACCGCCGTATTGCGCCACTAATTTATTGGCAGGGCCGATGTAATCAGCAACCCAATCTTGGTTGGTCGGGGTAACAGCGAGAACAGAGTAGTAAGACATGGTGTATCTCCGTAGGGTAAAAGTATTAGTTATAAAAGGTCTGTTTTAGCGGGCAAATCCGCCAAATGGTTTAAGCCAAAGTGGAGCCAGGGCCGCATGGCGAGAGCGCAAATCATCGGGTAAATCACCTAAGTGAACCATGCGTGTCGGCTCGGCGGCGGCGACCCAACGTTCTGCAAAGTTGTCCCAATTGCTAACGTGGATATGGGCAGATTCAACATCTTGAAAGCGCTCGTATACCATGACATCGCCGTCATCAGAGATGTAGTACTGGTAGTTCAAGGTGCCAGCTTCCTTCTGTGTCTCTGCAACAATTTCTTTCATGACCGCTTCGAACTCATCGCGTTTGCCGTCTTTAAGTTTTGCTTCAACAATCCAACCAATATTCTCAAACATCATTGACTCCAGTATTACGTTTACTTTCTTGATTTGAATATTAGTCGCGATGGTTGATGTTGATAATAGGTATGATTGAGGAATGACTTTATAGAAAAAGTTGATAATTGGGTTTGGGCGTTCTGCTACATCACGGCGTATTTGCTAGTGATGATCTATCCTGAGGTTGGCAACGTAATAGCGAGTTGACCCTAGTCATCGCAATAACCTGAGGTGAAATGATGAGCCCTTATCCACGTACGTTCTCCCATATTGGTATCTCTGTCCCTGATCTTGAAGCCGCCGTAAAGTTCTATACCGAGGTGCTTGGTTGGTATCTCATTATGGAGCCCACAGAGATTGTTGAAGATGACTCAGCCATCGGTGAAATGTGCACCGATGTATTTGGCTCGGGGTGGGAGCGTTTTCGTATTGCCCATTTATCGACAGGCGATCGCGTTGGGGTAGAGATTTTTGAGTTTAAGAACCAAGAGAACCCGGAAGATAATTTTGAATATTGGAAAACCGGTATCTTTCATTTCTGCGTGCAGGACCCAGATGTGGAAGGGTTAGCAGAGAAAGTGGTTGCTGCTGGTGGTAAAAAACGGATGAAAGAGCCTCGTTACTACTACCCGGGAGAGAAGCCTTACCGCATGATCTATATGGAAGACCCGTTCGGCAATATTCTGGAAATTTATTCCCATAGCTATGAGCTGACTTACTCAGCTGGTGCTTATAATTAAGCACTGTTTCCTGATTTAATGCCGGTATTTAATTAAAGCCTCATTGCTTAATGAGGCTTTACTATTTTCTGGTTCTTAATGGCAGGAATACATTGCTGATATTGAGTTAAACCAGATCAAACTCATTGTTGAATCGTGATGATGAGCGGTTGGCTAGAGGGGTAGCAAAAGGGTCTTCTGCAACAGAGAACTCATTATTGATTAACCCATTAAAAGAGTGATTGGTGAATTCATGGTTATCGAGTGTGATCACATTGACTTTGCCAACTTGCTTGTCATATTCCAAGTCAGCCAAGTCGACCCAGCAGGCCCCGGTAGTACGAGCATTACAAAAGTAATACTTCAGCTCGTTATGGCTTGAAATGGTAGACCATAATGTAGGAGCGATATTGGGGTGATCGTTTGTACCGAAGTCAAAGCCGATAGGGACTGAGGCATTCATAATGACTGATTTTGATTGGGCCAAGGATTCAGCCATTGATTCAGGGCGGATCAGATGATGCATATTGAATGACGCTCGCTCGAAACGGTCGGTTGGAAAAGGGCCTCCAGGAATGGTGTGGCTTGGATAAGGATTGCTATCGCTCCATTGCCAACGCCAATATTGGTTTAAGCTAAGTTGCTCGTTGTAGCTAGGTTCATTGGTCATTACCCGAAAAGATGGGCTTAAGTGGACCTGAAACTTGCCGTCGACAACTTCAATTATCGCTGATTCACCAATGACATCCGACACAGATAAATGCAATGAGGCTTGTTTATCTGAGGCTGGAACCTTAGAGCCAACGAGCTCTATATGGCTGTTATCGTTAAACTTATCAACCACATTTTTAACTGAGCAGCAGGTATCCAAGACATATTGTACCCAACGTAATACATCGAGTTTTTTGTACGGCTGACCATGATGTTCTTTACGTACATAGTCTGCATTGCTGTCATACAGCACGTTAGCGACTAATCCTACTGAGTTCATGCCGTCAGAGGCGCCAAAGTGGCCAGTTTCTTTCTCATCACCAACGACCATAGTCACTACACTGTCATAGAGTGACATCCATGTCAGAGTATCTTGCTTTAGCTCGTTTTCACCGGATTTATGCAGACCGCTTTTGAATGTATAGATAGATGTAGGTAACTGCGTTGCCCAATCCATGTTCCTTGCCGTTGTTAGATAGTCTTCGTTCTGATTATTAAATATACGAGTACACATGCTATATCCCTATCGGTCATTGAGTCGAAGTAGTCATAGCTAATGAATGAATTAGCTATCCAATCGAATAAGATAACTATCATCTAGGCGATAAATTTTGGGTATTACAGCGCATTACAGCGATGAAATTTTTTAGCTGATTGTGGAACGAAATGACCAAAGTCATTGGCTTGAGCTGCCCTTTTTCTCAAGTGATAAAACCATCAATATAAGCGCCAAGCCACACCGCGGTATATCGCAATGTCGCTCAATATATGGTGTGGGAAGAATTGTCCATAACGAAGTGAAATAGGGCTAGTACAGTGAAAGATATCAAACCAACCAATGACGTTCAGGCGCAAATCCTAGAAGCATTCAACTCTCGTCATGCAACGAAAGTGTTTGATCCTACTCGTAAGATCAGCGATGACGAATTCAATACCATTTTGGAAGCGGCACGTTTGTCACCTAGCTCATTTGGCTTTGAGCCATGGCAGATCCTTGTTGTGCAATCACCGGAAAAACGTGAATTGTTCCGCGAGTTCAGCTGGGGTGCTAATGGCGCATTCAATGGAACAGCAGGCCAGCTGGGTACGGCTAGCCATTTTGTCATTTTCCTTGCCCATACCGATGCGACCATGAAGCACAACTCTGAATATCAGCAGCAACATATGCGTGAAGTGAAGCAGTTGCCAGAAGAGGTAATTGGTTTTATCAACCAAGCTTTCCAGAAATTCCAAGAGCATGACTTTAAGATTGAAGGTGCGCAGCAAATTACCGAGTGGTCTGCACGTCAGGCTTATATTGCACTAGGTAATGTCATGACAGCTGCGGCATTGCTCGGTATCGATTCATGCCCTATTGAAGGGTTCGAAATGGATAAAACCATCGATGTGCTAGAAGAGCATTTTGGTATTGATCCTAAAATCTACAAACCAGCGGTGATGGTAGCCTTGGGTTACCGTGAAGATGAGCCGCCGTTTACTAAGACCCGCCGTGAAATGGATCAGATTGTATCTTGGTTCTAAGTAATAGTTGACTGACGCTGAGCCCGCATTAGATATGTCTATGCGGGCTTTTTACGTTACTAATTGATTCAGCCACCTGACAGCTTACCCCCATACAATATCCCGTAGTTATATCTTGAGGAATATATCGTGCAGCGCTTTGGTGCTTTTTTGTTGGCTGTTTTGCTCTCTGCTTGTAGTAGCACTGAGCGCAGGGCCGATCCGGTTACATATACTATGATGCCCTCGTCGTTTGAGGACATCCGGATGTGGGACGAATATAACCCTTCAGAACTGAATGGTATGATCCAAGCGCGAACCGACAGTTGGCTTGAAGAAAGCAATGGACGACCAAGCCTTAATTATTTGGCGTTATCGGGGGGAGGCTTCAACGGCGCGTTCTCGGCTGGTATTTTAACCGCTTGGACCGAGCGGGGCGATCGGCCGCAGTTTGATGTGGTAACAGGTATTTCTACCGGGGCGATTGTCTCTGTATTCGCGTTTCTTGGCAGTGATTATGACGATATGCTGACTGAGCTCTACACCGAAACTGACTTTACTGACTTATTCCGCCGCAGAAATATCATCTCCCTTTTTCGTAACCAATCCCTATTGGACACCGCACCATTCGAGCAAAAAGTCCGCCAGATCGTGACCGATGATTTAGTGGCTGAAATCGCTGAGCAGAACAGGGCTGGAAGGCATTTAGTCATCGGTACCGCCAACATCGACAATCAACGGCTTGCCCTTTGGAATATCGGCCAAATTGCCGAGCACGCTACCCCACAGGCAACATCATTGATCCAAGAGATCATTATTGCCAGCAGCTCAGTGCCAGGCGCATTCCCGGCGAGAAAAATCGAATTTGAACATGGCGGCCAGCATTTCGATGAATTGCATGTCGATGGTGGGGTAGTGCGTCAGGTTTTCTTTGCCCCTTCGTGGGTTGACCTGCGTGATGTAGAGGTTGAGCAAAACCTCTATGTGATCCGCAACGGCAGTTTGAAATCGGATTTCCAGCCTGTTTCTATTCGTTTGAGCAAGCTCAGTGAAAGGGCAATCAACACTTTATTGCTTAATCAAGGGATCGGGGATGTTGAGCATATTTATCACAACGCCCGCCAGCAGGGTATACATTTTAACTTAGCCTATATTGACGAGGACTTTGAGGCTTCTGATGAGGCTTCACCATATAGCAGTGAATTTATGACTGAACTATTTGAGTACAGTTACGAAAAAATGGAAGAGGGAAAAGCTTGGCAAGCCCTTCCTCCTTCGTTGCCTGACTTTTACCAGCCTGATGCAATTGAACGTCCTATTAACTAAAGAAGATCTCCCTGAGTGCAAAAATATAGTCAGCTTCGCTGGCCATCAGCACAATAAGGACTATGAGCACCAGCGGTGGCAGGAATATGGTGCAGACCAATGCCATTCGCTCCCATAGCATGTGCATGAAAATGCTAGCGATGAGCCCAGCCTTTAGAGCCATGAACAGTAAGATCAAACTCCAACGCAACATTCCTTCCAACTGGTAGTAATCCACCATGTAAGACAGGGCGCTGAGCACAAACAGCAGTAACCATATTCCCAGATAGAGGCTGATTGGGTGTTTCTGCTGTGTTTTAGCTTTCGCTGAACTAGCCATATGCGTGTCCTCCTACAGGGAGTTCGCTACCAGAGATAGAAAAACGCAAAGATGAAGACCCAGACAAGGTCGACGAAGTGCCAGTACAAACCAGCAATTTCGACGATTTCGTAATTCCCTTGGGACGTGTTCCCCCGCCGTTCATAGTCACCCCGCCAGACTTTCCAAGCGACGATGAGCAGATAGATAACACCAACCGATACGTGCAGGCCATGGAAACCAGTGATCATGAAAAAGCAGGCGCCAAACTGCGCCGCCCCGTCCTCGTTACCCCAAGGTCGGAAGCCATCTTCTATCAGTTTGCTCCATTCGAACGCTTGCATGCCGACAAAGCTGAGGCCGAGCAAGGCGGTGAGCAGCATTAATAAAGCAGTAGCCCCTCGTTTTTTCTGGTAGCCACAGTTAACCGCCATCGCCATGGTGCCGCTACTGGTAATGAGGATGAAGGTCATGATCGCAATCAGAACCAAGGGAATGGAATGCCCGGCGATAGTGAGGGCAAAGACTTCACTGGGGATAGGCCACGGCTCGGTGGTGGTCATTCTCACAGCCATGTAGCCGACGAGGAAACAGCCGAAGACGAAGATATCGCTGAGCAGGAATATCCACATCATGGCTTTGTTGCTTGATACATTGAACACTGCCTTGTCGGCAGAGTAGTCATTGACTATCGATGCCCACGCATGGTGAGTGGGATGGTCATCGGAATAAGCAGAACGAGGCATGGGGAACACCTCCCGTTATGTCAATCGAAGTAGGCCGAGTAAGAACAGCCAGACAAACAATAGAAAATGCCAGTAGCGGGTGCAAAGCCGCAGGGCGGGATACAGTTGGTTGCGATGACCGCTCCCCGCGTGAAATACCACCCAGCTAAGGGCAATAAGCCCGCCCAATACGTGCAGGGCATGCAATCCGGTCAGTAAGTAGAAAAAGCTGGCTGCCGGTGTGCTACCTACGCCGAGATTGATGGCTAGCAAGGCTTGCCATGCCCACAACTGGCTGAATACAAAGCCCAGGGTAAAGGTTACAGTCCAAATCAACAGCGCATGGTTGGCACGAAGTGAAGGCAACAGGGCTGATTTTCGGTAGCACAAATGCATAGTCACGCAGCTCATCACCAACATCACGGTACTGACCGCGAGTTGCCACGGTTCATTGACAGGCTGCCAGTCAGGCAATGACATCCTGATCCGGTAAGCGACGGCAAACAGAAAAAAGAACATGGTGATGACCGCAATCATCAACCATACTGCCGTTGATGTTGGCGCCTGCAGTTGGCTTCTGTAACGGGCGTTAGGATCTTTGGTCAGTGTTTGTGATGATCTGATCATGACCGCTCCTTATCGGATTTTGCCGTTGATTCGCTACCGCCTGACTGAATAGGGTCGCTTGGTGTGTCTGGCACCGCTGCTGGAGGCTGAGTTTGCGGAATGAAGTCCTTATCGTGCCCCGGCACACTGAAATCATAAGCCCAGCGGTATACTACAGGGAGTTCTTCACCCCAGTTGCCGTGTTTAGGTGGCGTGTCGGGGGTCAACCATTCAAGCGAGGTCGCTTTCCATGGATTGCTGTCGGCCACTTTGCCAAATTTCCAACTCCAAAACAGATTGATCAGGAATATGATTTGTGCAGCCCCAACCACTAAAGCCGCGATGGTGATAAAGGCATTCATGGACTGTGCTGATTCGGGGATGAAGCTGTAATCATCCCAGTTGTAATAACGCCTTGGCATACCGAGGATGCCGAGATAGTGCATCGGGAAGTAAATCGCATAGGTGCCGAGGAAGGTGATCCAAAAGTGAATGTGGCCCATGGCCTGGTTCATCATTCGCCCAGTCACTTTCGGGTACCAGTGATAGATCCCACCGAAGATGACCAATATTGGCGAAACGCCCATCACCATGTGGAAGTGAGCCACCACAAAGTAGGTATCGGATAGCGGGATATCGACAATCACATTACCGAGGAATAAGCCGGTTAGCCCGCCGATGATGAAGCTGCTCATAAAGGCGATAGCGAAAAGCATCGGCAGGCTGAGGTGAATATCGCCGCGCCAGAGGGTGAACAGCCAGTTATAGACCTTGATAGCTGTGGGCACCGCTATCACTAACGTGGTGGTGGCGAAGAAAAAGCCAAAATACGGGTTCATGCCACTGACATACATATGGTGGGCCCAAACAATAAAGCTCAGGGCTGCGATACCCAGTATTGCCCAGACCATCATTTTGTAGCCGAAGATATTTTTGCGGGCATGGATACTGATGAGATCAGAGACAATACCGAACGCTGGCAGGGCCACGATATACACCTCAGGGTGTCCGAAGAACCAAAAGAGGTGCTGGAAAAGGATGGGGCTACCACCGTCGTATCCGGCTTGCTGGCCCATAGAATAAATCGCGGGCATGAAAAAGCTCGAACCTAACAATTTATCGAACAGCATCATGATCGCGCTGACTAACAAAGCGGGGAAAGCCAACAGCGCCATGGCAGAGGCGGTGAAAATACCCCATACCGTCAGTGGCATACGCAATAGGGTCATGCCCTCTGTGCGGGCTTGCAACACGGTGGTGACATAATTCAGGCCTCCCATGGTGGCGGCAACAATGAACACCGCCAGCGAGATCAGCATCAGCACAATCCCCCAGTCAGTACCGGGCGTGCCGGGCATGATGGCTTGCGGTGGGTAGAGGGTCCAGCCGGCTCCCGTTGGTCCCCCTGTGACGAAAAAGCTGGCGACTAAAATGAGTGATGCCAGAAAGTAGAACCAGAAACTGAGCATATTGAGGTACGGGAAAACCATATCCCGCGCGCCGACCATCAAGGGAATGAGGTAGTTACCGAACCCTCCCAAGAACAGTGCAGTCAGAAGGTAGACCACCATGATCATGCCGTGCAGGGTCATCGACTGGTAGTAAAAGTTGGCGTCGATAAAGTCGAATTTGCCGGGGAAGCCGAGCTGCAGCCGCATAATCCAAGACAGCACAAGCGCTATCATCCCCATGGCAATGGCGGTGAGTGTGTACTGGATGGCAATAACTTTGTGGTCTTGGCTCCAGACATATTTGGTCCAGAAAGACTGCGGACGCTTTTTAACGGCATAGGGGCTGGTTTCAAACATTATTGTGCTCCCTCGTTATCGGCCTGTGGCGATGACACTGCCTTGATGTAGGCAATGATGGCGTCCACTTCCTCATCGCTAAATTGGTAGACGGGCATGATAGGTGGGTAACCTTTAACGATTTCTGCGTTGGCGTCGAGAATAGCGACTTTGAGGTATTCATCGTCGACCAGTACTTCCGCATCGTCTGACATGATTTCAGTCTTGCCGTAAAGGCCAAGCCAGGTTGGACCGACACCGGGCTTGCCGTCAATGCTATGGCAACCGATACACCCATTGACTTCAGAGAGGGTTTTTCCGTGCTCAACAGGGTCGGTGATAGGCGTATCTCTTTCTGAAGCGGGCTGTTGGGTTTGGGCAAAGGTCGGTTGCTTGGCGAGCCAGCGACCAAACTGGGCATCATCCTCAACGACCACCCTGCCGCGCATATTGTAGTGGCCAACACCGCATAACTCGGCACATAAAATATCAAAGGTGCCTCGCTGGGTCGGGGTGAGCCAAAAGTAGGTGACGCTACCGGGTACCATATCCATCTTGGCGCGAAACTGCGGTACGTTGAAATCATGCAGCACATCTTTGGATCTGAGCAGCACCTTATAGGGAGAGTACAGTGGAAGGTGCAGTTCGGGGGTCAATATGATCTTGTCATCGCTGGAAGCCGGATCATCAGGATCAATCCCTAGCGGATTGGTCGGGCTAATAAAACGCACATCCGATTTTCCCAGTTGGTTATCCTCGCCGGGGAAGCGAAAGCTCCACTTCCATTGCTCGCCTACCACCTCTACTTCCTTGGCATCATCTGGCACAGCGACGAATTTGCCGTAAACCACTAAGCCGGGAGCTAATAGCCCGATTATCGCTACTGTGGTTAGGCCGATAAGCCAAGCTTCTAGGCGTTTGTTATCCGGCTGGTAAGTGGATTTATGCCCCTTGCGATGCCGATATTTAAACACAAACCAGGCGATCATCAGATTGATGACAATGAAGAATGCACCGGTAATCACCAATGTTAGGTTAAAGGCATTGTCTATTTCGCCCCAGTTGGAGGCAGCAGGTGTCAGCCACCATGGGCTGAGGAAATGAAAGGCAATGGATGCCACAACTATCACTATCAAGACAATGGCAATCGCCATAAGCCTGTCACCTCGCAAATAGGTAAGCTAGCTTCCGTGATAATGAAATGTGACTGAAAGAGTTCCCAAAGCAGCGATTGGTTAGGTCATCGCTGAATAATATCTATCTCGCCAAGAGGCTGATTAATGGTAATATCTTGTTACATTCTAGCGGGGGATCCTCGATGCCGCGAGATCTTCAATGAATTTCTTAATTAGATGCTGTCTCTTGATTGCTTCTCCGCGGTGGCTAGAACCGATAAATATTCACTACAGTTAATCAGTACAAAAAAGAAAAAGAGGTGATTAGTGGCCGGAGCGAGCTTATTAACTCTGTTAGATGATATTGCCACCGTGCTCGATGATGTGGCAGTCATGAGTAAAGTAGCAGCCCGTAAAACTGCCGGGGTGCTAGGGGATGATTTGGCCCTAAATGCCCAGCAGGTGTCAGGGGTACGTGCTGAGCGTGAAATTCCCGTCGTCTGGGCCGTCGCCAAAGGTTCGTTTCGCAATAAGCTGATATTGGTGCCAGCCGCACTGCTGATCAGTGCCTTTGCCCCGTGGCTGATCACGCCAATGCTGCTGATTGGTGGCTTGTTCCTGTGCTTCGAAGGGTTTGAAAAGGTGGTGGAGAAAATGCTTCATCCGCCACGGCCGCAAGAAGACGAAGAGCTGAAACAGCTAGACGAGCCACAAGATATTGCCGAGTTTGAGAAAAAGAAAATACAGGGTGCAATCCGGACGGATTTTATTCTTTCCGCTGAGATCATAGTGATTGCTCTGGGTACGGTGCAGGAGTCCGCCATGCTGACCCAAGTGCTGGTGGTCAGTGTGATCGCTCTGTGTATGACCATAGGCGTTTACGGCTTGGTCGCTGGCATCGTTAAACTGGATGATGGCGGTTTGTACCTTGTCCGAACTAGCGAACCGGGTACGTTTAAGCGGGGATTTGGCGAGACTTTGGTAAAGTCAGCCCCTTATTTGATGAAGTTCTTGGCTATTGTCGGCACCATTGCAATGTTCTTGGTCGGTGGTGGTATTGTGGTGCACAGCATGCCGCATTCACATGTCTTGATCGAGCACCTGACCCACCAAGCCGCTGTGGTACCAGGTGGTGCCTTAATGCTTCCCGCGTTTGTTAATGCGGCTATTGGGCTGTTCAGTGGGGCGGTAGTGTTGTTTGCCGTAACGATTTACCGCAGGGTCAGAGATGCTGTGGCTTAAAGATAATAAGAAACCGCCGCACTCAATGCCAAGTGTGGCGGTTTTTTAGTTCAAAAATATGGGCTTATGGCATGCTGTATGCCATGATGCCCCCGATGTTGATATATTGGTTGTTTGACTCCAAACGGATATAACGTGCCGCCGATTTTGGTAAGCCGTGCTGTGAATCAAATAGCCATTCATCTTGAGTGCCGAGTGGACCAGAGGACCAGAGGATATTTCGAGAGTCATCGAGCAGATCAAGCGTGATATTTTCTGTTCGCGATTGGCAACAGTCTGTACGGTTGGTCAGAATGATGGCACTGATTTCAACATTCCCCTCTAGATCGACTTCCAGCCATTCATTGCTACCGCGTTGAGTATGAACGAAAGTCGATGACTTACCGTCGACGGCATGGCTAGCTGGGAAGCGGCTTTCATCATAATAGCTAGAGGCCGTTACAGGCTTACCGAACGCAACATCTGTCCCTTCACCTGGATCAATTCCAGACCACCTCATTGTGCCATTGATTGGTAATACCGGCTTGTCTAGGCCGTAACAGTAATTATTACCGTCAGCTTGATAATATTGAAGTATGACTTGGGCGAAGTCATGTTCAGCCAATTGCTGTAGTGCTTTCTCAGAGACTGAGATCCCCCACATGTTCAAGTAATCACCATAGTCGAGGCGGGTAACGTAAGAGATACCGACCGCGAGCCAGTCGTTATTGCTGATAGATTTAATCTCATCATAAGAATACTGGCTGAATCCCAAGTTAGCCCTGTGAAGCAGCCATTCGGATCCATTTTTTTTCGCCCGATTAAATTCACGTTCAAGTATGTGCAGTCGAGCCAGTAGGTGCCAACCGTCTTGCAATGCCCCTTGTGCCTGGGCGGCCATCATCATTTGGATATAGATGGCGACGCCATGATTCCACTTGGTTAAGTTAGCTTGCTGCATATAGGCAAAAGGATCGGGCTGGTTTTGCGCTGTCTGCAATGTTTCATACATGGATTTAAAGGGAAGTTTCTGGCAGCTAGGTGCCTCTCCAGTTTGCTTGAAGAATTGGGATTTAGAATAGTACGAGTAAGGGTTGGTACTGGCATGGCCTTCCCAACCACTAAAACGAAAACGCCCTTTTTCTAAACCATGTCCGAGTTCGTGAATATCACCATGACCTGTTGGGCTAAAGGCCCAGCCGGCATCATAGGGGTTACCCGAGCAGCCATAGCCACAAGTCGGCTGATCCGCATTCATGTGTTTAACGATAGTATGGCTGTCTATTGTCCAACCTTGTTGGGCAGCAAAATCATGGATTTCAGGTATCTGGCTAATACCATCACCTTGGAACCCAGCGAGTACGTGCGGGTAGTCATGCATGTAAGCCTCAGTGGCTGCTGCCAGGCTTTCAGCCGTTGACCAATTGGCATTGGACAAGGTGGATTTCATTTTAGACAGGGTTGAATGGATTTCAAAGTAGGGGGTTGCCACTTCGGCCCAGTCAAAGTCCTCTTGCTCCATAGCGAGGGCAAAATGGGCATTATCTTCGCTGTTACGCCAGTGAGGGTGGCGGCCAATGTGCTTAAATGCCAGCTCAATCGGTAACCCAGCTTCCCCACTAAATCCAACTTGAACAGGTCCACCATAAGGAGATGTGAACTTGAGGGTTTCACCCGGCAGTAAGGTAATCTTTACCGATTGAAGGTACTTCGGTCGTTTGTAACCTCCAGAGGAGAAGGGTTTAGAAGCTGAAGAACGTAATGAGTTGACAAATACTGTGGTATTAGCAGCGAGGTTATCATCAAGGCGTGTGACTTCAAATGTCTGTCCCGGCAGAGCGTAAACCCCGGCAGACTGGAAATGCCCTTTGCTTGTCAGGGTTACAGTTCGGTCACTTGGGGTGATATGGCTGAAGTCACCACGGCTAAAGTTGCCCAAATCTGGCTGTGCAGGGCTGAGGCCACGATAGTTGTATTGAACATGATCAGCGTAATACGATTCTAGGAATCGTGTAGTTTCTCCCGAGGCCATGTCCATAGGAAATACTATAGACTGACGGAAATAATCAGCGAGCAAGATCAGCGATTTCTGGTACTTAAACCCTTCTAATGAAAATAAATCTGTTTTGTTGCTGTCTAGGCTATTGGCTATGTTCCTGACAAGGGTAGCTGCTTCTTGAAATTCTGTTTTAAAGCTGTCGATATTTGAGCAACTTGAGTTACATTGGCTTAGGTCACTACTAAAGCTCTGATCGAGGAAATGTGTGATCATGGTTTTGACCTTCACGACATCATTAGGCAGTACCCCTTGCCTCGCGGTAATATCAAAACCTTTCAGTCCTAGTTTTTTCCAATAATTATCCCACTCGTAACTGACATTGAAATTCAGGAACAGTTGCTTACCAAGCGCGGTCTGGTTGCCGTCATGATGCAGATACATGACGGGGATGCCTTGTGATTGGGCTGCTTGTACCTGCTCAGCAATGGCCTCAGCGTTTTCCCCGCTGCGAAGATACTGGGAGATGATCAATAAATCTGTTTCTGCGGTAAGGCAGTTGCCAAGAGCTGTTCCATTGCAGCTTCTGGCCGGGTTGTAAGTAACGTTGTCTGGAAATCGGTGATCCAGCCAGTTCCGCGTTGCACTTTCATCGGGGAAGTAATACCCGTTCTCCATCTGCGCGATAATGATGTTCAGGCCGCTGGAGAGAATATCACTGTGTGTTTTTCCGGTTAGCCATTGAATGCTGTTTTCAACAAAATTTTCTGTCTGTTCATTGGTTTCAAAACCACGTTGCCAAGTGCGCATTGGATTGGAACCGAGTACTAAATAGCGGCTGTTGTCTGTTTCTCCGATAATACCGATTGCCTTTTCATACATTGTTTTTCCCGACACATAGACATCATTGGTATACAAGATGGCCTCGTTGACCCCATAGGTGGGGATAAAGGTGCTGGCATCATGGGTTGGGTCCCAAGACAGGCTGGTTAAGCTGCTGCCATCCTCTTTGGCATACCCTTCAGGAGTGAGATTAAAGATGGCATTTTTTGCCTCTTGATATTGTGTGCTGTTCGCATCAATGACGTTGAGGATCGCTTTTAGGATTGATTCTCGATCCGGAATAAGAAGGGCATTGCCAGACTCAACTGCAGCATCCATGGGATCAGGGCAACCTGATGTTTCGGTATAGAAGCTAGCTTGGGGGACGTAGCTATTGACGGGTTGGTAAGCTAAGAAGCAGCCGCTATGCGAATTCTGAGCTTGTTGAGTGAAGTCCGAAGGTAAGCTTTTATCAACGAAGAAATCAGGCCATTTATCCAGTCTTATGACCCCAGTATGGTAATTGTCGAGATCGAGACCAGCCAATTGGCTGAAGAAGTCTGTCTGGCCACCCTCATTGCGATAAATAGGTGTAGAAAAGCGTACCGGGGCACCATAGCGAACGTATACCTTCGTGTCGTTTACATTGACAAAATAGTACCCGGCGATGGGGTCCCAGTTTGGGTGCCCACCACAACTATAGGAGCAATCACCTAACTCGCTGATACCAGCACTCTCTGAAGCCATATAGACATCAGCAAGAGCTTGATTGGCTTGTCCGGCTAATTGTTCTAGTTCTAGTGCTATGGGAGCGGCAATAGCCGATGAGCAGCTTAATGCCCATACATTAAACGCGATTTGGCCGAGTCTTTTCGTCATAGATAATTCCTTTATCACTGTCGTTGCGGGGAAAGTTGTTATTTTTATTACGAAAAAATCATGTCGAGTGTTGTGAATGATTAAAATAAGCTAATTGCATATAAGTGCTTAATTAAGGGTAATGGAATTAGACCTTCAATCCAGTAAGGTTATGTGAGCTTGCTTCATGAAGTAATAATTTGTATGGATGGTTAGGCGTTTTTGTATTGGTTTCTTTTTTGAAAAATAGAGTTTGCCATCAAAGCAGCTATTGTTGATAAATTGAAACTGTACATACTCTGAGCAGTTGGTTGCGTGGGGTATTTACAACAAGAAAATCCTACATTACTATACGCCGCACTTACGGAGAGATGGCTGAGTGGTTGAAAGCACCGGTCTTGAAAACCGGCATACGTTAATAGCGTATCTAGGGTTCAAATCCCTATCTCTCCGCCACATTCAAAAAAGCCAGCTTAATTGCTGGCTTTTTTACATCTATAGCTTGGCAAATCAAGTGATAGGGTGAAGTTAATCCACCTTACCCAGAGCACTCCACCACATACAACCCCTTTCTCTAATGGTTGGCGTCATATGGTAATAACCGTCATTAGGTATTTGATATTTTTGTGCTGCAGCTTCCCATATTCGTATGCCATATGCGTAGGGGCTTTATAAACATTGAAAATGCAGGTGGGATAAATGAAAAGAGTTATGACGCTTATCGTAGCTACGGCTTGGTTGTTTGTTATCGGTAATGCCTATGCCGTTTCAGATGCCGCAAAGGTGGGGGCCAATGCGGGAGCGATGATCTATTGCTATGACAATGTGGCGCAGTCTAGCCAGCAGTCGAAATACAAGCTTCTTAAGCTTCATACATATGATGAGTATAAAAAATTACCAGATAACGAGCGTGCCACAGCATTGTTGATGAAAAAGGCCGCTGAAGATGGTGAGTACTTAGGCGATCGTCTAGATAAAGGGCGCTGCGATAGCCTACGCAAAATGCTGTATCTAAAGTACTAAAGCTAAAGTATAGATTTGTTGGGTGGCGTTATGTGGAATAGAACTGTTACCAACCAGTTCCTTGAGCCATATTGTTGCTCAGCAATTCCTTTTCTTTTTTCTTTTCTTTATTGGTGTACATCAGTTTATCCGCCAAGATATATAGCTCGGTAAGATCCAGTTTTTCATTGAAGTCGACGCATATACAGCCATAGCTTACGCCGTAGCCTTCGGTGAATGGCTCAAACTCTTTTCGGCTAGCAAGGTTGGCTTGATAGTTGGTTTCGATTTGACGGCACCTTTGTTTCAATAAAGTCTCGCTAATATTGTTCAATACAAGAATAAATTCATCACCTCCTACGCGAGCAATAATATCGGTAGAGCGGGTTAGCTTTCGTATTTCAGATGCCAAGGCTTGAATAGCAATATCACCACAGTCATGACCAAGCTGGTTATTGATTTGTTTTAGGTTATCGGAGTCAAAATAGGCAATGGCGATAGAACGATTGAGGTCGGTTTTATTTTGCAGTGTTTTTTGGGCCATAAAGGATAGCCCTCGGCGATTGTATAAGCCGGTTAACTCATCGGTCAGGGCGAGGTTTTTGACATTTTCATACGCATCAATGAGTTTAAGATCTGCCGTGATGAGTTCCCTGAGCTGATCGAGCAGTTGATATAGAGTGTCATTGTACTCAGTCGGATTAGTATCAATAGCACATATGGTGCCAAACACAGTATTGTCTGGCCAGTATATTGGCATGCCAAAGTAGGATCGAATTGGCCCTTCTTTCACAAAGGGGATTTGACTCCATTCGGGATCACTTTCTGGATCAGCAACATATAATGCATCTCCTTTTTCGATAACATGGCGACAAAAGCTGTTCATTTCATAGGGCCAGGCATCGCAGCGTTTGAGAAAATTATCTCTATTTTGGCTTGATCGGACGGTAAAAAACTCCTCATCACGCAATTGAACAATCGCACCACAGGCACAATTGAATAACTGTGAAATCAAATCGACAGTTTTTTGCCATTTTTCCAAGTTCAGTTCGGGGTGTTCATTTGAAGCTAAACATTTAGTCCGATCAAACATTCTGTTACCTCCAGCTGAGTAAGGTAAGTATATTCAGCCAAATTGATAGCATTGTTTGTAGGGTTATGTTTTGTGATGTTGGTGGGGACTTTTGAATGTATGAAGGAGAACGGTTCGCAAAATGTGCAAAACTAAACTACGAATGCCTTGAATATCATACAGAATGTCGAAGCTTAATCTTACTAGTATATAAAGAGAGAGCATCCTGCTCTCCCGAAAAATATTGCGCTGTCGTGCTGGAAGCGGATCTCTAATCTATGAACAAACAAACCAAGAGTTAGCCGGGGCGGTGATATAAGAGCTTCTGTGCCAATTCACTCTTTCTAACGCTGGGGCGGTACGGATATCCCCTTTGAACTTGTCTTTGACTGATACTTTTACCAAGCCATCATTAACACTAAACACTTGCCCGCGGTATGTATGCCCCATATTGGTTTGATGCGGGTGATCGTATAGGCATACTGTTGCCCCTACACTGGAATAAATATACCGGCTTTCATCGCTCCAAGGGGCTGTAGTCGGTGATGACGGTTGGTTTATCGCATGCATAGTCACACCCGCAGGTGCCATTTTTCGTAGCGGGGAATAGGGCTCATACCCCAGAACCTGCGCACTTTCAAACCACTGGCTCTGGTTCGCTTGGGTATTTTCATTTAGCCGCAATGTGACAAAGGGACCGTCCAGGCACAAGTCAGCCCACAGAGCAGTGCTGGTAATTTTGGCTGAGAAAAGCGGTTGTTCGTTGGGTGTATTCGCGCCGACAACGCACCATGTGCCGCTGGCTTGATTGATTAACTGACCACTATTGGTGTCACAGACCCGTTTAGCTAACGCTTGATATTCTGCGATATCGTTGGCTGCTTGTTTAGGGCTATCGGAACAGTAGCGGTAGGTATAGGCAAATGTATTCTTCGGGTAAAACACACCCTTATCGACAACGGCACCATTTCGGCGAGAATCAGTTAAGGCAATATAGCTTTGGGTTGAGTCATAGAAGCTATACTCCCCGGTACGCCTTACGGTGTCTGGGTCGGAACTACAGCCACTGATTAGCAAGGGAATGATGAGGGAAAAAGGGAAGAGTTTTCGAGTCAATGAATACATCACGCATCTACCTCCTACGCCAACCACGCGACAAAGCAGCAACACTATACAAGAATACAAAATGTTACATGTGTCACAAAAATAGCATGGTTTTAAGTATATCGGATTTGATACGAACTGCTGAGAATGTCTGTGAGAAAGCACCCTATTGCTAGATAAGGTGCTAGGAATAACGAGGGTTATTGGCTCAGTGGCAGGCTTGCTCCTAAGAGTGCAAATACCGTTCCGCACCCACGGTTGAAGCGCTGGCCACTCTTTTGTAGCCATGGTCGCAGTTGGTGAGCGATACAGGCAACAAAGAACTCCACACTGAATTCAACAACAGCAAATGTCGTGGCCAAGATCGCAAACTGCAAAATGAGTGAAGCATCCGGTGTCATAAATTGCGGTAGGAAAGCACCAAAAAACAGTATCACTTTCGGGTTCGCAATAGCGGCTAATAGTCCTTGTCTGAATCTAGCCGTGTGGCCAAGGTTGGCAGCCGAGGCTCTCTCAAGAGTAACGGCTGGCGAACGCCATAACTGAATGCCGAGATAGACGAGGTAAGCGCCCCCAAGCCACTTTAGCCAATAAAGAACGTTTGCTGATGCCATCATCAGCGAGCCGATTCCAAACATAGAGAGTGCGATAACACCAACAAAACCTGTTACCCCGCCAAGGATGGTTGAGAGTGTTTTTTTACGGCCATATAACGCGCCGTGGCTTAATGCCAGTAGGCCGTTTGGGCCAGGCGCGAAAGCCAAACCGGTCACTGCAACCAAATATAGCAGCCAAGTTTCCAATGCCATGAAGTTACCTTAAAAAGTGAAGTTAGTGGTTGGCAGTATATGAGCATACCAATCAATTGATTTGGTATTTTTAGGACCACTTAAGGTAATATTTGGACATAGAGAGTGAAATCCGCTTAAACTCAATCAAAAGCTTATACGTAATGAAAAACATGCAATTTGCTCAAGGCATCCCAATGTCCTCAGACTCTCAACCTGATGTGAGGTTTCTTCTCGTACCATTGCCGACATTCAACATGTTACCTTTTGGTAGTTTCCTCGATAAATTACGATTTTCTGCTGACGATGAGGACTATAGTCAGCAGAGGTACTGCTCGTGGGATGTTGCAGGACTGGCTCAGGGGGAAGTTATATCAAGTAGTGGGGTGCATCTTTCGGTGCAACATACCTTTGAGCAAGTAGAACTATCGAAGTATGACTACATCGTTGTATTTGGCGGCCGTAGTGCCAACGATATGAAGGTGATAGCACCATTGTATAGGCCTTTTCTCAAAAAGGCGGCGGCAAAAGGCCTTAGCTTAGTTACGGTAGACAATGCATGTTTTACATTCGCCGAACTTGGACTGTTTGATGGCTGTGAAGTAGCGGTTCACTGGCGACACTTACAAGAGTTTGAGACTGACTACCCAACGCTGAAAGCAAGCTCAGATCAACTCTACTGTATTGACGATAAGCGAATAAGTTGTGCCGGAGGAACGGCAGTTATTGAATTGGCCATTGAGTTATTGGCGCGTATGTCTGGACGTGAAAGGGCGTTGAAGGGCCTCGCCGATATGCTGGTGGATGAAACACGAAACCGGCAGCACTATTTAAAGTCATTAGGTGATGATAAAAATGGTGTGCGTCAACATAATCGTCATGTGTCACGGGCGATTTCTCTGATGCGCCAGAATTTATCAGTGCCTTTGAGTGTTGAGGAACTGGCGCTTCAATTAGGGTTAAGTCGTCGGCAACTCGATAGGGTGTTTAAAACGGAGCTGTCGGTTAGCCCTCGCGAGTACTGGGCAGCCATGAGGATGTCGCATGCCCATTGGCGCTTGCAAAACTCCTTCAATAGCCTGTCTGATATTGCCAATGAAGTGAGTTTCTCTGACGTGAGTTATTTTTGTAAAGTGTTCAAAAAGCATTTTGGATACCGGCCTTCGCAATTGAAGAATAATCCCGGCGATTAATTGAGCATTATGGCGTGAATGCCTCTTTATCCCTGAAAACACGCTACGCTCCAAGAAGCGATGTTCGGGATCATCAATACTGGTGCTATGGGGCTTGTCGCGGGTTCATTGTCTGATTTCCTATTCAAGTCATCGACCAAGGTGCTGATGTGTTTCTCATTCTCTATCTTCTTAGCAAAAGGCATTATCCTTGCCCCAGTTGCGGAAGCGGGTGTTCCCGACCAGTGCAGTGGCGCAGCAATGAGTGTTGGTTCGTTTGCAACTTACGCGTCTGTGTTCTGGGCATACGCACTTAACGGTTGGATCATTGATACTTTTGATAAGATTGAGGCTTACCAAATGATCTTTGGTATTGGCCTGTTGGTCTCTTCGGCAGGTATGCTGTGTGCCGGTGTACTATTGGTTGTGAAGCGCCGACAGCAGAATCGACAAGTGAATTCGGAACCTGTGGTTTTATAATTTACTAGGTACAACAGCAGTTCTAAAATGTTGTAAATCTGTTATTTGTAAAAGGATGAAGGGTGCTGGCCTTTCATCCTTTTTGTTAGCAATACACTCTGAGAGTCATTGATAAAATTAACGCACAAGTTATACAAGCAGTTCGATTGGTTGTTTTAACTTAATTTGGCTACGAGTGCAGGAAAGTGAAGTACGGTAACTTTGGCGGCGTACAGTTTTAGGTGATTGAAATGCACCTGTTGCTGCTTGGCCTAACTCATTGTAAAAGTGAGCTTCTTTCATATGAGGAGTTTTTGTTAAGTATTCAAAAAACATGTTTGACAAAATCCAGTTCAGCTTTTATGTCAATAATACATAGTTGTATTGGATTTTTTGTTATAAAAGCTGTTTGAGGTTGACAGTAAATAATTACTATTTATTATAGCTTAATTGTGCTTCCACAGTTTCTACATTTGTAAATCGCACTATAAAAAATCTTTTGGATAGCATTTCTTTTTACTTGATAAGCAGAGGGGTTGTTGCAGCACTTCATACAAATATCCTTTCCATGAACGATTTTGGCGACATCCTATACATATTATCAGGCATAAAATGTGATCATCGTCCCATTAATATTTAATAATCCATATCATATTTTTGATTCACAAAAAGATGATTAAATTATTACAAGCTTAGTAAGCTTGATTTTCAATGTGTAATAAAGTGTAAACTCTGTTAGTGGTAAAATGCTATTAAAAATAATATTTTGAAATGTTGGTTGATGTTAAAATTAACTTTTTCATTTTTTTACACCGAAAATCATCAGGCTGACCGCGGTGGCTCAACCTGTATGAATGATTTGTTTTCCTGAGGAACTATTACTAATAAATCGGCCAATCCGCAGCGTCAATAGAGTCTATGCTGCCGTCGTGTTTGTTACCTCCCCATTTACGGATAAATACACCTTTAGGATCATAGATTTCGGTTTGCTTAACTAAATTGAAATGACGGCTATCTTTAGGGTCAGCACCTACACCAGCAAGGTACTGCCAGTTACCCCAGTTGGATGCTGTATCGTAGTCTATTAAATGTTCCTCGAAATACGCGGCACCATAACGCCAATCGACACTAAGTTCATTGACAAGGCAACTGGCGACGATCTGCCTACCACGGTTAGACATGTAGCCTGTCTGGCGTAATTGGTTCATCAAGGCGTTTACAATGGGGTAGGGGGTATTACCTTCAGTCCAGCGGCGGAAACGCTCAGGGTAAAAAGCGGTATGAGGGCTTTTCTTCTTGATCCCAGAGTAAGAAAACAACCTTTCACTGTAATGGTGTGCGTACCATTGGAAGTATTCTCGCCAGAGCAACTCAAATTTAATCCACTGGGTAGATTCGTTGCATTCGACATCTTTTTCATACTTGCTTAGATGCTTGATGAGCATATTGGTAGATAAGCAGCCCAAGGCTAACCAAGGTGAAAACTTGGTTGAATTCTCCCAGCCATCGAGTTCGTTGCGTGTCTGCTTATAGCGACTTGGAGCATCAGAAGAAAAATATTTCTCTAAGTGTTTCAACGCCGCTTTCTCACCACCTTCAAAATCGACTAAAAGTTTTGGGTTGATCATAGAGCTAATAACATCGAAAGCCTTCAACCTACCCGGTGGAGAGGGCATCTTAATGATCGCTGTCAATGGTGGCCTAATCTCAATATCATCAACCAGCTTGCGAAACTGACTAAAAGTGTCTGGCAACTCGTCTTTCACGTCAAAGGGGAGTTCGGTTCTGTCAAACAAGGTATGGGTCGCAACTTTGCGGAAGGTAATATACGGATACCGCCCTTTTAACGTGTGCCAATTGCGTTGCTCATACACGCCAGCATGTTCACTGGTGTAGATCATCGAGATGTTGTACTGGCTGATCAGTTCGGGCAAAACGTTGAGCGGGTGTTCTAGCATGACATGCAACGATTGTCCGCGTTGACTGAGTTGCTCTGCGAGGTTGTTGAGTGACTGTAAAAGAAACTGCTTTCTATAAGTGCCAAGTTTACCGATGTGGTAAGGGTAGCGGTTTGCACAGTCAACCGGTAAGCAGTAAACACAAATGAGATGATCCGCCTCTTGTGTTGCCAATGCCAGTGCGGAGTTGTCGTGCAGCCTTAAATCATTTTGGAAAAGAAACAAACCTGTTGCCATTGAAGATCCCTCTAAGCCAAGGTGCTAGCTTAACTATAGGCGTAAAATCGAAATAATTGTTCGTTTCAATAGAAATAGCGTGAGGGATTGATAAAAGAGTCAACATATTCAGATTAAATTAATATTACCTTTTTAAAGAGGTGTCTGTAATTGATAGAAATGTAAAAGTATCAGTAGGGTTACAAATATTAACATTCTCAGTCTAAATGGGATTAATCAGCACTAGCGCCATGTTGTAAATGTTAATGGATAGATATTGGGATAATTTTTATATATTAATTATATTTATCAAGTTTGTCTTTTATTCCTAATTTAACCTTGAGTTGTATAGATAACTATACAAAACATTCAGAATAATAGATTTTTTGAGTGGAAATTTTCACACCAACGTTGCTCTTGGTGTTGATACGTCTTGTTACATATTGCAACAACTAGATACTGGGATCAATATCACATAATATATATTCATGGCATGCATAATTTATTAATGGCTTGACTAGCATACAAAGGAAGACGCTATGATACCTGCAATAAAGCTCTACACGAAAAATAAAGAATTAAGGGAGGCTGTAAATCAATTAATATACTATTTACCCCATGACTATAATGGGCAAATATATGACTCTCTCTATGAAATGCATAATTCAGAGCCTGCAGAGGCTAGTGATAATATCTATATTGTTGATTATAAGAGTTTAACTGAAATCGAGAAGTTTATTTTTCACATTCAAGGTGACAGAAGAACTTGGATCTTAGTCAATATCGATGATGCCAAAACTTCAGATACAATTCATTGGATTGATAAAGGCTTCGTTGGTGTACTTTCAATACTTGAGTTGATCAATAATTTTGCTCATATAATCAATGCTGTACAACATGGACAAATGTGCTTTCCAAAGAGTCATACCCGTTTTGTAATACAGTTCTATCAAGAAAAGTATATTAATAAAAACCGTAAAATCAATGAGTTATTTTCTGCATCTCAGATGACAGCTAAGGAGCAAGATATATGTAGGTTGGTGTTAAATGGCCTGAATAATAAGCAAATTGCGTGTGAGAAAAACATCAGCATTCACACAGTTAAAAGCCATGTACATAATATCCTTTCAAAGCTGTCTGTCAGTTCACGTTCTGAACTGTTGAGTTTGATTATCAGTGACTATAAAGAAAATGAATATGAAAACTAGTCATTCATAGCAGCCTGACTACGAGGCTGCTTGCTGATCAAACCTTCCCGATCTACCTTCATAAATTAAGCAGCAACTATAAATTGATTGCATGTTACTGCTTTCATGCCTTTATCAGCCAAAACATTAAATATCTCAATTTAAATTCAATCTATATGATGATGCATTAATTAAATTTTAAGATTACTCTCAAAAATAACAATGACTTAACTGCGAATATTTTTTAGATGATGTGTAGGTAAATAAGTGTCGAATTGAACAAATATACCCTAATCGCTAAATCTTGTTCATAGTTTTCTCAACAACAAAGGAGGATCTATGAAACAATCAGAAAAACGGCAATACTGGGCGGGCGTCATTGAACAACAAACAATGAGCGGATTGACTATTCCTGCTTTTTGCAAGGCGAATGAGATTTGCTACACGTCGTTTCATTACTGGCGGAAGAAACTAATAAAACAAAGCGACGAATCGCAAGACGCGCTCACCATCCTGATTAATGATGATGTAGATACTGATACTGTCGCTTTGCATTTACCTAATGGTATTAAGGCGGAACTGCCTGCCAATTTAACCTCGGAACAAATCAAAACTTGGTTGCAGGTGCTGCAATGAACCTAGTGGCGTTATTATCTCATCTCGGGTGTTACAGAGTTGCGCACGTCTATCTATGGTAACCGTTCACCAGTATGTGGTTGACTTTCTGACTGCAGATCTAAAACGTTGGGGTCTAGCTGGCGAGCGGTGACCGCAAATGATCTCCATCAGAGTAGATAAAGTTGGAGAAACTCTTCATCTTCTAATACCTCAAATAATAAAACCATCCACCAAAGTAATCTACATGCTATAGGTTTTTATTTTCCAGTTATTTCTATCGGTTTACATCAGAGAAAGAGGCTTTATTAATGAATGTATAAGTTAAGTTTATTTATCCGCAGTGTACTAGTTTATACCTGCGTGCGGAATTTAGCTTTCACCCTGTTATCAATCGTAATTAAATTTTATAAGAGGATCTTTCAACCTTTTAGCTGATGTTTTGCTTGACTAAATATCATATTCTAACAATGAACAAGGCAGTAAGAAATACAAACACAATTAACGCAGTACTAATGATAAACGCATAGGGAGCTTGATTATGAAAAAGTCAATAATTGCATTATCAGTAATAGCCTTAACATGTAGTATGGGCACATTTGCGAAAGGTCAAGGTGGTGGTGGTCAAGGTGGGGGTGATTACTGGTCGAAGAAAAGCTATGTCGTAGACCCTAACTTTGAATATGAAAAAGAAGTCGAGTTACTTGGTTTTATTCCTCGTAAGTGTGAAGCGAAATTTTATGCTGAGCGCCGCCTTACTAAGTATCATGGTGGCGCAACTTACGTCGAATTAACCTCAAAAGAGCCACAAAAGTTGGGGCAGTTAAAAGTTGAATGTAATCTACCAAAAACTGTCGTTACTGTATCTCCATTGACTGACGGCAAATTCAAAAATCCAAACTCGAAGTATGTCTCAGATACAAGGTATGACTTGAGTTTTGATCAACGCTATGGCTGGACAGATGGATATAAAGATTTGAAGGCATATAAGATTTGGGATTATGACTTCAAGAAAGATCTTTATATCAAAGTGGATAGACAGCCAAAGACTCATGGTATTTATAATGCCAAGTTCCGCATAGATGTTGAGTCAAGTTTCTTGTAATTGTAACTATGAGGTGGGTTAGCCCACCTCAACTTATCGGAGGGTATAGAATGCGTTTATTTAATTATTTATTATTGATGTTATTCTGTTCATCTATTTATGCTTACCAAGTACAGCCAATGTTACAAGAAGTGGATATGACTGGACGTGGTAGCTATGGCACATACCTTTTGACCAATGATAATGATGTTGAAACTACAATAGAAATATCAGTATATAGAATTGAATTTATTGATGAAGTTAACGAAAGCCTGATACCTGCGGATGATGACTTTTTGATTTTGCCGCCTCAATCAATAATAAAACCTAAATCAAGTCAAACCTTTAGGTTAAGGTACTTGCCAAATACAGAAATGAAAGAAAGCACAGCCTATCGTGTTGTTTTTGATCAGCTTCCTTTAGACATTGATGATAGTAATCAAAGTCATGTCGAATTCATGATGAGGTTTTCTACAATAGTCATAGTCAATACGCCTAATACGAAGGCTTTACCGGTGATTTCAAATGATAATGTCTCTGGCAAACAAGTGGTTAAAATAAAAAATGCGGGTGATGGAGTGCTTGATCTTGCTGACTGGAAGTTCAATTTCAATGTAAATAGCAATAAGAGAATATACAGCTGGTTAGAAATGGAAAATACATTTAATCAGCGTTATTTAATGCCAAATTCAGCATTGATTATTAATGAATTCAAAATGGAAGGGATTGAAAGTGCCGTGGAAAATAAGGTTTACCTGAACTCGTTAGTGGCCAAGTAGGTGTGTTATGAGGACGGTAAGAAGCTGTGTTTGTTTAATAGTATCAGTGTTTTTTATTTATTTTAGTCATTCTTTTTCTATTGCATCTGTACCTTCTTGCTCAAATGCTTCATTTGAGATGCCGTTACCTTTATATTATCATGAACGTGAATTAGGTGAAGTGCTAACAAAAACGAATGGTGATGAAATTTGTTCATTTGACAAAAACAGCTTGTTTTATGTGATTGCGCCTTTTATTGGCGAAACAGCTATAACCTGGGCTCGTTCATATAATAAAAATGACATAACGTTAGATGATTTAAAAGAGCATGGCTTAATTTTAAATTTTGTTCCCAACTCCTTTTCAATATCATTTATAATTGAAAGTGGTAATGAAAGAATACGAAATTTGAATAATGAAGAAAACTATGTGGGAGCTACTCCTTCCCAAGGTGAATTTTTTTCTGCGATATCAAGTTTCAGTCTGGAGTATGATTACAGCGATTCATCTCGTTCATCAGATTCTTACTATTTACAATGGTTGGGTGGCTTTAATTGGGGAGGCTTTGACGGTGTTAATTTGACGACTAATACTTCTTTGGCGTACTCATATGATGACGATAAGAACAAGGATGATTGGGATGCTGTAAGAGGGCCAATTGTTCTTTTCCATGATCGTTACCGTCAACCCGCACGATATTCTCTAGGCGATGTTTCCAGCCCCTCATTTGGTCATTTACCAAATTATGAATTAGGTGGATTTTCGGTTTATAGAAACTTTTCCGATTTACAACCTGATCGAAATATTCAAAATACAGGGAGTCAATTTTTTCAACTCAACGAAAGTGCCGAAGTAAGTTTTTTCGTGAATGATATTTATGTTACGCGTTATAGGCTAGAACCAGGAAGGTATAATATTAATAACCTTCCGTTATCTTCAGGTAATAATGATATTCGTTTAGAGATAAACTATTTGTCAGGCCGAACTGACACACTCTATTTTTCCCGTTATTATAACGCAACTTTACTTAAGTCTGGGTTAAGTGACTTTGGTTTGTCATTGGGTGCTCTATCAGAATTTGATAAAAGAGATATAAGCTATTCAGATGAATATGTGGCTTCAGGTTATTATAATTATGGATTGACAGAGGAATTAACACTTGGTTCCAGCGGGTTAGTCTCTGATGGTGGCGGTCTTCTCGGTATATCTGCTGTAACGGGTAATTTTTTGGGGAATTTTTCACTCAGATTAACATATGGCTATTACAGTGACGATACTTATAGTCACGGTTATATCGGTTCTGTTGATTACGAACAATCAGTAATCGGAAGTGGTATTAGCAGTTCTGCAAATTTAAGAATAGGCTATGAATATCAAAATAGGTTTTCATCAGTTCCGTGGTTGATTGGTAATCAGCAAGATGGTTATAGTACTTATATTGATTATTCAGCATATCCTTTAGAGTCTTTTGACTTTTCATTAGGTGCTCGTTCTAGTGATTATGATGATACCGGTCGCTACCAGTCTTACTATCTATACGCTAATTATAATTTCGGCGATCGTACAAACCGTTTTAGAGTTGGTGTACGAGGTGAGTATAGCTCTGCATCTATCACCGATGATGATGAATACTCTGTCAATTTGAATGTAAGTTGGAATTGGTTATCCGAAAGCAGAAAGTATTCGTCATCTTTAAGATATGATACAGATGGTAATCTTGCAGCGGGAGACTTTTCACGTACCAGTGATTATGGTGTCGGTGGGTTGGGCTATAGAGTCTCGACTGAGTATCATGATAATTATGATAGGCATAGTGGAAATATTAATTATGTTGCAAACAGGTGGCGAGGCAATGCCAATATTTCTAGATATGGGTCAAGCTATTACGGCGATGAATTAGCTGCTTCTGTTTATCTATCGACAACCGTTGGCTATACCGGTGGACGGTTTGGCGTAGGTAGTGACCCCGTCGGTCCATTTGCGGTTGTTTCGGCCCATCAGACCCTAGATGGGTTAGATATTGAAGTTAACGGGTACGAAGGCAATAATCCAAGTGCGATTGCAACCAATGAGCTTCCTGCTATCGTGACGTTTAATCGTGCATTTACCAATAATACTGTCAGCGTTGATATACCTGATGCCCCTCCTGGTTTAGACTACGGTAACCCTTGGTACTCTGTTGTCCCTGGTAGCTTAACGGGGTATGCCATTCATATTGGTTCTGATGCTGTCTATACTGTCATCGGACGGTTGCTTGACAGCTCCCAATCGCCCGTATCCCTAAAAAGTTTCGTTATCATAGGTGAAAACGGTCGATATTCAACCTTTACCAATCGCAACGGTCGGTTTGTCGTGGAGGGTATTAAACCGGGTAACTACTTGATACACCATAAAGAGGACCCTTCAGTACGGGCATCTTTCAGTGTCGAAGAGACTGAAAACCCACTAGTTTACCTGGAGCCTATCGTCTTGCCCGATCCCGAGGTCATCGAAATTGAAGCGCGCGAACAGAGCAGAAACGCCAGAATTCACGATGAAATACAACCCGTAGGAAAAGTCATACGTGTACAACCAGGTGATTCCATCTGGCGATATACCTTTGATGAAATCAGAAGAACTAGACAATTGTACGGGTTTGATTTTTCAAAGGCTGAAAAATACCGACTTACTCTTTCGTTGAGTGATCATGTTGTAAGTGTCAATGATTTGATGGATGGCAATATCATTCATCCAGAGCAAGAAATATGGATTCCTGATTTGAGTAGCTTTGTAATTGATTATGAGAAAGCGATGCGAATTTCACTCTAATTATTGATTTGTAATTTCACAGTGGAGAATGAACATGAAAAGGTGGTTATGGATATTTTTTTTGTGTTGGCCGCTAATTTCTCATGCAAGCGATGAGTGTGCAGGAACTTGGGCTGTAAGGTTTATTGAGGATGACCCGGTGACTAAGCCTAGATTAGGTGAGTCGACATGGATCCAAGCCTACATTGAGTTGGGACCTTCCTTATATCAGTGTGCCAATTCTGCCGTGATATCGACCAGAGCTGAACCGCAATTCTGGCTAAAGGGGCCGCAAGGCAAGGTTGCACTGCAATTTTTCAACAAACATCTAATCCCTTTGCCATTAGTGGATAGTCAAAGTGTTAGGCTGAAATTAGACCCTACGAAAATTACATATTTTTGGCTGAAAATTCCACAGGGGGAATTCCTTTCTGCTGGTATGTATAGTGCGTCTATAGACGTGCAGCTATTTTCCGGAAAGAGCACAAAGGCTATATCTACTCAGACTAAGAATATTGACTATTTTGTCACGCCCTTCGCAAGTATTAGGTTGGATAGTACACGTTACCCTTGGATGAATAATGCCGGTTCACATTATCAATTGATGCTCGGGCACTTGAAAACGGGCAGCAAGCGGCAATTTGATTTTGAAGTATTGAGTAATGCTCATGTTGTTTTGAAAGTAGAGCCTGAGAATGGCGCTTTGCTTCATACTTATTCACAAGGAAGTATCCCCTACTATTTATGGGTAGATCGGCAAAGGGTTAAAGCATCAAAACAGCCTTTACGATTTGAACTTGGCAGAATGTCGGCGCGAACGCCCAGTATCATCGCGTTTGGTGTAGAAGTGGGTAATACCAAGAATGCGGTTGCTGGTAGCTATCGAGATGTTCTAACGATATCTGTTATTGCCAAGCCATAAACCGCACACAGGATAGTTATTTCTATCGGTTGCTATTGAGCGTCTTGATTACTGCTGCCGGTGAGCCCCCAACCAAGGTGTCGGGGGGTACATCCTTGGTTACCGTGGCATTGTCGCTCCCATGTTAATAAACGTGTGGGAGCCGACATGGATAGTTTTGCCGAACTCGCAGAGAAAGGGCGGCATGACATGGCTGTCTTCGCCGAATGACGCGAAAAGTCGGGTCAGCAGATCGCGGGGGCATCACCAGTGTTGGTTGATGGCCATTTTCAATTGGTAGGCATTGGCTCTGATAGCCAGGAGCTCTGGATCTTCATCGTTGAAATCCAACCTTTCAGCTTTTTTCGAATTCGGTCATAGTGGTGACTGCATAATAATCAATAATGATGATTACGTTTCGCCACTAAGGTGAACTTGTAGTCTGACGATTTGAAATAGTTACGGCTATACTCGAAAACCGTGCCATCGACCAAGTAGCCTCTAGTCACTTTTTCAATGATTGGCTGATCAGCCGGAATACCGAGCTGGTTTACGACCTCTTGCGGCGGCAATACCGGGATAATTTCCTGCTCACTGCGGTCTATCACCATCTTCTTGGTTCCCTCGATGAACTCGTATTTCGAGCCCTGCATCACTTCATAAGTGAGATCGGGAAATAGTGAAAGCGGCATCCAAGTCTCTTCAAGCGTGACTGGGTTCTCATCAAGAAAACGGACGCGTTTAACGTAAAAAATCTTATCTTCTTCACTGATTTCCAGTGCCTCGGCAATCGCAGGGGCGGGTGTGGTGATCTCGAAGGCAAGGATTTCACTGTGAGTTTTGACATCTAAGTGGCTCAGCTTTTCATAAAAGCTCGAGTACTCATACATGTCGTAGTTGACCTTGTTCTCTTTCACATAGGTCCAACTGCCTTGGATGCTTTCCAGCACATTTTGCTCTACGAGTAGTTTTAAGGCTTGGCGAACCGTCACACGGCTCACGGAGAAGGCTTCACCTGGTTGTCTGAGTTGGAATGATTTCATGTATATTATGCAATAGAAATATTATATGCGCATGGTTTTATAATGGTATTTAATTAATAAATAAGTAAGCTGTATTTAATATGCACTTAGCAAGTATATTTTTGCTAGCGTTAAGGGCTTAAGCAGACATTATCTGGATATGAAATATTCAAAAATCGAATAGTGGTAGACAAGGTGATTATATGCAATTAGTCTTTTCAAAAAACAAAGTGATTTACACATGGAAAAAGATAGAAGAGATAATTCGATTGACCTTAATGTTTTAAGGATTTTTCAAGTTGTCTATATAACTAAAAATACATCTTTAGCGGCTAAAAAACTGGACATCAGTCAATCCCAGGTAAGCAGATCGCTGCAAAAGTTAAGAACCTATTACAATGATGCAATTTTTATTCGCTCAAAGAATGGCTTATCCCCAACACCTTTAGCAAATAACCTATCTAAAATCGCACCTACTATTTTAGATTCAATCATTTCAGTAAAAACAGACAACTTAACCTTTGATCCAAGCTTATATAATGGCGAAATATCAATTGCCTTATCACCCGTTTTTCAAAATGACTTTGCCTATAATCTATCTGAAATAATATCTACACAAGCTCCCAACGCAAAGCTAAATTTTTTGACTTGGGATGATAAAACGTTGTCTGAAATTTCCTCTAAATTTATAGATATAGGTGTAAATTACTCGTATGTAACAACTCCTAAAGATATCTACTTAGAAAGAGTTCAAAAGGACAGGTTTTACCTTTTAGTTAGAAATGAACACCCAATATTCAATAAGCATAATTATTCTCTAAATGATGTTTTCAAATATGACTTTTGCGTATCCATTCTAAATGGGTTTAACGACAGTAAACCTCTTGCTATAGATATTGTAAAAACTTTAGGTTATGACTTAAAAGTAAAGCATAGATCTGATAACATTGAATTACTAAAGAAAATAATTTTGAATACAAATTCGATATTAATTGGAACACGTAACTTTATTGAGCAGGACTCTAATAAAATTAGGCAGATAAATATAGATGTTGAAGAGTATTCAAAATACTTTGAAGGAGATAGGGTATATACATCATTATTTTATCAACAAAGTAATAAAAAAAATGAAAAAATAATTTGGCTAAAGAAGCTGATTGATAATTTGATTAACAAAGAGTGATGTAAGTTATGACAATTAAAGAGAGAAAAATAAATTTGTCATGCGTCAATTTTCATAATTTACTTAGAGAGTTGAGAACTAGCAGTAAACTATCTCAGCATGATTTATCTATGTCGTTATCAAAAAGTCATAGATTATTCGAGAATTTAACTCAGCCAATGATTAGCCACTGGGAACAAGGTAGAAATATTCCCTCTTTGACTAGGCGAGTAGGGGTTGCAACCTTTTTTAATGTTGATTATGAATATTCTAACTCTGAATTAAATGTACTTAAACGTTCATTAAAGAACGAAATGTTTTATGACCCTCACTTAACAATCTATCCTCTTAAAATTAATAGAACAAAAGAGATGGATTGGGAGGTTTTAGATGAAAAAACGAAAGTACAAATTCGGCATGCTTTCTTTATAAGGCATAAAGACAGTTTAGAAGACTTTCTTGAAAGGAAAAGGTTATTGCATGCGAGAGTCAAATGTTATTATTATGATGATATGTTTGTTGGCCATATTATGTACAGTTTGGTAGATAATGTTTTCTATTATATTTGTGCTGCAGGGATGAATTCAGATATACATAGCACTGTCCTAAAGGATCTTCGAAATCTATGTCAGGTACCTGTCATTGAGATGCATGCAACAATCCCTGTAGTTAAGCACCTTCTCTCATCAATTTATGGCATTATTTTGTCCCAAACTGGTTCGATGACTACGTTTAGATTCAGTGATGTTGACTTTTTTTCTAATCCTTATATAAAAGCGCTTTTTTTAAAAAAGCAAGATTTTATATTACTAAGTTACCAAAATAATATTGAAAATGCATAATGTATAAAATGTCAGTAATATAGTTATTACTGACATTTCTTCATAATTTTGGACTAATCGAGATTGTTATTATATCTTTATATTGACCTGATAGTTTGAATGAGGTGTCATCTTCAATACTAATTTTTATCGTCTGATTTTTATCTCTTCCTCTGAAATTGTTAAATGTTGCCACTTTATCATGTTTATTTGGGTGAAATGTTTTATTTTTCATTTTAATTGAATAATGAACTTGGTTATCTTTTTTTGATGTATGAGTTAAAGCACCATTTTCAGATTCTATTTCCAAGTTGTACCGACTATTAGACTCAATAGAAAGTGGTACTTTGACTGTTGTACCTTCTATAAATGGATCAAATCGTATGGATTTTATTTTTTTTTTGATATCAGAGAAGCTAATTTTTGCTATAGGATCAACATCGTACCTTATTATATGGGTAAGTTTTTCTTCATTTTTCACTATTTTCTTTCTATAATTACTTGCTAATGATAATTGTATATCTGCAGTGTAACTACCAGGTGATACATTTATTGGTTTAGGAACTGATAGCCATATAGTGTATGATTTGATAGGTTTATTTATCTGTGCAAAAACTTGATTATTATCTTTCATAACTAGAGGCTGAATATTTTCATCATAAAATTGTGAACTGAATCTATTATTTGAACTTCTGAACTCTTTAATTTGCTTTCCATCAATGGTAAGTTGATCAAAACATTGAGGCTGAATGATTTGATTAAACTTGATTTCTACAGGCAGTAAGAACCTGTTGTTCTTATATTCAGTTAATTTATTACTGTTGCTCTTTGCCGTCAACTTTATATTGGAACATTTCTCTTGTGCTGACTGAACATCAGTATGGTGAAATAAATAAATAAATAATATTGTTTTTACCAATAAGAGCCTATTCATGAGCAATTACCTTATTTATATTAATGATTGATCCTTTATCCTTTGGAATTACAATGCTAGACTTTAATCCATTACTCATCTCGATATGATATTCACCATGCGTTACTCCCTCTAAAACGAATCGACCAGCACTATTGGTAAAGAAATTGACTGAATGTTCATTATTATAAGCATGACCCGTGACAAGCTGTAATGTATTTCCATTTGTGTCTATCAGTTTTCCTAACACTGTTTTGGAAAATTTTGAACCAATATAAATAATATGCCCTGTGTAACTACCGGGTGTGATATTTAAAACACCTTCACCAATATTATAACCAACTTCTGCATCTGGGACATCGTAGAAAATTTTGTTATCTAAATGAGGAATTAATGTGTAGTGGCCATACAAATAACTATTTGATATCACATCATATTCACTATTAGAAACTGGGTTAATCAGAATATCATTGTGTAAATCTTCATATGGAGAGAAAAGAGCAATCGCACCAAGGGGCTGGCTACTGACGGAAAATTGCCCATCAACAACAGCAAGTGTTGTGCTTACAGATCCTGATATATTAGTGCTATTCTCCTCATCATAAGAAGTAGAGCTTATGTTACTTCTGACTTTTGTTCTTTTGGTTAAATAATCCGTATCTAATTCTAGTTGCTGATAGTTGTCATCATACTCGTATGAAAGATATCCTCCATAGCTACCAATGGTTGAGTTTTGTCCTTTAGATACCTCCAGTCTAGTGTTATTTTCTATAGATTTATAACTTGCATTCAATCTAATTTCATCTAATGATGTAGGTGCGCTATACCTCATTTCAAAGTAAACTTTTTCATCAGGATTGTTATCTTGTTCCTCATATTGGTATCCTAATCTAAAGTTAAAATTTTTGTAGTAGTAATTCACAGCCAAATCATGATTATATTCCTTTTTTTTATCAAGATAATCAATATAGCTTGCCGTTAAATCTATATTGATATTTTCAATGATATCTTGGTTCAAAGATAATCTGTAAGCATCAAAACTTGAATTATAATCACTGTCTTCCCATGGTGAGTAGATGTATGTATCGAGGAATTCTGAGTTTATCCGGATTGATGTGTTCAAGTTTTGATCTGTTGTTAAAAAAGCATATGAGTAAGTAAGCCCTATAGCAGTACCACTTTTATTGTCATAGCTATCTAGGGTGGTAGTTGAGTAATTGCCATTGATAGAGAAACTGCCTAAACTTGTACTCAATGCACTGCTAGCCCCTAAAATACTTCCATCTGGGTGATAGAACATAGATGTACCTAGTGTGAGGTAATCTGTTAAGCCGTATTTATAGTCGCCTGCTAAAACGACGTGCGAATCATGATCACCTATAAATTTATCGCTATAGTCTACGGGAAAACCTATCGCAAGGTTAAAGTCATCAAAACCTTGTGCCAATATTGTTGCATCATAGAAGTTACTTATCTGAAACTCCTCATACCGTCCAGATATATAGTTAATCTGGAGTGTTACATCGTTAGCACCGCTACTTATTGGCAAGTCTTGAAGTGTATAGCGGCCTGCTGGTAGGGAAATTCGTTGATAAAAGTAGCCGTTCAGTAAAATTGTAACCTGGGCGCTTTCGAGCAAGAGAAACTCATCGTTTGGTGTTGCGCTTACTCGCTCTGTTGGCCTTAACTGTGATCGGGAACGTGATATCCCGATACCACTTACTTCTACTGATGATGTATAAGTGGAACTTGGTGTGTTGAGGTTACCTAGTGAGAGGATTAACGGAATGTCAGGTCTTTCAAAAAATAGTTGGATAGGGCCTCTTTGTGACTCTGTGCCAGAGTTTTCAGAGTAGTCTATATTGCCGCTCCAAACTACATTTGCACCGTATACACCACCAAAATTAGCTGCCCCATAGGTCTCAAGGCCATAGGTTGCGCTCCTTTCAGAAGTAGAGTAGTTGGCTTTGGTATTAAACGTACTTTGAATTGTGTAATTGGATGCTTTATCGTAAACAGGAAGTTTGTAGCCATCGCTAAGAAAGATATTTTTATTTAATAATATGTCACTGTCTAGGGTAAGTTCCAATTCTACTTTGCTTGGTAGATACTTAAGATAAACCCCATAGTTACCAATCTTCTCAGTAGTCACCATATTAGTATTATCATTTACAATTAACTGTAGTGTCTCTTTTTTTACATGGCTTTCTAGTGCTTTTGTTAGACTAGTCACTTCTATACTATCAATTTTGAAACCATTGCTTCTTGCAATAATTGAGCCAATGTATTGGTTGTCATAACTGATTGGGATATCAATAGGCCATGACTTTGCCATTGTTTTAGATGAAAAAATACACAAAACAATAATGATAAGATAACTTTTAGCCATAACAACTACACTTCTATGTTTATAGTTATTAAATCTCCGATCTCACTTGGTAATTGATTGGAGCTGACGAAGAACTCCCTTTCTCTTAGTGGCAGGACGAATTGAAACCCTGTCATGTGGTGAACCTCTAACCAAGACAACACTTTTTTCGACTTTGTACCAACAAGCGTGACTTTTACGCTAGATAGATCAAGAACTTTATCACCTGTATTTCCGATAGAGATATTAGTGCCATTGTTAATATTTAGAATACTTATTCTAGGTACAGGATTACTATTTACTGGAGAGACAAAAACCAAGGAGCTAAAATTAAACAACATTCTAACTGTCGCGCCTTCTGATTCTATATTTTGCTCCAGAGGCAGTTGGTTGAAATTTAATCTATACACTTTAGATACACTGCTTTCAAATGCTCCTATAAATTTAACTCTAAATGTTTGACTCTCACCTGGTTGTATTAATGACTGCGGTGGCATAATAAAGAAATCTTCTACGCTATCTTCTGCCTGCTCTCTATTATTCTCATCTAATTCAATTTGTTTTACTATTGTTTCAATAGCCATTGCTTTATGATTATCGTTTTTCACAATGAATAGGGCTGATGAATTTTTTCCGAAATTGTCGATATATGCAAGAAAAGGTGTAACTTCCATTGCTTGAGCGCTTGTTACTAATAATAATGTTATTAACATTTTTTTCATATCAACATCCTTGGTGATATAAGATTAGGGGAGGAAACCTCCCCTAATTATTATCACAACATGATAGGAGAAATTGTTAAGGTAATTGATTCATCATAATCACCAGAACGCTCCCAGCCTTTAATATTAACTGGCTTAACGTATAGTTTCTTAATTTCAGGTGTTTTGGCGATTGCTTCAGGATCAAATGCCTGTCCGTCGGTACTTGTCCAGATATCTTCAACAATTTTTTGTCGTTTACTTAGGTTAAAGAGTTTATCTCCGAGACTTGTATTTTCATGAAAACGGAATAAGTATTCAATCTTACTATACCCACCACCATTAACATTTCGGCTTTTGAAAAATCCATTTGTAGCATCAACAGTAATATCGGCTTTACCAGAACCGTCATTACACCATACTACAACGTCAGCAATATTCTGTTCTTCTTCCTTAAACTGCACTGTAGCATTTTCTGATGCCCCCCTAATGGTGCCATCGTAAAATTGCATTTTACAGATTTTTTCGATATTCCCTGCGAGTTCAAGAGTAATTGTATCTCCACCCAGTACCAAGTTTTTAGCCGCACTATTGCTCAAGTTTGCAGTATTTGCTGCCAGCGCAGAACCAGCGATGAAAGAAGTGATTAATGTTGCCAAAACTAACTTTTTCATAGTAGATTTCCTTTTGTTATTTATCCAAGGTGCAATCTAATCCTATGAATAATCCTGAATTTATGAATCAGCCAAAACTAACCATTTCATCTTTCATTAGGTACTATTTAGCAAAAGTTAACTGCAAGTAACTCCTTCCTAGATGTGACCCCCATCTTAGACATGATATGTGCAACATGATTTTTAACCGTATGTACACTGATGAAATGTTTTTGGGCTATTTGCTGATTGCTATAACCATCAAGCATGTGAAGTAATATATCTTTTTCTTTATGAGTTAAATTATATTGGATAGTAATTAGCTCTGCTATTGTACTGTGGGGGATATCCTGATGGTTGTGATTTTTTACTGCATCAGTGAGTTCTTTTCGCGTATACCAATATTCACTTCTATCCAAAAAGCATTTGATCGCACTTGCCAAATTTACAATGGTATGTTTTTCGTATAATACTCCACAGAAGCCATTATCAATCCAAAATGCCGATGAAAGGAGGCAAGATTTATCGATGTTGATAACAAACCAAGCATTATTGTTAACTGAAGTGTCTATTTCAGTTACTTCTTGAGTAACTATTGTCTTGTAATCTACAAAGAATACATGGTTTTTTATGTTGTCTATGGATGAAGTATCACCAATGACAAAGAATTCATTATTTTCTGGGTACAGTTCATTTACAATATTCTTGATAATTGCAGCCTGTTGAAGATCATGACTAATCAAACAGAACTGGTATTTTTTTTGCTTTTGCATTTTATCCACCCTCTCCGTTTTACATATCTTTTGGAATTAGTATCACAGAGTTAATGAGTAAACATCTATATCACACAAATGATTTCACTCGGCAATGGAATAAATATATCTATTTGTCTAGTAATTTTTGCGCTAGCTCATATTTTTGAGAGCTATGGATAGGGGCAAGAATAACAGGCTCAGTTGAGCCTGTTTGTAAATCAATAATGATGATTTCGTTTCGCCACTAAGGTGAACTTGTAGTCTGACGATTTGAAATAGTTACGGCTATACTCGAAAACCGTGCCATCGACCAAGTAGCCTCTAGTCACTTTTTCAATGATTGGCTGATCAGCCGGAATACCTAGCTGGTTTACGACCTCTTGCGGCGGCAATACCGGGATAATTTCCTGCTCACTTCGGTCTATCACCATCTTCTTGGTTCCCTCGATGAACTCGTATTTCGAGCCCTGCATCACTTCATAAGTGAGATCGGGAAATAGTGAAAGCGGCATCCAAGTCTCTTCAAGCGTGACTGGGTTCTCATCAAGAAAACGGACGCGCTTGACGTAAAAGATCCGATCCTCTTCATTAATCTGCAACGCCTCTGCAATCGCAGGAGCGGGTGTGGTGATTTCAAAGGCAAGGATTTCACTGTGTGTTTTGACATCCAAGTGGCTCAGCTTTTCATAGAAGCTTGAGTACTCATACATGTCGTAATTGACCTTGTTCTCTTTCACATAGGTCCCACTTCCTTGGATGCTTTCCAGCACATTTTGTTCTACGAGTAGTTTTAAAGCTTGGCGAACCGTCACCCGGCTCACGGAGAAGGCTTCTCGCAGTTGTGCTTCAGTCGGCAAGGCCTCACCCGGCTTGTATTCACCGGACTGGATCTTTTCCTTTATTGCGTCAGCGATCTGACGATACATAGGAAGGCGTGCCACATCGTTCTCCTCTGGAAGGCAAGTTTCTTAATTACCGCTTATAGTTGCTTGATTAGGGCTTCAAGTTAGTCCTAAACGCTTATAGTTAGCTAATGCCTGTATTTTACCTGTATTTATCGCGTCATTCAAAGTTGTCATATACAAGCTGAACCTAAATTTAATACAACAATAATACCTATTTGTAAGGTTGTGTGAATGAGATCACAGAACACATCGTCAGAATACGTATCATATTTGTATTAATACAACTAAGGGCGATACACGCCCGCCTGGATGACGGTACAGAGGACGACGATGAAACTGACTACCCTTACCAATAAGTCGCTGATTTCAATCCAAACGACATTTGAAAGTCGTGAAGCAGCGATCCATGCTCTGGCAGACAAACTGGATCAACAAGGCAAATTGCATGATAAGCAAGCTTACCTTGATGCAGTTTTTGCCCGTGAAGAGCAAGGCCCTACAGCGCTAGGTGAAGGCCTAGCTGTCCCACACGGCAAGACTGACGCGGTTAAAGAAGCCGGTTTTGCAGTTGCGACGCTAAAACAAGATCTTAAATGGAAAGGTATTGATGAAGACGAAGATGAAGATGTAAACCTTGTCTTCCTGATTGCCATTCCAAATGCTGAAGCCGGTTCAACCCACATGCACCTGTTGACTGAGCTAACCACGACACTAGTTGATGATGATGTTCGTGAAGCGGTACTGAATGCGCAAAGTGCAGAAGAACTGATGACTCTGCTTGATGGTGCGGGTGAAGAGGAAGAACAAGACAACCTTAATACAAATGAAAACAACCCAACGATTGTTTGTGTTACAGCTTGTCCTGCAGGTATTGCCCACACTTATATGGCGGCAGAGTACCTTGAGAAAGCCGGCAAGAAAATGGGCATCAATGTCCATGTCGAGAAACAAGGTGCCAACGGTATTGAAGGTCGCTTGACGGCAGAACAACTAAACAAAGCTGATGCTGTTGTCTTTGCTGCTGAAGTCGCGATTAAAGAAATTGAGCGATTTAATGGTATCCCACGTGTAGAAACACCAGTCGCCGAGCCTATCCGCCATGCTGAGCGTATCTTGAATGATGCAATGGAAGCGGCGAAGCAGGGGACAAGTGAAGAGCGCGTTGCTGCCACGAGTGACAAACCGAAGAAACTGCCATTCAAGACCGAGCTTAAGCAAGCATTGCTAAGCGGTATCTCTTTTGCAGTTCCTCTTATTGTTGCGGGTGGTACGGTTCTCGCGGTTGCCGTTTTGATTGCGCAAATTTTTAACCTGCAAGAGCTCTACGCAACAGAAAACTCATGGCTGTACATGTACCGCAAACTGGGTGGCGGCCTGCTTGGCACCTTGATGGTACCGGTACTTGCAGCTTACACCGCATACTCCCTCGCCGATAAGCCGGCATTGGGCCCAGGTTTCGCGGCTGGTTTAGCGGCAAACATGATTGGTTCCGGCTTCCTTGGTGGTGTTGTCGGTGGCTTAATCGCCGGTTACGTGATGCGCTGGGTGAAAGAGAATATTCGTCTAAGCCCTGCATTCAACGGCTTCCTGACTTTCTACCTGTACCCTGTGATCGGTACGTTAGTTGTTGGTAGTTTGATGCTGTTTGTTATCGGTAAGCCGGTAGCCATGCTGAACCAAGGTTTGACTGATTGGCTAAACGGCCTGTCTGGCTCTAACGCACTACTACTTGGCGCAATCATCGGTATCTTCGTATCGTTTGACCTTGGTGGCCCGGTAAACAAAGCAGCATACGCATTCTGCCTAGGTGCAATGGCTAACGGCGTATACGGCCCATACGCAATCTTCGGTTCGGTGAAGATGGTTTCTGCCTTTACTGTAACGGCTTCAACTATGATGGCACCACGTCTATTCAAAGACTTTGAAATCGAAACGGGTAAATCGACTTGGCTACTTGGCCTAGCGGGTATCACTGAAGGTGCGATTCCAATGGCGATTGAAGACCCAATCCGTGTTATCGGCTCATTCCTTGCGGGCTCAATGGTGACAGGTGCCATCGTAGGCGCGGCAGGTATTGGTCTATCAACTCCGGGTGCAGGTATCTTCTCAATGTTCCTACTTCACGATGCGGGTATAGGTAGCTTCATGGCCGCTGGTATCTGGTTGGGTGCTGCCCTAATTGGTGCTGCTATCTCTACCGTGATGCTGGTGAGCTGGAGGGCACATGCGACAAAAAAGGGCACATTTAAAGTGACCGCTGACGCTTAACCCCGCTTTTTACATCAAGCAACGAATAACTTACGTCACATTATTGACAACACTCTAAATAATCGGGTGCAGGGAACCTGCGCCCGACATTAAAGAAAAAATATCAGGTACATTATTATGGCTACTTCCCGCGTTCATATTACTCCTCACATGCACTGGGACCGTGAATGGTATTTCACTACAGAAGAATCACGAATTCTGCTAGTAAACAACATGGAAGAAATCCTGACTCGCCTAGAGTCAGATCCTGAATACAAATTCTATGTACTTGATGGCCAGACCGCGGTTCTGGAAGATTACTTTGCTATCATGCCTGAAAACGAAGAGCGCGTACGCAAACAAGTACAAGCGGGCAAACTTATTATCGGTCCATGGTACTCACAAACCGACACCATGCAGGTTGCGGGTGAATCTATCGTTCGTAACATGATGTACGGTATTCGTGACTGCATGAACTTTGGCGAAGCCATGAAAATCGGTTACCTGCCAGACTCATTCTCAATGAGCTCACAGCTGCCAATGATCTACAACGGTTTTGGTATTGACCGCGCAATGTTCTGGCGTGGTTGTTCTGAGCGTCACGGCACCAACAAAACAGAATTTGTGTGGCAGAGTAACGACGGCAGCGAAGTGACTGCACAGGTACTTCCGCTGGGTTACGCAATTGGTAAATACCTGCCACAAGACGAAGAAGGCCTGCGTGCCCGTTTGGACAAATACTTCCCAGTATTGGAAAAACCATCGGTAACCAAAGATATCCTGCTTCCTAACGGCCATGACCAGATGCCGATCCAAAAAGATATCTTCGAAGTGATGGATAACCTACGTGAAATCTATCCTGACCGCGAATTCAAGATGAGCCGCTTTGAAGAAGTGTTTGAGCGTATCGAACAAGTTCGTGACCAACTTGATACTGTCAAAGGCGAGTTCAACGACGGTAAATACATGCGTGTTCACCGTACGATTTCTTCTACCCGTATGGATATCAAATTGATCCACGCGGAAGTAGAGAACAAGATTGTAAACATCCTAGAACCGTTGGCATCGATTGCCTGGACGCTGGGCTTTGATTACCACCACGGCCTGATTGAGAAAATGTGGAAAGAGAGCATGAAGAACCATGCCCACGACTCAATTGGTTGCTGCTGCTCGGATAAAGTACATGCCGAGATCCTAAATCGTTACATCCTTGCCGATGACATGGCAACTAACCTGATCAACTTCTACAAACGTAAGATTGTTGACCACATGCCAGCCCGTGAAGGTTGTGACAAGCTAGCAATGTTCAACCTATCGCCATACGACCGTGAGGAAGTGATTAACACGACCATCACTATTCGTGCGCAAGAGTTCAAGATCTTCGATGAGCACGGCCATGAAGTCGAGTACTACATCCAAGATCAGCGTGTGATTGATCCAGGTAAGATTGACCGCCAGATCGTTCACTACGGAAACTACGACCCATTCGTAGAATACGATATTCAAATCAAGCACATCGTACCGGCAATGGGCTTTACCACACTTCACATTGAAGGTAATACCAAAGGCAAAGTGAAGGTTGCCGAGCAGAAAGAATACCTGATGGAGAATGAGTTCTACCGTATCAATGTCAATGACAACGGTACGCTAACCATCTTCGACAAAGAAACAGAGCAGACTTTCGATCAGGTGCTTCGCTTAGAAGATGGTTCTGATGATGGTGACGAGTACGACTACTCACCATCTCGTAAAGAGTGGCTACTGTACTCTGATGAGTTCAAAGTTGAAACCAACATTAAACATGAAGGTTTCCAGTCAGTTGCCAGCATCAAGCTACGTATGGATGTGCCTGACAACCTGCAAGCCCGTGAAGAGCGTACTAACCAAGATGGTTATGTGGATGTTGATTGCCAAGTGGTGCTAAAAGCTGGCTCTCGCCGTATTGAAGTACGCATGGAGTTGGACAACCAAGCTGACGATCATCGTGTACGTGTATTGGTTCCAACCCCGTTCGTGTCTGAGACTGTAGTCGCCGATAACCAATTTGGTTTGATCACCCGTCCAGTTAACGACCCAGAAATGGCAAACTGGGAAAAAGACGGTTGGAAAGAAGCGCCAGTACCTGTTTACCAGCTGATGAACTTTGCAGCGCTGGAGAGTGGTCAAGCAGGTATGGCTATCATGAGCAACGGCCTACGTGAGTTCGAGGTAATTTCTTCTAAAGGCAACGAAGAAAAAGATACCTTTGCGTTAACGCTGCTTCGCGGTGTGGGTGTATTGGGTAAAGAAGAACTTCTTCTGCGTCCTGGCCGTCCATCGGGTATCAAGATCCCAACGCCTGATTCACAGGTGCGCGGTAAGATCGTATGTAACTTCACCTTGAGTGGCTTTGCGGGCAACCACATTGAAGCTAATGTCATGGCAATGGCACGTGACAATGTGACGCCTATCCAGTGCTACAACAAGATCCCATACAACGCGATGAAGCTGAATGTGGGTGAGCAAAACCAGCCGCTGACTTTCTCGCTACTTGAGAAAGGCACGGAAGGCGCAGTGCTGAGCGTTCTGAAGAAAGCGGAAGATGAAAATGCGCTCATCGTGCGTGTTTACAACCCATCTGAAACAGAAACCATTACTGATGGTATCCGCTTCAGCCGTCCTATCACTGAGTGGGTAGAAACCCGTATGGACGAAGTGGTATTGGAAAAGCAAGGCTACGAAGCCGGTCAATTCGGCGAACTGCGCCCTTGTCAGGCAAAAACGTTCCGAGTGCGTTTCTAATCTCATGCAATACGCTGGCAGGGCGTGATGAACCCTGTCAGCGCTGAGAATTAGTTGTTTTTTCTACGTGAATATTTCCAATTTTCTGCCGGGCTTGCCCGGCAGCTTTTTATCCGGATAACGATGATATGTATAAGCTAGGTAATGTAATTCAAAACTATGCATGGGGCAGCAAAACCGCGATGACAGCCTTGTTTGGCATCAGTAACCCAGATGACCAACCACAAGCAGAACTGTGGATGGGGGCTCACCCAAATGGCTGCTCCCGTATTGTTTGTGATGGTGAAAGCCATCTCCTTTCAGATGTAATTGAGCAGTCACCTGAAACAGTATTGGGCCGTTACACCCATGATAAATTTGGTGAGTTGCCATATTTGGTTAAAGTTCTGTCAGCCGCTAAGCCACTGTCTATTCAGGTGCATCCGAAGAAATCAGCAGCCGAAGAAGGTTACCATCGAGAGAACCTTGCCGGTATTCCTCTCAATGCCGCCGAACGTAACTATAAAGATCCAAACCACAAACCAGAGATGGTTTACGCTCTGACCAACTACAAGGCAATGAACGGTTTCCGCGTGATTAACGAGATGGTTGAGCTGTTCGAGCAAGCCAATTGCCCAACGTTGGCAGAAGATGTTCAGGCGCTGAAAGCTAACCCAACGCCGATTCAATTGGCGGCGTTTTTCCGTGAGGTGATTTCCCTAACGGGCGAGAAAAAGCAGTCTGCAATTGCAGAGCTGATGGAAAACATCGGCTCGAAAGGTCTGTCGACCGATGCAAAAGCTATTTTTGAGTTGATCGCAGGTTTTGCCGTTGAGTATCCAAATGATGTTGGTTTGTTTGCCCCTTTGATGCTCAATGTCATTGAGTTAGAGGCGGGCGAGGCTATGTACCTTGATGCCGAAACACCGCATGCCTACTTAGAAGGCACGGGTATTGAAGTTATGGCTAGTTCGGATAACGTGCTTCGTGCTGGCTTGACACCTAAGTTCATGGACGTTGAAGAACTGCTGAAAAATACCCGGTTTGAGCCAATCCCGGCTCACCACCTAAGACTGAAAGGGCAGGTAAAAGACAACAAGGTTAGCTACAACGTACCGGTTGACGATTTCAAAGTTGAAGTGATTACTTTGACCGATAAACCACAGACTGAGTTTGTTCGCAGTGCTGAAATCATTATGTGCTTGCAGGGTAAGTTGACGCTGGAAAGCGAAGGCCAAGAGATTAACCTGATTGCGGGTGAATCGGCGTTTATCCCTTACAGCAGCCGACAGTACAGTTACAAAGGTATGGGTAAAGTGGTTAGGACGTTTAACTAGCTTTTTCGTTTGTGATTTGAATAGGGCAAACGCCACCTCTTTGGGTGGCGTTTGTTTTTGTTTTGATGATTAGGTTATTGAATGGATGCTATCGCTTCGCCGTTAGCTGGTACCTCGATAACCACGTAGCTTAGCTTCACACCATTAACTTTCTTCTTCTTCGCTTTCATTGCCGTACCGTTTACGGTGATAGCGTCATGTTTGCCGTAGAAGCGCGCTTCCCACTCAAGAGGCAGATCAGACGTATTGGTCAAGCTTGTTTCTTTTAGCCCGTCATGGCGGATAGCCAGCTCGTGCTCACCCATAGGTAGGTAATCAACTTCCAACCATTCTACGTCTTGCGGTAGGTGGGAGGCAGTAACCACGCGGTTTTCAGGTGCATTGGGCTCAATCCCCATCAGGCCTTCAATGGTGTTGGATATGAAGGTGAAGGAAATTTCAGGGTAATCGCCATTGGTGCCTTGGGTTGGGCGCTCATGAGGCAGATCCTTTTTGTTTATGATGTAGTTCATCCATTTCCAGGCTTCTTCATTTTGGTTATATGGGAAGTAGGTTTCTGGAATATAGGTATAGGCCTCGATATTGTGTGGCGCTTCAGGGGTTGAGCCAATGCCTTCACCCAGGTTAGCTGAAATGAAGTCGAGGTATTTGTTGTTGCGCTCACCCGGCTCAGTAATGAGTTTCATCGGCATAAACCAGCTGTTTTCCTTACCGAAATCGTTCAGACGCAGGCCATCTTTCTGGATGATATTGACGTAATTATCCATTGGGTTAGCCGGATCTTTAATGCTCCATTCTTCGTTGAAGAAGCGTTTGAGCTCGATGGCTTTTTCTTGCCATTCGTCAGCAAGGGCATCTTCGCCACGGGCACGGAGCATTTCAGCGTATGCGACTGTTGCTTGGTATTGTGAGCCAATGCCGTCACCCGCTTCGATTGGGAACTCACCGCGCTCGTTATAGGTGGCTGAGCCTTCAAAAATCCCGCCATAGCCTTCTGCGATCCCATTTGGCTCTTGGTCATCATGAAGCGCGATATAGTCAGTCAGTACCTTGGTGTAGAACTGCCAAAGATCAGGATCGTAGATATAGCGATCATCACCAGTCCAGCGGTATTGTTCGAGGGCTTTTTCGACAAATTCGAATTGGGCTGGAACTTCACGAACAAAATAGTCGTCGTGGTGGTAATCGATAGTGTGCGGCGTACCATCGAAGTTGATCGCCCACAAGGTATACCACTTGCGCGGCTCGGTAGAGTGGCGGGCAAAGGTCTGGAACATCGATAGATTCTCTGCACCTAAACCTGCTAGCCAGCCACCGCTTGCTTGGTGAAGAAAATCTCGTGAATAGAAGGCGGTACGGTCGAAATATCCTGCCCAGTAAGAGGGAATATAGCCTGCGGTGCCGCTACCGTCGTTGTTGTTTTCATCTCGGTTAACGAGGCCGCTTTGACCGGTCATGACAAACTGCTTGGTCTTATCAATGGCCCAATTAAAGGAATCTTCCAGTGCTGCGTTAGATGAAGCGATAGTGACTTCTTTCTCACTTTCAATCGCGGTGACTGTCCACTTTTCTGCTTTGCCTTTTTCATTGATGACATGCACAGAAACTGGCTTGGTGAAGTCAACAATATCACCTTGCCGTATGCTGGTTTGGCTCTCTGGCGAAGCCAGTAAGTTGCTGATAGTGAGCTGGCTAAGATCCGTGGCAAAAGGGACGGTAAATTCGATCCGCTGTTTGTTGCGGTTGATTGTGGTAGTGCCAGATTGTTCCGCCACGTTAAACTGGACAATCTGATTGAATTTCGGTTGTTTGCCTTTCTTCGACTTGGTCAGTGAAACGTTATCAATGCTGACTGCACTTTTATCTGATCCCGAGAAAAATACCGATAGGATCTCACCTTGTTCCAGGGCGATATTTTTGATTTTGTTCAGAGAGTATTGTTTATTAGCCCCAACCTGTTTTGATAGCAGCACCTCTCCGTTCAAGTTCTTTAAACCAAACTGACCGCCTTGCTTGTCGTTCTTGATGAAAGCTGACAAATCATAATAAGCCGTTTCTGGAACGGTAATGACTTGGCTGATGTGGTGGTCGGCACCAATCGCTATACGGCCACGGTAGGTGCCTTCGTAAGCGCCATCACTGCGAATATTTGAAAACCAATAACTCCAGCCCAAGCCTTTATCTTCAAAGCCAGGGTTATGAATCACATTGCCTTCACTAGCGTTAGCAACACCGCCTAAAAGGATACCTGAGAGCACTACTGCCAAAGATGTAGGTTTCATATTGACCTCATGTCTTGTTGTTGTCGTTTTGTTCACGTTGGTCGCTATCTTGGCATGCAGGTTTAGCTGAAATCGTCACGATTAATCACACAGGTATCCCACATCCTAAGATCCTGTGAGCGAGTTAACGTTAGAGTTAAAAACAAAAAGAGCCTCAAAATGAGGCTCTTTGTTGATTTTTAACGATGAATTACTTCAGAGTCGAGATGTAGTGCAGTACTACATTCTTAACGAACTTCTGGTTGTCCGTTGCTGTTGATGGGTCGTACTTGCCACCATTAGTTAGGTTGTTCGACAGGATACGGATGCCTAGGAAAGGGATACCGTAAGCTTCAGCCATCATAGCTGCTGATGCCGTTTCCATTTCTTCCACGCTAGAGCCAAAGTGCTTGTTCAACCAGTTCATGCGGTCGATTTCGTTGTTCCAGAAGTTGGCAGAACCGATAGTCCCTTCAACAACTTTACCGCGCTTGTGCGTTTCTTTTACTGCATGTGCAGAAGCCAGTAGCTCTGGGTTACCTTCGTAGTAACGCACTTTTTCTGCATCAACAGCGCCGTCGCCTTCACCAGCGCTGCCTTCAGACGCCATCACATCCATTGGGATCCAGTTCATTGGGTTTGAACCTTCACCTTCTGCCAGTACAGGGGTCTTGAAGTTACCTGCATTGAATGAACGCTTACCTAGAACGATATCGCCGACATTAAGAGATTTGTCGTGGCCGCCAGATGTACCCTGATTGATGATGGCACGTGGCTTATAACGCTCGATTGCAATCGCAGTTGCTGCAGCTGTGTTTTCAACACCCTTGCTGGTTTTGGTTACAACAATCGGATAATCGTTCAAAGTACCAATGTAAAAGGTAAAGTTACCGCTGTGCTCGATGCGAACATTTTCAAGCAAATCAGCGAAGTACTCCGCTTCGATTGGCATTGGACCCTGGATCAGGATCGGCTGCTTAGGAGCAGTGTTGGCTGGAACAGTAACGCTCTTTACAGTAGAAGCTGTTGCAACGGTGGATAGAAGTAGTGCTCCGATGACGAAAAACACTTTTTTGGTTTGCGATAGCATGGGGTGATCCTTGTATTTAGCTTAAGCGCTTAATGCGTGCGGCACGGAATATACACCGCGCAATCGTTTGCGTCACTAGTGGTGATTGTAACTAAATGTTTCAACAGGAAATAAAGCACTAATAAATGAACCGTTTGAGTGAATGGATTAGTGGGAGAGAAATAGAATGAAATGGTTACATAAGTAGAGGTTATATTCAGGGGCTGGTTAAAAAGGGAGCCAACTAATTTAAGTTGGCTTCCTTTTGTGATTCTGGAGATAGGATGCTTCGAACTACGGTTAACTCGGTACCGTTTGAGCTTTAGCCTTAAAACCAAACGTAATGGTGTCGTAGTCCCTAAGTAGATAAAGAGCCAAACAAGCCGCAAGCATAGGCCATGCAGCAAAGAACAAGAGGTTGTTCATAGGATCTAGGTACTTGGCAAAGGACGAAAGAGTAGAGGCGAAGTGTAAAACCAAAATAGCCAAGTAAGTCTTATCGCGCCATATCCCTAGTACAAAGGCAACTAAGAACACCATTTGCAATAGTCCCAACATAACCATCACAGTAGGTGATAGGTTAAGTCCGTAAAAGCCAGAGAAGACTTTGACTGCATGATCGGTCGCAATGATTTTATCTAATCCCCACATAAAGAAGACAAGGAATATACCCAGTCGCAGCGTTAATAGGCTAATTGATAGGTTTTTCTGTAATTTTACAGGCATGTTTAGACTTCCGTTGTTGATAGCTTTTAATATATATAGGCTGTTTATAGGTTTTCGATATGGAATTTAATCAGGTCTTGATAAATATCGCTTTCTTGGCTTTTTGGTTGGCCAACGACCCTTGTAATGCTGGTTGATGATACTTTATCTCCCGCTGAGGATAAGTGCTGCTCTAACGTGTTAACCTCTTCCAATACATTGCTAATATTGAACTCTATGCTTGATTGGGCATTTTTATCGTTAGTCGTTGAGAGGTGGTGCTGAAGCAAAGACGCCATGCTTAATGGGCTAAAGGTGATCGAAGCACCAAGGATAAAGCTGAAAAAAATGGGCTTTTTCATGTGATTTCCTAGAGTTATAAATATTGGTTTGGACGTCCTGAGCATAAAGACCCCCATATCAATTAGATTATTTCCTTCCCGGTAAAAAATTTTTTAATAGATAAAACATCAACAAATTAACGCATCTAATCCTTGTTAATTTTGTGGGAAATAAGATAGGAATATCCAGTGAGCTTTATTTGATAATAATTCATTGTATCTATTGATATTTCATATTCTGATACATCTAAAATGATAGACTCGATGAATTATTCCTGCTTTTTCTGCACTAACTCATTTCTATTGATGGCTAGAATGAGTTCAGGATGATCACCAATATAATTAAGTCGACCGTTGATATGTTCGGTCAACGTAGTAAGAAAAAACGATACGAGAAGTTGGTCGCGGAATATAGCCAAGACTTATACCGATATGCATATTGGCTTTGCCATCACCCTCATGATGCGGAGGATCTGGTTCAGGAAACCTATCTTCGCGCGTGGCGCTTTCTTGATAACCTCAAAGATGATGAATTGGCCAAGCCATGGCTTATCACCATATTACGTCGGGAAAATGCTCGTCGGTTTAGAGGACAGCCAGTAGAACATGTGAATATTGAAGATTGTGATTTTCTTTATCACGACGAGAGGCCTGATCTCGATGCGACGTTAAGAGCAAAGATTATTGCACTGCCTGATATCTACCGAGAGCCACTACTACTACAAATCGTAATGGGTTTCACCGCTGATGAAATTTCGAAGATCACTGCATTGAACCTAAATACTGTTCTTACAAGGCTTTCAAGAGGTAAGAAGCAACTGTTTGATAATGATACGGATACGAATGACCTAAGGACGAGGTATGGCGTGTAAAATCACATCTATTTCAGCCTTTCGCAACAAAAAGGAAAAAGAGGAGATCCAATTACAGACGGTGATGTCAGTTGATATGCCCGAAGGGTTGGAGCGACGCTTATTGCAGATCCCTGAGCGGAATAACTCTGGAAGCAAGCGCTCTCGCCCGTGGTTAGGTGTTGTTGCTGCCTTGTTGATGGCGCTGACAGGTTATGGCATGTACCCAATGCTTGAGCAGTCGAATTTAATTACGTCTGGTAGCCTGATCCAAGATGCCATGGCTCATGCCGGCTCCCAACAAGCCTTTATTCAAGGGATTGATGAAGCCGTTTCTTTGCAGCAGGTGAATATGAAGCTGCAGCCATTTGGTTCGAAGTTGGCCCATTTGCCAGGCCATGTTTATTACGTTAATCACTGCCAGTTTGGTAAAAAGACGGTGTTCCAGATGGTTTTGGCTAACGCGCAAGGGCAGAAGGTCAGCGTGTATATTGTGCCGCAGTCTTCTTCTGATGAAGACATGCTAGACCGTGGCAATATGAGTGGGGTGCAAGTACCTGTTAATCATGCGAGTTTGGTCGTACTAGGAGAGGATGAACAAGAGGCGCGGGCAATGTCAGACAAAATGAAAGCGGCGATTGAGTGGCACTCGATCTAGTCTGAAAAGGGAAAATGGATGAAATTATGAACAAGTGTTCAAAAATCTTGCGCTAAGCTGGTTTATTAGCTAATGTTTAATTTTGAACGATTGTTCATGGTGTGATGCTTAATAGCAAGCCATGAACAAGACGGGTTAGTAAATCAAGCGAGGAACGGCAAATGGGTACAGAATATACCCCACCAAAAGTTTGGACTTACGACAGTGAAAACGGTGGCGAGTGGGCGAGCATCAACCGGCCTGATTCCGGTGCAAGGCATGAACAAGCTTTACCTGTTGGTGATCACCCTTTGCAGTTATATTCGATGGGCACACCCAACGGCCAGAAAGTGACAATTATGCTAGAAGAGTTGCTGGCTGCTGGAGTATCAGAAGCGGAGTATGATGCCCATTTGATCAGAATTGGTGAGGGTGACCAGTTTTCTTCAGGCTTCGTTGAGGTGAATCCAAACTCAAAAATTCCCGTATTGGTTGACTACTCGTTAGAAAAGCCAATTAACGTCTTCGAATCTGGTGGCATCTTGCTTTACCTTGCCGAGAAGTTTGGTCATTTTATTCCCCAAGATGCTGTTGCCAAGACCCAGGTTATGAACTGGCTGTTCTGGCTGCAGGGCTCAGCACCTTATTTGGGCGGTGGCTTTGGTCATTTCTATGCTTACGCCCCGGCAAAGTTTGAATACCCGATTGATCGTTTCACCATGGAAGCCAAGCGTCAGCTTGATGTACTCGATAAACAGCTGGCCAAAAACGCCTTCATTGCCGGCGACGAATATACCATTGCTGATATGGCTATCTGGCCGTGGTACGGCAACCTGGTGCTGGGTAAGCTTTATGATGCTGCGGAGTTCTTGCAGGTTGAGCAATACACCCACTTATTGCGCTGGGCCAAAGAGATTGATGCCCGTGCAGCAGTACAGCGAGGTAAAATAGTCAACCGAACCTGGGGCGAAGAGTGGGAGCAAGTCCCTGAGCGACACAATGTTATTGATATTGATGAGGTGCTAAAGCTTAAACCTTAGTCTATGTAGCCCCAGCGATAAAGTGAGTACTTATCGCTGGGGTTAAGTATTGTAGATACCGTAAAAACTATTACTGTTTTTTCAGTTGCAAGTAACTTAGTACTGAAAGCAAGGCAAAGAAGGCTGGATCACTCCAGCCAAAGCCAACGAATATCCCCGAGACACCAGCATAAACCGTGATAATGACGCCAAGGACGTTGTTGACCAGCAAAGCGCTAAATAGCTTCCTGGCGATATTACCGGGTTCAATATCCCTCAACAGAAGACTTACTGCGGCGATACCACCAAGGAAGATGCTCGTATGCTGAGAGAGGAAATACGCATATTGGTCATTGATCTCTACGCCGTACATTGGCCAAATCTGGCTAGGTACAAAGAACAGTGCTAAGGCAAAAATTAAGTAGATAGCACCGTGTAGGGTTAAAAACGTTTTGTTGCTCATGGCTGCCTCACTGATTGACCGGGCCTTTATTGATTGAGGTGAGCGGTTGGTTGATATCAAAAATCTGCCCACGAACCTCTGCTATTCCCATTTGCTGCAAACGTGCCGTGTGCATCTCAAGGTAAGACTGTGCACTTGCTTCGTCTTCGAACAGATAGATACCACCTCCTAATTGGTCTTTTTCACTTTCGGTCCAGATTTTCCAGATCATCCCCGGTTCTTGGTTAATCGACTCGGCAAGCCCTACCAAGGCTGTTGCCATTTCATCACCGAACGGGCCTTTAAACTCAAAATCAACCTGTAGTAATTTCGCCATGGTTTTCTCCACACTCATTATAGGAAGCAACAAAATTTGGCTTGTCTGTTTGGTATGGGCCTATTCTTGTCTATATAAAATAAACAGAAAAGTTCATAATGTTGCGGTTTACTGTGGAATATTTAGACCAATGAGATTAAAGACCACCCTTGATCAATGGCAGACACTGTTGGAAATTGAACGTGCTGGCAGCATACAAGCTGCGGCCACAAGCATGAACAAAAGCCACACCACGCTGATTTACGCAGTAAAAAAGCTTGAGCAACAGCTCGGGGTATCATTGCTTGAAGTGCAAAAACGAAGAGCGGTTCTGACCGAAGAAGGTAAGTCGCTGCTACGTAGGGCCAATGCCATGTTAGAGCAGGCCCGTGAGCTGGAAGAAATGAGCGAGCAACTTTCAAGGGGCATCGAATCTGAAATAACTATTGCGATTGACCACCTTTGTGACCCGACCTGGCTCTATCAACCTATGGCCGCATTCTTGGCACAGAACAGTACGACATCGATTCAGGTTGTTGAAACTTCATTGTCGAAAACAAAGCAAATGGTCACTGGAGAGCAAGCAGATATTGCCATTATTAATATCCCGATTACCAACTATCCGGCTGAGGCTTTTGGGATGACGACCATGGTCCCGGTGGTTGCTGCTCATCACCCTTTGTCACAAAGAGAGTCTCTTTGCTTTAGCGAGTTGGCTTCTACGAGCCAGATAGTTATCCGTGATCTGGGCGGGGAAAGCGACAAGAACACTAAGCAAGATATAGGTTGGCTAAAGTCGCGGCAGCGGATTACTGTCGATAATTTTGACCATGCCTTTTTGGCTGTAGAGCAGGGAGTAGGGTTCTGTCGCTTACCAGAACACATTGTGAAAAGCCGAGCGGATGAACGCATTAAAGTTCTCTCTATCGAAAACGCTGAACGTTACCAAGTTCCACTGCACCTGACACTGCCCAAAGGTGTGAAAACCGGACCGGCAGCAAGATATTTCTATGAGCTGTTGTTAAATACGGCAAGGAGTAGGATAGAGCTGAAATGATATGATTTATATCCAATCCAGCTCTGTGCAAAATCTTTTTCTATGTAGCTTGTTCGTTAACCAATTCAAGTAGCACCTGCTTATAGGTTTCGACCTCTTGGGCTCCGGTTAATGCGCTGCTACGGTTGAAGACAACCGTTGGTACTGCGGTGACGCCCAGTTGCTGCCACTCTACTTCTACCGAACGGATTTCATCACGGTATGCTGTATCTTCCAGCCTTAATTGAGCAGCTTGTTTGTCCAAGCCAACGGTTGCTACCTCTTCAAGCAATACCTGCCTGTCTGAAATATCTTTTTTCTCACTGAAAAAGGCGTTGAACAAACGCATTTTCAGCTCTGTCTGCTTGTCATATTCCTTGGCAAATTCCAGCATGATGTGGGCATCCAAGGTGTTGACCATTTTCATTTCATCAAAGTAGTTGAAAATGAATCCGTGCTCAGCACCCAGCTTGGCAATTCTTTCACGTGCTCTTTGGCTGTCCTCCGCTGTTGAGCCGTACTTCCGCGCAACGTGTTCACGGAGGTTTTCACCTTCAGGCGGCATATCCGGGTTAAGTTCAAACGGTTGCCATTCAATGTCGATGCGGTCTTGAAGACCCAGCTCATTGATGGCTGCCTCAAGATGTTTGTAGCCGACAAGGCACCAGGGGCAAACCACGTCGGAAATAATGTCGAGTTTAATTTTCTCTGCCATGTTTAGTCTCACTTTTTCTGCCAAGCGAATGGCTCGAAATCACCATCGAGAGGTGCTTTAGCTATATGGATAGTAGATGCAGTCATGGTGGTCTCTCTAACGAAATCGCGGCAGGTTGCCGTTTATTTGGTTTTTAATATAAGTGGCTTTGAATGATTGTTCAAATTTATTTTGAGTGATCGTTCAAGAAGGTTAAGACTAAGACGAAGGCTTTTGTTGTTTTTTACATTCTGGCTGTTTCTTCAGCTCGGCAAGCCACCGCCGGTGGTAGGATTGGATGTTCCTGCTGGTGAAATATTTGGTGAGCCATGTCATGCCGCCGCGCTGGGTTGATTCGGTGAGGATAAGGCAGCCTTCATCGGTGGGTTCAATGAGCCATGCGTGGTACATGTCGACATCACCGCATTTTCCTTTCCAGGCTAGCCTCTCATGGGGGATAAATTCAACCACGGTGCAATCAAAATGGAGTGTTCTTGCTCTCCAGCGGAAGATGCTGCCTTTATGCAATTCAACACCATCACCATTGAGGATTTGCACTGAAGTCTGGGCACGTCCCCACTGCGGCCAACAAGGAGCGTGGGTGAGACTAGACCAGATGGCATCGGCTTGCGCAGGGATCAGCGTTTCGTTTCTGACATGAAGCTGAGCATTCTTGGGGTGGTAATACTCAGGCCAATGGATTTCCTTGCTGGTTGTCATCACGTACGCCTTTTACAATAAGGTCTATAAAGACTAATACGGATAGCTGGATTTCACTAGTTGGTGGTGTTGAGGGGGCTACTCCTTGCGCAAGTATTTCCCCGGTGTATCACCAAACTGCTTTTTGAAAATGGAAACAAAAGCAGAAACAGAATCGTAACCGCACTCAATCGAGACTTGGGTTACTGGACAGCCAGATTCAAGCCTATTTAATGCTTCGAGTAACCTGGCCCGCTGCCGCCATTGCTGGAAGGTTAGCCCGGTTTGTTGTTTGAAAAGCCGGCTAACGCTTCGGCCAGATAGCCCAACCAACTCACCCAGTTGCTCGATATCCCTTTGCTCATCAGGATGATGTTGGAGAAGCTCTGCAATGGCCACAAGGCGCTTATCGCTCGGCATAGTCAACTGGGTAGAGGCCGTAGGTAAGCAGGCAATCTGATCAATGAGAACCTGAGCCAAACGGCCATCAGCGCTATCACAATTGTAGTCGGCTGGAAGCGCACAAAATTGCAGGGTTAGCTCACGCACCAATGGGGTAATGCTGCAAACTCTTGGTTCTGCCCATGGAGTGTGTGATAGAGCGCTGGTTTCTATATACAGGCTGCGCATTTGTGCCGCGCCGTTTGAAATCACCTTGTGTTCGACGCCTTCGGGAATCCAAATTGCAAACTGTGGCGGGGCGACATACTGGCCCTGGCGGGTATGGACAATAAGCATCCCTTCTACCGCATAAGACCACTGCCCCCAGTTATGGGTATGCCAGTGGGTTTGACTGCCGGACTGTTGCCAGTTTTCGACACGGGCATAAACGGGGCGGGGCAGCACTGACAAGGAAGGTACATGCCGATGTTGCCTTTGGTTGACTTTGCTTACCTGCTTGTTCATGCCGACTTGCTTGTTCATGTTTGGCTGCCTTTACGGTCCCATAAATGATTCGATGTTAGGGCTACCGCTTTTATACGGGAAAATAGTGGGCTAGTTTGTCCTGTTATCGATAAAAGTTATCTTCCTTGCGATAGCAGGAAATCAAGACCAGCGTATCCTAATAGACCTAGATTGCCAATGGATGGTAGCTGCCTGCCCTCATTTTTAACTTGATGGGGCATAAGATGGGTATATGAAGGTGAAAATAGTGTTCAAAAAAGTCATAAATTACTTCAAGAAAGAATGGTTCCTTACGGGGATGTTGTCAGCAGTTGCGTTGGCTGCACTAATGCCCTCTGTCGGTCAGTCAGGTGGTTTGCTGCATTTGGATCAAGTGACTGCTATTGGTATTGCCATTATTTTCTTCCTCCACGGCATTGGCTTATCGCCGCAAGCGATAAAAGCGGGTATCACCAACTGGAAACTGCATATTTTTGTCCAGAGCGCGACGTTTATTGCCTACCCTTTGCTCTGGCTGATTTTTGGTAATGTGTTCCATGCCATGATGCCTGCAGCGCTGGCTTTTGGTTTTTGCTATCTGTTTGTGTTGCCAAGTACTATTTCATCATCAGTGGCAATGACCAGTGCGGCCAAGGGCAATGTACCGGGAGCGATTTTCAATGCGTCTCTGTCCAGTGTGCTCGGCGTACTGATTACTCCGCTGTTGATCCAATGGTTCATGGGCATGGATGGTGTCGAGATGGACATTATCGATACGGTGGTTTCAATCTCTTCCATGTTGCTGCTACCTATGGTTGTCGGCCAACTGCTGAGGCCCGTGCTGCTCAAGTTGCTGGAAAAACGTAAGTCCATTATCAACAAAATCGACAAGTGGGTGATCCTGTTGATTGTATTTAATGCTTTCAGTGATTCGGTTAAAGATGGTATCTGGACTGATTTTGCCCTCAGCACCTTGGCGATGACCTTATTTGCTACGACAGTCATTCTGCTTGTGGTAGTACACAGTATGCAGTGGATCGCCCGCAAGGCAGGCTTCAGCCGTGAAGATGAAATTGCCGCAGTATTTTGCGGAACCAAGAAAACGCTGGCAGCTGGTGTACCGATGGCAAAAGTAATTTTCGGTGCAAACCCTATGCTGGGCATGATGCTGCTACCGATTATGTTCTACCACCAGATCCAGATCTTCTACTGCGCTATTTTGGCTAACCGTTATGCCAAAGAAGGCGATCAAGAAAAGCAGGTACCCGTTAAGCAAACCGCCTAGTTCCAAGCATTGCTCAAATGCTTAAAACAGCCACTGCATGTGGCTGTTTTTTATTGTTCAATCAGCCACATTATCAATAGCTTCATTGCCGCTGATTGCTGGTTATCCGGATACACCAAGTAATAGCCTTTACCTGAAGCGACTGTTTTCGTATTGGGCATCACCAGACGCTGGCTGTCTAAATCTGGTTTTGCGAGGGTGACATCACCGATTGCAATACCGAACCCTTGTAAAGATGCGCTAACGGCCAGATCGAGTGTGGCAAAGTGCTGGTTCTGGCTGGCAAGCGATGAATGGGCATTATCTGTTTTGTTTAGCCATAACTTCCAATCGCTTCTATCTGGTGTTGCATGCAGCCAAGTGTATTGGCTCATTGCATCGGCAGACATCTCCTCTTCATTACCCGTAATCATCTTTGATGAACACATGGGCGCGAGGATTTCCTCGAACAATAAGTTAGAAGTCAGTTCTGCAGAATGGGGTGCGTGTCCGTAGCATATGGCGGCATTAAAGGGCTCAGTCGAGAAATTTACACTGTGGTTGATGGCGGATGTCAGTTCGACATCAATCTCGGGGTGGGCTTGTTGAAAGGCCATCAGTTTGGGTAACAGCCAAGTTGTGATGCAGCTTGGTGCTTTTAACTTTATCAGGTTCTCATCGGCACGGACTTTTGTCACCGCATGCTGGATTTGATTGACCGCTTTTTCAATGAGAGGGAGAAATTCCTTTCCCTTGTCGGTAAGTGCTAACCCCCTAGCTTGGCGTTGGAATAAAGGGATCTGCAGCCTATTCTCCAACGCTATGATCTGCCGGCTGATAGCGCCTTGGGTGAGATTGAGCTCCTCGGCAGCTCTGGTGAAGCTGAGCGTTTTGGAAGTCACCAGAAAAGCCGTCAGCTCTTTGGTTGTAGGTAAATCCTTCATTGGCTAAATCCTTTTTAAGCTATGAGGTTTTTTCATGGCTAGTATGCCGATTTATCGATTCCTTTATCAAGAAGAAACTGCATATAATGATTTTAAATTCTAAAATTATGATTATTTATGCTTCTTTGGTTGAATTTATTGAAGCATTTTCATGAATGGAGTCATTAGATGAAATCACTGGCCGACAAAATTGCGCCTGACGCTATAAAAAAGCTCATACCCTACCAATCGGCACGGCGAATTGGGGGGAACGGTCATTTGTGGTTGAATGCCAACGAGCTGGAATCCAGTTGTCGGTATGAAGGACAGCAAGGTGATTACCAGCGTTATCCCGATTTTTTGCCCGATCAGCTAGCCAGTGCGTATTTGGAATATTGCCAAACTCATACCGAAGCCATTGGGTGCAATGCTGTTGCCGTTCGAGGGGCGGACGAGGCTATCGATCTGTTGGTAAGAACATTCTGCCAGCCAGGTGTTGATAAAATCATGGTGTGCCCTCCGACCTACGCGATGTATGAATTCTGTGCCGACTCCATTGCTGCTGAAACTATCAAGGTGCCTCTTCTGCCTAGTTTTCAGCTAGACATGGCGGCGATAAATGCACAGCTAGATGATGTGAATATCTTGTTCTTGTGCTCGCCCAATAACCCAACGGGTAATATCATTTCTCAGGCTGATATCATTTCATTATTGGAATCCGCGAAAGATAAAGCACTGGTTGTGGTTGATGAGGCCTATATTGAGTTTGCGCCGCAATCGACAGTTGTTGGGCTTATCAATCAGTACCCTAATCTGGTGGTAATAAGAACCCTGTCAAAAGCATTTGGCCTTGCTTCAATACGGTGTGGCTTCTTGCTGGCCGATGAGAGTGTGATGGATTTGGTGACGCGGTTAATTGCCCCTTATCCTATAGCCGATCCAACCGCTGAAGTCGCACTTTCCGCATTGACGGAGAAAGGCATCAAGCAGATGAATGCCCAAACGGATGAGCTAATTACGGTAAGGGAATGGTTTGCAGGCGAGCTCAATCAGCTTGAGATTGTTGAACAGGTCTTTTGCTCATCAACTAACTTCGTGTTGGTGAAGTTCAATACTCCCACTTGTATGTATCAATACCTTTGCAGCAAGGGGATCATTACCCGAAATCAGGTACATGAGCCAGCATTGTCCAACTGTGTAAGGATCACTATTGGCTCTAAAGACAGTATGAGTGAAACGCTTCTTGCCCTAAAAGAGATGGAAGCAGAGAAAATATAAAAGGAACTTATGATGAAGAAAACAATGACATTGGCTCTAGTAATGGCTTCTCTGGTCTCGGGAATCGTATCGGGTTCAGCACTAGCAGCGCAAAAGCCTGTTCGGCTGGCTTCGGATTTCACTTACCCACCATTCAATTACAAAGATGCATCGGGGACGCCGAAAGGGTTTGATATCGAGATTGCCGATGCGCTTTGTGCAGAAGCAAAACTGAACTGTGAGTGGGTATCACAGAGTTGGGATGGACTGATCCCATCACTGCTGGCACGAAAGTCAGATGTGATCATGGCTTCAATGCGTATTACTGATGAACGTAAGCAACGCGTGCTGTTTACCGATAAGTACTATCAAACCCCAGCCCGTTTCGTAGCAGGTTCTGATGCAGGTATCACTATTAGCGAACAAGGCTTAGAGGGTAAGAGAATTGGTGTTCAGCTGGGGACTATCCATGATCGCTATGTCACCGATAAATTTGGCGATGTGGCTAATATCCGCCGCTATAACGGGCAGGATGAAGTGTATCTTGATCTGCAGAGCGGTCGTTTGGATGCGGTATTTGGTAACTCGGATCAGCTTGCTTTGGCATTCTTAGAAAAAGAGCAGGGCCAAGGTTTTGAGTTTGTGGGAGAGGCAGTTACTGATCCTTCTTACATTGGTGAAGGTACCGCTTTAGCGCTGCGCAAGAATGACAAGGCGCTTGCTGAGAAGTTTAACCAGGCGATTGCGACGATTAGAGCCAATGGCACATACGACAAGATTGCCGCAAAATACTTCAGCTTCGATATCTATGGTGAGTAGATGCCGTTGAGGTATAGCCCCTAGACATAGCAAAAAAAGAAAATCCCCAATCGGGGATTTTCTTTTTTTGGGAGTAATGGAGAGGTAATCGGGGGTTAATGTGCTGCCGCACTTTGTTGATGTATCCACTTAGGTCCAAAGGTATTGATGATGGTCGCGAGTACGATAAGACTGATCCCGATGACTTTATTGGTCTCCAATGTTTCATTGAAAAAGCTGACTTGCCAAATCAGCGCAAACAGTAAATTGGTAAAAATCAAAGGGGCCAGCTGAGAGCCTGTTGATACCAATTTATAGGCTTTTGCGCGGAACATTTGGGTGCTGACGATGCTTATAGCCAGTGTAATGAGTAGTACCAGAAGCATATTGGTATCAAAAGGATTGGAGGCAATCAGCAAACTGTCAGTTGTGAAAACTCTCACCGTCGCGACAGGAAATATGATGATTGCAGCCAACATAAAGCACCATCCATTTAGGGCCGCTGGTGGTAGATCAGACTTTGCTCCCTTAAACAAAGTGACTTGTGAGAGGGCATTGAACCCGCCGGCAGCTAAACCAATGAGCAGCTCAGGCCTTATTTCGATGCCTGCAGGGTTACCTGCTTGTAGCAATACTCCACAAAAAGTCATGGCTAGGCAGGCGAGAGTGAGGCCTTGAATCGGCGTCCGGTACATCAGTTTTTCTAACACAGGAATGAACAATGGCCCGGTGCTGAATAGCACCACGCTTTCGACCAAGGTCAGTTCATTTAATGCGATGAGAAAACAGAGCTGGCTGCCGACAACGCATAAGGCTCGGATGATAATTGGTCGGCTGTTGTGCTTATTTGGTATTACCCAGCCAGAACTTTTTAGCATGAGTAACATAATGCTAGCAGGCAGAAAGAATCTCAAGAAACCGAGTACTTCGGTACTGAAACTCTCTGTCAGTAATTTTCCCATAAGGCCATTAAACGACAGGCTGAAAGTGGAGATAAGCATAAAAATTACGGGCCTGAGGTCTGTCGGCATGAATGTGAACTCCTATTTGGTGAAGGCATGGGTTTGCAGAGATATTTACTGCGGCTGGGGTTAAATGCTCTGAATGTCTTTGAGAGTGATGAAGACACTAGAGTTTTGTATGGTTTGATTTTAGGTTGCTTGTATCGAGGAAAAAAGCGAGTAATACTGACCAAAACTGTTAGAAAAACTTACATATGAGAAAGCTGGTCCCACTTAAGTCAATTTATGCTTTTGTTGCCGTCGCGAAAACCGGCAGCATGACAGATGCTGCCGAGGTGTTAAGCGTTAGCCACTCGGCTGTCAGTCAAGCGATCAAGGCATTGGAATCCCAGCTTGATGTCAGTTTATTCCGTAGGGTAGGACGTCGGGTTGAATTGAATCCGGTTGGCCGCAAGTACTACCGCAAGGTTGCTCCGGCTTTGGCTCAAATCGTTGAAGCCAGTGAGGCGATAGCCCGCAAGAAGCCAAGTAACCGTATTACGTTGAACATGGTTAATTCCTTGGCCTTGCACTGGTGGATTCCCCGTGTTCCGGACTTCAACGAATACGCCCCTAATATCGATATCCGTATCTCCAATATCATTCATGCCTTTGATTTGGAGAGAGAGGGCGTTGATGTGGCTTTACTGCATGGTAAGACCGATGAGTGGCAGGATTATTACTGTGAAAAGCTCGGCGATGATGAACTTATTATGGTGTGCAGTCCGCACCTACTGGAAGGAAACCAACAGGCGACACCTCAGCAGTTATTGTCAAAGTATCCAGCGATTTTTGCGACCAATCCACGACGGCAAAATGACTGGCAAGTATGGTGCGATCATTACCATCTAGCGGTGCCGAGCCAACAGAAAAACTTAACCTTTACCGCATCGGTGCAAGCTGTTCAGGCAACGATAAGAAGGTTGGGGGTGCTCATTACCCACAAGCAGTTTGTTAGGGATGATATCAAGCACAATATGTTGGTACAGGTTGGAGAGCCAGTATTGAACCCATATCAGGAATTCTATTTTGTCTGCCTGCCGGAAAAGCTCAAAGAGGAAAGTGTACTAGCATTGAGAAACTGGTTTCGAGCCCAGTTTAGTGCCGACTAGCGGTTAGTCGTTTTATATGGATACTCATACTCAAATATTGCTAGTACTTTGCAAGCCACAGAGAAAATTATTCCATCATTACGGGTAATTGCAGAAAACATAGAAAATAATTTCTCCTTATTGCCGTGTATATTTCTATTCAAGATTGAGGGGTTATCAGAATTGGAAATGATATTGCTGATAAGCTCGATACCGTAAACAAGGAAATAAACAATGACTCAAACAATCAATACCGTGAATGCCCCTGCAGCAGTCGGCCCGTATGTACAAGGTAAGCACTTCGGCAATATGCTGATCACATCAGGCCAGCTTCCGTTGAACCCAGAAACAAATACTATGCCTGAAGACGTGGCAGAGCAGGCGAAGCAATCATTGGCTAATGTAGAAGCGATTGTGAACGAAGCCGGCATGACAAAAGCAGATATCGTAAAGGCGACCGTATTTGTCAAAGATTTGAATGACTTTGCCACAGTGAATGAAGTCTATGCGGCATTCTTTGGTGACAACTGTCCGGCTCGCAGCTGTGTGGAAGTGGCGCGCTTACCGCTTGATGCCAAGGTTGAAATCGAAGTGATTGCGGTAAAAGGCTAATTCACTCAGCAGTAGCTTGAATTAGAGCGCCCACCATTTTGAAGTGATTTCATAAAGGTGGGCGTTTGCTTATTTAATAATTCTTCGGTCAAACTTCGCTAGAGCTTAGAAAGAGATTAAATCTTTTTCCAGGGATCGCCTTTTGTCGGCTCGTTGCCTTGTGACCACCATTTAGCTTCATAGCTTGCACCTTTATAGCTAACTTTATCTCCTGCTAAATAGACTTTAGATGCATCCCAAGCAGGGTGAGCACCACCCACTGGCGGTTCGGTGGGCGGATCTATCGGGCCCAAGGTATCAACCACTTTGACTTTCGGCCAGCTAGCGTGTGATTCATAGAGGTTGGCAACACATTTCTCGTAATCATCCTCTACCAAGGCCGAATATGCCGTTTGGTAACCAACCAGTTTACATTCAAACGACACGCCTCCAGGCCGGTCAGCATGATATGACCAATCGCCGTCCCAGTTGGTGTACAGGACATCGGCCGCACCTTGTAGGTTTAGGCTGCCATAAGGGGTTTGCTGCCAGCAGGTGTTTTTCTCGTCGCTCGGGATTGGGATTTGGTAAAAGCTAGATAACCCTTCCCAGTAGCGGATACGGTTGACCGGTTGACCTTTGTCCTTGTTGTGTTCACCGCACTCAATACCGCCATTGATGATATTGATTGTCGTACCAAAGCCATAACCAATACCGGCATCTTTTTCCAGCTGCGATGGGCTCCATGTTCGGTCTATCACATGGAGCATTGCGGGTTTAGGTGCCTGCGGCGTCAGGAAAAACCAAATAGCCGAGGCCAAGTTCAACCATGAATCGGCAACCAGTCCTGGGTTATTCAATAGAACCGTGGCATCACCATCAAACATCACTTCCGAGAAAGCACCATAGTTGAAATGATAAGAAAGCTGTTTGGCACCGCGACCAAAATAGCCTTGGCCAGCTGCACATGGCCACTTCTTATTTTGCCAATCGTTTTGACCACACCCTGTAGTGTAGCCAGGCTGACCTTCAGACCATCCCATTTCGCGAACATGTACCAGTGCCTGTTGCCACTCTTCTAAACCTTTCGGATTATCCCAAGTGTTATCAACCGCAATATGGCCACCGGTTTCTTGCGCAAAATGGGCAAAGGCCGTAATGATTGATTTCTTGCAGATAGCGTCGGCATCTCTTCCGTCTGTGTACTCGCCACAGAACGCTGGGAACTTACCAATCGCTCTTAGGAAGCGGGTGTAGGTGTATTCGGGCGCAGCCATCTGCGTGAGATAGTTCCATTCAGATTCGGGGAACACTTTTTCAGCACGAATGACGTTAGCTGGGTTGCTTGCCAGGCCCGGTTGTATCGCTTCTACCTTGTTATTCGATAAGGTTCGGAGGGCATCAGCCCATACCGCGTACATAGGATCAGCGGTTTTAGCTTGCTCAGCCGCTAACACATCGGCGCGCAATACGAGATAGCCTCCTGGCGTGTCGGGGTCTGGTTGGATGGTCATTGCAAAACTGCTAGTTGTTATTGCGCACCCGATCAAGGCAACGAGAGATTGCTTTTTCAACATGTCATTATTCCTTTTATCCAGATTTCAGTCTCTGTGTTGTGCTATTCCATGCCGGTCCTGTGTGACTTCTGATGTTGACGGTATCGCTCAACATGACTTAGGAGTGTGCATGAGCGTCATAGGTATGAGTTGTCCCATTTGCGAGCACAAACTGTGTAACTCACTAACTATAAAGTGATCTTTGGGGATGGGTTAGGTCTGCTGGAGTGGTTTGAATAACTAAATTCATGGGGGTTAATGGTTAAACAGTCTACCTGAGGCGGGAAGTGTGAAGGAATTGTCTGGTAAAGCTGTTTTTCATCCTTTGCGGTAGATGCTATATCTGCCTGTGTGAAAAATGAGCAAATTTGCGTTGTGCGAGTCACCTCAGCTTGTTTTTGTTAGGCGGTGAAAACGTGCTTGTAATTTTGGATGCTGTGTCGAGATTGGGCAGGAGGCAAATAGAAGCCCACAATGCGTGTTAGCAGTTGTGGGCTTGTGGGTTTGTGAAAATAAGATAAGTTAAATCAGATGAAAGCCAAGATTGGTGAGATACACAGCAAGATACCTGTCGCGATAATCATATATGTTGCTGGGCCTTTGTACTTGTGCAGCGATGGTACTTTGTACACAAGGTATGCCGGGATCAAGCACCCAACCAAGCCGAATACTGGGCTACAGATAGAAGTGAACGACAGAATAGGTGCATTCAGGGCAATCGCTGACCATGCCAGTAGGATAATGAAGGTGATAACACCTTTGTTTACCCATTCCTTGTTGATTTCTTCTTCTTTGTACTTACGAAGCAAAACGTTCATTGCCAAGCCTTTACATGCTTCTCGGAAAGCAAGGAACACCCCGAAGAATGACGTCACTACTGCAAAGATGTTTATCACGATACCAGCCACTGTCGCCCAACTGCCTGAGTAGTAATGAGCGATGATAGCCAGTGCAGAGACGTTCTTGTTCATTGCATCCATCGCTTGATCTTGGCTGATGGCAAAGGTGAACGAGATAGCGAAGAAGAACACAATTACAAATAGAATGCTGAAGGCAACTTTCATGGCTCGGGTTGCTTTGTAGCGCGCTACCTCGATGGACTTCTCATGCGAGCGGTATGAGATCACCATCGGGCTCAAAGACTGGATAAACAGGATTGAGGTTAGGGTGAATGGCAGTGTGATGATGGCATCTTTGAGCATTGGCAGAAACTCGCCGACAGCAGGGATATTGTTGAAGTCCCAGCGAGCGACCAGTAGCAAACCCATTACCGCAACTAGCGATAGTACGGTGACAGCCATAAAACCGGATAGTTTGAACAGTAGTTTCTCACCTTTACTGCCTATGAATGACAGTGCGCAGATCAAGCCCAACCCGTAGAAGACATTTTCATTCAGATAGCCCTCGGTGACACCGAAGGAGTGAAGGTAGGAAGAGCTGTCGTTAGTGACGGCCAGCGAATAGACTAGCACCCAAATCACCAGCATGATGAAGTAAAGTACCCCGAGGGCAATGCCCCAGTTCTTTCCGAGGTAACCAGAAATGATAGCCGGATAGTCGGTACATTCTTTTGATTCGGCAAGGGTATTAATAAAGAGTTTTTGGAACAGGTACATGGCTGGATAGCCAATGATAGAAGAGAGGAGAAATACCCAAATGCCCATGATACCGACCTGTACGGGCAAGAATACAATCCCTGCGCCGATGGCCATACCGATACTCATGACGACCCAGCCGATATCCACACTGTCGAACTTGATGGCTTGTTTCCATTCCGATTCGGTCATGCCTGCTTTTATATGCGGAGGGAGATGTTCGGGGGTATCGATAAGGGTTTCTGTTTGCGTGCTCATAGCTACTCCATGTAGGGTTTATTATTATTACTTTGTGGCTTAAGTGCTTGATGTATTTGAAATCAAAATTGAAATGCAGCACCAAGTACCTAATAGTTGGAAACTTTGTGCAGGCATAATAGTGCTAGCTGCTGGAGAAAAACATTCTCACTTTTCGCTTAAATAAAGAAAAACGAGCATCTTTTTATCTTCTTTTGAAGAATGCAGAAATGATTTTTCGGGCTTTGATATTTGTCATGCAAAATGTCAATAAAACTAGGCATGCTTCAAAATTCCAATAAAATGTCAGCGATTTCATTGTGGATTTACTCGCGATAAAACATGCCTTACTTCACGTTCTTCGATATTTCTAACTAGGTTATCAATACAAAACCACGGGTTACTCTTGGTTAGAGGGTTGGTTTAGGGGATGGTGTGGAGTTTACTTTGGGTTGTAGAGGCAAGTTTGTGCTAGTTATCAGTAAGGAAAGATTTAGTTGCTCGGTGAATGGACGGTTATTGAATATTTACCTAGCTTTTACATGGAATGGGAACTTTCCCAAGCGTTAACGCCGAATGTGATCTGCACGAGTTTTTAGCAACGTAAAACAGCGTAAAAGCAGCAAAAGGAATATCCCTAGGGAATAATATTGGCTTCTTTTTTACTGGCGTTGCCGGATTGATAAGGTGCAGATCCAACATGGCTTTAACCGAAAAACAGAAGATGATCACGGGTGAAATGTATCAAGCTTGGGATGAAGAGCTTGTCGCAGACCGCCAAAAAGCAAAGAAGCTTTGCTTCGCGCTAAACCAAACATGCCCTACAGAAAAAGATGCCCGTCAGGCATTAATCAATGAGTTGTTGGGCAAAGAAACTGATGCATGGATCGAGTCACCGTTTAATTGCGATTATGGCTACAATCTAAAAGTGGGTAAGGGCTTTTATGCTAACCACGGTTGTACCATCCTAGATTGTGCACCGATCAATATTGGTGATAACTGCTTACTGGCTCCGGGCGTAGTGATTGCCACTGCTGGTCATCCGTTAGATCCCGTCGAGCGTGCTTCCGGTGAAGAATTTGCAAAAGAGATCACCATCGGCAACGACGTTTGGTTTGGAGCCAATGTGACCGTCTGCCCGGGGGTGACTATTGGTGACAACGTGGTAGTTGGTGCAGGAAGTGTGGTAACGAAAGATTTGCCAGCCAATACGGTATGTGTGGGCTCGCCAGCAAAACCTATCCGTACTCTGACTATTGAAGACAAAAAATCTGCATTGATTGGGTCTTGATAACCTTGAATAGGTTCTGCTGTCCGGTTGATAACGCTAAGTACAGGCTTAGTACATCAATTCAATGATTGGGCAGTGGAGCCATTCAGAGACACCAACGGCAAGCGTTGGGAAGGTAATTAGCATCCCTGCAACAGACAAAACAAGCTTCTGAGTGTTCATACTCATTCCCTAAGAAAGTATTCATTAACTTATTAATTGTAATTAATCGACGCAAAAAGTCCTGCTCTTTGACAATGATTTACTTTCGCGACCGCTCCTCTATACGCAACACTCTCTTTACTAGAATCATTTTCTGTTGTTCCCATAGTCAATTGCATCCCTTACTAGTACTAGCAGATTAGGACTTTTCTTACCCTTGAGCGAGCTGTCTCACTCGTGAGTCAGTGTATGGTTTTTGAGGCAGTAACAGACAACTACACTTTGCGACACGAGTCAGTTGTTGGTGTTGGAGGGGGTATGGGTAAACACTTGATTTGGTTATTGCTAATAGCCGTTAGTTCATTGGTCGGTTGTCATGATGAAGAAATAACATTTGAAGTGACTATGTCTGGCGCTCAAGAAGTACCACCAGTGAAGACCGAAGCGATGGCTTCTGGCGAAGTAACGTTATTGATTGAAAAGAGTCATGATGATGGTTTTGTAAATGTGACTATCAATGAAGTATCGGCAGGTGATCAGCCCAATAAGAGAGGTGATGAAGATAGTACATATAAAGATGATGACGACGATGATGGGGCGGGCGATGAGGAACGTTTCCTATTGTCGGCAAATATCGATGTCAGCGAGGTTGAGGGTGTGCTTGCAGCCCATATTCATCAAGGGGCAATAGGTGAAAATGGCCCTGTAGCGTTCGAGTTTGTCGATAATGGTGATGGTACGATGTCGGTAGAGGAAGTTGAGATCACCGCAGAGCAAGCCGTCATGCTGCAAAATGATGAGTGGTATATCAATGTACATACTGAGCAGACACCATCTGGTGAAGTAAGAGGGCAGATTGTAGGTGGCGACACAGAAATATTGGCTTTTGTACTGAGTGGTCGCCAAGAAGTCCCTGCAGTAGATACTGAAGCTACGGGTAATGGATATGCAACGGTAAATACCGAAACCAATGCCGTGAACTTAAAAGTGGTTACGACGGGTGTAGAAGATGCCGTTGCCGCCCATATTCACGAAGGGGAAGTCGGGGAAAATGGCGGTGTAGTGGTCTTCCTTGAACAAAGTGCCGATGATCCGAGCGTGTGGCAAACACCTGATGGCGCGACGCTTGAAGTCGATGTGATTGAACAGCTGCTTGACGGGGGACACTATGTCAATGTTCATACTCCCGATGTGCCAAGTGGGGAGCTGAGAGGACAGATCTTCCCAAGCACGGTAACGCTGTTTGCCTTTGGGCTTGATGGGCAGCAGGAAGTGCCTCCGGTAGAAACAGATGGCTCCGGTGATGGCTACGTCTGGTTTGATTCGCAAACTAATTTGCTCTCGGTGCTGATCTATACAACTGACTTAGATGATGCTGTTGCAGCCCATGTTCACGAAGGTGAAGCAGGCACTAACGGTGGGGTCATTGTCGATCTGGAGCTAGATGGCGTGTCAACTTGGCGCAGTCCTGGTGAAGTTGAGATTGACGAAGCAACCGCAGAGAAATTACTGGCGGCAGGTCATTATCTCAATGTTCATACACCGGATGTGCCAAGTGGTGAAGTTCGAGGGCAGATAGAGTAGAACTCTGGTGGGTATATAAAAACAAAGGAGCTGAAAAGCTCCTTTGTTTTTTGATAGGGCAGAGAAAAAGTTATTTCTTCTTGGTTAGGATGAACTGGTCGTCACTGCTGACCACGATATTGTGCTTGAGGAAGTTCTTGCCCAGAATCATGCTGTACTCGAACCGGCTACGGTCACGCAGGTTAACGTTGATTTCTTTTTCCATGCCATCCAGGTTCACTTTCATCTTCACCACATAGCGCGAACTCGGCTTCTCCCCGGCGCGTGCTTTAATACGCATGGTTTTTACGACTTCTCGGGTGTAGGTTTTTTCATCACCCTGGTGGTTGCTATAGGTGAAAGTGACCATCTCCTTGCCGTTTTCCTTGAAGGCCTGGATATCGGTAGCATGCATGGAGCTGACGTCTGCGCCAGTGTCCAGTTTTACCGGGAACTGCATGTTATCCATTTTCAGCTGCTCGATATAACCCGCATGTTTGGGTGCATGCTTATCAAGTAGTTGTGTTGTGCGAGTATTAACAAGCAAGTCACCAGGGATCAGATCTGGGCTGATCTCTAGTTGGCTGTATGGGCTGTCGTCTTGTTGACGTGTCTCAAGGGCTATATCGCGAAGCAGCAGTGAAGAAGGCAGTGAAATTTCCGTACCCACGATTGGGCGTACCTGATCACCAACACGGATCTTTCTCTTTAATGGCTTGTCCAAACGGTGGTTGTTGCCATTGGCATCCTTGATAGTGTATTGGATCATCCGGCCATATTCAGTTCGCTGCTCATCAATTTGTGAGACCTTTAGCAGAGGCGTTTTGATGATCCCTGAAGGCCCTGCATTGATGCTTACTCCGTCAATTTTGACGGTTTCTTCACCGCTGATCATCAAAATAGAATCGTCTTTGGCCATGTTAGAGATAGGTGCTAAATCCGATTTACCCAAATAGCTCGCTCCTAGGTTGACCACAAAGAATTGGTTCAGGGCTTCTGTTCCGAGACGAAGTTGGCTGTGATTCTTTGATCGGTCTTTAAGGTATACCTGAATGTATTGCTCCGAGTCGCCAAGTTTTACTGGTAGATAAACCATTGGCCTTTGGGCATTGCTGAAACGTAGCATGCGGCTTAGCGGTTTGGTCATTGTCTTGCGGGTTTTGTCCCGGCCTTCCAGTGTAAAGGTGACAGACTTATTTTCTTCATCGACCTTGATATCGAGGGCATGGAGAATACTGTAACGGCTATCGAACGAGGTGCTGACTTCAAGCGGTAGTGCCTCAATAGATGCTTTTTCTTTGCGGCCAATAATGCGCGCATCAGGCTGCGCCTGAAGGTAATCAAATCCGGCATCGACCCAGGCAGTATTACGCAGGAACGTTTTACCAATCAGAATGGGGTACGAGAAGCGATCACGGTTAGTGAGGTTAACCTCGGTACTCACTGTTTGACCTGCGATAGTCAGATCGAGCTCAACCACTGGGCGGGCCAAATGGCCATCTCCCCGGCTTTTTATCATGGCTAGGCGGAAAAGCGGTTTCTCAAGACGGATCAGCTCACCGGTATAAGGATGCCTGATATCAAAGCTCACCATGATATTGGTTTTGTCTTTCCGATCTCGTAGTTGAGTACTACCAAGGGCGTCGTATTCAACGGCGATAGCATCAAGCAACTCGTCACCTTCTAAACCTTTAAAGACCGATTCATTAGTGGTAATGACGATATTTTCGGCATGGATAGAGGTTGAATCTGCTCCGGTATCAATTTTGGCTGGAATACCAATATTGTCGAGTGAATCAATAGCAGGAAAATAAACGAGCTCTGTTCGACCTAAGACGACTTTATCGTCAATCTGGCTGCGGCTTTCGATAATGCTTTCATACTGGGTGTTTTGCGCCATGGCGGGTGAGGCGGCAAAGGCTGCCAAGCACAAGGTGGTCAACAGTCGTAGGGAAGTCATAAGTTTCCTGTATCAATTCAGCGAAGGGAGATTCAATTGGGTTAAGTGTACTGTTTAAAGGTAGCGTGAATGTGGCTTATTGGCTGTAATTCAGCAGAGATTCAGTAAATCTGACAGAACTCTTGCAAAACTTTGGTGGTAAAGGCTTTTCAATTAATGAACTGGGAAATTTATCCCCAAATAGAGCCTTGCTAAAAGGGGATAAATTTATACGCACTATGGCAAGTTCGCCACACCATCAGCCATTTGGATCAGCTTATCCAAAATACGCTCACCGTCGGCGCGTAGGCCGTTGTGTTCATACTCATTGGTGATCCAGGCTTTGCTGTTTGGTACACCTTTCAGGGTCTCTAGCGAGTACTGCATCTCTACATACATATCTTCAGCGTAAACCGCGCAAGCAACTGGAACGGTATTGTTAGCTAGCGCTTGTACGTCATATAAATCTGCCCAATCAGTACGCTCTGCCAGTAGGTTAGCGGCTTCCTGCAATGGTTTGAGGCACTCAAACTGCTCAAACATCCAAGGGTAGACCATTTCCCCTGTAAACTGGAAAGTATCCCCTTTCTGGTAGTTGAACTGTGGGAAGCTGTTACGTACCCGGTGGGCAGACCAATTCGATGCCGAGTGCTGGCAATAAATGGACTCATGCAAAATCGCATAGATAGGGTTAGTCTGGTAGCTTTGCTCAGCCAGCATAGCGTTAAGGAAAGCGTAGCTCAGGGTTTCTTGGCCATTAACTTCCACAAAGGCGTCTTCGAGTAGGTAGTACATCGGTACATTGGCATTACTGCGGCCAAGGTTGATACCAATCATCTGGAATTGCTCTACGGTGAAGCGCTGTCCATTTGGTAAGCGGACATCGTTATCAAGCAGGTAATCGGCGATTTTCTGGCATTGCAACTGCGCTGACGGGAACTGGGCAAAGAACGCATCGTTCTTGTCCTGTACTCGCTTATATGTCGCCTGATACACCTCATCAGCATGCCGAGTGAGAGAAGGTACCCCGCCAGTGATGTATGCGCGGCTCAGGCTTTGCGGGTAGAAAGACAGGTAAGTTAGCGAGCAGAAGCCACCAAAACTTTGGCCTAGTGTTGCCCATTGTTTTACCCCGAGCTTTTCTCGAATGGTTTCGGCATCACGGACAATATTGCCTGCGCGGAAGTGGCTTAAGTACTCGGCTTGTTCAGGGGCTGACATGTGAGTCAACGTTTGATGGCTGATCAATGTGCTGTTGCCGGTGCCGCGCTGATCCAACAGTAGCACTCGGTAATGCTGCAGCGCACGCTTCAACCAACCTGAGCGGCTGTCGGGGCGAGGAGATGGAAAACCGGGACCGCCCTGGAAATAGACTAGCCAAGGTAGGTCATCATTTTGCCTTGCAAGATCAACTACTTCGCGGGCAAATACCGAGATGGTTTGTGCTTGTGGCTGGCTGTAATCAAGAGGGACTTCAAAAGTATGCTGACGGTAAAGCAAATCGCCGTCGATGAATGAGGTTTGCACAGGTAGCTCCTTTACTAGCGAAAACAAACTGATATCGCAAAGGTGTATCCTAACACCAATTCTAATTTCTTTTCATTCTCATCTTGCTAGTGTGGCTCGTTCTCGTATTACACGGCTTCCAGTAGCACTGTGTTTAGCGGCCTTAGTTTTGGGGCTGGGTGGCTGGACGAAGAATTTGCTCAAACAGTCGGGGCTCATCGAAGTGACGGGTGCCGATGAAAGCGATAGCATGATGCCCTACTTGCCGCATCGCTCCCGCAGACGGAATGCCAAAAGGCCAAAGGTAGGTACTTTCCAGCCGTTCACTGCTTGGCAGCATTCCTGCTTGGTCAAAGAGACTAACTGTATGGTGCCTTTCCGTCGGGAGTTGCCGTAGCTGATTATAACTGTGGCCGACAAGAGGTAGGACTGAAAGGTCGGCTTCTAAATCTCCCTCTTTTAGCCACTCAACCTGTTTAATCATATGCTCGCCATGGGATAGGGTGATAGACAAGGCAGGTATAGATTCAACAAACTCTTTGGGGGCTGTACGTTGAAATATCAAAGGCGACTCAGTGTCGGGGTTTGCATTGGCAAAAGCTAACTCTTTGCTGAAATTGAAGACCATATGGTAGCAACCGCAGTGATGAATCGAGTCGAGCAGTAGAGGTCGGCCTTGATGGTCGAGGGTTAGCCGCAGCAAGACTCCGTCAAATTTACCTGCATAGGGGTCTAAAGAAGATGTCGCCGTGCGGTTGGCAAACCACAGACTGTAGTTCAGTTGTAGATAGGCTTTGCCATACAGTTGGGTATAACTGTGGTGCAGATAGATAGCGGGCTTTGCTGCATTAACGGCTGGCATTTGCTGACTATCCACGTAGTGCACCGTGCCCGGTATATCATCATCAGAGACAGTTTCTAGTTTAATTAATGGCGAATAATGGTGATATAGCTGTGAAATCTGATCATCGTTTAATTGTGGCCAGTGCATGGTTGATGCATCGATTGCCTCGTTGAACCATTGCGCTATTTGTGGCTGGGTTAGATGCCTCTGATTTCCAACCGTCTCTTTAGCTAGCTGGTAATGAGTTGTTTCGTTTGTCAGCTCATTAAAGCCGGCCAAAATTCGCTTTTTTTCCTTATTGATAGACGATTGGGCGACTTGGCTACTGATGGGGTAAAGCCCAAATACACGCAACCAAGGTTCATAACTATCAGCAATTGAGATGGGGTACTCAGTGATGGCTGTCCATACTGTATTGTTGAGTTTGGCCGCGGTCACTAGCTTTTCAGCACAGCTATCCAGTGCGGCTAAATCAAACCGGTTTACTATGAGGTTGCTATATTCCGCTTGGCGCTGGTGGGTAGCGAGTTGAGCCGTATAATCGAGCCATTGCTCGCGGTCTCGCTGAGTGGATAGTCGATTGAGTTGTGATTGGCTGAACCGATCAAAAGCGAGGTAGGGGAAAGCTTTGTGGTTAACTACCTGAGCATCGTTCACTTGTTGACGGTTTACTTCGTGCTTGAAAGCTGCAAGTTGGTTAAAGCATCCTTGCAGATCTTGGGAATAAATATTTGAATGAGAAGTGGCACACGCACCCAATAGAATCGTAAATGTGACTAACAATAAAAAGCGCATATCCACCTAAAATGACAACTCATTGAAAGTATTAAATTATAGATGTTTTGGTCTCTAAGTGGCGGGATAAACCGAGAGGTGCTTCGAAAGTTGTGATTAGTGTTGAGTACCTTCAAACTTTCATGTGGAGTTTGAGTGGAAGGAATCAATAATAAAGAAAGTAGATAATAGAGAGAAAGCAGGAAAAAATAGTTCCTGCTTTCCTCCAGGCATAATTACCCGTGAATAATTAGCCCAATTGCTTGATAACGTAATCCAGCGCTCCAGTAATCGCAGCAACTTGCGCGTCATTGCATTGCTGCGGTGTTGCGCGGTCGCTGTCCGGGTAGACCTCTGTGGTTGTGCCGTAAGTACAATCAGTAATGCCGTTACACAGGCTCAGCTTTTTCAGTGGGTAGTTGATCACACCTTCTTGCTGTACAGGGCTACCGATGATGTTGCCATCAGCATCTGGTGGCGCGATATGAGTCACTTTGCGAACAGAGTCGATAATCGCTTTTTGGAAATCAGGCTGTGGGTTCTCGGTATCACCAACGGTGTAGAAGCCATCCGGCACACCGTCTTCAATATATAGCTTGCCGTCACGGGCCTCGCGTGCCGGGCGGAATTCCAGCTCATCGGTATCGGTGGTTTCGTGTAGGTCGATATGAACCAGTACTTCACCTTCCAGCTCATTAACCATCTTCATCAGGTTGGCCGCTTCTTCTGAAGGGCTGTCGGCATAGAATGCGCGGTTAGGATCGACCGTATTAGGATTCCAGCGGTTGATCACTTCGTAGCCCCAAGGGCTGACGCAAGGCGCAATCACAATGTTGAAACGGCCACTGTATTGTGCTGCCTTGGTTTGGGCAAATTGTAAGGCACCATGTACACCGCTGGTTTCGTAACCGTGAACACCACCAGTAACCAGAACAACGGGTTTGCTGCTGTCCCAATTGCGGGTTTTGATGGCAAACAATGGGTATTTCTCGACATCGTAGCTAAGCGCGCCGTATTGGACTAGGTCGAAGTCAGTTTCTAGTGCTTTGATTTTAGATACCACTTCTTCTTGGTACGAGCGCTTAATGGTTGTTTGTGCCAGCCATTGTGCTTTTTCTTCGTCGCCCCATGGCGTGCCTGGTGTTCCGATTGGGTAGTTATGTTCGCGTTTCATTCGATTGTCTTTTGTTGTGTGTGTTTGTCTTTATTCAAACAGAATAATTGACTGTGTAAGCTGACGCAATCGTATTGATATCCGTAATATGTCTCTACGGTTGCTATTTTGTGAATGGATGTAACGGATTGCTTGGTTACTTAGTCACAAAATGTCACCAGTGTCTGAAAACACGATCAAGCTAACTTCAAACTATTCCCGTAAGTCATTATGCTGGTTGCTAAACTGATGCCCTTTAGAGGAATAATTCGTGAAGCTACATGATCCCCAACTACTGAAACAAGCCTGCTATGTGGCAGGTAACTGGGTGACTGCGATTGATGATGCCTATATCCCAGTGACCAACCCATCAACGGGCGAACTGATTGCAACAGTACCGAGTCTTGGCCGTGATGAAACACTTTCGGCTATCCATGCAGCCGAGAAGACTCAGGGTGAGTGGGCGGCACGAACGGCGAAAGAGCGGGCAACAGTTTTGCGCCGATGGTATGAGCTGATTGTAGAAAATACCGAAGATTTGGCGACTATCCTAACGCTGGAGCAGGGCAAACCATTGGCAGAAGCAAAAGGTGAAATCACCTATGCGGCCAGTTTTGTGGAATGGTATGCCGAAGAGGCAAAACGTGCTTATGGGGAAATGATCCCGAGCCACAAGCCGGACGCCCGGATATTGGTTTCTAAGCAGCCGATCGGAGTTGTAGGTGCAATCACGCCATGGAATTTCCCAGCGGCGATGATCACCCGTAAATGCGGACCAGCATTCGCAGCTGGATGCGCGGTAGTGCTCAAACCTGCGCCGGATACTCCCCTGACCGCGCTGGCGTTGGCTGAGCTTGCTGATAGAGCAGGGATCCCTGCTGGGCTGTTTAGCGTGATCTCAGGCGATGCAGTGGCGATTGGCAGCACTTTGACTGAGAGTCCTATTGTCAAGAAAATCTCCTTTACCGGATCTACTGGGGTCGGCAAACTTTTGATGGCGCAGTCTGCTGATACGGTGAAGAAGCTGGCACTGGAACTGGGTGGTAATGCACCGTTTATTGTCTGTGATGATGCCGATCTCGATAAAGCCATTGACGGGGTGATGGTGGCAAAATTCCGTAATGCCGGACAGACCTGTATCTGTGCTAACCGCATTTATGTCCACGACGATGTTTATGACGAGTTTACGGCGAAATTGGTCGAAAAGGTCAAAGCTCTCAAAGTTGCGGATGGATTTGAAGAAGGAGCAAACCTTGGGCCTCTAATTAATGCGGCAGCGGTTATTAAAGTGCAAAGCCATATTGATGATGCGGTAGCAAAAGGCGCAACTCTGGCTTACGGCGAGCCGCAACCAGAAGGCACTCATTTCTTCCCGCCTCAAGTACTGACCGAAATGAACGACGATATGCTGATTGCTTCCGATGAAACATTCGGCCCGGTTGCCGCTTTATTCCGCTTCTCTGATGACGATGAGGTGATCCGCCGGGCTAATCATGTCAGCTCGGGCCTTGCCTCTTATGCCTACACGAGATCTCTGTCTCGCGCCTTTAAATTCAGTGAGTCTTTGGAGTACGGTATGGTAGGGATCAACGAAGGATTGATTTCTACCGAAGTCGCCCCTTTTGGTGGCGTGAAAGAATCAGGTTTGGGGCGTGAAGGTGCACGGCAAGGCTTAGAAGACTTTCTCGAAACCAAATATACCTTAATGGGCGGCCTATAATCGTCTTTACCCGCATTAGGTGTTTAACAATCCAAGAGAATTTCTTAAACTTGCATGCATGAAGAAACATTACTTTCCTGCTTGCAAGAAAGTAGAAATGGATAACAAGGCTCAGCCTGAGGAATAACCAATGACTAAAGCAAAAATCGGCATCGTTACTGTCAGCGACCGCGCTAGCGCAGGTGTTTACGAAGATATCTCTGGACAGGCGATTATCGATACGTTGAATGATTACCTGACTTCTGAATGGGAGCCAGTGTATGAAGTCATTCCTGATGAGCAGGATGTGATCGAAGCAACGCTGATCAAAATGGCCGACGAGCAAGACTGCAGCCTGATTGTGACTACAGGCGGTACAGGACCTGCTAAGCGTGATGTGACCCCTGAAGCCACCGAAGCGGTATGTGATCGCATGATGCCAGGCTTTGGTGAACTGATGCGTGCTGAGTCGTTGAAGTTTGTACCGACAGCTATCTTGTCCCGTCAGACAGCTGGCCTGCGTGGTGACTGCCTGATTGTTAACCTGCCGGGTAAGCCTAAGTCGATCCGCGAATGTCTGGATGCGGTATTCCCCGCTATTCCTTACTGCATCGATTTGATGGAAGGTCCGTACCTCGAGTGTAACGAAGAGGTAATGAAGCCTTTCCGCCCTAAGAAGAAGTAATGACTCGCTTAATTCAATATTAAGAGAGTATTGGGATATAAGGCTAAGCTTTGTGCTTGGCCTTTCTTTTATATGCTGGACTAGGCTTATATCAAACTTGGTATATAACCTAGCGAGGAGGGACGATTGTGAAGTTACGTTCATTGGTAGTTGCCATAGCTCTGGCGACAACAGCTATGGCAACAACAGCAACTGCTCCGGCTTATGCTGGCTGGGATGAAATAAAAGATGCTGCTTCAAAGCTTGGTGAGGAAGTTGGCAAAGGCTCCAAAGAAGCTTGGGATTCCGTATCGGATTTCTCAAAGGAAACATGGGATTCCGTTTCTGAGTGGGGAGAGGATGCCTATAACACTGCTGGTGAATGGACCGATGCATCGGTAGAGAAAAGCAAGGAATGGCTGGATGTCGCGGATGCCAAGTTGGATGAAATGCTCGAGCCAGAAACCCCTGAGGAAGCTCGGCTGGCACTGAACACCATGGCCGATACCGCATTGGTACGTTTATTCAATGAACAGCCGTCAGCCAAATTATTGTTTGATAGCGCCTATGGCTATGCGGTGTTTGACTCCCGCAAGTTTTCATTGATGCTCCATACCAACCAAGGGGCTGGCGTTGCAGTTAACCGTAAAACAGAAAAGCACACTTACATGAAGATGTTTGGTGCCGGGCTTGCAGTAGGCCTTGGCGGCAAGTTCTATCAGCAGGTTATCTTGTTCGAAGATCAGAAAACCTTTGATGGCTTTGTCACCGATGGCTGGGAAGCCACTTCAGAAATGGGCGTGGTGGCAGGTACCGACAGCGCCGAGTTAACCGCGAAATATAATGGCGGGATGGCGATTTACCAGATTGGTGAAAAAGGCTTGTTGCTTGACGCTAACATATCTGGCTCAAAATATTGGGTTGATACCGATTTAACCGAGTAGCAGCGCTATACTTTCATTTAGCGTTAACATGCTTACTAAACATTCCTCAAGAGCCCAAGCAAAGCGTATTTGCTTGGGCTTATTTACAACCTCTATGCCTGAAATTGCAGTAGTGAAAGTAACCAATGTTGTGTTTTTTGGAAGCTTGTTCATAAAAATATCAATAACGCCTGATATTTTCAGTTTCCTACGTTATGTTGACAATGATTTCACGTAATCACGTTAGCATAAAACGATAGAACAAAAGATTAGGCTAGACATGGACATCAAACGAACTTGGGGTTTCCTTTCACTACTGATTGGCAGTGTTTCTTTAATTTTTGGTATTGTGACTATCGGCGGAATGATTGGCCAAACGCAGGTAGTGTCTGACATGAGCACCTTTATTAGTGCTGGTGGAGGAGATTATCTTCATTCCTTCAGCTCCGATCATGCCGCTAGCGAAGTGAAGCACAAATACCAACTATTACTAAGCAGCGGTATTGTGATGATGGCTATTGGCGGATTCATGATGCGCGGACAGTGGCAACGCTACTAAGCGGAAGGTTACTAAGCGGGACAACACAAGTTTAACTACACTACTTTCAATACCACCTAAGACTCCAAAGGGTAGGGAGCCCTACCTTTCTAGTGGAGGAAGAGTAATGAAAGGCTTTATCAGTGGGTTGCCCAAGGTTGAACTTCACCTTCACCTAGAAGGAACGCTTGAGCCAGAGTTAATGTTTGCCCTGGCTCAGCGAAATAACGTTACACTTCCCTATTCTTCAGTCGAGTCGTTAAAAGCGGCTTATCAGTTTCACGATCTCCAAGCTTTTCTAAACTTGTATTATCAAGGCGCTTTGGTACTTAGAACCGAGCAGGACTTCTATGACCTTACCTATGCTTATCTCCTGCGCTGCAAAGAGCAGCACATTATCCATACTGAAGTGTTCTTCGAACCACAGATCCATACTCGGGCAGGTGTTTCTTTTGACACGGTAGCTGCAGGAATAACCCGAGCTTTGCGTGATGGAGAAACCAATCTGGGGATCTCCTCAGGGCTGATCATGTGTTTCTTACGTGATTTATCCGAAGAGGACGCCATAGAGACACTCAAACAGGCTATTGCGTATAAAGACGATATTATGGCTGTAGGGCTGGATTCATCGGAGCAGGGAAACCCGCCAGAGAAGTTTGAGCGTGTTTTTGCTATGGCGAGAAATACAGGTTTCAAAACTGTAGCGCACGCTGGTGAAGAAGGACCCGCTGAATATATCTGGGGAGCGATCGAAGTGCTTAAAGTGGATCGCATTGATCATGGCGTGAGATGTACGGATGATCCAAAGCTGGTGGCATATTTGGCCGAGCACCAGATCCCTTTAACGGTATGCCCGTTATCGAATGTGAAGCTTAAAGTTTTTGATGATCTGTCTAATCACAATATTGTTGAGCTGTTTCAACAAGGCGTGTTGGTGACAATTAACTCAGATGATCCCGCTTATTTCGGCGGGTATCTCAATGACAATTATTTAGCCGTTGCAGAGACTTTTGAACTATCCAAACAGGATGTTGCGTTGTTGAGTGACAATGCCATAAAGGCAAGCTTTTTGAGTGATGAGAAGAAGCAGGCGCTGCAAAACAAACTAGCGCATTACTTAGATATTCAGTTCCGGCCGATTATTTAAAAAAAACGCCTATCAAGTCCATGATAGGCGTAGCAATAAATCGATTAAGGAACAACATATTTGAAGTGCGAGAATCATACGATCTGGGTAAAAAACGTGCAACGATCAATGATGTAAAAGTTGTATGTTGTTTTGTTAAAGTCTTTTTTGATTAAAGAGTTAGCCTAGACTAAACATTCAAATTATTTTTTATGGTCTGCGTAGGTCCTTATAACCTTTATTTTTCAATGGTTAATATTGGTTGTTAACTTAAGTTAGTCCCCTTAAAGTCGCTATGTGGGCTAAGCGACTCATTTAAAAAGTGATTTTACTGCGTTTTGTAATGTTAATAGCAGGCTTTCTTTTGGCTTCATATTGTGAGCCTGATCAACACCTATGTAATAGGATTGCATGAATTGCTGGCGTAACGATTCTGCTTTGGCGTTGTCACAAGTATTACTATTGCTTGCTAGCTGTTGGCTAATTTCGGTGGCGTGATCATTGGAGTAGCTGAAATCAATGCCATTGAATCCTTGGCATAGAAACCAAATCATTGCGATAGCTTTGACTTCTAAAGCATTCATAGTGTGAAACTTTTTAGCGTGCTGCTCGCCGACATGCTGCTGGAACAACGTATCCATTTCAGTGATTTTGCTTTGTGTAGCCTGAAACTCATCCAAAATTTGTTGGAACGAGTGAGTGAATAGCCCAAGTGCTAGGTCTTGTTGGGGCTTGTCCGCTTTTTGCTGGCAAACATTAAGGAAAAAATCAGATCTGAAGTCGACGAAACTCACGGCGAAATCGCGCTCGGCTTCACTAAATGGCAATTGCTCAAAGCCAAATTCATTCAATAGTTGTTTTAATGGTTTCATACTGGGCTACGGGTAAGGTGCAGTTTAGCCAGTATACAAAATTAGAGCTCACTTTCTAAATCATTCATTTACTATAAATCAGGTATATAGAAAACATTCAAATCAAACAGAGGGATAGGTTATGTCAGGCTTTTACGAGCTTTCAGCTAATAAAATCAACGGGGACACTGTTGATATGAACGAGTTTGAAGGAAAGGTGGTCTTGGTGGTTAATACTGCCAGTGAGTGTGGTTTCACTCCTCAGTACAAAGGACTACAGGCATTATTTGATAAGTACCAGGAAAAGGGGTTAGTGATCCTTGGTTTCCCGTGTAATCAGTTTGGCGGGCAGGAGCCTGGTGAAAACAATGAAATTGAGCAGGTATGCCAACTTAACTATGGCGTAAGCTTCCCAATGTTTGAGAAAGTTGATGTCAATGGGCCTGATAGCCATGAAGTATTCAAATACCTGACCAGTGCGTTACCGGGTTTGATGGGCAAGAAAATCAAATGGAATTTTACTAAGTTTCTGATTGGCCGTGATGGCAAGCCGGTGAAGCGCTTCGCCCCAACCAAAAACCCTGAAGCGATTGAAAAAGATATTGTTCGCGCCCTTAATCGCTAAGCTCTTTGGTATAAGCGTGTTAGCCCATGCAAGAGTGTGGGCTTGTTTTAGTGAATAGGCTCAATCAGATGGTTCTTGATAGAGGGTGTAGTAGAGGTCTAGGTTTTTAGGCTGCCTGAACTGAATGAGTTGCTCCACGGTCAACTCTTTCGCTTTCAAATGGTAATCCCCGTAGATATCAATCAACTCTTCAATGGCCTGGTAACGGCCGCTTTTCTTCTTTTGCTCAGTTAGGTAGTGCTTGAAAAACTCTAATTGGACAGAAGAATCATTGAAGCTTCCAAGTTTATCCTGCAGTACTTTTAGCTGTGCGATTTGTTTTTTGGTATCACTGCTTGATAGCAACGGAGTGAAGTATTCAAGTAAATAGCGAAATTTCTTACAGTCGATTCTAAGCTGGTGAATGATGGCATCATCAGTATTGCCATCAATATTGTGGCACTGGCTTTCTATCTGTTTGAATTGATGCCATAACATGCTGTGAGCCGTGGCTTTGCTCTCTAATTGCCCCTCTGATGTCGGGTTATCACGCATACTCTCAAGCTGGATTAGTACTTGTTTACAAGCCGATTTATATTCACCAGACTTTAACCACCCTTTGAGTATCTTGAGTGACTTCCTGCGTTGTGACTGAATATCGTCAAAGAAACGGATCAAGCCTTTATGGTGTTGATGCTCAAGCAGGGAAAAGTATTGCTCCATATTGATGAGGAACACATCGAGATCACGCATTAGGTTGGTGTGCTGCATGAGTTGTCTTAGTGTGTCTTTTAAAATGTCTTTTTCTTTGCTGCGGAAGAGAGGCTTCAGTAGGGTGATCAAAGCACGGCTTCTTCTTAGGGCTACGCGGTATTGGTGGATAAACTCCTCGTGGTCATCGCGGATGATACCCAGTTCGTGCCTTCTAGCGTGATCAAATTCGTTGACGAGAAAATGGTAGGTGGGGAGGTAAATCTCTACATCCGGTGTCAGCAGAACCGCTGGTTTTTTGCGTTTTGGTAGCTTTAGCTGGTCCCGCTTAGTGACTGACATACTACAATTGCCTCCTTCATACCTCCTCAATTAACTTTAGTGGGTAAATTTTCTTTTTGGTGATGAGAAAGTGAAAATCTCACTGATCAATAAGAAGAAAATGATTTTTGTGATAGCTCACTCAATAGTTGCTCTAAGTGTATGTATCAAATTGTCAATATGGGTTTACGTTGCGTGTTTACATTTTTGCAACATGGTTTGCAGCACGAATTTCTCATCCAAACAAAGAACTGCTAATTCTTAAGGTAAGGTCAATTGACCGCATTTTTAGTGGCAGAGAAGGATGATGAAGATGATTGAAAACCCACTAGGGACGGACGGCTTTGAGTTTGTGGAATACACCGCCCCAACACCTGAAGGGATCGCAAACCTCAAACAACTCTTTCACGATATGGGGTTTGCAGAAATCGCCAAACACAAGCACAAGTCAGTTTGGTTATACCGCCAAGGAGATGTCAATTTTATCGTCAATGGGGAGCTACACTCTCAGGCTTCTGGATTTGCTGGCGTACATGGTGCCAGCGTAAACGCAATGGCCTTTCGGGTCGCCGATTCAGCCAAGGCACTGGCTTATGCTGTCGAGAAAGGGGCTACGGCTTGTCCGCCACAAGCGGGGCCGATGGAGCTCAATATTCCTGCTATCTATGGTATCGGTGAATCACTGATTTACCTCGTTGATCGATATGGTGACAGTAATATCTATGATATCGACTTCGATTTTTATCCTGACTATCAAGTGCGGATGAAAGAGCTTGATGCTGGCTTACACGTTATTGATCACCTGACTCACAACGTGAAGCAGGGCAATATGGATTTATGGGCCAGCTTCTATGAACGTATTGCTAACTTCAGGGAGATCAGGCACTTCGATATTAAAGGCAAAATGACAGGCTTGCTGTCTCGGGCGATGACAGCACCTTGTGGCAAGATCCGCATTCCGATCAATGAGTCCAGCGACGACAAATCGCAGATTGCTGAGTACCTCGATCAATACAATGGTGAAGGGATTCAGCATATCGCCATGAGCACCGATGATATTTTTGCCACCGTATCGAAATTAAAGTCAGGTGGGTTGATCTTCATGGACACGCCTAATACCTATTATGAAGGGATCAACAAGCGTGTCCCCGGCCATCACGAAAATGTCGCCAAACTCCAAGATCTGAAGATCCTGATCGATGGTGATGAGACCGGCATATTACTTCAGATTTTCACTGACACCGTTATCGGCCCCGTGTTTTTCGAAATCATCCAACGCAAAGGTAATGAAGGATTCGGTGAAGGTAACTTCCAGGCACTGTTCGAATCTATCGAGCTTGATCAGATCCGAAGGGGAGTACTCAAAGCTGATACTTAATTAACCTTCTTAATTCCGCACTATCCAGTTTGGCCAGTTTTCACTGGCCTTTTTTATTTCTGCAATATGTAAGGTGTTGACTATAGCGCTTACACTCTGGTGTACGAAGGTTCGAAAAGATGTGAGTTGCAGCACGTTATATAGACTAAATATACGAAAAGAATTCACCATGTATTACACCTGTATTACTGTATACATGTTTAATACAAGTTGGGATTGGTTATGGCAAACTACAGCAAGATTGCGGATCAGCTTATTCAGGTGATCGGCGAAGACAACATCGAGTCGATTGCCCATTGTGCGACACGACTACGGATCATCGTTAAAAATAAAGATCTTATCGATGACAAGAAAATTTCTGATATTGATCTGGTGAAAGGGCAGTTCTTCACGTCGGGTCAGTATCAGGTGATCTTTGGCACAGGTATCGTCAACAAGGTTTATGACCAGTTGGCCGACAAAGGCTTTGCAGCAAAATCGGCTAGCGAAGTAAAACAGGAAGCGATTCAGCGAGAGCCTGCACACAAACGTGCGATGCGTTTTTTCTCAGATGTTTTTGTGCCGCTCCTGCCTGCCATTATTGCGACCGGTGTGGGTTTGGGCTTGAAGTCAGTTCTGCTCAACCCAGCCATTTTGGCTATGATGGGGCTGTCTCCTGATAGTGTGCCGCAGCCTCTGACTGCATTTTTGGCCGCAGTAACTGAAACTGCCTTTGTATTCTTACCCGCTTTGGTTTGTTGGTCGGCTTACCGAGTGGCTGGTGGATCTCCTTCCTTGGGTATTCTGCTGGGCTTGATGTTGATTTCCCCGGCTTTCCCTAATGCATGGGAAGTGGCGCTGAATCCAGATGTTAATGCCATCATGCTATTTGATGTGATTGCGTGGCAAGGTTACCAAGGTTCTGTGTTGCCTTCACTGGTTGTTGGTTTGATGGGCGCGAAAATCGAGAAGCGCTTGAATAAGGTAGTACCGGATGTATTACAGCTGATCCTTGTGCCTATCTTGTCAGTGTCTATCACTTTGTTCCTGGCATTGAGCGTACTTGGTCCTGCACTTCAGGTTGTAGAGCAGGGTATTGGTTTTGTATTGACGGGCCTTGCTGATATCCCATTTGGTATCGGTGGCTTTATCTATGGCCTGTTCCTGCAAGCGATTGTGGTTACCGGTATGCACCACATCATTACCATGTTTGAAGTTATGCTGGTTAGCCAGACCGGTATGAACCCAATTATTGCGCTAGGTATGCCTTCAATGGCGGCGCAAGGTGCAGCGGCTTTGGCACTAGCTTACCGTTCACGTAACAAGAAGATCCGTGCGGCGGGTATTCCAGCGGGTGCCACGGTTTACCTGGGTATTACAGAGCCGGCTATTTTCGGTATGAATCTTCGCTTCGGTATTCGTCCTTTCGTCGTGGCTTCGATTGTCGGTGGCTTCGGTGGTATGGCAGCGGCGCTACTTGAGCTGGCGGCTCAGGGCAATGGTATCAGTATGCTACCGGGCATCTTGTTCTACACCTATGATATGCACCAGTTCGTATCTTATGCTGCGCTGATGCTCATTACCTCTGTGGTTGCCTTCATTGCTGTTTGCTTGTGGGGTATTCCGAAGAAAATGCTGGAAGATTACCCTGCGGATGTTGAAAGTAAATCTTCTAGAAATAAGCCTTCAACAAAGAAGTCAGTAACAGAAAGTAATGTGGAAACAGCGTAATGATTGATAAGTCGAATCGATTCCGAGCGCTAGGGACAGCTAAACCCGGAGAACTAGAAAACCTACGCCAGCAGATGCTGGCGCAGGATACGGATTATCTGCCTGCTTACCACATTGCACCGAAAACAGGTCACTTGAATGATCCGAACGGTATGGTATTTGATGGTGAAATGTACCACCTGTTTTACCAGTGGTTCCCGTTTGGTCCGTTTCATGGCATGAAGCATTGGAAGTATCTCATCACCAAAGACTTCATCCACTTTGAAGAAGGGGATGTGCTGGCGCCAGAAAATGAGTTTGAAACACATGGGATCTATTCTGGCGGCGCAATCTGTATTGATGGTTTCATCTACTGCTTCTACAGCGGCAATGTGATGAATGAGGATGGTGAGACATTCTCCCAGAACCAGAATATTGCCAAGTACTCCACCGACGGTAAGCTACTTGATAGATGGAATATTGTGCCTGAAGCGCCTGCTGGGTATACCGGTAACTTCCGTGACCCAAGTCCATTTATCAACGATGAGGGCGATTTGATGTTCGTGGTGGGCGCCCAGCGTGAAGGTGAAAACGGCGCGACGCTACTGTATAAGATGACATCCTTGACCCAAGCGGAACTAGTGGGTGAAGTTAGCTACGGTGGTAAGTCGGATCTTGCCCAGCAAGCAGATGTATATATGCATGAGTGCCCGGATATCAGCCATTCCAATGGCAAAGATTTGTTTATCCTCTCGCCAATGGGTTTGAAGCCGCAGGCAGAGCGTTACAACAATATCTTCAGTACCCAACTGATGATTGGCCAATACCAGAAAGGTGAAATGCACGCCGAGCAGGTGATTGAGCTCGACAAAGGGTTTGATTTCTATGCCCCGCAAACTTTCACCGATAGTGAGCGTAACATCATGTTGGCTTGGTGCGGCAATGGTTCATTGAGCATTCCGACGGAGCTAATGGGTTGGAAATTCATGCTTACCATGCCGCGTGAGTTGGTGATGGAAGGCAGTAAACTGATACAGCGTCCATTGGTGGAGTTCGATCAACTCAAACAGCCGTTGGTTACTTTAGAGCAGCCTGGCTGCTATGACATTGACGGTAATCTCAGCCAATCTCACATTTTAGTTGATGGCATTGCTGACCAAGCATTTAGCCTTACTTTGTTTGAAGACGCTGAATACAAACTCATTCTGACACATCAAGATGGAAGCCTACTGCTTGATCGTAGCCAGACAGTTGAAACCGATGATATGAAGCGTTTTGGCTCTGAGCGGATAGTGAAGTTGGACAGCTTACAGCAGCTGGAAATTTTTATAGATAACTCAGTGATTGAGATTTTCATCAATGGTGGAGAAGAGGTGATGACATCCCGATTCTTTATCCCTAACCGGAGCCATAACTTGGCGTTTGCTGGTGCTGCACAAGTGAGCATTTCTGAAATGTCAGCTATTTCTTTGTACTAAGGTTTCCCTCGAGCCTTAGTATCTTAATAAAACGTTACCCGTGTTGGAGGGTAACGTTTTAGGCGCCCCTTCCATCTTTCGGGGCGCCTTTTCTTTATCTATTAATAGGCTGTTAGCGACATTACTCGTTATAAGCAACAAGCTCGAAATCGTACTCGCTGGTTTTGAAATAAACCGTTGAAAGCTCGAAGATCTGGCCGTCTTTAAGGTATGAGAGCGATTCGTTGATCAAAATAGGTGTCAAAGGATCAATGTCGAAATACCCTTGAATACGTTTTTCTGGCAATGCGGGCTTTAGCTTTTGGGTGATCTGGCCAATGCTGTAGCCTTTGGCTTCTAGGTAAGCGAACTTGGAGCCTGCCATATCTTGCTCGGTCATTTCAGGGAGGTAACTGACCGGGATATAAAAGGTTTCGAAAGACGCGACACGGTTGTCTAATAGGCGTTGACGGGAGCAGCAGTAGACTGGGCTGTTTTCTGCGATCTGTAGTTTCTGGGCAACTGCAGCAGACGCATCAATAATGGCGAAATCAATCACTTTATTACTGACTTTCTGGCCGCCTAACTGGCTTTCTTCTGTTAAACCCACCACATTGACAAAGCTGTGCTTGAGTTTCTGCTGGGCAATAAAAGTCCCTTTACCTTTTTCGCTGTATGTCAGCCCTTCATCATTCAGTATCTGAATTGCTTTTCGAACAGTTACGCGGCTGACATTGAAATCTTCCACCAGTTGCTTTTCTGAAGGCAATATCGAACCCGGCTTGAAGTTACCGCGTTCAATTTCTTGTTTAATAAAGTCTGCAATTTGCACATAGAGCGGCAGTGATTGTTTCTGCGCAATGTAATTCGTCATCATCCCTCCTGGTGAACCCCCAAATTATACCTGACAGATAAAGGGATATCAGCTAGCGAGACTACCCCTTTTGTGGTGGGAAATCAGGTGTGTTTTATGTTTATAAGCAAGTGGTTAGATATGGCTTTTCGCTTGCTTCAACTGAAAGTGAGTTACAAAACGTAACACTGGAACGGCTGACAAGTTGAAGGGGGCTGGTATTGGCTGTGTGAATGTGATCTGCATCACCATCAAGGTCGACTTAATAGAGCTAAATTGCTCTTTATGTGATCGTGATCACCAACTGATTAACAAGCGTCCTGACTGGTTCTGTGATGTTGATCGTTTGTTTTTTATTGACAAATTGATTTGGGCTTATTTGTAGAAAAGTTTCATTACAGTTTTGCAATAAAGATCACGAAGAAAAAGGTTGGGAGGGGGATTTCGGGGATGTGGCTCACAAAAAACCCGTCATCAGATCGGTTTAAAAATTCTGTGTTAGATTAATTGGGTACTAAGCAATTGGACGGTTTTGGCGAACCGTACCTAACACAAAATCTATAACTGAACATCAGACGGGGAATCGATATGATATCACCAGATGCAAAGATCAAGATACAAAATTTTGGTCGTTTCTTATCTAACATGGTGATGCCTAACATTGGCGCATTCATCGCGTGGGGCTTCATCACTGCACTTTTCATTCCAACGGGTTGGTTCCCGAATGAAGAACTAGCTAAGTTGGTTGGTCCAATGATTACTTACTTGCTGCCGCTACTCATCGGTTATACCGGTGGTAAATTGGTAGGTGGTGATCGCGGTGCCGTAGTCGGTGCCATTACAACCATCGGTGTGATCGTCGGTACCGATATCCCGATGTTCATGGGTGCCATGATGGTGGGACCGCTGGGTGGCTGGGCAATCAAGCGTTTTGACCGCTGGGTTGATGGCAAAGTGAAGAGCGGTTTCGAGATGTTGGTTAACAACTTCTCTGCCGGTATCGTTGGTATGCTATGTGCTATCCTTGCCTTCTACATGATTGGTCCATTCGTGAAGGTATTGTCATCAGCCTTGGCTGGTGGGGTAAACATGCTGGTGAGCGCAGGCCTGCTTCCTCTGACGTCAATTTTTGTCGAGCCAGCGAAGATCCTGTTCCTCAACAATGCAATTAACCACGGCATCTTCTCTCCTCTGGGTATCCAGCAGGCAAACGAGATGGGTCAGTCAATCTTCTTCCTGATTGAAGCTAACCCAGGTCCTGGCCTAGGCATCCTACTGGCTTACATGGTGTTCGGTCGCGGTACGGCTAAACAAACTGCTGGCGGTGCATCTATCATCCACTTCTTCGGTGGTATCCATGAGATTTACTTCCCGTACATCTTGATGAACCCACGTCTAATCCTTGCGGTTATCGCAGGTGGTATGGCGGGTGTGTTCACCCTAACAGTTTTCGATGCAGGCATTGTGTCTCCAGCATCTCCGGGTTCAATCTTCGCAATCTTGCTGATGACACCTAAAGCATCATTTGTCGGGGTAATCCTTTCTGTTATCGCTGCAACGTCCGTCTCTTTCTGTGTTGCTGCGCTACTGATGAAAACGCAGAAAGTGACAGATGAAGAAGGCGACGACCTTGCAGAAGCAACGAGCAAGATGAAAGGCATGAAAGCTTCTTCAAAAGGGTCTAAAGGTTCTCCAGCAACAGTTCTTGCTCAATCAGAATTCAATCTAGCCAATGTGCGCAACATCATCGTCGCTTGTGATGCCGGTATGGGCTCCAGTGCGATGGGTGCCAGCCTGCTTCGTAAGAAAGTTCAGGAAGCGGGCCTAAATATCAGTGTGACCAACTGTGCTATCAATAGCTTGCCGCAAGAGGTGGATATCGTGATTACTCATAAAGATTTAACTGACCGTGCACGTAAGCACGCCGCTAATGCCCAGCACCTTTCGCTAACTAACTTCCTTGATAGCCAGGTGTACAACGACCTCGTAACCAGCATTGTAGCTGCAGGCAGCCCAGAAGCGGCTAACGATGATGAGATGGTAAATGGCGAGATGGTAAAAGTGTCTCCAATTGCCGCCAACGATGACAGCTTTGAAGAGCAACCAGCACAGGTATTCCAGATTCAAGCTGAGAATATCCACCTTGGCCTGAAAGCGAACAGTAAAGAAGAAGCAATCCGTTACGCTGGTGAGCAGCTAGTGAAGCTTGGTTACGCACAAGACGAATATGTAGATGCCATGTTCGAGCGTGAAAAACTGGTTCCAACTTACTTGGGCGAGTCAATTGCAGTACCTCACGGTACCGTGGAAGCCAAAGATAAGGTAATGAAAACCGGCATCATTATCTGCCAATACCAAGATGGTGTGCAGTTTACAGAAGACGAGGACGATGTAGCGAAACTAGTAATCGGTATCGCAGCCAAAAATGATGAACACATTCAGGTAATTACTACCATCACCAATGCACTTGATGATCCAGAGGCGATTGAGCGCTTGACCACGACCAGTGATGTCAACGAAGTGCTAGAAATCCTAGCCGGTGAGAAAGCCGCTTAATCAACACAATCATTGAGTAACATTGAGGCCGGTGTTCCCCCTCCGGCCTCACCCCTCTAGCGCGTTAATAGAGAACACATTTTTAGGTAGGAATTATTATGAAAGCAGTACATTTTGGTGCAGGTAACATCGGTCGTGGTTTTATTGGTAAATTGCTAGCAGACGCTAATGTAGCCGTGACGTTTGCCGACGTTGATGAGCCGTTGGTTGACCAGCTAAGCCATGACCAGTCATACAAGGTCAAAGTGGTCGGTAGCGAATGTAAAATTGATACGGTTACTCACGTAACAGCCGTTAACTCAGCAAGCCAGGACGTGATTGATCAGATTATTCACACAGATATGGTGACCACAGCCGTTGGTCCTAACGTGCTGGATATCATTGCAAAAACTATTGCCACTGGTCTAACCCACCGTTTCGAGGCGGGTAACAACAAACCACTAAACATCATTGCTTGTGAAAACATGGTACGTGGTACGACTCACCTGAAAGAAGAAGTCTACAAGCACCTCAATAGCATTTACCACAGCCAGGCTGATGAGTTGGTAGGCTTTGTTGATTCAGCAGTTGACCGCATCGTACCTCCTTCGGAAGCCGCTAATGATGATCCATTGGAAGTCACAGTAGAAAGCTTTAGCGAATGGATTGTCGATAAACAGCAGTTCAAAGGTGATATCCCTGCTATTGAAGGCATGGAAACAACCGATAACCTGATGGCCTTTGTAGAGCGTAAGCTGTTTACTCTCAATACTGGTCATATTGTTACTGCTTATCTTGGTGCCTTAAAAGGTCACGAGACTGTTCGCGATGCGATTGAAGACCAAGAAATCTATGATCAAGTTAAAGCTGCTATGCAGGAAAGTGGTGAGGTGCTGATCCGCCGTTATGGTTTTGATCGTGATATGCACAATGCCTACATCGATAAGATCCTAAGCCGCTTTGCCAACCCATATCTACGTGATGAAATCGACCGTGTAGGCCGTCAGCCAATCCGTAAGCTAGGTGTAAATGATCGTCTGATCAAGCCGCTGCTAGGTACCATGGAGTACGGTGTTGACAACGGTATGCTGCTAAAAGGTATTGCAGCAGCATTCAAATACACTAACGACACAGATCCACAAGCGATTGAGCTGCAAACGTCGCTGAAAGAAATCGGTTTGCGTCCGACACTGGCGAAATACACCGGCCTTGATGCGGAAGGTGAAGAAGCGAAACAGATTGAAGCGCTGTATCAGGCACTTTAAGTCTTACTAAATTAAAGGGGCGCAATAGCGCCTCTTTTTTGTCATGAAATGATAAATCTCGAAGTAGAAAGTGGGGTAGAGTCATGAACCCGATCAAGAATAAATTCCGAGTGGGCGATATGGTTATCGTTAACTGTGGCATGGTAGATCCTGATTTTGGCCAAGAGATCTCCGGTTGGATTGGTACGATTGAAAGCTGCCATTTTATTGAAGATGAAGGCTATATCTACAAACTACGCTGGAGTGATGAAACACTGAGAGCCAACAGTGTGTTAAGGGTATCCTGCCAAGAGTTGGGGTTAGAGTTTGAAACCATGCAGTTATTTGAAAACGAGCTTTCCCTTCACTCATCGGCACGTGCTAAGCACTTTGTTCAGCAATGCCTCGCCTTACCGAGGCGTGAGCGGGCGTTTTCCTATGCCGGATTTGCATTTTGTTAAGTCAAAATTGGTAATTTAAGTGGTTGAAAACAATACTGTGAAATAAGCAATTGTGTGGTTTAGCTCGACTTGGGTATAGTGGTTAAAGAAAGAAAAATGATGGGATGATTTATGCTTTCACCAACAACAAAAATAAAAATACACAGCTTCGGCCGCTTTCTTACCAATATGGTTTTGCCAAATATCGGTGCATTTATCGCGTGGGGCTTTTTAACCGCTTTATTTATTCCGACCGGTTGGTGGCCCAACGAGGCCATAGCCCAACTTGTCGAGCCAATGATTATCTACTTATTGCCCCTGCTTATCGGCTATTCAGGCGGTAAACTTATTGGTGGTGAGCGGGGCGCAGTCGTCGGTGCTGTCACCACCATGGGGGCTATTGTCGGCACGGATATTCCAATGTTTATGGGAGCGATGATCTTAGGGCCGATGGGCGGTTGGATCATTAAAAAGTTCGATCAGATCGTTGAGGGCAAGGTAAAAAGTGGCTTTGAGATGCTGGTAAACAATTTCTCCTCCGGCCTTATAGGTATGGTGTGTGCCATTATCGCCTTCTTTATGATTGGACCAGCTGTCAAAATCATTGCGGTTGCCTTGGCAACAGGGGTGAATGCCATGATAGATATTGGCTTGTTGCCTCTGACTTCTATATTCGTAGAACCGGCCAAAGTGCTGTTTTTAAACAATGCCGTTAATCATGGTATTTTCTCGCCGCTGGGGGTACAGCAGGTACGAGAAGCCGGAGATTCAATCTTCTTCCTGATTGAGGCAAACCCAGGCCCAGGACTTGGCATTTTACTGGCTTATATGGTGTTTGGTCAGGGGATGGCGAAGCAAACCGCAGGCGGTGCCTCGATCATTCATTTCTTTGGCGGTATCCATGAAATTTACTTCCCGTATATTTTGATGAAGCCAAGGCTGATCCTTGCTGCCATTGCTGGCGGTATGACTGGGGTCTTCGTACTGTCTTTCTTTGATGCGGGAATGGTGTCGCCAGCTTCACCTGGCTCAATCTTTGCGATTTTACTGTTAACACCTAAGTCGTCACTGCTTGGCGTTGTATTGTCCATTGTTTCAGCAACACTAGTGTCCTTTGCTGTGGCTGGTATTTTGTTGAAAACAGAGCCGAAAGCGGATGAGAAGTACGAAAAAACGGCAAGCAAGGCATCATAAAGTGAAATTATGCCAGTCGTGATGATACAATCACTTTTATAACAACAGGTTAAGGAGGCTAAGTGCTATCCTTTTGTTACAGAGATACCTAATTTATGGCACATAGTGACCAAGAATCTGACATTTTAGAGCGTCTTAATGATGCCCCGACGGTACGAGGTTTTTTTATTACCTCGGTTGAGGTGTTTGATGAGGCGGTTGAAAACCTAATCCAACGGATCTTCCGCAAAGATGACTTTGCCGTGAAGTCTGTTGTTGAACCTTTGCTAAGCCAGTCAGGACCGCTAGGGGAGCTCTCTGTTCGTCTCAAGTTATTGTTTGGCTTGGGTGTTGTTGAAGACAATGTGTACCACGACATCGAAGCAATTATAAAGCTGAGAGATTTCTTGAATAAAGAAGGTAAGGAATATAGCTTTACCGAACCCGCTATTCTCGATCCCATCAAACAGTTACATATGGTGCAAACCATGGGGGTTGTTTTGCTTGATGTCGCGCCGCCTGATGATGATACTGATATTACGTTTTATCAGATGCAACTTGCCCGGCAGGAGCAAGTGATAAAATCGGCCATGGCTCTGGCAGTTTCTGGCATTTGTGCCGAGCTAGACAAAGAAAGTCCTTTCTAAATCCTCGCTTTCCTGACCCTAACCCTAACTTTTAGCCTGTTTTGCTTTTCATTTTTACGCACTCTACACATAATGAGAGGCAAGATGTAGCTAAAACGGGTTAGTTGTGGAAAAAAGAAAACGTATAACGATAGCCGATATTGCCAAACTGGCAGGGGTTTCCAAAACAACCGCAAGTATGGTGCTCAACGGAAGGGCATCGACTTTTCGGATCAAGGATGAGACGCGTGAGCGCGTTCTTGCAGTAGCAAAAGAGCAAAACTACTCGCCAAACGTTCATGCTAAGTCGCTGCAAGCTAAGCGTTCCGATGCCATCGGTTTGGTGATCCCGGATCTCACCAACTTTGGTTTTGCTTCGATTTCCCGCGAGCTCGAGCGTTTGTGCCGTGAGTCTGGGTTACAGTTGTTTATCGCCTGTTCAGAAGACAATCCAGATATAGAGCGGCAGGCTGTAGAAGGACTGGTAAAACGCCAAGTCGACGGGTTAATCATTGCTTCAAGCCAAACCGTAGATGATGATTACCAGGCATTAACAAAACAAATCCCTGTTCTGCAACTCGACCGACATATCGGTCAATCCACTTTGCCTATGGTGATCACCGACGCTGCCAAGGTAACGGCTGAATTAATTTGCAAAACGGCTGAGTCGGTCGATGAGTTTTATTATTTCGGTGGTCAGCTGGAATTATCCCCGAGCCGACACCGTATGGCTGGTTTCAAGTTGGGTCTGAATCGAGCAGGGTTGGAGCTAGATGAGCGTTGGATCAGGCACCGTGATTACCAAACTGAATCTGGCTACATTTTGATGGAGCAGCTTCATCAAGAACTAGGCAGGCTTCCAAAGGCATTGTTTACTGCATCGTATACTTTGCTTGAAGGGGTACTTCGATACCTTAATGAACATAACCTGCTAAATGCATTGCTAAACAAGGAAATGCGTCTGGTCACTTTCGATAACCATGACCTTCTTGATTGTCTTCCATTGAACATCGACTCGATAGCGCAAAATAGTGAAGAGTTAGCAAGACGCAGCTTTCAACTTATCCAGCTACTGATGTCTAGCCAAAAAGTCAGTTCAACTGCTTTTGCATTGGATGCCACCATTCGCTGGCGAAGCGAATAATTACTTTTCTTGATGAGTTTCTAGCCCCTGTTAATGACAAAGTTAGCAGGGGTAAAACGATAAACTTATTGGCTTTATCAATTTACTACAAATAATTTGAAATTAGTCACAGCATAATCGCTTTTTCGAAATAGCGAATAACGAATGCGTGCTAAACCCAGTAAACCAAATTGCTCCTCTCATACTGCTGAATATATCTTCCCTAACGAATTTCTTTGCTCACTGTAGAGCATTCGACCATTCCATGTGTGTTTACCGACATATAGCTTGATCACAAAAAAGCACCAAATTGTTTTGGTGATCACAAAGCTAAACGGTTTTAGCAAATATTTCTCGATCTGCTAAAACAGTTTAGCAATAATCGCAGCGAACACAATGATTAGCATATATAACAATTATCCGGAGTATCTTTTATGAAACGCAGTGGTCTATTCAAACTGTCCCTAGCTGCTTTAGCAGTAGCAACGTCTTTTACTGCAACTGCAGGGATCAGCATTGTTGATAATGAGCAGGGCAGCTTTTCTATTGGCGGTGATGTTGAGTTTGATTTTAACTACCAAGACAATGACCAAGCCGACACGCTGAATACCGAAAATAAAGATTCGAACTACAACCAAACAGGTCGTGTCCTGATTGAATTTGCCGGTGAGCGCAAAACAGAAAATGGCCACTACCTAGCAGTAAAGGCACAGCCTTTGATGGACTCAAATGGTGAAGTAAACCTTGATGATGCTTACTTCTCGTTTGGTAAGCAAGGTGGTTGGGACCTTCGTATGGGCCGCTTCGAAGCGTACGATATGTTCCCTGTTGGTCAGGATACATTCCTAGAATACTCAGGCGATACCGCCAATGATCTATACCGCGACGGTGCAGGTTATGTATACCAGATGAAGGAAGCACGAGGCCGTGCAACATCAGCAGGCCAGCTCATGTATAGCCAAACCTTTGATAACCTTTATGTTGAGCTAGCAAGTGTAATCGGTGAGCGTGCAGATTTGTTTGGTACAAACACCGAAGGTGATGGCGTAACTTACCACGGTCGTGAAGTCATTTCTAACAAGGATGCCATCGTAGTTCGTCCAGTTGTTGCTTACCAAATGGGTGACTTCCGTATTGCCGGTGCCATTGAAGCAAACCTTGTTAAAGATGCGGTAATTGATGATGCAGGTAATGATCTAAGCGACCGTATTGGCTACGGTATTACCGCGAATTACTCCATTAATGACCTATCTGTAAATGCCAACGTTGCATATCTTGATGCGCTAAATGAAAAAGATACCTCTGTAGGTCTTAACGTTCTATGGAAAGGCTTTGGCCTTGGCTACATCTATGGTGTGAATGACTTCGATGCAAAATCTGATTTCTACGACGGCAAAGTGAAGATTGATACTTTCTACGCATCTTATGAGTTTGCAAACGTGCTGGACGTAGAAGACTTTTCAATCTATCTAGGTGCTTTCCACACTAGCTTGAATGAAGAAGGTAAGCGCTTGAATGAAGGTGCAATGTTCAGTGAGCTAGACGACAAAGGTGCTCGTGTACGCTTCAAGTACTTCTTCTAAGCTAAACGTCTCTTAAATACTGTTATCTTTTGTTCTTTTCAGTCCTTTTTGGCAACAGCTTGTGCTGTTGCCCTTTGTTATCGGGAAGTGGGTTTCACTTCCCGTTTTTTATTTGGTCTAGGGTGATTGAAAAGCGCTTACCACCAAGCTTCGAACTGAACACCGACGTTAAACTCAGAGTCTACGGTAGAGACCACATTGTTGTCGTCGATACTGTCGATGTTAGAGAAATAGGTACCGTATAAGCGGATTTCAGGACGGGCAAAGAAATCTTCACCAGCATTCCAAGCCTGGGCAATGGTGACTTTCTGGCCAGAAAGATCTTTGCCACTGGTATCCTGGTTGTTGAAGTAACCTGCTTCAAAAATGGTTTTGTGGTGTTTGTCCCAGCTGTAGACAGGACGTACCACGGCAGAAAAGTAAGTCAGGTCATCATTTTGATTGGCCTCAATATCATCGATAGTCGCAGACCAGAGTAGTTGGTGACCAAGTTCAATGTTTTCGGTCAGATTGACCACCCCCCAGTTAATCAAACGGTATGCACTACCACCACTCTTGGTGTTGGCATGATAGGTCGTACCCGCGCCGAATGTTGCGAGTTCGGTGGCGTAACCTTCGGTGCCGTATTGAAGCACGGTTTTGTTAAAACCACTGTCTAGGTTTTGGGTGATCTGTGCAGTTGCCATCACGCCGTCTTTGCTGTCTTTCGCTTCTTGCGGGGCATCATCAGAAGGGTTGGTGATAGCGTAGTTGATACCCAGTTCCAAGTCCGCATTGTTCCACAGTTCAATACCGGCATAACGCATGTCAATAACATTGACGTTAAGCCCCTCACCGCGGTTACCTGTGTCAGTTATATCGTTATCGTCGTTACGAATAACCGCAAATGAAAAGCGGCCATCACCTAGGTCTAGATTCTCGATACCGGCACCTGCGCCAGAAGTGTTCCAGTAGTAAAAATCGGTAATGTGAACATCATGGCGTTGGTAGTAGCGTTTACCAGCCCACAGTGTGGCTTCAGGGGCAAATTTTAAAATGCCAGTTGCCTGTACGTTTAACTGGCGGAAATCTATGAAGCCGTTTTCTTCGTCATCTTTGAGTGATTCAAAAATGTTAGAGCCATCACTGCCCACAGCCAGCATAGAATCAAAGTAAAAACGTGCACCCTCTTCGTTGTAGATCTCTTTGCCGAGACCAAACTCTGCAAACGTATCGGCTTCGTTACCCAGGCGGCCGAGTTGCTGTTTGTTAAATTCAACATTCTGACCATTGTCACCACTGATACCAACACCTGAGCGGGCATAACCGTGGAAGACAAAGCTGTCATCGGCAAATGCTGTTGGGGCAAGTAGAGACGCAGAAACAGCCAGCGCGGTAAGGTTCATTTTCATCATTTTTCATCCCTTTAATGGAAATGTATTGGTAATAAATATTGGAATTATTTTGTGGGAATGTTCCCATTTCTTGGTGGCAGATAATGGCAGGGAAGTGTGACTACGTAAATGGGAATGTTCCCATCGCGTGAGTCGGTTCACATTATCCTTACACCCCTGAAGATGGGGAAATTACGCGAAATCTAGTAAAATTTCTTTAATATCAGATATATGCGTTGGCAGGGATTCATTGAGATGGTAAATACCTACAATGCCTGTTTGCGGAGTTTGGGTCTCTGGCAGGGGTAAAATGTCAAATTGGGCAAAGTAGTCAGCCATACTTTTGGTGTAGGGCATGATGGCTTTGGAGCTGACAAGAAAATCGATGCTGGCACTGAGTGAATTTATTTCATAACTAATTCTTTCGTTTAGTTTTTTTCTCTCTTTTTCTTGCTGTTTTGGCTGCGGGTTTTCAATTAGGTGTTGGTAGTTGTCCTGATCAGGGGTGACTTGCAGTAAAGGGTAAATGTCATAGTCTTTTTCAATATCACTGGCAATGAGAAGAGGGTGGGAGCGATGAACAAATTGCGCTTCAGTATCTTGCAGAATAGGCGTGAATTTTACATTGCAGCGCCTGGAGAGTCCCTGAATTTCATGGCCAATAAAAAGGTCAATATGACCATGGATAAGCATGTCCATCAGCTTGAGGTGATTGCCAAACTCAAGCTGAATAGAAATACCAGGGTGCTGGCCGCAATAGGTATGAAGGGCATCTTTGACAAAGACTTCCCACCAGGCATCACCGGTTCCCATTTTGATCTTTTCGGTTTTTCGCGCTTTGAGATCGGCGAGCTTGTCCAGCATGGCGTCATGGCGTCGACTGAGGTCTTGGATTTGTTCTTGGAAAAGCTTGCCGTACTCGGTGAGTTCGACACCTTTAGAGCGGCGCGTGAACAGGGAAACGCCCAAGCTGCTCTCCAGTTTTTTCATGTTATTGGTCAGTGTCGGCTGGCTAAGGTGTAGTTGCTGTGCTGCCGAGCTGATATTGCCTAATTCGGCTATCGCGAGAAATTGGCGGTAGTGCTTGTCCATCGATAAAACCAGTGAAAATATCTTTGCAAGCAGTCTCACATTTTTTGAAATCCATCACAAAGAAAAAGGAATCTAACTTGTGATCTCTGTCGGCAATATTCTTAATGATATAGAAAAAAACTATATCACTAGTGTGGTGATGTATTTTTCATATTGAAAGCGGCGTCATAAGATATCGGCAACTTCGATTTCTTTCCTAGAAATCAACCTAGATTACAGTTGAGCTCCTTAAGGGCATTTTTTTGAGGTTTTGCCATGAACATGACGCCTAAATGGTGGCACGATGCCGTCGTATACCAAATCTATCCACGCAGTTTTTGCGACAGCAACAACGATGGTATGGGTGATCTGCAAGGTATTATCAGTAAACTGGATTATCTGAAAACTTTGGGCGTGAATGTCCTGTGGTTGTCACCGGTGTATAAATCACCAATGGATGACAATGGTTATGATATTTCTGATTATCAGGATATCGCACCAGAATTTGGCACCATGGAAGATATGGATCAGTTGCTGGCAGAAGCTAAGCAACGTGACATTCGCATTATCATGGATCTGGTTGTAAACCATACCTCTGATGAACATCCATGGTTTGTTGAAGCGCGTAAGTCGAAAGATAACCCATACCGTGATTACTATGTTTGGCGCCAACCTGCCGAAGACGGCGGTGTACCTGATGAAATGGGGTCAGTTTTTGGTGGTAGCGGTTGGGAATTCGACGAGCAAACCGGCGAGTACTTCCTGCATATTTTCTCCAAACGTCAGCCTGACTTGAACTGGGAGAACCCTAAGGTTCAAGAAGAAGTTCATAATATGATGAACTGGTGGATTGATAAGGGTATTGGTGGCTTCCGTTTGGACGTTATCGATCTTATTGGTAAGGAAATCGATAAGAAAATTACCGGCAACGGCCCACGCCTGCACCCGCTTATCCAACAGATGAACCGCGCCACTTTTGGTGATAAAGATCTTTTGACTGTGGGTGAAACTTGGGATGCGACACCTGAGATTGCCAAGCTGTACAGCGATCCTGCTCGCGAAGAGTTTTCCATGGTGTTCCAATTTGAGCACATTAGCTTGACGTGGAAACATGGGGATAAGTGGCAGCCAATCCCATTGGATCTCCCAACCTTCAAGAAGGTATTGACCAAATGGCAAGTAGAGTTAGCTGACGAAGGCTGGAACTCCTTGTTCTGGAATAACCATGATCTTCCTCGTGTGGTGTCGAAATATGGCTGTGATGGCCAGTACCGAGTTGAATCAGCAAAAATGCTGGCGACAACGCTACATATGATGAAAGGCACACCTTACATCTATCAAGGTGAAGAGATCGGTATGACTAATGTCGCCTTTGAGAGTATTGATGAATACCGTGATATCGAGACGCTGAACTTCTACAAAGAGCGTACCGAAAATGGTGTGGCACCAGAAACTATGTTGGCAGCGGTTCATGAGAACAGCCGTGATAACGGCCGTACCCCAATGCAGTGGAATGACAGTGTCAACGGTGGTTTCTCGTCAGTTGAGCCTTGGATCAAGTCGAACCCGAATTACCCTGAAGTGAATGTTAGTGCAGCACTGGATGACCAAAATTCCGTGTTCTATCACTACCAGAAGTTGATTGAGCTGCGTAAGTCGCTGCCTGTTATCGTCTACGGTGAGTTTGAGCCAGTGTTTGAAGAGCATGACAAGATTTTTGGCTACGTTCGTTCAGATGCAAATCAGCGTTTGTTTGTGCTCAACAACTTTACCGCAGAAGAGATCAGCGCTGATCTACCTGCGCATCTTCAGGCTCAGCAAGTTGAATGTGTGATTGCGAACTACGAGCATCATCAATCACTGCCAGCGACGATGACACTGAAACCGTATGAGTCATTTGCCGTACTGCTGCCAGAAAATCGTTAATATCCGTAACTGCAGTTAATTGTCAATTATTGTTGTTAGGCTTGGCTCTATTTCTTGGTTGAAGTAGAGCCTTTTTTATTTATAGCCTCAGGTTGTGCTTGCAAGCGTTGAGGTGAAAGATTTCAGATGGATGCAAAATTATGCATTATAAAGTCAAAGATAATCAGATTGTATTCACTGTTTCCTGTCAGAGTGAAAGTTTATATTTAAAAGGGACATTTACAAATTGGATGATTGATGAAGATTTCCGGTTTGAAAATAGCCCAGAGGGATGCCGCTTAATTAAACAACTTGATGATGTCAATAAAATAGGGAACTCCGGATTTATAGAATATGTCATATGGGACGATAATGCTCAAATTGCTATTGAAATAGATTTAGAGCAGGACGGGCATTATTTTAATAACCAGTGTAATGGTGGATTTAACCAACTTTTATTTTTACAACCTCCCAATCAAGAACGTTTAAAAGAGATTTCAGATGCCTCTCGACAATCTTTCCATATAAAAAACCAAATCAAGCAGTTTTGCACTGAGTCACAGTTAGCTAATTTTCGCGGTGTCACTGGCGGAAAGATAAAGCCAGATTGGATTTATCGTAGTTATCATCCGGTGGTAGCATCCAGGGAAAATCATCCTGAGCTAAAGCACATTGAGCCAGTTAGGCAGGCCAAGGTGCTTGCCCTGATGGAACAACATCAAATCGAAAATGTGATTAACCTGTCGGATACAAAAGACAAACTTAAACAATTGATGACTAAGCTCCCTGAGAGCTACTACAAGTACTGCTGGCAAAAAGGACGGGTGAATAGCATTCCAGTTTCGTACGAAACGGTTTATTTCATGTCGGACAGAAATAAACCGTTAAATGACGATGAGCTGGGTTTTGAGGATGGTATCCGTGGCTTGATAGAGACAATAGCCAATACGTCTGGGCCATATTTAGTTCATTGTCGGCTGGGTTCAGATCGAACTGGGGTGATTTGCGCCTTCCTTCAGCTGATGATGGGTGCCTCGAAACAGGATATCGCAGGCAATTACCTAGAGACGAACCAACTTGGTATTGGCGAATATCGGAGCTTTAGGTTGCTGGAAAGGGCGCTACAAGCTGCGGTGGGTGATGATTGTTTTGTCGATGGTGAAAAGAAGGTGCGGAAATACCTTCTAAGCTTGGGCTTGCCAATTTCAATGATTGAGAAAGTCAAAAAACATCTTTATTGAAGTTACGATAGAAGAAAATCAGCCCAACTGAATCGACTCAGTTGGGCTGTTGTGTTTAGGGGAGCTCGTTAATGCTCTAAGGGTTTAATCGCGGTATAAAACTGTCAGCGAGTGGGCGCCTTGCATATAGGTTGTCTGGACTTGCCGTGAGCCCAGTGTCGCTTCAGAGGTGTCACATATCACCCGCCATTTACTGCCTTCCGGCAAGCGGTATCGGGTTGGGATTTTTGAACTGTTAACTAAAAACAGCAGTTCCTTACCAGTATCGAATAAGCCGAGATACAAGGAGAAAGCTTCTAGTCCTTGCCAATCATCGGCATTCATTGGCTGCCCGTTTGAACGGTTCCAATGGATACGGTGATGGCCCCGGTTTCTTCCACTGAAAGCGCGTAGAAACGGCGACATGTACGTTTTTCGCCGCTCAAGCATAGTTGCCAACCATTGGCTAAACTCAGATTTATCCTTACACGGTGACCAATCTGCCCAGCTGATTTCGTTGTCTTGGCAATAAGCGTTGTTATTGCCTCCTTGCGTATGAGATAGGGCATCCACCGCTAGGATATGAGGGATACCGAAGCTAAACAGCAAGGTTGTCATCAAGTTGCGCTTTTGGCGTTCCCTGCGGCTCAGTACGGCGTAGTTAGTGGTCTCACCTTCAACACCATGGTTGTTCGAGCGGTTGTCGCCATGACCGTCACGGTTGTTTTCACCGTTGGCATGATTGTGCTTTTGGTTGTAGGAAACGAGATCCTGCAAGGTAAAACCATCATGGTAAGAGACAAAGTTGACGGGCAACTTATCTGGCCAGCACCCGGCACTGAATAAGTCACGAGAGCCCATAATGCGGGTGGCGAACTCTTTGACATTGTTTTCCTGACATAGCCAGTAGCTTTTTACTGTGTCGCGGAACTTGTCGTTACACTCGTTCCAGCCGCGAGGGAAGTAGCCAAGCTGGTAGCCGTCAGGACCAATATCCCATGGCTCGGCAATGAGTTTTACTTGGCGCAGGACAGGATCTTGGGCAATAGCCTTGAAGAAGGCGTTTTGGGTATTAAATCGGTCGCCATTTCGGCCAAGAGTGGCTGCCAAGTCGAAGCGGAAGCCATCGATTTTGTATTGTGTTACCCAGTTGCGTAAGCTATCGAGAACGATATTCAAGCTTGGCTGGTAAGTGAGATCAAAGGTGTTACCGCAACCGGTATGGTTCTTGTAATTCTTGTCTGTGTCTTGGAGGTAGTAGTTCTTATCCAGACATTTAAAATGGAACTTCGGACCTCCTTCTCCCCCTTCCGCCGTGTGGTTGAAGACGATATCCATGATCACTTCGATGCCGTGGCGGTGTAGCTCCCTAACCATGGTTTTCATTTCGTTGACTGGGTCTTCGGTGGCATAGCGTGGCTCTGGCGCCATAAAGCATAGGCTGTTGTATCCCCAGAAGTTTACCTTGTCCATTTTCAATAAATGGGGTTCGGACATACATGAGGTAACAGGCAGTAACTGCAGGCTAGTGACACCTTGCTCCTTGAAGTACTTGATCATGGCTGGCTGGCAGAGGCCTAAGTAGGTGCCTTGATACTTCTCTTCAATCTCAGGGTGCTGTTTGGTAAAGCCTTTTACATGGGTTTCGAAAATTATGGTTTCTTCAAGAGGAACTTGGGGCAGGGTAGTACCTTGCCAGTCAAAGCTGTGATCAACTACAACGGATTTGGCAAAATGCCAGCTTCTGTCGGCAGTAAAGGGCTCAATATAATAAGGCACTTTATTTAAGGCTTGGGCATAAGGGTCTAAAATCAGTCGGGTTTCGTTTTTATCTTTTATTTGGTAACCGTATACCTGACCTTTAATAATGCCTTTTACGAAGGTGTAATGTATATCTAAGTGCTGATTTTCTAATTCAATTAAGGTTTTTTTGTTGTTTTTATCAAATAAAACCAGTTGGATCTCTTTGTTGTCTGGGCAATGAATAGAAAAATTACAACCCTGATCACATAATGTAGCCCCAAGTGGAAATGGCTGAGCTAATTTAGCGAACATCCTTTACGTCTCTTTACTAATTTTACAAATCTATAGTGCTATTTAAGCGAGAAAAATTCGTCAGTCAAGGGAAGTTTTTTTTTATTAAAAAATTAAAAAAAATTCAGTTACCGATAATTTCAATAATATTAAATAAAAGTGACTGGCTTCTTGTTTTTCTCGCTTGTTCTGTAATTTTCTTTCAGTTTTACGCCTATCCTTCGTGAGGCTTATCACGGAACACCTCTCCACCCCATTTCCTACGCCCCTCTCATCCTCCCTCCTCCTCCCTGTTTCAGGAGGATGTAGAAAACTGTATCAAGACTGAATATGAGTCCCGAAAAGATTGCTAGATAGCAGTCACGATAAAAATATAAGAAGGGACATTCCTATGAAACACAAGTTAGTACCTGTAGCAGCGGCATTACTTACCGCGCTAGCTTCACACAATGTAGCCGCTGAATCTGCCACTGATATCCTAACGGATGGCTGGGAAGTACATGGCTATGGTTCTATGAACTTCCGTTTCAACGAAGACCTACAGTCTTTTGATTCAGAGTTAGGTAAGCCTGACTACCGCACCGCAGGTACCTCTGGTAAGAGCGCTAACCAGATTGAATTTGTTCTAAAAAAACACACAGAGTTTGCTAACGGCGTATACAGTGATTTTGTTACTCGTACTGAATATGGTAACGGTGACTCTTTCTACTACACCTCTTCTGGTGCTGAGAAAACAAACACTGTCGCTCAACTAGAAGTTAAAGAAGCATATGTTGCTTTGGGTAACCTACCTTACCTAGGTGATGGTACTGAAATCTGGGCTGGTCGCCGCTTCTTGAACCGTGCCGCGGGTATCCTTTCTGGTGAGTTCTGGAAACAGTCTTCTGGTATGGGTGCAGGTTTTGAAACTAACTTGAGCTCTGGTCACAAAACAGGTATTGCAGTTGTTTCTGCTGACCCAGAAGCAGGTTTGGAAGAGCGTCCTGAAGATGGTAAGCGTACAACAGTTTCATCTCTAGATCTTTACTACTACGGTGTTCAGGCACTAGGTGGTAGCTTCGACTTCGACGCGAAATTCATGACACGTGCCGATGAAGCACTACCGCGTGTAGATTCTGCTGATGATGGCTTCGGTGTGTCTGTAACTTATAACCGTGACTACTACGGCTTTGATGGCTGGACTCAGACTGCAATTGCCTACGGTGAAGGTCTAGGTTCTAACCGCGGTGTAAACTTTGGTGGCTGGAGCGGTGATTGGCTAGAAGATTCTAAGTCTCTATTCATCACGTCTTACGGTGTGCTAAACATCAACAACAACTGGCAGCTTGGTACTGAATTGACTTACTGGGCACCAGAGAACATGGACTGGGGCGCAACAGGTAACGCAACTGATGAAGTGACTCGTTACATCTTCGCTGCTCGCCCAACTTACAAAGTGAATGATAACTTCCGTTGGGAATTCACAGGTTCTTACGCTGTTGAAGAAGTTAACGGTGGTCAGTGGGGTCGTAAAGACAAGTCTACAGACTTCTACACCCTTGAAGCAGCATCAGTATTTACTGTTAACGCTGACTACTTCGGCCGTCCACAAATCAAGCCATACGTAACCTGGGTTGGTACAAGCGACGAAGCTGCAGCTGGTGCAATCGGCATCACTGAGTCAGGTGAGAAAGACCAATTTGTATTCGGTGTTCACGCTGAAATCTGGTTCTAAATCACAAAATTGTTAAGGCAGCCCTCGGGCTGCCTTTTTAAGTCACGATTGGCTCTATAACTATTCGCTTTTTTAAGTAGAGTGAAAGCAAATAGATATATACCCAAATAGATATATAGAAATCGGTAGTATGGGTGTAGGAGATAAAATGAAAATAATGAAACTGACATTAGCAGCACTGCTGACAGCTTCGCTTGTTGGCTGTGCATCTTCCCCTTCAACAGAAACAATCAAAGACATCACTGTTACAGAGCAGGCTTGCTGTGAAACCTTCAGCCAGTTTGCCTGGATCCCAATGAACGGCGACAGCATAGATTTTGCCGTTGATCAGTATTCGCAAATCGGTAACTTTGCAGAGGGCAAAAGTTACTTTGCGGGTTTTGTCCTGCCTGAAAATGTAGAACGTATGCGCGTTGACCTAAAGAGCTGGATGCGTGCCAATGGCGTGTTTGCACCTAAGGTACTTCTACTTAGCCCGACTTTCGAGGTAGTCGATTCCATCGAGCTTAATGAGTTTGAAGTTAAGCCATCTGATATGTTCCGCTTGTCGCGATATGAAAAGCGATTCGAGCTGAGCCAGACAGAAACACCTTATATGGTGGTGTACTCTCCACTGGAGTACCGCGAAGGTGAAATCCAAATTCCTCACCCGGAAAGGGTACGAGCGGAAGAGCTCGGCTTGGCCCGCCCGATGGTGACCGATCCTATTATCCAGCACCAGAAGTTCGGCTCGCTTGAACTGGATATGAAGCCAACGGCCCTTCGTTCATACCGAGCGAGTGAAGCGCCAAGAGAGACAGTTGCAGCTCCAGTTATCACTCAGCCAAAACCTGCAGTAGCAGCGGCGGCTCCTGTTGCTGCATCTGCTGCGATAACCACAGCGACAGCGGCAAGTGTGGCATCGTCTTCATCCGCTAAGATGCTGCCTGAGAGCGAAGCTTTCTATAATAGCCAGATCAAAGCGGCGGTAGAGAGCAATAATATGAAAAAAGCCCTGACTTTGATGGAAGAAGCCAAGCGTGCAGGTTCCACTACTGCGGAAGCGACTTTCCTGGAGCTGATTAAAAAGTAAGGCTATTGATTTAAACAATACCCACAAGCGCAAGGTGTTTTTCGAATCCTCTCCTTGATGGCATTGGGTATGTCGGGCAGGCAATCGTCTGCCCGTTCTCTTATCTATTATCTATATCAATTCTATTTGCTTGTATTGAGTTAATTTCATGACAGATTCTACGCATTCAACCGCTACTCAACAGCGAACGACAAAGCAGAACAAAGAAGTGGTTTACCAAGTATTTACTCGCTTGTTTGGTAATACCAATACCACCAATAAGCCTTGGGGGACGTTGGAAGAAAATGGTATTGGCAAGTTTGCTGATTTTACTGACAAGGCATTAAGCGAAATTAGGGACTTGGGGGTAACTCACATTTGGTACACCGGCGTTCCTCACCATGCCTTGGTACGTGATTACTCCAAGTATGGTATCGAAGATGATCATCCCAGTGTGGTAAAAGGCCGAGCGGGATCTCCCTATGCAGTCAAAGACTACTATAACGTGAACCCTGATCTTGCCATTGATCCTGCCAATCGACTGGAAGAGTTCAAAGCGCTTATCGAGCGTTCGCATAAGCAGGGCCTGAAAGTCATTATTGATATTGTGCCGAACCATGTCGCAAGACGTTACCAGAGCCTGACTAACCCAGAAGGCGTGGAAGATTTCGGTGCATCTGATGACACCAGTGTTGCATACCACAAGGACAACAACTTTTATTACATACCCGGTGAGCGTTTCTCGGTACCTGAAGCCAAAGGTGACTATCTGCCGCTCGGAGGAGAGCAACATCCTTCGCTAGCGATGCCTTTTGAGGAAAACCCAGCCAAATGGACGGGCAATGGTTCGCGATTGGCACAACCAGAATTTGATGATTGGTATGAAACCGTCAAAGTGAACTATGGTATTCGCCCTGATGGCAAAAAAGATTTCGATGAGCTGCCTGCTGGTTTCGACAAGCAAGATCACGCTGCGCATTTTGCGTTTTGGCAAGACAAGGAAGTGCCTGACTCTTGGGTGAAGTTCCGAGACATCGCTTTATACTGGCTGGCATTGGGCGTTGATGGTTTCCGTTATGACATGGCTGAAATGGTGCCGGTAGAGTTTTGGAGTTATATGAACTCTTCCATCAAGCAGGTCAATCCTGATGCTTTCCTGATGGCTGAGGTTTACCAGCCAGATCTCTACCGCGATTATATCCACCTCGGAAAAATGGACTATCTATACGATAAGGTCGATTTGTACGATACCCTCAAGTTGGTGATGCAGGGCAAGGGGTCAACCGATGATATCGTGGGTGTCCAAGAGCAATTGATGGATATTGAGCATCATATGCTGCACTTCTTGGATAACCACGACGAGCAGCGGGTTGCCAGCCCGGAATTTGCTGGAGATGCCAATAAAGGCAAGCCAGCCATGCTGGTATCCACCTTGTTGAGTACGTCACCGACCATGATTTACTTTGGTCAGGAAGTGGGAGAGGCTGGGGCTGAAGATGCTGGATTTGGTCTATCATCACGTACTACGATATTTGACTATTTCGGTGTACCCAATCATCAACGTTGGATGAACAACGGAGAATTCGACGGTGGTCAACTCTCTGAGCAAGAGCGTGAACTGCGTGATTTCTACCAGCGTTTGATGAACTTCTCGCTATCTAGTCCGGCGCTAATGGCAGAATATCGTGAATTGCATACCCATAACCGAAACCACGGTGTTGGTTATGACGAGCAAATGTTTATCTTCAGTCGCTTTGATGAAAACCAAAAGCTCATCGTGTTGGCGAACTTTGCCGATGAAAGCAAAGGCGAGGTGGTGTTGTCAGTGCCTGCTTCCTTAATTGATGAGTGGCAGCTTGAAAGTGGTGAGTTTGAGTTGCAGGAGAAGTTATACGGCACGGCGAAAGCCAAGTTGGTGGTTGAAAATGGCCATGGGCAGATCACTCTTGATGTTGGTGCGTTGGATTGTCTGGTGTTGGCATCAAATTAAGCCTTAGCATAGCTTTGCTTGTTCAGTCATGAATGAAACGGCTTGTACAGTGTGCAGTACAAGCCGTTTTTTTACGCTGCCATAACTGAAAATTCTAGCTGGATCACAAAATGAGTTAACGTTTAGTTACATCAATTTCTGTAATAAATTCAGTTTGTCAGCAAACATTAGCCTCCAAGCAACAGGGCGCATGGTACAATTTGGGTTAGCAGATTGTTATTCATCGTTTTGTTGGGAGAAGTCTATTGACTACAGAGTTAATTTTGCTGGGCATGGCCGCGTTGATTGCCATTGGTATACTACTTCATCAGCCATCAAAAACCTTAGGTCTGCCTTCATTGTTGATCTTTATCGGCGTCGGGTTATTGTTTGGCAATGGTGAGCTTAATTTTGTTTATGACGATTTGGCGTTAACCTCATTCATTGGCTCGTTAGCCCTGAATGTGATTGTTTTTGTCGGTGGCTTAAACACCTCTAAAGCCAGCATAAAAGTGGCTTACAAAGAGGGTGGAGTGCTTTCAACCATAGGGGTGCTCTTCACGACCGCTATTTTCGGTGGGCTGCTTTATTTTATCACTGACTTCAATATCTTAACTTGTCTGTTATTTGCTGCTGTTGTCTCATCGACAGATGCTGCCGCCGTCTTTTCTATTCTTGAATCAAAAAAGCTCAAGCTCAAAGAGTCGACAGACACTATTTTGGAGTTCGAGTCAGCAACCAATGACCCAGTAGCACTGTTGCTGGTGGCAATACTTACCGAGATGTTGGTTAATACTAACCAGCAAATTAGCGGTCTTTCGATTGGCATTGAACTGGTTCAGCAAATCATCGTCGGCCTCGGTGCAGGTTATTTGATTGGTTGGTGCTGCGTATGGCTACTGAACAAAATCAAGCTTGAAGAGTACGGTTTGATCCCGGTCTTTATCCTGGCTTGTTTCTTCATTGCCGCTTATGGTAGCGATTTGCTAGGGGGTAATATCCTTGTCGCTTCGTATGTTGCCGGGGTGTTTATCGGTAATGAGCTCAAGCGAGGCCGCGAAGTAAGTAAGCACTTCTTCAATAGCCTATCGTGGCTTGCCCAATCGCTAATGTTTATTATCCTTGGTCTGCAGTTCTTCCCGAAAGAGCTATTTGCTGATATCTGGGCTGCTATCTTGCCGGCAATCGCCTTGATATTCATTGCAAGGCCGCTGGCCGTCTTCTTGAGTTATCTACCGTTTAGAAAAGTCTCGTTTAAGAAGAAGTTCTTTATCTCAGCCATTGGTCTGAAAGGGGCAACGCCAATTGTATTTGCTTTGATCCCGGCCTCTGCGGGCGTTGCAGGCTCGCAAGAAATGGTGCATATGGTGTTCTTTATTGTGCTTATCTCAGTCGTGTTGCAAGGCTGGGCTATCGAACCCTTATCGAACAAGTTGGGGTTAGTGGATAAGTAATCGACTCCTGACTCTCCTCAAATAAACAGCCACAGTTCTTGTGGCTGTTTTTTTATGGATCTCTCTATCTTTCCTCTGCGACTAACTCCGCTACCTTAAGATATGAATATCTACAAAATGTGTTCAGTTTCACAGTGTTGAGTTAAGTATAGGGGGGCGTAGGCCGGGGGAGGATGCTCATCAGTAGTGGGAGTAGCAGAATGCTCGGGTCGAATAAAAATAATTTTGGAAATAACTATATTTTGGAAACAACTATGAAACGTGTGATGAAATCGTTCGCTCTGTGCTCTCTGACTGCTGCTCTTGCATTTCCAATGGCGGCTTCTGCCATGCAGGAAGGTGAAATTCTAATTTGGATCAACGGTGACAAAGGCTATGAAGGCCTCGCTGAAGTTGGCCGCCAGTTTGAAGAAGACACAGGTGTCAAAGTTAACGTTCAGTACCCTGAATCACTGGAAGCCAAGTTCCAACAAGTTGCGCCTACAGGCGGCGGTCCTGACATCATCTTCTGGGCTCATGACCGTTTCGGAGGTTATGCCAAATCGGGTTTGCTAACAGAGATCAAACCGTCACAAGAATTCAAAGACAAGCTGGTTGATTTCAGCTGGGATGCGGTAACTTATGAAGGCAAGTTGGTGGGCTACCCAATCGCACTAGAATCACCGTCACTTATCTACAATAAAGATCTTCTACCTGAGCCACCTAAGACTTGGGAAGAGTTGTACGAGATCGAAAAACAAATGGCAGTCAAGGGCAAGAAAGCCATCATGTGGGATGTGAAAAATGCGTACTTCACATGGCCGATGATCTCTGCAAATGGTGGTTATGCCTTTAAGAAAACGGAAACAGGTTTTGACGGCAAGCAGATCGGTATTAACAACGAAGCCGGTGTTGCTGGCCTGAGCTTCTTGGTTGATCTATCTAAGAAAGGTGTTGTCTCTGCGGATATGGACTACGCGGTATCTGAATCTGAATTCAACAAAGGCAACGTAGCAATGACCATCAATGGTCCTTGGTCTTGGGGTAATCTTGAGAAGTCAAATATCAACTACGGTGTTGCAGTATTCCCAACACTTGACGGCGGTAAATCAAACCCATTCGTTGGTGTACTGAGTGCGGGTATTAACTCAGCTAGCCCAAATACTGACTTGGCTGTTGAGTTCCTAGAGAATTACCTGATCACAGATGAAGGTCTGGCGAAAGTGAACGACGACAAGCCACTGGGCGCTGTGACGCTGAAATCTTTCCAGCAGGAACTTTCTAAAGACAGCCGTATTGCAGCCACAATGACCAATGCTGAAAATGGTGAAATCATGCCGAACATCCCTGAAATGACGGCATACTGGTTCGCTGAAGGTGCAGCAATCGAGAATGCGCTTCTAGGTCGTCAGACTGTTCAGGAAGCATTGGATACGGCAGCTTCTCAGATCCGTTAATCTAACCGAATACCGATACATGTCTGGAAACCAATAGACATCTAAATTACGCGCAGCTCATCTTGATGAGACTGCGCTTTTTGTCATTTAAGATGACCCAAGGAAAACACGTGAGCATAATTGAACAAGCGCCTTTTAAAGAGCAGTTATACGTTAAAGGGACATTCAATGGCTGGGGTGACGATACACCAATGGCTTATATTGGTGAAGGCTGTTACCAAGCTGTAGTTTGCTTTTCTGCCGATCTTCATAATTTCAAAATATCTGATCAACAAGGCTCAGAGGCACTGAGCTTTGCAGCCGATAAATACAAAGCAGTTGCTTGTCAGCTGAAGCAGCCACAGACGCTGATCCCAGCCAAGGGGATCGGCAATGACCTTACCTTTATGGCACCAGACACGGGTTTATATACCCTCTCTGTTACTGTTTCCGATGAGAAAGTTGAAATGGTGATTGAGGCGGGTGGTGAAAACCTCGATAGTGAGCCGAATCGTGCACTGTTCAACGCAACGTTCTCGGTTAATGCCGAGACAGGGAAAGTGATCGGTAAGGGAAACAAGGTGCTCAGCCCTGAGCCGTTGTTTGATGAGCTTGCTATTACTGTTGAACAGAGTGCTCCATTTGTATTTGGTGACAACATCGACGGTTATTTTGATGGTGTGACCCACGGTTATGTTGCGGCAGGTAAGTACCGCCACAAGCAAGGTTGGTATCTCGGCGCTATGGCCTCATTTATTGATGGGGCGTTAAATGACAAAACCATCGCCAAAGAAGCCCGCATCTACCCGTATGGAGTGACCCATAGCTTTAAAACTGGAACTGGAAAAGACATCGAAGAAACCTTTATGTTGTTTTCCGGCCAAGAAAGCCGCCAGCGAAGCGCTGCTATTACGGTGAAGTCGGAAGAGCCAGCTATTTTGTCGATATCGCCCCAGCTTAACTTAGCGATGGATAGCTCATCAGTGACATCCATTGAGGGCGGGGTGGTGTATGCGCTGTCAGAAGAGCTTCGACAAGCAGGTACGCCATCGTTTATTGCCCTTTGTGCTGATCAGTCTTTTTCGTTCAGTGAAACGAATTTTGGTGAAACGCCAGCACTCAAGGACAAGGTGCACTTGAGTGGCCATCATGTGAAGCCGTTGCTAACGTCATCAGCCCCTCAAACTGAGATGACTGTGTATCTGGCTTTTGCGGAAACGGAAGCAGAAGCGGTCGCTCATGCTCGTTCATTGGTCGAGCAGGATGGGGTGAGTGTTCACCTGCAGCAGGTTTACGACATGCTGACCCATTCCTATGTCTGGACGTCAGATCGCGAATATAACCGAGCTTTGATGTGGGCGAAGGCTGCTGGCAAAGTGTTTGTTTCTACTGAGTTTGGCAAGGGCATTTGGGCTGGCCTTCCATGGTTCAAGGATTGTTGGGGGCGTGATTCCTTTATCGCTGTACCTGGCATTACCTTGGTCAATGGTGATTTTGACGATGCCAAGACCATTATTGATAATTTCGCGTCGATGCAGTTGGCAGATGAAACCAATGTGAATTTTGGCCGCATTCCTAATCGTGTCACCAGCCTAACCAATATTATCTACAACACGACTGACGGTACCCCGTGGATGGTACGTGAGGTGTGGGATTACTTGCGCTATAGCGGCGATAAAGACTACGCCAAGTCTATCTATCCAGTGGTGCAGACCTACATTGCAGGTATCGAAAAGCATTACCTGGATGATCATGGGCTGATGACCCACCGTGATCCAGATACCTGGATGGACGCCAAACTTGAGGGCAAACTACCTTGGTCGGCTCGTGGTACTCGTGCAAACGATATCCAAGCGCTTTGGTATACCAGCCTGTTGGTGGCCGTTGAACTGGCGAAGCTTACGGGTGATGAGCAGGGCGTTGAGCATTATCAGCAGATGGCTGGGAGGGTAAGTGAAAGTTTCCAGAAGTTGTTCTGGGATCAAGACCAGCAAAAACTGGCAGATCGCTTACATAGTGATAATCAGCGTGATCTTCAGGTGCGAACTAACCAGTTGATGACAGTAACAGTACCGTTTGATAACGGGCTGCTGGACAAAACGATTGGTGCCAAAGTGGTGAAAAATGCGGTCAGCGAGTTGTTGTTCCCTTGGGGGATAACCTCTTTGTCGCAGTACGATCCGATTTTCCACCCTTACCATGCCAACCGCGAGGAATTCCACAAAGATGCCGCCTACCATAACGGTACCATTTGGGGGTGGAATGCGGGTTTCACGGTTTCAAGCCTGATTGAATATGGCTACGCCGATTTTGCTTATCAGTTAACCAAGAACCTGTCCGATCAGATCTTGTACCTCGGCCACCGTGGGGCTATGAGCGAAAACCTCGATGCATTCTTGAATGAGCAGGGTGGGCTAACCACAACCGGTACCTATGCCCAAGCGTGGTCGGTGTCTGAGTTTACTCGTAATGGCTATCAGGACTACATTGGCTTCAAGCCGGATTTGTTATCGGGCAAAGTCATTTTGGCGCCATGTTTGCCTTCTAGCTGGGGGCAGTTTGATGCCGAGCTTCGTTTTGGCCAATCTAATACCCTATCGGTAGGTTACCAGCACATTGAGTCAGGCTTACAGCGATTCGAGCTCACCTATATGGAAAGTGATTCTGTACAGCTTGAGCTTCACTTGATGGCATCTGATAAGGCGAAGTATCAGCTAGTGCTGGAAGCTGATGAACTACCCGCGGTGATCGAGTTTGATCCGGTTGATGCATCAGTTGCCGTGAATGGCCAGGCTCGCGATCTTAGTCAAATTCAGCCAAGCTTTGTCCCTGTGATTGGTGATCTTGCCTTTGCCAAGCCAGATCATTCTTTGGTTTTCCCAGTGCTACAGGGCCAGCATGTGCTTCAACAGCAAGTTGAGAGTGCTAATCTTGCTCAAGCGACAGACTAATTTCGCTAGGTTTTGATGGGAAAAAAGAAAGCGCTGCAGAAATGCAGCGCTTTTTATTTGGTCGTCGGTTGGTCAGCTAAAGGAGCAGCATGATTGTTAGTCGTAATCCATATATGTACGCCCCTCTAAGGAGTAGGGCTCGTTGTCATCATATAAATTGCGCTGTCCTCTAAGCTTTTGTATTTTGGCTTCAAGGGCTTTTGCCTCTTGATAGTTACCCTCTTGATAAGCTAGGTGGATGCGTTGTTCGATATCTTCGATCCTATCATGGCTGCTCATGTCATGATCCTCCATTCGAAAGCCATACCCGCTTAGGCAAAACACGTGCGCGGTTCAGTGCTTGCCCAAGGAAAGAAGTGGTACAACCTACTTGCCGTTTCATTTTCAGTGTAGGAGCGCTTTGACTCCTGTTCCACCTGATAACTCCACTAAGGACGATTTGGATCACTTTTGCTTTAAATATATATACCCAAGTTACCTCAAGATTCAGGGTAGCTTGGGCATATTAGGTTAGTGAATCGCCGTGCCCAGGCCGTTTCACTGTGAATACCACCATGATCAACATTGAACTGACAAGTTATCTGGGGAGATTTGAGGCAGAGGAGTTCTGCAAACTCAACGGCAAGATCATGGTAAAGCGCCGGGAATGCTTCAATAGACGGGTCACTGGTTTCATTGGTGCCGATATCTATATAGATATCGATAGGATGCTCGATGGGTGTTTGCTCGAGGTAGGCTTTCATGGCCTCTGGTGCAAACCAGAAGGCTGGCGAGAACACGCCAGCTTTGGAAAAGGTATCTTGGTATTTCAAAACTGCATAGAGGCTGAGAAAGCCACCCATTGAGCTGCCTGCAATGGAGGTAGACTCACGCTCTGGTTGAGTACGGTAATGATGGTCAATGAAAGGCTTGAGGGATTGGACAATAAAATCGCAGTAAGCCTCTCCTTCGCCTCCTTGCGGTTCAATTGCTTGCTCCCAGCTGGCCAGAGCTGCTGGTGGGGCGAATGCCCAGGGCGAGTATTCATCCCGCCGGCCGAGGTGGCCACGGCGTTGGCTGCAATCTATTGCGACCACTATGAAGCCGTTTGACTGTCCTTTGGCCTGAAGTTCATCTAATTGTTCTGCAACTTGCCAGCTAGCGCCGGCAATGCATAGCTTGGGCTCAAAGACGTTTTGGCCGTCATGCATATAAATAACAGGATAGTGTCGTGTGCTGCTCTTATAGTCTTCTGGCAGATATACACGGACATGGCGCTGGCGATTTAATTGCGGGATATCCATATCCTCATGGACAATCATTCGAGCGGGGTCATAGTTTTTTTGTGTTGGGTCAAGAGTCATAGATCTTCCGTTGACGAAGCATAAAAAAAGCGCTGTTGGTTTTAATCAACAGCGCTTGCATGTTTTCAAGTGATTTCAACCCACTTGATTATTCGAGGGGGAACTCGTTTTCTTATACACCTGGCTCTTTGTACAGGCGGCGGCATGCTTTGCCATCGCTGTGGAACAGGTGACAGCGGTGCGCAGGGATATCAACTTTGAATGAATCGCCAGCATCAACGTTAATGGTATCTGGGCGGCGGTAGATGAAATCAGCATCCATGTGCTCAAGACGCAGGTAAGCTTGTGTTTCGTAACCTAGTTTCTCAACAACCTGCACAGTACCGTCGATGGTGGCATCACCTTCACCTTCTGGTAGTAGGTGCTCAGGGCGAACACCCAGAGACATACGGTCGCCTTTGGTCACTGTTGTACCATCAACAGGGATCCAGAATGCTTTTCCATTTGCCATTTGTACCATCACGCGGTCTTCTTCAACCTGCTCAATGAATACACTCATGAAGTTCATCTTCGGTGAACCGATGAAGCCAGCAACGAAGCGGTTCTGAGGGTAGTGGTATAGCTCAAGTGGTTTACCAACCTGAGAAACATAACCACCGTCCAGCACAACGATTTTCTGTGCCATGGTCATCGCTTCGATCTGATCGTGGGTTACGTAGATCATGGTACAGCCAAGTTGCTTGTGAAGCTTGGCAATCTCGATACGCATCTGAACGCGAAGTGCAGCATCGAGGTTAGAAAGCGGTTCGTCCAGTAGGAAAACGTTAGGTTGCGATACCAAGGTACGACCGATAGCCACACGCTGGCGCTGACCACCTGATAGTGCCTTTGGCTTACGCTCAAGAAGGTGACCTAGTTGAAGGATTTCCGCTGCGTGGTCAACTCGGCGCTTGGTCTCATCCTTGTCGGCTTTTGCCAGCTTCATGCCAAAAGACATGTTATCGAACAGATTAAGGTGAGGGTAAAGTGCATAAGACTGGAATACCATGCCCACACCACGCTCTGACGGTGGTACGTCGTTCATGCGTTCTTCGCCGATGTACAAATCACCTGAAGTAATGTCTTCCAGGCCTGCGATACAACGTAGAAGTGTTGACTTACCACAGCCTGATGGACCTACGAAGACAACGAACTCACCTTCAGCAATATCGAGATCAACGTTTTTGGAAATCAGGTTATCTCCATATGCTTTACATACATTTCGTAAAGTAACACTCGCCATCGAGCCTATTCCTCTAAGTTGTTGTTGCCAGCAAGACCTCATCTTAGTAGGGCGTGGCCTTGCAGGTAAAGAATTTTTCCGTGTAATTGAAGAAAAATCGGGTAGAGCGCGATTCACTAAGGAATCAACGTCTACCCTGACAAAATCCAAATTATCTACTTCCCCAAGAAATAAAATGGTGCTGTCGTCTTTATAAAAGAGTGGTTAGTGCAAAAGTGCATTACCTAAGAAAAAGAACAGTGTCTTCAACTACCCAGTGGGTATGGTTGTATTCTTGCCGAGAAAACACGCGGAAACATCCTCCTTATCAATAAATAAAAAGGGGGATGAGGGGGGGAGGAGTGTTTAGATCACACTTTGTTATTCAAAGGGCTGAAGGACTGTTTTATTCCCTATAGTATGTGCGCTGTATCACAATCAAACGTCGTTATTAGATCTGCATCACTAAGCGAAACGACGGAGATCACGCTTTTCACACTTAGGGGGTGGGGGCGTAGGACACAGGATGATGCCGAGTGCTTGATACTGTTGGAAGATACAGACTGAAATTTGTATCGCAGAGAGGCCTCTGCAGTACAACCAATAACAATCATGAAGGATGTTAATAATGAAGAAAGTCCTCAGCACAGTCGCATTATGTACCCTTGCTGCTCTTGGTTCAGTATCTGCGCATGCAGCGATTGAAGAAGGTCAACTTACCATTTGGATTAATGGTGACAAAGGTTACAACGGCTTGGCAGAAGTAGGTAAACAGTTTGAAGAAGACACTGGCGTAAAAGTTACTGTCGCTTTCCCTGATAACCTTGCAGAGCGTTTCCCACAGGTAGCTGCAGCCGGTGATGGCCCTGATATCGTTTTCTGGGCTCACGACCGTTTCGGTGGCTACGCAAAAGCTGGCCTACTAGCTGAAATCAACCCAACTCAAGAGATGAAAGATAAGATCATCGACTTTACTTGGGATGCGGTTTCATACGATGGCAAATATGTTGGTTACCCTGTTGCTGTAGAAGCTCTTTCTCTGATTTACAACAAGGATCTTGTTCCAAACCCACCTAAGAACTGGGAAGACATCGAAGCGCTAGACAAGAAGCTTCAAAAAGATGGCAAGAAAGCGATCATGTGGAACCTGAAAGAACCGTTCTTCACATGGCCAATCCTAACTGCTGACGGTGGTTATGCCTTCAAATTCACTGCGAACGGCTACGACGTTAAAGACGTAGGTGTGAACAACGCGGGTGCGAAGTATGGCATGAACTTCATCAAGTCTCTGGTTGATAAGAAGGTTATCTCTCCAGACATGGACTACAGCATCTCTGAAGCAGAATTCAACAAAGGTAACGTTGCAATGACAATCAATGGCCCATGGTCTTGGGGCAACATTGAGAAGTCTGGTATCGACTACGGTGTAACGCTACTTCCTAAACTGAACGGCAACCCGTCTAAACCTTTTGTTGGTGTACTAACTGCAGGCATCAGCGCAGTTTCTCCTAACAAAGACTTGGCTGTTGAGTTTATTGAAAACTACCTACTAACTAACGAAGGTCTGGCGAAGGTTGACGCTGACAAGCCTCTAGGTGCTGTAGCACTTAAGTCTTTCCAGCAGAAACTTGATAAAGATACCCGTATTGCAGCGACAATGGACAACGCAATGAACGGTGAAATCATGCCAAACGTTCCTCAGATGACTGCTTTCTGGTACGCACAAGGTAACGCAATCCAGAACGTTGTTGACGGTCGCCAGGGTGTTGATGACGCTCTAGACGCAGCAGCGGGTCACATTCTTAAGTAATACGTTTTACGGGGAGGGGTAACTCTCCCCATCTTTATTTGTCATTTTGCTAGCAAGGAGCTGAGATGCAGTCAGTTCAAGGTGCAGAACTTCTCGATTCACCTCAGGAAAGTTCGAAATTAAATTATCGTAAGTGGCTGAAATGGTCACTGCTAGGCATGATCGGTACGGTTAACGGTTATGCTACTGTCTTAATGTACGCACAGGGTGAGATTCCCTTCGCGCTTCTTACCGTTGTTCTAACAGCTCTTGCTCTTTATATCTTTGGTAGTAAGAAAACCTACGCCCATCGCTACATTTATCCTGGCGTTGCCGGGATGATTATTTTCGTTATTTTCCCACTGATTTATACGGTCGGATTGGCCTTTACTAACTACAGTGCCTCCAACCAGTTGTCTCTAGAGCGTGCGCAGAATGTCCTGCAGCAACGGTCTTTCTTGTCAGGGGAAAGCTACGGTTTCGATCTGTACAAGGTTGAGAACGGACACCAGCTAATCATTAAAGCTGATGGTGACCTATTAGCCTCAGACGTATTCGAAATTTCTAACCCGCCAGCTGAAGAGCATATGAACCTGCGTGAAGTTGACGCGGTTCAGGGTGAGAAAGAAGTAATCCGTACTATCGTGCAAAACCGCTCGAACCTGAATAAGGTTGAGCTGGAAATGCCGAGTGGTGAACACATCCGCATGAGTGGCTTGCGTAAGTTCGCGGCTGAGACTCAGTTGTTCACTCTTCAGGAAGATGGCGAGTCATTATTTAACAATCAAACGAACCAGCTGTTTAAGCCAAACTATGAGATTGGCTTCTACCAGCCTGTTAACGCCAATGGCGAATTCATCGAAAAACCAATTTCACCTGGATTCGTGGTTGGCGTTGGTGGTGCAAACTTTGAGCGTGTGCTTACAGATGACGGAATCAAAGAACCATTCCTAGGTATCTTCGTTTGGACAGTTGTCTTTGCTTTCTTGGCCGTAGCCCTGACACTGGCTCTGGGCATGATCCTGGCTGTTATCGTACAGTGGGAACCACTAAAATTCAGTGGCGTTTACCGTGTATTGCTTATACTTCCATATGCGGTGCCGTCATTTATCTCGATTTTGATCTTCAAGGGTCTGTTCAACCAGAGCTTTGGTGAAATAAACATGCTGCTTGAAGCTATGTTTGGGATTAAGCCATCTTGGTTCTCAGACCCAGTAATGGCTCGAGTGATGGTCGTGATGGTTAACACCTGGCTTGGTTTCCCTTACATGATGATCCTATGTATGGGTCTGTTGAAGTCGATTCCTGAAGATTTGTACGAAGCGTCTGCCATTGATGGTGCAGGCCCTATCCAGAACTTCTTTACTATTACGCTACCAATGTTGATTAAACCGTTAACACCGCTACTGATTGCAAGTTTCGCGTTTAACTTCAACAACTTTGTAATGATTCAGCTATTGACCTCTGGTGGTCCGAACATGGTCGGTACTTCAGAGCCTGCAGGTTACACTGACTTGCTAGTAAGTTACACCTACCGTATCGCGTTTGAAGGTGGCGGTGGCCAGGACTTCGGTCTAGCCGGTGCAATTGCAACAGTTATCTTCCTATTGGTAGGTGGTATGGCACTACTTAACCTGAAATTTACCAACACTAAGCTTGAGCAGGACTAAGGAGAGACGTCATGCCAATGGTTCAACCTAAGTCATTAAAATATCGGGTATGGGCAACACACATTGGATTGTGTTTGTTCTTGGCGGCAACGATTTTCCCGCTCCTAATGATTGTTGCTATCTCCCTGCGTGAAGGTAACTTTGCAAGTGGTGAGCTGATCCCAAGTAACCCAACCCTAGATCACTGGCGATTAGCGCTTGGTTTCTCGGTGACTAACAGCGATGGTAGCGTGACACCGCCTCCATTCCCAGTTCTACTGTGGCTATGGAACACGGTGAAAGTGGCAGGTATTACTTCTATTATCATCGTTGCGCTATCAACAACCAGTGCTTATGCGTTTGCTCGCATGCGCTTCAAAGGCAAGAGCACTATCCTGAAAGGGATGATGATTTTCCAGATGTTCCCTGCGGTACTTGCACTGGTTGCATTGTACGCCTTGTTTGACCGTTTGGGCCAGTACATCCCATTCTTGGGGCTAAACACGCACGGTGGTCTGATTTTCTCTTACCTTGGCGGTATTGCCCTGCACGTTTGGACAATCAAGGGTTACTTTGAAACGATTGATGGCTCGCTGGAAGAAGCGGCAGCATTGGATGGTGCAACACCATGGCAAGCATTCCGCCTAGTACTGTTGCCACTTTCTGTGCCAATCCTTGCGGTAGTATTTATCTTGTCGTTCATCGGTGTGGTAACTGAAGTGCCGGTAGCATCACTGCTATTGACGGATGTTAGTAATTATACTCTGGCTGTTGGTATGCAGCAGTACCTGTACCCACAGAACTACCTATGGGGTGATTTTGCAGCGGCCGCGGTACTATCAGCAATTCCAATTACAACCGTGTTCCTGCTGGCACAGAAGTTCTTGGTCGGTGGCCTGACTGCTGGTGGTGTGAAAGGTTAATTCTTTCCACTGATACCGAAAGAAAAACAAACCGGGTGCTCACACATCCGGTTTTTTTATACCTCACATGAATGTGTTTTTCGTGAAGGCTGGAAAGTGGTTTCTCATTTGTAATACGTGACAAGTGATACAATGCACTGCAAGTAGCACGTTGCTTTTACTTCAGGTAATACCTGCTACGCTTTAGAAGTTGGTTTACGTTGTGAATAAACCCAAATACGTGGAGGCTTCTAATGAAAAAATTGCTTGTTCTTATGATGCTTGCTTTTTCTGGATTTACTTTCGCTAATTCTTCATCCGGCCATGGTGGTGGCAGTACAGTAACTGCGCCACAAATCATATGCATGTATGAAGGGAAGATACTTGGTGTAACCGCTATTCCTATCTATGAATGTACTAAGTTAAAAAAAGAGATGAAGGAAGGCGCGAATAAGTAATACGGCCTCATTTTTATAAAAGTGATCATCATTATGGTCACTTTTTTATTTATAAAACTAAAAGTAATTATCAAACTACTCGGTTGTTTTTTCATGCATTATCGCGTTGATATTTGATTTTATATTGTCAATTTAATCAAAAACATAAATCTTGAATAAATGATGAATTTTAGTCATTTACGCCATCTTATTTGTTTCACATTTCGGTGGGGGCTGATAGAATCATTCTAGTGGGGTATAAAAAGTACCTCATGAAATAACAACAACACGCTTGTTTTCACTTAGGCAAGCGACTCCCGAGTTTAGTGCCTAACAATGGTTTGGCCGCCGATCTGTTAGGATAAGCTAGGCTCCATATATCATTGGCGTTGCTGCATAGCTGGGCTTACCTTTGCAAAAAGAGTAAGTTTTATTGGTAACCAAAACCCGACCTATCTGCTCGGGTTTTTTTGTATCCGGTTGTTTTTCAGATAGTTTGTATTGTTGTAGCGAGATTATTGCTGGCAAGTCGGCTAAACATGGAGTCGTTGGCAAACCTGATTCCTGCCATTGGATTTGGCTCGGTATAGGGCCTTATCAGCGGCTTTCAATACGGAATATGGGTTATCCATTTTGTGGTTATCAGAAACTCCAATACTGACTGTGATATTAGTGGAGACAGAATCAGTATGACTTGAAAGGTCATCTTTGGGATGATCTTGGACTTTTAGCGGGTAGGCTGCAATTTGCTTCCTCACCTGTTCTAAATATCTCAAGCTATCATCTTGCGTCCTTCCCTTGAAGATAATCGTGAACTCTTCCCCACCATAACGATAGACTTTGGCATTATTTGACTGTTTGGCTAGGATACTGGCGACAAGGCGCAGCACATCATCGCCAGTATTATGTCCATAAGTATCGTTGAACGCCTTAAAGTGGTCTATGTCGAGCATCGCAATCGAATAAGTCCGCCCTAGATGTTTTAGTTCCGTATCCAGCGAGCGCCTTCCAGGTATCCCGGTTAATTGATCGATGTATGCAAGCTCATGGCTACAGCTGATCAGATTTGTTAATAGCAGAAGAGATAATACGGAGTAGGCAACACTCGAAATCATGGTGAAGTGAAAGAAGGTGAGTGTCAGTGCTGAAAAAAGTGTACCGATGAATAATGCGTGATCATGGGGGTGATTACGTTTGAACACCAGCATGGCGTGAAGGGTCAGTGAGGCAATAAACACTAAGATAATGGCAACCGGCAGTCTTGAGATGAGTGGAAAACTGATTAGATAATGTTGCCAGACTAGGGTTAAATCAAAGCTAGCTAAGACGTTTACGAGAACTGCCGCACCGATAAACTGTAAAAGTACAGCGCCAAGAAAATAGACATTGGATCGGGTCAGCAAACGGCGCTCAGGAAGCCGATGAATGATGAGCAGATTCAGAGGCAGTGCCACTGAAAGCAATGTGTATGCGAGTCTAGTGGATGGAATGGTTAGAGGTGATTGTAGCCAGGTCTGTATTATGTGATAGCTAAACAGTAATAAGATTGCTGCCAATGAGGTGCGCGACTGATTGAACAACTCCCCTAGGAAGACGGCAACAGGAAGCAGTATATAGGGTAGAAACTTGATGAGTACTTGATTTGTAGGGGAAAAAGGTGAAGCATGATGCAAACCTGCCAGCACAACAAATGCCAATAGGACCGGGGATCCAAATCGGAAAAAAGCATGTCGGCAGAGTGGAATTGAAAATAACTGCATTGCTTACTGATGATACCTTTGCTCAGTTGGATACGTCGAATCATTAAACGAGAACAGCAATTACCTCTTGTTGATTATATACATAGTGCGTCAGTATGCATAGGTGCGGGCGTTCTTATCATTTACAATTTATAGCACTGATTTATTAATGTTTATTGGGAATAAGCTTAAAATGAGAGCTAGGTATAAAGTGCCAAAAAAATGACACTAGGCTCGCTCAAGCCTAGTGCTTATCGAATGAGGATTGGTTACTTAATAAATGGGAAGAGCTTTTTCACTTCTTCTGCAGATAAACTTTCAACCCGCTCGATGTTTCGTTCTGGGATCCCCTCCGGATCGGGATAGTGCTTAAGGACTTTTTCCATACTTTCTTCGCGGATCAAGTGGAAAATCGGGTAGGGCGAACGGTTAGTTAGGTTCTCGGCATCCTCTGGATGGGTACCGTGGAAGCAGTAGTCTGGGTGGAAGCTGGCAATCTGGTAGGTTCCTTGGTAGCCCATTTGAAAAACCAGGGCGTCTATGAGGTCTAGATATTGGTTGTAGTCGCCAAAATCATCGAAAAGGTGAGGGGTCACCACTAAAGTGGTTTCCAACTCATCAACCGGTGTGGTATCAAGTTTCTGTAGTTGCTGGTAAATTTCTTCTAGCAGTGCATCTTCACTGTTGGCTTCAGAGATGAAGATCTGAATCTGCTTGTTACGGTTAGGCTTGGCCGCAAACGGACAGAGGTTTAGCCCGATGACGACATTTTCAAGCCACTGCTGGACTTGCTGGTGAATGTGTTCGTTAGTTTGATTTTTCATAGCTGACTTATTGTTGGGCCACTGAGCAATGTGGCTTATAGACTTATTGTGATATACCCGAGCATCTGAAGTTACTTGGGTATAATTATATAAAAAGGGCCAGCAAGCGCTGGCCCTTTAGTATTGTTAGTTTTGCGTTTATTAAGCTTCAGCAGATTCTTCAGCAGGTGCATTCTCTGCTTCTGGCGCTGGGAACTGCTTAACAGGCTTGGCAACTAGCTGGCGTGTCGCAGTGCGCACCTCAGCAATGTTCACTTCAAGCTGATCACCAAGTTGGTATTCTTTCACCTTGTCGATGTTCACAATACCTAGCTCGCCGTTGCACTCGATACGCTCTTTGTTATCGAGGATCAAAGGCGCAGGAATGAACGCGGCAGCACCGTTTTCAAGCAAACGAACACGCATGCCTGCACGGTTGATATCGAAGATTTCAGCTGTAAATACCGTAGCTTCTTTCACCGCGTCTTTTAGCAGGCGCACGTATAGCCAATCAGCAACGTCGCGCTCAGCCATACGGTGGTTACGGCGGTGTGTCGCTATTTCTTCACCCACGCTGTCATCCGGCGTTTGGCTTGGCTCCTGACCAGAGATAACCGCTTTAAGCAGGCGGTGGTTGATCATATCGCCATACTTACGAATAGGTGATGTCCATGTTGCGTAGACATCCAAGCCCATCGCGTAGTGCGCTGCTGGCTTGTTACCTACTTCACTGTACGCTTGGAACTTGCGAAGGCGGTTGTCCAAGTAAGTCGAGTCTTGTGCGTTCAGCCAGCGGCGAAGGGCACTGAAACCATCTAGGGTTAGCAGTTGCTCTTTATCAAATGGTGCTTCGGCTGCGGTCAGGAAGTCCATCGCTGTATCCAACTTCTCAGGGTTGAATCCGTTGTGGTAGTTATACACACCTAAACCGAATTTGTCCTGCAGCACGCGACCAGCACAGATGTTTGCAGTGATCATCGCTTCTTCGATCATGCGGTTTGCGGTACGGCGCGGATCGGTGTGGATAGCGATTACATCGTTATCTTCGCTCAGTTCGAAACGGTAGTCTGGACGATCTGGGAACACGACTGCATTGGCGGCACGCCACGCGCTGCGCGCATTAGCAAAACCGTGAAGGGCTTTGATCTGCTCCAGAATAGTGTCGTTTGGTGTCCAGTTTTCGCATGTGCCGTTTTCAAGCAAATCAGATACGTTGTCGTAAGCCAAACGGCCTTGCGACTTGATCCATGCAGCAAAGAAGTGAATATCGTCTTGGATAACACCCTCTTTATCGATGCTCACGCGGCAACATAATGTTGGACGTTTCTCGTCTTCTAGCAGTGAGCAAAGCTCGTCACTCAGTTCACGAGGCAACATTGGGATGTTTCGGCCTGGTAGGTAGATGGTGAAGCCTCGCTCGCGCGCTTCTTTGTCCATCTTGTCACCCACTTCGATGTATGATGTTGGATCCGCAATAGCGATCGTGATTTCAAAGCCGCCGTCTTCTTTGGCAACAGTGTAAATCGCGTCATCCATATCTTTGGTTGATTCACCGTCGATAGTGATGAATGGAAGCTCGGTTAGATCTTCACGCTCCAAGCCTTCTTCAAGCATCGACCAGCTTTCTTGTGGTGCTGGCTCGGCATTTGGCAGGTCGTGACGAGCAAGTGTTACCCACCACGGCGCAATCTTGTCATTGCTGTCAGTGATCTTTTCTTTGATTTCACAGAAGAATGTCTTGTTGTCACCGACCAACGGGTGGCGTGTCATATTGGCAACAACCCAGTCGCCTTCTTTAAGCAACTCTGGGTTTAGACCTTTGACAGGGCGAGCTTTAATAGCATCTTTTAGCTGAGGGTGGTCGGGAACAACATGCAGACGATCACGGATAAGCTTTACTCGGCCAATGAAGCGAGTAATGAATTGCTCGATCAGTTCCTGTGGTTCAGCAACTTCGCGTTCCTTTTCTGTACGAATAACTGCCATAACACGGTCACCGTGCATAACGTTTTTCATATAGTTAGGTGGAATGAAGAAGCTTTCTTTATTGTCGACTTCTAGAAAGCCAAAGCCACGATCAGTTGCCTTGATGCTGCCTTCTTTCTTAGGAAGTGTTTCCTGAATTTGTTTTTTAAGCTGTGCTAATAAAGGATTATCTTGAAACATTATGCCCGGTCTCAGGTTGTTAACAGCCACACTATAAAGTTTTCAGCCCATAAAACCAAGCTCAAGACAAAATGTCACCAAATTGTCTTACTCCCGCATGCAGCAAACCTACTCATACCAAGGCGCGGTCGAAAAAACGTACATACGTTCAGTTAAATTTATAACATCGGTAGCATTCCATAAATAAACCTGGAGTCAACACGGACATAATAAGATATAAGTGGAATAACAAAAGGTTGCATTTTAAGCATCAAGCTTTGCTACCGATACATAAAGCTGTATAGCTGCTACAACATTGCTAGGTATAGAAATGGGTAAAGAAGCGAGCAGAGAGCTGGATAAACTTGTCGATCAACTTGTACGGCAGGCTAATATGGGGCAGTGGTGTCAAGCGCTACTAGGGACACTCAAGGATGATTTCCACTTAAATAATATGACTTTCATGATTGAACAAGATCATGAAATCATGGTTGTTGCCAGTTGTGTGGGTGAAACATTCCAGTATTACTCGCCTGCCTTGCGGCTAGATGAATATAACGGGGTGCCTCTGGGGCCAATACAATTTGCCCGTGACAGTGGTCAGTTTGTCAGGACGTATGTAAATAGACCTTATAAAGCAATTTGGTTCGATAACTGCGGCGATTGGTGTCAGTTAGTTTTACCTATCATTATGCACGAAAGGCCTGTGGGGTATATTTACGCAGAAACCAACAAGCCAGAATACTTTGAAGCAAGAATAAAGGAAGTAGAACAATTCTTTGCTGTCATTGCTTCTGACGTAAGTGCCCGGGTGTTGTTGAAGGAGCTGGACTCGCAGCATCAGAGTCGGCAAACGGCGGAAGCGGAGCTGGCTGTCCGGAATAAATCACTCAACCAATATCTGAGGCTACTGAAGAACCTGCATGAGTTAACTCTGGCGTTGTCAAAGGTCAGTAGCAATGATGAGCTATTCAAAACAGCGGTACAACTGGGACGAGAAAAGCTAGATATTGATCGAATGGCTGTTTTTCTCATTGATTTTAATAAAAATGAAATGCGGGGGACTTATGGTACAGACCCCGACGGGCAGTTAGTTTGCAGGCGCTCATTCTGTAGTGCTGTACCAGACCATCCTTTGGTGAATGAAGCCTTGAGCCGAAAGGATCATGTTGTTGTAAAAGAGAATGCCCCTCTATATTACGGAACCGAGCAAGTAGGTACCGGCTGGAACGCAATGATAGCAATGTGGAACGGTGATCGCTGTATAGGGTGGATTGCGGCAGATAATCTACTTAAGCGTCAACCTATCACGGAGCATCTAAAACAAATATTGAAACTGTTCGGTGCGTCTCTTGCTCAGCAAATTGTTATCCACCAACAATATGAAGAGCTAAGGCAGCTGAACTTTGAGTTGGAGGAGCGCGTCGCCCGCAGGACTAAGGAGCTAATGTCTACTAATGCTGCATTAGAAGCGGCCAATCAAAAGTTGGAGCGTTGGTCGATGCAAGATGGGCTTACCCAGGTTTCGAACCGGCGTTTTTTTGATGCCAGTTATCGGCGGGCTTGGTTGGAGGCTATTGAAGCTGGTACCCCTGTTGGGGTCATTATGCTAGATATTGACCACTTTAAAGCATTCAATGACTATTATGGCCATTTGCAGGGTGATCAATGTCTAAAGCAAATAGCCAATATGTTGAAAGTAATGACAGAGGAACATGATGGGGCTGTTCTTTCACGGTTCGGAGGGGAGGAGTTTGCCTGTATTTTCCCTCGTTGTAGCCAGCGACAACTTGAAGAATTCGCCAACAGCATGGTTACTGGGGCAAGAGGGTTGCAATTAACCCATGAAAAAAGCCCATATGGCGTGATAACCCTCACGGCTGGTGGTTGCTATATGATGCCACCTAAACTGCCTCTGAATGCTGTCACAAATAGTGAGGAAGACCGCTCAGGGGAGCTCGGGCAATCTGCTGTAATGCATGGCCCAGAATCGAGCTTGTTGATGAACAAAGCCGATATGGCTTTGTATCAGGCTAAAAAAGCAGGAAGAAATCAGGCCTGTATCATCGACTTCAATATGTTATCGGCATGAATCCCAATAGATTTCACTATTTTCTCTTTGAAAGCGACTGTTTTTCTTAAGCAAAAATAGAGAAAGCTCAGGTAAGTTGTATGAAATGGGTTACCTAAATAACCGGTTTGTATAAATAATAGGTGTTTGAAGAGTAATTTGTGACAGTGCTCAATTTTTTCTGGCTTTTTATCTTGTATTGGCGCACAATGCGCGCCTCTATAGTCGAGGCCCATGCTTGTGGTTGCTGTTGCAGAACCGTTTTATAGCCAAAGGGGCCCCGTTTCCGTTAGATCATTTATTGGGATCCCAATGCAAGAATCTGTTACAGAATTTCGTCAGTTAGAACTGGCCGACACACTACTATCCGCACTAGACTCAATGGGCTTCGTTGCGCCGACTCCTATTCAGGCGGCGTCTATTCCTCTACTACTTACTGGTACTGATGCACTAGGTAAAGCGCAGACAGGTACAGGTAAAACAGCGGCATTCTCACTGCCTCTACTAAACAAACTGGATCTTGGCCAGCACAAGCCACAGGCTATTGTTATGGCTCCGACTCGCGAACTAGCGATTCAGGTTGCAGCTGAGATCAAAACACTAGGTCAGAACGTTAAAGGTCTTAAGGTTCTAGAGATTTACGGTGGTGCTTCTATCGTTGATCAAATGCGTGCCCTTAAGAGCGGTGCCCACATTGTTGTTGGTACTCCTGGCCGTGTTAAAGACCTTATCACGCGTGATCGTCTACACCTTGATGAAGTACACACGTTTGTACTTGATGAAGCAGACGAAATGCTGAAAATGGGCTTCGTTGACGACGTTACTTGGATCATGGAGCAAGCGCCAGAAACAGCACAGCGTGTTCTGTTCTCTGCAACTATGCCTCCAATGGTTAAAGAAATCGTTGACCGTTTCCTACGTGAGCCTGCGCGCATCGACGTTGCTGGTGAAAACCGTACTGTTTCTCAGGTTGAGCAGCAGTTCTGGGTTGTTAAAGGCGTAGAGAAAGACGAAGCAATGATGCGTCTTCTTGAAACTGAAGATACTGATGCGTCAATCGTATTCGTACGTACTCGTCAGGACACCGAGCGTCTAGCTGACTGGCTATCTGCACGTGGCTTCAAAGCTGCTGCACTTCACGGTGACATTCCTCAGTCTCTTCGTGAGCGTACTGTTGATCACATCAAGAAAGGTGTTATCGATATCCTAGTGGCAACTGACGTTGTTGCTCGTGGTCTTGATGTTCCACGTATCACTCACGTATTCAACTACGACATCCCATTTGATGTTGAGTCATACATCCACCGTATTGGTCGTACTGGCCGTGCTGGTCGTACTGGTAAAGCGATCCTATTGGTTCGTACTAACCAGATCCGCATGCTGCGTACTATCGAGCGTGTAACTAAGTCTCGTATGGAAGAAATCCAACTTCCTCTACGTGATGCTGTTGCCGAAGCTCGCCTGAACCGTCTAGGTCAGGAGCTAGAAGCACAGAAAGAAGAATCAAGCCTAGAAGCGTTTGTTGAGCTTGTTGAGAAGCTACAAGAAACCATCGAAGTTGATGCTGCTACACTAGCTGCAATGCTACTTAAGCGCCAGCAGGGTAACCGTCCTCTGTTCTACAAAGGTCCAGACCCAATGATCGCTGCTATCGAGCGTGACAAGCAGCGCCGTGAGCGTCGTCGTGAAGACCGTGGCGGTGAGCGTGGCGAGCGTCGTGAGCGTCGTAACTTCAATACTGCAGACTGGGATACTTACCAGCTTCAGGTTGGCCGTGAGCAAGGTGTTCAGGTTAAAGATATCGTTGGTGCAATCGCAAACGAACTTGGCCTAAGCAAAGAGTTCATCGGTGCTATCAAGCTTGCACCAGAGCACACTTATGTTCAGCTTCCTAAGAAGATGACCAGCGAAGTGGCTGCGCAGCTTAAGAAGCTACGTATTCGCCAGAACGAAGCAAAAGCAGTTGTTGTTGCTGACGATGTACTGCGTGAGCACCGTCGTGGCGGCCGCGATGGCAACCGTGATGGTAATCGTGGTGGCTACCGTGGCAACCGTGATGGTAACCGCGATGGCAACCGCCCACGTCGTGACGGCGAGCGTCGTTTCGACCGCAACCGTGGTGGTGACAACCGTGGTAGCTACCGTGGTGAGCGTAACCATGGTGCTCCTCGTCGCGACCGTAAGCCTCGCTTCGAAGACTAATCGACATAGATTACACAATCTAGTCAGATGATTTGAGAATCCAGCTCCGAAAGGGGCTGGATTTTTTTATGCCTGTCAGTTGCCTCTTCTTTCAGTCATTCCAATGACTTATTTTTAATACCGCTAAGTCTGTATTTTGAGACAGAGATAATTGTCCCTTGTGGCACACCCTCTATACTTTCCCAAATGGTTAGTTATAGGGAATACCGACATGACACCAGAAATCTCAACATGGTTAGCACGGGATCCTGATCCGGTAACACGTGAAGAGTTGCAGCAATTAGTGGATGCTAATCGCCAAACAGAGTTAGCTGACAGGTTTTCTACTCGTTTGGCGTTTGGTACGGCAGGGCTGCGCGGGATTGTCGGCGCTGGGCCAAATCGGATGAATCGGTTGGTTATTCATGAAACGGCTTTGGGGCTGGGCAAGTACCTTTTGCAGGTAGATCCGCAGTCGGCAGCGAACGGGGTTGTGATTGGCTACGACGGTCGTCCAGATTCACGCCAGTTTGCCCATGATGCGGCCTCAATGCTGACCTCATTGGGTATCAAGGTTTACCTGACTGAAAAAGTTGCACCGACTCCAGTGGTCGCTTTTGGTGTCCGCCATTTGAATGCAGCGGCAGGTGTGGTCGTCACTGCTAGCCATAACCCTCCGGCCTATAATGGCTTCAAGGTGTACTGGGGCAATGGTGCACAAATTATCCCGCCTCATGACTCTGGTATTGCTGAGCAAATTGATAATGCGGCTTCTGAGTCGCTTCCTAAGCACTCAATTGAAGATGGTGAACGGGAAGGGCTACTGCATTGGCTTAACGGTGACTTCTATACCGAATACCGCAAAGCGCTAAATAACAGCTCGTTACTATCAAACCACAATGAACCTGAAGCGCTCAGTCTTGCGTACACGGCGATGCATGGCGTAGGCGCAGATTTGGCTGAATCCTTACTTGCCGATGCGGGCTTTGGCAAGGTTTACAGTGTTGCCGCACAGCGTGAGCCCGATGGTTCATTCCCGACCGTTAATTTCCCTAATCCGGAAGAGCCCGGTGCGATGGATATGGTGATAGCAGAGGCGGAAAAACACCAAGCAACATTGGCTTGTGCTAATGATCCCGATGCAGACCGATTTGCGGTTGCGGTGCGAACCGAAGAGGGCTCATATCAAATGCTGACAGGTGATCAAGTGGGGGCTTTGTTAGGCCACTATCTGTTAACCCACGCAGCACCAGTACAGAATTTGGTTGGTACAACGATTGTATCTTCAACCTTGCTTGAAAAAATTGCCGAGTCTGTAGACGCCTCTTTTTATCAGACACTGACTGGTTTCAAATGGCTAACTAACGTTGCAATGGAAAAGCAGACCGAGGAGAACCAGTTTTTGTTCGCCTATGAGGAAGCGCTGGGCTATACCGTGGGCAATGTGGTGTGGGACAAAGACGGTTTATCTGCGCTGGTTGCTTTTGCCCAATTAACCGCAGAGCTTGCTTCAAATGGGAAAACGGTTTGGGATCGGCTTGAATCGATTTACCGTGAACATGGTCTGTATATCAACGCCCAGCGGAGTATTGCGCTACAACCTGGCACGCCTCCAGTAGGAGATAGTTTGCGCGCATCACCACCAAGCCATATCGCAGGGCGAGGAGTGGCAATTGTTGATGACCTGAAAACATCAAAGCGTACGTACGCAAATGGGCAAACGGAAGCGATAGATCTGCCACCAAGTGATGTGCTGATTTACCACCTTGATGATGATTCCCGAGTCGTTGTTAGGCCATCAGGTACTGAGCCGAAGCTCAAATGCTATTACGAGGTCATTGAGGCGATGAGTCACGAAGATTGCTTTAATCACGTCCAGCAGCGGGCAGAGGAGGCGATGAATGACCTGATCGCTAAACATCAGGCATCGTTAGGGTAAAATCATATATACCCAAGCTACAGGCTCAGCCAGAACACATTTGTTCAGGGTTCTGGCTGCGCTGCATGTGCTTTCCAGCGCTGAGTATTATCCGCCCATGTATGGTGTGGATTATGTATGGTGTAAATTATTGGTTGTTGCGTTGCTCGTTGATTTCAGCATAAGTGTGCAGCAAATCTGTCAGTACTTTAATCCAGCCAAATGCATCTTTCGGTGCATTGATAAGCAGCTTCTCAACCTGTTCGCAGTGCTGCTCAAGTGTTACCGCTTCTTCAAGGTTGAACGACATTGCGTAGAAGTGCCATAGAATTAAGCGGGTCATGCGTTCGGTATTCTGCTGGGCGTTGTCTGATTCAGCAAATGCGGCACTGACTTCACCAAGCGCAATGGCAGTCATACGCAGCATGGCATCAAATTGTGCCGATTTCATGCGATCTTCGCTGTCGATCTCTTCCTGCTCAAAGGTAAAGATCTCTTGCATCATATCTTCAGGTACCATGCGGCCAATCACTCGTAAGCTGAATTCTTCCAGCTCATGGCGTGGCATCGTCATCAGGCACTCTAGTTTATAATCGCGTTCCATTGTTTCTCTGCTTGGCTATCAGTTGTGGGGCGCGTATTTTGCGTGATTTTGAGCTTAATTTCCAGCTATGTGGTGGAGTTAGCGCTGTTAGAAGGAAGATGAGTCGGTTTGGGGCGGAAATGCTTTGACAGAGTACTGACAAAGCACCTTGAACCTTGCGGTATGGTCGGCGCGAATTTGTAACGAAAGCGACATTATGACCAAGCAACAGAAGCGTATTGAGCCTGAAATAACAGACCTGAGCATCTCATCATCTGAATCCCCAGCACCGAAGAAAAGTGCAAAGCCTCGCCGTTCGTACCGTAAATTGAAATTTGCGCTACTGGGTGTATGCCTGCTTACCTCTGGTGGCATTGTCAAAATGGGTTTTGATATAAACGATGAAGTGACAGCAAAGTTTGAGGGGCAATTGTGGCAGCTTCCATCAGTTGTCTATGCGCGTGAACTGTCGCTACAACCGGGAGTGCTGGTTCGTTATGAAGATTTGATCAATGAGCTGGAGGCGCTGAAATACCGAAAGGTCAGCAACCCAACCCGTCCTGGTGAATATTCTACCAGCCGTCTAACGGTGGAAATGATCCGCCGTCCTTTTGAGTTTCGTGATGGTCAGCAGGAAGCCCGGCATGTTGTTGTCAAGTTTGACTACTCCAAGGTCAAATCAATCACCGAAGTTGAGTCAAACCGCGAGCTTGGCTATATCCGTGTTGAGCCGAAATTGCTTGGTATGCTCGAGGCGCAAACGGAAGAGCAACGTATCTACCGTCCGATGGAAGAAATGCCTGAAGACTTGATAGGTGCACTGATTGCGACAGAAGACAGAGACTTCTATGAGCATGATGGTGTCTCGCCTACGGCAATCGCGCGAGCTTTCATTGCTAACCTAAAGGCGGGTCGCACGGTTCAAGGGGGCAGTACGTTAACTCAGCAGTTGGCTAAGAATATGTTCTTGACCAGCGAGCGCAGCTTGTGGCGTAAGGCCCGTGAAGCCTATATGGCACTGATCATTGATTATCGTTACAGCAAAGATCAAATTCTCGATGCGTACTTGAATCAGGTGTATCTGGCACAAAGTGGCCGAGATGCCGTACACGGTTTTGAGCTTGGCTCGCGCTTTTATTTTGGCTTGCCGTTGTCTGAGCTTCGTGTCGATCAACAAGCCTTGCTGGTTGGCTTAGTTAAAGGCCCGTCATATTACAATCCTTGGCGCTATCCTGAGCGAGCCAAGAACCGCCGCGACCTAGTGTTACATCTGATGTTTGAAAACGGTGTTCTGGAGCAAGAAGATTATCTTGCAGCCGTTGAGAAGCCACTTGATATTCAAGGAAAAGGTACTATCTCAAATCGCCAGCCGGCATATTTTGGCCAATTGCAACGAGAGCTAGCTGCAAAAGTACAGAATTATCAGGCGGGGCAGGGACTGAGGTTATTTACGACTCTGGATCCACGTTCGCAGGAAATGGCTGAACAATCAGTACGTAAGATCATTCCGAAGTTAGAATCAAAAGCTGGCGACCAGCTTGAGACTGCCGTGGTTGTTGCTGATCGGGTCAGTGGCGAAATACGCGCTATGGTTGGGGGCTCACGTCCGGGGTATGATGGCTTTAATCGTGCGGTTGATGCAAAGCGCCAAATTGGTTCAGTTGTAAAACCGGCGGTCTACCTGGCAGCACTTGAGATGCCAAAGCGCTTTTCCCTAGCTACCAGCTTACAAGACAGGCCATTGACGTTAAAAGGTCAAAATGGGGAAGACTGGTCACCGAGAAACTATGATCGCCAATACCGGGGAGAAGTCCCATTGTATAGTGCATTGGCTAAGTCATATAACATCCCTACGGTGAACCTCGGTATGGCTGTTGGCTTGGATGAAGTTATCAATACCATGGAAAAGCTGGGTATTGATAAAAACGAAGTACCGAAGTTGCCGTCTATGTTGTTGGGTGCATTTACCTTGACTCCGGTAGAAGTAACTCAGATGTACCAAACTATCGCCAGCGGTGGCCATAGAACGGAATTATCGGCATTGGGTGCGGTGGTTGATAGTGAAGGGAAGATCCTTTACCAATCCTTGCCTGTATCGACTCAGGCTGTATCACTTCAGGCGGCTTGGTTGACCATGTATGGCTTGCAGCGTGTTGTCACTGAAGGTACTGGACGTTACCTGAATTCTTTGCTGCCATCTTCACGTTTAGCTGGCAAAACCGGTACCTCAGATAGAGGGCGAGATAGCTGGTATGTCGGTGTCGATGGCCGTGAAGTTGTGACGGTATGGATGGGGCGTGATGATAACAAGGCAGTAAAACTGACAGGTTCCTCTGGCCCATTGCGTTTGTATGCAGACTATATCCAGAGCCGAGATCCTGAGCCATTGGTTTTACAAACACCGGCTCAGGTTACCGATTTTGATTACTATCGTGATCAACGAGGCGTTCTCTCACAAAGCTGTGTAGGAAAAACCCACCTGCCAGCTTGGGATCCTCAAGGCACATTGAAACAAGGCTGTGTTAAGAAGGTAGAGAGTTTCTTCAAGCGGTTATTTGATTTTAATTAATCGCGCCGATTGATCGCGAGAAACAGCACAATGACTGAATACCCCAATCCAATTTTTGGCTTGGGGTATTTTTGTATTGCTTTGCAATTAGCAAAAAATAGCTATTGGCTCATTATCGACTATAAATAAGGCAATAAAAACAGTCTCTTATCATCATGTCTGAGTTGGCTTACAAATTGCCTAATTGTTCGTATAGATCAAAAGGAGTGGGCAATGAGTATAATCGCAGGTATTTTTTCTACACGCTGGACGCCGGAGCTGAGCGCAGTAAAACACAATATCGAGAGGCATATATCTCGCAATCAAGAAGATAAACGCCAAATTTTTACCGACTCCTCATTGTTCCTCTGTCATGTCGATTACCAGTGTTTCGGCAAGCCAGCAAAAGCCGACAACGAACGTAGTTTTGCTGTTTCAGCGGGCCATCCGTTGCTTTCTCAATGTATTAAACAGGATTTAGAAACACTTTTAGATAGTGCTGAGCCCGAACAGCAGTTATTGGAAGGTGAAGGGACTTTTTGTGTTTTCCATTATCAAAAGAGTGCACAGATCTTGTCGATATACACAGATAGCTTGGCGATAAGGCCGTTTTATTTCATGCACTACCAGGGAGCGGTCATATTCAGTACTTGCCTTCGCATATTCCCTGAGCTCGGCGTTCCATTAGACAATAACCTCGAAACACTGACAGAAATAGCGACGCTAGGTTATCCATTAGCGAGTAAAACGCCCTATAACCAAGTGATAGCGTCCCGTCCGGGAGAGATGGTAGAAATATCAAACCCGAAGATGATGGAAGTTTCCGTAGACATCAAGCAACGTCGATATTTTTCTTGGGCAAACGCTGATATTGCATCTTGTTCGCTGGAAGATGGGGTAGCTCGGTTAGATGCCGGTTTTAAACAAGCGGTGGAGCGTTATCTTGGTTCTGATACGTCAACTATCAGTACTTTATCTGGTGGGTTGGATTCCCGTACTATTGCCACAGAATTGCAGCGCAGAGGCGTCGAGTTAGAGTGCCTGAATTTTTCGCGTAACCATTCCCAAGATGCTTCGTATGGACAGGAGTTCGCTGCCTGTCATCATATTCCTCTCCATAGTATTCGAGTGACTGATACCCAAGAGCTGACCGTAGAGCAAAGACTTGGAAAGCATTGGCAATCAGAGAGCTTTGAATATTATGATAAACTATCACGCCCAAGGCTTTTTTGGTCTGGGAATGGTGGCAGTGTCTGCGTTGGCCAGATCTATACGGGCGAAGCCATTGTAGAAGCATGCAAACAAGACGATCTTGAGAAGTTGGTTGACTGTTATTTAGAACAGCAGATGGCATATATTCCTCAGCGTCTAATAAAGCAAGGCGCAATGTTTCAGCAGCGACTGCGGGAGAACATTATAGATAGCTTCAGGGAGTATGCGCATTTACCGCTGTTAAAAGCCTACCAATTATTCTTGTGGGAAAATGATCAACATCATCATGTCGCCTTACCATTTGAAGATATGGATCTTTTTCAGTTGGATTTCTGCCTACCGTACTACAGCAAATCAGTATTGGCAGCTATGTTTGCGATGGATACTCACTGGGCATTGAAACATGGTATCTACATGGAATGGTTGCAGCAGAATTATCCGCAAGCCTTAAAAACGCCCTGGCAGACATACCCCGGCCATATTCCATGCCCAATTGACGTAGATAAACCTAAAGCAAATCAGTGGCAGTTTTCTTTACCGACAAAGACCAAGAACCAGTTGCTCCGTGAAGGCTTTTCTACTGTATTCAGTGAAAATGCCACAGTGTTCAATCGCTCGATATTGGGTATGCAGTGTTTATTAACTGCATTGAGATTATATGACTGTACGCCCGGGCTGACCATGGTCAAGCGAATGAATACTTTCATGCTTTGACTTGGGAATCGCGATGTTATCGGCTAGAATGCACCGCTTGTTAAAACGTTCGGAAAATATACATGCGATTACTGAAAGCGACCGTGCATCCTGATTTACAACATTTAGAAACGTCTGAACTTCATCAAAATACGTTTCATCGTAAAGCAGCACGAGGCATCATTCTTAATGGTGACAATATCTTAATGCTGTATACCGAGCGTTACCACGATTACACCTTACCTGGTGGTGGTATTGATGAGGGTGAAGATGCCATCGAAGGTTTGATACGCGAACTGGAAGAAGAGACTGGCGCGCAGAACATTCGTGATATTCGTGAGTTTGGTATTTATGAAGAGTATCGCCCTTGGTATAAGCCTGATTTTGATATCATGCACATGCTCTCTTACTGTTATGTTTGTACAATCGATAAGAAACTTGGCGATACCAAGTTGGAAGACTATGAAGTGAAAAACGGCATGAAGCCGGTTTGGATCAATATCTTTGATGCTATTGCTCATAATGAACACACCATAGCCAACAGTGAAAAGAAAGGCATGTCGATTGAACGTGAAACCTTCTTGTTGAAAACCATTGCCGCCGAGCTTCTTGGTCAGGAAGTGCCTGAAGCGAGTGCTTTTGAAATGAAAGCGGCCAGCTAACAAAGCTACTGGTATAAGACATAGAATCTTTTTCTTTGAACGGCCTCTTATGAGGCCGTTTTTTTATGGTCGGAGAAGATAGCTTTTCTAGACATGTCATAACGTTTTATCTCCGCTGCTTGGATAGGTGAGGGTTACAGTTGAGTAGTGTGATCCTTTGCATTGGTGGTGAAATAACGCATGATTTATGTCACATGAAGTGATTTGTGGAGAAAAACTTTCTAAAAGATAGGCTAAGGATAGGCTAAATAAGAAAACATTTTCCTCAAGATAGCTGTACATTAGCCTTATAAATATAAGGGCTTATATTTCCTCATTTTGCATTTCAATAAGCCCGTAGCCCTACCGAATAGCATAAAGGTGATGAACATGAAAAAGCATCTATGGAATGGTTTCATTGAAACTGTAAAGCGTGAAGTTGTCCCGGCGCTGGGTTGTACCGAGCCTGTTTCTGTTGCTTTGGCCGCTGCTTTAGCAACGCGCGAACTGGGGGATATCCCAACCCAAATCGATGCTTTTGTCTCACCTAACCTGATGAAAAATGGTATGGGTGTTGGTGTCCCTGGTACCGGAATGGTCGGTTTGCCAATTGCTGCTGCAGTGGGCGCAATCGCGGGTGATGCCGATGCTGGTCTTGAAGTACTAAAAAATATTACGCCAGCAGATGTCGATAAAGCCAAGGTAATGCTGGATAGCCAATCAGTATCTGTAGGCGTGGCCGATGTTAGCAACATCTTGTTTGCCAAAGTGACTGTTTGTAGAGGTACTGATTGCGTAACAGTGGTTATTGCAGATAGTCACACACGTGTTGTGTCTATTGAAAAAAATGACCAGGTGTTGTTTATTGCCGATCAAACAGATGCTGCGCAGCCTGCAGCAAAAGAGAATATTTTCGAGCAAGCAACAGCACACGATATTTTTGAATTTGCGTTGAATGCACCGATTGAAGACATCGAATTTATCTCACAGGCTTATTCGCTAAACGATGAGCTGTCGAAAGAGGGCCTGACAGGCAAATATGGCCTACAAATCGGCGCAACATTCCAGCGTAATGTTGATCGTGGTTTACTGTCAGGTGGTTTATTGACAGATATTCTTCGTCGTACATCAGCCGCTTCTGACGCCCGCATGGATGGTGCGATGAAACCGGCAATGAGCAACTCAGGATCAGGTAACCAAGGTATCGCAGCAACGATGCCGGTCGTGGTGGTAGCTGAGCATGTAACAGCGGATCATGAAACAACCATTCGCGCTCTAATGATGTCTCATCTGATGGCTATTTATATCAAGAGCTACCAAAACAAGCTGTCCGCCCTTTGCGGGGCAACGACCGCTTCTATGGGGGCTGTAGCGGGTATGACTTGGTTGCTTGGCGGCCAGTTTAGCCATATTAGCAACGCAATTTGCAGCATGATTGGTGATATCACCGGCATTATTTGTGACGGAGCCAAAACAAGCTGTGCAATGAAAGTATCATCGTCTGCAAGCGCAGCGATTAAAGCGGCTTTGATGGCGCTCGATGGCATTCGAGTAACAGGCAATGAAGGTATTGTTGCTGATGATGTTGATGCTTCAATTCGCAATATGTCAGCACTAGCCAACGGCGCAATGACCCAAACCGATGTTCAGATCTTGGAAATCATGGTTCATAAATGATCACTAACTAGTGCATCGCAAATAGTGAAGAAGGGCACCTAGGTGCTCTTTTTTATCCTTTGAAAATGGCCTGAGGCGAAGAAGACGTGACTTCAGAAAAACTCGAACCCGGAGTCAATGACTTCATTTTGGCAATGAAATCAAGCCGTATTTTGGTGTACTGGTATTGAGTTTTACACACCAGCCATTCAGAGCGGTCTGGGTGAATCTCAGTGTTGATACATTGTCCTTCTACAGTGCTGTCATCCGTGAGTTCAAGCAGGACGTCATAGTGGGCATCGCAGGCTTGTTCGAGATAATTTTGCAACGTGTAGTCTATGGGTTGGTATCTATTGGTCATAACGCGGTCTCTGTGATTAGGGGCTGCGTTGTTGTTATGGCCCCAAGTTGAGTTGAAGTTGGATCAAGATTCCATAGCCACCACATAAAAGCGTAGTCAAGAATGAGAATCTCGCTTAAAACTGAAACAACTTGAAATGATTTAATGGATGAATAGTCGTTTAGGGGTAGAGGCCACTACCCAATCGTAGTGACCTCTGGGGGAAGTTTAAACAGCGATACTTGCAGGCTGTAGGTATTGCTGCCACGCATCGTGATACAGTGCCTTCGAAGTAGCACGCAGCTTGTTGATTTGAGCCACTTCAAATTCACTCTGTGGGCGGCTCTGGCTTAGCGCGGTACGCTCGATGTGCTGAATTTGCTCGTAAATCTTGTGCTCTTCACCATTTTTCACGTCAGAAATGGCATCTAGGTGCAACTGAACTTCAGCAATCATTTCAGAGCCAGGCAGCTGAACTAGCAGCTTTAAATCACGGTAGCCTGAATCTGTTGGCGACTTAAAGCGGTTCTTAACCGATACAATGGTTGCTTCTTTACTAATCAGCTCAAAAGCATGAACCAGACCTGGAATATCGTCAGCGACTAGGGATGCACGTGCAAGGTCGGTGATCTTACTAGCATCGCCATTGAGCTCGGTGGCGATTTTCTTTTCTGCTCGTTCGCGCGACTTCACATCGGGCATAACGATATTGGTGTTTGTCATCAGACCCACTTCATTCATCAGGTTTGCCAGTTCCTGTTGGGCTGAAGGAGCCACATTGTATAAATCTTCAAAATTTTGGTGAGGCTGCTTAATATCAGCAGCGCGCCAGCTCTCAATGCTATAAAGACCGCTCAGGCTTTTCTGGAACGACTTTTTACTGGCTTCTGAATGCTTTGGTGATACCTCATAATCTTGCCCAGAGTAGTCTGCCATCAATGGTGTTGCCATCGCTGACCCGCGGGTCAGGAAAAACAGAACAAAACACGTTCGAAGTACAGATTTCAAGTCCATCAAACAACTCCTTGGTTGCCCGATCACATCGGGCATCATACGTAAAAAGGTGCATCTCAGCGGGTAAAGACCTGCTCAGAAAAAGCGACGTATTTTTTTGAGTTGCTAGCTACTCTACGCTTGCTAGATTAGCAAAGTTATCTGAACGCTGGATGAATTTGGAAAATTCATTGATGAGAGTTAACAAAGGTCTGACAGAGTAAGTGGTAAGCAGCTGAAATAAAAGGGGGAGCAAACTGCTCCCCCTGGAAAATTATTTTCTATTAACTTGCCATGGCAAGCGGTTCAGGCTGTAAGTACTGGTGCCAGGCTTGCTGATACATTTGCTGTGATTGCTTACGCAATGCTTTGACTTTGGCCACTTCGATATCATTCAAGTCACGCTGCTCAATGTTTGCTTGGCGCTCTATGTGCTGAATTGATTCGTAAATGTCATGTTCTGGGCCACTTTTGATCTCGGCAATGCTATCGAGGTGAAGTTGTACTTCTGCAATTAAGCCTGATTGAGGAAGCTGAACCAACATTTTTAAGTCACGGTAACCAGAAGATGCTGGCTGCTTGAAGCGGTTCTTAGTTTCTACGATAGTGCTCTCACGGCTAAGGTGGTTAAATGCGTCGACTAAAGAAGAGATATTATTGGCAACCAGTGTCCCGCGGGCGAGATCAGTCAGTTTTTCGGGTTGACCATTGAGTTCGGTGGCGATTTTTTGCTCTGCGCGTTGGCGAGACTTAATACCCGGAATAATAGGCTTAGCTTCAGTGTGAAGGCTGACTTGAGTCAGTAGTTGCTCCAGTTCTTGCTGGGCAGAATGAGCGTGATGGTATAGCTCTTCGAAGTTGTGGTAAGGCTGGCTCAAAGTCTCTTGACGGAAGCTAGGTATTGAAAATAAACCGCTTAGTGAGCGTTGGAAGTTATCCTTGGTGTCTTGTGTTGGGGATGGAAGCTTAAACTCCGAATCAGTAAATTGTGGTACTGCCGCATTGGCAACGGGGCCACGTCCGAAAACACATAACAGAACAAAACAAGTTCTGAACAAAGACTTCGCGATCATTGGATCTCCTTGGTATCACCGCTCTAACTTCAAGCGGTACACGTAAGATATCTGGGCGAAGCCTGGGTTTTCAATATGAACCAAGACGAAAAGTGGGTGGCAAATTATCATCCTGTGACGCGCTTCCCAATCAACAGATTTGCAATGTGATCGAGGCCAAAAATAGGAAGTTATCCTTTTAAGGGCCGTACGGCTGCAAAGTGAGTTCACTATCACACTTGATTATTTTGTATCCAATAAGAGCCTTGTCTATAGCTTATAAATTCTCGCTGAACCTGCATCTTGTAGTAGCTTGGGTATATAGGGAAGAATTACGCTGAGTTTGCACAAAGTGGTAGAATGCGTTGTTGGTGTTAATTAAGAGATGAGTGATGCAACAAAATTTAATGATTATCTTTGCGGCGATTTGGCTGGCAATGGCGGCAGGCAGTTATATGCTGTTTCAAAGAGGGACAGATGTTGCAAGAAAGCGTCGGCTGTGGCCGATATACACCATTGCTAGCAATGTGGTGATCGGCGCAGTGATTGTTTATTTGCAACCACCTCTGGCTATGATGCTGGGATTATTGGCGTTTATGGTTCCACTTACTTGGTTGACGATTCGCTCAACCAAGTTTTGTGATGGATGCGGAAACCCATCACGCTCTCCATTTTTTATGAACCCGCCAGAGAAGTGCTCTCATTGCCAGAGAAAACTGTAATTTAAGAGCACATTTACCTTGGATACCTTGGGTATATCTAGCCCAATTTCCTAAGCGCAGGCCCTTTCAATCAGTGGGGCCTTATCAAATTGAATACCTTGCCAGCCGTATTTCATAAAATGGCGAATATTCTGGTGGTCATTGCCGTCGGGATTTTGAAGAACATCAATACGGTAGTAGTCACCAAAGCAGGCGAGGGTTTCAGCTTCAGAGAGCTTATTGAGTTGCGCAAATCCAAAGATCCGGCATGATCCTTCATTTGTGCCGGCGTCATTGACCAGAGTATCGTTACCTAATCCATTAGTGAACGGAACCGGGTGGTATGTGTAGTTCCTCTCAATAGCACTCATTACTTCAGGAAATGAGACTGAATCTGGCTGGGATTTAAGCTTAGCGAGAAGCGCTTCCATGGCTAATATCCTTCAAGTGAGGGGCGAAATTACGATATCGCCCCCGAGTTATTGGTTGCTATTGGTTGGCTTAGCGGTTACCTGACTTTTTTGCTTGCTGTTTTAGTTCAAAATCCAGCTCATCAGGGAAAACCACAAGACCATCTTCATCCTGGTTTGGGAAAATAACGATAGCAAGTTCATCGTCTTCAAGGCCGACTGTCCAGCGGCTGTGCCATTTATTGAGGGAAATAGCTTCTGCTTTGCAATTATCCCACTCACCTGTTGCCCATGACTCGGCAAATTCTTTATTTGGCCATACAGGTACACAGTCTTCGTCATCGGTATTGAGCATGACACAACCATGTTCATCCGTCAGAATCCAGATCTCGCGGTTGCTCACCACTTCTTTCACCAAATACTTGTAGCGCTTTTCAGCGTCATAGCCTTGAATTTGTTCGATTTGGCTTGGATCTAATGGCGTCGACATTCTTATTTTCCTGTTACACATAGTAGTAGCGACATAGCATAGAGGAAAATTAGACTTTAGTCATGGAAATAGCCTTACCCGTATAGGGTAAGGCTATTTAATGAAAGGCAGTTTAACTAAAAGGTTAGCGCAAGGTATAAGGGACTCGAACTGTTAGCTGGAAATCAGGAGCATCAGCCGTCAAACCTGCACTCACACCAACGTTCAATGTAGTTTCGGGGTTGATGGCATAGTTAGCACCCATAGAGATCGAATCAAGTTGAAGTAGCTTAGCATCCGATGGTGTTGAGCCATCCACTTTTGATTTCAAAATGGTTTTGTGGCTAAGACCTAAACTGAATGAAAATTTAGGGTTAACCGCAAAACCCATACCGGCACTGAAACCAATGGTATCGCCAAGGTCGATTTCATTGCGGATACTCTCACCATCAATTTCTGAAGTGACATCATCTTTAATGTTCCAGATGTAACTGAGGTTGGCATAGATAACGGCAGGATCCATCGGCATGATCATAGTGACACTGGGTTCGATACTTGGGAAGCCAGAACCTGTTGGCAGCTCTTCGAAGCCAAAGGTAGTATCAACAGGCACATCGTATGGCGAAGTCCCCGTGGTGGTTTTGAAACGTAAACCAGCAATCCAGTAAGGCGCCGTTTCCATATTGATTTGATATTTGAAGGCAGCCTCAATATCACCAAGATCACTGCTGTCGAAGGTTCGTGTTTCAGAACCGTCACTGCCTGAGTTTATGCTTCTACGTGAAATCGAATCATAGCGGTAAACCCAGGGGATTCGAGCTTCTACCTCAAGTCGATTGGTAATACCGTAGCGGCCGGTAAGCCCAAACGTCAGGGTGGTTCTATCCGTATCATTTGCCTCGATAAGTCCAACGATCAGTGACGGCAGAACCGTATAGCCCACTACAGATACTGTGTTAGAAGAGTTCTGCGTAAAAGATAAGCTGGTATCAAGTACAAATGAGCCCTTAGGTGTTAGAACACCAGGTAGATCGGGGTCAAGGAGATCGCCGAAGGTTTGCACTCGTTTAGGCTTTTCACTTGGTTGCGATGAGTTGGTTGCTTGATCGGTTTCTGCTGCAACCGCCCCAGATATCAAAGCAAGAAGCGCGATAAAGCTTTTGTCATTGAAAATACTCACGATTTCCTCACTTAATTTACTTAGCTTACCCATAAGTAATATTGTGGTTATTGCTTTTATTTAGCTACGAGGTAAAAAACTGATAGCTATGGATAAGAAAATCATAGTAGAGGTGAGAATTATATGGTACTTAAGAATCTTATTCTCGGTCTTACTAATGAGAATATATATTTTAATTCTTCAAATTGAGAAAATGATATTGTTGTTGATAAAATGAAGCAGCATTCTAATTATTGAAAAAATGAGAATTAATTTCATATTTTTTACGTTATAAACACTAGGAATTAAAAGGAAAAGTTCAGAATAAAAAGCACAAAAAATTATTAAAAATAATACAGGAACTTTTCTTGCCAACACTATAGTTAAGTTATCTCGCGAACACGGCGAGTGATTATAAGAAAATAACTACTAAATATATTTGGAGTATGACCATGCGTAAAACACACATCGCACTTTTAGTAGCAGTTGTTAGCTCTCCACTTGCGCTAGCGAATAGTTATGACCCATACAATCCATATAACCCATACAACCCGTATGATGATGGTAATGATAAAACAATTACTGACTCTTACAATACTGACCTTGATAAAACACTGACTTTAGATGTTGATAAAGAGTACACCATTAAAGACTCTTACAACGAAGATAATGACACTCTTAAAATGAAAGACGTCAATAACTCTTACAGCAAAGAGTGGACAGATAACAGCATGAATGACTACAGCCAGGATATCGATATTACTGAGCTGCAGACCTACCATGTTGCCAAATCTGAACTGCATGGTTACGTAACTTACTCTGATGTTGAGTACGGCGGTGCTTGCTGTGAGCATAGCTATGACCCATACGGCGGTTACGGTGGCTACGGTTCAGGCGGTGACGCTGGATCTTTGACAGTTAATCATACCAATGACATGAGTGGTGCTTTCTCTGGTGCTTCTGGTATCAACATTGCGGGTCAGAACGCAGGTAACAACTCTTTGGTACAGCAGAGTGCTAGCACCAATGCGGTATTGGCTGGTAATTAATACATACATAACTGAGAGCTGCTTTGCAGCTCTCAGGAGGATGTCATGAAATATTTAACACTGATGGTGGCGACATTTATAACACTTAGTGCAGCAGCTACTGATGAGTTGGATATTCTAGCAAGTTCTGAAGTTTTGACTGAAGACTTTATGACCCAGTCTCGTGGTGGAGAATACGAACTGGAGAGTGAAAGCCTCCAAGCAAGTTCAGAAATGTATGGCGATGTTACAGGTAATAGTGCGTACAACAATATCACTGGGGATAATATTATTGATGGCGGTGCCTTAAGTAATTCTTCAGGGGTTTATAATATCGTACAAAACACCGGTAGTAATGTATTAATTCAAAATGCAACCGTGATAAACCTGACATTGAAGTAATTGTTAGTCTATCTTTGCTGGCAGGAAATTGTCAGCAATTAAACCAAACTATTATCTTTGGTTTCGCAGGGCGTAACAAAAATGCTTCTGGTTTATAAAGATTTATTTATGTGAGATTAGTCTTGACCAAACGGACTTGTAAAACTATTACAAATACAAATTTGGAGTAAAATCATGCGTAAAACTAAAATTATGCTGTTAGCAGCGCTAGTCGCAACCCCTTTCGCAATGGCAAACGATTATGATTACGGTGGTTATAGCGATTTTGATGATGTAACCATTGAAGGGAGCTTCAACGAAACTAAGACTTTGAATGCTGATGCAACAGTAAATAAAACGTATACCGAAGATTATGTCGGTAACGAAGATAACGACAAACTACTGATGTACAACGTAGGTAACACTTATGATGTTGACCTAGAAGACAACTCTCAAAATGACTGGTCTGAAGTTTCAAAGGGTCATCATGAGTGGGATGAACTGTTAGCTGAATCTTTGGTTGACGGCGCAGTTATGGGTAACACAGTGACTTATGGTGGTGCTTGCTGTCAGGGTAAAGCAGGTGATGTCTATGTAGACCACGCGAATACAATGCATAGTGGTTACCAAGCGGCTTCTGGTATCAATATTGCTGGTCAGAACGTGGGTAACAACTCAATGGTACAACAAACTACAAGTACAAATGCAGCGCTTGTTGGCTCAGGTGGAGCAAGCCTTCCTGGTGGCGGCGGCTCATACTAAGATTTAAGGGCCGAAAGGCCCTTTCTTGCTTTGCCCTGGAGTAGATATCGTAAATGCATTGTTTGATAGGCGTTAGCGTATGAAGAAATCAATTATCATGCTTATCAGCGTATTAGCATCATCAAGCATACACGCCCTAGACTATTTTCCGAGTCGAGGGGGATATAATGTTCAAGTTAAAAGCTACCAAGAGCAGTTATTTGGTGATGTATTCAGGCAGCAATACGATTTCAGTTGTGGTTCTGCAGCTGTAGCCTCATTGCTGACTTATCATTACGATATTGAATCCCAAGAGAATACCATTTTTGAATTTATGTTTAAGCATGGGGACAAAGAGCAGATAGAGAAGCAAGGTTTTTCGATGTTAGATATGAAAAACTACATGAATTCTGTTGGTCTCGATGCAAATGGCTACAATATTCCTCTAGAAAAATTCCATGATCTACGAATTCCTGCCATAACCATAGTGAACTTTGATGGCTATATGCATTTTGTCGTCATCAAAGGAATGAACCAGGAAAATGTCATTCTTGGTGACCCTTCTAGAGGAACATTATTGATTCCCATTAAAGACTTCAAGCAAGTCTATAAAGGAACGGTATTGCTGGTAAAAAACCGAGTCGAACAAGGGCGAGGAAGTTTTATCACAGCAGATAATTATAATATATATAATCCATCACCCGTGTCAGAGGCTGTTGTAAGAGACTCACTATCAACGTTTAGTATTACTCTGCCTGGTAGTAATGATTATTAGAGGCTAGTATGAAAAGGTTAACACGGTTAATTGTCGCATCGACTATAGGAGCTTCTGCTCTTATTACGCATGCATCTATTGGTTTTCTTAGTATCGATGACTTGGGATTGACAACCCTTTCTGATGATGAAATGTCCACACTCAGGGGCGGTTTTGTATCTATTAACGACAATATAATTAATATTGGTCTGTCTGTGACAACAGAAGTTAATGGTGAAACTGTTTTAAACACACATATTGCCGACTTTACTATCAGTAATGGTATTTTGACCAGCAATGATGGAATGCGGACCTATGACTATGATGACCCATTAAAGGTTATTAGTGTCGGTGAAAATAATATTGCCAACATAGGGTCATCGCAGGATGCTATAGGTACTGTGGTGCAAAATTCAGCTGATAATACTTCAATTAAAGTTGAAACCGTGCTGGATATAGATGCAGATATAGAAGGTTTTAACAGGCAGAACTTGTTCAACAATAGGTTGGAGCATGCCATTTTACATAACGGCTATTAACCCTGTTGCAATACATTTTTTGCGGTTTGGTACTTTTTTGTCATCAAAAGCATTGTTTTTTTAACAATGCTTTTTTTTATTTCCTGTAATCCTGTTGTCTTTAAGAAAAAGTTCAATTTTTTTCTTAACATTTTTATACCTGTAACCTATTGATAAGATGGTAAGTTATTGCTCTGTTCCTACTGTTGCAATTCACATACTTAATTTTCTTAGATTTGAAACGCCTCACAACACAAAAATGTCACCTATATTTTCAATACAAACACAATAAATATAAGTTGATAGAAGGTGACTTCGATGGTGACTCAAAGTCAAAATAAATCAATAGATGGTCGTTTAGTAGCACTGGGATGTAACTACGAACCTTGGATTGCGCTTTTAGAACAATCTGGATGGAAAACCCACTGTTGTTATGATTTACGTACGGTTGATTCAATTTTGGAAGAATACAGTCCGTGTATCTGTGTTGTTGATTTAAGCAATAATGATTTTAGCTTAAACAGCATTTCATTGAGGGCAAATAAAACCAAACAAGTGAAGTGGATTGCAATTATTAAGAAGGAACAGCTTAAAACTGATGCAATCTGTCAATTTATCAATAACTTCTGCGTTGACTACTTTACCGTTCCAATTCCAAGCAGCCACCTTCTGAGCACCATTGGTCATCAGCTTGGTATGCTAGAAATCGAATCCAGCTCATGGGTTGAGATTACCTCACAGCATGACATGGGCTTGTACGGTGAATCTAAATCAATCAAGCAGCTCAGAGACATGGTACGTCGGGTAGCCATGACTGAAGTGAATGTTTTCCTCACCGGGGAAAATGGCACAGGCAAAGAGCTGATTGCAAAATCCATCCATAATCTATCAAAACGTAAGAATACGCCGTTCATTGCAGTTAACTGCGCGTCTATAAACCGTGAAGATGAAAATATGGCTTTGCTTGATGGTAGTTACCGCCAGGAAGATGGTACACCATTCAACGGTACCTTGATGTTGGATAACGTTGATGAGCTTTGCAAAGAGATGCAAGAAGAGCTGTTGACCTACCTTCAATCACCTAGCAGTGACAGTTTGGAAGGGGAAGCTTCTGGAGATGTGCGTATCATCGCCTCCACCAGTGCTGATTTGGATGCAGCAGTAGCAAGCGGCACATTCAGTAAAGAATTATTCTATCGCTTGAATGTGTTCCATATCAAAGTGCCAACATTGCGTGAGCGTGGTTCTGACATCTTTTTGCTAGCGGAAACCTTCTTGACCAAGTTTGCCCGTGAATACAGCACAATGGCATCGTCATTCTCTGAAGACTCAAAGCAATTACTGTTACGCTATAGCTGGCCTGGTAATGTGCGCGAGTTGATTAACCAAGTTAAGCGTGCAGCCTTACTTGCCGAAGGTAACGAAGTGAAGGCTGAGCATTTTGATTTACCGAGTAAATCGAACTTGAAACAGAGTTTGCGTAATATTAAAGACGAAGCCGAAAAAGATGTTTTGGTTGCGGTGCTTGAAACCCATCGTGGACAAGTTGCCTCAGCGGCAAAAGATCTCGGCGTTTCACGAGCTACCATGTATCGCTTGCTGAATAAGCACAATATCGTCCCTGATGTACGTCATTATAACAATGGTTATGCCAGAGATTGATAAAGAACTCATTAACTTTTAAGGGCCCCGAAAGGGGCCTTTTTATTGTGAGGCGTATAGTTATTCACTTGATAAATATATACCCAAGCTCGTAATTAAAGTGTTCTTCTATAAGCGTATTAGACTGAAAAATGCTAGTAAGTGATATTCATACTGAGATAAAAATGTAATAATTCGAGCCGTGAATTAAATAGAGCAATAATGCGAATAATAAAAGGAAACTGATGTTTAGTTTATCTCTACGGCAAAAGCTGGCTGTCTCGGCCAGTATCGCTATTATCCTCGGTGGTGCATTGGTCACTGTTCTTTCTTTCGTTTCGTCTCTCAATCGGTTGGATGAAGATCTAAATGCCAGGCTTCGCGGAGTTGCTGTAGCTTACAATGAATACGTTGTTGATTGGTTGGACTCGAAAGCCATGGCGCTATCGGCTTTTCCACAAGATATCGATACTCAAGATATTCCAGCCCATCTTCGTCAGGTAAAGAATTCAGCAGGCTTTGATAATGTCTTCTTGGCTTTTACGGATGGTTCCCAGGTGAATGCCAATCAAGTGTTGCTACCTGAAGGCAATAACGATCCCCGTCAATGGCACTGGTACCAGCATGCAATTGGACAAAACGGTAAAGTGACCGTTGAAAACCCGACAGTTGCGGCAGCAACGGGTGCTAGCGTGGTATCTATGGGTAAAGCCGTGAATGTGCAGGGCAACCAAGCGGTGCTTGGCGCGGATGTAGAGATCAAGAATATTATCAGTCAGTTGGATAACGTGGTACTGCCGGGTTCAGGCTACATGTTTATAGCCAATGACCAAGGTAATATTTTTGCGCACGCTGATACTTCACTGTTGAACCAGCCAACCAATTATAAAGACAGTGATTTAACCGACCGCCTGCTGGCTCGTTTGGCTAAAGGCCGCCATGTCGAGCGTGTCGATATCAATGGCACAGATAGTTACCTGTATGTCGCGCCAATTGCAGGCAAGCCATTGCAAACGGTGATTGTGATTGATGCCAAATCGGTATTGGACCCACTATACAGTACTTTGTATGAGCAGATGTTTTTGACAATTCTGGTCGTTGTTGTCTGTGCATTCTTGTTTAACTTACTGTGCATGTACTTGTTTAAGCCGCTGCAGCAGGTGTCTTCGGCTTTGGGTGTGATTGCACAGGGGGGCGGTGATCTAACCCAGCGAATTAATATTGATACTCAAGATGAAGTGGGTGATTTGGCACGAAATTTCAATCAGTTCGTGGCAAGCCTTCAAACATTGATCCGTCATGTGCGCCATCAGGGTGAAGAGTTAGGCGAAAGTGCATCACAAAGTGAGTCTCGTGCTGATAAGCAAGCGATGGAGCTCCAGCGTCAGCAAGATGAAATCACCATGGTAGCAACGGCAGTCACTGAAATGGCGTCTGCTACGCAGGAAATCGCCTCACATGCTGAGCAAACCGCACGAGCTGCACAGGATTCCACCTCTCATACCAACAGTGGCCGAGAACTGGTTATCCAAAGCCGCCATTCGATTTCGAACTTGGCCAATGAGGTGAATGAAGCATCTACAGTGATTAGCCAGCTAAATGAGCATGCTCAGGGTATCAATAGTATCTTGTCGACGATTCAAGGTATTGCTGAGCAGACGAACCTGTTGGCATTGAATGCAGCGATCGAGGCTGCGCGTGCAGGTGAGCAGGGCAGAGGTTTTGCGGTGGTTGCCGATGAAGTACGCGTCCTTTCACAGCGCACTCATACTTCGACAGAGGAGATCCAGAGCATGATCGCAACCTTGCAGCAAATCACTACCAAAGCGGTAGATCTGATGGAGACCAGCTCCAAGTTAGCCCAGTGTACCGTTGAGGATGCAGACGAAGCCAATGTGGCACTGGAGCAAATCAATGCTTCGGTTGCGATGATCAGCGATATGGCCACTCAGATAGCGACCGCCGCCGAAGAGCAAACCCATGTGACTGATGAAATCACTCAAAACACCACCACGATTAAGGATGTGAGTGATCAGCTAACTGAAGATGCCCATCAAGCCCGCCAGCAAGCTGAGAGCCTAAGCCAGCAAGCGGCAAGCTTGAATGATAAGGTATCCACCTTCATCGTCTAATGGTGTTACTTTAGACCGAGGCGCCTGGCTAGACGGTGGAGGTTTCCAGCGTCTAGTTCAAGCTCTCTGGCTGTTGCCGCCCAGTTCTGGTTGTTACGTTGATAGCAGTCATCGATAAACAGGTACTGAAAGCGGTTGGTGGCATCTTTAAGCCCAATATTGGTATCCACTAATATTGGGCTTTTTCCATGCTGTTCGGTTGAGCTATGAGTCTCAGTGCTGGTGGAAGCTAATGCAGTCTCCCCATGAGATTCGATGTGGAAATCAAAATGCTGGGGTTGGAGTTCAATGAAGTCCAAGTTGTTTGATTCTGCCCTTGCCACCACAGATGCCCGGTTGATGGCATGCTCAAGCTCCCGGACATTGCCCGGCCATGAATAGGCTCCGAGCTGTGTAACTGCCTCATGACTCAAGCGCATGGATTGAATGCCAAGCTTGCCTTTACAACGCTCCATGAAAAAACCTGCTAAAAGCAGTATATCGTTCTCACGCTCTCTTAGTGGTGGAGCCATAATGGGAAACACACTCAAGCGGTGGTAGAGATCGGCCCTGAATTTACCTTCTTTCACTTCCTCATGTAGCAAGCGGTTTGTGGCTGCCACAATTCGGGTATTCACTTTCAATACGCTATCGTCACCAACGCGTTGCAGATCGCCATATTGTAAGACTCGCAAAAGCTTCGCTTGCAAAGCGAGGGGCAGTTCACCTACCTCATCAAGAAATAGGGTACCGCCATCTGCCATTTCAAATTTTCCTTTTCGATCGCTGATAGCGCCGGTAAACGCCCCTTTCACATGACCGAATAACTCGCTTTCGGCGACTGACTCTGGCAGTGCAGCACAGTTGAGGTAAACCAGCGGCTGTTGACTTCGGTGGGAAGCTTGGTGGATGGATGCGGCGATAAGCTCTTTACCCACGCCAGTTTCCCCTGTGACTAATACTGTTAGTTCGGTCGCAGCCACGGCTTGGATGTGATTTCTGAGCTCCTCCATGGCCTTTGACTTACCGATCATTTCCACTTTGCCAACCTGAGGTAGTTTACCAGCTTGGAAGTTGGTTGTGCCTTGAGATGTTGGCATGTTCACCACTTGGCTTTCCAGCCTTTCCATCAGGAGTGCAGTATGCAAACTTGCTGCAGCGAGAGCACTGATCACCCTGAGCTCATCATCACTAAATTGGTCAAACTGGTGAGGGTCAAAACCATCTATGGTCAATGCACCAATGAGTGACTCGTTAGCGAGAAGTGGGAGGCCAATACACGCATGAACATGGAGGTTCCCTTGATGGCTGGGAATTAGCCCGTCATATGGATCGGGCAGATCACTGTCATGAGGAAAGCGGACAATATCACCGGCTCTGGCGATGGCTTCTAAGCGTGGGTGTTCATCAATATGAAATTGACGTCCAAGCACTTCTTCATAAAGTCCGTTAATCGCCAGCGGGGAAAAGTGTTGGTCTCGGAATGCGAGTAGGGCCGATGAGTCACAACCAAAAAGAGATTTAATTACAGAGAGTAATCGATCAAACCTGTCTTGGCTGGAAATGCCTTGGGTGAGATCCAATGCAAGCTGGGTTAATTCCTTGGGCGTGTTCTTCATATTAGTAGCGCTTTTTTAATTGAGACATTGTCATTATGACATTTAATTGTTTTTTTGACAGTAATTTTAAGTTGTCAAAATGACATCTATATTGTGGGGGGATATTATTAAATCCATATAAATCAGCAATTTAAAAAGTTGGCACGGTCGATGCTATACCTTAATCAGATTTCGGGTGGCATGTCGCACCCATCGCAATAGATATAGCAATAGATAAGGTATCAAGATGACAATTCACGTTAAAAACAACATTCACTGGGTAGGCCAACGTGACTGGGAAGTGCAAGACTTCCACGGAACAGAATATAAAATGACCAAGGGGACGAGTTACAACAGCTACCTTATCCGTGAAGAAAAAACGGTTCTTATTGATACTGTAGACCACCGCTTTAGCCAGCAGTTTATTCAAAACCTTGAGATGGAAATCGATCTGGAGCAGATCGACTATATCGTTATCAATCACGCAGAGGAAGATCACTCTGGTGCGCTAACTGCATTAATGGCTCGTATTCCTAACACGCCAATCTACTGTACAGAAAATGCGGTAGATTCCATTGTCGGTCACCACCACCATCCAGAATGGAATTTCCATGTCGTTAAAACCGGTGACACGCTAGATATCGGTAACGGCAAGCAGCTTATCTTTATTGAAGCACCAATGCTTCACTGGCCGGATAGCATGATGACTTATCTAACGGGTGATGCTGTGCTGTTTAGTAACGATGCATTTGGTCAGCACTACTGCGATGAGCGCCTGTTTAACGATGAAGTTGATCAGAATGAATTGATGGAGCAGTGTCTGCGTTACTACTCCAACATCCTTACCCCGTTTAGCGGCTTGGTGACAGCCAAAATTCATGAGGTTCTAAGCTTCAATGTGCCGGTAGACATGATTGCCACTTCGCACGGTATTGTATGGCGTGATAATCCGACCCAGATCGTTCATCAATACCTAGAATGGGCTGATAACTATCAGGAAGATCGCATTACGATCTTCTATGACACCATGTCCAATAACACGCGAATGATGGCGGATGCGATCGCCCAGGGGATCCACGATGTTGATCCTGGCGTTGCCGTGAAAGTGTTTAATGTTTCGCGTCAGGATAAGAACGAAATTCTTGCCAATGTGTTCCGTTCTAAAGGGATCTTGGTCGGATCTTCTACCATGAACAACGTAATGATGCCAAAAGTTGCCGGCATGCTTGAGGAAATCACAGGGCTTCGTTTCAAGAATAAAAAAGCCGGTGCCTTTGGTAGCTATGGCTGGAATGGTGGCGCGGTAGACCGTATTCACTCTCGTCTAACAGATGCAGGATTCGAGACAAGTGTTGGGCTGAAAGCGAAATGGAAACCTGATGGCAAAGCGATGCGTGAATGTCGTGAACATGGCCGCATGATTGCTAAGCAATGGGCATTGAAAAACTTGCCGCCGGTTCAACCGTTGGCTGCCGAGCCTAAAGAAGAAACTGTTGAGTTTTACGATGCCGCGTCAGCTGCAGTAACAGAATTTGAACCTCAGCAAGCACCTATGTCTACACCAGTAGAGCAAGCAATACCAGATAGCCAGAAGATGCTGTGTACAGTCTGTAACTGGATCTACGACCCTGCGGTAGGTGAGGTGAATCAAGGGATTGAAGTTGGCACTTGTTGGTCAGATATCCCTGAGAGCTTCCTATGTCCAGAATGCGGCTTGGGTAAAGACGTATTCGAACCGGTTAAAGGGGCGTAAACCATGGTGCAACCCCTAGTGATAATTGGTAGCGGCTTTGCCGCCTACCAACTGGTTAAAGCGATTCGTCGCCAAGATAAGGCAATAGCAATCCAGGTGTTTACCGCTGACGACGGCCATGACTACAACAAACCTGATTTAAGCCACGTATTGTCGAAAAAGCAAACGGCTCGTGATTTGATCCGTATGAATGGACAAGACTTTGCTCAAGAACACCAAATCGAGTTATATGCCAATTGTCATGTTGAAGCTATTAATACCACACAGAAGTACCTCGAAGTGGATGGAAAGCGTTACCAATATGGAAAATTAGTGCTGGCAACAGGTGCTAAGGCTTTTGTTCCGCCTATAAGTGGTGATGCGGCAGATCGAGTATTAACGCTAAATAGCCTATCGGAATACGAGGATGCAGAAAATACCTTGCAGCAAGCAAATCGCATTGCAGTCATCGGTGGCGGTCTTATCGGAACTGAGTTGGCGATGGATTTTGCCACTAGTGGCAAGAGCGTTGCTGTTATCGACCCGTGCCAAGCCTTGATGGCCAATCAGCTGCCGGAGTTGGTCGCCATAAAGCTTGAAAGGGTGATGGCTTCTCAAGGTACATCAATTTGCTTATCTGACAAGGTTGAAAGCATATCATCAGTATCTGCACCGGTTTCATCGATAAATGTTGAGCTGGCATCGGGCAAAGTGCTTGAGGTTGATGCGGTGATCTCAGCAGCGGGCCTCAAGCCCAACACTCAACTAGCCGCAAATGCTGGGCTTAAGGTTAACCGAGGCATCGTGGTTGATGAGTATCTGCAAACCTCCAATAGTGATGTCTATGCCCTTGGTGACTGCGCCGAGATAAATGGCAATGTATTGGCCTACCTGCAACCGGCTTTGCTGAGTGCCAATGCATTAGCCAAAACTCTGCTAGGCCAATCAACCGTGCTAGTGCTGCCAAACATGATGGTAAAAGTTAAAACGCCAGCGTTTCCTATTCAGCTTGCAGGGCAGAATGTCGGCCGGAATGACAGTGATGCCTTGAGTTGGCAGATAGAAGCTAATGCATCCGGTAGTACTGTAAAAACATTGGATGAAAATGGGCAGTTAACCGGTTATGTGGTTACCCAGCAGCATTTACCTAATGCATTCCCGTTGTTGAAAGAATTAAACAGTTAATACAGTTAGTTGAAAATTAAGTAGAGGTTTCTATGATCCATCAAAGCATGAGCCATCAAAGAATTCCCGCGCACTGGACAGTTCAGCGTTCTACGCCTTTCTTTACCAAAGATAATGTTCCACCTGCTTTACTTAGTCACCATAATACTGCGGCAGGTGTATTTGGTCAGCTGTGTGTTATGGAAGGGACAGTTACCTATTATGGTTTCGCCAACAGTGAAGCAACAGAGCCAGAGCTGAAGGTGGTTATCAATGCCGGGCAATTCGCAACAAGTCCACCACAATATTGGCATCGCATTGAGATGAGTGATGACGCTCAGTTCAATATTAACTTTTGGTCAGAAGGGGATAAATCGGGACAGCCAATGTTCCACGCCAAGAAATCAGACTAACTCTGGTTATGGTCCCTTAAGAAAGCAGCCCGGCTAATGCCGGGCTGTTTTTTTAGGGATACTGTTTCTTTTGCGATACATTGCTAATCGCACCATAGAGCAGTAACAGATTTCAGGCATTAAAATTAGCCAGGTATTCTCTTACCTTCTGTGACAGTGTCACTCTCTGGGTGTTTTCGATAAAACTAGCTTCGATGGCATTGAGACTGAACTGGGCTATCTGCTGATGGCTGATTGGGTGTGCATCAACTACCGCCGCAAAGTTGTCGGTCATGTACCCACCAAAGTAAGCCGGGTCGTCAGAGTTGATCGTGACACACAGGCCAGTTTCAAGCAGATCAACAATATTGTGCTGTTCCATATTGTCGAATACTTTAAGTTTAATATTGGAAAGCGGGCAGACGGTCAAAGGCATCTGGCTTTCAGCAAGTTGTTTGACCAACTCAGGGTTTTCAACACAGCGTACCCCATGGTCAATACGACTGATACCAAGCATATAAATGGCATCGAGTATGTTTTGGGCCGGGCCTTCTTCGCCAGCATGGGCAACTGTTAGGAAGCCAGCCTCTCTGGCAGACTGGAAGACTCTGGCAAATTTTTCTGGTGGATGACCTAGTTCAGAGGAATCCAAGCCTACAGCGATGATCTTATCTTTAAACGGCATTGCTTGTTTGAGTGTCTCGAACGCTGCTTCTTCATCAAGATGACGCAGGAAGCACATGATCAATTGGCTTGAAATATCTAGCTGAGATTGGGCTTGGTCGAGAGCCCGGGTAATACCGTTGATCACTGTTTCGAAGGCAATTCCACGTTCGGTATGGGTTTGCGGATCAAAGAAGATTTCAGTGTGTACGACGTTGTCTTCGCGGCAACGTAATAGGTAGGCCCAGGTAAGATCAAAAAAGTCCTGCTCTGTAATGAGCACATTGGCGCCTTGGTAGTAAATATCTAAAAAAGATTGCAGGTTATGGAATTGGTAGGCATCGCGAACTGCTTGGGGAGATGAAAATGGGATGGCCACCTTGTTGCGTTGTGCAAGCTCAAACATTAATTCAGGTTCAAGCGTGCCTTCGATGTGCAAGTGCAGTTCTACTTTAGGTAGTCCTTGGATAAAGTCTTTCATATCAAGCCCTTATTATAATTCTTAACAAGCCTTACTGTGGTAGGCGTATGGATTGTGGAGTATTAAGGTGCTTTTCTGTCGTGTCGGATACTGACATACAAAGAGAAAAGCACACATGCGCTTAACTCTTCGTAATCAGAATTTTACGGATTCTGGTAGAGACCCCCATACCATATCAATGGGGTTATACGAAGCCGTTTGCTTATTACAATCAGTGTAGTAATAAATCACAAAATAGTGCAAGCAAACGTTTTCGTGATCATCGCATAGCGACGGTATTGATGCAATCCTTAGTCTTAATCAGGTCAGTCACACATCACGTCAAGGACAGTCAGGAGAAGGCTAGTTATCTAGTACGGTGACCTTACTGTCTTTCTCGCCAATATAAAACACGATGACTTTGGCCGGCTCATCGCCGGTATTCTCACCGTAATGGGAGGTGTTCATCACTTCGACCAACACTTCACCGGCGTTGATGGTGACTTTCTTATTTTGGGTGTGAACGGTCAACTGCCCGCTGAGTAAGATCCCTGTATTGATAACGGGGTGCTGGTGCCACGGCAGCTTTTCTCCCGGCTCAACGGTAATCTCTTTAATGGTGATTTCTGGTTGATGGAGTTGAATAGAGGGGAGTGGCTCACCATTCCAGCTGGTGGTTGTTTTCACTAGATCCTTCGATGTTGCCGCCGAGAGTGAAAAGCTGGATAGCGCTAACGGCAATAGCACAAAAGGTACTAGTGCTTTGAAGGTGATAGTCCTTAGATTCATGGCTTGTTCCGTGTCATAACTGGTAGCCATAAGCGTAGAACAAGCTTCTGGGGTTATTGGTTGTAAATATCTCTATTTTCGATCGGTATCCTAGATTTGAGTGAAACCGGGAGACGCAGTTAAAGCATCTCCCTGTCCTAGCTTCTTGTAACGATGAGTTGATTTAGTTCGTCAACCAGCTTTCAACATTCTCTTTTTTAGGTACGCTCCCCTTGTGTACAACCACTTCGTCGATAACGACTGCAGGTGTCGACATTACACCGTATGCCATTATTTGGGCCATGTCTTGCACTTTCTCTAGTTCAAACTCGACGCCTTGGTGCTGAAATACATCATTAATCAATTCAGCAGTAACTTTGCAGTTCTTACAACCAGATCCGAGTACTTTTACATTTTTCATGTTTGGTTCCTTATTTGATGTCATAGTGATAGAGATTACAAAATGGGGAAAGTGGCATTGAACACCCAGCCAATCAGGGTGAATGCCACCAATAAAACAACAAACAGCGTGGCAAGTAGGCGCCACTGCATAACTTGCTTTAGCAAAATGAATTCAGGGAAGCTTGCCGCAACTGTACTCATGCAAAAGGCCAAGGTAGTCCCTATGGGTAACCCATTGGTAATAAGGCTTTCCATCACAGGGATAACTCCAGTCGCATTCGAATAAAGTGGAATACCTAGCACAACAGCGGCTGGAACCGACCACCATTGGCCAGCACCAAGGTATGACTCAATCAAGCCTTCAGGGACGTAACCGTGCAGGGCGGCACCGAGCCCGACCCCGATGAATACCCACTTCCAGACCCGGCCAAAGATGGTGGTCACTTCCTCTTTGGCGAAACTGTGCCTTTCAGCCAAAGATAAGCGGGGTGAGTGGACTTCAGTCGCTGCTGTATCTACCTCGCTTTGTGTTCCCTTTTGCTGTGTTATCTGCCCTTGTTTCAGGGCATTGGCAGCAAAGGGTTGTAACCAGCGCTCGGCCTTGATGGCATCGAGGAAAATCCCGCCCAATATCCCAACTGACATACCCAGCGCAATATAGACAAGGGTAAACTTCCAGCCAAGAAGGCTTACTAGCAGCAACACCGCGACTTCATTAATCAGTGGTGACGTAATGAGAAAAGCCATGGTGATCCCCAAAGGGATCCCCGCCGAGGTAAAACCCAGGAAAACAGGAATACTTGAGCATGAGCAAAATGGGGTAATGGCACCAAAAAGTGAACCTAATGAATACCCAAGTGCTCGGTGTTTACCGGCTAGGTAATCCCTTACCCGCTCGACGTTGAGAGAAGCCCTTATTAATGCAATGGCGTAAATCATTACCAGTAGCAGGGTAAAAATCTTGAGGGTGTCGTCAATGAAAAAGTGTAGGGCTCCGGCGAGTTGGGTATCAGGCGATAAACCCAATACCGAATACACTGCCCATGAGGCGATTTCGGTGAAAACTTGGAACATACTTCGTCCTTAGCAAAATGACTAACTACTGATAAAGACGAAGCAGGGTCGAAAAGGATTCGCATTTTTTTAGAAATATTGAAAAAGCCCCCTAAGCGAGTAGAAGGGGCGGGGTATGTCCCCAAAAACGGCTTTTTCAATGACTCTAAATGTTATTGCACTTTGCGGCGTACTTTACGTGGATTTCGTATGCAGATGTGGGTTTCAGTTATTCGGGAGGATAACTAAGGGGAATGCTTTCTTAGAAGAGTGTTTTCTAAGAAGCAGCAAGACCTGTTGTTGGCTAGGCTGATAACAGGGTTTGTTTGGAAGCGCTAATATGAAAAAACAGCTGAAGGTGGTTGTAACAGGTGGGCCAGGTGGTGGCAAAACTACTGCGTTGGACTTATTTCGTAGGGAGTTAGGAAACAAAATTGCTGTTGTCCCTGAGGCGGCAACCGTTCTCTTTTCTGGTGGAATCACACGTTCTGAGGATGAGCAAGTACTCAAGATGATTCAGAAAACCATCTTCCAACTGCAAAAAAACCTAGAGGATATCAATAAGGCACATTACCCAGACCGGCTACTGGTGTGTGATCGTGGCTCACTGGACGGTTTAGCCTATTGGCCTGGCAGCGAAAAAGACTTTTTCAAACAGGTGAACTCAACGTTTGAAGAGGAAATATCCCGTTATGATGCGGTGATCTTTTTTGAGTCTGCGGGCGCTACAGGCCATGACATTAGCAGTAACAACCCGGTACGGAGTGAATCATCAGAACAGGCGGCAAAACTGGACATAGCCTTACAAAATATCTGGGCTAGGCATCACAATTTTTATTTTGTCGGTAGTTCTGAGTCATTTGTTAGAAAAATCATGTTTGGCATCATGACGATTGAGAATGTGATAAATCGGTATCAGCGTGAATAGGCGAATTGTCAATCCTGCTCAAGTGTTGACTTACTAAGCCTCAAGTTAAGTAGCGACATACCACCGACCATCAGGAAGATCAGGGTTGCAATTGCACCGGCTAACCCGAAGTCCTGTCCCCCTCCACCTTCAAAGGCGATACGGTAGGTATAACTGACTAGCAAATCGGTATAGCCTGCTGGCTCTGAGGTACCAACCATGTTTGGTCCACCTGCAGTCAGGAGTTGAATCATTACAAAGTTGTTGAAGTTGAAAGCAAAACTTGCAATCAACAAAGGCGTTAATGGCTTGATCAACAATGGCAGTGTGATCATGAAAAAATTATGTATTGGGCCAGCACCGTCAATGGCGGATGCTTCGTACAAGTCTTCGGGAATCGACTTCAAGAGCCCCATGCACAGGATCATCATATAAGGGAAGCCAAGCCAGGTATTAACCAGCACGACCATAAACCGGGCTAAGGTAGGATCAGAGAACCAAGATGGTTTGATACCGAACATGGCATCGAGCATCATATTGATTTCCCCAAAGCTTTGGTTAAACAGACCCTTGAAGATAATGATAGAAATAAAAGAAGGGACTGCGTACGGCAGAATTAATAATACCCGGTAAATACCGCTGCCTTTTAAAGGCTCCCATTGAACAATACAAGCCAAGATCATCCCTAAAGCCAATGTCAGGGCAACAGACAAAAAAGCAAAAACAACAGTCCAGATGAAAATCCCAATGAAAGGCTCCTTGATACCGTCATCGGTCATTACACGTTCGAAGTTTGCGCTACCTACTCCAACAACAAAGCCTGGTGATATGGGGTTTCCTGCAAAGTTGCCATCATTATCAACAGGTTGATAGAAGCCCGTTTCCAAGTTGGGTTTATATCGTTGCTGATTTTGATTATTGAGCAAGCTCAGGCCATCTTCCTCGACGGTGAAGAGAGAGGTCTCAGCTGCAAACCTCCTCAAACCGCTCATGCGGATGTGTTCACCATTTGGCATGATTAACTCAACCTTGTTCAGGTTTGAGCGATTTTGGACAATGGTACGAATGATTTCTTTTTCACCCGGCGCTGCATCAATGGGGTGCAGCTCCATGAAATCGTCTGTTGGTGGATTGGAAATGTCGAATACTTCCGAAGCAAGGAGGGTGTTGTCAGCTTTGATGATTAGTTGGTGACCAGCATCCACCTTGTAGAGATCAAATAGGTAGCTCTTGCCTGACTGGAAACTGCGCTGCAAGAGAATGGCTTGAGCCCTGTCTAGCGTTAGTTGATTCGAAGCACTGTAGTTAGTAAATGAAAGCCCGATGGTATAAACCAAAGGAAAAATGATGAACACTAACATCCCGACAACACCCGGGAAGATATAGCGGTGGGCGTATGTCTTTTTGCTTCCAAAAATGTAGAGGCATAGTGCGGTTAGGACAACCGTAAGAAGTGCAAAAGGGATTTCGCCCTTAGCATACATCAATACGGTCGCATAACCGTTTATAATGCCGATCGCTCCAAGTAGTGACCATTTAAACCACCAGCGAAAATTGAATTTGGAGCTTTCTTGTTGTGAATTCAAACCCTAGTCACCTTGTTATTAAAATAGGGGGACCTTCACTTTAAGCAGCTATTTAAGCATGTGTCCGGCTGCTTCATCCAATGCCTCATCAACATCTTGGCGACCATCAACAACATTTTGAATGGCATTGCCTAGGGCATACCAAAATGCAGTCATTTGCGGCACATTAGGCATAATCTCACCGTTTTGTGCATTCTCCATTGTGGCGGCAATGCGGACATCTTCTTCTATTTGTTTCTGGAATGATTTAAGTGCGACCGCGCCGAGTGGTTTGTCATCATTTACCATACCCAAGCCCTCGTCAGTGAGTAGGTAGTTCTCTATGAACTCAACGGCAAGATCTTGGTTGGGGGAAACGGAGCTTATGCCTGCAGTCAATATGCCGACAAATGGCTGTGAAGGGCTGCCATTTAGCTCGGGTAATAGGGCGACGCCGTAGTTAATACCTGATTTATCAATATTGCCCCATGACCAAGGGCCATTGATTGTCATCGCTACGTTACCTTTGTTGAACTCAGCCTCAGCGATGTTGTAATCCATATCTGGCGAAATAACTTTTTTATCAACCAGTGATTTAATAAAGTTCATTCCGCTTTCGGCGCCGGAATTATTAACACCAACATCTTTGACGTCATAGCCTTTATCCGTGCTCTTGAACGCGTAACCGCCATCAGCAGAAATGACAGGCCATGAAAAATAGGGCTCTTTCAAATTCCACATGATCGCTTTTTTTCCCTTTTCTTGAAGCTTTTTATCAAGAGCTTCAATGTCTTCCCAGTTCTTAGGTGGGGTAGGAACTAAATCTTTGTTGTAGATTAAAGAGAGCGCTTCAACTGCAATGGGGTAGCCAATATATTTACCGTCATACCGAACAGCATCCCAGGTAAAGTCGATAATCTTATCTTTTAGTTCCTTGGAAGGTTTTACTTCAATCAGCAAACCTGATTTGGCATAACTACCGAAACGGTCGTGTGCCCAGAATACGATATCTGGACCATCACCAGCCGCAGCGACTTGAGGGAACTTCTCAGACAGGCCATCTGGGAAAGCAACGGTGACTTTCACACCTGTATCTTCCTCAAATTTCTTACCGACTTCCGCTAAACCATTGTAGCCTTTGTCACCATTGATCCAAATCGTGAGCTGGCCTTCTTCGATTGCTGCGAAAGCATTAACTGAGCCAATTGCGGCAAGGGTACAAAAAGCTGCAGAGGTGAGGGCTTTTTTCATCTTTTGTATCCTTCTCGGTGGTGATTGCTTGTTCTGCAGACAAACCTCTGCAGAACAATTTTCGTGATCATTTCTTTTTATTGTTGTATTGCTATGCCTGAGAAATTATAGACTCATTTTGGCAGCCAACTTAATCTGATGATAAAACTGCAAAACTAAATGATAGTCAGCTTTCAAAAGTGTGGTTTTGGTCACGAGGTTAAGTGGTAGCAAGGAATGCATTTCTAAAGAGATGCATATTTAATTTTTAGCTCATTATGATTATTTATTTTAAAGTGGATGGTAGCTATAAATAATGGTTTTTATTTTGTTTTTAATTAAAGTTATCAACCTTAACAAATTCTATTTTCTTCTTATCATCTGTTATAAATTATTGTGTGTTTTTTGATATTAGGCTTTAGTGGATATAGCGCTTTTTGATTTCTCAAATTTAAGAATACTTCAATTTAATTGTATTTCTCAGAAATAATAGCCTGTCTTAATATTTATACATTGACGATATGAAAATAGTGATATTCTTTATCATGTAAAAATTATATGAAGTATTTTTTTGTCTTAATAAAAAACAAGAAAATACAAACGATAAATTAATCGCTGTCAGCATTGGTTAGAGGCTCGAGCACAGCAAAGCTTGCTCGTTAAAGGAAGAACATATAACAAATTAAAAAGCAAAAAGGTCCATTATAGGAGCGCTAAAAATGAAAAAGCATACGCTGAAATTGACTGGTGTCATTTCGACCATGATGGTTTCTACATCAGTTTTGGCAGAAGTGGATTTTCACGGCTACATGCGTGCAGGTATTGGTATCAGTGGTGATAATGGCCAGCAGGTGCGTTACGAGTCCAATAAAATTGGCCGTCTCGGTAACGAGGATGACCTCTATGCTGAAGTCCAGTTGGGCAAAGAGGTTTACAACCAAAACGGTAAATCCTTTTATGTCGATTCCATGGCCGCTTGGCTCTCCGATGGCAGTAACGACTTTGAGGGGACAAATACCTCTTGTGAGTTGGATCCTGATGCAGATGGCCTTGTCTCCTGTGACAATGATGCACAATTTGCTATTCGCCAGTTCAACGTTCAGACGGAAGGGTTGATTGCACGCGATCCAGCGGCTGTTATCTGGGCTGGTAAACGTTACTATCAACGTCATGACATTCACATTACTGATTTTTACTATTGGGATACCTCGGGCTCAGGTGCGGGGGTTGAGAACATCTCTGCTGGCCCCGGCAAACTTTCATTAGCCGCTCTTCGCCAAGATGACGGTGACGTTAATGTGAATAATTTGGATATCCGTTATGCTGAGATTGGGCTATGGGATGAGGCTAATCTCGAACTTGGTTTTAATTATGGCTTTATCAATGAGACCGATGACCAGAAGGGAATGGGTATCAGCGATGATCCCCTCATGCTGACTGCCGAACTTACCATGGCTGATATTGTCGGTGGGTTGAACAAAGTCATACTTCAATATGCGACAAACAGCTATGGTGCACAAATGGCCGGATTGGGTGCAGGTAACTCTCCCCAAGTCACTGTTGATCCTGATGGCGAGCCCAATGGTAGCGATGGCAGTGATGGTTATCGAATTATCAACTGGGGGGTGATGGCCCCGTCAGATACATGGGAAATTGGTTATCAGCTTGTCTATGCTCGTTCGACTTTTGACAATAGGGATGATCACGATATTTTTAGCGTCGTTGCACGTCCGATGTACAAGTGGAATGAATACAACCGAACCGTGTTCGAGGCGGGCTGGTTTACCGAAGATAACAATAATGTCGATAGCTCTGCGAGTAAATTTACCATCGCCCAAGCATGGTCAGCCGGTAGTAGCTTCTGGGCCCGCCCTGAACTTCGAGTGTATGCCAGTTACATAGAAGATTATGAAGATAACTCGATTGGCGATGCGGATGACTCGGAATACAACCTAGGTGTCCAGGTTGAAGCCTGGTGGTAAGAAGTACAGAGGGATAGGCAATGCTTAAGTCAATCACCATAATTTTATCCCTGTGCATTGTTATGACTTCGGGCTGCTCGTCAGCACCCGAAGTCACTACTCAGGCCAAGAGCCCTGCCAATAATAGAGTTGTTACAACAGCAGAGTTAAATTGGCAGGAGCTGGCTATGCCGTTAGATATCAATTTTGAATTTAACGAAACAAGTCAGGTATTGGTCAGTGACGAAAGCACAGGCCCGGTTGCCAGTTTTGTTATTCCGGTAACGAGTACGCCGATCGAAATGGTGCTGACCAGTTATGTGGATAGCAAATTAACCCTTTATAACCCAAATGTATTGGTTACAGATTCCGAAGGGGAAGTGCTTTATCACATTGAATCGGGGGAATTCAAATATATACCAGCAAGGCTTTTACAGGGTGATCAAGTTCAGGCCAAGTTTACGATCGTGCCGAAGTTCGGTACTGAGCGGGTCAATGTCTTAATCTATACCACGGCTGAAGATCTTGAAGGGAGTACTACGGTGTTGCATCCTGCCAAAGCGTTCGCGATTGGAAAAGGAAACCAGCCACCCAGTATCCCTGATCTTACGGCATTACATAGTAGGTATGGCCAGCTACATTTAACGGCACTGGCGTCAGGTCAAGGTCATCAAGGCTCCGCTTATTCTGCGACCGAATATCAACCAGCTAGAGATAGCGGCAACATAGACTATTTGGATTCTATTCAAAATAGCGTAGAGCAAGGTGATATGGATAAGGCCATTACCTTGCTAAATGAAGCGGAAAAAAGGGGCGTACCGAACGCCAGGGAAACCTTCATTAATGCTGTTGAGAACCAAAAGGGAGTTAACTAGCACCTTAAATGCAATCAATGGATTAGATGTTAGATGTAAGCTATGACTCAGGTGAAGTTCAATGAGGCTTCAACGGGTCATAGCTTTTCTGTTTGATTCTCTTCGCGTGGTGTAAAACAACAAACCTGTTGATTAGCATCTAGCTTCACTTTGCATGAAGTCATCAACTGCTTCTTCAACTTGCCTCGGGCGCGTAACAGGCGAGATTTAACTGCTGGTAGGGTTAGATCATGTTGATTGGCATACTCTTGCTGAGCCATACCTTTTATGTCGCAAGCCTTTAGAATGTGGCTGTCTTGCTCCGGAAGCTCTGTTAATACACGGCTCAAGCATTGGGTAAGCGTGTCGATGATAGCTTCTGAGTTTGGTTCTTGTTCGATATCTTGTTCAAGTGGATCAAGACGTTTCTTTCTACTGTTGTCAATAAGTAGGTTATTGGCGACACGATAAAGCCAAGCGCGGGGATTGGTAATGTCACAGAAATCAGCATCTTTGAGCATGGCGCGGATAAACACTTCTTGAAGCAGGTCTTCAGCCAGGGCTTCGTCGTGGGATTTTGCCTTTAGCCATTGGCTGAGAGGTTGGGCGTGTTCAGACCACGCCGACATTAAGCATGGCCGGGCGTTTGATGCTAAATCTGCGACAGTATTTGTGGCTGTTTCTGCAAGAGGCTGGCTCATTGTGGTGTATTTTCCGTATGCGCGTAACGTACGCAAAGATATTACTTCAAAGTGGACTTCAAAACAGGCAACTCACGTTGCAGAAATCGCTCGTTTGAATTTCGTTTTTACCGAGCGCCAATGGGTGACCGGTGTTGTTGGAGCCTTGTCGAGCAGGTGTTGGTAATCCTCTGCTTGAGGGCTGATTTCGCCACCGTGAGCAAGTAGCACACTTGAAGGTGATAGATGGATAACTTTCTCGACCGAGCTGCGGTAACGCTTAGGGTAGAACACAGGGAATGGCGGGATATAGCGCCCTTTTACTTTCACTATCAAATCAGCAACATAAATCTTGCCTGAATCCTTGTGATATAAAGATAAATCCCTGTCGGTATGGCCTTGGGTTGCCAATGCCTGCCATTCGGGGAAGCCGGGCAGTGCTTCTTGGTCATCCAATAGATAGTCCGGTTTTAACTTGGCGTCATACCATAAGTTCGTACGCGGTTTTTTCATTCGCTTTGCTACCCAACCCGCCAGCAGTAAGTCCGTCCAATGCATTAATGCGCCGTCAATGCCTTGGTACCAATGGCCTGGCACATTGGCGGCAGCAATTGCGCAGCCTGTCAGTTTTCGAAGGCGGTGTGCGGCTCCGGCATGATCGGGATGCATGTGAGTAACTACGACGAGCTTTAGAGCTTTGGCTGGGCGATTGAGCTGTTTAGATATGAAATCCAGCAGAATTGGGATATCCGCCCGGCAGCAGCCATCGAGAAGGAGTAAACCATGACGATACTCCACGAGATAGATCGACTGAATGTAACCATTGATGTGGTGTAGTTTCATCTTGATATCCCTATATGGATGAAAGCGATTGAGCCTTTCCGTAATGAAATCATTATTTAACAACTCATCAGACCAATCAAGCAGGGAAATGCATGGGTGTGGGAGAAAAGGGATAAAGAGGTAGGTTATATTTCTGATGAAAGTGAAGAAAAAGGCCCAGCAAGCCCTGTTATGAGTGGTAGAGCGAGCAACTTGCCGGGCAAAAAATAACGAACAGAGAGCGGATTTAAATTTCCCAGTCACCTCCTAGTGCTTTGTTCAGGCCAACAACCATGTTGGCGGTCTGAAGGCGGGCGGCTACCACTTGGTCACGCATTGCATGCTGCTGGCGTTGGGCGTCCAGTACCGACAAGTAGTCAATCAAGCCTGCCTTGTATAGTGAAAGCGCTTTGTTTACTGCTTTGTCAGTTTCGGCTTCAGCCTCTAGTAACAGTGTTTGGTATTGCTGGCTGTTGCCGTAGCCTGCCAGTAAGGTTTCAACCTCGCCAACTGCGCTGTTAAAAGCATGCTGGTAGGAAAGGGCGCTAGCTTCAAAGCGTGACTCTTGAAGCTCTATCATGGCATCGGTACGTCCACCGTCGAAGATGTTCCAACTAACACCTAAACTCGCCATCCAGGTCGCCGAGTCACTGCTAAACAAATCATCAAAGTCGTTAGCTAGTACTCCCGGCGCGCCGGTCAGGTAGAATTTCGGGTATTGGTTGGCAACAGCCGCAGCGAGCTCGGCATTCTGTGCAGCCATTTCCCGTTCGGCGATGCGAAGATCAGGTCTTCTTTGTAACAGGTCTGATGGCAATCCGGTTGGAATGACACCGTCAAAGGCCGGCAGCGGAGAAGTGGCTGCTAGTCGCTGCTGCATTTGTCTTGGTGATTCACCTAGCAGTATTGCCAAGCGTTGCTGGTGGGCAGTTTCAGCCGTTTCTAGCTGAGGGATAACGGCTTTGGTTGCCGCCAGCATGGCTTTAGCTCTTGCAACATCAAGTTGCGAGCCGTAGCCACTTCGATGGACTTTTTCGACCAGTTCCAGGGTTTGTTGTTGATCTTCAATAAGATCGAGTGCGATGGCTTTACGATCCTGTGCGCCTCGTAATTGCAGGTAATTATGAATCACATCACTGGTGATCAAGGTTGTCAGCCCTTGTCGCATGATCTCAGCTTGTTCTGCACGGATTGAAGCGGCTTTGGCTTGGTTGTCGATGCGACCAAACAAGTCCAATTCCCAAGCGATAGTCATGCCGGCATGAAATGCGCTTTGATCACTGTCCAGAATAGGTGTACCCAGTGGGTTGTTGGATGACACTGCGGCACCGAGCAGCGGGTCGTTATCACTGATCCCATACGAGGTATAACCCGCGCCAAGGCTAACCGTCGGCACTTTGAAAGACTCGACGATCTGGTTAAATGCCTGGGCGGATTTGATCCTCTCTGAGGCCACTTTAAGCGGGATGTTTTGGTTCTGGGCATCCTTAATCAGCTGATTTAACGTTGGGTCATTAAATTGTGACCACCAATGAGCACTGATAGGTTCATTGGCTAGACGCTGGCCTGAACTTGTACCTGCAACGGATTGATTTAGGAAGGTCTCCGTCAACGAGTGACTCGGCTGCTGGTAGTCAGGTGCCGATGCACAACCAGTTAGGATCAAGGCGGCGACCAATACTGATAAATTACGCTTTTTCATTAGTCAGCTCCTCGTTAACCACAGTGCTTTGGGTTGTTTGTTTCAAATCTGCTCGGTAAAACAGGCGATATAGAGCTGGCATCACAAACAGGGATAATACCGTCGCTGCTGCCAAACCGCCGATAATGGTCGCCGCCATTTGGTCAAACAAGCGGTCCGACAGTAATGGGATCATACCTAGGGCGGTTGTTAGGGCACCCATTGAAATAGCCATAGTGCGGTTTAAGGTTGCTTCCTCAATCGCTTCTTCCAACTCCTTGCCGTTTTTCCTTTCCAATTCGATCTGATCCATTAGCACAATGCCGTTTTTGATGATCATGCCAGAGAGGGCGATGGCACCAATTAACGCCATGAAACCGAACGGTTTATCCGTCATCAACAGGAACCAGCTTGCACCAGTGGCAGCCAGCGGAACTGTGGTCAGGATGATGATGGGTTGCTTAAAGCCATTGAACAGCGCAACAAGGATGATCACCATAATCAATAGGGCTTTTGGTAGCTGTTTGAAGGTATCGGTAATAGCCCTGTCTTCATCGTAATATTCACCACCCCACTCGAAGCTATAGCCATACGGCAGCTCGATAGCTTCAATGTCGGTGACCAACTCTTTGCGTACATCAGAAGCCGTCATGCCTGTAACAGCAGCTTGTACTGTGATGGCTGGTACGCGGTTGCGGCGCCACATCATGCTCTCTTCGTCTTTTAGTTCGAATTTGTCGACCACCTGGCCAAGAGGCACAGAGTGCATACCCATAAGAGAGCGTACCGGCAGGGTTTCTAGCGAGCTAATGTCAGCCTCTGCGCTACGTATCTTGATAGGGATCAGCTCATCACCTTGATGGAGTTGTGCCAAGGTAACACCTTCTGTTGCCCGTTGAATCGCCAGAGCCACATCTGTCCGGTTGATACCGGCTCGGCGCGCTTGCTCTTGGTTAAGCTGCGGTACGATGACCTTACTTTTTTGGCGCCAGTCATCACGAACATATTTGGTGTTTGGATGAGCTTGCAGAATGGCTTGCGCTTGCTTAGATAAGTCATGCAGCACGTCAGGATCAGGGCCGATAAACCTAGCTTCGATGCTGAATTTGTCCTTAGTAGCAAGCTTGAGGGCACGAAAACGAGGCTCTGCGTGTGGGAACTGTTCCTGCAGCCATTTATCGCCTCTTCGTTCAAGCGCCGCTATTCCATCAAAATCATGGGTGTTGATCAGGATCTGGCCGTAACTTGGATCATAAGGCTCCGGCTCGACCGTTACCGAGAAGCGCGGTGCGCTGGCGCCGACAAACGTAGTAAAGTCTTTCACTTCTGGTTGCTCACGAAGCCAATCTTCGATACGAACCATATCTGCTGAAGTCTGTTCTATTTGAGCGCCATTAGGTAGCCAGTAATCCAGGAATACCATCGGGCGATCAGAAGTTGGCATGAAGTTCACTGCGATATGCGGTACCACAAACGCAGTAACACCAAGCAGCGGGATTAATAGACTTAGCCCCTTGAGCGGGTGGCGCACGGTATAGTGGACGGCTCTGCGGTACAAGGAAGGTTTGTTTTCTGATCGTGCATTTTTTGATGCCGACTGTTTGTTGCTTGGTTTTATCCACGCCCAACACATCAAAGGCGTGATGGTCATTGCTATCAGCCACGAAAGCAGCAGTGATGCACACATTACCCAGAATACCGAACCGGAAAATTCAGCAGAGTCTGTCTTAGAGAACATCACAGGGCTGGCACCCATTACTGCAATGAAAGTAGCGGCAAGAAGCGGTACGGCAGTTTCCTGAACAGTCTCTTTTGCCGCTTTTAGACGATCGATGCCTTTGTTGATCTTTGAGATGATCATGTCTGTTACGACAATCGCGTTATCTACCAACATACCCAAGGCAAGGATGAAGGTACCAAGCGAAACCCGCTGGAGATCAATCGCATCTATCTTCATGTAGATAAGTGTCAGAAGAATAGTGAGAATTAAGCTACTGCCAACAATGAGTGCGCTCTTCATGCCCATGAATAGCCATAGGATCACAACGACGATAGCGACACTTTCCACCAAGTTGGAAACGAAATTGTTGATCGACTTTTGTACTTCTTCCGGCTGGAATGCAACGGTGTTGATCTCAACGCCCAGCGGTAAGGTCTGCTGGTATTCATCAATCACCTGATTGAGTTGATCACCAAGTGACACCACATTGATACCCGAGTTAGGGCTTACTGCCAGTGTAATGGCATCGATACCATTGAAGCGGCTCTCAGAAAGGGCTGGTGTCTGGTAACCCATCGAGACAGTAGCAATATCACCAAGGCGGATAAGGCCAGTACCTAAATCACCAATGCCACCCTTGATCATCAAGTTCCGGACATCATCCAAGCTTTTGAATTCACTTCCTTGATCGATTCTGATACGTTCGATACCCGCTTTGAACTTACCCGCTTCATAAATCATGTTTTGGCTAGCAAGTTGGTTGATCACCTGAGCGGAAGATATACCGTAATCAGCCAAACGTTCATCAGGTAGGTCGATATTCACGACTTGGTTGCGTACGCCGTGTAGCTCAATTTTCTTGATACCTTCGACGGCTTTTAGGCGGCGCTGAAGCTCTTTGGCATAAAGTCGCAGTTCGCTAGGCTCAACACCATCTCCCGTTACGGCAAATAGCATACCGTACACTTCAGAGAACTCATCCTGAACAATGCTGATCTGGGCGGTTGCCGGCAAGCTGAGCTTAACGTCATTGACCTTGCGGCGAAGCAAGTCCCACTGCTGGGGAAGCTCTTTTGAGTTGGTCGCTTCTTGGAGGTCGACGAAAATCATCGAGCTACCCGGCCGTGATAGTGAACGCAATTTCCAAAGCGTCTCCATCTCTTGCAACTTGGTCTCGATCTTATCTGTGACTTGTTCCTCAACCTCTTGTGCCGAGGCCCCAGGGTAGAGCGTCACGACAACGGCACTTTTAACAGTAAATGTCGGGTCTTCAAGCTTGCCAAGCTTGAAATAGGATGTGATACCGGCGATCACGCATAGCACACTAAAAAATACAATGAAGGTGCGCTGACGAATGGCAAATTCTGCAAGATTCATCTTGGTCACCTATCGAGTTTGTGGCGCAGAGTCATTGGACAATGAAGAGTCTGCTGCGGAAGCAACTATTACCTCATTTTTTTGAGCCTGTGGTGGCACTAATGCTGTGGTGATCACCTTACCGACCGGTTGGCTAGGCTCTAAATAAGGTACTCCCCCTGTGATGATTTTATCGCCAGCGTTTATGTCTCCGGAGATACACGCTGTATTCGCTTGCAGAGAGTGTATTGTTACGCCTTTTGGATTGGCTGTTCCATTTTTGATGGTTAAGACGGTATGTGTTTGGCCTGTCTGCATAATTGCCGAATAGGGAATGCAATACTGGCCATCACTTTGTTCGAATGCGATATTCAGCTGAATAGCTTTTCCTGGTAGGGCTGAGTCATTCATTGTCAGCGCGCTTTGATCCAACCGGTAGGTGAGCTGATACGTTTGCTTGATGGGATCTGGCAGCGTACTGATTTCTTTAAGCGTGGCAGGGATAGGAGTGTTATTGCCATACCATGACACCGCTCCGCTTGGTTGACCTTCGAACTGGTTGATGAGGCTTTCAGGGATATCTACCACAGCCTGAAGATGGCTAGGTTGATGGATAGTGAAAACGGGCAGGCCTGGAGCGGCTTGCTCAAATTGCTCACTAAAGCGTTTGCCAATCACGCCGTCAAAAGGGGCGGTCAACTCGGTGTAGGAGAGGGCATCTTGTGCTTTTTGTAGATTCTGCTCAACCACCTTGACCATTGCCTGACTGCGTTTGTAGCCCGATACGGCCCTGTCTAAATTTACTTCAGCAATGGCATTGTCGCTGGTGGCTTGTTTGACCCGCTTAAGTTCGATATCCGCCAATGCTTTAGCGGCCTTAGCCTCATCCAATCTAGCTTCCAGTTCAAGTACCGCAACCTGATAATCATGTGGGTCTAGCCTTGCGATGACTTGGCCCTGTTTAACTTGCTCTCCCGTTTTTACCAGTACTTCGTTAATGGTCCCTGGCACTTTGAACGCAAGGTTGGCGGTATCAATTGCTTCTAGTACCCCAGAAAATTGGCGGGTATTAAATTGATGCTGGCTACCTAGCTCAATAACTTGCACTGGTCGTAGAGACTTTTCAGCAGCTGGTGGCGTAATGTCACTGCAGCCGCTGAGAACGAGCATGGCAATAGGGGCCAATGCATATGGAGTTATTGTTTTCATCATCCATTCCACTCAATTAAAAAAACAGTGTTATTTTAAGTTGTGGATGAGGATGAATAATCATGCTGCGACGTGAAACACTGTCACGATATTTGTGACAATAAAAGCGATTCTCTTCTTGCTAAATTAGGATGTTCTCTGTATTTGATTCAAAAAATGCAACAATCAAAAGGCCTTGGGTAAGTATTCGAGTAAGTGGTCAATAAGCGCTCGAGTTGCTTGGCTTATACCCATCCGGTCGGGATAAATCAGCCATACATCTTCTGACTGTGATTTACAGTCGGGAAGGATCTGGACTAACTCGCCGGATTCCATCGCTTTGATTGCGAGAAGCAACGGAAGGAAGCTTATCCCTTGGCCGGCGATCATTGAGTGGCGAATGTAGCCTGTACTGTTGCTACTGAGTACGGGTTTTACTTTTACAGTCGTGTCTGTAAAGCGCCAGGTATCCTCGATTCTGCCATCTGGCCAGCGATAGCAAATACAGCGATGGTGAGTGAGTTCATCAATACTGCTCGGTTCACCGTGTTGTTCGATATAGGCTGGGCTCGCTAATAAAAAGCGATGGATAGAAGTAATGTGGCGAGCAACCAGGCTGGAGTCTTGCAGCGGCCCAACATGAAAACTTAAATCAAGCCCTTGTTCGTACAGATCATGGTAACCATTGGTACTGAAACGCACATCCAGTTCCACATCAGGGAACTCTTGCTGAAATTGGGTGAGGATAGGTTGCAGCAGTTCATCACTGTCTGGAAGGGCACCGATTTTAATCTTACCTGTGGGTTTGTTATCGAGCTGGTACATCGCTTCTTGGGCTTTCTCTATCCCCTGAACCACTTTCAATAGCTCTTGGTAAAGCACTTCCCCGTGCTGGGTTAGGCGAAGTTTGCGAGTTGTGCGGAAAAACAATTGGGCATTGAGGTGCTTTTCCAGCTCGCCTATTCGGCGACTCACGTTGGCCCGAGGAAGGTCGAGGGCATTGGCGGCAGCCGAAAAGCTACCGAGTTCTACTACCGTGGTAAAAAGTTTGAGGTCATCCAGACGCATAAGTGGCACTTATAGATATTATTCACTGTTTTACAGTGTAAATGCCGAGCATTTGCAAGGGAATGATAAATATCATGAAGGGGGAAGAAGAAAGCCGACTTGATGTCGGCTTTAATTATTGGTTATGAGGATGCTTAAAGCATCAGTGATGGCTATGATCCATCTTCTCGTCTTTCATGCCTTCAGGCACATAGGTCGCTTCTTCTACTTTCACTTCAACTTCTACGGTTCCTGCGTGTTTGAAGTTTAGGGTCAGAGGGAAGCTATCACCGAGCTGTGGTACTTCATTGAGGTTAAAAAACATAACGTGATAACCGCCCGGCTTAAGCATTTGTGCACCATGGGCCGGCACATCAATTTTGCCAACTTCACGCATTTTCATCATGCCATCTTCGTGGATATGGGCATGTAATTCAGTCTTTCCTGCAATTGGAGAAGAGGCACTGATCAGCTCATCACTACTGTCGCTGTGGTTCATGATATTGAAAAATGCCGCCGCGACCTGAGAGGTCGGCGGGACTTGCTTTGACCAAGGGTGATCGATATGTAAATCGCCGGCTTTGTAGTCGTGTGCTTGAGCTGCGGCGGCAAATGCAAAAAGGCTTCCTAGCAAAATGCTTTTTATTGTTTTCATTACGTTCTCCATCTGGCGTCATGCCAATAAAATTATGGGTATACATTAAATTTATGAAAATTTAATCGATATAGGTGGAGAGTGTTTAGGCGCAATTCGGTATAGCTTATTTGCAAGGTTGTGGTATTGAGACTGATAGCTTCCAATGTGGCCGACAAACTGGATAAAACCTACAAAATTGTAGGCGCCATCGAACGAGAAGCCTTTTCCGTCATGCAGTTTAAAAACAGGGCAGTGGGCATTAAAGTCTGAATGTTCGTCATGGCTCTGATGGTTACTGTGCCTATCAAGAGAAGAGACAGAAACCCACTTTAACCCCTCAGAAGTACAAACCAGGACGTTATCACCCGTTAACCAACCCGTTTGTTTGTCAAAATATTGGGGATTAAGAACAACAATGGATGACAGTAGGGAAGAGGTAAATAACGCGATAACCAGCAGCGAACAGAGCCATTTTCGGGAATAAAAAGTGAGATGAGAAAATGGAATATTGCTTGGCATGAAGTTTCGTTGTTATTGTTCTGATATATAAAGAGTAACAGGCAATATCTATCATGTAACTGTTTTTGTTAATAGTTTGTGGCCATTTTGAGATCAAAGTACCATGCCGGTTTAATTCGGCTATGGTTTTTTGAGGAGGAATCGTCTAGAGATAGCTGTTAATAAAGTCGATATCGCCTTCAGCAATCATATAGTAGTGGAAACGTTGATCTTGCCATGCGGTATGGGTGAGAAGCGGTTTTTCACTGATTAGCATTGGTTCAAGCACAGCACTCGAGTCTTCACCAAAGACATTGAGCTGAGTAACAAACAACCAAATATATTTACCGGCCTCATCTTCTAAACAAACAATTGAGACTTTTTTATCATCCCATAACTGGGTGACGCCGCCTAAAGCATGCATGGTGTCTAGTGGCTCTGGGGTGACATAGGTCGTTGGCCAGTTGGCTTTACCAAACTCTTGATTGATCAATGTTAGATCTTCGACAGTAATATCCATTTCATAAGGCTGGCTGGCAAAAGCGATCATGTCTTGCTGAAACTGGGAGAAGCTTGGTTTTTCTGTTGGCTTAAAGATCCCCCAGGACAATACGATCAGTAGCAATGAAGCCGCAATGGCGAGTGGGGCTAGCCATGAATGACGCTTTGAAAGTGTAGGATTTGCCTTTGTCTTTTCTTCGCCTTTTTCAGTGAACTGCTGGATAAGTTGGTCTTTCAAGTCGCTAGGGATTGCAATACTGTCTAACTGCTCACTGATGGCATCTTCATTGTCTAAGTGCTTTTCATACCAAACTTTTAGCTCACGGTCTTCTTCTACTAAAGCAAGAGCCTCTGAGGTGAGTTTAGTGATTTCATCTACACCTGGACGATAGAGTCTTAAAATTGATTTCGCTTTGATGCTATCCATTAGTCTGCTCCTACTTGCTCCAAGCTATCGTCAAAGTCGGTTAAATCAGATTCAATGATCTTGTATAGCATTGTTTTGCCTCTTGAAATTCTTGATTTAACCGTACCCATAGGAACGCCAATGATCTCTGCAATTTCTTGATATGAGTGCTCTCGCATGTAAAACAGAATCAAGGGAGTACGATAAAACTCATTCAAGTTTGATATGGCTGTCATGGCCTTCTTCGGATCAATGCATAGTGGATCTTGGCTTTCTAAGTCTTCTGTTGAACCTTCGACAATATCTTCATCACTCGTAAGCACACTGAGCTTACGCTTTGTATGCAAGAACTCCCTGTACAGCGTGGTAAACAGCCAAGTCTTAACCTTGTCTTGGTCACGCAACTGGTGGCCTTTTTCCAACCAAATACAAAATGTCTGTTGGGTAAGATCACCGGCATCTGCTTGTGAGTTCGTCAAGCTGTACGCAAAGCGGTAAAGCTTTGCATAGTACTGATCCACAAGCTTACTGTAGTCATGCTGTGTTTGAGTGAGTCTACTCATGCTAATAAGAGGCTTATAGTTTTATTTTTGTTCCACACATGGTCGTAATCATAGAGTGAAAATTGCAGACGATATTTCTCAATATCGACATGGAACAATTTCTCGACAGCTGTCTCATACCCGTGAAACATGGATGTTTGTAGTACCGCTTGGAAAAGCAGTGGCATGTTTGATTGAATCAACTTGATTAGGTGAGAACATGAAAAATGGTATTCAAGGTCTATTAACAGCAGCGGGAATAATGGGTGTGCTTGTTTTTTCAACGGGCACGGTTGCAAAAGATGAAGATAGAACAAGGTTTGAATGTTGGGAACCCGGCCCCTATGACACCAGTATGGACGCAAGGTTTGAAGTGCGAGATGGCAGGGAAAAATTTGATGTCTCGTTTGAAGCGGCACCTAAAGGTTATTATGAGTCTGGAGACATCCTTGAAGTCCATGTTAATTACGAAAAAGTAGGCTATATGGTGCTTTATTACCAAGGATATGATTTACAAGGTGATCTGGAGTTTGATACTCAGGTTGAGGGTAAATATGATGATAGCCAGCCTTTCCCTGAAAACTTCCCTGAAAATGTTGGCAAGGGGACCCATATTTCAGTTGGGTACTTGAGCTGCTCTTTCTAAAAAAAGACGCTGTGTCTTTTATCGATATCAGATTTGATATCTAGAAAGGCACAGCGCTACAGGAAACTAGGTTTCAGTTAAGTACTGATTAGCTTTTGGTGAAGCGGTAAGTTTGAATCTTTTGCTCTTGGCCATCAACCTGAGCGTAGGTGTCAACCATCCATACGCTTGGGCCTGCAAAACCAAGTTCTAGACGAACTGTTGAAGAGTCAAAGTTTTCGTAAATGCTGGCCTGTGCATTTGTTGGGTAGAAGTTGTAACGGTTCATGCTTTGCTGGAATTCACCGGCAAAAGTAACCGGAACATTGCTTGCGTTATCAGTCACGGTCAGGCTGTAACCAGTTTCAGGCGTATAGGCAAAGTTAGCAGTAAAAGAGAGCGCCTGTGATTGACCGTCAATGCTCATGTTGTTGATGTTTACGCTAGCTTCTGTGGTTTTAGCCAGAGAGCCAGTTGCTTTCGCCGTTGCGTTGACGGCTTGCTCGGTTGCACCGCTCCAAATACTTACGTTCCAGTTACCGGTGAAGTTATCCAACTTATCCCAGTTTTGTGGCTGTGCGTTGGTTGCAGCAACCTGACCACCGCTGCCGATTTGAGTCAATGCATCGTTACGGCTGTCATGGCGCTGGTTTTCACGGTTGTTTTGAATATCAGCAGAAGCACCTGCTACGCCACCAGAAACACCGCCGGCGATAGCGCCTTTAACTGCTAGGTCTGCATCACCAGTCAAAGCACCCAGGGTCAGGCCAAGTAGGGCACCACCGGCTGCGCCTTGTTTGGTTAGGGCGTTTGGATCATCTTGGTTGTCAGGGTTAACACAGCCAGTAAGAAGAGCCAGGCCGATGATAGAAGCAATAGAAGTTTTGGCGAAAGTGTTCATGATGATTCCTGCTGATAAATATGCTTTAAGGCTTATCACTGATGTGATTGCGTTTTGTTATGGCGCTAATTTACCAACTGTAAACTGAATCATTCCTGTATGAATTGAACGGTGTTTTTTATATTTCAAAATGTAAAAATACTTGCATTTTTCAGCTAGCGTTTAGCGATTAAGCGCTTGGTTCTATGTGCTTGATTTTAAAAACGCTGTTTTTAAATACGAGCATGATCTTGTGGTGAAGTGTGTGTGTAAGTGAAAATCACTGCAAGTTTATATCGGTAAATGTAAGGGAATATGACAGAGAGCCAAAAGTTAATCGTATCAACTCCATCCAAGGCGGCATCAAAGTGATACCGCCATAATTAGGAGAGAGTGAAAATGTATAGCTTAGTTGTCGTTAAAGTCCTCTTTAGCGTCCACATCACCTTTTTTATAAGTGGACAGGGTAAAGGAGTCCACATAACCGACGCCTTCCCATGTGGGCATTGGGGTTCTGATGGGTACAGTTTGCCCCGGTTTTTCAATATCCCATCGGAGTAACTGGGCATGATCTTCATGCTGAGTATTGTGGCAATGTTCCATATAACTGCCCATAAACTCCCTGAACCGGATAGCTACCGTGAGCTCGCGGCTACTGTCTTTGACATCGCCTATTCGGTAGATATCCTTCCTTGCCCATTTCTCCCACTCAGGAGGTTTACCACCGTCTCGGCTGAGGATTTGCCCTTCTTCGAAGTGGATATGGATAGGATGGCTCCAACCTCCGCCACCACTGATGTGCCAAATTTCAACATCACCAATGTTAGGGGCAGCAGAGAGCCTTTTTGGATCGGTAGCAAAGCCAGAGCCGCCATCGGTTTTGATGGTCCAAGGGGCTGAATCTGTTCCGCTACTGCGGCCAAATTCAAAGGAGCGATGACGGGCGTTGGCTAATTCTGTTTTTGTGAATTTCGGACGCTTGATCATCTTCTGCTTGCCTTTAACGTAATTCGCAGGATTCATACTGTGGTCGACATAATTATACTCATGAACTCTAAACTCCATGAACTTGCCGACTGCAGGATCACAGGTGTTTCCCTTTTTGAATGGGTCATTAAAGGCTTTAGAGCGACTTAGGGTACTTTCTGGTTCACGGCCATCTTCATGCTCCATAAGGTTTACTAAGTAAATTTTGGTGCCGGGAGCAAACTGGCTGAAGTCTATGATGATGTCATAGCGTTCACCAATAGCTTGGGTGGGAAGTTCTCCTTTCTCAAAAAATACACTGTGCTCCATGATGTTGCCATCATTGGCAATCATGTAGAGTGGAACAGGGTCTTTGTCCTCAGTCATCACCGCGATTTTCATCCAGCGTGAGACCGAAGCGTTAAGGACCCGGAAACGATATTTACGTGCCCTGACATCCATGTAAGGCATATATTGCCAGTTGACTAGCATTCGGTCGCCAAGAAAGCCATCGAGATTGAAAATATTGAAAAATAACTGGCCTTTCCTATCCCAGGCTTTATCGGCCACCATCAGGTTTACGTCGTAATCACGGTTTCCCCAGTCTAAATGGGTGCCACTGGGAAAACGGAGGTTAACGCCGTCATCAATGTATTCATTACCTCTATCCAGGGCACTGTAGAGGTTCAAGCAAGCAGCATTGCCCTTGTAAACATTCTGGGCGGTGAAATCGAGCATATGATCATGAAACCAGAGTGAGCTCATGGTTTCTCGGTAATCGCCGGGGATCTTCCGAATACCTCCATAACCGTTTGGACCGCCTGCTCGATAATCCGTTGCCTTCTTGTTCCTATGGTCGTGTCCTGCCAAAATCATCGGCCAACGATAGTCATAATACTGGCCAGGGAAATAGAACGCTTGGGTATACCCATCGCTTTCAGCTGGGTTATGACCATTGTGTTGATGGGTAGTGATGGTATGCAGGCCAAAACCATTGTTGGCTGAAGGTGATATAGGCAAAGCATTGTAATGCCTGAATAATACTGGATAGCCATAACGCATCTTCAGCAATTTAGGCGGAAACGTGCCATCAAATGTCCACAAGGTATTGGCTTGCTGGACAGGCATCTTCGGATGGAACTGCGCCGGTATACCATTGGTTGTTGCTTTGAAGTCATCGCTGAGATCAGGTTGTTTATCCCAGTTGAAGGTTGAGTGGTATAAACCGCCTTCTTTGAACTCATGGGATTGAAACTCATGACTTTGGTATTGATCTCGAAAGCCGAGGTTTACCCTCACGCCAGATTGCGCAGTCACCGTATACTCTTCTGGGTAGAACTCACTCCAGCGTTGGTGCGCCCAATCTATTCCAGGTGGCCGGCCTTCAGCTGGGGGATTCACCAAGTTAAGACCAAGGAAGCTGTTAATTTTGGCTTTCCAAGGGTTCAGGTCCGACGTATTAGCGTAGGAACCAGAGTGTGATGAGTCCGGTATAGGGTAAAGAGTCTGCCCCATGAAGTTATCCAATTTATAACCCGCTGGCGATGAATTTTTATCGCTAGGGGTTGGAAATGGATTTCCTGGGTTCGATGAATTTGGCAGGGAAATCGTCCCAAATTCTTCTAATCGATATAAGGCTTGAGTAAATGGCTCGGCGCCAAATAATGGACTTGGCGATGCGCCTGTTGGAATATCACAGTCAGCCAATAAATTATTGGAGTAAAGAATACATGAAATGAGACATGTTAAAGCTCCTATTTTTGTTGTTTGAAGAGAATTCCGTGTACCGCTGACGTTATTAGTAGAATTTGTATTATTCATTGTGAATACCATACAAATAGGGTTGTTGGACGTATCTGATGGATTCTTTTACCGCTTATAAATTAATTTAAAAGCCTAGCAGTCGAGATTAATATCACAAAGATTATGTATTTATTACAGTTTGCTAAGTTGTTGATATTTTATCCACTCTAAAATTGTGGGTATTAAACCCTGATGCAATGTCTGGAAATGACTACATTTATTCCTGTTAGAATTAATTATTCTATAATATGAACCTATTATAATTTCAGAAAATATATGTTTTTTATGTTGTCATTTAAAATACTATTTTGTCACTTACTTGATATTGATAATATAAATGGTCATCAGCGTTACAGCTTCAATTAGATTTAAGCTGCACGAGTGTAAGCCATTATGTGAGTAATAATGACTTACACAAGGTATCTCAAACGACAACATTGAACTGTTTACTGGCTGTCCTGTTCTTTCATGAATAACATCAGGCTGTCTATGTCGGTGTCGCTAAGCTGGAAGTTTGGCATGCGAACCCCGTTATATTGCTTGAGCATGGCGATAGCAACAGGGTCTTCTTCAAGCATGATATCAGGCTCTTTGAGCCAGCGGCGCAGCCACTCTTCTTTCCTGCGCTCAGTCACGCCAGATAAATTAGGGCCAAGCATTTCATCGCTATCGGAATAAGAATGGCATGTTGCGCATCGTGTGCGATAGAGATATTTGCCATGGGATTCTTCATCCAGCTTTGGTGCTTTGTCATAGGAGGCGAGTTGTTGGCTAGAAGGAGACTGCCAATTATGAAGCCAATCACCAATCATAGCCGCAAGAACAGCGGTATCTTCATAGGGGGAGCGTTTCATCCAACGACCCGTAGCTTCGTTACCTATGATAAGGCTTAAATTGTGATCTAGTTGACCGTCCTCTGAGATCTCCAAATCATCAATGGATAGGCCAAGCTTGGTTCTGAGCTCATCAATTTCGTCTTTCTTGCCGGTCAGAAAAAGCCAGCCTGGGCCAATTTGATATTGTTTAGCATAGTCGTTGAGCCTTTCAGGTGTGTCATACTCAGGATCGATGGATATAGAGTAAAAGAATATATCTTTGCCGACCCTATCTCCGAGTTTTCGCTGCAGAGCAACCAGCCTGGCTGTTTCCATTGGGCAGACATTCTGGCAGCGGGTAAAGATGAAATTAATGAGTACAACTTTGTCTCTGAGTAGGTCACTATAGAAATTAACTTTGGTGTTGTTGTGTGTTGTGAGTTCAGTATTAGGGAAGTAGTTTTCGCGCCATTTTGCGGCAAAGGTTGGGGAACTATTTAACAGAAGTATAAAACCACAGATTGCCAAAATTGGCAGTGATTTATTTATTTTCATTATCATATCTCCTTGGTGGCATCAGTCATTGATGCCACCTGTTAAACGTTTTTCGTCAATCTGAATTAATCGTCGTTAAAGTCTTCTTTTGCATCTTCATCGCCGGTTTTATAGGTGGGAAGAGTGAAGGAATCGACATACTTTACGCCCTCCCAACTCGGCATAGGACTGCGTATAGGGATCGCTTGATTCGGATTTTCAATATCCCAGCGAAGTAGTTGTGCATGATCTTCATGCTGGGTATTGTGGCAATGTTCCACATAACTGCCCATAAATTCCCTAAACCGAATGGCAATGGTTATTTCCCGACTACTGTTGACCTCATCACCCAGCCGGTAAATATCTTTTCTTGCCCAGCGTTCCCATTCTGGTGGTTTTTCTCCGTCTTTGCTGAGGATTTGACCCTCTTCAAAGTGGACATGGATAGGGTGGCTCCAGCCCCCACCGGATTTAAAATGCCAGATTTCGACATCGCCAACCGTGGGTGCTGCTGATACGCGCCGGGGATCTGCGGTAAGGCCTTGGCCACCATCAGTTTTTATGGTCCACGGCGAGGTGTCTGTCCCGCTGCTGCGGCCAAAATCAAACGTTCGGTGCGTGGCATTGGCCAACTCTTTATTGGTGAACTTAGGCAAAGGGATCATTTTCTTCTTCCCTTTGACATAGTCGGCTGGGTTCATGCTGTGATCTTTGCCTCCGTACTCATGCACCCTGACTTCAAGGAATTTACCGACGGCTGGGTCACAGGTGTTACCTCGTTCAAATGGGTCATTGAATGCTTTGTTGCGACCAAGCGTCCCCTCTGGTTCGCGGCCATCTTTGTGTTCCATTAGGTTAACGAAATAGATTTTGGTATCTTTTTCAAATTGGCTGAAGTCGATAATGATGTCGTAGCGTTCAGCAATCGCTTGAGTAGGAAGGATACCGTTGGCAAAGTACACACTGTGCTCCATGATGTTGCCATCGTTGGCAATCATATAGAGGGGAACAGGTTCTCTATCCTCCGTCATGACCGCCACTTTCATATACCGGGAGACAGATCCATTAAGTAGCCTAAATCGGTATTTTCTGGCCCTGACATCGAGATAAGGTTTGTATTGCCAGTTGACCAGCATTTGATCGCCGAGGAAGCCATCAACACTAAAAATATTGAAGAAGAGCTGCCCATCTTTATCCCAGGCTTTGTCTGCCATCAATAGATTTATGTCGTAATCTCTATTTCCCCAGTCGAGGTCGGTACCACTAGGAAAACGCAGGTTTACCTTGTCGTAGTGGTTTTCTTTCCCCCGATCGAGCGCACTGTATATATTCAAAAGAGCGGCATTGCCTTTGTAAACGTTAGGTGCGGTGTAATCGAGCATATGATCATGGAACCATTGGGAACTAATGGTTTCCCGGTAATCACCTTGTACCTTCTTGATCCCGCCAGCACCGTCAGGACCTCCCGCACGCTTATCACTGGCATCTATGTTGATAGAATCATGGCCAGCGAGAGCCATTGGCCAACGGTAATCGAAGTATTGACCTGGGAAGAAAAACGCTTGGGTGTAGCCGTCACTCTCTGCAGGATTGTGCCCATTATGACGATGGGTAGAAATAGTATGAAGGCCGAAGCCATTATTCGCTTTGGGTGAAATCGGTAGGGCATTGTAGTGCCTAAATAACAACGATTCCCCATAACGCATCTTGAGGAGTTTTGGCGGAAATGTCCCGTCAAAAGTCCATAATGAATTTCTGTCTTGTAACGGCATTTTAGGATGGAATCGAGGAGGAATACCTGCGGTGGTGCCAGTTATGTTTAATGACTCTGATCCATTGCTCCACTGAAGTGTTGAATGGTAAAGCCCGTTTTCTCCAAACTCTACTGAATTATACTCGTGGCGTTGGAAACGGTTTCTAAACCCGTTGTTGGTACGAACACCTGCTTGGGCTGTAATAGTATATTCGGTGGGGTAGAACTCTTCCCAACGTTGATGGGCCCAATCCTTACCCGGTGGACGACCCTCAGCGGGAGCATTGGTTAAATTGAGATTGAGGATCTGGTTAATTCTTGTCTGCCAAGGGTTGTGGTCACTGATATTAGCTTCTGCTCCCTTTAATTTTCTTGATGGAATTGGAAACAGAGATTGAGCGAGGAAGCTATCTAAAAGAGGGCCGTCAGGGGAGTTATCTCCTCTAGTAGGTTGAGGGAAGGAATCCCAATTTGAAGTCGGAGCTGATGACGGTATGGGTCTTGTTCCAAACTCCTCCATTCGATAAAGCGCCTGGGTGAAAGGCTGCGCATCAAATAAAGGGCTGAGAGGTGCACCGGTTGGTATATCACATCCGTCAGCGTTTGAGTTAACGGAGTAAAATAGGCATGTGATTATACATGTTAAGGCTCCTGTTTTAAATGTGTTGGTTTTGAATATGTCTGCTTTGAATGCAGCTTTTTCAATTTCAATATTTGTACCGCTTACTATATTTCTGGGGGCTGTATCACTCATTTTGAATTCCATACAAATTGAGAGGTTAGCGTTTTTGATAGAACTAAGTTTATAAAAAATGGCAAGTTATATCGTAGCAGCGACAAGAAATATCACAATAAGACTACTTTCTATTTGCTGATATAAGATATTGATTTATTGAGGCCTGTTCAATGTCGTGATTGTCAAGTTGGATTGTAATGTCTGGAAAAGGTTGCAATTATTTTTTTATATATCGATTCTATATATAAAAGTAACTTTTTAAAATTCATTTGAAATAGAACGGTGTGGTTTTAATACACGGTAAATTATTTATCATTAATTATATGTCATTTGATTTTTCCTTTTCTCTATTAGTCAGTAAGTTGAATTTAAGTTATTGATAAATTGTTATACAAATTTAACTTTACTCTTTATCAGATATGACTTATTTAATGTTCTTAAGATTGCATCTGACGGGTTTGATTCATTGTTCGTGATCCGCCTGCACCATAGCTGTTAATATCGAACCGGTTTTGCGGACGATGCCTTTTTCTCTCTAAGCGGGACAGGTCGATATCATAGCGTTGTTTAAGTAAATCTATTGCTACATCTAACTCTCGTTTTGGCGCCTTGTTTTGTACAAGATAGTAGTATAGGTTGATGGCACGTTCTTCAGTCATATTCTCCTCCAAACTTAAACGATTAAAATGATTGGTGAATGATCAAATGTGTATATCCCAAAGTTGATGCCATCAGAAAATCTCCTTCTGTTTGAATAGGAACTTCTATTAAAGGAAGGGCTTGATTAATGGCTGTGGGCAGCGCCACCTAGGTTGATAATGGCAATACCGATCGCAACAATTACCATGCCAAGCCATACCTTGGCATCAAGATGTTGTTTATAGATAAGTCCGGACATTGCCGTGACGGTAACAATAGCAAGCCCTGCCCAGATTGCATGGACGATACCAATAGGAAGCGATTTCATTGCCTGTCCCAAAAATACAAAGGCGATCAGGTGTCCGAAAATAACGATGACACTTGGCAGCCAGCTGGTGAATCCATTCGTGGCACGAAGTGCGACATGTGAAGTTGCCTCTGCCATTACCCCTAGCAATAAAAATAGCCAGCCCATTTATTCCTCTCTTTTGTTTGTTGATAGTTGGTATCAATATGAGGCGTAGTATAACTGTTTCTCTTTTGGTGGTAATTGCCTAGTAAGGCAAATTACTTTTTCTATACTGTAATAATGTGGAGCGGCAGGGGATGCTTCGCGCTTTTATTCGGCAAAGGAGGCTATTGATACCTTTAACACCACCAATATCTCATTTTCACAACTTTCACAATTTTAACATTTCAATGCGATTTCATTTGATGCAACATCTGTATGACAATAAAACCTGATGCGTATGTGTCGAGTTTGACACTTAGTATCCGGCATTCAACGAGAAGGAGTACTCAATGCGTTCAATGATCAAAAAAGGGATTATCTCTTTGGCTCTAGCGGTTTCTCTGCCAGTTGCTGCGAATAACTACACAATAGGCACCGGTAGCCAAAGCGGTACTTACTATCCCTTGGGTGGTTTGTTAGCAAAGATCTGGAGTGAGAATATTGATGACTTCAATATGCGAGCAGAAGTCACAGCGGCATCGGTAGAAAATGTCATCAAGGTGTCGACCAAGCAGCAGCTTGCCGGTATTGCAATGGGCAATGTTGTACAGCAGGCCTATCAGGGCACAGAGCCGTTCCCACGTAAAATGGACGTGTCCGTTCTGTTTGCACTGTACCCTAACGTTGTTCAATTCATGGTACCTGCCACCTCAGACATTAAATCTGTAGCTGATCTGAAAGGGAAGCGTGTAGCTCTAGGTGCGCCGGGATCAGGTACTCGTGTTAGTGCACTGAACATTTTGAAGACCCTAGGTGTTGAAGAAAGCGATATGCGCGGTCAGGCCCTGAACTACACGGCGACGACCGAAGCATTGGCTAATGGCCAGATTGATGCAGGTGTTATCGTCGGTAGCCTGGGTGTTGGTGCAATTACCGAGCTCGCTTTGACTCGTGATATTCGTATCTTGTCGTTCAGCGATGAAGAAATTGCGCAAATCAATGAGGCTAACGCGTCATACAGCGGGCTAGATGTCGATGCCGACAGCTACCGTAATGTCCCTGCTTTCCAAGCGCCAGCAGTATGGAATGTACTGGTGGTGAAAGGGGACTTGGATAAAGATCTAGCTTACGAGATGACTAAGGTAGCGTTCGATAACATCGATCAAATCCGACAGTCTATCGGCGTGACTAAATTCACTACGGTTGAGAACATGAACAAGCTTGCAGGTATTCCTCTGCACCCAGGCTCTCAGCAGTTCATGGATGAGAAAAAATAAGAGAACCGAAGTAATGCCTATCTCTATCGATAGGTAAACGTATACCCCCGAAGCATTTCGGGGGTAGAAAACATTGCAGTGTACAAGGAGTTCGCAATGACCAAATCTTCGGCGTTAAATCACAGGGTCACTGAGCGGTTAATGCAAATAGCAACCATTGCTGCAATTGCATTATCAGTGTTTCAAATTTGGCAGGGGCTAACTGCCAACCTCTCCGCACCTGTATTTCGCCCCGTCCACCTATGTTGGATCCTCGCTCTCGTATTCCTCGTTAGGCCATTAGTCAAAGAAGATAGCCGACTTTATCTTCCAGCAAGGCTTATCGATTTATCAATGGTATTAGCCACCTTGTGGGCTGCGCAGCATATCGTCCGGTTTGATTATGACGATATTGGCTTTTTGCTTGACGGGTTAGGTGCTGATGATGTCCTGGCCGGCTCGATATTAATCGTCACACTGCTTGAAGCGACACGCCGGACCGTGGGGATGGTCATGGTGGTGATTGCTGCGATCTTTTTGGCTTACGCCATGTTTGGCGATGTCTTGCCTGCCAGTGTAGCGAGTAAAGGTTTCGCACTGGATGAAATCATCCGTTTCCATATTTATTCTACCAACGGGGTGTTTGGTGCGCCGTTGGCAATTGCCGCAGGTGTGGTCTTTATCTTCGTGCTGTTTGGTGCATTTTTGCAGGTGACCGGCGCGGGCCAATTCTTTATTGACGCGGCGTTTGCTGTCGCGGGTAAATACCGTGGTGGTCCGGCAAAGGCCAGTGTGGTGGCTTCTGCTGCGCTGGGGTCTATTTCCGGCTCGGCTATTGCCAATACGGTGACCACCGGTGCCTTGACCATTCCGATGATGAAGAAGCTCGGATATAAGCCTGAGCAAGCCGCAGGTATTGAAGCGGCGGCCTCTACGGGTGGGCAAATTATGCCGCCGGTAATGGGGGCAGGGGCCTTTGTCATGGCCCAGTTCACCGGTATTGCCTATAGCGAAATTCTATTGGTGTCGATTGCACCGGCTATTTTGTACTTTGGTTGTACCCTGCTTTATGTCCACTTGATGGCCTGTAAGCTTGGCCTAAAAGGTATGGACAAAGTCACCCAGCTAAAAATAGTGATGAAGCAAGGCTGGCACTTTATTGTGCCTTTGGTGCTGATCACGACCTTGCTGCTGATGAGTTACTCGCCTGTGCTGGTGGGTATCGCAGGCTGTAGTGCTATATTGGTCGCAGCCATGTGCCGTAAGCACAGCCGTATCAGTATCCGTCTTTTCTTTGAAGGGATGAAAGAAGGGGCACTATTGGCGCTGCCTATTTCGGTTGCCTGTGCTACCGCGGGTATTGTGGTTGGGGTCGTCGGTCAAACCGGCATCGGTTTGCAGTTTACTCAATTCCTGATGGCGCTGTCTGGTGGTTACTTGTGGTCGGTGATGGCCTTGATTGCTGTAGCGGCCGTTATCTTGGGAATGGGCTTACCAGTTACTGCTGCGTATATTGTATTGTCGATTATGGCGGTACCAGCTTTAACTGAGCTAGGCTTGAGCATCCTGGCCGCTCACATGATTGTGTTCTGGTTGTCGCAAACATCGAATGTGACACCACCAATCGCCTTGGCTGCGTTTGCCGGCGCTGGTGTTGCTGGTGCATCACCGATGCAGTCTGCGGTTCAGGCATTTAAATTGGCACAGGGCTTCTTCCTGATCCCATTAATGATGGCTTTCTCGCCATTGATCTATGATGGAGAAAACCTACTGGGCTTCATGTTTGCGATTGTCACGACTATCGCCTTGATTGTCGCCTTTGCCGGGGCAATTGAAGGACGGCTAATCAAGCCTCTGTCTATGGTCGAACGTGCAGTGTTATTGGTGGTGCCTTTTGCGCTGATTTTCAGCGGACTGACTATCAAGCTTGCGGCTGTTGCCGTGGTTGTGGTGATTACATCTTTGAATGCTTTCCGAGGGCGGGAAAGTAGTGCCACAGCAACTTGATACCATTTAAATAAGAGATAAAAGAGACTAAGCAAAAAGGGAAGCCGAAATGGCTTCCCCTTGTTTTTAAATCTTTAACACAACTGGTATCTGCGTTCAGGCCGGCCAACACTGCCATAAGAGACTTCAGCGCTGAGTTCATCGGTACTAACCATATATTCAAGATACCGCCTCGCGGTTGTTCTGCTGGCGCCGATTTGTTGCCCGACTTCTTCAGCATTTAGGAGGGTAGACGGCGTACTGAATACTGCCCGGATTTTATCTAGAGTTAACCCGTCGATGCCTTTAGGTAGGCGATTAGTCGCCTTAGCAACACTGACTTGCTGACTGGTATCGTCCGTTGAGGCTTGTAACAAACCATCGACATCGCTCTGGAGCAATGAGTCGATATCGGAAAAACGTTCAAGGTGACCACGAAACTTTTGCAATGAGGCCTGCAGTCTCTCGAATACCAGAGGTTTTAATATGTAGTCGAAAATACCGCTGTGCATCGCCTGACGCAGGGTATCGACTTCAGTGGCAGCGGTGACCAGAATGACATCGGTGTTGCAGCCATTTGCACGTAGCTCTCTGAGTAACTCTAAGCCGGTTCCCGTCGGAAACTGGTTATCCAGCAGTACCAATTCTGGCGTTAGCACTTCAATTAGGTCGCGCGCTTCATCAATGCCGTGTGCGATCCCTATCACCTCGACCCCTTCTATTCGTTCAATGAAACGGCGTTGGATTTCGGCAATCTGTGGGTCATCCTCAGCGATAACAATACGAATCATGGTGGTCATGATTGCTCCTCCGTGTGCGTCGTTGAATCCTTGTCCTGGATATTTTTGTTATTGTGGTTTAGCTGTTTGGGTAGATATAAAGTAAATCGACTGCCGGTGGTTTCCGTTCCAACCTCAATAGATTCAACGGTAATTAGTCCACCGAGATGATCAGTCAGACTTTTCACTAAATCCAACCCGATACCGTGCCCTTGCGAGGTTTTGGTTGTGTAGCCACGGGTAAAGATTTTGTCCTGATCGTCAGTTGAGATACCGGGCCCTTGGTCTTCTACTTCAAAAATCAGTTCTTTGCCAAAATCTGAAAGGACAAGAGTTACTGTGCCGCCTTTACCATGATGGGAAAGGGTCGCTTCTAATGCATTGTCTATTAGGTTCCCCAAAATGCTAACCAGTTGCTCTCGGGGTAGGGTGTCGGGCAGGGCTGACATCTGGCTGTCTTGCTCGATGACCAGTTCTAACCCTAGCTCCTTGGCACGGTTGTATTTACCCAGTAGGCAACCAGCGAGAATGCTATCGGAGGTGACTTCCATAAGTTGTTGGATGAAAGCTTGATGGCTTGATGACTCTTGGCCAATGACTGCCAGTGCCTCGTCTTTGGCATCGATTTGAATAAGCCCAGCGATGGTGTGGAGTTTGTTGTTGTACTCATGGGACTGGCTGCGCAAGCTCTCGGCATATTGCTTGATACGGGTAAGCTTGCGGCTGACTAAATCAACTTCATTTTTCAGCCTGAAACTTGAGACCACACCTGTAACCTGATCGCCTTGGATCAGTGGGATCCGGTTAGCTATCAGTAGATGGTTATGTAGCCAAATCTCTTGATCATACTGGGGTTCACCTTGCTCAAGTACATCGAGCATGCCGCTATCAGGTAATACCGATTGAATATGTTTACCGATGTAATTGACGTCTTCCGGCAGCTCCAATGTTTTAATTGCTGCGTGGTTGAAGGTAGTGATCCTCCCTTCGTGGTTGATAGCAACAATCCCTTCGCGAACGGTCTCCAAAGTCGCATTTCGTTCCTGGAACATCCGGCCGATTTGTTCCGGTTCTAAGTTGAAAATAGCTTTTTTGAAATGGGAAGCAAACCAGACAGCGGTAAACACACTGAAGAGGAAAGCACCCCCAATGGCGAAGAACATGCTGAGGCGGTGGTTGCTCACTAATCTATCGACGGTATCGAGCATATAACCTACAGAGACGATACCAATAACCTTGGTGCCGGAAGCATTGAAAACCGGTGCTTTGCCTCGCATTGACCAGCCGATACTGCCAAGGGCTTTAGATACATAGGGCTTACCATGCACAAGGGCGGGTTCATTAGTATCACCATCGTCATCCGCCATGGACTTACCAATCATATGTGGGAAAGGATGCGCAAGGCGAATACCGTCCTTATCGCCAAAAACGACAAATCGGGCTTCTGCTGAATGGGCCAGTTTGTAACTTAATGGTTGCAAAAAATCAGAGTCTCTGGCTTCAACTGCGCGAACCACATCGGGGGAAGCAGCAATCGCCAGAGCCACTCGCATGGCCTGCTGACCGATTTGCTCATCCAGCACACTATCGAGGTAGCGGATCGCGAAATGGCCAAGCATGCCGGTTTGAAGTACGGCAATAACACCTAAAATCAATACCATACGCCACTTTAATCTGAGGTGGCGTAACGACAGCATACGTAACATGAAGCGGGTGATTCCTTTCACCGTTAATGATGTAACGACTTTACCTGTTTTTGTGGCGACATGCTGTGAACAATATGAACAAAATGATAAATAAAGCCGTTATTCACATTAATTTTACAATCTTTAGTTTGCTCAATAGCTGCCTTACCTTTGTGTTGAAGGATAAAAACAACACTCAACGAGGAAAGAGCTATGCTTACTCAGTTTATTACCCGCAAACGTGTAACCCTATTGGCGACGATTATGGCTTCTGCAATGAGCATTGGCTCGGTGCAGGCGAAAGTCGACGAAATTCACTTCTTGGTACCTGGTGGTGCAGGTGGTGGTTGGGATAGCACAGCACGTGGTACCGGTGAAGCACTCTCGAAATCAGAATTGGTCGACAAAGTGTCTTATGAAAACATGTCTGGTGGCGGCGGCGGTAAAGCAATTGCCTATCTGATCAAGACGGCTGAACAGTCACAAGATACCTTGATGGTGAATTCGACTCCTATTGTTATTCGCTCCCTTTCGAAAGTTTTCCCTCAGTCATTCCGTGACCTGACCCCAGTTGCAGCGACTATTGGTGACTATGCAGCCTTTGTCGTGGCGAAAGATTCTCCGTATCAGTCTTTCAATGAACTCGCAGAAGCCTATAAGAAAAATCCTCGTTCCGTCTCTGTAGCTGGTGGTTCATCTCGTGGTGGTATGGATCACCTTGTTGCGGCATTGGCTTTCAAAGCCGCTGGTGGTGAACCACGTCGCGTAAAATACCTTGCCTATGATGCAGGCGGTAAAGCAATGGCTGGCTTACTGTCGGGTGAAACCCAAGTGCTATCAACGGGTTTAAGCGAAGCGCTTAGCCTTGCCGAGGCGGGTGAAGTCCGCATTTTGGCCATGACAGGTGAAAGCCGTTCGCCAGTAGCACCAAATGTACCAACCCTGAAAGAGCTGGGCTATGACGCGAGCTTTGTTAACTGGCGTGGTTTCTTCGCGGCGCCGGGGATCAGCAATGAGCAGGCTGATGAGTTTGCCAGCGTGTTAGAGAAGATGTACCAAACCGATGAGTGGACAAATGTTCGAGACCGCTACGGTTGGACTGAAATCTACAAGCCACGTGAAGAGTTCGAAGTTTTCTTGCAAGAGCAGGAAAAAGAGATGGGTAACTTGATGAAAGAGCTTGGCTTTTTGAATTAACCCTACGACTTACCAACATGCAGAGTGGGCAAGATTCCTGCTCTGCCCACTTCTAAAGCGAAAGATTTCGAATAATATCAATCAGGGGATACACCCATGACGCTTACCAAAGATCATATCGGCGGGCTGATCTTCTTGTGCTTCTCAGTTGCCTACGGTTATTACGCCAATCAAATACCATTGTTTCCTGGGGACGAGTACGAACCCTTCCACGCTAAATCGATGCCGACCATGCTGGCTATGCTGGGCATCTCACTATCGCTGTTGCAGTTAGTTGCCGCTCATCGAAAAAACCAAGTAAAAGCCTCTGACATGCTGTCTTTAGCTGGGCTGGATTTCAAAATTATCAGCAAGTTATTGGTTTTGATGGTGCTGTTTGCCATTGCTCTGGAATGGGTGGGTTTCCTTATTTCCACGGTTTTCTTTCTAGCTGGTGGATATTGGTTACTGGGTGAGCGTCGTCCGAAAATCCTGTTTTTGGCATCAGTGCCGTTTGCTACTGGTTTTTGGTACGTCCTGACTCAGTTGCTCGATATTTACTTAGCCCCAGGCCGCTTTTGGGCATTTATCTAAAAGGGAGAGACTTCCATGTTTGATGGAATGATGTCAGGACTGACAACGGCATTTATGCCATTTAATTTAATGATGGTGGTGGTCGGCTGCTTTGCCGGTACCTTCATCGGAATGCTTCCGGGATTAGGGCCGATTTCTGCCATTGCCTTGATGATCCCTATTACGTACGGGCTGGATCCGTCATCGGGTATTATCTTGATGGCAGGTGTTTACTACGGTGCGATTTTTGGTGGCTCGACATCATCGATTTTGATTAATGCGCCGGGCTGTGCCAGTACCGTGGTTACCGCGTTTGATGGCTATCCAATGGCGCAGCGCAAGCAGGCGGGTAAAGCGCTGGCACTGGCGGCTTACTCATCTTTTACTGGCGGTACCATTGGCGCGATTATCCTGTTGTTTGCCGCACCTGCACTTGCCAAGGTGTCACTCAGCTTCCAGTCGTCTGACTATTTTGCCTTAATGATCTTAGGCCTGACGGCTGTTGCTGCCTTCTCAGGGAAAGGGCAGGTTATCAAAGCGCTGATGATGACAGTATTCGGCTTGATGATTGCCACTGTGGGTAATGATGTGATGTCGGGGATCCCACGTTTTACTTTTGATAACGTTAACCTCATTGACGGTATCAGCTTCTTGCTGCTGGCAATGGCGACGTTTGCCCTGACCGAAGTGATCATGACGGTATTGCGTGGCGAGCATAAGGAGAAAGAGCCACAGATGGATATGGACTCTTTGGGCAGCATGAAACTGAACAAAGAGGAAGTAAAACATGTCGCGCCGACCGTTGGCCGTTCTTCTGTATTTGGTTTCTTAGTCGGGGTTCTTCCTGGCGCAGGGGCAACCATTGCCTCATTCTTGAGCTACGGCATGGAGCGAAATCTTGCCAGCAAAGAAGAAAAAGCCAAATTCGGCAAAGGAGCACTGCGTGGTTTGGCTGCGCCAGAGTCAGCTAATAATGCCGCTTCAACAGGCTCTTTCGTGCCACTTCTTACATTGGGTATTCCGGGCTCAGGTACGACGGCGATTATGCTGGGCGCATTGATTGCCTATGGTATTCAGCCAGGCCCGCGTTTGTTTGTTGATAACCCGGATGTGTTCTGGTCTGTCATTATCTCGATGTACTTCGGTAACTTGGTTCTGCTTATTCTGAATCTACCGTTGATCCCATATATCTCACGCTTGTTGGTGATCCCAAGGCCAATCCTGATCCCATTGATCTTGTTCTTCTCTATCACGGGTGTTTACCTGGTGAGCTTTAACACCTTCGACATTCACATGATGGTGATCATCACGATCATCGCCACTTTCTTGAAGCTGCTTAACTTCCCGATGGCACCTATGCTGCTGGGCTTTATTCTCGGCGAAATACTCGAGAAGAACCTGAGCCGCTCACTGACCTTATCTGATGGTAGTTATGCCTTCTTGTGGGAGCGTCCACTGACGTTGTCCATCATGATTTGTGCCGTACTTGCTTTGATGATGCCTGTGGTCAGCAACGTGTTAGATGCACGAAAAGCAAAGCGCGCTCAAATGGATGAAGCTGCTGCTGCGCCTGAACAGCAATAAACACACTACAGAATAAATAACAATTACTACGATGGAGTCGAAGGATGCTGACACCACTAAACCAATACCGAGTGCTGGATCTGACCAATGTGCTGGCAGGGCCATTCTGTGGCCATCAGCTGGCCCACTTGGGAGCCGAAGTTATTAAGGTCGAAGTGCCGAAAAGTGGCGACTTAGCCCGCCAGTTGGGCGCTTCTCCCACATTGAACAAAGCAGGAATGGGCATTTCATTTCTCGCCCAGAATGTAGGCAAACAATCGGTCACGCTGAACTTGAAAACCGATGAAGGTAAATCCCTTTTTAAACAGTTGGTTGAAACTGCAGATGTGGTGATTGAAAACTTCCGTCCGGGTGTGATGGACAGACTTGGCTTGGGCTATGAAGAGTTAAAAGCGGTTAATCCCAATATCATTTATTGTGCGATTTCTGGCTATGGCGCTGATGGCCCTATGCGCCATTTACCCGCATACGATCAGATTATCCAGGGCATGTCCGGGGTGATGAGCATTACCGGAGCGCCGGAAAATGCCCCTTATCGGGTGGGGTATCCGATTGCCGATACCATAGGGGGGATGACCGCCGCATTCGCCATCTGTGCAGCATTAGCTGGCAGGGAGAAAGCGGGCGAAGGTTCATTCATCGATGTATCCATGCTGGAGTCAACATTGACCACAATGGGGTGGGCGGTTTCCAACTACTTGGTCGCTGATAAATCGCCCCAGCCGCTTGGCAATAACAATGTCACAGCCAGCCCGTCGGGAACCTTCAGAACCGGTGAGGGCTTGCTGAACATTGCTGCCAACAAACAAGAGCAGTTTGAAGCTTTATGCCTGCTCATTGGGCGGGAGGACTTGATAGCTGATCCTCGCTTTGCCGAGCGGCAGGCGAGGCTGGAAAATCGTGAATTACTCACCGGTCACATCGAAGCGGCTTTTGCGGTTAAAACGGCAAAAGAGTGGGAATCTGAGCTTAACCATATTGGTGTACCTGCTGGAAGGGTGCTGAGCGTTCCACAGGCACTGGATTTACCTCAAGTGCAAGGCCGTGACTTCACAGGGTGTTTTGTCGATTCGCCTGGGGTAAACCAAGATGTCCGCTATGTTCGGACCGGCTTCAAACTCGATGGTGAGCGCCCTGCGGTGACATTGCCGCCTCCTCGGTTAGGCGAGCATACCGAACAGTGGTTGACGAATCTGGGGTTGAGCAAGGAAGACATCGAACAGTTAAAAGGACAGGGGGCAATATGAGTATCGAAAGACCCGAGCAAGGAATAGGCCGCGATGTGAGTGACTGGTGGAAGACCGATATCATCGATATGTCACCGGGTGTAATTCGCTATTATGGTTATCCCATTGAAGAGCTAATCGGCAATGTCAGCTTTGCCCAGATGATTTGGTTGATGGTAAGGGGGGAGCTGCCTTCGCCTTCACAAGCCAAACTACTCGATGCCACCCTGATGTCGGCGGTTGATCACGGCCCTCAGGCCCCAAGTATTGCGATTGCCAGAATGGCATCAACCTGTGGCGTTGGCCTCAATAATGCCATGGCCTCGGCGGTAAATGTGTTGGGTGATGTACATGGTGGAGCGGGCGAGCAAGCTGTCGCGTTATATCAAGCCATAGCCGCTCGCTGCGAGCGAGGTGAATTGCTGGAGGCAGCGATAGAGTTAGAGGTGACGGCGCACAAAGAGCTACACGGTAAATTCATTCCTGGTTTTGGCCATCGTTTCCATCCCGTAGACCCCCGAGCTCCCGCTTTGATGGCGCTCGTGAAGCAAGCAGCAGATAGCGGCACTGTCTCTGGACAGTTTGCAGAGATTGCAATGGGGGTAGAAAACTATCTGTTTCAGCAAAAAGGCAAACGTATTCCGATGAATATCGACGGGGCTACGGCAGTGATTTATGCCGAGCTCGGTTTTCCTGCGCCGCTTGCTAGGGGGCTGTTTTGCCTGTCCCGCTCGGTGGGGATATTAGCCCATGCGTGGGAGCAAACAGGGCAGGGCGGCAGAAATAAAGGCCCGATTCCGCGTAACCTGCTTTGGTCTTATGCAGGGCCTGATGCTCGCGAAATACCTTAATAATGAATTTATCTACTATATGGTATGGTGTTCCGTACTTGGTACTGATAATATGCGGATTGTGTGACCTTTGATGATGTTTTAATAAAATCTCGTCTATTTACCTCAGATTGGGGGAGTGTGATGGCAACGAACGTCTGCTTGTTTGCCATTACACTTTTTTCTTTGTTACTTGTCTCTTTGCTACTTGGTTGAAAAGAAGATATCACCATAATAAGCGGTAACGACTTGGCCGCTGTTATCGGTATCCGTCATGATGGCAATGCCATTGAGATACCGATAGGCTTCTCGATTGGCTTGTTCGCTGCCTTTATCCCCAAATGTATTGATGAAATCCTGGTAGACATTGCGTTTTTCATTTTGCCATGTCGAAATGCTGTCAGTGGTGCCCCGTATCGCTATCATCTGCACTCTTTCCCCTGCATAAGCGTTGCTCCAACGAGAAAAGCGCGGTTGGTTACTGGACCACACATAGTTGATGGCTTTGCTGGTGGAGGAAAGCCAGTTAGAGCCGATGGCAAGATAAATTCGAGCGGCGTAGTCGTCACCGCCTTTTGTGGTTTCATTGAGCCCTGTTAATTGACTCTCCACCCGCCATGACCAATTTAGATAGGGGGTCTCTTCGAGATCGATACGTATAGGTTTGGTGATGATAGTGGCGCTATTGTTGCTAGCGGCTTTGAGTACCCGCTGATCATCAAGTCGTACTTGAGAGTAATGGGTGCGCCCTTGGAAGTGCTTTACTTTCCAAGAAGAGATATCTTCATTGCTAAATTGCACTACTGACCGTTCATACGAAGCAGATGCACTGAAAGCAATGAGAAGTGGCGTAAATCGAATAAGCTTTGGCATGAAAATAATATTAGTCACAAACGGTGGCTATTGCTCTCATGCCGAAAGCTTTTCTGTTTTACTGACTGGTTAGATGATTGGACAATCTTTTTGCCAAGCAGAGTAGGGTAAACGTAGGTGGTAAACCCCATGCTTCGGGGATAACCGAGGCATCACAGACATAAAGCCCTTTGATGTCAGTTTCTAGGTTGCTATCAACTATATCGCCGATGGCTGCACTTCCCCCTTGGTGTGCAGCAAAGTGATGGGTACGGTATATATGGGTTGCCCCTGCGGCTTCGAGAATCGACTCTGCGATTTCTGCACCTTGGTTTAATCGTTGTTTATCTTCATCACAAAGTGTTTTATTGGCCCAGTTAGCAGAAATTTTCCCTGTCAGGCTATCTTTGGCTTTTACCATGATAGTAAGGGTATTGTCAGCAGAGAACATACGATCAAACCGACCGACTTGGGCGGTAAATAAGTGGAAAAATGGCTTGGGCAGAGCAAGATCTGACAGGACAATACCTTCATCTGGCAGGTGCAAACCTGCAGCCATAGGCACCTCACCGGATTCAAACTTTTCAGCGACAGTGCCCATAACCGCCACAACCGGATCAATAAAAAATTGCTGGCCGGCTTCTTTAATCCCACTTTGTTGCAAGATTTGTGGTGAGCCAATCCCACCAGCAGCTAAAATGATTTGCTCTGATAATGCCAGATGCACACCACCATTATGTTGGTACTCAACACCAACCGCATGTTGGCCGAGCTGATGGTGATGTTCAGTCAGTACTTTGGTGACTTTTGCTTTGGTAATGAGCTGAGCACTCATTGATACTGCGTCATCCAAGAAGTTACGGGCAGTCCACTTGGCATTATGCGGACAGCCGTAGCCACACAAAGGACAGTTCGCTTGGCATTGCTCAATATCGATAAGCTTGTCGAGCTTCTGCCATTTTATCCCTGCTTTATCTGCTCCTTGCCTGATACGTTTTGCTCTGGGCCCAATGAGGGTATCAGGCAGGGAGGAGTAGGGAACAACCTGCTGCATTTCCTTTGCTTCATCGCGTAAATCAATGCCATAGCGGTCGAACATATCAAACGGAGGCAACATGGCCGTAGCATAGTTGATCGCCGAACTACCGCCGGCAGTAATGCCACGAATAAGCAAGGACAGATCTTTGCCGATGAATGCCCCTTTGCTGGGAATCGCTGCGATGTTCGCCATTTGCCAGAAAGAGCCGGTTAATGGAGAGTTATCTCCCCATTCCAGCACAAGGATTTTCTTGCCCTGTTCACTTAGCGATTTAGCGACTGTTGCACCGGCTGGTCCACTGCCTACTATGATTGCGTCGAAATACGCATTCTCTTGAATTGCCATTGTTATGACCTGAACTATTAACTTTTTTAACTATATGACAAATAGGCATTTAATCCTATGCTTGTAACTGGTGTTTAAAAAACAGATTAATAAGTTATCGGTATGGGTTGAATCGCATAACTCCCGGACGTGACATTTAGCGCTGTAAGAGTAAACTGGCGAGCTTTTTATTCCTTGTATTGGAATGTGAGCCATGGATGGTGTGTAGAGAGGGCAAACCATGATCCATGACCGAGCCAGCCAGATGGTGATTTTTCATACCTTAGTAGAGGCGGGGAGCTTTACCGCAGCAGCACGTACTCTGGGGGTATCGACTTCCCATGTTAGTAAGCAGTTAGGGATGTTGGAAAGTGATTTGAATGTCAAATTGATCCAGCGAACTACACGTAGCTTAACGTTGACAGAAGCGGGCCTCCATTTTGCTCAGTACGCCAATCAAATTGTTGATGCCGTTAACGAAGCCAACGACACCATGGCACAGAAGCGTGATGACGTAACCGGTGTGATTCGTTTGGGGCTCTCCCAGTCATTTGGCACTATGCATATTATCCCTGCGATAGAGAAACTGCGTCAGCTCTATCCTGATTTACAGGTTGAGCTTAGCCTGTTTGACCATAAAGCGGATATGTTGGCTGATGGTTTGGATTTGTGGATCACCAACTTTGAACATATTCCAGAAGGATATGTTGCACAGCGTTTGGCAGAGACACGTTTTATTGTTACTGCTTCCCCAAAATACCTGATTGAACACCCTGCACCCAACCATCCGTCCGATCTTGCCAACCACAATTGCGTGACTTACCAAAGCCGTCAGCGCGATTATAGTTGTTGGGACTTTATCAAAGAGGGGGAGTTTCTAAGTGTTAAGGTGAATGGCAATTACCGGGTTGATTTGGCCGAAGCCGTTAGGGATGCAGCAGTAGCAGGGTGGGGAGTCGCCTATCTTGCCAGTTATCTATTAACTGACGAGTTTCGGGACGGTAAATTGATTCAACTGTTACCTGATTGGACAGCAAATCAAACCATGCCGTTTTATGCCGTTTATCCAAGCCGTAAGCATTTACCCCGCAAGATAAGTGCTGTTATCGATTTCTTTAAGCAATATATCGGTGAGGCGCCTTATTGGGACGAAGCGTTAAAGCCGTGGGTAAAGATCTAATAATTGCTGATTATTCCAACAGTTGATAGCAAATAATTGTTCGCGAAGGCATAAATACTTTTTCCATTTGGCAATAATCAAGGATGGCATAAAGTAAACCCCATTAAAATCAATTATTTGTGCTCGTTGGTGTTTGGGGTGATTTAAACGTGTAACAAACAAATAGCAAACCTGCCTTGTACGCAATCCTTTGCTCTCTAGAATGCGCGGCTCAACATTTAGAGCAAAGGTGCTATTTCATGTCTTCCTTACTGGGTATTTTCGCCATTCTGGTTATTGCGTATCTCCTATCAACAGATCGCCGCAATATCCCTGTCAGAACTGTATCACTGGCATTTGGTCTGCAGATCATTTTTGCTTTGCTGGTGCTGTATGTCCCTGCAGGAAAAGATGCCCTAAATGCAGTAACAGCAGGTGTATCCAGTGTCATCGACTATGGGCAGCAGGGAATTAGCTTTTTGTTTGGTGGCTTGGCAACTGGCAGCGTGGGGTTTGTTTTTGCCATTAATGTACTGGGCATCATCATTTTCTTCTCGGCGCTTATTTCTGCGCTTTACCATATTGGCTTGATGCCGAAAGTGATCAACGTCATCGGCGGTGGCTTGCAGCGTCTGCTGGGCACAGGCCGTGCTGAATCACTATCTGCAACCGCTAATATCTTTGTTGGTATGGTTGAGGCACCGCTAGTGGTTAAGCCTTACCTGATAAAAATGAGTGACTCGCAATTCTTTGCGGTGATGACTTGCGGCCTAGCTTCAGTGGCAGGTGGAACCTTGGTTGGCTATGCCTCGCTGGGTGTGGAATTGAACTTTCTGATTGCTGCGGCCTTCATGTCGGCTCCTGCAGGCTTGTTGATGGCTAAAATGATGGTACCACCAAGCGAGCAGGTGAACGATGAAGATGAAATCACGTCTGTTGAGCTGCCACGTGCGACCAATGTGGTTGAAGCTTTGGCGGACGGTGCCATGTCCGGCGTGCGTATTGCCGTTGCGGTAGGTGCAACGCTACTTGCTTTCATTAGTGTGATTGCGCTGCTTAACGGTCTGCTGGGTAGTGCTGGTGACTTGTTTGGTATTCAGCTGAGCTTTGAAATTATCCTTGGTTACCTGTTTGCGCCGATTGCATTCCTGATTGGTGTGCCTTGGAATGAAGCCTTGGTGGCTGGCTCATTGATTGGTAGCAAGGTAGTAGTTAACGAATTCGTTGCCTTTATCCAAATGATGGAAGTGAAAGATCAGCTGAGCGAGCACTCACTGGCGATTGTCACTTTCGCATTGTGCGGCTTTGCCAATGTTTCAACCATGGCGATTCTGATTGGTGGTTTGGGCAGCCTTGCCCCTGAACGTCGCACCTTTATTTCGAAAATGGGCTTCCGTGCGATTGCTGCTGGTGTACTGGCGAACTTGATGAGTGCCTCAATCGCAGGTGTGATTCTGTCACTTTAAGCACGGTATTACTTTAAAAAAGAGAATACTTTCAGCCTTCTATATGGCCGGGTTGAATGAATAAGCAAGAGGGGAGAACGCTAGTTCTCCCCTTTTTTCATAAGGTTATATAGCAGGATGCTAAATAAGCTATTAGGTTTACTTAGCTAAACTGGATTGCTACTGTTAACGGGCAAGCAAAATAATACTTATTGAAAAGGATGACAAAATGAAAGTGATAGCCTTCGCCGCAAGCAATAGCAGCACCTCCATTAATAAACAACTTGTCACCTATGCCGCCTCGCAATTGGAAGGCATCAACGTTGAAGTGTTGGATCTCAATGATTTCGAGTTGCCACTTTTTAGCCAGGATAAGGAAAATGAACTGGGACAACCCGCACTCGCCCATGCATTCCTTAAGAAGGTTCAATCTGCAGATGCACTGCTGATTTCATTCGCCGAGCACAATGGCTCATACACAGCGGCCTATAAGAATTTGTTTGATTGGGTTTCTCGCATCGAGCCTAAAGTGTATAAAGATAAACCCGTTGTTTTGCTATCAACCTCACCAGGCCCTGGTGGTGCCAAGAACGTATTGGCAGCGGCTGAGTCATCGATGCCATTCTTCGGTGCGGAAGTGAAAGCAACATTATCTGTTCCGAGTTTTTACGAGAATTTCGACCCTGAAAATGGTGGCATAATTCATCCGCATTTGAATGATAAGCTTGTGACGACAGTACAGTTACTTCAAAGTTAATCTCTTTAAAAACTCGAAATCCTTGAATATTTAAATAATATCAAGGGTTTTTCTCACAAATTATTTGATTTTATTTTTCATATATGAAAAATTTGATTGTTAATTTTAATTCATTCATTTCAAGTCCAACTTAACTTGTGGTTAAGTTCTTGATTTTTTTTGCTTATTTTTGGTTGCTGTTTTTAAATTTATAAAATATATGACATAGTCATACATTTCAATAAATCAATGTTATTGAATCTTAATGTTTGCTGAACGTATAATCCGCACGAAATAAAATATTGTTCGATTAATTCTACCACATAAGTGGTAAATATATTTTTTTGCAGGCGGAAAAACATGAATACTAAATATTCTGCATTGATATTAAGTCTTATCTTATTTGGATGCGGTGGTGGAGGCGGAGGTTCAAGTGAACCAAATTCAGCCCCGAAACCACCTGAAAAACTAGAGCGAACAGCATTATCCGTTCAAGACCTTTCGCTAACCTTTTCTGAGAATGGCATTGCCTACCCGCAGGTACATCATCAAGTTGGAGAAACTGAATTTAGCATCTCTGCTGGTGAACCAAATGATGTGATCACCATTGATCCTAATTCAGGCGTGATATCAATACTTGCGGTTGGAGAAACTGAAGTTACTGTTGTTGATAGTAGCAGAGAGTATAAGACTTCAAGTGCAACATTTAATGTTGTGGTTGATAAAGCCAAGAATACTGAGCTAGAACTATCAGACATCAATATCTCTACAGTTACTAATGGGGATATATTCTTACCTTTTTCTGGAAATAAAGGTGAAATCGAAGTTAATTTTCAGCCAGAAGGGTTAGTACGCTTTATCCCAGAGTCGGGGACTATTGTTGCTGAAGGCGTGCCAGGGACAGTTGAAGTTACGCTTACGGATCTCGGAAATAGAAATTATTTTGAAACCACTAAATCAGCCAAAATAAACATAGAAGCCATTGAGCCTGACGTGCTTGATTTTTCTTCAATTATACGCAGTTTCCAAACAGGCTTGTCTTTTAATCCAGTCAAGATAAGTGGTTCTGAAGATGGATACTTCCACTATGAATTGGCTGACGAGGATAAATCAAATCCTGTTATTACGCTCAATGAAGACACGGGCTTGATGACGGCCTTACGAGTCGGTGATGCCACTGTTAAAGCTACGCAATACTTTGGCAGTGAGTATGGATATGCAACGGAAGAAGCCAGTTTTAAAGTGAGAGTTGAGGTAGGTAAACGTCCTAATTTAACTGTTTCCGATGCTAACATCTTCTTTGATAGTGAGAAGCTATTTACTCCTGCAGTAAATAACAGTGTCGCACCTGTTCATTATGAGGTTCTAACTGGGAACGATGCTATTGAAGTTGATGAGCAAACAGGTTTATTGCGAATACTAAAAGTGGGTCATGCTGAAGTTAAAGTTGTTGATGATATCAACAAGAATTTTGCTGCTGATGAACGACTGTTTTCTGTAAATGTGAACCCTGCTGTTCATCCGGGGATTAAAGACAGTGTAGTAACCTATACCTTCGCAGAAGATATGAAAGTTACTCCATCAATGAAGGGGCAACTAGGTAAGCTATCTTTCAGTGGAAATAGTAATGTTGTTTCATTAAATGATAATCAATTGAGTATCTTACGTGCAGGAACAGCAAATCTATCTGTTATTGATGACGGCGGAGAAAACTACCAGTCATCGTCACCGGCATTTTTGACCGTCAATGTACTTAAAGCTCGTCATCCAGATTTTACTGTAAGCAGCTTGACTACAACATATGCGCCAGATTTGTGTTTGGACACAAATTTCACAGGCAATATGGGCAGGATTACCTTGTTGCCAGCAACAGATGGTGATAGAAAAATCGTTGAGTACGATGTTTCAAAGCATTGCTTTAAGATATTAAAAAGTGGTGTTGCTAATTTTACTGCTGTTGTAGAAGAAAGTGAAAATTATCTCGCATCAGTGCCTAAAAAAATGAGTGTTGTTGTGAATGCTGCTGATTCTTCGTTAATCGTCAAAGGTGACTTAGTCAGTACTTTTTCTGAAGGTAATCCTATACTTTCTTCACCTAAAATTAGTGGTGTTGTGGGTGATTTAACTTATAAGATTCTTGATGATAAAAGTGAAAACGATGTTATATCGATCAACTCTTCTAGTGGAGAAATGACCGTTCACAATGCTGGACATGCAGTCGTGGAAGTAACTGATTCAGGTGATGATAAATATAAGCCGACAAAGACCTCTTTCTCTGTCACTATCGATAAAGCTGCTAACCCCGTAAAAGTAGATTATAGTGATGCTGTGTATTCTCCTGATGGCGTGATAACACCGGTGATTGAAAATCTAAAAGGTGATATTTCTTTTAAGGTGAATTATCCCAATACATCGCCAGTGACGTTGATTGAAGGTGGAATACTGTCTATTCAATCAACAGGGGAGTTTAGTATTTCATTTGAGGCTGCTGACTCAAGGAACTATTTACCAGCGTTTGGTAATGTTGATGGGGTTATTCATAAGGCGGAACATCCAGGCTATGAACTTCAAAATGAAAGTTTTGAATATGCACCATTGAAAAAAGTATTCGCTGATTTGCCTTTATCATACGGTACTCGAACATATAGCCTCGAGGGGGTAAACGGTGGATGGTTTGGCAAATACTTGCAAGTACAGCCAGGTTCAGGAGAAATTTCTTTATTCGACTATGCACCAAAGAAAAATTTCACGTTGTGGGTAAGTGAAAAGTCAAATGAACTTTATAAAGAATTGAAGCCTCAGCCTGTCAGATTCATAAACATTAAGCCACCAGAAAAAGGAAAGGCTACCCGAGATCTGACCATATCAGAGTCCTTTGTTACTCTTGAAAGCTCGGTGAAAAACAGTGACGATAAATTCGATAGTTCTAAAATTAAGCTTGTTGGTGCAACTATAGAGGCAGAAACTTATGAGGAGATAAGGCAATATGGCCACGGTCTTATATTATCTGTAGACGTTGTATCTTCTGAGCCTTTAGGAAATTCAGGAACTAAAATTACACGTTCAGTTCGTTTGCTTGTACAGCGATATGAGGGTTGTGCTTCCGAAGTAAATGAATCGAACTTACCTAATTTGATTGAACAGAAGCATGCTGTCGGTTTATTGAATGGGAAACCATGTGAAGAGGGGCCAACTAATCTAATATTGACTTATAAAATTATTGATAAATCCTCGATTAATCAGTTCGCGTTTTATGATGGTGAGTGGCAGACAGTACAACCTTTTGTTGTATATCGAAGTGCTAGTATGAAGTCGGAAGAAACTGGTTTTAATGAAGAAAAACTAGTTGAATGGGACCGTATTGAATTAATTTTGACCCGAGATTAACTTGAAGAAAAGCTGAAAAACAGCGACTCATAGAGTCGCTGTTTTTAGCTATCATTCATTCTTTTTCGCTGCTAGTCACAAGTAGCTGCACCGATGTTCTCCCATACTGAAGCAACTCCTGGCTCTTCGCCTTTGGTCCACCATTTGGCTTTCCAACGGTAGTCGTTATGGTTGACTTCACCACCACCGTTGTACGCCACACCCGTGTTCCAACCAAACTCAACATCACTGATCAGTTTCCACTGATCGGCAGTCGAAGTTGGCTCGTTGTTTTGCGTCCAGTATTTTGCCTCCCAAACCAGTTGGTCGTGGCTGACTTGGTCACCGGTATTGTAAACAGCACCGCCTGACCAAGCAGGATAGTTGCCCGCATTTGGATCGGTTAAGTCACACTCATTGCCACCTGTATCTTTAGGTGTCACAGTCACGGCTGTTTGCGCCTGTGCATCCAGTGCGCCGTCTGATACCAATACAGCTACCGTTGCCGGCAATGTTTCAGTAACGGCAGGCGCAGTTAGGGTAAGTGACGCTGTGCCTTGGCCCGAAACTAGGCTAAACCCTTGAGGGATAGTCCAGCTGTAAGTCAACGGGTCACCGTCTGGGTCATCCGCTTGGGCATTGAGGGTGAAGGTATCTTGCGTCTCAACAGTAAGCTGGGCTGGCAGCGATACGCTCGGCGGCTGGTTTTCCTGCTCTGCCTTGTTATTGATGGTAACTGTGTCGCTGTCAGTCAGGCCTTCCTCGTCTGTTACTGTCAGGGTGAAGGAATAGCTGATATCAGTATCGGTTGAAGGTACGGTTATCGTTGCCTTTGCCTCGTGTTCCCCAGTAATAGCCAGGGTGTCGCCAGCAGTTTGTTTCCAGCTATAGGTAATGGTTTGTTGCTCAGGATCGTAGGAGTTTGAGCCATCCAGAATGACATCAATTGGTCCTGTTACGGTCTGGTCAATGCCGGCATTGGCATGAGGTGGTTTGTTCTCCGGTGGTGGTGTCACTCCGCCATCACCATGGCCGAGCCCTTCGTGCATCGCATTGAGGATATCGCCATTGTCGGCATCAATTTCCCACGAGAATAGGCCTGCCAAGCCACGTTGCTGAACATAGTTGCCTTTCGCTTTTACAGCTCTGGCGTTATCGTAGGAGATAAGCTCTTTAGTGGTAGGGTTCCACTTGTATGAAGCTTCTGCTTGCTCGTCGTAACGGTCTTCCCAGCCATTGCCTGAGTGATTGTCGGCAATATCGCGGTAATCCAATACGCCTGCTTCCCATGTGCCATCAATACCGCCGGTGGCCTGTCCTGTCATCGGGTTATCGCCGGTATAGTTGTGAACTCCTTTCCAACCACGACCATATTTTGGTACCCCAATCACCAATTTCTCCGGATCGAGCCCTTGTGCCAGGAGATCATTGACCCCTCGGTCTGTGGTGTGGGTAACCGCAGGGTTATGGCTCGCATCATACAGTCCAGATTGATGGCCTAGGTTGTTCAAATCGAAGGCACCGAACATGTCGTAGTTCATCAGGAAGATGTAGTCCATATATTGCTGGGCGCGGCTGTAGTCTACGACTTCGATCTTTTTGACATCGACACCGATGGCAGAAGTCAGCTCATAGGTGCGGCCTGTTTCTGCCGAAAGCTCATCCAGCATTTCACGCAGCTCTTTCATCAGCGTGACATATAATTCACCGTCTTTTTCTTTGTCGCCAAGAGTAGGGTGGGCACCGTTACCGCCCGGGTATTCCCAGTCGATATCTACACCATCAAAGAACTTCCAGGTCTGTAGGAACTCTTTGACTGAGTTAACAAAGGTCCGGCGCTTCGCTTCATCGTGCATGAAGTAGAATGGGTCTGAAAGGGTCCAGCCACCAATAGAAGGCAGGATCTTCAAATCTGGGTAGGCTTGTTTGAGCGCCATCATCTGGCCAAAGTTACCCCGGTATGGATCAGCCCAGTCACTGACGCCTTGTTGGCCTTTTTGAAGTGCAGCCCAAGGGTCATGGATAGCGACTTTGAAATCCTCTCGCCCCGCACAGGCTTTTTGCAATGCTTCGAAGCTGCCAGGGATTTGCTTCAAGCTGTCATTGATGCCATTGCCGCCACAGATTGGGGTGAAACCGTAGATGATGTGAGTGAGGTTTTGGGCTGGGACTTTATCGATAGGGAAGGCGCGGTCATACACACTCCACTCAACAAAATAGCTACCGACAACCTTACCTGATTTATTGGTATAAGGTTTATTGTTCTCTTGCAGAACGGGTACCAACGGCGCTAAGTGGCTACCATCGGTATCGGCGATAGTAAGCTCGACGCTGCCACTTTCGCTGCAGCCATCAGCGTTACACAGTTCAACGGTCATGTCGTAGACACCACCTTTGCTGACATCAAATGTGGCGCTTTTAACGCTGCCACTGCCGGTCCAGACCGTATTGCCATCAAGTTTCACATTGGCCGTCTCTGCAGGGTCGCCGCTCCATGTTTGCCAAGAAACGGTAACGGCGACACTGTCATGTACACCAACCACGATATCTTCGTAGCTGCTGGCATCTCGGTTTAACTCGACAAGAGCGTAGGTGTGCTCACCCCAATCAATGGTTGGTGCGCCGGGTGCGACAGCATAGCTTATTGAGGACGAGAGTAAGCCGCCAATAAATATGGCTAGATTAGACTTTTTCACAGAATGAACTCCATTTACATAAAACGAGTAATGGTTTGTTGAGCGGAATAAATTGAAACTCTATTTAGAAAACGAGACAAAACAGAACCAATCAATAATGTTCACACTCCATTTGTTTTAATAAATACGAGCACAACGAAAGGGAGTAAACTCCACTTGAGGTAGCCCCGCTATCATAGAAAACTCATTAGATCGGAAGCTTTGCGTCCTAAACTTTCATTTAGTTTGCCGTTGTCACAAGTACTATTAAATTAGTAGCAAAGGTGCTTATTTTGGTCAAAGAAAAATCTTTTGTTTTATTTTAATTGATAGCAAAAACTTGTGGGTATGTGAGCTTGCTTCATGAACTTGAGTGATATTGTGATTTCAATTAAGTGTTTGAATTTATATGGAATGGTGATCTTTGTCTAGCAAATTGGTGCGACCAGTTTGGCGAATTATTGAACGTGTCTTTTTACTTGTGGCGACAAAAAAATGTCGATTTCATATTGCATTAACGGGCGTTATTTACCGTTGGTGTTGTATTTCTTATGTGAATATTGGATGGGTTTCATCTGAATCACCGGCAAACATTTCTTTTACCGCTGTTTTTGCTCTTGATAATACCTCATATTATAAACAAAGAGTGTTTCTACAGGTTTTATAAATAAGTGATGATTTCATTTAATAAGAGTAATGCATTGTTATTTAATACCTTAATAGTGGCTGTGAAAGGTAAAGGGAGCTTGAAAAAGAAAGTTAAGCTTTTAAATTAAGTGGTGCAATCAGACAATCATGACTCAGTCAGTTGGTTGCATCTACCTGCATTCAAACAAAGCGGATCGACACGTTTTTAGAGAAATTAAATGAAAAACTAAGATTATTTTTGTTTTGCTGAATTGCTTCAAATCTCTCGTGCTGAGTTTGCCATTGGCCTGCAGTTTTTATTTACTTTCGCGCAGACCAATTACTCTCACCGAGAAAAAGCAGGAATACAATGACGCCACGTAAATTTGCGGTTGATGACGGTTCAACCAACGTTAAAGTAAGTTGGATTGAACAAGGTGAACTACATACCGTTATCTCTCCTAACTCGTTCAGGAAAAACTGGAAAAGTGCCGCACTAAGAAAAGACAAGAAGATCTTTAACTATACGATTGGCTCAACGAAATATACCTACGACATGACTTCGGACAAGGCATTGGAAACAACACATGTCGATTACCAGTATGATGATTTGAACCTGTTGTCTGTCCATCATGCTTTGTTACAGACTGGCATTGCACCAGGCCCAGTAAAATTGGTGGTGACCCTGCCTATTACTGAATACTACAACGCCGAAGATTGTCAGAAGAACGAAGATAAAATTGCCCGTAAGCGTGACAATTTGATGCGTCAGATCGAGCTTAACAAAGGCGAACTGTTTGAAATCGTTGATGTTGAGGTGATGCCGGAGAGCTTACCTGCGGTGCTTTCTACTCTGACTATGCAGTCTGTTAGCCAGTTCAACCGCTCTCTGGTGATTGATATCGGTGGCACAACATTGGATATGGGTGTGATTGTCGGTGAGTTCGATGATGTGTCAGCTATATACGGCAATAACGAAATCGGTGTATCCATGGTGACGGATGTGGCGCGTAAGTCACTAGCTGTAGCTGACAGTGATTCAAGTTACTTGGTGGCGAATGAGCTTATCAAGCAACGAGATAATCAAGATTTTGTGCGCGAGGTGGTAAATGACGAAAGCCAGATCTCGGTCATTCTCGACAAAATCGAAACAAAAATTGATGAACTGGGTAAGCAAGTTGCTTACGAAGCGAAGAAGTTCGCCAAGAACCCTAACCGTGTCTACCTAGTTGGCGGTGGAGCGAGCTTAATTTATCCGGCTGTGAAAAAAGCCTATGAGACCTTGGGTGAGCGAGTCGTGCTGGTGGAAGAGCCACAAGAAGCATTGGCACGCGAGCTTTGTTTGTATCATGCTGACGGCGAGGCCGTGAACATGCCTGTGCAAGAGGCTGTCAATGGCTGATCGTTTGAAGCGGATTAATTATTCGATTTACCTCGACCCGTTGAACAACCCGGCTGATCTTTATGCGAGTAAAATCCTTCATCAATGGGCTGATGATTTTTCGCGCTTGAAAGCTGAGTCGCCAGAAGAAAACGGGTTGGCATTAATCAATGCGCGGAATGTTCAGAAGCAGGTCTACCTCAGTGGCTTGTACTTGCACCTTTTAAGCCCTGAACTGTCCCAACAACTGAGTTTGCAGGTGACGGAATCTCAGGTGTCGGCGTCCACTCTGGAGAGAACCCTGAAAGGGTTGAGTCTGTTAGCGAAAGAGTTTGAGCCAGAGGCTAGCCAGCATGCACAGAGTGAAATGCTTCAGGCGATGAAAGCCTCAATTGTCGAGCAAATTCAAGCTGAAGGTAGCCATACCCGTGAGTTGTTGTCTCAAAAGCAGGCATCACAAGTGCAGCAACCAACACAGACAGAGTTGTTGAAGCGGGTAGAGGAGCAATCGCAAGAGATTGCTGAGCTAAAGAGATTACTCACAGCTCAGACTGAAATGATCCGTAATTTACCTAATGGCAGTGTTGGTGCTCAACAGGGGCGATCAACACAAGAGAAGAATGAAACGCCTGTTGTTGATCTCAATGAGCGCCTAGCTCATGTGCAGAAGATCAAGAAGAAAGGGATATTCTAGCAATAACCTCCTGCTGCAATTTAAGGTAAAAGAACAAGTAAAAAGTACACGCTTTAGGCGTGTACTTTTTTATGGGGTTTGCTTTAATTTCCTATGGCTGTATTAAGCCGTCACAGCGTTAAATGAGACATCGTTACGCTGTTTTTTCTGAATATCCTTCCATACCAAAGGCACAACAATCGCTGCCAGTAGAATGTTCGATAATGGCACCGACAGCCAAACGCCATCTACCCCAAGCCATTGTGGCAAGAAGTAAAGGAATGGCAGTTGAACCAACATGTTCCCTGCAGAAATCCCGAGCGCCTTCCCGCCTTGATTAACTGACATGAAGTAAACGGAAGCTAGGGCAATAAAACCGTCCAGGAACATGGCAAACAGGTGCAGACGCAGTCCATTGACTGTTTCAATGGCAAGGGCTGGATCGCCGTTGCTGAATAAGCTCACCAAGGTATTTGGGAACAGGTTAAGGAAAATAACGGAACCGACTCCAGTGATTACAACCACTTTACTGGCAAGGATGAGCGTTGCCCGGATCTTATTGCCATGGCCTGCACCGTAGTAATAGCTGACCGGAGGTTGCATACCGCTGGCGATACCTTCTGCCAGTAAGTAGTACATGGTCATCAAGTAGCCAACAATAGCAAATGCCCCGACATGAACTGCACTGCCGTAATCCATGAAAAGCTTATTGTGTACGGCAATGATAAAACTGAAATAGACATACATAAACAAGCTGGATGTGCCAAGACTTACTGCATTGGCTGCAATGCGAAAGTTAAATTTTATCGAGCTTAGATTGAGTCTGAGCTTTGAATAGCGCGTAAAAAAATAGCCAACGGCCACGATAGTGATAGATATCTGGGCAATGATTGTTGCAATTGCTGCCCCTTTCAGGCCCATGTCCAAATGGGCAATGAAAATATAATCGAGGATGATATTAATCACTGCACCCGCCATCATCAGCGCAGTTGAAAAGTTAGGGCTATCATCGTTACGAATGAGCATAGGCAGGGCACCTGCGGCGATCGTAAATACGGCGCCCCAAGTGAAGACTTCGATATAAGCGCTGCCCATTACCAATGGTGTCCCTGTTGCGCCCTGTGCGAGCAACAGAGAAGGTGCAATCATGGTGAGTAAAGCCATCACCAATAAACCAAAAATAGCGATCAGACCCAGGCCGGTTGATAGGGCCTGCTGGGCTTTGTTGTGGTTGCCTTCACCTTTGTAGATCGAAATTAGGCTGCCTGTGCCCATGCCAACAAGCAAGCCGAGGCCTGCAATAAGGCCGATGATAGGCCAAGCCATATTGATACCAGCCAAGCCTTCAAAACCGATGTAGTGGCCAACGAAAATACCATCAATGACTTGATAGAGGCCGTTGACCAGCATGGCGGCGACGGAAGGGATCGCATATCGCCAGAATGTTTTACTAATACTCTTGTTATCGATTGTGGTGTTTGGTTGTGATGATTCTTGAGTGACTTTCTCTTGCATGGGGATATCAGGCTTTTGTGACTTTGAAATTATTATCGCTATTTTCAAGATTGATTGAAGTTAGTATCCATCCGCTTTTCGGATGGGTTAAAATGATGTTTCATTGGATTAGTGCGAGATGAGCAGCGTGAATTGGACAATTGATCAACTGGAAGCTTTTGTTAGTGCGGTAAAACACGGCTCTTTTTCAGCCGCAGCCAGGCATTTGGGTAAAGCCCAATCAAGAGTGAGTACCGCTATTAACAATCTTGAACTGGATTTGGGGTTTGAGTTGTTTGATCGCAGTGCCCGGTTACCAGTATTAACTGCCGCTGGTGAAGAGATGTACATCGAAGCCCAGACGGTACTGGCACAATGCCAGCGATTATCGGCCAGAGCCATGACCGTATCCTCAGGTGAGGAGGCGACGTTTACTATTGCGATTGACGAAGCTGTGCCGGTTACTGCATTCGAGAGCCTGTTTGCTTTATTGGCAGAGCGCTACCCATTGCTGAAACTGACGATCATTAATGGCTCACAACAAGATATCTCGCAATGGGTGGAGCAAGAAAAGGCTGATCTTGGTGTGTTGTTTCACCAAGACGTTTTACCTGAGAGTTTGGAGTTTACCTCTATAGGCCAGTTCAAACATGCCTTGATTGTGTCGCGATCACACCCGCTGGCAAAGATATCTGTCCCAAAAATCGCCGATCTCACTCAGCATAGACAACTAGTGATTCGCGATCGAATGGGTATAGGTAAGGCGAAACCTATCTCGTCCAATTATTGGCATATTGATTCATATTACTTGATTTCTTCCATGGTAATACGTGGCATAGGCTGGGCCTTAGTTCCGGAGCACGTTGCGAAGGAAATATGGTATGTGGATGAACTGGTGGAGCTATCCTGTGAAGAAATTCCAGAGCCTCTAATGGTAGAGATGGGCGTGGTTAAGCGCAGGGACAAGGGCGTCGGCCAAGTGATGAACTGGATGTATGCCGAGCTAGCAAACATTTTCTAGCTGAGGTTCAATTTCTAGTTATCTTTATTAAACAAATTGTTGCTGCTAATGTCGTATCTATAACAAAGTGAAACATAACACAGCCAAACATAAAGAAGTAAAGAGTAAAGCCAAGCTATGACCGTTGAATCACCGTTAAATACAACCCCAGCTAACTCTCAGCCATTGCCTCTTATCCTTGCCGGGCCAATATTACGTAAGGTAACGCCCAAGGAGCTGACGTTGTGGTTTGCGGTCTCAAGCCCGCTTGAAGGACGATTTGCTCTCTATCACCAAGCTGATCAAAAAGAGCTGTTTTCTGGCAGCCTCTCACAGGGTAAGCACATCCAAATTGGTACGCGAGCTTGGGTATATCAAGTGACATATAGCGGTGAGTTCCCTGCTGATACGCCTTTGGAGTATCAAGTTGAAACGCAGGGTGGCCTGCTCACTGAGCTCGTCCCTGATCTGCTTTATGACGGTGAGTCACGCCCTTCGTTTATCATCAGAACCCAAGCTGATTATGTGATGCACGGCTCTTGCCGAAATCCGCACTATCCAAGCAAAGACAGCTTAGTGGCGGCAGATAATAAAGTTGCAGCTCAAGGTATTCTTGAGAGGCCATCACTGCTAATGATGAGCGGGGATCAGATCTATGCCGACCATGTTGCCGGTGCAACCCTAGATAGCATCCATCAGGTTATCGATTTACTTGGGCTTTATGATGAAGATTTCGATAAAGCGCCGGTCGCCAATACTAAGGAGCTGCTAAGCCATGCCGATAACTTCTATGGCAGGGAGAAACTGTTACCGCAATACTTAGAAGGTGGTGAAGATATCATTGAGCGGTTTCCACGTGTAGCTAACTGGCTAAGACGCAAGTCTCCGGTTTTCAGCTCACGTGAGTCAGGCAATCACCTGATCACCTTGAGTGAGTTTAATGCCATGTACTTGTTGGTGTGGTCGCCAGAGTTGTGGAAACTGGTAGATAGCTCTCGGCTGGAAAAAAATAGATTTCAATGGCAGGGCGCTTCTTTGGAATCGAATACCTTGGAAGCCAAATGGCAAAACCTTTGGGCCGATGAGAAACTCCAGATTGATCAGTTTGTCGAAGGCCTGCCGCAAGTCCGTCGGTTAATGGCGCATATTCCTACCTATATGATCTTTGACGATCATGACATAACAGATGACTGGAACCTAACGGTGGGGTGGGAGCAAGCGGCTTACCATAATCATTTTTCGCGAAGGATCATTGGTAATGGCCTGATCAGTTACTGGTTATGTCAGGGCTGGGGCAATGCGCCAGAAAAATTCGACAAGACATTTCACACTCATGTGGATACTTACTTCAATCATCCTTTCAGTGATAGCCAGGACAGCTTGATTGATTACCTTTACCGCTTTGAACAATGGCATTACACCATTGGCACGACGCCGAAAATGCTGGTGCTTGATACCCGTACTCGAAGGTGGCGTTCAGAGTCCAAGATGAACAAGCCATCTGGCTTAATGGACTGGGAAGCACTCAGTGAGCTGCAAATGTCCTTGATAAATGAACCCGCAGTGATTTTGGTCTCTGCCGCGCCGATGTTTGGGGTAAAGTTTATTGAATCGCTGCAGCGTGGTATGACATGGCTTGGGCAGCCTTTATTGATTGATGCTGAAAACTGGATGGCACATCCGGGTTCTGCCAATACCTTGATCAGTATATTTACCCATACCAAGACTCCCACAAATTTTGTGATTCTCTCTGGAGATGTACATTATTCGTTTGCCTACGACGTTAAACTGCGTTTTAGAAACTGTAGCCCGAATATTTATCAGATCACATCAAGTGGAATTAAAAACGAGTTTCCTAATGGTTTACTTCGTGTCTGTGATTTCATGGATCGAATACTCTATAGTCCTCGTTCACCACTTAACTGGCTTACCAAGCGCAAGCGCCTCAAAATCTTCAAGCGCGATCCTGATTTACCTGGGAATCATCGTTTGATAAACCGTAGCGCCATTGGAGAAGTCAGGCTGGATGCCGACGGTAAGCCGGTTGATATTGCTATTTTGACGGCTGAAGGGGAGAGGGTAAGCTTTCCGCCAATTAACGCTAACTAAATTACTGACCTATATTTCTAAGTGATATTTCAAAGAAATAACAAGAGAAGGGGAAGTCAATGGCGGTAAATTGGAAGAAGCAATTAGTGGTAGGGGGGATGTCTGTTGCTTTAATGCTAGGAGCTAGCAATGCATGGGCTGGATGGAAGTTAGATAGTACTCACTCCTCTGTAGGATTCTCGTCGGTAAAAAACGATAGCGTGATGGAGCAACACGGCTTTCGCAACTTGAGTGGGTCAATTTCTGATAGCGGTGATGTATCTTTGTCGATTGACTTAACCAGTGTAGATACCAAGATCCAGATCCGTGATGAAAGGATGAAGAAAGAGCTCTTTAATACCGAAGAGTACCCGCTTACGACGGTTGAAGCTAAAGTGGATGGAGAAGCTATTAGTGGATTGAGTGCCGGACAAACACTGGTGCAAGATGTTGAGTTTAAGCTCGATCTGCATGGCAAGGAAGAAGCGCTGAATGCCAAAGTTCAAGTGACAGGGCTAGACGGTGGCGGCTTGTTGGTTTCGACAATTAGTCCAGTAGAAGTGCAGGCAGTTAGCTTTGGGCTCGATGAAGGGGTAGGTAAGCTTAAAGAAATCGCAAAATTAAACTCGATATTGCTTACGGTACCTGTAAGTGCGAACTTGGTTTTTGTGGCTGAATAGGCAAATAATTCAGTCTTGGTAGTTTATGCCTGGTAGGTTATACCTAAAACCAATATTGCATATTTTTTCAAAGCCGACCATTGTCGGCTTTTTTTATCGGTGTTACTTTGCTATTTCATGGAAAGATTGAAAGGGATTGAAATGAATACAGTTATCGTCGAGAACAAGGTCGTTACGTCAAATAAAGTGGTGTGTGTAGGCCGTAATTACGTGGCTCACATTCATGAGCTAGGCAATGAAGTCCCCGATGAGATGGTACTCTTTACCAAACCTAACTCGGCGATCTCTGAAGAACTGTTATCCTCCCACCGAGGTGATGAACTTCATTACGAGGCTGAGCTATCTTTTCTTTACCGCAATGGTCGTTTTGATGCTGTGGCTGTAGGGTTAGATCTCACCAAGCGTGGTGTACAAAGCAAACTAAAGGAGAAAGGACTTCCTTGGGAACGCAGCAAAGCGTTTGATGGATCGGCATTGTTTAGTGAGTTTGTCCCTTTGCCTGCAGATGAAGTGGGGGAGTTGGGTTTACGACTGTTCATTGATGATGAGCTAACCCAATTAGGAACCGTTTCACTGATGATTTATTCACCTGATGTGATTTTACAAGAAGTGCAAACCTTCATGACGCTTAATGATGGTGATATTGTGATGACAGGTACACCGTCTGGTGTGGGAAAAGTACAAGCCGGAAGTCAGTTTGAGGCTCAGGTAACGGCGGGTGAAGAGGTTATCGTTTCAACGCAGTGGGTCGCCAAGTAGTTCGTTGAAAAACCGATGCAATATTGAAAGAGAAAAACTAAGCGTGTTTGATAAAGAAAAAATCGTTAAGTTAGCCAATGTGAAGATGCCGTTTGGTAAGTACGCCGGCAGGGTCATTATCGATTTGCCGGAAGAGTACTTGCTGTGGTTCCAGAAAAAAGGTTTTCCTGAGGGGGAACTGGGTTTACTGATGGCATTAGCCCTCGAGATGAAAATCGAAGGGCTGGAGAGCGTGATACGTCCATTGAGACGTGATTAATACGTTAGCAAAGCAGAAAGGAATTTTGTGGAAATATCGATTAGACACTACGAAAAAACGGACAATGCTGATTTGTTCGAGATTTACCGCCTACCGGAAGTTACGGCGAATACTTCACAACTGCCGTATATCAACTCGGATAAGGTGGAGCAGCTATTTGATAACCCTGAAAATTACACGCTGGTCGCTGAAGTCGATGAAAGGGTTGTTGGCCACGTTACCTTGTTTTTGACTAGAAAAGTCAGGGATAGGCATGCGGCGTTCTTGGCGATAGCTGTGCATCCTTCATGCCACGGAAAAGGGGTAGGACGACACCTTATGGAGCAAGCCATTGAACAAGCCGATAACTGGCTCAACTTGATCCGTCTTGAGCTGGAAGTCCATGTGGATAATGAAGCGGCATGCGCGCTGTATCAAAAAGTGGGCTTTGAAACGGAAGGGATCAAGCGATTGAGTACGTTCAAGGCGGGTAAGTATATCGATATGGTGCTGATGTCGCGGATCAGGCCGGATCATGCCTCTATATGCTAATACAAAAAGAGCGAGTCACAGACTCGCTCTTTTTGATCACAGCAGCATAGAGAGCTAGAGCACAATAATGTCATTGGCAAGCTCGTCTTCATCATCATTTAAGTTCAGGCTATCTGGGCAGTTTGCCAGTAGCTCTTCATCTGTCGGTACGACAATTGTTGTATTGTTCAGTAAATCCATAGTTACACACCTTGTATAGCGCTATGGCAGAGGCCCATAGCCAATTTATCCCCAGGGGACATTCCGTTACTTAATGTTGTACTGGCAAGGTTAGCGGCATTAAATGACAGAAGAGTGAAAGCGAGACATTGATCTCACCTTCTAGCCCGCCGTGATATTATTTGGATGAATTTTAAGCAGGGAGATGGCTGAACGAAATACGCTAACGAGACAGCTTAAAACGCAATCGGTTTTGGCTAGCCATACGTTGCCCAGCGGCATTTTGTAAAGAAAAGATTTGTTTGTAGATAGTGAAGTATCTGTTGATGTTCCCGACATAGGTGATCGGCTCCATGCCGACTTCCTCTTTAACAATCACTTCGACATTGTTGAACCACTTGGTGGGATCATAGCCGCGCTCTTCAGCCACTTTTCTCAGTCGCCTGATCCGGTTTGGCCCGGCGTTATAGCTCGCAAGGGCGAAGTAGAGTTGGTTGAGCTCATCGGTCTCGTCATCCGTCACGTACCTTTCGCGGATGAAGTCCATATATTTAACCCCGGCATGGATATTGTTTTCGATGTTCTGGATGTTGCGAATGTTGATGTAAGGCTCACTGGCTGTTTGTGGTAGCACCTGCATAATGCCGATAGCACCGGCATGGGAGCGTTTGGACTGATCAAAACCTGATTCCTGGTATGCTTGAGCGGCAATAATTAACCAGTTGATGTCGTACATATTTCCATAGCGGATAAACCTATCCTCCAGCTCTTTGAACTTTTCTATGCTGTCAGGGCTCATCACTTTTTGGAACCACTGCTTACTGTTGAGGTAGCGGTTGAACAAGACATTGCCGTTGAGCGTCCCACGCCGGTTGTTTTCAACAAATTCATCGACTAACGCTTCAAATTCAGGACTATTTTTGCGAAAGCTCCAGCCTATAGCCCCATTTTTTCGGATTGGGTATTCGTAGTGGATCTGTAAATCGTCGGTAACGAGATCCCAAAACTCAGCTTTGTGTGAATCCAGCACCGTCATTGGAATGATGCCTTCCTGAACCATCTGTAACATTTCAAAGTCTTGAAGTGTTTCCTCGAGAAAATGGACGAACATCGGCTCTTTGCCTAGTTTTTCAAGTCGTTTGTTTATGCGACGAATACTTTGGTAATAACTGGAGCTGGCACGTAGCCAGACACTCTTTTTCGATAGTTGCTTAATGTTTGTGATAGGGCTGCGAGTTGAGTGGGTGATGAACAACTCTTGAATATCAGAAAGGATAGGGGTGCTGAAGTCCACTAGCTTCATACGTCTTGGGGTAATGGTCAGGTTTGCCGTGACCAGATCACCAATGCCAGCATTTAACGCAGGCAAGAGTTGATCGCGGTTTACTGGGATGATTTGTATGCGAATTTTTTTCTGGGTTTTTTCTGTGACAAATTTTTCAAATAGCAGCAGCATCTCAGAAATGAGACCTTTAGGTTGACCTCTGTCCAGGTAGTAAAACCCAAGGTCTGCGGCAACGAGAACTCTAATCACTCGCTCCTCTTCCATCACAGGAAGATCGCCAGTGTATCTTTCGTATTTCTGCGGGGTGATTTGGAATGCGCCGCAGACGGAAGACAACAGTACGCCAATCATGAACAAGAAAGGCAATGCGGTTCGCATAGGCAATACTCTTCACAATAATGCTTTTGAGTATAGAGGGCGAGAAGATAACCGACAAAATGCGACCGAGCCGGGGCCGAATAGCGCGCTAGATTTGAACTTAAACTCTAAAATTAATTCAAGTGATTTTTTTAGTGTTTTCAGTGTCGAGGGTAAAATAAATGAGTTGACATTTTTGCAATGCAACGAGTGAAAATGCCCAATTTGAGAGGTCACCGAAAACATCGGTCGTTAGGTGTACGCTCTTGGTAAAATACTGACATAGATCAATGTTTCCATTCCTGAATTCTCGCTTAATACACCACATCTTGTATTGGTCAAATTAGTTAGCCCTATATTTAGTGGTTTTCGTGACACTGTCATTTTTAGGAGCCTTGTGTGAACCCTGTTGTGATTAAGCGTGATGGTTGCCTTGTACCGTTTAATACTAAGCGTATTAAAGAAGCGGTATTAAGCGCTGCCGAATCTGTAGAGGCAATGGATGCCACTTATGCTGAGTCTGTTGCTGAGCAAGTACTTTCTCAGTTTGCTGACCAGGATCAGGTCGAGATCCACGCCATTCAAGACGCGGTTGAAAATCATCTTATGATGGGTCCACACAAAGTGGTTGCACGTGCATATATCGAGTACCGCCACGATCGTGATATTGCCCGTGAGAAGAAAAGTCACCTAAATAACGAAATTCGTGGTTTGATTGAGCAAAGCAATGCGTCTTTGCTTAACGAAAACGCGAACAAAGACAGCAAGGTTATCCCAACCCAGCGTGACCTGCTGGCGGGTATCGTTGCTAAACATTACGCAAAGCAGCATCTGTTGCCTCGTGACATCGTGAAGGCACACGAAGACGGTGATATCCATTTCCACGATCTGGATTACTCCCCATTCTTCCCAATGTTCAACTGTATGCTGATTGACCTAAATGGCATGCTGACCCATGGCTTTAAAATGGGTAATGCAGAGATCGATACGCCTAAATCGATTTCTACAGCAACTGCGGTTACCGCTCAGATCATCGCTCAGGTGGCTAGCCATATTTACGGTGGTACAACGATCAACCGTATTGATGAAGTGCTGGCACCTTACGTCACTGTGAGTTACGAAAAGCACCTTAAAGTGGCGAAAGAGTGGGATATTCCTCAGCCAGAGGAATTCGCTAAAGCCCGTACCGAGAAAGAGTGTTACGACGCATTCCAATCTTTAGAATACGAAGTAAACACCCTTCACACCGCAAACGGCCAAACACCGTTCGTTACTTTTGGATTCGGCTTGGGGACTTCATGGGAATCGCGCATGATCCAATCGTCGATTCTGAAGAACCGTATCGCAGGCTTGGGTAAAAACCGTAAAACGGCTGTGTTTCCTAAACTTGTGTTTGCTATTCGTGATGGCTTGAACCATAAGCAGGGCGATGCTAACTATGATATCAAGCAGCTAGCTCTAGAGTGTGCATCTAAGCGTATGTACCCAGATATCTTGAACTACGACAAAGTGGTTGAAGTTACAGGTTCGTTCAAGACCCCTATGGGCTGTCGTAGCTTCTTGGGTGCCTATGAAGAAAATGGTGAGCTGATCCACGAAGGCCGTAACAACCTAGGTGTTGTTAGCTTGAATTTGCCACGTATTGCTTTGCAAGCACAAGGCGATGAAGCGCAATTCTTCACATTACTGGATGAGAAGCTTGGCCTTGCGCGCCGCGCTTTGGAATCTCGTATTAGCCGTCTTGAAGGTGTGAAAGCTCGTGTTGCTCCAATCCTGTATATGGAAGGCGCATGTGGTGTGCGTTTGCAGCCAGATGACAATGTGTCTGAGATCTTCAAAAATGGCCGCGCTTCGATTTCACTGGGCTACATTGGTATCCATGAAACCATTAATGCATTGTACGGCACAGAAACGCATGTTTACGATAATGAAGAACTTCGCCAAAAAGCGATCGCTATCGTTGAGCGCCTGAAAGCCGCAACAGACAGCTGGAAAGAAGAAACAGGCTACGGCTTTAGTCTCTACAGCACACCAAGTGAAAACTTGTGTAGCCGTTTCTGTTCTATCGACACCAAAGAGTTTGGTGTGGTAGATGGCGTTACCGATAAGGGTTACTACACTAACAGCTTCCACCTAGATGTAGAGAAGAAGGTAAACCCTTACGACAAGATTGATTTTGAGATGCCATATCCTGAAATCGCAAATGGTGGCTTTATCTGTTACGGCGAATACCCGAACATTCAGCATAATGTTGAAGCGCTAGAGAACGTTTGGGATTACAGCTACACCCGTGTGCCATACTATGGCACAAACACACCGATTGATGAGTGTTACGAGTGTGGGTTTACCGGTGAGTTTGACTGTACCAGCAAAGGTTTTACTTGCCCTAAATGTGGTAACCATGAGCCATCCAAAGTGTCGGTAACCCGCCGGGTGTGTGGTTACCTAGGTAGCCCGGATGCTCGTCCATTTAACTTCGGTAAACAAGAAGAAGTTAAACGCCGCGTAAAACACATGTAATTACTGGCGAAAACCCGTTAATTGAATTAAGTGCCGAGTTATCGGCACTTTTTGTTTGGAGCTGCAATGAATTACCACAACTATTACCCTGTTGATGTAGTCAATGGTCCTGGTACACGCTGTACCTTGTTTGTGTCAGGGTGTGTGCATCAATGCCGAGGTTGTTACAACCAGAGTACGTGGCGCCTTGATGCCGGGCATGTTTACACTCAGGAGATGGAAGACAAAATTATTGCAGACCTCAATGACAAGCGTATAAAGCGCCGTGGCTTGTCTTTATCCGGTGGAGATCCACTACACCCAGCGAATGTTCCCGCTATTTTGCAATTGGTTCAACGCGTACATGCAGAATGCCCGGGTAAGGATATTTGGTTGTGGAGTGGCTACCGACTAGAAGAACTTGATGTCCAACAGAAAGCAGTGCTTGAGTATGTTGATGTTGTGATTGATGGTAAGTTTGAAAAAGAGTTTCATGACCCTGAGTTGGTTTGGCGGGGGAGTAGTAATCAAGTTATCCACTACCTTAAAGAGCCCGAGTAAGTAAAATGATCGGTGTTACGTTGTAATTCTGGCTCGATATAGACTAAGTTTGCTCTAAAAAGCCCTCTTTTGTTAAATTTTTGTTTAAATCAGAGGGTTATCCACTGTTTCTGTGCATAACTCTGGGAAAACAGTTTGAATAGATGGTGCCGATAATTAAGGGCATGATTTTCAAGCATGACATTTCGCTACCTGATGTAATCCCCAGTAAATAATCCTTTACTTTTTTTCATAAATTTAAATTAACTTCAAAATTGATTATGAATCAAAGTATATATTCTAGTGTTTATATTCCTAAGGAACTATTTACTTAATAACTTTCAGGAATTGTACTTTTTATGCAGGTATAATCAATCTTGATGAATAAAATTTCAATCATGCTTTATTCTGATTTATTTCGTGGTTTATAGAATATTTCCCAACTATAAGATATAACAATCAGCTATATAAAACGTAATTGTAGTGTGCTTATAAATCTAATTTGATATGATTAAAATTAACAGCTAATCAAGTTGCTATTGTGCCTTTATTACTAGGTGTAAGCGACTTAGTGTTTTAGAAATTGGATAGTGTACATTGCCTCTTTTACTTTCAAAGTTATCTACTAATCCCTTTTTAGTTGCTATTAGCAATGTCTTTATCATGGCATTGCCAGTCTCATTAATAGCAGCATTTTTTAACTTATTGTCTATATTTTCGGGGAGATTGGGTTACGACAGCGTCAGTGTGACACTGGGTTATGTGGGAGAGATGACAGGACATATGTTCCCGCTGTTGTTGAATATCTTTTTGGCAACATACTACGCGTCGATACTCAGGTTACCTAAGGCTGCGCCGATATCATGTGCGCTTGCCTCCTTTTTCATTATTTCACAGCAATGGGATCTTATTTCACCTGTCATAGCGTTACCTAATAATTTCGCTCTCTCCTTACTGAGTGCATATGCTTCCTGTGTCATTATTGCGAAAATAAATAAGCTACGTTTATTTAACTTTGACAAGTTCATTAGTACTGTTGATGCATCAATCCAGATGATTGTTACATGTGTGCTTACATTAGCAATACTAATTATTGGTTCGCACTTATTATCTTTTATCTTTACTCACTTTATTGAGCCGGAAATAGTTTTTCCTAAACTGGATCCAACATCATTTTATGATGGGTTGTTATATGAATTTATCCGTGGGCTGTTATGGAGTGTTGGTGTAAACGGCCATAATATTTTGCATATGTATAAGACTGAATTATACGATATTAGCATAGCCAATATGGCAGATTGGAAAAACTTTGGGACCGACCTCAACATAATCAGCACTAACTTCTATGACTTTTTCACCGGTATGGGAGGAAGTGGTAACACGATAAGCTTGGTAATGTGCATGTTGTTTTTTGCCAAGGGTAAAGGATATCGCCTGCTAGCGAAGGCTGCGTTGATATTGACCATTTTCAATATCAATGAACCAATATTGTTCGGTATTCCGGTGATTTTTAATCCGATAATGATAGTCCCATTCCTGTGCGTACCGCTTATCAGCTTTATGCTTGCCTATGGAGCAATCGCTGCAGGACTTATTCCTCCTTTAAGCGAAGTACATAGCTGGTTGATCCCGCCAATAATCAGCGGATATGTGTCTTCTGGTGGCACTGTCTCGGTAGCCGTATTTCAGCTGTTTCTTATTTTGCTGGGTGTCGTGATCTATTACCCTTTCTTTAAAGTGATGGACAAACGTTCTCTTGGGGTAGATGTCTCCTCTATGTTCAGGACTCATGTCTTTAAGGACGATGAAGTCCCTGTAAAATCCAAGCTGAACAGCTTTATTCCTTCTATTCAGGACAACATGAATGCCCAACGTGAGGTGGAGCAGCTGCAGAATAGTGGTTCATTTGTGTTGCACTATCAGCCGCAAGTGGATATCCACAGTGCAGAAGTCGTAGCTCTAGAAGCTTTGATCCGGCATGAAGATGTAAAGGGGAGGGTTATGGGACCGACTTTTTTGAAATCTTTTGGTCAGTTAGGGCTGCTTTCCGATGTGGATTTTTGGGTGCTTGAAAGGGCCATTTCCGACGCATCAGAAATGGTGCATACCCCTAACTTTACCATTTCGGTTAACGTGTCGGCAGATACAATATTAAAGAGAGGGTTTGTGCAGTCTCTCAAGCAGGTCATTGACAGTAGCAAATTGGATTACAACCAAGTTGAAATTGAAGTGACTGAAGAGATGCTTATTCAGGATGAAGTGCGAACTGCAAAGGTTATTCAAGAGATCAAGGCTCTCGGAGTATCTGTCGCCTTGGACGATTTTGGTACTGGGTATTCGTCATTGGCTTATCTCTCTCGATTTGACTTTGATAAGATTAAAATTGATCGAACACTGGTTGAAAACCTTGATTCAGAGCGCGGTCGCAGTTTGTTTGATGTTGTCGTTCAACTTGGCCACATTACACAAGCCAAGATTGTCGTAGAAGGTGTTGAGACAGCTAAAGAGCTTGGCTTTATCCAAGAAAAAGGTGTGCAGTACGTACAGGGATTCTTCTTTTACCGGCCAATGACTAAAACGCAGATCATGGCTGAACATATTGTGCCGACACGCTCTAGCCAAACCGGAAAAAAGGTTTCTTCTGAATTTGAAGTAGGGTAAATTCCCTGTCTTGATTTTGCTGTTGGAGGCGTTATGTCACGCACTATTATTTATACCTATAAGAAAGAAGAGAAAACAATCACGTTTTCTTACTCTCAGTATCATACGATTCATGAGGCGGTTGCAGCAGCAGAAGGCATTGACTTGACGGAATACCTTAAAATGGAACAGCAGGTTGAAGCTGTATCTTCCGGTAGTAAGGCGGTGAGGGATTTCCGCGATAGCCACTTCCGCAAGCTTGGTTTTGGCAAGATTGCCTTGATGCAAAAAGAAAACCGTGGTGTCGGTAAAAAGTAACCCATTAAGCCGTACCCAGAAGCCCTGCTAGCCGCAGGGCTTTTTTGTCACCGCTCTTTTCCAGCCAAGGTAGACGAAATAGCCAGCTATAGCCGCCAGGATATGCTTGAGGCAGTGCCCACTAACCTGCGAAGTAAGTTCATAGATCTCATCATCGTTTGATTCCGCCCATTTACACAGTACATAAAAGCCCAGAGCGTAAAGGTAGTATCGAGTCGGGTTTTGCTTATTGGGATAAAGCCACACAATGAGCGGGATGTGAATAATAGGCAAGAGCTGAACCAGTACATAAGGGGCCATATCACCACGTCCGGTGATGACATCTGTCATATACCAATAAATCACCGAAATCACCCCATATGCCAGTGTTGGCAATAGCATCGCCTTACCAAGTTTCGGTGATAGGTATTCAGCGAGAATGATGCAATATAAGCTGATAAAGCCAATGGTGATAGGGATCCTATCTATCATCAAGGTAAATGCGCCCGGAGCTAAATGATAAATACTAGAGCCTAAAAAAGCACCGATCAGGCTGATAAAGAAGAGTTGATAGGCAAAAGACATGGAGGGCTTAATTGCTAGTGATTGGCGCTTGTTCTCTATTAACCCCATGACCCCGACGATGAGAAAACCCACATTGCTGATGACATTCCAAAAATGAGGAATGCCCAATAGCAGTCGCTGGTCGGCATAGTCATAGAAATTACGGCTTTGCTTAATCGGTGAGAAATAGAGCGCCAATGCACCAAGGATCAAAGCAATTGCGATGAGCAGGACATATCGCCAGTCAAATAGCGAACGTTCCTGTGCCGCCGGCTTTTTGTTTTGCCTGGATGACGAGTCATCAGATTGAAAGTTTGAAGGCATCGCATTTCTCTATATACATTCCTCTTTCATTATAGCGATACCTGCTTTAAAGCAGTCTTTCCATGCCAAGGCAATCTCATCATTGAATTTTGGATCGCAAAGCCGGACGGTTTCGATTAGAGATTCCAACCACAACTCAAAATCTTCGGGTTTTACCCCGACCCCATCTGGTCCATGAGCTTTTCCATAGCGACGAACACCATCTCTTGCCTGATCGGAAGTAGATGCCAACATGATCATAGAAATTGAGAGCTTTAGCATCCTTATTTGTCGCTCCATATCGACGCCTTCAAAGATGTCTTGGAAACGTTGGTCTTGCTGCCAGAAATGGTGGTAGAAAATGTGGAAGAACTGTTTGTTACGCTGACAACGCTCGTAACTGTCATTAAAGATTTCGTGGGTATCCATACCGCAGCGAGCCTCTGATTAAATCCATACACTTATTATGGCAATAAAAATGCACTATGCAATCAGGGTCGTAATAAGGTTGGGCGGGGGTAAGCCACTGAAAGCTATCCTTAATAGCGAACAGTGGCTTAGCAGCTAATGAGATTTTACGATGTTTTGAGTCGCCTTAAGGCCAAGCCACTTAGCGCTTCAAGGCTGCACAGTAGCAAACCTAACCAAATAAAGCCGAAGCTAATCGCTTTGACCTGATCAAAGATTTCACCAAACAGAAATACAGCAAGTAAAAATTGTAGTGTCGGTTCGATGTATTGCATCAATCCAACCATTGTTAAGCTAGTACGGCTGATAGCCAGCGCAAAGAAAATCAAAGGCGCAAGTGTTACAGGGGCAGAGCCGATATAGAGTAGCAGGGTGCCAAAGTCTGCTGACAATGCTGTTGAGGTGCCATTGGCAAAGGTATACCCCAAATACATCAGGGCAAACGGCGCCAGGATCACTGCTTCAAGAGTGACGGATGTGAGGGCATCATAGCGGATGTATTTTTTACACAGCCCATAAATGGCAAAGAAGCTGCCCATTATCAGTGAGATCCACGGCAGTTCTCCGTAGTGCCAAACCTGGTAGCCAATGCCTACGATGCCTAAAACAACCGCTGCCGATTGTGCTTTGCTGAGTTTTTCCTTGAGAAATAGAACGCCTAGGGCAATGGCAAACAGGGGGTTGATAAAAAAGCCCAAGCTGGCAGCAAGCACTTGATCATGGGTGATAGCCCAAGTGAAAGCATACCAAGATACACACATGATTAATCCGGCCAAGCCAGCCATGGTCAGGGAACGCTTGTCCTGCCAAATTTGTGCGAGTTTCGGCATCGGTCGGCGCAATAACAACATAACGAGCAACATAAATGGGATTGAAAAAACAATCCTCAATGCCAGCAAATCATTGATATCAGCTCTTGGCAGAAACTGATAGTAAAGAGGGAGGATCCCCCAAAGCACAAAAGAAAATGCAGCAAGTGCATTTCCGGCACGTTGAGTGTGCATAGCAGCAAACCTACATAAGTACATGAAAGACAAAAAACCCAAGAGCACTCATTCAAGGATTTGATTGAGCGTGATTTGGTGAAAACTCATTGGGGAGTTGCTATTTTGGCATGGTTTCATCTAAACAAGAACAAAAAACGAACATTAAACGCTAGTTTTTTAATTGCCATTTAGTGAATTAATGTATTGGGTGTTACTTCTTCATCGCAATGATGGTATGGATAAGCCATAGCCGTTTTTTCCCGGTTAGGTTAGCGGAATATTCTTGTTTCTTCTTCCAGGAAATAATGTAAAAGTCCGCGAACAGCTGCTCTAGTTCAAACTGGCTATGGGTAAGAATCGGTAATTTCTCATTGGGCTCTAGAGCCTCTTTACCCAAGAAGTGGCCGCAAAAAATCCCGCTCTTTTTTAGGCTGCTGGAGATATTGGTCCAAAGTGTATTGAAGTCATGAGGTGTGCAAAAGAAAAGACAGGCACTGGCATTGATAAGATTCGCTCGCGGGAACTCATATTCGGCAAAACTACTAATTTGGATATCCAAATTGGGGTGAGCTCCTATTAGAGGGTGTTCCGACAAGGCTTTTAGCCTGGGGCGATCATTGTCAAAGGCATAGACATGGTAGCCTTGCTCCAACAGATAAAGAGTATCTCTGCCGTTACCGCAAGCACAATCAACTGCAACTTTTCTTTCACCGTGCTCACCGATGTACTCGTGGGCTTCAATGAGGTGAGATCGTGGATTCAGAATAGTCTGATTACTCAGGTTAGAAAGCCAGTCAACGGTTGCCATGCGATATCCTCTAAAACTGCCCGTTAAGTATTATTGTTCCGGTCATCTAAACAAGTATAGCTACCTTATCGATGCAAAGGATAAAGAGGTAATAATCTGATGAGGTTAGCAGCAGATATCACGATAAATTGTTCATCTTCTGTCATGAATGTCTGGTATTATTAGCTCAAATCAAGTTACTGATGCTGTATCCGAGTTACTTGGATATAAACATATATAAGAGAGAATAGAATGACTAAGTTAACCACAGACATTAAGGCAAATTGCGATCTGTTTGTTGAAGAAACCAAAGATACTCAGCAGGTATGGGGTCTTTGTAACGAAGAGGGTGACTGGCTTTCTGTTGACTCTAGCGAGTTCGAAGAATCTGAAGTAATGCCTTTCTGGTCTAACGAAGCAGACGCAGTAGTTCACTGTGTTGATGAGTGGGCTGAGTTCTCTGCTGTGATGATCCCGCTAGATGTGTTTGTTGAAGATTGGATGATTACACTGGCTGAAGACGGTGTATTGGTTGGCTTGAACTGGACTGATCAACTTGAAGGTTCTGAAGCTGAGCCTTCTGATGTGGCGAAAATGTACCTATAAGTACTCCCCACTCAACAACAACTCTTAAGGCTACCGTTTGGTGGCCTTTTTAATACCCTTGCTATAATAAAACTATCATTAGCTGAGCCGAATCTTACTCGAGCGATAGAGAGTTAGCTGGGTAAATGGCTCTTTCTGTTAGGAGGGTATTATGGTCCTGTCAGAATGTCGCCAGTTGATGGCAGAAAATGCAATTGTGGAAGCCCGTTTGGTGCATGACTTTCTCAGTGCCGGATGGGGGGTTAACTTTATAGATAACCAGGGTAATGAGTATCCCATAACGGATACTTACGGGATCCCATGTAGTTATGATTCGCTTAAACAAGCGGAAGATTTGGTTCACCAGGTTGGTGATTGTCCCGTTCGCATAGATAGCTTGTTCCGCTTTGCTGAGCGTTAATTCTCTTCCTTCGTGTATGTATCCTAGCTTCGTGCCTGTATTTTAGGTACCGGTACGAAGTATGTTGTATCAATACAATTTAAGCCTTCCCATAAAAGTACGATCGTGCTAAATATACAAGGTAATCGAAAACTGACAGTAAAAATGAGTTTTTGTAATGGACAAACAAGCAATGAGTAAGAAAGAGGCCACTCGCCTCCACATTTTGAATACCGCTTTTTCGTTGGCGAGCCGAGACGGGCTGGATAGCTTAACGATTGGTCAGTTGGCGAAAGCCTCTGGTATGTCAAAAAGCGGTTTGTTTGCCCACTTTAACTCACGCGAGAATTTGCAGATTGCCGTCCTAGACTTTGCCGGAGAACAATTTGTAGAACGGGTCATTCAACCAGCTCGTTTGCAACAACCTGATACCATTGAGCAAAAGTTACGGCTTTTACTGACAAATTGGTTGGCCTGGAATCGTTCGTTTCAGGGTAGCTGTATGTTCTTGGATGCCTGGACAGAACGGGGCGAAAAAGAGCCGTCAATGCAGCTGAGGCTAAAAGAAGTCACTAAGCGCTGGCTTGGCTATTTGTATCGTCAGTTTGAGCAAGGCAAGGAGCAAGGCGAGTTTAAATCTACGTTGGATAGCTGGCAGTGTGTTTACCAAGTTTATGGTGTTTATCTTAGTAGTCACTTGTTCCTTAGCATGGAGCTAGAAACGGATGATCACCAGCGGTTTTGGCAAGGGGTTGAAGGACTTCTTGGCCAGTGGCGAGTCTAACCAACAATTAAGCTTCATCGCTGTTTCATCAGTGATGAAGTCGAATATGTGAAACTACAACAAATAAAAATAGCACGGTCGTTCTATTAAAATAAGTGAGAAAGTCATGAGCAGCAAGATTTACTTCAAAAAAAGTCGAGGCTTTGATGTACGTAGAAAGCTTATCAACCTGACAACCAGCCTACATCACCGTCTTGCCCCTGAGCATGCAAAGCGTATGGCACGCAAAGTACTGCTTACGCCGGTACGTAGTAAAAAAGTGGTTGCAGAACCAATGGGTATGGAGAAAAAAACTATCGCAACCTCTGAAGGTATGATGATGACCTATAGCTTGGGAGAAGGTCCGACATGGGTGCTAGGCCATGGCTGGTCGGGTTCATCCCGTCAGTTCTTTTCCTTGATGGAGCATATTGCCGCCTCAGGTTACAAGGCATTGGCTTTCGATAACCCTGCCCATGGCGAGAGTGAAGGGCGGTTTGGCCACTTGCCGGGTTTTATCGCGGCATTTGATAGTGTTTTAGAGCAACAGGAATCGATTGCTGGTGTTGTAGCGCATAGCATGGGTGGTGCAATGGTATTGGAAAGCCGCCATCCTTTATTACAAGATAAACCCGTATTGCTGGTTGCACCGGTATTAAATTATACCGAGAACCTGGTGTCGACCGTTGCGCAGTCGGGTTATTCCATGAAGTTGTTTCATGAAGTGGTAGATGATATTGCTGAGCAATACCAATACCCGCTAGAGAGTATTAACCCTATGGATCGTCTCGAGGGTAGGGAGGCGAAAGCGGTAATTGTCCATGATAAATATGACCGCTTTGCTTCTTATGCGCACTCTGAGCTAGCGAGTGCTAACCAACATGTCACCTTGATTGCCACAGAAGGCCTAGGCCATGGCAGGATCTTGCAAAGTGATCAGCTCAAGAGTGGATTCGATTTGCTAATCAAGGGTGAGCACTAGTTGCCAAAAGTGCTTGTGTTTGAAACAAAACAGGCTTGCCGGTTGGCAAGCCTGTTATTGGTTAAGGGGGTAGGTTAAGAGCTGATACTGACTTTGTCACCCGCGCGAGCTTGTTCAAGCTGGGCAACTTCAGCGTCTAGTTCTGCAATTTTCTTTTCCATTAGCTCATGACAGTGGTCTGCTAATTTACGGGCATCAGATAGCTCGTAGCCTGAGACATCAATTGGGTCCAGCATCTCGGCAATGACAATGCCATTATCCCGGTTAGAGAGTGAAATCTTATTGTGAATAGAGCTTACGCACATAGGGATGATCGGCACACCCGCTTCGATGGCCATACGAAAAGCACCGGTCTTAAACGGCAGTAGACCACGTCCTTTGCTACGAGTACCTTCCGGATACATCCATACTGACAGGTTGCGCTTATGAATAGCATCAGCCACTTGCTGGATGGTATTGCGGGCGCTGGACTTGTTCTCACGGTCAATCAGTATATTACCAGTGATCCAATAGAGCTGGCCGAAGAAAGGAACCCATAACAGGCTCTTCTTGCCAATAGATACCGCTCGCGGTGGCAGCATGCCTGGCGAAGTGACGAAATCGAAGACGTTCTGGTGGTTCGAGATGTAAACGGCTTTGGGGGTGTCAGCAATCTTTTCTTGGCCCCGATGAATGAGCTCGACCCCTACGATGCGTTGCAGTTGATTAAACCAGCGGCAGAAAAAATGCACGTGCTTGGGATCGCGCGGTTTAAACAAGGTGCAGTACACCAGTGCGAAGAGTGTAGTAAAGATAATAAAAATGGCCGCGAGGAAAATACGGAAGAATGCAAGCACGCTTACTCCTTAGCGATTTAATGAAAAACTGTGTGCATTATGAAATCTTTTTAGTTGTATGACCAGTAAATCGATGCATGTTTTATTTGAATAATTGATAGAAGGTTACAAATGTTTAAAAATTGTTCATCGAAATCCAGGTGAAAATTCACTTTTTGTTGATTTGCCTATAAAAATTAGGTGGATAGCCAAAAATGCAAATAATTGAACAAATAATGAGTTGGTGTTCATAAATGCGTGAAGTTGCTCGCAGTTGTGGCCGTACTAGCCAAAAAGTACTGGATAAGTCGCTGAATTAAAGAGATAAATACTTTCGATAGATGCAATATGCTCTCCTTGGTTGGGTGAGCGCAAGGTATCTATCTCTTCTGTTGTGTGGAGTTTTGTGGGCTGACTTTTGTCAGCCTTTTTTTTGCTTGCCTTCCACCATTGCACTGCCTTTGCTGACTTTCTCATCAGTTATGTCAAATTTTTGCCGTAAACGCACAATAGTGTTTCCGAATCGGCTATTTTTGACTAACCTAGTAAATTATTACCACAAATAATTCATAGCCTGCCCATTTCAGCGCAGTAAAGGAGTCAACCGCAGTGAAGAAGCAGTTACTATCACTGGCTTTGACAATTTGGCTTTCGGGATGTTCTTCTTCCCCTGACTCTCTAGAAAGCGATGAGGCTTCTAGTGAACAACAGGCCAATACCCCGCGTTATGAATTTGTTGAAATGAATGTGCCCATTCATCAATCTCCTTCGCTTGATTCTGTTTACCGCCAATGGCGTGGTACGCCATATCGCTTGGGTGGAACGACTAAGGCTGGTATCGACTGTTCGGCCTTTGTCCAGATTGGTCTTGCCGAGGTGTTTCAGAAAAAGCTTCCAAGAACGACCGGTGAGCAGGTAAGGCAGGGTAAGTGGGTGGCGATTACAGAGCTGGAAGAAGGCGATCTCGTTTTCTTCAAGACTGGCCGCACCCTGCGTCACGTTGGTATTTACCTTGGGGACTCACAATTTCTTCATGCTTCAACATCACAAGGCGTGATGATTTCAAACCTTAAAAACCCTTACTGGCGCAGTACTTACTGGCAAGCAAGACGGGTTGTCCAATAGCACTTCTTTCTGTGTGAATTTCTTTACGGCTCTGGCTCTGAATTTAGCTCGCGAAATTGGCCATCACCTTCCATACTGAGGCTGTAGGCCCAGTTTCCATCAGGCCCGATTTCTAGTGTTGGGAAGTGGCTTGATGATTGATCAGGAGGTGATCCCATGGCTATGGCACTGACAGTAGGGCAATTCCTCAACAGCCACAATGTCGATTTTAGTCTGACTCGACACAAACATACCGATACGTCATTTAGCTCGGCCATATCGGCTCATGTTCCAACCTCACAGGTTGCGAAAGCAGTAATGCTGAAAGATCAAAACGGTGAGTTCTTGATGGCTGTCGTTCCTTCAAACCGCCGTGTAATGATAGATAAGATCAGCCGCATGATGGGGAAACAATATTTCCTTGTCGGTGAGCATGAGCTATCAGGCATATTCCAAGACTGTGAACCCGGAGCGGTTCCATCAATTGGCCAAGCTTATCAGGTAGATATGCTGGTGGATGATATGCTGTTTGATCAAGATGAGCTGTTCATTGAATCGGGTGACCATGAGAACCTGATTCATGTTGATAGCAAGCAGTTCCATAAAATCATGCATGATATTCCCCATAAGAACATCAGCGGATATCGGATGATGTTTTCAGATGGCCATGAAGGCAGGCACTGGGAGTGGGAATAGCTTGGTATTGACGTTGTAACGTTTTACGAAGAAAACAGCCCAGTCATAGACTGGGCTGTTTGTTTTTCCTTAACTGGCCATTTTCATTCTGAGCCATAAACCCGGCGGAGTGCTGAAGCCTGTGGTGACAGAAGATACTTCACCGTCTTTAATGATAAAGACTGAAGGAACTGCTGAAATTCCCCACTGTTGCATCAAACTACCACGGTTATCATTGATGGTGGTAAAGCCATATTCATTGTGGCCAAGGTAAGCGTTAAGACGTCGGTTATCGCCGGAATTAACCGCGATAGAGACCACATCAAAGCTGTCATCCAGCCAATTTATCGTTGGGCTGACAAAGCGGCAGACACTGCACCAGGTTCCCCAGAAATAGACCAAGACAGGTTTTTCATGGCTACGAGCGATAAGGTCAATATGTTCGCCTGTGGTTGATTGGGCAACCAAAGGCGGAATCGCGTCTTGTGGCATGCTCTGGCTACGCCAAACATCTAATCCCGTTGAAACAGCAATGAGTACAAGGCCCATTAGGAGTGCTTCTTTTATCCACTTCATCAGCCTCGAGGGTTTAGCTTTATCAGCTTGAATAGCTTTGTTTGACTCATCAGTTGATTTTGATGCCATCACTCAACTCCTTTGCCGCTCGCAGCTTCAATCGCCTTGATAACATCGTTACTGGTCAGGATAACCGGTAGGGCAATGCCTGTAGGGGCATTAGGCCCGTAGACGATGTTGAATGGCACACCAAAGCGACCATTGGAGCGCAGGTAGCCAGTGACATAGTCAGAAGGCTTAGTCCAATCCCCTTTCATCAGAACAATATGGTCTTGCTCAAGGGCTGAGTAAACCGGATCTTGAAGCAGTACACTGACCTTGTTGACCTTACAGGTAATACACCAGTCTGCGGTTACATCGACAAACACGGTCTTGCCTTGGCTGACTTGTTGCTGGATAGCATCGATATTGAGCGGTTGCCATGCATGATCCTGTGGTAGAGGTGTCGCCCAGTTGTCGGCAGTCATGCTTCCTGCGATCAAACCACCACCAGAACCGACAATGATGAAAGCCATTGCCAGAATGACCGGCTTGCGGCCTTTAACCTTACCTAGACGCCACAGCAATACCACAACCATTAAGACGCCGATCAGAATGACTGCAGCGGTTGAGAAGAAGCTGGTCATCAAGCTCAGTAGCCACAAGCTGGTCGCTAGCATCATCAAACCGAACAAGCTTTTAACTTTATCCATCCACATGCCTGGTTTCGGCAGTAGATTAGCAAGGCGAGGGAACAGGGAAATCAGTAGCCAAGGCGCAGCCATACCAACGGCCAGGGCAGTAAAGATAGCTACTAGGGTAACGACATCAGCGCCAAGGGCGAAAGCGACGGCGGTGCCAAGGAAAGGGGCACTGCATGGGGTGGCTAGCAAGGTAGCGAACATACCTTGGACAAAGTGACCGACATAAGAGTCATCACCTTTAGTCGCCATCCATGTATTGGTGTCGCTTGATAGCCGTATTTCGAACAAACCAAGCATATTAGCGGCGAACAGGGCGGTAATGATCACCATAGCGCCAATGAAATAAGGACTTTGGAACTGTACACCCCAGCCAAGAGTTTGCCCTGAAAGCTTAAGTGCGATCAGGAAGCCTGCCAATAGCCAAAAAGAGGTCAGGATACCGGCTGCAGACGACAGGAACTGCATGCGGATCTGGCGTTTTTCCAACCCTTCAGCTGCAATCACACTGCTTAACTTCATACCCAATACCGGCAGTACGCAAGGCATGATGTTTAGAATCAAACCACCAAGCAGGGCAATACCGATGATTTCGAGTAAGTTATTGCTACTTGCTGTGATGGTAACGGGAATATCATTGGCAACACCTTTGGTTTCAACTGAAAAGTCGGTGTCACTGATGGTGATATTGAGCGTTTCACCAAGCAGTTTTGGCTCACCGAACCAGCTGCTGACTTTCATCTGTGCAGTAAGTGTGTTGCCGTCCACATTGACGTTTGGTTTTAGGAAAGACGCATCTTGAACGTTCTGTGATTCGCCATCAATAAATACATCTGGCTGGTTCCAACCAAGCGTGTTGCTGGCGACGACAGACAATACCTTCTTATTCTTGTCCCAAGAAAGGGCCTTGATCTCGACGCTTGGTTGTTCTGTCGGTACGTGGCTCATTCCTTGGTTGTACAAATGCATTGCCTGCTCAGAAGCAGTCAGGTTGGCCGGGTTAAAATCGAGTGAGATTTCGTAATCGGTCAGTACACAAATATTGGTACACGAAGACATAGTCAGGACGCCTGAGAGAAATACAGGCTTGGACATGTCTTTGACGTGGATAGTCATCGGGAAGATGATAGTGTGCTTGTAACCTAGTGTTTCAACCCCCAAAAACTCATAACGCTTTGGCATCGGCCAATGCCAGTCAACGTCTTCTAGGTTGTTGGAAAGCGACCAGTCAATAGAAGGTGCAACGCCGCCTTCGCCCGGGCTGCGCCAGTAGGTTTTCCAATCAGTGTCGAGCTTTACTTCTAACAGGGCTTCGACTGTCTTGTTTTGCGGGTCTTGTTGGCCTGTCAGCATATAGCGAAGCTGGACAGGAGGGTGATCAGGGTTTTGCAACCAGCCGGTAGAATACTCAACTGCAGAAGCCGTGAATGAGAAAAGGCTACCCAGCAAAATAAGCAGGGATGTCAGAACGGAAAATCGTTTAAAAATCATATTTTTCAATGTAATAACTCCAAGAATAACAAAAGCGTTCTCAAGCAATACTTGAGAGAGGAAGGCTAAGGCTTATTCTCGGAACACACACAACGTTAGATGACGCCGCCGTGTGGGAGGAATAGGTTCGGTAAATACTGGTGTGGCTTTGGTGACAGCAGCATAGATCAAGAGTGCCAGTACTACGATAAACATGCTAACAATGGCATGCTCTACCGAGTGTTGATGCATCTGAAGTAAATGGTCTGCAAGCGAGCAGTGACCCTGTTCAGCTGAGTCAGTACTGGAGTTGTCGGTTACCGTGTGTTGAGCAACAGCTTGTTTACCCTGAGTGACTTCATAACCTGGTGATGAGTTCAAGGTGCACGAAGCCGCAAAGCCGAAATTTTGTCCGGAACAGACAAAAATGACGATCATTACTAACAGCAGGGTATATCTGGCTGTATGGCTTCGGTTTACCGCTTTGCTCATTGAATATCTCAGTAACAACTTGATTCCTTACAATGACATTCAGACCGTATGTGGAAAGAAAAGTTTCACTGTAAGTATGCTGTTAGCCATTTTCTAATTTTTCTTTCTATACCGCAACTGATGTGCAAGGTTAATGTGTAAACAGGCATTGTCTGCATGTTGGTAACACATTGAGATAAAAGAAAGCCCTCATAGGCCTGAGCACATGAGGGCTTCGTATTTCAGCATGGTGCCGTACAGCACGAAATCAGATTAACGCTTGTTTTTTAGATAGCGCTTGCGGCGTTCTTCTTTCTTCTTCGCTTTTTGCTCTGCTTTCTGCTCAGCTTCGATTGCTACGTTGATCAATTCCTGAGTGATCATCTCAGGGCGTTCCATGGTGATTTGGCCCAGCGTACCGTTACGCAGTTCATTGATCAGAATCTCAGAAGCTTTGTGAAGATCGACACGACCACCGGCTTTGAGGCAGCCACGTTTGCGGCCAATGGCTTCCATTAGCTCTATTTCAGTTTCTGGAACTTCATCTTCGTCAAGATCGTAACGGGCCTTGATAAGGTTAGGGTATGCCTTGATCAGGTACTCGATGGTAAAGAAGGCCACATCAATGTAGTCCATGGCTGTGTCTTTTACCGCCCCGGTCGCTGCCAAGCGGAAACCACTATGTGGGTTTTCTACTTTAGGCCATAGGATCCCCGGGGTGTCAGAAAGCACAATGCCGTTCTGCAGGTTAATGCGCTGCTGTTGGCGGGTAACCGCTGGCTGGTTACCGGTGACTGCAACAGTACGGCCAGCAAGGGTATTGATGATGGTAGATTTACCAACATTTGGAATACCCATGATCATGGTACGAATGTTCTTGCCCATTTCTTCACGGTTTGGCGCTAGCTTGCGGCAAAGATCCATGATCTTATTAACTTCGTTGACATTCTCTGTGGTGATCGCAAGAGCCTTGACACCTTGTTCTTGTTCAAGGTGCTCAATCCAAAGCTGGGTCATTTCAGGATCAGCAAGGTCACGCTTATTCAAAACCTTAACAACAGGCTTGTTGGTTTTCTCGCGGAAGGTTTTGATCAGTGGGTTCTCACTACTGAAAGGGATACGCGCATCTAGCACTTCGATGATCACATCGACCTTAGGTAGAACTTCTTCGATCTCTTTACGGGCCTTGTGCATGTGGCCAGGGAACCACTGGATTGTGTTACTCATTGATTGTTAACTCTTATTGGCTCGGACACCGGCATTAAGTACCATAGTACTTGCAAGAATGATGTGCCGAAATCAGTCTCTCAAGATAAATTACTCTCGAATCAGCGAGATTAGAGCCGATTTGAGGTATCAGGGTGACTATTGATTGTCAGTTGCCGTGAAGTTTAACGTAACTGGCGGGATACATAAACGTTTTCGGCGGCGCATTACTCGATAGTTACCAGTAATAGGCTGGTGTGGCCAAGGAAGGAGCAAAGGATGAAGCTAGTCAGCTTTAGTCAGGAAGATATGGATGTGTTAATCAATTGGGTTCATTCTGCTGAGTTTAATCACCTCTGGGGTGGTGACCGATTTACATTCCCGCTAGAGAAATCCCAACTTTCAAAACACCTTACCTATGAAGAAGTCACACCTCTGATACTTCATGAAGATGGACAACGACTTGGATACATAGAGTTATTTCGAGAATCAGCGACAACGTATCGATTATGCCGTGTCCTAATTGGTGAACCATCAAGCCGAGGCAAAGGTCACGGACGTAGGATGGTAGAGCTTGCAATAGAGTATGCACGAACCCAGTTAAACGCTGAGCATCTTAAGCTAACAGTCTTTGAACATAACAACAAGGCAAGACGTTGTTATGAATCATTGGGCTTTGTTGTGAATAGGCGGGAGAAGGGTTTCAAGGCAGCTAATGGAGAAATATGGACAGCACTCTATATGAAAAAATCGCTGACAGCATAAACCCGGCTTGGGCTTAGCCCTTTGAACTAAAGTTAGTCTTTAGGCTCAGTTATTCGTGTTAAATACCAAGCACGACCAAAGAAACCTTATTGAACAAGGTTCCTTATCTGTCTTGCCTCAGAGCCGCGAAAAGTTATTTGGAACAGATTTATTGCGACTTTGCTTGACTGTCACGCTTGGACGACTTATGCCAGTTGTCAATTTCACCGTTTTCCTGCATATCGTGCAGGGCTTCAATAAGTGCTCTGTCTTGTTCGGCGAAATAGAGATCTTCTTCGGCTTTACCCCTCAGTCTCATCTTTTGTGTGAAGTCCATAATCCTTCCCCCTCCAATGATGATTTTCACTATAAGTGTAGTCATAGTATTGAAGCACTTAGGGGTTAAGTGACAGAAGTTTGATCTGGGTCGAGTAAGATAATTGGGTGTGGGAAGCTTGTCTCAAAATGAACCAAGACCGCAAAAGCAGCCTTGGCACAGAATGTAAATTTGGTTTGATATTACGGCTTAATATTCTGATTATGATGGAACAGATTATCAGGGTCATATTGGCGTTTCAGCTCAACCAATCGTTGATAATTACTGTCATAGGCTGCGGTTACTCGACCACCTTCTTCTTCAGTCATGAAGTTCACATAAGCTCCCGCAGATGCATAAGGCGTGGTGGCTTTGAAGAAGTCTCTTGCCCAGTTTATAGCGCCTTCATCTTCGGCTGGCGTCTCCCAGCGGGCATGGACATTTAGAACAAATTTTGCATCGCGACTACTGTAGGCCATCGCATCGGAAGCGACCTGATTGGCAGCCCCGGCAAGCTGGCCAATAAAGATCTCGCAGTGCGGTGAGGGTAAGTTACCTGCGTAATGTAGTAAGAGATCCAAGGCTTCGTCGTGCAGTTCGGTGAAGTTGTGCGATTTCCAATAGTTACGCATGCCTTCAGTGAGTAGGGGATCGAAGGCTTGCTGCCAGGCAGTGTAAGGTTGGGCTCCTATATGCTCGCCATGAGGCGTGCCGAACTGGCGCAGTGGGTTAAGCAAGCTTTCACCCAGTGCCAAATCACCTTCATAGAAAATAGCCAGCACAATGACTTCCTTACCATGTACTTCTTCAGGCAAAAACGGTAACGGCGGTGCTTGGCGCATGACTATCCAGACATTGAGGTCAGCTGGGGCTGCTTGGGTGAATGCCCGGTATTGTTCTAGCACTTGCTTGGCTTGCTCGAACGGGAAAACCATCAGGCCGGCCAGCACTTCAGGGCCAACAGGGTGAAGTTGGAATTCAAATTCAGTGACGATACCAAAGTTGCCGCCTCCGCCGCGTATAGCCCAGAACAAGTCACTGTTTTCATTGGCTGAAGCCGTCAGTTGGCGACCGTCGGCAATCAAGACTTGGGCAGATACCAAGTTGTCGATAGTCATTCCGTATTTGCGGGTGAGCCAGCCGAAACCACCGCCTAGTGTGAGCCCGGAAATACCTGTGGTGGAATTAATGCCAACAGGAGTTGCGAGCCCGTGTTGTTGGGTTGCTGCATCAATATCTGCCAATGTGGCTCCGGGCTGGACTAGTGCTCGTTTGGTTTTGGGGTTGACCGTGACATTATTCATGCTGGAAAGATCAATCATTAGCCCGTTATCACAAATCGAATTACCGGCAATGTTATGACCAGCGCCGCGGACGGTGATTTCTAGGTCATTCGTTTTGGCGTAATTGAGTGCGGCAAGCACATCAGAGGCACTGCTGCATTGAGCGATAACTGCAGGCCGTTTATCTATCATCGCATTCCATATTTGTCGTATGTCATCGTAATCACTGTCATCAGGTACGATGATTCTTCCTTGAAACTGACTGCTGAGAGTTTCTTGGTGGGAGTTCATAATGTCAGCTTATATGGCATAGCCATAGATGGTGGTATTAGACATTACTGTAGACGTGTGCGGGCATTTATCCAGATCGAAATAGCATGAAGGAGGCCATAAATCAGCATGGCTTAGTTATATATGTTATGGGTGATGATTTTTATGTTGGTTTGCAGGTAGATCTTTCTAAATCTCATCCGGAAAGTTAAATACCATTTAATTTTTTGAACGAATGCTCAAAAATTTATTGAGCGATCGTTCAGGTTGTTCTATAGTTTAATGATTAGAGCTAGTAAAACCTTTTGCTACAAGGGATAACACGTTGCCGACAGACGTCTTCGGCTACACACCATTCATCAGGAGAGTCATCAATGCTTAAGTTTTATTTTCATCAAACACCTAACCCAATGAAGGTTGCCCTATTTCTTGCTGAAACAGATCTGCCTTATGAACTGGTTGCGGTAGATACGCTAAAAGGGGAGCAGCATACTGCGGAGTTCCGTGCGATCAACCCAAATGGCAAGCTTCCAGCGATTGTGGATGAAGGTACCCGTGTATTCGACTCTAATGCCATCTTGTTATACCTATCAGAAAAAACAGGGTTGTTGGCTGGTAAGGCAGAAGACCGTGCAGAATTGCTGTCCTGGATGATGTTCATAGCATCAGGCTTGGGTCCATTTTCCGGCCAATGTGTGCATTTTCACCGTATGGCTCCAGAGCAAATCCCCTATGCGCAAAATCGTTACTTGCGGGAAGCACAACGCCACTATGAAGTGTTAGATGGTCATCTTGAAGGGCGTGAATTCATTGTCAGTGATGAGTTTACGATTGCAGATGTGGCTGCATGGGGCTGGATTGATAAGGCACAGGTTGTATTGGGTGAAGAGGGGCTAGCGCCATACCCTAACCTCAAGCGTTGGTTTGAAAGCGTGAATAGCCGCCCAGCAGTGGCCGTCGCTCGAAGCATAGACAAAGATATCGAGTTTAAATCAACGGTGGATGATGAAAGCCGACGAGCGCTATTTCCATCAAACTATCCGAAGCAAAACCGTGGGCAATAAGTAGATGAGGGGGAGCTCTTAATCTATTATCGATTGTTTTAACTTGCCACTTAATTCGTTGTTTAAGAAACCAATATTACTGGGAAGGCAACGGGTGAGATAGTTGAAGAATTATTGCTTTAGAGTAATTCTTAATCAAAAATTAAAAAGGCTACTGCAAAAGCAGTGGCCTTATTTTTAAATATTGGTAACGAGACAAAATTAATCGAGAACGATCTCAACGAGTTCATAGTTGAAGTCATTTTTACCACGCTTGATATACATTGCGCATTCTTCTACGCTTAACGACCAAGAGCCTTGCTGGGTTCGTGATGTCAATTCACTAAGAAAAACCTTTTGCTTTTCAACATAATTACCAGCCAAAGCATGACCATATTGTTCGCACAATTCTTTATCTGTTGTCGCATAAGAAGAAAAAGAACATAAAGCCAATATTAAAGCGAATACGTATTTCATGTGGGTATCCCTTGAATTTATTTATTCATTCAAGGAAAGGGTAGTTCATTTTTTATTATTAATACACAATAGAAATACATCAGTTTTTCTAAACTGAGAAAGTTTGTCCTTTTGTAATACATGCAACAGTATACTTTTACCTTGGAAGCTAACATGTATTATTTAAAGCTGTTTTTACTATTGAAAAATCTCATTATCCTCTAATCATTTATATAGATTAGAGCTAGCATTATAGTCGTACTTGGTTATTGAACAATTGATATCCAAAAGGTTTAATTGGTATTTGTATGCAAAAAGGCCACTGAAAAAACAGTGGCCTTTTAAATCTATGTCTAGTGTAAGGAGGCGATATCTCCTTTCCAGACTTACTTTTTACCGAATACCTGTTTATTCTTTACCGAAAACATTGTTTTCTTGCTCTTGTACGCGGATGAAGGTTGTACGCTTGGTCAGCTCTTTCAGCTTCGCGGCACCGACGTAAGTACAAGTAGAGCGAACGCCACCCATGATGTCCTGGATAGTGTTCTCAACCGGGCCACGGAATGGCAGAAGAACTGTTTTACCTTCAGCTGCACGGTACTTGGCCACACCGCCAGAGTGCTTGTCCATCGCGCTTTGAGAAGACATACCGTAGAACTTCATGAAAGTCTTGCCGTCTTGCTCGATGACTTCACCGTTGCTCTCTTCGTGGCCAGCCAGCATACCGCCAAGCATTACGAAGTCAGCACCGCCACCGAAGGCTTTGGCAACATCACCGGCACAAGCACAGCCGCCGTCACCGATGATACGACCACCTAGGCCGTGGGCTGCGTCAGCACACTCGATGATGGCAGAAAGCTGAGGGTAGCCAACACCTGTCTTAACACGGGTAGTACATACAGAGCCTGGGCCGATACCGACTTTAACGATGTCAGCACCTGCAAGGATAAGCTCTTCAACCATGTCGCCAGTTACCACGTTACCGGCACTGATAACTTTGTTAGGGAACTCGGCACGGACCTTCTGAACGTATTGTACAAGGTGCTCAGAGTAACCGTTGGCAATATCGATACAGATGAAGATAAGGTCGTCAGACAACTCCATGATGTCTTTGGTCTTCTGGAAGTCAGCGTCGGAGGTACCCGTAGAAACCATTGCGTTGTTCAGCACGCTAGCATCGTTGTTTTTAACGAATTCAGCCCAGTCAGCAACAGTGTAGTGCTTGTGAACTGCTGTCATTACGCCGTGCTTGGCAAGGGCAGCGGTCATTTCGAAGCTACCAACAGAGTCCATATTGGCAGCAATAATTGGTACACCAGACCATTGACGACCGCTATGCTTGAATGTAAAATCGCGGGTTAATTCAACTTGAGAACGGCTTTTTAGGGTTGAACGTTTTGGACGAAACAGTACATCTTTAAAACCCAGTTTCAAGTCTTGTTCGATACGCATTGGTCATTCCTTATCTTATCGAATTTTGCATCATGGCTTGGTGCTATTGGCAGATAGCAATCAGATTCACCATGTTGCAGGCACAAAAAAACCGGAGCGTTGGCAGACGCTCCGGTTTTCAGCATTATAGGCAGAGAAAGTTTTTTAACAAGTCTAATAATAGAAATTTTTTTGTGTTACCTTTACGAAGATAGCACCTCGACACATGACTGCTACCTTCGCAATTCATCTCATAATCTTTCTCAAGCTACTGATTATTAATTAGAAACCTTCAAGCACGATTTTGCCCAGCGCCTTTTGTGACTCCAATAGCTCATGCGCTTTTTTCAAATTATCAGCACAAATCGTACCGCCCTGATGAGCAACTGTTGATTTTATGTCCCCGTTATCGACCATTTTTGCAACATTGTTGAGCAGGTGATGCTGTTCAATCATGTCTTCAGTGCCAAATAATGAGCGGGTATACATAAATTCCCAATGCAATGAAATGCTTTTACGCTTGAGCTGCAAGATATCAAACGATGCCGGATCATCAATCAAGCCGAATTTGCCTTGTGGTTTAATAGACTCGACAATCTCGCTTAGGTGATCATCCGAGTTGGTCAAACCCACTACATAATCTACTTCACCAAGCCCTTTATCTGCCAGTTGCTTGCTCAGTGACTCGCGGTGGTTGATGACATGATCAGCGCCAAGCTCTTCTAGCCATGCTTGGGTTTCTGGGCGCGAGGCGGTGCCGATAACTGTCAGGTTAGTGAGCTTCTTCGCCAATTGAACCATAATCGAGCCCACACCACCGGCCGCGCCGATGATTAAGAGTTTCTTATTACTTTCCTTTTCCACCTGCAGGCGGTCAAACAACAACTCCCAAGCAGTGATTGTGGTTAGCGGTAGGGCTGCTGCTTCAGCAAAAGTAAGTGCCTCTGGCATGTGGCCGACAATTTTTTCATCAACGAGCTGGAACTCGGCATTAGACCCTGAGCGGGTCAGATCACCGGCATACCAAACTTTGTCGCCAGGTTTGAACAAGGTGGCATCTGGGCCAACGGCTTTGACGATACCTGCGGCATCCCAACCCAATACTTTATATTCGCCTTGCTCAGGCGCTGCACGCATGCGGACCTTGGTGTCTACTGGGTTTACCGAGATGGCTTTGACTTCAACCAAGATGTCAGTACCAGTAGCAACAGGCTCTGGCAGAGTAAAATCAACCAGTGATTGAGGTTCAGAAATAGGTAGTGATTGCTGATAGCCGACCGCTTTCATGGTGTTCTCCTTTAGCTTCCCTTACAAGAGGGTAGGTGCTTTATCAAATCTATGGTTGAAGTTTATTTGACAATGAAAATTTGAAAAACCAGTATTGGTTTAAATTACTTTCAAATAATTTTTGAATATAGGGCTGCCGGTGAAAGCACTAAACGATCTCAAGATTTTTATAGAAACGGCAAAACAGCACAGTCTTTCTGCTGCAGCAAGAAACATGGACATTACCCCAGCAGCGGCCAGTGCGGCGCTCAAAAGGCTCGAAACAGAAGTGGGGTCGCTGCTCTTTATTCGCTCCACCCGAAACATCAGGCTCACCCAGCAAGGGGAACAGTTTCTGAATTACTGCGAGCAGGCCGTTGGCTTGATGGCCGAAGCATGCAGTACGATCTCAGAAGGTCAGGCGGAGTTTCAGGGTGTGATTAAACTCTCGATGCCATCAGATTGTGGGCGAAATATATTACTAGGTTGGATCGATGAGTTTATGGCGCTGCATCCAAAGCTGGAAGTCAGGGTGCAGTTGAGTGATGGCTTGGCAGATATGTATACCCAGCCTGTCGACGTTGCACTTCGCTATGGCGAGCCAAGTGACTCTTCGTTGGTCGCTTTACCTATTGCAGGGGGAAATACCCGGGTCTTGTGTGCATCGCCTGACTATTTGGCAGAGCACGGCACACCTGAGACTCCTGATGATTTGGTTGCTCACAACTGCTTATGCTTTGCCTTGGGAGATAGTTTGTATAACCGTTGGCGATTCTTCCACCAAGGTCAAGAGGTAACGCTTGTTGTGAAGGGGAATCGCTATGCTAATGACGGCGAGGCGGTAAGGCGCTGGGCCCTTGCCGGGAAGGGGGTTGCCTACAAGTCTTTATTGGACGCCAAAGAAGACCTGCTTGCAGGGCGATTGCAGGAGATTAATATTGGCAGGGAGCCAGAGTTGGCTCCCCTGTATCTGGTGTGTGCAAGCCGAAGAGTCATTAACCCGCAGATTCAGGCGTTGAAAGAGTTCTTGGCAGATAAAGCAGAAAAGTATCTGGCAGCGACGTCACTTTCTGAGCTCTCTCGATAATAAAAAGACCGTAATAGCGGTCTTCTATGTATACAACACTTAAGGGCCTGCCTTTTGGTAACAGTACTGATGAGATGAGTTCGGACACGTAATATAACCACCACTATTTGAGTCGTGCCTTCATTATATATTCAAGTTTCCACACAATATATGCTGATTTCGTTCTGAATGTGGGTCTATGCTTAAGTTGCTGATTAAATTGATTATATTGGCGTTTTTTGTACCGTTTGTAATTAATTATCCAATAAGAAGAAAGTGATTAAAAGACTATTTCCTTTCTCGGTGGTAAGTAATATTTTACTTCTTAATTAATAATTAAATCGTTGAAGTTATGAGGTAGCACTGCGTTATTGGCTCTACCTAAGTGCTACTGTAATTAGTAGTAATCATGTCATTGATTCAATGAACCAGCCTTAAGAGATACAGCAATGAAAGGAAGCTTTTGCATACGAATCATTTTTCTCCTTTTTGTCCCCTTGTTGCTAGCAGGGTGTTTGAAGAGCTCACCCAGCCAAGCTTTAGGTACCCTTGAGCGTGACAGGGTGACTTTTAGTGCGACAGCCAATGAAATCATTCGGGAGCTTCCCGTCAAAGAGGGCAGCACAGTACAACAAGGGGACGTATTGGTAAGGCTTGATAGTAAGAACCAGGAAGCGATATTGGCACATGCCATCGCTGAACAATCTAAAGCAGAAGCTTATCTACTCAGGCTCACCAATGGTGAAAGGCCGGAAGATATCGCCGCGGCACAGGCCAAAGTAGCTAGAGCGCAGGCACAACTCACCGAGGCTGATAAGAACTATCGTCGTAAGGCCGAATTGGTTAATAGAAGACTGATCAGCCAATCAGAACAAGACAGTGCTCTCGCAGCAAGAGATTCAGCCAAAGCAGAATTAGACTCAGCCAACGAAGAGTTCAGTAAGCTCACTGCAGGCTCAAGGCCGGAAGACATAGATCAAGCTAAAGCTGAACTGGCCGCCGCCACCGCAGATGTGGTTTTGGAGCAACAAAAGCTAGATGAGCTGACGATTGTGGCTACCCGAGATGGCATCTTGGATAACTTGCCATATAACCTTGGCGAGAGAGTACCTGTTAATGGCGTAGTCGCTGTCGTTCAAGCAAACCGTGTTCCCTATGCAAGGGTCTATGTACCAGCCAGTTATAGGGTCGATTTTGTTCCTGGGCGTAAAGTGCCTGTTTATGTCGATGGGGTAGAACAGCCTTTTGAAGGTACTGTCCGCTGGGTATCGTCTGAATCCGCATTTACTCCTTATTATGCCCTGACAGAAGATGAGCGTTCTCGCTTGATGTATCTCGCCGAGGTTGATTTACCTGATAGTGCAGAGCAGCTTCCTTCCGGTGTACCTGCCCAAGTGGAACTGGCTGGGGAATGATCATGGCGGAATATGCGATCAAAGCCCAAAACGTAAAGAAAAAATTTGGTGACTTCACTGCCATCGACAACATCAACCTTAATGTGCCCAAAGGCAGTATCTACGGTTTTTTAGGGCCTAACGGTTGTGGTAAATCGACTACTATCCGCGTATTGACAGGCTTGCTGAGCCCGACTGAAGGTGATGTATCTGTACTGGGTTTAACTATTCCCCAGGAGTCAGAAAAGCTGAGGCTAAAAATAGGCTATATGACCCAGAAATTTTCGCTTTACGATGACTTGAGTGTGGAAGAAAACTTGGAGTTTATCGGCCAGATCTTCGGAATGGGAAAACAGGAATTAGCGCAAAGAATCGATGAGCAATTAGCGACCTATGGCTTAGATCAGCGGCGAAAGCAGCGTGTTTCCGGTATGAGTGGTGGCCAAAAGCAGCGCTTGTCGTTGGCGGCTGCAACAATGCATAAACCTGAACTCCTGTTTCTTGATGAGCCGACATCGGCGGTGGATCCTGAAAATCGTCGAGAGTTCTGGGAGCAGCTTTTTGATCTTTCGGATCAAGGCACCACGATTTTGGTCACAACCCACTATATGGATGAAGCAGAACGTTGCCACCGGCTAGCGATAATGGAAGCTGGTGTGATCCGTGCTGATGGCGAACCAGAAACGCTGATGGAAGAGATGGGTGTACAGGTTGTCGAGATTAAAGCAGAGCGTTTAAGGGAGCTGAAAGAGCAATTATTGAAAAAGGCTGAAGTCCGCTCGGCGGCACAGCTCGGCATTCGTTTGCGGGTATTGATACATCAACATATTGATGACCCTATTGTATGGCTTAAAAGCACCTTCCCACAATTGACAAAAAGCGAGATGAACATTGCTAGGCCTAGCCTTGAAGATGTCTTTGTCACAGTGACTGGGGAGGGTAGGCAATGAATGCTCTCAACCGTATGAAAGCGGTGATGGTGAAAGAGATTCGCCAACTATCACGCGATCGAATTACTTTTGGCATGGTGGTGATGATCCCGTTGATCCAGTTGCTGCTGTTTGGCTTTGCAATAAACACTGACGTCCGCAATATCCCTGTCGCTATCGTCGATCAAAGCAATAGTGTCGCAGGGCGAATAATAGTCGAATCAGTAAAGGTGACTCAGGTTATTGAGGTAAAGAGGCAGTATTCATCACCGCAAGAAGCCGAACTGGCGATTCAACAAGGAGAGGTGAGGGCTGCACTGATTTTACCTAGCGATTTAACTCAACGAGCGATGCAGGGTCGAGAGCTAGGTCAATGGATAGTCGACGGTTCCGATACCATGATTAGCGCGGCGATTCTTGGCTTACAAGCCATGCCGCTAACGGACTTGGACATCGAAATTCGCCCACCGATAGAAAAAACCTTTGAGGTAGCGTTGTATTTCAATCCCACCCAGCGCTCGGCGGTGAATATTATTCCCGGCCTTTTGGGGGTGATCTTAACCATGACGATGATCTTGTTTACCAGTGCCGCCATAGTAAGGGAGCGTGAGCGCGGGAACCTCGAACTGTTGATCACCACACCAATCCACTCATTTGAATTGATGGTAGCCAAGATAGTCCCCTATATCTTTGTCGGATTGATTCAGGTCATTATTATCCTGGGGTTAGGGCACTTTATCTTTGATGTGCCGATCAATGGGGCGATCAGCCAGATCTTGTTTGGGACCTTGTTGTTTATCTCTGCCAGTTTGACCTTGGGCCTGGTGATCTCGACGATCGCTTCTACCCAGCTTCAAGCGATGCAAATGACCGTTTTCATACTGCTGCCATCGATTTTGCTCTCCGGGTTTATGTTTCCATACGAAGCCATGCCTGTTGCAGCACAGTGGATATCAGAAGCTCTGCCAGCGACACACTTTATGCGTTTGATAAGGGGTATCGTTTTGCGCGGCGCTGATCTGGCCGGGTTATGGAAAGATACACTGTGGCTAGCAGGCTTTACCGTTATCGGTCTGCTGGTGGCGTCTAAGCGGTTCAAGAAATCGTTGGATTGATTGTATTAGCTGTTAGGTATACGGCAAACATGAAAAAGGCCACTTCACAGGAGTGAAGTGGCCTTATAATTAGTTTTGATTTTGCTTATTTAGCGAACTGCATCAATGCTTGCTTGACGTCGTCTGAAGCGAAAGAGTGTTTAACGCTCATCTGGTAGATTTGGTAGTAATCTTCTTCACTTAGATCGAACTGCTCTACCACCTTGCGAACTTCATCAGTCATCGTAGTGTTTGAAACTGTTCGGTTGTCAGTGTTGATCGTCACTGGCACGCCATCTTTGTAAAACGCTTTGATTGGGTGCTGCGATAGTTCTGGGATCGCTTTCGTTTGAACATTGCTGCTTGGGCAAGTTTCAAGCGCGACGTCTTCATCTTTCACCAGGTTGTAAGCTTGTTCATGATCTTTGATCGCAACACCATGACCAATGCGCTCAGCACCTAGGATAGAAATAGCTTCATAGACATTTTGGCCGCTGCCTTGTTCGCCTGCATGAATAGTGACTCTGTAGCCTTTGTCTTTTGCATCCTGTGCGAAAGTGGCATAGTCATGGCTGAAACCATCAAGCTCACTACCAGCAAGATCAAAAGCAACAACGCCTTGGTTCAGTAGGCTAACACCTGCGTCAATAACCTGCGGGATGGTATCAGAAGGTAGGAACTTCACCATCGAAAGAATGTAGTTACCCTTGATATCGTACTGAGCTTCAGCTTTTTTCATTCCCTTAACCGCGCTGGCAATGATTTGCTCATAAGTCAGGCCGTTTTGAATGTGCAGCTGAGGCGCAAAACGAACCTCCAAGTACTTCACGTTTTCTTTGGCTGCGTCTTCAAACAGCTCAAAAGAAATACGCTCCAAGCTTTCAGCTGTCTGCATGACCGATACCGGCAGGTCAAAGCGGCTGAGGTATTCTGGCAGGTTAGGGCAAGTTTCTGGGGCAACCATCAAAGCGTTGATTTCATCAACATCATAGCTAGGTAGCGTGATGTTTTGCTGTTTGGCCAAGTCGATAACAGTCTGTGGTCTGACGCTGCCATCTAGGTGGCAATGAAGATCAATTTTCGGAAGATCGAAGTAATTCATTCGTGTTGTCCCAACAATGTATAATCCGGGAAAACGCAGTGTTTCCCAAATTGCGGTTGATTATTATGAGTATAGATAGTTAGCATTTTGCTTCCTAAGCTTATGAACTGTAGCTTATAGAATCGCTTGGGGACACTAGCACGACAATTGTCCGGGTGTGGCAAAAATAATTTTATATTTTGATAGGTTGGACACAGTTTACACAAAATGGATATGTCTGAAATTTTGAGCAAAGGGCCAGAAAGGTTTCGTCAGTTAATTGCCAATGAGAGCTTTCGGCGCATTACTCGGCAAAAGGGCGATTATATCGTCAGGCAAGAACACGATATCACCGAGGTATATTGGTCTGCTGCCGCTCAGTTTATGCTGTTACACACAGCCCTTAATGGTAAAACGCTTAGCTTGGGTGACTACTTCCTAGAAGATAACTTCTTTGGAGAAATCGAGTTTTTCTCGGGAAATCGTTGTTCATTCGATGTGGTAGCAACAGCGACAACTGAGCTTGTTGTGATCCCAAAGGAGCGGTTTGCTGAAATCTTGCTTGAAGATTCGACGATTTCATTTTGGATGAATCACCGCATGGCGAATATGTATCAATCGTCAATGAACATTGCCATCGAGCGCTCTTTGTATCCGCTGAAGTTCAACATCGTTAAAGATATCGTAGACCGGTGTACGACTGATGCCCGTTCTTTAAAACATGATTATATGTATCAGGAAGCACAGCGCTTCGGTTGTACGGATAGAGCCTATACCCGAATCATTCATGAGTTAATTAAAGAAGGGCTAGTGAAGAAAGGGGAAGATAATTCAACGATCGTCCCTGTAGACCTCGATGGATTGGTTGAATATCTGAATCAGTGTCAGCAATAATTTCAAAGGCCACTATGATGTGGCCTTTGGGTGCAGTATTTAGCTAAGCTGAATTGAAAAATATACGATGTTTGCTATTCACTTAGGGATTCATCATCTCTGTGCCAGTTATCAAGCTCTCCGTTCTGACGCTTTTCACGGATAGCTTCAATCAGTGCTCTTTCCTCACGGGCAAAGTAATCATCTTCGACAGCTTTACCTCTTGATCTGAGTTTGTCTGCTAAGTCCATATCTGCCTCCGCATAACTTGTTCACGTTATAACTACCCATGACTACGGTGTTCATACTTGATCAGATTAGTCAGTATGACCTTTATGGGGCCAAAGAGTGTAAGGAGATATGAATTAAAGAGTGGCTGGTGGCAAGCAAGAGATAAAAGAAAGGCCGCTTATTGCTAAGCGGCCTTTGCTAATACTTTCACCAAACAAGTAATAGCTTATTCTTTAGCGAAAACCTGTTTACTCTTTACCGAATACGTTGTTTTCCTGCTCTTGTACGCGGATGAAGGTCGTGCGCTTGGTCAGCTCTTTCAGCTTCGCGGCACCGACGTAAGTACAAGTAGAACGAACGCCACCCATGATGTCCTGGATAGTGTTTTCAACCGGGCCACGGAATGGCAGAAGAACTGTTTTACCTTCAGCTGCACGGTACTTGGCCACACCGCCAGAGTGCTTGTCCATCGCGCTTTGTGAAGACATGCCGTAGAACTTCATGAAAGTCTTGCCGTCTTGCTCGATGACTTCACCGTTGCTCTCTTCGTGGCCAGCCAGCATACCGCCAAGCATTACGAAGTCAGCACCGCCACCGAAGGCTTTGGCAACATCACCAGCACATGCACAGCCACCGTCACCGATGATACGACCGCCTAGGCCGTGAGCTGCGTCAGCACACTCGATGATGGCAGAAAGCTGAGGGTAGCCAACACCTGTCTTAACGCGGGTAGTACATACAGAGCCTGGGCCGATACCGACTTTAACGATGTCAGCACCAGCAAGGATAAGCTCTTCAACCATGTCGCCTGTTACTACGTTACCGGCACTGATAACCTTGTTAGGGAATTCAGCACGGACCTTCTGAACGTATTGTACAAGGTGCTCAGAGTAGCCATTGGCGATATCGATACAGATGAAGATAAGGTCGTCAGACAGTTCCATGATGTCTTTGGTCTTCTGGAAATCAGCGTCAGAAGTACCGGTAGAAACCATTGCGTTGTTCAGCACGTTAGCGTCGTTGTTGTTAACGAACTCAGCCCAGTCAGCAACAGTATAGTGCTTGTGAACAGCTGTCATCACACCGTGCTTGGCAAGGGCAGCGGTCATTTCGAAGCTACCAACAGAGTCCATATTGGCAGCAATAATTGGTACACCAGACCATTGACGACCGCTATGCTTGAATGTAAAATCGCGGGTTAATTCAACTTGAGAACGGCTTTTTAGGGTTGAACGTTTTGGACGAAACAGTACATCTTTAAAACCCAGTTTCAAGTCTTGTTCGATACGCATTGGTCATTCCTTATCTTATCGAATTTTGCATCATGGCTTTTTGCTATTGGCAGATAGCATTCAGATTTACCATGTTGCAGGCACAAAAAAACCGGAGCGTTGGCAGACGCTCCGGTTTTCAGCATTATAGGCTGAGAAAGTTTTTTAACAAGTCTAATAATATAAATTTTTTTGTGTTACCTTTAAAAAGATAGCACCTCGACTATCTTCATTTCTCCTCATTAAGTTGTTCTATAATTCAACGCTTTGCAATTATTTTGTTTGATTTTTGTTCGCTTTGGCTGGTTTAGGCTTTTTCTGCTTTGTTGCAGATACAAAAAAGGCCCCGAAGCGGAGCCTTTAGAGTGTTGGCTTTTACTTTACCTATTCTCAGCAAAGAAATGGGCTAAGCCATTATGCTTCTGCCAGCGTAGCATTTTGTTCCTGATCGTCTTCTGCTTTTTTCAGCATTACACGGATCATACGAGAGGCAAGCAGGGCAACTGCGACCATCACAACCGCAAGCATTGTTAGTAGGCTAAAGTAGTCACCGTAAACGGTTTGTACGATTTCCTGGGTGATTTCCTGGCCTTTTTCCAGTGCGATAGAGGTTGAGAATACTGCGCCGACAATACCACTTAGGGCAATAGCCACCGAGAAAAGGCTGACTGAGAAGTTCTCAATGTGCTTAGGTGCAACCGATAGGATGAAGGCAACCACCAAGCTACCGACAATCACTTCTGCCAGTGCCTGGAAGAAGTGGATAGCCAAGAATACTTCAGGGCGGATAATGACATTTTCGCCGATGTTGTAGATCGCCATGGTGAGAATACCAAAGGCAATAGCGGTCAATACAAAAGAGAAGCTCACTTTCGTTGCCGTTGAGAAGTTTATATTGCGTTTCTCTAGCGAAGAGAAACCCCACGATACCAAAGGTCCGCCGACAATACACCATAGTGGGTTCATCGCCATTGAGGCTTCCGGAGCGATTGGGATGATACCAAACAGATCACCACGCATGGTGTTGATAGTCACCATGGTCATAGAAGTCATCATCTGACCGTAGTAGACGAAAAACGCTGTGGTCAGTGCGGTGATGATCAAGATAGTCCCCATTTTTAAAGAGTCGGAGCGGTTAGCTTTCATCATCAACCATATAAAGTAGCTGATAGCCGCTGCACCAATCGCATATACGATGTTCTTGCCGATATCCATGTTGGAGAACATGAAGAAAACAAGGCCGATCATCGAAGCCGAAATGGCAATAAACGCCAGCCAGTTCTTCGCTCCAGCAGGCTTGTTGTCCATGTCAGTGGCGACAGATAACAGGGGCTTGCGTGAAATGAACAGGATAACAAACGCAAGCGTTGCCATAGCAGCAGACAGGGCAAAGCTGCCATGGAAGCCAAGGATCAACACCAGCATCGGGAAGAAGTATTGGCCTAGCAGGGCACCAACGTTGTTGACCGAGTAGTTAACTGGGTAGGCATTCTCAAAGTGTTCTTCTGATTGGAATGTGCGTTTGTAAAGGCTTGGGTAAGAAGGTGACATTAGACCACGGGAATAACTCGCAAGCGCAATACCAATCAAACTCATTGGTACATTTAGTGTCGATGCACCCATCACGAGCAGGGCATAGCCAATGGCAAAACCGAAGTAACTGATTGTAAGTGAACGGTAAGCCCCGAGAAATTTATCAGCAATAAAACCGCCTGCAATGGCAAACAACGGGCCTATTGATGAGAAAGCACCCACGACCATCATGGTGTCGGCTTCACTGTAGTTAAGGTTTTCTAGGAAAAAGCGGGTGAGGATAACCATCACACCGTAGAAAGATAGGCCAAACATCATTTGGCAAACCATCATCGACTTATTGAGTCTATTCCACATAATACATCTCTATGTTCATGGATTGAGTGTTTGAGGTACACCTGGTTAAATGTAACCAAATGTAAATCGGAGGGGATATTATCACTTCTTACCGTCAGGTACTCTTTAAAATGTGCTTTTAGTGACCAAGTGAACATTAGATATATTTATCAATAAGGTGAATTATTTTTATAGCAAGGTGCTTAGTAGGGAAGGGAACTATCTGATAATTATAGTTTTAATATGTTTATCAATAGCTTGTGGATTGAATGTTAAGGGGTGGTCAGAGCTGTTTATTATTATCAATAGTAATGATTTGCGTTTGTGTATTGATAGAGTAACCCTTTTGTAAGCGCTTAGAGTCGTGGACTTTTAACCATTGCTTTAAGTAAGGCGTTTATCGATGCTTTAAATGAACGCTCGCAGATTAGGCGAAATGATGAATGTGGTTAAATTAAATGCGTCGAAAATTGTACAGTTATGTCAAATTTGACGGTTTTGATCGGTAATCACTTCCATTCTGCTGCAATCCTTGCATAATTCATTTGATAGGCTGGTTAAGTGGATTAATTGACTTTGTTTAGCAAAAGAAAAACAAAAAATACTTTTCCTTTGGATTTCTACGGCGAGGATGGGAGCTGGCGATTTATCATTCGCGCAGAGCAGCCGTCAGAAATTGTGGATGCGATGTACTGGCGTGCTTATATCTCTTGCCATCGAAAAGAGTTCGATTTGTTACATATCGCAACGGGAAAGTTTAACTATAAGTATAACTATTCCTCTTATGACTCATCTGAGCTGCATTATGCATCGGGCAGTGATGCACTGAGGGTTAATATGATGGGCCCAATTGTTCCGATCTCTGCCATCCTGGAAAAGGTGAAGGAAAGAGCGGACAAGGCGACGGCCTAACTACAATCAGAGATTTACGTTAAAAAGGGCCGGAAGGCCCTTTTTTACATCTGCTCGGCGGTTTTCGCTGGCTTTAGGTAGTAGCGATAGTAGCCAATGAGGTTACTGGAGAGGAATACTGCCTCTAGAAGCACGGCGGTAGGTGAACCAATAATGATGTTATGGGTTAGCCACAAGCTGGTACCCATAATCATTAGCTGACGAAGCCGTTTATCGTTGTTGCTAAAGGTCGCGACAGTTTGGATTAATGCTGCTATGCAGCTGATAATGCTCGCAAGCCCTGCATAGGTAAAAAAGGTGATGACCAGCGTGCTGATGCAGAATAACAATGCCATCTTCTTGGACGTTGTATACAGACTTGTAAAATAGCGCACAGCTCCCAGCGCCATTAGGCCAGCGCCTGTCCATTGCTCCAATAAAGCAAAATGGATACCGATCAGGGTAACCGCGCAGATAAAACATTTGATGATGTTATTCTTTTCCTTGAACTGGAATGAAACAAGATCAAAGCAGACTGCGATACCCATTAGTATTTGTGATAGTAAAAACGCTGACATAGGTTATTCCGAAAGTTCAGTATTCGTTGTGGCCTTCTTCTTCTCGATTCGAGCCAGCCAGATAAGTGGCAGCACAATCATGGCGGTGCCAAGGATCATGGCAATATCAGGGGTTTCTCCAAACCAGACTAAGCCAACTCCTACAGCGCCGAGTAGGCCGCTGTATTCGGCGCTGGCAATCTTATTGCTCTCTGCAGAGCGATAGGCAATAACACAGATAGCGGCATAGATTAAGATGAAGCTACTCGAACCAGCTGCAGTGATCAGTGGTGTCCAATCCCACTCTCGCCCTTCCCATAACGCCAACCCCAGTGAAGCAGGAATACCAGCAAGGTTGGTTAACAATAAGGTTTGAGCCACGGTTTGATGCTTGGGTAATTTACGAATCAGCAAATTATTGCTGGCAATCGTCAAAGCAACAATTAATGCTGCGATCGCCGCCCAATCAATTTCTGTCGGCCGAATGATCACCAATACGCCAATAAATCCAAGCACTCCTGCTGCAATGGAGTAGCGAGTGAGTTGTTCTTTAAAAAACACTAATGCGAGTGGCAACATCATTAGAGGTGCCGCGTAAAAGATGGCATTGGCTGTAGCAAGTGGCATAGCATTGATGGCGAATACCATAAAGATTGCTCCAAGCAACCAGATATGGGCTCGCAAGGCATGCCATTTCAGTCCATCGGTAAAGCTCTTTTTACTGACGCCATAACAAAAGGGCAATAATATCAATACAGCTGTTAATTGCCTGAAAAAGACAAATTGAAAAACAGCTGTATCTTCGCCCAAGGTTTTAATTAAGGCATCAGAAAAAACCGCAATAAGGTTGCCGACAATGAGTAAACTCATTGCCATTCCAACAGATATTGAAGGCATGACTAAGCTCCTGTCATTGACTGACACGCATTCCGTGTTCGTACAAAAAGAATGAAGAGTTGTGATTGGGTAAGCTTAATCTATAAATAGCCTTCATATATAATGATAAATATTCACTTAGTATGAGCCAATCTAATAATGAAACTACCACCTTTACGTGCTGTTCAGTGTTTCGAATCTGTTGCACGCTTAAATAGTTTTTCGCTTGCCGCAAAATCACTGAATGTGACACAAAGCGCGATTAGCCATCAGGTGCGACTGTTGGAAGAATATTTGGGTGAAACCTTATTCGTGCGGCAGGGCCGGCGCTTGTCTTTGACCCCAATGGGAGAGAAGTATTACGAAGAGATCTCCCATTCATTGCAGAACATTGCGCAGGCCAGCCAGCAAATCCGCGAAGGGGAGAGCGGGAAGATACGGCTCGCGATGTATAGTTCTCTGGCGGTGAAATGGTTGGTGCCAAGGCTGGAAAATTTGCGCCAGCAACACCCTGAAATTGATTTATCACTTGCGATGTTTGCCGATGAGCCTGAGTTTACCGATCAGGTGGCAGATTGCTTCATTACGGCCCATCCCCCTAAGAAAAACTATGTCAGTGATTTTTTGTATAAAGAGTTGCTGTACCCGTTTTGCAGCCAAAAACTGTGGCAACAAATCCAGGACAAACCTTTGCCAGAGGCTCTATGGGAGCACCCATTGCTGTCGGTGCACTCTATCTTCAAAGATGGTCATCAGGCTAAAGATTGGCAGACATGGTGCCGGCGAGGGGGATTTGAATTGCCTGATAATGCAAAGGTCAGCCATTTCAGTCATATGGTGCTTGCCGCTGAAGCGGTGAAGTATCATCAGGGTATTGCGTTTTTGAATGATTATTTCCTCAATGATCATGACCACCAACAGAACCTAGTCCGTATACCGATGCATGAGTTGCCAACTGGCGATAACCTCTATTTTGTTTATAAGCAATCGCGAGCGAAGCAATTTGAAATTAAAACACTCGGTCAATGGCTCAAGCTGCAATGTTTCGAACATGATGGCGACAGCTTGCGCCGATAAATAACCTTAATTGTATTGATGGAATTTACAGCTCGTACCACGTAGAATACCGCCCTTTTGCATTGGGTATTGGCAAAAGGGTAATGTCGAAATGAGTGACCAATTTGAGCTGTTAGCACCGGGCGGCGATTTAGAATCAATAAAAGCTGCTATTATCGCAGGCGCTGATGCAGTGTATTGCGGACTGGATAACTTTAATGCGCGTAACCGGGCGACCAACCTTACTTTCGAAAACCTCAGTGGTGTGGTTCGACTTGCTCATCAGCACCAATGCAAGATCTTCCTGACGCTCAATGTCATCATCCTTGAAAGCGAAGTGCCGGCATTGGTCCGATTGCTGAATAAACTGGTTAATACCGATATTGATGGGGTTATTGTTCAGGACATCGGTCTTTTCTCTATATTGAAGACGCATTTCCCTACTTTGGATGTGCACGCTTCAACGCAGCTTAATACCCACAATGAAGGGCAGATCCTTTTTCTCAAGCAATTGACGGCTTCGCGTGTGAACCTATCACGTGAGCTGAATATACAAGAGATCAAGCACCTGGCTCAGTTTGGTCATCAGCATGACGTTCTGATGGAAGTCTTTGTTCATGGCTCTTACTGTATCGGCTTCTCTGGTCTTTGCTATATCAGCTCGGTGAGAAATGGTAGTTCAGGTAACCGGGGGCGTTGTAGCCAGCCTTGTCGTGAACAGTACCAAACAACTGACGTTGGTAAAGATTACCCACTGAACCTGAAGGATAACTCAGCCTATTCTGATATGGCGGCTCTGGCTGACGCGGGGGTGTATTCCTTGAAAGTCGAAGGGCGGATCAAGAAGTCCCACTATGTCTATACGGTGGTAGATTCCTGGCGCAAGCAAATCGATAGCTACTGCAGTAAGGGAGAGATGCTGACGGACACCAGCCGGCTTTACACGGTATTTAACCGTGATTTTTCCAATGCATTCTTGACAGGCGATATCAATAAAAACATGTTTATTGATAACCCAAGGGATCATGCTGCTACCCACTTCTCGAATGTCTATAGCTGCACTAGCATGGATGATCTCAAGGCGGTGAAGAAAAAGCTCTATGACACCAAAACAGACATTATTCAGGAAGTAGAACGCGTCACTAAAGACTTGTGTGTTGAGAAGCTACACCTTGATATCAAAGTGATTGCGGTTGAAGGTCAGCCACTGAAGGTCGAGCTTCGCACACATCAAGGTTTGGTAGAGCTGCAGTCCGAGTCAAATTTGGTGGCGTCAGGCAAATACACCCTCGATGAGGAAGGGGTATCCAAGTGGGTCAACAGCTTTGCCAATGCAGATTACCAGATCAATGAGATTGACCTGAGCGCATTAGAAAGCGGTCTGTACATTCCTTACAAAGAGCAAACCGTAATTAAAGAGCAAGTGGCAGTTGTCCTCAATGGAAACAAACCGCTTGTTGCACCAGTTGAGTTGGATAAACCTCAACAGAACAATAATAACGCTCTTGACCATGAAGTAGGCCAAGAACCTCACCTTTACACACTGATTTCATCGCAAAGCGATTTATCATTGTCGGGGCAGCCTAATACAACCGTCTACTTCCAGCTGCCAGAAGCGTTGGCGAGTGACTTATCGAGGATGGTTGCGCTATTTAAAGACAATAACCAATTAGTGCCTTGGTTCCCGGCTATCTTAATTGAGGATAACTACGAGGCGGCTGTCAGTTTCCTTGAGCAGGTGAAACCAAGCCGTATTGTTACTAACAATAGTGGGGTGGGATACGCTGCTTATCAGCTGGGCATTGATTGGGTTGCCGGTCCACAGATGAACATTATCAACTCTTACAGTCTGACTTGCTTGAAAGAGGAGTTTAACTGTGTGGGGGCGTTTGTCTCTAACGAGATCAACAAGAAGCAGATCAAGCCACTGGTCAAGCCGGATAACTTCGAGCTGTACTACAGCATTTACCACCCAATCACCTTGTTGACCAGCCGACAGTGCCTGTTCCACCAAACTGTAGGCTGTAAGAAGAAGCGGTTCGATGACAAGTGTCTGCGTAAATGTGATAAGTCGGCGTCTATCCTCAGCCTCAAGCATGCTTCTTATGTAGTGGATAAACAGCGCGGTGCCCATAACGCCTTATACAGCCAAGAGAATTACCTGAACTTGGATGTACTTCGGGATCACTCAGGCCTATTTGATGGCTATATGGTGGATCTGCGTGATATTAAAACTCATACCCAGATGGCGTTGGAAAAACCTGAATTGCTTGAAGCTTTCCGAGAGCAGCTCAATGGTGATGTTGCGCCGACAGCACTTCATGCCAAGCTTGCCCCAACGACGATGGCGCAATACAAAAAAGGCTTGTAAGACAATCATTCCCTTACTCGCAAAAGCATGAAAAAAGCCCGACTTTATCAATATAAAGTCGGGCTTTTATTTACGTCTTCGCTAGCAAGTAAACAACTTAAGCCTCGGCGGCCTCAGAAACACCATGCCATTGGTAGTGGTTGTTTGGTTTCTTGCTGACAATACCTTCTTCCATAAAACGGCTGAAGATGTCGTCAACCTCGTCACTACTGGTCTTGAGGTATTTAGTTACGGCCCGCTTGGTGCAGTTGACCTGATTGGTACTCAAGGCTTCGATGGCTTGTTCGTACAGTGACTTTGGTTTTTCCGGTTCAGTAGGCGCTACAGGCTCTTTGACTTCGGTTTCCGCTTCAACGTTGTCTTCAGTTGATTCTTGTTGCTGATTAGTCAGCAATTCAGGCTGCTTGATTTCGTTGTCCGCATAGGTGTTGATAGTAATAGGGCCGACACGGCGGAATTGGTTTCTGAAGCGAAGCTCTTCACCAATTAAGCCAACAAAAAAAGCAGCGAAGAAATCAAGCAATACAGAGAGGAAAATCACCAAGCTGAGCTGGGCGGTTTCTGTTTGGATCTTTAGTGATTGAGCTAAGCTGTCAATAAGGCCAATGACCGAGCCTTGATTGACAACCGGTAAGCTGTCTCGTTCGGCGGCAAGTTTTAGTTGTTGCTCACGAAGCTCATCATTCTCGCGCTGTATTCGTGCAACACCCGTTGCGATGCGCTCCATCTCAATGTATTTCTCAGCCGCTGAGTTGTTCAGTTCAATTTGTCTTTCAATCGCGGCAATTTGCATGTCGTAGTTGTTGACCCTGCTTTGCTGCACATTCACATGACTCTGGGCTTGGTTAGTGGCACTGTTGATACCGCCTACTGAACCACCAATTGAAATGGCAGCGAGGACAGTATAGAAAGCAAAGGCCGAAGCGGCACCAGCATAGTTGCGTCTCGCACGGCGTTCGCCAAACTCGTACCAAGCAAAGAACTTACCTAATTCGAAAATGACAGCCAAGCCGCCAAACAAGATCTGCATGACAGGATCTTCGTCGATGGAAAGAAACAGCAGCAGTGAGAAAATGATAGATGCAAGAATGGAGGCACCGGTAAAGCTATATACCGTCCCCATAGCAAAGGCCCCTTTGGGGTAACGGACTGGAATGTTGTTATCGTAAAGCATAATTGTTGATACATGTAACGGGCGCAAGCGCCGACAGTTACCTGCCGAAAAACGTACTGTTCATCGTCAGGTAGAAAAAAGGTGGCCTAGGATAACGTAAAATAGACTTCTATCCCTTATAAATTAAGGCCTTTGCCGTTTTTACGTTGTTTTTTTACACGCTGCTTTCATAACTGTAGAAAAGATGTTCATCATCCCTTTGGGGAATATGAGAAAAGGATCTAACCGACAAGATATAGAAAGAATTGTTGCAAACTTGTTATCTGCTGTATAGGTTAATAGTCGAACGCTTGTTTAAATTAGGTGTTTACAGGAATAGGTTGTCGTTTAGCTGTACTTTTACATTTTTGATGCAAGGAACTGCATATGTCTAACTTACTTGAAGGTTATCCCGTCATCACTGAAATCCCTGTCGCCTGGGGGGAGATGGATGCATTAAACCATGTTAATAACGTGGTGTACTTCCGCTATTTTGAAACAGCCAGACTGGATTATTTTGCTGATATTGGTTTGATGGAAGACATGCAGGTGACACAGACGGGACCTGTGCTAAGTGAAACCTCAAGTCGATACCGTAGGCCTGTGACATACCCTGATAAACTATTGGTCGGAAGTCGGGTATCCGAACTTGCTGAAGATAGCTTTGTAATGGAATACAAAATTGTCAGCAAGCAGCAGGGAGCCGTGACAACAACAGGGTCGGCAAAGGTGGTGATGTTTAATTTTAAATCACAAAAACGAGCTAGCCTGAGCCCGTCATTACTTGAAAAGATTGTTTCCATGCAACCGGAACTTGGAGAAATTGTTGCTACAACTGATTGATTCTCCTTATAATTGATACATCACAAGCACACTAATCCAGCTATAATTGTATCGTGGGCATTGTTAAAACAAGGAGTAGGGAATGTTTATTGTTATCCAACATGAGATCACCGATCCCGAATTGTTTTGGCAACGAGCAAGTGGAGTGCTGACCCATCCACCTTCAGGTATGCGACTTCATACCACAATGGTTGTTGAGCGACATAAGTTGTGCCAGTGCATGTGGGAAGCTGAGTCAATCGATGTTGTGAGGAATTATCTGGAGTCGGAATTAGGAGAGGCGAGTATCAACACTTATGGTCTGGTCGACCCAGATAGAGCAATTGGGTGACTGTGAGGTAACTTGGGTATAATTCTTCAGAGAAAAGTGGCGCAATAGGATTGCGCCACTTTTTTATTATTTGGTGTAAGAATCAGCGATGTTGTCGATACGCTGATTTGCACGCATTGCTTCCTGGTATGCAGCATCAGATGCAGCGCGTGTATCGTTAACTGCACCTGCCATTTGATCTTGTTGGCTTTGTAGACCTGCAACTTGATCAGATAGCGCATCAACTTTATTTGTTAGTTGGCTTAGCTGCTCTGCTTCTTCGCTGCTTGAACAGCCCATAAGAGTAGCACTTAGAATTAGGCCAGCGACTAGAGTCATAGAACGTTTCATTGTAATTCTCCACAATTGGTTGATATTTACTACTGCTACAAACACTGAATTAGCATTACATAAAGTTATTCTATTTAACAATAAAATAGATAAAAAATGTGTCAGTAACTTCATCTTTTAGCTTTTTTGGTAAATTTGAACACCTTTTTGTACGTTGTTTTTATGTTTTAAACAGTTTTATTCATGCTTTTCAGTATGAGCGCTATTAAAACAGAATTTGTGAAAGCAATTGTTATGGGAAAATCAGCAACTGCTTGTTTTTTGGTAGCTAAAGTCAGAGGAAAGTAAAGACAAACAAAAGCGTGATTTAAATCACACAAGTGAGCTGGTGTTTTACTTTGATAGAAGGTTGGAGAAAAGAATATTTTACTATGGGCGAAAGCTTGGTTAGTTAATTACAAGACTGTTATTAAGGCTACCAGTAGGATATATCTGCTGGTAGCCAAATCATTAAACGGGATTATTCACACCCAGCTTATTTACCTGCAATGCTCAGCTTGCTAAAGCGAATAAGTGGAGCAAAGAAGTTTTTACCGTGGTCGTGAGTGAGCGTATCACCAACAGCATCAATTTCTTTGATCATCTGGTAAAAATTACCTGCCACTGTAATACCGCGTACAGGCTGGATACGTTTACCATCACGACACAAGAAGCCACTCGCGCCAAATGAGAAGTCACCGCTGACAGCATCGGCACCGGAGTGAACACCTTGAAGCTCGATCAGCTCTAGGTATTCGCCGCCAGTTAGTTCAGCTTCGCTGCTTTGTCCTGTTGCGATAACTGTATGGCGAGCAGATACGCCTAAACCGCCTTTCGCTGAGCGAGAGCCATTTGCAGTATTCTCGATACCGAAGAAGCTGGCAGTGTGGCTGTTGTGCAGCAAGCTCTGCAGCTGTCCTTCACCAATCAGGATAGTATCGCAAGTTGCAAAGCCCTCACTATCAAAGGCTTTGATGGCAGAGCCACCCTCGATATAGGCTATATCCGAAATGGTCAGTAATGGGCTGGCAACGTTAGCATGTAGGGAGTCACGCCAAGGGTTGATGCCCTTCATAGCAGACTGACCCGAGAAGCACATACCAAATGCGCCAAACAGACTGCTCAGGCAGTTTAGGTCGAATACTACGCTGTAGTTACCCGTGTTGATTGGCTCACCATCCAACAGAGCTTTTGCCATGTCGTAGCCATGGTTGATGCAGTACTCAGGGTCTAGCTCATCAAAACGACGACCGGTAGACATGCCACCATGCATCGATTGCTTGCCGTCTTTTTCAAAAAGGGTATAGGCATAGCAATAAGTCGAACGTTCCTTGTGGTAGCAGCGGGTGCCTAAGGTATTGGCTAGGATGACCTGGCTGTCAGATTCGCCGAACCCATTGTATGGCGCAGAGGTCGCGTTGGGTTTCTCAACCACACCTTTTTCCAAGGCTAGGGCAAGAGAGATCTTGTCATCGACCGACGCAGCATCTGATTGGTAAACCTCAGGATACTCAGTAGTCAGCTGGCTGTTTGCACAGGCAATAGTCTGGTGAGGATCTTTTTTGGTGTACGTCGCGTTGGCAAGAGCATGCTCAACCATCATATCCAGGCTGGTAGGCTCTAGTGATTCCGAATAGCTGGTGGCGATATGCTCATCTTTGACAATACGCACGCCAATCACTTGGCCTGACGTTACCTTGTATTCATCCAACTCGCCAGCATTGGCTTTAAGAGAAAAGTTATTGCTACTGCTAGCAATAACATCCGCTTCGGCACCTGCAGCTTTGGCACGCTCAAGAACTTGATCAATTGCGTGTTGAAGTTGTTGTTGATCGGCCATTAGTTACCCCCTACAAGAATGTTGTCCACTTTAAGTGCTGGCTGGCCAACGGTAGTAGGCACCGAGCCGCTTACAGAGCCACACATTCCTGCGGCTAGGGCAAAATCACGCCCGATCATGGAGATCTCTTTGAGTACTTTCGGACCCGTACTGATCAACGTTGCTGATTTTAGAGGCTTGGTGATCTGGCCATTTTCGACCAAGTAAGCTTCTTGTACCGCAAAGTTGAATTCACCCGTACCAGGCTGCACGGAACCACCGCCCATCTTCTTGGCGTAAATGCCTTTCTCGACACTGGCAATCATCTCATCTAGAGAGCTGTCGCCCGGCTCGATAAAGGTGTTACGCATACGTGAGGTCGGGGCAAACTTGTAGGATTCACGACGGCCAGAGCCTGTCGGGGTGAAGCCGGTTTTCAGCGAGCCCATATGATCTACCATAAAGCTGGTTAGCTTACCGTCTTTGATAAGCTGGGTGCGTTGGGTTTCCATCCCTTCGTCATCGATATTGATTGAGCCCCACTCATTGGTCATGGTGCCGTCATCGACTGCACTGACTACAGGGTTTGCGATCATTTCGCCCATTTTGTCGTGGAAAACAGAAGCTTTTTTCGCAACCGATGTGGTTTCGAGTAGGTGGCCACATGCCTCGTGGAAGATAACGCCACCAAAACCATTACCGATAATGACCGGCATTTCACCTGATGGGCAGTTTTCGGCAAAGAGTTTCACCATTGCTTGTTTGGCAACAGTGTGGCCAAGTTCTTTGGCATCTAGCTGGCTATTGAATTCCCAACCGGTTAGCGCGCCTGGCGCTTCAAAGCCGGTTGATTGCTCACTGCCATTTTGCGCGATAGCCGTTGCTGCAACGCGGGTATAGTGGCGGGTATCGCCAATATGCAGGCCGGTAGAGTTGAAAATCTCAACTTGTTGTTCACGCTGTAAGATACGGCCAATGAACTGATTGATTTTCTCGTCTTCATCTCGCGCAGCGGTGTCACACTGGCGGAGAAAGGCTATTTTTGCGTCAAGGTTAGGGTTCTGGCTCAACGGCTGCTGACAAGCATGTTTGCTCTGGTAGCGGCTAAGATTTAATGCGCCCGCGTTGGCGATTTGATCGCGCTTGTCTTTGGCAGCAAGTAAGCTGGTGACGCGCTTTAGCTCTTCCTCGTCGGTGCTGTTGGTGTAACCATAAAGCACCTTGTGGCCGAAGAATAGGCGAACACCAATACCGAAATCGATACCGGAGTTTACTTTGTCGATATCACCGGACAGAAGCTCGACTGAGCTGGATTGGTGGTGTTCAACGAACAGTTCGGCAAAATCGGCGCCAAGGAAGAGGGCATGGTCGATCACTGCTTGCGCTGTTGCAGGGTTTAGCATAGATGCTCCTTGCGTGTTAGCAATCTCACGAAAAACGTTATGTAAACAAATTGTGAGCAGAATTGCCATTAATGGCTTTGATTTACGGGTTTTATAAGAGGCAAATGCTCAAAAAGGGTGACATTTCACCCAATACTTTAATCTTGGGTAATAAACTAAAATAAATCAAAAGCCTCAACGCCACAAGACAGCCACAATGATTTGAGGCCGGGGCGTATTTCATGTAAATTTCCCGTCAACATTTACGGAAAAATCACTCATTATGCGAATACCAACGAATGTCATCACCGGTTTCCTTGGAGTAGGAAAAACCACGACGATTCTCAACTTACTGAAGAATAAGCCTGCCGATGAAAAATGGGCTGTGCTGGTCAATGAGTTTGGTGAAATCGGTATTGATGGTGCCATTCTTACTGACTCCGGTGCGATGATCAAAGAAGTGCCGGGTGGCTGTATGTGCTGCACTGCCGGTGTGCCTACGTCTGTTGGGATCACCGCCTTGTTGCGCCAAAACCCCGATCGATTGCTTATCGAACCAACCGGGCTCGGTCATCCTCACAAGATTATTTCGGTCTTGACCTCGAACCAGTTCAAAGATTACATCGATTTAAAAGCCACTGTTGCTTTGGTTGACCCTCGTAACCTCTCTGATAAAAAGTATACGGAAAACCAAAACTTCAACGATCAGCTCGATGTGGCAGAGATTGTAATAGGTAACAAACTCGACGAATGCGACGAGGTTGATGTCGGGATCTTCGAGCACTGGGTCGCGACGCAGCAACCCAAGAAATTGGCCAGCCTGTTAGTTAAGCAGGGTGAGTTTCCACTTGAGATGCTTGATACCGAACGAGAGCAGCAAGACGAAGCTAGCGAAATTGAAGCGCATCATCATGAACATGCTGAGATGGAGCCGCAGTTTCAGCTGCCGCCAAATGAGACGTTTATCCGTAAGGAAAACAAAGGGCAGGGATATTACAGCTGCGGCTGGATATTCGGTGCCGAAGTCACTTTTGATTTTGACCCGCTTTTTTCGATGTTCTGCAGTTTGACCGCTGAGCGTGTGAAAGGGGTGATCAATACCAATAAAGGCTGCCACGCATTTAATGTGAATAATGGTGTTGTTTCGGTAAACCAAGTGACGCTGGAAGGTTTTGAAAGCCGCCTCGAAGTTATCGATAGCCAACTTATGCCATGGGATGAACTCGAGCAAGTACTGCTGGGGATCTCAGATTTATAATCCTTCATTTGAAGGCGAGTAGTCTAAAGTTGTCAGGAGTAATCCTTAGCTACATAGCCTGAGCAGAGGGTTTAGCTTACCTAATCGTATTGGCTTACTATAAACACTAATCTTCAGCTAGAGCAGGAGAAGAACAAAATGACTCAAGAAACAAGAACAATGGAAGTGCCTGTCGCAATCGCTGATCGAGTGCAGGCTTTGATTGATGGCCATATTGCCAAAGAGAAGTTCAACGCTGAGCGCAGGGAAGTGGTGAACAATTTCCTAGCGATGGATGGCCTGAGCTGTGAAATGGCGGTTTACAGCCTGCCACAAGGCGAGCTGCTTGATACCTTACGTTATGTGTACGAGCTTTCAGGTACTAACAGCAAGTTCATTAAGAATATCCTGACTATGGCTCGAGAGAACCCGAAGAAGGTGCTTTCGGATGCTCAGCGTGCATCAGCCAAAAGCATGCTGTTTAATCTGCTGAATGACCCTTCGGTTATCTCGGCAATGAAAGAGAGCGCTTAATTCTTCCATTGAGCTTAGAAATTAAAACCGCCCACACTTTTAAGGTGTGGGCGGTTTTTTATATTGTGAGACGACTGGTATTATAAGCCGATAGGTCGTGGTATTCGAATTTTGCTATGAAGCTTTATCCATCACGGGGTGGATGCTGAGATCTTCCTTTGTGGATGGCTTAGCCTCGCTGACGTCAGTAAAGATTTCTGCAACTGCACTACGCTCCAACTCACCTTGCAAATTACCATCTTCGTCTACGACCGGCAGAGAGTAATCGCATGACATGGTGTCGGGGAGCACTTCTTCAATCACGGAGTCTGGCGAGATAACAGGGACTTCCTCATAGATGTCATCTTGAAGATCCTGTGTAGCATCCGTTTTGGCCGCATCGAGCAAACTCTCTTTGGTCACCACACCCTGATAACCTTCTTCAGTGACGTTATAGGCGTAATCTTGTTTGATCCGCTTCATCTCAACTAAGGCTTCTTCAATCGTCTTCGCTGTTATGCGATAAGCCGGTGGCTGCATGACGGTTTCGACAGTCAATGCACGGGCTCGATTGACATCCTTGACGAAGGCTTCGACGTACTCATCGGCAGGGTGAAGCAGTATTTGATCTGGTGACCCCTGTTGTACTAGTTCGCCATCTTTAAGAATCGCGATACGATCGCCTAACCGTAGGGCTTCATCCAAATCGTGGGTAATAAAGATAATGGTTTTATGCAGCTTTTCCTGGAGTTCAATCAGTTGGTCTTGCATCTCGCTACGGATTAAGGGGTCAAGGGCTGAAAATGCCTCGTCCATCAATAATATCTCCGCGTCGGTGCTAAGGGCTCGAGCTAGGCCTACGCGCTGCTGCTGTCCGCCTGAAAGCTGCGCAGGGTATTGGTTTTCGTATCCCTTAAGGCCAACGGTTTCCAGCCACTCAGTTGCTTTCGCTAGTCGCTCGGTTTTTTTTATACCTTGGATCTCAAGGCCATAGGCAACATTATCGACAACGGTACGGTGAGGTAACAGACCAAAGCGCTGGAAGACCATCGACATCTTGTGCCTGCGGAAGTTAACCAGTTCATCAGCAGATAGTTTCATCACATCGATACCTTCAACCAAAATCTGCCCCAATGTTGGGTCGATCAAACGGTTGAAATGACGGATCAAGGTAGACTTTCCTGAGCCGGAAAGGCCCATAATGACAAAGATTTCCCCTTTGTTGATCTTCAGGTTGATGTCTTTGAGGCCAACGGTATGGCCGGTGTCATTAAGTACTTTATCTTTGCTTTCGCCACTCTTTACCCTGTCAATGACCGATGCCGGTTTGGGGCCGAAGATCTTGTACAGACCGCTTACTTCAATTAATGGCTCAGTCATGGGTAAGGTCTCCTAAGTGGGCCTGAGTACGTTTGGCATAAGCCTGAGATGCGCGATCAAACAAAATTGCCAGGGCAACAATGGCTAAGCCATTTAGTAACCCCAGTGTAAAGTATTGATTGGTTATCGACTTAAGTACAGGTTGGCCCAATCCTTTAACGCCAATCATGGAAGCAATAACGACCATAGACAGCGCCATCATGATGGTTTGATTAATGCCGGCCATGATAGTGGGCATGGCTAAAGGCAGCTGGACGCCCAGTAAGCGTTGTTTCTTGTTAGCCCCAAAAGCAGTTGCTGCTTCCAACACTTCCTTATCGACAAGACGGATCCCCAAATTGGTTAAGCGGATCACTGGCGGAATGGCATAGATCACAACGGCAATTAGCCCTGGGATTTTCCCAATGCCCAACAACATGACAACCGGGATTAGGTAGACAAAGGCTGGCATGGTCTGCATGACATCTAGCAAGGGTGTCACTGTTGCTTGTACCCGGTTAGAGCGGGCCATAGCGATGCCGATGGGGATACCCATTAGAATCGCGAGCAGGGTACATACCGTGATGATGCTAAGGGTCCGCATAGTATCTTCCCACATTCCAAAATAACCGATGAGAATGAGAGAAACAAAGCAGCCTAGGGAAAGCTTCCAAGAGCGGCTAGCTGCGTAAATTAACGTGGTACAGACGCCAAGAACAATAACCCATGGTGTGGAAATAAGGAGCTTTTCAAACCAGACCAAGAAAGAAAGTAGGGGATCGAAGAAAGATTCAATGAGGTCACCGTATTCGCGAGAAAAGTCGCGATAAGCGCCATCAAGAGATTTGCGGATAGCACGGAGATCGGAACGATCCATCTCCGGAAATTCACTAAGCCAATTAGACTCTGACATGTTTAATTCCTTTTCATACCAGAGCCCCTAAGGGCTCTGGCGTACTACAAGGTAATCCTATACCTGAAATTGTAGATGTGGCTTATAGTGCGTCCTGCACTTTTTTCGCGACATCTTGTGGCACCCATTGTTGCCAGATTTGAGGATATTCTTCGAGAAAGTAGAACATTGCCTCTTCACCATCTGCTTGGTTATCTTCCATCCATGCCAGAATCTGGTTCATGTCAGCATTGGTGAAACCACGTTTGGTAAAGTACTGATAAGCCTCTGGGGCACTAGCAGCAAACTTTTCAGTGGTGACGGTATGGACTGGTGATGGTGGGTACATAGTTGTTTTGGGGGAATCACATTCGGCATTGGTGGTACATTTGACGAACTCCTCTTCGTCAATGCCACTGCCGAAGTCGACTTTGACCATGTTGTATTTCCCCAGTACGGCAGTCGGTGCCCAGTAGTAGCCAAACCAGGGCTCTTGGCGCTCATAAGCTTTTGCAATCGAGCCGGATAAACCCGCCGCTGAACCTGGGTCAATAATCACAAAGCCGGATTCATCAAGCTTCATGGCCTTGAAAAGGTTACCAGCACTGATTTGACAGTTCCAACCAGCTGGACAGCTGTAGAAAGCTGATTTATCAGGATCTTCTGGGTGCTCGAACAGTTTGGCGTGCTTTTCAATACCCTCGATGGTTTTCATTTCTGGGTATTTCTCAACTAAGTAAGAAGGTACCCAAAAACCTTCTTCACCACCGTCGACAAGGGCTTTACCCGCGTAGCGCAGACGCTTTTCTTCTACGCCTTTATCCAAGGCATCTTTTAGACTGTTGCTCCACAGTTCAGGGGCAACATCAGGTTGGCCTTTTTCAATCATGGATGTGCCGGTTGGCATGGTGTCGCCCGGGATGAGCTCGGCGTCACACTCATAGCCGTGCTCCAAGATAAAGCGGTCAATGTTGGCGATAAGGCTTGCAGAGCTCCAGTTCATGTCAGCAATAGTGACTTTCCCACATTCGCTGGCATTGGCATTCATTGCCAATGCGCCTATGGCAAGCAGTAATGGGGTTTTATATTTCATATCGAGTATCCTTCCTCAAATTTTAGGTTCACCCAACACAATTATTAGTGTTCAAATGAGTTGCTCAATAAGATTGTATATGATTTGTGAACAAATGTGACTAAGTTTTGCTTTTTTATCTGTAACATAAGGATTTAAGGCTACTCATGTAAGATGTAGATCTCATTTTTATGGCTGGAATTTGTTTTGCTGATTTTAATATGTTTCGTGCTCTAATGAAATTTTTGTTTCAGAAATGTGTTTTAGATAACGTTGGATAGAAGCAAACTTTGTGATGAGGGTCTAAGTGTCTGTTAAGTAATGGGAAAATATGAATGTAATTTGCGTAAGATGGTGTAAGTAATTTAGTGCAGATAAAGAGTAGATCAAGGATGACACTATTACCCCAACCGCTACAGAGCGGTGACACCATAGGCTTTTTCTCTCCGTCCTCACCCGCAACGTGTTTTGCACCGAAGCGATTTGAGAGGGCAAAAGCTTTTTTACAGCATAAAGGCTTTAAGCTGAAAGCGGGGCAGCTAACCGGGAAGTCTGACTATTACCGTTCGGGGAGTATCCAAGCACGAGCGGAAGAGCTAAATGCGTTAATCCGTGATCCAGAAGTCCGCTGTATTATTTCCACCATCGGTGGCAATAACAGTAATGCCTTGCTGCCTTATATTGATTACGAAGCGCTACGGCAAGATCCGAAAATCATTATCGGTTACTCGGATGTCACAGCTTTGCTGCTGGGGATTTATGCCCAGACAGGCCTGGTGACTTTTTATGGCCCCGCACTAGTGGCATCGTTTGGCGAATTCCCTCCATTGGTCGAGGAGACATTTTCTTCTTTTGAAGCACTGTTGTGTGACAGGCTAAGTGAAAAAGCAGTTGAACAGCAAAATCTCCCTTACTCTTACTCAATGCCTAAGGTGTGGACAGACGTAAAAATTGACTGGGAAAGCCAAAGTGAAGCCAAACCGATTTTGGTTAATAACTGGCAGTTTATCGGTAAAGGGGTGGTCAAAGGCCGAGTTGTGGGTGGGAATTTAAATACCATGGCGGGGATATGGGGAAGCCCATATATGCCTGAGATCCAGCAAGGAGATATCTTGCTAATAGAAGACAGCCTAAAAGGGATAGAAACCGTCGAGCGTGTGTTTTGCCACTTAAAACTGTGTGGTGTTTTCGACAAGATTTCCGCCATTGTGCTCGGCAAGCATGAGCTGTTTGACGATAAAAGAACAGGTCGCCAACCTCTAGACGTTTTAATGGAAGTCCTTAACGGACAAGCTGTTCCAATCTTAAATGGCTTCGATAGCTGCCATACCCATCCTATGTTGGTAACGCCTATTGGCGTTCAAGGCGAAATAGATTTTGACCATGAGAGCTTTAGTCTTACTTCACCGTGGTTGGGATAATATGAATTTGTCTTGAGCTAAATCGGATTTAAGCTTGTCTACAAAATTGTGTTCATGGAAGCTTACCCTGAATCGGCAAACATTTCTAATTATCAGGGCAGTACCCTACACTCAACAAAGGTAGGTACAAAGGACAGGTTTGAATGAATTCGATTCAGGAATGCTTTGAGTTGGCGCAGGAACTACGCGATGAGTTCAGTAAGGTTGAAGATCAACTCGACAGTGGTGTAGCACTGGACGACATTACGACACCCGAGCTGATTTATGAGTGGTTAGACAACCATCCATGCAATACGCGTAGCAACCTACAGTATTGTCGTGACACCATCGCCAATACGTCGAATACATCGCTGGCTGCAATGGTTCAGGCCACTTGGGGGAGTTAACGCCAACAAGTAACAGTTATTGATGTTACGTCTTTAGCTCATCCCTATCTTTAAATTCCTCCAAAGACTCAGGGTTTGCCAGTGCCCCGACATTTTTAACCGGCTGATCATGGACGATATTGCGAACTGCCAGCTCTACCAGTTTGCCGGATTTGGTGCGGGGGACATCCCTCACGGCTAGGATCACCTCGGGGACATGGCGGGGTGAACACTGCTCGCGGATTTTCTGCTTGATGTTGGTTTTTAACTCTTCAGTCAGCACCTCTCCCTCAACGAGCTGAACAAACAATACTACTCGCACATCCGCGCCTTGGTTCTGACCTATCACCAACGAGTCTTTGATTTCATCTAAGCGGTTTACCTGACGGTAGATTTCTGCGGTTCCGATCCTTACACCGCCGGGATTTAGGATAGCATCGGATCGGCCGTAGAACACCATGCCACCAGTGCTGGAGAGGCTAACATAGTCGCCATGGTGCCAGACTCCGATAAAGTGGTTCCAGTAGGCGCTGTGGTATTTGCTGCCATCAGGGTCGTTCCAGAAGCCAATAGGCTGGTTAGGAAAGCTATTTAGGCAGACCAGCTCACCATGTTGTTGATAAACCGACTTGCCTTGCTGATTGAATACCTGTACATCCATACCTAGTGCGAGTCCTTGGCATTCGCCACGATATACAGGGCTAAGCGGGTTACCGATGGCAAAACAACCGCAAATATCGGTGCCCCCCGAAATGCTGGCGAGCTGAATGTCACTGTGAATAGACTCATAGACATAATCGAACTGCTCGGGGGCGAGAACTGAGCCTGTTGAGCAAAGGGTACGGAGCGATGCTAGATTAGTATTGTCTTTAGGTCGGTAGCCTTGTTTTTCCAATGCTTCGAGGTATTTGGCTGAGGTACCAAACAAGGTGACTTCTTCTTGCTCGGCGAGTTGCCACAGAACATTACCGTCAGGATAGAAGGGGGAGCCGTCATAGAGGATCAGCGTCGCGCCTGAGGCAAGCCCCGAGACCAACCAGTTCCACATCATCCAACCGCAGGTGGTGAAATAGAAGATCTTGTCTCCGGCTCGAATGTCCGTTTGCAACTGGTGCTCTTTAAGATGGTTGAGCAGGGTACCGCCCACGCTATGGACAATACACTTGGGTTTACCTGTGGTACCCGATGAGTAAAGGATATAGAGCGGATGATTGAAAGGAACGGGGGTAAAGCCAAGTTCACTGGGTACCGTACTGTCGAGGATGTCACTCCAGTAGTGATGATGAATCCTATCAGGAATGGTGACCTTGCTGGATTGGTCTGATACAGGTATGGCTGCTGGTATTTCGATCAAGTGTTCAAGCTCGGGAATACTCTCACTGACCGCCATTACCTTATCGCGGTAAGAAATAGGCTTGCCGTTGTATTGGTAACCTTGGGCGAAAATCATCACTTTCGGTTTGGTTTGACCAAATCGCTCGATAACACTGTCGGCGCCGAAATCTGGTGAGGTTGAGGTCCATATTGCACCAAGTGATGCGGTGGCCAACATCGCGACAACAGTCTGGGGTATATTGGGCAGGTATCCCGCCACAACATCGCCTTTTTTGACACCGTGGTTATGGAGGAAGCTGGCGACCTGAGAGGTTTGTCGGTAAAGCTGTTGCCAGCTTAAATGCTGCCGCTGCGTAGGGTCGCCCTCACAGTGAAAAATGACGGCATCAGCCGCTGCACGAGTGCGCCAGTTACGCAACAGATTTTCAGCGTAATTGAGCTTGGCGTGCGGAAACCATTGGGTGTCTTTAGCCGGTGTGCTGCTATCAGCAGGACAAAATGTCACGGGTGGCTTTTTTGCGCCTTCTACCTGGCAGAAGTCCCAAACCATACTCCAAAACTCTTCACTGTGATTGACACTCCAATGGTGGAGTTGGTTGTAGTCATGATAGAGGGTGTTCTTTTTCTCACTAAGCTCGACCATGAACTGATAAAGCTTGCTATCGTGGATGCGATCCTTTTCCGGCATCCACAGCAATTTTGGCTGCTCTTGCTGATAGCTCATACTGGAAGATTCAGCGTATTCTGTCGTTTTATCGTTCACAGTGACCTCCTTACTGGCTATCTGGGTGAGCTTGCTGGAAGGCGGGGAGTGCTAAGCATTTTTGTTCAATTTCAAGTAATCTCGGGTAATGCGAGGTATCAAAACCAAAGCGCTTAGCATTGTAAAGCTGAGGAATTAAGCAGATATCAGCCAGGGATGGGATGTCGGTACAAGTAAATAGTGTTTTGTAGCGACTTGATAGGCTCTCTAGGCTCTGGAAACCTTGCATAAGCCAATGGTGATACCAAATCATCTTCTCATTTTGATTAACACCGAGTTCGCTGTTCAAATAGTTGAGGACTCGAAGATTATTGAGCGGGTGAATGTCGCAGGCGATAATAAGGGCAATTTCCCGGCACTGGGCCTTGTGCCAGGGATCGCTGGGCAGCAATGCGGGTTCGGGATAACACTCGTCAAGATATTCGATAATGGCGAGCGATTGGCCTAGTACCGCTGTATCTTCATTGCCGCTTTCGCTTGTATCTCCACGAGAAAACCCCGGTACCAATTGATTCGGGTTAAGTGCCGAATAGGTGGCACTGTTTTGCTCTTTATCCAGTAACGATATCGCTACTTGCTCGTAGCTCAAGCCTTTGAGGTTTAGCGCAATTCTCACCCGGTATGACGCCGACGAGCGATAGTAATCATACAGTTTCACGTTCCCAAATCCCTTAGTTTTGATTTACCGTCTATAACACCTGACACTCTAATTATTATTGGTGATGGTGCGGGTTATGGTGGTTTAAATCTTCATCATGGTACTGGTGTTCGTACTTAACCACGGTTTGTTCGATAGCCCCGAAGATGGAGTCGCCATTGTTGTCGAACATTTCAATCTTGACCGTATCGCCAAATTTCATAAATGGCGTTTCCGGGTTGCCGTACTCCAAGGTTTCCAGCATTCTTTTTTCGGCCAAACAACAAGATCCGCTGCTGCGATCTTTATTGGACACGGTACCTGAGCCTATGATGGTGCCGGCGCAGACAGCTCGGCTTTTAGCCACATGCTGAACAAGTTCGGCAAAGTTAAATGTCATGTCTGTGCTCGCATGAGGCTGGCCGAATAATTCTCCATTGAGGTGGACGGTCAGGCGATGATGCAGTTTGTAATCGTGCCAGCTATCACCGAGCTCATCGGGTGTCACTGCGACAGGCGAGAAAGCCGAGGAAGGTTTAGATTGGAAAAAGCCAAACCCTTTGGCCAGTTCACTTGGGATCAAGTTACGAAGCGAGACATCATTGACCAGCATCAGTAGCTTGATATGGCCATGTACCTCTTCGGTGCGGATCCCCATGTCGATATCATCGGTAATGACAGCAATTTCTCCCTCAAAGTCGATGCCCCATTGCTCATCGGCGATTTTGATATCTTCTGTGGGACCAAGGAAACCGTCTGACATACCTTGGTATATCAAAGGATCGGTCCAGAAACTTTCTGGCATTTCAGCACCTCGGGCCTTGCGTACCAGCTCAACATGGTTGACGTAAGCGCTACCATCAGCCCATTGATAGGCACGTGGCAGCGGTGAGCTACACAGTGTCGGGTTAAAGGGGAAAGTATGCCGGGCGGTACCGTCGTTGAGGTTGCGGTACAGGTGCTGCAGATCAGCTTCGACTTCCTGCCAGTTATCTAGGGCAAACTGCAGCGTTGGGGCAATATCATGGGCGTGTACAGCCTGTTTCAGGTCACGGGAAACCACGATGAGCTGACCGTCTCGGCCATGGTTAAGTGATGCAAGTTTCACGTTCGTCTCCTTAATTTGTTTAATCCGTCTCGACCTAAGCCACTCTTAATTGAATGAGAAGACTGGAGCGGGTTAGTCAGCGTTACTGCCCTTCACTTTTCCCTTTCCACGAAAAGACATATTCTTTGTTTTCGGCCCCATCAGGCAGAGGGGCGACTTCGAGTGGCCAGCGGGCATCTATCATCACCGCGACTTCATCCGTTTCTTTCTTCGGAGAAGCCATACTGGCAGCCAACGCTTTAGGGTGAGGGCCATGGGAAAATCCGCAAGGGTGATGGGTGATCATGCCGGCGTCGATATTGTCACGGCTGAAGAAGTTCCCCCGGTGGTAGAACAGCACTTCGTCGTAATCGTCATTGTTATGGTAGAAGGGTACTTTCAACGCATTGGGATCACTTTCTATCGGGCGAGGGACAAAAGTACAGATCACAAAGCCATCAGCAACAAAGGTGGTATGTGCCGATGGGGGAAGGTGGTAGCGGTGGCTCATCAATGGCCTGATGTCACGCCAGTTCAGCTTGAATGCCGTTAGGTTACCTTTCCAGCCTTGTGCATCGAGCGGGTTATATGGATAAGTAATCGTGTTGAGTTGGTTACGGGCTTTTAACTGTACTTTCCAATGCTGGTGATCATTTTGCTGCTTGAGGAAAGCATCGTTTATTCGGGCATATTCCAGCACCGCAGGATCATAGACCGCATGTTGGCCGACAATGCCGCGCTCTGCCATTTGATAAGCACTGTTAGACGCTTCTATGAGCAACATTGAGACTGGCTCTTTGGGTTCAATGCGCCAGCTGGTGGCTCTTGGCAGCACAATATAGTCACCGTCGCGAAATGTCATATGGCCGTAATCACAGAACAATTCGCCGCTTCCTTGGTGGATGAACAGCACTTCATCGCCGTCACCATTACGGGCTAGAGCTTCCATTGCTCTATCACAATGCCACACCCTCATCTTTAGGTTGTTGTTGAACAAAATCAGCGAAGCATCCCAAGGCGATAGCCCTTCAGATGGTATTTTGTTGGTGTCTATTGCTCTGGGACGAAGTGGCCCATCCCAATCAATCCACCCAGTAGGAGGGTGGCGGTGGTACATGTGACTTGCAGGGCCAAAGAAACCTTCTCTGCCACATTCGCGCTCGAAAGTACCTTCAGGTAAGTCACAGTGTGCTTGCCGCGAAGCGTCTCCTTCGGTGATAGGAAATTGAAACCATTGCCGCATTGCATATCCCTCATGATCACAGTCATTCCAGATTGACGCTGTTAATAAAATGTTAGCTCAATGACTTAACTCTGGCGTACTCAGCGGGGCAAGGCAATTATTGGCCACAACTACACAGCAAAAAGTCTGTCCGTGATGATTTACAATAACTGCAAATTAAATCATCTGTTTATCGATATTTTCCAATGAGTTGATGGCTATGGCCATGCAATGGGCTGGCGCTATGGATGTGCCACATGCAAAAATGGTGCGTGTAAAATAAATGTTACATTGCGGGCTGGTTTCATTGCTGAGAACAGCTTTCGGAGTCTTCGTTACCCGACCTAATCTAAAGGAAACGAACGTGAAATAAGCGGAATATTCGGATGCCAGGGTGAGGCAGTAACAAAGATGAAGGTCATTTATGGGTAGCGGAACGAAATATATTTCTAAAAAGCCAGATGAGCAAGGGGTTGTTCATTGGGACAGTTCAGAAAACCGTGTTTGGCACGATTTGGTTGAGCGTCAGCTCGCCTGTATAGAAGGGCGTGCTTGCCAAGCCTATATTGATGGGTTGGATTTATTGGAATTACCATTGGATCGTGCGCCTCAACTGGCTGAAATTAACGCGGTATTGAAATCAACCACAGGTTGGGAATGTGTAGCCGTTCCAGCTTTGATCAATTTTGACCGCTTTTTTGCCTTGTTAGCCAACCAGCAGTTCCCTGTCGCGACATTTTTACGTTCTAGGGAGGAATTTGACTACTTGCAAGAGCCGGATTTCTTTCATGAGATATTTGGCCACTGTGCCATGCTGACCAATCCCGCTTTTGCTGCTTTCACTCATACTTACGGAAAATTGGGAGCTAAAGCCAATTCTTCGCAAAGAGTATATTTAGCAAGGCTATACTGGTTTACAGTTGAATTTGGATTGCTGCGGCAAGCAGAGGGCTTGCGAATTTATGGCGGTGGTATTTTATCCTCACCCGGCGAGACACAATATGCCCTGGCGGGGAAAATGAACAGTGACTCTATTGCGGAAAACAAAGCGGATAAAGGAAGGCCACTTTATAGGCCATTTGATCCGGTGGATATCATGCGTACACCTTATCGGATTGATATCATGCAGCCACTCTATTTCATTCTTGACGACATCAACCAGCTTTACGAATTGGCACATCAAGACATCATGTCAATGGTAGTCAAAGCGCAACAACAGGGGTTACATCAGCCCCTATTCGAAACAAAAATCAAGGACGCGGGTTAAGGGGAACTGATGACAGAATTACATCAACAAAAATGCGAAGCGTGCCACAGTGGTGCGCCTAAAGTGACAGAAAATGAAAAAATAGCATTGTTGGCCACTTTGCCTAATTGGCAAGCGGTTGAAGTTGACGGTGTTGAACAGCTGGAGCGTCAGTATACCTTCAAGAATTTCAAATTGGCTTGGGCTTTTACCGACCAAGTCGCTGCCTTGGCCGAGGAAGAGTTTCATCACCCTGAAATCACATTGGAATGGGGTAAGGTAAGGGTGCGCTGGTGGAGCCATGCGGCAAAAGGGCTGCACAAGAATGACTTTATTTGTGCCGCCAAAACGGATCAGCTTTTGTCGTCGGAATAGTCTTCAGTAACTCTTATTTCAGAGAAGCACTCGAATAAGTCGGGTGCTTTTTCTGTTATGTGCTAATAACTTAAATATGCTCCAAGGTGAAAATAAAGTACTATACCGCTCACAAACAGGATGACCTTGCTAGTAGGCAGGGTGGATTGAGGTACAAATGGGTGAACCACAACAACGACAAGCGCTAGTCGGCTGTGAAGAGTGTGGATTAGTGGTAGCGTTGCCTGAACTCAAAGATGATGAGAAATCAGTTTGCCCTAGGTGCCACCACACATTAGTTAAACGCATTGCCCAGCCTTTCCAAAGACCATTGTCTTATGGCTTGGCCAGTCTCGTTATGCTGGTTGCCAGTGTCAGCTTCCCTTTTATGTCTTTCAGCGTGCAAGGCATAAGCCAAGAAATTACCCTGATGCATTCAGCGGAAATGCTTAGTGTTTTCCAAAATAGCTTGTTGGCATTACTGCTGCTTCTTACGGTTATCGTATTGCCAGCTATGTATTTGCTCTCGTTGCTTTATTTGTATTTCCGGGCCGGACAGCGAATAACAAGGCCAGAGAAAAAACCAATCGCGTCATGGGAAAAACGTTTGTGTCGCTTAATGATTCGCATCGAGCCTTGGTTGATGGTCGATGTTTTTCTCATTGGGGTTTTGGTTAGTCTTATCAAAATTGCATCGTTGGCAGATATTGGGCTCGGGATGTCATTCTGGGCCTTCTGTCTCTACACCATGCTGGTGGTAAAGTGTGTATCTATGGCTGACCGAACTTGGTTGTGGTTGCAATTTCTTCCTCTAAAACCCCAGGAGGGAGTCAAAGCGGGAGATTGTCATAACAGCCATAACCATATTAGTTGCCATGTTTGTTCGCAGTTAAACCCAGTAGCCGACGAAAAGCATGGGCGCTGTATCCGATGTCACGGTCGGCTGCACCCTTATGAGCCGCAACAAATGCTGCAGCGCTCATGGGCATTGTTACTTGCTGCAGCGATCTTTTTTATTCCTGCCAACCTTTATCCCATGATGTATACCGTGAGTTTGGGAAAGGCTGAAGGTTCAACCATACTTGGTGGGGTAGTGCTGTTGTGGCAATTGAAATCGTATCCCATTGCAGCGGTTATCTTTTTGGCGAGTGTGGTTATACCGCTGGCGAAAATTATCGCTTTGTCTTGGCTATATATTGTCGCGGGGAAAGGCGGTAGCGCCGATGAGAAGAAAGCCGTTCAGAAGTTGAAGATATACCGAATAACCGAATTGATCGGTCGTTGGTCGATGATAGATATATTCGTGGTGGCCATCTTAGTGGCTTTGGTTCAGCTTCAGAATCTGATGGCCATATACCCAGGCCCTGCTGCACTATCTTTTGCCTGTGTAGTATTGCTAACCATGATATCGGCAATGACTTTTGATCCGCGCGTTTTTTGGCCAAAGGATTCGGCGTTTGAATCATCTGCAGGCTATGTGAACGATAATAAAGAGAAAAATAGTTATGAGTGAATCCTCACCTCCACAGGCTAAGAAAGAAGCCATAAAACAAATTTCATCAATATGGCTGGTGCCTGTTATTGCTGTGGGTATCGGTATCTGGATGTTGTTTCAGTTTATCACCAGTCAAGGCCCTGAAATTACACTGAAAATCGATACGGCAGAGGGCATTGAGGTTGGCAAGACTGAGATCAAAGCGCTGAATGTGAAAGTCGGTGTTGTGACCGGGGTTATCTTGAATGAGGATTACAGTGCCATTGAAGTGACTGCGCAAATGGACAAAGACGCAGCGCGCATGCTCAAAGATGATACCTTGTTCTGGGTGGTGAAGCCTCGTATCGGTAAGTCTGGGGTATCTGGTCTAGATACTTTGTTATCTGGTGCTTATATCCAATTACAACCGGGTAAAAGTGACAAAGAAAAGCGCTCTTTTGAAGTACTGGATATTCCTCCTGTGGCTCCGCCAGATGCTAAGGGCTTGCGCCTAATTTTGACCCACAATGAAGCAGGGAAACTGGGTGTTGGCGATCCTGTGCTTTATGAAGGCTTTACTGTCGGCAGGGTAGAGAACGTTACGTTTGATACAGAAACCAAAAAAGCACACTACCAACTATTTATATTCGAACCTTACAACAGCCTGATCCGTAAGAGTACCCGCTTCTGGTTGACTTCAGGCGTGGATCTTCAGATGTCTGCTGAAGGCTTTAACTTGAAAATTGGTTCTATTGAATCGTTGATCACTGGCGGGGTAAGCTTCCGCGTACCAAAAGGTCGTGAACCTGGCGAGCTCATTACTAAAGAAAAATCAAAGTTCCGTTTATACAATAATATCAAGCAAGTACGTGAGCGTTTCTTCGAGGACTATCTTGAGTATGTGATGCTGTTTGATGAGTCCGTTCGTGGACTGAAGCCGGGCGCGCCAGTTGAGTACCGCGGTATTCAAATTGGTACCGTACGTAAAGTGCCACTCGATATCATGGCCAGTGAGAAAAACTTCTCCAATAGAGAAATCCCTGTATTAGTGCGTATCGAACTGGACAGGGTAATAGCCCATGTCAGGTATGATAATTTGGATTTGCTTAAAGCAAGCCTTGAAGAAGAGTTCAAATACGGTCTGCGTGGGTCGTTGAAAACGGCTAACTTGCTGACAGGAGCCCTTTTGGTGGATGTGGGTGTCTTTGAAGAAGAGAATAGATATAAACATCAAACCTATGGTGAATATGATGTGTTCCCAACCAAAGCGGGTGGGTTTGCCCAAATTCAGAAAGAAATTTCTTCAGTGCTGAAGAAGATCAACAATTTGCCGGTTGAGGATACACTGTTAACGCTCAACAAGACGCTGGAAACCTCTCAGAAAACCTTACTAGCGGCTGAGAAAGTGGCTAAGGAGTTGAATAGCTTACTAGCCCAGAAAGACACTAAAGCGATTCCGGGTGAGATCCGTGAAAGCTTGCAGCAAATCCAAGATACCCTCAACGGTTATAGCCCTGACGGGGCGCCATATCAGAGCCTTGAGCAGGCGCTGGTTCAGTTTGAGCAGGTAATGGCCGAGTTGCAGCCGGTATTACGCCAAATAAATGAAAAGCCCAATTCGTTGATCTTCAGTGGCGAGAAAGCCGCTGACCCAATTCCAGTAGGAGGACGTCAATAATGTTAAAGGGAAGCTTGATGGCGTTAATTCTGCTTGCTGTAGCAGGTTGTAGCTCAACCGAGCCTGTTACTAAAACATACTTACTACCTGATCAGAGTAGTGATTTGACCATGGCGTTTGCCAATAAGCATCAGCCCGTTGTAATTGTGCGTCCTGTAGAAGTTGCAGAGCATCTTGCTGGTACTGGGTTGGTTTACCAAACCAGTGAGACTGAAGTGGTGCAGGCTCAACAGAACCTATGGGCGGAGAGCCTTTCGCGTCAGTTGACCCGAATGATTACCCATGATTTACGCCAGAAGCAATCAAGGTATTGGTTTGATGAATTGACCCCTGTTGTCAACAGCAATGCACTACCGAAGTTGCAGGTGAAATTTACCCAGTTCAATGGGCACTATAGCGGTCTGGCTCGATTGAGTGGACAATGGCTGCTAGTAGGTGAACAAGGAGAAGCCTTGGCAAGGCAACCGTTTTTCATTCAGGTCCCATTGGAACAAGATGGTTACGATGCGCAGGTCAAAGCCCTTGCTGAAGGGGTTGCTCGTTTAACTAACCAAATCAGTCAGAGCATGGGCGGTTTAACGCTGTAATTGGTTAAATCCAATTGTATGGACATAAGAAAGAGCCCTCATTGTGAAGTGAGGGCTCTTTTGTTTGGGCTAACGCTGGCTGTGCCGATAGTAACCGTTGATCCAGCATTCAGGTAATTCTTCTCCTGATGGGAAGGCTAGGTTTTGTTTGTCGATAGTGACTGGATCGGCAAGATCTTCGCCAGACTGATACTGCACTTTAACATGCGAGGAGAATGGGTTGATCAAAGAAGACATATCGATGACGTCAACTAAATCACCAGTGCGTGACTCTTTTAGAAACATCACAAATCTCCAAAATTTATTGAAATAATGATGATAACTCACCATCGGAGCCATTATGTTTTGGTATAAGTATGGCTGATTTTACGCGCTTTGCAGAGCAGGAGAGCTATGAGTAATTTTTATTGGGGCATTGACCTAGGTGGAACGAAAATTGAGTGCGCGGTGATGCAATATGCTGATGATCACTGTGTATTGCGTAAGCGCATACCCACTGAGGGCGAACAGGGCTACCAGCATGTTCTGGGGCAGATTAAAAAGCTAATTGAACTATGTGCAGAAGAAGTTGGTGAGTATCCTAAATCGGTTGGGTTTGGAACGCCAGGAACGTTAGATCCAGCGACTGGCACAATGAAGAACAGTAACTCGACCCATCTTAATGGCCAGCCACTGGATAAAGATCTTCAAGCCATATTGGGATGCTCTGTTAAGTTAGCTAACGATGCCAATTGCTTTGCTTTGGCTGAAGCGACGTTGGGCGTTGCGAAGCAGATTAAACCGGATGCCGAAGTGGTATTTGGCATCATCATGGGAACCGGTGTCGGTAGCGGTATTGTGGTTAATGGCAAGGTGCTTAATGGCTGCCATGGCATTGCCGGTGAATGGGGGCACAATGTGCTTGAAGCCGGTGGTGCACCTTGTTACTGCGGCAAGCAGGGCTGTGTTGAAACAGTACTGTCTGGCAAAGGGTTAGAGCGCTATTACAGAGAGCATAGTGACAGCAACTTGAGCTTGCCTGACATTGTGTCATTTGCTGCACAGGGTGATCAATTGGCGAAGCAGACAATTGATAGAATGCATTCCTATTTCGGCCTTGCGGTTGCCTCAATCATTAATGTCATCGATCCGGACGTCATTGTCGTCGGTGGCGGTGTGGGTAATATTGAGTCGCTGTATTCAGAGGGTAGAGATGCGATTCTTCCTCATTTGTTTAACCCAACTCTCAATACCGTGCTGGCAAAACCGGCACTAGGAGACAGTGCGGGAGTGTTCGGCGCAGCCATGTTAGTGAAATAATCCATGCTAGATAAATAGGCAAGTGAAATAGCCCGATAAGTGGGGGCATGGTATATTCTTCGCTCGCGGCTGCACTTTGTACCGAAAACTGATTCTAAAGAGAACAAGATGATTGTAGAAAGTGTTAACTCCAAAGATTACTCAGAGCTACTGAGCGTCTGGGAGAATTCAGTCCGAGCGACTCATGACTTCATTACTGAAGAGGACATTGATTTCTTTAAGCCTATTATTATTGAGCAGGCGTTCCCTGCTGTTACTCTGAAGTGTGTCAAAGGCACGCAGGGTATGATTTTGGGCTTTGTTGGTGTTCATGATGCAAAAGTAGAAATGCTGTTTGTTCATGATGACGCCAGAGGTAAAGGGGTAGGTAAGATCTTGCTTCAGCATGCGATAGATGAGCTGGGCGCTCTATTTGTCGATGTGAATGAGCAAAACCCGCAAGCTGTTGGTTTCTACCAGCACATGGGCTTCAAAGTCGAATCTCGCTCACCGCTTGACGGTATGGGCAAACCTTTCCCGATACTTCATATGAAATTGCATCAAGATATGTGAGTCACTCGATAAATGTGCATGACCCTTAGGGTTCTCTTGAGGGTATAAAGACAGAAGAAGCGTCTCAGGCTAATAACCGGAGACGCTTCCGTTTTATTGGGGGATGACTCGCCCTAGAAGAAAAAGTTAAGCATCAAGGTGTAAAGGTTCACGTCCTTGTCTTCACCGTATCGCTTAGGCGGATTTACAAATTGACCGTCGTTAAAGTCGTCGTAATCTTTCTGGTCCATGTATATACCCTGCCACTCGGCATTGAGCGATATTTTCGGGGTTAGATCATAGCGTACGCCAGCTGTTACACTGTTGGACTTGCGACGGTGGTGACTCTCGCCATACACCAAATAGGGGGTAAAGTCGTTGATGTTGTAGCCTGCACTGACATACCAGTTTGTCTGGATGTCATCTGTCTGTATTTCTGACATAAATTGCCATTGGTCGTAGGAGTATTCGCCTCCGAGGGTAAAAATATTGGTCGTTTCTTCCGGTGAGGCTATACCCAGTCGTTCGATTTGATATTCAGAGCGCATATAGCCAAGGTGAATTCGGTAGTTGAAACCACTCACCTCAGTAGATAGCCCGGCCATGTAATCTGACTTGAAATTGAATTCACTACCACTGAACTCGATTTTATTGTCATTGCCAAAGCCGTAATACGGAGTAATGTTTACCACGATTTCATCGCTGGGATCCCATTGCCATGTCGCGCTTACCCCTTCGAAAGAGGTAAACCCAAGAATACTGTCATAGACATCCTGCGGAGGGCGAGCCCAAGTGTATGCCTGTCCGACAAAGAAGTATTCAGACACAAGGAAGAGTGGAATACGCAGCTTACCGCCACGGAAAGAGAACTGGTTAAATTCGTAATTGAGGTAAGCCCATTCCAATTCAGGATCTGACCAATCGTCTTGTGGACGCTTAACCACCTGCACCGATGCATTAAGGTTGTCGATAATGGACAAGTCAGCTTGCAAGCCAAAGATAGTGTCACAGTCGTAGCAGGTATCGTCAGTAATTTCGCGGTTGACGAACAACGGGGTACTGTTATCAGTTTTAGCAATAGAAGTGGAACCAAATCCGCTGATTGAAAAATTATCGGTGATTTGTATTGCTGCCACACTGGTTAATGGTGATACAAGCAGAGTGAATGCAAGTAATGATTTATGAGTCATATCTTACTCTCCTTGTAAGACAGTTATGAGGATGTTGGCATTTTCAGGTACTGCACTAACGGGTGCATACGCAATGCCATTGGGATTATCGTTTAACCACTCAAGGATGTCTTTAATATCATCAGAGCTCAATTCCTCTGGTGGTGTTCCTTTACCAGAAAAAGAAAGGCTTGCCCAATAACCGTTCATTTGGGATACCGACTTACCTAGCAGCATATTGTAAAATTCTTCCCGGTGTATCGATTTTTCAGGTAAATCGACCAAGACTATTTTGATGCTACCATTTAGCTTCTTTGTTCTTCCTTTATAAAGCATTCTCGCCTTACTTTTTGTAAGGGCAGGGATCTCATTATTTAATGAAAATACTGCAAACTCCACATCTTGAATATTTTGGTTATCCTCAGCATGTGCTGGCATTATTATTGATGTAATTGCCAATAATAACGATAAAGGCAATAACCTTTTTAAAGTCAATCCTTTGATCATTGATTTAGTTCCATCATTACGTCTATTCCTGCTATAAATGTTAGTAGACATTGAAGTGAGTACAAATAGGCAAGAATGGATTTTTTGATCAAGGTGAGGTTATGGGGCTGTTAAATCGATTTTCGATAAAATTTAGGCTGATTTCTCTTGTTGTTCTGCCACTTACGTTTTCAGGGGCTTTTGCGACGATAGAGATTTCGAGTCTTTTCGACAAAGTCTCTTCATTGAATACGTTAACGGCTCGAATGGAGTTGTTGAAAGCAAATTCACAATTTTCCAATTCAGTTCACGATTTAAAATTAAATAAGTTATCAGGTAATGAAAATAGTGAAACAGTTGAGAAAGCAATTGAACGTACATCACAGTATTCTGTTTTAATTCCTCAAGCCTTCCCAACGAGTGATTCGACCGAGCCAATGTCTACCAGTGAGGAGATGAAAGATCTCATTACTGAATATGAGTTTGTAGAAGCCATGGATGTCAATGATTGGTCTGACTGGGGATTCGATCTTCTTATCCAAAACTTGGTTTCATTAGAAAAAGCCCCTTTGAATGTTGCAGATACTAACATCGAGCAGAAGTTATCAATTTTATACCAACTTCAATGGCTTCAACTCTGGGCGCAACAAGAAAACTGGTATATCCGAATAATCGCTAGCCAACCAGAACAAGCCGCCGATTACAAAGAGCAATTAGATACAATTATTGAACGGCAGCAATTAATCATCGAGCGTTATTTATCGGTGAGTGCCAATCCATCTCAGATTGAATTGCTACGTAAAACTTTTGCCAACCCCGTTTTTTCCACTAGCTACCAGTTACGTGAAAGTATTTTCTCAGATTCTTTTAGTGGATTTAGTGAGAGTGATTCATTCTCAGCGCTGGATGAGCGCTATGCATTAATTCAATTTGTTGTTGTTGAGATAAGTCGTGAGTTAGCCAGAGATATCCAGGGGAGTATCAGCCAATCTAAGGTACTTATCTGGTTATATGCTGGCGTGATCCTACTGTCTGTTACCATGATTATTTGGCTTGGGGTTAATCTTATCCGGCGAATTGGCTCATATTTGAGCCGGATACTCAAAGCCATGTCGTTGCTTGAAACAAGTAATAATGATCACTCAGCTGCCAAGATTAAAGTTGATGGTAAAGATGAATTTACTGTATTTAGCCATCAGCTGAATGGCATGATTGAAGAGCGAATAGATAACCACAACAAGCTAATTCAAGCTAAGGATGAAGCCGAAAAAGCCAACCTAGCTAAGAGCTCTTTTTTGGCCAATATGTCACATGAAATTCGTACCCCACTAAACGGCATAATTGGGATGTCTGGTATTCTCTCTGATACCGATCTGACCCCCTCACAGTCGGAGTACGTCCAGACGATTGAAACCTCTTCTCAGACATTGTTGTTGTTGATTAATGATATTTTGGATCTGTCGAAGATTGAATCCGGTAATCTTGTTTTATCGCCAAGTGAAAGCCGAGTGGCTGAAATAGCTTACGATACAATGACCGTAGTGCTAGCAAAAGCAACCTCAAGTCAGCTTAATCTGGATGTGAAAATCGATCCTGATTTACCCGCCATAGTAATTTTGGATGAACACAGATTGAGGCAAGTATTGATGAATTTGGCCTCCAATGCGGTCAAGTTCACCCAAGAAGGTGGGGTAACGCTTGAAATAGATTGTGTGGAGCATCGGGATGGTCGTGCCAAGTTGGTTTTCTCAATGGTAGATACCGGCATAGGTATCGAAAAAGATAAGCAGGCGCAGGTATTTGCACCATTTATACAAGAAGATAGTTCAATTACACGACAGTTTGGCGGGACAGGCCTAGGTCTGGCCATTTGTCGTCAGCTTGTCGAGTTAATGGGAGGGGAGCTAGCGCTTGAATCTGAAAAAGGGGTAGGTAGCCGATTCTTCTTCAGTTTGGATGTAGAGGTGTGTAAAGCTCATGATAATTCTTTAGATACCCTGAGTACCCGCAAAGCGATCGTTCTGGGCGCGAATAAGCCAGCGACGCATCGCATAGAGGCTGAATGTCATAGTCTTGGCATTCATTCTACTGCTGTAGATTTAGCCGATCTCTCAATGCAATCAGAAAAGGACTTTGATGTCATTTTCTACTGTCAGCAAAGTATCAAACAGACCCAATACGATCTGGGGTTAATCAATTCGATGATGCCAAGCCTCAATATCATACTGTGTGTTGACCATCGAAATGAACAACATGACTTTGGCAATATGATTGCTGGCATTGTCACCTTGCCATTTTTTGGCAAGCGATTAGTCAAAACTCTCACTAAGGCGTTGGAAATTAAAAAAACGCCGGTTTCTCTTCAACAAAGTGAAATGCAGCCAGTTAAATCCAGTTTGTCTGTTGAAACTGCTCCCTCTACCTTAAAAACAACTGAAGTTTCAGAGCAAATCCAGGAACCGACAACTGAACAACCAGAAGTGCTGATTGTTGAAGATAATGCTGTAAACCAGAAAGTTGCAGGGTTGTTTTTGAAAAAAGCCGGCTACCAATTTGATATAGCTAATAATGGCCAGGAGGCCGTTGATAAAGTCAAAGCCGGCCATCAATACTATGCCATTCTTATGGATTGTATGATGCCGGTGATGGATGGCTTTACCGCGACAGAAGCGATTAGGGCGTGGGAAAAAGAAGCGGCAGTCCCTAGTTTGCATATCATTGCTCTCACAGCCAGCGTTCTCGATGCTGATATCTCGAAATGTTATGAAGTAGGGATGAATGATTATGTGGCCAAACCCTTTAAGAAGGATATTTTGCTAGAGAAACTTGAAGATTTAAGCCGGTCAGAAAATATAGAAGAGCAAACTGTTTAGGTGTTTTAATGTGTAATCATCCCACTGGCTTGTGAGAGATCTCTTACAAATCGGTGGGATTTTTATGTTTATGCATGTCAGATGATATTTGCGTAAATATATGTTCCTTTTTAAAACAATAATTTATAGGTGATTTGTTGTATAGCGCCGAAATGGATATTAGAAATGTGATCTTTATTGGTTGTTAAGATTTTTAGTTCGCGTAATCTTAACTGCGTCGGAAGGAACTGACGGAACGGAACAGGAAAGCGGCCAGGGAAGTTGGCAACCTCAGGAAGAGGTCGGTGGATCAGGATGATTTATCGGACAAGGACTGTGAAGGGATAATCGAACGGAAGCGATACGGTAAGTAGGATGCTTACTAGTCATGACGACGCAGATGGACCACTTCAGGAAGAAGTTAGGGACACCTCCAGGATGGAGAAGAGAGTCGAGACAGGATGGATCGACGGGTCAAGGCGAGACCAATAGGACATGTCCAGGACGGATATAAAAGGGAAGCGCTGAAGGAAACAGCTTTATCATGGAATGATGCAGGGAGCATCTTAGTAGCCGGATTGCTGCAAGTAAGACCAAAGGGCGCGACGAAAGTCGCGCCCGCTCTTATTTCTAGTCCTAGAAAATTTTTTGGTACTTAATCATTTCCGATTTTTATTGTGCAATGGCCGTAGGCTTGGTTCTTAGGCTCACCATCAACATATAAATAGCTGTAGCCGTCATTACTGCAAAGAAAAACCCGGTTAGTCCTGTCTCAGTTTGCATGATGTAGTTCGCTGCAACTGGGCCAAATGCTGATCCCACACTGTAGCTAAATAGCATAATTTGCGTGGCTGAGACAATTGAAGCTGACTCTAGGCCATCGCAGGCTAGAGTGATGGCTATCGGGTAAAGCGCAAATGCCGACATCCCCAATAGGGCAAGAGCCACAATTTGTACCCCGTAGCTGTTATCTATATGCAATAACCCCATCGCGAATACACCTAGAAGGCTCATCAAAGCTAGAAGCAGTGATTTTGGCATCTTGCACGAGAGTTTACTTAGCACTGGCTGAATGCTCATTCCACCCAACACTGTCGCAGCCATTAAGCTACCGACTTGTTCTAGGTTGCTGGTGGTCGCTTTCAAAGCCAGGGGTAATAACCCGTATATTGACCCCATTACAATACCCGAAACCAAACAACCAATTAATGCTGGTTTGCTAAGGGCAAGAATTTGCTTCAAGCTCAAGCTCACATGTTCTGCTTGGCTTGGGTTCGACTGCTTCGATGTTAGTGTAGGAATAATGGCCAGAGATAACAATGCGACGGTCACGATAAATGGCAACACGCCACTTGTGCCAATAACACCAATGCCAAGTTGGCCCACGGTCGTACCACCGTATAGTGAAGTCATATAAAGGCCTAGGTTTTTGGCCCGTTCCTCTTTGCTATCACCAATTAGTAGCCAGGATTCGATCACCACAAAAATGCCTGCAACGGCAAAGCCCGCAACAAAGCGACTGGCCATCCAAAGGCTAAGCGCTGATGTTAACCCCATGAAGATTACTGATGAGGCTAACATGGCCACGAAACCAATAAATGCCATACGGTGACCAACCTTTTTGATCACAGGTTCGATCAGCATTGCACCAGCTAAAAGACCAAAGTAATAAATGCTTGCAAGCCATCCGGCTGCAGATTCAGGTATATGATGGCTTGCCAATGTTAAAGGAAGCACACTCATAAAATACCCTGAGGCGATGGCAAAAATAGATAGCCCCAAAATAGGAACCCAAACAGGATTCTTTGCGGATGGCGTAGCGTGCTTGTTCACTACAGTGATCTCCAAAAATTAAGCAAATAAATGACCACTTTCTCAGGTTGAGAAGCGGCTATAACAGGGTGTTCAGGCGATGATATAGGCATTGAACATGCCCAAGGGATTGTCGCTGATCGGGACTATGGCGATAAAATTAGGGCGAGTAAAATGACTAATTCTAATGTGAAATAACAATCAAATTTATCTGATTAATATCATCATAAAGAAGCTTTGATGGATAAAGTTAAGTTAGCTATTGATATATGGGTGATTGTTAATTAAATCGCTGATTTTATGGTGGTTAAATGCTTAGTGTTGTGAGTTTTTATGTGGTTTTCGATTCTAAAATGATTAGTAGGCTAAATAATTTGTTAAGCCGGTAATCAATGAAGATTTTAATGTTCAAAATATGATTTTTTTATTAACGCTAGAAAAGAGGGGCCTCAGCTTCAAAGCGTGAGGCCTTTTGCTACTGTGTAGTGCAAGCATTCACTGTTTTGGGGCGGTAGTCATACACAGGGTGAATTAAGTTGTTGATTATTGGTACTTCAAAAGTTGGCAAGCATAATGCAACAGTAAATTTGCAATCTGACACTCTTTATACGAGGTAATGATTGCAGCAGATGGTACACAATCACATCTTTTTACGTACTACTCTCAGTAGCGGGGGAGTAGTACTTTTTTTATCTATAACTTTTCAAGATATTACGGCTTAAGAGTCTGGGCTAGAACGTTCTCTCAAGAAGCGCGCAAAACGAGGAATACCGCTGTCGGTGTATCCATTGAACCGGTATTGAACAATAGTACCGAGAGCCGGAGGGGACTGCCTGTCTCGTTCACTGAAACCAGTGCCAATCTTAAATTTCTTGTTATTAGGAGTGATGACCCAAATTGCACCCATTTGACCGCTATATTTTCCTTTACCGGGTTCATAGCCGACGACGATAGCCTCAGCATCTTGATAAGGTTTAATTTTGATGAGCGCATGGCTTTTACCTGAATGGTATAGATTATCCTTGCGGTGCAGCATGACACCCTCACCACCTTGGCTGATGATATTGTCAAGAAGACGGTCTAGCTCTTCATAGCGGTTCACTTCGAGCTGAGGAAGCATTTTTATATAGGGTTTGTTTATAGCGTTAATAAAAGTTTCAATAGCTTGTAATCGACCAGCAAATGGTGATTGTAATGACGGTGAGTCAAAAACCATGAACTTCACTTGTTTCCATTGTTTGTCATTGGGGTCTTTATCTCTAACAATACTACTGAGTTTTTGGAACTGTTGACGTTCAATCCACAACTCTCCTTCAAGCCATGTGTCCATAGGTAAAGACTCTATGAACCACAAAGGCGCATTGATCGGATTCCCTTGTCTGGTCACAAGATCACGACCTGTCCAAATTGCTCTGATGCCATCTAGTTTTTCGCTCGCAAAGAAAGTGTCGAGCTGCTCAATGAGTTCATCATCAGATTCAATCTTGTTGATGTCGATACTGCGTGAGTGCATGAGCGTTTGGCTTATAGGGTGCGAATCGGTTGCTGTGCCAAAGGGGCTAATGGCGAGTGCTATTAACGCAGATAGCGCGCTAAGTTTTATGTTGATCGGAAGTGTTGAACAAGTAACCATCTATTGCCTCATTTCAGTGTATAAAAACAGATAGAGCTGATGGTTACGGTCTAAACAGCGCTGAGAAAAATATCACTTCAATTGGGGCGTAATGTTTGCGACTCAGCCAACACTTTATTGCTTATGTTTTAAGTCGGACACGCATAGATATGGGAGCTGTTGTGGATTTGGGCTAGGAGAGGGGCAGAAATATTAATACTTTGAGTAATTTTGTTGCATCTTGGCAGGGCAGGCATAGAATTGCGTGTTTGTGCTTTAGATATCTAGTTACGTTTAATCATGTCCAGTACCCAGTCCGCTACTTTTTCTGCTCAATGCCAAGCGTTTTTCCAGCGCAAAGGTGTCTCGCTTTCACCAAGAACTTACTTTATCCATGCCATGAGTTTTATGGCTCTGGGGTTGTTTTCATCACTTCTGATCGGTTCGATTTTGAACACGGTAGGGATCAAATTTGGTATCCCTTTGTTTACTGAAACGCTATGGCCTTTAGCAAAGCAAATGACTGGCCCTGCTATCGCGGTAGCTGTGGCCTTTGCTTTGAAGGCTCCACCACTGGTTATGTTTTCGGTAACGACGGTAGGCGCAGCTGGTGCCATGCTAGGAGGGCCTGTAGGTGCATTCGTATCGGGACTGATTGCCACTGAACTGGGTAAGCTGGTCGCTAATGAAACCAAGGTCGATATACTTGTTGCACCCGCTGTGACAATGATCAGCGGTGTTTTAGTCGGGACATTGATTGGTCCTTATATCAGCCAGTTTATGACATCGCTGGGTGACTTGATCATGTCTGCGACGCTATTGCAGCCTTTCTTGATGGGTGTCGTTGTGGCTGTATTGATGGGGATGGCGCTAACGCTACCTATTAGCAGTGCAGCAATAGCTATTATGTTGAGTCTTAACGGGCTAGCCGCAGGTGCGGCTACGGTCGGGTGCTGTGCTCAAATGGTGGGCTTTGCGGTAATGAGCTTCCGTGAAAACCGCTGGGCAGGGGTGATGGCTCAAGGGCTCGGAACGTCCATGCTGCAAATGCCTAATATCATCAAAAACTATAAAATTTGGATCCCGACTATTCTGACATCTGCGATCCTTGGCCCAGTAGCGACCTCGATTTTCGCTGTGGAAAATACCCCATTGGGTGCCGGTATGGGTACATCGGGCTTTGTCGGGCAGATTCAGAGTGTTATTGCATTAGAAGCTGCTGGCTGGGATAGCATGACGATGTACGGCGTGATTGTCTTGCTGCACTTTGTACTCCCTGCGCTTCTTACTTTGCTGTTTTCCGAGATGCTTAGAAAAGCTGGTTGGATAAAAGAAGGTGATCTAAAGCTCAACTTGCAATGACAAACAATTCCAAGTCTTTTAGCTGTATAGAATTTCCGGAAAATTTGATATAAATCTGACATTCGGTTTCTCTACACTGATAATTTAATAGTTAGCAGTTGGATTTTGCTTGTTCGATTGCCAACCGTTTTATGTTGTAAATAGCTGTATTGCTGCCCTGTGAGGGAAACATTTCCAATACTTATGGATATCGTTATATGACATCTTGGAAAATATCTTTAGTTGCTGGTTTGGTTATAGGTGGTTTGTTGACAACCGCTGTTTGGCACCGCACGCCTCGACCAACACAAGAAGAGTTTGATCAACTTCAGCAGAAAAACCAGCAATTGATTGCTCAAAAGTCAGCAATCGAGCAAGAGTTTGAAGCATTTCAAACCCAAAGCGCACTTGATATTGAGCAAGTTCGTACTGAGTTGAAAACCTCACAACAAGCGATTGAGGATCAAAAAGCCGAATTTGAGCAAAAAATGGCGGCCATGACGACTGAGAAAAAGTCTTTGGTTGTGACCAAGAAAAAGCTCGATACCCAAGTAGTTAAATTAACTAGCACCGCTGAACAGCAAAAAGCGGTATTGGATAACTCAAAAGCCTTATACCAACAACAGTTGGAGCTTCAAAAGCAGATCAGAGCAGCAAAAGCAGATGTCAAAAAGGCAGAACAAGTGGCTGCTGAATTCAAGCAAGCTTGTGATGAGTTCAAGTCAGGTACTAGCTGGAACTGGGTTTCACAAGCCGACTGTGATAAATACGAGGCGCGGTTAAAAGTGGTTGAAGGTGAGCAAGCGCAACTGGCTGCATTGGAGCAAGAGCTCGACCAGTTAAACCAACGTATTGAGATAGAAATTCCGAAACTGAAATAATTTATGAATTAGGTAAAAGGCGAGCTTAGGCTCGCCTTTTTCTTTAGGAGAGCGAATGAATAACTTGTTTGGCACGATCCCTACGTCATTACCGGATGAGCTTTTTGAGGATATCCTAAAGACTGACTCGGTGAGGGTTGAGCGTATTGTGTCTCGTGGTCATATTACCCCTGAAGGCGATTGGTACGATCAAGATGAAGCGGAGTGGGTCATGGTCGTAAAAGGCAGTGCCAAGCTCCTTTTTGAAGACGGAATGCGTGAAGTCTCAATGGAAGTAGGCGATCACATTAATATCCCTTCTCATCAACGCCATCGTGTCTCTTGGACTGATCCTGATCAGGATACCATTTGGCTGGCTGTGTTTTACTCGGACAATTAGTAATAGAGCTTGGCTAAAAATTAAGGCTAATGTGCTGCATTTTAGATGAATAAACGGGGCTATTTTAGCCCCGTTTATTTCATTAGAAAGATGACTAGCTTTCCAAATCAAATGACAAGGTTTTCGCCAATGCTTCTGGGTAGTCTCGCTCGTGGGCAAGCTGGATGGCGTAGGCTTCGACTTCATGTGCTGAAAGTGACCTTGTCACAGGAAAATGTTGCTCAATACTTTGAGCCGCATTGCTGCTATCTAAACTTTGAGCCGCATTGCTGCTATCTAAAGCAAAAAGGCCATCGTTTTGAAGTTGTTCAACGATACTGTTTGCAGCCGACAATGCAGAAGACGCTTTCACAATTTCAGTACGGGCATAGCGATCTCCGGCAAAGGAAACATCTGCGGCTCTTAAGGTAATGTCGTTTCCAGGGATTTGCTGGGCACCAAACAGGGGGTTACCTCCGACTTGGGCAGATTGATAAGTAGGTACGAAGCGGGACATGTGCTTAATGGCACGCGTTGTACGAGTGTCGACTTCGTTATTATCCCAGCCAGATTTAATTTTATGTATAAAGCTATCTGACAGTTTCGGTTGTGCACTGTGCGAGGTGCTTTTGACGAGACCCTGCTTGAACAAGGTAATATCTTCTGTCATGCCGTGTAGCTGGAAATAACCGTCAGGGTAAGGTGTCAGCTGCGCCATGCCATCTGGAGTGCCTCGTTCACCATGAAATATCACTTCAGGCCAGCTTCCTTGGCAATCAGGCCAATGGGTAACATAAGCAGCTTTAAACTCTACCAGACGACGACGCTGTTGTTTTGCCATGTCATCAATGACACCGGTTTGGAAGCCACAGGCATTGATAAGGTAGTCAACATTAAGGTGGCGGGTAACATAGTCCTGGCAGTTTGAATCGTACTCTTGGTATTCAATTTGCCAACTGGAATCAGCATGTTGAGATACGAGCGTGACTTTAGATTGTGTATGGACACGACTAGTAGGGAGCTTATTCAGCGCAAGGTTGGCGGTAGCCGCAAGACGGAAAACACTCCAACCATATTCTTGAACAAGCACCAAAGGATATTTAAATTGGTCTAGATCTAAGTTTCTCGCAACAGGGATCATCCAGTCATCAAAGCTGACTGGACACGTAGGCATGTCTCGCTGTGAAAGCACTTCAAGATCTTCTTGGTAGTAGAGTTTGAAGTAATTAGCCGGTTTTCCAATGACCTGGTTAGCAGGATCTTCATTGACTAACTGCTGGTAAAAAGATTGCAGTTTCTCTAATCGAGGGATAAGGGCACCAGGATCCCCTTTGTCATGTTTCGGCGTTGCAATCACCGTCGGGCGGATATTGACAGTATGCGGAAAGATTTTGAGTGAATCGATAGACTGCTGGAGGAGTGCGATGCATTGTTCGTCTGAGATCTCACGGTATAAATTACCACCGGCATGAAGGTGGCAGATAGGTGGCCCATTTACCAGACTGGTACCTTCTTCAAAAATCTCGACGTTGATGCCTAACTCAGCCAGACGCAGCGCAATGGTTGAGCCTGCTATGCCACCGCCAATAATACCTACCGACAAAGAGGGGTGATGATTGTGCGGTTTAGCTTGTTCTTTCATACAAATGCGCGTCGTTATATTACAAAATCTAAGTTACCCGATTTTACTGTGCATAGATCACATTGAAAACCGAAAAAGAATAGGGACATTATAATTTTTGGTAAATGAATAAAAATTTGTGTGACTTTTTTGCTCTCAAATTGAGCTTTTTAGACTCATTTGAAACAGCTTTCGAGAGTAAACGTTCTAAGTCTCTGTTTAAACTTAATGCTGTTCGAAAATAATTTGGGTAAAAGATCACCTTATTTGCTCTTTTTATTGAAGAATTTTGTTATCGAAATTTGTACAAAAGCTGTTCTTTGTTCTACACCTAATGTGGTAGTGGTAAATAATAAATAAGGACAGTTAGTTATGAATAAAGTCTTCAAGGTACTTCCGCTTGCACTGTTGATATCCGGCGCTGTTCACGCTGCCACAGATAATCCATGGTATGTGGGTGCCCGTGTCGGTGGAACAACGTATGACAACCTAGATGGCGTGATCAAAGGCCAGAATGCCGACAAAGATGATTGGGGTGGTGGTGTCTTCGTCGGGTATAACTTTAACTCTTGGTTTGCACTAGAGGGTGGTTACACTTATCTCGGCCAAGCCGACTACTCAAATGATGGCTTTGAAGTTCAGGGTATTGATCTGCTGGGTAAATTTACCTACGAAGTCTCTGACTCGTTTGATATTTACGGTAAGCTCGGTGGCTTTGTCTTCGATGCAGACAACAGTGTTGTAAACGATGATAAGAGTGGCTTGGCAGGAACCGCTGGTGTCGGTATTGAGTATTTCTTTAACAATGACTTGTCAGCTCGTGCTGAATACCAATACTACAATCAGGTGGGTGATACTGATTCTCCAGGTGAAAGTGACATTCACTTCTATGGTTTGAGCTTAGTGTATCACTGGGGTGCACCAGCGCCTGTGCCTGTCGTCGAGCCAGAGCCAGAACCAATGCCAGAACCTGTCCCTGAGATTGTGAAAGTTGAAGCCGTGGGTGCTGTGCTACCATTTGCCTTCGATAGTGACAAACTAACCCAACGTGATATTGAGCTGCTTCAGCCTGTTGCCCAGCAGCTTGTGAAGTACCCTGATACCCAACTTTATGTAGTTGGTCACACGGATAGTCGTGGTTCGATTGAATACAACCAGAAATTATCTGAAGACCGTGCTGCGGTAGTTGCAGGGTATGTAGGTAATCACTTTGGTATTGATGAGAGCCGTATCGTTGCACAGGGGCGCGGTGAGCTAGAGCCTGTTGCAACTAATGATACCGAAGAGGGGCGTGCTCAGAACCGTCGTGTAGAAGTGTTTGTTCCTGGCTTCGAAATGGAACAATAACAGCTAAGCTATGCTAGCGTTTCAAACAAAAATCCAGCATCTTTGATGCTGGATTTTTCATTTTGTTAGTGCCGAATTTGTTTAGATAAAGATGCGTTGTTAAGCAGCTTTAACGTCAGCACTTTCAAGCTTTGCTTCAGCCGCCTTACATGCCGCAGCTGTAAAGATTACGTCAGTTGAGCTGTTCAGAGCTGTTTCAGCTGAATCCTGAATAACACCAATGATGAAGCCAACCGCAACAACTTGCATCGCCACATCGTTTGGAATACCAAACAAGCTACATGCTAGAGGGATCAACAGTAGCGAACCACCGGCCACACCAGAAGCACCACATGCCGATACAGCAGCAACCACACTCAATAGCACAGCTGTTGCCACATCAACGTCGATACCCATAGTGTGTACTGCAGCCAAAGTCAGAACCGTGATAGTAATTGCAGCACCTGCCATATTGATGGTTGCACCCAGAGGGATAGACACAGAGTAAGTATCTTCATGCAAGTCTAGATCTTTACATAGCTGCATGTTTACTGGGATATTTGCCGCTGAGCTACGGGTGAAGAAAGCAGTGATACCACTTTCACGGATACAGCGAAGTACCAGTGGGTATGGGTTCTCTTTGGTTTTCACAAAAACAATGATTGGGTTTACCACAAATGCGATAACAGCCATTGAGCCTAGTAGTACAGCAAGTAGGTGACCATAACCAAATAGGGCGTCAAAACCTGTTTCTGCAAACGTATTTGCCACTAGGCCGAAGATACCAATTGGCGCTAGGCGAATAACAAAGCGAACAATCAGTGTGATGCCATTCGATACATCGTGGAAGACTTGCTTAGTTGCGTCACTGGCTTGGTGAAGGGCAAAGCCAAGGGCAATGGCCCATGCAAGAATACCAATGAAGTTACCAGACATTAGGGCGTTTACAGGGTTATCGACAATCTTGAATAGTAGTGTATTCAGGACTTCTGTAATGCCTTCAGGCGGTGTAGCGCCAGTCGCACCGGTAACTAGAGTTAGAGTGGTAGGGAAAAGGAAACTCATGGTTACGGCGGTTAGCGATGCCATCAAGGTACCGAATAGGTACAGCACGATGATCGGCTTCATATTGGTATGTGCGCCTTTCTTCTGGTTAGCGATAGAAGAGGCGACAAGAATGAAGACCAAAATAGGAGCAACTGCTTTAAGGGCACTGACGAACAAGCCGCCTAAGAAGCCAACTTTAACAGCTGAAGCGGGTGAGAATAGTGCGAGGATAACACCGGCGACAATACCAATTAGTATTTGTACTACCAGGCTTCCATTCGCGACTCGGGCTAGAAAGGGTTGTGTTTGATTCATAATACATCCTGCATATTTATAGTTTTGACGCTAAGCATTAAATCTTGCCTGCGACACATTTTGTAACAGGAATTTTGGCACATTTCCATAGTCTATTAAAGAAACTTTCGGTTCACACAAAATTAACAGTCTATTTCTGCTGGTATTGAAGCCTTTAATTCTATTCGCTTAGCCGCAGGAGATTGTTAAAGAGGGAGTCAAGTATTCGATAGGGAATGTTAAAAAGCCCACCAATAGGTGGGCTTTGTGGGTAATAAAGTGCTGTTATTTAGGGGTTATTGGCTCAAGTGCACTTGACTTCAAATTTACACTTGTAATGGTTGTTTTATTCAGTCTTTGCATAACAGATAGCGCATTATGCTTATCATTGTCACTTATCTGGTGTTTGTTTTTGCTGTAGTGGCATTGCATAACATGCTGTATTGCTTTGTCCAGCTCTGTATTGAGCGGGTGGATAGGGTGCAGTTTAAGCCATTGTTGGTAGTAGCTTTGAAGCTGAACCGGTTGGTTTCTCTCTAGTGCATCAATCATCCCGTCAACAGGCGTAAGCTGTTGTGTCTTGGCTGCTGTATTTGATGGTTGAAGTTGCTGCTTAGGCTTGTTCCTCTCAAGGAGCCATAGCACTAACGTTGCTAGCCAAAGTATGGCAAGGCATAAGGAAAGCCAAGGCCACCATCCACTATCTACAACAATTTCTGTCTGAACATTTGTTGCTACCGGCTCAGTATTGTCAGATTGTAATGCTTGAGGGGGCAAGAATGCCTGTGAACTTGGATCGCCTGGCAATACCGATAATGTTAAGCCGTCTATTTTACTGGTTTCTTGCTTTGAGGTAGCAGTATTCCACCAATTGATCGACAACGGTGGTAACGTGATCTCTCCCGACTGACGCGGGATGATCACTTGTTTGATGGTCATAAAAGTAAAGTCATCATCGCTGCCATAGACAGGGCTTTCATCATAAACTCTCACCGAGTTCGGGTACTGCAAGTTAAGGTTGGGTAGCGTACTTTGTTCCGCATTCTTAATACGTAAGGTGATGGTCCGGCTAATCGGTTCGCCGACTTTTATCTCATTGACTTCTGGTTGCCATTGCTGCTCCAGCTCTAAGGCTTCGGTTGGAAGCCACAGTCCTTTGTAATCAGCAGGCTTGGCCAATACTGAGAGCGTCAGGTCATCAGCTTGCTCTTCGAACGGGATCTGCAAGGTTGAGCCAAAACCACGATTACCTTTAATCAGGTTACCGGTAAATTTGGCACCGCGAAGAAGGATGTCACCAGATTTATTGGCAGTGATCTGGTAGTCACGGGTAATAATCAGGTAGCGGCGTCCATTCAGTACTGTTTCGACCTGACGATCTTCGCCCAGTTGCTTCACATTCAGGCCATCACCTGAAGGAGCTTGCAGAGCAGCTTGGCTCATTTGCTCGCCAATACGTATTCTCACGGTGTAGCGAATGCTTTCTCCGACATACAGTTGGTCTTTATTGCTTTCCGCATCAATTCGAATTTCAGGCTTGGATGCACTGGTTGTCGACTTGTTCGCAGATTTCATGACTGTCATGGTAATAGGATCAGTCTGGCTGGCACCGATGCGAAAGCTCGGGATTGTAAACTCACCGACTTCTTTTGCGGCAACGGCAATTTTCCATTCAGTTTGGCGAGTCACGACACCGTTAACAAAGCTTGTTCCACTGCTTACCGATGGGGAGCCGTAATTAAAGTCATCGTCGAGCACGCTAAGGTCTAGCGCATTTGTATTCACGTTATCGTCGACGCTAATCGTCAGCTGGAATACCTCATTAACGCCAACGATATTTTTAGAAACCGTTGCAACGGCTTGGGCGGCATATGAAGACACTGAAAAAGACAGTAGCCACCCCAAAAATAGCATTTTCAGCCAGTGATTACCCACATTGGGTGTACGTTGAAAGCTAAACATATTTATACTAATCATATATTTACCAAGAGTTATCTGTTGCTTCAGGTGCCTGCTTCTCTCTAGCCTGTAAGATAAGCTGAGCGCGGATCAAGGCACTGGTGTCATTCGGCACCTGCTCTAATTTCTTCAGAACAGGATCACTGGCGGTAACGCTGTCTGGCGTTTCTTGGCCTTGTGAACCTGTTAAAGCACTGGCGTTGTTTTCTTCTGGTTCGTCATTGCTATCCCCAGCTTGTGATGATTGTGCTGAAGACTCTTCATTTGATTGTTGTTGCTCTCCAGAAGATTGAGCCTGTTGTTGGTTCATCGCATCACTCTGGTCATTATTGGATTGACTCTGAGCTTGCCCTGAATGCTGATCATTCTGCTGCTGACCATTTTGTTCACTTTGCTGACCAGTTTGAGTTTGTTGGCTCTGTTGCTGTGAACCACCTGGTTGATTTTGATCTTGGCCTTGTTCAGAGTCAGAATTTTCTCCTGGTTGCTCCTGTTGCTGATCTTGGTGATTGTCTTGCGACTGGTTTTTCCCATTCTGAGATGAATTATCTTGGGGCTGCCGTTGCCCCTGAGATTGGTTCTGAGCTTGCTCTGATTGCTGCTCGCTCTGCTGTTGGCCATCTTGCTGCTGGCTCTGTTCTTGCTTCTCTTGCTGTTGCTCGAGGGATTGGACTATGGACAGATTTTTCTGAGCATCTTGATGATCCGGGTTCTTATCCAGAATCAATTGATATAGAGATTCAGCCCGGTCTAAATCACCACTTTGTGCATAGGCATTGGCAAGATTGTACTGGGACTGTTCATCAGAGAGCGGCGAGAGAGATTCTATCGCCCCTTCAAAGTCACCTGCTCTATATTGCGCGACACCACGCCATTCTGGAGAGGAAAATTGCTCTGCCGCTTCGGCAAACTTATCCTGTTGGAATAGCTCATAGCCCAAATTGTCACTATTAGAAAATGGAGAAGACAAGGGCGCTGCGAAAGCATCATCAACAGGAGTGATCATCAATACGGCAGCGATAACAACGCCACGTCGGAAGCCAAGTAATGCAAGAAAGGCAATAGGAAGCAATAGCCAGAAGCCACCATTGATGCGCTCCTCGAGCTCTTTGCTGGCATCGCTGTTATTGTTGCTGATAGGTTTCTCTGTAGCCTTGATGAGTGTTTCGATATCAAGGTCGGTAGGTTGGGATAGTTGGAACACTCCACCAGTTAAGCGAGTTAACTCACGCAGAGGAGCGACTTCCAGCTTATCGATGACAGTTTTACCGTTGCTATTAGTCAGTAGCGTCCCGTCTGGCAGCCTAATTGGAGCACCATCAGTTGTCCCGATACCTAAGATAGAAAGACGATACTGATTCTCACCCAGTAGCTTTTTGCTATCTCGACTTTCTTTTTGGCTGAGACCATCTGTGATCAATATGATATCCCCTTGCTGGTGGCCAGCTTGCTTAAGCAGGTTGATGGCTTCCTGGATACCTGCTGCAGCATTACTTCCCTGGATAGGCATGATTTCAGGGGAGAGGTGAGGGATAAGGTTGGCTAACGTCGAGCTGTCTTTCGTTAATGGACTGACAATATAGCCATCTGCCGCATAAGTGACCAAGCCGGTGCTGCCTTCTTTCCAACCGGGCAGGAGATCAAGTGCCTTGAAGCGGGCTTGACTAAGGCGATTCGGCACAATGTCGTCGGCATACATGGAACGAGACATATCCATGACCAAGACCCGGGCTCCAGAGAGGCTAAAAGCAGGAATTGGTGATTTCTGCCAGCTTGGGCCTGCAAGTGAGATAACAGCGAGAGTCCAGAGGATACCCAGGGCTGGCAAGGTAGCCCGAGATTGAGCTTTAGTTGATAGCCCTAGTTTTTCGGCCAAGTGCGGTGCGATAAGCCCTTGCTTGTGTTTCTTCTTGGCTAACCAAGGCAAGATCATCAGCAATGGCAACAGAGCGATTAGCCAATATGGATATAGAAATGTAAAACTAACCATTACGCTTTCTCATAACAACAATAACGATTGACAACAACAGAGACAGAGCCAAGGGGAATCGGAATAGCTCCTGACGAGGCCGCCAAGTCTGCTGGGCGGTATTGATAGGCTCTAGCTGGTCAATCATCTGATAAATTTGCTCTAACTCTTGCGGGTTTCTGGCACGGAAGTATTGTCCGCCAGTCATTTCCGCAATGCGGGTTAGCATCCTCTCATCGAGATCGTGGGAAGGGTTAACCGTGCGGGTAGAGAAGAAGGTGCGTTGCTCCATCTCTTCAGCACCGACACCAACGGTATAAATGGTGACATCACTGCGGGCAGCGAGTTCAGCAGCTTCCAAAGGCTCAATGACACCGGCTGTATTGGCACCGTCACTCAGCAACACAATCACTCGCTGTGGTGCTTCACTATCAATGAAGGTCTTGGTCGCGATACCCAGCCCCTCACCAATAGCGGTACTTTGACCGATAAGCCCTAAAACAGTACGGTCGAGTTGTTGCTGGACGGTATCTCGGTCAAAGGTCAGTGGTGTTTGCAGATAGGCATGGTTGGCAAATAAAACCAGCCCGAGACGATCGCCACTACGCTTACCGATGAACTGATGCAGCACATCCTTAACAGCCGTTAGGCGGTCAATGGCTGCACCGTCTTCGGTGATCATATCTTTGATCGACATCGATCCTGATAAATCGACTGCGAGCATCATATCCCGGTGATCTGGGTTGATCTCTATCGGATCGCCGTACCAGACCGGACGTGATAACGCACCGATCAAACACACCCATGCCACTGCCATGAGAGCAACTAACCAACGGCTAACTTTGGCTTTCTGTCCGAGTCCATCAGGTAACTTGGGCAGCCTGATAGCCGAAGGCTGAGCTTTGGGTTTGCTTAAGAAATACACGGCTGCAGGTAATGGGAGCAGCGTGAAAGCCCAGAGCCAAGTAAATTCAAACATTACCAGACTCCTTGGATACTTCCGGCAAGACATTGAACTTGGCCTTGCGGATCCAATTTTTTGCTTGTTGGTAACACATAGCAAATTGTTCTTTTTCTAACGGGGTTGGGGAGAATAACCCTTGCTGCCAAGTATCTTTCAGACGGGTAAAACCTTGATCCTTTTGTTCCAGATGCTGATCGAGGAACGAAAGCCACGATTGACCGGTCAAACCCGCTACGTATTCTCTTGAATGGTAAGACATTGCCACCTGACGCAATAGCAAGTTAACTTGATTGAAATGCTCGGGTGATTTCAACGTTGCTAGGTGTTGTAAGGCTTCCCGTCTGGCAAGGTTGTAACGTCGCTGTTTCTTGAAAGCCATCACCAAAAAAGCTATTGCAATACAAGTGAGCAAGATGGCAACCCACCACCCCCATGCCAATGGCCAAACTCCCGGAGCATCAGGTAGATGAATATCTGCAAGGGGAAGCGTCGGTAGTGTTGTTGCTTCAGTCATTTTCCCCTCCTTTATAGGTTTTGAAACCGGAATGGCCCAATTGCTCCATTAAGGTTTGGGCGGCAGACAAGTGGTGCAATGGTATAGCGAGGCTTTTGCACATTTCCTGAATGAATTGTTGATGCTGCTGGTACTGAGTGCTCAGGCTTTCACGGGTACTTTTTGCGGAAAAGTCTAGCCAAGTTGCCTGCTCGTCATCGGTGACAAACTCAATGCCATTGAATGTAGTTTGCCCCAACTCTAATGGGTCAAAGAGTTGGACGAACTGAAGCCGGTTGTGTTGGCGCAGCTGGCTTAAGCGGCGTTTGTCTTTGTCCTGCAATTGATAGAAATCACTAAGTATGATGATTTCACTCCCCTTAGGACAAAGGTGGTGTAGGTGCTTCAAGGCATCGGAGAAGTTCAGGCGCTTGCCATCGAATTCGTCATTATCACATTCAACACTCCCACTTTCTTGGTGGGCAGCAATGATGGCGTTGATGACTGTTAATGGCCCTTGCTGACGAGCGGTAGGTTTGCATTCGTACAGGCGGTTACCGTTAAACACGATGGCTCCAATCCGGTCTTGCTCACTAACAGCCAGCCAACTGAGCAAGCTTGAAAAATGGGCCGCTTGGACAGACTTCAACAGCAGCTGGGTGCCGAACTTCATGCTTGGGCTGACATCGATCAATAGCATCACCGGTTGCTCGCGCTCTTCGGTGAACAGCTTGGTATGCGTTTTACCGGTACGAGCAGTAACGCGCCAGTCAATGGCGCGAATATCATCTCCTGCCTGATAAGGGCGTACTTCGGCGAAATTCATTCCGCGCCCTTTGTGACGGCTTTGGTGCTGGCCATTTAGCTGTGACCAGACACTTTGTGCAGGGGGTAACCATCTTACTGACTGGTTTTTGTATTGCAGTAATTCAGCCAGGCAGAGGTTAACACCATCACTGTGAGCAGGGAGTGTTGGAGTTAAATCCTGTGAGTTCATGCGCAAGCAACCTGTGAGACTAGCTGCTCGATAATAGTATCCGGAGCGACAGCTTCAGCTTGGGCTTCATAACTAAGAAGCAAGCGGTGACGCAGCACGGGATAAGCCATCAGCTGTACATCTTCAGGTGTGACAAAATCCCTGCCGTTAAGCCAAGCATGGGCACGGGCACAGCGGTCAAGAGCAAGTGTTGCACGCGGGCTAACCCCCATTTGTAACCAACTAGCAAGTTGCTCGCTGTATTTGGATGGGTGACGCGTCGCCATGACCAAGCGAATGATGTATTGCTCCACTTCCTCAGCCATATGGATGTTGAGCACTTCTTTACGGGCCGAAAAGATCTCTTCTTGCGTAATTTGTACTTGCTCTTGTGCTGTGATCCCTAATGCTTCACCTCTATTCAGTCGCAGAATTTCCAGTTCGCTGGATTCGTCTGGGTATTCAACGTTGAGTTGAAGTAGAAATCGATCCAACTGAGCCTCTGGCAGCGGATAGGTCCCTTCTTGCTCAATAGGGTTTTGGGTCGCCATGACCAAAAACAGTTCAGGTAATTGATAGGTTTTACGCCCTGCGGTGATTTGCTTTTCAGCCATTGCTTCTAACATCGCGGCTTGTACTTTTGCCGGTGCGCGGTTGATCTCATCGGCAAGCAACAAGGCATTGAAGATTGGACCGGGCTGGAATGTAAAATCCCCTGTTTCGGGACGGAAAATGTCAGTGCCTGTTAAATCGGCAGGCAAGAGATCCGGGGTAAATTGAATGCGGTGGAAATTCCCCTCAATACTATCAGATAACACTTTTACAGCTCGTGTCTTAGCCAAACCAGGAGGCCCTTCAACCAAGATATGGCCGTCTGCAAGTAGAGCGATCATTAACTGTTTAACAAGATTTGGTTGACCGATGACCTGAGTGTTCAGGTGAGATTGAAGGCGTTGGAAAGTCGTTGTCAACATGGGGTGCTATTTTCCTTAAATGAAACAGTCAAATATGAAAATTAAGACTCAAATTGATGGCTTTAGTTCAGCGCTAAGGTGTAGGTGGTGATTTTCTAGCCTTTTTATTCATTTCTACAACAGGTCAGACTTCTTAATAATAGTGATTATTGATGCACTTTTGCAGTGCAACCTTGCACAAATAACAGTCAAAATTTAGCTATTACCTCATTCTATATCATTGTTTTCGCTTATATAAAACTTGGCACCTATTATGCTTATAAAAGTTAACATTAGTGACACATTTAAAGGTTAGTCTTGGTTTTGCGGTTTAGCGTGATTCTATGCAGGAATATTGGTACGACCATTGATACTCCGTGTTGATATTGCTATGTGCATGTGTTCTTATAATATTCGTGCAATGTAAAAGTCACCTAAGTGTCTTTTTCACTCGCTAGGATGCAACAAGATTAAAAATAAGGCTGAATAAACAGTCTACGTTGGTTAGTGGTCCTTATTGATAAAATGCTTATAAGTATTTGAGATATAAGGATGGTAAGTCATCATAAAGATGGAATGGAGTCTTCTGTAATGAGTAAAAAAGCATTAGTAACTGGTGCAAAAGGTGGTATTGGTTCAGCGATCACTAAAGGATTGGTGGATGCGGGTTTTCGTGTGATTGCCACATATTTCCCAAGCGGTGAAGCCAAAGCTAAAGAATGGTTTAAAGAGAATAATTATTCAGAAGAGCAGGTTCGTTTGTTCCCGCTAGATGTTACAGATGCTGATTATTGTGCAGAAGCATTGGCAACATTGTTGCAAGAGGAAGGTAACATTGACGTGCTTGTCAATAACGCTGGTATTACACGTGATACAACATTCAAGCGCATGTCAAAAGAGCAGTGGGGTGATGTTATTACAACAAACCTGAACAGTTTGTTTAACGTTACTCAGCCGCTATTTGCTTCAATGTGCGAACACGGTAATTCACGTGTGATTAATATTTCCTCAGTAAATGGTCTTAAAGGTCAGTTTGGTCAGGCGAACTACTCTGCTGCTAAAGCAGGGATGATCGGCTTCACTAAAGCATTGGCAGCAGAAGGTGCACGCTCTGGTGTTACTGTTAATGCCATTGCCCCAGGCTACACCGGTACGCCAATGGTAGAAGCAATTAAGCCAGAAGTACTCGATAGCATTAAAGCTGAAATCCCAATGAAGCGCCTTGCTGCTCCTGCTGAAGTTGCAGCGGCGGTAACTTTCTTGGCGAGCGATGCTGCTGCTTACATCACAGGCGAAACACTGTCTGTGAACGGCGGCTTGTACATGCACTAATGGTTTAATTTCTGAATTTCGAAAGGACGCAAAAAATCATGTCAAAAGTATATATCGTTGCGGCTAAACGTACGCCTATCGGTAGTTTCAATGGTGCGCTGAAATCAGTTTCTGCTTCTCAACTTGCTGCTGTCGCAATTAAAGCAGCATTGGAAGAAGCAAGGGTTGACCCTGCAAACCTTGATGAAGTTATTCTTGGTAATGTTATTGGTGCTGGACAAGGTATGGGGCCTGGCCGTCAGGCTGCCATTTATGCTGGCGTCCCTCAGGAAGTACCAGCATACAGCCTAAATATGGTATGTGGCTCGGGTATGAAAGCGGTAATGGATGCTGCTGCTCATATCAAAGCAGGCGATGCTGAACTTGTTGTTGCGGCTGGTGCAGAAAATATGTCACAGATTCCATTCTGTGCACCAGCAACGATTCGTGATGGTCAGAAAATGGGCTCTCTGAGCCTGGATGACCTTCTAATCTCTGACGGTCTGACCGATGTCTTCAATAAGTATCACATGGGTGTAACAGCTGAAAACGTTGTTGCCAAAGTGGGCCTTACTCGTGAGCAACAAGACAACTTTGCACTGGCCAGCCAGCAAAAAGCAGTGGCTGCTATCGAACAAGGCAAGTTTGCAGGTGAGATTGCACCTGTAGAAGTGACTGTGCGCAGAAAAACCAGTGTTGTAGATACCGATGAGTATCCAAAGGCGGACGCAAGTATTGAAGGCTTGGCGAAACTTCGCCCAGCATTCAAAAAAGAAGGTGGCTCTGTCACAGCAGGTAATGCGTCAGGTATCAACGATGGTGCCAGTGCAATTATTGTTGCTTCAGAAGCTGCTGTTGAAAAATATGGCCTAACGCCGCTAGCTGAAATTGAAAGCTATGCCCAAGCGGGTATTGCTCCAGAGGTAATGGGCCTAGGTCCGGTTCCTGCTGTGGTTAAAGCATTGGACAAAGCTGAGCTAAACATCGCTGATGTTGGTCTGTTCGAGTTCAATGAAGCGTTTGCGGGTCAGGCACTAGGTGTACTACATGAATTGGCCGACGAGCTAGGATCTCAAGTCGAAGATCTGGCCGAGCGTTCCAATGTAAATGGTGGTGCGATTGCACTGGGTCACCCACTGGGTGCTTCAGGTAACCGTATTATTGTCAGCCTTCTTCACGAAATGCGCCGTCGCGGCACAGAGCATGGCCTAGCCACGTTGTGTGTTGGTGGTGGTATGGGTACAGCAGTTGTACTGAAGAGCGTCTAATTCAATTGTAAAGCTAAACAGTACCTGTATTCACCATGGCACAGGTACTCAATCATTCTTTAAATGAAGGAAACAAGCTATGTATACGGAAATGTTTAAATCTTTCTCAGAGCAGACTGAAAAATCACTAGCACCATACGTTAAGTTCAACAAGTTGTTCACTAAGAACGTTGAAGACCTAACTGAGCTTCAGCTTGCAGCCGTTCGCGCATACAGCGACCTAGGCCTATCTCAGCTAAAAGCTGTTAGCGAAGTAAAAGACGTTCAGTCATTTGCTGCTTACAACAGCCAGCAGCTAGAAACATTGACTAAGCTTTCTCAGCAGCTAATCGATGACAGCAACAAGTTCACTGCAATCGCTCAGTCTTTCAAGTCTGAAGTTGAAGAGCTAGTTGCTGAAAACGTAAAGCAAGTCACTCCAGCTTAATCAAAATGACCACTCTGCCGCCCCCGCTCCGGGGCGGCATTTTTAGTCCAAAATTAGAGGTCATTGGCATGAACCAGAACTTTTTTTCGGACTACTTTGCCAAGCTCCAAGAAATGAACCAGATGTGGTGGAAGGAGCTGGATTCAGGCAAGGCAGCCATGAATACCCCCCTTAATAAAGCGCTCAATGAAGTTAGCTTGGAAGATACGACCAAGTTCATCGAAAAAGCATCAGCGCAGCCAGCCGTCATTGCCGAATTGCAAATGGACTGGTGGGAAAATCAAATGAAGATTTGGCAAAATGTCGTCATGAAAAATGGCGATACGTCAGATTTTATTCAGCCCGAAAAAGATGATAAGCGTTTTACGGACCCTGCATGGGAAAATGAGGCGTTTTACAACTATATCAAGCAATCTTATTTGCTGTTTAGCAATAAGATGAAAGAGTCCATCGAGTCGATTGAAGGGCTTGATGAGAAGGCGAAAGAGCGTTTGGGATTCTTTTCGCGTCAGGCGATCAATGCATTGTCACCGACCAACTTTATCACCACCAACCCTGAGCTGGCGAAGCTGACGGTTGAAAGTAATGGTGAAAACCTGATTAAAGGGATGGAGTTGCTTCAGCAAGACATGCAGTCAAGTGCTGATGTATTGAAAATCCGCATGACCAATGATGCGGCTTTCCAGCTAGGTGAGAATGTGGCAAACACCGCCGGTGATGTTGTCTACAAGAACCACCTGTTCGAACTGATTCAATACAAGCCGCTGACTGAAAAAGTGAACGCGACACCGCTGTTGATCGTGCCGCCATTTATCAACAAGTACTACATCTTGGATCTTCGTGAGAAGAATTCCATGGTCCGTTGGCTGGTGGAGCAGGGACATACTGTATTTATGATGTCTTGGCGTAACCCTGATGCCAGCATGTACGATGTCGACTTTGACAACTATGTTGTTGATGGGGTCGTTAAAGCGGTTGATGTTATTGAAGACATCACGGGTGAAAAGCAAATCAATGCAGCCGGTTATTGTATTGGTGGTACGCTGCTAGCGACTGCGTTGGCTTACTACTCTGCTAAGCGTATGCGCAGCCGTATTAAGTCAGCGACATTCTTTACCACGCTGCTAGATTTCTCTCAGCCAGGAGAAATCGGTGCTTACATCAATGATCCGATCATTTCGGCCATTGAAGCGCAGAACGAAGCAAAAGGGTATATGGATGGTCGTTCACTGAGCGTTACATTCAGCTTGCTACGTGAAAACAGTCTGTACTGGAACTACTACATCAACAACTACCTGAAAGGTAACAGCCCAATCGATTTTGATTTGCTGTACTGGAACGGTGATAGCACCAATGTTGCTGTAGCGTGTCACAGTACACTGCTGCGTCAGTTCTATCTGGAAAATCGTCTTGTTGATCCTAAAGGGTTTAAAGTGGGTGGGGTATATATTGATCTGGCGAAGATCAAGATCCCAACCTATTTCATATCAACCCAGGAAGATCACATTGCGCTGTGGCAGGGTACTTACCGTGGAGCTCGCAAGCTAGGTGGCAAGTCCACGTTTGTACTGGGCGAGTCAGGTCACATTGCAGGTATTGTTAACCATCCAGCCAAGAACAAGTATGGCTTCTGGACCAATGATAAGTCCTCGGCTGAGCCTGAAACATGGCTGAAAGGGGCTAAACGCCAAGAAGGCTCTTGGTGGGGTCACTGGAACGAGTGGATGGCAGGCTTCGAAGAGGCCGAGGTCGTTGATGCGCGCTCCGCTGGTAGTGATAACTATCCAGTAAAATGTGCAGCCCCTGGCGATTATGTGATGCAGAAGTTGCCGATTGAAGTGTCTAACGTGTTGCAAGGTCAACCAGAAGAAGCTTAATTCAGCGATACCTCTGCGAATGAAGCCAACGCTTATGCGTTGGCTTTTTTTATGCTTTTCAAAACCATGCTGTTATCGACTAGTTTGGTAATGGACTTTGTTTGCGCAAGGTGACGGGTTCAGAGTGCTCGTGCTAGTAAGAATGATGTATGGACACTGTCTCAGATAACAAAACACCGAGAGTCATTTATGAATGAGCTCTCGGTGTTGTTTTAGGCTAGGAGTGTTGATACTAAAGATCGCTTGGGATCGGCATCGCTTTCAAATCAGGAGAGATAATCAATTCTGCTTCTGTTGCTGCCTGAATTTCATCAATGGTGGTGCCCGGTGCCAGTTCAGTCAACACCATCCCTTGCTCGGTGATTTTGATGACGCCTAGCTCTGTTACAATCAGATCAACCTGGTTGGCCGCAGTAAGCGGTAACGAGCAGTGTTTGAGTAGCTTAGGTTTCCCTTTGACGGTGTGCTCCATAGCAACGATAACCTTCTTGGCACCGACCACAAGATCCATGGCTCCACCCATGCCAGGAACCATTTTTCCTGGGATGATCCAGTTGGCTAAATTACCGAACTGGTCAACTTGGAGTGCACCCAGTACCGTTGCATCAACGTGGCCACCACGGATGATGGTAAATGAATCCGCACTGTGGAAAGTACATGCGCCTGTTGTGGCGGTAATAGGTTGGCCACCGGCATTGACTAGATCAGGGTCAATGTTAGCCTCATCTGGCATTTCACCGATGCCTATAAGGCCATTCTCGGCCTGTAGCAGAATTTCGATATCCGATGAAGTCTCATTGGCTACTAGGCTAGGTAGCCCGATACCTAGGTTGACCACGTCGCCATCATGAAGCTCTTGAGCAACACGCCATGCAATCATGCGTCGGATCTGATGCTTTTCTCGTTGAATTGTCATGGTTAGGCTCCTTGGTAAATATGATCAATGAACAGCCCTGGTGTATGCACCGCCTCAGGGGCAATGTCACCAGCATTGACCAAGCTTGCCGCTTCAATAATGACGGTATCAGCAGCTGTGGCCATAAGCGGATTGAAGTTTTGTGTAGTGCCTTTGTAGACGGTGTTGCCTTTGGTATCGACCACAGAGCCGCGGATCAGAGCAAGGTCAGCGTGCAGCGGTTTTTCCAGCAGGAAGTCTTTGCCATCGACTTGAATCACCTGCTTGGATTCAGCGACCAGCGTGCCGAGGCCAGTGGGTGTCAATACACCACCAAGGCCCGCGCCTGCCGCACGAATACGTTCGGCTAAGGTGCCTTGTGGTACGAGTTCAACATCCAGCTCGCCACTGTTCATCTGTGCGCCAGTTTCAGGATTGGTACCGATGTGGGAGGCATAGAGCTTCTTGATACGCTTGGCTTTGATCAGGCGGCCAGAACCTGACTCAGGTGTTCCGGTGTCTGTAGTGATCAATGTGATATTTTTAATATCAGACTCAAGAATGATATCAATAAGCCCTTCAGGTGCGCCGTTTGCCATAAAGCCACCGATCATGATGGTCATATCATCGCGGAGTAGGTTGGCGATCTCATTGGCTGAAATAGATTTTTTCATCTTGTGCTCCTATTTGTTCGCCTGGCATCGACGGATAATCACAGCAGTGCCCATACCACCACCAATACAGAGGGAGGCTAAGCCATAGGTTTGCTGTGAACGTTCAAGTTGGTAAATCAATGTGGTTAGAATGCGGTTGCCTGAAGCCCCAAGAGGGTGACCTAGAGCGATTGCGCCGCCATTTAAGTTGGTTCGAGATTCTAGCCAAGACTTATCGACACCGTGTTTCTCGCACAACTCTTTCATTACCCCAAGCGCCTGGGCTGCGAAGGCTTCATTGAGCTCGAAACATTCGATATCTGCCAAGGTCAATTTGGCTTTATCCAGCGCGTTGGCGATGGCTGGCACTGGGCCAAGACCCATTACTTTTGGTGATAGGCCTGCTTGGCCGCAAGATACGATCTCAGCCATAGGCGTGAGGTTATAGCGCTCAACTGCAGCCTTAGAAGCAAGGATAATGGCGGAGGCACCATCGTTAATGCCAGAAGCATTACCGGCAGTGACTGTGCCTTCTTTTTTGAATGCGGTACGAAGACTTTGTAATTTTTCAAACGTCGCATCGGCTTTTGGGTATTCATCAATGCTGACGCTGTATTGCTGACGGCGGTGGGAGACATTGACCGGCTCGATTTCATCGCTGAAACCATGCTCTTTGATAGCCGCCGTCGCTTTTTGCTGGCTGGATAGGGCAAATTGGTCTTGTTCTTCACGGCTAAGGTCGTGCAGTTCGGCAATGTTCTCTGCAGTGATCCCCATGTGGTATTGGTTGAACACATCGGTCAGGCCATCTTTGATAATTGAGTCATCAAGTGTCAGCTGACCCATTTTTACACCATCACGTAGTGGGTTCGCAGAAATGAAAGGTGCTTGTGACATGCTCTCCATTCCACATGCGATAACGATTTCGGCTTCTCCTGCACGAATATGGCTGACTCCATCCATCACGGTTTTCATACCGGAGCCACAGATCATATTAAGGGTATAGGCTGGTACAGTTTCAGGGATACCTGCCAAAATCGCAGCTTGTCGTCCTGGGCCCATACCAATTCCAGCACTAAGGACATTTCCGGCAATTACTTCATCAATCAGGCTTGGATCGAGATGACATTGCTCAAGTGCACCTTTGATGGCGGTTGCCCCTAGCTGAGGCGCAGATACTGGGGCGAGAGCACCATTAAAACTGCCGATAGGGGTGCGTTTGGCAGCAACAATGTATACAGATTCCATACAACTTCCTGTTTCAGTTTGATTTGTTATCAACAGTGTATGGGCGGAAGACGAGAGGGTGTTATAGGCATAGATTCAAATCTGATTTGCGAAAATGCAAAAATAAGATGCGCGCTTGGTCACGCCATTTCGACTACAGAGTGATTAGTCTGACTGTAATTTGCTTTGTTCAGTTAATGGATCACTTGAGGGTGGAACTATGAGTTACTCAATTGCATGCGCACCTTGCTGCTGGGGTGTTGAATCATCTGACAATCCACATAACCCGAATTGGATGACAGTCTTGTCAGAGGCTAGGTCGGGTGGTTTTACCGGTACAGAGTTGGGGCCTTACGGTTTTTTACCACTCGATGCCGATACGGTAAACACGGCACTGTATGTCAAAGAGTTGGAAATTTGCGCAGGGACCATTTTCGAGCCGCTATCCGAGTCTGCTAATTATGAAGACATTATCAGTAAAACCAAGCGCTTGTGTGGCCTGTTACAACAGATTGGTTGTGAAAAGCTGGTGGTGATTGATTGCGTCAACGACATAAGAAGCCGATATGCCGGTATGCTAGAGCAGGCACCAAGACTCGACGATGTGCGCTGGGCGCAGATGATGAACACCATTAGGGATATTGCAGAGATAGCAAAGCGTCATGAGATCAGGGCCGTCGTTCATCCTCACGCTGGTGGGTATATTGAATACCGGGATGAAATCGATCGTATGCTTGCCGATTTGTCTGCTGACGAGGTCGGCCTGTGCCTCGATACCGGCCATCTCTATTACGCAACCATGGATCCTGCTAAGAGCTTGGTTGAATACAAAGACCGGCTGGAATATGTCCACTTCAAAGACGTAAACCAGAAGCGCTTGCAACAAGCTATTGAGAAGCAGGTCGGTTTTTGGCAAGCCTGTGCCGATGGTGTGATGTGCCCATTAGGAGAAGGTGCGGTGGATTATGACCTAGTGGCGCATGCTTTGGATAGCATCGGTTATCACGGTTGGATCACCATTGAGCAAGAGCGCGATCCGCGCAATTCAGATACTACGCTACCCGATATTAAGAAAAGCCGTCAGTTTTTAGTTGAAAAAGGCTTCATTTAGTCGCTAGCGAATTTGCAAAAGAATTTTGTTTAGTAGTTTGTCATGTAGAGGATGTAATTATGGCAATGAAGATAGCGTGTGCACCTTGCTCGTGGGGAGTGGAAAATTCAGAGCAAGGCGGAAACCCTAGCTGGGCGAAAGTGTTGGTAGAGGCACGTGAAGCGGGCTATGAAGGGATTGAGCTTGGACCCGTTGGATACTTCCCTGAAGATCCGGCGATCCTTGCTAGCTCTCTGCGAGTAAGAGGGATGAAAGTCTGTGCTGGGAACCTTCATGGAGATTTCAGTTGCCCAGATTCAAAGCAAGAGGTGTTGGCGAATGCTCAGCGTGTGATTGATCTGCTGAGTGCCATTGGCGTTGATAAGCTGATCATCATGGACCGCGCTAATGCAGCGAGGGATGCTTATGTTGGTCATGGTGTTATCGCACCAAGGCTGAAGCACGATCAATTGCAGGCGATGATATCGACTATCTCCGAGGTTGCTGAGATGGCCGCGGCGAAAGGTGTACGTACCTTGCTACATCCAAGCTCCGGCGGCTTTGTGGCGTTTTCTGATGAGATTGCCACGGTACTGAACACAATTCCGGCTGAACGTCTTGGCTTGTGTTTAGATATCGGTCATCTGTTTATAGATGGCATGAAACCTGAAGAGTTTATTCGCCGATATGCAAACCGATTGGAACACCTGCACTTTAAAGATGTTGATGGCCAGCAATTACACAATGCGATGCGCGATCGTTGCGGTATGACCAATGCTTTCAGTAAAGGGCTGACCCGCCCACTCGGTGAGGGGAGTATCAACTTCTCTAGTATCTTCAAGGTATTGCAGGATATTGATTACCAAGGTTGGGTCGTTGTCGAACAAGAGCGAGCTGTCACCCAGTTGGATCACGTGAAGGGTGATATGGTGAAAAGCCGAGGTTATCTTGCTGAGCATTGCAGGTAAGGGTTGAGATGATAGTTACCGATCCTTGGTTTTACATCACTGCTGTACCTGCTGTATTGATTTACGGGATTGGTAAAGGCGGTTTGGGCGGGGCGTTAGGGATCATCGCGGTTCCCCTGATGGCTTTAGTAGTCTCGCCAACACAAGCCGCTGCTATTTTGCTTCCTATCCTGTGTGTGATGGACGCATTTGCGGTTAGGCAGCACTACCGCAGTGCTGATTATTCAGTGCTGAAGCAAATGCTGCCAGGCTCTTTGTTAGGGGTATTACTAGCCGGACTGTTTCTTAGCGTAACCCCTGAAGCAGGGCTCAAACTTTTGATTGGGGTGTTATCACTGCTGTTCTGTGTTCAGTATGTACTGGGCGGTAGCCAGCAAGATAAAAAGCCCGGCAAAGCCAGTGCGTGGTGGTGGAGTAGCTTAGGTGGCTTCTCCAGTACTGCAATTCATGCTGGGGGCGGGCCGGCCAGTATTTATCTACTGCCATTGCGCTTGGAAAAAGTCACCCTGATTGCAACCATGGCTGTTTTGTTCGGCATTATCAATTTGGCAAAACTGATCCCATACAGCATGCTTGGCGAGTTTGATACCACGAACTTAATGACGGCGATGGTGCTTATGCCACTCGCTCCAGTTGGTGTGTACATGGGGGTGTGGTTGCTTCACCGTGTCAGCCAGGATGTGGTATACCGTCTGTGCTATCTTTTCCTTTTCTTATCAGGGACGAAGTTGGTATTAGATGTGTTGTAACTCCATATCATGCTGATAAATACAAAAGCCGTCGGGAAATAATACTGCGGCTTTTTAATATGTATATCAGGGGCTTTTATTTTAAAATAAACAGTAATTTTCATTAAATATTAATAATGAAGTTTCCATTTTGTTTGTTTTAATATTTGTGATGAATGTCATTAATAGTCAAGTGAAAAAACAATTGATGTTTATTTGTGAATTTCATCACATCTTAACTGATTTCAAGTGTATATGATTTGCGTATCTTTATAGGGGATACTTTGATGAAAATTGATACGGCCACACTATTAGTATTTATCCGGGGTGTTTTACACACTCTGGTTAATGCTATTTATTCGTGTGTCTGTATCAGTTCTAGCGATAGCTTAGTCTCTAGCTCTGACAAGGAACTGGATGAGATAGCGTCGGACTATAACCAGCTTTATATTAGTGTTGGTGACATGCTAGGGAAACAAGTCAGGTATTGGTGTGATGCATCTTTTGCACGTTGGAAACGCAATCACCATTTCTGTGCCGCTCAGATGCGCACTCTGTTCTCTTTCTTGTCTCTGACATACCTATATTTTGCTAAGCAGGTTTCGGCCAGTTCCTTGGTGTGCTTCTACCGCTACGCACCAGCGAACGCAGCGATGTATTTAAACAATGGAACTGCATCTGTTGGTCGTGAACATGCTATCAAAAGCAACGTAAATTACGTTAGCACCCATCCAATGAGCAGCAATCGTCGCAAGATGATTGCTGCTTTTTTTGTATTTAATAACAGCAGCTTAAAAAGTTGCTAGTGAGGTAAAAATGTATATTGTTTGTGTAGCAGCGTGTCCAACAGGCATTGCCCATACCTATATGGCGGCAGAAGCTCTTGAAGTCTTGGGTAAGGATCACGGTTGGGAAGTGAAGGTCGAAACTCAAGGCAGTACGGGTATCGATAATGCAATCACGGCTGAGGATATCGCAAGAGCTGATGGCGCTATCATTGCCGCAGAAGTCGCAGTGGAAGGGATGGATAGATTTGAACCTCTTACTATTTTGGAGTGCGCAGTGGCAGACCCAATAAAACAACCCGATGCCGTTTACGAAACCATGATGCATTTAATTAATACTAATTAAGGATAATTACCATGGCCCGACTACTAAAAAAAGAAAAAACAGAAATAGATAAATTACGTGAAGCATTAATGACCGGCGTATCATATATGATCCCAGTAATTGTCGCTGGTGGTATGATGTTGGCATTTGGTTCATTATTTGAAACTTTAACTGGTGTTGATTTAAAAGAAAGCAACTCTTTAGTTGCCCAAATAATAAATGATCTAAAAACCTTTGGCTTATATGGCCTGACTTTATTATTTCCAGTCATTGCTGCATTTGTCGGGTTTGGTCTAGCTGGTAAACCTGCAATTGCCCCGGGGCTCATTGCGGGTATGTTAGCCCGCGATATGCAAATGGGCTTTTTAGGCGCTTTATTAGGCGGCTTGATGGTTGGGTACTTAGTCCGCTGGATGCTGGCTAACATTAAACTGCCGAAAGAGTTCCGTAGTTTGTTACCGATGGTCATTATTCCTCTTATCGGCTCTGCCATCATCCTTTTCGTTATGAAGTATATTGTTGGTTATCCACTGATTGCCCTTAACACTGGTTTGGAAAACTGGTTGGTTGGCATGTCCGGTGGTAACAAGGTGGTGATGGCCGCTGTATTGGGAGCGATGGTCGGTTTTGACTTGGGTGGGCCAATCAATAAAGCAGCAATTACTGTGAGCTTGGGTCTTTTTGCCCAAGGGATTTTTGAGCCGGTTACCGCGTCACATATCGCTATTATGATTGCCCCGTTTGGTATTGGCTTGTCCACGATTTTTGCCAAGCAATACTACAGCAAAGAGCTGCAGGAAAATGGCCGTGCTGCGTTAATGATGTCTTGTGTTGGGATCAGTGAAGGGGCGATACCTTTTATTCTTGCTAATCCCGCGCTGATCATTATCAATACCATAGGTAGTGCCATTTCAGCTGCCATGGTTATTATGTTTGATTCGATAGTCCAAGCGCCAGCGGCAGGCATTCTCGCCCTGATCCTTTCGTCCCATTTCTTCTTGTATTTCATTTCTATCGCAACCGGTGTGGCTTTTGTTGCCGCCTGCACCACAGTACTGATGAAGCGACAGTTTAATAAACAGGCCACTGATGCTGAAAACCAGCAGCAAGTAGCGAAATCTGCTTAAGGTAAGAATGATGTCAATGAATAAGAAAGCCTACATAGTTCCTCATACTCACTGGGATCGAGAGTGGTATTTCAGCACGGAAGAATCACAAGTCTTGCTGGTCTTTACCATGCAGCAAATCTTAGAACAGTTGGAAAATGATGAAGGATTGCCTTGCTTCGTACTTGATGGCCAATCGGTGATGCTTGAAGATTACTTGAGTGTTGTACCTGAAGATACAGAGAGGGTGAAAGCCCTGGTTGAGTCGGGTAAGTTATTGGTTGGCCCTTGGTACACTCAAACCGATCAATGTGTGGTCCACGGAGAATCGCAGATCAGAAACTTGATGTGGGGTTGCCGTGATGCCGAGCGCTTTGGCGCAATAATGAAAGTTGGATATGTACCTGATTCATTCGGCCAGAGTGAGCAACTGCCTCAGCTTCTCCAACATTTTAAAATCGATAAATGCGTGTTCTGGCGGGGGATCTGGGAAGGGATTTGCAGCAATACTGAGTTTGTCTGGCGGGCTCCGGATGGCAGCGAAGTGACTACTGCGGTACTCGAGTTTGGCTACAGTGCCTTCCAGGGAATGAAGCCAATGGATACCCATCTTGACGGTATCGACCAGAAAATCGCTGAACGTTTTTGGCCGGGTGAACGTGAGCACTTCCTGTTCATGGGGGGGCATGATCAAAAACCTTGGCAAAGGGAAACGGTTGAAGCTATCAAGTACGCGAATGAATCGCGGCCTTACCAATATCAGCTGTGCACTTTTGAAGATTATTTCGCCCAAACGACCAACGACACTTTACCTGTGGTTGAGAGCGAAATGCTCTATGGCAAATACAGTCGTATCCACCGTGGGATTTATTCAACCCGCTACGATATCAAGAAGCTCAACAGTGATGTCGAGAACCTGTTGGTCAACCAGTTGGAGCCATTGTTGACGGTTGCCAATGAGTTGGGCTTGAAATACCCGTACGGCTTGATGGAGAAAAACTGGAAACAACTGATGCAAAGTCATGCTCATGACTCTATCGGCGGTTGTAACACTGACTCGGTCAACCGCCAGGTTAAAGCCCGAATTCAAGCTGTACGTGAAAATGCAGAGCGTTTACAAGCGATCACGCTTAAGCAACTGGCAGACGCATCAACCAAAGGCAAAGAGGGTGAGTATGTGTTGGTTTTCAACCCATTGCCTTATTCACGCAATGCCCAAATAGAGTTGGAGCTGGTGCTGCCGACTCGCAATCTGGTCATTTACGACGGTGAGCAAATCGTCGCGATGCAGTCCATTTCGTGTGAGCTGCTCGATATCAATGCCATAGTCCAGGACCCAACCACTTTGGGCGATGAGCGGTTTCGCTCTTGGTACCGCCACTGCGTTTGGGTGTCCTTGGAAGGTTTGCCTGCCTGTGGCTATCGCAACCTGAGGGTAGAGCGCTTGGCAGATGGGGACATAATCACTAACGCGTGCCTGCCTCAAACAACGGAAGAGACATTAATCAGCATAGTTAACGAAGCCATGAAAGTTAATGTCGATAAGGATGGCAGGGTGAGTTTATCTTGTCTGGACAGCGGCCAGCATTGGGATGATGTGATTACCTTGGTCGATGGTGGTGATGATGGTGATAACTACGACTTTTCTGAGCCGCATGACGATCTGAAAATTTCCTATGAAGTGGTCGAAGGTGCGATCTGTGTATCCGAAGGTCACTTGCGCTCTGAAGTTCGTATTTCTTACCAAGCCATGTTACCTGCGGATTTAACTGAGCGCGCAGCGAAACAATGTTCGGTAACACAGCGCATCGACGTGATCCTTGGGTTGGCAAAAGGCAGCCGAGGTTTGGAAATTTCGGTTGAGCTGGACAATCAGGCCAACGACCATCGGGTGCAGCTACATATTAATGGCGATTTTGCTCGAGCCCAAAGTGTGGCCGATCAGCCTATCGGTTTAATTAAGCGTGGGGATGATGCGTCTGCATTGTCTGTTTGGCAGGCCCAAGAGTGGACATCATGCCCAGTGCCGATTTACCCGATGCAAAGTGTTGTTGCAGGGGAGACTACGAAAGGTGGTTTGGCTGTGATGACTGACGGTATCCGTGAATACCAGCAATATGATGACTCGATTGCCATCACTTTGTTCAGAGCGATGGGTTATGTCGGTAAGCCTGAGCTGAAATATCGGCCAGGCCGTCTGTCCGGGTTGCCTGATGCTAGCCCTGACTCTCAACTTCGCCAGTCACTGTTATTCCGACTGATACTTTGTCCATTCAGTGGTAGTGCTTTTGACGCAGGATTGTGCCAACAAGTGAAAGAGTGGTTGAGTACCCCGTTGACCTTGCATAACGGGGTGGTGCAACGCTTTATGATTGCACCGCCAGTATTTACAGCACCGGAGGCATTCAGTCTAGTGGCGCTCGACACGCCAGAAGTGGCTGTTAGCGCCATCAAGGTCTGCGAGGACGATGCCAATAGTATCGTCATCCGTTTGATGAATGCCGGTAAAGGCGAGGCAAAACTGGGCCAACTTCCGTCTGGATGGAAGGTCTGGCAGGTAGACGGTATGGAGCGAGTAATGGGTGATGCAACAGCCGATACGACAATCCCCGCACAAGGCATTATTGGCCTTCGATTGAGCAAAGAAAGTCTTTAGGCAAAACCTAAATCATAACATTAGGCCCTCACTGTAGATCTTGATTTAACGGATCGGGTGAGCGGCCTGCTACACCGAAAATTTGAATAAAATATACCCCAAGGGGCAATCATGACTACATCATTTGAATTTACCAATCCGTTGGTCAATGGCATTCACGCTAGGCCTGCTGCTGAAATTGAGATCCGCGCAAAGCGGTATAGCTGTCAGATCACCCTTATGAATAAAACGAAAGGCACACAAGCAGACGCCAAAAGTGTGCTCTCGCTGGTTGGTGCCGATGTTGTAATGGGGGACGACTGTCTTCTGGTATTCGAAGGAGCAGATGAGCTGGCTGCCTGTGAGGCCATTAAATCCTTTGTTGACAAGGATTTCACCTCTTGCGATGAGCCGTTGGAAGTGACCGGAACTGACGTAAACCAGCCCCTTCCCGTCGCGCTGGTGAAAGCCGAGCCGGATTTGGTTCGAGGCACCATTGTTTCCCGAGGTATTGGCCGAGGGCGACCGGTTGTTTGCAACAAGATCGACCTCTATCAATTGGCTAAAGATGTGCAATTGCAGTCTGGTAGCAACGTCGACAGCGTGCTGACAAAAGCGTTGTTCATGCTTTGCCAGCAGCTTGAACAGGAAATCGTAGAAGCTGAATCAAAGAGCAGTCATGAAGAGATCACTATCCTCAAAGCCCATTTGCAGATTGCAGGTGACAGTTTGTTCAGTGAATCGTTGGCGAAGTTCAGCACTCAGGGAAATCCTATCCATGCTATTGCAAAGGCAAGCGATGAGTTAAAAGCACCATTGCTGAAAAGTCAGAGTAATTACATGCGTGAACGGGGGTTGGATATCGATGACTTGTGTGCAAGGTTAGCCGGTATTGTTTTGGGTAAACCCCTTCAGCAGCCTATTGTTCTTTCTGAAAACAGTGTTGTAATCGCCGATAACCTGACGCCAAGTGAGTTTTTGGCATTGGATAAGCAACTACTCAAGGGGGTTGTGCTAGCAGAAGCAGGACAGACATCGCATACCGTGATTCTGGCACGCTCTTTTGGTGTACCGGTATTAACCGCTGTTGAGGGCGTCAATGCCTTTGCACATGGTACTGATACTTTGGTGGTTGATGCTAGCTATGGTTGTTTGATCCGCGAGCCAAATGAAAAAGTGGATCAGTTCTACCTTTTAGAGCAACGCAAACAGGCGGCTAAAACGTCCATATTGACACCATTTGCGACCAGCCAGGGCCAAAGCAAAGACGGAAAGCGTATGGCGTTGTTTGCCAATATCGCAATGGGTATGGAAGCCGGTAGTGCCTTTGGACGGGGCGCTGAAGGGATAGGGCTATTCCGAACCGAAATGCTATTTATGGACCAAGAAAAAACACCTGATGAGGATGAACAGTCCGAGGTTTATCGTGAAGTTATCGAGGCTGCTGCAGGAAAATCAGTCATTATCCGTACTTTGGATATTGGCGGAGACAAGCCTTTGCCTTATCTGGAGTTACCTGAAGAAGAAAATCCATTCTTGGGCTATCGCGCTGTTCGGATGTACCCGCAGTACCAAGCTATGGTAGAGACTCAGCTAAGAGCTTTGCTAAAGGCATCTCGTTATGGTCAAGTCGATATCATGATCCCGATGATTTCTTGCATGGAAGAGGTGGAGTGGATCAGTCAGTTATGCCAGCAATGCCAAGCACAATTGCAGGCCGAAGGGACAGAAGTTGGCCAGTGGCGGCTAGGAATTATGGTCGAAGTGCCTTCAGCACGTTACTTGATTGAAAAAGTGGCAGGGTTGATCGATTTCATCTCAATAGGCAGTAATGACCTCACCCAGTACTTCATGGCGTGTGATCGAGGTAACCGCCAAGTTTCATCTCTTTATGACAGCTTCCATCCTGGATTTATTGCCTTCCTGCGTGACATAGCCAGAGCGGCAAAAAGTGCAGGGCTTGAGTTGGGTATCTGTGGTGAGATGGCCAGTGACAAAAGGGCATTGCCACTACTGTTAGCCATGGGGTTTGATGAAATCAGCATGTCGGCGCCGAGTATTATCCCGTTACGAGCAGAACTGGCTAAAGTTGATTTTGATGCATGCGGTAAGTTGCTTGACGAAGTCTGCGCCCAAGGAACGGCAGATCAGGTGAAGGCGTGTATCGAACACTTCTGGCAACAGCAGGAAAAACCAGAAATTCTATCCGAAAGTCTTGTTATTCGGTGTGATGCCAATGATAAAGCCGGTGTGATCAAGCAGTTGACGGATAACCTCGAAGTACAGGGCAGGACGGAAAAAGCCGATGCGGTAGAGCAGGCTATCTGGGAAAGGGAGGCTATCTTTGCAACGTCCTTGGGCTTTGGTGTCGCGGTTCCACACTGTAAGTCTGACGCTGTTAGCCATAACAGTATTTCGATAGCACAACTCGAGAAGCCAATCATTTGGAATGAAGCGGAGGGGGAAGCTGTCTCTGCTGTGATCATGCTGACGATTTCCAGTCGTGATGAAGAGGGGACTCATATGAGTATTTTCTCCAAACTGGCCCGGAAACTGATGCACCGAGATTTTCGCGAGGCATTAATGAACCCAGCCGCTAGCAGTGGGGAAACAATTGCTCTGCTCAAAGGGATCCTCTACGAGCAGGTGGCATAGGCAACATGACTTCGGGTAAATACCTGAGGGTCTGTATTGGATTGAAAATAATGAAAGTAATATCGTTGAATGTATTGGTCGTGATGACAATATTGGCCATTGGGCTGCCTGTGATGATAGATCATCCCACCATGTTAGGTAGCCTGGCGGCAGCATGTACAACCCTGTCATTTCTTCCTCAGGTCCTTCATACCATCAGGACCAAAGATACAGCAGGGATTTCACTAGCTATGTATGTTTTGTTTGTTTTTGGGATCTTATGTTGGCTTATTTATGGATTAATCTCCCATGATCTGCCTCTTATGCTTGGCAATGGTATTACCTTGGTTCTTTCAAGTATTGTTTTATTAATGAAGCTAAAGTCTAAATCTGATGGAAATACAGCAGTTTAATAATCTTTACTCTTAATGTTAATTTTATAAAAATAAGGTATCTATCTTGAGTACCTTCTATATAAAATTGATTGATTTCTACATACTCCTGTTAATGTGATCTTTGTCTTAGACGATATAAGATTATTACTGTTAGGATTAGTTCGTTAACTTTTATTTTATTAGGTGATATCAATGCTTCGTTTGGTATTGTTTTTCAGCATAGTGGTAGTTAAGGGAAAAGATGCTCTCTTTTCCATGCTTACTATGCTTGAAAATACTAGCCTAGCGCTAACACCTGAATTAGAGAAGTTGAATCGGTCTGATGAAAACAAAACTGATGAGCTAGATACAATAGCTAAGCAGTGGAGCGGAATGTGGGATACGGTGACTGATCGTTTATCATTCCGTAAGTCGGGTAAAAAGCCTGTTCGTGAGCTACTTGTGTTAGCAGAAATGCAATCACGCTTGAATATTCAAGTTGCTGATTTTAATCTGCTATCTCATGGTTGCGTGAACTCTTCTATTGCACAGATGTTGTCTTGTCAGCGCAATATGGGTGATCCAGCAGCCGCGTACTTGCAACTTTTCACCCTCACCACTTGCTTGTCTCTTCGTTCTACCTCTCATCAAAACTATCAAGAAAATAAACTCGCTTTACGTCTAGAAACTGTTCTAGATACAAAGCAAGAAACAAACCGAATAAAAGCACAGAAAGCACTTATGTCTTTTCTGTGCTTTTTCTATTTTATCCAAGTGAAAATCAACGAGGTTAATTATGTATTTTGTTTGTGTAGCGGCTTGTCCAACAGGTGTCGCACATACTTATATGGCGGCAGAATCACTGGCAATGGTTGGAAAAGAATTAGGACATGAAGTAAAAGTCGAAACCCAGGGTAGCTTGGGGATTGAAAACGAAATAACAGAGGAAGATATTGCACGCGCAGACGGTTGTATTATTGCCGCTGAAGTAGCGATTGCAAAAAAAGACAGGTTCTCAACCTTACCAATTTTGGAATGTGCGGTAGCAGACCCAATTAAACATGGAAATGCCGTTTTCGAAGCAATTTGCGAGGAAATAAATAATGGCTAAGTTTTCAATGAATAAAAAAGAAAAGTCAGTAGGAACTGAAGTTAAGACCGCAATTATGACCGGGGTTTCCTACATGCTTCCATTGATCATTGCCGGGGCAGTGATCATGGGGATCGCCCGTATCGGCGCGTCATTCTATGGCATCGACAATATTTGGGATGGAAGCCACGCCGAAGCAGCCAATGCATTGGTCCGACTTTTCCATGCCTTTGACGGCTTTGGTGGGCTGGCACTGAGCCTGATGTTACCGGTTGTCGCAGGTTATATCGCCTTCTCGATTGCAGACAAACCGGGTATTGCTCCGGGTATGGTTGCCGGCTTGTTAGCCAAAGAGATGGGAACAGGCTTCCTCGGTGCCTTGGCGGCTGGTTTTATTGCTGGTTATATCGTTAAGTTGCTGGTTACCAAGGTTAAGCTGCCTAAATCTGTTGCATCTGCCGGTCCCATTTTTATTATCCCCGTAGGCGGTACCTTACTTGCCTGTCTCGTCATGATGTACATCATTGGTGATCCGCTTGCAGCCATGAACCGCGGATTGGAGAACTGGCTACTAAGCATGTCTGATGGCAACAAGATTGTCCTGGCGGCAGTCGTTGGTGGTATGGTCGGCTTTGACCTCGGTGGTCCTATCAACAAGGCGGCGGTAACGACCGCGATGGCGATGCTTGCATCTGGGATCTATGATCCGAACACCGCCGCTCAGGTCGCCATTATTATTCCGCCTATCGGTATTGGCGTCGCGACACTTATCTGGAAGCAGCGTTTCCCACATTCCCTACAAGATGCAGGTAAGGCATCAACCTTAATGGGACTCATAGGTGTCTCTGAAGGTGCCATTCCATTCGCACTGGCAAATCCGAAAATTATCGTTGTTAACGTGATCGGCTCAGCTGTCGGCTCGGCTATGGCTGTCGGGTTAGGCGCTGTAAACCGTGCACCTATCTCTGGTTTTTATGGTTGGCTAGCTGTTGAAAACTGGCTGGTTTATGTGCTGGCAATTGCCGTTGGCTCGGGCATCATCGCGGCTGGCTCATTGCTGGTTTTCAAGGGTGAAGAGCTACCCAAAAAACAAGAAGAAACAAAACCGAAATTCAAAATCACACGGGCCCAATAATAAGACCCTTCACGGAGATACCTTAATGAAAAGGTTCAGAAAAAGCAGTGTTGCGCTCCTCGTTTCTATGGCTACAGCAATGGCATTCAATACGGCCTCGGCAGCGGAGCAGGTTCAAATCGCCTTCATGCCGGATATTCATTTCCATGATGTATATGGTGATTTTACCGATGGCAGTTTCGATGGCCTGAAAAACAGCCATAGTGGGCAGAATGCAACTATCCGCAGTATGCATGCCCAGCTGACTTCGACCCGCTTGTTTAATGAAAACTACTTTGCCCTTCTGGCAGCGCTTGATGATGCCGTGCGGCGTGGTGTGAAGTATATCGCTCTGCCGGGTGATTTCAGTGATGACGGCCAACCGGTTCATATCCGGGGATTGAAAAAAATACTCGACCATTATGCCCAGACTTATGGCATTGAGTTCTTTGCCGCACCCGGTAATCATGATCCGGTTCGCCCATTTGATAGGCCTAGCGGGGAGAAGGACTTCCTCGGCAAAGACGGCAAAACCCAGCGTATTTTTAGTAAAGGAGCCAATGAATGTGTCGGTTACGAAGGAAAAAGTGCTGTCATTAATGCTGGCCATGAATTACCAACGGTATGTACCGAAGAAATCCGTGAACTTGGTTACGAAGGCCTGATGGCGGAGTTGGGAGATTTTGGTTTCTTCCCGCAGGCATCGAATGTGTATTGGGAAACACCATATTCAACCTATACCCAAGTCACATATGACTTCGACAAGGCATTGGCCCAATCGAACTATCAACAGCGCCAGTATGAGATTTGCCACGAAGGGACGGGGGGAGAGTATAAACAGCCAAACTATTCAGCTTGTTTTACGGTACCTGATACTAGCTACCTCGTCGAGCCTGTGGAAGGGTTGTGGTTGCTGGCAATCGATGCCAACGTGTATATCCCAAATGCTGACGCCGATACTGCTCAGCCAGAATTGGCTTCGAACTTCGCTGGCTCGGGTAATGCCGGCTACAACAAGATGCTGACTCACAAACAGCATGTGATTGAATGGATGAAAACCGTTGTTGAAAGGGCCAATGCCGAAGGTAAGACGCTGGTGGCTTTCAGTCATTTCCCTATGACGGAATTTTATAATGGCGCCGCGGAGACCATAGAGGATATCTTTGGTCCGGGTAACTTCCAGTTGGCACGTTCACCGAAAGAGGATGTTAGCCACGCTTTGGCTAAAACGGGGATCAAGCTCCATATTGGTGGCCACATGCATTTCAATGACACCGGTGTGAAACGCTATGATGATGGGTCTTTCATATTTAACGTCCAGGCTCCGTCGATGGCAGCCTATGTTCCAGCCTACAAACTGTTGAGCTTTAAAACGGATAGCCAAGTAGAAGTCGAGACGGTGATACTCGACAAAGTACCGCGTTTCGATGAGTTGTTTGAGCATTATGAGAAGGAGTGGAAACACCTCAAGGCTGAAGGGGCTGAGGAAATTTGGAACAAGGATGTCCTGACATCGAAGGATTACTATGAGTTTACCAATTGGCATATTACCGAACTGACAAGAATGCGTTTCTTGCCGGAAGAATGGCCGTGCGATTTGAAACAGATGGTATTTGCACTCGATGGTCGTCAGATGCTGACTCTTAGCCAGTTGGACAGCCCGTTAACTCAAGAGCAAGTCATGAAACTGGCAAAGGGTCGCCATGCCATTGAAATTTGCCAGGAAACTCCAGTGAACTTCGACCCATCAGGCATTAACGATCCCGCGTTTTCTAAAGCATGGCAACAGGCAGAGGCCAGTGCCAAGCAGATAGCATCTGACAATGGCCTATCGCTTGATGACTTTGAAAAATGGAATGGTTTCGATCTCGCTGTCGATTTCTACCGCTTGAGAAACGCCGATGAATTGGCTTTCAAAGACGTTGACCGAAACCGGATGCCACAATATGAACTCTTGGCGAATACCTTGGCTGAGCAGACCGTGACGGATTCAACCCATTTCGGCGATGTGTTCAAACAACGTTTTGGCGGCTTATTTGGCATCTTGACCAAGTTTGCTAATGGCGAGCCAAGCTATCACTTCGAGTTGAATCTGGATAAAGGAACCATCGTGGATTTGAAGCGATTGGATCTGGAAACAGGAAAGGTTTCAAAGATTAAACAGTAAACCTCAAAGGTTAATGTTCTCTTGTTGCAGGGAAGATCATCTTTCCCTGCCACTTCTTAATTTCATTAATGGAGAAATTAATGATGAACAAAATTGCAGTGGCATTATTAATATCCCTTGGCCTACCGGCGATGGCAGCGGATTTCGATGTGATGTCGTTCAATATCCGCAATAGCAAAGACAGTGTTGCCGGCAGCGAATACGATGGAAACAATACATGGGATAACCGTAAGGCAATAGTGGTAGATATCATTGCCCAAACGGACATTGCCGGGTTACAGGAAGCTTTCAGCGATCAGATCGGTTACCTGGCACGTCAATTGCCGGAATACAGTTGGGTTGGGGTAGGGCGTGATGACGGCAATGCTGAGGGTGAAGCAGTACCGATTTTTTATCGCAATGATAAGTATGTAAAACTTGGTGGTGGGACATTCTGGTTGTCAGAAACGCCACAAGTTGTAGCCAGCGTTGGTTGGGACGCCGATCTCACCCGTATAACGACGTGGGTGCGCTTGGAAGAGATAGCGACCGGTAAGCGCGTACTGGTATTTAATGCCCATTTTGATCACATTGGCCAAACGGCAAGACAAAAAAGTGCGATATTGCTAAGCAAGAAAGCGGATGAAATAACAGGCGGTGCAGGTGATGCGGTTATTGTTCTGGGTGACCTGAATTTTGAGCGGAGTGATACTGCATCTTATAAAGCATTAACAGATTTGTATCAGGATGCCAGGGAGATCACCAAACAACCATTTACTGGCGTCAATGGCAATAAAGATCAAGTCTTTACCTATCAAGGTTATGGCAAGGAGAAACCGGAAGATATCGATTACATTTTCGTGAATGATAAATTAGCGGTCAACACGTTTGAATATCGGAATGTAATTAAAGACGGTATTTACGCTTCTGATCACTTATCTGTGATATCAAATATCTCATTTCAATAGTTTATAACCGCTATTGAATAAGATTCCTATTAAAAAGGCCAACATATGTGTTTGGCCTTTTTCTTTTTTATATATCTTCATTACTTTTACTTCCATTGAGGTGTTAACAACTATCTATCATTTTAATGGATAATTTAACATTTGGCTCGTTAGCTTAAATTTCATGTGGAAGTATGCGTATGAAGCGGCGATATTTATTCGCAACTGGAATTTAATAAGGGTTTTTATTCATTAATAGCGCTATAAGCGACATAGAAAAGCATGGCGTATATCAACTTGGATATGTTTATTGTGAACAAGCTATCAAAAATGACTAAAACATCACAGAATTTAATTATAACTAGCTGAGATTGTATTCATTATTTGCGAATTATTTGAATAAAAAATGGAGCTGTAATCAGCAAATAATCACTTTTATGGATAATTAGTCGTAAAATGACTAATTATTCTATCAATAGTCAACTGCTAGTGAAAATATATTTTGATGTAAGTCACATTTAAACTTAATTTTTTCCCATACTATCTCTTCACTTTCAAAACACTTCAAAATAAATCTACTTTAGATAGATATTTATTTCTGTACTACATCAAAGGATATAATTAGAAATGACTGATGCGATCATTAAAGTTTCTCGTAACACTGAAAATGCCCCTCTAAGCGCTGTATCTACTCAGACAGTGGCTTTCTCTCATTACAATAACTTCTCTGCACAATTACCTGTTGACCCTAAAACAGGTGAGATTGTTGTTGGCGATATCAAAGAGCAGGCTAAACAGTGTCTAACAAACATCAAGGCGATTGTAGAGAGCATCGATCACGTGATGGACGACGTTGTTAAAATCAACGTGTTCCTTAAAGATATTGCAGACATGGAAGCGGTAGACGAAGTCTACGCGACTTTCTTTGATAACCTGATCCCAACCCGTACTGTGGTTCAAGTTGCAGCGCTACCAATGAGCGATGCACGCGTTCAGATGGATGCACTAATTTCTAACGGCGAAGGTACTGCTCCTCAAGCACCTTGCCCGCTTGTTAAACTGACTCGCAACACTGAAAATGCCCCGCTAAATCCATTAGCGACTCACACTGTTGCTTTCTCTCACTACAATAATATCTCAGCTCAGCTGCCAGTAGACCCGAAAACGGGTGCTGTCGTTGAAGGTGGTGTGAAGGAGCAAACTGCTCAGTGTTTGAAGAACATGAAAGCGATCCTTGAAAGCATCGATGTACCATTTGATGACATCGTTAAAATCAACCTATACCTAAGCGATCTAGCTAATGTTGATGCAGTGAACGAAGTCTACTCAACCTTCTTCCCTGATTCATCTATCGCTCGAACAGTGGCCTACGTACCAGCACGCTCAATCATTGCAGCAGATGCGCTACCTATGGGCGCTTTAGTGCAAATCGACGCTTCTGTTTCTCACGGTGACGGTACACCACCGCAAGAAGTTGAAGATCGCCACAACATCGTTATTCGTGCTAACAACACTGATGCTGCTCCACGTAACGCGCTACACACCCAAACTGTTGCGTTCTCTCACTACAACCACATTGCTGCTCAGCTGCCAGTGGATGTTGCGACAAACGCTATCGTTGCTGGTGGTGCTAAAGAGCAGGCAGAGCAGTGCTTGAAGAACATCAAAGCGATTGTTGAAAGCGTTGACCATGTTATGGACGATATCGTTAAAATCAACATCCACTTGAAAGATGTTGCTGATATTGAAGCAATTAACGAGGTTTACACCACTTTCTTCAATGGCGAACTACCAGCTCGTACAGTGGTTGGCATTTCCCAGATTGAGATGAATGCCTTGGTGCAAATCGATGCCGTTGTTTCTAACGGTGAAGGTACACTACCGCAAGTAAAATAATATTTAAGTAATTAAACTTAGGTTATAAGATTTAGGCAGGTATTTTTAAATACCTGCCTTTTTATTACTCAACAATAGAAGAAGTAATGTTATTTCTGATTAGGGCAATAAAGTATGTACTTTGCTTACTTCGAAATTAATAGGCGTTTGAGCACTGTTCTGCAGCACAATAGATATTGTGCCAGTTGGGTTTTCTCTCCATATTGGTAAACCGTTTTCATACTTAACCCAAGAATACTTAAATTCCGACAATGGAATATTTATAGCAATGTTATTTCTCTGAGAGTAGGTATATCCAGAGGAGGAGAGTGTTTGTAAGTACCCCTCACTGTCTATCAGACCAACATAAAGCGACGACACCTGCTCTGGTGAAGTGTTGGTCAACACAATTTCTAATGCGCCGCTAGTCTCTTTTCCGAGCGTTTCTTTTCCGAGCACCTTTTTTCCTAGTATGGACGGGTTCAGTTTTTCCGGTGGCTCTCTTTGCCATATTTGCCAGGTACTGAGCGTCATACTTTCATTAACGATAGAAGTACTACTTAATGTTCCATCCCACGAAGCCTGGGATTGCGTTACGATCTGTCCGTTAAGTGAAAGACTGATTGTAACCGGACCGGAATGCGCCCACTCTGGCAGCATCTGACCGTGCCAATTGAGTTTTAGTGAGTCGCCGACCCCCTGTGACACCCATTTGTTATCTTCCTGCTTGATAATGACTTGCCAAACTGCCCAATGGGAGAATTCGGCATTGATGGTCAAGGGAGTGAGTACCGGGGCGGGAATTTTTTCCACCGTGAAGCTGAGTATTTGGGGTGGGGTGTTTGGTTCGCTTTTGTTATCAACCAGTTGCTTGTAAACGTTGAAAGAGGCCTTGGCTTGATAGTCAGCAGTGAGTAGGCCAAAACTTTGCTCGGCATCGGAAAACCAGCCTTGCTGGTTGGGTTCGTCAGTCAGGGAGAACCAATTGAGCGCAAATAACCCCAACTCTCTGAGCTTAGGCAAGTAGTCTTTGAGCTTTTGTAATTCGATGGCTTGCTGGGCTTCCCAATTTGGCTCAGAAGCGATTGAAAGGTAAGCCAGCATCCAGGGTTTGTTGAAGCGCTGTTGTAAACGCTCGCCAAGTCGAAGTGTCCGTACCCATGCTGACCAGTCCGGGGCTGAATGGACTCTTTCGGTATAGCTAGACAGCATCAACATACTGGCGACAAAATCGCTAGCTTCAATACTTTTCTGCGCGCTGGCATAGCTTGGCGTGCTGCCGGGTTGATCCCAGTCACCGAGCCCAAGACCGATTTTTACCTGTGGTGCACCTTTGCGAATAAGTGCGATGGCCTCAAGCATTAGTGGATCCCAGCCCTCCCATGTTTCGATGCCTTGCTTGTTGAATTCAGGTTCAAGGATCAAGTAAGCCTGTGGTAGATCTCGCAATAGTGGGATCAACTTGTACTTGATTCCATCAAGATAGCGCTGTCGGTTTGCTTCAACATATTCAGGGCTGATCTTATCGCCAAAGAACCAGTAGCTGATCATGGGAATATAGCCATTAGCGTGAGCACCTCGTAAAAGATCGGAACGTAGCCAGTGCCAGTCACTCTCTTGGGTGATCCACAAGGTGACGCTTCTTACTGCCAATTCTTGCTCGGTTAAAGTTTGCCAAATGGGTGAGAAGTTTTGGCCGCTACCAGCAGGGTTATCAAGTAGCAAGCGTGCCCCGACTCCCCATAGGAAAGGTTCGTCGTTCTTAACATCCTCGCTGGATTGCAAGTTGAGCATAAATGCCATGGCGTTGACCCTTTGTTGCCAGCTTCGGGCAAGCAGGCTATTTCGGTTAGCCCAACTGGAGTCGAGCTTTGCTTGAAGTTGTTCAAATTGTGCCTTTGCAACTAACGTTTGGTTGGCTCTTAAGGCAGAGAACACAGCGCCAAATGTGGCCTGTATATACCAATCTTCTTGCATTGAAACTGTAGCATCAGCAATCTTCAGGTATAGCTCTAAGGCTTTTTGAGGTTGTAGTGCGAGTTCAAGCAAGCTATGAGCCATTAAAATTTGGCCACGTATAGCTAATGGCTGTTTAGGGTGGGTGGCATATAGCCTCGAGCTTGCTTGCTGCATTTGGGCAATGGCATTTTGATCGCGAAGTTGGATGAGATACAGAAAATCGGCGAGTAGGGAATCATTCCTGTAAGCTCTTAAAAGCGCAAAGGCCGCACGGGCTTCGAGCTGATGGACACTGAAAGGATCTTCGCTCAAGTATTGCCGGTATAACGACATGGCTTGAGTCCAACTGTGTTCGAATTCGGCAATCCGGGCTGCGAGGAATAAGGCTTCTCCACTATAGGGTTCAGGGATACCGCTCAGGCGTGCTTTTGCAGCGCTGACTTGTCCCTGCTGAATCAGTTGTATGCCTTCCCCAATAGTCTGATCCGCGCTTTTGGCTCTTGCTGATTGGATGCTTCCAAGTAATAAGGTAGATATCAGCAGTGTGATGATTACGTCGAATCTGACCTGGGATTTAGACCACGGGTTCATCATCATACTCAACTTTACTTTTTGGGGGATCGCTGTAATCAATTTCTAGGGTTTCGAAGTACTCCAAGTTATGCCTAATGGTCTCAAGGTGTAAGGTTTGCTCCTGAGGTAAATCACACTTTTCTAAAACGGTGATGTTCTCCTTCATGCTCATTACCATGACTTGAATACGAGCGGAACTGTCATTGATGTCCTCGGCGATATCGGTAAGTTCATCGCCTTTTCGAATTTGAATTTCTGAAGATAATTTCCCCATAGAGATGTCGACTAGGGCATTGCGAATACGTTCGACAGGGCCGTAAAGGCGATAACTGAGCCAACATCCAGCCCATGTGGCTAATGCAAGCTGCAATGAAAGTAGTAATATCAGCCAATTGTTCATGGCTTCATACATAGAAGGTAGAGACTGGGCGACGGCGTTTAACTCTTCAGGCAATAACTGGAAGGATAATTCTTGCGCTAATACTTCTAGAGTTTGGGAGTAGAAGAAATAGAACTGAGCAGCATTGATAACCGCACTGAACAGGGCAATAAATAATATACGCCATATCATGCGCTTGAGTAGCCATACTTTTATTCCTTTAAATATGGCTATAAAACGAGATTTCAAAAGCATAGCAGTACCGATAATAAACTTGTTGTATATAAAGTTTATACCGTGTGAGTTAAGCGTTTCGGAAATCGTTCTTTGTTAGTGGGATCTGAGAGGTCGATCATCTTATCAGTGTTACCGAAATTAAATGTTATCCCAGTAGCAAGGCTTGCCGTATTTTTGGGTAAAAAAGTCAATTACCACTCTGACCTTGGGGGCGAGATTATCGGTTTCTAAATATAGGGCACTGATAGTTTGTGGCTCCGAGGTTGTCGATAATCGGTAATCGGTCATTACAGGTAGCAACTGCTCGGCTTTGATTTCTTCGCCAATCAACCAAGTAGGGAACAGCACAAGACCGGCACCATTGACGGCTGCGCTGACAAGGGTTTCGGCGTTATTGCTATAAAGCGTGCCGCTCACGTCATAAGGTGTGAGCGATTCAATGCCGATAAACCAGCGTTGTAACCCTTTTGTTCCCTTAAACACCAAACAGTTATGCTTGGCTAGATCTTCCGGTGTTTGCGGTGTTCCATGGACTTTTAAATAATTTGGGCTGGCAGCCATCACATATTGTTGATTGCCAAAGCGTTTCATTCTCATGGATGAGTCCTGAAGCACACCTACGCGTATTAATAGATCTATCCCTTCGAGGGCAGGGTCGATAAAAGCGTCTGTTTGATGCAGTTCGACTTTGAGCAAAGGGTAGCGCTCAAGCAGTTCGGCAAGATAAGGCGCGATATGCAGTCGACCAAATGCCACAGGTGCACTGATTTTGACGGTACCGCGTGGGGTATCAGCCCTTTGTTCGATGCGCTCTGTCACCATTTCAAACTGATGGATTATTTCATTGCAGTGCTTGGCAAAGGCTGCACCTTCATCGGTGAGGGAAATCGCCCTTGTATGGCGGTGTAGTAGTTTGGTGCCAACCTTTTCTTCTAGTTGTGCCATTTTCCTTGATACCGAAGAGGGCGTTAAATCCTGCCGTCTTGCGACTTCAGAGAAGTTGCCATACTGGCACGTCATCAAGAACAGTTTTATTTCCAGCAGCGATACATCATATTTCATGAGCAGCATCCATCAATCACATAGCTAGAGTTAAGGTTTTGTATATTAAAAAGGCAAGCCACTTGAGTAGCTTGCCTTAATTTTTTGTTTATCGAGCAGCAATATTTTGAGTTGAAATAAAGCTCGCGTCTTTGGTGAAAGCTTGGAATTGCTCTATGACCTTGGTCATTACTTCAGACTGGATCTCATCCAGAAAAGCGGCTTCCGATTTCAGGTTAATGACCTCGAAGTACTGATACGGTGATGGAGTATCTTGGCCGAGGATTGATAGCCCTTTATAGACATCAAATGATGCCACACTGTTAAGGGAATTGACCGTGGGTAGGTCAATGTTTTGTGCCCAATGCAGATAATCAGACTCGCTAACGCCATCTTTTAAATTGAAAAAAACTATAAGGGTCGTTGCTTGTTTAGTCATTGTTATTCTCCGGCGATCGGTTCGCCATAAAAATACATACAAGGGCTGCGGCGATGCATAGCATGGCAGCTAATCGCCAGTAATTGAGGGCAATAGGCTCATTGCCGAGTAAACCTGCCGTATCGATAAACAGGCTCATCGTCATTTGGCCAAAAATGGTAGCTACAGTGGCGACAGCAACGCCAATTTTAGGTACTGCAGCGACCATGACGACCATATATACAATGCCAAATAGCGCGCCGGTTAACTGCCATTTAGGAACGGTGAGCAAAGTGGCATCAAAGCTAGGCTCGAAAAAGAAAATCAGCAAGGCCGTCACCACCGTACCAACGGTAAATGTCAGCAATGAGCTTCTGATTACTCCGACCTTTACCCCAAGTTGCCCGTTGATTGCTGCCTGTGCGCTCAGCGCTATGCCGGATAAAATGGCTAGCAAGACAAAAATAATCATGCGGCCCCCATGTAACTGAAAAACATCGCCAAGATGACAAACAAGATACTTAACACACGTAATTTATTGACTGGTTTTTTGGCAGTGCCAAACCAGCCGAAATAGTCGATGGCAAAGCTCTTGCCAATTTGCCCGGTTAGTACGCCGATCATTGTCATCGCGACCCCCAATGCCGGCGTAGCAAGTGTTAGTACCACAACATATATCGGTCCGAGCAAACCACCTGACAATTGCCACTTGGGAAGAGTGTGCAGGCTTACGGTTTCTTTACTTGGTATGAAGAGGCTGATCAGCCACAGCAGTGATGCCCCAACACCAAAAATACTCAAGGTTGCCCACAAGTGGCCGACCTCACTCCCCAAAGGGCCGAGTAGGCCTGCCTCAAAGGACAGACCCATACCCGCAATCACAACGAGCAATACGTAAATAAGGTTCATCGTGGGTCAAACAACGCAACAGTTGAGGTTTTTTCATAGGCTTTACCGTTAGGGTAAGAAACCAGCTCAAGTTGCATGCCCCAAGGTGCCATAAAGTAAACCCAGCTTTCACCTGCTGTCGGGCCATCTGTCATGACGTTTGGTGTACCCAAAACCTCAATACCTTGTTCTTTCAGGTAGCTCACAGCCGAATCCATATCGTCGACATAGAACGCTAGGTGGTGGCCGCCGATGTCAGCATTGTTCGGCGCTGTTTTGCATCGGTGGATATTGTCGGCATATTCGAAAATTTCCAGGTTGATTCCGCCGGCATTCATGACCGCAATTTTGCTGATTTCAGCACGCGGATTAACATTTAAATGCTCGGCCATCCAGTTGTCGTCAGCAGCAAACGGCCCAAATTCATAGGCAAGCTCAAAGCCGAAGTGGTTGCTGAAAAATGACACCGCTTGATCAATATTTGGTACAGTAAAGCCGATATGATCGGGTTTTTTAAGTCCAGGAATAGCCATTAGATATCACCTCGCTCGTGACGGATTTTATTAAGTGCGCCCATGGTTGTTGCCCCTTTATTGAAGCCGGTATAAGCCGAGGCAAAGACAATTAACTCTTCAATCTCCTGATAGGTCGCACCTTGCTTGAGGGCCATATCAACATGCGCGCCAAAGGGGTTGCCTTCACCGGTGACATTCAATGCCATCTGATCAATGGCAATGGTGATCAACGCTTTGGTCTTCTGGTCGAGTAGTGGCTGGCCCCAAACTTCACCGGCGACCCTGACAGTCAGATCGCCCCATACTGGGTTGATAGCTTTGAGACCATCAATCAATGCTTGATCGTCCAGTACCGCGTTTTGATATTTGTTTGTCATGGATGACACCCTCATCAGTAAGTCGATTAGCTGCCTGTGCAGCAGATGAGGGGCATTATAGGGATCGGGGAGATATGAAAAACTAACAGGTTGGAACATCACTTGTGCAGGATCTGCACAAGTGATGATGAAGGGAAATAGCTAGGATTGGCCCTGCTTGATGAATTGGCCAGGCGTGATGCCGAAGTGGTTTTTGAATGCACGGGTGAAATGGGATTGATCGTTGAAGCCAAGATCATGGGCTGTGACAGCGATATTGACAGACTCACCGGATAGTAAGGCCTTGGCCTGTTCCAGCCGCTTGGTCATCAAGTATTGGTAGGGTGTGACCCCCACTAATTTTTTGAATTCCCGCAGAAAGTAAAATTTACTGCATTTCAATAAGTCAGCAAGATCATCAACCGAAATATGACTGCCTATATTGTCGTCAATGTATTGGTCTATCCGGCTAACCTGCTGGTGGTCAAACTTCGATGAGGATAATTGCTTGTTTTTTTGGTCATAAAAATTCGAGTAATTCTGGACATAATGCGTCGACAATAGCGAAATTAAGTTTTTTAGGTATATATCCCCATTCCTGCCTTTGGCTTTCGCCTCCAGCATAAATAACTCCATGATGCCTTTAATCGTTTCATCCATTACGTTGTAGTTATTGAGAAACTGCAGCTCTATTCCTTCTAGGTTGAGAGGGCAGTGACTGAGAAACTCTTGTTCTTCTATTGCCAGAATCACGAAATAGCAGGGTTCGGAAATATCATGGGTAAATGGTGTTTTCGGCGGATTGATCCAGATATTACCCGGGCTGGTTTTTAATTCTGAAAAACTGCCGTCTTGCTCGACACTCCAGTTCAAATCCTTTTCCAGCGCCAGAGCGAAATAGAAGTACGGGGTGTAGACATTTTGTGGGTAGAAATGGGGAGAGGTACCTTTTTCCAGCACAATCCCCGGCCAGTTTAGCCCTTGGTTCGAGAATTCAATCTCTAAAACATTGCCGCAATCCGATAATTTATCTGACTTGAAGTCGAAAAATTTCAGGCTGGATTTCATCACTGGTCCTCTATGCCACACCTTTCCTTTCAATAACCTAGCTGACAGCTAGCCATTTCGTCAACAGCCGGTTAGTAGCTGCAATTTTGTACCAAAATCCAAGCAGCAATGTTCAATCGGCAACGTGGTCGTATTGCTAAGCTGAACTCAAGTTAGGCGTCAGGACCGCTCAGTAACCAATAACTACTCAGCTTCGTTTTCAGAGGATAGCATTATGGAACATATCAAATTGAATACCGGCGTAGGCCAATTAGCTGCAAACCTGTATTTGCCAGAAGGTGTTGAAAACCCGCCTGTGGTGATAGTTACTGGCGCATGGACAACAGTAGTTGTCCAGTCAAATAACCCTCTGCCCCTGCGGAGCAGGAAAAGCCTGTGACGTGCAGCTGCGTAATCCAAGTAAAACGTTGTAAAGACTTCAAAAATTTCCCCCGAAAAATTTTAGACTTCGACTTATTGACTTTTACATTATTTACCGGAGAGCTACCAAGATGTTACTCCGTGGGTAGTGAAAACCATTTATTTTTTCCCCTCCGGTGTGGACAGGCGTCATCTGAACAGGTGGAAAAAGTCAAATGGGGTTACGGGGGTGGCCGGTTTTGGCCACAGAAACAAGGAAAAGTTTAAAGAGTGGGGGGTATTACAGTAGGCAGAGGTTTGAGTAAGAGACAAGCATGTTGGTGGCTCAAGTTATTGATAGGTTGGTGAGCTATGGCTCATAATAGGATTGACAATGTTTTGAGCTGGGGGTAGAATGGTGGCTCAAAAGTATAGAAATAGGAGCTACCCTGATGTTGATTGGTTACATGAGAGTAAGTACGAAAGAACAAGACTTGGAGATACAGGAGCAAGCACTGGTTGAAGCTGGATGCGAGCACATCTATGGCGGCAAGTATTCAGGTAAGAGTCAGACCAATGGCGAGGCACTGAAGGAGCTGACTGACTTTGCTCGGAAAGGTGACACTGTAGTAGTGAAGAAATTCGATAGACTTGGGAGGAGCATAACCCAAGTGCTTAATGCTGTTGAGGCGCTGTCAAAGAAAGGAGTCAGTATCAAGTCACTGGATGATGGTATTGACACGAGTAATGACAGTCCGATGAGCAAGGCGATGGTACAACTGTTGGCTATGTTTGCTGAGTTGGAACACTCAATGATAGTGAGCAGGACTACCGAGGGTAGGGAACAGGCCAAGGCCAAGGGTGTGAAGTTTGGACGGAAACAAAAGCTGGATAAGGATGAGGTCAAGCAGTGGAGACAAGCAAATGAGGCGAGTATCAAGCAGACGGCTGAACACTTCGACCTATCGGTGGCTACTGTCAAGCGCTATTGCGCGGGATAGCCTGCTTTCAGCAGTCAAGCGCTATTGCCAGAAATAGGACTCAAACAACGGAGTTGAATGTTCTCGCGTCTGCTTGAAAAGCAGGATGTCTGCCGTAGGCAGTAGCGACAAACATCAAAAATAAGCTACCTGTGGGCGCTGCTACGGGCTTTAAATAGAAAAGATGAGCAAGGGTATGGCTCAAGGAAAGAGCCGCTTAAACAGCGGGAGATTGCTGCTTGGAAAGCAGGGTATTGCCGGAGGCAAGGCAGTCCTTTGCCGAGGTTTTCAAGGTAACAGAATGGTGAGGTTAAGATTATTGATTTATGCTACCTGTTTCCTATTGATAAGGGGCTACTCGACACCATGTGCCGAGGCCAGTCACAAGATTTGCGTATTTTGTTCAGAACGCAGGTGCGTATTTCCCAAGATTTGTACAAGACGCAGTTGCGTATTTTGTTCAGAACGCACTTGCGTATTTGTGGTTATAGCTTTCCTGCTGCTATAACTTTTTTCTTGGTCAAGTCGAAGATGAGGCTTGGCTCTGCTTCACTGCTTACTGCCAAATCCACAAGGTCAGGAAGATACTGTGATGATTTTACCGACACTGAAAAGAGTGGTAGGTCATAGCGGTCACGCTGGCATACTTCCATAAAATACTTGTACTTGCTTTGCCAAGTCTTTGTCCAAACTCCGTCCTTGGTCATCAGGACACCACACTGGTAGTCGTGCTGGAGGGCGTGCCAGAATGCTGACAGGTTTCTCTCGATGCTGTGGTTGTCGTTCTCTGCTGCTTTCAGGCGCTTGATGTTGACGTTTTCTCGGCAATAACGATACTTGGCCTTGAGTCTATCAAGCTCCTGCTTGTGAGCTGCTATGGTTCGCATATAGCCGTCCTTGGCTTCAACGATAACCCTATGTCCTTTCGCTGTCAGAAAAGAGAAGTCGAGCTTACGCTTTTTGAGCTTGGGGTCGAAACCAAACATCTTGCTGACTCGACCGACCTTACCTACCTCAAGTAACTGGCTATAACATTCCTTCTCGTGCTTACTGTCAAACCTCATAGCACCACCTCACCATTTTGGTCAACTGGAACGATGATTTCCTTGATGGTCTCGACTGGTTCTGCTTTGACCTCTGGGTCTTTCGAGAGGTAGTCAAAGAGTTCCTGCTTCAAGCTCGGGTCTTTGCTGAGGTGCTGGATAATCATTGCTGAGTGGTAAGTGCCACGGTAGCTTTCGGCTACGTCTTTACCAGTCTGGATGATGTTCTTTCGCACTGTCTCACGGGCTGACTTCTGGACATCAGAACGATTACGGTAGCGGGTCATTTCTTTCTTGATTGCTTGGCTACGGATGTAGTCGATTTTCTTCAAGTAGTCAGGCAAAGCTGACAGGGTAGCATCATTACACTCGGACAGAATGTCACCGATTTGGTCAAGCTTTTCTTGTTGTTTTAACACCATGCCAACAGGGGGCAGAGTGACTTGACCTTCATGTGCTTTCATAGCTGGCAGAAGTTCAATGTAGCTCGGTGGGAACTGGAAACCTTCGAGCTTACTGGCCTTGGTAATACGGGTAAACATACGATTGATAGTGCCCTTACTGATAACGGGACTTTCAAACATAGCGGTGAGTTCTTTGCCTTGGATAGTTCCACCTGACTGGAGGAGACCAGAGTAAAACGAGTACACCATTTCTTGACGCTGTGCTTTCGTAGTTTGAGCTTCAGCTAGTTTGTTGTAGTTGGCGAGGGCGTTCTCTGCCAAGTAGGTGTGCCAGTCCATTGGTTCAGGTTCAAAACCAAGGAGGTCACGCTCTGCTACTTCTGACGCGGCAAGACGATGATTACCGTCAATCAGGTAGTGCTGTGGTTGCTCGTCATCAGGTGATTGAGTCAAGGCTACTCGGACAGGTTGTTGCTGTCCTTCGGAGACGATGAGGTCAACGAGTTTGAAGTCAAGGAACGGGGAAACGGAACCATAACCGTCGCGGATGATGCCACGTGGTTGGCGAGTAATGATGTTATTGGGATTGTACTGGGTTGTCGCTGACATAGTTGTTACCTCTTTGGGCTTTCAAGTAGTGGCGCATGGCTTTGGATACCAAGCGAGTGATAGTGGTTTGACGTTCTTTGGCGAGTTGCTCAAAGTCGTCCAATAGTTCAGGGTCAAGCCTGAATCGAATGTTTACTGGGTCTTTCTTTTCCAAAATGTCCTCCTTGGTCGACTACGATAGTCGGGGTTGATAGTCGGGTTGTCCTTTGGTTGGGGTCAATCGGGAACAAGTCCCGAGACCAGTCACGTAAAGTGCGTATTTTGTACAAGACGCAACTGCGTATTTTTCACTGTGCTCTCGATTAGCAATAGGGATTTGCCTACGATGAACCCCAGTGGGAGACGCTGGGTTAAGCTGCTTTCTGGCTGCGACCACGCTGCGGGAATGGTGTTGTTTTCTTGATTTGCTTTTTCAGTACCTTAAGTTCATCACGGATGATTTCAAGTCGCTGTTGCTTAGTACTGATTACCTTCTCAAGCTGGGAGAAGTTAAGGGTTTCTAGGTTGTGGGGTAACATTGAATATGTCCTCATATCTGGTTAACAAGACAGGTCTCTTATTATTAGTAATTTTTCCAGTTTGGAATTTTTCTTTACTCTCTTACTATTAGTAAAAAACACCTTACAGAGAATTTTCTTTGCTCTCTTAATATTAGTAAATAGAGTCTTACAGAGAATTTTTATTGTCCTTACACTATAAGTGACGAATTGGTCTTATAGGCTCACGTAGCGATTACCATGCAAACAAGTTTGCCTGTGTCGAATAGTGAACGACCAGTCTCGTTCTGAACCTACCCGATGTTACTGGAAGGGTATCACAAAGTAATAACATCAATTGTAGACGTGGTGTATAACTGGCATACTGGAAATACGGCTTAAACCCTTGATGTTACTGGGTTTGTTGCTATAAATGTTACCTGTGTGGTATACGATACGGAGCTATAATTTTGTCAGACTGGTGTGTGTGTGGACACTGGGACGACTTTCAAGGCTTGGCAAAACGTAGTGTCTTGGTCTCAGTATGTGATAGCAGTTGGAACCATAACGAGTCCGATTCTTTGTAGTAGCCAGTGACAGTATGCTCCACTCCTTTCTGGTTGAAGTAGAAGACAAAGTGGCTACGCAAGTATGTGTTGAGCCGAGTACGACTATTGAGATTACCATCAGCACAATCAGTCAGAAATGAGTCCCATTGGTCTATGCTTTCGACCAAAGATTTGAAGGTAGTGTCAACTTGAGATTGAGACTTCAAGGAGTCGATTTGGTGGTTGAGTTGTTCCTGCTCTTTACCAAGTTCTTCAAGTTTCAGTCTCACTTGAGGTATGTGCGAGAGTTCTATCAGCTCACTGATTTTGGTGTCAACTTCGGACAGACGACCTACCAACTCTGGGACTTTGCTTTGAGGTTGGCTGGAACCAATCAGGGCATCCAAGTTGTGAGTGTAAAGGTTGTTCAGCAGTTGGAACTCAAGGTAAGAATACTCGTACTTGGTCACGTGTGAGCATTTACCAAACTTAGCTGCGTAGCATTGAAGGAACTTTTCTGATGGTTTCTTTCCTTTGTTCAAGTAGGACATGACAGAGCCACAGCACTGACAAAAAGCAATGCCTTGGTAAAGGTTGGAGAATGACTTGCCTTTCCTGCCTGACTTGACCATAGGTGCTCTACGCAAGGCTTGGACTTCATAGAATAGCTCTGGTGTGACTATGGCTGGATAGTAGCCTTCAATGATTCGAGTAGGGTCTCTACGTTTCTTGCCGTCTTGGTCACGAGTGACAGGGGTTAACCTACCGATTACGGAACCATTATTGAGTAGCTGGGTGATAGTTCCAGAATACCACTGTTTACCACGTAGAGGTGGTATCTGCTCTTTGTTGAGCTGGGTGCAAATAGAGTTGGTTCCACGACCTGACTTGGCAAGGGTAAAGATGTAGTTGATGACACTGGCCTTGGACTCATCTACTTGGAAGTCATTGCCACTGACCTTGAGCCAACTTGGGACAGCACGTTTGTTGGCAGTCTTGATAGTTCCTGACTCTGCTTTGGAATGTTTCTTGTCCCAAGATGATTTGATGCGGATGGACTTTACCTTGGATTCTTCGTAAGCACGTAGCAGAGCTGCTATTGAAACAAAGAGTTTGTATGGGTTTTGCTGTAGGTCTTCTTTCGAGTGAGTTTGACCGTCGGCAATAGTTACTATTGGTACACCTGTGTTAAGGAGCTGGGAGAAAAGGGACATTGCCGAGGTTGGTTCTTGCCTACTGATTCGGTCAAGGTTTTCAACGAGGATGACATCATCTGCCGTGATGACGTTTGAGTTTATGGCTTGGATGAGATTACCCAAGGAACCTTGGAGGTTGGAACCTTTAAAAGCTGAGATGCCAAGGTCTTCAAACTTGACTGACTGTAATGACAAGTTGTGTTGAGTACAGTAGTCAACGGCTTTTTGGTACTGGCGTTCATAGGACTGGCCTTTGGCCTGCTTGGAGCTGGAGAAACGGAGGTAAAGATATGCTTTTTTCATCTGCAAAGCAGAGGATTTCAAATTCTTTGTCATAGTGGTCAAGTATAGCTGTTACTGTAGGGCTTGGATAATAGGGGTTAATAGGATAGACAATAGTGAAAGAACAAATGCCGGCTGTATATGCGCAGGCACTAGCCGACAAAGGTTATGCGGCTGTGACTTTTGATTTCCGTGGTTGGGGGCAGTCAGCTGATTCAGTGCGATACATGGAAAGCCCTAGCCGCAAGACTGAAGATATCCGAGCGGTAATCGATGCGGTCGCAGCGCTAGAGCAAGTCGATGGTAAGCGTATTGGTGGATTGGGTATCTGTGCCTCGGCGGGTTATATGCTTGATGCGGTTGCTGGCAATGGCAAAGTGAAAGCCGCGACTGTGGTAGCCCCGTGGTTACATGACCAAGCGATGGCGACAGCGATCTATGGCGGTGAGGAAAGCGTGAAAGGCTTGCTGGCCGCTTCAGAGCAGGCCGCTAACTTGGATGAGCCGGTGTACATCGAGGCAGCCAGTACAACCAATGAAGCTTCCCTGATGTACCAAGCCCCTTATTACACAGAAATCGACCGGGGTTTGATCCCAGAGTATGACAACCAGTTTAATGTCGCTTCGTGGGACGGTTGGCTCAATTACGATGCCCAACTGAGCGCAGCCAAACAAGACAAACCCATCATGATGGTTGCTTCAGAGGCAATGGCACTACCAGCTGGGGCCCACCAGTACCTTGGTAAAGCCGGGCCAAATGTTCAAGCAACCTGGTTGGAGGATATCTCCCAATTCGATTTCTATGACCAGCCTCAGGCTGTAAGCCAAGCGGTAGAGATTGTCGTGAAGCATTTTTCGGCCACTCTGTAGGGTACAGAAAAGGGAGCGAGCATGAAGATGAAGTTTCTTATTGTAATACTGCTTGGAGTGTTATCTATGACCGCTAATTCAGCAACGTTGACCAAAGATGAGGCGCAAATCCGTAGCAATATCGGCGGTTTTGCGGCATTGGCTGACCAGGGGGCATTTGAATATTTAGGACGTTTATTTGCACCTGAACTTCGCGTTGATTATACCTCTTTATTTGGTGGTGAACCTCAGACCGTGAGCCGAAAAGAGTTAATGCAACAGTGGGCTGCTTTCTTACCCGGGTTTGATGCGACTTTTCATGAACTGGGCACAATGAATGTGGAAATTGACCGGCATGAAGCCAAAGCGACGGTTGATTTTACCGCTAGCCATTGGTTGGGTAAGGAAGGCTTCTGGGCCATTTCAGGTCAATATGAATTCTCACTGGTCAAAGCTGGGGATAACTGGCAAATCAACGCTGTGACACTCAATGCCAAAGGGGAAGAAGGAAGCAGGGATGTACTGGCGGAAGCGCCGAAGCATGCTAAAGAGAATTTTAAAGCGAGAGAAAGCGCTAAAGTGAGTGTTGAGTAGAGATTGGGAAAAGCAAAGGCTTTGAAGGCCTTTGCTTTTTTTTAGGGTTTACATGTATGCAAAGCTAATAGGGAGTTACAACCCTTGTTCTTGCCATGGGAGAACAAACATACGCTCGGCATGCTGGGAACGAATCTCTGCCAAAAACTGCGACTCGCGTGATTGCTTGGCAACCAGCAATGGATCAGTCACTGTCAGTGGGTTAAGAGACTGATTCACTACCCAGCCCGCAGGTTTGATCTCTGCGCGTGCCAAATCCTGCTGCAAATCAGCGGCCTCATGAACTGGTGTCGCTTCTGGCAAAGTGCAGATTAACAAACGGGTAAAGTCAGGGTCTCGTAACCTTGGCAATAAGCCGCTCACCTCTTCCGAGTAGGCATCACCACGCTTGAGAACCTCACGGTGATAGCTCTGCGCGGCATCTAGCAACAAGATAGTGTGGCCGGTCGGGGCGGTATCGATAACGGTAATTCTGTTATCTGCCTGGTAAACCGTACGGGCAAAAGCTTGGAATACTGCTATTTCTTCAATGCATGGTGAGCGGAGATCTTCTTCAAGCAATGCCAAACCATCGGCATCCAATTCACCCGCATCGCGGATCACGTCTTCTTTGTAGCGTTCAATCTCGGCCACAGGGTCGATACGTTCCACATTCAAGTTACCAGGAACCTGTCCGGCTGCATCCTGAACGTGGGCTGCTGGGTCGGTAGTCGTCAATGTCACCGGCAGCCCTTTGTCAGCCAGTTGGCGGGCAATCATTGCTGCCACCGATGTTTTGCCAACACCACCTTTACCCATGGTCATTACTACGCCACGGCCACTTTCTGCCAAGTCGTCAATGAAAGAGGTAAGATCATCACTGTGACTGTCGTACAGGTTCACTTGCGGAACTGACTCAATGTTACCTTCAGCTTCAAAGAAACAGGTCAATCCCTGTAAGCCGATTGGTGGGTTTGCCTTCATCGGAATGATGGTCTGAGGTAGCGCGGTCAGTTGCTCCGGCATTTTTGCCAGTGCTTCTGAAGCTCTCAGTGACAGTGCATTGGCAACAGAGTCTGATTGATCCGTTGCGGTAAATAAGCCGTTGATAACAAGTTGTTGGTTGGTTATACCTAGCTCCAGTAGCTCAACGCTACTGCGAGCGGCTTCTTTCAATGCTGCTAGATCCGGGCGGGTAACCAGAACCAGTCGGGTATGGCTCTCGTCTGCCAGTAACTCAACAGCTTTGGCATAAAGCTCGGTCTGCTTCTCGAGTGCAGCCAGTGGCCCGAGACAAGAGGTACCGGTAGAGTTGTCATCGACAAACCCCGTCCAGGCTTTAGGCAGAGACAGCAAGCGAAGCGTATGGCCGGTTGGTGCGGTATCAAAGACAACTCGGTCAAACCCTGCTGTTGCTTTCTCGTCTGCGAGTAATTCGGTAAACGCATCAAAAGCGGCGATTTCCAACGTACATGCACCAGAAAGCTGCTCTTCCATATTTTCAACAACGGCATCAGGCAATACACCACGATAAGGGTCGATGGCTTTTGCGCGGTATGCTGCCGCTGCTGCTCGAGGGTCGATGTTAAGGGCAAACAACCTGTCCACACCGTTAACGGCTGTTGGAGCGCTACCCAACTGGGTTTCTAACACTTCATCAATGTTCGAGGCTGGGTCCGTGCTGACGAGCAGGACTTTTTCACCAGCATTCGCTTGATGCATGGCGGTTGCGCAGGCGGTACTGGTTTTGCCAACCCCACCTTTGCCGGTAAAAAATAAAACGCGCGGTAATTGTGAGAGAAATTCCATCTGGATCACCCCTTAGCATTCGCCGTTGCAGCAACAGCTAGTTGTCTTTGCAACGGTTTCTTCAACGTGTTCTGGCTGTGGTTGGCTACCGTTGACTAACGCAATAAGCTGTTCACGGTTAGGGTAGGTGCCATAGCTGATCAACTCACCGTCGCGCAGGATGATAGGTAATGCTTCGTTTTGATTTGCATCCAATAGCGCTTTGACAGTTAGGTTTGAGACGAAGGCTGCTGGCTCTTGTGCAAGGTTGTGGCGAGTGACGCTATGACCGATTGTTTCCAGGTGCTGAAGGTCAGCGGAAAAGACAGATAGCTTTTGGTCCGGTTTCGGGCCACAGACACCAGATGAACAACACATTGCAGGATCAAAAACAGTGATAGTAGACATAGTGAGGATTCCGTTTTTCGTTATTGATTGTGAGCATTTTCTGCCCCTTTTGTCAGGGGCAGGTATCGTCAGGAATTAGACAGCGTGAGCGACTGGGAATTTATCGCGGGTCTTGTTCGCATAGGCCACTAGAGCCAGCATGACAGGTACCTCAACCAGTACGCCAACTACAGTCGCCAGAGCGGCGCCTGAGTGCAGGCCAAACAGACTGATGGCGACGGCAACAGCAAGCTCGAAGAAGTTAGAAGCGCCAATCATTCCGCCAGGTGCTGCTACACGGTGCGGTTCTTTCCACTTGAACATCCAGTAGTAGGCAATCGCAAAGATCAAGAATGTTTGAATGATCAGTGGGATAGCAATCAATACAATATCCAGAGGGTTAGCCAGGATTTGTGGAGCCTGGAAACCGAACAGCAGAACAACGGTACTGATCAAGCCAAGGATAGAAAGTGGTTTCACTTTGCCACCAAAGCGCTGCAATGCCTGCTCTGACTTCAACACTTTACGGGTTATCAAGCCAGCGATTAGCGGAATGACGATATACAGGACGACCGCAATGATTAGCGTGCTCCATGGTACTGTCACATCCGTTACACCCAGTAGGAATGCTGCTAGAGGTGCAAAGGCAACAACCATAATCAGGTCATTGACGGCAACCTGAACCAAGGTGTAGTTGGCATCACCTTTGGTTAATTGACTCCATACAAATACCATTGCCGTACAAGGCGCTACGCCCAAAAGGATCATGCCTGCGATGTATTCATTGGCCAAATCAGGCGTAATTAAGCCCATCATGTCGCCAAACAGGTGCTTGATGAACAACACAGCCAAAAACGCCATAGTGAAAGGCTTGATCAGCCAGTTTACGGTAAGAGTAACGATTAACCCCTTGGGACGGCGGTGAATATCTTTGATCGAAGAAAAGTCAATCTGCATCATCATTGGGTAAATCATTAACCAAATCAGAACTGCGATGATGAAGTTGATATTTGCGTATTCTAGTCCACCCATAAATGAGAAGAGATCGGGAAAAGCAGTGCCCCCAAGTAGGCCAGCAACCATTGCCAGACCCACCCAGACACTCAGGTAACGTTCAAATATGCCCATGAGTTGTACCTTAATGTTTATCGGTTATCGTCGAATTACGATTATGGTGGTAATAAAAAATGCCTGACTGGGAAATAACATTCAGGCACTGTTGAAATTAGGCGATGTAGCCAATTAATTCTTTCATTTTTGCCATTGCTTCAGGCTTCAGGCTGAAGCAAGTGCGGGGGTGCTGGACTTCAGCATGAACCAAGCCCGCTTGCTTAAGAACGCGTAGATGCTCAGAAATTGTCGATTGTGCAAGATCCAATTGGTCGACAAGATCAGTACCAAGACATTGGCCACTGGCTAGGATCCTTAACAACCGGACTCGAGCCGGATGACTGATTGCCTTGCCAAAAGCAGCGAGTTCTTTTTCGGTTGCTTCATCTAGTTCAATCGGGTCGAGGTTAGTTAAACAGTCGGCCATAGTGATGTTAACTCGCGTTTATCGTTTATCGTGAATTTACGATGATGGTATGCCCATCTCTGGGGGTTTGCAAGCACATTTTGAACTTTTGCTCGAATTTTTGTTGGCGCACTGAGGGTTAGATACAGACCAGACTTCTTATTTGTTGCTGTACTTCTCGTAGCGCATCCAGCGAACCTGAGCTAATCACGGCCAAAGGCTTGTTGTTATCGAACATATTCTTATGTTTTGAGGACATAAAGTGTTTCGATGCAAAAAAGTTGCGACGAGTGTTGGAGTTGGGGTAGAGCAGATCCAGGCTTTCTTGGATGGAGAGCAGGGTGTTAACCCTTGCTTCCAGTTCAGTGTGGCTGATGTCATCGGGCAGGATGAGCTTGCACTGGGCGTCAGTTGCTCCCCAGATCTTTAGCAACTCAGAAGCTTGTTCAACCGATTTTGTCATGGCTGTTACCCCGCTTGTACGCTTGGATATAATCACTGTTGTGGATAGAGAATAGCCTAAAGCTTATGACTTTCAGACCAGACACGAAGGTCATCAAGAATCTTCAGTGCGGTACGGCCAAAGTCAGTCAGCTCATAGCTAACAGCAATAGGGCGGTCACTGATCACTTTTCGGATAACCATGCCTTCAGCTTCAAGTTCTTTGAGGCGTTGGTCGACCATTTTCTTGCTTGCACCACCCAAAAGGCGTGCCAAATCATTAAAACGGACTGGTCCGTCTTTCAGATGATAGATCAGTGAGCCTTTCCACTTGCCGCCAATCAGGCGCATGCCTTTCTCAATGGCGCATGGCTCTGTGCACACATTGGCGACAGACTTACGCCCTTTGCTATCAATTTTTACGACGCCTTCCACGCTATCCACCTCATTCTAAAGGTTACAAAAAGTATACTGGTTGATTAGTGTACTAAGGTTACCATAATAAACTACTTAGCGAAAAGCACAGATGGAAGGCATGTCTGTATATCAGGCTTTTCCCTGTATGTGCTTGAGAGTATGGAAGTAAGAAAAAGAGAATATAATCAGATGATAATGAAAATAAATGGAAGAAATCGAGAGGAAGGTTGGGGTTAAAATGAGTTTATCTAAACATCCACTTTGGCGAAAACCGCAGCATCATTTAGATACAGAGGGAAGCTCAGAACATGTCCACTGGATAGAACTGTTTTACGATCTCGTCCATGTTGTTGCCATCTTTGTGTTGGGTAACTTTCTTAGTCAACACCTCAATCCAGTAGGGTTTGCCATTTTTGCCGCCTTATTTGTGGTGATCTGGTTTGCCTGGTTTGATTTAAGCTTGTTTAACTCCCTTTACGTCAGCACCGATATACAACACCGTTACATCATGGCATCCCAGATCATTACCATCATGGTGATGTCGGCTTCCATTATGCATATAGATGGAGGTGGCTGGGTATATTTCGCAGTGGGTTATGCCATTAACCGGGCCATTATTGCCTTGTTATATTGGCGGGCGAGATTCGTTGGGGATACAGAGGCGGAGTTGCCAAGCAGATTAGCCCGTAATTTTTTCATTGGAGCCATCCTGTTTCTTGTTAGTGCTTTCTTGCCCAACCCTTTTAGTTATCTGGTATTCAGCTTTGCTATGTTGCTGCTGGCTGTTTTATATGTCGAGCCCAAAGTGGGTGTACTGCACTGTGAGCGTTTCATTCCTCGGTTTGGTCATATGGCAGAGCGTTTCGCACTGTTGTTACTTATTGTCGCCGGTGAGGGCTTTTTCAAACTGGTTATTACGTTGGCGGATAAAGGCATCGATCAGGTTGTGGTTGATGTGTTCTTTAATTATGTCTTGGGTGGTGCAGCTATTTTTGTCCTGTGCTGGATCTATTTTGATTTTGTCGGAAATGGCAAGCCAAGGGATGATAAGCCGAAGACATTGGTCAAATGGGTCATTGCCCATCTAATATTGATGCTGTCAGCGGTAACAATCGGTGTGGCATTATCAGCCGAGGTAAAAGTCTCTTTTCTTGACCAGTACCCAATGAAATACGCAGTAATTGGCTGTCTGGGATTGGTGTCCTATCTTTATTGTTTGTTGAAAATACAAGATGTGATTGAGCTTCGTACCGCCCATAGGTTTGCGACGGCCAAAGTGAGGGCATTTGGTATTCTGATGGCGTTGCTGACCTTGGCAACCGTTGCTTTCGTTCCGTCTATTGTGGCTAATTTACTTTGGGGGACGGCTCTGTTTTCTCAAATCATTATCCCAGTGACCAAAGCGTATCGAACCTTCTCTAAAGGAGCATAATCAATGTCCCAGATTGAAATTAAGCTTGAGCGCCCCCGTGTTGAAATGTTGTTTGCGCGGTACAAAGACCAGATTGGTGATGATTATCCCGGCTACCGGAACCATGTTTATCGCACCATTACTTACGCCATGCACTTTCTGGGAAATGAAGCCGAGTTCGAGCAGTTGGTTGAAACCGCATTCGTCTATCACGATATTGGGCTGTGGACAGATCACGAATTGGCATACTTGGAGCCCTCCGAAGCCGTGGCACTGGCCGATAATGAGAAATTTGAGTGGGGTCTGGACCCAGAGGCGCTGCGCGGTGCAATTCATTGGCACCATAAGATCTCACCTTACAAAGGGGAGCACCAAAAGGTGATTGAAGCCTGCCGCAAAGCCGATTGGATAGATGCTTCAAAAGGAACCATCCGAAAAGGCTTGAGTAAGGAAATTATTGCAGAAGTGGAAGCGGCGTTTCCTAACCTAGGGTTTCATGACACCTTGTTACGCCTTGCCAAGAATTACGGCGGTTCTACCTTGGTGGGTGGGGTAAAAGTGACACTCGGAATCGTGAAGTGGTGAATTGGATGGCGGCGGGAAGACCGTCGCCATTTATCGGCGGTGAATAATTGGTTATTACAGGGCTATTTTGTGTAGTCCGGCATTTTCCTCGCCACCAAATAGCAAGCCGCCATCATTGGTGATATAAAAAACGTTACCTTCGCGGGTACTCTGCTGGATCGCGGTATTGCCATCTATGCCATGATTGAGTACCACCGTTTTTGTTCCGTCCTGAGTATATTTGATCACCTCATGGTGGTGTGTTGTGATCAGCCAAGTGCCTTTTTCATCAATGGTAAAATCATCTGCTTGGATATCATCGGCTAACACTGTAATTTCGCCTGGTCGCCCTTCGGTAATTTCAATTTTCCCCACAACTTGTTTGGCTGAATTGGTGAAATATAAGTCTCCCTCGTGGAGCTGAATACCATTGATACCTGGTAGCCCTGGGCGATCTTTCTCCGGCTGCAGTACCGCACCTTCAAGCCAGACTGACAGTTTGTTTGATGCCATATCGAATTTGTAGATTTTGCCATTGAGTGCATCTGCAATGAGGTATTCTTGGTTGCCCAAATAAGCCATTCCATTGAGAAAAGCAGGTGTATCCAGACCGATGAGGCGATCAAGCTGACCATCCCGACTGACTTTATACAGCGCCATACTGTTTACAAAACCGTCACCTTCCAGAATTGAAATTTCATGGACAGAAAGTAAGCCATTGCCCCCTTCATCAAACCTAAGAGAGACGGGGTGCCCGTCGATTTTTGCCCAGAGTTTAGCTTTGCCGTCAAGATGATATTTATACAGTGACATACCGGTGTAATCTGTCGCGATTAATTCGTCTTTGTTGATATAGGTAAGGTTTTCAAAAAAGTGTCCTGCAGGCAGCGAGATCACCGATTCGAAGGTCGGTGGTGTTACCTCGGTCTCGGCGATGACTGGAAAAGTTACTGAGGTATAAAGTGCTATTGCTACAAGGAGCTGCTTGAATGAAATCATCTTCTGTTCTCTCAATCTTGTTGTGTTGAGAAAAATAGTAGATGAGTTTTTATTAACCGAAAACAGGCTGAGAATTACCTTTAGGATAACTAAAAGTTAATGATGGAGATTGAATGATCAGCTAGCAGAATGAAAAACAGAACAAGCGATTGGCTTGTTCTGTTTATGGGTTTTTCAGGTGAGGGCTTCTACCTTTCGCTAGGGTGTGTCCAAGCGAATTTTTCAAAGGGTTTATCTGTTTGGGTATGGGCCAATGCATTTGTGAAGTTGGAGATTAACTTCGCAGACAGGCCAGTCAGTACCTCCAGTGCTTGTCTCTTGGTGTATCCTGCATCCAAGAAAGCTTGCAGTCGCTCGTCGCCAATGTGGCCACGGTTATCCAATAGCGCTTTTGCAAAGTCATGCAGTGCTTGCAGTTTGGCGTCGGGGATGACGGTACCTTCACGTAAAGCTTCAATCAAATCTTCTGGCATCTTGCCAGCTTTCATCATCCAAGTGTGGCCGGGAACGCAATAATGGCAGTTGTTTTCGAAATTAGCCGTCATGAATACGACTTGTTGCTCCAACGGGCTCAATGTCGTGTTCTTCATGAATAAATCAAAGGTCGTATTGTAGGCTTCGTACGTTGCCGGAGCCTCTGCCAAAACGCTGTGCAGGTTGGGTAACATGCCAAACCCTTTTAGGGACTGCGCTACCAACTCTTTTGATTCTTCTGGTGCATTGTCTGCGGTGTAGTAGGTGAACTTGCTCATTTCACTGCTCCTTGTTAAAAATTGGCGTCAAGATGCGCTTCAAAGCGTTTGAAGTCATTTTCGATATCGCCATTTTTCATTACGTCGTAGCACGCGAATGTCGGTAGTGCAGACATGCCGAAGAAACGGAAGTTAGCATGCATATGGAACATCAAATCATCGACACTTTGACCTTCGAACAGGTATTCACTTTCATCGTTGAATGACTCTTTTGGCGCATTGAAGGTGAAAGAAAGCATGTATTTTGTATTGGTTTTTGTGCCGCCAGTACCATAATTCTTTGTAGGGTTGTCTGAGCTGCGACCATCAAAGTTACACAGAGTCCCACCCATACCTGCAGTAAACACATCATCCATATAACGTTTGAACGACCATGGAATCGTCATCCAGTTGACCGGTGATTGCAAGATGACGCGATCAGCCCAGTCAAAATGACCTAGCTGTTCTTCCACCACAATTTCGTCCTGCATAGTTACAACTCGAACCTCATGTCCTTTGGCTTCTAGCTGGGTTCGCGCTTTTTCTACTAAGGCTGCATTCAATTTGCCTTCTGAAAAAGGTGATGGCTCATGGGCGTTGATGATAAGAACGTTGCTCATAACTAAATCCTTCAATTGATGTCACTGGACTGTACTGTTGTAACGATAATTTCAATCGTTTTGCTGGTGTGGTTTATTATGGTTACCTAGAGTTTGAATGCAATTAGTTAACTTTTGGTAACCTACTTATGCATGTTGGCATTTGAGTTTAATGCCTTTTAAATTCAGTTGGTTATGTAATGGAAAAATCTGATTTAATTTTGAAGGTAACTCTATTGTAGTAGTAATTCGTAGTGTCAACGGGGGAGAGAAGCTGATTTACCTGAGCATTTAAAAGTGATCAATATGCAATGCCCAAGAGTATGAATCAAAGCGTCTATTACAAGTTTCGCGTTTGATAAAGGTGATGATGATGTTGTTTTGCAAAGCCGATTTTAAGGATATGGATGACCGGTATCGGGCTAATTTAATTAACAGTTTGTCAGGCTTCAAAAGTGCCAATTTGGTCGGCACCCAAGATGGCGCAGGCAATACCAATTTAGCGATAGTGAGTTCTGTTTTTCACCTTGGTGCCAACCCTGCATTGATAGGAATGATCATGCGTCCACACTCGGTAAGGCGGGATACACTTGAAAATATCTTGGGAGCTGGTGAATACACAATAAATCACGTCAACCATGAGATATGGCAGAAAGCACACCAAACGTCAGCCCGGTATCCGGAAAACGTTTCTGAATTCAATGAAGTTGGTCTGACTCCCCAATGGCGGGATGGAATAAATGCGCCTTTTGTTGCAGAGAGTCGCTTGAAGTACGCTTTGGCTTTGCGATCTTGCCAGACACTAGAATTAAACGGTGTTGAAATGGTGATTGGTGAAGTCACACACTTAGAACTTGATGAAAGTGCGGTGTCGGAAACGGGATACCTTGATATCGAATCATTGGGGAGCGTGGCAATCTCAGGCCTTGATAGTTACCACGTAACTCAACGCCTTGGCCGGTTAAGTTATGCGAAGCCCGGTGTAGACCTAAAGCTATTATGATAAAAGTCCCCAGCCAGCGACAGGCTGTCACTGGCTGGTGAGACTCGTCAGTCAAATAATTGCTGCAAGGCTTACAGGGGCTCAAAAGGTATAATAGGGGTTTACCACTCAACGCTTGAACCATCGAAAACCCGAAAGCTGCCGGAATCGTCTAGCGTCAGGCCTCCAGCGACCTCGATAATGCCAGATACGCTTTGTTGCGGGGTAAATGTCGCTTTTTCCCCACCCATATCGGTTTGTACCCAACCGGGATGAATAGCTAGCGTTTTTACTCCTTGCTCGCGAAGGTTTTGAGCCGCAGAAACCAAGATTTGGTTTAAGGCTGCTTTAGATGTTCGGTAGCTGTACATGTTGCCAGAACTGTTATCGCCAATACTCGCGACCCGGGTTGAAATACCGACTATGGTTTTATGTTCACTCGCAGCGACATTTTCACGTAGGGCCTGAATGAGCAGAGCAGGGGCAACGGTATTGATAGTAAGTACCTCTAGCCATTTGGCTTGGGTCATTTCACCGAGCGTTGCACAGTCATCACCGAGTACACCAGCATTGAGTACCAAGTGATCAATAGCGCGGCCGGTTAACTGCTGGGCAAGGGCATTGATGTCAGCTTCTTTGGTCACATCGAGCGTCAGCAACTCAATAGTGTTGTGTTGCTGTGCTAATTCACTTAATTCTATTGCACGTTCTGGGGAGCGGCATGCTGCCAAAACCTGCCAACCTTTATCGGTATATTGGCGGACAAATTCCAATCCCAAACCGCGGTTAGCTCCAGTGATCAATACAGTAGACATTGATTATTCCTCATCGATTAATTGGCACAGCAAAATTCTAATTCACAGAAGGCTGCTAAAAGCCAATATTGAGTACAAATCAATGAAGATTCGACAATGTCGAACGTGAGGCTATCTACTTCTTATTACGCCAAATTTGATAGTTAGCTTGTCGCATTGCTTTGCCGAGCAGGTGGGCTGCAACAGGGGCGGTGATGAAGAGGAATAAAATTGTACCAATAACCCTGGAGATCACTGTGACTTCCGGCATTGAAAAAGAAACGGCCAACAAAAGGAAACAAATCCCTACGGTGCCGGCTTTTGTCGCTGCATGCATGCGGGTATAAAGATCGGGCATCCTGACGATACCTAGGCTGGCTACAAGGGTGAAAAAGGTGCCAAAAAGCAGCAGTATGCTGATTAAAATGTCCATGGTTAACCCTTATCAAGCTTTTGTTTAGTGATCAGTCTTGCAAACGCAATAGTGCCGAGGAAAGCGACCAGAGCTAGGGTGATGGCAACATCGAGCAATGACTTCTGACCACTGTCTAGGGTATAGACGGCGATAAAACCGATAGTAACGAAAGAGATTAGATCCAATGCCACCACACGGTCAGCCAAGGTTGGCCCAAGTATCAGACGTATAAAGGCCAATACCAAGCTGATAATCAAGCCGATGTACGAGAGTTGAATGCTTACTTGAAGGAAATCAGTCACGTGTTACCTCCAATATCCGGGCCTCGAGGCCTTGTTTTATGTCCTGCTTAACGCTTTCATGATCAGGGGCAAACATGACATGCAAGATGAGATACTTCTTGTCGGGCGTAACATCGAGACTCAAGCTCCCCGGTGTTAATGACACCATGTTGGCCAGCAGGGTAATCTCGAGATCCGTCTCGGCATCAAGCGGAACGTAAACGATATCAGGTTGGCTTAGGTGGGTTGGCGTGATGACATCCCAAACGACTTTTGCGACAGATACGATCATTTCATAACAGAAATAGATGACGAGTTTTACGAATGCGGTAAATTTCTTGAAGTAACCGGTTTTTAACCCAAATGGTTGGCAGAGGCTCAGAGTAAAATACCCGACAATAAAGCCAACAATAAAATCGACACTGCTGTATTGGCCGTTGATCAGTGTCCATGCCATGGCAAGAAACAGGTTTAGGATAAAATAACTCATTTCTTTGCTCCTTTAAGGCTCGCCCAGTACAGCGTGAATATACGGTATTGGGTTCAATAGCTGCTCTGCTGCTTCATTGGCAAATTCGAAGAAAGGCTGGGCCACAAGTCCGATAGTTATTGTCATCACCGTTAAGGTGGCGATGGGCAAGCAGTAAAGCAGTGTGGTAGGCAGGGCAAGTTCCTTTGCTGTTTGCTCTGCTGCTGGCGCTTTCCAGAAGGCTTCACTCCATATTTTTGTCATAGAGAAAATAGTCAATAGACCAACCACCAGAGCTGTGGCTGCCAGTATATTGTAGTCATTTATAATACTGGCTTTGATAACCAAAAATTTACCCCAAAAGCCAGATAGCGGTGGGAAGCCGGCTAATGAAAAAGCAGGGATAAGAAACAGGAAGGCAAGCCATGGCATGGCTTTGTAAACGCCGCCTAAATGGCGCAACTGGCTTGTCCCATACTTTCGCTCAATAAAACCACCAATCAAGAACAAGTTCGCCTTTACGATGATGTGGTGAATGATATAGAAAATCGCACCGGCAATAGCGACTGGGGTATATAGGGCCAGGCCCATAATCATATAACCAATCTGGCTGATAATATGGAACGAGAGGATCTTCTTAATATCAAATTGGCTGGCAGCACCCAATACACCAGTGAGCATTGTCAGGCCGCTGATCCAAAGTAGCATGGTTTGCCAACCGGTCTCGGTAAGAGGAAAAAGCAAGGTGAAAACACGGATCAGGGCATAAACCCCTACCTTAGTGAGTAGGGCAGCAAATAAGGCGACGACGGCGCTGGGCAATGTATGGTATGACGCAGGAAGCCAAGCGAACAGTGGAAATAAGGCTGATTTGATTGCAAAAGTAAATAGAAATAGCGCTGATAGTAAAGTGGCTGTCTGCGCTTCCACGCCAGGAAACTTCAGATGCAAATCGGCGAGATTGAGGGTTCCCGTTGCCCCATAGGTCAAGCCGATAGCTAACAGGAATACTAGAGTTGAAATCAGATTGAGCAGGACGTATTTAACGGCACCATCGATTTGCTTTCGCTCGGCATCGACAATCATCAGGCCAAATGAAGCGATGAGCATGACCTCGAACCATACATAGAGGTTGAAGATATCGCCGGTCAGAAATGCGCCGTATACCCCAGCCAGCAACACATGGAACAGCACATGGTAGAGGCCGTAAGAAGGCTTATGTTTGAGATCGGCCATCGCGTAAAACACAGTGACTGCACCGATGATAGCTGTGATAACGGTCATCGCGACGGCAAGGTAATCAGCAACAAACACAATGCCAAATGGTGCCATCCAGTTACCGAAAGCGACGGCATAAGGGCCGTTTGTGGTGATATCGGCTAGTAATTGCACACTACAAAATACAGACAGAAAAACGCTAGAACCGCTAATCCAGTTTATGGCCTTGTGATTGTGACGGACAAAAAAGGCACCGGTTGCGGTCAGTAGCGAGATAACAACAGGTAGTGTGAGCAAAGCTGAGGTCATTGATCCTCCTCTGAATGTTGCATGGCATCGATATCAGCAGATCCTGTTTCAATGTATGCCCGATACAACAACATCAATGCGAAAACCAATAACCCAAAACCAATGACTATGGCCGTTAGAATCAGAGCCTGAGGCAGGGGATCCGCAGCTCCTTCTGGTGGTAATACTGAGCCAAGATCGATCAGTGGCGGATTAGCAGGCGTTAGGCGTCCTGCGGTGAAAATAGCCAAATTTACCGCGTTGCTGATCAAGATAAGGCCAAGCAGGATACGGATAATATGTCGCTCCAGCATGAGGTAAACTCCTGCTGTAACAAACACCCCAACGACCAAGCTCCAAAGTATTTCCATCAATCGAGCTCCTCATTCACGCGTAACAAGACCTCGAGTACACCACCAATAACGGCGAGATAAATGCCGACATCGAAAATGAGCGGTGTGCCTAAGGGTAAAATCTCCTTCCACCAAATTCCGGTTAAGAAAGGTTGCCCCATCACAAACCCAATACCGCCTGCTAATAAGCTCAGGAATACCCCAACCATCGCAATATTCATCGGTCTATAACCAAGACGCTCCCTGACATATTGTGGCGATTCGGCAAAAATAAGCAGGGTCAAACCGATAACGGCAATCAGTGCACCGATGAAACCACCACCCGGTGAATTATGGCCGCGAAGCAAGAGATACAGAGAAAAGACCATCATCAAAACAGCAACGATATGAGCGGTCGTGCCGAAAATAAGGGATGGGATCCGATTCTGCTGCTGAGAATGGCTTTGGAACAAGCTGATAGCGGCGATTGCTGCAATAACCACAACAATGGCCTCCCCCATGGTATCGAAGGCCCTGAAGTCGACCAGAATAACATTCACGATATTTCGACCATGGCCGCCAGGGACGCTGTTTTGAGCGAAAAAGTTAGCAAGCGGAGACTCTAATGGTGCCTTGGTTATAGTAATGAGCAAAGCTGTAACGGAAATACCAATGACTGCAGCAATGGCAGCATGGAAAGCCCGTCGACTCATCGAATGTTTTGCTACCGTGCTGAAATGGGGTAAATGGCGAATTAACAGCGCGACAAACACCACCATTAAGGTTTCAACCAGTAGTAGGGTTTTGGCCACATCTGGGGCGCTGTAAATCATAAAGACCAAGGTCATCAAAAAGCCGATAGCACCAAGTCCAGCAATTGAAAGCAGCCGTGAGGTTGAGAAAACACACAGCAGGGCGGCAGCTATCAATAGCAATGCGATTGAAATTTCGTACAGCTTGAGCGCAAGGATACGCTCAAGGAAGTCTCCATTCGGCAAAATTGGGCTCAACAGCAAAATTGCGGCAAGCACTGAGAAGAATAGTAAGGCATAGACGCTCAGTTTACGTTGCTGTAAACGTGCTGTTTGCCAAGTGGCAACAGACAGCATTGATGTCATGCACTTTTCAAAAACTTCGCTGGCTATAGGAAGAGGGTTAAGCACTTTATTTAGCGCCTGGGTCACTGACGACATGTATTTAAAGATAAGGATACCCATTGCTAAAGTCACGGCACTCATGATCAAGGGCAGGTTAATCCCATGCCATAGTTTCACCGGGCTAGATTGCTCTACTTGATTAATTTCAAATATTGCCGTGGAGAGCACATATTCATTGAGCCAGCCTAAACCTAGGGTCGGCACAATAACACTGCAACAGGCCAAGACCATGGGTGGGATCCAATAGCCTATTTCTGCCTCGATGGATTTCACCGTAGGGTTGTCTTCTATTTTCTCCCGTAAAAATGGCTGTGATATTACCGCAATAGCCAGAGCGACCATCACCGCGTTTATCATGACGAGGGCTAACATCACGATGCCATGGACTTCCAAGCCTGCTTTGTAGGCATATTCTTTACTCAGGAAACCCAATAGAGGAGGTATGCCGGCTTTTGATAAGGCGGCAATTAGGCCTGAAGCAAAACTGAAGATGAGAACGGCCTTCAAACCATATAACACCCGGATATCACGGGTACCGGTTGCCTTGTCGATATTGCCGACCACCATGAACAACGCAGCCTTATAAAAGGCATGGGCAAGAATAAACAAGATAGCAGCAGCCAAGGCCGTTTCTGTTCCGATACCGAGCAGTAGGGTCAGGATCCCGAGTATGGTATTGGTACTGAAAGCCAGCATCAGCTTGAGATCTTTTTGCATCAGCGCAATGACAGCTGACCACAGCGCAGTGAAACCACCAATGGAAATGAGGGTATAAAACCAGATATCACTGCTGGCATAAACAGGGGAAAGCCTTGCCAGCAGGTAGATGCCAGCCTTAACCATGGTTGCCGAGTGTAAGAAGGCACTGACCGGTGTCGGTGCAGCCATGGCTCCAGGTAGCCAGAAGTGGAAAGGGAATTGTGCCGATTTGGTAAAAGCCCCTAGCAGAACTAGTACCAAAGATGGGGTAAAATAGGGGTGTTGAATAACACTGTCTTTGGCGTTGACCGCTTTGTCGATAATTGTGCTTATTTCATAGCTACCGGCAATCTGCCCCAGTAAGATCAAACCGGCTAGCAATGCTAAGCCGCCAGCCCCTGTAACAACCAAAGATTGCAGGGCGTTCTTACGTGACTTTTCATTTTCATGATTGAAGCCGATAAGCAGGTAAGAAGTAATTGTTGTGAGTTCCCAAAATACAAACATCAAGATGATGTTGTCACTTAGCACCAGCCCGAGCATAGAAAGCATGAACAGGGTAAGGTAGAGATGGAAAGAAAAGCGTTCTGCTTTGTTCTTCATGTAAGCCAATGCATAGAGCTGGATAAAAAAACCTATGCTGCTGATTAATCCGACAAAAACGAAGGAGAGTGCATCAAGTTGTAAGCTCAAGTTAATGTCGAGGCTGGGAACCCATGGTGCTGACCAACGAAGCCCGGTAGGGGAGGGTTGGTAGTAAAAGATAGACGCAGCAAATATAAGAGCGGGAAACACCACAAATCCAAGCAGGCTGTAATGGTGTTTACCGCTGTCGAGTAAGGGTTTTGTTTTGCCTTTGTTATCAGCCACTATCGATAACTATCCCTATTGTTTAAATATTGAAATTAAGGTTAATCCATAAACCTTTTTCTTACATCTAAGATACTGTTATTAATCAACTGTCGTCAATTCATTATCGTGTATTGAATGGCTGTGTCTTTCCATCAGGTTATGGGTCTCTTCGTAAAGTCTATAGACCTCATAGCCGTCATAGGTGCATTCGCCAATGTCATTCCTCGGACACACAAGTCTGTTGCAGTGATCAATTAATTCAGTTCTGCAGTTAGGACAGTACTTTTTCATAACACCCTCTACATCCTTACAATGAATAATTCTGTTGTGTTGATTCCTTCTGATTACAATGTAGACGGGAAAAATGAAACTTGATGGCTGCCTTAAACGTGTTTTACAGCTATTTACAATCCATTACAAAAGTAAGAACAAAGTCGCATTTAGGCGAGCATGAACAAAATTGGTACTGTTGTTGGATTCAACAGTAAAAGAACTCTGAGTGTTAACTGTACGGGGGGTAGAACATGCCTTTGGACAATTCTGAGTTACAGGTCTTAGTAAATAACAAATCACCTCTAATTTAAAAACACTTACTTATCATTGTTTAGTTCAAATTTATTGGGGTAATTGCGATAACCAAAAATGCTAGTTTTGAGCCAAATACTCATCCCAAAGCTCCTTTGAATAATTCGCTAGCTCAGTCTCCCATAGAGATATAGATTGCTTTACAACGTCTTTATCTGTAATCGAGCATGTTGTACGTAAATGTTTTCTTCCATCGAGAGATCTATATCCATCATCGACTTTTCTTACTTTGCCACCTAGCTCTACTTCGCGATGCTGTCTTAAATCTTTGTAAGTCCTATCTAAAATCTTGCTAAGTTTTAAGTGTTTTTTTTGACATTCAGTCATATTCACTATCTCTCTTTCTGCAGTTATTGAGTAGACTCGGTTATCAGATGCAATAACTTGAACTGAGATATTATGAAAAAATTCTGCCAGATCTGTATGACTATTTATCTTTATGCTTAATAGTTTCGTTGGGTATTCAGTTACTTCAGTATTTGAATACTCTTCAGGTAAAGGTTTACCAATATGTATACCGAATAATTCCTCCAAGTCTGTGGTTGGAGCAGGTTTGCAGCCGGAAAGCACAGCAAGGAGTATTAGGATATTAAATTTCATATTATCATATACTTAAGTAAGTTTCAGGAATGCTACTCACGCCATAAACTCATGTCAAATGATGGGTGATAAATCCTGATGGATGTCGATGTTATACAAGACAATAGACTTACCTATCTACTTTACGATCCCGGTTAGCTCGACTAAAACGTTTTGGGGCATAAAAAAGCTACCAACCTAAAGCTTACGGCTTTTATGTCAACAGGTCATTTTACGACATTTAGTGGCTGTTTTGGCAAAGGTAAGTGGCCTTAATCTTTTGATGATGTAGGATATTACCTAGTTCTTCCTATAGGGGAGGGAATCTATTATTAAGGGACATAATGAAAACCAAGTACCTTCTTTTGCCAGCTTTTGCTGCTTTTGTCTTATCTGCCTGCACATCTACGCCGACTGATAGTGTTGAGCAGGTTGATGTGCTGTACCCAAGTACAGCGACCTTATTCGATCTATCGCCTTCCGGCGAGCAGCTTGTCGCAGGTATGGCAATGACGCAGAAGATCACTGATATTCACCGCTCTGACGACAAAGCACTTGTGTGTATAGAAGATCGCTGTGCGTACTCGGTGGCGCTGCCGAATGAAAAATTTGAGTCCCTACTTTCTGAGGGGCAGGTATTACCTATGTCACAAGCCATTGTGGAACTTGATGGCGTAGAGCTACTTCACCACCAATAAGTGCCATAGACCAAGCCCAGTGTGTACTTGACTGGGCTGTATTTTGAGCACCATTTCTCAAAACCAGTGGTAATCAGATATAGAAGAAGCTATAGCTGGTGGTTGCCAAGGTGTTCGACACAGATTTCCCCACCTTTCCAGTTAGCTTTGTAGATGGTCATCCCTTTGCTGCCATTGCGCTGTGGGGAATTAGTTTGGTGCTCAAAACCATAGGCTGAAGCGATGCCGACCAACTGGCGGACATCGCCTTCCTCAATATCAAAGTGGTGATGAGCATGGCCACTAATCACATTGCACTTGCTTGTAAAACAGCGGACAACCTCAGTTTGGTTTTCAATGCCAATCTGTTTGAACCATTGCTCGCTAACATCAAGGATCGGGTGGTGTGAGACGATTAGCCTTGGTGTTTTTCTTACGGCTTTTCTCAAAGCCGCTATCTCTTTGCTGGTAACTCTCCCGGCACCAAGCTCCAGAGAACTGCCCAGAGGCTTTTCGCTGGTATCGAGGAAATGGAAAGGGATACTGTACAAAGTCGCTGATTGGCGAATTTTAATTTTGCTGCCCTTGAAACAGGCTTTCATAACATTCAGATCGTCATGATTTCCTGCAAGCGCATAGCAATGGGTAATGAACTCGCAGTCTTCAAGGTAAGTTCGGATACGCTGGTAAGCAGGAGGGACTGCGGCATTGGCAAGATCACCGGTCAGTAGCAAGACTTTCTCGTCCTTATCTTGGTTAACAATGTCTAATAGCCTGATGAGATTGGCATCTAGTTCATTGCTAGCCTCGGCTAGGTGAGTGTCGGTGATCTGGTAAATTTTCACAGTTATCCCTTTGTTGAATTTTAATTCTTATCAGTTCAATACGGCGCTAGGTTAAAGGAATGCCAAATAATACGCTACAAATAGTTAGGCTATGCCTAGTTAAAGTAGTTCTGCCAAACGCTGTTTCTGCCTTCCTTTTTCATCGAAATTATCAGCTGACAGCCAAGCTTGATGTGAGCGGGAGATTTGCGGCCAGTCGCTGTCAATGATGGCATACCAAGTGGTATCTCTATTTCGCTCATTGTAAACAATGGCTTGCCTGAACAACCCTTCATAGCTGAACCCCAACCGCTCAGCTGCACGACGTGATGGTTGATTGAGAGAATCACACTTCCATTCACAGCGGCGGTAGCCCAACGTTTCGAAAGCGTGTTTAAGCATGAGGTGAATGGCTTCGGTTGCAGCTGGCGTTTTTTGCAGTTTGGCCGAGAAAAGGAAGTTGCCAACTTCAATGACGCCCATTTGAGGAACAATTCTCATATAGGAAGCGATACCCACAGCTTTATCTGTAGCTGGGTCGATAATGGCAAAGAAAAGCGGGTCGCGGCTTTGCTCTAGAGGGTTTAGCCAGCCAAAGAAGCTCTCTCTGCTATCAAATGGCCCCATGAACATATAGGTCCATAAACGGTTCTCTTGGTCGGCAGAGAATGCTGCAAACAGATCCTCACCATGGCGGCTTGGGCTAAGCGGTTCTAGACGGGTAAAGTATCCGGAGATTGTCACTGACTCTGGGACGGCGGCACCCTGCCAGTCAGGCATTGGTGAGCCGATAGGTTGTTGGAGATGGTTGAAATACATAGGATGTTCCAAAAGGTTATGTGTTGTTATTCTTCTTGAAACCAACAGGTTACTACCGACTATTGTGGGATTTCTGTGGTATGGGTTAGAAAATCTTGATTTACCTCCGTAGTTGCAGATTTTATGTTGCTATATGATAGGGCAGCATTGTTGGCAGCCACCGAAAAACAATTGGAGCAGATGTTGATAGAGAAAGCTTGGATCCCCAAAATTGAACAGCGACTTGGTCTTCAGCTGTCACAAATAAGTGGCCTTGAAGGGGCAAATGCAATTTGCCAGTCGATGGTGACGGCGATTCCGTTTGAGAACTTGGATGTGCTATCAGGTATTCCAATCAATGATGAAACCTCTCACCTTTACCAAAAATTAATTCTGTCGAAACGGGGAGGGGTTTGCTTTGAGCTCAATAATTTCTTGTTTGAGCTGCTGACATTTTGTGGTTATCGCGTATATCGTGTTGCGGCAAGAATGTTTGTTGAAGGTGAACTAAGAGATGTTGCGAATCACATCGCTCTGGTTCTTGAGCTTGATGATCAAAAGTACATAGCAGATGTCGGGGATGCACGGGCGATGTCTCAAGTCATTCCGATGGATGGTAACCTTGGCTTCGAACATCTTGGCATTACCCATCAAATAAAGCCTATTGGACAGGAATGTTATCAATTGTGGCTGCATGAGAATAATTGCGAGAAGGGTAAAGAGAATCCAGTCCTGTCACCACGTTATCAATTCATCGATGAACCTTATCAGCGTATCGACTTCAAACATGGTATTGAGTTTATCGAGCATGATGAACGATCAATTTTTAATAAACAGTGGGTGGTTTCAAAGTTACAGGGTGACACGCGAATCGCGTTGTCTGACGAGCATGTAGCAAGAACATCCAGTGAGGGCAAAACCATTACTCCGTATCACCCCAATGAACGGTCAGCTTTGTTAGCTGAGTTATTTGGCATTGTTACTGATTAAGTTTGCCTAATTCAGGCCTGGAAACTCCTATTTTTCCTCCTTCGTGGTTTTCTCATCTCATTAACTGCGGCGAGTGATCATTTACTAGTCGCTACTTATCACAATATTCATAGCTTCAGACTATGAATTGTATTGTTGCTACTCCCTATATCTATTGTGACCCACCATTAAAATAGTGTTCACCCCCTTCACATCGATAGTCGGTACAAAGTCGCATTTTTCCTATTGAGGGGGGAAGTTGCATGTCTGAGCATTCCTATTCACAACTTTGAAGCAATCAGTTTTGTTATTTATTTTTATCAACGTTGGTCATTGATATGAGAGATAAATTCTTACTTACAGCAATAACACTCGCGCTACCATTCAGTTCATACGGTGCAGGAAGCGTTCTACCACACGAAATCCCAGAATTTAACGGGAAGATTGGGCGCACTATTGCAGAGTCGCAGGAAGACTACCCACAACCCGTCGAAGCGCCTGAGGGGGCACCAAATATTATAATGGTCATTCTTGATGATGTTGGCTTTGGTCAGGCCTCCACATTGGGAGGGCCCATTCCGACTCCAGCTTTGGATGAGCTAGCAAAAGAAGGGGTGACATACACTCGTTTCCACACAACCGCCGTTTGCAGCCCAACTAGGGCCTCGTTGCTCACAGGGAGAAACCACCACCAGCTGGGGTTCGGCACCATTTCTGAGATGTCTTCAGGGTACCCGGGTTATCACAGTATCTGGGGTAAGGACTCTGCAAGTGTTGCTGAAATACTAAGGCAAAATGGATACAACACGGCAGCTTGGGGTAAGTGGCACAACACGCCTGATTGGGAAACTAACCAAACAGGGCCATTCGATCGCTGGCCGACCGGGTTAGGGTTTGAATATTTCTATGGCTTCATGGGTGGAGAAACCAGCCAGTATGAACCTCAGCTATTTAAAAATACGGTGCCTGTAGAGCCAGAAAAGAAGCCGGGCGAGACTTACCACTTGACCGAAGATCTCGCAACGGATGCCGTCAAGTGGATTAAGCAACAGAAATCCCTAAATCCAGATAAGCCTTACTTCGCGTATTTCTCGACAGGTGCTATCCATGCACCATTCCATGTCGGTAGCGAATGGATAGATAAATTTAAAGGACAGTTTGACGATGGTTGGGATGCGATGCGTGAACATACTTTTGAAAGACAAAAGCAGCTCGGCATCATTCCGCAAGACACCAAACTAACCCCAAGACCTGATGAGATCCCATCATGGGATGAGCAGTCGGAGGAAGAGAAAAAACTCTTTGCTCGTCAAATGGAAGTAGCCGCTGGGTTCCTTGCTCACACCGATCACTGGGTCGGCAACTTAATCGATGCGGCAACCGATATTCCCGGAGCAGAAAATACCATGGTTATCTACGTTGTCGGTGACAACGGAGCCAGTGGTGAAGGTACGCTCATCGGTACAACCAACAATATGATGGTGCAGAATGGATTCCCCGATACCGTTGAAGATCAACTTGAGGTACTAGATGGCATCGGTGGAAAAGATTTTGAAAACCACTATGCAGTGCCTTGGGCTTGGGCGGGTAGTTCACCTTTCCAATGGATGAAACGCGTGCCGTCTCATTTTGGTGGAACCCGCAATGGACTGGTTGTTTCCTGGCCTGAAGGGATCGAAGCAAAGGATGAGAAACGAACCCAGTTCCACCATGTGGTTGATATCGCGCCAACGATTTACAAAGCAGCGGGTATTGAAACTCCAACTGAGGTAAATGGCGTTGAGCAGTCTCCAATGGCGGGGGTTCCTATGAACTACTCTTTCGACAACGCTGGTGCAGAAGGTAATAGAAAAACACAGTACTTTGAAGTCGCTGGGCATATGGCTATTTATCACGAAGGCTGGGTTGCCTCTGCTTTCCATGGTGTACCTTGGGCATTTATCGGCTCGAAAGGGTTTGATGATGTTAAGTGGGAGCTGTACAACATCGAAGAAGATTTTTCTCAGGCAAATGATCTTGCTAAGTCTCACCCTGAAAAGCTCGAAGAACTGAAAAAAGTGTTCGACGAAGAAGCGAATAAGTACGGGGTATATCCGTTGGATGACCGGTATGCAGAGCGCGTAGTAAACCCAAATCGTCCGTCGATTACCCGAGGTAAAAAGCACTTCAGATACTATCAAGGCACAGTGCGTATTCCGGAAGGGGGAACACCTCCGGTTTATTCTCGTAGCCATACGATTGAGTCAGAGCTGAATTACAAAAAAGGTGATGAAGGGGTTATTGTCGCTGTCGGAGGGAATGTAGCTGGCTACACCCTATATGTTAAAGATGGCAAATTGCACTACCACTACAACTTCTTCAACAAGAGGCGTTTCCATGTGACATCAGCTGAGCCCCTGCCAAGCGGAACCCTTAAGATCAAGATGGACTATAAACAAGAGTCTGATGAACATGGCGGCGGTGGTACAGCAACCCTCTATGTGAATGGCCAAGAGGCGGGTTCAGGGAAAATAGGAAACACAGTACCGCTTCGCTTTGCCGTTACGGAAACCACCGATATCGGTATGGATCTGGGCTCTCCGGTTACACCGGCATATAAAGCGCCTTTCGAGTACACCAACAGCATTGAGTTTGTTGATTATACCCTGAACTAACGGTCGTTCTTTGGCAATCTATCGCTATCACCTGGGTTTGTATGAACCCGGTTGATAGCGACGTAGAGACGGAGAACTGCCACTGACTAAGACACGACATCACCCCATCCCCCCCGCTCATGAGGAACCTTCATGCAAACACCTACGAGTTGCCATGTAATGGCGAAGCCAACGGGCTCAGTCTGCAATATTGACTGTGACTACTGCTTTTATCTAGAAAAGGAAAAGCTCTATCCAGAGCGTAGCCATAACTGGCGTATGAGCGATGAGACACTGGAAGCTTACATCAGGCAAACCATTGAAGCGCAGAAGGATAGCTACGTTCAGTTCACATGGCAAGGGGGTGAGCCGACGTTAATGGGGCTGGCGTTTTTCGAAAAGGCAGTAAGCCTGAGTAAAAAACATGCTGGAAATAAACAAGTTGAGCATAGCTTCCAGACGAATGGCTTGTTGCTCAACGATGACTGGTGCCGTTTTTTTAAACAGAACGATTTTCTTGTCGGTTTATCTGTTGACGGGCCTGCTGACCTGAATGACTGCTACCGTAAAAATCGTGCTGGTAAGCCAACTCACGCTAAGGTAATGGAGGCAGTTAAACTCCTAAAAAAACACAACGTAGCATTTAACACGCTGACTGTGGTCAACCGGGAAAATGTAAAACATCCACAGCGCGTCTATCAATTTCTTAAAGATATCGGCTCTACTTATATTCAGTTTATTCCACTGGTTGAGCGGGAAGCAAGGGAGGCGAAAGACGATCAATTGCGACTGGTTCTGCCTAACGAAACATTGGCGGATGTGACAAAATGGTCGGTGCCAGCGCGTCAGTATGGCGAGTTTTTGAATGTCATTTTTGACTTGTGGGTACGCAAAGACATTGGCCGCGTTTATGTAAATATGTTCGACAGTGCACTGAGCAGTTGGTTTGGTGAGCGCCAAGGCATCTGCCATTTCTCAGAGCGTTGCGGTCACGCATTTGCGCTGGAGTCCAACGGGGATCTCTATAACTGCGACCACTATGTTTACCCTGAGCACATGTTGGGCAACATTCATGATAAATCCATCTCAGAGTGTAATGCGAGCGCGAAAGCGATACAGTTCGGAAAGGACAAGCAGGAGACGCTAAACTCTGACTGCAAGCACTGTAAATATAAGTTCGCTTGCAATGGTGGGTGCCCGAAACACCGATTTGCGGTTAGCCCGAATGGCTTACCCAACCACAATTATTTTTGCATGGGCTATCAATTGTTTTTTGAGCATACTGCCATTTATATGCAGGAAATGTGCAATTTGCTCAAGCAAGGCCGCTCTCCCGCAGAGCTGATGTGGACACTGAATTACAGACAGTCAGTCGCTAAGGTTATGCCAAGCGATTCTGTAGGCCGAAACTCACCTTGTCCATGTGGAAGTGATAAAAAGTACAAACGTTGCTGCGGGTACAATAAGTAGGATTTTGAATCCGTTAGCGATTACTTCGTAATTCTTCGCAGAATATTCGCTCTGAGCGACTTATGTTGCTCATTGTTGGCGTATCGTTTGTGGTAAGCAAAGCTATAACTTATGGCGCTAAGCTCAATAGGACAAGTAAGTAGCTTCAATCCTAGGGTGTGTTGCCAATATTGTGCAAACCCTTCAGATACAACCGCTATTGCATCCGATTTAGATACCAGCATTAACTTAGCAGAAAGCGAACCGACAGTACTATGGATCTTACGTTCTTGTACTATCGATTTAGCACCATGTTCAAAGCCAGACATTCTTTCCCATTTGGTGGAGAGAATGACATGTTGCTGCTGATAGAATTCCTCTGCCGTCAATGAATTTCCAATTGATGGATGATCAGCTCTACAAATGACGACGGCTTTTTCTTCAACAATAGGCTCAACAACCAGAGATGGGTCTTTGATGGTAAAAACGGATAGAGCGAGATCCAATGATTGGTCACGCAAACGTTCTATAATGTCCATCTGCTCTGCAGGGGCTTCTTGTATCTGAGTATGTGCAAGATCCACAACTTGGTGAAGAAACGGCTCACTAACATGGACATCAAAGCTAATCTCGTCAGCCACCGCATTAATGATTTCATTAAACCCTTGCTGACAGCGAGCAGCGAGTTTGTGGGCATTCGCTGTTGGACTGATGCCTCTACCTTGCTTAACAAAAAGCTGGTAGCCAATGTCCACTTCCATTTTTCTAATCGCAGCACTCACTGAAGGTTGGCTTATCCCTAGGTTGTCTCCCGCTTTAGTAAATGAGCCGGTGCGATAAACTTCAAAGAAAGTTCTGATTAAGTTTAAATCAAATTGGTGAGTGTTTTGCATAGAGTTAGATTTCAAAGGAAAAGTTATCTCGCCAGTTATATTGCCACAAGAGTGTGCAATATGCCGATATATTTCCTGGAACAGCAAAAATGGTTTTAAATGCTCTAACGCAGAGTGAAGCAACTATCCAGGGTTAGCAGTAATTTGTATATTGCTGCTTTAACCCTGTATAAAATGAATCTAGTGTCGTCGTTCAGAGATGGAAGGAAATGTCCATTTTCTTTCACAGGCAGGACCTTAGCAAGCGGTATCGTTCTGTGTATTGCAACAGTCTAGCAAGTAGCTTTTGAAATGACTCGCAACAGCAGAGGCTTTCGTTGGTGGGTGGTAATACAGGTTCAAACTCCAAATACTGGTTTCGTAATCGTCGAGAATAGGGGTGAGCTGCTTATCAGATATCGGCTTATCAACAATAAAAGCTGGTAGGTAAGCGATACCTGCGCCTTTAATCGCGCTTTGCAACAGTAAATCGCTGTCGTTGACTTCCAGTGACTTAGGCACTTTGATCATCTGGGTTTCGCCATTGCGCTCGAAAATCCAATCATTGCTGCCGGTCAGAGTGGTGGCGAACAAGCATTGATGCTGTGAAAGTTCGGTAGGCAGTTCGGGGGCAGGGTTTCGCTCAAGATATGCCGGAGAAGCCACTGCAACAAACGGGCTTTGCATCAACTCCCTACGCACTAGGTGCAGATCTTTTTCCTGGTATCCTTGATAGCAAGCATTGGCACTGATCACCAAATCAGCCTCAGCGGCATGGTCGAGTGCCCACGGTGTCACATTGAGATTAAAGGTGACATTCGGATGGGATATCAGGTAGTTGCTGATTTTATCCATCAGGAAATTATTGGCATAAACAGGGGTACAAACGATATTAATATGGCCTTTGTCTTGTTCCTGGAAATCTTGCAGGCTGCGGCAAAGTTGCTCGGCGTTATCAACCAAAGGGGAGAACTCATCAACCAACTTTTGGCCTGCTGGGGTGGCGGTTAATAGCCGGTTAGTGCGGCGGCAGAGGGTAATACCAAAGCTCTGTTCGAGATCCTGTAGCCAGCGACTCCCAGCAGAAACAGAGATATTGAATTTCCGCGCGGCGGCAGAAATGGAACCGGTGCGGATGACGTAAACAAAGAAAGCCATTTTATCGAGCATTATTTCTCCCTTGTGATGATGCAAAAGCAGGCTTTCTTTACGAAAGCCTGCCATTCGTTCTATTTATAAAAGTTAAGCTGTGGCTTCTGCAGTTTTAGCAGGGACTTTCTTGCCAAGCTTCTTGGCCATTGCTTCTTCCATTTTCTCCAAGCTGACGCCTTTGGTTTCTGGTACATATTTAACGACCACAAACATACAGATTAGCGACAGGGCAGCGAACAACCAGAAGCTAAAGGCTCCGTTGAAGTTCTCTTTCAGAAAAGCATTTTCGTTCAGCATAGGGAACGACTGAGTCACTAGGAAACCGGTGAACCACTGGGCACCGACTGCGATAGCCATCGCTCGTGAGCGGATGTTGTTCGGGAAGATTTCAGAAATCATGGTCCAGCACGCACAGCCCCAAGAGGTTGCGTAGGAAACAACGTATAGACACAGAGCAAACAGCGCGGCGTAGCCCTCAGTGCCGGTGTAAAGGACATAACCAACCACTGTCATACCCACTGCACAACCGAACGTGCCGTATTTCATCAGCGGCAGACGGCCGACTTTATCAATCAGGTACATACCCAAGGCGTTACCCAGGATGAACACGACACCGACAAAAGTAGTCTGGAACAGTGCATTCTCTGTACTGCCTGTGATTGGGCGCAGGATTTCTGGCGTGTAGTACATGATGACGTTGATACCGGTCAGCTGCTGGGCTGCGGCGACGAAGGTACCGATCACTAAGATAGCAAACAGCAGCGGTGAGCGCAGGCTAACTTGTTTTTTGCCGGGTTGGTTAGAGTCAGCAAGTGATGCCTGGATCTCGCCGATCAGCTGATCAGCATGTTTTGGGTTAGAAATGCGAGACAGGGTGTCTTTGGCTTGGTCGATTTTGCCTTTGAGTACCAACCAACGTGGTGATTCAGGAATAAGGAATAGCAGGCCAGCAAACAGCGCAGCAGGGATCACCTCTGAGCCCAGCATCCAGCGCCAGCCCATATCAACTAGCCAAGCTTCACTCATGCCTTTGGCAATCAGGTAGTTAACATAGAACACACCGGTTTGGCCGACAACAGCAGACTGCTGGAACATACTCACGGCACGGCCACGGAAATCTTTCGGGGCCACTTCCGACATGTACATTGGTGAAACCACACAGGCCAAGCCGACTGCGACACCACCAACGATGCGGAGCATAACGTAGAAAGAGAAGGTGGTTGCCAGTGCGGAGCCAATGGCGGAGATCATAAAGAGGATGGCGGCGATGAAGAGGGTGTTACGGCGTCCGTATTTTAGCGCGGACCAACCGGCGCTGACGGCACCGATAATACTACCTAGAACAACACTTGATACTGCCCAGCCGGTTTGTGCCGGGGTTAAGCCAAAGTGCTCCCTGATAGGACCAATGGCGCCTGAAATAACAGCGGTATCGTAACCTAATAAAATTCCCCCTAGGGCTGCGATACAACAAATTCTGATGATATAAGCAAAGTTATGTTTTCGGGCCTCGGCCGCGGTTGTGGGTGACATGTTCTACTCCTTTATGAGATCCCCGTCTCTTACTCAACCATCGAATAAGTTTGAGTTGGGTAGCTTTCCAATGCGCTAATTACTGTAGGGTATTTGCATCGGCATTATTCTCATCACCAATATTTTTAATAGTAATTTATTGCTTTGATAATAATTTTCCACTTGGTGACGAGCTAAATCATAAGCTCACAAGTTTTTTACGGCTATAGCCAATAGGTGGTTTTGTCTAAAAATGATACTTACGTCAAATTGCGAAAAATATTTTCCGCTACTGGTTTTTATTTTAAGTTGTTGATTTTTAAGTGTTATTTTTAATTGTGATCTTGCTCAAGAATTTCTTCTAAGCCGCGTATTTACTGAGGTTTTTTCATTTTGTCTGGAAAAAATGAAAACGATTGTAATTGGTGAAAAATATTTTTCGTTTTTATTTTTTCGGTTATAGTAATTTCCAGTGAAGCAAATGGTGCAGATTGAAAAGCGGTTCAGAGATTCCTAAAGAACATATTCCACTGGACTGACCACAATCGTCACCGACCCGGAATTTAATAATCAAAAAATTGGAGTACAAACATGAGCAATGTTCAATATGGAATCAGCCCACTGACCTGGACTAACGATGATATGCCTGAACTGGGCGGTGAAATCCCATTGGAAACATGTTTGAGTGAAATGGCGGAAGCTGGCTTTACTGGTACTGAACTGGGTACTAAATATCCTCGTGAGCCTGAAGTGCTTATCCCTCTTCTAGAAAAGCACGGTCTGGTTCTAGCATCTGGCTGGTACAGCGGTAACCTGATGACGCTAACTGCTGAAGAAGAAATCGCTGCTATGCAGGAGCACATCAAGCTTCTTAAGGCTGCAGGCTGTAATGCCATGGTATTTGGTGAGGTGAGCAACACAGTTCACGGCGACATCAACACTCCACTATCTCAGCGCGTAATCCTGACTATGGATGAGTGGAAAGCTTACTGTGAGAAGCTAACTACAGTTGCTGAGTACCTACTAAACGAGCACGGCATCAAGCTGTCTTTCCACCACCATGTCGGCACCATCTGTGAAACAGAAGACGACATTAACCTAATGATGGAACTGACTGGCGATGCTGTTCACCTAACGCTGGACACCGGCCACATCACATACGGTGGCGGTAACCCTGTCACTATGATCAAGCGTTGGGGTCATCGTATCGGCCACATGCACTTTAAAGACCTACGACTAGAAGTTATGAAGGCCGCTCGCGATGCAGACAAATCATTCCTTAACGCAGTTCTTGATGGTGTATTCACCGTTCCTGGCACTGGCGATGTTGATTACGATGACGTTTTCGCTGCACTGAAAGAACGCGACTACAAAGGTTGGCTACTGGTTGAAGCTGAGCAGGATCCTGCAAAAGCGCACCCATTAACTTACGCGAAGACTGCTTACGAGAACATCACTGGCTACGCGAAGAAATACGGCCTGTAAGCTCAGGCAAGGAATAAGGGGGCAGGCTAGGCCCCCTTAATATCTCATAGCACGAACGATGAAAAAAATTGCCATGAGAAAAGGATTTATTTTTCGAATATCGAAAAACGAGGAAGACAATGAATACTGTACGCCTGACCGTTGCTGAAGCACTTGCTAAGTACCTTGCAGCACAAATGATTGAAATTGATGGAAAGAAAGAACAACTTTTTGGTGCCGCCTTTGCGATTTTCGGTCACGGCAATGTGACGTGCTTTGGCCAGCAGCTAAAGAATATCGAAGATAAAATTCCAACTTGGCGTGGTCAGAACGAACAGTCGATGGCAACAGCGGCCATTGCATATGCTAAGGCAAACCAGCGTCGCCGTATCGGTATTGCAACCAGCTCTATCGGCCCAGGTGCCACTAACATGGTTACCGCTGCGGGTATCGCGCATACCAACCGTCTACCTCTTCTACTTATTGCAGGTGACGCGTATGTTAGCCGTCTACCAGATCCAGTTTTGCAGCAGCCGGAGAACTTCGAAGATCCGTCTGTTACTTCAAACGATGCCTTCAAGCCGCTAACGCGCTACTGGGACCGCGTGCTATCACCATCTCAGCTAATGCACACGCTGCCACAAGCGCTTGACACCATGCTAGATCCAGCCACTTGTGGCCCGGTATTCCTTGGCCTGCCACAAGATATCCAAGGCGTGGCTTACGATTTTCCTGAAGTGTTCTTCGCCGAGAAAGTACACCGCATTCGCCGTCCAGAGCCTGAAATGGTTGTTCTGGAAGAAGCGAAAGAAATCCTAATGCAAGCGAAGAAGCCGCTGATCATCTCTGGTGGCGGTGTGCACTACTCGCTGGCTACAGACGAACTGGCTGATTTTGCTGGCAAGCACAACATCCCTGTGGTTGAGACCATTGCTGGCCGTGCCACTATGCTGCAGGACAACCCGCTGAATGCTGGTCCAATCGGTGTTACCGGCTCTGATTCTGCCAACCACATGGCTAACGAAGCGGATGTGGTACTGGCTATCGGTACCCGTCTGCAAGATTTCACGACGGGCTCTTGGACTGTGTTTAAGAACCCAGAGATGAAGCTGGTCAGCATCAACGTGGCGAAATTCGATGCGATCAAGCACATGTCATACCCAGTCTTGGGTGATGCCAAGTCATCAATGACCAAGCTATCAGCACTTTTAGGCGACTGGCGCTCAGGCGATGAGTGGTCGGCAAAAGCCAAAGCAGAAGCTGATGAGTGGAAAGAGTTGGTTCACCGCCGTACTCACCCGCAAGAAGGCGATTTGCTTCCGGGAATGTCTTCTTACGCGGAAGTGATCGGCAAGTTGAACAAGTCGATGGAAAAAGGCGATACCGTTCTGACTGCTGCGGGCGGCCTGCCTGCAGAGCTATCGATGAACTGGCAGAACTACCAGATCGGTAAGTTCGATATCGACTTCGGTTACTCGTGCATGGGTTATGAGATTGCCGGTGGCTGGGGTGCGAAAATTGCCAACCCAGACAACGACGTTGTAGTGCTAGTTGGTGACGGTTCATACCTTATCCAGAACTCAGACATCTACTCATCAGTACTGACTGGTCACAAGATGATTGTGGTGGTGTGTGACAACGGTGGTTTCGCGGTTATCAACAAACTACAGAACAACACTGGCAACGAGTCGTTCAATAACCTGCTTGAAGACTGCCGCCGCCCAGATGGTGAGTTGGCCCGCGTCGATTTCGCCAAGCACGCCGAAGCACAAGGTGCGATTTCCGAGAAGCTGACGTCTGTCGACGAATTCGATGCAGCATTCGCCCGTGCTAAAGAAGCTGACCGTACTTACGTGATTGTGGTTGATATCGACCCAGTATCACCTGCGGCATGGTCTAAGTGTGACTGCTGGTGGGAAGTTGGTCTGCCTGAAGTGACTCGCAACGACCACACTGCACAGAAAGTGGCTGAGTGGGAAGAAGGCCGAGCGACCCAGAGACGCGGTGTGTAGAGAATTTATTAACCAAGAGGCTCTTATCGCTGAGAGCCTCTGAGAATAAAAACTTTGTAAATAAGAACTCGGTAAACAAGAACAAATTATTTCCAATATCTGAAACGCAGGTCTCTCTCAAATAGTGGTGGGGGATTCCTGACAAGGAGTGAAGCCATGTTTAATGAAGAACGTCATTTTGAACAACCTATCCGTTGGGCAATGGTAGGCGGCGGTCGTGGTAGCCAGATCGGTTACTCACACCGTAACGCTGCACAGCGTGATGGCTTGTTCAAGTTGGTAGCCGGTGCTTTTGACCTTGATCCTCAGCGCTGCCGTGACTTCGGTGAAAACCTCGGCCTTGATGGCGACCGTTGCTATGCCAACTACAAAGAGATGTTCGAGCAAGAAGCCCTGCGCGAAGACGGTATCCAGGCGGTTTCTATCGCTACCCCTAACTCGACGCACTACGAAATTTGTAAAGCAGCACTTGAATCAAACCTGCATGTGGTGTGTGAAAAGCCTATTACCTTCACAACCGAAGAAGCAGAAGAGCTGAAGGAAATTGCAGCGAAGAACAACCGTGTTATCGGCGTGATGTACGGCTACAGCGGCTTCCCTATGGTTCAGCAGGCGCGCGAAATGGTTAAGCGTGGTGATCTAGGTGAAATCCGCGTTATCAACATGCAGTTCGCGCATGGCTTCCACAACGAAGAGTACGAGCTAAACGATCCAGGCCTGAAGTGGCGTGTAAGCCCAGAAGTCTCTGGCCCAACGTACGTGCTGGGTGATATCGGTACTCATGCGTTTTACCTGTGTGAAGTGATGACAGGGCTAGAAGTAGACCGTTTATCTTGCATGCGTCAGAGCTTCATCAAATCGCGCACACCGCTAGAAGATAACGCCCACGTGATGATGGAATTCAAAGGCGGTGCTGTGGGTACACTATGGGCATCAGCGGTTAACGCAGGCTCTATGCATCAGCAGAAGATCCGCATTGTTGGCTCAAAAGCGTCTATCGAGTGGTGGGATGAGCAGCCTAACCAACTTCGCTACGAAATTCAGGGCGAGCCACCACGCATTCTAGACCGCGGTATGGGTTATCTATACCAAGACGTAGAAGGCGTTGCTGCTAACCGCGTTGGTGGCGGCCATGCTGAAGGTTACTTCGAGTCTTGGGCAAACCTATATCACCGTTTCGCATTGGCATTCGATGCTGCAGACCGTGATGACCAAGAAACACTGGCTGGTATCTGGTTCCCAGGTATCGATGCAGGTATCGAAGGCGTACGCCTATGTGAGAAGTGTGTTGAGTCTGCTGACCAAAACGCTGCATGGGTTGAATACAAGTAATAACGAAAGGACGGACCATGACAAAGATTGCACTTCAGCAAGACCGTAAGCTGGATGCCATCGTGTTGGGACGTGCGGGCGTAGATCTCTACGCCCGTGAATCAAACACGGACATGGCAGACATTTCTGGCTTTAATAAGTTTGTCGGTGGCTCTGCAGCCAATATTGCAGTGGCGATTAGCAAGCTAGGCGGCAAAGTAGGGTTTATTGGTTGTGTCGCTGATGATGCATTCGGTGGCTACGTAAAGCAGTACATGTCAGGCCAGGGTATTAACCTTGATGGCATGATGACAGACAACTCGGGCTCGCGCACTTCGGTTGCGTTTACCGAGATGAAACCAAGTGACTGTACGGTATTGATTTACCGCAATAAAGCCTCTGATTTGACCATCAAGCCAGAGCAAGTAGACCCAGAGTACATCGCCAATGCAAAAGTGTTGGTAGTTACAGGTACAGCGCTTTCTGAAAGCCCGAGCCGTGAAGCCACATTGATTGCGATGGAGCATGCGCGCCGCAGTAACACGCTAGTGGTCTTGGATGTTGATTACCGCCCATATTCTTGGCGCACCGATGTTGATGCCTCTATCTACTACGGCATTGCAGCAAGCTTGTCCGATATCGTTATCGGTAACCGCGAAGAATTCGACATGATGGAAACCGTGTTGGCACCGGGCAACAAGGATGACGATGCAACGGCAGAGCGCTTCCTGCGAGCTAATACCCAGGTAGTGGTGATCAAAGCCGGTGAGTTCGGCTCTAAAGTTTACTGCCGTGACGGCCACAAGTTCCAGCAAGGCATCTTCCGCGTAGAAGTTCAAAAACCATTTGGTTCGGGCGACTCTTTTGCTGGCGGCCTAATTTGGACACTGGTAAATGGCGGTGAATTGGAAGATGGCGTCAAACATGGTACAGCAGCTGCTGCCATTAATGTGAGCGGTAATAGCTGTACTGAAGCGATGCCAACCAAAGAACAATTATTCGATTTTATTGAGACCAGAGAACAAAGCCTTTAATAAACCACCTCCGGACGAAGTGATTAAAGGCAATTAGGTCCTGCCGGGTCAGTATTTTTACTGGACACGTCTAGAAAGGTACAAACCATCGAGGCCCGGCCTTTTTATTTAAACAAATTAGACTGATAAACACTGTGCTGGCAATGACAGTTGGAATAGCAGGGCAGTGAGGAGAGAGAAACATGGGCAAGCATATCCCACCATTTGACAATAAAAACCAACCAATTATCGATGTTAACGATGAAGTGACACCACTGTGCTATTTCAACCAAGTTCGTTTAGCTCAAGGTGAGCAGCACCAGCACGTTGTTGAAGGTTATGAATCTGTCATCGTTCTGGCTGGCGGTACCTGTTCAATCACAGTGACCAATGGTGAAAAGACCGAAGTTTTCGATAATATCGGTAAGCGTAAGTCAGTATGGGACGGTAACCCGGAAGCTGTGTATGTACCGCTTGGCTACAGCGCAACCGTTGACTGTGTTAGCGATACGGCAGATGTCATGATTGCTGGCGGTAAGTTCGAACAGTCGCTGGAACCATTCTGTGTCCGTGAAGAGAATGTTGATATTGTTCAGTACGGCTCTGATGACACTAAAACTCATCGTAAGATCAAACACGTATTAGGTCAGTCAAATGCAGACAACCGAGGCCGCCTGCTAGTTAGTGAGCTTTTCACTGTTGGTGCCGGTGGTTGGTCGGGCTTCCCTCCTCACAAGCATGATGAAGACCGCGTTAAGCCTGATGGCAGCAAAGAGACACTTTACGAAGAAGTGTACCAGTTCCGTTTCAACCCAGACTTTGGCTTCGGTGCCCAGTTCCTTTACGAGCATGAAGATGACTTTGGTCCGGTTTACCACGTGCGCACAGGCTCTGTGATTGCTATCGACAAAGGCTACCACCCAAGTGTCGCAGCGCCGGGCTATGAAATGTACTACTTCACCATCATTGTGGGCAAAACAGAGAAGTCGCTAATTCAGCACTTCGACCCTCACCATGAATACCAAGTAGAGACGATCCCTGGCATCAAGGACATGATTGCCAAGTTCAAATAAGGAGGGGCAATATGCTCGTCAATTTAAAAGAACTGTTGCCTCAAGCTGCCGCGTCGGATTACGCCGTGCCTTGCTTTAACGTGTTTGGCTATGAAGATGCTTGTGCAGTGGTTGAAGCTGCTGAAGCGGTGAATAAGCCGGTAATCCTTGCTTGCAACAAAGATGTCGCTGACTTCTATGGGGTAGAGACGGCAGCGGCGATGTTACTGCCATTGGCCCACAACAGCACAGTGCCGGTTTGCCTGCATCTTGATCACACTTATGAGGAAGATGTCGTATACCGTGCACTGAAGGCAGGGTTTAGCTCAGTCATGTTTGATGGCTCTCAGCTGCCGCTTGATGAGAACATCGCTCGTACTCGTGCCGTTGCAGATGTGGCCCATGCATTGGGTGCATCAGTAGAAGGTGAGATTGGCTCTGTGCCATACGATGAAGGCCGGGATCATATCAAGTCGATTTATACCGAGCCGGAAGACGCGCTGCGTTTTGCCAAAGAAAGTGGCGCTGATTGTGTCGCCATTTCAGTCGGAAACGTACACCGATTGACCGAACCTACATGTACTATTGATTTCGGTCGTTTAGATCGTATTGCGAATGTGGTAGATATTCCTTTGGTTATTCATGGTACTAGTGGGATCCGTGATGAAGATATGGAAGTACTAAAGCGTACTCGTGTGTCCAAGTTCAATATCGGAACATGTCTGCGTCAGGCTTTGGGTCATAACTTGCGCGATTTTATGAACGCGGAACCACAAAAGTTTGATCGTATTTACTTTATGAAGAAGGCGATGCCTTTCGTGAAGGAAGAAGCGATTCGCAACTTTGAATTATTATCATAAACTATAGCCTCAGGTGTTAAGCACTTGAGGTATTCTTATTTTGTAGTAGTGCTTTCGGGCAGGAGAGCGGCCAATTATGGATGTTGAAGAACAAGTACCAGCTGACTTAGATACGCTGCGTGAGCTTATTGTAAAGCGATACGACAGTCTAAGTGGGCGACTACAACAGGTAGCTGATTTTGTGATGGCCCAGCCGATGTTGGTCGCGGTCGAAACAATGGCAACCATTGCTGAACAGGCCAATGTTCCTTTGTCTACACTGAGCCGGTTTTCGAATGCGATGGGCTATTCAGGCTTTAGTTCAATGCAGTCGTTGTTCCGTGATCAGTATTTGAATCGTCCGCGGGATTATCTCGAGCGTGTAAAAAAAGCGCGAGAAACTGAAGAAGTGAGCCAAGACTCACCAATGGCTATCTTCCAAGATTTTGGCCAAGCCAATATTGAAGCGATGGAACAGCTGCAAATGTCTGTTTCTCCGCAAAAGCTTGAAAGAGCGGTGAGTTTACTCGATGGGGCAGAAACTATTTACATTCAGGGTATGCGCCGCGCGTATCCCGTTGCTTTCTATCTCTGGTATGCCCTTATGAAGTCAGACAACAATGTGGTGTTGCTTGATGATCATGGTGGTATGTTGTCACCAATGACGCGCCGTATGAATGAAAAGGATGTACTGATCACTGTCACATTCAGCCCTTATGCGCCAGAAACCAGCAGTCTGATTGATACTGCGTTTGAAAAGAAGGTGCCAATTGTCGCGATTACCGATAATCAGATGACTTCACAGGGCAGTAAAATGGAAGTGTGCTTCGAAGTTCAGGAAGGTGAGATCATGGGCTTCCGTTCACTGAGTAGCTCGCTTTATCTGGCACAAACACTGGCGGTTAGCTTGATGTGCCAGGAAGTAAAGGACAGTTAATTAAGTCGCCGTGAAATAAATGGTACTGAATTAACTTAAATCACTTTTTTTAAATTGAGTAACCAGGTTATAAAAATAACAAAAATAACTTGGTTACCTATATATACCCAAGCTACTTCAAGATGCAGGTTCAGCGAGAATTTATAAACTTATAGACAAGGCATTGTTTTGAAGATCTAGTGGCTCTAAATCAAGAAACAATAACGCAGGATAGAAGCTTAGAAAACTCGCCCTTCGGGAGGGTGTCATCACATTCACTCCTTCGTTGAAGTTTTTTGAAAGGGAATGCCATTCCTGCAAATCTTCGCCTTGCATTGAATGCGTTGACAACCCTCTGAATCCTGCATCATGAGGTAACTTGGGTATAGGTATCTTTGAAATCAGAGTGACGTTTGAAGGTACTTAGGTATAAAACAAGTTAAAACCTAGATAAATAATTTCAGCTAAACCTCTCATTTGGGTAGGTGCTTCGACGTGGCACCTAGGAACTTCATTGCACGGCATTTGTTGTCGATAAGGATTGAAAATGCGTTTTGCTCTTCATGGAATGTGTTCGCTTCACAGTAATATTCTTTCTGATATTCGTTTGGCAAAAGAAACGGGTTACCAGGGTTTAGAAATACATACTGAGAAATTATGGCGCTATATTAACGCTGGTTTTACCAGTGAAGAATTTAAGGCAAGACTTGATGCGGCCAATATTACTCCGTCAGCAATTGATATTATCGGCGGGGTGGAAGCGGCAACCAAAGAAGAACAACAGCGCGTATTCAAAGAGGCAGAGGTTTTATGTCGTTTTGCTAAGGATATTGGCGCCCCGACTATTCAGCTTAATGCCTTTGAAAGCTTAAATGCCTTCAGTACCGAAGATAACATCCAACTAACGGCTAAAAACATCCGTTCTATCGCCGATATTGGCCGTGAGCATGGTATCCGATTCCAGTATGAGGGTGCCGCATGGACACCAATTGCCACGCTAGAAGACTACTATCGATTGCTCGATGCGGTAGGGCGTGATAATTTTGGTTTCGTTTTAGATACATGGCACCTGTGGGCATGCCGCGGTGCTACCCTTGAGCAGATCTCTCAAGTTGACAAGTCATTGATTTACAATGTTCACCTATCTGATGGTAAACGCCCGGCAGAAGGCCAGCCTTGGGTTGATGAAAGAGAGCTGCGCGGTTTCTACATCGGTGAAGGTGATATCCCGATGCAAGAGTGGGTAGATGCCTTGCTTCAGACAGGATATGACGGCTTCTTCTCTGGCGAATTCCTCAATGACCAATTGTGGGAACACGACCATTATGAAGTGGCAGAAAAAATGCTGAACGGGATGAAAGCATTAGTGAAATAGCCGGCAAGGAATAGCGGCTAATTTTTGGAATAATACGTTGAATGTAATTTGTTGTTATTTTCTGCGCGCTACCGAAATGGGAGACGTTTAAGAATGAACCTTGAGCGCCGTGCAGATTTAATATTAGTCGCAACAACAATGTTGGCGGCAGCCGGTTGGATATTTTCGAAAGAAGCTATCCAAGGGCTGCCGGCTTTTGGTTTTATTGGCCTACGTTTTGTGTTGGCCTCTTTGTGTCTGCTGGTATTTTGCTTTTCTGATATCAAGAAAGTCGACAAATCCGTTATCCCAAAAGCCCTAGGGGTAGGGTGCATCTTAGGTACGGCGATCTTGCTTTGGATCCATGCTATTTCCGTGAGTGAAACCTTGGGCGAAGGCGCATTTATTATGAGCTTGTCCATGCTGTTCGTCCCTTTAATAGCTTGGCCATTATTCAAGGCAAAACCCCCTCGGACATTCTGGTTGGCATTACCTATCGCCTTTGCAGGTCTATTGATGCTATCACTGGGCGGTGGCAATGGCTGGCAGATGTCTTCGAGCCAGTTATGGTTTATGGCTTCGGCTGTAATGTTGGCGGTTCATTTTAATTTCAACAGCCAGTACGCTCGCAAAATTCCAACATTGCTACTAACTTGTCTCCAGCTGTTCAGCATTGGTTGTATGGGGTTGATTGCTTCATTACTTTTTGAAACCTGGCCTGAGTCAGTCAGCATGACGACATGGGGTTGGTTCACCTTAAGTATGCTGGTTGCAACCAGTTTGCGTTATGTTATGCAGACGATGGGGCAAAAGCACAGCACAGCCGCAAATGCAGCGATCATTATGATCTTGGAACCAGTGTGGACGGTTATCTTAAGCGTGATTTGGTATGCCGAAGAAATGCCAGCCAATAAGCTAGCCGGGTGTTTGATGATCCTGTTGGCTTTGTTTACTTATCGTGGTCTCGGTCATGTGATTGGGTTTATCACCAAAAAAGCGGCGTAAACATATTTATACCCATAGATGAAACGAAACAGGCTTGCATTTGCAAGCCTGTTTTTTTATGAGCTGAATATCGTCATCGGTTACATAGCTTCGGCCCAGCTTTCTGCTTCGATTTTGGCAAGTGCATTAGCGGCACGTTGCAGGGCAGGAAGGAAGTGCAGAGCCTGCTCGGGTTTTAGACGCATAATGGGTGCTTGGATAGCGATACCTAGGTTTGAGCGGCCTCGCTCTGATGGTACCAATACTGCGACACAAAACAGCCCTGGTAAGAACTCTTCATTGTCGATGGCATAACCATTGGCTTTTACTAAATCCAATTCATCATCTAGCTTGTCAAAGTCGATAATGGTTTTTTCGGTATATTGGGTCAGGGGTACATTTTTAAGAAGACGGCGGCGCTGGGATGGGCTCATGTTGGCCAGGAACAATTTGCCTGTTGCCGAGCAATGCACTGGAACCCGAGAGCCCGGGTGTAGGTAAAATCGAAGTGGAGCTTCTGTTTCTACCCGATCGACATAGATAATTTCTCCACCCGACAAAGCGGTAAGGTTACAGCTTTCTCCGACTTCTTCTTTTAATTGCGTCAATACAGCGTGTCGAGCACTGTGAGTTGTGCTGTTTAGTAAGAGTTTTTCAGCAAGATTACGAAGTCGAACCCCCGAGCTGTAGTGGCGGTCGTCGCCATCACGTTGGATGATCCCGGCAGTTTCAAGTTGTTGCAGCATGCGATGGAGAGTGGGTTTGGGTAAGCCGGTTTCTTCAACCAGGCTCTGTAATGAGAAAAATTCGTCCTTTCCGGCAATCACTTCCAACAGGGAAAAAAGGCGTAAGGTTGGGGTGTCGCCCTCTATACGTGTTTGTTCCATAGGCTCTTTCACGATAGCAGTCATTGTTATATCCATTTAATACCTTTCTTCATAATACTATGAATTTTTCCAATTATTTGAATTTACGTTGACGATATAAAATATGATGGTTAATATTTATTCAAATATCAACTTTTGGAATGAATTGTCTCATTATTTGTTGTTTTTGAGGCCAGTGAAGGCAGACTCATGAAAGCAATCCACCGAATAATTGAACAGGCCCAAAAGCAGCCTAAGCGTATCGTATTGTGTGAAGCAGAAGATGACCGTGTGTTGGCGGCTGCCCAAATGACCTACCAGCAAGGCATCGCTGACATTCTCTTGGTTGGGAATCAGGATAAGATTCAAATGGTTGCCAGAGAAAAAGGAATAGATATCGATGGTATGGAGATCATCGATCCTAAAGCGTCAGGATTAACCGGTCCATTTGCGGCCTCTCTTTACGAAATGCGTGCCAAGAAAGGCATGACACAAGAGCAGGCAAAGCTGGAGGTGCTTAAGCCCCTTTGTTTTGCCAACTTAATGGTCAAGCATGGTTTAGCGGATGGTTCTGTTGCCGGTGCCGTTCACACCACAGGCGATGTCGTTAGGAACGCAATTCAGCTGATCGGAATGGCGAAGGGTTCCAAATTAGTCTCGAGCTTTTTCCTTATGATGCTGTGTCAGCCGTTTCATCATTTGAAAGGTGGGATGATCTTTTCTGACTGTGGTTTGGTGGTGGATCCAGATGAAGATCAACTTGCGGATATTGCCCTTTCCGCTGCAGCCAGTGCGCGTAGTTTGCTGATGGAAGAGCCGAAAGTCGCCATGTTGTCTTTTTCTACCAATGGTAGCGCCAAGCATATTGCGGTTGATAAAGTCGTTGCCGCATCGCAAAGGGTTAAAAAACAAGCGCCTGATTTGGCGATTGATAACGATGTCCAGCTCGATGCTGCGATTGTCGCAGAAATTGCCCAGCGTAAGCTCCCTGATTCTAAGGTAAAAGGGCAGTCAAATGTCCTGGTGTTCCCTAACTTGGAAGCAGGCAACATTGGTTATAAGTTAGCAGAGCGGGTAGGTGGAGCCGTTGCGATTGGACCATTGCTTCAAGGGTTAGCTAAACCTGCTAACGATCTCTCTCGTGGCTGCAGTATCGATGATATCTATCATGTTATTTCGGTTACCGTGGTTCAAGCACAGCAGGGACAGAAATAGCATTGGACAGTATTACATTAGACAGTATTGCTCTAGGTGCCATGACGTTGGATAAAATGGTTATATTGCTAGCGATTATTATGGTTGGCACATACTTCCAGACCGTCACTGGCTTCGGACTTGGGATTATTGTTATCGGGGCAGCAACAGCATTTGAGTTGACCTCGGTGGCTATTATGGCTGCGGTGGTCAGTTTGGTTACACTGGCTAATTGTGCTTTTGCACTGCCGGGCTCGACGAAGCTCGTCGAATGGAAATCTGTTCGGCTGGTAGTCATCGGCGTATTGCCCGGTGTTGTGGCTGGTGTGGTGTTATTGGAGTACCTGAGTCATTCGGCAGCCAGTGTGTTGCAATGTCTTGTTGGCGTAATGATTGTTTATAGTGGGTTGAATTTTATGTTACGGCCTGCGGTTCGAGCTGAACGATCGGGCAATACCAGTTTTTTTGTTAGTGGTTTTAGCTCTGGTTTAACCGGAGGGCTGTTTGGTATGGCAGGGCCACCCTTGGTGTATCAGTTCTACCGTCAGCCATTTGATATTACTACGATCCGCAACATGCTACTGGTGGTGTTTGCCTGTACATCGGTATCGCGTAGCGTGTTTGTCGGGGTACAAGGCCAGTTGAATACTGAAATAGTGCTCCTGACTGCTGTTTCATTGCCAATAGTGACGTTAACGACTTATTTGGGACGTCGATTTCCCCCTCCTTTTAGCGCTGAAACAATGCGACGGATTGTGTTTGGTTTGCTGATGGCCATTGGGATCTATTTGATCTTGTCGGCCTTGAAGTGACACGATTTTCGCAGGGTTTATTGAACGCTAGAAAACTAGAGTTCGAAGTAGTCATCCAACGCTTTTCTGGCGTCTGCTGTTGAGCAGTTTGTGAGAAAGCACAGCTCGGCAACGGTAATGGCTGGGTTATCAATAACGTAGGAGAGGAGTGCGCGCGGTTGTTCTGTTTTACCGAAATCGTAACCTATATCCTCGATATCGTGATGTTTTGCAAGACGCTTGTTAATTGACTTTCCGATAGTCGCTAATGCTTCGCTGGAAGTATCTTGTAGTACTGACTGTAGAGCGTTTAACTTCGCTAGTGCTCCAGAAAGTTCGAGATGCCTTTGGTTCGCTTTGCGTTTGGTATCAATACCAATTTCTGTCAGTTTCTCAAGTAAGAAGCTGCGATCTGCTTTACCAAGAGAAGCACTGACGTTCTTTATTTCATACGTTGCCGATTCACTTTCTTCACCCAGTTGATCCAGCCCATTCAGGTAGCTTTGGTAGACTCGCTGCCATTTCAAACAGTTCTTGGCGTCAACAAGTTGGCCTAGTTCAGCTTTTATCGATACCAGATCGCTATATGTGCCGATAAGGGCGTAATTTCGGCTGCGGCGAATCCGTTTAATAGTGCAATTGTACGGCGAGATAACTGAATTTATTTCTGAAATACCAGTGGTTGTGATTTTATGGGCCAGGGAGGGCAGGTTGATTGAAATGCTCGGCTTCATCATAAATCGCTGACGTTCAGTAAATGCTTTAAAGAGAACATCATCTTATGTGTGATGCTCTCTTTAATCTTAATGATTAAGCGTGTTTGGACGCTTAATCAACGTCGCAATCAGTGCAGCTTTGCAGTGCGATTTCGTGCTCAAATACTGCCGTTTCGTTACCTTCGGCAAATAGCTCTGCGATTTCATCAGCGACTTCTTGCTCATCTTCCGCTTCAACTTGATTTGCTAGCTCTTCTTCTGGGTAACCAAAGAAGTTCAGCAACAAGTAATCACGCGCTTCTTCTTTAGTACAAGTCACGTTAACCGAAAGATCTGGTTCAACTTTGCCTTGCTCGATAATCGTAGTCACTTGCGCGATTGCTTCTTCTTTCATCGCTGGCGTTAACCAGCCAAGATCCGTGCTCACTTTGGTTTTTTTACAGTTAAAACAAGGAAGTTGATGAAAGAAATATTGAAAAGTAGTCATGGGTAATTCTTCATTGAGTATCGTATAGCGAGATTATGCTGATTTTCATGCAAAATGAAAGGCCGAACTGTCTTCGTTTCATTACCTCTATCTTGCGTGCATTGTAATTAGCTTCTTTTTGAAACTGCGTGCTGCTCTACCATGAACGCGATCACTTCATCATTTAAGCAAGACTTACTGACATATTGGCGCTGTTTACCAATGTGAAGGATTAAACCTAATTCACTTTGTTGAAGTTGGTCTATTTCATTCCAGGCAATGTGATGAGTTTTATTACCTCTTGTATAACTCACACCTGTAGAGCCGACCTGAAATCCCACTTTGCTGCCAGAGCTTGAACTGAGTGTTTGTCGCCACAACCACCAGGTTCTCTTAAAATAAACACTGAGCACTTCAATAACACTCAGAACAATAAAGAACCAACCAACGTAATTGTTGGGTAGTAGCTCAAATTTTACTAAAACCACCCCAAAAAGAAGAAATAGTATTGCTTTTAAATAGGATTTTGGAAATTCAGTAGGGCTGCTAGTTTGATCATAACACTCTGCAAAAAAGGTCTTGTCGAGGGTGTATTCTGTGGTGAAATCAAAATCTTTGGACATATCTGGCTACTTTGAGGCTTTCTGTGAATGAGTATCCCATGCTGCGACTACGCAGCTCATGTATTGTATAGCTTCTTAGTGCTTTTCTTTAGCTGTTTTGTTTTTCTTTTGTAAAACAATAATACTGACAGGGTCTGCTCTAACAATAGCCAGCTTGCTAGCCAAGTTGGCCTAGTGAATGTCTGGAAATGGCACAGAATTACCGCCTTTGGCAACTAAATCTCTACTACGTTCTCCCCAGATAGTGATAAAATCTCCGCATCAGAATTACCGAGATACTCTATGTTTATCCATCATGTTAACGGCATCGACTGGCTGGTGATTACAGCTTTTGAAGAACTGAAAACTATATTTATCGAAGAAGCCGGTGCGATCCCCTTGTGCTTCTCTACCGCCAGCGAATTGAACCTGATTGATCAAGCCAAGCGCACTTATGGATATTTGCCTACACTCAGCGGCGTAATCACCGATACCGGCACTTTTCAAAGCCAGGATAACGAAGAAGATTTGAACCCACAGCTTGCCTGCCTTGTTGAGGGGCGTGGTCGGGTGTTTATCTATCACGGCGGCTTTGTGGCTTTTGTGGATGACGAGCAAACCTTTATTACCCGAATGGACTGAAAATTATTCAGTAAGTTGAAGTCAGCGAATTGTGATATCCAACTTTGATGGCTGATTCCTCATAATGGCCTCCATTTCAGTATTGTTGGTCAATTAGGGTTGCAGGAATTTTTTTCGTTAGTTTTTTTCTCAGAAATGAATCGGTCGATAACAAGCATGGCGACAAATATATAAGCCATCGAAAAAGCTACCTGAGTGAGCCGGACAAAGATCTTCCCTTCTGCATCGTCCATAATGGGCCCGAGAGACACACCGCATACCACCGTAAAAGCTGTCATGGCGGTCGGTGCAAGCGCACATCCTTTCAACAATTGTTGTGATAGAAGGGCATAGCCAATTAATAATGTGAGCGCGAGAAGTGGCAAGAAAGGTGCGATGACCGCGATTTCATACACGATCACAGCCATCAACCCACCAATAATATTTCCGATCATTGCGTCCTTTATCATGCTTGAGCTGTTACTCGAACTTGCGGCAAACTGAGTAATTTGTACAGCAAGGTAGGTAAGAGTGAACGCACTGACATTGTCCGTGATAAATGCAAAGGCTACGAATGGTAAAAAGGCAACACTTAGTCTAAGCCATCGTCTTGATTCATCAAAACCAGATGGAGGCTTTGGCGTGGATGTCGCATCATCAGGAGGAAGTAAATAGAAAACGGCGCTACTGACAACCCAAGCAATAACAAGGTTATGAGGTAGCCAGATGGCTAAATCCCAGGCGATATTCGGATTGGATTTCATCAACAGTGGGATCAACAATGCACCAAGAAGCGCCATCACAACGGTGAGTATATCTTTCTTAACCACCAGTAATTTATATGAGAGAGATACAGCAATAATAACGGCGAGCAGCGTTGCACTTGGGTATAGCCGCATCGTCGCAAATAGATACCAAGACCCAATCATGTAAATGTAGGCAACCACGATCAGCTTTAGAGCGTACTTTACTGGTACAGGCTTTGGGCTCAGAATGAACAAGCTGGTTAGTACTGCACCGACAAAGGAGAGTTTCCAACCAATCACTAATCCAGAGACAAATACAAACCAAGGGGTCAGAGTAACACGCAACCCATATCTTAATTTTGGATCTGATAGCAACATCGCTCGACCTATTAATATAAGAAGCTGAAGAGAGACATGACTCTAATGTATGCCGCTCCTAGCGTATTCATAATGACGTTGTCGCCTGTATAAATAACGACATCAGCTTGGCCATTGAGGAACAATTTCACATCGTCTTCGGAATTAGCAGAACGATAGTTGGTCAAAACAATTCGCACAGGGAAACGTTGTGGCTCTCTCAACCAATTGGCTTTTGTACTAGGGTTCGGTAGCCCATCAGCACCGAGATTATCGTGAAAAGCGGCAGAGACAACGCTTTCAACCTGACCTTCAAATACTCTGCCTGGGTGGGTATCAAGCACGACACTGACAGAGTCGCCAGGGGCGATTTTCCCAACGTTATTCTCAGTCATGTACGCTTCGATCCAAATATCTCTTCCGTCGATGAAGGTCATGATCGGCTGACCCGCTTGCGCCTGAGCACCTGCAGCTACTGATAGGTTTACCACACCACCATCAGAGGGGGCTCTTAGCTCGGTATAGGTCAACTCGAGTTCTGCCTCGGCGAGATTAACTAATGCTGAGCGTACCTTTGGATTATCTTCACCATCGCTTCCTAAACGTGATGCTGCACTGTTGTACTCGGCACGGGCGATATCAACCGCGCTTTGCGCATCAGAAAGGTTTGCTCTTGCTTCATCCGCTTTTGCTTTTGGAATTAACTTCTTTCGTTCCAGTTCGAGCCATCGGGCGGTTTGAACCTTTACGCTTTCAAGACTTGCTAGCGTACGGGCTAACTGGGCTTGCGCTCGTTCTACCTCTGAAGAAGAGGCTCCGACATCTTGTGTGGCGAGTTCGAGTTCCGCTCTTCTTCTTTCGACGATAAGCTCGAAGGGGCGTGGGTCAATACGGGCGAGCAATGAGCCAGCTTGAACTGCTTCCGTATTCACGGCCTGTACATCGATGATGGTGCCGCTAACCTTTGGAATGACAGGGGTGACGACCGCTTTAACTCTCGCATTTGAGGTGAATGGAGTCGACCTATCAGCGACGACATACCAAAGGAAAATTACGACGGTGAGACATGCTAAGATCTTTACAAATCTGTCCATTTAACAAAATCACTGTATTCGAGTTTGGGAGGGAAGAGGGGGTAAACTGTGTCACCACTCTCATCAATAGCTATCCTTCAGAGCTTGTTTCTATTTGCTCTAGGACTGAGTGGGTTGCACTGTTGTTCTCTGTCGCGACCCATGCCATAAATACTTGGTAGCCTGCCGCTAAGAATGCTGCACCGATGAACATACCAAGTATGCCACCCGACATCATACCGCCAATCGCACCGATCAATACCACAGGCATTGGAACGGCTAACCCTCGACCGAGTACCAGAGGTTTCAAGAAATTATCGGTCAAACTCGCAGCAATCATCAGTACTGTGAAAATTGTATTGTGTAATGCGGAGGTGTCGTTTCCAGACCATAGGAGTACTGAAGCAACAGTCGCAACAAGAGTGACGGGTATCTGACAGATAGCAAAAACAAGTGCCACAATCGTAAGCAGCGGAGCCGCAGGTACGGAAGCAAAATTAACCGTTAGGCCGAAAATTAATGCCGTCAAAAACGCAATACCGATGATCCCGATTGCCACTTGGCGAATCGTTGCTGTAGTTAGCGTATGTAGCTCATCACCGCGCTGTTCATCCGAGAAACTGGTGAAAATTTTCTTAATCGATGCCGCTGCCGGTTGAGCCCAAGCGAGCATGATACCTGCGATAATGATTGCACCGATAAGAAGGAACACACTCTTCGCCGCGCCACTTGCTGTTTCAACAAACCAATTTAGAATCCCCTTAATTTGAGGTTGGCGCTGTTCGACAAAGCTTGGGAAGTCCGTAGCGGCTTCTTTCCATGCTTCATGGAGATTTGTACCGATTACCGGCCAATCTTTAACGCTGTCTGCAGGGGTTGGCACAACGAGCGTTCCTGCTTCATAGGCATCAAAGGCGAGAAGGATATTAGTGGCAAACGCATTGCCTACTAAAGCCGTTGGTACACCTAGTATCAATACACCGATAAGGGCAATAGCCGTCGAACTTCTTGTTGCCGTCCATTTCGTTTTCTTCTCGATAAACAGGCGTATAGGGTAGAGTGCGATAGCAAGCACAAGAGCCCAAAGCAAGATAGGCAGAAAAGGTAGAAACGCCCAACAACAAACAATAATGATGAATGCCAATGTTGAAAATCGAATCAAAGACTTGGTAAAAGCCTTAGAAAGTACCGCTTCTAGATCTTCATTATTTTTCATGATTAGTCCTTAAGTAAATGTGACGTTCCCTTGTAACCTCCTTATCAGATACCCTACCTTCAAACGTGCTAATGCTTTTATTAACGTAGAATAATCCTGTGTGGTTTCAATGAGTAAAATAGTCTACATTTATAACAAATTCAGAATCTTAATTAACAACATAACTAACTATTCTTTAAATGATAAATCTTCTATGCCAATCAGTTTGTCATTTTGCGCCAAGCAAATTTCTTTGTTTCGATTTGTCTATTGATGCCTTTGAGTTGGATTAATGAGAATGCGAGAACCAAATATCAAAACCATGGTCCCTTTGATTAAGTGTGGTTATGCGCAGTACCTGCTTAAAGGATATATAAATTTGGGATATGACCCACATCCAATAATTAGAGAGGCAGGGTTCCCCTCCCAATTGATGGAACTGGGTGAAGAGTTCATACCTCATGATTCCGTGAAAAAGCTTTTGTCTTTACTGGGTAACAAGTTAGAAACCGAGCAATTTCGTCAGTTGGTGAAGACGGCTCTTCAGCGCAACTCTGTTCAAAGATTGATTGGAGAGTTCAGGCATTGTAAGACGGTGAGAGAGGCACTGTTGCAGACAGGTAATATCTATCTTTATGATTCAACCAACGTTAATGTTGGGTTGGATGTAAAGTATGGTGAGCATTGGTATTGGATTAAAAGAAAGTCCGAAGAAACTTCAGCGTTCGTATGGTCAGAAGTGTATGCAATTTGCTATATCGTAGAGCTGATTCGTGCTTTGTCTCGAACCGATTGGCAACCATCTAGGATTAAGGTGCAATCTTTAGATGTTGAACATCATAGAGGAATGATTTCTGCCACCTGCCAATACTTTGTTAATCATTCCCAGATAGAGATATACCTTGAAGAAGAAATCATGGAAACGCGGTTATCTTTACCCTCAAAGGTCTTAGATAAGCCGCTGCTAGACTCTAATTGGCACTCCAGCTTTACCGACAAAGTGTTTACTGCGTTGTACCCTTATGCCAAAGATTTGGATTTGACAGTAAAAAATGCGGCAGAAATATTAAATATGTCAACTCGAACGTTACAACGTAGATTAGGCGATGAAGGTACTACATTCAGAGCATTGAAAGATAGCCTTATGTTTACAAGTGCAGTTGAAATGATGACGGAAGGTTTTCCTTTAACACAAATCGCTATTCAGCTTTCCTATGCTGATTTATCTCAATTCTCCCGTGCATTTAAACGAGTGAGTGGTCTAAGCCCTCAAAAGTATCAGAAATCAATATTAATGGGAGACAATGCTTGCTAAATAACCCAAGGCTCAGTCTGAGCCATCAGCCCCTTTTTTCAGCTTGATTTTTGTAATGAAATGAATCTTTGGGATTACCTGCTTTGCTTCGATAGCAAGGCAATAATTTCATTGATGTTTTGTTGAATCGAAGACTCATTGAAATCCAATGCCAGGCTTTGGCGGTAATAGGGACTGAGATCTAACCCTACACCGAGCCCTATAATTTCGACTTCTCGGTTGGCATGATAGTGGGCAATAACCTGCTTGAGGTGGTTATCCAAATAAAACTTGTCATTGGCAAGGTTGGTAGCGGTATCCATAGGGCAACCGTCGGATATCACAAACAAGATTTTTCTAGGTTCTTCGCGCTGAGTCAGTCGCTTGCAGGCCCATAATACTGCTTCGCCATCTATCCCTTCTTTGAACAAGTCTGCTTTCAACAGTGCAGCAATATCTTTGCGAGTATGACGCCAATGGCTTTCTGCTGGTTTGAATATAATGTGGCAACTTTCATTCAATCGGCCGGGATAGGCCGGTTTTCGTTGCTTCAGCCAGTCAGTATACGCTTTCCCACCGTTCCAACTATTTGTGGTAAAGCCCAATACTTCACTGTTGATGCCAGCGAGGCCGAGCGCTTTAACCAGAGTGTCTATCAACATAGTGATGGGATTGATGTGCTCGCGCATTGATCCCGAACAGTCGATGAGAAAGCTGACAATGCTATTTGGAATAGGCCGGTAATATTCGTGACAAAATATGCGGTTTTCATTGGGTGAACTGACTAGCTGGCTGAGACGTCTACCATCTATATATCCGTCTTCTTCTCCATAAAGCCAACCGTCACGCTGAGGGGATGACAGCAAGGCTGAAAGTTGCCTTGATAGCTGTTTGATATTAATCCCTTGTTGCTGGATACGTTCATCAAGCTCTTCACGCAAAGTCGTGAGCAATGCCTTTCGGACCAGTTTCGATGCCTGTATTTCGCGATCATATTGGGTAGTAAAGATCCGGTAAGAGTCGTGATTGTCATTGAACACCTTACTTTGGCCACTTTGTGCGGTCGCCATAGGTATTTCATCACCCTGATCGAAATTGAGCAAAAAGGACAGTGCTGACTTGGTCTGATCGACCTTTGATGCATCTGTTGAGTCAGTTTGAGTCTGCTCGGACTCAATCATCTCGCTTATTGCTGAACCTAGCGATATAGCATGATTAGCGTAAGCCTGTTGGTTGCGGCGATGTCGCCTTAATCCCGCCAAATCTTCGCCAATTATTGGCACAATGCCAGCTCGCGTTGCTTCGATGAAATCCTCGAAAGATTCATTGATAGCTTGGGCATTTAGGCGTGAACGAGCAATCTGCACGACGGTAAATAACAGCAGACCAATGTGGGTATCAGCCAAACCGGACTGATAAAACTGCTTCGACCATTCGGTGAAATTGTGTTCAACATTGGCGCACACACCGGGTAGAGTTTTCTTTAAATGATCATCACACAAGTAACTTTCGCATCTTAATTGCTCTAAGGCTTCGAACAGGAGTCGTGTGATGGGAGCGTCAGAACCTATTTGTGAATGGAGCTGTTTATGAAGTGCTGAATCCGAATGGCGTATACGCATGGAGATCGCATCGATCTTGCCACGTTTTTCAATAATGTTGTCTTTATCTGGTATAGAGGCATTTCGAAGATGGGCGGCGTAAACTGGAATAAACTCATTATCGATATAGAGAGACTCTCCGCGATAATGAAGTGTTAACTCCTCACTCAATGCTCTGCCAGAGGCTTCAAGCAATTGCTGGCTTTTATGTCGCTCTCGTTGATTAGTTGTAGGATCAGGTTTCATTGTGCGGCTCCTGCATGGACTAGCCAAGACCCATCAAGCTCTTTGTTAAAGCACCGCTGGTAGTATTCGGCGATGATTGGGCGCTCGAAATCATCACATTTATTGAGAAACGATAAACGGAAGGCAAGGGCGGGGTTATTGAATATTTCACAGTTCTCTGCCCAAGTAATTACGGTACGTGGTGACATCAAAGTTGAGATATCGCCAGCAGCGAAACCTTTTCGGGTTAGGCCAGCCATAGTCACCATCTGGTTTATTAATTTTCTTCCACTCTCACTGTCTTTGCCGGGCACGCGAGATAAGACAATAGCGGCCTCTTCTTCTGGAGGAAGGTAGTTTAGTGTCGCGACAATATTCCAGCGGTCAATCTGGGCATGGTTTAAGGTTTGGGTGCCATGATACAAGCCAGATAGATTGCCGAGACCAACGGTGTTGGAAGTCGCGAATAACCGAAAGGCACTGTGTGGGTGAATGACTTTGTTCTGATCGAGCAGAGTGAACTTACCATCTCTTTCCAAGATCCGTTGGATCACGAACATGACATCGGGCCGTCCTGCGTCATATTCATCAAAGATAAGTGCTACTGGGCGTTGCAGCGACCAAGGAACAATCCCTTCTTGAAACTCGGTAACTTGCTTACCGTCTCGGATCACGATGGTATCTTTGCCTACCAAATCCAACCGGCTTAAGTGGCCATCTAAATTAACCCTGACACAAGGCCAGTTAAGTCGTGCTGCCACCTGTTCGATGTGGGTTGATTTTCCCGTTCCGTGCATGCCTTGGATCATGGTTCTGCGGTCTTGGGCAAACCCAGCCAGAATTGCCAGAGTCACTTCGGGGTTAAACCGGTAGGCGTGATCAATTTCTGGTACGTGATCGTCGCGAGTGCAAAAAGCAGGTACGCGCAGATCAGTCTCAATCCCAAATACTTCCCTAACAGAAACCATCATATCGGGTTTAGTTATCGCAAAATCCACCATGTCACTTCCTTTTATCTCTACTCATCGGCATTTCATTGTTTTCCACGATAAGACATTTCGAAACCACCTAATGATGAAATTGATGCTCTCGTATCAAAAAATGGAATAAATTGTATCGATTGTTAATTTTTTGTTGACGGCTAAAAGTTGAGCGTCTAGTGTTTACATGAATTCGAAATATCGAGACAAAAAGTTTCATTAAGTTGGAATGTCCATCATCAAGGAGATACATAGAATGAGCGAACAAGATGCACGTACAGTTGTAACTGGCCCAACAAAAATGACCCCATCAGAGGCCTTTGTTGAAACTATGGTTGCCAATGGGGTGACAGATATGTTCGGCATTATGGGCTCAGCCTTTATGGATGCGATGGACATCTTCGCGCCAGCCGGTATTCGATTGATTCCTGTGGTACATGAGCAGGGTGCAGCGCATATGGCAGACGGTTTCTCACGCGTGTCAGGTAACCACGGTGTGGTGATCGGTCAGAATGGACCAGGGATCAGTAACTGTGTGACCGCTATTGCAGCAGCCTATTGGGCGCACAGTCCGGTTGTTATTGTCACGCCGGAAACAGGCACAACTACGATGGGGCTGGGAGGATTCCAGGAATGTAATCAGTTACCGATGTTCCAGGAGTTCACTAAGTACCAAGGTCATGTAACACACCCTTCACGCATGGCGGAATATACCGGCCGATGTTTCGATCGTGCGATGAGTGAAATGGGGCCAACCCAGCTGAATATCCCGCGTGACTACTTCTACGGAGAAGTGACGTGTGAGATTCCGAAACCTGCCCGTCTTGACCGTGGGCCAGGTGGTGATCAGAGCCTAAATGATGCCGCAGATCTTCTGGCTGAAGCAAAATTCCCGGTCATTATTTCTGGTGGCGGTGTGGTAATGGCCGATGCGGTTGAAGAGTGTAAAGCACTGGCTGAGCGTCTGGGCGCGCCTGTGGTAAACAGCTACTTACATAATGACTCGTTCCCAGCAAGCCATCCTCTATGGTGTGGTCCTCTTGGCTATCAAGGCTCAAAAGCGGCCATGAAGCTGATTTCTCAAGCGGATGTGGTGATTGCACTGGGTTCACGTCTTGGTCCATTCGGTACCTTGCCGCAGCATGGTATGGAGTACTGGCCGAAGGACGCCAAGATTATTCAAATCGACGCCGATCACAAGATGCTTGGCTTGGTTAAGAAGATCTCGGTCGGCATTTGTGGTGACGCCAAGGCTTCAGCTGTTGCATTAGCAGAGCGCCTTGAAGGCAGAAGTCTGGCATGTGATGCAACGAAAGATGAGCGCTTCAACAAGGTTCAAGCAGAGAAGGAAATCTGGGAGAAAGAGCTGGATGAGTGGACTCATGAGCGTGACCCATTCAGCCTGGATATGATTGAGCAAAATGCTCAGGAAAAACCCTTCTCTGGTGGTGAATACCTGCATCCTCGTCAGGTGCTGCGTGAGCTTGAAAAAGCCATGCCTGAAGATGTGATGGTGTCGACTGATATCGGTAATATCAACTCCATTGCCAATAGTTATCTGCGTTTCGAAAAGCCACGTAGTTTCTTCGCAGCCATGAGTTTTGGTAATTGTGGTTACGCTTTCCCAACCATTATCGGGGCCAAAGTTGCCGCGCCGCATCGTCCAGCCATTTCTTATGCCGGTGATGGGGCATGGGGAATGAGCTTGATGGAAACCATGACCTGTGTGCGCCATAACATTCCAGTGACGGCAGTGGTGTTCCACAATCGCCAGTGGGGAGCTGAGAAGAAGAACCAAGTTGATTTCTATAACCGTCGCTTTGTAGCTGGTGAACTGGATAACCAGAGCTTTGCGGAAATTGGACGTGCCATGGGCGCTGAAGGTATCACGGTAGACCGCTTAGAGGATGTCGGCCCTGCACTGCAAAAAGCTATCGATATGCAGATGAACGAAGGCAAGACCACCATTATCGAAATCATGTGTACTCAAGAACTAGGCGACCCGTTCCGTCGTGACGCGCTATCGAAGCCTGTGCGTTTCCTCGACAAGTATAAAGACTACGTGTAATTGCGAGTCAACTTGGAGCCTGACCAGCAGTAAGAGTTGGGCTTACTTTATACCTGACGTGGAGGTGCTACATGACCGAGCGCACGTTAAAACTACCAAAACCATTTCTGACCGGTTTGAACGAGCTTGTTCCAGGTTTAATGCTGTGCGTTGTGATTGCTGCTGCTGCATCTTTTGTCTCGGCTCAATATGGAGGACCTACTTTTCTCTACGCACTGTTAATTGGTATCTCGTTTCATTTTTTATCTGATAACCCTAAATGCCTGCCAGGTATAGAGGTGTCGGCCAAGAAGTTGGTACGAGTAGGCGTGGCATTGTTAGGCGTTCGAATTGCTATCAGTGATGTGCATGCTATTGGAGCTCTAGGAGTAACGGCGTTGGCTGGTGCCGTAGTGCTGACGATTGGCTTTAGTTTGATGTTGGCAAAGCTGCTTCGTTTGCCTTCGATGCTCGGAATACTGTCGGGCGGAGCAACAGGAATATGTGGAATATCGGCAGCGATGGCAATTTCTTCTACTTTGCCACAGAACCGGGAAAACGAACATTACACCTTGTTGACGGCCATTGGCGTCGCAGCGTTTTCAACAATCGCCATGGTGCTTTATCCGCTGGTGGTAACAGTACTTGAGCTGAGTCGATCTGAAGCTGGGCTGTTTCTCGGTGGATCAATTCACGATGTCGCCCAAGTGGTAGGGGCTGGATTTATGATTTCACCAGAAGTCGGGGATTCTGCGACGTTAGCCAAGATGTTTAGGGTCGCGATGTTGATGCCGGTTGTGGTGGTGTTTGCTTTCTGGTTCCGCTCAGCAAGACAGGCGAGTGGAAATGATGAAGCTGGCAAGCAACCATTGGTTCCTTTTTTCTTATTGGTGTTTATTGGGCTTGTTGTTGTGAATAGCCTTGGCTGGATCCCTCCGGTTGCGGCTGAGATGAGTTCAGATATATCCAAGTGGTGTTTGGTTATCTCAATAGCTGCTTTAGGGGTAAAAACCTCATTTGAAAAACTGTCTGAATTAGGTTGGAAGCCCATCGCGTTGTTAATGGGGAATGCACTGTTTATCGCCGCATACATGTTAGTTGTCGTGTACTTGGGACGGATGATTTTTTAATTTTGGAGAAAGAGTATGAATTCTCTGCCTTACATTGGCTCTATTACGAAATACTTAGCGCTTATTGATGAAATAACAAACGGTGAAGAGTTTCTTTTATTCAGGGGCCAACCCAATAAGCGGAAATCACTAATACCTTCGATAGCTAGAGGTGCGGAGACCATATCCACCATTGCCCAAGAGAAAGATATGCTCGATTGCTTCTATCGCTTGGGGAAAAACAAACTCAACACTCAAAAAACTGACTACTGGCATATCATGTCTGAAGCCCACCATCATGGGTTAAAGACCAGGTTACTGGACTGGACTAGCAATCCTTTGGTCGCACTGTGGTTTGCTTGCCAATCGCCCGGTAATCAGCCCCATGTCTATGTTCTGAAAGCCAATGCAAGGCAGCAACAGAATATGGCTGGAGACCCTTTTGAAGTCTCAGAAACCAAGGTATTTCAACCGCCAGTCTCCTACGCGAGGATCAAGGCTCAAAGCAATTGGTATAGCTTGCACCCTTCAGTGAATGACGAGCTGGCCAATAAGCGTTTTACCCCATTTGAAAAAGAAGCTGGTGATAGTGATGAGTTATTTGAAATACCCATTTTTACCGAAGTAAAAGAAAACTTACTGCTGGAATTGGATAAGTGTGGGATTAATGAGCAGCTTATTTATCCAGACTTAACAGGGCTATGTCTGCATATCAATAAGCTCTTTGAGCAACCGCCTGCTGATACTAAGGAGTATACCGGTGGTGGGGTGAGTCTTGCTGAACCCTTGCTTGAAACAAACCTGGTCGATTACCACCATTCCGATGCTACGGGGTCACTTACACCAACTAAAGCGTTAGATAGTCTGACATCGGAGAACATAGGTCTTAACAGCATCGCTTCAAGTGATTCCCTACAGGAATTAACTAGAAGGGATATGAAAGGCGGGTTCCAGCAATATCGTCACACCTATACCAGTGACTTTGACTTTGACTGATCCCTGGCACTGATTGTTGATGCAACTCACATTTATTGATTTTTGAAATAAAACATCTCAATTTTTCGAATTTAACGTTGACGGAGATAAGGTCGACAACTAGCTTTAGGTTAACAATTTGTTAAGTTGGTGGTATGGGTTAAAAGCGAAAAATTGAAATTATTCTTTGAAGATTAACCAGCTAACGCCAAGTCTCGAATTTGAGAATATGATTTGACGGTATGTTAGTACGGGTATATGTTAACCGAAATTTAACATTGTGGCTGGTGAAATTGTCTGTTCCATGTTTAAAACGATAAGGATATAAGAATGAATACTCAGTCTGTAGAAAAGCAACGCGATGAAGTCAGCATCGAATTCTTACAAGCATTCAGCCAAGCATGGAATAACCATGACATTGATGCCCTGATGACATTTGTGACGGACGATTGTACGTTCCACACTGCTGCAGGCCCTGAGCTTCAAGGTAATACTTTCAACGGCAGAGACGCGGTAAGAGAGAGCTTTCAGCAAGTCTGGAAGAACTTCCCGGATGCTGCTTGGCTTGATGGTGTGCACTTCGTCAGTGGTGACCGAGCTGTCTCGGAGTCGACTTTCTGCGCCACTAAACCTGATGGCAGCCGTATCGAAGCGCGTATGGTCGATGTCTTCACCCTTGTCGATGGCAAGATCAAAGTAAAAAATGCGTACCGCAAAGACCGTCCTTCTTTCTTTAATTCCAATTAAGTTCCTGAGTTTAACTTTCTTAAATTAAACATGGCCAAGGAGCTTGAAATGGATTCAACAGTAGAGAAAGAAAGGGTAGTACTCGATAAATCAAGCAATAAGCAAACAGAGCAGGCAACTGCTGCAAAAGAAAATTATGATCCGGTGTATGATCCCCTGGTCGCAAAAACACCGGGTCATGGCGCAGAATATGCCCCAACTTATTGGGTTGGCACAGCAGGAGAGCCGCCAGCAGATGACGGCCCAATCCTCAGTGATGTGGATGTCGATGTTGCGATTATCGGTTCGGGCTTTACCGGTTTAACAACCGCAATTCATTTGGCTGAGCAGTACGGTATCAAAGCGACTGTCCTAGAGGCCAATAGAGCAAGTTGGGGATGCAGTACACGTAACGGCGGGCAGGCGCAATGTGCATCAGGGCGTTTAAAACGCTCCCAGTGGATTCAACGTTGGGGATTAGATACTGCAATCCGTATGCACGAAGAATGTTTGGACGGCATGGAAACATTCAAGGGGCTGATTAAGGATATCGATTGTGAGCCTCAACCCGGTGGCCATCTTTATGTTGCTCATCGCGCCAAGGTCATGCCAACGCTAGAAAAAGAAGCAAAATTACTGCGCCAAACCTTTAACTATGACGCGCAAATTCTAGATGCAGAAACAGTTAAAAAACAATTCGTTGGCGATCAGGAAGCCGCTGGTGCTATGCATGAACCAGAAGGCATTGGCATCCATGCAGGTAAACTGGCCTTCGGTTACCTGAAGAAAGCCCGAGCGTTGGGCGCGACAGTTCATCCTGCAAGCCCAGTTATTGGCTGGGAAACGCGAAACGGTATTCACTACCTGAAAACGCCAGGTGGCATAGTAAAAGCTAGGGCTGTTGGAGTGGCAACGGGAGGCTATACCTCGCAGGGTTTACACGGCCAACTAAAAAACCGTCTGCTGCCAATTTTGTCGAATTCAATGGTCACTCGGCCACTGACCGAGTCAGAGATAGAAGCATGTAATTTCCGTACCAATCAGGTTATCACTGATACACGTGTTCTACGCCATTACTACCGTTTACTGCCAGATAATCGGGTTCAAATCGGCACCCGTAGTGCGATTACAGGAAAGTCCGCGCCAGACAAAATATACGAAGACATGTTAAAAGCTGACTTGGCACGTAAGTTTCCGGCTCTGAATAATATTCAAGTCGATTACTCCTGGTGGGGATGGGTGGATGTCAGCCACGATATGATGCCTCGTATCTACCAGCCGAACGCTAATCAATCGATATATTATGCATTGGGATATGGCGGCAATGGTGTGATGTATTCAGCCCAAGCGGGTAAGCGGTTGGCGCAATGGATTGCCGGTGAAGGTAAAGATCTGAACCTGCCTATCTTCCAGTCCAAATTGCCATTTCCCAATATTCAGGAGATGGTCGAGTCCGAAGCTTTTGCACCATTTAGGCGGCTTGGACAACGGTTTTTATATCGATGGTATCACCTTAAAGACGAAGTGCTTTAAACCCTTTCACGCTATACAAAAGATCTAAATAACAAAGCTATACCAAATAAGCGACACAACAGAGCTATACCACAGATCTATACAAACAAGACACAACACGACCAGGATGTCTCAGTACGTTGTACCGTGGTCACCTTTATCTATAACGCGAATAATGCGAAACAAAAAAAAGGTCACGACTATGAAATTCCAGAAAAAGAAAATTGTTAGTCTAATTGCTGCTGTCTCTATGGCGTTTGCATCGTCCAGTGTACTCGCGAAAAACTTCAAAATGGCGATCGGTGATGCGGCTGGTGGAACGCAGTGGGAATTAGGCACAACATTTAGCCAATTACTGGATGAAAAAACCAATGGGCAAGTGAAAGTCGACTTATTCCCTAATGGTCAATTGGGCAATGAGCAAGATACGGTAAACAACGCGGCTATTGGCTTATTGGACTTTTCTATTCTGGCAATTAATAACGTGACACCTTTCTCACCGACGGTGGGTTTGCTCACCATGCCATATGTGATTCAAAGTGCCGACGAAGCGAAACTGTTGACACAAGGGGAAGTCGGTCAGGAGTTAATTGATAACACCATTCGTGATGCAGGGGTAAGGATCATCGGTTGGGCTTATTCAGGCTTTCGCGTACTGACTAACTCAAAACGTCCTGTTGCATCACCAGAAGATCTGAAAGGGCTAGTTATCCGTGTTCCTCGAAATGAAATCATGATTGCCTCATATCAAGCATGGGGGGTGAACCCAACCCCAATGGCTTGGTCTGAAACCTTCACCGGTCTGCAGCAAGGTGTTGTCGATGGGCAGGATAACCCGTATATCACTGTATATGCGATGAAATTTGATGAAGTCCAGAAATACGTGACCAATATTCGCTACATCTTCTCGTTAGAACCACTTATTGTGAGCGAATCGGTTTTCCAGCAACAGTCTCCTGAAATGCAGGCCAATATTCTGGCGGCTGGCAAGGAGGCCACTGAGCACAGCTTCACCTATCTGCAGGATACAGAAGGTAAGATCCGCAAAGATCTAGAGTCTAAAGGGATGGTATTCACTGATCCGGCAAATGGTGAGAAAGAGTGGATTGAAAAAGTGACCAAAACCGTCTGGCCTAAGTTCTACACCAGTATCGGCGGCAAAGAAAAGCTAGATGAAACCCTAAAACTGTTAGGACGTTAATTTAGTGAATTACTCATGCTTTGCTTGGTGCTCTGATGTACTTAGGTATTAAAGGCAAAGCATGAGTCCATTTTCCCCTGATGTACACCAAGAATAAGTGTCAGGGATACGCCGGAGGCTTTATGTCTGTTATCCATACTATAAAAAAGCACCTGAATAATATTGAAGAGTACACCTGCTGCTTATTATTGGCTTTATTCGTTTTATTACTGTTTGCACAGATTTTATTACGCCAGTTTTTCCAATATTCCATCCCTTGGGGAGATGAAGTCGCGACGTATATGTTCGTTTGGTTTGCTTATTTAGGAGCCGTGGTTGCAGCCAAAATGTCTGCGCACAACAGGGTAAGTTTCCATTTCAAGTTCTTCCCTCCTATTGTCAAAACCGTATGCGAAACCATTGCTGATTTACTCTGGGTGTTATTCAACGGTTATTTTGTCTACCTCAGCTACGATTTTGTCTTTAACAAGATGAACCTGTTCTGGAAGTCACAGACCACGGGTATTCCGATGAAGTACTTCTATATGATCCTGCCAATCGCATTTACTTTGATGACTATCCGTATTTTATGGAATAACTACGAGCGGTTGTTTAAAGGGGTTGAAGCGGTTGACCCTGATACTAAAGAAATCAACAAAATTCAGAAGCTACAAGCTCAGAATCAACAAGTTCAGAATCACCAGCATCAGGTCCAGAAACAGGACTATCAAGTTCAAAAGACGGCGGGTTAAAGGATAGGGGCCATTCATGGAAGGATATCTTACTCTCATACTATTTGGTGGCTTCTTGGTGATGCTGATATTGGGCGCACCGATCACCGTATCATTGGCTGGGGCCTCGATGGCAGCCTACCTTGTGTTGGATAAAAACCCAATTGCCTTGGTGCAAATTGCATTTACTTCAGTGGGTAATTTCCCCTTAATGGCACTGCCTGCTTTTGTGCTGGCTGGGGCATTAATGGAAGCGGCGGGTATTTCTAAACGTCTGGTGGATATTGCCGAAAGCCTCGCCGGGCCCGTTACTGGCGGCTTGGGGGCGGCAACTGTAGTCGCTTGTCTGTTCTTTGGTGCTATTTCAGGTTCGGGCCCAGCCACAACGGCAGCGGTTGGGATGCTGATGGTTCCTGCAATGGTAAAAAGGGACTATGAACGCAGCTATGCATCAGCAGTAACGGCTGCTTCTGGTGGACTGGGTATTATTATTCCACCCTCAATTCCTTTGGTGATCTTTGGCATATCAGCCATGGGGTTGATGCCGCCACCAGAAGCGATTTCACAGCATGGTCAATTTGCGTCACTTTCTATTCCAAAGTTGTTTGTCGCAGGGGTGATCCCAGGTTTGATCATGGCCTCAACCCTGATGACAACTAACTATATGATTGCCAAGAAACGTGGTTATAAGGGTTTGACAGAGAACTGGTCCACAGGGGATATCCGAGTCGCACTTAGACGCGGTGTTTGGTCTCTGTTGGCGCCCTTCCTGATTCTGGGTGGGATTTATTCTGGACTCTTTACTCCGACAGAGTCGGCGATTGTAGCCATTTTCTATTCACTGTTTATCGGGTTATTCGTTCACCGTGAATTGGCTTTCAAGAATATTATCAATTCGCTGTCGACGACGACTTGGATCACCGGTCGTGTACTGCTGATTTTGTTTGCCGCAACGGTATTCGGCAGGTTGCTGATCGAACAAAAAATCCCAGTTGTCGTGGCTGATTCACTCCTAAGCCTGACTGACAATATGTACATGGTTTGGGCGTTAACAATCATGTTGTTGCTGTTTATTGGCATGTTCATGGAAACACTGGCGGCCATTATGATCATTGTGCCTGTGCTGTTACCGATTATGTATATGCTGGGCGCTGATCCGACCCACGTAGGTATTGTTGTGGTGTGTACGCTTTCAATTGGTTTTGCTACGCCGCCACTGGGGGAAAATATCTTTGTCGCATCCGGTATTGGTGGCTCTACCGTGGAACAAATCACAGCTAGGATCCATCCGTTCGTTATGGCTTCCGTTGTTGGGGTATTCCTCATTGCCTTCTTCCCTCAGCTAAGTCTGTGGTTACCTTCTCTGGTTGGCTATTAAGAAGTTATGGGGTGAATATGAAAAAACTAATGGGGATTCGAGTGTTTAAATCGTATTTGGGAATAGGCTTTGGCGCAGCCTCTGGTATAGCTTTAGGTGTAGCTGTTGTCCTAAGCAGTTTGGCAAGTCCAGCTGTGTTGGCATCAGATACAAATCAGCCGAACATAACGACGACTGACAATCCACCTATCATAACGCCAGCTGCGCAAAGGGCGATGGCGCTCTTGGATAAGGCGGTAGAGCATATCCAGCAGGACGGCGCCGAGGCTGTGGATGATTTTGCCAAGCAGGCTCAATTTACCGATAACGAGTTGTATGTATATGCGCTCGATATGGATGGCGTTTTTCTTGCCAGTGGTGGTTCATCAGCTGTTTTGGTGGGTGACAATGTGAAATCTACCGCTGATATGTACGGCAAATTGTTCTTCCAAGACATGATAGCTCAAGCCAGAGTGACAGGGGGCGGGGTGGTGGAGTATCACTGGACGAACCCTGTCGACAGTTCCGGTGAACCCAAACGTACTTTCTTCAAACGAGTTGGTGATGTCATTGTGGCCGTAGGTTATCATCCGCAGCGAGCTGTGGCTTATCAGGCTAAAGGTTTTCTAGATGAGGCAACAAAGGCATTGATTACCGATGAACAGCAAGCACTGGGTGCATTCAATCGCCATGATAGTCAGTTTGTGAAAAATGACTTGTACGTGTTTGTGCTTGATAAACGCACCGGTGAATTCTTGGCCCATGGTGCCACACCACATTTGGTCGGTAAGGTCTTTAGTATCCAAGGTAAACCGATGATAGGAGAGATGCTAAAGCTGGCAGAGGAAACGGGGCGGGGCGAGATAACCTATCCCTGGTTAAACCCGACTTCGGGTAAAGTCGAAAATAAACACACCTTCTACCGCATTCTTGATAATAAGCTTGTCGGGGTGGGCTTCTATCAAAGGTAACGATTTACATTAAACACAAAATAACTCTGATTCCATGTAACGTGTTCCACCTGCACTACCTTTACTATCTCTAGTATTCGGCCCTTTAATCTCTCTATTTACGAGCATTAAGGGCCATTTTTTTGTCTGTAGAAAGCGTTTTATTAGTGTAGTGCTCACTGCTGCTGTAAAACATAAACATTGAGCTGCTAGACAATTTGGTGGCGAAATTTATCAATTAAGTGGACCAACATCGGATATTCCAACTTTGCGATTTATTTTTGACTTCGTCTGGGATAAATCTGTTCATCCAGATGCTTATAACATAAGTCAATCACTAGGCAGAGAAGGAATTGTAATGACGGAATCTATCAACGTAGATGTTGTTGTACTCGGTGGTGGACCCGGTGGGTATACAGCAGCTTTTCGGGCTGCAGATCTTGGGTTGTCGGTGTGTATCGTTGAAAAGCGCGATACATTAGGTGGTGTGTGTGTCAATGTGGGCTGTATTCCCTCGAAGACCTTGCTTCATGCGGCATCGCTTGTTGAGCATGCTAAGCATGGTGCACAAATGGGTATCGCGTTCTCCGCGCCCAATATCGATATTGATGCACTGCGCTCCCATAAAGAAGAGACGATCACCGAGCTAACCAAAGGCATCGCGAATCTATCTAAAGCGAGAAAAGTGGTTCGCGTCCAAGGTGAAGGACATTTCATTGGTGAACATACGCTGCTAGTGAAAGGGGACTGCGAGCAGCAGGTAGAGTTCAAACATGCCATCATCGCGACTGGATCACACTCGGTCAAATTGCCTATTGCTCCGGAAGACACGAGGGTTTGGGACTCGACGGATGCACTGTCTTTGCCATTCATCCCAGAAAAACTGCTGATTATCGGCGGCGGGATCATCGGGTTGGAAATGGCGCAGGTCTATTCAGCGCTTGGCTCTGAAATTACTATCGTTGAAGCACAAGATCAGATTATCCCAGCAGCTGACAAAGACGTTGTTCAGCCGTTGCTTAAGGCAACGAAAAAGACCTATCAAATGCTGACGAAAACCAAAGTCACGGATATGACCGCACAGCCGGAAGGCATCGTTGTTGGTTTTGAAGGAAAGAAAGCGCCAGAGAGTGCGGTCTTTGATGCTGTATTGGTTGCTGTTGGTCGCAGGTCAAATACCTCAGGTATTGGACTGGAAAATATCGGTGTTGATATTAACGAGCAAGGGCTGGTTGAAGTCAATGACAGAATGCAGACCTCGGTACCGCATATCTTCGCGATTGGTGACATTGTCAAAGGTCCAATGTTGGCCCATAAGGCAACACATGAAGGTAAGGTCGCCTCTGAAGTGATTTCTGGAATGGATGCTACATTCCATCCGGTTGCGATTCCATCAGTAGCTTACACGAGCCCGGAAGTTGCCTGGGTCGGTTTGACAGAGAAAGAAGCCAAGACCCAAGGTATTGAATACACAACTGGAAAAGTACCATGGCTTGTTAGCGGGCGTGCTCAAAGCGTCGGAGCAACTAATGGCGTCACCAAGGCACTGTTTGATAAAGAGTCGGGCACTTTGTTGGGCGCCGGAATATGTGGCGAGAATGCCGGAGAGCTTATTCACGAAGCGGCTGCAGTGCTTCAATTTGGTGGTACAGCGAAAGATATCGCCCATACGGTTCATGCCCACCCGACATTGGCTGAAACCTTCGCATTTGCGGCCGAACTGGTAGAAGGCTCAATGACAGATATGCTTCCAAGCAGACGTCGTTAAATACCCTATATATTCCCATGGGAAATACTCGAGCCAAGCCATATCGCTTGGCTCGATTTTTTTTCGGGCTAGATCATTTTTTTATGCCAATTATTTCATCAAAAAAGAAGAAATTATTGCTGTGTTACCTCGCCCACAAAATGAACCATTTGTTTCGTAATTGGTTTGAAAAGGTTTTTTTATTCTCTTATGATTTTGAAAAATAATTTCTAATCAAAGGAAACGGGAAGGCCGCCATGTCAAAACTGCTCTCCAAATATCATGCACCAGACCAGCAGGGTAATACCCAGAATATTACTCCGGAATCAGCAGGTTGGGGCTATGTAGGATTCCAAGCATTTGAACTTGAAAGCGGTCAAAGCATCGACTTACCAGCCAGCGATAATGAAGTCTGTTTGGTGTTGGTAGGTGGCTTTGCCACCGTGACGACACCCTCTGCTACCTTCGAGAATATCGGCGATCGAATGAGCCCGTTCGAGCGCAAAAAGCCTTATGCCGTGTATGTCGCAAAAGGTGAGGCGATTAAAGTGGTGGCTAATACCGAGCTTGAGTTGGCGGTGTGTACTGCGCCAGGCCAGGGTAACTTCCCAACGCGATTAATTGCACCAGACAATATCGACGCCGAGCAGCGTGGAGCAGGTAACAATAAGCGTTTTGTTCATAACATTCTGCCTGATTACAAAGAAGCTGATAGCTTACTGGTGGTTGAAGTGTATACCGATGAGGGCTGTACCAGCTCTTACCCAAGCCACAAGCATGATCAGGACGCTGAGCCAAGCGAAACCTATTTAGAAGAAACTTATTACCACCGTCTGAATCCAGCTCAAGGGTTCTGTATGCAGCGTGTCTACACCGACGACCGTTCGTTGGACGAGTGCATGGCGGTTTACGACAGAGACGTCGTACAAGTACCCAAGGGGTATCACCCAGTGGCAACCATTGCAGGTTACGACAGCTATTACCTTAATGTAATGGCAGGGCCAACACGTAAATGGTTGTTTACCTGGGAAGATGACCACCAATGGATTAACGAAGAGCAATATGCAAGAAAACATCAATAATTAGTTTCCGGCAAAGGAGTGAGACATGTTTAATATTGCGTTATTCGGCGCTGGCAGGATTGGCCAAGTGCATGCTGTAAATATTGCAAAGCATCCCAAGACGACATTGTATTCAATCATCGACCCATATTTAGAGGGTGCTAAGAAGATTTCTGAAGAATATGGCGCGAAAATACAAGAGATCGACGAAGCAATGTCTGATCCGAACGTACACGCTGTATGTATTTGCTCTGCAACCCATACACATGCCGACTTGATCGAAATGGCAGCTCAGCATGGCAAAGTGATCTTCTGCGAGAAGCCAATTGATCTGGATATCAGCCGAGTACGCGATTGTTTGGCTACTGTACGCCAGCATGGTGTGCCAATGATGGTGGGCTTTAACCGCCGTTATGACCCTCAGTTCAGAACAGTGAAGAATCAGCTTAATGCTGGTGTGATTGGTCAGCCTGAATCTCTAGTGATCACCTCACGTGATCCGTCACCACCGCCAGCTGAGTACACCAAAGTATCAGGCGGTATGTTCCGCGACATGACTATCCATGATTTGGATATGGCTCGCTTTATCATGGGTGAAGATCCAGTCTCGATCACTGCGCACGGTAGCTGCATGGTTGATCCTGCTATCGGCGAAGCTGGCGATATCGATACTGCGGTATTGGTCTTGAACTTCCCATCAGGCGCTATTGCAACTATCAACAATAGCCGTCGCTCTGGATACGGATATGATCAGCGCCTTGAACTTCATGGTTCAAAAGGTCTTCTACAAGCGCACAACGTCAAAGAGAATTTGGTTCAGCACTGGGGCGAAGAGGGCTGCGTAGCCGCTAAACCACAGCATTTCTTCCTAGAGCGCTACGAAGCGGCTTATGTTGCTGAATGGCAGGACTTCGTAGATGTGCTTGAAGGTCAAGAGCCAGAGTGTGGCGGTGCCGATGGTGAATACGCGCTAGTGCTGGCGGATGCCGCGCTGGAGTCGATGAAGCAGGGTAAAACCATCAAGCTTTAAGCTTTCAGGTCTAAGGTTTATCCATACCTTAAAGTAATAGTCTCCTGAGTGATGACGTGGGGTGCGGTTACCCCCAATGACATCGCCCCTTAAGTTTTATCACTCTTTAAGCCTCGCAATTGCGGGGCTTTTTCTATTGGGGTATCACCTTTGAATGCTACTTTAGGCAGAAACAAAAATGCCGTCACTTCTCATCGTAGAGTAGGACGGCAATCTTATTTAAATCTGCAGACTAAGACTGATTTTTTGGACTAACTAAGTACGTTTACTTCGAAGCCATTGGCTGATGATCCTTGCCGGTAAGCTAGTGATACCGCCAAAGTTTGCGCCAAGCACAGAGAAGCAGATTGTGAACGGAAGGCTTCAACTTGTGCTTCTTTGACCACAAAACAAACGTCACTAAAGGTAGCAAGTGGGCTTACCTGGCTGTCGGTGATAACAATTTGTTTGGCGCCAGCTTGAGAGGCGATTTCGCTAAGGGTGACTGTCTCTTGCGCGTATGGGCTAAAGCTAATCGACAGTACCGCATCTTTAGGACCAATCATCGAGAGCTGCTCTTTGAACATACCGCCTAGACCATCGATAAGAAAGGCTCGGCGCTCTAAGTGGCGCAGCGCATACGTAAGGTACGAAGCGACGCTGAAAGAGCGTCTTAAACCAATCAGGTAGATGTTTTCCGCCTCACTGAGGATCTCAACCGCTTGTTCGAGTTTGTCGCTCGGTGTTTGTGCCGCAAGATGGTTCATCGCCTGCGCATTAGCACGAGCAAATTCTTGTAGAATCATCGCCGGGCTTTCCGGTGCGTTCTGGTCGGTATCGAGCTCTTTGAACAGTTTGGCCCGTTCAGTATAGCTCGCGGTTTCCTCGACAAGATTACGACGGAACAGTTGTTTCATATCATTGAAACCATTGAAACCGAAAGCATTAGCAAAGCGGATAAGAGTAGAAGGGGGAACTTCGGCTTGGCTGGCAATAGTCGCAACTGTATCGAAAGCAACACTGTTGGAATTATCTAGCACATAACGGCCAACCTGCTGTAAACGCTTGCTAAGATCGCTATAACGCGTTCGAATTTGATCTTGCAGTTCGGTAAGGTTGTTGGCAACAGACATTTTTCTCTCCCTTCAATTGCTCCTTTATCTATTGTAATGGCTTATGCTTTGCTATGAAACGTTTTTTTCATTAATGGCCATGTATATGTGTAATTAGAATATACATTCCAAGGCGTATTGGCGTAAATGTACTAGCAAACACCGTTCGAGAGGTTACGGTGCAGAACTTATGTATGGTCAGCGCCCGTATTTACGCTACAGTTCGACGATATGATGTAATTGAGAGTAGCTTAATAGCTTTAGCTAAATCGATTTAAAATAAGGGGCTAGAAAGAATGTACCAACTAAGATGTACGAAGAAAGCTCAAGATGTATTAGGACTAAAATCATCTAATTTGTCTGAGATAAAAGAGGAAAGCTTTGTCCTTGGAAACTGGTATGTAAATACGTTTACATCTAATAGACGTAAGTGTCTATTTTTCATGGAAGAGAAAACGTTAATGTCGTTTGTGTTGGTTGGTCTCCGTAAAGAACATCATAAGGACATTGGACAACTATTCCAAGATGGAGTTAAGCGCCTCCTTAAATCTGAAGGTGTATCTGCTGAAGTACTTCAAGCTTTTGATAATGCTCCTGAGCAAATCGAATGTACAAAGACAGATAGTAGAAAGCTGTTAGGTAACATGAAAGACTTGTTGGAGAATTTCGAACATTTTATCCATTTTGAAGGTGGGTTGGGAGTATGTGATCTGAATGAAATAACAATGAAAATAAACAGAATACCTCAGCGGAATCTTGGCTGGAAATACTCAGTAGACGTACTGAATGAAATGCTAGGCTCAGCGAAATAACAAGCACTTAGCCAAGCGATTAGTCATTCGGGTAATAATGTAGATTAAGGAATAATAATGAATAAAGTCATAGATAAACTTGCTTGGGTGTTAATTAAAGATGGCAATCTTTTAGTTGTAAGATCGAAAGGCAAAGAGCTGTTCTATCTACCTGGAGGTAAACGTGAAGCCGACGAAACTGATGAACAAGCGCTTATCCGCGAAATCAAAGAAGAGTTATCCGTTGAGCTTGACCCAAAAAGTATTAAGTACATGGAAACTTTTATTGCTCAAGCTGACGGCAAAGCTGAAGGCGTCTCTGTAAAGTTAACCTGTTACTTTGCAGACTTTTCTGGTGAGTTACTTCCAGATGCAGAAATTGAAGAGCTTAAATTTATCGATGGTAATGATGAAGCGGTTTGCTCGGTTGCTGCATTGGTTGTGCTTAAGTGGCTTGAGTCAAAGTCTTTGGTTACTGGAACAATGGTCTAGAACTTCTCATTGCATCAATAGCTTGCCTATGTCATCCATACGATGGATACTCAGTGAATGTTGCAATAAATCAAAGCACTACGCTGTAGTAAGACAATGGACGGTGAATTATTAAAGCTCAAATTTACGATGTGTTCAGCAGCGATTTTGCCCAAGGGAATCCTTGTGCAGTTGTTGAATTAGAAAAGTGGCCAAGTAAGTCTGAGTTGCTATCAATAACTCAAAAGCTTGGGAAGCCATTTACTTCATTTGTTGTTGAGTCTGATTTTGGCTTTGATATTCGTTGGTTTTCGCTAGAGGGTGAAATCAACCTTTGTGGCCACGGAAGTCTAGGGGCTGGTGCGGCATTGATATCAAAATATGGGACTGAATCGGTCACGCTTAATAGCCTATATGGGCAGGTAGTGATAACCAAGGACAATGATCGCTACAAAATTGTTTTACCTAGCTGGAATGCTCTGCCTGTAACCTTAGAAATTTTAGCTTTGAACATTCCTGTCGTTGATGCTTACTCAACCCGAGATGTAATTTTGGTGTTAGAGTCGGAAGCTGAAGTTGCTAATTTTGTGCCTGACTATGACCAGATGAGAAAGATTGAAGACTTTCATGCAGTGATAGTCACGGCCAAAAGCTCGCCTGACAGCTATGTCTTGCGCTACTTTGCGCCGAAGATCGGTATACCTGAAGACTTAGCTACGGGTTCTGCACAATGCTCACTAGCGCCGTATTGGTTCAGAAAGCTAGGTGCAAATAAGCTGTCTGCACGTCAACTTTCAACATCAGGTGGATATTTCGAAATTGAGCCAGCATCTGATTCTTCTATTGTTGTATCTGCGCAGGTTAAATTACGGTCTTAGGTCGGTAAATAAGTATGAGCTTTCGGGAAGTGACGCCATCAGACAGTGAGCTACAAAAGGGATTATTGTTCGTCGCTCTTTGGACTCCTGACGACGAGCCTGACCACGATTTACAAGTTCTCGAGTTACCGCATATAAAAGAATACTTTGATGACTGGGGGCAGGTAGGAGACTTCGGGCTATTCGCTTTAGATAATGCTGGTGGAGTGATGGGTATTGTACAGATACGTTACAAATCCAGCTTAACTGAGCTTCATGCAGATTGTCCTGAATTAGCCTTAGCAGTGAACCCCACTTTTCGTGGACGAGGAGTTGCTTCAGCGCTGATGCGGGAGCTGCTTTCTAAAACCGACCAGTTGGCACTGGATGTTCGGCTTGGGGTACACCCAAAGAATATTGCGGCGAAATCACTTTACGAAAAGTTTGGTTTTGAAACTTACCAAGTCGTTGAAAGTGAATACCTTCAGATGTTTAGGCCGAATCAAACCTCAAAAGCGTTATAACTCTCGATAGTAGATTATGTAATGTCGGTCCCCTTGTTGGTGACGACAACGATATTAAGGTTCTGTTGGTTTTACTCAAATAAAATGGGAAATATTGTGATGAGCAAGCGAGTGTATATTGCTGGAAGCTTTAAGAATCTCGACCGTATGAGAAAGGTTAGAGATGATATGATTAACGCGGGCATTGAGACTATTATGTCAGAACCTGAACAAGTAAATGGTATCGATGGTTGCTTAGAGCGTATAAGAAAAGCGGATATTATATATATTCTAAATTATGGTGGCTATGTTGGTAAAAGCGTAGCGATGGATATAGGTTATGCTTTGGCTTTAGAGAAACCTATCTATGCAATTGAGCCAATCAAAGACCCTGATATTACTCATTTGCTCACGCAGGTTGTTAGTCCTGAATGCATGGTCAAAGCTCTTTAAGCAAGCTTTGATACTTAAATATAGACATCTAGCGTAAAAAGCCGAATCAGAAACAGTAAGATTAGAAAATGGATTTTTCAAAATACGAAATCGTACCTTTATCAGCGGAACATATTACACCTGTTACTTTACTGTGGCGTGAGGCAATGTCTGCAGCCATAGGCATTGCACCTATTCATTCTTTTGAGTCTCAGGCTTACTTTCTTGAGCATATTCTCGCTCAAAGCCATAGGCTATGGGTTGTTACTGTAATGGAGACATCAAAGCCAGTTGCCTTTATTGCCTGCTCGGAGGAAGAGGTCAATCAGCTTTACGTTAATGTTGCGTACCAAGGGCTAGGAATGGGGAAGCAACTGCTTGATATAGCCAAGGAACAATCAAATGGCTCATTGACGCTGAGAACGTTCGAAATCAACAAACGCGCTCAACGTTTTTATAGCGCAAATGGCTTTGCCATAACCGATGGAAACAGTGATAACGAAGAAAATCTGCCAGATCTAGTATGTACCTGGGTACGTGGAATATAGACGCGACACAGATACTTTGAAAATCAAATTATTAAAGCATTATAACTCTCGATAATTGCCTCAACATTGTCAGTGCTGCCTCGTTGAAGGCGTCGGTAGTGGCTCAAGGTTTTGGCTATATATCGTGTGATTAAATCGGTTTGCTCATCAGAATCAGATTGCCATATTTTACAGCCGACGGCGTTGATAGGGCCGTTTTCTCCAACCGTCGATGTAACATGCATGATTTCATAAAAGCGTCGATTATCTTCAATCAGCACTTCATTCTTTAAACCAAAATGATGCTCTCTGAGTTTTTGACGTAGCGTGTATGGGTTATTTACCGGACATAGCAAAAAATCAAAGTCAGTACCTTGATGGTTCTGCTGGATAGCTTCTACAAGAGTGCACATTAAATCGCCGCCTACACCTGCAATGATCACCAGATGTTTGCCGTTATACTCGTTAAGCGGGAGTTTAGCGACATCCTGACAGTGAACTTCCCATTGATCCTCAGGATAGAAGCGCTGGAGGTTCTTTTCTACTGTGATCATGAGGTCTGGCACAATATCAACAAAATGAACCTTGGGGGCAGCTTGCCGTGACAGTAGTGCTGCGCCAATAAAACCATGGTCGCAGCAGCAATCCCAAACATGGTCATAGCCAGCTGTGACCATTTGTTCAATATTCTTTAGTCTTGTACTGAGTTTCAATGGAAATGCCCGATTAACGTCTAAAATCGCGCGCATTGTAATGGTTTTATCGCCGTTAGCGAAGTAGGATATTTGCAATGAAGTTAGAGAAAGTCACCAAACATAACCTGCAAGCCGTTATTAATCTTCAATTGGATGTTTCCCAGCGAGGGATGGTTTCTGACAATGTGCTCTCCATGGCGCAGGCAGCAGTAAATCCGGAGTACCAACCGAGGGCTGCTGTCGTTGACGGCAAAGTGGTGGGCTTCGTGATGTATAGTGAATGGCTAAATGCCACTTGGGCTACTGAGCCTAGGCCTGGTGAGTACTACATCTTTCGAGTGATGACGGATCAAGCTTATCAAGGGAAAGGGTTTGGTCGCATGATGATGAATAGGGTGTTAGAAGAGATTCGAACAAAAACACCTAAAGCTATCCATATTGGTTACTGTGAAGATAATCAAGTTGCTAGAAACTTCTACCAAAGTCTTGGTTTTATTGAGTATGGGTACTTTGATTGGGGTGATATAGCAGCCAAAATTGAATTCAATTAATGGACTAATTTCAGAGGGGCTAACGATGGGGGGATGCCGCTGAATATTGGTGTAAAAAGGCGGTCGATTCGGTAGAGGGTTAGGCTGGTTACGTGTATGGTACTTTTCTGAACTAGGTGATAGAAAAAGCCAACAAGGAGTAAAAGTGTCAGATACATTCGAAACGACCATTGATAATAAAATCGAAAAACACTTTATTGAGTTTATCCAATCTGAAATGCAGCAAGATCTTGCGCATGATTTAAATCATGTACTGAGAGTGGTTAAAACGGCCAAAGCATTGTGTGCTAGTGAAGGGGCAAAACTTGAGGTAGTGCTCCCTGCCGCTTACTTACATGACTGCTTTTCCTTTCCGAAAAATCATCCGGATAGAGCCAAGAGTTCTAAGGTTGCTGCAGATAAAGCGTTAGAGTTTCTGGCCAGTATTGATTACCCAGCGAAGTACTTTGAAGCTATCCATCATGCCATTGTGGCGCACAGTTTCAGCGCAAAAATAAAGCCTGAAACCTTAGAAGCTCAGATCGTTCAAGATGCCGATAGGTTAGATGCACTTGGCGCGATTGGCGTTGCTCGTTGTATCCAGGTCAGTTCAAGTTTGGGTGTCGGTTTATATGATGCTGAAGATCCATTTAGTCAGAACAGGGAGCTGAATGATCGGCAATTTACCATCGATCACTTCTACACCAAGCTCTTTAAGCTAAAAGATACGATGAACACCCAGTCTGCAATCGTTGAAGCTGAAAAGCGTACTGTTTTCATGAAAGAGTACCTAACGCAGTTAGGTGCTGAGATCTAGCACTAGAAATAAAAAACACGTGAAATAAAAAAAGCCACGTAACCCTAGGGGGAGAAACGTGGCACTTCAACGTGAAGTCCTACAGTAAAGTTAATTCTTTATAGGCTCGAGTTGTTTTTTTCTTTATGGCTCATTTAAGTTAATGGTTACTTGCTCTTTTTCTGACGCTTCATGTCGAAGACAACAGCGACCACAATGACCAAGCCTTTCACAACTTGTTGCCAGTATGCTGAGACGTTGAGCAGGTCGAGACCATTCTGCAGTACACCCATGATCATGGTACCAATGATGGTGCCCTGAATCGTACCGATACCACCGGCGTGTGATACGCCACCTACCGTTGCCGATGCGATGGCATCAAGCTCGTACATCACACCAAGCCCAGGCTGACCTGAGTTGATACGGGCAGAAAGGATAAGCGCCGCGATACCGGCTAGTAGGCCAGCGTAGGTGTAAACCAAGATTTTGTATTTCTTAACGTTGATGCCCGATACATACGCTGCTGTTTCGTTACCACCGATAGCGTAGGCGTATTTACCGAAGCGGGTATAGTTCAGCAGGATATAAGACACTATAGCCATAACAATAAAGATGATGACTGGAACCGGAATACCTGCAACGGTGCCTTGGCCAATCCACTGGTAAGAATCGATCAAGCTACTGACTGGACGACCGTCAGAGTAGAGTAGGGCTGCACCACGAGCGATAATCATCATACCCAGAGTGGCGATAAACGGAGGGATACCGGTATAGGCAATCAATGCACCATTGATGAAACCACATAGAGCACCCACCGCCAACGCGACCAGAATAGGCACGATTACCGGCAGTTCAGGCATAGCAGGGTACATCCGCATACCCCAGTCGAGGGTCTGCGCCATACTAGCTGAGGCCACAGCGGCGACCGCGAGTACCGAACCGGACGACAGGTCGATACCCCGGGTGATAATGATGATGGTTACCCCTAGTGCTAGCAGGCCGATACTGGCCATTTGGGTAACAACGTTAAGCAGGTTGGCTACAGTAAGGAATACTGGAGACAGAATCGACATCACCACACACATGGCGATGAAAACAAAGTAGATGGCATATTTAGAAATCAAACGTTTATAATTCTGAGGCGATTTCGCACCAGACGTTGCTTCTATTAACTTCGCAATCATAATGACTTTCCTTGATTAATTATTGCGTCACCCTGTAACAACAGCGGTGAATATATTTTTCTGGGCTGGTCGTTATGCCAACGCCATTGACATGATTTTTTCCTGGGTTGCTTCGGTACCGTCGAGCTCGCCTTTGAGTTTCCCTTCATGCATGACCAACACACGGTCACTCATGCCGATAACTTCAGGTAGTTCAGACGAGATCATGACCAAGCTCTTGCCCATACCGGTTAAAAGACGCATCAGTTTGTAGATTTCGGATTTCGCGCCCACATCGATACCCCGGGTTGGTTCGTCGAGGAACAGGATGTCAGGCTTGGTTAACATCCAGCGGGCTAGCAGTACTTTCTGCTGGTTACCACCACTGAGGTTATCGATAGCCTCGTTCATATGTGGGGTTTTGACTTTTAGCTTTTTACAGTGATCCTCACTGTCGCTACGCATTTGGCGGACATCAAGGACATTGGCAACGCGGCTCTTGTAGGCGTCGAGGTGGGCGATAGAGGTGTTGGCGAAGATATCGAGCATCAGGTAAAGACCTGAATGGCGGCGGTCTTCGGTCAAGAAAGCCATTTTATGGCTGATGGCGTCCTGAGGAGCTTTGATCTCGACTTGATCACCGTTGATCCATATCTCACCGGTTTCCTTTTCGCGTACACCAAACAGTGTTTCGATAAGTTCAGTACGACCTGCACCGACCAGCCCAGCAATCCCGAGGATCTCTCCTTCATGGAGTTTGAAATTCACATCACGGAAGCAGCCATCAACGGAGAGGTTTTTCACTTCGAGACGCGTTCTACCAGGCTTGGCGGTAGGAGGTGGGAACACATCACCTAGATCACGGCCAACCATCATTTGAACCAGTTCATCATGATTGGTGTCCCGGGCTTCCCGCTCGCCGATATAGCAACCGTCACGGAAAACTGTGATGTCATCACAGATCTTGAAAATCTCATCCATTTTATGGCTGATGTACACCATTGCCACACCTTGGGATTTGAGCTTTTCGATAATCTCAAACAGGTGGGCGACTTCCTTATCGGTCAGAGCTGAAGTTGGCTCGTCCATGATGATGATTTTTGAATCGAAGGAAATGGCCTTGGCGATTTCTACCATCTGCATGGTTGCCACGGTCAACTCACTCATCAGTGTTCGTGGGTCAAGCTCTAAGTCCAGACGCTGTAGTAGGGCTTCGGTATCAGCGAACATCTTCTTATGGTCGATGAGCTTAAGTGGCCCTTTTAATGGTTCGCGTCCCAGCCAGATATTTTCGGCAATATTTCGGTGTAGAACGGGAGAGAGTTCTTGGTGAATCATTGAAATCCCGCTCTCTAAAGATTCTTTAGCGCCAGAGAAATCTACGAGTTCCCCTAGGTAGCGAATGGTGCCAGCATCACGCTGGTAAGTGCCAAACAGCACTTTCATCAAGGTAGATTTCCCTGCACCATTTTCGCCCATGAGTGCCATTACACGGCCTTTCTTCAGGGTAAGTTGCACGTTATCAAGTGCCTTTACACCAGGAAAGGTTTTGGTAATACCACGCATCTCAAGTATTACTTGGCTCATACAGAATTGCTCCAAAATTGGCCCTACGTCTCTAGCGCTTGGCTAGCCTGTTGCAGGGCCGGATAAGTTATTTATAGAGAGGGTGGTGGATTAACTTTTAGCTTGGAATTCAGCTAGGTTGTCTTTGGTAACAAGTTCAGCAGGGATCCAAGTGATTTTTTCTTGTGGCTTTTTGTTGATGGCATTCATTGCTGCGTCAAGTGCGCCGCGGGCTTGGCCAACACCGTCTTGGAATACGGTTGCATCCAATGCACCATCCTGAATTGCCATGATGCCGTCTGGCGTTGCATCGACACCGACAACGATAGTGTCATCAAGTTTACCCGCAGCACGTAGCGCCTGGATAGCACCCAAAGCCATGTCGTCATTGTTAGATAGGATAATGTCGATCTGCTCACCAGAGTTGATCCAGTTTTCCATTACGATCATACCCTGTGAACGCTGCCAAAGGCCCGTTTGCTTACGGGTGATGTTAAATTCAGGCTTGTCTTTGAAGAAGTCTTCTACACCTTGGGTACGTAGGATAGCGGCTTCTACTGTCATCATACCCATGATGATACCGATGTTACCGCCTTCTACTTTAGATGCTGCGTATTTAGCCTGTTCTTCACCGAAACGAAGCTCGTCAGAACCAACATAAGACACACCTTCTGGCAAGTAAGAAGGGCGACGGTTTAGGTAAACCAGTTCGATGCCTGCTTTCTGGATGCTGTCTGTCATTGGCTGGGTCGCATCGGTGTTTACCGGTACGAGGATGATGCCGTCAACTTGCTGAACAATGAAGTTTTGGATTTGGCCCAACTGTTTCACTGTATCTTCTTTTGCATCAACGAAAATCAAATCTACGTTGCCCATCTCCTTGGCGTATTTATCCATGGAGTCTTTCATATTGACCAGGAAGGTGTCGTCGAAGTTAGGAATGGCAACGCCAATCTTAATTTTATCTTCACCATCCTCACCACCGCAGGCTGCCAGAACAAACACAGCGCCGACGATCGCGATCTTACGTAGGATCCCTTTAGCTAGGGACTTTGTCGTTGAAATAGAGTTAGTAATTAGAGAAGTAATTCCATGTATCAGTGACGGCATTGTTGCCTCCTTATTATGATGCATCTAACCGTTTTCTTGGGTGAAATGTACATTTCAAAAATACGGTAAATAGATGCTTGCCACTTTCTAGAGTGAAATATCTCTCCAGAAAGCGTGTTCACGTTGATTGAAATAAATTTATTATTTTTATGTAAACAACTATATGCCTGAGCTCAATTAATAACCACCACTGATTGAGTGTAAATGACAAAATTGTTAACCATGTCTCACTGGAATCAATGCCTAATAGCTATCTCATCCTCTAAATTAATGATTTTTAAGGTTAAAATTTGAGTGCTTGTGCTGTAAAAAGTATAAGTTATTGAAATTATACAAAATAACATGCAAACGACACCTTGTTGTCGGTATGTTGCAAATGTTTGAAAAATATTTTCCATTTCTTTTCTGTTGAGGGCGAGATTCTGAGTGGTAAGGAAATTTTACCTTGATCACAAAATATATTTTTCATTTCATTTTTCATTTAAAGTGAAATGAATATTTCGTATGATATGAGTATCGAAACAATGAGGGTTGGGATAGGTGTTCTCAGCAAATATTGTCGGAATCAGTTTAATCAATATCTGAACGGTTCTTAACTACTCGGTAGTTAAAGGAAGGAGTGAAAAGGATGAATACCAGCAATAAGAAATTAGATCTTATTTGTTTGGGGCGAGTTGCTGTTGACCTATATGGCCAGCAAATTGGGGCTCGCCTAGAAGATATGGGCACTTTCTCTAAGTATCTTGGTGGGTCATCAGGCAACGTAGCTTATGGCACAGCAAGGCAAGGTTTGAAGTCTTCCATGCTGGCAAGGGTCGGTGATGAACACATGGGGCGCTTTCTGCGCGAAGAGCTACAACGTGTGGGTGTTGATACCAGTAATTTGATTACAGACAAAGAACGCCTGACCGCCCTAGTCATCCTCGGAATTAAGGATGAAGATACTTTTCCTCTGATTTTCTACCGTGATAACTGCGCTGATATGGCGATTACTGCCGATGACATTGATGAGCAATACATTGCTTCGGCGCGATGTCTAGCAATTACAGGTACCCATCTTTCTCATCCCAACACTCGTGAAGCGGTTTTAACAGCCTTACGCTATGCCCGCAAGCACGGTGTGAAAACTGCCATTGATATTGATTACCGTCCTGTACTTTGGGGCTTAACCACACTTGGCGATGGCGAAACACGCTTTATTGAATCAGGTCAGGTAACTGAGCAATTGCAGGAAGTTCTCGGGCTGTTCGACTTGATTGTCGGTACCGAAGAAGAGTTCCACATCGCTGGTGGCTCGACAGATACTGTTGAAGCACTGAAGGCCGTTCGTGAAGTGAGTAATGCTGAATTAGTGTGTAAGCGCGGTCCGCTAGGTTGCTCAGTATTTTCTGATGAGATCCCAAATGATCTCGACGAAGGTATTACCGTTGAAGGCGTTCGCGTTGATGTACTGAATGTACTTGGGGCAGGCGATGCTTTTATGTCTGGTTTGCTGCGTGGCTACCTAAATAATGAAGGTTGGGAAAAAGCCTGTGCTTATGCCAACGCATGTGGTGCCTTGGTCGTTTCTCGCCATGGTTGTGCACCTGCCATGCCATCTAAAGAAGAGCTAGACAATTATTTAGCCCGTGCCAATGACGTTCCTCGCCCAGATTTAGATGAAACGCTTAATCACCTCCACCGCGTCACGACCCGTGATAAAGAGTGGGAAGAGCTCTGTGTCCTTGCGTTTGATCACCGTATCCAGTTTGTCGATATGGCTCGTGAAGCCAATACGGATATAAGCCGTATCAAACCACTGAAGAAGCTTATCCTTCAGGCGAGCCGTGAAGTTGCTGAAGAAGCCGGTTTGTCGGGTAAAGCCGGTTTACTCTGCGATAGCACATTCGGACAAGATGTTCTGAATGACATTACTGGCGAAGGTTGGTGGATTGGCCGACCGGTAGAGCTGCCAGCTTCGCGTCCGCTGGAGTTAGAACACGGCAATATCGGTTCTCAGTTGATTGATTGGCCGCTTGAGCATGTTGTGAAGTGCCTTGTGTTCTTCCACCCAGATGATCATCACGAATTACGCCTTGAGCAAGAGAAGCAAGTGCGAGAAGTGTATGAAGCTTGCTGTAAAACAGGGCATGAATTATTGCTGGAAGTGATTTTGCCTGCGGATATGGAACGCACTGATGCGCTATATCTGCGTGCCATGCAACGTTTCTACAACCTAGGGGTGAAACCTGATTGGTGGAAACTACCGCCGATGGATGCTGATTCTTGGCACGTTGTCAATGAGCTCATTCAATCGCGTGATAAGCACTGCCGAGGTGTTGTACTGCTGGGCTTGGATGCACCAGAAGAAGAGCTGAAAGCTGGATTTAATTCGGCGGCAAGTACTGATGTAGTGAAGGGCTTTGCGGTGGGGAGAACTATCTTCGGACAGCCATCGCGTCTATGGCTTGCCAATGAGATTGACGATGCTGGTTTGATTGCACAAATCAAACAGAACTATCACAACCTAATTACTCTGTGGCGCCAGCGTGGCTAAAGGAATCAATCATGAGTGTTAATACTGTACGCCTGACAATGGCTCAGGCACTAGTGAAATACCTGCAAGCGCAAAAAGTAGATATTGATGGCGACATTCAGCCTATGTTTGCTGGGGTCTTTGCCATCTTTGGCCATGGCAATGTAGCCGGTTTAGGTGAAGCGCTCTATCACGCCAACGAAACCTTGCCGACTTACCGCGCTCATAATGAGCAAGCAATGGCGCACAGTGCCATTGCCTTTGCCAAGGCAAATAATCGTCAGCGTATGATGGCAGCGACAACATCGGTTGGGCCTGGCGCATTGAATATGGTGACAGCTGCGGCGCTGGCTCATGTGAACCGCTTACCTGTTCTGCTTTTACCTGGAGATACCTTTGCGACCCGTGAACCGGATCCAGTACTGCAGCAAGTAGAAGACTGGAGTGACGCAACTATTACACCGAATGATTGTTTCAAACCTGTCAGTCGTTTCTTTGACCGCATTACTCGCCCAGAGCAGCTGCTGAACAGTTTGCCGCAAGCGATGCGTGTGTTAACGGACCCCGTTGAGTGTGGCCCTGCAACCATAGCCATACCGCAAGATGTGCAGACCATGGCGTTTGACTATCCGCTGCATTTCTTTAACGAAAAGGTGCACCGTATACGCCGTCCAGGCGCAGATGAGCACGAACTGACTGAAGTGGTTGAACTCATTAAGCAAGCCAAACAGCCTTTGGTGATTGCTGGCGGCGGTATTCATTACTCAGGCGCTCTGGAGCAATTCCGCGAGTTTGTTGAAACCTACCAGCTACCTGTTGGTGAAACTCAAGCTGGTAAAGGGGCGCTACCTTGGGATCATACCTCTAACCTAGGTTCTATTGGTGTGACGGGCTCGGCAGCAGTCAACAAGATGGCAGCAGAGGCAGACGTAATCATCGCTGTTGGTAGCCGCTTGCAAGACTTTACCTCCAGTTCAAGAGCGCTTTTTAAGCCAGATGCCAAGATAGTCTCGCTTAACGTCAATGGTTTTGATGCGACCAAGCATTACGGCATGCCATTGGTTGCCGATGCCAAGGCAACACTGCCAAAACTGACAGAACTGTTAGTGGATTGGCCAGTGAGTGCAGATTGGAAACAGAAGGCTGAGTCGCTTCGCCTTGAGTGGAATGAAACGGTGTCAATCGCTATGACTGACCGTGGCACAGAGCTGCCGACCGATGCAGAAGTGATTGGTGCAGTTAACCGTGCCGCAGATGAAAAGGATATTGTGGTTTGTGCGGCTGGTGGCCTTCCGGGCGAGCTGCACAAGTTATGGCGTACCCGCTACGACAAAGGCTATCACCTCGAATATGGCTTTTCTTGCATGGGCTATGAGATTGCCGGTGGCCTTGGCGTCAAGATGGCCAAGCCGGAGTCTGAAGTTTTCGTCATGATCGGTGACGGTTCATACCTGATGTTGAACTCCGAGATAGCGACTTCGGTAATGCTAGGACACAAGTTGGTGCTAGTCGTACTGGATAACCGTGGATTCGGTTGTATCAACCGCCTTCAACACGCTTGCGGTGGGGCAGGTTTCAATAACTTGCTCAAAGACTGCAACACCATTGATGAGGGAGCGCCGAAGACTGATTTTGCTGCACATGCCCGCTCATTAGGGGCACAGGCCGAGAAAGTGGCCAACATAGCTGAGCTAGAGCAAGCCCTGGTGCGAGCCAAGCAAGCGACATCGACGTATGTCATTACCTTGGATACCGACCCGCTAAGTACCACTGAATCGGGCGGTTCATGGTGGGAAGTCGCAGTACCTGAAGTGTCTGAGCGAGAACAAGTACGTGCTGCCAGAGCACGGTATGAAGTCGCCAAACAACAGCAAGTTATTTAAGGAGAATTAGCATGACTGTTCAACTAGGTATCAACCCTCTGACTTGGACCAACGATGACTTGCCGTCTCTGGGTGCTGAAACCCCGCTAGAAACATGTTTGACCGAAGGTCGCCAAGCTGGATTTGCCGGCTTTGAGCTTGGCAATAAGTTTCCACGTGAAGCGAGTGTGCTTGGGCCAATTCTAGCCAATCATGATCTGAAATTGGTGTCAGGCTGGTATTCCGGTGAATTGCTGACTCGCTCGGTAGAAGAAGAAATCGAAGCGGTCCAGCCTCACCTGACATTACTGCGTGAACTTGGCGCAAAGGTAATGGTTTTTGCTGAAGTGACCGATTGCATCCATGGCCAGCAAGATACACCGGTTCGCTTGCGCCCTCATTTCCCTGCTAGCAAATGGCAAGAGTACGGCAAGAAGCTGAGCGAATTTGCCAAGTACACCAAAAGCCAAGGTGTTGAAGTGGCCTATCACCATCACATGGGGACTGTTATCGAAACTGCTGAAGATATCGATAACCTGATGGAGTTCACCAGTGAAGACGTCGGGCTGCTGCTTGATACTGGTCACCTGACATTTGCTGGCGCGGATCCGGTACAGGTTGCAACGCGTTGGGCACACCGAATTAACCACGTCCATACCAAAGATGTTCGTGCTGATGTATTGGCTGATGTGAAGAACCGTCAAACCAGTTTCCTTGATGCGGTATTAGATGGCGTGTTCACCGTACCGGGTGATGGTTGTGTGAATTACCCTGCGGTGTTTGAACAGCTGAAAAAAGCGAATTACCAAGGCTGGTGTGTGGTTGAGGCAGAGCAGGATCCAGCAATAGCCCACCCAATGACCTATGCCACCCTAGGGTTTAACAATTTACAAAAACTTGCTCGCGAGGCCGGGCTATTAAATGGCGAAGGCCAAGAGTAATTACAGGAGCAAAACATGGAAACAGTTCAAAACTTCATTCAGGGTCAAATCAGCGAAAGCCACAGCCAGCGCTTTGCACCGGTATTCAACCCAGCAACCGGTGAGCAGACGCGTCAGGTAGTACTGAGCTCGGCGGCAGAAACGGCTGAAGCGATTGCAGCGGCAGATAAAGCGTTCCCGGCATGGGCGAAAACGTCACCATTGAAGCGTGCCCGTGTCATGTTCAAATTCAAAGCATTGCTTGAGCAGAACATGGACAAGCTGGCTCGCCTGATTTCAAACGAGCACGGCAAAGTGTATTCAGACGCAGTGGGTGAAGTTACGCGCGGCCTTGAAGTGGTTGAGTTTGCCTGTGGTATTCCGCACCTGCAAAAAGGCGAGCACTCAGCAAATGTGGGAACGGGCGTTGATAGCCATTCACTCATGCAACCGCTTGGGGTATGTGCCGGTATTACGCCGTTCAACTTCCCTGCGATGGTGCCGATGTGGATGTTCCCAATTGCCCTAGCAACCGGTAATACGTTTGTCTTGAAGCCTTCAGAGAAAGATCCATCACTTGGCTTGGTATTGGCTGAACTGTTAAAAGAAGCTGGCTTACCAGATGGTGTCTTCAATGTAGTAAACGGTGACAAAGAAGCGGTGGATGTATTGCTGACGGACTCTCGTGTTCAAGCTGTTAGCTTTGTTGGCTCAACACCGATCGCCGAATACATTTACTCAACAGCCTCTGCGCATGGCAAGCGTTGCCAGGCTCTTGGTGGGGCGAAGAACCACTGTATCCTGATGCCGGATGCCGATTTGGACATGGCAACAAACGCAATCATGGGCGCAGCTTATGGCGCGGCAGGCGAACGTTGTATGGCGTTGTCAGTGGTTGTGGCTGTAGGTGATGAAACGGCTAACGAGCTTATTGGTAAACTGAAGTCACAAATCGATGTGATGAAGGTTGGTCCGGGTGTGGTGGAAGGCCCAGAAAATGATATGGGACCTGTGATTTCCTCACAGCATAAAAACAAGATCTGCGATTACATCACATCGGGCGTTGAGCAGGGTGCTGCGTTGGTAGTCGATGGCCGTGATATCCGTATCGAAGGGCATGAAAATGGCTTCTTCGTTGGCCCAACTCTGTTTGATAATGTGTCGCCAGAGATGACTATCTACCAAGAAGAAATTTTTGGCCCGGTACTAGCCGTCGTTCGTGTGCCTGACTACCAAACTGGCCTAGAGCTAATCAATCGCCACGAGTACGGTAACGGTACCGCAATCTTTACTCGTGATGGCGAAACGGCTCGCCAGTTCAGTGAAGATGTACTGGCTGGTATGGTGGGTGTGAATGTGCCAATTCCTGTGCCGATGGCTTTCCATAGCTTCGGAGGCTGGAAGCGTTCAGTGTTTGGTCCGTTGAATGTTCATGGCAACGACGGTGTTCGTTTCTACACCCGAATGAAGACAGTGACAAGTCGTTGGCCTACAAGTGTACGTCTTGAACAACACAGCAGCAGTTTTGTGATGCCGACAATGTAATGGTTCTTTTATTTGAATAAAATAGAGTCAGACTTGCACTTAGTGAGTCTGGCTCTTTTGTATATTCGCCCAAGTAAATAATAATCAAAGGACTGACTTAATATGAAAATAGCAATAGGTAATGACCATACGGGTGTCGAGCTTAAACGTTATTTGATAGTCGAACTCGAAAAGCTTGGCCACAAGGTAGTTAATGTAGGAACAAATGACGCCGCCCGCACCCATTCAGCCATCTATGCCACCGCTGTTGCGGGGCTAATCAATCAAGGTGAAGTCGAATTAGGTATTTTGATTTGTGGTACTGGGGTAGGTATGTCTATTTGTGCCAATAAATTTAACGGTGTTCGTGCTGTAATGGGGGCAAATCTCTACACGGTAAAACAATCAAAAGAACATAATGATACCAACGTGTTGACGCTTGGTGCATTGACCACTGAGAAAACCATTGCCAAGCAGTTGGTGACCACTTGGTTAGAAGCTAAGTTTGATGGCACAGAAACTCGCCGATACAGGCTTAACCTTATCAGCGAGATAGAAGAGAAGCAGCACAATAAGGAAGAGAGCTATTCTTGATATTGGCTCTTGGGCTTGACGTTATCGAAGCGCTTCTATGGCCATTGGCAGTAACTCTACCCAACTGTAGATAACAATAACGGCAATGACGATGGTCCATACGATGCGCTCTATCCAGCTTTTTCGGCTGTAGTAACGAAACGGGTCAGGCTCACCGCAATTGGGGCATGTATTTGCACGTTTGGAAATTTCTTTTTCGCAAAGTGGACAAGCTTGCAATGGCATCCTAATTTACTCCTTCCTTCTTAATCACTCTTTAAACATAGTGTAAAAGCAGTGACTTAAAAACACTTGATGAAGATTTGATTGATTAAAGAGTGAGGCTAATCAAGCTTTACAAAGACACGCGCATTATGTGTTGTGGTCCTACAGGTCCGCCCAAATACAATTGACCCGTATCTTCAAATCCAGCTTTGAGATAACAGCGGTATGCGGCTAGGTTTTTGCAATTAACGGTTAGGTAGAGATAGTCGTATTGCTTGAAGTGTGCTTTGACATACTCAACAGTACTGATAAGAGATTGCGTTCCCACACCTTTTCCCTGCATTTTTTTATCAATAAGAAGAGTGCAGAGCCCAATGCTGTTAGCTGGACAGTAGTTTTGCTTTTGAGACAAGAGAGTGTCGAGTTTGAAATAACCAATGACTTTTCGGTCTTTGAAAATAACGAACGGGAGTAGGCCATCTACCATGTTTTCAAGAAATACATGAGGCGAAGCAGAGAAAGCAACTTGTTCATTGTCGGCTTGAATGTTCAGGATGTCACTTTCTAAAGCAGTATCCAGAGGGTAGATAGTTATCACGAAAATCACCAAATTAATCCTTTATATGGATATTAGAGATTTTCACTTTTTAATAAAGAATGCAATAGACATTGATGAAACTTGCACAGGCTGAGGAGTTGAAAAGAGAGGGAAGTAACTCCCTCTCAATGAAATTAATTAGTAGCCGAATGCTGGAGCAAGCACATCATAAATGATGGCTGGGTATGCGGTATCCATCATCAGTGGCCTTTGGTAGACAAAGCCATTGCTATTGTCCGTGAAGTGAGCCACAAAGAATAGACGCTCAACAGTTCGGTACGAATCCATCACAAAGTCAGAGTTACCGCCATCGAGAGGTGAACCATCAGAGAAGACGTGGTTATTTTTTGAAATTACCGCAAGAGGGTGTTTGATGGTATCAAAATCACTGTCTTCGACACAGCTGTCTTCATTACACATGTTCAAGCCATACGAGACATTACCATATTCGATATGAAGCTCTTTTCCGTCTAGCCCCGTTGCAACGTGGTTAGCCTGTGGCCAAATTTTGCCAGCAGCGATATTGTTATCATTCACAACCCAAGTGAAGTTATGCTCAAAGTCGGTGCTGCTATCGCCTGGTTCACCATCCGCGGTGTTTTTCGCTGCGTAGTAGGTGATTGTCAGGGTGTCATTTTGCCAATCGCATCCAGTAAATACTTCATACTGCGGATGTTCACCTTCAAAACTACAGGCTTTGTGTAAAGCAGCAACCGTCATGCCAAAGCGATCGGAGACTTCCTGATACCAGTTATCTGGCATTGGGCGATCAGGAGATATATCACCGTCTGGCAAATGTGAAGGCGGCAACTGTGGCTGGGGTTTGCTTGGCACTTCAATTTCAGGTAAGTGGCTAGTTGGTGGCATTGTTTTGTCATCAGTAGAGTTACTTGATGAGTTACAACCAGCTAGCAATGCAACGGCAAGAACAGCAGAGAGTTTTTTCATTTCAATTCACCATCTTGATGACCTACCACAGTTGTAGGCTTGGTTTGTTAGCTTCCCAAGGTAGATGCTCTCTTGGGTCTCAAAGATGGTGTATTTATACAGTGTTTTATATTTGGGGTGTAATTACTCTCATTGATATCTGACATAAGTGGTACTGATTGCCATTAAAAAGAATAATGTTTTATTACAGGTTGGTTTAAAAATGAAACATTATTTTATTGCTATGCTTTTTAATGTTGAAATCTAAACACTATGCTTTCATCAACGTTTTCACTTTTTGCTGAATAACTGAAGAGACTTTATCAGAAAGCCATTTTTGTTTGGGATGTTCACTGTCGCGCCGCCGGGTGATCATTTCAATATCAAAGTCCGGGATTGGGATGGGGGTTTCGCATATAGTGACATTGTCACTTTTTGGTGCAGAGCGACCAACCAGCTCTGCCATAACGCAAAGTAGTCGCCTACCCATTAGCATATGACGCAGAGTAAGAAAGCGGGTTGAGCCCAGTACGACTTTTCGTTTCTTGTCCATGTCAGTCAGTGTGATATCAACCGGGGAGGTTAATTCACGGTTGGCAGTGATCACCATTTGTGGCGTAGCTAGATAATCATCAATACTAATCGGTAATTTGACGTTCAATACCGAGTTATCGAATAAGCATACATGACGCTCTCGGTATAAGAACGTACGCAACAGGCTTTCTGGGAGGGTTTTGAACACACCAATGGCCAAGTCAATATCACCTGACTCAAGAGCTGATTCGCAGTTAGAGGGGTCAATTGCTTTGAATAATACTTGGCTGTTTGGACAAACACTCAGCAATTGATCAAAAAGGGCGGGACCAAACACTTGTTCTGCGTAGTCCGAAAGGCCAATTACGAATTTGTCGTGGTATTCTTGCGGCTCAAAAATATTAGGAAGAAGAATGTCTTCTCGGATAATTGATAATACGGCTGAAATTTTTGGCGACAGCTCATGGGCGCGTTGTGTTGGCACCATGATGTTACCTTGTCGTTCAAATAGCGGGTCACCCAATAAGCTGCGCAGGCGCTTCAGGTTGTAACTGGTAGCCGGTTGTCCGAGATGGAGGCGTTCGGAAGCACCAGAGACGCTACGGCAAATCATGATTGCTTCAAAGGTCAGTAGAAGGTTGAGGTCGACCCCTTTCCAATTAATACCGCTCATAACTTGAATTAGCCCATTCGATTTCGTTGATATCTTTGATAGCGCTAAGATAACAGTATTGAAGACATTAATCGACGCACTGTTTTGGTGTATGACTTTAACCGATTGGAAGAGTCAATACCCTAAACAATGAGATATAACAACTATTAGCACCAAGCCCTTGAGGGTGAGACCAGCATGAACAGTAGCCACCAAAAAGTATTAACTTCATTAGCTTCACTACCAGTAAAGGAATTCAAGACACACAGCCAAAAGGTGAACCCTGGCGATGTGTTTGTGTGTCGACAAGGCTTAACATGGGATAGTCACTTGTCGGCTCAAGACGCCGTCGAGCGTGGCGCTTGCGGCGTAATCGCCAATCGTCCCTTGGAGTTGCCAGTACCTTGCATGGTGACACCCAGCCATAGTACGTCAGTCAGTTTGATTAACCAGTACTATGCTTACCCTCAAGATCAGATCAAGCATATTGGTGTGACGGGAACTAACGGTAAAACAACCGTTGCTTACTGTCTTAATCAGCTACTCAATCTTACGGGAAAATCGGCATATACCGGCACGCTGGGCAGTTCGTTTGATGATGTGTATTACCCGTTAGATAACACGACGCCAGATGCCATTACCTTACTGAATCTATTTCATGCGATGGAGAAATGTGGTGTTTCTCATCATGTGATGGAAGTGAGCAGTCATGCTTTATCGCAAGATAGAGTGACGCATATCGATTTTGATATTGTCATCATCACCAATATTGGCTCCGATCATCTTGATTATCATAAGCACCGTGAAGATTATATCCAGGCCAAATTAAGGCTGATTGATAGGCTAAAGCCCGGTGGTGTCGCCATTGTAAATTTGGATGATGAGCAGTCTCTTTCCGTGATTGAGCGATGCCGAAGCCGTTGTGAAGTCATCAGTTTTAGCTGTGTTGATGAAGGCACAGATCTCTATGCTTCAAAGGTGCTATCAACCTGCAGTGGCAGCCAGTTTACCTTGAATTACCAAGGGATAGAGCATCAAGTGATATCGAGTTTGCCGTTTCGTTTCAATGTAGAAAACAGCTTGGCCATTATTGCTTCTATGCTGGGTCTGGGAATGCCCATAAACGAGGTGCTGGCTTTATTCGAGTCTATGTTGCCGGCGCCAGGACGCAGTGAAGTATACCCACTCAGTAATGGCGCAACCGTGATCCTCGATTATGCCCATAATTACGACAGTTTAAGTAACCTATATCGTAATGTCCTTGAGCATAAAACCGGTAAAGTCGTCACTGTTATCGGAGTGACAGGAGAGAGGTTAGCAGATGCAGCTGATATCGGTGAGTTATGCTTTGAGCATTCAGATCAACTTGTACTGACGACGGATAATCCATTAGGCGTAAATCAGGACGATTTGTTTAAAGCGCTGACAAGTAAATTGCCATTAAGCTCAAATCATCCTAGTGCATGTATTGAGGACCGGTTGCTGGCAATCAAAGTGGCCATTGCTGAGCTCCAATCGGGCGATGTATTGCTGCTCTGTGGTAAAGGACATGAAAAGTACCAGTACATTACTAGCAATAAGAATGAAGCAAAGCCATATGTGGGTGACTTGGATGCAGTGAAAATGGCATCTGAAACTATTGGTTTGCAGCTTGTGACAGGGCTCGCTGAATCAGCGGAGTCAGCAGATCTTACGGTGAAATAAACTTCTTTAGAGGAATGGTAAGCATGGCGTTAATGAGCCAAACAGAACCTATCCCGATGAAAAAAAACGCGACATATGTGAAGTTGCTGTCTGCACAAGTGGTTTCCCTCATAGGGACTGGGATCAGTACCTTGACGCTGGCACTACTTGCTTGGGATATCGCAGGGGAAGAGGCCAGTGCTGTACTGGGTATCGCATTTGCTTTGAAGATGATTGCCTACGTTGGCTTGGCACCTGTGTTTGGTGCCGTTGCCCATAAGTTGCCCAGAAAACCTTCACTGATCACGCTGGATCTACTGCGAGCAGCTTTCATCATGTTTTTGCCTTTTGTCACTGAAACTTGGCAGATCTACGTACTGGTCTTTTGCATTAATGCGTGTTCCGCAGGGTTTACTCCCTTGTATCAATCAACGCTACCAGCCGTACTTCCTGATGAGAATCAGTATTTAAGGGCGTTATCATTTAGCCGGTTGGCCTACGATCTGGAGCAAATCGTCAGCCCGTTACTTACCGCTTCATTGCTGGTGGTGTTGGGGTTCAGGCAGTTATTTATTCTCAATGCCTTCACCTTTCTGCTGTCGGCGATATTGCTAATGATTTGTGTTTTTCCACTTATCAAAGTAACACCGCCATGTCATAGAGGACCTCTTAATCAACTGAAGTACGGTATGCAGTCTTATTTGTCGACGTCAAGACTAAGGGCACTGTGGATTGGGTACCTGGCGGCTTCTGCTGCCAGCGCAATGGTTATTGTAAATACGGTCGTTTATGTAAATCAGGTTTTGGTTGGAGGAGAACAAGAGACCGCACTAGCCATGGCTGTGGTAGGTTTTGGCTCTATGGTTGTCGCAATGAAGCTTCCTAAATGGCTTGAAGGAAGAAAGCTTCGCAGTTTCATGTTGCTTGGTAGCACGATGATTTTCACTGCATTTTTGATAGCGACGCAACTTCCCGGTTGGTATGGGTTTATCTGGGTATGTTTGCTGTTTGGGGCGGGTATGTCATTTATCCAGACACCTGCAGGTGTGCTGATCACCCGTTCTTGCCAAGAGGAAGATGCAACAGCATTTTTTGCCGCTCATTTTTCGCTTACCCACTTGTGGTGGTTGTTTACCTACTTGCTCGCAGGGTGGAGCGCGGTCATGCTAGGATTATCTGCATCTTATTGGGTAATGGGTGCCCTTTGTCTTTGTAGTCTCTTAGCGGTATATCGATGGTTTCCCAAAGAAGACTAATTGAACGAGTTCTTTATCATTAAGAAATAAAGCCACTCAACGTGTTTAATTGAGTGGCTTTCTTTGTTGTGCTAATCAAATAATAAACTATTTATTTGGCTTGTTCATGACGAATATACATGATGGCAATCATACTAAAGCCCATGAATTGCCATAGATATTGGCCATCACTTGCACCTGAAAGTGTTTGGGTAAATGCCATACAGCCAGCAACAAACAATGAAGATACTGCAGCGTAAAATAGCCATGGGCGCTCTTTATTTGAAAGGAACTCTCCATTAAATACAGAGCGAATAATTAAAATGAATGGAACGCATTGCAATGCAATCAAAATAGGGAACATGAAATCAAAAGTGGGGCTGAGGAAAACATGTCCCACTTGGCTTTTATCCCACGTGCCAACAATATAGCCTTTCCATCCAGTCCAAGTATCACCAGAATAAGCGGTGTCTGGCGTAACTACGCCTAACAATACGCCCATAACCTTATCGATAAAGCCATTTTTAAACCAAAATACAAACAAGAAAATTTGAAGAGGAATAATTTGGAAGGCCATCTTTTTTAACATGCTTTTACCTCAATAAACAGAGAGTGTTGGATGAGGAGATTATGAAAAGATTGAACGAATAGATTGTTGATGCAAGGCAAGACGACAAGAATACAAACAAAAATCAAAGCTTTTAGAGGAGCTATCAACAAGGTTAAACAGGGCGATGAAGCGCCTAGCCCTTATGTTGCGAGGGCTAGGCAACATAGACCAAAGTGTCTATCGATGCACTTAATCTTGGGTTTGGAAAAGGTTTGTTTTTTGTAAAGGTGCCATAAGATCAAAGAGTTGACCATTTACCTCTTTTTTCATATCGCTATAGCATTGGTAATGGTATGCGGCACCGCGCGGATTCATTGATTGGGTGTCGACAACACTCAATAGATAGAAACTGATAGGGCTAGGCGTGCTTTCTGCCGCATAGAATAGATAAGGGAAAGCCTGATCACTTCGTTTATTGAGAAGCAGTGCTAACCCTAAAGTTAAGTTGGCAATGTCACAGCGTGGATTCATCTCGAAAGCTTGATGGGCAAGGTTGAGCGCTAGCTCCTTGTCGGTATCACTTCCAGACTGCAAAAATGCGAGTGATGCGTGATAAGAGAGAAGTGAATTAACAAGGTAGTTTTCACGTCCTTGTGCTTTGATCATTTGTAGTTGTTCAGCGACAGCATCTAAGGCTACATTTCCTTTCCCTTGATAGAAAAGGGAGATCCCAGCAGAAATAGCTTTCCAGTCTTCATAATCAGATATTGAAGTAATACGGTGGTTAGATATCTCATAGCCAGGATCATTGGGTGATATCAGGGACTTTAATTCCAGTACGATATCACCAATATCATTAAAAAAGCTTTGCTCGTTAAAATGCTTTTCAATTTTATGATTTAGCTCTGGCTGTTTCGTGTTTTGCAAGATGACAGTAAATGTATAGTCTTCATCGTTATGCTTTATCCAACTTTTAAGTTCGAAGCCATTATTTTCTAATGTGTCCTTCGCCTCAGGAGTTAGTTCTGAAAAATGATAGCCGGAGATTGTTTTTGCAGAATTCAGTCCATAGAAAAGATAGTTATAGACACTTTGTGCCATTTCGAAGTCTTGCTCTGTGTCTAACTGCACTTGATGCAAAAATACAGGGGTATTGAGATTAGTTTTTGCAGTGATAATCGTTTCTTGTGCTGGCTGAGTGTTCTGCCAGATGTAACCTGCACCTAAACCCATTGCAGTTAATGCCAATATGCCAGAGAGAATCACGGCGAGGCGCTTACGTTTGTATTCGCTCTTATTGGTGCCAGATTGCTCTGGACTGTATTCCTGTACCTTAGTTTGTTCTGTCGCGGCTTCTTCTGTTACGGCTACTTCTGGTGTGATTTCCTCAGCACTAATATCTGATACCGGTAGGTCGAACAGGTAACCCTGCTTGGGAATCGTTTTGATGATTTGGTAAGGGCGGGTTTTGTCTTTTAGCTGACTGCGAAGCAGACTGATTACTTGGCGCACGAGGTTGTCGGAAACATGGCTTCTTTGCCACACGCTATCGGCGATCTGGCGAGCATTAACGACCACACCGTTTTGGATGATGAAATAGCTTAGGAGTTTTGACTGCAAAGGCTCAAGGTGTATCTCTTCTTGCCCAATGGTGATCTGGTTTTGATCTGGCGTGAACAAAATCTGTGGATCATGGTGGATAACATAGCGGGTTTTGGCAGTCATATGCTTACAACGGATAATCAAAAACCTTGCTAGCCTAGAGGGTTTAGCCGATGGAAGCAAGTATCTGCCTTTGATGAATCTTTCTTGACGGTGTTATCTAGACAAGTTGTCCTGTTGTTGGCTTGTTTTTGGCATTGCTCATTGATTATTAGACAATTTTCCTCATAACAACAAGCTAATTGTTGTTTGCTCCCGTCACGAGTCTGACATTTTCAATCAATAAAACATTCATATTTCACCCGCACTCTGTACCACGAATCGGACATGAGATGACGGACATGGATACCATCATAAGCATCAGCAATATCAATAAGACTTTCGGTAACAAGCAGGCACTGAAAGGGATAAACCTGACAATCAAAGAACGCTCGATGACAGCATTACTGGGTCCATCGGGATCAGGTAAGTCAACGTTAATGCGTCACCTTAGTGGCTTGGTTGTTTCGGACAAAGACGCAGATTCACATATATCAGTGCTTGGCGAAACGGTCCAGGCACACGGTAAAGCGAGTAAGCAGATCCGCCAGTGCCGTGCACAGGCAGGGTATATCTTCCAGCAGTTCAACTTGGTGAACCGACTGAGTGTACTGACCAATGTATTGATTGGTGCACTCAGCGAAACGCCCAAGTGGCGAACACTAACAGGCACTTTCACGGCAGAGCAGAAACAGCGAGCGCTACAGGCACTACAACGTGTAGGGATGGAGCAATTTGCCCATCAGCGAGTGTCAACACTTTCTGGTGGCCAGCAGCAGCGCGTGGCAATCGCACGTGCGCTTATGCAGCGCGCCAAAATCATTTTCGCCGATGAGCCTATCGCTTCATTAGATCCGGAGTCATCCCGCATCGTGATGGAATTGCTTGAGGACATCAACCGTAAAGAGGGGATTCCGGTTATTGTGACCCTCCACCAAGTTGACCATGCCCTTAAATACTGTGAGCAGATCATCGCACTGCGTGAAGGGGAAGTCTTCTACCAGGGGGCGGCGGCCGAATTGACCGAGCAAAAACTAAAAGCGCTCTATACCGCGGCCAAACCTCAGCAAGAAACCGCACCTGTTGGTGCTGAACTGGCACCATCATTTTAAATCGACAGGGAATGATCATGTTTACCACTATCAAGAAAGTTGGCTGCTCTATTGCACTTGCGGCTAGCTTGGTATCACCGCTAACCAGTGTGGCGGAAACCATGAAAGAAATTAACTTTGGCATTATTGCAACCGATGCCCAGCAAAACCTAAAACAACGCTGGGAGCCTATGTTGGATGATCTGAGTGAAGAGCTTGGTATCAAGGTGAATGCCTACTTTGCCCCGGACTATGCTGGGATTATCCAGGGAATGCGCTTCAAGAAAGTCGATTTCGCCTACTTTGGCAATAAATCTGCGATGGAAGCCGTCGACCGGGCCAATGCAGAGATCTTCGCGCGCTATATCGATAAAGACGGAACCCAGGGCTATTACAGCGTATTGCTGGTCAACAGTGAAAATGACGATATCAATACACTGCAAGATGTCATTGATAACCGCAAAGATTTGATGCTGGGTAATGGTGAGCCGAACTCAACGTCAGGTTTCTTGGTTCCGAACTACTATGCGTTTGCCCAGAACCATATTTCGGCGAATGACTTCAAACGCACAATCGTTGCTAATCATGGTTCAAATGCCATGGCAGTGGCGAACAAGCAGGTCGATGTGGCGACGAACCACACGATGAACCTAGTGCGCATCAAGCAAAGCAATCCAGACTTGTATAGCAAGTTGAAAGTGGTGTGGCAGTCGGATCTGATCCCTTCAGATGTGATCACTTGGCGTAAGGATATTCCTGAAAACGTCAAAGAGCAGGCTCGTGAATTTTTCCTTGCTTACGGAAGAGAAAACCCTCAGCAGTTGGATAACCTCAAGCTATTGGCTTGGTCAGGCTTTGCGCCGGCAGACAATAACCAGTTGCTGCCAATTCGCCAGATGGAAGCATATAAGGCACTGGTAGAAACCCAAGATAACCCACGCCTGAGCGAGAAAGTGAAGAAAGAGCGCATCGCCCAGTACCAGGCTGAGCTGGATTCTTTGGCTGCTGAAATTGACGCACTCAACGCAAGCTTAGAAAAAGCACAAGGTTAATAAAGGATGAGGGCAGGGCTGTGTCCCTGCCACACAAGGACAAAATGATGCACACCAATACTCAACACTTGATGCCGCCATCGAAGCTTTCGCTTAAAAACGCAGTTATCGCGGTCATCGTACTCAGCATTTTGATGTGGGCTTGGCGAGGCGCAGAAATGGCACCTATGATGTTCTTCGAACATCCTGAAAATATGGTGCAGTTACTGAAAGACTTCTTCCCGCCAGATTTTACTGATGTTGAGCTGTATTTCAGCGAAATGTTAGTCACGATACAGATTGGTATTTGGGGAACCTTGCTTTCGATTTTGTTGGCTATTCCGTTTGGCATTTTGAGCGCAGAAAACTTAATGCCGACCTGGGTTACCTTTCCGGTACGTCGTTTGATGGACGGCCTACGAGCAATCAATGAAATGGTTTTTGCCATGCTGTTTGTGGTGGTGGTTGGCCTAGGCCCTTTTGCTGGTGTCATGGCATTGTTCATTCACACCACTGGCGTTCTGGCAAAACTGTTTGCCGAGGCGGTGGAAGCGATTGAGCCGGGGCCGATTGAAGGCGTGAAAGCAACCGGTGCAAACCCACTGGAAGTGATTCTGTATGGGGTCATACCGCAAGTGATGCCGCTGTGGATTTCTTACTCCCTGTATCGCCTAGAATCAAATATTCGTTCAGCGACGGTTGTCGGTATGGTCGGTGCAGGCGGTATAGGCGTGCTGTTGTGGCAATCAATCTCCGGTTTCCAGATGCAGCAGACTGCCGCCATCATGCTGATTGTTATTGTTACGGTGAGCATTATTGATTTCGTTTCTCAGATCATTCGCAAGAAATTCATTTAAATGAAATATTGATTTAATCACGGAATAAAAATTTTCGGTTTACATGTCTAGATAACTATTTAATTACTAGCAAACCAAAATTTAAGGAAATGAAAATGCCTGTCTATCAAAAAATTGCCAAGGAATTGGAGGATGACTTACGTCATAAATATCAGGCAGGTGATTATTTACCATCCGAATCACAATTAGCGAAATATTTTCAAGTCAATCGTCACACGGTGAGGCGAGCTATAGATGAGTTGGTCACAGCAGGGTTGATTTTGCGCCATCAAGGCAAAGGAAACATGGTGTTAAGCCAGCCAGCAGACTACTACCTCCACGCGGGCGCCCACTTTACCGGGAACCTGCTTGAACAAGGTTCTCTACCTCGCTGTGAAGTGTTGCAGTCCCGCACGCTTGTAGCGAGTGAACGGTTGGCCAGAAAGCTTGATTGTGAACCGGAAAGTAAGATCATCCATTTGCGGACATACCGAAAAATGGATGGTGTTCCACGTACCGTGATTGATCATTATTTGCCTGACTATAGCTGGTGGCCAGTGATAAAGCATTTTCAATCTGGCTCCCTGCATAATTTTATTAAAAAAGAATTGGGTGTCGATTTAGAGCGTAAAAGCACTCGACTTCGCGCCCAAATACCGAATACCGAGTACTGCCGACTTTTACAAATAAATAGCAGTATCCCGTTATTAATAATACGTACCACAAATGTCATCAAAGGCACGGAAACAGTAGCTGAATATTCGAGTTCAAATACAAGATCCGATGTCATTGAATTAGTCATGGAGCACTAAATGGACACCACGGAAAAAAGAAAACATTGGATGTCTGTACTGGCCCAGGCCAGCTTTGAAAAACTTTCAACCCTTTGGCAGCAGAGCCAAACCCAACATGGTTTGGCTCCGGATTATACGCTCATCCGCCCGGCAGAGATCGGCCTAGCCCAAGTACGAGCAAGGATGGGAAGCACAGGCCGCCAGTTCAATATTGGCGATGTCACCATTACCCGTGCTGCGGTTCAGCTAGCAGGCGGTGAGATGGGTTACAGCTACCTTCAGGGGCGTAACAAGCAGCATGCAGAGCTAGCAGCTGTGTTGGATGGATTGCTGCAAGCAGACCAATACCACGAGGTCATATTCGCACAAATCATCTCCCCACTGGCGGCGGACAAGCAAGCGGAAAGGGAGCAGCGCCAACAAGAAGTTGCTAGCAGTAAAGTAGACTTTTTCACCATGGTTCGTGGTGAAGACTAAGCCGCGGTAATAGATAAAGGAGAAATACGATGAGCCATATTACCTCGGCTTTCACAGATGCCGTTCATGATAGTCAGCTTTGTTTCAGGCGCCTGCTTAAGGCAATGTCTGAGCCGGGCACTCAGGTCGAGTTAGACCGCTGCCATGGTTTCGGAACAATGATGCCCGCAACAAGCCAATTGCTACTTGCGATGGCGGATAACAGCACGCCTTTATGGCTGTCCCCGTCGTTTTTGCAAGATAATGCTGCGACAAAAAATATCCATTTCCACACTGGCGCTTCAACCAATGCAACCACGGACACCGCATCATTTGCCGCCATTGCATTAACGGATATGCCAACGATTAAGCTGGATGAGCTTGCGTTTAACGTTGGCAATGAAGAGTACCCAGACCGCAGTACAACCCTTGTTATCGAAACCGATAGCGTATCTTCTGGCCAGCAGTTCAAGTTAACAGGCCCGGGTATCAAGGATGAACGATGCATTCAGCTCGGTGAGCTTTCGCCTGAGGTAAAAAATACCTTGTTGGCTCAGGGAGAAGCGTTTCCTCTAGGGTTGGATTTGATTTTTGTTTCAGGTGAGCAAGTGGTGGCCATCCCGCGCTCAACCTCTGTGGAGGCGATGTAATGTACGTTGCAGTAAAAGGCGGCGAAAAAGCGATTAAAGCCGCGCACCAACTTCAGGCACAAAAGCGCCGAGGAAATAAAGAGCTGCCTGAACTTCAGGTTTCTCAAATCAGCGAACAGCTTGCGGGCTCTGTCGATCGTGTGATGACCGAGGGCGGCATTTACGACAAAGAGTTAGCGGCATTGGCGATCAAGCAGGCGAGTGGTGACTTGGTTGAAGCTATCTTCCTGTTGCGTGCCTACCGTACTACGCTGCCTCGTTTGGCCGTGCTGGAACCCGTTGATACCTCAGATATGCGTATCGAACGCCGTATCTCAGCAACATACAAAGACCTACCTGGCGGTCAGTTGCTGGGCCCAACCTACGACTACACCCATCGCTTGTTGGATTTCAGCTTGCTTGCAGAAGGTGAAGAACCGGTACACATTGCGCAGCAGGCGACAGCTGAAGAGGGGGCTCAAAGCGCTAGCGAGCCTTGCCCACAAGTCATGGGGATTCTTGAAAAGCTGGATTTGATGGTTTTTGAACAGGATAAGGGTGAGCAACCCGACGATGTCACCATGGAACCGGTCAATTACCCCTGTGACCGTTCTGCACGCTTGCAGCAGCTGGCCCGTGGTGACGAGGGCTTCTTGCTGGCGCTTGGCTATTCGACCCAACGTGGCTACGGCCGCAACCACCCGTTTGCCGGTGAAATTCGCTCAGGCAAGGTGACGCTGTCACTGAGTCCGGAAGAGCTATGCGCCGAAATTGAAACCGAAACTGATAGTTTTGATATTGATATCGGTGAGCTTGAGTTGACCGAATGCCAGATGATTAATGGCTTTATTGGCAATAAGCAGCAAAAACCCAAGCTGACAAGGGGTTACGGCCTGACCTTTGGTTTTACTGAGCGCAAAGCAATGTCGATGGCGCTGGTTGACCGCGCGTTGCAAGGTGCCGAATACGATGAGCCTGTTGATGGCCCAGCGCAGGATGAAGAATTTGTCTTGGCCCATGCTGATAACGTTGAGGCTGCTGGTTTTGTCTCTCACCTGAAATTACCGCACTACGTTGATTTCCAGGCTGAATTGGAGCTTCTGCGCAAGATGCACAAGGAACACGATGAAATGATGGCTACACAGCACGTAGACGGTGAGGGCAAGTAAATGTCACAAACACACAACCATGGCTATAACTACGGTTATCTAGACGAGCAAACTAAACGTATGATCCGTAGGGCACTGCTAAAAGCGGTAGCGATTCCTGGTTATCAGGTGCCTTTTGGCGGTCGAGAAATGCCGATGCCCTATGGGTGGGGGACGGGTGGCGTTCAGCTTACAGCCACCATCATTGGTCAGGACGATACCCTGAAGGTGATTGACCAGGGGGCCGATGATACGACTAACGCCGTTTCTATCCGTGAGTTTTTCAAAACCGTCGCCGAGGCAAATACTACCGAAACGACAACAGAAGCATCTATCATCCAGACTCGCCACCGTATACCTGAAGTCGCGCTGGAGGAAGATCAGATCCTTGTTTATCAGGTGCCGATCCCTGAGCCGTTGCGCTTTATCGAACCGCGTGAAACGGAAACCCGCAAAATGCATGCCCTACAGGAGTACGGCATCATGCACGTCAAACTGTACGAAGATATTGCACGCTTTGGTCATATTGCTACCGCTTATGCGTATCCGGTTCGCGTCAATGATCGCTATATCATGGATCCGTCTCCAATTCCGAAATTCGATAACCCGAAAATGGATAACATGGCGGCACTTCAATTGTTTGGCGCAGGTCGTGAGAAGCGTATTTATGCCATCCCGCCATATACCAAGGTTCACAGCTTAGATTTTGATGACCATCCCTTTGAAGTACAGCAGTGGGATGAACCATGCAGTATCTGTGGCTCGACTGATACCTTCTTGGATGAGGTGGTGATTGATGACGAGGGCAGCCGAATGTTTGTCTGTTCGGATACCGACTACTGCCGCCAGCAGGTTGAAAAGAACTCAGAATCACAGGCTTCCGGATTCACACCTGAAACCGCAGAACTAACGGATACGCTATAGGCAGTGCGAGAAGAAGATAATGGAAATGTCAAACCTTAAAGAACAACCGCTACTGTCGGTGCAAAACCTCACCAAACTTTACGCGCCAGGCAAAGGGTTTTCGGGGGTATCGTTTGAGCTATTCCCTGGTGAAGTCTTGGGTATTGTTGGCGAATCAGGCTCGGGCAAAAGTACCTTGCTCAAGGCTATTTCTGGTCGCTTGCAACCTGACAATGGCGAAGTGCTTTACCTACGTGGTGGCGCAGAGCAACAGCTTGCCCAGATAGAAGATCTGTATGCAATGGCAGAAAGCCAGCGCCGCCACCTGCTTCGCACTGAGTGGGGCGTGGTACATCAGCACCCTATGGATGGTTTGCGCGGCCGTGTCTCAGCGGGCGGAAATATTGGCGAGCGGTTGATGGCTGTAGGCAAAAGCCATTACGGTGAAATTCGAAATGAAGCCGAGAAGTGGCTAGGGGATGTTGAAATTCCGGCCGAGCGCATTGACGACATGCCAACCACTTTCTCTGGTGGTATGCAGCAGCGTTTACAGATTGCGCGCAACTTGGTGACTCACCCTAAATTGATTTTTATGGATGAACCCACTGGCGGCCTCGATGTGTCTGTGCAGGCAAAACTATTGGATTTATTGCGTCGCTTAGTCACAGAACTGGAACTTGCTGTTGTTATTGTGACACACGACTTGGCTGTTGCGCGTTTGCTTGCTCACCGATTGATGGTGATGAAGCAAAGTCATGTAGTGGAAACTGGCTTGACCGATCAGGTGCTGGACGACCCACAGCATCCTTACACCCAGCTTTTGGTCTCATCGGTACTGCAAAACTAAGGAAAGAACATGAACAAGCCAATGTTGAAAGTCTGTAATGTTAGCAAAACCTTTGTTTTGCATAATCAAAACGGCATCGAGTTGCCGGTTCTTCAAAATGCATCCATGGGTGTCGAGCAGGGTGAGTGTGTTGTGCTCCATGGTCATTCCGGTTCGGGTAAGTCAACCTTGCTGCGTGCTTTGTATGCGAACTACCTGGTTGATTGTGGTTCCATTGAAGTACGCCACAATGACCAATGGGTTGACCTTGTCAGCGCCGCCCCGCGAGAAGTGCTGAATGTTCGCCGTGACACCGTGGGGTGGGTAAGCCAGTTCTTACGCGTCATTCCTCGTATTAGCGCACTGGAAGTTGTTATGCAGCCAATGTTAGAAATTGGAGGCTGCCGAGAGGAGGCCAAGCGCAAAGCCAGTGAGTTGCTTCGTCGGCTGAATGTGCCTGAGCACCTATGGCACTTGGCTCCAGCAACCTTCTCTGGGGGTGAGCAGCAGCGGGTCAACATCGCTAGGGGTTTTATTGTCGATTACCCAATTTTGCTACTTGATGAGCCAACAGCGTCATTGGATGCGACCAACAGCGCGGTTGTGGTGAGTTTGATTGAAGAGGCCAAATCTCGCGGTGCAGCAATAGTGGGTATTTTCCACGACGAAGACGTCAGATCGCAGGTCGCAGACCGTTTGTACGAGATGACAGAGCAATCAGCATTGCAGTTTGAAATGGCTCCAGTAGCCGAACACGTTGCCTAATTCAGGGATGAGGAAACAATTGTGATTATTACCAATGTACATATGGTCCTTGAAGACGAGATCGTAAAGGGCTCAGTTGAGTTGGAAAATGGTGTGATTAAATCTATGTCGGACACACTTAGCCAATTGCCGCAAGCCTATGACGGCGAGAATGGTTGGCTGATGCCGGGCTTGATTGAGCTTCACACCGACAATCTGGAAAAGTATTTCACGCCGCGCCCAAAGGTTGACTGGCCGCCATTCTCTGCCATGAGCGCCCATGATGCCCAGCTGGTTGGCTCGGGGATTACTACGGTACTCGATGCTGTTGCCCTAGGTGATTACCGTGAAGGCGGGCGCCGCCAGGAAAACCTGGATCATCTGATCGACACGGTTATTGAAAGCCACAAACGTGGGGTAAACCGTGCTGAGCACTTCTTGCATTTGCGCTGTGAAGTACCGCATGAAACTACGGTGGGTATGTTTGAGCGTTATGCCAATTTGCCTGAGGTACATTTGGTGTCACTGATGGACCATGCTCCGGGCCAGCGCCAGTTCGTTGATGTCCAAAAATACCGTGATTACTACCAGGGAAAATACAAATTCTCTGACGAGCAGATGTTGGCCTTTGAAAAAGAACAGGTAGCACGCTCCCAGCAATGGTCTGCGGCGAACCGAGCTGAAATTACCCGCCAGTGTCGTGAACGAAATATCCCGATGGCAAGCCATGATGATGCAACCATCGAGCATGTTCAGGAGTCAAAAGACTTAGGGATGGTGATTGCGGAGTTTCCAACCACTGTTGAAGCTGCCAAGGCATCTCATGAGATGGGATTGAAGGTCATGATGGGGGCGCCGAATGTTGTTCGTGGCGGTTCGCATTCAGGCAATGTGGCAGCACATGAACTCGCGAGCCTGGGCGTATTGGATATTCTGTCATCAGATTATTATCCGGGAAGCCTGCTTGATGCGCTGTTCCAGTTGGCAGACGATGAGCGCAATGATTTGGATTTGCCGCAGGCAACCAAGTTAGCGACGATAAAACCTGCACAGGCACTTCAACTCAATGATCGCGGTGTGATAGCAGAGGGAAAACGTGCAGACTTACTCCTTGCACACCATTTGCATGATCACACTTATGTCACTCGTGTTTGGCGTCAGGGCAAGCAGGTATTTTAATTAATACTGGGACATGCCAAGAAATTGAAACGCTAGGAGATCTGCGTTGAATAAACAAGGCACCTTATTTTATGTAATGGGCGCGTCGGGAGCAGGCAAAGACAGCCTGCTTCAGGCGATTCGTACGCTTTATCCCAAACAGTTGCTGGTCGCACATCGTTATATTACCCGTTCTGCACAGGCGGGTGGGGAGAACCATGTCGAACTCTCAACTGAGGAGTTTGCCCAGCGCAAGCAGCAAGGCTTGTTTGCAATGAGTTGGAAGGCCAATGGTTTTAATTATGCCTTAGGTAAAGAAATTGAGCTTTGGTTATCCCAAGGGTTTGATGTGGTAGTCAATGGCTCAAGAGCCTATTTAGAGCAAGCCATGATGGATTTTGGCTATCGAGTCGTGCCTGTCATCGTCGACGTCAGCGCCGAGGTCTTGGAAGCCCGGCTGTATGCCAGGGGGCGTGAGACGCCAGACCAAATAGTAGATAGGCTGGCGAGGGCAGAATACTACCGCGGCCAATGCCCTGATAGTGGTTTTGTCGTGGACAATAGCGGCACGTTGCAGCAGACCATTGAACAATTTATTAAGAATTACAGCCAATACCGGAGCGCCATGCCTCGCCTTAGCCAGCATACGCTGCCATTCAACAAGGAGAGGCTGCAATGAAGCTCACGGTAATAGGCACTGGTAATGCCCGGCTATTGCCCGTATACGGCTGCCATTGCATTGCTTGTGAACGTGCTAGAGCGAATCCGGCATATTCCCGTGGGAAAACATCGGCGTATATCAGCTACCAAGGCAGAAACTTGTTGATAGATGCCAATGCTGATGACTTGATGGCACGCTTTCCCGCTGGGAATATCGACAGTATTTTATTGACCCATTACCACATGGATCATGTGCAATCCCTGTTTGATCTACGTTGGGGAATGAATTTATCTATTCCGGTGTTTGGTCCAGATGACCCAGTCGGCTGTGATGATCTGTTTAAACACCCCGGTATCTTGGATTTCAAAGCGGCAAGGCAGCCTTTTGAGCATTTCTATTGGCGAGATATCCGTATCACCCCTATGCCTTTGATTCACTCGAAGCCTTGCTTAGGCTATATCTTTGAATGCCAGGGCAAGCGAATCGCATACCTAACTGACACCGTTGATTTACCAGCAGAGGTTAAACAATGGTTTGTAGACAACCCAGTAGAGCTAATGCTTATAGACTGCAGTTTTGCGCCTGTAGATAGAAGTGCAGGGGAGCAGCCGAGCAATCATAACGACGTGATACTGGCAAAATCACTCAAAGAAGAATGCTGTCCAAAGAAAATGGGCTTGATTCATATTGGCCATGACCTTGAAAGCTGGGCTATGGTAAACCCGCAAGCCTTTGATGATGATTTCTTTCTTGTGTCCGATGGACAGGAATTTAACTTTTGAGTCTACAACTTTCGAGCGAGTAGCTTTTGAGAAAACAGTTCTTGAGAGAACTGCTTTTGAACGAACTGCTTTTGAACGAACAGGTAGGCTCATAACGATGAGTAAGCAATAATGAATCAACCGCTATCTCCCACTTTATCTTCTGAGCCAAGCATTGCTGAAACAAGCAAGCTGCATAATGCCGAACTTGGCCGTTGGGTAGAAATTGCCGACCGGTGTATTTTGAATAATGTGTCAGTCGGTGATTACAGCTATATTCAGAATGACAGCAACCTGATGTTTGCCGAAGTCGGTAAATTTACGTCTATTGCTGCTAGCGTCAGGGTAAACCCGAGTAACCACCCTTGGTGGCGGCCGACCTTACATCATTTCACTTACCGCCCAGGCAAATATCAGTTGGGCGATGACCCTGCGACTCTCGATGATGAAGTGTTTGCGTGGCGTGAAGAAGACAAAGTGTTCATAGGTCACGATGTGTGGATTGGCCACGGCGCTATCATTCTGCCTGGAATCACGATAGGCAATGGCTCCATTGTCGGGGCGGGCAGTGTAGTGACCAAAGATGTCCCACCGTGGTCGATCGTGGTCGGCAACCCAGCCCGCGTCCTGAGACCGCGATTTGAAGATCCTGAGATGGGACCAAAACTTGAGGCATTGGCTTGGTGGGATTGGCAAGACGATAAAATCCGTGACAACCTTCATTTGTTTCAGCTAGATGCCACTGCCTTCCTCGAGGGTTTAGAGCAGTTAGCTTAGTGGTTTCCCAATACTTTGGCACATGCTGGATATTGAAGAACCGTGCCTAGGCATGGTTCTTTTAGCAATCCTCTAGCTCAACTGTTACCTCATAGATTTCCGGACCATGAGCCCTTTTTGCATCTTGATAGCTGACATAACATTTAGGCGTTACAGTAATCTGTTTGCTTTCATTATCAGAGATGTAAGTAACCTCCTTGAAAGAAACATAAGCAATTCGTCCTCCGTCTTTCATTCGGTTATTCACTTCAAGATCATCGCTGATGTTAAAGGCGCGCTTAACGTTATCTATATGGGCCGTTGGGTAGCCGTTACAGATATAAATTCCTTCAATGAATGCGCGGAGAGTGGTCTCATCCTTGTAGACATAACAGGCTTCGGTAAGGCCATTTACAATTGCCTTGGTATGAACGATCTCCGCAGTGGTATGCATGGTGGAGGCGATCGAGTTTAGTGTTGATTTTCGAGCATCGGACTGAATGTTGAGCATGGTTAATGCAGCAGTAAGAGCCAGAAATCCAATTAAAACAATAACGGTGACGAGTCTAATCATAAAGGATGGTTGAGCTTAAGTTATTGATGATATTGTTAATTATTTTGAATGCTGTTTTTAATTGACGTGATTGTATGAGTAATTTTCTGCTTATTCAACCTGTAAGTGATTGAGTGTCGAGTTATTACACAATTTTATAAAGTGAGAAGCGCTGGTATTGAGGGCAGTGGCAGGAAAGGGGGGGAGTCACTTGAAGCATGAGAAGAAGCAGCTAGAAACAAAAATGCCAAAAGCTTTGGCTTTTGGCATCTATGAGTGTCGGCGTTGTACTTTTTGAATTAGAAGTGAAGCTGGATAACGGATTCCGCTACACAGCCAGGGCGACGAACCCCTTCAATATGTACAGTAAGTTCTTGGACTATCTCCAAGCCTCGCTTAACAGGTTTCACAGACTGAATTTTCGTTGTAGCACGAATACGGTTCTCAGACTTAACCGGGTAAGGGAAGCGAATTTGGTTGAAGCCCATGTTAACTGTCATTTTGGCCGTTGGGAACTTTTGGTTCTCAGGGTCAACACTGTCAGTTAAAACCGACAGTAGAGACAGCGTCAGAAAGCCGTGTGCAATAGTCGTTTTAAAGGGAGATTCTTCAGCAGCACGCTCTGGGTTGGTGTGAATCCACTGGTGATCTTCAGTCACGTCAGCAAATTGGTTGATACGACCTTGGTCAACAGTCATCCATTCACCAGTATGGATCACTTCACCAAGGGTAGCAGTAAGCTCTTTGTATAAGGCTTCTGCTTCAGGCTTCATTTCAATTGGAGCTGGCGCTTTAACAACAGCTTCAGGTGCGATATTTTCCACAACAGTTTTTTCTATCTTGGTTTTACTCGGTTGTTCGACAACATCATCATTGGATGCAGACTGTTTGTGCATAACAAGGGCACCCAGCTGTGTTTTGTTCGCTCGGTTAACAAAATCAAGCCAGTGCTCACGCAGTGAAGGTGAGAGTAAGTCTTTTAGTTCAAAGGCATGCAGTGATAGATCATCACGTTTTTGCTTAAAATAATCGACAACTTTCATGACTTGATACCTTATTATTTAAAACTGCCTGAAGCCGAATCAAGGCGAAGTATTGTAATAGGAAATAAAAATATTAAAAGAAAAAAATGTGTTCCACATCTCGCTTTTTGTGCTGGCTTTCTTTTAAGTCTATGAATATTAAGAAATGTTCTGGTGTGTGGATTTAGTGTAAAAATACTAACTTAACCTACATTTGATATTCGATAGTCAGAAAAATAGCCGTTACCTTCAATTTAAGCGTACACATGTAAGTTATTTCAGCTTACATCTGTTACGCTATTTCAGCGTACACATGTATTTTTAATATATTGATAAAAGCATAAAAATACACTGTATAAAATTATTTAAGAACAACTTCATCTTAGAATAATTTAAAAATAATTGCTCTAAAAAATAGCAATTATTTATCATCCACGAAAATACTTTACGTCTTGAAATTGCTAACTAGTCAACAAGGTCCCATTGCTGACATTCTTTCTCATTTGAGAGAAAAAAGCCCCTTCTGTGATACGTCTACGCTTAAAGCCAAGCGGTATGAAATGAATAGAAACCGAACGCCTTGGCGTGTTTTGGTAAGTATAATTTTGGCTAGGTAGTAAATTGATGAAAAGTTATCGGATTCTGGGGCTGGCCTTATTGTTGCTAGCTTCGGTCCCTGTCGTCAGTGCCGAGCATGACGATATGGCAATTGAACTTGATCAATATGTCAAAAAGGCGGTTAAGAAGGGCATTCCGGGAGCTTCACTGGCCGTTGTGATTAATGGGGACATTCGATTGCTTCGCGGCTATGGAGTGACTAAGAAGGGGGGAAAAGATAAGATTGATTCAGCGACAGTCTTTCCGTTAGCGTCAATTTCAAAGACTTTCGCTTCAGCAGCTGTATCAATTCTGGTTGATCAGAAATCCATAGAGTGGGATACCCATGTGGTCCCATATTTAGACAACATAGAGTTTAGCGACCCACAGTTGGGAAAAGATGTCACTCTGCGTCATTTGCTCTCCCATACAACTGGGTTGGTGCCACAAGCCTATTCAGACTTGATAGAAGATAATGTTCGGTACACACGTATCCTTCAGATGCTTGATAGGGTGAAGTTCGTCTGTGATCCGGGCAAGTGCTATGGCTACCAAAATGTGGTGTATAACTTAGCAGCGGATATGCTGGCTTTAGCAGTTGGAATGGACTATCCAACCTTTGTCCAGGAGAATATCTTTATCCCATTGGAGATGGATCATGCCTCCTTTGGTATGGAGGGGTTCAAAGAAACAGAAAACCGCGTCACACCGCATGTAAAAGTGAAGGCCGGTTTTGCACCGGTTAAACCTGCTCCTTACTACTACCGAGTGCCGGCTGCTGCGGGAGTGAATGCGAGTGCGCAGGATTTATCGAAATGGATGTTGGCACAATTTGGTCATAACCCGTCGGTATTGCAGCCACCACTGTTGGAGATAATGCATAAGCCGCATATTAGAGCTAATCAATACCGTTACCGAGCTAAACTCAGCAATGTGTATTATGGGCTAGGGTGGCGTACCTTTGATTATAAAGGGATCTCTGGATTTGTTCATCATGGAGGCTGGGTAAAAGGGATCCGCACTGAGATGCTGTTTAACCGCCATACTCAGACAGGCATGGTGTTTCTAACGAATTGCGAGACAGATGTAGCAAGAGAGATTGTACTTCACTTCCTCAAGCTGTATCGTCAGCGTTTCGAGGTAAAAGAAACTGATACTTAACTCTAAAAGAGGATTGAAAATGGGCAAGAAACGAAAGATCTCGGCTCCGACAATGGAAGTTGTAGATCAAAATCAAAAGAATAGTGTTGAAACTGATTTTGGTAGAGGAACCATCAAGGACAATGCGTTAAAGGCGGTAGTTACTAGCCAACTGTTCAAAACGCGTGTTGTGAAGGCGAAAAAGGGTAAGGGGAGTTTCCAACGTAAGGGTAAACATGGAGGACGAGAGTCCTATTCAATGGCAGCTTAATTGAAGCTTCAATTGTATAGCACTCTCTTCTTAAATTAATGTAATTGGAATTTGACAATTAGCTCGCAGTCGCTTGTGGAATGCATTTGTTCAACATGCTTTGCTACCACCGGGTTAGGGTGGCGCTTCAAATATTCAATTAATGCAGATTTGCAGCAGCCTAGCGAAGAAACGAAACTCTTACAGCTAGAATTTGGGCACTGTGGCAGTAGCGCCATCACTTCTTCTGAAGCTAGCTGCAAGTACTTGAGTTCGTATTCATCATCACCGTGGATTCGCCAAAAGTTTGCTAGGTTGTGGCAAGACATGACCTTGATTGTCAGCAGTTCATCTAGCTCATCCTGTGTTCCAGAGTTTGGAGAGAGTTGCTGAGCCTCTGCAAGGGCCAAGTGATAATGGAGCACCGCCATCATAGGTTTTGCTTGTTTATCTGCTTTATCGGCCAATAATGTGTGCTGTTCCCACCGTGATACATCCATAAGTCCCTCCGTGTTTTACGAATATCGAGTATGTAACAATAACTGACGCTAATGGTAATCATTATCAAATAGCTCGACAATATAAAATCTATCTCTTTTCGGTGATTTTCCTTATTTCAACCTTTTCAATTCGAGTTTGTGGAGTGTGTCGCATCATGTATAGCAAGCCGTCAGTAGTGTCGTGCTTTGCTCTAATTCATTCATAAATTGACACCCAAATTCTCACATTTAACCAATTTTGGGGTTGTTTAATTTCTGTTCAGCTTGCATTATGACCACCCTGTAACAAGGCAGTGTGACCATTAAAGTCCTTTTGTTTTAATGCTTTATCTGTGGTCATGTTAAAAAAGTGACAGTTTGATGCTGGCTAGGTCATTGAGTTATCAGCTGTTTGAATGCAAACACACTATTGGGTTAGGACTTTTTTGTCTTAGGCACAATAGGCTTTAATCAAGAAAACAGAATAGATAGATGAAAAAGCAAATTACAATCAAGACACATAACACGCGCCGCACAAAAAAAATACTCGGCGTAACAAGCGGGGTAGTGGCTAGCGGACTCCTTTTTGCTGGAAGCGTACAATCAGCTGGCAAATGGGTAGAAGTTGAAAATGTTCACAATGGACGGGCACCCTTATGTCATCATATTGAAACAGGCACACTGAGATTCTGTTCAGATCTCGAATCAGAACATGAAGAGCCTTAATTGAATCTAAGTAACTATATGATTAATAGCTTTTGATCAGATACTTACGCAGATTGATATGTTGATTGAAGGGAGTACGCTTTGTGCTCCTTTTCGTTTTCAGCCTACCAGTAAACCCTTCATCATCTTCTAATCCAAGTCCCAAGACCCTGCCGTACTGTAACGAAGCTAGACTATACAAGAGTAAACAAAGCTTCGTAGAGACTATGAAAAAACTGATATTTGGCTTGATTGGTCTTTTTGTTGTTATCACTATTGCCCTTCAGTTTGATGATCAAGACGACATTGTCGAAAGGCAAGTGAAAGCACTTGCTCCGGAACAGCCTAATTACCTGCTTGAAATAAAAGGGCATATCAGCAAAAGCCCGCGTCCAGACGAAACCTTTTCTTTTCCAATACGTGTTGGCGAGATCGGCCCTGTTAACTCTCTCTACTCTGGTCCGAACCAATATCCTTTTTTCTGTATGACGGTGGACTCAGGCCTCGGGCAGCCTGTTGTGGATAACCAAGAGGGCTTCGGTGTTCCAATTTACGAAGTGTTTAATGGTAAGAAACTCATTGGCTACTCAAAAGATTGTGCGATAAGAACCCAGCTTTCGTATGTGGTCATTGATAAAGACAACGTCATTTCCCCAAGAAGCGAATTAGAGCTACAACAAAACCCTCCGAGTGACGAAGAGCTCCTTGTCCGAATCGAAAAAGGAACCATTAATCGATACATCTATACCATCGCGATGCCTATTGATCTCGATGAGGTCGGATCGCAGGACAGTGCCAAAGTATGGAATAAGCGCTTGATTTATCGTTTCGAGGGGGGCTCTGGTTTAGGGTTTCGCCAAGGGAAAATGAAGCTACACCGCTTGATCAAAAAAGAGCTGCCACAGATTAGAAATGGTTACGCTGTTATCGCTTCAAGTGGTAACAAAACAAGCTATGGCTATAACATGCTGCTTGCTGAAGATACCGCACGTCGCGTAAAGACCCAGTTTGTTAGCCTGTTTGGTGAGCCTTTGTATACCATAGGTATTGGTGGATCTGGTGGAGGACTTGCCCAATACCTGATTGCTCAAAACAGTGAAGGTATTTTAGATGGTTTACTGCCATTGTACTCCTATCCGGATATGGTCAGCGTCTCGATATACGCCTTAGATTGTGACTTGCTCAACACCTATTTCAGCTTTAGAGCCAGTGATAGAGAAAGGTGGCAGGATTGGCAGTCCCGTCAGCATATTGAAGGGTTAAGAGCTATTAATGAAGCGGAGCAAAGGTTTGGCTGGCTGCAACCATTAAACCAGCTCGTTCGATTGAAAATGCCTGAATTTCCGCAGGGTAATAGCGAATGCATCAACGGGTACTTTGGCCTTAGCAGTTACCTCAATAATCCAAGACAGGGCTTCCTTAAGCCTTACTACCATGAATCAGTTGTCGAGAAGGTCAATTGGAATTACTGGCAGGATTTGGTTCATGTCTATGGCAAAGACGAGCATGGATTTGCCCAATCGACTTGGGATAACGTGGGTGTACAGTATGGTCTGCTAGCGTTGCGCGAAAAGACGATTTCCTTAGATGAGTTTATAGAAATAAATCAGGAAATAGGTGCTTGGAAACCTTTTAATGACATGGAGTCTGAGAAAAAGCTCAGTTTGAGTGCAAGTATTCCACCGCTTTGGCTTTCTCTTTGGGGGGAGCATAATGTGACGGAAAGTAAAAGAACGCCGGCTAAAAGGCGCTCAGCTCCTCTTTCTGCAATTGAAAGGGCTTATCAATATGGTCAAGTCTTCATAGGCAACGTTAGCTTACCTATTATAGATATTCGGCATTACCTCGAAGATGATCTGAATATGCATCATACATCAGCATCATTCTCGACCCGTTTACGGATTTTGGAAGCAAAGAGCCATGCTGATAACCATGTTATCTGGATATCCCATAAAAAATTTAACCCGGTAGAGCAAGCTTATTCACTGATGGATGAATGGCTTATGACAATGAAAAGCATGCCGGATGCGATGAACTATGAACAGAAAGTAAAAGTAGCAAAACCACAGTTGGCCGTTGATACCTGCTTTAATGCTGAAGGTAAAACCCATGCATCTGGAAGCGGGGTGTTTGATGGGAAGTGGAATGGACAAGCCAATGGTCCATGTACCCAAGTCTATCCAATCTATAGTAATAGCCGTATTCAAGCGGGAGCACCATGGAAAGGTAGTATATTCAAGTGTCACCGAATTTCGGTAGAGAAAGCGATTGAAAAGGGCATTTATGGGTCAGTCGATGTATCTAGTAAGATTGAAAGCCTAAAGGCAACTTTTCCTGACGGTGTCTGTGATTACAGTCTCGGAGATATGGGGCGCCCAAATAATATGCCGCTAATGAATGATTTATCAATAGATGGTTAATTAGGTGAATGTAAACGAGTGTTTATTTTATATATTAATTAAATCGAAGCGTGTAAAATAAATTTCACCTTTTATTTGCTGAGGTTATTTCCTGTTTTTCGACGTTTTTCATTATTTGTTGTGTGGATATTGTTGATTGCTTATAAATTAATTCACCAGATTATATATGGTTATTATCGATAAATCTCACTAGTCGAAATTTAAAGAAAACACAAAAATATATTATTGTTTTTCGGCTCAAGATCTGGTTTTAAAAACAAATCAAAATTTCATGCACATTTTTCTCCTTTGGCTGCTAAATATTTGATTAGCGGTAGCGTCACGTTCTAGGAGTAAGTGGCCAATGAAGGCTTTTTTTGAAGTGCATTTAAGATTAGTGATCACGGTTTGGGTGATTTTACTCTCTGTGCTTGGCCTGTTGTATTTGATGAACTACATGAAATTTGACAACTTGATGTCTCAAGTTGTTTCTTCAAAGCTTCAAGTTATTTCAGCCTCTTTGGAATCCTCTGTCCAACGTACAGAACGTTTGGGTATCCCACTTCACTCCGCTAACAATTTACAAATAAGTTTTGATAAAGCCGCTATAAGGGAAGATAACGTAAAAGCAGTGAAGTTAATTGATGCAAAAGGATCGGTAATCCTACAAGCGGAACATGGAGCGGAACACGGAACTGACGAAAAGATTCCAAAAGATGTTGTGCGTAGGGCGTTGAATTCAAAAGAAGCTTACTGGCTGTTGAGTTCAGAAGACACGCTATATAGTGGTCTACAAATTAAGGACAGCTTTGATCAGTTAATGGGGAGTATTGTCATCGAATATGACAAAAGTGCCATGTTTGGTGTTTACGCTGCTGTCCGGCTACATCTGCTTGAAGTGACTGTTGTTTTATTTTTAGTCTCTGCCTTGATTGTTCTTATTGCAGTTAGGTTTGGCCTCAGTGATATCACCAATGTGATTAAGTTGATTCAGGGCTATTCAGAAAATGATTCAAAGAAAATGGCAAAGCAGCCTTCAGGTGTAATGACCAAGAAGTTTGCAGAGCAGATTATACAAAGTGAAAAAATGAAGACTCATGTGGCTGATGAAATTGAGAGAATTCAAGTTATCTCTCATGATAAAGGAAAAAACAAACAAGCTAAGTCAGTTGAGGTAATCCAATGAGCCAAGTGAAAAGCTTGGCGAGCTTTATTAATAGCCGACTCATTTTAATTACTGTTCTAAGCGCATTCTTCGCCTCTGTTTTGAGTGCACTTTACACCTTGGCAGAATTTAACTTCTCTATCAAACCTGAGCTGTTAAAAAAAGCCAATGTTGTTGCACAACTTGTACATGATGATGTTGAACTCGCGACAAATGCTGGTGTGCCGTTAGATAAAATAAGGGGAATGGACACATACCTAGAACAAGCATTGTCAAAATACCCAGAGCTAAATTTCATTGCCATCAGCAACAGCAACGACAATCAAATAGATGACATGCTATATAAAGCAGGGACAATCGTGTCTGCTGATACAGAGCGTACACAACAGTTCGAATCAACATCAGCCCAATACCTTAATGCATCATTTAGTGACCGGGTATCTATCGCAATAAAAACGCTTCCTTCTCTGTTTTCTCTGCCATTTACTGACTCGGCAGTGAAGAGTGATGTGTTTCGTTTGGATATTACTAGTCAAGATGAGCGTATCGGCAGTGTGATTGTTGGCCTGAATTCGACATATATTCAGTCTCAGTTGCTCGATATCTTCTTTGATATTGCTATTGTCCTCATTGCGGTCTTACTGGTTTGCTTCGAGGTCGTTATGGTGGTGGTGATGGTCTACATCTCTGGGCCACTGGAAGAATCTGAGACGATACTCAAGCGTCAGATCAAAGGCGATTTCTCTGTTAATGATCAAACATCTGAGCGCGGAACTATTGGTATCTTCTCGAATAAACTGAACCATGATTCAAAACAGTTGCAGACCAAGTTCACGTCTTTGTTCAACTACCTATCGAGCCACAAAGTAAATAGCGCAAACAATCAGGAAGCAGATAGCTTAAGACAGCACCTGAAGCGAATTGCAGAGAAATTTAATTTGCAGCGTAAGTTACAGGTTCGTAAGGGTGACATCGTTGATGCCCGCATTCCTCTATTTGTCTTCTCATTTGGCGAAGAATTACAAAAATCCTTCATGCCTTTGTATGTAGCAGAGTACTACGAGCCAAACTCCTGGATTAGCCAGGGCGTGATGCTAGGGCTACCTATCTCCGTATTCATGTTTGTTATTGCAGCCTTTACACCGTTTGCCGCTAAGTTAGTAGATAAATTTGGTCAAAAGCGGCTGTTTCTGTTTGGGTTGATCCCGGCGATTGCAGGATATTTGGGGTGTGCTTTTGCCACAAACAGCATGGATATAGTGATTTCTCGCGGTGTAACGGCACTGGGTTATGCGGTGATTACAATTAGTTGCCAAAGTTATATCGCTGCTGTCGTCACATCAGAAAACCGTGCTAAGGGTATGGCGATTTTTGTTGGTGTTCTGATGACTGCGACCATGTGTGGAACCGCACTGGGAGGGATTATTGCAGATCGGATTGGTTATCAGCCAGTATTCTTGATCTCAGCGGCCTTGGCGGCGTTTGCCGGCGTCTTGGCTTGGCGCATGTTTTCTGCCGAAATCGATACGACAAGCCGTAGTGTAGCCAAGAAAAAAGGCGGTCTGTTACTGCTCGCCAAGAATATTCGATTTGTCGCTGTTGTCCTGTGTTGCGCTATCCCAGCCAAAATTGTACTGACGGGTTTTCTGTATTTCTTGGTTCCGCTGTATTTGGTCTCACTGGATGCCTCGCAATCAGAAATTGGCCGGATCATGATGATCTATTCCCTGGTGATCATTCCGCTCAGTCCCATTGCATCCGGCATTGCAGATAAAACCCAGAAAACCCGTGAGTTAATTGTTCTAGGGACCGTTTTGTCCGGAGTGATCCTACTTTCGCTCTATGGTGAAGCATCACTGTTCAAGATTTTGCTTGCTGTCACACTGATGGGGGTTGCCCATTCCATCCTAAAAGCACCACTGATCGCCTGTGCACTGGAAGCATCTGAAGCGACCCCTGAAGTAGGGCGAACTGAAGTACTCGGTATTCTTCGTACTGCAGAACGTATCGGTAGTGTATTTGGCCCGATTATCGTCGCATCGCTGTTGGCCTTCGGAAATTACGGTTTCGCAATGGCCATTGTTGGCGCTGGAATCATAGTCAGTGGGCTTTTGATGCTGTTCTTTTTGAAAGCACCTTCGTCGCAAGTTCGTCAGGAGGCACAGGTATGAAGCAGCATGTTCTAGCGGTATCAATCGGCCTCTCTTTGCTGTCTGGAGGTTCAGTTGCTGCGCAGGGTCTGGCTCAGTCTCAAGAGCCAAAGACGGTATTTATGGCGGTTTGGCGTGGTTGTGAGGAGGCTTGCAAAGGCTTTAAAGATTACTTGGCAAACAATGAATACCCGGTTGACGTGGTTGTCAGGGACGCTAAGCGAGATCGCTCGCAACTGGAGGACATCTTAAACCAAGCCAAAGAACTGCAACCAGATCTTGTGGTGACTTGGGGTACCAGTGTCAGCAAGGCTTTGTTGGGAACTCGCGAAGAATATGGCGAAGCAACCAAGCTAGGCGATATCCCTGCCTTATTCATGATTGTGGCCGATCCGGTAGGTGCTGGCATTGTTGAGATGCAGGACAAAACAGGGCGGCCGATGCTAGCTGGGATCCGTAACCGGATCAGTGAAGATGTACAAATACGTGCAATGCGTGAGTATTTCCCTGTCGAAAAAATTGGGGTGATTTATTCCAACGCTGAACTCAACTCAAACCTCAATACCCAGAAGCTTAAACTGCTGTCAAAAGAGATGGGTTTTGAAGTGGTGGAATCCCTGTACCAGCTAGATGACGAGGGCAAACCACTACCCGATCAATTTGACGAACGTATGCAGCAGCTCACCAATGAAAATGTAGACGTCGTATACGTAGGTTCCAGCTCTTATAACCTTGCCAATACCGATGCGTTTACCCAATCAGCGATAAAATATGGTTTACCTGTCGCCAGTGCCTATGACTCTATGGTGACCAAATCTTCGGCACTGATTTCTGTTTCGAACAAGTACTACCGGGTTGGACAACTTGCCGCAAACCAAGCCGTGAAGGTTTTATTTGACGGTGCTGTACCGGGTGACATGCCCATTGCAGAGCTAAGTAACTATTCAATTTCTATCAATATGGCCGTCGCCAGGGAGATGGCGCTATATCCACCAATCCAGCTGATCCGTTTCGCCAACCTTGTTAATGCGGCACCAGTTGTACAAAGAGAAAGCGTTGAAAGTATTGCTCGAACCACGGATGGGGAGACCAAGAAATGAATGAATTACTCGATACCCAAGGTAGTTACCTTGTCGTGAAAAATGCCAGCAACAAGGAGTTTGTAGCTTCTAGATTAGCTGTTGAAGAAGCCTTGAGCGGTGATTACCAATTTTCGGTTGATGTACTTGTGAGTTCATCGGATCCGGCGTCTTGGATAGGTGAAGAGCTCAGCTGCAGTGTCTTTGATGTACTTGGCGATAGCCGCAGCTCAGCAAGGGAATTCAAAGGGGTTGTGGTAAAAGCTCAGGCTCAATCTCAGCGCATTGATTCCTCGTTTTACAGTATCAAGCTGACGGTGAAACCTTGGTTGTTTTTGCTTAACTACTCTCGTAACTGTCGGGTGTTCCAAGAAGCGACAACACAGTCGATTGTTACGTCGATTTTTGATGAGCTTGGCTTCAAGGGTTGTTACAGCGTAAAGAGCATGCCTTCAACCAAGCGCGAATATTGCGTTCAGTTCAATGAATCAGACTTTGAGTTTGTCACCCGTTTACTGGCTGAAGAGGGCGTGCATTATTACTTTGGTAAAGACAGTAATGCAGGGATGCTATACCTGCAGCAGGCGGATAAATCATTTGCCAAAACTGATGCCGTAAAACTTGATTACGCCTCAGCGCCCACGGGAGATAACGATATTCTCGATACCTGGCAGCGAGAGCACGCATTCTTGAGTGCCTCGTTGGAACTTGCCGGGTATGACTACAACCAGTCAAAACTGATCACGAGCAAAGCCAAGAAAAGCAAATACAGCTTATCAGGCAATACCAAACTAACCGATTATCGCTATCCAACCGCAAGCCCTGCCGGTACATACAGTGATTTGGCTTCTATTGGCGAAACACAAAGGGGGCAGCAAGACTCGAGTTACCACAGTGTGCAGGCCACTTCGACATCAATGGATGTCTGCGTTGGCCATTACATGACGCTGGCGTCTCATAGCCAAAGCAGCGAGGAAGGGAATTACCTGGTTTCTCGCCTTCACTATGAATTTGGTATCGATGGCGCCAACAGTTTTGCATGCAAAACGGAATTTGACTGTATCCCAGAAGACCAATTGTTTTATCCGCTGATGAAGGAAAAGCCGACGTTGTATGGTCTGCAATCAGCAGTAGTTGCGGGCAGCAAGCAAGGTGAGCCGGCAAGTGATGCGTTGGGTAGGGTGAGGATCAAATTCCACTGGGATCCTGAAACCGGTGATAAAACCAGTTGCTGGGTACGTGTTGCGCAAGGGATGGCTGGCAGCAGCTATGGCATGCAGTTTCTCCCTCGAGCCGGGCAAGAAGTGTTGGTGAGCTTTATTAATGGTGATCCAGACCAACCCGTAGTGGTCTCCAGTGTGTACAACAGCAGCAACAAACCACCATACCCCACGGCGAATACCACCCAAAGCGGTGTGAAAAGTAAGCTGGCGGGGGAATCGAATGAGTTGCGGTTTGATGATAAGAAAGATAACGAGGTGTTCTATCTTCATGCCGCCAAGGATTTTACCAGTGAAGTGGTCAACGACCACCAAGAAACGGTTGGCGGGGAAATGAAGCTGGCGGTAACTAAGAACATTGCCCAAAGCGTCGAGAAAGCGTACTCCCTGACCGCGAAAGAAGACATTTCACTGACCACCAAAAAGTCATACTCCCTTAAGGCTGGTGATGCGATCACCGCACAGGCTAAATCTATCACCATAACAGGCTCAGATACCTTAACCCTCAAGGTGGGTGACAGCAAGATTGTCATGAGCAGCAGCAAGATAGAGCTTTCCAGTAGCCAGATAGCCATTGCGGGAGATTCCAAGGTATCCATTGATGGTGGAAGCCTCAGCCAGTCAGGTACTTCAGTCAGCATTAAAGCTGATGGCTCGTTTAGCGGCAAAGCGGGGAGTTCTATGTCGCTGCAGGCCAACAGTAGTTTTACAGCCAAGGGAACCAGCAGCGCCACGATAAAGGGGCTCAATGCCACCTTGCAAGGAGATGTCGGTGCCACAGTCAAAGGCACGGCAAAAGCCGAGGTGAGCTCTAGCGGCCAAACTGCCGTCAAGGGCGGGATTGTGATGGTGAACTAGATGAAAAAGATCCCCTATATCAGCTCAGCGGACATCTTCAGCCACATTGAACTATCAGAAGAGGCGGAGCTTGCTGTCCAGTGTGAGGCTTCGCCTGAAGAAGTCATTGCCCAGCTTAATCAAGCCGAATGCTATATCGATTTGGCTCACTTCTTCGCCCATGCCTTGCCGATGAGAGAAGCCATTTGGTGGTGTGTGCAAGCACTGCGTTTGCGCCAGCCTGACTGGAGCCTAGAAGAGTCAAAGCTGATAGATGATTGCGAGCGCTGGGTAAGAGATCCGAATGAAGGGCAAAGACGCCGTATAGAGCGCCAGTTGCAAGAGCTGAAAGATGACAGAGCACCGAAATGGCTGGGGCAGGCAGTGTTTTGGAGTGGAACAGGCAGCATTGCTCCAGCAGATAACCCAGTGGTGATGCCTGTTGAATACTTATATGCCAAGGCAGTCGCCGGTGCTGTGAATACCGCTGCAGTGATCCCTGAGTGGAAAGCGAAAGAAAAAGCACACCGAAATTACTACCAAGGGGTGTTTCAAATGGCACTTGATGTTGCCAATGGCGGTACGGGAACCAAAAAGCAAGGAGGTGAAATATGCCATGCGCTGCTCGACTAACGGACATGCATACCTGCCCGATGCAAACACCGGGTACACCACCGATTCCACATGTGGGTGGGCCGATAGTGGGCCCGGGCGCTGCAACGGTACTTATTTGCTTTATGCCAGCCGCAAAAATGGGGGACTCATTAGTGTGTGTCGGTCCGCCAGATAGCATTGCCAAAGGCAGTGCAACAGTACTGATTAACAACACGCCTGCCGCAAGGATGGGTGATACCACAAGCCATGGGGGATCCATCGTCGTAGGTGCGCCAACGGTGCAGATCGGTGGTTAACGAGGAACGATAAGGTTTAGGAGCGAGCGATGCCGACTTACACGCGTGGTGACATAATTTCACAAACAACCTTTTGGGATACCTACCACAAAAGGGAGCAAATTGAGGAGCTGGTCGAACAGGCCAAAATAGCTAACAAAGAGCTACATAAGTTCATGTTGGAATTGACAAAAAATGTGAAATGCGAGGGTGGCAAGCCGATTAAGTACATGCGCGGGCCTCTCAAAACTCGTGAACGCATTGCCGAAAAATGCGGCATTACCAAATGGGATGACCCGAGTACAGACAGAACGTCTGAGGTGAAAACGCCGCTGGAAGTGAAGGATATCGCAAGGGCAACCATTGTCTTTAGCACCATTGCCCAGATGATGGCGTTTCGAAATTACATTTACAAAACGCCCAACTTTCAGGCCATTAAAGATAAGCAATCGCCAGCGGTCAAAGATTTATGGACTAAAGGGGTTGAAGACGAATACAAGGACGTGAAGTTCTTCTTGCAGGTCAACATTGATTTCACCAGCAACGTGACTAACCGTCCTAAAGAGAAGCGCACTATTCCACATATTGTTGAGTTGCAATTGAATGTGTCGCAGATGGCTCGGGGTAAGAAATATGGCCACGCCTTTTATAACCTTTCAAGGCTTGGGAAGTTGGATGGAAAGTCGGTGTTTGTATGGGATAACCCAGACTGTGTCATCACTGTGCCAGGGGCAAAGAAAGGCAATGTTGGCAACAAGCTACGTACAGCGATTGTGATGTGCCGCAGCATGGCCCAGGGCGATCAGCAAGTACTGTTAGCGACCAATATCTTGTCAAAAATGCTGACCAGCAAGCTTCGTTTGCTTGATAAGCGAGTGACCGACAAAAAAGTGGAATACAACGTCTATGCCAACGGTGATAACCCATTGGTGATCCGCTGCGGGCCATATAACTCAAAGGTTGCAGCGAACCAAGATTCAGGACCGGCGCAAGCGTGGGCTATCTCTTACCTATCCAGTTTTATCTGGGGCAATTTTACAGCCTTCCAGCGTAAACCGGGCATCACAGGCACCGCAGCAAACTGGTTTGCAGAGCACTAATCTGGGGATTTGAACCAAGGACTTTTGACCACCACTTTTTACCCAAGGTCTTAGCATCAAGGAAGTATGCACTATGTTTGAAGATTTGCTCCAGCCGATTTCAGATGACCAGCCGGGAGGTGAATACCTCAAGGATAACCGTGCGTTATACCGCGGCTACCGTAACGCTTTTAATGTCGCTCAGTCATCATTTCGTCAGTTGGTAGAGACCCCTGAAGCGACTGAGGATATTGAGACGGTCCACGCTAACAGTGATAACTGGACAAACTTGGCCTCGGAATGCCATAGCTGCCTGCAGCAACACTCCAAGGATGTAGAGATCCTGTCTTGGTATACCGTCTCACAGGTTTTTACCGCCGATCCGTTGGTTAACCTTGTAAGCGCGCTGGCAACGTTTGAGCAGATCATCAATCAATATTGGGATTCACTACAACCCATATTGCCGGAAAAGAAACGTAAGGGTGCTACCGAATCGGAACAAGCGAAAGAAGTTGTCGAGCATCGGGTTAAGCCTTTGCTGCAGTTGGTGGGAGACACTGCTGAAAGTGGCCTCCTTTACATGCCTTTGCAAATGTTGCCTTTGGTGGGCGATATCGATTACGGCAAGTTTTATGCGGCAGAAAAAGCGGGCAGTTTGGCTGAAGTGAAACAACAAGCCGCGGCCCAATTCAGTGCTGAAAAAGCCGAGGTAGAGGTAAAAATCACTACGTTGGCAGAGGTGTTAGAGGCACTAGCTGGTCTGGAAAAGGCTATTGGCGAGAAATGTCATGAATCGGGAGCAACAGGAGTTAGCTTTCGTTTTGTTAAAGAGTCCATTGAGCGATTGATCAGTGCGATGAAGTATCTGGTTGGTGATCAATTTTCGGTTTGGCCACTGGATGTTCAACCTCCAACACAGGATCAACCTGCCCCAGTCACAACGCAATCTAATGTTTCAGAGCACATTAATAACTCGAACAGTAATCAAGAGGAGGGTGGACATACGCCAGCTATAAACCAGACAATCCTTAATGTGAATACCGCACAGGGTATGGCTTCACGGGAACAAGCGCTGGCAGAGTTACAGAAGATAGCCGATTACTTTCAGCAAACAGAGCCCCATAGCCCCATATATTTGTTGTTAAAGCGGGCAATACGTTGGGGGGGAATGTCGCTACCAGAACTTCTTCAAGAACTGGTTGGTGATCAAGAATCAGTGAATTTAAGGATCCAACAGCTGGCAGGGCTGGAAAGTGCCGAGCACCAGGCGTCACTCAATTCTGCACCTTCATCTGTAAGTGCCCCAATTGGTGCTCAGGTGAATGAAACTCAAGCGTCATCCGCAGTATCGATGCCCCTTGATGAACCAACGCAAGGTTCGGTCTCAGCAAACCCAAGTTCAAATGACGGCGGTTTGTCACAGATTGAATGGTAAACACATCTTTCATTTTGAAATGCATATCCATTGTAAATAAAGAGGGATAAATAATGGCTTCTATTTTTATGCGAATCGACGGACTGAACTCTATTAAAGGTGCCGCGACTGTTGGGGATATTGGTGGTAAAAAAGGTTTCTTCGCCCTAGATACCATGACCTGGGGCGCAAACCGTGGCGTAAATGTTGATGTCGGTAACGCAAACAACGCCGATAAAGGGATGGTTTCTCTGGATGCTATCCATATTTCGCGTATCTCCGATGGTGCATCTCCCCACCTAACGACATTCCTTTTTGCACCAGGCCCAGAAGGGAAAACCGTAGAGATTCTGTTAACCAAGCCTTCACGTGATGGCGCTGGTGCTGATCCGTACTTAGTGATCACCTTGGAGAAGGCACGTATTGCGGATTACAACATCAGTGGCTCTGACGGCAATTTACCTGCTGAAACGTTCAGTTTGACCTATACCACGCTCACCAAGGTGTACTACCAGGAAGGTGACGGCGGCAAGATCGAGAAAGGCGATACCGTCAAATTCGATTGCACCACCGGTAAGTTAGAGTCGAAAGCGAGCTAACTCTAGATAGGAAGGAGATACAACGTGGCCTTAAATTCACAACACAAGCGTGTAAGTAAAAACCGGGTAAGTATTACCTATGATGTCGAAACCAATGGCGCTGTTGAAACCAAGGAGTTGCCATTTGTGGTGGGTGTGATTGGGGACTTCTCTGCCCACAAGGAAGATCGTGAAGAGCTTGAAGACCGCTCTTTCTATCAGATCGACAAAGACAATTTCGATACCGTGTTAAAGCGTGTCGGCCCTGAGCTAAAGCTGAAAGTCGACAATACGCTTGCCAAAGACGATAGCCAGTTCGAGGCAGCGCTTACTTTCAACTCGATGAAAGACTTCGAACCGGATTCTCTTATCGAGCAAGTTGAACCGCTGCGCAAGTTGGCGGAAACCCGGCAGCAGCTTAAAACCTTGCTGTCAAAGGCAGATCGCTCTCGTGATTTGGAAAAACTGTTGAAGGAAGTGCTGCAGAGTGCGGATCAAATCAACGCACTGTCCAGCGAGTTGGGTATTGAGAAAAAAGGGGATGAGTCATGAGTGCAGAGTTAGAAGCACAAGCGGCAACGGCCACGGAAGAGAGCTCGCTGAGCTTATTGGATAGGGCGATTACCGCGACGACCCAAACGCCGGCTGATACTACCAAGGAGCTCTTTTCTGTACTGGCAGAGCAAGCACTGGATGGAACGGTCACTTGGGATAAGAACCTGACCAAGACAATCGAAAATGCCATTGCCGAAATTGACAAGCAGATGTCAGGTCAGCTGTCTGCCATCATGCAGCAAGAAGACTTTCAGCGTCTGGAAGGTTCATGGCGTGGCCTGAACAAACTCGTCCGTGAAAGTGAAACTGGCCAATCATTGAAAATCAAACTGGTCGATTTCTCCAAAGATGAGCTGCTTGAGCAGTTCGAAGATGCACCAGCGGTTGATCGTAGCCCGTTGTTCGATGCCTTGTACCAGAAAGAGTTTGGTACAGCCGGTGGTGAACCTTACGGGGCACTAATTGGTGATTACAGCTTTAGCCACAAAGACGAAGATATTGCCTTGCTTCGATATATGGGCGAAACAGCAGCAGCCAGCCATGCACCATTCGTAGCGGCGGCCAATCCGCAAATGTTCGAACTTGATAGCTTCGAAACATTTAACGAAGGCAAGCCTGTTGCACCGGGCTTTGACTCACCGGCCTACGCATCATGGAATGCGTTCCGTGAAAGTGATGATGCACGCTATGTGGTGCTGACCTTGCCACAAACCTTGGCGCGTTTGCCTTACGGTAATAAAGGGCTGTCAACCAACGCTTTTTCTTATGAAGAGCTAGCAACAGACACCGACGGAAACCCTAAACCTAGCGACAATTCACAGTTGGTTTGGTCGAATGCCGCCTATGAGCTAGGTCTTAAAATGACCCAGGCCCATACCGCATTTGGTTGGTGTACTGCTATCCGCGGCTTGGACAACGGCGGTAAGGTAGAGAACCTGCCGAACCTCACATTCAAATCCGTCGCTGGTGATCTGCAGCAACAATGCCCAATTGAAGTCAACCTGACGGATGAGCGTGAGAAAGAGCTCAGCGACCTCGGTATGCTGCCTCTGGTCCACTACAAAAATGCCAATTACGGTGTCTTTATCGGTAGCCAGACCACGCAGAAGCCGAAAACCTTCGCTGATCCTGACGCGACCAGCAATGCCGCTATCTCAGCGCGCCTTTCTTACATCATGGCCAGTAGCCGAATTGCTCACTACCTGAAAGTGATGGGACGAGACATGCTGGGTTCAAACCTTGAAGCCAGTGACATTCAAAAACAGCTGCAAACCTGGATTGACCAATATACCAATTCAGGGGCTGTCGGGAATGCCGAGCGTTCGAAAACCCCGTTGTGTGAATCACAGATCCAAGTGGTAGAGCAACCGGGGCGTCCGGGCTCGTACTCAGCCGTTGCCCATTTGCGCCCTTGGCTCCAAATGGAAGAGCTGACGACATCGGTTCGCATGGTAGCAAAAATACCGGGTTAATCGCCCGGTAGTAACAAGGAACTACAGGTTGGTATCAGGATGATAAGCGCAGACCTTCAACAACGGCTAAACCAGCTAGACAGCAGTGATAAGGCATTTTTACATGATGCCTTAACCCTGTTGGCGCAAGCTGATAAAGGCATGTTAAGCAGTCAGCAGGCTTTTAGGTCTGCGGTAAATCGACTTATCGCGGAAATAGACAGTCTTGTGTCTGAGCAAGTGTCTGCGCTTATTCATCATCCAGCTTTTACTCAACTAGAAGCGTCATGGCGGGGAGTGGAAACACTCGTCTCACTCCCTGTTAATTACCAAAAAATCAAAGTCAAAATTTTAGATCTTTCTTGGGATGAGCTGTCTTATGAGCTCAATACCGCAGTCTCACTTAAGCGTACCCGTTTATATAACCTGATTGGTAATCAAGAGCTCAATACTTCAGGCGGTCAGCCATACGGTCTTATGGTGGTTGACCATACGATTTCGATGGATTTTGACAGTGACTATGATGATATCTACACCCTAGAGTTGCTGGCTAGGATGGGTGATCACTGCCTTTGTCCATTCATCATGTCACCATCTCGTGACTTTTTCGGTGAATCGGGTGCCGATTGGTTGTCAGATACTGCCCGAATTCAAAAGATCATTGATGGCCCTGAGTTTATTTCGTGGCAGCGGCTGAGAAGCCTTTCCACATCGCGGTTTATTGGCCTGACACTCCCAAGTATTCGACTTCGCGATGCATACGAACAAGGTGTCTCCAATAAGGTGGTTTTTTCAGAAGTTTCATGTCCAGGCGACAAAGATTCACCTGAAGGGCTTTGGGGCAACGCGGCGTTTTTATTCGCCTCTATTGCGATGCGAGAATTCAACCGAATCAACTGGTTTGGTTTTATGAAATCCCGTTGGCAAGATAAATACCATGGTGCCTTGGTCAATCTTCCACCTAGCAGTGTCGGCACCATATCGGTACAAAATCCTAAACCCAACGTGAGGTTCATTACCGAGATGGGCAGTTTTTATGCCGAAAACGGTTTTATTCCGTTGTGCCATAGCCTGACGACAGACAAGTTCTACTTCAGGGGAAATGGCTCAATTTGGGACCATGGCGAGGATGATGCTGAGGCGGTCATGGGGCAAATTCAAACAACACTGATGATCTGCCGGATCGCTCATTATCTTAAAGTACAAATTCGCGGGATGATGGGCAACTTCCAAACGGCTAAAGAGTGCGAGAACTTCCTCAATAGTTGGCTTGATAAGTATGCCAGTAATTTAACCGAAGCCGATGTAATTACCTTGGCTAAATACCCGTTGAGCAAAGGCCGGGTAACGGTGAAAGAGGTTGAAGGGCAGCATGGTCGCTACACCTGTGATGTGCTGGTTCAGCCACAGTACCAGTTCGATAACGCTTGCGGAGAAGTGTTGATCTCTACTGACCTTGGCGGTGAAGCTCGCTCTGGCGCTCGAGCACCTCAACCTACGGTTGCCGGAGGTGTGGCATGAGCTTCTGGGGTACATTCATCGCAAAGCAAAATGGCAATGAAGACGATCTTCTTGAGTCGATTCGCTATCAATTGACCGTATTGCTCAACTCGGAAGCGCCGATGCGGGTGCTGCCAAAACAATATAAAGAAGTACAACTGTCCAATTTTAGCTTTGGCCTTGATGCTGCCTATAGTGTCAGCAGCCAAGTGAACAAAGAGCAATTTTCACGCTCCCTTGAAAAATGGGTGCGCGCATTTGAACCCCGCCTGTCAGAAGTCAGCGTCTTCGTAAAGGAAAGCGATCCGAGTAAAAACATCATGAAGTTTTCGCTGATGGCGAAAGTCGATGTGAACAATGGCGAGCACGTTTTCCTTTTCGATTCGAGTATTAGCCTCTCAAGTCAGTCGGCAAAGATGGAGGGGCAAGAAGTTGTCTGATCAATTACTGAGTTACTACGAAAGGGAGCTGGCCTATATCCGCCAGTCACTAGAGGGCTTTGGTCAGCAGTTTCCAGAGCATGCCAGCTCAATGCGGTTAAACCAAAGCGGCCAAGAAGACCCGAATATTAGCCGCTTGATCGATGCTGTTGCATTGCTGACAGCCAAAACAGAAAAGCGCATTGACGAGCAATTTCCCGAAATCTTGCAAGACCTGTTCAATGTCCTGTATCCCGGCTATCTACAAACCGTGCCGAGCTACGCGCCATTTAAGCTTGAATTAGCCGGTGAAGCAGGGGCTGAGGCACTGTCATTAGCTAAGGGATCAGAGCTGTCAGTTCAAGTAAACCAGAGTGAATGCCTTTTTACCTTGGTCGATGAATTAGTGGTTGCGCCTTATGAGATCTCGGAAATAGAAGCCAGCTCAGCTCCGTTTAATTTCCCTACGCCAAAAACGATTCGTCGGGCTGACACGGTAATTCAGTTGACGTTGAAGAGTGATGACCCGTCAGTCCTGTTTTCTCAGATGGCCCTGACACCTGATAATACACGGGGGCACTTTGATTTCTATGTCCGAGGTTTTGAAAACAGCTCTCGTGGCTTGATTGATTTGTTGTTGCTCAATACCGAAGCGCTCTCTGTGCAAGATGAAACTGGTCGTCAGGTAGAGATAGAAGTTAGCAGGCTGCGTTCACGGGTCGCTGACCCAGATTTCAATTGGCTGCCGCAATATGGCAATCATTTAGCCGGTTTTGATCAGCTTCGAGATTACTTTGCCTTTCCTGATAAAGCGGCCTACCTGAGAATTGATGAGCTCGGCCAAGAGTTGATGCAGTTTTCAACCAACACATTGACGCTCAATTTCTTTGTTCAGCAGTTGCCAACAGAGTTCTTGCGGCTGTTTACTCGCCAGGTGTTTGCATTGAATACCGTGCCAGCCATCAACCTCTATCAACAGCATGGCGAGCCGATACGCTATGACTTTACTAAATTAGCCATGCCAGTGGTGGCCGATGTTGATAACGACAGTGAGTTAACCGTTGTCTCTGTGGTGAAGGTTAATGAGGTTTTGCCAACAGGAGATAGCCCATTGATGCCGGTCTATGAAGGAGGATATTGGCTGGATCAGCAGAGTCCAAAATGGCAGACCCGACAACAATGGGATGAAAAGGGGCGGCGCCAGACTGAAATATCCATCAGTGATGTGGATATGCGGGAAAACAAAGAGGATGTTGTCCTTTCCTTATTGCTTAACGTCTGCAATGGGCGCCTGCCATGCTTAATACCCAGCCAGACAGAGGCGGAGTCTTTAGCGGCAGTCGATTTGCCCGGCCAGGTTCGGGTGCTAAAAACACCAACTGCACCACAGTATCCGTCATTGGACGGAAATTTGAGTTGGCGGTTTATTGCCTTGCTGAATGCTAATTTCTCCAGCCTGGTTCAAGTTGATGACCCGACCCGAGTACTTCAGGATTCGATCCGACTTTGTAGCAACAGTATTCACTGCAGCGTGGCGGATGCTATCAAAAAGGTGACTTATCATCACTTGGTCGCGCCAGTCACTATTGGTAGGCAGAGTATCTTCTCTTCAGGCACAGAGGTCATTCTGACGCTAGACAATGAGCTACTTGACTCTGAGTTTGCCGTAGTCGGTGAAGTGCTCAATGCCTTCTTTAAGCAATTCTGTAGTTTTGATCGCTTTATTCAGGTTTCTATTGAGCGGTTCGGCAGTGATGAACCGGGTCTGAGCTTTGAAAAGTGTCACGGGAGCCAGTTATGTCTATAGCCTCCCGTTTATTATCCCTGCCGCAAAAGTTCGACTTTATTCAGGCTGTTCGCATCCTCAATACTATTAGTCATGCTAAAGGAGTGAGCTGTGGCAATGAGGGTATAGATGTCAAGCTCTCGGCAGATCCCATGCCAAAAGGTGCACCTTCTGATGTCACCCAGATTGACCAAAGCCAGCAACAGATAACTCTCAGCCTTGGTCTTGAGGCATTATCTGGCTGCAAAGGCGTTATTCCAGATTATCTTTACGCGGAAATGTTACATAGCCTCCATCAGGATGACAGGGCGCTGCAAGCCTTTCTTGATGTGTTTAATCAGCGATATTTTGAGCTGAAGGCTAGCTTGGAATGCTCGGGTAATTTATTGCTGCGAGACGAAAAGGAAGGCTTACTATCACAGCACACTAGCAGGTTAAGCCAGCAAGCAGCGTTAGCCAACATGTTTGCTTTGCCAACGATGAAAGGAAAAGCACACGAGCAAAGCACCTTGAGGTATGGGTTGTTGCTTGGCAACAAAAGCCGCAGCCTTTCAGGTTTGAAACAACTGCTTTGCAGTTACTTTTCTCTAGATGTTGCGCCTCGTGTATTGCCCTCGGCGCTTTACCGTATTCGGTCATCGCATCAAACCAAAATTGGCGGCCTACAAGGGCGCAACCACAAGCTTGGTCAAGGTTTTGTCTTGGGCTCCAAGGGGGAGCAGGCATATAAATCGATAGAAATCACTATCACCCCCAAAACAAAAGACGAGTACTTGGGTTTGCTGAAAAACAATCAGTTGGCTTTGGCTATGAAGCAACTGGTTCGCGCCTATCTCAAAGACAATACCGAACCAAAGATCTATTTGTATGTGAAGCGGGATTTTATTGATTCACCCGTTCTTTCAATTGGTAAACAGAGTGTTCGACTCGGAGAAGCCAATTGCCTTGCTCCTGAAAGGAACAGCAGTCACTTTCGCAAAATCTTATTACTGCCGGAGAATAATGTATGACACAGGTAAAACTGGGTAACTTGGTAGGGAAACTCACTCCTCAGTTAAAGGCAACATTGGAAGAGTCCGCCGCCGCAGCGATGGCACAAACAGTCCCCGCAATCGAAGTTGAGCATTGGCTGGTGCAGCTCTTGGCAACCAAAGATGAATCTCTGCTGGGCTATTTACAGAGTCAGAAAGTTGATCCCAATACATTGAATAATGAGCTTTCAATACGCATTGAGCGCTTGGTTAAAGGTACCAACGGACAACCCACAATCAGCCGTGCCTTGAGTGAGTTGATGGAAGAAGCGTGGTTGCAGGCTTCGGTAAACTTTGGTCATGGTCAGATCACCAGCCTTCACCTGCTGCTCGTGTTGCAGCAAACAGATAACTTTGGGGTTAAAAGGCTGGCCTTGGAAAGCTTGAAAGATATTTCGCTGGAAGCTTTGTCGGCACAGATTTCCCAGTTGAACGATGCGGAGGTTGGTCATGCAGCAGGAGCAGCGTCTGGGGCACAATCTTCTCATCCTTCAGGACAAAGCCAAGGCGGACCGCAAACTGCTGGTGGCGCATTGGATAAATACACGGTTAACCTGACTCAGCAGGCAAGGGACGGGAAGATAGACCCGATATCAGGCCGTAACAGCGAAGTGCGCTATGCCATCGATATTCTTTGCCGTAAGCGTCAGAATAACCCGATCTTGGTTGGCGAACCCGGTGTAGGTAAAACGGCTGTTGTCGAGGGGCTGGCATTACGCATTGTGAATGGTGATGTGCCCCCAGTGCTGCAAGGGGTAGAAATCTGCTCGTTGGACTTGGGGCTGTTACAAGCTGGTGCCAGTATCAAAGGGGAGTTCGAAAATCGCTTAAAAGACGTGATCAATGAAGTCAAAAGTTCTGAAATACCCATTATTGTCTTCATTGACGAAGCCCATACCTTAATTGGTGCGGGTGGAGCCGCAGGGCAAAATGATGCCGCCAACTTGCTAAAACCGGCCTTGGCGCGAGGGGAGTTCCGCTCAATAGCGGCGACAACTTGGGCTGAGTATAAAAAGTATTTTGAAAAAGATCCTGCCCTGACAAGACGTTTCCAAGTGGTGAAAGTCGAAGAGCCCAGTGAAAATGATGCGCTGCAAATGCTGCGTGGTGTAGCTGCCTCCCTGCGCAAGCACCACGGCGTCTTTATTCGCGAAGATGCCCTAGAAGCGGCTGTTTCTCTTTCAGTGCGGTATTTACCTGCCCGACAATTACCCGATAAAGCGATTAGCCTACTTGATACTGCCTGTGCTCGTATTGCTTTGACTCAAGGGGCAAAACCGGAGCGAATTGAGTATTTGGAGCAACAGCTTCGCTATTTGAACAATGAGCTTGAAGCGTGTGATGTTGAGGACACGGTTCTGGTTGCCTTGGCAGAAGACCGAGAACCACTCCGTGATACTTTGGCGGCCAAGCAGGAAGAGTTAAAGGTTTTGGCTGCAAGGTGGGAGCACGAGAAAGCCTTGGTCAGTGAAATCAGCGAACTGACGGAAGTGCTTGAGACCAGCCATACCAGTGGTGATATCGGCGATAGTTCGATACAAGAGAGCCAGAACACCTTAAAGGAAAAGCTAGCCGAACTAGATAATGTCCAAGGTGATGACCCTATGGTCTTTGCCATGGTCGATAAACAAGTGATTGCCGAAGTGATTTCTGCGTGGACGGGGATTCCAGCTGGCAACATGGTGAAAGAGGAAGTGGCGGAGCTGCTGTCATTAGAAGACTCACTTCACCAAAGAGTGATTGGCCAACAAGTTGCCATCGGCGAATTAGCGAAAAGTATCCGTATTTCACGGGCTGGGCTGACAGATAACCGTAAGCCTGTCGGTGTGTTCTTGATGTGTGGTCCTAGTGGTGTGGGTAAAACCGAAACCGCAATGGCGCTAGCTGATAAAGTCTTCGGCGGTGATAACAACCTCACGGCTATCAACATGACCGAATTCAAAGAAGAGCACAAGGTCTCAATGCTGCTGGGCTCTCCGGCAGGATATGTCGGCTACGGTGAAGGCGGTGTGCTTACAGAAGCGATTAGGCGTAACCCTTACACGGTGCTGTTGCTTGATGAAATGGAAAAAGCCCACCCAGGTGTCCATGACTTGTTCTATCAGGTTTTTGATAAAGGCTATATCAAAGACAGTGAAGGCCGGATGATAGATTTCAAACACACTATTATCATCATGACTTCCAACGCTGCCGATCAGGCAATCTGTGACATCTGCGAGCAGAACGAAGAGCGCCCTCAGACTGAAGACCTTGTCGAGCAAATCCGGCCGGCATTGCAGCAATACTTTAAACCTGCCTTTTTGGGCCGAACCACAATCGTGCCTTATTACCCACTAAATCAAGAAGAACTCGGCAAGATCACTGAAATTAGCCTCAATCGTATAGCCAGGAAGGTCAATGAAAAATATCAGGCCAGCTTCAGTTGGGATCAAGCATTCATCGATTTTGTTGTGTCGAGAAATACCGATCCGACGACAGGTGGACGGGCGATTGAGCAAATTATTAATCGTTCTTTGATGCCACGTTTAGCGGTGGAATGTATTCAGCGATTGAGCGATTGCTTACCAATTGACCAGATTGTCGTTAGTGCAGAGAGTAATTCTGGGCAGTTGGTGCTAAGAATAAATTAGGCCTCGAAAAAAGCTGACAACAGAAAGTGAGGACGTTGTGCTGAGCCAGGTTGTGAAAGGAAAGCAATTCCAAATGTCGAAAGGAATCCGGCTGCTGAAAGGAGCCATGATCGCCGGGGTATGCCTGACCTGTTCTACCGCATTGGCGGTAGATCGGGTGGTGCTGGCGACACAAAACTGGTCGCCATACCAAACGGTGAATAGTGAAGGTGATATCGGTGGCGTTGCTGTCGACAGGATCAAGTGTACCTTTCGCAATATGGGCCAGCCTTACGAGATCAGGATGATGCGTTGGGATAAAGCTCAATTGCTGGTGGAAACTGGCAAGGTACATGGGTTCTTTTCTGGTTCAGCCAACGCCAAACGCGCCTCGTACGCACAGCCTTCAAACCCTATTGTTTCAGAGAATTTGGCTTGGTTTGTGAGCCCCTCGGTGAGGGAAGACATCAATGATGAAACGGCCAAATACAGCCTGAGATACGGGGTTAAATACAATACCAATAAGTGGCTATCGCTAAAGCGAGATGGCTATAACGTGATTAAAAAACCACGTGACGCTGATTCGCTGTTGCAAATGCTTTGGCAGGGGGAACTCGATGTCGCTTATGAATATGAATTGGTGTTTGAGGAGGCCATGGATAAAGCAGGTATTCCAAAGAACTACTTCAAAAAGATAAGAACCAGCAAGCAAGATTTGATGGTGCATTTTTCAAAAGGGTTTTTAGCCCAGCAGCCATCGTTTTTGAACCGCTTTAATCTTGCCATGGCGCAGTGCCGGTGAAAAACAACAGGGAAGAATGCCATGACGATTAGTTTTCAATTGATTGAAACACCAGAAAATGAACAGGTAACAAGCCGGCAGGTGGCACTGCCTGCTTCGGGCGGCACTATCGGTCGCTCCTATGAATGTACGGTTCAACTACCGGATTTCAATCGCACACTCTCACGTGTCCATGCGGAGTTACGACCCCACGCCGCAGGGGGGGTCGAAATTATAGACCGCAGTACCAATGGGCTGTTTATTAACGGCATGCTGCTAGGAAAGGGAGGAAACCAGAGAATTGCCGATGGCGATAAATTAAAGCTGGGCGACTATACCTTGCTAGTAAGTGATATTGATGCCTTATTCGAGGCGGGTAACGCACAGTCTCAGTCTCAGCACACATCTAATTCACACACTTTCGGCCAGGGTGCTTTTAGCCCTAATAGCCTTGGTAGCGATGACTTTCAGGAATTCGTTTTAAATCGGCCAGCTCAAGATACGGATGCTCAAGCATTGGCTTCGAGGCCATTGGCCCCTGGAAAGCAGCAAGCACCTTCGAGTCAATTTTCCTCAGAGAATATCTTGGATGATGTATTTGGCTACGACCCGTTTGATGATGACGATACATGGCAGGAGCAGAGTAAGCCCGAGCAGGTCGAAGATGTGGTCATGCTCGATGAGGAAGCGGATCAGATTCTGTCTGGCAGTAAGGCGATGACTATTGCTGAACATCATCAGGCCGAGGAGTTGCAAACCAGTATCGACCGTTTGAACGCCATTATTGCCCAGCAGGAGCGCAGTTTGTCAGCCTCTATCGACAGGGAGAAATTGGTTGCCACTATCGAGGCGACGCTCGAGCGATTCCTTGAAAGCTTTCACCCGGCACACCTGGAAGACGAGTTTGGTGACTATGTCACCGGCTGGGGGAACAAAGAGAAAAAGTACTGGGCGCTATACAAGAAGCAGTTCAACCGTAAACACGCTCGCCGTGAGTATTACCGCTTGTTCTCTTCGATCTTGTTTGAAGAGTTGAGTGAGAAGAGGTGATTAGCATGAGCTTCTTGTTCGCACAAAAACCACATCAAGCGAGAAACTTTCTCCGTGGTGCCTTACCAGGCGGCTATTTTCTCGGTGGTTTAGCGCTGATTGGGTTAGTCAGTGGCTGTAGTTCGAGTGATAACAATGCTGCCTTTGTGCCAGCTATGTCTATGTCGGTAGAGCTTGCTGCGACAGATGAACTGAATGTGTTCGATGACGGCCAATCTCGGCCGGTGATTGTCCGTATTTACCAGTTAGCTGATGTGGGCAATTTCCAGAAGTCAGATTTTATTGCCTTGTACGAGTCGGATAAATCCGCTCTGTCTGACTCACTCGTTGATACGACTATTATGCCGCCTGTGCTGCCCGGCGAGCAGAGAACCTTTCAACTTGACCTACAGCAGCAAGCCAAATTTATTGGGGTACTCGCGGAGTTCTCAAATTACGAATCGGCAAGCCCTAAGGCCTATACCGCTTTGGTTGAGAGCCCGGAGGAAACCCCGCTGATTATTCGACTCACCAGCAACAAAGTGGAAGTGTCGCAGCCAGTCGAGGATGCCTGGTGGAAGTTTTAAGGAGTATTACTGTTGAAACGTCAAAATAAAGTTGTATGGAAAGAGGGGATGTTTATTGCCCCACAACATTTTCAGCAGCAAGACCGCCATACCACGCAATATATTCATAAATACATGTCAATGACGACAGGCGGGCAGTGCTTTGGTGTCACCGTGCTGGATATTGAACCTAATTACCTTAAGTTGGGGAAGTTTGGCGTCGTTAAAAGTAGCGGCATTTTCCCTGATGGCACGTTTTTCGATTGCGCTAAAGAGTTGTTGCTCGATATACCTGAAGGTACTTTAAATCAGCGTATTTATTTGGCGCTGCCGCTGTCAGTTGAAGGCGAAAACGAATATGGCGAGTCCTCTGAGAACCGGCGTTATGCCGTATCGCATTGCAATCTGTTTGATGTCAGTGACTCTGGCCAGAGTGCGATCAATGCCGATTTAGCCGAGCCGAATATACGTTTGGTCATTGAGGGAGAAGATGTCACCGGCCTTGCTTTATTGCCAATAGCCAGAGTACTCGAACGGCAGGAAAATGGCGAGGTCGTGTTGGATAAAAGCTTCATTCCAGCCTGCTTGCATTTTGGTGCTTCTCCTTTATTGAAAGAGCGAGTTAAAGAAATCTATATCTTGAGCCAAGTGAGAGCAATGGATGTTGTCCAGCGTATCGGTGCTGGGCAGCAAACCAAAAGTGACTTGAGCTTAATGAGAGAGTTCCTATGGCTTCAGACGCTAAACCGTTGGATGCCTTGGCTTCATTTAAAGTTAGAGCAACCAGAAACCCGTATCGAAGATCTGTATGAAGGCTTAGTGTCCTTTTCCGCGGAGCTTGATAGCTTTTCACCAGCGATGGCTGAGCCTCCAGTTGGGTTGTCGCGTGACAACTTGTTGAGCTGCTTTTCTAGCCTGTTTACTGAGCTGCGCGACAAACTGTCCATGGTTCAAAGTGACAATGTCACAGAGTTTGATTGGGATGCCGGGCTGTTTGATAAGCGTCGTTTGCTCAGGCTGTCGATTCCAAACCTTAACCAACTTGAAAATAAACGCTTTGTCTTGTCAGTACAGTCTCCGTACGGAACTGCCGAACTTGCCCAGACTTTCCCTAGTTGCTGTACCTTGAGTGGCTTAAGCCAGATTGTTGAACTAGTGCGCAATGGTCAATCAGGGGTGACTGTGAGTGTGCTGCCAGTTCCCCCAACTGAGTTAAAAGCGCAATCTGATGTGGCGTATTTTGAGATTGATGTTGCGCATGACTATTGGCAGATGCTCAAAACCAAAAGAGATCCCATTGCGCTGCATGTCGATAGCCGTATCCCAGAACTCAATATCAAGCTCTATGCGCTGGGGTAGTCTATGGACGATTTGTTAGATGAAGTGACCGTGACTATCACACCGACCAGTGATTCCAAACAGGCTAAGAGTGAGCGCTATTCATCAGGTATTCCGCTGTCACATGCCAATGAGCTGAAGAATAAAGCCCGATATTTATTGGCAATACAAAACAGCCAAGCCTTTGATAACCGTCTGCTTAATGTTTGCTCCGACTTACTTTCATATGCTGTGACGGTAAGAAGGATGCAATGTCCAGTCGACCTCTTTGCTTTCAGGGCTGGGTTAAAACTGGCAATTACCGAATTAAAGTACAAGATCGCTAAGTTGGAATATCCCCCTTCGGTGGCTGATAAAACCTGTTTCTTGCTGGCTGCCATGATTGACGAGCAAATTGTCCATTCTCCATGGGGTGAGGAAGCTGGCTGGGAAAATCAAATGCTGGTCAGTGAGCTTTTCGGTATTAAAAATGGTGGCGAGCAGTTTTATGTGGTGGCTGAGCGAGCATTGTTACAACCGGTTTTGCTGGTGGATATGCTGGAGCTGATATTCATACTGCTTAAAGTCGGTTTTAAGGGGCGATACCGAACTGAAGGTCAAGATCAGCTCTCAGTGTTAGAGCAAAGGCTAGAGGAAGCGGTGTTTTCTCGTAAGCGTAGCTATTTATTCTCCGAGCGACTCCCTGACATTAATGTTGAAGAGAGCAAGATCAAACTCGCAAAGCAGCCTCAAAAGCCGATTAGGGTATTGCGTTTTTTTCTAGGTTTTGTTGCTTTATCTGCTTTATCATGGGGCACACTGCAATACTGGTATGACACCCAAAAGCCCATATCTGCCAAACCCTTTATCCAGCTAACCAGCTTTACCGATGATTTATACAAAGTAGAAAGTACTCAGGATAACGAGTACGTGTACGTCAGCACGCCTGCCGATATCAACCGCATACAAACTCTAAAAGCAGCACCATCAGGTACCAATTCATCAACTAGTGCAAACAACGACTCATCCATTGCATGGGTGGTTCAGTTAGCCACGTTCAATTCACGCTCGCAGGTTGAGCAATTTCAACAGCAATATGAAAAGGCGATCCCGAATACGGTCATAGATGAATGGCGAGGGAAATACCGCCTGATAAGCGTATCCAATAATCGAGAGAATGCCGCTCAAACGCTAGCAACAGCCAATCAGCAAGGAATAGCCGATGCATTCATTTATAGCGATAAGCGTTAAATAGGTAGAGCCATGGGAAAGAGCAAAGCGATTGTAATAGCAGGGTTGCTGGCCTTGAGTATTGGAGGGCTGACCTGCCTTGGTTTGTATTTTTTAGGCTGGTATACCTTATCACCGTTATGGGCTGTGGTACTTCAAGTATTGGGCATAATCCTTGAAATGGGGTTAATCGGTTGGGGGATGTATGGTTATCTCCGTCGCCCCAAACCAGTGGTTGATGAAGATGAAGTATTGCGCAAAGCCCAAATGGTTCATTCAATCAAAAGCCGTTTCGAGGTTATCTGGAAAAGCCATTCAGGCCTTAATGCCGACCCATATCGATTGCCTTGGTATTTTCACCTTAGCCAAAATATCCAAGGCGATATTACTTTTCTGCGGCAAACTGGTTTTGAGCAAGTTCAGTCTTCTGCGTCATCGGCTGAGATATCAGGTGATGCAAATAGCCCGATTACATTTTGGGGAGCTGATGACGCCGTTTTGATTTCTATTGATATCAGCCATCCACAGGAGGCCGTCAAAGAGCAACTTGATGTGCTCTATGATCTTCTGCTGAAAAAGCGTGATCGTCAGGCAGTTAATGGTGTGCTTTGTACTCTGAACCTCAAGTCATTAGTACAAAGTGATGAACTCACTAGTAATGAAACCAGTCTGACTGTACGCAGTTATCTTGCCGATATGAATAGCCGGACAGGGCTATCAGTGCCTGTGTATTGTCTTTTTACCCATCTAGCCGGAATCAAGGATTGCTGCGAGTTGTTTTCTACCCTCAATGAAGCGGATCGGGAACAGCCGTTAGGGGCGCTTACCGATATATCAGGTAAAGGAAGATATGATAAAGCCTGGTTTGATACCTCTTTCGATGATGTGATTAAACGCCTGTCAGTGACAGTTTCTGAGGCGTTAAAACAACAGCTGAATGATGAATATCGAGAGTCTGCGGTAGCGGGGCTCTATCAGTTAACTGCTATTAAATTTGATATAGAGGACTTCCTAGCATCGACATTCAACCAGCACCAATTTGATGATGTAGAGCTTAACTTTAGGGGATACTTCATTTTTAATGCTGGTGGAGAGGCAAACTCAACGGATGTGCTGACATATTTGAATGCCGCAGAATTAGGTTTAGAACAGCTCGAAGCAGCATCAAGTGTAGGGGATGCAAATGGGCCTTCGCACAGTTTGTTTAGTAAGACGCTTTTTCGCAGGTACATTTTAAAAGAAGCTGGCCTTGTCGGCGTGTTCAAAACCAAAGAGTGGCAGTATCGTTTCTCTCGTGTTGCGGCTTTGGGCGGTATCGCCTTGCTGCTTTCAGGCTTTGGCTGGACGTTGAAATTACATTACGATAGCCAGCAGGCTATAGATAATCAGGCACTGGCATTGCTGGATCGTTATAAATCTAACCTGAAAAGTGATGTCATCATGCCAGATGACCTGTCATCACCCATTTTCAGCTTGTATGAGCTACGCCAAATCAACCAACTTTATCAGCATGACGACCGACCTTGGTACAGCTTGTCCAATTGGTTACCCGATTCAAGTATTCAGCCCTATGTAGAATCCGCGTATTTCCAAGAGTTAAACCGTGTATTGTTGGTATTGATGCGTGACTACATACTCAAAGATATGTTTGTCTACAACTCGCTGGATGACAAAGTCAAAACCTTGGAGCTGCTTAACTATCACCAATTGCTGTACAACCCAGAGCGACATGACGTTGATTCATTGGTCAATTACTATATCGCAGCACTCAAAGAAGAGGGCGAAGGGGACATTAACCTTCTTGAGCGATTTGAATTGCTTGCGAAGGATGTGTTGAACAGTGGTGCGGTACCGCCGGAATCGAATGAAGAGCTGCTAACACTAGTGAGAGGCTCACTATCGAAGAACGATATGAGTGAGTTGCTATACCAGCACATATTGCAGCACCCAAACTTCACCCGCCGTGTCGATATCAGGACTCAACTGGCTCCGTCATACTCATCGGTATTCCAGTTTGCCCCTGAATTTAGCGGTTATTTGATCCCTTATGTCTTTACTCGCGATGGTTTTGAAGAGTTAACCAATGAAACCGGGTTGCAATTAGCGAGTGAAGCGACACAAGCCTATGAAGGGGTGATGGGGCGCATCAGTGGCGAAGCGGAAATGAACCGGATAAATCGCCAACTTCGAGAGCGTTACACCAATGACTACATTCAGTATTGGAAAACACTGACAGCCAATATCTCCTGGGTGTCGGTTTCAACCTGGGGAGAAAGTACCATTCAGCTCGAGTTGGCAACCGACCCGCTTTATTCGCCGTTGGTGCAGCTGTATCGATTGGTCGAGCAGAACACAAACTTAGTCAGCATTTCACAGCAACTAGCCAAGCAAGAGCAAGAGAACGAGGCGCCACCGACAGCCCTTCGCAGTGATACTATTGAACGCGTCGCTACCTTGATAGCCGCATCGTTTTCGACCATTCACCAGCTAGTTGCAGTGGGTGACTCCGGTCAAAGCCAGTTGGATGTTGCCGTCAAGCAGCTGCGTGCAACTCATGACTGGGTGCAGCAATCTACCCAGGCAAGAACCCGCGGGGAATACTTTATCGAGCAGTTGAAAAATGTCGATACCAGTACTCCGATTTCCCAGCAGTACCAGTTAGCCAATGGCTACAAAGACCCAATTTTTCCCGCGATGTTGCGAGGTCAGGCATTAACCATTAACCACCTCGCTTTGGAAGAAACTCGAAGCTTCATCAACATCGACTGGCAGCAGTTGTATTCTGTCTATCACCGTCAGTTCGAAGGCCATTACCCATTTGATAAACAGTCTATGTTTGATGCTTCAACTGATGACTTTGAAGACTTTTTCAAGCAAGGCGGAATGTTCGACAGTTTTACTGCTAAGTACAGTAATTTCTTCGATAAAGGTAGCTTTGGCGAAACGGTTATCAAAGGCTTTATTGCCCATCAGGATATGATTATCTCCAACGACTACCGGTTACTAGAGCAGTCGGTGCAGCGGCTGCAAAGCGGTATCTTTTCGGATGGCAAACTGGGCTTTGAGTTTATGCTTAAAGCCCAGAAAATGTCGCCATCGCTAACCCGTTTTTCCATTGAATCGGGCACTAAGTTGTTTGAATACCGCAACGGCCCAGTGCTTTGGCGCAAACAATCCTGGCCTATCACCAATAATATCAGTAACGATATTTCTATCGTGACAACCGATAACTTAGGGGCAGATACCAGGGAGAAATTGAGTGGGGTATGGAGTTGGTTCCGGCTTGCCGACAAGATGCAAAGCAGCAATATGGCAGGTAGCTATGATGTAGCCTGGCATTACTTGGCCGACAGTAGCTATGTTAATTTGGTGGTGATGTCTGATGGCCGAGAGCAGCCATTCTCGCCGCGTTTCTTTGCCCAGTTAGCACTACCGGAAAGGTTATGATAGAGCGCATTAGAGATTATTTTATGCCAGCTAGAGCTGCTCCGGCTAATATACGCACTAGCCCGCAACCTGAGTGGCTTTTGGAACAGTTATGCCTGCCGAGTGACGCCCAGATTGAGATTATAAGGCAGAGCTGCTTGAAGGTGACTCAGGAAGACAAGGCTTTAAAGGTGAAATATGGGGAAACACCTGCTGAAGCCTATGCCCTGCAGCGTGAAGCCGAGTGGTTGACTCGGCTTAGCGCACTTAACCTCACGAGCAGTGAATGCATTAAATTCTATAGAAACGGCCAGCAAAGTTACTTGCTGACAAATTACCTATCTGGCTTGTCAGCCAACCAATGGCTGCGAGAACGGCGTAAGAGTATTGATGAACCAAGCTACATCGCTCAGCAAGGCTACAATGACCAACCCAGCTACACTCACCAGCTAAGCTATTATCACCAGATATCAAAATACCTTGAGTCGGTATTAGACCAATTAGAAGCCATTCATAGTAATGGTTTTGTTCATGGCGATATCAAACCCAGCAATATTATCTTTCACCCTGACAATACAGCCAATCTCATCGACTTTTCAAATACTCGAAGGATAGGAGAGCCATGGCTGGAGCGAGGCTTCAAACAATTCAGTCCATCCTATTTCTGCAATAAGCACTCATCTACCGCAACTATCAAGCAAGACTATTACGCCTATCTAATCTCATTGATGGTGCTGTTTGAGCCGGAGACACGTGTTAATGAGTCGACAATGGAAGGCTTCGACACTTTAATAGAAAAGTATGCAGAGGACAGGGTGATATCAACTCGGTTTAAGCACCGCATTTTGGCGTTGAATAGGTCGTTGTAATCAATAAGTCACTAGAAGCAGCCATTGGAAAATGGGGTATATAGAAGAGTAAAGGAGAGTGCGGATCGGGAGCCTCATCCCGATCCAAATTAATCTACATCCTATAACGCGGCAAGGATCGCCTCGGCAGAACTGACTTCAAACTGGCCGCCTTCTTCGACATTCAGTTGTTTGACAACACCATTTTCAACAATCATGGCATAACGCTGTGAGCGTATTCCACCAAATCCCTCAGTGTCCATTTCTAGACCCATTGACTTGGTAAAGCTCGCATCACCATCTGCGATCATCATCAGCTCAGAAGCGTTTTGTGCTTCGCCCCATGCCTGCATCACAAAAGCGTCATTCACAGCGACACACGCAATAACGTCGACCCCTTTTGCTTTAATTTGATCAGCCAAGACCACAAAACCGGGTAAGTGTGCTTCTGAACAAGTTGGTGTAAAAGCACCGGGTACGGCGAAAAGCACTACGGTTTTATTGGCAAACAACTCTTGGGTTGAGTGGTTTTGCATCCCGTCTTCGGTTAACTGGCTAACCGTACCATTAGGTATAGATTGACCTTGTTGAATCATGCGTAATGTCCTTGTTGGCTAATGTCCTAGAAGTGTAGATGCCAACCGCCGTTAAAACCATCTGAAAAAATGGGTGTATGCCTAAATGAATTTTGTTCAAGAACTCTTCATCATGATATTCACGCTTTCGCTATCTGGAGTGGTGTCGCATTAATAAAAAGTGCGTTAGGTTTTTATATTTGTGATGATGTAGAAAAACAATATATAAAGCGGTTAATTTCATGGAGGAAAGATGACCAACCAAGATTTATTAGAATAGGCACTTCATAGTGGAGCAATAATTCATCAACCTCATGCTTTAAAGGCATATTTGTCAGCCAATTATCTGACGGAGAGATTGGGTAATGGCGCAGCTATATTTTTACATACATCAATGCTAATGAAGAATGATTCAATCCATGTTTTGCCTGAATATGTTGAATCAGTACAAGCTCCACAATTACCAGAATTTCGTATTCATCGTATGTTACAACGTGGTATTTACCCTGCATCATATCAAGCTACCTTTCAGTGGTATCAAAGCAAAGGCTTTCAGGGTATTTTTGAACATTTTGCTAATAAAGCCTCACTGAATAATGAGTATCTGTCCCACAATGTTACGATTCTACTTGCGATGAATTCAGTGTATTCAGAGCTAAGTCCAGACCAGGTACCAACATTCTTAAATCGCTTTACAGAGTTTGTTACATCTACCTTTTCCGGTGCAAACGAGGTTGAAGTTAAGAAAGAGAAGCTCGTTGTTTCAGATGTATTGGTATCTTGCCTTGAACAATTTGGTTTCTTTGGGCATAACCTTATTACCTTAGCATGGTTGTTACGCTGTAAAGAGCAGTTATCAACTACTCAATATGAATCTATGCTTACTAATTTATATCATCAAGCAAATAGCCCACTGGAAGACCCTGACGATAATATTGATCTATCAATTTGGGAGCGGTGCGAGTCACAACAAGATAGAAAAATTTTTATCCAACAAGTGAATCGCTTAATATTCGACTACACCTCAAATTTACACCAAATCACGCTTGCTGATGCTTTGCTTTTCCTAGAATCTGAATTTCCGAGTAAAACAGCAGAGCTGGCTAAAATTGCGCAATACCAATGCCTTATTTTAGAAAAGTGAAAACCCCTTAAGAATTTATTCTTAAGAGGGACTAAGTATAAAAAAGTTGTTCAAGTCGCTCCTGAAGCCCGGGTATAACATGTATGATTATTTTGAAGGTTAAGTATAGCGTGCGCGTATGATTTAAATTTGGCTGATATCACAAAAGGACTTAAGGTCATCTCGGAATGATTTTATGATACAAACATCAGCACAGATGGATACATTAGTGAACCTTATGCAAATGAGATCTGGTTAGTTCTATTGTGTAGGTGGTTAGGCGGAAAAAGGTGTGCTTTAGACGGTTTCAGTTAACTTGAGTATATAAGGGGTTATTAAATGGAATTAACATGTCACTGCGGCAATGTAAGCCTTAAACTAGACGTTATTCCCGAGGAAGTGGGTGAGTGCAACTGTTCAATCTGCCGCCGGTATGCTGCATCTTGGGCTTACTTCTCTCCTAAGCAAGTTGAAGTGAAATGTAGTGAAAAAACTGCATCCTATTGCTGGGGAGATAAAAAGGTCGAATTTCACCGCTGTAATACATGTGGTTGCCTAACCCACTATGTAACCACAGAGAAATGCGATGCGAATATTTTGGCGGTTAATATGAAAATGGCTGAATTCGAGGTACTCGCTAGTATTCCCGTACGAAAAATCGATGGGGCGTCCTACTAGACTCTTTGAGCCAAGTCCATTGAACTTGCTGATTTTACTTGTATTTCATTAAGACTATACGGCACTATGTCATAAGTCATTTCTAGTGAGATGTACGATAACGTACCTGATTACTTCAAAGGAGCAAGAATGAAATCAACAAGCATTAAAAACGTCGTGTTTGATATCGGTAATGTCATTGTACGTTGGGCTCCTTTAGAAATTATCAGGCTGACATTTGGCAATGATCGTGATCACCAGGAGCTAGCCAAAGCCATCTTTCAATCTGATACCTGGATGGATCTCAACAAAGGCTTTATATCAGAAGAAGAAGCCAAGGTACGGTATCAGACTTCATTGGGCTTATCAGATCTAGAATGTGAACGGCTGTTTTACTACGTAAAGCACACCCAGCTTCAGATATTTGGTTCTGTTGATCTAGTTAAGCGTGTCAAAGCCTCAGGTTATAATGTTTATGCGCTTACCGACAATGTGCATGAAATTGTAGCTTACCTTAAGTCGACCTATTCGTTCTGGAGCTTGTTTGAAGGTGCAACAGTTTCTGCTGACTTAGGCTTACTAAAACCTCAAGCTGCCATTTACCAAGCTTTGTTGAAACAAAATGATATTAAGCCTTCAGAGACTGTGTTTATCGATGATATGCCATATAACGTCGAAGGTGCTAAGGCTGAGGGTATTGCCGCAATTCAATTTGAAAATGCAGTGCAGTGTGAGGAAGAGTTACGAGAATTGGGCTTAGTGTTGTGATGGATATAAGGAAGTAAATAATGATTTCATATCAGCCGTCTAAGAACCTAACTAAATCTGCTGAAATCACATTTTTTAATATGCGCCCATATTATGAGCAGCTATCTGTGCACTGGGAACAATCAAAGATACTTGAGCAAATACAGTGCCTGGATAACTGGGATATTCTCTATGATGGGGAAGTTATTGGGGTCATACGGATGTCATTTGATAGTGAGGGCGGTTATTTACGCGATCTTCAGATCTGTGGGGAATTTCAAAACAAAGGGTTAGGTGCAAAAGCTTTAGATGAAGCGATGCGACTGAGTAAACAGGCTTGCGCAGAGAAGCTTAGGCTTAGAGTCTTTAAGATAAGCCCTGCATTTCATCTATATCAACGCTGCGGCTTTCTTGTCGTCAGTGAAGATGAAAAGTTTATCTATATGGAAAAGCTTGTTTAGAAATTCGGCAGGGATAATTTATGAAACCTGAGCAGATTGGTAAAGCCTACGACCAAATTACCCATCTATGGGAAAGTGACGATTTTAACCGTAACAACGGGATAGAGGCACATAAGCGAGCGTTATCTTTTGTGAAAAACAAAGGCAAAGCGCTGGATATCGGTTGTGGCTGCACAGGTCGGTTTATTGACTTACTAATGGAGGAGGGCTTTGGAGCGAATGCTATTTCAGGCATTGATGTATCTGAGAAGAAGCTGGTGCTTGCGAGGAAACGTCATCCACAAATTGGATTTATCCATGCTGATATATGCAAGTTTCAGTTGATCGAGAAGTATGACTTTATCACTGCTTGGGACAGTGTTTGGCATATTCCGCTTGCAGAGCAGCGCAATGTACTGACTAAAATTATCGAAAGCCTTAATAGTGGTGGGGTATTTATCTTTTCTTTTGGTGGTACTGCTGAAGAAGGCGCCCATACTGATAACTTTATGGGACCAGATGTTTATTATTCATCGCTTGGCACCAATGGGTTCTTAAACCTTTTCATAGAACTTGGCTGCGCGATAAGACACCTTGAATTTGACCAATACCCAGAGTTGCATACTTATCTGATTGTAGAAAAACAGTAGTTCTTCTTTTGAGGTATCTGATTTGAGGTAAATAACTGCTTCAACTACGATTACAGTGCTTGAGTGCCAAGCAAGCATTGTCTACAATGACGCACTTTTTACTATAACCAGGTCATAATTATGAGCGATTCTAAACCAGCATTGCCAGATCATCTTGCATGTAACCCTCGCAGCCCACACCACGTGGCTGAGTGCTTCGAGCACGCGATCGGTATCCGTCTTAACGGCAAAGAGCGTACAGATGTTGAAGAGTACTGCATCAGTGAAGGTTGGGTAAAAATCCCTTCGCCTAAAGCGTTGGATCGCCGCGGCCAGCCAATTCTGATCACCCTTAAGGGTACAGTAGAAGCGTACTACGTTTAAGTCGCTGCTATTAACATATAGAGCCTACTCAGGCTCTATATGTTCCAAACACTGTATGTTCTAGACTTCCACTCCCTCAAGCCCTCCCAATTAAGTTACTCAATACCACAACCTGATTCTTCATTTTGTTCTCGTATAGACCAACCAATAATGGATTGGCCGATAAATTGCTAGCTCATAACTTAAACAGGTAAAGCAGTTAAACAGCAAAACGATTCCAACACATCTAGAGGAACTGAAGCCTTAACACTCTTCCATAGGAGGCAAATATGAAAGGTACGTATTTGGAAGCCGTGTCATTTCATGTCGTGCTAAGCACTGATCTTTTCCGCTATACACCATCTGAGCTACTGGTGATCTTCGAGCGTAGATTATGCGATTCTCTGAGAGAGCGCAGAGAATTTACCTGTCCGTCAAATCGCTCTCACCGAGAGCAAAAAAGAAGTCATATTCGTTTGTTGGTTGCCGATATTCGCAAATTGCGAAGCTTAGTTGGAGTCAGTAAGCAAAATAGGTTGTCTGCAGCAGGCGTGATTAAACAATTTGAAGGAACCTAAATTGAAATTTTTCTCTTGTTTATCGTGTCTATACTACTGACTTATAGAACATGGAGTGGGCTAGTTATGAAGTTGATGCTTAGGATATTTGCTGCTTTTACTCTTTGGGGGAGCCTAGCATTACCGGCAATGGCATTAGAGCCAGTGTATAGTGACTTCTTCGGCAAGGCGATAAAAGGGTACGATCCCGTCGCTTATTTTACACAGAGCAAACCCGTACGCGGCGACGATGATTATACCTATCACTGGAAGGGGGCCGAATGGTATTTTTCATCTGCTACTAATAGGGATGCTTTTGTTCAGAACCCTGATAAATATGCCCCGCAATATGGCGGATATTGTGCGTGGGCAGTCAGTCAGGGATACACTGCTAAAATAGACCCGGATGCTTGGTATATTCACCAAGGCAAGCTTTACCTAAACTACAGCAAATCTGTACAGAAGAAATGGCAGCAAAATGTTCCGAAACATATAGCGCAGGGCGATAAGAATTGGCCAACTTTGCTCGCTGACAATTAATTTACGCTAGGTGCTCTACTAATAAACGTGCAGTATCTGGTTTCTTGCTTGCATAACTGATGCGATGAGAAATGTTTGAGTGATCATGACTTAGTGATAGCACTTCAAGTTTTGACAAGTCATAGAAAACATTTACATTCGCATCAATATTTGCTTTAGATTCAAAGAGTAACTCTGTGGGCTCGTTGGCCGTTAAACTTACATTCACAAATATACTATTGGTAAAATTAGACAGGTAAAACTGTTGTACAGCTTGGTTAGTATCCATTCTGGCTGACAACTCAGGTTCACCTTTAAGGATTAGTGTTGTTCTGCGGTTTTCGCTGCCAACAAGTGTCACACTACAAAGATCCTCGGCAGAAATTTCAAACACGTCACCTTGCAAATGGATCTCAACATCCATTAGCTCTCGCAGTGCACAATCTAGATCGTACTGATTATATACACTGACGGTTTGGAACCTTTCTCTTACCTTGAACATAGCTTCTCGCGATTATAATAATTAGCGTGTGACTTTATTTTTGAACCGGCATCCTAAAAGGAATAGGGCTTTTTTTCTAGATAATAAGTTTGATTGAATCGATGAAGTTTGATTATTAAGTTAATCACTGGCAATTAAGTGCTTCATGAAAAACACCGCCAGCTGGCGGTGTTTAATTTTATTCAAAAGATGCTTGATGTTTATTGAACCACTTCGCCACTTTCGATAACTGTTTGACGGACTTTGTCGGCAAAATCCAATGCTTCTTGGCGGATTTTGTCTTCGTCAACGGTTGTCATTTCGCGGTTTTTCATTAGGATTTTACCGTCAACAATGGTGTGCTTAACGTTTGGTGCATAAGCAGAGTAAACCAGTGCAGAATATGGGTTGTAAACCGGTACCATGTTTGGCGCTTTGGTATCGATGACAATGATATCAGCCAGTTTACCAACTTCTAGTGAGCCGATAGTGTCTTCCATGTGAAGAGCACGGGCTGCACCAATGGTTGCCATTTCAATCACTTTAACCGGAGGCATAGCCGCACGGTCTTGGTTAACTAGCTTGTGTACTTTAGCAACCTGGTTGAACTCATCAATGGTAGAGATGGTATTACCAGACATTGGGCCATCAGTACCTAGGCCAATACGCAGACCTTCTTCCTGCATCTTCATTGCTGGAGATACGCCTTTGGCTGACTTGATATTCGCACTCATGTTGTGGGCAATACCTACGTCATGCTTTTTCAGCAACTCAATATCGCTGTCGCTGACATGAATAACGTGTGCGCCTATAAGCTTAGGTGTTAGTGCACCGATATCCGCCATGTACTCAACCGGAGACATACCACCGCTACGTTCTGCGATGACTTCTTCTTCACGATCTGACTCAGCCAGGTGGGTAAGGACAGGTACATCATACTTCAACGACAGCTCAGTAATCTTTTTTAGTGTCTCTGTTGTGTTGGTATATGGCGCATGTGGTGCAAAAGCTGGAGTAATACGAGGGTGATCTTTGTATTCTTCAATGAAGTTAACTGCATATTTGATACCTTCATCGGCATTCGCCGCATCGGCAACAGGGAACATGATGACAGTTTCACCTAAGATGGCGCGCATGCCAATTTCATCAACAGTTTTCGCGACTTCATCTTCGAAGTAATACATGTCTGCGTAAGTAGTAACACCGCCTTTCAGCATTTCTACGTTACCCAGTTGAGCACCGATGCGAACCATGTCACGAGATACTAGTTTTTTTTCTAGCGGGAAGATGTAGCGGTGCAGTCGGTCAGGCACGTCATCGGCTAGCGAGCGGAAAACTGTCATTGATACGTGGGTGTGGGTATTAATCAAACCCGGCATCACGATATCACCATCAGCATCGATGATTTTCTTGGCCTCAAACTCTTTAAGGTCGCTGCCGTCAGTAACTGCAACAATTTTATTTTCTTTTACTGCAACTAAGCCGTTTTCATAAACGTTTTTGTCTTCATCCATCGTCAAGACAGTTGCGTTTTTGATCAGCAAGTCAACATTTTCGGCGGCAAGGCTAGAAGCACTAGCGAGGGAGGCGGCAGCAAGGGAAACTGCAACAAGAGTTTTTTTGAACATGATCATCACCAGACATCAATGAAATTGCGCAGATAATACCTAATAGCAATCTATTGAAAATCAGTATTGCAGAGTCTGATCACATTCTGTGAGCATGGTCACTTTCTTGGGTGGACTATCGATGAAAGTCGCGCAATAAAGCATCGAAAATACGGAGCGAAACGTTTGCGTCGCCCCGTAGTTACACTTTAGCGCTGTTTCATATGTTGCTTACGTAGCGCATAAACCATCCATATGGTTAGCACGGTACTACACATAGGGAGAGCAATCCAAACGCCATCGACACCTAATACTTTTGCGAGACCAAAAATGAATAGACTGATGAGGATCAGTTTACCACCAGATAGCATCGAAGCTTCGCGAGCACGGTTGATTGACTGGAAATAGGTTGCGCCGACTAACAGCATCCCTTCCATTGGCAGGCCCCAGAAATAATGCTGAATGCCGTTAACAGCAACAGGGTGAAGGGCTGGGTTGTCACCAGCAAAGGCATAGACGAGCCAGTCTGGCTGGCTATAAATAAACGCTACACCTAATAACGCAAACCCTAATGTTGCAGCAAAAGCGAGATTTCTGACGGCGATAACTCTATCATGACGACCTGCACCAGTGTTGTAACTTGTAATCGGTTGTATACCGAGCGCAATGCCTTCAAAGATCAGATAAAAGAAGGCTTCGGTGTAACTAACAATGCCATATGCCGCCACATGAATTGGCTTACCAACCCACAAAAAGGCTTTGTTATGCAGTGTCAGTACCACAGAGAGGTAAAGATACATAAGTAGGCTGGAAAAGCCGAGCTGGCAGATTTGACCAACATCGTGCCACCTTAGTTTAAGCGTTTGCCAGGTAATACGAAGCTGGCTCTTATCTGAGAAGAAATGCTGCAGGCAGAGTAGGGCTGTCGCCAGTTGAGATAACATGGTTGCAATCGCTGCACCGGTTAGCTCCCAAGGGATCACGACAATAAACAGCCAATCTAAAACAACATTTAGTACACCACCCAAAATCATGATTAAGGTAACGCGATTTGGCTGACCGTCGTTTCTCAGTAGTGCAGAAAAAGCCATTGAGATAATTGGAAAGGCACCAAGGGTGAAATACCAAAACAGATAGTCAGAAGCCATCTTTAAGATTTCACCTTCAGCGCCTAGCCAGCGAAGCAGTGCTTCTCCATAAATTACGCCAAGGGTGCAGGTGACTAGAGATATGACAACGCACAAAGAGAGTGCATTGCCAACAATGTTTTTCGCCTGTTGTTCGTTGCCTTCACCTAACTTAATCGATACCAACGCAGAGGCACCCATACCAATCATTGCACCAAGTGCATACAGGATTGAGCCTATGGGGTAGCCGAGCATAATACCGGCAAGGCCATTTTCACCAATAAAGTGGCCGACAAACATACCGTCGATAGCGACATAAATCCCGGTTACCAGCATAGCGGCAATAGTGGGCATGGTATAGCGTAAGAAAAGACGACCGATCGAATCTTCCTTGAGCGAAAGGTGTGAAGCTGAAGACATAGCTAACTACTTATGTAATGGGATAAAGGCACTTAATAAGAGGTATTTGTGTACAGTCTTATTGTTTGATTCACGCTTTAGGGGATGATGGAGATGATACTCTCCATCAGAAACTTGGTGCTCGTTGAGTAACTGAGCGGCAATATGATCAGTTGATTCCATCAACTTGATGCCGTCTTTGACATAGTCATCGAAATTGGCAGGTAACTGGCCAAGCCACCAAGCAGGGATCTCTTTACTGGCTTTGCTGCGATCAAACCAATGATCAGCAACCACAACAATAAAAGAGGTTTTTGACAATGAAAGATTGCTTTTTACATTGGCAATAGTGGAAACCAAACCATTCCGGCACGCCTTGTTGGCGCTAAGTAAACGGTGAGCTACAACCGCAATGGTGAAATCCGTAGTTTCTAGCACAAATACTGGCTGTGAGATCTGGTCATCATTTTTGAGTTGCGAGAAGTGAGGGGCGAATTCTGCTTGTTGCAGTGTGGCCATAATTCTACGGCAAAGTGCTTTTCCAAGGTGATTCTCACGCATTCCTCGGTTATGAACCGTAGGGTAATGTTGCGCACACAATTTTGAGCAGTCTTGTTGAAACTGCTCAATGCTGGTTGAAAGGTATTCAGATATTAGTTGTTCAGAAAACAAGTTTGCCCCACTAGCTCACAGCATAGGCTGGAGTGGGAACCCTTTTCTCCAGCCTTAAAGTCCGTTATGGACGTAGATATCTATATCGTATCAGAAAAATGACTATGAGCACTTAATATCAGTGATTTAGTTGGGGTGAAACAGTGACTTATTTAACACGTATGGTGTTTAGCTTAACAGGAAGCCTCTTGATAAAGGTTTTGTAGCGAAATGCCAGAAGACTTAGTGCAATAAAAATGTAAATGATCGGCTCGATATGCCCTGATTTTACCGACCAGATATAATGAATAGGTGATAGTAAGGTCGCAAGGTACACCCAGTTGTGAAGCTTCTGCCAGTGTTTGCCCATCCGTCGCTGGATGCCCTGAGTTGAAGTAACTGCTAGGGCTAGCAATATTATCCAGCTTACCGCACCGACGGTAAGATAAGGCCTGCTAACTATCTCATCGAGTAGGAGTGACCAGTTGAAATTCAAATCTAGTGCAATATAGCCAGTCAGATGCAGTACAGCCCAGAAAAAACAATACAAGCCGAGTAGGCGACGAACGCGTACCAGCATCCCTGCTTTTAGCAATTTTGCCAGTGGTGAAATGCACAGCGTTAACAATAAGGTGTTTAAGGCGGCTTTACCTGTGTAGTGACTGATCCCTTGTACGGGATCAGCACCTAAGCCACCGGAAAGCGTAAGGTATACCAACTGTCCAACGAAAATAAGGGACACACCGTGGATCAGTACTTTTAGCCAAAACACTTGGCGTGGCGTCATCTTTAATCGCCATTGAGTCGTCATTTGTAATGGCATGTAGCTCTCCTGATATATATCCCGTTTAATGCCTTTAAGCTCTTGTGATTGAAGCTTGGTTACATAAGTGGTTGGTTAGTAATTTCGTTTGAGATCTAAGCCTTTGTATAACGAGGCGACTTGAGACTCATAGCCGTTGAACATCTTGGTTGGTTGGCGGCGACTACTAAAGATACTGCCTTCACCAATAAAACGTTCACTGGATTGACTCCAACGAGGGTGATCCACTTTTGGGTTTACATTGGCATAGAACCCGTATTCGTTAGGTGCCAGTATGTTCCAGGTTGTTGGTGGTTGTTTATCGGTCAACGTGATCTTCACTACCGATTTAATGCTCTTGAAGCCGTATTTCCATGGCACTACCAACCTAATTGGTGCACCGTTCTGCGGAGCCAATGTTTTGCCATAGAGGCCGACAGACATCAGAGTCAGAGGGTGCATGGCTTCATCCAGCCTCAACCCTTCAACATAGGGGTAATCAATACCACCACCTAGGCGTCGAGAAGCTTGCCCGGGCATTTGTTTAGGGTCATATAGGGTTTCGAAGGCGACATACTTGGCAGTACTGAGTGGCCCCGCTTTCCTGAGTAGCGATGCTAGTGGAAATCCCAGCCAAGGAATATTCATCGACCACGCCTCGACACAGCGAAGACGGTAAATGCGTTCCTCGATAGGAAAAGACTTGAATAGGTCCTCATAACCTAATGTGATCGGATTACTAACCAGCCCGCCAATTTCAATATTCCAAGGGTTAGTTCTGAAGTTTTGGGCTCTTGCGGCAGGGTCTGATTTGTCCGTGCCAAATTCGTAAAAGTTATTGTATTCGAGAACCTTGTCTTCTGGGGTGAGGGACAAGGCTTTATTTGAATAAGGTGATGATGTAGAAGCCAAAGCCCGTCTTTTATCAACTGCTGTTTCTTTTTTACCAAAACCATCGAAAAGACCAGCCTGGGCGGTTTGCGCGAGAGGTAAACCTGCAACAGTAATACCCAATGCCTTCAAGATGGTGCGTCTTTGCTTGTAAATAGCCTCAGGAGTGGCCTCATTTTCGCTCAGAGATAACTGAGAGGGTCTTTTGATTAGCATTGAATATTCCTTTACCAAAGATGATGTTAAACAAGTAGACCTAGCCACTTAGCGATAAATTTCATCCTAAAGTCAGATTTCGTTGGAAAATCAGATCAAAGCAGGTAAGGTCAGCGCCCAAAGTAACTGGAATGAGTAATTCAGTACGTATTTAATTAATAGGGAAATATGGAGCTGTTATGGTCGCAACCAATGATCTCAGTGCCAACCTTGAGTTGCAGCATATCTATCTAGAAGCCTTTAACGAGCGTTATCACTCGTTGCGTCAGTATTTTGAAGCTTATTACTGCTACCGGCATAATCTCGTCACCAAGTACGGCAAGCCTGATTGGCAGCTGATCTTTCAATTTGCTAAACCATCAGAAAAAGCGAGAGCCTGTAAAACGCGAAAAGAGACGGTTCGTGAAATGGTATTACCGTTATCGGTGCTAACGGGGAAGTTAAAAACTCTCGTTCGTGATGATGAGCTGACAGTAGAGTCGATTGGTAAACTGTTGGATGAACACCTCGACTTCGTGATCCTGTCACGAGATGAGTGGCAGAAATTAACCCGGCTTGGTTATGATGAACGCATGCCTCCAGAGTATTATCAGCCTGATAATCCAGCATTTGGTGATGCAAAAAATCGGTTTAATATGGCAGAGATCCAATTTTAAGCAATTTGTTACTTTCCTTCAGTTAATATTTAGAGTTCTTATTCTAAACTGTCTGAATCAAAAGGAGTTTTAGACAGTATGATCATAGAAGGCACACTAGGAACAAAGTCAGCGTTAGTCGTTGAAGGTGGAGCAATGAGAGGGATTTTTGCAGCAGGTGTGCTGGATCATTTTCTCGACACAGAGTATCGAAGCTTTGATTTCTGTATTGGCGTTTCTGCGGGTTCGACGAATTTGGCTGCATGGTTGGCAAACCAGTATGGCCGCTCACATCGTGTGATCACCGACTACTCATGCCGCAAGCAATTTATCGACTTACCCCGTTTTATCCGTGGTGGCCACTGGCTGGATATTGATTGGCTTTGGGATGTGACGATTGATGAAATTCCTATCGATGGCTGGGAACTAGAACAGCAACCGATCCCGCTATTTGTTGTAACAACTAATGTTAACAATGGTGAGCCGCATTATATTCAAGCTACTGAGCAAAACCTTAATCAATTACTTAAGGCTTCTTGCGCTGTACCGTTAGCTTACCGCCATTATCCCGAATTGGATGGATATCAAATGACGGATGGCGGAGTGGCCGATTCTATTCCAGTTATCAAAGCGTACGAGATGGGGGCCAGAGATATTACAGTGGTGCTTTCTCGTCCGAAAGGTTATCGAAAGAAAGCGCCGAGAAGTGCTTGGCTGGTAAGGAAACTGCTCCATGATAAACCTAATTTGGCACAGGCAATGATGCAGCGTGCCGACAGCTATAATAGTGCGATAGATTTTATCTACAATCCGCCGGAAGACTGTCAAGTTAAGGTGATAACACCCCCTGATAACTTTGAGGTAGGGCGGGTGACCACCGATAGCCGTAAATTACAGCAAGGCTATGAGCAGGGTATCCAAGCGGCAAAACAGCTAGCACCTTAAGACCACGCTACACTTCAATGGTTAGAGGTAACAGTTAGCAAGGTCGTAAACATGTTGAAAACACTGCAATTAGGCTTTTCTGGTAGCTGCTATTGGTGCATGGAAGCTGTGTTTCAATCTCTCGAAGGCGTGATCTCGGCTGAGCAGGGGTGGATAAGTGCGTTTAATGCATCTGAACGTTTTGAAGCTGTGCTGGTGGAATACGACCCACTGAAAATATCGGTAGATGTATTAGTTGCTGTTCACCTCCATACTCATCATTGCACCTCCGATCATGCGCTTCGCACCCGTTATCCTTCTGTCATTTATGCTTACTCGGATCCTCAAAGCGAGAGGGCTGTTGAAGCATTGAAGTTGCACCAGAGTGACTTTAGTGATCGGTTGGTCACTCAAGTAGAAGCCGCGGGTGAGTTTGAACCTTGTGATGATGAAAAGCAGAATTACTTTTTCAATCATCCTAACCGGCCGTTTTGCGAGGGGCAGATCTTGCCCAAGTTACAGATATTACTAACACGTTTTGGTGAGCACATTAGTGCAGATAAACGGGGTGTCATTGAACTGGCTAGGGAAGAAGACTCTACAGTGAAAAAAGGCGGATCCGAAGATCCGCCAAAATGAGCTAGTGAGTTATGGTTCTAGTTGTATTAAGCCGCGCCGATGATACCGCCATCAGTGCGGGTGATACGAATTACTGACGAACGCGGGATTGTGTTACCGCCGTCAGGGAAATGGGAAGGCGCTAAATCTTCACCTGGGTGCTGTACACCAATAAACATGGTTTTCTGATCTGGGCTAAATGTTAATCCCGTAATTTCACAAGCGATAGGGCCTGTCAGGAAGCGACGCACTTCGCCACTCTCTGGATCGCCACACAGCATTTGGTTGTTCCCCATACCGGCAAAGTCACCGGTATTAGAGTACTTGCCATCTGTTTGGATCCAAAGGCGTCCGGCATTATCAAAACCAATACCGTCTGGACTGTTGAACATGTTGTCGGCATTGATATTGTCACTGCCGCCCATCAATCCTTCGTGTACGGTAGGGTTACCAGCAATGAGGTATAGATCCCAATCGAAGTTGTTCGAGGTATGGTCTTGGCCCGATGGCATCCAGCGAACGATGTGGCCATACGGGTTCTTTTCGCGTGGGTTGACCGCATCAACAGGTTGATTAGCTTTAACACCACGGTATTTGTTGTTGGTCAGGGTACAGAATACGCTCTGGTTCTTAGGGTTTACCGCGACCCATTCTGGACGGTCCATGGTGGTTGCGCCAACTTGAGTGGCAGCTTTACGAGCGAAGATAAGTACTTCAGCCTGACTATTAAAGCCGTTTTCCTTGGTTAGACCGTTTTTGCCGAAGGTTAATTCAATCCATTCACCTTTACCTTCCAGTTCATTGTCTTTTGCATTGAATTTGGCCACATACAAGGTGCCTTCATCAAGGATGTCGCGGTTGGCATTTGGATTACTTGGGTTGTATTTGTTTTTGGAAACGAAGCGATAGAGGTGTTCACCGCGCTCGTCATCGCCCAAGTAAACCACAACATGACCGTCATTGTTGATAGTCAAAGCTGCGTTCTCATGCTTGAAGCGACCCAGAGCCGTACGTTTTTTCGGCGTCGAATTAGGATTCATCGGATCGATTTCGACGACCCAGCCGTGGCGGTGCGGTTCATTCGGGTTTTTAGCCAGATCAAAACGATCATCATGCTTGAACCAATCGTAACCTGAGCCCTCTGTGTTCAGGCCGTAGCGGGCATAATTACTGTCAAGGGCAGGACTTTCCTTTGAACCAAACAACCCATTGAAGTTTTCCTCACAGGTGAGGTAAGTCCCCCATGGCGTTTCACCATTAGCGCAGTTGTTGAAAGTACCGAGTACTTTGGTGCCTTTAGGGTCGGCAGCTGTTTTCAAAAGGGTATCACCGGCTGCAGGACCTGTTAATTCCATCTCAGTGTTAGCGGTAATGCGGCGGTTTAATCGACCCTCTAGGTTGACTTCCCACTGGCCATTGACCTTTTTCAGTTCGACGACAGAGATACCATGAGCGTTCTGTGACTTGAGAACGTCATCAGCCGACATCTCTTTCCCCTGATGGGCAAAAAGGTATTCATGGTTAGTATATTCATTGTTGATTGACAAGACGCCGCGATCATCGGTGATCTGGAAGAAAGTCATACCGTCATTGTTGTCACCAAACTGAAGCGCTTGAGCTTTACTGTCAGCCTTTTGGCTAAATGCCGGTGCACCTTTAAACAGTGGATCACCCCAAGAGATAAGGACATCAGCTTGGTATCCTTTTGGCACAATGACTTTATCTTCAGTAGAAGCAGGAATAGCTTCAAAGCCAATCAAATTCTTGTTGTCTTTCGATGCCGCAATTGCGCTCGATAGTGGAGATGCACCGAAAAATGCGACAGTACCTGCTGCTGAAGAGGCTTTGAGGAACTGACGACGGTTAAGTCCTTTTTCGATGATTTGATTAAACTCAGGTTCTGCGCGGAGAGAGAAATCAGATTTGGCGCTCATTTTTGCTTCCTTTTTATTATCGCAATATTAGGCTGTTATGCATTTTGTTGTCAGTATCCTATAGGGGTATTGTGACAGAAATGTATCAGTTTGGTGAACGTCAGTTTACGAAGGCGAAGCATTATTGCGATGGCGACGCAAACGTTTGCTTTATATTGTTTCAAAATGTTTCAGGGGTCGCTTTTTTCAATTTGCAAGATTGAAATCAAAACTCAGACCATTAAAATCCGCGCCCAAGAATTATTAAATTGTATATTTTTGGTGAGACGGACCAAAAGTTTCTACTTCAGGACCTATTCCTGAAACTACAATTTACCCGTAGCTTAATAGTTATACGTGTTGGTTCATACTATTCTCGCTAAGTATCTATTTAATAATATCTTTCCTATGATTTTTTGCCCTTAGGTATTTGTTGTGAATTTGGAAAAGATATTTAAACTTTCTGAGCGAAAGACCACTGTTTCGACAGAAATGTATGCAGGTTTCATTACCTTTTTGGCGATGAGCTACATCCTTGCCGTTAACCCTGCTATTTTGGGGGATATCCCTGGAATGGATAGGGGAGCGCTATTCACAGCAACAGCGATTGCTTCAGGTTTAGCTACCTTGGTGATGGGTATTTGGGGTAACTACCCAGTTATGCTTGCACCGGGTATGAGTATGAACGGCTTTTTTAAGGGTGTTCTACTGAGCGGCACTATTGCCTTAGTGTGGCATGAAGCGCTATTAGGTATCTTCATTTCAGGTATCATTTACCTTCTGTTGAGTATGACTTCAATCCGCAAGAGCTTGATTGAGTCTATTCCAGAAGATCTAAAACTGGCTATTTCAGTATCGCTTGGTTTGTTTATTGCTTTCCTTGGCCTTAAGAACGCCGGCATTATCGTATCAAACCCGATCATTCTTGTTAGCCTGGGCGACATCCGTGACCCTCAGGTGGCGATTGCCTATATCTCCATCTTCATCGCGCTGGCTTGTATGATCCGCAATATCAAACTGGCCACATTCTTTGCTTTTATCTCTGCGATTGTTCTAACGGTCGCTGCCGATTTTGTATTCGGCACCAGCAATGCACCGATCCCAGATTCAATTGTTTCGTTTCCACCGAGCATTGCACCAACTTTCGGGCAGATTTTTGATTTCTCAGGCTTCACACCAGAGAAAATGTTCGACCTACTATTTGTTGTGCTGATTTTCTTGATTGTCGACTTCTTCGACGGCTTGAGCACCATCGTCGGTGTAGGCCGTGATGCGGGCATCATTGATAAGGATGGTAAAGTGCCAAATGCCAAGTCTGCGCTGGTTGCGGATGCGGGCGGTACAGTTGTTGGTGCGGTTCTAGGTACAACGTCTGTAACAGCATTCTCTGAGTCAGGTATTGCATCATCACAAGGCGCCAAGACAGGCCTGAGTGCCGTAGTGGCAGCCGGTATGTTCTTCGCCTCGTTATTCTTCTACCCAATTTTTTCTATCTTCTCGGCGGCAATGGTTGCTCCGGCGATGGTTGTTGTAGGTATCTACATGATTGGCCGTATTGCCAAGATCCGTTGGGATATCATTGAAGTACGTATCGCTTCTTTCTTTACCATCATGTTCACCGTGCTATCTTTCTCTCCGGCGAACGGTATGGCAATGGGCTTTGTTAGCTACGCGTTCTCAATGGTAGTGGCTGGTAAAGCAAAAGAAGTACATCCGGTGATTTACTCGCTAGCGGCTATGTTTTTGGGTTACTTGTTGTTTATCTAAAAACAGCCCAGTAAGCAAAATTGTAAATTGAAGCGGCCTCAGGGCCGCTTTTTCGTTTAGGCATCAGTAAAGGCGAAGCGACAGCAATACGACCAGCAAAATAATGAGAGTTTAGTTCGATAAGCCTAACTTTATATGCAATAACACTATTATATTTGCATGCCCAAAGGCTGGTAAAGAGGGAAGAAATAAAGAAGTAATATTTATCTGCTAGAAGCAATAATGATTAGTTCACAAAAGAAATTGGTTATTGGAATATGCTTCTGATGAGCATAAAACTAACATTTTTTGGTCAAAGATTGTCCTTTAAACGTTGATTTATAGCAAAACTTGACACTCTAGGGGTGGAAATGGTTTGATCTACCCACTGTTTGATTATTTACAGGGCTAACTATTTTGTGCCGAGGCGCGACTGAGACATTATCTGGCCCATCAGTCTAATCTTACTGATAGGTCAGATAATGCTTCCGAAGTGCTTCGGCATGCTTGTAGGAAAATACAATGAAAAAAGTTGATAGATACAGCATAGATAATACGGATTATACGGTAGGGCAGGATAACATCCAGAAATGGGGGTTTGATGTTCATAACCCTGTTTTCGGTACCAGTGCTGGTTTGATTGTTCTATTCATCGTAGCCATTTTGGTGAGTGACCCAACATCATCAAAAGCGGCATTGGATGGCGTTAAAAATGGCATCATCAACAACTTCGATGCTTTGTTCCTTTGGTCAGGTAACATCTTCGTTATCTTCTGCTTAGGCCTTATTTTCTCGCCTTTCGGTAAAATCCGTATCGGTGGTCAAGATGCCGAAGCTGACTACTCTCGTATGTCTTGGCTGGCGATGCTGTTTGCAGCGGGTATGGGTATCGGCCTGATGTTCTGGAGTGTGGCAGAACCTGTGGCTTATTACACAGGTTGGTTTGGTACTCCGCTGAATGTTGATCCCAACACGCCGGCTGCGGTCGAGCTTGCATTGGGTGCAACAATGTATCATTGGGGTTTACATCCTTGGGCTATCTACGGTGTGGTTGCGCTTTCTCTGGCGTTCTTTGCCTACAATAAAGGCCTTCCTCTTTCCATCCGTTCCATTTTCTACCCAATCCTTGGCGATCGTGTATGGGGCTGGCCGGGTCACATCATTGATATCTTTGCTGTGCTTGCAACCTTGTTTGGCCTTGCAACCTCACTTGGCTTGGGCGCACAGCAGGCAGCTAGCGGTATTGAACACGTATTCGGTATCTCAGGCGGTATTGGCCTTCAAATCGCCGTTATTGCGATTGTTACATTGCTAGCTGTTATCTCGGTTGCTCGTGGTATAGACGGTGGTGTTAAGCTGCTAAGTAACATCAACATGCTTGTTGCTTTGGCGCTACTGGTGTTTGTTGCATTGGCTGGCTTCGCTATCTCAATGGGCACAGTACCAACAACCGTTGCGGGTTATGCGAAAAACTTCTTCGCACTGAGTAACCCACATGGCCGTGAAGACCAAACTTGGCTACACGGTTGGACTATTTTCTACTGGGCTTGGTGGGTTTCTTGGTCACCATTTGTTGGTATGTTCATCGCTCGTGTATCGAAAGGGCGTACTATCCGTGAATTCATGGTTGCAGTGCTGATTGTACCAACGCTAATCACTACGCTTTGGATGTCAGTATTCGGCGGCCAAGCGATTGATCAAGTGATCAACGGTGTCGGCGTGTTGGGCGAAAACGGTCTGACTTCTGTACCGCTTGCGATGTTTGAAATGTTTGAATCACTACCGCTAAGTACATTGCTATCAGTAACGGCAATCATCTTGGTCATGGTGTTCTTCATCACTTCATCTGACTCAGGCTCACTGGTTATCGATAACATCACTGCTGGCGGTAAGATTGACTCGCCAATGCCGCAGCGTATCTTCTGGGCTTTCATTGAAGGTGCTGTTGCTGCAGTTCTACTTTACGTAGGTGGCACAGAAGCTATTGAAGCGCTGCAAGCAGGAGCTATATCGACGGCATTGCCATTTGTCTTTATCTTGTTGCTAATGTGTGTAAGCTTGCTGATGGGCTTTAGCACTGAGAAATACAATAAGTAAAGTTTCTTGATGGCATATAAATGCTGTCATGATAATTGACTGAATATACAAAAGGATCTGATTACATCAGATCCTTTTTTTTATTCCGTTTTTACGAGATTAATAATTTTGTCTTGCTAGCTATAAATAGCTTGGTAATGATGCATTACTTCTTTTAATTCATCCTGTTATCTATTTCCCCACAGTGTTTAACCCTTCAAAATAAAGTCTTATTGCATACCCCAATATTTATCTACCCAAACAAACAAAGCTAATTACTGCTTTATTTCTTCCGAAAATTCCACAATGTGGGAACAGCATATTACAAGGTGGAACGTGGATATTGATCACAATATTTTAACTTCATGTCCGCTATATTTTTTCTCGAGGGTTTTAAGGAGTGTATATGCTCAAGTCAAAGGGTAATCAGGCATTAGCAAAAGCATTTGATGTAGTCGATGCGATAGCGGCGGGTGATCGTCAGCTAAAAGATATCTGCATACGACTCGGTTTACCCAAATCGACGGTACATCGAATTTTGCAGGGCCTGATCGAAGCACGTTACGTCCGCGAGGTGAAAGGGATTGGCTTGGTGCTGGGAACCAAAGTGATCCAATTAGGTGTTCGTGCTCAACAAGATATGCCACTGAAGGAAATTGCAAAGCCTTACCTACGTGAGTTGTCATCTGTTACTAAAGAAACGGTGCACCTGGGTATTAAGGATGAGGATCAAATATTCTATTTAGACAAAATTCCAGGTCAGCGAACCATACAGCTTCGTTCTCAAGTTGGCGATCGTTTGCCTCTTTCTGCTACTGGCATCGGCAAAGCGCTAATGATAGATATGCCGAAAACAGAATGGGCACGCCTGATAAACGCACAAATTCCACATAGTGTTAATTCAATGATGAGTAGGATGGAAGAATACTCAAAGCATGACTATAGCTATGACTTGGAAGATAACGAAGATTTAGTTCGTTGTGTTGCAGTACCAATTAGAAATAAATATCACAATATCATTGCGGCAGTTTCTGTAACTAGTGTTAAAGAATATATGCCAGAGGAAAGGATGAAGGAGTTAATTCCATTAATTACTAAATATTGTCAATCGATATCTAAACAACTTAATTAATATTCGTATTTAAATACGTACTCTACTCCATATACAAACACAACTACCAGTACCCATGCCTATTTATTTTTTAAATTGGGTCGTGTAATAATAAGAGGTCAAAAATGAAAAAGTTAATTACCGCTGTCATGATGTCTGCTGTATTTGCAGCAACCAGTATTTCAACTGCCACTGCAGCCAATAATTACCCAGATGGACCAGTTAAAATTATTGTACCTTATTCAGCGGGTGGTGGCTCAGACAGTGTGAGCCGTGCATTAGCAGAAGCACTAAAGCCTGATTTTCCAAAAGGTATCGCAGTAGAAAACAGGACGGGTGGTGCAGGATTGATTGGCATGTCATATGGCATGAACTCAAAAGCTGACGGCACCATCGTGACCATGATTGCACCAGAGCTGGTTATGCTTCCTCACACTGGTAATGGTGGCGATATTGATTATAAAAAATTCAAGCCTCTTGCCATGGTTAACTCAGGCTACGCGGCAATTACAGTGCCTTCCGACTCACCTTATAAGAATCTAGACCAACTTATTGAGGGCGCTAAAACAAATAACCTTCTATTTGGTAACTCGGGGACTGGCTCAATTTGGCACCTAGCAGGCGCAGGTATGGAGCAAGCTGCTGGGGTTGAGTTTACCCATGTACCTTTCCAGGGGTCTTCAGCGGCAATTACTTCACTACTTGGTCATCACCTAGATGGTGTATCTGTTTCTTACGCTGAAGTCGCGTCTCATGTCGAAGCAGGCACATTAAGAGCTTTGGCTGTTCTTGCGCCAAACCGTCTGAAAGACAATCCAGATGTCCCAACAGCGAAAGAGCTCGGATATGACGTAGTTATCGGTACATGGCGTGGTTATGCGGTTCCAGCCAATACGCCAGAAGAGACAGTAGATTTTCTAACTAAGTCGATTCTTAATGCGGCAGAGACAGAGACCTTTGTTAAGTTCATGAACAATACTAACAATGATATTGAAGTCATCGGGACTGAGAAATTTGCTCAGAAAATTGCAAACGAAGATAACTTCTATAAGCAATTAATTGAAAGTATTGGTCTAAATAAATAACTGGCACTGTGGGTCAATGGCACAGGGTTGGTGCCATTGACCCATGCAGTTAGGAAGTCATTATGAGATATGGAAAGCTTGTTATATCAGCCATGTTTATGGCGCTATCCCTCTTTACGATATATTTTGCAAACCAGTTACCAGACTCTAGAGGAGGAGTGCCTGGTCCTGGTGTTTGGCCAATATTGATTTCGGCAATCATGTTTGTAGCGGCGTTTATTGTTGGTATTACGGCACTTAGAGAAAAAGAAAACTTGCCTTTAGAGCTTCTCGGAGATAATCAAATACGCGTATACATCACTATGGTGGCGTTAGTTGTTTACTTCGTTTGCATGAATGTAATTGGTTTTGTGGTATCTACTTTTGTAATGCTATATGGATTTACTACTTGGTTTAGCAATTACAAGTTACTTCAAAGAATAGTTTTTTCGTTAGTTATTACTACCGTGGTTTACTGCATCTTTAACTATGTTCTGAAAGTCCCTTTTAGATTCGGTATTTTATTTTAGGAGTTAATGATGTTAGCTGAAGCGTTAAATTTGGTTCTGCAACCATCTATTATCTTATATATAATACTTGGCGTTGCTGGTGGGATGTGTATAGGGTGCTTACCTGGGCTAACCACAACCATGGGTGTTGCTCTGGTATTGCCACTGACATTCGGAATGGATGCAGTACCTAGTATATTGTTGCTGATTGGTGTGTATGTTGGCGCAGTCTACGGTGGTTCAATGGCGGCTATTTTACTTAATACCCCAGGAACACCAGCCTCTGCAGCCACCGCTTTGGATGGCTATAAAATGGCCTGCAAAGGAGAGGCGGGAAGAGCGCTAGGTATTTCAACGACAAGTTCGTTTCTTGGTGGTTTAATTAGCTGCATATTTTTGATTTTAATCTCTCCGATATTGGCGAAGTTTGCTCTCAAGTTCAGCGCCCCTGAATTCTTTATGCTGGCCATGTTTGGTTTGTGCATTATCTCCTCGATATCCGGTAAATCTTTGCTGATAGGGTTACTAAGCGGTGGGCTAGGTATTTTACTTGCCACGATAGGTATCGACGACATTACGGGCAATATGCGCTTTACCTTTGACTATATGAACCTTTACAGCGGCATTAATTTTATCCCTGTAATGATTGGTCTATTTGCGATGAGCCAAGCATTGATTGGGGTAGAAGACATACTGAAAAAGCCAAAGTCAACGGGCAAGATCACCCATGTTATTCCACGACGCTCTGACTGGGGGGTCATTATCAAGAACAGTATTCCTTTCGGTTCATTAGGCGCGTTTATTGGCTCTATCCCAGGCGTCGGTGCAGACATCGCATCGTTTATTTCCTATGGACAAGCGAAGAGTATTTCTAAGCATCCTGAAAAGTTTGGTACTGGTGTTCCTGAGGCAATATCTGCACCAGAAGCAGCCAATAATGGGGTAACGGGTGGGGCATTGATCCCTATGCTGACCTTAGGTGTACCGGGCGATGCCGTAGCCGCCATTATGATTGGTGCGTTAACAGTACAAGGCTTACAACCTGGTCCACTTTTATTTGCCAATGATGCACCCACTGTGTATGCAATATTTATTGGTTTGCTTATCGCTAACGTTTGTATGCTAGTGCTTGGCTTGAATAGTGTACGTATTTTTACCAAAGTATTGTCTGTACCTAAAGCTGCGCTCGTACCGATTATTTTCTTGCTCTGTTTTGTTGGCTCATATGCTTTAGCCAACAACATGTTTGATGTTGTTGTTATGCTGTTCTTCGGATTTCTTGGTTACTTTTTCCAGAAGCTGGAAATATCATCGTCACCGGTTATTCTTGGGTTAATCCTTGGACCTATGGCAGAGAGCAACTTCCGCCGAGCGTTACTTATGTCACGAGGCGATGCAAGTACATTCTTATCGACAGGAATCTGTTGGGTTTTCTTTATTCTTATCTTGGTTTCCTTGTTCTCACCATTAATAAAGAAAAAGTTTGCATCAAAGGGCCAGCATACTCATGGAGAGCAATATTAATTTTTATCGATATATAGAAATTAAAGCCTAGTTAATTATCTAGGACCATTACCAAGCACATAGTCAATGTTTAGGTGGTTTAGCTTCATGGGAAGCTAAACCGCAGGGTTTTGTTGTTCTCATCAAACGTTATTTTAAGTTTTAAGCAAGGTTAGGTTATGAAGATTATTGATGTTAAACCACATGCTATTTCCGTACCTTTAGATACGCCTTTTTATTTTTCCCAAGGGTGGGTACACAATCGAAGTGCAATGATAATTGAGGTTATCACTGATGAGGGGATTACTGGTTATGGTGAAGCGCTATGTCATGGCTTACAAAGTCCACAGATTGCTGCTTCAATTGTAGAGCACACCTTTAAACCATTATTGCTTGGCCGCAGTCCTTTTGACGTCGAAGTCCTTTGGGAGGAAATGTACAACACGACAAGACCTTTCGGGCAAGCTGGCGCAGCAGTTAATGCAATTAGTGGCGTCGATATCGCGTTGTGGGATGTTATCGGTAAGAGTCTGAATAAACCTATTCATCAGCTTATCGGTGGGGCGTTTAGAAAAGAAGTGACGCCTTACGCAACTGGTTTTTATCGAGTTGCTGATGGCCATTACCCCAATGATTCTGTCGATGAAGCTTTCCGATATATCGAAGCAGGTTTTACTGCATTTAAATTAAAGATTGGTTTCGGTGTTGATGAAGACGTTAAGCTGATTCGTTCAATACGAGAGGCGGTGGGAGATAATGTACGAATTATGGCTGACGCTAATGGTGCATATAATGCCTCAACAGCTCGCCGCATTATCAAAGAGACAGAAGAATTCAATTTGTTCTTCTTGGAAGAGCTACTCGCGCCAGAAGATATTGGTGGATATCAAGAGATAAAAACGATGTCGCAAACACCTATCGCGGCAGGAGAGCAGATCTTTGGCAAAATGGGCTATCGCCCGTGGCTGGAAAGTCGTGCTCTAGACATTATCCAACCAGATTTGTGCTCGTCCGGTGGCATTACCGAGTGCAAGAAAATAGCTGCTATGGCACAAGCTAATCATATCAATATGATCCCACACGTTTGGGGATCGGGGATTGGTATTGCCGCTTCGTTGCAATTTATCGCCTCACTGCCGAGTTCACCTCTTTCGCTTAATCCAGATCAGCCCATGTTGGAGTTTGATCAATCTTCACACCCGTTCCGCAAGGATCTTATTTTTGATGGTATCCAAATGGAGAACGGAAAAGTGCAAATTTCGACTAAGCCGGGTATTGGTGTCGATGTAAATCCGGATGTTATCTATCAATACAAGGTTAATTAAATGAATAATAACAGAACGATAGATTGGATAATTTTAGACTGGGGGACCACTAATTTTCGTGCCTTTGCCATGAGTGAAGTCGGTGAGTTAGTGGATAGAGTTGAACATAGGCTTGGCTTGCTGCAAGTGCAAGACGGTAACTTTGCTGACCAACTTAAGGTGGTATTAAGTGATTGGTTGGGCGAGTTTGAACATCTACCTATTTACATGGCGGGGATGGTTGGTTCAGCCCAAGGGTGGGTGAATGTTCCTTATGTCAGTACTCCAGTTAAATTAGAAAACTTAGCAAGAAATACGCATCAATTTACTCTGCCATGGGGCGCTGAAGCGACAATTATTCCCGGTATAAGCCATTGTGATGAAAGTGGTAGTTACGATGTGATGCGTGGCGAGGAAGTGCAGTTATTTGGTTTGCTTGAAATTACCGGCAAATCAACCATAGAGGCTGCTTTTCCAGGAACGCACTGTAAACACTTACAACTCACCGATAATACGCTGTCTTCTTTTAAAACCTATATGACGGGTGAGCTATTTTCCGCCTTATCCGACCACACCATTTTAGGGCGAGGGCTTCCGGAGCAATATCCGTCTAAGGCTGCGTTTGAGCGTGGGATATTGGAAAGTGAGGCTGGGAACTTAACCAACCAGATATTCAAGGCTCGTACCCACCGACTGTTCGGCCTATTAGATGATTCGGAGGTACACGAGTACCTGTCAGGGTTGTTGATCGGCAATGAGATAAGAGAACTGAATACGCAGCATATTTACCTTATCGGCAGCAAATCTCTATGTATGCGATATGAAAGAACCTGCCAATTACTTAACAAAACCAGTGAGCATATAAGTGGCGATGAGAGTTTTCTTGCCGGAATGCTGAAAATTAAAGAGGCGATGAATAATGACTATGCGTAGTTTTGATCTTGCAGCTGAGTTTCCTTTGGTTGCAATACTCCGTGGACTTGAACCAAGTAACTGTGTCCGCATTACTCAGATCTTGATTGAAGAAGGCTTCACCATGATTGAAGTACCGTTGAACTCTCCAGATGCGCTTACCAGCATTGAGGTTTTGGTTAAACATTTCGGTAGTGATTATTTGATCGGTGCCGGTACAGTGACATCGCTCGATAAAGCCCGAGCAGTGATAGAAACCGGAGCAAATTTGATAGTGACACCAAACTTCAACCAAGAGGTGGTTGAGTTATCTGTGGCTGCTAACTGCGTTACTTTCCCTGGTGTAGCGACACCAACAGAAGCTTTTGCTGCACTTGCTGCAGGAGCGACTGGCCTTAAATTGTTCCCTATTCAAAGTTTGGGGCTGGTTGGCTTTAAGGCGTTAAAGTCAGTACTACCTAAAGAGACGATTTGCCTACCAGTCGGGGGGATAGGCCCGACAGAAGAAAGCATGAAACCTTATCTGGATGCAGGTGCCAATGGATTTGGTTTGGGCGCCGCGTTATTTAAGCCAGGCTTAACTGACGATGAAATTAGAGCAAACGCAAAACAATTTAAACAAGCTTTCGAATCAGCAAAGGGCTAGTTGAACGAGCCAAAATACGGAGATAAAAAGATGGCAAAATACTTAATCACAGGTGCTAGTACCGGAATTGGCGCGGAGACTGCCCGAAAATTAGCACAAGGCAATGAGCTGTTTTTGGTTTACAATCGCTCAAAAGGTAAAGCCGAGGACTTAGCAGTAGAGCTAGAGAATCGAGGAGCCAAAGTACACCTATTTCAGGCGAACCTAACCAGTGAAGCGGCGTGTATCAAGCTGTTTGAAGAGGTAGGCGAGGTAACTGATACACTTGATGCGGTAGTTAACAATGCGGGTGGTATGGTTCAAAGGCAGGGGGTCGATGAGCTTTCCTGGGATACAATGTTAGATGTGTTCAACCTGAACACATTCTCACTGTTCAAAGTGACATCACTATCTGTTCCGTTTCTTAAAAACAGCGATAAAGCCTGTATTGTCAATGTGACATCTATTGTTGTTCGTCATGGTGGGCCAACAGCTACTCTATATGGGGCCGCTAAGGGAGCCGTTGACACTTTTACTCGTGGTGCTTGCCGTGAGCTAGCTCCTCACATAAGAGTGAATTCTGTTTCGCCAGGTGTCATAGAGACACCGTTCCACGATAAGGTGTCGACTGATGAACAGATGAAAACATGGGCCGAGAACAACCCGCTGCAGCGTAACGGAAAAGCGAACAATATCGCCGATGCAATTCACTTCTGTATCGAAAATGACTTCATCAATGGAGAAAGCATCGATATTAATGGTGGATTATTTGTTCGTTAACGCGCCAAGAATAGAGAAAAAAGCGCCGTCTTCATGACGGCGTATTAGCCTTTTATAACCAAATTTCTGAGATTGGTGTATCCGGAGAGAAATGATAGGCAATCTGTGCCTGCAACAATTCTGCTGTGGCCAGGGCATCGGTCATTGCATGGTGGGGAGGGTAATCCGGTAAACCATAGCGCTGGCGTGAACGAGCCAAACGCACTGAGCCCGGTCGGTTACCTTTAAGGCGGTTAATTAAGCCACCGTGATCACGTTGTTGAATTGCCATTTCAATCGCCATGGTATCGACAACAGGAAAGTGTATGCCTTCTTCCAATCTGCTGAGCAATGCTTGGTTCATGAACTCACGCTCGATCTTCTGATAGTGAACAACAACAATTTTTCCTGCGAGCGCATTTAATACACGCTCTAAGATTTTGAGTAAATCAGGGGCGTTCTCCACTTCGGAGTCGGTGATACCGTGAATAATCACTGACTCTTCATTAAGAGGACGGTGCGGGTTCACTGTCCATTGTGCTGATTCCCGGCAGCGGATGCGTTGCAGGGTGAAAGGAACGAGACCAATACTGATGATCTCATCTTTCTTTGGGTCGAGCCCTGTAGTCTCGAAATCAAGTGCCACGAATGGCACTTCACTTAGGGGAGTGTCACCACTGACCATAGGGGTGGAGTAAAAGCTTTTTAGTCTCTCATCATTGGCTTTGTTGAGCAGCGTCTGGAAAAACGTTGGCCAATCGGGCGTACTGCGCGTATTCAGCAGTTGTCGATGAGATTTTGGTTTGTTAACTGTCATACTGCTTACTAACGACGGTTACCTTGGTAGCGGAATTTAATAAAGTTTTGTGCGTTACTCAGAATTTGGAATGCTGCTTTTAGGTTTCTGCGTTCAAAGTCTGACATGTTTTCCGGCTCGATACTGTTATCGGCTTCAATACCAGCTTCAATATCCAATGCTTGGTGACGGATACGCACCATGTAGATCAATTCCATGGCATCACGTAAATCCTGGCCACGCCCTTTAGGCAGAATACCGGCCTCGATGACATCATCCAATCGCTCAAATGAGTTCTGCGAACGCGAGCCTACAGCCAACGCATGGACACGGATCAAATCGGCCAGCGGGGCAGTACCACGACGTTTAAGGTTGATGGAGTTATTGTGCCTGCCATCTTTCTCCATTACGAAGTCTTTGAAGAAACCCAGTGGTGGAGTCCTGCTGATGGCGTTGCGTGCCAAACAGGCCAAGAAACGGTTATTTTTCCGTGCGCGGCGAACCACAAAGCTATTGAGTTGCTCAGCCCATTTTTCACGGCCGCAAACGCCAGACAAATCGAAGAAGATAGAGCTGTTAAGTAGAGCCTGCGGTTTAGGGTTATCAATCCACTCAGCAAAACACTCTTCCCATTGTGAGCGAGTTTTTCGCCATTCTGGGTTTGTTGCCATGATATCACCGGTACAATAGGTATAACCACATGCGGCCAAGCCATCACAGACAAACTTGGCGAACTTCTCAAAGTACTCACCGTGCAGTTTCTCGTCGTAACTGTCGTCGAGGATAAGTGCGTTGTCCTGATCGGTGACAATAAGTTGCTCATCCCTCGCCATTGAGCCCATTGCCATTAGACAAAATGGGATAGGGGCTGGCCCCAGTTCTTCTTGTGCCAATTCAGCCAACCGTTGTTTGAAGCTACGGCCTATAACTGAAAGGGCGCTGCCTATCATATGGGCGTTGGCATCTTCATTAACCATTCGCACGAAACAGTGTTTAACTTCTTCAGAAACAACCTGCAGCTCTTCAACGGTTTGCTGCTGGAAAATGGTACTTACCAGTAAAAGGCTGTTTTGGGATTCGTAACGGACTATGTCGGTTAAACCAATGATACCGATTGGGTTTTTGTTTCTTAAAACCGGAAGGTGGTGCACATTGTAGCGAAGCATGGTGAGCATGGCTTCGAAGACGTAGGCGTTGTAATCGAGCGAGATAAGCTCGGTGCTCATTACTTCGGATACTGGTGTTGAAGTATCCAAGCCTTTGGCAATAACACGGGAACAAAGATCGCGATCAGTAATGATACCAACCAGTGGATCATAATCGTCATCGTCACTGTCATCGTTGGGCTCAACAATCAGCATTGCCGAGATATTTTCTTCTGCCATAGTCATAGCTGCAGTTTGAATGCTTTCATCTCGACTTATAGTGACAGGGTCACGTGATAGTAGAGTGCGGACTTTCGAGGTGGTTAAGTCGTTTTCTTCTGCTTGGGTCGAAACGACATTACGTAGTCTCGCGCTATCTTCAAGCTCGACAAAATCAGCAAATGAATCAAACTCATCACATAACTTGTTGAAGATATCTTCAGGGATACAGTAAACCAAGGTATCTTCAATGGCGCGGGCAGGCATCCTGACCTTGTTGTTCATCAACAGCCCCATTTGACCGAACAGATCACCTTCATCAATGCGATTATATAGCTCTCCTTTACGGCGATAGATCTCGACGGCACCGCTACGGATCAGATAAAGATCATGAATTTGATCACCAAAATTCAGGATCATTGAGTCAGCTCGGTAATAGGCAACTTCGATATTGAGGGCAATTTCTTTCAAGGACTCTTCCGGGAGTACCTTAAAAGGAGGGTACTGGCTGATAAAGTTGAGAATTTCCAGCTGTTCGGCTTCCATTGTTTGTTCCGTAATGCTTATGGAGGATGGCTAATAGTATACCTAATTCAGCAAAGATTGCTTGTGCCAAGGCGTGCTGGTTCTCACTATATTACTGAAAAACAAAGGCTAGATGACCAGCTGGGTATATAGCTTGTGCAGTAGATGGTTCTGGTGCTTGCAGTCAAGCTTGTGCAGTATGCTTTTGATTTGGGACTTGGTGGTTTCTTTGGAAACACCGCGGAAATGGGTAATTTCGGTGCCATCGTATCCTTTAGATAAGAGCAGAATCACTTGCCGCTCTGCAGGGGTTAATTCATCGGGTAGTTGTATGCTGCCATGGTGAAGCGGGGTTGTTCCAAATTGGTCAATGAGTTTTTGAGTTGAAAGGTAGAACTGCGACCAGGGTATAAGTTCATCCATAAATTGCTGCAGTTGAGTTTGAGAGTAAGGCCCGAAAGGTGTGGAATAGCGATGGAATGTAAGCACTTGGACCTCGTGCATGCTTATATAGCTATAACCGCTAATGGAATATTTTACTGATAGGGTTGGGAGCATGACGTCCCGAAACCACTCATCATCAATTTGTTTAATAGGTAGCATGGACTGAAGAGGTACCATTTTGCCTTGAAAATGATGGGTAGAGTAATGCTGTAGATAAGCATCGTTGTCAGAATGGCGGTGATAGAAATCGAGTACGGAGTCTTCGATACCAAAATGGAAAATATGACCCGGTCCAAATTTTGGGGAAGGGCCAATAAACAGCACGCCGATATCAGCACCGACGGCATGGCTTATCTCAGCTAACACGGTGTTGATGTCAGAGGGAGACTGTGCGGCTTCGATTAATTTTCGTACCCAAATATTAGCTAAAGCCATATCAAACCTAATCCGTTAAGTCATATAATTATTTTTGACAATAAAGAAATTGAATACAAAAAAAAGCGTGCATCTTGTGATCCTTGTAGGTATATACCTAAAGTACTTGGTTATATGTTTACGGTTACGGCTCAAGGTTTAGCAACAAGCGAAGAAAGGAAAATATGCATATTACATACTGCTCTTATGAACAACATGCAGGCGAGATGCTAGACATCTTTAATGATGCCATTTTAAATACAACGGCATTATATGAGTACGAGCCTCGAACCATGGCCGTGATGGAGCAGTGGTTTGAATCAAAAACCCAGGGTGATTACCCCGTTATTGGTGCTTTTGATGATAATGGCCGATTGATGGGATTTGCATCATTTGGCAAATTCAGGGAGCAACCTGCTTTTCAGTTTACCGTTGAGCACAGCATTTATGTTTCAGGTGATTTCCGAGGCCAAGGGGTGGCAATGGAGTTGATGAAAACCATCATTGTCCTGGCTGCACGCCAAGGTTACCGTTCATTAATAGGTGCGATAGACTTAGAGAATATTGCGAGCTTACGTCTACACCAAAAATTTGGCTTTGAGGAGGCCGGTGTGATTAAGAGCGCTGGTTATAAATTCGAACGATGGTTAGATTTGGCATTTTATCAGCTGGCTCTCGATCTCTAAGTTCTTCAAAGTCTGTATGTCAACACGATGTCAAAAGCGACTAAAAAGTGATCACGCAGTCATGATGCGGCATTAAAATACTGTATTTTATTACAGTAATTGCCTTGTAATACGATATACTGGTTATTTATCCAGTTAACGAGACAATGGCAGTTATCAACGGATACTACAATTAGATTTGGCCTCAAAATGGCCTGAGTATAGGTTGTGTAACTGTCTTGTATATGTGATTACAGTGGCTAATTTCAACACACATCTTGGAACAGCCGCACTTACGAGTAGTTTGGCGGCTACAGCCCTGTTATCAGCGGGGCATATTGTACCAATCACTGCGCTATGGTTGATGCTTCTTGGCACAATCGGCGGTCTTCTGCCGGACATCGATTCAGACAATTCGACATCGATGAGTACCTTGTTCCGGTTTTTTGGTGGCTTGATCACCTTCAGTTTTGTCGGTCATATCTATCAACTGGTGTCGATGTTAGAGCTCATCGTGTATAGCGGTTTCTGCTATTTGACGATCCGGTACAACTTCAAATCGACATTGGAAAAAATAACGGTTCATCGCGGCTGTTGTCACTCATTGGCCTTTATTGCTGTCGCAGGGCTATTCACGGTGTGGCTCGTGTATTTATTGGGCTATAGCGATGTTACGGCCTGGCTATCAGGCTCTTTTCTGTGTTTTGGCGGGGTGGTGCATTTACTGCTCGATGAAATGTACAGCGTAGACTTGGCAAATCGTCGCCTTAAATTATCTTTTGGTTCTGCATTTAAGTTTTTCTCACCGAAAAATCCATTTATTAGTGCGTTTCAATGCTTATTGATAGCTATTTTATATCTGCACGGACCATCAATAGATAATACCTGGAAGCAGGTTACCAATTGGAATGAATTTCGTTTCAAGCCAGAGTGGCTTAACCGGGATGAAGTGATGCACTTCTTTGATGAAGTGATCACCTCAACACGAGAGGCGATGAGCCAAAGCTCTAAAGAGGGGTAGTGATAAAAGCGGTGTAATAACACCGCTTTCTTTTTTTAGTGAAAGGACGTTTATTTGACTCTGTGCGTCATAAATTTAACGGTGCAGGCGTATTGATAAAAATCAAAAAAAGAGTGCTAATTCATGATAAAGTTGCATTCTCATTACGTTTTATTTTTTATTTTTTCCCATGCTCATAAATATTAATAATATATCTGTCAGGAAGCAGGTGCTTGTTCCTGTTTTACTCATCTGCGCAATTATGGCGATTGCATTTGCTGTCGTGACAAAGGAATCCCGCTCTCAACGTGCGCAAACCAGTCAAACCACCTTCTCAGCGTTGCAGCAAAAAACCATTTCTCAACAGATACTTGAGAACAGTTTTTCTGCACGAGTGAATGCCATTTATGCTCTGTATGATCCATCTGCATTCAATAATTTAGATACTGCAGTTAAGCAAGGGTTTGATGCAAACAGGGGATTATTAGAACAACTCTCTCAGACTCCGGCATTAGTGCGTAACGTCAATACGGTGAAGGAGAAAATGGCAAATTATGAGCGCTTTTTAAATAGTGACCTAAAGCCATTTGTTGCTCGCAAAAATAGCATCGGCGTTACGATGCAAGAATCAGAAATGCTGGCAGCGAACTTCAGAACGGTAGGTGGCGAGTTGATTCAATCGATTGATGATTTAACCATTGCTATCGATCAGTATGTTGAACAAGAAATTGCAGCAGTAGAAGCGGAATACCGCCAAATGATGCAAAGTGTCATGCTTATTATGGCGGTGATGGTTATCAGTGGTTTAGTCATTGCTTGGGTAGTTTCTGGTCGAATGGTGAAACCTATTCTTGAAGTACGCGAAGTGCTAAAGCAGTTATCCTTAGGTAACCTGACTGGTCGCGTACATGTTTCAGGTTCTAATGAGATTGGTGAGCTTAGCCGGGATTTGAATAATACCCTAGAGAAGATGCAAGACACCATCGCTCACTTAAACCGCATTAGTGAAGAAGTTGCTGCTGCGTCAACTGAGCTTGCAGAAGTGATGAATAGCTCGCAGGCAAATGCTCAGCAGGAGATGGCAGAGATTGAACAAGTTGCCTCTGCGGTTAATGAATTATCAAGTACTGCTGATAACGTGAGTAGCAATGCTCAGGATGCAGATGCTTGTGCGAAGCAAAGCCAGAGAATGGTTGATGAAGGACGAAATGTCTTTACCCAAAGTGAACAGTCTAACCAGGTAACCTCGCAGAAGATGTCTGAAGCGGCCGATGTTGTGATGCACCTTCGAGAGCAGTCTGATCAAGTTAGCAAGGTCATTGAAGTTATCCAGGCCATTTCAGAGCAAACAAACCTACTTGCGCTGAATGCGGCGATTGAAGCGGCACGAGCAGGTGAGTCTGGTCGAGGCTTCGCAGTTGTAGCTGACGAAGTACGCATGTTGGCAGCACGGACCCAAGAGTCGACCCAAGAGATCCAGGCGATCATTGAAGATCTCCAGCGTCAGTCGGCCAATGCCAATGATGGTATGCAGCAGTCACTGCAAATGCTGAAAGAATCCGAAGAACTGACGGGGTTAGCTAATGAAGTATTTGAAGGTATTACCGATGCGATTACCTCTATCGGTGATATGAATACCGAAGTAGCTACAGCGGCTGAGCAACAGTCAATGGTGACGCAAGATATCAATAAGAACGTGGTGAATATGTCTGAACTTGTTAACCAAAACGTGGTTGGCATTAGTCAGAGTGCAAGTGCCAGTGAAGAGTTATCACAACTGGCAGAGCAACAGCGTAAGCAATTGGCGTTCTTTCGCTATTAACATGTGAGTTTCGTTTCTAATTTAAAAAAGGAAGCCTCGGCTTCCTTTTTTTGTACCTGGATATTTATTGAGCTATATCAAGCCATTTGAATAATTGCTGCTTCTAGACACTTTTATCCCCCGTGTGGGTGATGCGAGCAAAATTTATCCTGCATATAACCTCAGTAACAGCTCTTATTTCAATTCAAACAATCATAACGACGAGAGCTGTACTGTGTAGAGGATAGACAAGGAAGCGAGTATGAAACGGCACCCATTAGCTGTCGCAGTAGGGTTAGGCACCTTATTGACGCTAGCGGCTTGTAATGACGACAAAAATACCCATGTCGAGCAGCCAACACCTGAGCCTACAACATCCATGAGTGTTAAAGCGATAGATGGATATCTCCATAATGCGTTTGTTTGGTTGGACCTCGATAGAGATTACCAATTTGATGAAGGTATAGAGCCGAGTAAGTGGAGTGAGAAAGGGATTGCTACTTTAAATGTAGATGGTATCGACAGTCCGCAGTCATATCCCGTTGTGGTAAAGGCGGTAGAGAAAAAGACAATCGATCTTGATAACGACAAAACCACGGTGTCGAAGAGTTTCGTAATGTCGGCTCCCGGAGGTAGCGCTGTAGTGACACCTTTGACCACTATGGTTGATTTTAAAATGCGTCAAGAAGGGCTGACCCAAGATCAAGCCAAATCTGATGTGGCACAGATGTTTGGTGTAGATCCAACGCTTTTAGACAGTGATTATGAAGACACAGAGGCAGTTGGTTCTAGTGTTGCAATTAAGTTGGTCAAACAATCGGCTAAATCAATTGTAACCGCGGGTGTGTTGCCAGAATCTGAACAAGAGTTAGATGGGAATACTGTTGAAGGTATTGTTACTCAGGCCATAGAGGAAGGCAGTCAGGTCGGGGAAGCTTTGATAACAGACCGTGGTGAAGAACTTCCTGAAGATTATGATTTTGACCGTGTAGTTAGCGAAGAAAATAAAACCGTCGAGGCTGATACTGACCGTGACGGCGTCACAAACTCTGAAGATAAGTTCCCAAATGATGGTACTGAATGGGAAGATTTAGATGGTGATGACCATGGTGACAACCTCGCGGATAAGTTTCCCGGTAATAAGGATGAGTGGGAAGATAGTGACGGAGATGGATACGGTGATAACCTCGCAGACAAATTTCCTGACGATGATACAGAATGGGCTGACTTTGATTTAGATAAAATCGGAGATAACAGTGATCCCGATGATGATAATGACAAGGTTGATGACCATCTTGATGCCTTTCCTTTTGATAAAAATGAGTGGCTTGATACTGATGGCGACAAAATAGGGAATAATGCCGACCCTGATGATGACGGTGATGCGGTTTTGGATGAGGACGATGCTTTTCCTTTGGATAAAAACGAGTGGCTAGATAGCGATTCAGATGAGGTTGGCGATAATAGTGATGTATATCCCTATGATCCCGAGAAGTCAGTGGCGGATGTAGTCATACACAAGGTGTATACCTCGCCAATGTTCGTCGACATCCTGATGGATGTGAAAACTCTGGAAGTTGTTCACGATGTAACAGTTGAAACGTTGAACAATACTGACATTCGTAAGACAGAGACTCTTGCCTATACCGATTTCGATTCGGGAACTTTGTTCGGCGAATGGGAGAGTCATGCGATTTATAAAGAGGACGGGAGTTTTGAACGTCATAGCTTCGGTTATTACGATTACAATCTAGACGGTAATATCCAATATGAAAGCCAATGGCTAGATATCGGGACATATTCTGAAAGTCAGGAAAGCTTCTGGCGCTATATTGATGAGTCAGATGCGGCTTTAGAAGGTGGCAGCAATGGTGCTAACCGAATATTTGATGACATCGATTTAGCTTCTCACATTGCCCTTGAAAATCTCGACGGTATTGATGCTGTGCAATACCTGACGGTTTCTAGTGTTAGTCAGCAAGATGTCGTTACCACGACAACAGTACTAGAGCAGTATGACCTAGAAAGCTGGGTGTTTGGTGATAAAAATGGTGATCTTAACTACAGTACACAAGCGACCTCAACGGCTGGTAATGGGGTAGTGGTCGATTATCAAGATAAGCGTGATTGGCAAGCTAATGGGGTTATCAATACCTTTATTGGTTTCTCGGTGCTCAATGAACAGCAATATACCTTCAGCCACTTCCGGCCTATATGGGCTGCACCTGAACAGCCGTATTTTGAAGAATATGCCCAATATAGCTTTGTACCCGACAAAGCCGATATCTTAGGTAACTATTGGTATGAAGTAACAACTGAATACGATCTTGATGCTAACACTGAGGTTGTAAAAGGTTATCGTTACCTCTTATCAGGCAGTGAAGGAAAACTGGTAGACGAAGCTAATCCTTATGGGGTGATGTTTAACTCCTTCAGTTTGATAAAAACAGCGATAACGGAATCAGAATACAGTGAATCTGTAAGTTGGAATCACACGCCTGTCTCGGATGAGTATTTTGATTCTGCTGAAATCAATTTTACTGTTCAGCAGCCTGACGTTGGTCAAGACTACAAAGTCTTTATCAAGGGCGACAACGGCTTGTGGGTAGGTCATCGCTTTGCTGAATGGGGAAGCCTGCAAGTTACCGATTTAGCCGGCCAAGTAGAAACCTTGCGTAAGGGTGGTTACGGGTTGGATGAGATAGACGAAACACTTCTTCCTGGGCTGAGTAACTACAATGGCATGTTGTTAGATAAATCATTCCAGTATGACGCCTCAGGCGTTCCAAGGCAGTGGTATGTTGTGACGAGTAATGACCTGCTGACGCCAAATCAAGATGGGGAATATCAGCTTGTCTCGCTTCAGCTTGTCCACGATGGTATTCAACCAAACTGGCGTGTTGATGATACACAAAGCGGCACGCTGGTGATTTCAGTGCCTCATACAGATAACCCGTGGAATTGGTTCAATGCGTATTGGCGGGCAATGGTTAATGCCGATGAAATCGACTTGGTTTCAGGCGCATGGAAAAGCTGGCTGGGCGAGTTTTATCTTACCCAAGACGAAGCGGAAATGGCGATCACCCAGCACGGTCGGATCTGTAATATTGGTAATACCGAGTGGGATGCTGGTGGACCGATAGGCGAACCGCAATATAGTGATTATGCGGACATTCTTGAACAGTGTGTGTATGTATCAACCTCAGAAAATCAGGTAGCCGGGCAGTCATACTATTTGTTTAATGGTCAAGAGCTTCAGCAATGGCACTTTAATGAGCAAGGTATTGGTCAGGTCGTATTTGCTGATGGAAGCTCAGCAGACTTCACTTGGCTGGTAAACAGTGACGGTGTCATTGAAATCACCTATGGCTGGGGACCTGTTGATTATTTCGCGATAACAGGCAGCGATGATCAATATGTCGGGTTGAAAATATACAGCCAGTGGGACGATGTTGGCGAGCCCCGGTACAACATATGGGCGGCAAGGGTAACGACGTATCCACCAATGATTACCAGCTGCCCTGTAGACCAACAGGGAGCAAGTCTGGAAGATTTTTATCAGGCTATAGATACATGTGGTGGATACAATGCCATCGAGGATGATTTCAATAACACGCTGGCAGGGATGACCTATGTTCGAGTGAGAAGTGATGGCGATACACGTGCTTATCAGTTCCATGAAAACGGTCAATTTAACTGGATCCGGGCTGGGGATTGGCGTTCGGAAGAAGGAACGCATTGGGAAATTACCAACGAGGGCTTCCTGAAAATGGAATTTGACGAGAGTGATGCCGGTGAGTTCATGTTGTTAGCCCACCAGCAATTCTACGATAACCAAAGTAGCTTTGTTGTGTATGAGCAATATCGAGATGAAGGTGAGCTTCAGAGTGATATATGGAGCTTTGTTTTCCGTGAATATGAGCAAGGCCAAACACTTCCAATTTGTGAAAATGGCGATACCCCGTGGAACGATGAGGCCGATCAACCAGCCAGTTATGCGACAGAACCAGAGTATCAGGACGCGGTACAGCAATGCCTAGTATGGACAGATAATCGGATGTTGAAATTCACTGAAGATATGCTGATAGGCAAGAACGCTGATGAACAGACTATCTGGCGTATAACAACGGATGAAGATGGTGAAATGATCCGCTTTAGCCCAGACCATACCGGTGCATTCATTGACCCAGAAGATGGTGACTTCCCATTTAACTGGCAATTGCTTGATGGACAAGTGCATCTTACGATTACTCATCCGGCTTATACTGGCTCATCAGAGATACTAGCGATTACTGAGTCTGATGGTATTCAGTTTGTTATCAAGTCTTTCTGGATTGATACTTCCGGCGAATGGGGTAACCCACCGCCAGCAGAAGGTGAAGGAGAGATTTGGGGGTATATTTTAGAGTTGGAGAGTAAAGAGTAATTGAAATGGGAGCCACAAGGCTCCCATTTTAATAGAAACAAATATAAGCAGTTACTTCTTTAGGCAGTTAGCTCTTTAGGAGAAGGCTTAAAGATATTAATGACCGCCTTCACTGTGTAATAACCGCATAGCACAGTAAAGGAAATAGCACTTAGGGACTCACCAAATTGTACTGAGGCACCGATGATATTGAATATTTCGCCACCGAAGTCCTTAACATGATCTAAAGCCCATTTATATACCAGATACAATTTTGTGAGGGTAATAAAGACTAAGTAAGCTTTACCGTAAGGTGTAGTTAGAAAATACTTAATTTTACTCCAAAGACTTTTCACTTTACTTGCAACCTCGTTGTTTATCGGACGAGGTGAAGTGTAGGAAAATTCATCCAAAACAATTTATCAATTCGCGCCAGTGATTATCGAAAAGTGTAATGATGAATTATTAGTCGTATTTGCTTTTATTTTATATGATTGATTTTATTTGACTATTTCTCATTGGGTATGATTGTTTTTTCGTAAGAGATAACCTGGTCTTTGCCATGACGTTTGGCGTATGCCAATGCGAGGTCTGCTTGGTGTAATACAGTTGCGGGTGAAGCCGCGGCGTCCAAAAGGGTATTAACACCAATACTGATAGTGAAGTTGATATCACCCTCTGGAATGAGGACATCTAATTTACTGACTCGCCAACGTAAGCGTTCAGCTAACAGGAGGGCAAATTGGTGTGACGTGTGAGGAAGAAGAATGACAAACTCTTCGCCGCCCCAGCGACCAATAAAGTCAGCCTGTCGGATACTTGATTTGCAGCATTGTGAAAATAGGCGTATGACCTCATCACCGGCTTGATGGCCATAGGTATCGTTGATCAGCTTGAAGTCGTCGATATCAATATACAGACATGAGATTGGATAGTTGAACTTCTGAGCTTTCGCTAATTCGCTGCTCAGTATGGACTCAAATCGATTGCGGTTAGTGAGTCCTGAGAGGGAGTCAATTGATGCTTGCTGTTCAAGCTGATAAAAGTCGTTGTATTTTTCGGTGATATCGATGATTGCCAATTGAATCGCCATTTCACCTTTCCACTGCACAATGGATTCAGCAGCCAAAACGTGGGCTACTTTGCCAGAAGGTTTAGTGACTTTGAAAGTTTGTACCCGAGGTCGCGCTGAGCCCGCCATCAAACGGTGATAATGTGCTAAGGCTAGCTCTGGGTTGATATCGACGATTAAGCTCAGCAGGTTAGGCAGAGACATGTTGTCAGGCACTTCACCTATACCAATGATGTTGCATAGGTTCTCATCGACATAGAGGATTTTGAATTCGTCATGGATCAATATGCCGAAATCAGAGGCAAAGGTGTTATCAGGGTCAAGATGGATCTGAGGAAATTCAATCATCTAAGTTACTACTACCGTATACATCCATGGTAAGACCTAAATGGGTCAATAACTGCTTTGATAAAAGCATCAATAAAAACAATATGTGACACTGATTCCAATATTTCAAGCTAAATTGCATTTTATAAGCAAGTTAATTCAGATAATCAGAGCTTTATCATCATTTTTGCAATGATAATGTTCGTAAATGCAAAAATGTGCTTAATGGCGCGAATTGATAAGAACCTTCAGCTGTAAAACCTACAATGCTGGCATTGAAAGTTATTAACTAATTGTATGAATACAATGAGGTTGTAATGAGCCAGCAAAGTAAAGAAACAGCAGAACTAACAAAAACAGAGCTTCAGAGCCAGAGTCAAGGAGTAGAGCAAGGGGCTGATACCGAAACCCAGAAAAAGAGTGATGATGGTGATCGTGATCCACGACGGGCTACATTCATGACACTGCTATTGTGTGCGGGACTCTTTATATTCTATCTCGTCACCGACAGGGTTATCCCTACCACGGATATGGCAAGGGTGAGAGCCAACGTAGTTCCTTTGGCTCCCTTGGTGAGCGGTCCGGTAACCAAAGTACATGTCGAGCCCAATGATGTAGTGGAAGCCGGTCAGCCTCTTATTGAGCTTGACCGAACAGACTATATGATTGCCCTTAAGCAGGCGGAAGAGGACCTTGAAAAGGCAGGCAAGGAAGTTGGGGTTCAAACGGCATCAGTTGAATCAGCTCAAGCTCAGTTAAGTGATGCGATAGCCAATCAGCAAAACGTGCGTCGCCAGGCAGACCGTGTGTTTGCCATGGTGAAGAAGGGCATTGTCACCCAAGCGGATGCGGATAAAACCCATGCTGCATTGGCGCAGGCAAGCGCTCGTGTCGATCAAGCCAGAGCTTCTGTCGATCAGGCAAAGAAGCAGCTTGGTGAAAAAGGTAGCGAAAATACAGAAATCCAAGCGGCGATTTTGGCCCTTCAAAAAGCGCAGTTGGATTTGGAACGCACTGTGATTCGAGCACCTTCTGCTGGTGCTGTAACGAACTTCAGGCTGGACGAGGGTATCTTTGCCAACAAAGGCCAGCCACTGATGACATTTGTATCCGGTGACGAGAGTTGGGTTGAAGCTTATTACCGTGAAAATAGCCTGGGTAATGTCAAACCCGGCGATAAGGTAGAAATTGCATTGGATAATGTCCCTGGTGAAGTCTTTGCCGGTGAAGTAACCAGTATTGATTACGGTGTTGATTGGGGGCAGACACAGCAAATAGGCCAGTTAGCGACTGTGACCAACCAGTCTGGCTGGTTGCGTCAGACCCAGCGTTTTCCGGTCATGATTCGCTTTGATGAAGACATGCCAAAGGGCAGCCTGAGGGTCGGCGGTCAAGCTGACATCATGATGTATACCGATGAAAGCTCATTAATGAATGTATTTGGTAAAGTCTGGATCCGAGTGATCACTTGGTTCTCGTATATCCGTTAATTTCGTTGAGGCAAAGAAATGCGTACAGAGCAAAGTCTGAATATCCTGCGATATGTGACTGGCGTGATGTTGTCATTGATACTGGCGTATAGCCTGAACTGGACACTGGCATATGTGATGCCAGTGTTTGTAGCCAAGTTATTGGTTGATAAACCGGTTGCCACTAAACAAGTCATGACAGAGTTAGGTTTGTCTATGGTGGCCACGGTGCTGATTGCCTTGACGGTAATAAACGGGCTGGCTCAATATCCGATTATCCTGTTGGCCTTCGTCGGTATTATGATGCTGTGGGCTTATTATTTGTTCCAAGATCAAAACTGGAACTTCTTCGCGACCATGCTGATGATATCAGCACTACTGTTGCCGTACTTGGGGCTGATGCAACCCGTTATTGCTCTTGAGGTGGGCAAAGCCTTGATGCTGGCAGGGGGCGGAGCTGTGGCATTCTATGGACTGATGCATTGGGTATTTCCAGCCAAACTAAGTGCTTGTCCTGTGGTTCAAATAAAATCTTCAGAGCAAATGCGTCAAGAGCAGCAAATGAAGATGAAGGAATCCTACAAAGCGTTGTTGATTAGTTTTCCGGTTATAGCCTTTTGTTATTTCTACCAAACAACGGGCGCTATTTTGACAATGATCTTTATTGGTATTTTGTCACTACAGCTAACAGCCCCTAAAAGTGTCAAGCTTAGCGTGTTTCTGTTAATGACCAATATTGTCGGTGGATTACTGGCAATTATTGCCTACGAACTACTAGTTACCGTACCTTGGTTTCCGTTCTTGGTAGCAATGATGGCATTTTTTACGTTGAGCTTTGCCAACAAAATTTTCACTCAGCCAGAAAAGGCGCCGATTTATGCGGGTATTTTCTCTGCGCTAATGGTTATCTTCGGTGCTGTTGTGGCGAGTGATAGCAAGTTGATTGATGTGAATTTTTATACCCGAATATGGCAGTTAGTCCTGTTGAGCATTTATATGATCAGTGTGTCTATATTGATTGAAAAGTGGCAATCAACGAGCAGTGAAGGTGATGATAGAGAGACACCGGTGGTGCCAGCTTAAGCGACAAATTGCTTTCGGTAATCTTTGGGAGGAAAGCCCGTTAGCTTCCTAAAAGCTCGTGAAAAATGTGCAATATCGGCATATCCCAACTCAACGGCTATGTCGGTCAACGAATAGTCCTTATTTTCCATTAGTCGACAAGCTGTTGCCAGCATAATGCTATCCCTGATGCGCTTAAAACTGGTGTGCTCTTCAGATAGTCTTCGCTGGAGCGTTCTTGGTGTTGTGCCTAACAGTTTTGCCGCTTCAGAAATAGTCATAGACTGCTTACAAAGATATGGCGCAAGAGCGTGGTAGATAGACTCGATATAGGTGATTTCTTTCGGATTTTCGCCTGAAGGCCTGGAGACTACAAATTTAGCTGATGAGCGGTAGGGTAACTCAAGAATATCTTTGCTTAATGCAACAGCACCTAGCTTTCGCTTGGTATAATAATGCGTTGCTTTCGATTTCAGGATGAGCGCGAGTTTGTCAGCACCATCAGATTGCATGGCGATATAGCTTGGGGCCCAATCTTGCTTGCTGGCATAGCGAATAAACTCAATAATGAACAGAATTGCAAAGATTTCAGACCAAGTATAGCCATCAGTTTCTTCTACTGGCTTAAAGCGGCATAGCCATGGTGTATCGTTAAAAATTTCAATACTTATCTGGGCTGTAGGAGATTCATGCAATACTGCCATTTTCATTTGTTCAATTGCGTCGCCAATAGTATCAGGGTCATCCAAGTGCTCTAACAGCTTGGGAATGAAGTATTCGCGAATAGAAGTCACTAATAACTCGCCATAGAATTCAGGATCGGCACGTTCGGCCATCATTCCTAGCAGGTTTCTTATCGGTGCCTCTGGTAAGTATTCGTGGTGGTGTTGCAATATATCGTCGGGGATACCTGCTGCACTTAGCAATGGATAGATGTCGTTTTCAAAATGCTTAATTAAAGCAATGATCGTACTGGCATTAACTGTTTTGATAAGTGGTACCAATTGACCTTGCTGCATCTGAATTTCTATCCATATTGATTATTTAGTTAATTATAATGCTTTTTGATCACTACCAATAATCAATTTTTTCAGTTTGGTCAGTATGAGTATTTTTTGTGTAATTCACCGTAAGCGACTTAAATTGTTGAATGAAATTTCAAATATGGAATACGTAAGTATCTTTGTTAATGGCAACAGCGAGGTGATACATTGTGTTGATTAATGTATCACCGTTTTAGTGTGTAAAGTATTAACTGGTGTCGCCAATACTCTCTATAAAATTGCTTTGCTCGAAAAGGATTTGTGCTTGTTCCAACTCACTCATTAATATCTTGATATCATTTTGGTTGCCTAACCTGATTGCTTCACGCACTTTATCCCGACAACGAATTAGCTCTTTTCTTGCTGAGTCTTTAGCAAAAAGCTCACGCAAACTGTCCGCTTGATCCATAATTCAACCTCATATAACAACTCGTAAAGATCAGTACGTCTGCGGATACCTGTACTATAACGCCAAAATGTAAAAACTATCACGCCAATATGAAAAAGATAGCATATGTGGTTGATGCTGGTGGTTTTTTGCTGTGATGCTGTTCACGCTTCTGTTGTTGTTAATACTGCAGCAGAATATTCATTTATGTTATTTATATGAATGTTTTCGGTATGTTTGCTTCGTGTCTGTAAGTTGTTTTGAATATGTAAGGAAGGATGAGTGGCTAAAATAACTTTTGAAGTGAATGTCGAATGGACTAAGAGCGATCAAGAGGTTTTTGTCGGTAATAAGTTTAACAGAGCGCACTGGTGGCAGTTTGATGGAGGCGTGAGCGTGCCAGCGACAGCTTCTCAGCACATCGTTCCAGTTCCATATTCAAAGCCAGAGAATGTAGATCCAGAAGAAGCTTTTATTGCCGCACTTTCAAGTTGCCATATGATGGCTTTTCTTACTGTAGCTTCAAAGAAAAAGTATGTTGTGGAGAGCTATGTCGATCAGGCGTATGGTGCTTTGGAGCAAGGTGAGGATGGTAAGTTTGCAATGACCGAAGTGACACTTCGACCTAACATCTGCTTTTCTGGGGCACGGCAACCTTCAAAAGATGTACTGAAGAAGATGCACTATGTCGCGCATGAAAACTGCTTTATTGCTAACTCGGTAAAAACACGGATTAATATCGAGGTTTGATTGAGGCTTCTTTCGGAGATAAGAATGCCGCCTTTGGTTGATAGCGGCATCATTAAGAAGTTACGTATCAGTGAAGTGGTTTCTTTGGACCGTTACGAACAAGATCCTTACCATTTTCATAAACTTCATCAGTGACCCAGCGGCCCATCAGTAGTTGGTGGTTATCATCAAGGACAGCGACAAAGTGGCGGCCATCGGCATTGTTGGTTGCTAGGGCAATGCCAGCGACATTGGTTAGACCCAAACCACCGTTTTCAACTGAAATAAGGAATGCTTCTAGTTCATCCAATGTGGTGATAACGTCATTTTCATTAATCATAATATTGTCTTGATTGAAAGTTTGTGGATGCATTTTACAGAGGATAGAGGAGAAATTGAAATTAGGTTGAGTTAGTTGCTTATTTTTAATTCGACTTGAAATCAATCACAAAGCTTTCATAACGACGGCCTTGCTGCATTGCTCAAATCCTGTACATTATTTCCTATCAAGTTATGCAATGAATGTATTCAATCACAGGTTGCTATAACTTAAATCAGTTTCGGACATTTAGGGAAGGAGCACCGAAAAAATGGATAAGAAAACGTATGCGGTGATAGGTTCTGGTGCTATTGGTGGATATTACGGAGCTAGGCTTCATCACAGTGGTCACAATGTGCATTTCCTTTTCAATTCTGATTTCCAGTTTGTTTGCGAAAACGGCCTGAAAGTCGACTCGCATTATGGTGATTTTTCAATATTAGCCGATCAGCTTAATGCTTATCATTCGAGCCAAACTATGCCGAAAGTCGATGTTGTGCTCGTTGCTTTGAAAACGACGCAAAACGACCTTTTAGAAGCTCTGATAAGCCCACTACTCAAGCCGAAAACACTGGTTGTGCTACTGCAGAATGGAATAGGTGCTGAGCAGGAGCTTTCAGAAAGGCTTGGGCTGGAACATATTGCTGGTGGTTTATGTTTTATTTGTTCCAACAAAGTAGGCCCTGGCCATATCAATCACATCGACTATGGACGTCTGACCCTTGGAGTATATGGTGAGTCTGGCTTGTTAGCTCTTAATGATGTCGCGAATGATTTTAGAGAAAGTGACGTTGAAGTCGATGTTGAAGGCAGCATTATGGATGCTCGTTGGAAAAAGCTACTCTGGAATGTGCCATTTAATGGTCTATCCGCAGTATTAGATACCGATACCGCTCAGATGATGAGCTGTCCAGAAATGGCGAAGTTAGCACAAGCGATAATGCTTGAAGTAAGGCAAGCTGCACAGGCTACAGGATCCGAACTTGAAATGTCTCTAATCGACACTATGTTGACTAATACGGCAAAGATGAAGCCTTATCTGACAAGTATGCTGTTAGACAAACGCAATAACCGCGAAATGGAGCTGCAGTATATGTACAAGAATGTCTTGGATATGGCGGCAGAGCATGGTGTGGCAATGCCAAAAACGGAAGCCCTTTACCAGCAACTGTCCTTTATAAACCGCCTAGACGTTAGGTATATAGACGTTAGGTAGAAAATTGATTTATATGTTGTGCAGTGGGTAAGTGTCTTGTCTGACTATAAAAACACGTTGTGGGCTGGTAGACTGCGCATCCAATTTTCTACTGTGATAGTTAATAACCATGACTTTTGCTTCACTGCAGCTAAATAAGTCGGTATTGGATGCACTGCCAAGCCAGCTTACCAAACCAACAGACATTCAGCGCCTTGCGATCCCTACCATCATAAAGGGAAGCGATTTGTTGGCACTAGCACAAACCGGAAGCGGTAAAACCTATGCTTTCGGCCTGCCTATGTTGCAGCGAGTGAATACCGAGCTCAAGCAGGTTCAGGGTTTAGTCTTGGTGCCAACCCGTGAGCTTGCCTCCCAGGTGACTGACTCACTGAAAGAGGTTGGCGTTAAGTTGGGTATACAGGTAGCCATGCTCTGCGGTGGTGTAACTCCTGAGACCCAACAAGCAGAGATAAAGCAGGGGGCGCAGGTAGTTGTTGCGACGCCAGGCCGTTTGTTGGATTTTCTTAACAAAGGGCTGATTTCGCTTAAATCCCTATCACAGTTTGCCCTTGATGAAGCCGACCGCTTATTGGAAATGGGCTTTTGGCCTGATGTCCAGAAGATCTTCTCTTTCGCTCCGGCTGCGAGACAGACCTTACTTTTTTCAGCAACTTTGCCTGAATCTCTAGAGAAAGCTGCATTGGGTTTAATGTACAAACCTGAGCGTGTTACGGCCAATACGCAAAATAGTGTCGTTGAAGACATTCATGAGCAGCTTTACTTGGTCAATAAAGGTAGCAAGCCTCAAGCTTTGATTGCCTTGTTGAAGCAAAATAACTGGCCGCAAGTATTGGTTTTTGTTGGAGAAAAGAAAGCTGCCGATAATCTAACCAAACGCCTGTTAAAAGCGGGTATCAGTGTGGACGCGCTGCATGGTGATAAAGAGCAGTCCACGCGTGATCAGACCTTGGCTGACTTTAAAGCACAAAAAACGCAGGTGCTAATCACCACTGATTTGCTATCGCGAGGCATCCATGTTGATGCGCTGCCAGTCGTGATCAACGCTGATCTTCCTGAAAACGCCGCAGTGTATGTTCATCGAGTAGGACGAACAGCTCGTGCTGGTAATAATGGCCTGGCCATCTCCTTGGTATGTCATGGTGAAACGTTAGCTCTGAATGCTATCCGACAGCTTACGGGGAGGCCGATGGAAACGACAGAGCTTGAAGGTTTCCCTGTAACGGATAAACCTGCAGATCTGACATCGAACACAGAACGTAAGCGGCCACCACGTGATAAAAAAGCTAACCGCCGTAGCCAGGCTAAGCGTAGTATTAAGCAGTTTAAACCAAAAAGAAAAACGAGCTGATTTTCTTATCAGCTAAAGTTAGAGAGCAACGATGGTTGCTCTTTTTTTGGTAATTAGGTTTGACATTGAATCTTTTGGTGTTTAGTATCTGCGCCTAATTTTTAGGCACGTATTATCTGTGCCTAAATTTACTACGAGTGAAAATAGTGTCTTTGAGGATTGCAGAGGTCTAAATGAAAAACGTATTACTTGCTCTATTGCTAGTTGTTGTGCTCCCTACCAATGCCAAAACAAGAACCGAAACGGCAGGGGATATATTGCAAGTCGCGCTACCTTTGGCAGGTCTAGGTGTTGCGTGGTGGAAGGGGGATGACGAAGGTGTAGAGCAACAAATTAAAGGCGCATTAATCACGGGGGCTATTACCCATGGATTGAAATTCGCCATTGAAGAACAACGTCCAAATGGCAAAAGTTGGGACTCATTCCCGAGTGGACATACCTCTGCGGCGTTTAGCGGGGCGGCTTTCCTGCATCACCGTTATGGTATTGAATATGGGTTGCCAGCGTATGTTGCAGCTTCCTATGTAGGTTACAGCCGTTGCTATGCTTCCAAACATTGGGAAACGGACGTTCTCGCGGGAGCAGTGTTAGCCTATACGGTTAGCTATTATGTAACCACAGAATATAATGATCCGTGCCTTTCAATAGCACCTGCACGATTTGGCAATACAGATGCTCAAGGTATTTTGTTTAGCTATTCCATATAAGTGAAATAGTGGAGAGCTAATACGTTAGCTCTGTAATAGGCTGAAGTTTACGTTCCCATTTATCATTGCAACATTTAATCGGTCTACACTATCTAGGGTTGTTGATAAAATAGACAGGGATGTTGGATGAAAAAGCGTTTGTTGAAAAAGCGTTTGTCGAAAAAGCTATGGACAACAGGCTGTGCCTTGATGATGACGTTCGGCGCTGGAGCTCAGGCCGAATCTTACGTGCGCTATGCGTATGAAAACCAGATCAAATATGGCAGCCTGCAAGGCGATAAAGTTCAACCTTTAAAAGGATCACTCTTTAAAACCCCCTTCACCGGATGGCAAACCTTTAAAGTTAAACCAAGTCGAAATACTTGTCCCGACAATACCAGAAAAGGTGTTTGCGGTCGGGATGAATTTTGCCAGCCATATATCTTCTGATAACGGGTCACCACCGCCTTTGTTCCTGAAACTACCATCTTCATTGATTACTACTGGTGAGCCGATTGTGTTTCCTCATGATGCAAAGAATGTGCATTTCGAAGGAGAACTGGTGCTGGTGATTGGCCAGGAGTTAAAGAATGCAAATGAAGATGAAGCCAAAGAAGCAATATTTGGTGTACTGGCTGGCAATGATTTAACTGAGCGCAGTTGGCAAAGCCGCGATTTGCAATGGATGCGGGCGAAAGCCAGTGATGGGTTTGGCCCAATCAGCAATACAATAGTGACCAATGTGGATTATAACAATGTGCTGCTGACTACCCGCCTTAATGGTGACATTGTCCAACAAGAGAGCACTAAAAATATGATTCACAAACCGGCCAAAGTGGTCAGTTACCTGAGCCAGTATTTTACCCTAAAGCCTGGAGATTTGGTGTTTATGGGTACGCCAGGGCGGACTAAAGCACTTAAAAGAGGTGATATTGTATCAGTCGAAATTGAAGGGGTAGGGATAGTCGAGAACCTTATTCAATAGAGAGAGGCTTGTAGAGGACGAATCAAATAGAAAAAAGGTTGAGGTACTACCAGCATGACAGATACTGAGAGGTGCTTGCTATTGAGCAGTCAGTGATTAGATAATCAGCCTGATAACTCAGGAGACTGGAATGGAACAAATTTATTTTGCTGGCGGCTGCCTTTGGGGTGTTCAGGAGTTTATGAGACACCTACCCGGAGTGATTGCTACAGAGGCCGGCCGAGCAAATGGTACGACGCAAACAACACAAAGTGACTACGATGGTTATGCCGAATGCGTTCAGATTCAGTTTGACGCCAAGATCGTGAGCGTGGAGCAGTTAATGGGCTACTTGTTCGAGATTATTGATCCCTACAGTATTAACAAGCAGGGTGAGGATGTTGGCGAAAAATACCGTACAGGCGTGTATAGCAAAGACCCGGCACACCTTCTGTTAGCCCAAGAGTATATTAATGCCCGCGAAGATAAAGATCGTATCGCGGTCGAAGTGCTACCTTTGACCAACTATGTCAAGAGCGATGAAGAGCACCAGGATAGATTGACGCGCTTTCCTAACGACTATTGCCACATTCCGCTGGATTTACTGCACAAATACAAGAGTACAAAATGAGCTTAATATAAGCGATTTAGCAAATTAGAAATAATAAGCCCGAGCCAATGACTCGGGCTTATTATTTAAGGTCTGTGTAGATTAAGGCTTATGTTGTTGAGCGCTTATGATTGCTACTCGCAAAGATCCAATTCGTTATGGATCAACACCACACATTGAGAAGCGAAGATCATCTTAGGACCTAAGCTGATCTTTTGGGTGCCGAGGCGTTCCAAGCTTTTGAAGGTCTTCTTCGGCATTGGAATATGGTCGGTCAACAGGAAGCAGGAGTTGCCGCTGAACTCTTGTTCGCGGATTGAAGCTCCTTTCTTGTCCATCATGTATAGCTGGTAATCTTCAGCTAGATCTTTCACAAGCTTTTCGAAGCTTAGCGTGCGGACGGTAATACCCGGCTCGACTTGCCGCTCTTGCTCTTTGGTCATCCCACGTGATGCATCGAGAGCTTTAGCCACTTTGCTCAGCAGTGCTTGCTCATGGAAACCACCGATATTGGTCATTTCATTGGCAACAAATGTCACTGTACGGGAGAAGTCCTGGGTGCTTTCCAATACCAGGTGAACAATTACATCTTCACGGTGCGATTGCGCCACAAAGATTGAATTCATTAGGGTGTGGGCCAAAATTTCGGTGTGAGCTTCTTGGCCAACTGAAGCCAGTAGTAGCTGGCTGTCGGTAGGAGCGGATCGGGCTCGTAATACAAAGGCGCGCATTGAAGAATGTCCTACAGAAAAAATACTTTTGAATCAGGGATCTGATAATCAGTCGAGAACTCTCGGTAATCAGAGGTGCAAGATTATCGCACCTTTGCTGTGAGATGTAACTGAAATAATGCCTGTGTGCTAACTGAGGTAATGCGACTGACGATAAAAAGGCCACCGATACCTGAAACAAACAGCCTAAGTTCATGTAAACAGCTTATAGCTCAAACACGTCTGAGATGGTATCTATCATCTGGTCGTAATACGGGTTGAATGTCAGTCTGGCGTGGACTTTATTCGGTTCTCGGTGATCCCAAGCGCTGAACCAGACTTCACCGCCAGAGCGGCAGTAATCTTCTGCCTCTTGCGATTCTTGCCCATTACGACAAATCGTTTCACTACCATTGATACCGTAATAAGGGTTATCCGGTGAGTATAAGATGCCCATATGGGACATATTACTCACTCGCAATTCGGGTACTCGGCTGTTTAGATAAACGACATTATCTTCTGCAGGTTCAGGGCTCGTGCCAAACCACATTAGCTTGTTGCCAGGGTGGGTGAACCGAGTTAGAAATACCTCGCGGATAGCTTTGGTATCTAGAACACTGTCATGTTCAGTCAGAACCATGAACGTAGGGCGGTCAAAATACCGTTTGTCTAAATCTTCCATGGTCGCTTTGCTGGTGTGGTAATACTGGGCAAAGCCATTGGTGGGCATGTTGCTGTAGCGAGTATAGTTGGTTTCACCATTGGGTATGTTTGTGCGAAGCCAAGGCCTTACTGTTGAAAGCAAAGGGGTCATAAATGCCATTGGCTCATTAGATTGAAAGCCTGGTGAAAACAGCATCAGTCCTGCAATGTCTGTGTTATCAGCCGCATGAAGGTAGGCAAGGTTCCCTCCTGTTGAAAAGCCGCCTAAATAAACCTCATCGACCTCTTGTTCCAGTAATTGTACCTGTTTATCAACGAGCTTTTGCCACTGCTCATGATCTGCATTCATCATATCTGCTGGGCGGGTGCCATGGCCATCAAGTAGAACCGTTCTGACCAGGAAGCCGCTATCAGCTAATGATTGGCTGATATCGACAAAAGACCACGGGGAATCGCCCAAACCGTGGATAAGTAGTATCCCTTTTCTTGACGTGTCAGAAGATTGGGCAGGTTGTGATGGGGCTGGTTCTGATTGAGGTTTTACTTCAAAAGGCATGTTCGCCTTTAATTCTTGTTGCTTATTCTCAGTCAAAAAATAGCGATGCTGGATGAGTTGCCGTTCAGTTTGGTCAAGGTACTCAGCAAAAGACTGGTAGCTGTTGACAGTCTGGCTGCCAGAAGGTTGATATAAAGGATGCTCAACTGTGCTTTGGCAACCGGCTAGGGTAAGTGCGGCAACAGTCGCACTGAGTATTATTGTTTTACTTGGTTTCATGGCGATGTATTGAGTAACGTTATTGTTTGTCGGGTTAAGGCTACCATTCTGAATATGAATAGAGGATTAAGACGCTATTTATTACGTTATTATTCAGGAAAAAGTTGTGTGCTTATGTCAAAATGCGCCGTCTCCATCAAGAAATCTGTAATGTAATGAACTATCAAGCTGCTATTTTCGATATGGATGGTTTGCTTCTCGATACGGAACGTGTCTGTATGCGTATCTTTAAAGAAGCATGTGAGGTACAAAACCTTCCATTTCATGAAGATGTTTACCTTTCTATCATCGGTCGTAACGCGGCGGGAATCGAGGTGATTTTCCGCAAAGCCTATGGCGATGATTTAGACCGTCTGCATAACGAGTGGCGTACTCGTTACACTGCAGTGGTAAAGCATCAAGCAATCCCGGTAAAAGAGGGAGTGATAGAGCTATTGGAGTGGCTTAAATCGAAAGGAACGCCGATTGCTATCGCGACGTCTACTGCCAAAGATGTTGCCAAAACAAAATTAGAACTAGCGGGTATTGCCAAGTACTTCGATAACCTGACAACCGGTTGTGAAGTGGCGAATGGTAAGCCTCATCCAGAGATCTACCAGTTAGCGGCCAGCCGTCTTAATGTAGAGCCTGAGCACTGTTTGGCTTTTGAGGACTCAAACAATGGTGTTCGTGCTGCGGTTGCAGCGAAAATGAAAACCTACCAAATTCCTGATTTGGTTGAGCCTTGCGATGAAGTACGCCAGTTTGGTCATGCGATTGTCCCTTCGCTGTGCGATGTACTAGCGGAGTTGCAATCGGCATAAGCCTAAGCCCCAAAGCCTCTGTTTTTTTAACAGAGGCTTTTTCTTAGCTCGAAGGTTTATTCTTATTTCGATAGAGGAAGTTAGGTAAGTAAACCTGTCTTTTCCGTCATTCAAACTTCAACCAAGCAAACCGGTGCGTCAACGCTGCACTGATAGCCTGTTGGAGTGATTTCTCCCGTTTCAATGTCACGGTGAAAACTCACGATATTGTTTGAATGCTGGTTGGCAACGATAAGACATCGACCATCATCGGAAAGATTGAAATCTCTTGGAAATTGTCCATGGCAATCATAGGCATTGAGATGCATTGGCTGCTCGCCAGAAACGTCAAAAGTACTGATTTTGTTCTGCGCTCGGCAGGACACATAGAGGTATTTTTCATCCTCAGAAAGGCGGATAGCCGATGCCGCTTCGCCGCTAGCCACACCCGGTAATAGCTCGCATTGCTCATATACCTGCCAGCTATCGCCATGCTTGGCTAAAGTGACAAGCGTTTCAGAGAGCTCACACACTACGTAAGCGCGACTTTCATTGTGGCTAAATACTATGTGGCGAGGCCCAGAGCCTGGCGGCATGGCAAGGCTTTGAACTAATTGGAAGGTGTGCTTGTTATCGTATTGGTAAAACCGAATACGATCAGAGCCGAGATCAACAACGGCCAGTTGGTTGGAATGTGTTAAGAAGGTGACCTGATGGGCATGAGGAGCTGTCTGCCGGTCAGTATTTGGGCCACAACCATCTTCGTATAAGTTTGCAACAGCATGTAAAGGCCTTCCGCTATCATCAAGCAGATAAACAGACACATTTCCCGAGCCATAATTTGCAACAGCTAGGTAGGGGGCTTTGGTATCTACATGGCAAGGGTAATCACCTGCGATAGGTAAGAAAGCATTGCCAAGTTCTGACGAAAACTGAAGCGCCGCACCTTCTTCTTGAGATATTTCACTAAAGCTATAGAGGCCATTAGCCGTGGTGGTTAGGTAAGAAGGATTACGAAGTGAGGTTAAATCTTCGCAGCGGGTGAGTTCGCCCGATACTGGGTCTAACTTGATCTGGGCAATACCGGTACTGGTACTTGGTGCATCGGTATAGGTACCGACATAAAAGTGCAGATGATTGTGAGTTGCCATGAACAGCCTTGAAAAACAACTAAAAAAACTGCCCATACCATGCCTTTTGACCAAGACAACAGCAATGAGTTTAAGGCTTTATAGCGCCAAAATGTGAAGCAGTTGTCTGGTTTGGCTGCAAATATTGTTTGTTGCTTTAAGTGAGATTGATTTGAATAGGGCAATTTTGTACAAAATTCACAAAGGTCGTTAAGCTAGACTGGCATCACAGGAAAAGTGAGTGAGCAATGTCAGAGAAAACAAAGAAATTCAAAGAGGATGCGAGTTTCTCAATCGCCGATGAGCTGGGCGGCCTTGAATTACTGCAGGCCAAATACAAGCGCCAGAATTTTTCACGCCACAGCCATGAAGGTTACACCATAGGCGTGATTGAAAAAGGTGCACAGCGTTTTTACCGCACCGGTGGCAACCATGTTGCACCCAAAGATCATATCATCTTGGTCAATGCCGATGAGGTACACACCGGTCATGCTGCAACTGAAGGAGGCTGGGAGTATAGGGCGATGTACCCGCTGCCAGAGCAGTTCGCCGCGATGACTGAGGGTATAGGCCCCCATCCATCAGTGCCTTACTTTCCTGAACCGGTGGTGCATGACCCCGAGGTTGCGCAGCAGCTACGTTTGGTTTTTTCTACCCTGGAAAACTCTGACAATCGTCTTTTACGTGAAACCTTGGTATATGGTGCGCTGGTTAAGCTAATGGCTAGGCACAGCAAAACCCGCAGTGAGTTTGAACCGCGGACTCGTGTTCAGAAGCAAGTGCTGTTGGTGAAAACGTTTCTTGATGATTTTCCGCAAGCAGATGTGTCACTGGAAGAGCTTGCTTCTTTAGCAGGCTATAGTCCTTACTATTTAGTTCGGGCATTTCAAAAAGAGTTTGGTCTTCCTCCCCATGCATACCAGATACAAAGTCGCTTACGCTATGCAAGGAAACTGCTGAAATCAGGACATTCAATTTCAGATGCCGCACAGGAAGCAGGTTTTCATGATCAGAGTCACTTCCATCGCCATTTCAAGCGTGCGATGGGCATAACCCCCAAACAATACACCCACTCGCTAAGCTAACTGTAAATTGGGTAATTTTGTACAAGTATTGATTACGTTTTTTTGGCGAGATGAAGACATGATTTCGAAACAAAGAAGAAAGAGACATGGTGGATACAACGTTAGTGGATGATTTAGACCAAACCCGAAGATCGCATTTATTTGGCCAGGGTGCTGTAGCCATGTTGCCACTGAGCATTGCGGTTATCCCATGGGGACTATTGGCAGGGTCTTTTGCGATTGATGCCGGACTGAACCCTTGGGAAAGCCAAGCGATGTCAGCCATTTTATTTGCGGGATCGGCGCAACTAGTGGCGACAGGTATGTTCAAGGCCGGGGCTGGACTGCTTACCATGATGCTGGCGACTTTCTTTATTACCTCACGGCACTTTCTCTACAGCGTATCGATGCGAGAGAAAATCAGCCCGTTGCCATTGCGATGGCGTTTGGGGCTGGGTTTTCTTTTAACCGATGAGTTATTTGCCATCTGTGGTCAGCAATCAATAAAGCAATTTAACCGTTGGTATGCGTTAGGCGCGGGTTTGAGTTTCTATTTGGCGTGGAATGCGGCGACGCTGGTTGGGATTGTCGCTGGTAGTTATATCCCAGCGCTGAATGAGCTAGGACTCGAGTTTGCTGTTGCGGCAACGTTTATTGCCTTGGTGATACCTCATGTCATAAACCTCCCGGTAGTTTTCGCAGTGTTGGCTGCACTTGGCTTATCAATCACCTTGAACTATTTCGAAATTGGTGGGGCATTAATGATCTCAAGTCTGGGCGGCATGCTAGCTGGCTACTTTGCGGAAAAATGGCGAGGTGAGCAGGGATGATTATTATATCGATTTTAGTGCTGACGTCGTTGGTGTTTTTGAGTCGTTATTTGTTCTTAGAGCCTAAACTGCCACTAAAAATAAACCCTGAATTGCAGCGTTTGCTGAAATACTCAAGCCCTGCAGTACTGACAGCGATTTGGGCACCCATTGTATTTATGCCCGAAGGGGAAGGGTTGTGGCTAGCTTTTGATAACCCGTATTTGTTATCTGCACTACTAGCCGCAATCCTCGCCTGGAGAACAAGAAATGTCCTGCTGACCACTGTTGTGAGTATGGTTGTGTTTCTGATATTGAATCTGGTGATATTTTAGGGGGTTAGCTGTGTTTTAAACTGTATCACTATGAGCAAGATCACATTACATCTATTGCTGTTGGATAGTTGATACTGTAAAACATGCATCCCCTTACCGCGGCATTCTTAAGCAGAGAAGGTATTATGAAATCAAAGATGTACTCAACATTCGCTAGCGAATATGACGAAGTAATTCAAGATAACATTTATAACGCTCACTTAGAGCGTCCAACACTTCAAGCAATGCTGCCAGCCCTTAACGATCTTGATGTGTTAGATCTAGGCTGTGGCTCGGGAGTCTATGCAAAATACTTGCTTGAGCACGGTGCCAAACACGTTACTTGTATTGATTACTCTGAAGAAATGGTTCAGTTAGTCGCGAGCAAGGCACAAAACGCACAGCTAACCGATAAGGTAATTGCTTATGCTCAGGATCTTTCAAAAGGGCTACCGAAGGAAAAGGATGCCAGCGCTGATTTGGTCATTTCTCCACTGATGGTACATTACTTGGAAGATCTAAATCCACTGTTCAGAGATGTTCATCGTGTCTTGAGAGCGGGTGGTTCGTTTGTGTTTTCAACCCACCATCCGTTTGCTGATTTTGAATGCACGCAAAGCGGAAACTACTTCGAGCGCGAATTAGTGCAAGAAGAGTGGAATACAGTGGGTAAACCTGTTCAAGTTAGCTTTTACCGCCGCTCGCTGACTGAAATCATGAGCGCGTTAACCCAGAATGGCTTGGTGATCACCCAGCTCTCTGAGGGTGAAGTGTCAGAGAAGGTCAAGGAAATGGATGTAGGCCGCTACGAATACTTATCGAAGAACCCAAACTTCATTTTTATTAAGTGTCAGAAACTCGCTTAATACTTAGCGATTGTTGATGTGAAATAAGGCCGAGTTTACTTACTCGGCCTTTTTGCATCTATCAAGGGTGAGAGAATGCGCGAATAGTCGTCATTACAATGTTATCTATCTTCTGTTCAAGCTCTTCACCTTCAGGTAAAGGCAATATATCCAGTACCATAGGCCAAAACAGTTGTCCCTGTAATAGGCTGACATAAACACTAGTAATCGTTTGGACATCTCGAGCGAATAGCTTTTTTGCCACAAGCGCTTGTGCGAACCACTGGCTTACTGCGTGTGTATGATACAGGCGCTGAGTAATGGATTTTGCCAAGTCAGGTTGGCGGAAAAACTCCATCAAAATGGTGCGCGACAATTCAATGCCATATTGCTCGTAAATGATCTTTAACTCATGCTGAGTGATTAACCGTAGCTGATCTTCCAGTGGCTTATCTACATCAAACTGATACTGCTCTTCTTCGACGGACCTCTCTCTAATCTCGGTCAGTACGGCTTCAAATAACAACTCTTTACTTTCAAAGTGTCGGTAAAGCGTCCTCTTTGAGACTTCTGCCACCTGGCAAATATTGTTCATGTTGGCAGCTAAAAAACCGTTTTTTATAAATTCTTGTTTGGCCGCATTAACGATAGCTAACCTTTTTTGTTCTGAACGCGTCATCGATTCATTCCGTGATGGTTTTCACTGAGTTTAGCAACGTATTGTCATAAGGTAAACTCATAAGTTTACTTTTGTTGGTTGCTGAACTAGAATCCGCCCAAAATTGCTGTACAGATTTTGATCGTCCAAAAATGGGGCGACATTTCTTTCCTTTCCTATAAGGAGGATGTTGTGGAAAACATTCAAAAATTATTTAACCAGTACTCGTTAAAGACGCTTGCTGTGTCAGTAAGCTTGGCTTTTGTCGGTTTGACGTTATTTGGCTGTGGCCAGGATACAGCACCACAAGCTGGTACTTCACAAGAAGTAGCGTCGAAACAAGCCGTTGTAAGGCCAGCTCTGACAGAGGTAGTGTCAGCAACACGTAGCAATAACCTGAGTTTTAATGGTGTTGTCCGCGCTGCTGAACGAGCTGACTTGGCGTTTCGTGTAGGCGGGCGGTTGACAGAGCTGCTGGTTGGCGAAGGTGACAAAGTTAAAAAAGGTCAGCTATTAGCCCGTCTAGATTCACGGGATGCAACAACAGCATTGGCTTCTGCAAAGTTAGAACTCAACAATACTGAAGCTGAGTACTTACGCGCAAAAGCGATTTATGACAAGAGCAAAGCGATTTCAAAAAGCCAGTTGGATGAAATCACCACACGCTATAACTTGGCGAAAAATAAAAGAGATGAAGCACAGCGCCAATTAGATTATACACGCATAGAAGCTCCGTTCGATGGCATCATCGGCCGCCGATATGTTGATAATTTCGTGCAAATGCAAGCCAATAACCCGGTGTTTACGCTTCACAATATTGATGAACTTGAGGTTGTAATTCAAATACCTGATAGAGTGATGCTATCGAATGTCAGCGGTACGGAGGCTAAAGCCGAAATCAATGGTATTTCAAATCATCTTTTTGACCTTTCGTTGAAAACATTTGCGACTCAGGCTGATCCAGTTAGTCAAACCTACCCAGTTGTATTGGCGTTCAGTGATATTCAAGGCTTTCGGGTATTGCCAGGGATGACAGTAAAAGTGATCCCAGCAGAAACTGGCGAGCTTGATCAAGACTCAATAATCACAGTGCCTTTGATTGCTGTAGTACCAGATAACCAAGGCAAACAGTACGTATGGGTTGTGGCTGAAGATAATACTGTCAGTAAGCGATACGTAGAAGTAGGGGCGTTAAGCCGCGACCGGTTAGAGATCATCAAAAATCTGAGCAGCGGTGAACAAGTGGTAGTTGCTGGCGTATCGAGCTTGGTGGAAGGGATGAAAGTTCGCCCAATGAAAACTGCGAGTAGTTTGGGAGTGACAACGAGCTGGGCAGTTCAAGAGGGCCAGCAATGAATATTGCTCGTTATACGTTAGCTAAGCGAACTAGCGTTTGGGTTTTAATTGGGTTGATTTTGCTCGGTGGTTATATCAGCTACCTAAAGTTAGGCCGATTTGAAGATCCAGAGTTTATCATCCGCCAAGCTGTGATAAATACCGCTTATTCAGGTGCAACTGCACAAGAAGTCGCTGATGAAGTCACAGATGTGATTGAAGGGGCGGTTCAGTCTTTGCAGGAATTGAAAGAGGTCAAATCGGTTTCCAAGCAAGGCATGTCGGAAGTGACGGTGGAAATCAAACTTGAGTTCGCCAAAACAAATGCTGATTTGCAACAAGTTTGGGACAAGTTACGCCGTAAGGTTGCTGATGCTCAGCGATTGTTACCACCAGGAGCTAGTCCATCGATCGTAAATGATGACTTTGCAGATGTATATGCACTGTTTTTTGCCGTAACCGGTGAAGGTTTTAGTGATAAGCAACTGCAGGATTATGTTGATAGTTTGCGTCGTGAATTGGTGCTAGTGCCAGGTGTCGCCAAAACAGCGACACTGGCGGAGCGACAGGAAACGATTTTTGTTGAGATATCCAGTGAGCGCTTGGCGTCTTTTGGGGTATCGGCTGAGCAGGTATTCCAAGTACTGCAGAAGCAAAACTTGGTAACAGTGGCTGGCGCTATCGATGCGCAAGATATGCGAATTCCGGTTATCCCGGTTTCCAATATCCTCTCATTTGATGATCTGCGAAACTTGCAAATCGGTGTTGGGCAAGACAATACCGTGATGCGGCTTGGGGATATTGCCAAGGTGACACGCGGATACCAAGAGCCTGCTAGCATGCTGATGCGTTATAACGGCCAACGTGCTGTGGGTTTTGGTATTTCCAATGTGACCGGAGGCAATGTTGTCGAAATGGGGGATGCCGTTAAGGCAAGACTTGCTGAACTGGAAGGCCAGAGACCATTGGGCGTTGAACTTCACGCGATCTCGATGCAGTCAGATTCGGTTAGAGATTCTGTAGCAAACTTTATCGATAACCTAATCGCCGCTGTTGTCATTGTATTTGTCGTTCTGCTGATGTTCATGGGGTTACGCTCAGGCTTGATCATAGGCTTTGTGCTATTGCTTACTGTTGCAGGTACGCTTTGCATCATGCTCATCGAAGATATAGCTATGCAGCGTATCTCGTTGGGAGCTTTGATTATTGCTTTGGGCATGCTGGTGGACAATGCCATTGTAGTGACTGACGGTATTTTGGTTAGGCTTCAGCAAGATCCAGAGCAGGACAGAGAAACGGTCGTTACAGAAGTTGTCGACGCGACAAAGTGGCCGCTTTTAGGCGGTACTGTAGTCGGTATTTTTGCTTTCAGTGCGATAGGGCTGTCACCATCTGATATGGGGGAATACGCAGGTTCATTATTTTGGGTGATCCTCTACTCCATGTTTTTGAGTTGGGTGTTTGCGGTTACCGTTACCCCGATGCTCTGCCATGACTTTCTAAAAGTCAAAGCTGCAAAGGGCAAGGTTAAAGTTAGCTCGATGATGAGCATGTACAAAGCGTTATTGGTTTGGGTGTTGCAGCACCGTATTGCTACTGTCTCTATACTTGTCGCCTTGTTGGCCTTCGCTATTTATGGACTACGCTTTGTGCCACCTGGTTTTATGCCGGAATCACAACGACCGCAGTTCGTCGTAGACGTTTACCTGCCGCAGGGCTCTGATATTCAACGCACAGAGCGATTTGTACACAATATAGAGTCAGATATAAAAGCCAAAGATGGCGTAACCAACATTACCAGCTTTATTGGCGGTGGTGGCCTCCGGTTCATGCTGACTTACGCACCGGAAGCTCGGAATACTAGTTATGGTCAGCTTTTGATTGATGTCGACGACTATACCAAGATTGCACCTATGCTGACTGAATTGCAGGATGAACTGTCGGCTAAGTATACCGACGCCTCCATTAAAGTGTGGAAGTTCATGTTGGGCCGCGGCGGTGGCAAAAAAATAGAAGCAGGTTTCAAAGGACCAGATAGTCATTTATTGCGGCAGCTTGCTGAGCAAGCCAAGGCAATTATGTATGCTGATGCTAATCTGATCGCAATTCAAGATGACTGGCGCCAGCAAGTACCCGTGTTGAGCCCGGTGTACTCACCGGAGAAAGCCCAGCGCTTTGGGTTGACCACACAGGAGATTAACCAGGCTATCGCTCAAACATTAACAGGACGAAATGTCGGCGTATACCGCGAAGGGGATAACTTGATACCCATTGTTGTGCGTTCCCCGGAAAATGAGCGTAACCATCAGCGTGCTGTTGAAAACACGGAAGTGTTTAGTGCGTCTGCGGGGGGATATATCCCAGTGAGTCAGTTGGTCGACTCGGTTAACGTGGTATACCAAAATGCAATTTTGCGCCGTATCAATCGTGTTCCCACTATTTTGGTACAAGCTGATCCTGCGCCGGGTGTATTGACAGCGGATGCGTTCAATAGTGTTCGTTCTAAAATTGAAGCGATCGATTTACCACCCGGTTATGAGTTGATTTGGTATGGTGAATATAAGGCATCGAAGGATGCCAATGAAGGGCTAGTCATCTCTGCACCTTATGGGTTTGCTGCGATGATCTTGTCGGTGATATTCATGTTCAATGCTATCCGCCAGCCGTTGGTGATTTGGCTTACCGCTCCATTAGCCGTTATTGGGGTGACAGTTGGCTTAATTGCTTTTCAAACGCCGTTTGAGTTTATGGCAATATTGGGCTTTTTAAGCTTGATTGGCATGATGGTGAAAAACGCAATTGTATTGGTAGACCAAGCGAATATGGAGATCGAGCAAGGGAAAATCCCTTACTTTGCTATCATCGATGCAGCAACGAGCCGAGCAAGGCCTGTATTACTTGGTGCGCTAACGACCATATTAGGTGTTGCACCTTTACTTATAGACCCGTTCTTTAAGAGCATGGCGGTGACAATTATGTTCGGCTTGTTGTTTGCGACAGTCTTAACGCTGGTCGTTATACCTCTATTGTATGCTGTTCTTTTTAGAGTAAAAGTAGAGTCTTACGATTAACCGAGTGAAAAATAAAGCTCAGCAAGATAAATAGGCGAATCATATGATTCGCCTTTTTTATATTCAAATTTGGGTGGGTACCGACAGTTTGGTAACAATAATTAGTGGCATTTAGATGTTTTGCTCTATAGTGGTACCTGCCGTTGTCACTAATATCCAATTTGTCAGTGGTTTATAACAAAGAGAACAGTTAAAGGAAGAGCTGAATATGTACCCGTTTATGCGTCTAGCAAAAGTAATGTGGCAAGCCAAGCGAAACTCACCGGTTCACATTACCGACAAAAGTGAAATTTCTTTCTCCTGTCGCCCTTGGGATCTCGATATTTTTAATGAAATGAATAACGGCCGCGTTCTTACCCTGTATGACTTGGGGCGAACTGAGCTGGGGATCCGTTGCGGCTTGATGAAGACCTTGGCGAAAAAACGGTGGGCATTGGTGGTCGCAGGCAGTTCGGTGCGTTATCGAAAACGCATTCATATGTTCCACAAAGTGAAAATGTACTCACAGTGCGTCGGCTGGGACGACAAATGGCTATATGTAGAGCAATCTATGTGGGTAGACGGCAAACCGTGTTCATCTGTGTTGATTCGGGCGGGTGTGACTTCTAAAAAGGGTTTGGTATCACCACACGAACTGCTAGAAGCCATGAACGAACCGGTGAATACACCTATCTTGCCGCAGTGGGTGACCGAATGGATTGACTCCGAACAGCACAGACCGTGGCCTCCTATTGGTCAGTAGTCAGCTTATACCTTTAGGGAAATAAACAGCGGAGAGCTTAGTAGGGCTCTCCGGCTAGTTTCAATCAAGCTTAATTGAGCAACTCGCGCTTGATTACTGTCATTACACCCGCATCACGATGGCTTGGTGCTGCGAAACGCGCAATCTCTTTCACCTTCGAGTGGGCATTTTCCATGGCATAAGAGTGGTAGCTTGCTTTGAGCATTTCCAGATCATTAAGGTAATCACCAAAGCTCATAGTTTGCTCAAAACTAAAGCCAAGCGTATTCTGCAAGTGCTCGATTGCAGCTCCTTTTGAAGCTTCAGCGTTCATCACATCTAGCCAGATTTTGGCACTGACTACCACCTGGTGGCTCTGACCAAACTCGTGATCAAAGCTTGGGAATACATGCTTTTCAGTGCCATCAAAATGGCAGATGGCGACTTTTATAAAGTCATCATCGACGTCCAAGAGGTCTTCCACATACTGGCAGCGCTGGTAGTACTTTGCGAACTCTTTAAGTGCCTGTGGGTCTTGGGTTTCAATGTAGGCTGACTGTGTACCACATAACACGATATGCGCCCCGTCGATCGCTCGTGCTTGCTGAATAATCGATGAGATAGATGCTTTGTCGATTTCACAACGGTACAACTCTTTACCTTGGTGCATCACCATGGTGCCATTTTCAGCAATAAACATCATATCATCGCTGACCGGAGCGAATGTTTCCATCAAGCTGTAATACTGACGACCCGATGCCGCAGCGAAAATAATATCGCGCTGCTCTAGCTGCTGGTATACCGAATAGAAATCTTCAGGTAGCTGGCTATTTTCATCGAGTAGGGTTCCGTCCATATCGACGGCGATAAATTTGATGTCTTTGCTTTGCATAGTTGACTGCATCTTTGGAAATGATGTGGAACAGGCGTGATAAACTACATGAGTTATTAAACTCTGCAAGTGTTTTCCATCAAGCCTAACCAAACTCAAGTAATACCAACACCTTATTACAGGCCTTGCTAAACATTCATTATTGCAAGAGTGTTGATGTTTTTTACGAGTGGGTACTGAGATACCACCACACCAATGGCGCCAGAAGAATCACCTCTATAGCAACATTCAACCATTGTTTTGCAACTGAACCGTCCAACATGATCCCAATTAACCGCGCAATCAATAAACCAAACATAAGAGAGGCACTAGCAGCTGCAATTGTCGTCATCCAAGGCTGTAATTGGTGATGAAACAGCAGCAAAGAACCAAAGCCGATTAGCAGACCCCACCATATTCTGCGCTCGATTGCTTGAAAAGTATCATCTGGGATTGGTTTGTTACTTATTAGCTCAGGGTTTACCACAAGCACCATGCCAATAAGAATTATTAAGATGCCAAAACATCGTAAAATTAAGGTACTTTCTATCATCGTTCTTTATGCCACATTTAAATAGTGCTACCAGGTAGGTGATAAACAATAGTGCTGATTACACCGACCAGTTTAGTGCTGTCTTTTGTTCAGATAGCGCCCACAACTTTGCGGCCATCTCAGAATCTAAAGCGACTTTGTCCAATGAACACTCTCTAACTGGACCTACGGTATCAGCTCGCTTGGTAGGGCCGTAAAGAGTTGCTGGTTGCAAATTGTCTTCTGTTGCACACATGACTTCCGGCCAAGCTCCTTTTTCTGCCGACTGCGCGATGATGCGAGAAAGCATCGACCACAGAATTTTGTTGAAATTGCTAGCAGTATCCATCAATAAGTTGGTACGAGACGCGCCAGGATGGCAAACCTGAACCTCTACCTGTTTACCCTTGGCATCGACGCGTCGTTGAAGTTCATAGGCAAATATCATTTGTGCCAGTTTGCTTTGAGCATAAGAGTCCCAGGCGGTGTACTTATTATCAAAGTTAAGATCTTCAAACTTAATTCGCTTTAGACCCATTTTATAAGCGTTGCTGCCAACAACGACAATTCGTCCTTGAGAGGCTTCGATTCGATCAAACAGTAGGCCACACAGCAGAAAGTGACCAAAGTGATTGACTCCAAGCTGACTTTCAAAACCATCTATAGTGAATTCTTGTTTAGCAACCTGAGCAATAGCGCCATTACAGATGAGTGCATCAATAGTCGGAGTTGTTTCCAATAGTTCATTTGCGGCTTGGCGCACTGATGCTAGATTGGCTAAATCCATCTGCACGCAGTGCACATCAATATGGTCACCTAGATCTTGTTTTAGCTGTTTCATAGCTGCTACAGACTTGTCTGGATTCCGGTTCATCATGACAACTTTTGCCCCTTTAGACAGAAGGATGCGTGATGCTTCAAGGCCAGCGCCACTACTAGCACCAGTAATGACATAAGTTTTGCCAATAAGAGAGCCAATGCGCTCTGGAGTCCAACCTTTCGTACCAAAAAGCTGAGTTGTCATAATAGGAACCTCATCAGTAATTCGCTGGGCCGAGTTACGTCAAGCAATGAACTTGTATGCCGCTCTCAGCAGTAGTATTGTTGTCTGGAAGTTACTATAACTCTCGTGATGAGGTATAAGTAGGCGGATTTATATCTAAAACATGCCTATTTGTATCAAATGGGATGGGCGGGTATTGACGTGTTCAAAAAGAAAATTAAACAACTTGTAGAAAGGCGTATTACTGAAGATGGCATGATTGAAACAGGTATCAAGGGAGTGCGCTTGTTTAAAGTTACCAATGCGATCCCTTGTGCACCGGCAGTCTACGAGCCAACAGTGATAGTTATCTTAAGCGGTAGAAAAGAAGCGATACTTGACGGTGATAGATACATTTACGATAACAGTAAGTACATGTGTTGTACTGTTTCTATGCCGGTTGAGGCGGGTACGCCAGATGCTTCACCAGAAGACCCATTGCTTGGCGTTTATATTTCACTTGATACTAAAGTAATGACTGAGCTCGCCATAGAAATGGAGAGCGCGAGTGACGTTAGAAAGCTTCCCAAAGGTAGCTCTCAACCACAAGGGCTCTCACTCGCAAACTGGGATGATACTTTCGCAGATGCTTTATTACGGTTGCTTCAGCTAACGGAGGATTCGGCAGATGCATCTATTCTAGGAGAGGGCCGTTTACGAGAGTTGTATTATGCCATCTTGAAAGGCGATGCAGGCATATCAGCCAGAAGATCCTTTGGTATAGGCAACGAGATAGCTCGTTCTATTCAACACCTATCCATGAACCTCAAAAAGAATGTCACGATTGATGAATTGGCTTCATTAGTTGGTATGAGCCGTGCTGTGTTCCACCGTAAATTCAAGCAAGCTACCAGGATGTCACCGATTCAATTTATGAAATCGATGCGCTTGAATAATGCAGCAATGAAAATTGCCGCCGGTATGAATGTCAGTGAGGCGGCTATGGCAGTAGGTTATGTAAGCTCAACACAATTTAGTCGTGAATTTAAGCGGCTTTATGGGCAATCACCGAAAAAGTGGAGCCAAGCAAAGGATCTGCTAGAGAATATAGCGTAGGAAAAGCATATTTGGCAGTGTTTCAAGAACAAAAAGGCGAATCATTCGGTTCGCCGTTTTGTTTTAACTTTCGGTGATCTTTCTGATCTGGCCAATGGTTGTTTCAGCATTCTGATAATCAATGGGTAACTGGAAAACTCTTCCTGCGGTTTCAATCAGCAAAGAAGGGAAACTACTGCCGCCAATCGACCGGGCAAAGGTAATTTCATCTAACAAGCGTTGGTGAGTTTGCTGCGAAAGAAAATCAGCTTTGAATCGGGCCATATCCAAACCAATAGTCTGTCCTAAGTTAAGGAGCACCTCGTTATCGCTGGGGTTTTGGGCATTCAGATAGTAGGTTTCTTGAATAGCATTTAACATGGCTAGTTCAGCCCCTTGAGAGCGGGCTGCGAGAAGTGCTCTACAGGCGGGATAGGTTGAACGGCGAGGAGTGTTTTTGACCCAGAAATCATAATTGAACTGGGTGCCAAGGTAGCCTTCGATTTTCTTCCAATAAGCCTTAATCTGTTGTTGCATGATTTCGGGCATAGGCACGTCAGAATCAGGGGCAAGGCCACCAACAACATAGATGATTTCTACCTCATCGGATATCGCTTCGGAAATTTCCTTCCAGATTGGCTTGTAACCCCAGCACCAAGAGCACATTGGGTCGTAAACGTAATACAGCTTTGGCTTTGAAGAGGGCATGTTCTTCCTTCCTTGGTTAGATGTTACTCGCGAAAATAGCAAAAAAATGGACAAACCGAAGCTTGTCCATTTTTGATAGGTTAGTCCAAATTAGTATTTGGTTAATACGAACCTTTGATCTTCATTCTAGTCTTCGATGTAGTTCTCAATACCTGGGCAAGAACAAACTAGGTTACGGTCACCGAACACGTTATCAACGCGGTTTACTGTTGGCCAGTATTTCGCATCTTTAGTCTGTGCAGATGGGAAGCAAGCCAGTTCGCGGCTGTAGCTGCGGTTCCACTCAGCATCCATCATGTCAGCTTGGGTGTGCGGTGCGTTAACCAGTGGGTTATCTTTCAGATCCCACTCACCATCTTGAACACGTGCGATTTCATGGCGGATAGCAATCATTGCTTCACAGAAGCGGTCTAGCTCTGCAATGTCTTCAGATTCCGTTGGCTCAATCATTAGCGTACCCGCAACTGGGAACGACATGGTTGGTGCGTGGAAACCGTAGTCCATTAGACGCTTAGCAACATCTTCTTCCGAGATACCTGACGCTTCTTTGATTGGGCGAATGTCGATAATACATTCGTGCGCAATACGGCCATGTGTACCACGGTATAGCACAGGGTAGTGCGGACGTAGACGCTCCATTACGTAGTTAGCGTTCAGGATTGCCAGCTTAGTAGCTTCCGTCAAACCTTCTTCGCCCATCATCGCAATGTAAGCGTAAGAGATTGGTAGGATTGACGCAGAGCCAAGGTCTGCAGCAGATACTGCGTATTGTGGCTGGTCAGCTTCAGTGTTCTCAACGTGGCCTGGTAGGAACGGAGCAAGGTGAGATTTAACACCGATAGGACCCATACCTGGACCGCCACCACCGTGTGGAATACAGAAGGTCTTGTGCAGGTTAAGGTGAGAAACGTCAGAGCCGATGAAGCCAGGGCTAGTTAGGCCAACCTGTGCGTTCATGTTTGCACCGTCAAGGTAAACCTGACCACCAGCTTCATGAACAAGCTCACACACTTCCTGTACCGCTTCTTCATATACACCGTGCGTAGACGGGTAGGTGATCATGATGCAAGACAGGTTGTCACGGTGTTTTTCGATCTTCGCTTTAAGATCTTCAACATCGATGTTGCCCTGATCATCACAGCCTACAACTACAACTTTCATTGAAACCATTGCCGCTGATGCTGGGTTAGTACCGTGCGCAGAGCTTGGGATCAAACAAACATTACGGTGTGCGTCGCCATTGGCTTCGTGGTAACGCTGGATTGCGATAAGACCTGCGTATTCACCCTGAGCACCAGAGTTTGGCTGTAGAGAGAATGCATCGTAGCCCGTGATCTCACAAAGCATCTTAGACAGGTTGTCTGCTAGCTCAGCATAACCTTTCGCTTGGTCTGCAGGGGCAAATGGGTGTAGGGCACCAAACTCAGGCCAAGTAACTGGGATCATCTCTGCAGCAGCATTTAGCTTCATGGTACAGCTACCCAGCGGGATCATGCCGTGAGTTAGCGAGTAATCTTTGTTTTCCAGTTTTTTCATGTAACGCATCATTAGCGTTTCACTGTGGTACTGGTTGAACACTGGGTGAGTCAGGTACTGGCTGGTACGACGGCAGCTTTCAGGGATAGCCGCAAACTCGTCGCTAGCAATGTCGGCTGTGAACATTGATGCTTTCAGGTTTTCGCCGCTGAATAGAGCCAATAGCTCTTCGATGTCGGCAACCTTGGTAGTTTCGTCAATGCTGATACCCAACTGAACGTCGTACTTACGAAGGTTGATGCCAGCATCAAGCGCCTTGTTGTAGAACTCAGTCGTTTTCTTGCCTGTGTTCAATGTCAGGGTATCGAAGAAGCTGTCGTTGGCTAGTTCGATACCTGAGTTGCGAAGACCTGCTGCAAGGATAGCGGTTAGGTGGTGTACACGGCGGCCGATTTTACGTAGGCCTTCAGGGCCGTGGTATAGCGCATAGAAGGCTGCCATGTTGGCAAGTAGCGCCTGAGCGGTACAGATGTTAGACGTCGCTTTCTCACGGCGGATATGCTGCTCACGCGTCTGCATTGCCATACGTAGCGCTTGGTTGTCACGGGAATCTTTAGATACACCGATAACACGGCCAGGCATAGTTCGCTTGTGCTTGTCTTTAGTAGCCATAAAGCCAGCGTGTGGACCACCAAAGCCCATAGGTACGCCGAAGCGCTGTGCTGAGCCGATAACCACATCTGCACCCATTTCACCAGGTGCTTTAAGCAGGGTAAGGGCCAGTAGGTCTGAAGCAACCGCTACCAAGGTTTTCTTGGCGTGAGCAGCTTCGATAATGTCTGTGAGATCTTGTACGTTACCGGTAGTACCAGGGTACTGAACCAATGCACCGAATACGTCGTGCTGGTCAAGATCTTGGATGTTACCGCGGATGATTTCGATACCAATGTAGCCGGCACGAGTCAGAACAACATCAACGGTTTGAGGGTGCAAGTCGTTAGAAACGAAGAACGCCTTGCTTTTGTTTTTGCTCGCGCGCTGACACAGGGTCATGGCTTCGGCTGCTGCCGTTGCTTCATCAAGAAGTGATGCGTTAGCCAGTTCCATACCGGTTAGATCCATGATCACCTGCTGGTAGTTAAGCAGTGATTCTAGGCGGCCCTGCGAGATTTCTGGCTGGTAAGGAGTGTAAGCCGTGTACCAACCTGGGTTTTCCAATACGTTGCGTAGAATAACGTTCGGAGTAAAGGTGTTGTAGTAACCCTGACCGATAAAGCTGCGGTTGATAATGTTTTTGCTGGCGATAGCTTTAAGAGAGGCCAGCATGTCCGCTTCGCTTTGTGGCAGGTCGAGCTGCATTGCCTCTGGTAGGCGAATTGCTGCCGGAACCGTTTCATCGATTAGCTGATCGACGCTTGAAGCGCCAATGGTTTCCAGCATGATTTTTTGTTGTGCCGAATCCGGGCCATTGTGACGACCTGCAAATTCTTTATCGTCACTTAGAGCATTTAGAAGAGTCATGTCGGTCATGGTTCTTTCCTGAACAGTTACTACCTATTGCATTGAGCATATTGCAATAGCTTTGGGTCATCGAGTTGTTGAGCGAGTATCAGTGTTAATGGGCTTTCAGATGATTAATACCGAAAGCCCGGCTCAATTAGTCTTCTTCGATGTTCGCTAGGTATTTCTCAGCGTCGATCAGGTTGGAGAGTTCTTCAACATCCTGAATTTTGATTTTAGCAATCCAACCGCCTTCGTACGGTTCTTCGTTTACAAGCTCAGGGCTGTCTTCCAGCTCTTCATTCACTTCAACGATTTCACCAGTTACAGGTGCGTAGATATCAGATGCGGCTTTGACTGACTCAACAAGAGAGAAAGACTCGCCAGCTTCTGTTGAATCGCCAACTTCTGGTAGGTCAACAAATACAACATCACCAAGAAGGCCCTGAGCGTGGTCAGATATGCCCATAGTGATAGTGCCGTCACCATTGTCTCGAACCCACTCGTGGCTTTCAGCGAACTTCAGTGTATTTTCCATTTGTAACTCCTTGCGCAATCTTTCCGCAGATTTTATTAGTTGTTTCAGCGACTGGCTTTACCAGCCGCTAGGTCTATATAAATGTATTAGTTAACTTTATTGCTTCAGCTTATTGGTAAAGAGGGAAGCGGCTGCAAAGTTTTTGCACTTGCTGCTTCACTTTCTGTTCAACGGCGCTGTTGTCTTCTGGGTTTGTTGCCAAACCGTCAAGTACATCGCCGATCCATTGACCAATTTGCTTAAATTCTTCAGCACCAAAGCCACGGCTTGTGCCTGCTGGTGTACCAAGGCGGATACCTGAAGTGACCATTGGTTTTTCAGGATCAAAAGGTATACCGTTTTTGTTACAGGTAATGCCTGCACGCTCCAGTGCTTCTTCAACTTGGTTGCCTTTCAGGCCTTTCGGGCGTAGGTCAACCAGCATCAAATGTGTGTCGGTACCGTTAGTGACGATATCGCAACCGCGAGCTTGCAGTACTTCTGCCAAGACTTTCGCGTTGTTGATCACATTCTTGATATATAACTTAAATTCAGGCTCTAGAGCTTCACCCAGTGCAACCGCTTTACCGGCGATAACGTGCATTAGCGGACCACCTTGAAGACCAGGGAAAACCGCAGAGTTGATCTTCTTGTTGATGTCTTCATGGTTGGTCAGGATCATACCGCCACGCGGACCACGAAGCGTTTTATGTGTTGTGGTCGTAATAACGTGGGCATGAGGGATTGGGCTAGGGTGTTCACCTGCAGCGATAAGGCCTGCGATGTGGGCCATATCAACCATTAGGTATGCGCCGACTTCATCAGCAATTGCACGGAATTTAGCAAAGTCGATCTGACGAGGGATGGCTGAGCCACCAGCGATAATCATCTTCGGCTGGCTTTCGATAGCAAGTTGGCGAACCTGCTCGTAATCAATCTCACAAGTCTCTTTATCTACACCGTATTGAACGGCATCAAACCATTTTCCTGACAGAGCAGGGCGTGCACCGTGTGTTAGGTGACCACCCGCATCAAGCGACATACCTAAAATTGTGTCGCCTGGCTGAAGGAGAGCTAGCATCACCGCACCATTAGCTTGGGCGCCTGAGTGAGGCTGAACGTTGACGTATTCACATTGGAAAAGTTGCTTGGCGCGGGCAATAGCGATGCGTTCTACTTCGTCGACATGCTCACAACCACCATAGTAACGGCGACCAGCATAACCCTCTGCATACTTGTTGGTTAGACAGCTGCCTTGGGCTTGCATTACCGCTTTAGACACAATGTTCTCTGATGCAATCAACTCGATCTGCTGGTTTTGGCGTGTTAGTTCTGCAGCAATACCTGCGTTAACCGCACCGTCAACCTCTGCAAGGTGGGTTGAGAAGAACACTTCTAAATCGTGGTTTTGGTATGAAGCTTTCATTTCACGTTATCCTCTAATCGCGCTCTTTAAGGTCATCCCTTGTTCCGAGCCAAAGCGTGTATCGTTGTTATGGATATTTGTTCGTTACACGTTGCTGATTACTAGTAATACGCGTTGAGTAACGTATCACCCTAACAACTGCATAACATGCCTTATTATAGATAGCCGATTAAACGAAAATTTCCAATAGTGGAACATCATGTACTTTAGTAGTCACAATCTTACGCAAACGTTTGCCTTTTGCAAACTAAATTTCTAATATGATGTTAACTTTTTTCTAAAGAGTGGCTTGGTTCTAACTGTGTTGAAAAGGTTAAATTTGTATACCAGCCCTTGCTGTAAAAGGGATTATGACGTTCTACAGCGTGTTTACAAAGGTGCTGGATTTAACTTAGTTATGCATTTTAAGGTGTGATTCAATGCGAGAGGAACGTTTGTTTTTTGCTTTGTTTCCTTTTGGAAACTAAATTTCAAATATGATGCATTGGTCATATTTTTTTTACCTATGTGCTTTTATGTTTCCGAGTTGCTATGCCAGAATGAAGTAAGTGTCGTTACCAGGGAGGGAAGTAATGAGTGACGAACAGCAAGTTGATGTTTATCCATCAATGACCGTCGTAAAAGAGTTCGAGTCTGATAAGGCAGATAAGATTGAGCCAATGCAACTAGGAAAGCGGCTCAAAGAAATTCGTATGGCACATGGCCTGACTCTTGAGGAAGCCAGTAAACGAACCGGGCTTGCTCGTTCAACGTTGTCAAAAATTGAAAACGAGCAAATTTCACCGACATTTCAGGCGATGCAAAAACTCGCTGGTGGGTTAGAGATTGATATTCCACAACTTTTTGCGCCGCCTAAACAGCTAAAGGCTACGGGGCGGAGGGATATTACCCGTAAAGAGCAGGGTAAACCGCATCCTACGACAACCTATGAACATGAGTTATTGGCGACGCAGTTAACCAATAAGAAGATGATGCCTTTTAAATCAAAAGTACGAGCGCGGGCTTTTGAGGATTACAGTGATTGGATTCGTCATGATGGCGAAGAGTTCTTGTTGGTGTTAGATGGTGAGATCACCTTTTATTCAGAATTCTACGAGCCAGTGACTTTAAGCGAAGGCGACTCTGTCTATTACGATGCCAATATGGGGCATATGCTGACATCTGTCAGTGAAGACGATGCATTAATACTGTGGGTTACCGCATCTTAAGTGACCGCGTAACTTTAGGTGTGGAGAGAAAACCGCAAACGAAACTGCTTTGTACAATAAACAGTTCTTTGTTGATGATGTATCGCATGGTTATTGAATACCACCAAACGGCCTGTTGATTGTTAACGCTATTGAGTGATTTAACAATTGCTGGCTTGCTTGGGAAGAAAGGGAGCTTATTGTGAGGCTCCTTTTATTTTGAAAAAGTGTTAACTCAAGATTATTTGCCTATGATTCAAATGTGTGATGTAGCACGGTTGAATGATAGGAAACTTTGTTTACTATAAGAAACCATGTATAACATGGTTGTAACAGCTGATATGGAGTATCGCCGCATTGCTCGCGGTGTATGGAGTAAAATCGTATGTCACAAGAATTACTGGTAACACCACTACACGCACTTCACATTGAAATGGGCGCCAAGATGGTTCCTTTTGCTGGCTATGATATGCCAGTACAGTATGCGTTGGGTGTACGTAAAGAACATATCCATTGCCGTGAGTCGGCTGGTCTATTCGATGTATCACACATGGGGCAACTTCGCCTACACGGTGCAAACGCAGCAAAAGCGATTGAGTCACTGGTGCCTGTTGATATTATCGACCTGCCTGAAGGCAAGCAGCGTTATGCGTTCTTCACAAATGAGCAGGGTGGTATCCTTGATGATCTGATGGTGACTAATTTCGGTGATCACTTGTTCGTCGTCGTGAATGCGGCTTGTAAAGAACAAGATATTGCTCATATCAAAGCGCACCTTCCTGAAGATGTCACATTGGAAATCATTGAAGACCGTGCTCTGCTGGCATTACAAGGCCCTAAAGCTGCGCAGGTATTGGCTCGCTTAAACCCAGCAGTTAGCGACATGATTTTCATGGATGCGGCAAAAGTTGAATTATTAGGTGTTGAGTGTCTAGTCAGCCGTTCTGGTTATACTGGCGAAGATGGCTATGAGATCTCTGTGCCTTCGGATAAGGCAGAGGCGCTAGCACGTGAATTGCTAGGTCAAGAAGAGGTAGAGTGGATTGGCCTTGGTGCACGTGATTCGCTTCGTCTTGAGTGTGGTCTATGTCTATACGGCCACGATATTGATACAACAACAACGCCAGTTGAAGGTAGCCTGTTGTGGGGTATCAGCAAACCTCGCCGTGCTGATGGTGAGCGTGCTGGTGGCTTCCCTGGTGCTGATATCATTCTTGAGCAGATCAAAACCAAAGATGTCGCTCGTAAACGTGTTGGCTTGATTGGTCAATCAAAAGCACCAGTACGTGAAGGTAGCAAGCTGTTTGATGCGGATGATAATGAAATCGGTATCGTTACATCAGGCACTTTTGGCCCAACTAAAGGGGCGCCAGTAGCGATGGGTTACGTCAAAACAGACCTAGCTGTTATCGGTACTGAGATTTTCGCTGAAGTGCGTGGCAAGAAACTACCGATGACTGTAGAAAAAATGCCATTCGTACCACAAAACTACTACCGTGGTTAATGAAGTAACAATCAGTAATGCATTGATATACTGAGATTTCATTGCATACATCTAAAGGGGCTATCTAGGCCCCTTTTTTTGTCTCATTTTGTCTCAAAGACAGGTTGGAAAAGTTAGCTAAAATCATCTTTGCTTAAGTTATGGCGATGCCAACTAAGCTGAGGTTGATATGCTAGAGGTTTGTTTACTTAAGAACGTTTGCTCACTCAAGAATCGAGCTTCGAGATACATCTCGATGGTTGCTATGACTATGGTTATGTCATTCAGTTTGTCTGCCGAATCCTTATTGATGGGGTTTGACGAGTATATGGATCGGTGTATGTCATCTTATGGCCAAGACAAGGTCACACGCTCTGTCTGTGAGAGTCAATACAAAGCCATTGAGCAAAAAGAGCAGGAGATTTTTGCTCAAACTAAAGAGTTAAATAGTGAGATTTGGGTCGAAGAAAATAAACAAGATGACGAATTGAGTGGTCAAAATTAAAAGCTAAAAAGATCTTGTTAATGAGTAATATTTATTGAATTAATGAATATCGTTATATCCAATAAACTGGATGTTATCACTCATATTCATTTCTGAATGAAAGCTGTCTAGCGGTAAGATTTATTTGTAATTTGACATGCTTTGCATACGGTTTTTGGTTTTTGTATGTGAGGTTTTGAATTTTTTCTTCATTTAAAACAGTTATTTATAGGTTTTGCTTATTGTTTCAGATACCCGGCTAATCTATTGTCTGCAATTTAACTGTTCAGCTTATATTTAGCCGATAGGCGTACTATCACTAAGGTAAATTAATCATTAGATGAAAGCTTTTTTGTCCTTCACCTGGTAGTGAAGCATTTGTTTTCGTTAATCCTTATGAGTATATGGTTATGCGGCATTATTTGACTAAGTTTCCATTGTTTGTACGTGAGCAATTAAATATGCGAGAAATGTTATTCGAGATCCTGTTAGCGATCGTAGCAATAGCAGCGGCAATTGGCTTGTTTACCGCTGCTGTTATGGCCTAGTTCTTTGATTCTCCCTCTAGCGTCACTGTCGGTAACATGACGCAGACTTCAACACCCAGATTATCTTTGCGGTTCCTTAGCAGAATCTTTCCCTGATGGTAGTCAGTAATCAAGCGAGCGATGAACAGCCCAAGCCCCAAGTGAGGTTTACCTTGTTGGCTTTGAGCCCGAACGGATACCATAGAGTTCAGTAGCTGATCGCCCATATCTTCCGGAAGCAGTGGACCCTTATTGCTGACTATCAAGTAAGCTTGGCCATTTCTCTGTGACAGTGTCACCTTGATAGGGTGATCATCTTGACTAAAGTCGACAGCGTTTGAAACCAGTTTGTCGAGTAACTGGGCCAAGTAATCAGGCGCACCATCCACCATGACAGGTTCTGTACCGGCCTCGACACTAAAGCATTGGTTTTCATAAGCCATCTGGTATCCCTGCATACAGCCATCAACCAGTTCATTGAGCGGGAACACCTCTTTTTCAGCGCCCTGTAGGCTTTGCTCTATCCGGGTAGCTTCTGTCATGCTAGACAATATCGTATTGAGTCTTTGGACGCCTTCTTGAGCCCTTTCGATATAGCGCTTGGCATCATCATCCTGTTCATGCATCGACAAGTTTTCAATGGATGAGCGAACAACAGCTACCGGGGTTCGTAACTCATGAGAGAGTCGGGAGGAGAGGTTCTCGAGATAATGGTTGTATTGGCCCAGACGATTAACCATACCGGCCAAGCTGCGACTCAGGTCGCCAATCTCATCACTTTCACTCGCTGCAGTAATGGTGTGCTGTATTTTACCTTGGCTGTCGATAGCACTCTCTGCTTCATTGCGCAGCTTTCTTATACGGCGTGAGATATTAGAGGCAAACAAGAAGAGTGTCAGTGTCCCCAATGCGATAATGGCGAGCAGTGCATTAAGTAGCTTTTCAAGGGCGCGATTACGCAACGTCTGGATACCAATTGTCGACTCTTCTGCAACAACGGCACCCATTACGTTGTCACCTAACCAGATTGGGTAGGCGGCAGCTAATATCATTGCATTGCCATCACTCGAACGGCGCCAGTGTGAGTAGCCTCGCCCTTGCAGTGCTTGCGATATATGGACGCCTTCAACTCGAGCAGCATCTTTAAGAGAGTCCTGGAATTCGGTTGGCTCGTTGATGAGGTAGCGGTAGTAGAGGGGATGGAGCCACTTTTGCTCTAACGCCGCCAACCAAGAATCATTGTCATCACCATATTTAACCGATGATGACCATACGCCATTGGAGTCTTGGATATCGCCCGTTTGTGCTAAGACTCGTTGGTGCCGGTCTATCACCCAAATCCGTGAGCTGGTGTGGCCCATACCTTTAAGGATATTTTCAATCTCCGGTGAGGGAATAAGCACAGTGCCCAGTTTGTTAACCTGATTGGTGTTCGAGGTACCGATAATGGTTTCAATTTCACGGTTGCTGGTGTTATTAACATCATAGAAAGCAAAGCCTAGCTTGCTACCCAGCATTTCCACAGGGATACGCAGCTCAATGTTATAGCCAGTGTCAGTGGTATGCCAATAGCCCTGTATTTGGCTCTCAAGTGCCAAATCGGCAGGGTTGGAGATTTCTCCATTGATATGCCAAGCATTAAACCAACCGTCTTCATACACCGAAACGACATAGCGTTGGAAATCACCGCTGGGCGTTGTCATTGCAATGACGAGATGATCGTTGCGATCAACTCTTGCTGACCCTTTCCGTCGCATGACAGGTTTTTTGTCATTGACTTCAAACATGGCGTAAAGGTAACCCTCATATTTACCGACCATATGATTGAAATGAATACTGGATCTTTGGTAGGGCCAACGACTGAATTGAATATATTCGCGACCATAGTTTACAACCTGTTCGGTATAGTCGGCCCAGTCATTGATTTGCCCATCAAGCTTGATGGCTGATGTCAGTTCGTAGGCATAGAGATCTCGCCCTTTTTGTACCGATTGCAAAAAGCTGGCCTGATCACTAAACAGGTTTGGACGCTCGTTAAGTGCGGTTGCAACTGCCCGAGTCGTACCTACTAAGGTTTGCTCTTGGCCTTGGCGAAGTAACTTCTCCATCTCAAGAATGTAGTTATAACCAATCCAAGGTAATGTCAGTAGCAAGCACGCGATTAGGGTGATTTTTGAACGTAGGCCAAATGATGGCCTTAGCCTTGTTAGTTCGAAACGGGGCACTTTAACTATTAAACGTCTGAGCATTAAGACCCCCAGCGGTAACCCATGCCATAAACGGTATTGATGCAGTCGAAAGCAGAATCAAATTGCATGAACTTCTTACGGATCCGCTTGATATGAGAAGTAATGGTGCTGTCATCGACAACGACTTGGGCTTCGTCCATCAGGTCATGGCGGCTTTTTACATGCCCAGGGCGCTTGGCAAGGGCATAGACCATCCAGAATTCGGTCACAGTAAGCTCTACCAGGTTTTGCTGCCAGAACACTTGCATCTTGTTTTTGTCGATGGAGAGATCGCCATGCTGGATCAACTCTACTTTATCAGTTGGCTGTTGCATCAGATCGCTACGGCGAAACAAGGCGGCAATGCGGGCAATCAAATGCGGCAGGCTGATATCCTTGGTGAGGTAATCGTCTGCACCCATGCGTAAACCACAGACTGTATCGAAGTCACTGTCCCTTGCAGTAAGAAAGATAATAGGCAGGGTTGGTGATAGTGCTCTCAAAGACTGGCATAGGGTAAAGCCGCCGTCTATTTCATCCTGTAAGCCGATATCGATAATGGCCAAATCGGGTAGTTCGCTCTCAAATGCCGCTTGGGCATCGGGGCGATTGTCATAGCCTTGCACATCGTAGCCGTGTTTTTTCAATACATCGATGTAGTTCTCACGGATGGCTTTTTCATCTTCGACAATGACAATTTTCTTCATGACCTATTACCTATACCGCTAGCGGTAAAAAATTGTGAACAGTGTTTATGCTGTGACTATACAACAATCTAGCTGATAGAAAAGGCTTGTTGGGGCAATCAGGGCAATTGCCATTTTTTTGCCACAATTGATCATGACATTGCCTTTTTTTGCGCCCCGATTCGCCAGATCGGCTTGCTTTAATAACCTCATCGAAACGACACAGCGACTCAAACAGTTTGTCGGAACACAATACATTAGATGAGGACATCACAATGAAAAAGCAGCTTATCTCAACACTAATCGCAACAACGCTAATGGCCTCTTTGGTATCTCCAATCGCGACGGCCAATGACAACACAGACGATAGTTACAAAGTGGGTGAACAAGAACAGCTTATTGGTCTCGGTTCTGGGGCAGCACTTGGCGCTATTGTTGGTGGTCCGGTCGGTGCAGTAGTAGGTGCCATGGTAGGGGGCATTGTGGGTACTGCGGTTGGCCAAGACGAACAAATCAAAGCCCAAGATGAAGAGTTAGGCGAGTTGGTTGCCCGAAATAGCGAGCTCGAGCGAATCAGCCAGAAATATAACCAGGCCCAAATCGAAATAGCGCGTCTGGAACAAGACAAGTATGACTTGATGAACCATCAAGACCGTCAGCTAGATTTAGCACTCGAAATGAATGTTCATTTCAGAACCGGCTCGGCAGAAATCGAACCTCTGTTTAAAGCGCAACTAGACGAAATCGCTGAGATCATGAAACAAGCGCCAGATATTCGATGGGAGCTGTCGGGTTACTCTGACCGCCGCGGAAGCACCGAACGCAATCTTGCTTTGTCAGAGCAACGTGTAGAAGCGGTTAGACAGTATTTAGAAACCCAAGGTGTTGAAGGTGTCCAGCTTTATGCAAGTGCCTATGGTGATCAAGAGCCGCTAAAGCATGAACAAAACTTCGAAGGTGACTTCTTTGACCGTCGAGTGACCTTGCGCAGTGCAAGTGACAATGTCAGCACGGCAAAAAGCCACTAAGAGGTGAGTAATGACAGAACAACAAAAACTGAAGGTCAAAGAGGAGGCACCTAGCTGGGTGCTTTCCTTCCTAATTACTCTATTGCTCACCATGCAACTGACCGTTAGGGCCGATGATATTACTGCTCAAAAGATTGATATTGTTGGCGGAGAAACACTCTACGCCTGGGATGAAAATTGGCAGGCAGTGGATACCGAGCAGCATATACACAGCTTACCTAACAAAGCTAAAAGTACGCTTGGGGTGCACTCAAAAGAGGTAGGGCAGGAATGATGAATGAAGTCGTCTGGTATGAACTGCTTCTTAAAGTCTCATTACTTCATTTCAGCCTTATCTATTGCTGAAAACAGGTGAAACTAAAAGGAGGTCTTGTTACCGGAGAGAGTAATGATAATGCGGTATAAATGCTCGCCCTTGGCTGAGAGGAAATCATCAAGGGCGAGCTTATGTGGTTAAAGGATCTGTTTTAGCCGGTCTTGAACTACTTCGACGAGAAGGTCGGGTTGGAATTTAGATATGAAACGGTCACAACCGACTTTTTTAACCATCGCCTCATTGAAATTACCACTTAGCGAGGTGTTTAAAGCAATATGTAAATCTCTCATTCTTGGGTCATTGCGAATTTCATGGGTTAGCTTATAGCCATCCATCTCGGGCATTTCTGCATCGGTGAACAACATAAGTAGTTCATCGTTGAGGTTGACGCCTTTGTCACACCAGCTTTTCAGCATATTCAATGCATGCAGGCCGTTATGCGCCTCAATAACCTCCAAACCAAGCTGGGAAAGGGTTTCTCTTATTTGCCCGCGAGCTGTCGATGAGTCATCGACGATTAGTACTTTACGGCCATTGAAGTGGTTGAGAAGGGATTGATCCAGTACCTCTTGGGAGATCTGAGTATCGTAATCAATGATTTCTGCCAGCACCTTCTCGACATCGATGATACTGACTAAGCGCTCTGCTTCGTCTTTTTTGATTTTGGTTATGGCCGTCAGGTAATTATTTTTCCCAACCTGACTCGGCGGCGGCTGAATATCTTGCCAGGTCATGTTCATGATGTTCATCACTTGGCCCACAAGGAAAGCCTGTACCGAACGGTTGTATTCGGTGATGATGATATTACTCTCTTCATCGCAATCACCATTTCGCATACCAATCGCCCTGCGTAAATCAATCACAGGAATAGAAGCGCCGCGAATATTAGCCACTCCGCTGATATTTGGGTGCGAACCTGGTAGTTGGTTTAACCTTGGGCGTTTTACGACTTCTTTTATCTTGAACACATTAATGGCGAACAACTGAGAGGTGTGAAGCCGGAAGATGAGTAGTTCTAAGCGGTTTTCACCAACGAGGTTGGTTCGCTGGTCAACAGAGGCGAGTATATTGGTCATTAAGTATGCAAGAAGTCAGTAATATCAAATTTATCAATATATTATCTCAGTGTCATGGTCTTGTCTAAGTCAGAGTTATTGAAAGCAATAAAAAGCTAGAACAGATCCGACTTCATTAATTATTTTACGAAATAAATACCCGAAATGTTTCAAATCAAAGAATTTGATTCTGCAGGCAGATAGTCTGACCTAATAACTAAAAAAGATGATCGACTAAACCCAATATAAAATTACTGGTTATCATCCTGAGTGCTGTGCTGCTTCTCCCTATAAACAAGAAGTTAGCTATTTAAAGAGCCTATGAAACTCATAATAAAGGCACAGTGCCAGCAACAGAAAGAGGCAACTATGAGCAATGTCACGATAGACGGTCAGGTTCTGGCTACTGACGGTCAATTGTCAATTCTTGAGCTCGCTCAACAGTTCGAGATTGAAATCCCATCTCTGTGTGGGCTAAACAAAAACGGTGAAAAAGTACCATGCGATTTGTGTGTGGTAGATATTGAAGGCCAAGGTATTCAGCGTGCATGTGAAGTGACTGCGACACCTGATATGGTGATCACGACGCAGAGCGAAGTACTATCTGAGCGCCGCCGCCAATCACTTAACCGTATTATGTCAGATCACTATGCAGACTGTGAGGCACCTTGCCAAACCGCATGTCCTGCTGGTGTAGATATTCAGTCCTACCTGTACCATATTTCCCAAAACGACCATCAGAAAGCCGTCGAGGTGATCAAGCGCACCTTGCCGATGCCGCTGTCTATCGGTCGTGTTTGTCCTGCATTCTGTGAGACTGAATGTCGTCGCGGTATTGTCGACGAGCCTATCGCAATCCGCCAACTGAAACGTCACGCTGCCGATATTGATCTGGAAGCGCAAGAGCAGTACATACCACCGCGCAAAGCGGATAAGGGTAAGAACGTCGCCATTATCGGTAGTGGACCGGGTGGCTTGAGTTGTGGTTATTACCTCAGTAATGAGGGTTACAACGTCACAGTTTTTGAATCGATGCCAAAAGCGGGTGGTTGGCTGCGTTATGGTATTCCCGAGTACCGCCTACCAAAAGCGATTCTTGATAAAGAAATTGAGCTTATTTGCCGAAATGGTATGAAGGTAGAAACTAACACCAAACTAGGTAAAGACTTCTTGTTGTCTGAGCTTACTACACAGTATGACGCTGTTTGTTTGGCTGTAGGTGCATCCCAAGCGGTTGAAATGAACTACCCGGGTAGTGATCAAGACGGTTGCTACCTAGGTGTCGATTACCTGAAAGATTATGTCACAACGCAAAACTACACCACAGGTAAGAAAGTAGCGGTTATTGGTGGTGGTAATACTGCGATTGACTGTGCGCGTACCGCGGTACGTGCTGGTGCGGATACCACACTCATTTACCGTCGTACCCGTGATGAAATGCCAGCAGAAGACTACGAAATTGTTGAAGCTGAGCATGAAGGTGTGAAGTTCCACTTCCTGACCAACCCGGTTGAAAACATTGCTGATAGCAATGGCCGAGTCACAGAAATTAAGCTTGAGAAAATGGCATTGGGCGAGCCGGATGCTTCAGGCCGCCGCCGTCCGGAAGCTACGGGCGAGTATTTTGTCGAGCATTTCGATACAGTGATTTCTGCGGTATCGCAAAAGCCGGATCTGTCGTTTCTTGATAATGACACCATTGAATTACCGGTTACTCGCTGGTTAACCCTTGAGTCAAACGACAGCACCATGCACTCTGGTGTGGAAAACATCTTCAGTATTGGTGACTTCCGCCGTGGCCCTGCGACGGCAATTGAAGCTGTTGCGGATGGACGTGTTGCGGCCGAGGCGATTGACCGTTTCTTCAATGGCGACATGGAGCATATTCCCGTTAAACCATACAACTCGCAGAAGGCGGCCAAGGTAAAAGACGTGGATCCTAAGCAGTTTGAAGGGATCCAGAAGGCCATGCGTTCGATCATGCCAGAATTGACCAGCGAGCAACGTGAGTTGAATTTCGCTGAAGTTGAAACAGGCTTTGTGAACGAAGAAGCGATGCGTGAAGCAGCACGCTGCCTGGAGTGTGGCTGTCAGGCCAATACCGACTGTAAGCTTCGTGACTTTGCGACTGAATATGAGGTCGACAAAGATGAACTGGATATGTCCAGCTGCCAGAAGTTTGCCGTAGATGACAGCTCTGAATTTATTGTCTTCGATGCCAACCGCTGTATCAGTTGTGGCCAGTGTGTCGATACCTGTAACAACAAAGCTGTTCACGGTGTGCTGGGCTTCATGAAAGATGCTGACGGCAATAGCGCCAAGCGTCCAGAGTGCCGTCCGGGCTTTGAGAACGGCTACAGCATGGGCGACTCAAACTGTGTTCAGTGTGGAGCTTGTGTGCAGGTCTGTCCGACTGGCGCATTGACCGATGCCCGTGATAAGTCACAGGGCCGTATCGAAATGCTTAAGCCGGTAGACACCATTTGTACATACTGTGGGGTGGGTTGTAAGGTCACGATGTATGTAGATGAGCTGACTGACAAGATCCGATATGTTCAGGGTGCAAAAGACTCGCCAGTTAACCAAGGTATGCTTTGTGTCAAAGGTCGCTTTGGTTTTGACTTTATCCAAAGTGAAGAGCGTCTAAGCCAGCCGTTGATCCGCAAAGACGGTGAACTACAACCTGCAAGCTGGGATGAAGCGATTTCATTGATTGCTGATAAATTCTCTTCAATCAAGAAAGAGTCGGGCGGTAATGCATTGGCTGGTTTCTCATCAGCGAAAACCACTAACGAAGATAACTTCGCCTTCCAGAAGTTTATTCGCCGTGAATTTGGCACCAATAACGTCGACCACTGTGCGCGTTTGTGTCACTCCACAACGGTGACTGGCCTAGAGGCTTCGCTGGGTAGTGGGGCAATGACCAACGATATTCCGAGTATTGCCCATTCTGATCTGATCTTTATTATCGGTTCGGATACGACTTCAGCTCACCCGATCATCGCCTCGCATATTAAACAGGCACTTCGCAAGGGTACAGCACGTTTGGTTGTTGCCGATCCGAAAAAAGTCGATATTGCAGATCACTCAGAGCTATACGTCGCGCATCGCCCGGGTACTGACGTGATGCTGCTAAACGGTATCATGCAGCAAATTATCAAGAACGGTTGGCAAGATCAAAGCTATATCGAACAGCGCGTTGAGGGCTATGAGAACCTCAAAGCAGAGGTGATGAGTGATGCTTACGCGCCGGATAAAGTTGAACTGGTTACCGGTGTTAAACAAGCTGATTTGCTCAAGCTAGCTGAGGCGATTGGTACGGCCAAACGTACGGCGATTTACTATTCAATGGGTATTACCCAGCATACGACGGGTCATGATAACGTACGTTCAATTGCCAACCTGCAGCTATTGTGCGGCAACATTGGTATTGAAGGTGGTGGTATCAATCCGCTTCGTGGTCAATCGAATGTTCAGGGTGCTTGTGACATGGGTGCGCTGCCTTGGGATTTCCCTGGTTACCAGAAGGTCACTAACAAAGAAGCCCACGCTAAGTTTGCTAAAGCATGGGATCGCCCAGACTTATCAGCTGAGCTTGGTTTGACCCTGACTGAGATTATCGATGCGGCCTGTAAGAAGGAAGTGCGCGGCTTGTACGTAATGGGTGAGAACCCAGTATTGAGTGATCCAGACCAGAAACACGTACTGGAAGCGATTGATAAGCTCGATTTCTTGGTAGTGCAGGATATTTTCATGACTGAGACCGCTCAGTTGGCGGATGTCGTGCTTCCTGCCTACTCATTTGCTGAAAAGGCTGGCCACTTTACCAATACTGAACGTCGAGTTCAGCGCTTGAATCCTGCTGTTCATGCGCCGGGCTCGGCAATGGAAGATTGGCAGATCATTCAGAATATCGCTAATGCCATGGGCAGTGATTGGGCATACCAGTCGGTTGAGGACATTACTGCCGAGATAAATGCGCTAACCCCGCAATATGCAGGTATAACTTGGGACCGTGTAGGTAAAGATGGCTTGCAGTGGCCGTGCCGTGATGAAAATCATCCTGGTACTCGTGTCATGCATCAAGAGAAATTCGTCCGTGGTGAGAAAGCAGAAATGGCTGCCATACCTTTCTTGTATGCCGCTGAGCTTCCGGATGACGAATATCCTATGGTGCTTTCAACGGGTCGTTTGTTGGAGCAGTTCCATACCGGAACCATGACACGTAAAACCAAAGGCTTGGATAATCTTGCAGGCCCAAGAGTGATGATCTCTGTATTTGATGCTGAGCGGTTAGGGGTGTCAAACGGCGAAATGCTGACTCTATCTACCCGACGTGGTTCGATTAATGCACCGGCATTTGTCACTAAGCGAATTCAGCCAAATGTTGTATTTGTGCCATTCCACTTTGCGGAATCGGCGGCAAATAAACTGACGGTTACAGCCACAGACCCATACGCTAAGATCCCTGAGTTCAAGGTCGCAGCGGTAAGGGTTGAGAAAGCGTTAGAGCCTGTTGAGTAAGACATTTACCACATAGCATAATTGAAAAGCACTCATTTTTGTGGGTGCTTTTTTTTGCTTGTGAAAACTAAAAGGTGATACATATCACAAAAAATGCATGTGAGAGGAGTATCATATTCTTATCGGATATGTTGATTCACTACATCCTTCTCTTGCAATAAGAGATCTTTTATAAATATTTCAAATCATTGCTACTACCCGCGAAATTGTAATCATACATTGCAAAATTTTAATATAAGAAAAATTTGTTTGGCATTATAATGCTATCAGTTTTTCTTATTCACGTATTTATTCACTCTTTGACCTGACAGATAGAGCTTACAGCTCTATCCGATGGTGACTTTTTTTGGATAAAGATGCGTAACATTTGGGGTAAGCATGAGTTACGGAGATACCAGCAATAATCAACTGTTCTCGCCAATGGAAATGATGGCGGAAGCGGAGAAGTTTGCGCTGAGCAAAGCAAAGAAGACCAGCAGCATGACGCTGGGATTAGCGATGATGGCTGGCGCATTTATCGGGTTGGCATTTGTATTTTATATCACTGTAACAACAGGGAGTGCGTCTGCTGGATGGGGTCTGAGCCGCTTAGTCGGTGGTATGGTTTTCAGTATGGGGCTGATTCTCATAGTGCTTTGTGGTGGTGAATTATTCACAAGCTCGGTACTTTCCAGTATTTCATGGGCAAACCGACAGATCACATTAAAGAAAATGTTATCGCTTTGGGGCAAGGTTTATATCGGAAACTTTTTCGGAGCCATGTTCATGCTTATGCTCATCACTGGTGGTGGTCTGTTTCTATTGAACCATGGTCAGTGGGGGCTTAATGCCCTTAACATTGCCCAGCACAAGCTTCATCATACGCCTATTCAGGCATTCACTTTGGGTGTGCTGTGTAACTTACTGGTTTGTTTAGCTATTTGGATGACGTTTAGTTCAGCAAATGCATTAACCAAAGCTGTGTTGATGATATTGCCCGTTTCCATGTTTGTCTCAAGTGGCTTTGAACACTCCGTAGCCAACATGTTTATGGTACCGCTTGGTATTGTGATTCAAAACTTCGCACCGGATCAATTCTGGCAAATGGTCGGTAGCACCCCACAACAGTACAGTGACCTGAATATCAACAACTTTCTATTTGCAAACCTGATACCTGTTACGCTTGGCAACATTGTAGGTGGGGCAGTATTGGTCGGGCTTGCTAATTGGTGTATTTTCCGTCGTCCGCAACTTAAAGCGACCAACGTGACATCAATTTCCCAAAGTGTAGAACTCTCGACTGCCAAGGAGGTGGACATGCTCTCACATGTAACAGTAAAGGACTTAGTCGATTCACATCCACTTACATTATCCGCTGATCTATCGGTGCCGAAAGCCGTAGATTTAATGACAGAACAACAGTTATCAGGAGCTCCTGTATGTGATGTCAATGGCCGTCTGATTGGATTCTTATCAATGTTCGATGTCATGAAAGAGCTCTGGTACAAGGATTATCAACCAGCCAAAGAAACCAAAGTAGTCGATTTGATGAGCAGCGATGTAGTTGCTGTAGATATCAATGATCGTCTGGTCGATTTGGTCGAGTACTTGTGCATTGATAAAGACATGCTTTACCCAAGCTCTGACATGGGGATCGCAACTAGTGCGACGTCTTTATCACTAGAGCAGCGCGTAAAGGCGTTGAAAGCCAGCAAGCCCCGTGTTCTACCAGTGCTGCAAGATGGTCAATTTGTCGGGGTGATTACACGCGATGGCCTAATGGCAGAATTGCGCAAGGTATACCACGACGTCGCATTGACTGAAGTGAAAAAGCTTGAGATCGCATAAATCTATACACTAGATGTGTGAAATTTGTGATTGTTAAAAACACCCAGTTTTACTGGGTGTTTTTTTATCTCCGTCACAAAACGAAGTGTCACATAACTGAAAGATAAAATTCCATATTTAATGCTGCAAGTTGTTTAATTAGTGAAATTGAACTCTAAGATTTCACTAAAGTAGAGCCGTAAGGTAGATGTAACCAATGAAATTTGGCCTGTTGACACTATTTCTTACACTTTTGAGGAGTGGTTACACATTTTTAATAAATGAGTGGTAAACTTATATACGGTAGATATTTAGGGTGTTACAAAATGTAAATTAATGAAAGTTGGGGCGAAATGCCGTGTGCTACAGAGCGTCAGGGTGTATGCATTTTGATCGGAAAGTGGGAAAATGCTCGTATTAGCTTAAAGCACATTGAAAGGACGCAATTCTAACTTTCTCAAAGAGGTGTCTATGAAGTTCGGTTTGATTTTTTTGTTGTCTGCCGTTGCTGGTGTTCTATCTGGTGAGCATTTTCACTCCTTTCTAGTCGGTTTTGGAGTTGCCTCGGTGGCTGTCGGCGCGGGCTACTGGTTAGCTTTTCGCTGTTCAACTCGATATCCACAACTTGCGTTGCTGATGCTTCTAATGGGGCTGATGGCAAAAATTGGCGTAACCATTGCTGGCGTGATGTGGGGACTAGAGTCGAACTTAATTAATTCGCCATTTGTATTCTCACTATCGTACTTGTTCTTCTCTATCGTAGTGACATATATGTACGCCAAATGGCGAGAGTTCCAGATGTCACGCACAGCTGTAACGTTGACAGCAAAAACCGCTTAAACAACATATTAAGAAAAGACGGGCCTCTGGCCCGTTTTTTTGTGCCTGCGTTTTAGCGCCCCTGGACTTTGGGTATAAGATCGGCGGCATAGAGTCACTCAGGAGCTATTCTTGGGGGGGGCTACAGAGTAGAAAAAATAACTTGCTCTATGCCGCCATGTACCTGTTGGGTACAAAGATATTTTTACGCTAAAATAGGAAGCCTAAAACAGAAGAAACAATAAAAATAGGTTCCTCTTTTATGAGTGGTCAACGTCTAAAAGTCCAATTCCAACGTCTATACAATCACTTCTCGGGTCAAGATGCTGATACCAACCTTCAGGATATTGCTGAAGTCCTGTTTTGTACTCGCCGAAACGTACGTATGGTCATCAATAAGATGGTCGACAAGGGGTGGATTGATTGGGAACCCGCTGTTGGTCGAGGTAAGCAATCAAGGTTGACCTTTTGTAGTACCGACAATGAATTGCAGCTCATGCATGCAAGAAAGTTGGTGGCAGAAGGAAAGCTTGAACCTGCGCTAGAGGCTTTGGAGCACAATGCTGACAAACTTGCCCAGATCATTCAGGAGCAGTTGGGCCATACCACTGCACATGGTAAGCAGATTGTGCGGCTGCCATACTACCGTGCCTTCAGTAATCTTAATCCGCTGCAACCGCTGCGTCGTTCTGAGCAGCATTTGGTGCGCCAGGTCTTTAATGGTCTTACAAGAATAAACGAGGAAAAAGAGGAAGTAGAAGGCGATTTAGCCCATCATTGGGAGGCACTAACCCCCCGTCATTGGCGGTTTTATATCAGACCATCAATCCGTTTCCATGACGGTCGTATATTAAGCAGCGACGATATTATCGCGACTTTCAATCAGGTTAAGCAGCATCGGTTGTTTAATCATATTAAAGATATCCAAGCGCCATTCACCCATACCATTGATTTCTACTTAGCTGAAGATGATCACCGCTTTCCAGATCTGCTTACTAATTTAATTGCCATGATTCAGCCTGCTGATGCCGATATGAATAACCCAAATGTGTTGTTCCCGATTGGTACTGGCCCTTATAAAGTGATCCAGAATGACAGTAAGCGATTCAAGCTGGAAGCGTCTGATCAGTATTTTGGCTTTAGGGCACTGATTGACGTGGTCGATATTTGGATGCTGTCTGAAGTGGCGTCGTGTTATCTGCAACCTGCCACTGATGCCAGCCAGCTAGGTGGCGTAAGTGTATCCACTCGATTGAAACTCGATGAAGGGTGCAACTTCCTTTTATTTAACCGTAACAGTGGACTACCGGCCGATCCTGAGTGGTTAAAATACTTAAAAGGGCGTTTGACGGCACTGCAGCTGTTACAGCGGTTGAATAAAGATCAAATCGGCGATTTCCGGCTGACGAATGCTTATGGGATCTTGCCGGGGTGGACACATGTTCCTCTGCATTCTGAGCCGGTTCAGTCTCCGCCTTCTAAGCGTATCGTGACGATTGCTTTTGCATGTCAGCACCCTGTTTATCCTCATGTCGCCAAAGCCATACAAGACATTCTGGCTGAGGACGGTATCAAATTACGTATGCTTGAGCTAACGACTACAGAGATAGCGCTGGGGAAACATAGCCAGAAAATTGATTTTTGGTTGGGTGGAATGAGCCTGATGAACTACCGAGACGACGCTCTACTATCTTGGTTTTTTAACTTTGATCATATTGCCAGAGCCATGCCGAAAGAGGAGTTCCATCTTCTCGAGCAGGAAGTCATGAAGTGGCGGGCTAATCCTGATCAACCTTCACCCTGCCAAGATCTCGGTGCCAAACTCGTCGAGTTTGGTCAAGTCATGCCACTGTTCCATAACTGGTTGGGTGTTGACGACACTGGAGCAGTGCAGGGCATGCAGTCTAATTCAATGGGCTGGTTTGATTTCAAGTCAGTCTGGATGAAACCTGACCATGAGGAAAGTACCTTTTAGTGCGGTGCTTTTCATCCAATTGAATCTTCATATATCTAACACTTTTCATTCATAGTTCTGACATCCGCACTGATTACAAAATAGCCATACCTTGTTACTTCTGCTCCAGCAATGAAGTGGCACGGTATCGTTATTACTAGCATGGAGAGTCACAATGTTTGAGTTTGATCCGAATGATATTGAGCTTCACGATAACGAAGTATGGGACGAGAATCAGGATGAGATAGAATTTGACGACTGGTTTGAGTCTGAAGATCTAGACGATGAATACGAGTAAGCCTAATTAGCAAACAGAGAACAGGCCGGTGTCTGTTCTCTGTTTAATCGCCGCTTAAATCAATTTTCTAGGTTTGATTAACCGAGGCTTTTAAAGCTTCATTTTGGTCACTAAACCATTGATTTATTGGACGCCAAACGACATCAAACATCGATTTGTACCATGGTGCTTCTTCAACCGCTTCTTTCGACAATAGGGGTTGCTCGGCGATGACTTCATCTTGTATGTACCAAACGACTTTACCGACTTCCTGGCCTGCAGTAATGGGGGCTTCAAGGTTGTCGTAGTGGATGCTGTATTCCACATTCTTTCTCTGTCTACGAGGAATGGTAACCTTGCCACCCGATGCAACTTCTACATCTACCGTTGACGGACTACCGTACCAAACACGTAGAGGTATGAGTTCATTTTGGCTGAAGTTTGGTTCTATATCTTGATAGAAGCGGAACCCCCAGGTTAATAGCTTCTTGCTTTCAGTGCGTCGGACGTTGGCACTTTTTGTGCCGAGTACCACTGCAATCAACCGCTGACCATTTTGCTCTGCTGAAGAGACCAGGCTATATCCCGCTTGCTTGGTGTAACCGGTTTTTACGCCATCAACATTAATCGTGGTATCCCAAAGAAGGGCATTACGATTACCTTGCTTAATTTTGCCAAACGTAAAAGATTTTTCTTTGAAGATTGGGTACATGTCGGGCAAATCAGCAATTAATGCTTTAGTTAGTAGTGCCATATCATAGGCAGTAGTTTGCTGATCGTCAGAATCAAGCCCATGCGGGTTAGTGAAGTAGGTGTCCTGCATACCTACTTTTTCCGCGTACTTGTTCATCATTTCAATGAATGCAGATTGATGACCAGCCACATGTTCGGCGAGAGCTACAGTTGCATCATTACCTGATGAGATAATGACGCCACGATTGAGATCATCAACGGTGACCTGATCGCCTACATTGAGAAACATTTTTGATGAGCCGGGAAATTTCTTGCCCCATGCATTTTCACTGACAACAACCATATCATTTGCAGCAATATGACCCGATTGAATTTCTTGACCAACCACATAACTGGTCATGATCTTAACCAAACTGGCAGGGGCGTGGGGTGCATTGATGTTTTCGCCTGCGATAACCTGGCCGGTATCGTAACTCATCAATATCCAGGACTGGGCGGCAACTTCAGGTGGAGAGGGAAGATAATCGGCATAGCTGTGAGAGGCGATAGCTAATGAAAAGGCACTCAATGCCAGTCTGCGGCAAGCTTTCGCTATGGAAGGAAGTGTCATTGGATAAACCCCGTTTATACTGCATCGTTGCACTTTTCAGCATAGTAAAAATCTACAGATAAGAACTATTTTGATTCATGCCATACGAGGTTTTTAAGTAAAGTCTCATCACTGAGACTCTCGTAATTCTGTGTTACACCAACACATTAGAGTGTAAAAGCTCAGTGAGAAGCTCTGATCACTGAACCCAAAGATAAGTTTTGGTGGTTTATTGACTGCATAAAATACACATGGTCATTGATTAGGTGCTGACTTTCTTCTTGCCATGATGATTTGGCTTGTTGCTGACAGAATTCCAGCATGCTGATGATCTTTAACTCGAGTTTCTTAATACACCAACGCTTAACTGCTTCATCTTGCTCAGGTGCAATCGCTAGTGTTTGCATTTTACTGTAACAAAACTGTTTGTATCGAAAAGCAAGTTCGCTATCACCAGATTGTTGGTAGAAGTGTTCCAATCGCTGGCAGAGCTCAATCCAATATGCAATAGCTTCGTTTTGACTGGCGGTATTGACGGGACCAAACATGACGTGTGGTGCGTCATTGAGTAGCTGGATTGCTGGCTGAATGCCTTTATTCAAATTCAGATCTAATTTGCTGACTTTTTTTAACCAACCATCAATGCTGTGATTCTTCTCAAGGTTGTTATTTTCAAGGTCGTCGTTCTTAAGGTCAGCCATATTATTGCGTCCTATTTTTCGTCCAAGTTATCACTACTACTTTAGTAAAAATGACGTAATGGACTACTGGTGGCAGGGAAGTGTAATGGGTAGCAAGCAAAATAATACTGAAAGCTGACTCAACTCACGCATGTTTGTTTGATGTTAATTGTCTGTTGTAATATTTGCTAACATATTGGATTGGTTCACGTAAATGTCTTCAATGAATGTGTAGACTATCGCTAGATTAATCACTCAGGGAGTTGAGTCGCGAATGAAATGGTTACGAGGAAGTATGTTAATTGGGGGTGTTGCAGTAGCCCTAATGACATCTAGCAGTGCTTTTGCTGCGGTAACGGGCACTGATCTAACCCAGTCTACCGTGGGTTATGCCTCATTGATTATTTTTGGTCTTGCCTATTGCCTAGTGATGGGGGAAGAGTACCTTCAATTGAGAAAATCGAAGCCGGTGCTATTAGCCGCCGGCATTATTTGGCTGATGATAGGTTTTGTTTATCAGCAGCAAGGGCAAATTGAACTGGCACAATCGGCATTAGAGCACAACCTGTTGGAATATGCTGAGTTATTGCTGTTCTTGCTGGTCGCAATGACATATATCAGTGCGATGGAAGAGCGGCGTTTGTTTGATTCATTACAGGCTTGGATGGTCAGTAAAGGTTTTAACTTCAGAAGCTTATTTTGGCTGACTGGTTTCTTGTCTTTCGTTATTTCACCCATCGCCGATAACCTGACAACTGCACTGTTGATGTGCGCAGTAGTAATGAAAGTCGGGGGTAGTAACCTTCGATTTATCAATATTGCCTGTATTAATATTGTTGTAGCGGCTAATGCCGGTGGGGCCTTTAGCCCCTTTGGTGATATTACGACCTTGATGGTATGGCAGGCAGGATTGGTGACATTTACTCAGTTCCTTGACCTGTTTATTCCATCCTTAGTCAATTACCTGATCCCTGCACTGATTATGTCGTTCTTTGTGCCTAAGACGCGACCAAATACGACCAGTGAGTATGTAGAACTGAAGCGTGGGGCAAGACGTATTGTGTTCCTGTTCATCATGACAATTGCAACGGCTGTTAGTTTCCATGCCTGGGTCCATTTCCCTCCGGTGATTGGCATGATGATGGGCTTGGCTTACTTGCAATTCTTTGGTTTCTACCTGCGGAAAACCCTACCACGCTCGCTAGAGAAGAAAACGGCACTGGCGATAGCGAACAACGATGAAGAGGCTTTGAAGCGCATTGGCTCAGTGGTGCCGTTTGATGTTTTTAAACGGGTTTCCCATGCCGAGTGGGATACCTTACTGTTTTTCTATGGTGTCGTGATGTGCGTGGGTGGCTTGAGTTTATTAGGCTACCTCGGTTTGGTTTCTGAGGTTATGTACTCTCAGTGGAATCCCGTCTGGGCCAATGTGATGGTCGGGATATTGTCCGCGATTGTCGATAATATTCCCGTGATGTTTGCCGTGCTGACGATGCAGCCGGAACTGTCTCTGGGTAACTGGCTACTGGTTACTTTGACTGCCGGTGTTGGTGGTAGCTTACTGTCGATAGGTTCTGCAGCCGGTGTCGCCTTGATGGGGGCTGCGCATGGTAAATATACGTTCTTTGGACATTTGAAATGGATGCCCGTTATTGCTCTAGGGTATGTGGCAAGCATTATCTGTCACTTGTTAATAAACAATCATTTGTTCTAAAAGTACTGGCTTAATTTTGCTCACAAAACGGAGTTGATTAAATAATGCACGAGGAAGCAAAAGTTAGTAATTAGAAAATGTGTAGAACATCACTAAAGAATAATGAAATGTAAGCCCAGCAAATGCTGGGCTTTTTTTTGGGTAATTGTCGTGCTTAACTATATTATAAAGCTGTAGTAGTCATAGGAATGGCGCATGAAGAAATATGGATGTTATGTAGTTGGCGCGTTGACGCTTTGTTCGGGATCTTTTGCCCATGCAATGGACTTGGAAACCTTATTTAGGGTGCCTAGCGTAAAATTAGGTGTCGCAAAAAGCACAGGTAATGTCGATATATCCAAGGACGGAGAGTTTAAAGACATTCCGTTTAACTCATCAAATTCGGTCACACCCGTTATCTCCCTTATACAATCGCCGTATTTTTTCTCTGAAACGACCCGCTGGGGTTATCACACAGAGTTATCAGCAAGTTATTTTGATCTGGATTATGATGTCGATGATGATGACCAGTTTACTGGCGGGGATTATAAGGGGTATTCAGTAGGTTTTACGCCGGTGCTGTTTTACCAATGGGGCGATCGTAAGCTCTGCTCAACGTGTAAAAGTTGGCGGATAGAGCTTGGTGCAGGTGTTCATTACCTCAATGCTGATGGGAAATTAAAAAATGCGGATAATAGTCAAATTAAGTTTGACTCATCTGGCTTTGGTTTTAATTCCCATTTAGGAACGGTTGTTAACTACAAGAAGTGGGAGCTGGGACTGAGATTAGTTGCCCCAACCAGAATGGATGATGGTGATATCAAGGTAGAGCACGGCATCTCTTCTGTCAGCCTTGGCTATCGATTCTAGCAATACGTCCCATGTAAACATTGCTTTATTAATGGGGTATGAAGATTAAAGGCGCTTAATGGTATTAACATTAAGCGCCTTTAGATTTTTGGAAAGTGACACCTGGAAGCTCTTCTAATTAAGCTAGGGCAATATCCAGCTCTTTCAGGAAAGTATCAATATCGTCACCAGAAATATCAATGTGGGTGACAAGACGCATTGGATTTCCAGGGGTGATAATGATGTCCTTTTCTTTGAGTTTTGCAGCCAGTGCCTGTTGGTCGATAGCCGCGTCGACCTTGGCAAACACAATGTTGGTTTGGACAACATCGGTATTCACCTTAAAGCCAGGAACACGATTGAGGCCTTCAGCTAGTGTTTTCGCGTTGGCATGATCATCAGCCAAACGAGCGACGTGCTCAGTCAATGCGATTTTAGCAGAAGCGGCCAAGATGCCTGCCTGACGCATGCCGCCACCTAACACTTTTCGCCAGCGTCGGACTCGTGAAATAAAGGCTTTGTCGCCGAGCACCAGAGAACCAATGGGTGCACCTAGTCCTTTGGACAGGCAAACTGTCATAGAGTCAAAGTACTGGCTGATTTCTTTAATATCGACCCCAAGAGCGACTGCCGCGTTATACACCCGAGCGCCATCCAAGTGCAGCTTGAGGTTATGCTGGTTTACAAACTCCCTTGCTTCAGCCATATATGACAAAGGCAGTACCTTGCCATTAATGGTATTCTCAAGGCTCAGAAGGCGGGTACGCGCGAAGTGCGCATCATCCGGCTTAATGGCAGCTGCGAGTTTAGTAAAAGGAATCGTACCATCCTTTTCGTTTTCAATCGGCTGAGGCTGTATTGAGCCGAGTACAGCTGCACCACCACCTTCAAACATATAGTTGTGAGCCTGCTGGCCGCATAGGTATTCATCACCGCGTTCACAGTGTGCCATTAGCGATAATAAATTCGCTTGTGTACCAGAGCTACAAAATAGAGCACTTTCAAAACCATGACGCTCTGCTGCCCATTGCTCTAGATCATTAACGGTAGGATCGTCACCATACACGTCATCACCAACCAGTGCATTGGCCATTGCATCGCGCATGGCTTGTGTCGGGCGAGTGACGGTATCAGAACGAAAATCTATCATGGCTACTTCCTTGGTTTATTCTGTTTAGCCCATTGCGTATTTGAATGGGATATAACACTTTGCCAGAAACAAAACAAAGTGAATAGAAATCTATGCCATGATTTTGCTCGGATAGCGAAAATTTGATACCGAGCAAGAAAATGAGTGAATAATTGTTATCCTTTCGTGAATTTTCATTTCCTACCTGCAGGTTTAGCTAGACTTAAGATGAAGTGAGACTGGGGGCGTTGCTTTGCAGCGTTATTCAGCACCTTACGTTGTAAGTTTGCTGGAGCGAAGATTCATGGCGTAGGTCAGATAGGAGGCTGTCATATGTTGGCTGAGCATAGGCATTTCATTTTACCTGGAGAATCAAGATTGCATGCGGATGTCACCGTAAGTCCGGTTGGCGAACTTGAAGTTAATATTCTTGAACAAAATAGCCATTTGAGTGGTGAATTTGATCAGCTCTATTTCTATTCGGAAGGTAAAAAAACGGAACTTGTTTGCAAAAGTCAGCAGCAAAAGGATGATGTGCAATGGCACTTGCCTTTGACGAGTGCTGACGCACGAGAACTCGCCAAGTTGATAGAACTTGCAGAGGAAGAATATGAAATTCTGATGCGTGATCTATAGCGACTTCTCTACATTAGGCGTGACGACTTTTCTTTTGATCCTGCTTTGTAAGCAGGATTTTTTTTGGAGTTTAATCCTGACTCAGTAGCAGGGTAATAGTCTCAATAATATGCTGATAGCGTTTAGGGAGAGGGCGGTGTTGTTTCCTGAGTAAATACAGCTCTTGCTTAACAGTGTTGGCTAGAGGGAGCGTTTTGATTTTATCTTGGTAACTAAACTGACTAACTGCTTTTTCTGGCAACACAGTAAAGCCTAGCCCTTTTGAAACCGGTAGCAGGATTTGATTGAGCTGATTGATATAACCTGATTTTGTAATCTTGTTAAAGTCAAAATGACTGTTACTGTAATTTGCCATATGTACCTGCTGGAGATAGTGCTTTCCATCAGGATGATTAATGAACCCAAACGAGTAGAGTGATTCTTTGTCTAACTTCTCGTCTGGATAGTTGGCAGGCACTACGACGCAGAGCGCTTCTTGTCCTATTTTAGATTGTTCAAAATACGGGTCATCCAATGAATGAGTGATGATCCCGATATCAAATTGGCTACTCTTGATCCCTTCTATGATCCTATGGTTTGGTGCTGATTCTAAATGAATACTGATAGCAGGGTGGTTTTGTTGGTGATTAAGGAAGTGGGGGTAGAGAAACATCGCTAGCGAGCCCGAACAAGCCACGTAGCATTCTCCACTTAAAGGATCATCTGCCAGTAATTGTCCCAGCAATTGTTTTTCATCTTCTTGTCGTTTCAGACCATACTGGTAAAGCTGTTGACCCGCAGGTGTGAGTTCAAATCGTTTACCTATACGCTTGATAAGTGGTGTACCGGCTTGTTCTTCGAGCTTTTTGATGTGCTGGCTGACACCGGGTTGGGTCATGAAGAGTTTTTCTGCAGTTTGTGTGAAGTGGCCGACTTCAACCAAGGTAATAAAAGTATGTAGCCATTGTGTATTTAGCATGGCAGATAATGAACTGATAAAGATTAAGTTAGTTGATTAGTATCATTTGAATATCAATCACGTCAAGCAGATACCCAGACAGGTATCTGCTTGACGTGCTTAGAAAGGGCTTTGAAACTAGGCTAATAATCTAGCTTTAGCTCTGTAGCGTTAATTCAACCATGAGGTCAGGGTTAGAGCCATTGTACCTGTATTAAAGGCATCGAGTTCCAATTACAGGCGTTTGGTACCCATCTGGTAGACAGCGCAAACCTCATTGTGATCGTTTAGCAACGTGATGTTGGCTTTATAGCCAGGTGATAGCTGGCCATACTGGTCATCAATACCCGCGGCTTTTGCAGGGTATAAGCTAGCCATACGAAGGGCTTCTTCACGACTTAGCCCTACATGCTGAATGAGGTTTTTAATCCCTTCAATCATTGTGATAGCTGCGCCTGCAATGGTTCCATCGGCGTAATGACACATTCCGTCAGTGACATAGGCGGTGGTCCCAGCCATGTCATATTCCGTCATGTCAGTACCAGCGGGAGCCACTGCGTCGGTAACCATAAACAGTTTTTCACCGAGTTGCTGGTGGGCAATCCGAACGGAAGCATACGAAGAGTGAATGCCATCGACAATAATACCGGCATGGGGTTTTTTATCGAAAATATAGCCAACAGTGCCAGGCTCACGGGAGCCAAGAGGCGTCATGGCATTATACAAATGCGTAGCCATTTTGAGGTTATTCTTGGCAGTTAGCTGGTGGTAGTCGGCATTGGTGTGACCCAGTGAAACAGTGATACCCGCATTATTGAGTATATCGATAACTTCCTGAGACGTGTTTTCCGGAGCAAGAGTAACAACGGAGATATGCTTGGCATGATCAGCTAAGTAGTGTGCAGTCAACTCATCCAGGATACGAATGTGGCTTTCGTCATGAGCGCCTTTTTTTTCTTTGCTAATAAATGGGCCTTCAAGGTGTAAACCGATGATGCCTTCATTTTGGTGGTTCTCTATGCCCGCAACCAGCTCTACAGCTTTGCACATTGTCTCATGTTTGCTGGTGATCAGCGTTGGTAGGTATTGCGTGGTACCACTCTGAATGTTGGTTTCATTCATTGTATCTAGAGTTTGCTTTGAAATATCGACATTTAGCATTACGCCACCGCAGCCATTGAGTTGCAGGTCAATAAAACCAGCGGTTGCAGTCAGGTTCTGACCATCATGCACCGTTTCCGGTAAGTTAGCATTGTCCATTGGAACGATGGCCTCAATGGTATCGCCATTTACAATAATTGCTTGGTTCTCAAGGATATCTTGGCCGTTAAAAACATTAATATTTGTGATAGCGTACATAGGCGTCCCAACTCTTGAAGCGGTATAGAATAAGTGAATGCGTAACCTGGCGAATAAGCAAATCTGTGTAAGATTGCTCTAACTTATTTTTATTTAAAAAATAAGTTAGAGCAATGGGTGGTGTTTGTCAATGCCCTTCGAGCTATTAATGAGAGCATATGCTCCATAATCTTCTGTTTTCGTAATCAAATGTTTGATTTATCCTTGTGGCGCATTCATAGGAGAGCATATGTCGCCTAAAACGATTTTTGCCAGCGTTGCATTGGTTATTGCGCTGGGTTCATTAGAGAAAAGTATTGTTACAACACCACTACCAATTATTGGTGAAGAGCTAGGAGCCGGACAAGCCCTGACTTGGGTAGTCACGGCCTATTTGTTGGCAGCAACGGCGGTATTGCCCGTTTATGGGAAGTTGAGTGATATTTTTGGCAGGGTCAAGATGCTCAATATCAGCGTGGCATTGTTCTTGTTGGGCTCGGTTGCCTGCGCGATTTCCCAAGACCTGCCAACCTTGGTGGCGGCGAGGGTATTACAAGGCATTGGCGGTGGTGGCCTGATTGCGCTGGCTTTCACGGTTATTGCAGACTGTATTCCTGCTCGTGAAGTCGGGAAGTATCAGGGCTATATCTCAGCAGTGTATGCTGCGTCGAGTATTGCAGGGCCACTGTTGGGCGGATACTTCGCCGAACATCTCAGTTGGCGCTGGGTTTTCTGGATTAATCTACCTCTTGGTGCTGTGGCCTTGTGGATGATTAATACTAATCTCAAGCATTTGAGCAAAGGGCGGGATAGCCGCTTTGACTGGGCGGGTGCCGGTTTGTTGATGACCATTACCACATTGTTGCTGTTGTTGATGTCACCGGATATTGCGATCAGCCAAATTAGCTTAATTATTGCAACAGTTGTTGTCATGATAATGTTCATGGTCGTAGAGAAGCGGGTATCCGATCCTATTCTTCCTGCACGTTTGTTTAACCTTCCCGGATATCTTATCAGTGTGTTGCTCATCATGTGTTCGCAGCTTCTGATGTTTGCGGTATTGGTGTACTTACCACTGCAAATGCAATGGCAGCATGGCATGACGGCGTCAGCAAGTGGTCTTATCATGATGGTGTTTATGATGAGCATTACCAGTGGGGCATACTTAGGTGGTAAGCGAATAGCCAAAACAGGCTTCTATAAATCCCTGGTGGTTTTGGGTTTTGCGATGTCCGTTGCTGCGGTTTTTCTCCTCTATCAAGGTTTATTGATGACGGTTGCATTGGCATTTGCCGGATTGGGCTTGGGACTGACATTGCCGAGCTTGAATGTTGTGGTGCAGAATGTACTCCCTCCTCAGGATCGGGGGATAGGGCTTTCTATGTTTGGTTATGGCCGTGAATTCGGTGGTGCGATTGGTGTTGCATTTTGTGCCGCGCTATTTCATATCAAAGTACCTGTGCTTGTTGGTGAAGGAAGCACGGATGGCCTTGCCCAATTTGATTCAATCGCCCTGGGCCAAGGCTTTACTATGACCTATGGTGGTTTGGTAGTTGTTGCTTTGGTTTCTTTGGTGGTGGCGATGGTATGTTTGAAAGCTCAGCCGCTGTCTAATGATGTCGCTAAGCCAAAGCGATCATATAAGCCCGAACGGTCATCTAAGCCAAAGAACCTAGACTAATCCCATCCATTTAGATCGATTTGATAGCCCTGCTAGCCTGCTAACAGGGCTTTTTTGTGGACAAATTATTGCTGTCAGGCACAATACGCCGCCTTATGTTTTAAATATCGTCACATAGTGTGGCGACGAGGTGAGTCATGGCATGGTTTGAGTGGCCATTAATTCTTTCTAGTGTGTTAACCCAATTGGCAATTGGTGCATTTATTGTTCTAGGTATAGCGCTGTTTTCGGGCAAGCTGTGTTTCGGTCAAGCAGATAGACTTCATCGAACCATGCCTGTTTTATGGCTCATGCTATTTTGTGCACTCTTGCTGCGCGAGCTTAATTTGATGCTTGCGAACCCTGCTGATGGTTACAGCCTTGGTTTTGAAGCACTTCTAGCTATCACATTTTTTGCTTCTGCTTTGATGTGTTGGTTTGCTGAAAAAGCCTTGGTAGGCTCAGAGTTGTTTCGTAAATGCTGTTTGGCCATAGCCGTTGTTGTAGGTATTGGCTATTTGCTCAATGGTTTGATGGCGCGCAGTGAGCTATGGCTTGTCGCCTCGCACTTTTTGGCAACAACACTATGTGGGGGGACGCTACTCGCCCATGCCAGCCTTATCAGGGCGAAGCACAAAGTTGTTGAGTTTGATCGGGTTTTCCCCCTTGCCGGCGCAGCTATCGCGATGATTTGCTTGCTGACAGGGTTGCCGCAGCTAGGGGAACTATCGAGTCAAATTGAAGCGGGTGGGGCAATTATGCCTTTCGTAGCTCAAGTGGTGAGCCTAGGTTTAGTACTGGCAGCCGTGGGTGTTTGGTACATGCCTATTGTTACAAAGAGCAAGCCTGTTATGAGTGTTATGACTTTTGCGTTGGCTTTGATTAGTTTCTCGTCATACTTTGCAGGGGTTGGTTATTAGCCCTCTAAGAACCAAAAAAAGAAAATCGCGATGTCATTATTTACACTGGCATCGCGGTTTTTGTGTTTATAAGCTAAGTAGCTATTTCACAACGCTGAGAATTTCCCTAAATCGCTCACCTTCGGCAACTTCCTGAAGTTCGAAAATCAGCATTTCAGCAGTCGTCAAAGACGCACCAAATTGTTGCATCTTCTGTAGTGCGACCTGTTTATTCGTTGGGTTGCGTGTCGATACAGCGTCGGCAACAACCTCGACATGATAATCTGCTTCAAGTAGTTGGCGAACCGTTTGGTAAACACAAATATGGGCTTCGATACCGACAACAACAACGTTCTTACAGCCTGATGCTGCTAATGCTTCGACAAATTTAGGTTCGCGATAACAACTAAAGCTATTTTTTGCAATTGGGGTGTGATCATGGAGATGATCTGAAATCTGTGGAATCGTTGGTCCTAGCTTATGTGGAATTTGTTCAACCCAGATAATCGGGATATCCAAAATCTTGGCGCCTTTGACAACGGTTTCCAAACTTTTGAAAAGCGTTTCTTTGTTATCCATAATTTGAGCCAGTTTACCCTGGACATCAACTATCACAAGTGCTGTATCGTTTGTTGTAAGCATATGAATATCCACTCATTAGTTAAGCTTTTACCATATAGGAATTTTTACGAGATTGAAAATGTCACCTTCGCAAAACTCCTATTCACGTTGCTTAAAGCCGGAATATTCGATACCTGCAAGCTGCGCCATCTCACTATTCCAAGTGGCTAAATCATCTTGGTTGAACTGGTTGAGATGATGATGGCCGCAGGCTCTGGCCATTACTTGCATTAACTCCGTTGATGCAGTTAAGAAGTTAGCAAGCTTGGTAGCGGCAATGTTGGGATCGAGCTTTTTACGAAGCTCTGGGTTCTGAGTGGCAATACCGGCGGGGCAGTTATTGGTATTACAGATCCGCGCGCCTACACAGCCTATTGCCTGCATGGCACTATTCGCAAGAGCAATGCCATCAGCGCCAAGGGCCAAGGCTTTGACAAAATCTGTCGGTGTACGCAAACCACCTGTAATGATGAGTGTTACCTCCCCAGTCATGCCTTGCTTGTCGAGGAAATATCGAGCACGAGCTAAAGCTGGAATGGTAGGCACACTGATATGATCGCGGAAAATTTCAGGTGCGGCGCCGGTGCCTCCTCCACGACCATCAAGAATGATGTAGTCTGCACCTGCTTCCAGAGCAAATCCCATATCTCGTTCAATATGGTTTGCACTGAGCTTAAACCCGATAGGGATCCCACCAGTAATCACTCTGACATTTTCAGCAAAGGCTGCAAAGTCACGGGGAGTTTTGAGATCTTTAAATGTAGGCGGGGAGATTGCATCTGTCCCTTCTTCTAGGCATCGAGTCTTGGCTATTTTACCGGTATTTTTAATTGCAGGGAGGTGACCGCCTGTGCCGGTTTTTGCACCCTGTCCGCCTTTGAAGTGAAAGGCTTGGACTTTCTTCAACAAGCCTTCGTGATAACCGAACATAGCGCTGGCAAGCTCATAGAAATACCGGCTGTTGGCTTGCTGCTCCTCTGCGAGCATGCCACCTTCGCCGGAGCAAATCCCAGTGCCAACTTTCTCAGCCCCCATTGCCAGAGCCGTTTTGGCTTCTTCTGACAGTGCGCCGAAACTCATGTCCGACACGAAAAGTGGCATGTTCAATACCAGTGGTTTTTTTGCTTTGGGACCAATGACCAGCTCTGTGCCCACCTTGGCATCTTCCATCAGTGGTTTACTGGCCATTTGTGCCACCATGATCTGAATATCATCCCAATCAGGCAGCTTATATCTGGGTACCCCCATGGCTGTCATCGCACCATGATGACCAAGATTGCTCAATCCATCACGGGCTAGTTGATGAATGTATTCGACGGTGGGCTCTTCTTTGGTTGCTTTGGCAGTTGGTAGGTCGTTAGCACTGGCTGTTACACCGGGGCCTTCTTGGCCAATGTTAGTATCATCGAATTGCTGGTGGGTTCCATCGCAAAAAGGGGCGTTTCCAGTATGCTTGCAAGCACAAAGAAAAGCATCACCATCTTTCTCCGCTTTGAAGCTCATAGGCTTAAAATCAGTGGTTTGATGAGAACCATCACAGAAAGGCTGCTTTGAAGAACGTCCACAGGTACAGAAGTAATAGGTTTGACCTTTTTCCAGGTTAACTTTGCTCGGCTTGATATTAGCAACCACGGGCTTACTCATCTAACGCTCCAACAAATATAGGCACAAGGATGCTCAAAGTATGGGAGACGATAGGCATATTTGCATAATTGGCAATGGTACAGAAAGTGTTCTATCTATTGGAAATACACAAGAGTTTTGCCTAAATCGAAAAGGGGATTTAATCTTTTGTAACGGTCAGCTACTTTACAGTTGACGCATTTCACGGAACAATGCAGATGTTTACGTTTAGAGAACTTTGTAAAATATTATGACGGAAAAGAAAGCTAGTCCTTTTAACGATTTGATTTTTAATGTCATCGTGCCTTCAGTTGTACTAATGAAGCTCAGTGGTGATGAATACCTTGGCTCTGTTGGCGCACTATTAGTTGCTTTGGCTTTTCCGGTTGTACTGGGTGGTTATGAGCTGATTAAGTACAAAAAGTTTAACTTTATCTCGTTGCTAGGTTTTGTCAGTGTTTTGCTGACTGGCGGTATCGGTCTTTTGCAACTTGATCCGAAATGGTTAGCAGTGAAAGAGGCGTTGATCCCAGGCCTTATCGGTATCGGTGTATTTGCTTCGACATTCACTAAATACCCAGTTGTTAGCAAGATGCTGTTTAACGAAACGGTATTGAACCTTCCTCTTATCAACCAAAAGCTTCATGAGTTCGGCCGAAAGAGTGACTTTGACCGCCGTTTACTGACTTCAAACTACTTGTTTGCAGGAACCTTCGTTTTTTCATCTGTGATGAACTACGTGTTGGCTAAGATGATTGTTACAAGCCCTGCAGGTACTCAGGCCTTCAATGAAGAGTTGGGGCGTTTGACCTTAGTAAGCTATCCGGCGATTGCTATTCCATCAATGCTGATGATGATGGGCATTTTCTTCTATATGTGGCGTCAGATACGTCAGATGACGCAGCTTGAAACTGCAGAAATTCTAAAGACTGAACAAGAATAGCAGTCAGTTTTGGATAGAAAGCCAGCACATGTGCTGGCTTTTTTGTACCTGAATAAATCCCAAGTTGGTTGTAAAGCTAGAGACGTGTATAGTTCAGGCCAAACGCTTTTACTTATATTGTTGTACGTAAGGGCAAGATAGATTTAGCGTGCTGCGATAGCAGCATTGAATGATGAGGTACTCCATGGCTCGCACAGCACATGCTCTACATATCTTGGTGAAACACAAAGAATTGGCTGAGGATATTCTTCAGCAATTGAAGAAAGGTGCTAAATTCCAGGCTCTAGCGAAGAAGCACTCAACGTGTCCATCAGGTAAGAAAGGCGGAGATCTGGGCGAATTCCGTAAAGGCCAGATGGTGCCGCAGTTCGATAAAGCGGTTTTTTCGAATAAAGCGATCAGCACCAGTGAAGCACTTAAATTGAAGTCACCTGAGCTTCGAGGAGTGATCCCAGAAGTCGTAAAGACTAAATTTGGTTGGCACATTATCAAGGTGCTTTACACTGTTTAGTCCAGTGTTCTGTATGAAAAAAGGCGCATCGTGCGCCTTTTTTTGTAGCTTTTCAGTTATCTGACTGGCGAGGAAACTCAATGACTGCAGCTTTACTTTTACGAGTATCTGACCATCTTAAAATAGCCGAATAGTAATACCGAACGAGAGTGATCCAAAGAGCCGATATAATGCAGCCAGCTAACACCAAGCTTCCCTCAACTTTTGTCGCTGGCGATTGGATTAAGATCGCAGAGAGGATCAATCCTACGGTGATGAGGCCGAATAAAGGCTTGAATGTCAGTTCAAAGAAAGCCCTCAGATGGTAGAAAAAAAGATATATACCTTGTTTTAATTGCATTAGCTTCCCCCTTCCTTGAAACACTGACTACCTGTAGTCTTGTTAACATAATATTTACATTTCACGTTCGCTGCAATAGTGTTGTTACTCACTATTCTCACTGGGAGAAGGTGCCGATTGTGCAGATAAAGGGTTGGGGCATTTGGTATCAAGTAGTCTTAATGTCTTATCGTGCAGTGCGGCATCTTTAGCAATATCTGGATATAGTTGACGGAAAGACTCCATGCATAATGTGGATGCGTTGATGGTGGCCATCATCTCATCTTGTGACCTTGTCACTTTGGCTAGATCATTAGATACTTGTGCACCATTAAGTTGATGTAGGGATTTTTCAGCCTGTTGGTAGGGCGCCTCAAGGCAGAGGCAGATTTCATCGGCTGCTTTTTCGAGCTGGCTGTTAGCCTGTGAGTGCATTGATAAAAGTCCGAGAAGAAATAGCACATTAATATCGCTTATCATACAACCTCCTCTCAGAATGACCTGATAATTATATACCCAACTTGCAAAGATGGTGCTCAGGGGCAGGCTGGCTTGTTTTCAAATGCTATTGCCAACTCAGAGCATTTTTCCCCGCGGATGAACCGATTGAATACATTGTCATTACTTCCTTCCTTGATAAACCAATGGAATCCATAGCCTTCAGATAGCCACAACTGAAGGTGAGGCTGACGGTAAAGTAGGTAGCTGATGTATTGCTCCACATCGACATAGAAATCATTTGTCATTGTCTCTAGCGGGCCGGGTGGTTTTATACCGAGCTTAGCCTTATCTGCTGGGCTTAGTACCCAATAAAAATACTCTGGGTAATTGGTTACTGTGATGAGGAAAGGCACTTTGCTCTCAGTTTCCATGATAGAGCGGCCACCACGGAAAGAGGCTGCAATATATTCACTTTGATCGCTATTCGGACGGTAATTAATAGAGGTAAATAGCCAAGTGGAATCGTCAACTTGATTAACGAAGTGATGTGAAAGGTTCGTTGTAAAGTCACCATCTTCAAGGAAAATATTATAGGACTTAACACCAGAATGCATGGTGGTATTATCCTTTAGTACATTCATAGCGGCCAATGGTGGTACCTGTGGGAGGTATTTATCAAGTAGCTCCCATAATGTACTGAGCTCAGAGTGTTTGAAACTAATCGCGTGTGCTGTATCAATATCACAGCCATTTGGTGTTTTAGTGCAAATGGCAACAGAAAACTCGTCATCAAGTTTGTGTATGAACATTAGCTTATTGTTGAGATTGGTTGGCTTGAAAAAAAGTTCACTGGTTTGCAGCAAGTAATCAAAGTCATCTTGTTTCATTGACAAAAAGACAATGGTGTTGTTTTTGTTGTCGTTTATCAGCTTGTACTTATATTCAGTTGGCCAGTTCGTATAGAGCAAACTAGCCAATACGCCAAAGGCGGCAATGATTAATCCCGCGAACAGATAAGGCTTGTTATATAAATACGACTTCTTTCGAACTGGCTTTGGAATATCTGTAATGTTGCAGAACTCTTCATTTGACACAAATCGCTGGATTTTTATTTGATAACCTAAGCGAGGAACTAATTCAATGACTTGACCAACTTCTTCTTCTTTGAGTTTAATTCGCAAAGTCCGAATGGTCTGAAAAAGGGATGTCTCAGCCACCTCTTTTCTTGCCCAGCCCGCAGAGAGTAATTCTTCTTTGCTGACCATATTAGGTGCTTCAGTAATCAGTTTGTATAGAACACCTTTTTCTGCTCTATTTAGAGAAATACTACCAACTGTTGTGAATAGCGTTTTTTTTTCGCAATCAAAGAAATAATTCTCTGAAATTTGTGCTATGTGAGCCGTAGCCTTAACTTTCTCAGACATGAAGTGCACTCAGTGTCATAGTTGTCGAAATGAAAGAGATCTTAAAAAGTGTTTATAGATATAAGTATCTATTTATTCTGGTGATTTTGCCACACATCAATATTCGCGACCACTTAAAAAAGCAAATGTGTGCTCATCAATAAGACAAAATCTCTCAAAGGAAGACAGTTTTAATATCAAAAAAAAGAGCAGTGTTTATTTTTTGAGACTATAAGTTAGTTCCTACTCCCCGCCGCCGCCCGCTAACTACACTGAAAATCATAGCCACAGAGCAGTAAAGAAAACAAAGTGGCATGAAAGTTTGGGGGCAAAATATGTTTGCGTCAGTCAATAGGGCACCATCCAGCCTGCCCGTCATTTACATTGTACTCACAGTAGCGTCAGGAAGCGCCATTGGCTCGGATTTTTTTGATGGATCATTTACCAAAAAGCTATCTGCTGAAGTTGATACAGCAGTGGCTGAAATCAAAGGTATGGCTAGCCACGTCCGTGGCGATAAGGTTGATAAAAAGTACCGATCATTAAATAATTACTCATCGTCACCGGGTGTAAGACATTCGGCTTCTAGTAATCGCAACTCTTCCACTTATGTTCCTTTATACAGTAACGACCCGCTTTCTGGTTATGCACCACCGGGTTTGCCGGAGCAAGCTTTATCTGATTCTGGAGTCTTTGGAGAAGGGCATCATTCACAGGTAGCCGGTTATATCCGCGTCGATAATACCATTCTTGGTGATAATGCCTCGTTTAACAAATCTGCTGAGCAAGAACACAGCGGCTATTCGTTGACCTTGGGTGGTGACTACTTGTTCCAAAACCAATATCTTTTTGGTTTAACCCTTGGATTGCCGTTTTACAAACCTATGGCAGAGGGAAGCGATACCGAAATCGATGGGCTGATAGCATCTGGTTATTTCACCTATTTTCAGGACTCATGGTTTGTGGACTTCAATGCCAGTTATGCGGTGATGGATACTGACATAGAACGTCAGGTAACGTTATACACTGATCCTGTGATCAACAATGCTAATGAAGCAGACTCAGACATCTGGGTGTTTTCAGTAGGGACAGGTTATATCTTTGATTACAACTACCTGCACCTGGCATTTGAAAGTAGTTTGCAATACACGCTGTCTGATACCGATCGTTATGAAGAGAGGTTAGCGCTCAGCAATTCGAGTTATCTTTTCTCTAAGATTGAAGATGTTGACGCGCTGGAATCTACTATGCTGATCACCGGAATGAGCATTTCTCATCCTTTCCGTACACCTTTCGGCGTTTTCCAGCCATATGCAAAAGGCTATCTGCATTATGATATCGCTAGTGGTAAAGAACGGATAATATCCCAATTAAAATCCAACTATTCAGGCAGTATTCTACCAATTGTTGTTGAGTCTAATGATGATGTATATGGACGGGTGCATTTGGGGATATCTGGTGCACTGAGCAAGGATTGGTATGGATATGCAGAAGCTAGCCAACTGGTGTGGCATGATGACTTATCGGCTTATACCATCTCTGTCGGGTTGAGTATGGCGTTGGATTAAAAAACAAAATTACGTGAAATACTATCCACCCGGCTCCTGCCGGGTTTTCTTTGTCTGAGCTGACATTGTTTTAATTTCAATGCATTACAACTGGTAAGCCTAATAGTGTAGTGTGACTCTCCGCATATTATGCAGGCTATACAAACAGTGACATTAAGCCAAGATGTTATGAACTGTTGTTAATAAACTACATTTTGGTGCTTTTGATCACAGAATGCAGAGCCTGAGATTCAGTATTGTTCACGTCATAATTAAAACTCAAATTTTATACTTCCCCCCATAAAATTATGAGTATAAAGGGAAAAATCTCGTGAACTTTAAATTATCAACGGTTGCCAAGGCCGTCATACCGCTGTGCTCTACGTTTATGTTCATTGGCTTAAGCAGTCACAGTATCGCATCCGAAGATGTAAAATTTGATACGACTAAGCCACCGAAGATCAAAATTAAGCTACCTAAGACAGATGGACCTACCGCATTTCTGCCTGAAAGTGGTTCAGTCGAGGAGCCGATTCAAGCCGGAGATAATGAAGCCGTTATTTATATGGTTGCCAGAAACGGTGAGAGTAATTCACTGGGTAATTATAGTGGTTACAGTCTTCATGTCTGGAATGACGGTAATTGCGACCGCGCAGCAGAAGTCAATTCAGGCTGGGGTGACGCATCAATTACACCGGATGGCGAAGATGAGTTTGGTCCTTACTGGATAATGCCGCTAAAAGATGGCAATACAGAATGTATCAACTTCATTATTCGGGATGAACATTTGAGCAATATGTCGGGTAGTGATGCGAAGGTTGATTTTGTTGAAATTCCCGATAGAACTGCTTCCTATGTAACAGGGAGCCCGACAGCTTATGATGAGCGTGGTGATGCTTACGTTAAGCTGTTCGGCGTCGCTAATGCTGAAGCGCATTTAGTTGAGGGGCACACTCTTATTTGGGATGGTGCAGATTCTGCTGATGAAGTCAGGCTGTATGTAGAACTAGACGGTGGTTTTTCACCTGATAGCGTCAATGAATATAATGCTGACTACATCGTACTCAAACCAACAGTGCTGAGTGCTGAAGTCAAAGCTCAATTCCCACACCTTGCTGACAAGCAAGCCTATTCGATCGATAAAAAGGTCGACATGCGTCCAGTGATAAAAGCGGAATTGGCCGCGCTAGCTGTCGATGAAACAGGCTTAGTGCTAAATGGTACTAAAGTCCAACCTGCAGGGGCATTTGACCAGTTGTTTGCAAAGCATGCCCAGAAAGTCGACTTTGGTGCCACAGTAAAAGGTCGCCATACTACGTTTAATGTTTGGGCACCTTCGGCTCAAAATGTTGTTGCCGTTCTGTTTGATAGCAACAAAGAAGAAATCGGCCGACTTCAGATGAAATATAAAGAGAAGTCTGGTGTTTGGTCACTCAAAACAAACAAGGCGCCAAGCGGTACGTATTTCCGATACCTTGTTGATGTTTTCCATCCGGTATCCGGCAAGGTAGAAAGTTATCAAGTTACAGATCCTTATTCACTGAGCTTATCGATGAATTCGGAGTTTAGTCAGGTCATTGATCTTGATGATCCTGCTCTGAAACCAAAAGGTTGGGATGATCTGCAACGGCCGATTGATCAGTCTAACCCAGCACAATTTGTGATTTATGAATCGCATGTCCGTGATTTTTCGGCGCAAGATGAATCAACAGCAGATAACGCCCGTGGTAAGTTTGTTGCGTTTACCCAGCAAGATTCAGTTCCAGTCCAGCATTTGAAATCTTTGAGTGAAAATGGGGTTACTCATTTGCACCTATTGCCAATCTTCGACATCGCTACCATTAACGAAGATCCCAACCAGGTAGCAAACATCGAAGACTCCTTTGCCAAACTATGTGATGTCAACACTGACGTGAAAACGTCTAAATTCAGTGGTTACTGTTCAAGCGACTTGAAGATTGCTGAAGTATTGGCAGAGGTTAAACAGGACGATTCTCCAGAGAATCCTGTGGTGCAGGAGCTAAACCGCTATGTATCCGATGTCGATAGCTTTAACTGGGGTTACGACCCATTCCATTACACAGTGCCAGAAGGGTCTTACTCGACTAACCCGGATGGTCCGCAGCGCATACTTGAATTGCGTGAAGCCGTTATGTCAATCAAGAATGACATTGGTATGAATGTGGTGATGGATGTGGTTTATAACCATACCAACTCAGCGGGGCCTGAAGCACGCACCTCAGTACTTGATAAGCTTGTGCCTTGGTATTACCAACGTTTGAATCCTGTAACTGGCAATGTTGAAAATTCTACCTGCTGTTCAAATACCGCTCCTGAGCGAGCAATGTTCGAGAAGATGATCAGTGATTCGCTGGTGGTGTGGTCGCGCGATTATAAAATCGACTCATTCCGGTTCGACTTGATGGGCCATCATCCATTGGATCAGATGCAGCGTTCTTTGCTCGAAGTCCAGAAGGTTGATCCGAATACTTACTTCTACGGTGAAGGCTGGAACTTCGGCGAAGTAGAAAACGATGCATTGTTTGTACAAGCAACCCAACCAAATCTTGGTGGAACGGGAATTGGTAGCTTCTCCGATCGCTTACGAGACGCGGTTCGTGGCGGAAGTCCGTTTGATAGCAAAGAGGGCATTCGTAAAACACAAGGGTTTGGTAATGGTGCTTATGTACAGCCAAATGAGATTAGTGATGTGACGAAAGAAACAGCACTACACTATGCAGACCTTACGCGTCTTGGCATGGCTGGTAACCTGAAAGATTTCAAGATGATTGATTCGACAGGGGCGGTTATCACCGGTGAGCAGCTGGATTACAACGGCGCACCAGCAGGCTATGCCGTTGATCCAACGGAAATACAGAATTACGTGTCTAAGCACGATAATCAAACGCTGTGGGACAATAACCAATATAAGATTGGTTACCCTGTGACAACAGAAGAGCGTGTGCGCATGCAGGCTGTCTCGTTAGCGACTGCAATGCTGGGACAGGGGATGCCATTTACCCACATGGGTTCTGAATTGCTTCGTTCGAAATCAATGCAGCGTGACTCTTATGATTCTGGTGACTGGTATAACCTAGTCGACTTTACCCTCAATGATAACAATTGGGATAAAGGCTTACCTCGTAAAGACAAGGATGGCGATAACTACGAACTGATTGAGCAGGTGATTACCTCTGCTGGAGATAATGCTCAGCCAAGTCATGAAGATATGGCCAATATGGTTGAATACTTCAAAGAGCTGGCACTGCTCCGAAAATCATACCCAATGATTTCATTAGGTACTGGTGAGGAAGTGAAAAACCGTGTTGATTTCCACAATACAGGGAGCACACAAACGCCAGGCTTGATTGTGATGTCTATTGATAACGGTGTTGCTTCTGGTGCTGATCTTGATAGCAAGCTTGATGGGCTAGTGGTTGTGATTAATGCTTCACCGACTGAGCAAGAAATCAATTTGGCAAAAGAGCTGGCGCTAAGCCCATACCATACTTCGGATTTAACCTCTGATGTGACTGATGGCGATATTGCTAAGGTACCAGCTTGGACACCTGCAGTGTTTGAAATTAAACGAGAGAACGGTGTTCGTGGAACAGGTATCCCTGTAGCCGTAAAATAATAAGCATTTAAATGTTAATCTAAGGCCCTCTTTTTAGAGGGCTTTTTTCTTATATTCGTATGGCTAATGACTTAAGTACAAAGATAAACATATTGTTCATCATTGGTTCATTTTCGTTGCTATACACTGCAAAGCATGAAAGTACGATAGAAAAGAAGGTTAGCGATGAAAAATACACTTACCAGCATTTTTGCTTTAGTACTGGGTTTCTTTACTGTGACATTCGCGGCTGTCATGGGGCTATTCATCGGATTGGGTGCACTGATTGCGAGACCGTTTATCAGAAAGAAAATCAACGCTGCATATGAAGAAGCGTTGAAACAACAGGGATATACCCAGCAGGACTTCAGTCAGGCACAAAGCGGTTCGACTATTGACGGCGAATATGAGGACATTACCCACGAAGCACCTCATGGCTCGAAGCAGTCGATGGCTTGAAATAAAACAGATTAGAAGAACGCCAGCTTATGAAGCTGGCGTTTTTTATGGGCGCTATTTTTTGTTATATCAAGGACACATCTTTTCAAGGGCGCTGTATCTCTAGGTCTCTGCTTCCAAGGTCGTTGATATCAAGGTCTCTGCTCTCAAGGCTTATAGTTACTTTTGACGCAGGCGAGAAAGTCGGTTACGTCCTTTTCATTGGCGTTAAACCGATACTTCTTTTCGTTACCACGTAACTCAAAGTGGCCATTATCTTCTTTAATCAAGGTTGCGAAGACATCGAAGGCTTGTTTGTCACTGGTACCTCCCAACATGACAAACCTTCCGACAGTATGCTTATTGCCGTTGTTGCGCCAGTTGGTGGTGAAGACTTCAACAGGGCTGCCAGAGCGATAGTAGTGGATGTTCTCAAAGCCCGTAGGGTGTTCGATATCTGTTTTCAGATCGACATAGCGATGGCGCATCGTGTTATTCGTTATAACGGCTATCTGCAAATCAGGGGTGAAGGTGTTTTTCTGGCTTTTAGTAAGGTGGTACATATCAAGGCGGCACATACCTTCGTTGTTGAGTGTTCCACTGGTAGGTTGGATTTTAGCAATAGCCACGGTAGTAATCAGGTTCGAAATAAGCAAAATAGCGAATGTGAGATGCTTCATACAACTGCCCTTGAAAACGTCTTTTCAAAGCATAGTGATTCATACTCTTTGACCCCTGTCTTAAATTAGCTACAAACATAAAAATCCTTTGAATCTTCATTCATGGGTTGTAAATCTTGGTCTTCACCATTCTTCGGTATTGGCTAGGGCTCATGTTGAAGTGTTGCTGGAAACGAGTTGAAAAGTGGTGTGCATCTTTGTATCCAACTTGTTCAGCAACTTCTTGTACCGACATGCCAAAATCACGCAGCAATTGTTGGGCCGCATCCATTCTTAATCGTTGAAGGTGTTGGTGGGGTGTTTCACCGACTTGGTCTTTAAATTTGCGATTGAATGTTCGCAGCGGTACACCACATTGATCAGCGATGCTTTGTGCAGTGATTGGGCTGGTAAGGTTTCGCTTCATCCAATCTTGCGCAAGTGCTATCGACTCGTCGAACTGTAGTTGTCCGCCAATCTGATAAAACGGTTGCTGTGTGGATTTAGAAATTTCATGACCAAAATGGGTTTCAATAGTTTGCGCTGTCTTTTGACCGAAATACTCAGTGATCAGGTAGAGGATCATTTCCGATTGTGAGTTGATACTGGTTGTACAGTAAATACCGTCGGCGGCGGTAATCGAAGCCTGGCGGTTCAATATCACCTTAGGGTAGCGATTTGCAAAGGTATCAAAGAAGTACCAGTGAGTTGTTGCCACTTGCCCGTTGAGTAACCCCGTTTCAGCTAGCCAGGCAACACCGGTACCAGTAGCAACCAGCTTGGCACCTTTTTGGTATTGAGCTTTCAGCCAGGTAATGATTTCGGGTGAGCAGCGAATAGATTGCTGTGGATTTCCCCACATGGGAGGCAGGATCAATATATCGAAAGATTGTAGATCATCGTAGGTAGTATCTGGTTGGAGCTTAAGCCCTGCCGTGACTTTGGTTGGTTCTAATCTAGGTGCAATGAGCTTGATTGAAAATGGCTGATCTCGTTGTTGTCTTCGAGATCGTAGACTCGCTGCAGAGCTAAGCATCTCGGCTGCCAGGGAGATACCTGTTATTAAAGCTCGTTCGTAGAGGAGAAATCCAATTTTCATTTTTATCAGGGGCCTATCAAACAAATAAATAGTGATGATTTGGCTAATCTTAATACTATTTGGCATTTATGTCAGATAAATTGGCATAAATGACAGGTGAATGAACAGTGTAAATTGGTAATCTATGTGCTCTTCAATTTTGAGAGCAGGTTCAGGATGTCAAAATTACCGCTAATTGTAGGCTTCGGTGGTATCAATGCCGCTGGTCGTAGTTCGGGTTTTCATAGCTATAAGCGCATGGTTTCAGATGTGCTTTCCGACCAAGATATGGCGACTACTTGGCAGGACCTTGCGAACCGTATGGGGCTTTCTGAAGGTTCAGCATTAGATCCAGAAATTATCGAGGCAATTAAAGCGGGTACGTTGGTTAGACGTATTGAATCGTTTGACCCTGATAGCTTGCGCTATCAATACAAAGCGGCGCTAAATGGCGGCCAAGAAACGATCTCGTTCACGTTACGTAAGTCAAAATTGCCAACACGCATTCCTGAAAACTGGCAATTGGAAGAGCAGGGTAGCAAAGTAACGATCACGGTAACGGGTGAGCTGAATGCTTTGCTTGAAGATCGTGTTTCATTTCCTGTTACCAGTGGTGGCAACATTCCTCGTGGTTTTGATCCAGCTAAGCTTTATAACTCCCGTTTTCATCCCCGTGGCCTGACTCTAACGGTTTATGGCGCGTCGGATGCGCTGAACTCGCTGGGTATGGATTGGGATGAAGTGCTCAAGCATATCAAACCGGATCAAGTTTCTGTCTATGCGGGTAGTGCGTTAGCGCAGGTGGATGATAACTCATTGTCTGGCATGTTAGCGGCACCTTTAACAGGCGGCCGCGTAAGTTCAAAAATGATGGCTTTATCGCTTGCGGAAATGCCAGCTGACTTCATCAATGGGTATGTGATAAACAGCATTGGTACCACGGGTACGAGCATGGGGGCCTGTGCCACATTCTTGTATAACTTGCGTCAAGGCATGCTGGATATTCAGCAAGGCAAGTCGCGAGTGGCTATTGTTGGTAATGCTGAAGCACCAGTAGTTGCTGAGATCATGGAAGGTTTCCGTGTAATGGGCGCATTGGCTGAAGATGTCCAGCTAAAGGCTTTGGATAACAGTGAATCTGTTGATAATCGACGTGCTTGCCGACCATTTTCGTCGAATGCAGGTTTCACCATGGCAGAATCAGCCCAGTTTGTGGTGCTGATGGATGATGAACTGGCACTTGAGCTTGGTGCAAGTATTTATGGTTCAGTAGCAGATGTGTTCATCAATGCTGATGCCAATAAAAAATCAATCTCTGCTCCGGGTGTGGGTAACTATGTCACTGTCGCCAAAGCAGCGGCATTAGCTAAAGCAATCCTTGGGCCTGAGGGAGTTAAGCAGACTTATGTGCAGGCACATGGTACGGGTACACCGCAAAACCGAGTCACAGAAAGCCATATTCTGAATGAAGTTGCTAAGACGTTCAGCATCGATAATTGGCCAGTGACAGCGATTAAGTCATATGTTGGTCATTCAATGAGTTCTGCACCTGGTGATCAGCTGATAGCATCGTTAGGCGTATGGCAATATGGTTGGATCCCGGGGATCAAAACGATCGACCATGTTGCTGAAGATGTACACCAGTCGAATTTGAACATACTGACTGATCACCACTTCGCAGGTGAACATGGCGAGGACTATAAAGCAGTGATCCTTAATGCCAAAGGCTTTGGTGGCAACAACGCTTCTAGCCTTGTGCTTTCTCCGCAGCAAACGATGACAATGTTGGCGAAGAAATACAGCAACGATAAAATTGCGGCATACTGTGACAAGAATGAGTCAGTCTCTCTTCAGGCGGCTGCTAATGATAAGTCTGCATGTGAGGGTGAAGAAAACATCCGCTATCACTTTGGTGAGAGTGTCATGGACGAATCGTCCGTTGAGATGACAACGGATTCGGTAAAGCTTTCCGGGTTTGCTGAGTCAATTCCACTAGCGACGGTTAACCCTTATGCCGATTACAGTTAATTCACTACATCGTTTGGAAGTTAACCAATAAAGTGGGGAAGTTAACGAATAAAAACCGCAGTTCATACACTGCGGTTTTTTTATGATAGTTTGGCAGATAAGAGTATTACAACAATACAGGAGTCATAAACGTTGGCTAATGTTATGTTGGTTGCTAACTTGAACTGTGATCGGGTTTTGCAACTTAAAGAACCACTTCAGGCTGGTGGTAGGCACCATTATCAGGATTTAGGCCGTCGTTTAGGTGGTGGAGGGGCAAATACTGGCTTAGCGCTAGTGTATGCCGGCCATCAAGTATCATTGGTTAGCCAAGTGGGACGTGACGAAACGGCGGATTGGCTACTTGCTGAGGCGAGCTTAAAAGGGCTCAACTGCTCTCTGTTACAGCGTAACGATATTGTCACTCCAGAACTGATGTTATTGATGACACCTGACGGTGAACGTACGATTATCCGCCCTGAGCGACCGGCTTTCACTTTGGGTACTGCACCAGACTTTACCAAGTGGGATGCTATCTACATTAATTCCAGTGCTGATGGCGTAGCACTATGGGCGAGGAAAGCGCTTGAGGCGAACAAAAACAAGCAAAGTTTAAAGAATCGTCAGGTTTTGGTTGTTGCTCAACTACCCAAAAGTCTCGATCCCCGTCCATGCCAAGTACTTATCACCTCACGTTCGGATCTAGAGGCTCATCTTTTATCATCGGGCGATGCAGTAAAGATCAGCGATATTTCTGCTTTTGATTATGCAAGAACGGTTGCCGGTGAAGCGCTTGAGTTTTTTATTGTGACTGATGGGGCAAACGGCACGACTGTTTACACAGAATTTGGGCAAGAGTTTGTTGCAGCTCAAGCTGTGGATGTAGTCGATACTACCGGTGCAGGAGATGCCTATGCTGCAGGGGTGATTCATGGCCTGCTTGCTAGCTTAAGTATTACCGAGTCGATGGAAGTAGGTACACAGTGGGCATCCATTGCGGTAGCAACCAAGAGTTCTGTACCAGGAGATGAATTTCAAGCTTATTTGGCGAACGGCTAATTTGTTTAAGCTGGAAAAAGAAAGGGTTAGCCATTGGCTAACCCTTTTGGTTTTGTTAGGTGGAAAACTGATTATTTTTTCAGTTTTGTCACTTTAGACTTGTTCAGTACGGCGCGGCGCAGTCGAGCACGGCGTTCTGCATCAGACTGATCCGCTGGGTTATTAGTACGACCTTTGCGATCACGGAATGCCGCTTTGTTGTGGATTTTATCCAGCAGTGCATCACGGCTTTTCGGCTCATAACCCGTAAGTTGAATACGTTTAATGCGTTGTTTGATCAGGTTTTCAACCTGCTGAAGTGTTAGCTCTTCTTCACGGCTAACAAAAGATACAGCATGACCCTGAAGTCCAGCACGGCCAGTACGTCCAATACGGTGAACGTAGTCTTCTGCCAAGAAAGGCATATCGAAGTTAACGACGTGCGGCAGGCCTTGAATATCCAAGCCTCGTGCAGCGACTTCGGTTGCCACCATCACACGTGCTTTGCCTTCTTTGAACTCATCCAGGGCACGACGACGGGCACTTTGCGCCTTGTCACCGTGGCAAAGCACCGCTTTGATACCATCAAGTTTAAGTTCTTTCACCAGCTCATTGGCTGTTTCTTTGTAATTAACGAAAACCAGCACTTGCTTCCAGTTTTTCTTACCGATCAATTCAGACAGCAACTCGCGCTTGCGATCTTGGTCAACAGGGTAAACAACGTGAGCAACAGTGTCAGCGGTAGCATTTTCTGGGCTAACTGAAATACGCTTCGGCTTGCGGGTAATGTCGTTTGCCAGCTTATTCATCTGTGCAGAGAAAGTCGCAGAGAACAACATGGTTTGTGGGTGATTGCGAATGTCACCCATGATCACACGAATATCAGAGATGAAACCCATATCCAGCATACGGTCAGCTTCATCAAACACTAAGAACTCAAGGTTAGCAAGTGTGACATTGCTTAGTTCCATGTGTTCAAGCAGGCGGCCAGGAGTGGCAACCAAAATATCCAAACCCGGTTCAAGCTTTTTCTCTTGAGAGCCCATCTTGGTACCACCGTAAACAGCTGCAACCGAGATGTCAGTATATTTGGTGTAGTCCTCGATGTTCTTGGCAATCTGAGCAACCAATTCGCGGGTTGGTGCCAAAATAAGTGCACGAACATTGAAGCGGTTACGCGGCTTAGGGTTGTCCAGAATTTGCTGGATGATCGGTAGAGAGAAAGCGGCTGTTTTACCGGTACCTGTTTGGGCATTGGCAAGAATATCGTTTCCTCGACGAGCGTGTGGGATCGCTTGTTGTTGGATTGGAGTTAATTTCTCATAGCCGCACTCGGTAAGTGCGCGAACAATATCCTGAGAAAAGTTTTGTGATGCAAATGACATTCTTCTTTCCTAAAGCAGACGGCTGAGCCTGACAAAAATATGGCCGAAGATTATAGATGAATATTAGACATATGTGGGGACTAATTTGGAAAAAATGATGTTAATTTCGGCAGTTGGTGTGAGTTTAACGAGGGCACTGCCTGATTAATAGGGCTGTTAGTAGGTTATTCAGCCCAAGAAATAGTTTTGTAATTGCGCCGGAGGTTTTATCGATTGAGCAAAGAAGGTGATTTACTCACCTTCTGATACAGCTTCAAACTGCAGTGGTGTGATAACTGGATACTCAGCAGGTAGGTGGCGGTTATTGGTAAAGATCTTATCAAACTGCTTCATAGGGCAGACTTTCATGGCTGCAAACCGACCCCATTTGCTGGCATCTGCCACTAACCATTGTTGACGGCTGTTCTTGATTATTGCTTTGGTAATATCCGCTTCAATACTTTCATGCTCCATCACAAAGTGACTGTCAGTCACTGCAGCGCAGCCGCAAATGCCGATATCTGCTTCAAAGTCGTTGAAAAAATCTACCGCACTACTACCCATAATATCCTGATGCTCTCGTCGGAACTGCCCACCGGCTAGATAGATTTCGATGTGCTCATTCGCTTCAAGAATTTGTGCGACTTGAAGATTATTAGTAATAACACGCAATGATTTCTTGGTCAGTAAATGTTGGGCTAGATGGGCGAGGGTGGTTCCTATGCCGATCATAATCGTTGAACCATCCGGAATGGCACTAGCAATTTGGGCCGTTAAGTCTCCTTTCGCTTTTGATTCAACTTCCGAACGATAGCGGTAACTGGTGTTGGTCATGGAAGCGGGCAGGCTAACACCGCCATGGACTCTGCGGGCCAGTCCTTGCTCACACAGATGATTGACATCACGCCGGATGGTTTGCGTTGTAACAGCAAATTTTTCGGCAAGATAATCAATTTGAACCTCACTCTCTGCCCGAATCGTTGCGAGGATCTGTTTTTGGCGGTGATTCAATTCCATTTTTAGTACCAATTGCTTTACTTAGCGTTCTTGTTGATATGGTTAAAATTTATCCGGGGCATCCGTAATGATGCTGTCTACACCCATGTCAAAGAAGTGCTGTGCCTTCTCGGCTTTGTTCAAGGTCCAGATCTTCAATACATAACCGGCATCTTTAATGCTTTTAGCAATGGATGGCGTCAAAATGCGGTGATCGATATGAACACTATAAGGCTGGCTTGCTGCAATAGAGGTAAAGCTGTAGTCATTCCACACTTCACAAATGAACCCTCGGCGTACTTCAGGCATTTGCTGTTGGCATAGCTCTAACGCTTGCTTCTGAAAGCTGGAGAAAAGTAGCTTTTCAATTGGAAAACCTTTTTCTTTAATCAAAGCAACAACAGCATTAACAAGTGGTGCGGTGTGTTCATCATGATGGATTTTCAACTCAAGGTTGAGGGTCAGATCATGCGCTAAACAGGTATCAAGAGCTTCGCTGAGTGTCGGGATCTTCTCTCCTGAGAACTCTGCGCCAAACCAGCTTCCCGCATCGAGAGATTTCAATTGCGCTAGAGTTAAGTCAGCGATCTTACCTTTGCCGTCTGTGCAGCGGTTGACAGTTTCATCATGGAAGACAACAGGAATGCCATCGGCACTTAACTGGGTATCGATTTCTACCCAGCTAACGCCGGCTTCGGCTGCTTTTTGGATGCTGATAAGCGTATTTTCAGGAGCTAGGGCTGCAGCGCCACGGTGGCCAGTGATCATGGAATACCTATGTAGAATATTGATGTTCATTTGAAAATTAGCATAACAGTATTAGGCTAATGTTACCGTATTATGACACTCAATTTTAGTTCTATAATGTGAAGAGTGACTTGTGTTGTTAACTTAAATCATTGGATTTATGGCGTGACAATCATTTTCACATGAATGTTCAAATTGGTTTTTTGAGTGTTCATATGAATGTAATATTTTCATTTCATACTCGCTGCTGTAAATCGTTTTTCATCCGAATAAACATATTGAAGGCTAAAGGATATGAAAAAGCTACTAGGAACTGTGTTGACTGCTACTGCTTTGTTGGTTGGCTGTGGTGAAGCTGATAATCAAACCGCTGATACAGCGGCACCGATTGATCTGAACATGAGCTTGGTGTTTACCCAAAATGAACTGCTGACACAGGAATTGATTAAAGCAACGGATGCTATCCGTGAACGTACGGACGGTTCGGTAAATATTAAGGTTTTCCCTGGCGGTCAGCTTCCTGTTTATAAAGATAACCTAGAGCAAGTTGTTAATGGTGCTAATTGGATTGCCGTTGAAGATCTGAGCTATTTAGGCGATTACGTGCCGGATTTTGCTGCTCTGGCAGGTCCTATGCTTTACAACACTTACGATGAATACCTAGCAATGATGAAAACTGACTATGTGGCAGGGTTGTCCGCACAGGCAGAAGCGAAAGGTATCAAAGTACTGAATGCTGATTACATGTTTGGTTTCCGTCACATGATCAGTAACAAAGAGATTGTGAATTCGGAAGATATGAAAGGCATGCGTATCCGTGTTCCACAGAGCCAACTGTTCATCAGCACACTTCAGTCAATGGGTGCAGCGCCTGCGGCATTGCCTTTCCCAGAGACTTACGCGGGTGTTCAGCAAGGTGTCGTTGATGGTCTGGAAGGCTCTATCCTGACAATGTACTCAACCAAAATCTATGAAGTGGCGAAGAACATGTCTCTGACTAAACACTTCCTGGGTACCGTTGGTATTTATATCTCACCGACGGTATGGGACAAGTTCAGCCCAGAGCAACAGCAAATTATCATGGAAGAGCTAGAAGCAGGTGCAGAATCCAATACTGATGAGCTAATTAAGCTAGACCAAGAATACACAGAGAAATTAGAAGAGCTTGGTGTGACGTTCAACGAAGTGAACTCTGAAGAGTTCAACAAGTTGACGGCTGAGGTATACAACCAGTTCCCAACCTGGAGCGAAGGTGTGCACGCCACGATTATGAATGAACTAGCGACTATTCGAGCTAACCAAGAATAAGCAGTAGCGATAAGCTAGGAAGCGCCGGTGAAGTAGGGAGCACCGGCGTTTCGATATCTGCTTTGGAGAACAATGTGTTTTTTATACGTAACCTAGAAGAAATATTGGCATCCATTGCTATCAGCATTACGGTGCTGATGGTGATCGTGAATGTGGTATTGCGATATGGCTTCGGTTTTGTCGTGCCATGGAGCGAAGAGCTCTCTGTGGTGTGCTTTATATGGGCGGTCTATCTAGGTATCAGTTCATGCTACAAGCATAAGCTTCACATGGGCGTAGATGTAGTCGTGGCTTTGCTGCCGCACAAAGCTAAGCGTCCTTTTCATTTGCTGGTATCACTATTCTTGCTGGCGCTTAACATTCTGATGGCGGTGCTCAGCTACCAGTACATGATGCTGTCGAATAAAGTCACCCCTGTGATGGGAATGTCATACTTCACCATTAATGGCGTGTTGTTTGTCAGCTTCGTGCTGATGGCACTCCATACCGTGAAATTCATTTTCGATGATCTCAACACGCTAAAACGCGGTAAAAAATAGGTCTTGTTGTGGAAAGCTATCTACCTATTGTAATTTTGTTTGTTCTATTTCTTCTGAACATCCCCATTGCCTTTTCGCTGATTGCCTCGGCGATGGTGTATTTTTTGTTTCTGAACAGCTCGATTCCTGTCACTTTGGTAATGCAGCGTTTTATCAGCTCTGCAGAATCGTTTCCGTTGCTGGCCATCCCGTTTTTTATCATGGTGGGCTCTGTGATGAACTATGCAGGGATCAGTCGAAGTCTGCTCGCGTTTGCCGATGCGATGATAGGGCACCGAACGGGTGGTCTGGCTCAGGTAAACGTATTGCTCAGTACTATGATGGGCGGTATTTCGGGATCAGCAAATGCCGATGCGGCGATGCAGTCCAAAATATTGGCGCCTGAAATGACGAAACGAGGCTATGGCCTGCCGTTTACCGCAGCAGTAACGGCTGCATCATCAAGTATCAGCCCTGTGATCCCGCCGGGAATCAATTTGATCATCTTTGCTTTGCTGGCCAATGTGTCAGTACACCAGATGTTTATTGCCGGTTATGTTCCAGCATTTCTGATGGCTATTTCATTGATGGTAACCATCGCCTTTATTGCGAGAAAGCGAAACTATAAGCCATCTCGTAGCGAAGCGGCCTCTGCTAAGGAACGCTGGCAATATTTCTTTAAAGCTATCCCAGCCTTGCTGATCCCATTTGGCATTATTCTCGGTATGCGTTTTGGCCTGTTTACTCCGACTGAGGCCGGTGCAATAGCTGTATTGCTTTGTACTATTATCGGTATTTTTGTCTACCGCCAGTTAGAGTTTCGTCACTTCCCACTAATTTTACGCGAGACCATTCAGGGTACCAGCAGCGTGATGTTTATCATCATCGGGGCAATGGTATTTGGTTATTACATGACGTTGGAGCAAATACCGCACAATGTTGCATCGGCATTGATTGAGCTGACAGACAACAAATATGTGTTGTTATTGCTGATCAACATCTTGCTGCTTGTTGTGGGTATGTTCATTGAAGGTGGCGCGGCGATGATCATCCTAACGCCGTTACTGCTCCCGGCTGTACTGAATTTGGGGGTGAATCCCGTGCACTTCGGCATCATTGTTATCGTCAATATTATGATTGGCGGGGTGACACCACCATTTGGCTCGATGATGTTCACTGTGTGCTCCATCCTTAAAGTGAAAATGGTAGATTTCGTCAAAGAAGTTCTGCCGTTACTGTTGGCACTATTCTGTGTATTGATGCTGCTGACATTTTCAGAAAGTTTGGTGATGTTCTTGCCGAATATGCTGTAACTCGATTCCCTTGGTAAATCAGTGCCAAGGGAGTCACCTAGAAAGATTGAGGTTTATATGAATTCGCAAGAGATAGTGCTTTCACCAGATTGGAAAGATATTGAATGGGTACTGACGGATGTAGATGACACCCTGACTTGGCAAGGGCAACTGCCACCTGAGACGTTAATTGCCCTTCAAAAGTTGCGTGAAGCTGGAAAGAAAGTGGTTGCGGTTACCGGTGCATGTGCTGGTTGGGGCGATCATATTGCCCAGCTATGGCCTGTCGATGCGGTACTGGCTGAAAATGGCGCTGTGATCATGGAGAAGAAAGAGGGCTTTTTGACGCTTCGCTCCGACGTACCAATCGAAGATATTCGTAACACGCAGCAGCGCCTTAAAGTAGAGATTGAGGCAATTCTTACTGACTATCCTGAATTGAATCTGACGCTGGACCAAGCATACCGTATTTGCGAAGTGGCGATTGATATTGGCCAGAACCGCCCTAAAGTGGATAGTGAAACGGTGAATCAAATTGTTAGTCGTATTCACGCCTTGGGAGCGAGCGCAACGGCAAGCTCTATTCATATCAACGCATGGTATGGCGATCATTCAAAGAAAGACACAGCTACAGCTTTCTTAAAAGAAAAAGGTTTGACGGATCAACAGATCAAGCAGACTGCTTGCTACGTGGGTGATTCGATGAATGACCAATACATGTTCGAGTTGCTGCCAAAAAGCGTTGGGGTGGCAAATATCAAACATTACTGGGATCAGCTGAAGTTTAAGCCACAAGTGGTGATGACAAAGCCAGGCGGTTTTGGTTTTGCAGAGTTTTCTGAAAAGCTGCTCAATTTAAAGTGAAGAAAAAGAACAGGCCAGTAATGGCCTGTTTTTTTATTGTTTGTGTGCTTCTGTACTCCCACCAATCGCAATGAATATCTTACGTTTGCACTTTGGGCAGTAAAACTTGTATTTACTTTTATGAGTGATATGGCGCTCTATAAAGTTCCGCCTTATTCGGGTATTTGCAACATGCATCCCACAGTCTTTACACATATCCTTATGTTAACCTCTACTGTCGTTTTATTGGCTTATTGTTCAAATTATTGACACTGTGAATATGAGAGCAAAATAACGCTGATATCGCAATGCGCCCTGTATCAAAAGTAAGACACATAGAGGGATTGCTTTGTTAGGAACTCTTTGAATACCCGAACAATGAAGACATTTTTTGTCAGATTCTTCGCCCAAAGTGTGACGGTTGTTATATAATCTGCGGTCAAGCAATTTACCCACGCATTTTGTGAAAGGGTATTGCGAAGAAAGATAAGGTAACTACATGAATTTAAATAAAGAGCTTCAGAGTCTAAATAACCGTTTAGATAAACTTCGTCGTAAGTTGGCTGGAGCACAAGAGCGCGGTGATCAGGCGATTGCCGGCCAGGCGACACAAGAAATCGAGACCATTACCAAAAAAATTAATAAAGTTAAGCACCAGACCAAGCGTCAACTTAACAAAAAAGGGTCTGATGTGAAGTCTCTGCCTTTCAACCGTCCACTGACTAAAGCTGAGCAATCCGATATGGGTAAGCTTAAGAAATCAGTGAAAGGCCTAGTTGTTGTTCACCCAATGACGGCACTTGGTCGTGAAATGGGTATCACTGTTGTTACTGGTTTCGCACCGAAAGAGTTTTAATCGACTCAATAAGATTTTTGTTTATCAGCTTGAGTCATCTAGCTGATAAGCATATAGCTCGGGAGCTACAGGCTCCCTTGTTCTGAATTTCTCCAATCCTAACAAATTACTGGATGTCGTATATTATTCGTAAACTGGATGCTATCAAGGTAGAAGGCACCCAGTATTAGCGTAAATGATTCAGTTGTTTATGTGGGTTACATTGACTTAAAGGAAAGTTGCATGAAGCTGTCTGTTTTGGATCAAGCACTGTTCGATCACCTTTACCGTGATATTCGTGAATTTCGTAATACCTTTGACTTGGATATCGAGTCGCCTTCCAGTTTGAACGAACAGGCTGATGCACTACACACATCGCTGGCGGTTGAAGAGCTGACCGAACTTGCTGAAGCGGATTCTCTAGTGGAGCAAGCAGATGCAATTGTTGATTCGGTTTATGTATTGATGGGCCGCTTGGTTCACCTAGGTGATGACAAGGTAGAATCAAATGTTGGTATCAGCTACCTGATTGACTTGTTGCTGCAGATTACTAAGCGTTTGGGCTTTGATTTCGTTTCTTGCTGGGATGAAGTACATTCGAGCAACATGAGCAAAGTATGCCGTAACGAAACTGAATTCGAAGAGACTAAAGCTTTTTATGCCAAACAAGGTGTAGAAATTGTCGGTAGCCAGAAAGGTGAATTCATCATCGCTAAGTGTGCCAAAGATGTTGATCTTGGTGGCAAACTAGTTCGCCAAGGTAAAGTACTGAAATCAGTCTACTACCGTCCAGCTGATCTGGTTAAGCTGGTGACAGCGTAACCTAAGTCAGCAACGATAAAGCTCGGTAAGGTGAGAACAATGTATTCTTACTGCCGAGCTTTTTTGTATATAGACTTTAATAATCAAAAATAAAGATATTTAACACTATGCCTTCAAAATCAGAAACTCAGCCTTCTTCTGAAACGTCTCTTGGTCGTCAGCTTTTCGATATGACCTGGCCAATGCTATTTGGCGTACTTTCTCTCATGAGCTTCCAACTGGTTGATAGTGCTTTTATTGGTCAGTTAGGTGTGTTGCCGCTTGCTGCTCAGGGCTTTACGCTACCGATGCAAATGGTGATCATCGGTCTTCAGGTTGGGCTTGGCATTGCAACCACGTCCTTGATATCGCGAGTGTTAGGAAGTGGTGATTTCCAACGCGCTAAACAATTGGGTGGGCTAGTGGTTATTACTGGTGCTCTCAGTGTATTGCTAATCTGCCTGTTTATCTGGTTTGCACGCGGTGGCATCTTGCAAATGCTAAGCGCACCGCAAGATGTATACCCAGTGATAGATAGTTACTGGCCTGCATGGCTGGCAAGTTCTTGGTGTGGTGCCATGCTGTATTTCGCTTACAGTTTGTGCCGTGCCAATGGGAATACCATGCTGCCGGGAATCATGATGGTAGTAACCAGCTTACTGAATATGGCACTTGATCCTTTGTTCATCTTCACCTTTGATATGGGGCTAGTCGGCGCCGCTTGGGCAACGGTTGTCGCTTTTGGTGTCGGTATGATAGCGGTATACCCTAAGGTGATTCAACGCCACTGGCTGAGTTTTGAGTGGAAGGGCTTGGATATATTCGCCTCGATGAAAGAGCTAGTGAATATCATGGCGCCAGCAATGCTGAGCCAATTATTGCCGCCTTTATCGTCGATGCTGGCAACCAAATTGGTCGCAGGGTTTGGTGCCGCGACTGTTGCAGCTTGGGCATTGGGGTCAAGACTGGAGTTTTTCTCAATCGTCATTATCTTAGCGCTGACCATGTCTATGCCGCCAATGGTTGGCCGATGGTTGGGCAAAGGTGAGATAGCTAAGATAAAGTCATTGGTTTCTCTATCGGTGAAGTTCGTTTTGGTATGGCAGTTGGCAATAGCCATTCTACTGTTTATCACGCTTGCACCTTTGACGGATCTACTCACCAGTGAGGATGCGGTCGGCGATATTCTTGCTATTCATTTAACCTGGGTACCGCTAAGCCTTGGTCCTCTGGGTGTTTGTATGTTGATGGTTTCTATCTGTAACGCACTAACCATGCCAATGCGCGCTTTGGTGATATCGGCACTTCGTCTGTTTGTTTGTTTCTTGCCGTTGCTTTGGATTGGTTCGGAATATGGCGGCATTCAGGGGCTATTTATAGGCGCTATGGTCGGCAATGTGATGGCAGGTGTTGTAGCTTGGAGTGCCTATCAGCGAGGCATGAGTGCAGTAGAAACTAAGTTTGCCAATAGTACAACCTATTAGCGTAATACATCCTAGCAAATTGGGTGTAAATTATAACGAAAACAAAAAGTTGGAATGGAACGTATGAAAACTTTTACTCTTAATGCGCAGACAATGCATTATCAGGATATCGGTGAAGGCCCTGTACTTGTCTTCGGACATAGTTATTTGTGGGATAGCACTATGTGGGCGCCGCAGGTGGAAGTGCTCAGTCAGTCTTATCGTTGTATCGTGCCGGATTTTTGGGGGCACGGTGGTTCTTCAGTTGCGCCAGAATCAACCCGTACACTTAGTGATTATGCCAATGATGTGTTGGCTCTTCTTGATCATTTGGACATTGATACGTTTTCCCTCATTGGTTTGTCTTCCGGGGGAATGTGGGCAACCGAGCTTGTGATTAACGCCCCGGCACGGGTTAAGAGTTTGGTATTGATGGATACCTTTGTTGGTCTAGAACCTGAAGTCGTTCATACCAAGTATTTTGCCAAGATGGCCGAAATGGAAGAACACGCGGCACTTACTACTGATATCGTTGAGTTCTTTGATGAGCGACAGTTTGCAGCATTTGACAGGAACCATCCAATTCGCCATGGCTTCCGTGAAAACCTGCGGTCAGCCACGAAGGATAAAGCGCATGCTCTGGCAAAGGCTGGTCGAATGGTATTCGGTCGTCGTGATATGTTCGAAGATGCAGAGATGTTTGCGCTGCCAACGTTAATCATGGTTGGTGCACAAGATGCGATGCGTCCAGTGCTAGAGTCTCAGCTAATGCATGATGGGATCACTGGCAGTGAGTTTGTTCTTATCCCGAATGCTGGCCATATCAGTAACCTAGAGCAGCCTGAATTTGTCACTGAAAAGCTAGTTGTCTTTTTATCTAAGCATGCCGGCTGACATGATTTAAATCGAATAGCTTACGCTAACAGATACATACTAAAGAGCCAGTCATTGGAATGACTGGCTCTTTTTGTAATATATATTTTTGCTGGCTGGTAATATTAGTTCAATTGCTCACAGTAAAGCGGTTGGCTTACTGCCTTAGCTGCCAAAGCTTGCTGCATCTCACTGATCAGTGCAGATTGATTAGGTAGGGGAAGTGCAGCCACATCGCAAATCAAACTGCCGTGCTCGTCATCATGGAAGACCATACCACACGCTGCAGGTTTACCTTTGAAGAAGCCGACAAATAACTGCGCAGGCGAATTTTCTTCAAACATGATCTGTGTAAGGTATTCAATCAAGGCTTCTTTGTCAGATTCGTTTTGCCAACGGTTAGCAAGAACAAGCGAGTATCGAATAGTGAGAGGATGGCAGTCTACTGGGTAGATGGTCAGTGAAAGTGAGCTTTCGGATTCAGGGGCTTGGTAAGGGCCAAAATCTAATGATTCCTGGGCTGCATGGTATAAGGCAAGACCTTTTTCACTGAGTGGGGTTGGGAACTCCGCATCGGTGATATGGCTTGCCATCCACCGGTTTTTTCGTTCGATGAGTTGTTTCATCTGGACTACTGACCGTTCTTTTTGCTTTGATTGCCAACACCATACCGCAAAAGAAACCTTCTGGGTATGGCTTGAGATTTATTTGCTTAATTAATGACTGATTATAACCTCATCGTTGGCAACACGATGTCTTTCGCTATAAATACCATCATCAGCACGTTTGCCGCAGCTTACGATCATGGTGATTTCAGCGTCCTTATGCAGTCCTAGGAGCGCTTTAGCTCGCTTGGAATCAAAGCCTTCCATCGGGCAGGTATCATATCCTTCGGCGCGCATTGCTGTCATAAACGTCATGGCCGCCAGGGAACTGCTTTTGTGAAGGCATACGCGTACATCAGCTTTGCTCACTTCACGAACCATTGGCTTGTTGAAGCCCAGGACAAAACTGAGGATTTTTCTGCCCAAACCGAAAATCCCAAAGCGATCATTGTTATAAACGAAAGGGATCAACTTTTCATAATATTTCAGTGCTCGCTTTGATGTGGCATCTTCACGGCCTTCGAATGCTTCTCGGATTGTGGCGGCGTTCATTTCTGCTCGGCCTTTCCATTTATATGGTGTCACAACAAAAGCGACCAGTTCATTGGCTGTTTTGGCGGCGTTTTGTCCCATGCAATAACGTGCAAGTTGTTCACGCTTATCTTCACTAACGACACGGTGGAATTCCCATAATTGCATGTTAGAGCTATTTGGAGAGAGAATGGCCAACTCAAGAGAGCGGGTCACAGCATGATGGTCGAATGGTGCTGATTGGTCGTATTTACGCACTGAGCGTCGCGAGTGGATGATTTCCGATAATACAGTAGTTGATTCAGACATATTGGTTGATAAAGTAAAAAGCCTGCGTTCACTATACCTGTTTTAACAATCTCACCAAAGTTGATGCCATCACTTACTCAGTGCTTATCAAAGAAGTCTTTATTTCGAATGTACTTATTCATGTAATGGTAGGTGATGGGTCTGAGTAACCAACTGACAATAGAGCGGTACAACCTTGCTATGGTGGGTGTATCTTCATAAATCTTGCCATTGTGAAGCCAAAGGACTTTCCCGACATGCCAGAACATAAAGGGAATAGGCGGTAGAAAAGTAACGATGTCCAAGTCACAGCATATACGGTAGGTACGTTTAGCGAGTGGATAACATTGTTTGAAATTCCAGAAACCGGTAGCGGGTTGGCCAAATGTCACAATTCGCTTAATCGCGGCGGGTTGATGCTGGTATAGCCGGTGTGCAACTAGAATTGCCATAGCGCCTCCGGAAGAATGACCGGTAAAGGTGATCCTTTTTCCCTGTTGTATAAGGGGAAGTAGCACGGATTCTATTTGCTCATACAAGGTAAGCGCAGTTTGCTTGAGGTTTTTTTCGCTAGCCTGCATGAACTCGGCGTTCATGGCATCACTTAAATGAGGATTAGGCTTGATAGTGTTGGCTTTACTATGTTGCTCAAGCAAAGAGTAATACCCCCAGTGAACATGACACTCGCGATCACCGGAGCGAATCTTTTTTGGAAGAAAAGCTAAATTGATCAACCAGTCCCAAACGCTTTGAGAGCCTTTAAAAACCACGACAACTTCATTTCTTTCTCCCCATAGAATACGAATGATGGTACGTCCCCAGCGGTCTGTGACTTCATGGCGACCATTCTTATCGAATCCATACAAGGTGTGGTTAAAGGTTTTGGGGTAGGCGAGGTTACAAAGAATGGCATAGCGTTCATATTGATATCGTTTCAAAGGTTTCATTAAACGCTGGTCCTCACCGCATAGATGACTAAAACATATAGCTTAAGTATGTGACATTTCTAATAAGGATTCGGTTTGATAATGATCACTGTGTGAAATAAAAACTGTCATCCAAGCCTTGTAAGATGAATAAATCATTGCATATAGATCAAATTTTATGAAATACCTTGCTTAATATTTGTCCAATGGCGTAGCAATTTGATATAAGAATAGATGGCTGGATTTTCATGCTTTTTTAACTATTTAGTAGATACATGGCAGGAACACATGATGGATTATGATGTTAACTCTCACCCCTTTATGAAATTTAGCGAAGCGGCTCAACCTGAGGCGGTCGTTAAACACTTTCAACAAATGATGTTAGCTGGCAAAGCGATTGAGACCATGACGGTTGATAGCACTAAGCGTATGCTTGAGAAAAGCTATCAGCAAAGCCTTAAACTGATTGAGGAGATGGATAACCAATTTGCTAGCAAACAAGATCAACAACAATCCTTGTGCTTCCCTTTTGATCTTATGGATCAAATGACAAGGAATATGGTCGACCAATGGAATGCGTTAGCGGGTTTACCAACCAGCGCGAGTGAAGACTTTGAAAAAGAGTTAGAACTGGCCAAGGCAAAAGAAGCTGACCTACTGGCTCAGTTATCTGCTCAGGAAGGCAAAATCGAATCAATGGCAACTTCCTTGGCTACAAGCGAAGAGGCTGTAACCAAAGCGACAAGAGCCAAGCAAACAGCACAGCGTAATGCGCGCAAAGCTAAAGCCGAGCTAGAAGCAGCTACAGAAACAACTAAACAGCTTGAGGAGCAAGTCAATTTGCTCGAAGCTGAAAAGGCAGCTGCTCATCAAGATAATCAATCACTGAATAAGCAGAATGCTGAACTGAAGCAACAAATTGCGAAACTACAAAGTCAGTTGGAAGCCGTTAGCCAAAGCTAATGATCGTTTTGTTTATCGTATACATATAAAGCGCCTTCGGGCGCTTTTTCTTTTTAAATCAACAATACTTAATCCGTGAACTATCTATGTGTTTCTTGTTGTCTTTGTGTTAATACTAATAACAATAATACGCAGTGAATTGAAGCCCTTGATAAAGTCTCAACAAGGGAAAGGAGATACTATGAGTAATAGACAGCGGGAAGTCACACTACGTTTTTTGGCCGAGCCGGGTGATGTTAACTTCGGCGGCAAAGTGCATGGTGGCGCCGTAATGAAATGGATCGACCTGGCCGCTTATGCATGTTCGGCGGGGTGGAGCGGAAAATACTGCATAACGGCTTACGCTGGTGGCATTCGCTTCGTAAAGCCTATTCATGTAGGTAACCTAGTAGAAGTAACAGCAAAGGTTATTTATACAGGGCGCTCTTCTATGCATATTGCGATAGATGTCCAGGCGAGTGATCCAAAAGAGCTGAAAAACCAGCTGACCACTCATTGTATCGTGATTATGGTTGCGGTGGATGAACAGGGTCAGCCTACAGATGTTCCTGAATGGGTTCCGCAAACCGATGAAGATAAAGTGCTAAGAGAATCAGCCATTAAGTTGATGAACATGCGCAAGGAAATCGGTGAGGAAATGGAAGCGCATGTGAAGTATATAAAGTGATCAAACAGATAGTGTAAATAGGCTATAGAACTTGGGATAGATCAACGAATTGATTGGAAATAAAGACAAAGCGGTAATGATAGTTATAATCATTACCGTTTGATTTGTTCGAAATGGAAGTAATCAATGAATCCTGTTGTTTTGTTTGGTGCAAGCCGTGGCCTTGGCTTTGAGGTTGCTCGTTATTTTCGTGAGCAGGGCGTAGATGTGTATGCAATGGTCCGTAAACCAGAAAGTGCATCAGCGCTTGAAGCTATCGGTGTAAGTGTTGTTCTGGGTGATGCGCTTGAGCAAGCTAGCGTCAATACGTTGTTGGATTTGGCACCCGAAAATGCAGTTGCTGTATCTACGATGGGGAGCTTTCAAGCCGAGGTACCCGTTGATTATATCGGTCACCGTTTAGTGATTGATGAATTGGAACAACGAAATATTCGTCGATTCGTTATGGTGACTTCACTGGGATGTGGTGATTCGTGGGCCTTTTTGTCTGATAAAGCTAAAGCCGTATTTGGTAAAGCCGTTCGTGAAAAGAGCCTTGCAGAATCTTGGTTATCAACAAGCCAATTGGACTACACCATACTTCGCCCTGGTGGTTTGCAAGATGGGGAAGTGACTGAGCAAGGTCAGCTTTCACAGAATGGTGAAGTGCATGGTTTAATCACTCGTGCTGAAGTGGCCCGGCTTATTTATCAAGTGTTATCTGATGAAGATGCGATTGGACAAATCTATGCTTGTGTTGACCCAGTTTTCACCCGTAATTTTAAGCGATAAACAATTTTATTCGAGAGAGTTGAACTTCAAAAGCCATCAGTAATGATGGCTTTTTTTTGTTGCTAGATGTTTAACCAATTGACGTAAAAGTTAATGAAGGCTATTCTGGCTTACAGTTGTACGCTCAATGGATAGGATCAAAAGGATGACCTCTACCAAACCTCCTGTATTGTGGTTAAATGTTGCAATTTTCACCGTTACATTCCTTATTGCTATTATAGCAACCCCGCTTTATGCATATTTTGTCGGCTTTGATGCTGCACAATGGCTTATGTTGCTGTTTGCTTTCTCGTTTTGTGGCATGTCTATAACGGCGGGTTATCATCGCTTATGGTCGCACAAAACGTATGAAGCCAATGCTGTTGTCAGGTTTATCTTTGCTATTGGCGGTGCTTTTGCTCTGCAAAACAGTATTCTGCACTGGTCTTCGGATCATCGAATTCACCATCGTTATGTTGATAATAACGACAAAGACCCATACTCAGCCAAGATGGGCTTCTTCTATAGCCATATCGGCTGGATGCTAAGAGAGTATCAAGCAAGCCGATACAGTGATTACTCAAATTGCCGAGACTTACAGAAAGACAAAATCGCAATGTGGCAGCATAAGTATTATGTTCCTTTGGCCATAGCAACTAACTTTGGCATACCTTTCGTTTTTGGCCTGATCCATGGGGATGTTTGGGGGGCGTTATTGTTGGTGGGCATCGTGCGTTTGGTGCTGAGTCACCACACTACGTTTTTCATTAACTCATTGGCGCATGTATGGGGTTCTCAACCATATACGGAAAAGAATACTGCGCGTGATAATGGCCTGCTTGCCTTGCTGACATTTGGTGAGGGTTATCATAACTTCCATCATATCTTTGAAAATGACTACCGAAATGGTATTCGCTGGTGGCAGTTTGATCCGACGAAATGGTTAATTAAATCTTTGTCATGGTTTGGAGCAACGAAAAACTTGCGAACTAGCCCAGAGGATCGGATTGAAAAAGCGAAAGCCAGAATGCTTCACAAGCGTGTTCAAGAGAAGTTGATGGGCAGTGTAGAAAGTAAAACCACTGAACTTAAACTGGCTCGGTTGGATGAGGAATACGAATTATTGCTGAAGAAAATTGCCGATTATTATGGGGCAAAAAAGCGCTTAATTGAGCTTAAGAAGAAGAAATTGCTTAAGAACTACGAGAGTTTTGAATTTTTGCAGCAATACAATGAAATGAAGCGAATGCTCGAAGAGCAGCGAAAATCCTGGCAACAACTAACTGCACAATATGTGTGAAAATAGTTAGATAGCTTGTAAAAGGCGGGGAATTTCCCCGCCTTTTTTTGACTTATTGATTGGTCACAAGTTAAGCTCTCAGGAAATCATTGACGTTTTGTTGACGTAGAGACGCAAGGTCACCAGTAGAATTGTCAAAAATTGTCTCATTTTTGCAAAGGCAGTTATTCATAGAATTAAGCAGAATGGGATTTGCCATAATTAGGGGATGTATAGATGGAGGTACTGGTGTGAGACGCTTGTTGTTAATGCTACTCGCTGGTGTAATGTCGTGCTCTGTTCAAGCGGTTGAATATCAAAAGCCGGATGCCGACAGTAAATTAGTTGGCGTTATGGAGTACTACCAGGTCGTTAGAGGTGACAGTCTGCTGGATATTGCCAACAAATATAATATTGGCTTATTACAGCTGATGGCTGCTAATCCAGGCGTGGATCCATTTTTACCTACGCCGGGTTCACTGTTAACTGTTCCAATGCAGCTGGTTCTGCCTAATGCGAAACGGCAGGGTATTGTGATTAATCTAGCTGAGCTTCGTTTGTACTATTTTCCCAAGGACAGCGAGAAAATGTACGTGTTTCCTATCGGGATCGGTCGTGTAGGGCGTGAGACGCCCAAGATGACGACGAGTATCAGTCAAATGATTGAAAACCCGACTTGGACGCCGACAGCAAACATTCGCAAAGAATACCGTGAGAAACATAACATTGAGCTTCCAGGTGTTGTGCCGGCTGGCCCAGAGAACCCGCTCGGTGAGTACGCAATGCGCCTTTCTTATGGTAGCGGCCAATACTTGATCCATGGAACCAATAAAGACTTTGGTATTGGTATGCGAGTAAGTTCAGGCTGTATCCGCATGAACCCATGGGATGTTGAATGGTTATTTACTCAAGTTGGTCGTGGTACTCGAGTGCAGATCATCAACCAACCGTTGAAGCATACAGTAGAGCCTGATGGCAGTGTGTATGTCGAAGTACATGAACCACTATCGAGAAATGAAAACCAGAAAGGTGAGTTTAAGACTGTTAAAGCTCCTGATAGCCTTAAAGCTGAAGTGGCGGGAAGTGATGACGCTTACCAGAACCTTGAAGTTGCTTTGCTTAAGCAATCTGGTGTACCTCAGAGATTGAACTAATCTCGACAGAGCTTCGAAATTGATAAAAGCCACCGGAAGGTGGCTTTTTGCTTATAGAGTGATGTAATACGAATTACAGCGTCTGGCCTAAAATAGGCGTGGCTAGCGAAGAAATCATCTCTGGTGAAGTATTCAGTGTCTCGGCGATTTGAGGCAACTTTCGGCCTGATCGAGATAACTTAAGTGCTTCACGCAAAAGGACACAAGCCTCAATTTCTTTTACTGAGAACCCAGTATACTTGGTGATCTCTTCTAGTGCCTTGTCATCTGTTACCTTGTCACCTTTAAGCAGTGAAGTCAGGCATAATTGATGGTGACCACTCAAAGAAGGGCTGGTCGATTTATTCTTTACGTTGAGCTTAACAACCTGATCGGCCAATACACGCAAAAGATTGCCGCTTTCGCCTTCTAGTGATATTTCATTACCCACTTTGAGCCATTTGTTGAGCTCTTTTGAAACTGCAGAAATAAGCGGTGTAATTCTAAAGAAACCCGCTTCACGACAGATAGGTATAGTTAGACGTTGTGAGAACTCAATCTTGTTATAAGTTGAGCCAGGCATGATAGTCACGGCATGAAGACAGTCAAACGGGATGAAGAAGCCGTTGCCGGCAGTCACCGTGTATTCTGCTTTACCTAAACGAATAAATGCGCACCCTGAAGTCATGATAAGCATGAAGGCAGTATGACTTTTTTTCCTAGAACCGACGTCTAAATAAGTGTGTTGATGCAGTGAATAATCAATAGCCTGTTTCATAGTAAATCTCTAGCAAATTAGCTGACACATGTTGTGCGCTTTTATTGTAAGCGTCAACTGATCGGATGATATTAACAGATAAATGGTGGTTTTTTGGTAAGAAATGCTAGCAGTAAGGCAGACTTTGCTTCATCGAAAGGGTAAAGTGCTTGAATATAATACAGTTTAATCTGGTAAGACCTCCAACCATCGCGTTGTTTGGGGTATGTCATTGGGTAAATCTAATAAATCTGCGTAAAATGTCGCAGTTTTTTCAACATATGAAGCATTACAGTGCAGTCTAATAACGATATCTACAAAGAAATTCGCCCGTACAATGACGATGAAGTCAGTGGGGCTATTACGCGTCTGGTAAACGATAAAGAATTCATAAACGCCATCCTTAACTACCGTTTCCCGCAATTATCAGGTGTGTTTGGGTGGCTGTTAACGCCGCTAATTAAACGATTCCTAATAAATAAATGGTCTAACATCAAAACTGTCGATGATGTACAACGCCAGATAGCGAAGTATATGCATGCGACAATTGATCATTCATGTGACGGTGTCACATTTAGTGGGTTGGATAACTTAGACCCTAACAAGTCCTATCTCTTTGTGTCGAATCACAGGGATATTGCCATGGATCCAGCCATGGTGAACTGGTGCCTTTTTAACAATGGGTTTAATACTGTTCGCATTGCAATTGGTGACAACCTGCTGAAAAAACCATGTGCCACTGAACTAATGCGACTGAATAAGAGTTTCATCGTTAAGCGTTCAGCTAAAGGGCCACGTGAGATGATGAAAGCATTAGGTTTGCTTTCAAGCTATATTTCGCACTCTTTAGAGACAGGTAATTCGATTTGGATTGCGCAAAAAGAAGGTCGTGCGAAGGATGGTAACGATAAAACTGATCCTGCTATCTTGAAGATGTTCTACATGGACGGCCGTAAACAGAAAATCGACTTTTCTGATTATATGTCGCAGTTGAATATCGTACCGGTCGCTATCTCTTATGAAAACGATCCGTGTGATGTCGCTAAAGCTAAAGAGCTCTACCAGAAAGAAACTGAAGGTAGTTACGAGAAAGGTGAGTTTGAAGATATAGAGAGCATTATCCAGGGCATTGTTGGTCAGAAGCGACGTATTCACGTAAGTTTTGGTGATGTGATTGGAACTGGCTTTGAAACACCTGAGTCTTTGGCAGAGGAAATCGATCGCCAAATCACGACCAACTACCACCTTTTCCCAGCTAATTACATTGCTGCGGGCATGACTGACAGCTCTGTGAATGAGGCTGAAATTGCTAGGTTCAACGAAAAGTTCGTTGAACTGCCAGAGGGCGTCATAGCCATTCTTAAGCAGATGTATGCAATACCCGCTCAGAAAAAGCAGAAGTAATAGAAAAGCAGCCAACTGGCTGCTTTTTTAATGCTGGAAGAAATCCATATACTCAAGTTATTTAGGTATAGCGACCCGAGTTAGAATTTCGCATCATTGGTTGGACTGAGTGTCCGTACTATCGATTTTGGTGACAAGACTTCGACACGACGGTTTCGTTGCTTATCGACAGGACGGGTACCTGTGCTTAGCGGCTCTGTACTGCCTGCAGACACGATTTGGATTCTTTCTTCTTCGACACCAAAAACAGATGATATGTAAATCGCTACCGTAAATGCCCGCTCGTAAGATAGCCCGACATTATCGTCTTCATTGGTGAAATCATCGCCGTGCCCGACAACAATTACGTAGCTGTCAGGGTGCTGGCGTAATCTAACGGCAATGGGGTCGAGGAGAAGCTGACCATCAGGAGTTAAGTCGTAACTCTCCATATCAAAATACACAGTGGTACGAAGTTCCGGTAATTCAGTGAGTAGTATTTGGGCATTCGGTACCACATTTTCACTACCACTTGATTGCGTTGAGGTAGGTGGTGTGACGCTGTCACTTCCGTTGCCGCAACCCAGAACAAAACTAACGAACACAAATATGAGTGCGCGGCTAAAAAATAAAGTGATAGACGTTGCTAGTGTTTTCAAACCAACTAAACCTAATTCTAAAGTCATATATGTTAGGTTTAGCTGATTTGAAGCGAATCACAACTGCGAAAATAAGATATCGAGGCTGATCAACGAGCTATGGGATTCGGTGTTCTGTAAGGAGGAACAGACATACGTTCAGCCATGAAATCAATAAATGAGCGAACCTTAGGCGCGAGGTATTTGCGGCGTGGATACACAGCGTAAATTGGCAGCTCAACATCCGCTTTCCATTCAGGGAGCAATTGTACCAATTTACCCGTCTCTATTTCATCGGTGATCAGGTAAGTCGCGAGATAAGCAATCCCGAGACCAGACATCGCAGCATCAAGCACTGCAGGTGCATTATCAATACGGTAATTACCACGGGCACGGATTGATTGCCTAACCCCGTCTCTGGTGAACTCCCAGTTGATATATTTTCGCTCGCGGCTTTGATAGGTAATACAGTTATGTTGGCGTAAATCACCAGGTACTTTAGGCGCACCGTGCTCTCTAATATATTCTGGAGAAGCTACTACTGCAAAGTGGCAATCTGCTAGGCGGCGGGCAACCATACCTTCTGGAGGATGTTCGTGGATTGCAACCCAGCAATCAAAACCTTCTTCGAGTAGGTTAGGGCGGTGATCAAAAAGACTTACCTCTAATTCCAACCCTGGATGTTCCTTTTGAAACTCGGCCAATGCAGAAGTGATGTGGGGGTTGCCGAATGACTGGGCGATACCAATTCGTAATACACCCTTAATTTCATTCCTATAACCTGCAACAAGCGCCTCAGCTTCGTTTACCGTATCAAGTAGTTGTTGACCGTATTCAGCATATTGAAGGCCTATCTCGGTTAGAGCGACTGTTCGTGTACTGCGTTGTACAAGTTGACAACCCAGTCGCTCTTCCAAAAAGCGGATTTGCTTACTGACTTGAGATTTTGAAATCCCGAGGCGTTCTGCGGCCCTCGTAAAGTTTTGCTCATGGCCGACAGTGGCAAGGATCACCATTTGTTGCAGATTTTCTAGCATAGTTCAGACCAACTTCATGTTAACAAAGGGATTATATCACTGAACGTTAATAGGGAGAATCACTGTAAAACACATGTAATGCGGTCATTTAAGGTTTTGCAGGGTTGGTCGTGAATAGAGTTATAGATAACTATTATGTAGTCTATGTTCTTAAATGTTGATGTTAACACTATATAAATCAAAATCTTAATAGTATTGTTTCCTGTCGTAGATAATGGGGTGTGTAAGTAAACGATCTGGCTGATATCGTAGTATCTGGAGATTTCAGGACGGTATTTAAGCAATACAAGGTTAATTAAACAAATCGATGGATGAGATTAAATAGAACGATTTTATTCATTGTAATAGTACCTATATGATCAGAGCCTCATTAGGAGGTTTTATGTTCAAAGTTATGTGGCAGTTTTTTCTGCTAGGTCTTTATAGCTTCGGTGGCCCTGCTGCTCATATTGGCTATTTTCAACGTGAGTTCGTGCAGAACAAGAAGTGGCTGTCCGATCAAGAATTCACCCAAGCCGTTGCCTTGTGTCAGTTCTTACCCGGACCGGCTAGTAGTCAGCTAGGAATGTTTATTGGTTTTAAGAGAGCGGGCTATTTGGGCGCTCTGGCGGCATTTGTTGGATTCACATTTCCGTCATTCTTATTACTGACCTTTTTGGCCATTGGTAATCAGCAGTACAACGATGTAGCGATTATTGATACGGTTATCCAGGCTGCTAAGTTGTTAGCTGTTGTTGTGGTTGCTGATGCTATGTGGGGAATGGTAAAGAAAAATATCACCAGCAAATTAACTGCGGCTGTTGCAATCGCGACGGCGATTAGTGTTTTTGTCACTTCAGGATTGCTTGGCCAGATTGTTCCTATCTTACTGGCGGCTTGCTTGGGCTTTGTTATTTCATCTCAGAAGCAACAGAACTTTGATGCGACGAATCAACCAATAATTAAACCTCATCTGGGTATCGTCGGTGTCTTTGCTATTTTGCTCTTAGGTTTACCGCTGCTTGCTGGACGATCAGAACTATTTAACCTTATCAATGTTTTCTATCAAGCGGGTAGTTTTGTATTTGGAGGAGGGCACGTTGTTCTTCCGCTCCTTGAGCCTATGATGGAAGGCATGGTTGAACCCGACACATTCTTGAGTGCTTATGCGTCTGCGCAGTTAGTACCTGGGCCGATGTTCACCATGGCAAGTTACCTTGGTGCATCAACTATCGCAGATAGTCCTTATATTGGTAGCCTACTGGCAACCATAGCGGTATTTTTGCCAGGAAGTTTATTACTTTTTGCATTTTTGCCAGCTTGGAGTGCATTGTTCAAACACCAACGCCTTCAAGAGTCGATTCTATTGGTCAATGCATGTGTTGTCGGTTTGTTAGGTAGTGCTTTTATTTCTCCAGTTGTTTCAACGTCGATAAGCTCTTTGTTTGATGTTATTGCAGTGATTATCGGCTTCTATCTGCTTAAGTATCGCAATATTCCTGTATGGGGGTTGATCATATTGTTGGTGGGTTACCAATCCATAATGTAAGCAAGCAATAGTGAGCTAAAGAATACACAGCCTTCGGGCTGTGTTCTTTTACCAACTAACGCACTATAACTTATAATCTATGTATGAAAAATAAACATTCATCTCAAACAAAATAATGCCAAATAGGATGTTTAATGCTGATTAAGGTAAAGTTAAGAATCTGCTGATAAAGTAGCATCAAATAATTATTATGCATTGGTCAAATTAACTATATGAAAAATCAAAGAAAAATAAGGCCAAACCTTACAAATTATGATGTTATAGAAATTCTTGAAAGGGAATTGCGCGAAGCTGAAAAACGCATATTTAAGAAAACGATTTTAGCTGTAAGTACTGGGGTTGTTTGCTTAATTCTGTTTATAACCATTTTCGTACGTTCAAACAGTACAATGATCAGGGATTACGCTGCCGAAGCAATGAGGAAATCATTCGAAGCAGAGCGTGCAGTACACATCATCGATGAAGCTGCCGGTACAAATTTTTTAGAGCAGGCAAAAGAGCGAAATTAACAGAAGAGCACCAGAGAAAGGTGCTCTTCTTTCTTTATATCTGTATCACCAATTCGTGATTTTTAATCAGTAACTCAGGGCGGGCCGTTTTGAGCATTGACTGCTTAAAGTCCTCATCACTTAACCGATAAACAGGCCTTGTTAGCAAATATTGCCCAACCATCTCAATAATTGGAGATAGCAACTGTTTACTTGGCAGGTTTAGCTCATTCGGCTGAATGTCGATTTCTTCGACATTTAAATCATTAAGAAAAATAGCACCTTCCTCTTTGTCGTAGTAGGGAATGGCACTAAAACTGACTTTAATTTGTAAATGCTGAGTGCTTTGACCCTGGATCGAAATCTGCGCTTTTGAGTCAGCATCAAGATTAACTCTATCATCTGAGACTCGCCCGATACCCACTTTTACATTTTCGAATTTTATGTTGGCATGAGCGAGCCCTTTAATACCAACTGTTCTTTCAAAGCCACTTCTATCATCAAGGTAATCCTGAATCTCCTGTTCGGTGACGCTGTAACTTGCGCACGAAGATAAAATCAGTGATAAAAATAGGGCATAGATGATTTTCACAATTAGAGCCTCACACCTTTATAGTATCCATAAAAGCGTATCAGAGGGTGATTGTATCAAATGTGCATAACCGAGATTTTACTCGGCTAGAGCTTCGTTCAGAAGCAAGTTTTGAACTGCTTCTTGTATAATTTATTCAACTGCTTATGGTACTTAGCACCTTTCTTGGGAGTATAACCACTGCGCATTTTTTTCTGAATTGACTCTATTTTTTTAGTCACTTTCTTGCACTCTTTACTTTTCTTAGTCGCAGAGTGAGCAAGTCCGCCATAACATAAGATGATTAACGAGATAATTAGCATAGTTTTTGATTTCATATAGCCAACAGTTGATGTCTTAAAGTTGTGGACACTATATGCTGAGGAGAACATCGTCAAAATGTTTGGCTTCAATGACTAGACACTGAGTCGAAGAAATGTGAAATGATTATACTGATGATTACAAATAAATAAGCCCTCCGTAAGGAGGGCCTATCAAACTCGGTAGAGTTATGCAGTTTCTGCAAATAGCAGTTCTAAGTCGTAGTTTTCACGGCTTAGTGTATTTTTAAGCTTTTTCAGAGAACTTACTTGAAGTTGGCGAATACGTTCGCGTGTTAGGCCTACTTCATCGGCAACTTGCTGAAGCGTTTGTGCTTCATAGCCTAACAAACCGAAACGGCGGCATAGAATCTCACGATCTCGTTCGTTTAAGCTTTCTAGCATTGCTATTGCAAGCTTGCTGATGTCTTGTTTATCCAGTTCGTTTTCTGGTTTTACTCCATCATCGTCGGCAATAAATGCTGAGATGGTTTGAGAACCAGAATCATCAGAAATCTGCTGGTCAATAGAAACGACAGGGGCATCATAGGCAAGTACGTTTGAAATATCTTCAACAGAACGTTCTAGTTTTGCTGCTATTTCTTCTTGACTTGGCTCCTGATTCGTCGTTTTCATCAACTGCTTGTGAGTACGTAGAATCGTGTTGATCTCTTTAGATACATGAACTGGTAGTCGGATAGTTCGTGCCTGGTTGTGGATAGAACGCTCAATGGTTTGCTTAATCCACCATGTCGCATAGGTAGAAAAGCGGAACCCACGTTCTGGGTCAAACTTTTCTACCGCAGTGATTAAACCGATATTTCCTTCATCGATGAGATCACTTAGTGACATGCCGCTATTACGGTACTTTTTGGCAATGCTAACAACGAGGCGCAGGTTACTTTCGATCATTGTTGCCTTAGCAAATGTATCACCTCGTAGGCATTTTCTGCTGTAAAGAATTTCTTCTTCTTTTGTAAGTAAAGGTTTGTGCGCGATTTCTTGTAGATACAGATGAATAACATCAGCATCGAAACCATTATTTAGTTCTTGTGATTTGATATCCATATCTTACCCCTAACAATGACAACCCAAAATGTTATATGTTTGTTTTAATTTGTTACATCTACACACTAACATGAACAGTATGCATATGCCATTGAGGAATGGTGTGTTTTTATATAAAAGCAAGAATGTGTCGTATTATTCTATTGACAAAGTCTTTTCATTTGCCAAAAAAATGCTACGCGGTTAAAACTTCCAAACTGCAAAGTCAGATCAGAACATATACTGACTATTGTCCAATTAATCAGTATGTTGTGCAGATATAGTTAGCTTTATTAGACCCTTTTTTCATAAAATATATCGTAAATATAGGTCACTTAAGTCTTTCAAAATGTATCAAAGAGGTCAGTATGGAATTGAAGACAAACTTGGTGTCAGGAGTCGTTTTGAGCATACATAACGGTCAAGTTATGATGTTAATGTTAAAAAGAATTTATGATGAATACTGGTGCAATGTTGCGGGTAAAATTGAGCCTGGAGAAAAGGCACCGCAAGCTTTTTTACGTGAGCTTTCTGAAGAAACTCAACTAGATGCATCTACGCTGTTTAACGCTGACTATATACAACAGTTCTACTACCCAAAAACCAATCAGATTTTCATGGCGACTGGTTTTGTTGTGTTTTGCCCATCTGAGCAAGAGGTTATCTTAAATCATGAGCATACTGATTTCCGTTGGTGCTCATTGGAAGAGGCCTTAACTTTGGCACCATTTCCTAATCAACACCAATTTTACAGACATGTGTGGAAACACTTTGTGAAAGCCGAGCCTTCACCACACCTTAAATTAGCTATTTAGAATGACTCTAGTGTTCAGAGCATCATTCCGTGCTATGTGATTAGTCATCAGCGCAAGTGGATGTCCAAGGGATAATTTTCAATCGTTCGAATGGGATAGGGTTGCCAGACTTATCGCTGACCCCATAGGTTCCATGCTCCATATGTGATAAAGCCCTTTCAATCAATGACAAGGTTTCTGTGTACTGCTCCACAAGCCCCATTGCTCGGTCAGCTTCTTCTCGAATATTGGCCGCTTCAGCGACATCTGTCACTGAACAGTCTTCCTTCTTCGCGATCACCTGGTTGAGTTTGATGATCTCATCTTTGAAATGCACTTTCTTTGAAAGTAATTCATCATGAAGCTGTGTCAGTTTCTCATCATCGAGCTCTGAGTCTGGATGAAAGGCAATACCCATATGCTGAATCCTGTAATCAATTACTAGGTTTACAATGAATGTAGCGTGTTTAGGTAAGTATAGATTTTTAAAACTGAAACGAAAAAAGGTAGCCTAAGCTACCTTTCTGAAATCAATAGGAGAGCATTAATTATGCTTTCTTAAGATCTTGTGCAGGGTAAGTTAATGTCATGCCATCAACTTTGACGTGAATGTAGAAGCCGCCACTGCTAATGCCTGTAACAACCATCTCACCTAGCTCAATACCTTTAGTTGCAACTACACGATCTTCTTCTGCAAACATTATAACACCTTGTTTATTAACAATAAGATTGAATCATCTATGGGCGCTATTAAAGCAGAGAACATACATTTCAACTAATCGGTTTTCTGCTTGTAATGATAAGATTATTTAATGAAGACAGTTGCTTGGCCAATGGTAGAAGCCTCAATAAGTACACTTTGCGTGAATGGACCTACTATGACTAAAAAACTGCGATGTACTTCGCTACGTTCACACTTAAAAGTCGCTAAGACAAATCATATATGACTCGTAGGCATCGTATAGCTTGTCTTCTAGTAACTTCGTTATGGTTTCAGTGTGCAATAGCTTTTCGTTTTGGTTAGTGCTTTTGCCTACGAACACAGGACCATCAATGGTAATGTGAATCTTGTCATCCACTACTTGTGATTCCAACTTAGCGCTGAATGTTTCATTGCCTGTACTCAGCTGTACGATGGAATTAAAAGATAAAGCCCAGGACTGAGTTGAATCAGAAACATAGATGAACGGATGATTTTGTGAAGGAACAAAAAATAGCTCACTCGCACAAATTTTTGATGCCTCATACGCCGTATAAGAATCACCGATGATCGTTTTGGAAATAGGTTTAACTGGTGTTGTTTGCTCACTCGCACCGGCAAAACCCGAAAGAGAGGCAACTATAATTGCTGCAATGGTTAACTTAATCATTGAGTACCTTCGTAATCAAATAAACGCTTGGGGGGGGGTCTCGAAAGCCTCAAATCGTCGCTGATAAACGGTTGAATTGTATATATAAAAAAAGCCAATTCATATCCGACAAAATATGCTTTGGGCTACTGATCACAACTATTGTAGTTTGAACCAGTATCTTCAACTCATCCTAATAATCAGCGGTTGTAGAGTAGGGAAGTCATGGCTTTCTTACGTTGGTATTGCGGTGGTATGCTTCTATGAAAGGTGATGCTGTAACGTTTTGTTCGCGCGCTCAACGCGGCCTTTGGCTTGTGTGCTATTGGCACAGATCAGCTCGATATTGAGGCCGTTAAAGACCCAGCCGAACTGGGTTAATCGTTCAGTGCGGGCATCGCGCTTGCTGACATGGAAGACTGCATGCCTGTCACTATAGAATGCGGTGGGTCTGCAGTGCTGTTCAAGGTATTCGCGGATAGCAACCATATAATCGAAAGCTGATTCGGTTTCACTGAAGCGCAGGTTCATCAAGCGGCCAGTGGCATCATCGATGTATACCAACAAACAGCATTTGGGACTGCGACCTTCGAACCAGTAATGGTGGGAGCCATCAATTTGAACCAGTTCGCCCAAACAATCTCAGCGATGACGAAGTTGGTAAACTCGCGGCTTGCGTTTGGCATGTGGAACCCAAAGACCATCAGCGATCATCCATTGGCGTAACGTCTCCAATGAAATTGAAATGCCATGATGCTCGCTGAGTTTTTCGTGGGCTAACGTTGGACCAAAGTCAGGGTATTTCAGATTGAGCAAACTCAAACAACGGTAACGAATGCTGTTGTTGATTTTATTCGAAGACGGCTTGCCTCGGCGTTGATGGACAAGACCAGCGGCGCCAGATTTACGGAAACGTGTCACTAAACGTTGTACCTGACGAACGCTGAGTGAAAGGATACGTGCAGCATCGGAACGACGAATACGGTGTTCACACACATCACGGATAGCACTCAGGCGTAAAATCTCTTTATCATTCATGTTTACCAACATCTTCAGTTCATCTCACACAGATCAGACAGGGTCTGATCAACATAGGAAAAACAGGACATTTTCACTTTGTAGAAAAGAGACACTTTAGCTTTGTGGCTACAACCCCAGTACGTATTATGTATAGTGTGGTTAAATGCCTGAAAGACATTTAAGCGGTACTTTGTTCATCTAACACGTTGATAAGACGGGGGTTTTCATATATGTCTTTCAATAGTCGATAAACAACTTTTTGATCATCAATTTCAAGTAAATCAGCAACTTGGAATGCAATATCCCAATCCATGTGAGACTTCCTTTTCATCCAGTTACTCACTCTGGCGGTACTTACTCCCAATTTCTTAGCTAGTTGGTAGTCTGAGCCCAGTTTATACCTAGCTTTCACCATGTTAAGTAATTCAATTGTGTAAGTCATAAGTAGCGCTATTTTTACCTTTTGATTGTTAAATAATAGGCGAACAAAATGTCATTTCCTACCGCAACAGCCTGTTGTCATTAACAAGAAACTGCTAGTAATCTATTCCCACTTTATGCAAAAACTTGCTTATAGGGATACTAGCAAATGGATACTTCAAACTTAACAACTAACAATCCAATACATCGACCCTGTCCAGATATGGCCGGGTGTACCGACCCAAAACCTGAACTAACAAAACGATCGCTCGATACCGTTCGCCAACTACGCAAAAAGTTTGGCTTTAAAACCACCAAACAACGTGTCAATGAGCAACGTCAGTACCTCAAGCAACTCGCTGTCTTTCAACATAACCGTGATTTGATGGCAGGAGGTGCACGATGAATATGATCGCCTCAATCCCTAAGCAAGTAGCCAAAGCCCCCAAGTTGGGGGCGGCGGTTTCTTCCATGCCACTACATGAAATTGCAATCCCATTGGATAAGGCCGTGACTGCTGATTTCATGTCAAAGCATGCTTTAGTTGAATGGAAACATTCTATGAAGATGGTGAAGCACCACCGACGCATTGGCGACAAAGAAGGGGCTGCTTTCTTTCTTAACGATGCAGCCGAATTTCGCCGCATATACGTTGCGTTCCGACGTGCTGTCACTGAAATGGGAGGGCTTTAGATGGATAAGCCATTCATTGCTCTCTCATATGGAGCAGGGACAAACAGCACTGCAATTTTGGTTGGCTTCTATGAGCGAGGTATTCGCCCTGATGTAATTACATTTGCTGATACTGGCTCTGAAAAGCCTCACACCTATGCCCATATGGTGGTAATGAATAACTGGCTATTGAGTATCGGTTTCCCTCAAATTGTCGTGGTTCGCAAGCAGTATCGTGGCGGTCAAGTCGCTAATCTTTATGATCATTGTTTTGAACGCAACATGCTGCCTTCGCTGGCATATGGCTTTAAAAACTGCTCGCAAAAATTCAAAATTGAACCGCAGAACAAGTATCTTAATAATCACGAACCAGCCAAAGCCGTTTGGGCTAATGGTGGCAAAGTCACTAAGGTGATTGGCTATGACAGTGAAGAACAGCGCCGAATGCAAAATGCACCTATGGCCGATAAGAAGTACCGCATGTGGTACCCGTTGGTTGAATGGGGTTGGAATCGTAAAGACTGCATAAATGCCATAGCCCGCGCAGGCTTGCCGCAACCGGGGAAGTCTGCCTGCTATTTCTGTCCTGCAAGCAAATATCATGAAATTCGGACATTAGAGCAAAACTACCCAGAGTTAACCCAAAAGGCTTTAGAGCTAGAAGCCAATGCTGAGTTAGAAACCGTAAAGGGTTTGGGCCGCCGCTTCAATTGGGCTGAGTTCCTATCTCAACCGGATTTAGTCGGTAATTTTCCGGCTGATTGGGATTTACCTTGCGGCTGCTTTGATGGGGATTAACTGTGTTATCAACTAATGACTTGCTTTATGTGGCTGGCGCTGTCCAGCCACATGATAAAACCCAAAATAACATTGCCAGCCATGAAGCTGGTTTTTTTGGTTCCAATTCTGCCGAGTGGTTAAAACACGAGCAGCAAAAACTTAATCAATTTGCCCAACTTCACTATGTGCGCACTAAAGCGATCGCCGAACACGCCCGCGAAGCGGCGGCACGAAGTGACGGAGACAATAGGCTTGTCCAAGGGCGCAAAAGTCCGACACATCCGAAAGTGGTTAATTTATCCAGCCGTGTGGGCAGGCTACGTAAGTCACAGCGCCGTGATATCGAGTTGGACAGCACCGAGTCCCACTACAACCATGACCGCCTGTATGATCTTCCTGATGCGCCTACGGACAAGCGATTATCAACCGTCCGGTTGATGCACCGTGAATGGTCGGGCAGTTATCGCATTTTGCACCACACCCAAACCCGGCCGGGTGATGCACCTGACCCACAAAGCGGGGAGCGTTACACCGAAAAACTGACCCAACGTGCAGTAACCAAGATTTTTGAATCAGGTGCCTATGTCGCCGCTCGCGAGGGCGGGTTTACTACCTTCTTAACCCTGACTTTCACCGTAGAGCAACGCAACGCCATCTTTGGTGGTGACACCACGTTAGGCCGTGAAGTCTCGCGCTTTCTTGATGGCATCAAAAAGATGTTCCAGCGTGGCTGGCACGGCATTGATGCTGATGGCGAACCGTTCGAACTCGATGGCATTGCCGAGCCATTCCATTACATCTGGGTAGCAGAGTGTCCGGCCAATGATGATGGTGAACCCAATCCGCACGTCCACTTAATCATGAACTGGAAAGTGGATAAGCAATATTTCAAAGCCTGGTCTGAACGATTAGAAGGTATTTGGGGTAATGGGTTCGCCCACTTGGAGCGAATCCGCCAACCCAAAGCGGCTGGATCTTACATCATTAAAGCTGTTGGCTATGCCGCCAAAGGTGAGAACGCCGACCAAGGGTTAATCAAAGGCAACCGCTATAACATTGCTCGTTGTAGCCGTGCCCCCGGTTGGGATTGTTTAGCCAATTTCGAAGCCCATAACATGGCTGCGATCATCAAAGAGTGTGGTTACAGGCTGGAGCATTGGAAAAAGCCATTACAGCGCAGCCTTTATCGTTTGGATAAACAAAAAGAACGCGCCATTAAGGCCAAAGCGATTGCTAAAAAAGCCCAACGACCAAAGGCGGCAATCCAAAAGCTGACCGTCTTAATTGCCCGGCTTGAAGGCCAACAGCAAGCCATCCATAACCAAATCAAACAGCGTGGCATTCATGCCAGTACCAAGAACCGGTTCTGTATGTCGTTTGAAGGCGAACAGGCCGAAGACAAAGCCTACGATTTTCTGCTTTGGGCAGCAGGTGCTCGAGGATGGTCCATGCTGCCCAAAGGTGACGATCTCGATTATCAGCAAAACGTTTCTGAAGCCCGAGCTATCGCCCAACGAGAGTACAGCCAACAGTACCAGCGTTTTTTGCTCAAACAGGCTTATTGGGAATCAGTCTTGAATGACCCGCTTGCTCCAAACAGGGAAGAACCCACCGAACTCGATGTGTCAGCCGCCAAAGCTGATCTCGAATGGTATCAAAAACAGCAATTAGCTGCGTAAAGGACGCTAACAAATGGAAGAACTGAACCAAATCACTGACCAGCTCAAAGACGAAGTAAACAAGGCGGCGAAAAACCCGTTCGCCAGCAAAATTATGTCACCGCTTCGTTTGGTGCTGGTTTGGATGAATGGCGTAAATCAAAAACTCATGGAATTAGAGCAAAGGGGGAAACATGGCTGAACCAATGCCCGTTCGTGCGTCGGCCAACAAGGTCGAAGGGGTCAATCGGTGTGAGTGCGGTAATGTCCGCACCATCCACAGGGCAAGGGGCAAACGCTCCAAATACCTGTATGCGATTTGTGACGACTGCGGAACCAACCAGCAAACCGGAAAATACTGGCAGTCTCGCTTTGATGAGCATTACCCAACTATTGAAGCGCTGCACCAAGCCGAGCAAGCCCCGCCAGTAGTGGAACCGGAAGCCGAAACGAAGCCAAATATTGAACCGGAATTAACCAAGCTGGATACCGAAGATGAACCGCAACTAAGCCAAACCGAACCCGAACAAGATACCCAACCGGATGCTAAGCCATCCGGTTGGAAGTCTGTCATTGCGGGCGTGGTGCTTGGCGCTTTAACGGGCGGGATGATAGCCCGCTTTTAACCTAATCAAACCAAGAGAGTCGATATGGAAACCGAACAATTAGCCGCCAATGATGACGAGCTGAATAGCAATGAAGCGATTCAAGCCCACAATGAGCAGGATGAAAAAGACTTCATCAACAGCCTTGATGATGACTTTGATCCAACTGCATCCGATACCCAAGTACAGCAACAGGAAATCGAAACCCAAGCCGCTGGCGCGATGGTGTTTGTGGGCTTGATGACAATCGAGCAGACCATGAAAACCATGGTTCATCCACGGTTTGAGTTTGACCCGAAACAGGCCGAAAGCGTAGCCGAAAAGATCGCACCGCTGATCGTAAAATATGGCGGCAATCCGCCACCTTGGCTAGCTAAGTACATGGATGAAATCATGGCTGTTGCTGCCATTGGTATGCTCGGGTTATCTAGCTATATGCAGGTTCGCAGCCTTAAAGTAGAAGATGTTGAACTGGCTAAAAAGGCCAAACAAGCCGCCAATGATGATAATCAGCAGGAGGCCGCTTGAAACTGCAACCTATCAACCAAAACAATGCGCTGAGTAATCATCATGTCTATGTGGTTGGTATGTCTGGCTGCGGGAAAACCTCCGCAGCCAAAAAGCTATTTATCAAACCCACCGACCAAGTCGCCATCTTTGATCCGCTTGGGGATTACGAAGGACTATTGGCCGGGCGTAAGGTTCGCAGCTATGCCACATTAAAAGCCTTTGCTGTAGCCTTGATTGCCGGACGTAAAACCAACCAAGGCTTTAAGATCGCTTATTACCCAAATCATGAAACCACCGAGGACGATTTCGACAAGTTCTGCATGGTTGTTTGGGGGATGGGGAACGGCAAGCACAAGAAACCACTGAAGGTGATCTGCGAAGAAGTGGCCGAACATAGCACTACCGCAGGCAAAGCGACTGGCTACCACGGCAAAATCTTGAGGCTAGGGCGCAAGTTTGGCCTTCACTCCATCAATATGTTCCAGCGTGGGCAGGAGGTGTCAAAAACCATTATTGATAACTGCCAGTTTGCCTGCGTGATGATGCAAAAGGCCGATGATAGTGCGAGGTACTTGCAGCAGAAGACGGGATTGCAGGCCTGCGAGATAGCATCACTAAAGAAGCTGGAATACATTGTTCAGGATGGCAAAGATTGGCAGAAAGGAAAAATTAAATGGTAATATACTGTTACATTTAATCGAGTGATTTAGGTTATGGATAGAAAACAAGCACATGCGATATACCATCAACTTTATAGTAAAGCTTCACCAGTTATAGATGATAAATTATGTCAATACTGTGGTGTTAGCAATGATCTTTCTTTAGATCACGTGCCAGCATTAACAACTGCGCAACTATACTCAACACGTAGAGATATCGATTTTATCCTAGTTGATTCATGCATGGAATGTAATCAAATCTTATCAAACCAACTTCTTCCAATATTTTCTGATAGATTCTTCACTGTTAAAGAGAAATTGCTGAAGCGTTATAAAAGTCAAATCTTAAATGAGTTCAGGAATGGAATGCAATGGGATGAAGATTACCTTACAGAAGCTGATAAAAAATTTATTCTAACACTAGATAGAATTGGCTTTGGTTTAGTTAGATTTACAGATCTTGATGATGAATCCCAATCAATCCTAAAGCTTAAAGTTGAAAGCTATGATGAAACTATTGGGGAGCTTATATCTAATAGAACAGGGGGAGGTTTGTTAGTTGAGGATAATAGTAAAGAGGTTACGAAAGAGGATGACGATGATGACTATTGCCCATATAGCCGTTTCTTACAAATAGTTTCTTTCCTAGAGTTAAAGTATGAATATCTCTTTAACGAATGGGTTGACTCTGAATATGAGCTAAGTCTAGATTACAGTATTCCAGAATCACCAACTGTACATTATAGAAAAACTTGGAGTGATATCTGGACAGAGGCATTAAAGTTAAATGTAAGTGTCATGCCTGAAATCCCTGAAGATGAAAACTCTTGTAACCTACATGAATTCATTGAAATTTTACATGAAAGAAATATTGTAAGTAAGGCTGGGTATGAAAAATGGTTCTCTGAAAACAAAATGGGAGCTGCCATCGCTTTAGATATGCCTAATAACCCTGAAAACGTATATAAATTGACATGGGAAAATATATTATTGCGGTTGGAAGTTTATTCAAAAAGCATCGTTATTGATGATGATTTAGATGAAATGACAAATTACGATTTAGACACCATATCAAAAATAGACTTCATTGAATCTTTGCTTACACCTAATATGATTGAAGAAGATAGAAAATTAAGTTATGAAAAAGTAAGCTCGTTTGTTCGAGAGTTTGACATTGATACTGAGGAGAAATACTCAGAGTTTCTCAATTTAATTAAATCAAATGAATATAGAGTACATATGCCAGAGGACCCAAAAGGGATTTACCCAAACTGGAATTATTGGTAATGAATTTATTTTAGATAGCCGAAACCGTTAATACTTTATTATTGGCGGTTTGTTTTTATGTTACATTTTTGCGTAACAAGTAATGATAGCCCTATTTAACCTTTTAAATTAAATCGAATATATAGTATTTCTTTAACCTATAGCCTTATCAGACTTTTTTGTGCTTGCCTTAAACCAAATCATTTGCTTTCCTGTTGGGGAACTTTTGTTAACCAACAGAGAGCAAACATCATGAGTGCAAAAACTAAGGGCTATGTGATCACCGGGGTGATCGCGTTAATGGTCGCTGGTGCGGTTGTCTGGGCATCTAATAACGTAGATACTGTTGAAGGCGTGATCAAATAAGAGGAGCATTATGGAATGAATGCCCTCCGCCACGCCCTAAAAAGCTAGAGCCGGTTGAAATTATAGCCAAGACTCCCTTTGTCAAGTCATCTACTTTTTCTCTCGCTTACCTTTAAGCCAATTGCAGTCGACAGTAATACCTTTACGCATGTCTAAGCGAGCAGAATTCCTTAATTCTTCGTTAGAAATCAGAGCTATAAGTACCATTGTTGGTACTTTCCTCATTTCTTTTCCAAAGGTACCATCGCTAAATGCTTTATAAAGCTGTATGTGTTGATAGTGAGTCGACTTAGATATGCCTAAATGGGATTTTGACCATGCAAGCCAATCATTGGTTGTTTCAAAATGCTCTTTAGCTTTTTGGATTAACTCACCTCTTTTTAGGTATGCATCAAGTTCAAGTTGAGCTAGCTCGGATAGCTCTTTACTGATCTCTTTTAAAATCATCAGGGGACGGCTCACATTAGGGTTTTGTGAATTGATGGTATGGCGTAAGTCGTTCCTCATCAATATTCTATGTAGAACCATAACAGAACTCTGACATACAGCCTGTTAACAAGGTGTGCAAGTTGCCACTTAGTACGCGGCATTTTTAATGTCAATCACATATTTCAAAGCCCGCAAACCTATAGCCTTAGCGGGCTTTTTTGTGCTTGCCTTAAAACCAAATCACTTGCTTTGCTGTTGGGGAACTTTAGTTAACCAACAGAGAGCAAACATCATGAGTGCAAAAACTAAGGGCTATGTGATCACCGGGGTGATCGCTTTAATGGTCGCTGGCGCGGTTGTCTGGGCATCCAACAACGTTGATGCCGTTGAAGACGCAATCGGGTAAGGGGCGCATTATGGAATTAGTGCAAACCCCATTCGCGCCACGCCCCAAAGAGCTAGACCCGGTTGAGGGTGTAGGTTGGGGCAACCGTGCATCACTGCGTCTGGTTTCGGGGCCGACGTATCACAGCATTGAGCTAGTTACGGACATTACCGATCCAAGCGACATTGAACGTGTTGAAGTGTCGTTGAATGGTTCGGCCAAAATCAATATCACTGGTGAAACGCTGGTCAAGCTACAAGCCCACCGCAAGAACTACGCCCAAGACGGGCGCTATGTCATTTCTTTTGGTGATGCCACACTGCGTACCAAGATTGGTGTGCGCCAAACCGACCTTGTCACCTTGGCTGGGGAAATCTGGTTTGTGTATATCACCCTCAAGTCAAAACCTGCCGGAACCACCGCGCCAAGTATCCGCGCCCGTGCCCATGTGCTGCCAGCACAATCGGTTCGTTACTACATGCCACGTATCTATGAACTCACTTGGTTTGCCTCGGCAACAGGCCGCACACCGTTTGATTTTTCAGAGCGCAGTCCGGCACTGAACCTCAAACGCATTCATTTCCTCGATAGCTCCGTCGATCGCGTTCGTGTTCTGCGTGACAATTTCGAAGAAATGAACGTCACCAAAGAAGATAACGCTTACGACTTGGCTCAGGCCAAGAAAGAGCAAAACCCTGATTGGTTCAGCCTCGATTTCATCCGTTACGGCTTTGGTGCTGATGGCATGTTGAATACTGCCGCCCGTAGCCAACTCGCATTTGAGCTGGATAAATCGGAAGTCGGTAGCGTGCCGGTGATCATCGAAGCCGTCGAACAGGTAAACGCATTGCCGACCAAAGGCTAAGGGGGCGCGATGAGTCTACTTGATAGCCTTGGGGAAACACTGGGCGGGGTTTGGGATACCGCTGCAACAGGTGGTGAAGCCTGGTTAGATTCTTGGTTCGATAACGAGGCTAATAAAGTCGCCTCGGCTGCACCGGAAGAAAACCGGACACCGCAGCATCAAGAGCCAGCACAGCAACCGACAGGGCAACCGATTTATACCATGCCATCAAACAACACTCCCATGATGCTGATGGGTGGCGGTATGGTTTTGCTCGCTTTGGTTGTTCTGCTTAGGGGGAAATAATGCCGTTTCTATTTTGGCCTTTACTGACCGGAACCATTGGTTATGTCACTGGTTTGTTTAGCGGCGAATCCTTCGCTCGTACTTTCAAAATCTTGGTGGCTGTTCTGATGTTGCTATGGCTGCTCAATATTTCAGGAGTCGTGAAGTAATGTTTGGTGCAATGACCTCACTAACTGGTGGTGGTGGTTTGCAAGGTGGTTCGGCAGGGCCATCTACTGCAACCAGCACAACAACCAATAGCAATTCAACCAGCAATGAGTCGGGCTTCAAAGGTGGCTCAATCAACATGGGCAGTAACAACGGTATTCCAACGTGGGCATTGTTACTTGCGGGTGTCGCCGTTTTCTACATCATGGTGAAGAAATGATTTTGAAGCCATGCACATGGAAAGAAGCGATCCCCTTACTTGAATCTGCATTGGGTGATTATGCCAAAGAGGCTTACAGGGAAGTACTGGCAGGCAGGGAAGCTGTTTATCAAATTGGGGATTCTTACGCGTTAATTAGGGTTGAGCAATATCCCAATGATGACCTTGAACTTGTCGCCGTTGCCTTTGCTGGGGATTTGAAAGCGGGAGCATTAGCACTGTTTGAATATGGTCGGCAGCTTGGCTGCCGTTTCATCCGGTGCCATACCATGCGCCCAGCTCAACTGCGTTACTTGCGCATGATCGGCTTGCCAGTGTTTGAAGATGGTAAGGACGGGGAAGGATATTTGATGATTAAGGCAGATTATGGGCGGGAAGAGTAAGAGTAGTAACAAGACTACCACTACAACCAATACCACGAATAACACCGACAACATTAGCGGTTCGGCGGCTGCCAGTGGTGATAATAATGGCTTGATGCTATCCGGCGTCAATGATTCCGATATCAATGTCACGATGACCGATCATGGGGCAATGGAACGAGCGGCCGAAATGGGAGAGCTTGCATTAAGTAGCAACACCCAAGTCACCACTGAGGCATTGAAAAGTAACACTGAAGTATCTAAAGCCGCCTTAGATATGGGAGAGCGCTCGGTCGATAAGGCTCTCGGCTTTGGTAAGGATGCCATCTATGAAGCCATGAACTTTGGCCGTGATTCGCTAGAAGGTGCGCTTCAATTCGGTGGTGATGCGATGCAGCTTAATGCCGAACTAAGCAATAAGGCCATTGATGAAGTGAGCCAAGCCCACCATGAAAACCTACAAATGGTCGCCGGATTAGCCGGAAGCCAAGCCGCACAAAACACCGAAAACCTAGAAGCCTTAACGGAACTGGCAACAATGAACTCTGATGGTGGCCAAGTGGCAACGAGCCGACAAATGACCATCGTTGTGGGTTTGGTAATGACATTCATGGCGATCATGATGCTTGGGGGTAAGCGATGAACTTTCACCAAATCATGCAGCCACGCCAGCGTTCACAGTTTCAAGCCGTGGGCGAGTTTATGTATATCGAGGCGTGTACTGAGTCGGTTTCAATCACTACTGAACGTGGCGATTACCGCTTGAAGCAGGGCGCTCAGATTATTGACCCGCAACTGACAGGCCGCGTGACTGTTGAGAACATGGGCGAGGCTGGGGCAGTCACCATCATTTGTGGTTTTGGTCGCTATATTCCGCCAACTGACGGGCAAGAAGTAGCTGTTACACAAATGCCATCAGTGACCCTGTCACCCAACCAGCAAGTAAATGTTGGTCAATTGCCACAGGTAGCGTTAGTTGATGGGCAGGCGGTAGTGGTATCGCGGTTACCGAAGGTAGAAATTGAGGCGAATCAGTCAGTCAATGTCACCCAGTTACCAAAGGTACAGCTAGAGCCAAATCAGCCCGTGACCGTGTCACAAATTCCAGCAATATCTTTAGCTGAAGGCCAGCAGGTAGCTGTGACCGAGCTTCCCCGAGTGAAGTTTGAAAGCGGGCAAGCGGTTCGCGTTTATGCCACATCTTCTTTGTTGACCAAGCCTGTTGGCGGCGATGGCTTTATTGATAGCTTACTGACAATTACCGAAGGGATTGCTGATTTAGCTGCCAATTCGTCACGTTGTCACATTTTATTGAAAGCCAGCTCAACCAATACAGATACGATCACCTTGGGTACAGGCTGGACACTAGCCGCAGGTGAGCAATTGAAACTTGAAACCACCGCCGCTGTAAGTTTTACAGGCAACGACGGTGACACACTCCAAATTATCGAGGTCACACGATGACAGGGAAAACACTTCGTGAATCGCTGCCAGCAGGTAGCGCTCGAAACAA